>NZ_CP019985.1:0-2400000 GCF_002250115.1 Shouchella clausii | reverse complement strand
AAAGTGTTTAAAGAAATGACAGGCGTAACGATTTTTAAATATTTGTATCAGCGGCGAGTCAACCAAGCGAAAATTGAACTTCTCGTAAGCGACGCCAGCATTACCGATATTTGCTACCAAGTTGGCTTTCATTATCCGTCCCATTTTACAAAAGTGTTTAAACAATTCACAGGCATCACGCCTGCTCAATACAAGCGCCAAAGCATGTCTGGCTAAGCCAATGCTTAGCCAGAATACATTCGTCGTTAAAGCTGTGCCGCCAATCGCTGTAAGTTGGCGAAGCTTATGCGCAAGCTGTCCATCGGATCCCTTTTGCATACATCCTGTTCGACAACATACCACTCTACTCCATTTTGTTCGCCCCATTGCAAAATCGGCAAAAAGGGAATCGACCCTTCTCCAACTTCGGCAAATGTCTCTTCTTCGTCTTTCGTCATGTCTTTCAAGTGAATCATCGGCATTCGCCCGCTGTACGTCTGAATAAATGCGTATGGATCGCGGCCGCCTTTTTTAACCCAGTAGACGTCAATTTCAGCTAGAATGCGGTTATCTTGGCTCGGTTCAAGCAAATAGCTAAGCGCATCTTGACCATCGATCGTTGTCTCAAACTCGAAAGCATGGTTATGGAAACCAATTTGAAAATCAGGCGCCTGTTGCGCCACTTTATTTAGCCCTTCCTTAACGGCCCGGTACCCTTCCTCCGTCCGCAGCTCTTCAGGCAAATATGGGCAGAACAAAGCGTTTGTCCCGTATTTCTGTGCCTCTTTCAGCACAAGGTCAAGCTCATTCGTTAAGCGAGCAAATGGCACATGCATTCCGGCAGCGACCACATTGTTAGCCTTTAAATGGTAAGCGACTTCATCTTGGTCATAGCCTGCTGGCAACCCTGACAATTGCAGCCCTTTATAGCCCATTTGCGCAAGCTCTTTAAAAACTGGGCCAATGCCGACCGTTTTTAACTGTTCACGAACAGTAAATACCGTTACTGCAAGTTTTTCGTTCACCCGTATCGCCCCCTATGCTTCTACTATAGGCGATTCTAGCCACACGCACTTGTTCTTCGTTGTGTAAAACCGCGTTTTGTTTTTCCCTCATTGTGGTTTAGCCTTTGATGCCTGTAAACGTGATCCCGCGAATAAACGTTTTTTGCATAAAGAAGAATAACACGATAATCGGCAACGTCATCAGCGTCGAAACGGCCATCATCATATGCCACTGAGAACCTTGCTGGTTTTGGAATTGCTGGAGCCCGAGCGACAATGTATAGGCCGCTTCATCAGTCAAGTAAATAAGCGGTCCAAGAAAATCGGTCCACGCCGCCATAAATTGGAACAGCGCGACTGCTAACACAGCAGGCTTGGCTAATGGAAACATAATTTGCCAATAAATGCGCCATTCGCTGGCCCCATCAATTTTTGCAGCTTCCCGTAATGTGTCAGGAAGGCCTTTAAAAAATTGCCGCAACAGAAAAATCGAAAAAGGGATACCGAAAAAAGCTGGCACAATCAATGGCAAGTTTGTTCCCACCCAGCCTAACTGGTTAAAAAGCAAGAAGAGCGGTATCATCGTCACCTGTGTCGGAATCATCATGACGCCAATCGTAATCGCAAACAACGTATTGCGGCCACGCCATCGGAGCTTTGCAAAACTATAGGCTACTAGGGGGCAGGAAAGAACGACTCCGAGTGTGCTTAATCCTGTAATAACGGCAGTGTTCCATGTGTATGTCCAAAACGGAATATACTTCGTTGCTTCAATATAATTCTCCCATTGGAAAGGCCGCGGCAAAAATTCTGGCGGAAACGTAAAGACTTGCGTAATCGGCTTAAAAGAAGTAGACACCATCCATACAAACGGAACTAAAAACAAAATCGATGCAAGAATTAAAATGGTATGGGCGTAGATGCTTTTTAATCGTTTTTTTGCCAATGTGTTCATGCGGCACCTCCTAATCGCCTTGGTAATGGACCCATCGTTTTGAACTCCAAAAGACGATGGCCGTCAATGCCATAATGATGACGAACAAAATCCATGCCATTGCCGATGCATAGCCCATCCGGAAATAACTAAACGCGTTGTCATACAGATACATGACGTAAAATGTCAATGAATCAGCAGGGCTTCCAGAACCTTGGGTCATCGTATAAGGTAATGTGAACTGCTGGAACGCCCCGATAAAGCCCATCACCAAATTGAAGAAAATCACAGGCGTCAACAACGGCAGCGTAATGTAAAACGTCTTTTGCAGAAAGCTTGCGCCATCCACTTCCGCTGCTTCATAGTACTCTTGCGAAATATCGCTAAGGCCAGCCAAGTAAATGATAACCGCTTGTCCAATCCCCCAAAGCGACATCAAGATCAATGCCGGTTTTGACCAAAATGTGCTGCCAAGCCAAGGCGGCCCTTGTATGCCGAACCAGTCTAGAACAGCGTTGACCAACCCGAATTGTGGATTTAACAGCCAAATCCATAAGATCGCCAATGCGACATGGGGAACAAGAGTCGGCAAAAAGAAAATCGTCCGGTACACAGCCATGCCACGCACCCTCATATTCAGCACCATCGCCAAAGCAACGCCAAAGATAATGCTCAGGGGGACGAATAAAACAGCAAAATAAATGGTATTGTAAATCGAAATCCAAAACAACTCGTCTTGAAACAACTCGCGGTAATTAGCCAAGCCAATAAATTTGCCGCTTTGCAAAATGCTGTAATCCGTAAAACTGTAATATATTGAAGAAATCAAAGGGTATGCGAAAAAAAGCAAAAGCCCAATGATCCAAGGCAACGCAAACAGCCAACCAGCTAAACTTTCATTCGAACGCTTGCGGCTTACCCGTACTCTCGGCGCCTTTCCCGTTTCCAATTTTGCCATCATCCACCCTCCTAATTTTCCTCTTCGGCCACTTTTTTAGCGACTTTGTCAAGCAACGCCTGGGGCTCGTCTCTGCCGTGGATCGCATACTCCACTGCCCGGTCGAGCTCGTTCCATAACAATTGCCCGCTTGCAATCGGAGGCCGCGAATTCGAATCCGGCAAAATGTCAATAAATTCCTTCATAATCGGATCATCGCCATACAGTTCTTCATTGACCGTATCAATAACCGACATTTGGTGATCCATTTCGTTGAACGTACGCTGTCCTTGTTCGCTGCCAAAATATTTCATAAATTCCCACGCCTCTTCAGCGTGTTTGGCTCCTTTCGGAATGATCAGCGACATCCCTCCTGACCAGGTCGCAAAATTGTCGCCTGTTGGCGTAGGGACAGGAGTCACCCCGTAATTTAAATCAGGATTGTATTGATTAATCGTAGAGATCGAGAACGGGCCATCGACTTTCATGCTATAAATTTCTTGAATAAAGGGGTCCATCTCATTGCTTCCTTGGGCCGTGTCAAAACTTGTGACCGTCGCTGCGTCATATTTGTCGGCAATCGAAACGAGCCATTCCAGCGCTTCGACATTTTTCGGATGATTGATCGTCAACTCGCCTGTCTCTGGATCATAAAAATCGCCGCCGAATGCCCATGCCCACGTGTAAAACCAACCTTGCGCCGTCCATGGCACCATACCAAGCTCCTGCACGCGCCCATCTTCAATCGTTGAGAGCTTTTCAATCGCCTCTTCTAATTCCTGAATCGTTGATGGCGGATGATCAGGGTCTAGCCCCGCTTCGACAAAGCGGTCTTTATTGTAAAAAAGCAGCCTTGAATCGGTTGTCAGCGGCATGGCATAAATGTCGCCCTCGTAAGTCGATTCTTCAACCGCATAGTCATAATAAATTCCCATATCGTAGTGATCGGCTTCAATAAAAGGCGTCAGCGGTTCAAGGGAATTCTCTGCCGCATATTGGGCGACTTTGAAACGGTCGAAATGGGCAAGATCTGGAGGATTGCCGCCAGCAATTGCTGTCAAAAGCCGCTGGTCGTCTCCTTCAGAAGAGGCGCTATAAATCGGTTGCACAAAAATGTCGTCCTGACTTTCATTAAAGTCAGAAGCCACCTGTTCGATGGCTTCCAGTCCTTTTCCAGTATAGTTATGCCAATAAGTGACCGTCGTCCGTCCTTCGACGGTAATCACTTCTTCCTCAAGCTCCTCTGTACCCGTGTCTGCGCTGCTGCATGCCGTTTGAACAGTCGTGACTGCCGCCAAAAGACCGACCCATTTCAAGGAACGAAAACGAATAGACATGATTGGCACCTCCATTAATTGGTCGTCGCAGGTACATTGGCCTCATCAAAATAAATGGTTTTGCCTGTTTTCGCTGATTGATAAATCGCTTCCAAAATTTCACTGACAACAAGCGCTTGTTCCGCTTTTACGAGTGGCTCCGTGCCGTTGCGAATCGCCTCAATCCAAAGGCGCGCTTCCTTGTCTGCTTGGCTTTCTGCGCCGCCTTCATAATAGGCGACTCCGCCAGCGTTTAAATCTGGCTTCGTTACGTATAGGCGGCTTAATTTTTCGCCGTTGATCCGCAAACCGTCACGCATATCTGCGCCTGCTTTCGTGCCACACAATGTCGTTTTTGCTTCATCCACATCAAGCGTATTAAGGGCCCAGCTTGCCTCCAATGTAATCGTTGCGCCATTTTCCATCGTAATAAACGCAAATGCCGAATCTTCGACAGTAAACTCTTTTGGATCCCACGGGCCAAAAGCATTGGCCGCATTTTCTGTATTCGACAGCTTGTAGTAAACATTGCCGACAACGCTTTTAACGTTGTAGTTATTCATCGTCCATAACGTTAAATCTAGGGCATGGGTACCGATGTCAATTAACGGGCCGCCCCCTTGTTCTTCCTCGTTTAAAAAGACGCCCCACGTCGGTACCGCACGACGCCGCACGGCATGTGCTTTCGCAAAGTAAATGTCGCCTAGTTCGCCTTGTTCCACAAGCTCCTTCAAATAAAGGGAGTCATTGCGGTAACGGTTGTCATAGCCGATTGTTAGCTTTTTGCCTGTGCGCTTTGCTGTCTCCACCATTTGCCGTGCTTCAGCGGCCGTTTTCGCCATTGGCTTTTCGCACAGCACATGCTTGCCTGCTTCCATCGCTGCAATGCTGATCGGCGCATGGGACTTATTAGGCGTACACACATGGATGACTTCAATCGACGAATCCTTCAATAGCTCGGTGTAATCGGTATACACATTCGCGCCTTCGCTGCCGTACGTTTCCGCCGCTTTCTCTGCCCTTTCTTTAATAATGTCACAAAACGCCACCATTTCGACGCCTTTCACTTTAGCCAAACTCGGCATTTGTTTGCCATTGGCAATGCCTCCGCAACCAATAATGCCAATTCTTACTGTCCGCTCTTCCATTTCAATCGCTCCTTTTATCGTAATGAATGCAAAAATTGGGCGCTTTCTTTAATTGATTCAAACTCATCTTTGTCAAACTGCTCTTGTTCAACCGTGTACCAGTCGACACCGTGCTGCTTTGCGGCTGCATGAATCCCGTGAAAATCCATTATGCCGCTGCCAACTTCAACATTGCGCAATTCCTGTAGGTTGTTCATATCTTTCATATGCAAAATTTTAATCCGGTCTTTATAACGGTGAATCCAGTCAATGGACTTCTGCCCCGTTGCTTCCAGCCAGAACGTATCAAGCTCCATAAACAGATAACGTGGGTCCGCAGCGGCAAATAACAGATCAAGTCCGTATTCGCCTTCAAATTGGGTAAGTTCGATGTCATGGTTGTGATAGCCGAACGCAATATTGGCCGCTGCTGCCTTTTTACCGATTTTCGTCAACAGCTCTCCTGTACGTTTATAAGCATCGGCGCTGTCCCGATAAGGCTCAGGCAAGCCAGGGCAAATAATGTAAGGGCTTTCAATTTCGTTTGCATAAGCAATCACTTCATCCAACTGATCTGTCAGTTGTTCGATCGATATATGGCTCCCCGCCGCAACGAGTTGGTTATCTGCTAACCTCTTTTTTAACTCCTTGCTGCTTTTGCCAAAATATCCGGCAAATTCAACGCCTTCATACCCTGACCTCGCGACCTCGTCTAATGTGCCAAAAAAATCAGCGGCACACCGTTCTTTAACGGAATACAATTGCAAGCCAATTCGAGCCATGTTCGCACACCACCTTTACCGTTTTCTGAATTCTTTCGAAAAAATCGTACCATGTTCGGCTCAATTGATTATATACTAGAACTATTCAATTATATTAAATGTTTGTCATAAGGAGAGATAGGATGTTCACGCAATTAGATGCTTACAAAGAACAATTGCCAAGTGGAAATGACATTCGGGAGCCGATCCACTGCCATATGCAAACAAGCGAACCAAACCGACGAATTGCCAGCCCCCATTTTCATGACGCCATTGAACTGCTCTATTCGTTTTCTGGGCGCGCCCGCGTTTTTGTGAGCGGGCAACCGTTCCTTATGGAGAAAGGCGACTTAGTGATTATCAACTCCAACGAAGTCCATGCAATATGGGCAGAGAGCGGTGAAAATGTCGAATACCTTGTGATTAAACTTGATCCTGAGGTCTTGTATTCTACATCACGCTCGATTTTTGAGTCTAAGTACGTCTTTCCTTTTACGATGTCAAAGTCAAGCCCGCAAACACTGCTAAAAAGCAGGGAAATGGCAAGCACCGTCATTCCAGCAACGATTACAAAAATCAATGACGAATTTTCACACAAGGATTACGGCTATGACTTTGCGATCCGGATTCATATTTGCACGATTTTTTTAGCGGTTTTACGCCATTGGCGCCAATCAGGCATTTCTGTTGGGACGGAATCGATCAATGACAGCGATTTCCATCTTATGCGGCAAGTGTTCCAATTATTAGAAAGCCACTACGCTACAGCGCTGACGGCAAAACAAGCGGCAGCTACATGCAATTTAAGCTATAGCTATTTTTCTCGAAAAATCAAAAGCATTACCGGGCGTTCGTTCACTGAACTGCTGAACTACATTCGAATCACAGAAGCGGAGAAACTATTAACGACGACCGATTTAAGCATTACAGAGGTAGCGGTGAGCGTCGGCTATTCGAGCACAAGCTATTTTATCCAGCATTTTAAACAAGCTAAACATCTCTCACCTTTACGCTTTAAAAAGCGTCTTCAACAAAGCGTGTTTGATAAAAATGAAACTTTTTTGTCTTGACAGCAATTCACTCACTCTCTAGTATGGACTTTAATAACTGCTGAGGAGGAGTACAATGATTCAAGTTGCATTGTTAAGCCGCTGGCATGTTCATGCCAATGATTATGCCAGCCAAGCACTGGAGAACCCTGATTTGTCTGTCGTTGCTGTCTGGGATGAAGATCGAGAACGGGGAAGACAGTGGGCGAAGGAGTTAGAGGTTGATTTTTTCGAAGACTTAAACGAATTGCTTGCCCAAGATCAAATCGACGGGGTGATTGTCGACACGCCTACTTCGATGCACAAAGATGTAATTCTTGCTTGTGCCGCTGCAAAAAAGCATATTTTTTCTGAAAAAGTGTTAGCGCTTACAAAGGAAGACTGTATCGCTATCTTTGAAGCTGTAGATAAAAACAATGTCTCGTTAATGCTGTCGTTGCCTCGTTTAAATGACCCGTCTTACATCTATGCGCAACAAGCACTTGACAACGGCTGGCTTGGCCAACTGACGTCCATCCGTTGCCGGCTTGAACATGGCGGCGCCTTGCCAACAGACACGCATCCAGACGGGTGGCTGCCTCCTCACTTCTATGCCAAAAACCAATGCGGAGGCGGCGCCTTAATTGACTTAGGCGCCCATCCAATTTATTTAACAAACCGCCTTGCTGGCGAAGCAGCGTCTGTCATGTGCGAAATGGTTGCGTTCACCGGGCGTGAAGTCGATGACCATGCCTCAGTCATCGTCCGCTATGATTCTGGCGCAAGCGGTATTATCGAAGCCGGCTTTATT
Organism: Shouchella clausii; assembly: GCF_002250115.1. Classification (GTDB taxonomy): domain Bacteria; phylum Bacillota; class Bacilli; order Bacillales; family Bacillaceae_D; genus Shouchella; species Shouchella clausii. The sequence goes on along the minus strand of NZ_CP019985.1, from coordinate 2,392,103 downwards.
GGAAGTTCCAGCCCATTTTTGCTTGAGTTGCATGGTACAGAAGGCAGTTTGCTCGTTGAAGACCGCTCAGTCCGCATCCGTTCCAGCCAACTTGGCGACGGATCTTGGCAAACGCCGACACTACCAGAGCCTGGACCAAGCGCAATCGCCCAATGGGTTGCGGAAATCAAAGATGGCAAAAAGCCGCATATTACACGAGAGGATATGCTCCGCTTAACGCAAATCAATGAAGCTGCGCTGCAATCGGCCACAGAAGGGCGCCGTATTTTCTTAAAAAGCGCGCAACCCGTGTAATGTGTTTAACTTGGACGGTTTTCGGCAATACGGTTGTTGAGGTGAGTGGACATGAAAACCGATATTGTCTTTTATGACGCCCAATGCCCGTTGTGCCGAGCCGTGAAAAAAGTCGTTATGAAACTAGACTGGAACAGGGAACTTCGCTGGTTCCCTGTCCAGTTCGTAAGCGAAACAACACAAAAAAAAGCAGCACGCTATGTAGACATGTTTGACGAAATCTATGTCCTGTCAAAAGAAGGCCAAGTATCGATTGGTTTCCAAGCTATACGTAAAATCCTCTCCCGCCTGCCAGCACTAGCCTGGCTCACGCCATTGCTTTCCTTTTCCTTGGTAGAGATCGTTGGAACGGCAGCGTATCGCTTCATTTCCAGCCACCGCCACCAATGGTTTGGACGACTTTCGCTTGATAAAGCGCTGTCGAGATGAAAGGATAGGCAGAAAACGTGGTAGTGTCGGCGAGAACGTTGGCTGAATAGAGCGAAGCTTCCTTGCTTAACGCTATTCGCCTATTTCCACCATTAAGCTGCCGACATAAACGCCTTCCCCTTTAATCGAGACATGAGGCTTGTCGTTCTTGCCCGTCTTAACAACAACGAAAACGCGGCCATCTTTGCCGATTTCTTGCCCTTGTTCGACAAGCCACTCTTGTTTGCCGCTGTCAATATACGTTGTTGCGTAAGCGCCCATTACACCAGATGCCGTCCCCGTGACTGGGTCTTCGATCGTGCCTGAATATGGGGATGAAAAGTGGCGGCCATGGAGATCGGCGTCTGGGTCAATCGTTTCCACACAGAAGGGGTGGACTGAACAACGTGGCTTTTCTGTTAAAATCGCTGGAAATTCACGGTTTTGCGGGTTCATTTGCAAAAAAGCGTGAATGCTTTTTATCGGCACAAGAAGCGTCCAAGTGCCTGTGCTGCCATACATAATCGGCAGTTGGTCGTCCAAATCAGATGAAGACAAGCCAAGTGCTTCCGCCAGTTTAGCAGTTGATCCATTGAATCGTTCAAATTGAGGGGCTGCCTGTTCCATCGCAATCGTTAACTGCCCTGCCTTTGTTTCCAACTCAATGTTCAAAATGCCCGCTTTTGTTTCGAGCGTAAGTTTTGTTTGCTTGTCAATCGTTCCAGCCTCGACGAGCGCTTGCAATGCGGCAACCGTACCGTGGCCGCACAAATTCATTTCATGCCCTGGCGTGAAATAGCGCAAGCGCAAGTCTGCTACATCGGAATCAAGGACAAACGCCGTTTCATTAAAGCCAACCTTTTTAGCGATTTCTTGCATGTTCCTTTCTTCTAACGTATCTCCTTCAAAGACAACGCCAGCAGGGTTTCCTTTTCCTTTGTGTCTGCTGAACGCTTCGTAATGCCATACTTGTACATGTTTCATCTTTCTTCCTCTCCCCACCTAAGAAACCCTCCCCCTATTTAGGGGAAGGGGGTTATTACATATTGCAAGCTAAGCTTAGCCGTTGCGTTTGCCCCGATCGCTTATTTGCTTTTTGTCGCTAACAAACAATGTATCCTTATTAGCCCTTATGTGAATAGCGCGGTTTCGATCGCCGCTTGCAGCGTGAACGCACCGTCAGAGTTGTTCGAACATACAACGAGTACATGCCCTGTTTCAGGGTAACATGCCATTCGGAAATTGACCCCTGGATCATAGCCCATAAAGATATGTTTGTATACGCGGCCAGCTTTGCCCTTCATGTATCCGCCATAGCCGTAAAAAAGGTCGTCTTCGACTTGTACATGGGGCGCTAACAGTGAAGCGACCATTTCCTTAGACATTAGCTTGCCTGCGCCTAACTCTTGCCACAGCCTCGCCATTTCTGGTGCTGTTACATAAGCACCCCCGTCGGCGCCTCCTTTAGTTGGAACAGAAAATACATTTGTGCGCCATTGTCCATTTTCTTCATCAATGTAACCAAGCGCAGCGCCTTCTGGCAAAGCATCCATTTCGAAAAAACCGGATCTTGGCATGCCTGCTTTTTGAAAAATCGCCTTTTCAACATAGTCGCTAAACGGAAGCCCGCTTGCCTGTTCAACAACAAGGCCAAGAACAATGTAGCCAGAATTGTTGTACCGAAATGTGGTTCCTGGCTTCTCTTTCATTTCTTGTTGTTGGAAAAGCGGCAAAAAGTCTTTCCCCTTTCTCATTTGGTAAACAGGCGTTTGCTGCCAAAGCTCCTCGTAGTCGTCCATGACCTCTTCATCAAAATAATCAGCAATGCCGGAAGTATGGGTCAACAGTTGGTGCACCGTTATTTCAGGGTCTATTGCTAAGAAATCGATTTCTAAACAATCAGCCAATTTTGCGTGCAACGACAATTTTCCTGAGTCTACTAGTTGGCAAACCGCAATCGCCGTTAGCAACTTAGTGCCTGATGCAATACCGTAGCGGGTATTCGTTTGGTTAGGGATTCGTTCGGCTCGGTTGGCAAAGCCAAAACTGTCTGTGACGGTACCTTCTGGGGTCGCAACGTAATACGTGCCAGCAAACGTTTCTGCTTTTGCCGTTTCTTTCGCTACTTGTTTGATCGTTTCCATCATATTCGTGTCCTCCTAAATGATCTTAATTAATGCTGTCAACGAATGGATCATTTAGGGTTAGGTTCATGTCAGCCTTAAGCTTAAGTATAGCATTAAAAGCCCCCTCCTTTGCTCAAGTGTAACATATCAGTTGAACCAATTGTTTGGCTTTTCTTCTTTCAAGCCAGCAAATTGACAAACATTAAGGACTACATTTTAGCCGAAAGGTATGCCTTTTAAAGTTTTTGCAAGGAAGCCATCTTCCTTTTCTGCTTCCGAAATCCTGCTATCTTTTAGAAAGGTTCTTAATCCTTTTCATAGAGTGTGATATGATAAAACGGTAAAAATTACTATCTTCTCTATAAAAGGGCGATTCCATGGCATTTTTCCTACTCGTTGCAGTATCCTATGCATGTGGCTGTATAAACGGGGCTTACTATATCGGACATATGAAATACAAACAAGATATTCGCACTTTGGGAAGCACGAACGCTGGAGCCCGAAATGCTGGACGTATTTTTGGAAAAAAAGCGTTTATCGGCACAGTCATCATCGATGCGTTAAAAACAATCATTCCATTGACCATAGGGCGAATATGGCTAGACGTTTCTGATATCGTTATTGGTGCAATGGCTTTGGCCATTCTCATTGGCCATATTTGGCCGCTGCAGTTGCAGCGCTCAGGTGGAAAAGGAGTCGTCGTTTATTTGGCGGCTGTGCTTGTGCTTGCCCCCCTTGCATTAGTCGTATGCGGCCTAACACTTGCCGTTTTGCGTGCTTGCAAACGATCATTTACGGAAGCAGGCTTCATTGCCATTTGTACAATCCCGCTCACATTACTTTGCCAAACTGCATACAGCCTTGCTGGCTTGTTTGCGCTTTTGCTCATGATTGTGCTATTTGCTCACAGAAAGGGGCATTGATATGGACACATCTGCGATTACATACAAGATTGCTGATTCAGATGAAGAATTCAATCAAATTCATAAGTTAAATTACGACACTTTTGTCGAAGAGATCCCGCAGCATCGCCCAAATACAGATAAGAGGCTCATTGACCGCTTTAATGACGAAAACATTTATATAATTGCCAAGCGCGATCAAGAAATTATCGGCATGATATCCGTTCGGGACACGCGCCCATTTTCGTTAGACAGTAAATTAGAAAACCTTGACTCTTACATAAACAGCGATGAAAAGCTATGCGAAATTAGGCTGCTTTCCATTAAACAAGCATACCGCAAAGGGGTTGTTTTTTACCGCCTCTGCGAGCAACTCGTTTCTTATTGTCTAAAACAAGGGTATACGATGGCCCTTATATCAGGAACAACACGGCAATTAAAGCTTTATAAGCGAATTGGCTTTGTGCCGTTTGGGCCCCTTGTCGGGTCTGAGGAAGCCCGTTACCAACCGATGTATTTAACAGAAGAAAATTTCAAAGCTTCAACCAAAGCGTTTCAAAAGTTAATGGAACGGCAGCAAGCGCCTGTCCAGCAGTTGTTCTTGCCTGGGCCCGTCACACAATTGAAAGCCGTGCAAGAGGCTTGGGCAAAGGCTCCTGTATCCCACCGGGCCGAAGAATTCCATCACGTGATGGCACAAACGAAAGAAAAGCTGCTCCAGTTAACAAATGGTCGTTATGTCGAACTTGCAGTTGGGACAGGGACACTTGCCAATGAGATGGTAGCAGCTCAACTGTCGACGCTACATCAAAAAGGTGTCATTCTCACAAGCGGTGAATTTGGCGAGCGGTTAGTCAAACAAGCAGAGCGGTGGGGGTTATCATTTGACCAATTGGCCCATTCCCAAACTGGCCCGGTACCTTACGAAAACATTGAGAAATGGCTAGAGGCCGATTCTGAGATTGGCTGGCTTTGGACTGTCCATTGTGAAACGTCGACGGGGCGCCTTTATGCTCTTGACCGCCTTAAAGAGATTTGCTGCAAACATGGCGTTCGTTTATGCCTTGACGCATGCAGCAGCATCGGCTCTGTTCCAGTTGACTTATCTGGCGTCTGGCTTGCTAGTTCAGTCAGCGGCAAAGGATTGGCAGCTTATCCCGGACTTGCCCTCGTCTTCCATGACGAACCAGCTTTCGCAAATGATTCGTTGCCTGCCTACCTTGACATTGGCACATATGAACAAGCAGAAAGTATACCGTTTACCCATTGTTCGAATGGCTTGCATGCACTAAATGAAGCACTAAACCATCCAGCTCCGCCATATGCTTCTTTATGCGAGTCCATATTGGCTATACTAGAAGCGAATGGCTTTACAGTAGTGCGCGGCGAGTCTTTTTCTCCTGCTATTATTACAGTTGATCTTTCTGGCCACTTGTCTGCAAGAGCATTTGGCGACCGTCTCAAACAACACGGCATTCATGTCAGTTATGAAAGCACCTATTTACTTGAACGCAATTGGTTCCAGCTAGCATTAATGGGCCACATCGACGCTCGCCTTGCCAAAAAAGCAGTTCAAACCATTACTACTATTTATGCAAAAATGAAACAAGAACAGGCGGTCCGCAGTTATGAATGAACTTAAACATTTTTTAGCAAAACATCTTATTCCTTTAGGTGTTGTTGCACTTTGGTTGAAAACCGTGATTGTGTCGGCAACGGCTTTTTCGTTGCCTATCCAAAATGGCGTCGACATCTTTTTGTTGCTTATCGGCCCTCTCGGTTCACTTATGCTCTTGCTTGGCTTTAGTTTTTACTTTAGCAAGCATGTTCGCCCGCTCGCGTTTTTGCTTGTTTATCTCTTATGCACAGCGTTGTTGTTTGGGACGCTTTTATACTACCGGTTTTACATTGATTTTCTGACTGTGTCCGTTTTCCTGCAATTCAGCAATGTTGGCGGACTCGGATCCAGCACAGCCGAGCTCGTTTCACCTTATGATTTGTTATTGCTCATCGACTTATTTGTCGTTGCTTGGTTCACGATTAGCGCAAAAATAGAACGACAGCCGATCGAGCGCCCAAACGGAAAAGGATTTGCCTGGTCAGGTTTGGTGGCGCTTGTGGTGGCACTAGGCGTCAGCCATATTCAAAACCCGTATTTGCTTAAGACCGACTACGCTAGAGATGAACTTGTCGCTTCTCTTGGCCTCTATAATTATCAATTGGTCAATCTCGCCCAAGGCATTAGTGCGCCGCTGAAAGAATCGTGGGCCAACGAAGCAACCGCTTCTGACATAAAAGCGGAAATGCAGGAAAAACCTTCTCCTGACGTGGATGTTTTTGGACTCGCAAAGGGAAAAAATATCGTGATGATTAGCCTTGAGTCCACGCAAAATTTCGTAATCGGGCAAACGGTAAATGGCGAAGAATTGACGCCGTTCTTAAACCAATTGATCGAAGAGAGCTTTTATTTTCCAAACATTTATGACCAAACCGCACAAGGCAAGTCATCGGATATGGAGTTTATGCTCGATACCGGCTTTTACCCGCTTTCCAGTGGCTCGGCCTTTGTGCGCCGTTATGAAAATACATTTCGCTCCCTTCCTCAGATCTTGAAAGAACAAGGGTATACATCGGCCGCTTTCCACGCCAATGACGCGACTTTTTGGAACCGTGAAGCGATGTATGAAACGCTAGGATATGACGAGTTTTTCTCAAAAGACGATTATGAGGTAACAGATGAGTTGAGTGTCAACTATGGGCTGAAAGACAAACCCTTTTTTGCCCAGTCGATTGACCATCTTAACACGTTGAAATCGCCATATATGGCTAAATTTATCCCTTTGACGAACCATTTCCCGTTCTTGCTTGAACAAGAGGACCAGTCAATTGATCCAGCTGATACAGAAGTCGATGTAGTCAATCGCTATGTGACGACCATTCGCTATCAAGATGAAGCGATTGAGCAGTTTTTTGCCGATCTCAAAAAAGAAGGCCATTATGAAGATACCATCTTCTTGTTATACGGCGACCATTACGGGATTTCCCGCCAATATGAAAGCGGCGTTCACACATTGCTTGACCAAGAAGAAAACACACTAACTCATTTGGACTTGCAAAAAGTACCACTCATTATCCATATTCCTAGGCAAACTGGACAAACGATTGAAACGGAAGGTGGACAAATCGATATTCATGCGACACTGCTTCAACTCTTAGGCCTTTCTGCCAATGAAAACTTAACGTTTAGCTACGACTTGTTCACCCGCCCTAGCGACGTGCCGATTATCTTTCGCGATGGCCGATTTGTGTCTGAGGAGTATTTGTATGCAGACCACACTTGTTATGACCGTAAAACCGAACAGCCTGTAGAGGAAACATACTGTGCCAAAGATCAAGAAATTGTCAGAGAGCAGTTGGCGCTCTCTGATGAGATTTTACTTGGCGATCTACTACGCTTTCTTGACTAATCATTGAGATGAGCTGAGATATAAGCTCAGTAAACGAATAAGAGAACGGTACTCGGCGTTCATTCACGGGTCCGTTCTTTTTTGTTATGTAATAGGTCAAACCTTACTACATTTTTAAGATCAAATTGTTAGAATCTCGGCCACGCTTTTTGCTATCTTCACTCCACAAAAAAGCCCGCTTGCTCAGCGGGCTAAAGCTGCTCTATATGAATCACTTCCCATAAGTTTCCGTCTGGATCTGAAAAAACAAATGAGTAAGACCATTCATCACGTTGAATCGGATGAATTAAGTGTGCAGAGGTTGCTGTGACATTGGCAAAGGCCGCATCGACTTCTTCATCTGACTCACAGGCCAACGTTAAAATTGTGCCATTGTTCGCTTTTTCGGTTATGCCGTAAATTCGGGAAACTTCCGATCTAAGCATGAGGATAAGGCCTAGGCCATCTTTTACTTTGAGCGCAACATGCGTAGCATCTGGCTGGATTGTCTTTTTTACTGGTTGAAACGGCATTGCCTTTTCATAAAAACTTAGCGCCCGTTTTAAGTTGCAGACAGGCAATGTAATCATTCGCAATGATGGTTCCATGGGCCACTCTTCCCTTTCCTTTATTTTTCCATTCTGCCCGAAACGCGCTGTTTTACCCATAAAAAGCGTATTTTTTAGCCAGCTTCCTGTGCTTTCTTTCTATGAATCTGTTTATTTTTTCTGCTAGATGGCTAGACTGCTAAGGCAGGTTGACTTAGACAGGAGGTATTTTTTATGAAATGCAATCAAATGACACTTTGTCTTTTCTTTTTTATCGTATTCGCGCTTTCTTCAGTTGTGATTTCTGAAGATGTGCATGCAATAGCAGCGAAAACAGGGGAAGTTGATACACAAACTTCTTTAAATGTCCGTAGCGGACCGAGCACGAGCCACGAAGTTGTCGGATGGCTGACACCGGGCGAACAAGTAGAGTATACCGACAACGGCGATGGCTGGGGCGAACTAGTCGACGGCAGTGGCTATATCAGCCTTCATTATATTACAAATCATGATGGAGAACCTGTCGACCGGAGCAGCGCCAAACATGACAGTGTCCCGCCAAACAATGAACGGATTGTGTTGGACCCTGGGCACGGGGGGAAAGATAGCGGAGCTGTAGCGAACGGTTTAATGGAAAAAGAAATTGTATTAGATATCGGCAAACGAACGCGTGACATTTTAGAAAATGCTGGTTTTACCGTATTGATGACACGAGACGAAGATGTATTTGTCAGCTTAGAAGAGAGAACAGCAATGGCAAACGATTGGGGGGCTGACCAGTTTATTAGCATACATGCAAATGGGTTCTCTGACCCAGCTGCAAATGGTGTCGAAACTTATTATTTCCCGGGAAGTGCAGCAGGCAAGCATATGGCCGCTAATGTCCAAAATCAATTAGTTGAAAACACAGATCGAACCGACCGAGGCATTTTTGAGGAAGCCTTTTATGTCATTTACCATACGGCTATGCCGGCGATTCTTGTAGAGACAGGATTTGTGTCGAATGCCGACGACGCGAGCCAACTTGGAGACGCCAATTATCGACAAACAGTGGCAGAAGCGATCGCGAACAGCGTTATCGATGGCTAGTACCCTGTGTACTGCTGTGTCGGCGACAACCGCTTGTATTCTTAAGCCATCAACGGACCTCTGTCGTCGACATCATCGGACCAATGCGTCCTGTTAACAAAAAAATATAAGCAAAAAAGAGGAACAACATGTCCCTCGCTTTTTGGCAGAATTGCATTAAGTGACAGGGTGGCTCTATAGAGTTGCCCTCTTAATGACAACAGTCCCATTTAGTGTACCGCTGTTTTCATTCGTCTTTATTGAAGCAAGAAATCATAGAAATGAATGTGTGCGCTCTTTTTAAAACGCTGTTTCTTTTGCACGAGCCATAAGTCCCTCATCAGAGTAAATCCTTTAATCGGCACTTCTCTTAAAATCTTGAACTGCAGTTCCTTGCTAACGGTTATTCTAGGCAGAATGCTTATTCCAAGCCCTGCTTCCACGGCACTTTTTATCGACTGCATACTGCCAAGCTCCATCACATTTTCGATTTGTTCCAAAATACCGTAGTCAGTTAATGCGCTCTCAACAATCAATCTTGTTCCTGAATCCTTTTCTCTCCAAAGCATTTTTTCTTCTGTAAGTTCGTGAATGTCAATTGATTCTCTTTCCTTCCAACGATGGTTGTAAGATGTAACGAGAATCAGCTCATCAACTGCAAATTTTTTCAGGCTATATTCAGACTGATTGACGCGTCCCTCTATGAGCGCAATATCAATTTCATTTGCTTCAAGTTTCGATAATATATATGGTGTATTTCCAATTAATAAACTGAATTTAATATCGGCATGTTTTTGTTGAAAGTTTCCCAATAGGCCAGGAAGCAAATATTCACCTATAGTTAAGCTTGCTCCAACGTTTAGTTTAGGATCTCGAATCCCTATCACTTCTTGAAGAGCTTGTACCGAGTTATCATAACTTTCCACTATTTCCTTTGCATAGGGATATAATTGTTCTCCTGCTTCTGATAGCAACATTTTTCCTTCAGTTCGATCAAATAAAGCCGTCCCATAACTGTTCTCTAGTTGGCGAATTTGTTTTGTTACCGCTGGCTGGGTTACAAAACTTAAGCGCGCAGCCTGACTGATGCTCCCTCCGTCTGCAACTTTACAAAACATTCGTAAACTCTCTATATTCAAGACGATCATTCACACCCTTACCTGAAATGAACCTTACTAAACCCAACGATGTTTCTAAGAACGAGAGAATTACATCAATTAATAGACACTACCTTTGGCTAGGTTTCTACTTTCTATTCTGCACTTACTGCGCAACGAAACCCGACATTGCCTGATGAACTGTCTGGCGTATTACAACTTCGAGCAGCGACCCTATACCTGTTACAGTATGAATCATGACATAAATAGGACCCGCCTCGCATCGCTTTTGGCCTATTTGTAGGCTTTCCACTTACCTTGTTTTTATCAAACCAGTTTTCACACCATTCCCACACATTCCCTGACATATTATATAAACCATAACCGTTTGCGGGAAAAGAATGTACAGGGGCTGTCCCTAGATAGCCGTCTTCTTTTGTATTTTTAGTCGGAAACTCTCCTTGCCAAATATTGCAACGGTGTTCTCCATTAGGATGGAGCGTATTTCCCCATGGATACCTTTGCTGAACAAGCCCCCCTCTCGCAGCATATTCCCATTCCTCTTCCAAAAGGAGCCTTTTCCCAGCCCATTCACAATAAGCTTTCGCATCATTCCACGAAACATGGACAACTGGATGATCCATTCGATCTTCAATAGAAGAATCAGGACCTTCAGGGTGATTCCAAGTTGCTCCCTCCACCACACGCCACCATGGGGTTTGGACAGGTACCTGTTTCACTTTCTCAGCTGTTTTGTCAGACAGCAAGAGATGGAAAACAAAAGACCAGCCAAATGTATCGGCATCTGTCTGATAGTTCGTATCGCTAATAAATTCTTGAAATTGCCGATTTGTGACAGCAAATTTATCAACGTAAAACGGGCGAACCGTAACATCCCGAACGGGTCCTTCCTGATCAAATGGATTAGCATCTGGATCTTCGGTTCCCATTAAGAAGTTGCCGCCTTCAAGGTAAACCATGTCATCACGATGTTTTTGCTTCGTACTTAACGTTCTATTGGTCCCGTCCTTTTCTATATTAGCATTGTTCCTAATCGTTGACCTAGATACGGAGCAACAGCTTTTGTTATGGTCCACTTCTCTCACCTCTTCATTGAAGGATATTTACTTATTTAATAATAGAGTGGCATCTTATGTTCATATTTGTTTATTTTGTTGGTAAATCTTAATGTCGTTAGATGGGGGCGAGTTATGGCACTTCCAACTACTACCGCATACGCACCTAAATAAAGACTTTCGATTGCCTCTTCAGGGGTATTAATTTTGCCTTCCATTAATACGACGCCATTCCCTTGTGTTACGCGAACGATTTTAGCCAACATCTCGAAATCTGGACTGTCAATTGATTTTGGATGATCGTTAAATCGATATAAAGTCGGCGCTACCATATGGGCGCCTTGCTCTAATGCCAAAACAGCTTCTTTTTCATTGCGAATATCAGCTAAAATGATCGTATTGGGGTACTTCTGTTTAATTTTATCAATAAGAAGATACGCTTTTTCTCCTTGTGCATTGGCCCGATCAGTGGCGTCTATTGCCACAATATCTGCTCCTGCCTCTATGACCTCTTCTACTGCTTCGATAGTAGGTGTAATAAAGACAGGATTACCCTTCGTATGCTGCTTCCATAACCCAATAATCGGCAGATCCGTTATTTTACGCACTTCTTTAATATGTTCAGGCGTATTTATTCGCAGTCCGGCCGCCCCTCCCCATATTGCCGATTCAGCCATTTTCGTAATGATACCTGGCAAATAGATTGGATCCTCTTTTTTTGCTTGGCAAGACACGATAAGACCATTTTTTAAACGTTCAATGATAATCTGCTGTTTTGCGCTTAATGATTCCATTCGCTATCTCCCCTTTCCCATTTTCAAAAATCCATTCTAAATGAATATGCGAAAAATCTCGCTCACTCACAAATAGGAGAAAGCGAGAACGGTCTTTATTTTGAAAGTTGGATAATATTTTCCTGCCGAGCGTCAACTTTACTGTCAGGATTGTTCACGGTACAAGCTTCACCACTTGTAAAAATCAAAATGATATCTGTTGATGGGACCTGTGCTTGAATCGAATCAAAATCAACGGTTAATAACAGATCGCCTGCTTTTACCCTTTGCCCTTCTTTAATATGAGCAGTAAACCCTTTGCCCTCTAGGCGAACTGTGTCTACGCCCACATGTATTAAAATCTCCTTCCCGTCATCTGTCCTTAACCCAACAGCATGGTTGGTTTGAAAAACAAAATCGACTTTTGCATTAATGGGAGCATAGATGTGCGAAGAAGTGGGTTCAATTGCAAATCCATCCCCCATCATTCTTTGGGAAAATGTCTCATCCTTCACTTGATCAATTAATTTAATCGTGCCTGAAGCTGGACTGACAAATGTATTGCTTTTTTTATTAAATAGGCCAAACATATTATTCACCTACCTTTAAATAATCATGAGGATCTTTTGAACTAGGGTTATAGGTTTCTGATTTGTTAACTTTCCAGCCCTCTCTCACTTTGAAATGACCCGTTAAAATCGGGTCCTCTGTTTTTGTTTGATAATCATGGAGCTTTTTGCGCATGTCATTTAGCACTTTCTCATAACGTTTATCACCAGCTAGGTTATTTCTTTCACCTGGATCGAAAAGCAAATCATAAAGCCCTTCTTTTGGTTTCACAACTTCTTCCAGCCCATTTTCATGCATGAGCGTTTTAGTCGGGGAATTATCAATGTTCGTGCGGTTTACTTTCAAATAGTCATCATCATAAAATTTTATATACTTATACCTTTTTGTACGGATGCTTCTGGCAGGTTCATAAGCGGTGTGATAGTTGATTTCAGCAAATACTTCTTCTCTTACTTCATGATTTTTCATATGGAACATCTCTGCAAAAGAAACGCCTTGTAAGTAAGAAGGCTGTTCGATCTCCAATAAGTCGCATAAAGTAGGGAAAACGTCTACTTGTGAAACCAACCCTTCCACTTCCTCACCAATCATCGAACTTTCAGGAACACGCATAATCAATGAAACGCCAATGCCTGAATCATATAAAGTACATTTACTAAATGGAAAAGCAAGGCCATGGTCTGTCGTAAATATAATGATCGAATTATCATATAGGCCTTCTTCTTTTAATGTCTCAATGACTAAACCAAAAGAAGCATTCACCCAAGTCGCAGAGTTAAGGTAGCCTGTATAGTCCTCTCTTATTTCCTTATTGTCTGGCACTGGATATGGTGGCATCACATATTTCGAATCATACGAACGGTCGTCTTCATGTGCCTCTTCAGGAAATTTCCGATGAGTAGCAAACATCCCATAGGATAAAAAGAATGGTTTTTTCTTGTCAGATTGCTGCAGCCATTGTCGAACTTGACGAGCGTTTTCATAATCCCATTTTACAAGCTCTTGTTCCGACAACCCTGTATTATCAGAAGTGATATCTTGATCATAGCCAATTATTTTCGCACCTTTATCGTGATCGATATAACTGCCAGCCTCATGCTGAATGCCACATAACACGGTAAAATAATCTTCTTTTTTTAAAAAGTTCACTAAGTGCTGATTATAATCATGAAGCTTAAATCCTCTCTGGGATAATCCATACATCCCATTACTATGAGGGTACATGCCTGTCAATAATCCAGCTCTGCTCGGTGAACATGTAGGCCCTACGCAATACGCCTGCCTAAAAATGGTTGCGTCTTCAGCAAATTTCTGCAGCGATGGCGTAGGTACGTCATATCCATACGGGCTTAAAACCTTTCCGCTATCATGTGTGTGTATATAAATAACATTCTTCTTCATCATAAAACTCCTTTTTTGCAGATCCCGAACATTCATTTATGGCGAAAGCCTCGATCTCTCCGACTACAAATGTTTAATATTATTGTCTTGGATATAATCGTCTATTTCTCCGCGAATAATATTTACCTTTGGTCCATAGATAACTTGAATAGCTTTGCCCCTTACCACCGTGTTCATGGCACCCGTTTGCTTTAAAAGGCTGGCGTTAATTTTATCTGGTTTGACCACACTTACTCTTAATCTAGTCGCACAGTTGTCGATCTCCGTAATGTTTTCGAATCCACCTAAGCCTTCAATGATTGTTTTTGCTTGTCCATCTGCATGAGAAGCTTGATGAGCGCTTTCCTGCTCTGTAACCTCTTCGTCATCACGGCCAGGAGTTTTCGCATTTAGCTTTAAAATTAAAAACTTAAATACAAAATAGTAAACGATGGCAACTGGAATCCCTAAAAGAATGGCCCACAGGAAATTTGTTTTATCGTTTCCTTGGAATACTCCAAATAAAAGGAATTCAACTAACCCCGCTGAGAAAGTTGAGCCGATTGTAATGTTTGCTAGACTCGCTAAAACAAAGCTAAGCGCAAATAAAAGAGCCTCTGCAGCAAACAAAATAGGTGAAGCAAATAATAAAGCAAATGAAATGGGTTCTGTCACCCCAGTAACAAACGCTGTTAGGCCAACAGATAACAAAAAGCCTGCAGTTGCTTTTCTCTTCGGTCCAGCAGGAATGGCCTTATACATGGCAAATACGATCCCAAGCATCCCAAACATCATATGCAAGTACCGGCCACTATTGAACAACGCTAAGTTCCCGAAGAATTTAGTCGTCTCAGGGTCAGATAATTGCGCCAAAAAGATGGTTTGGAATCCTTCGTACACTTGTCCCCCAACTTCTAACGTGCCACCCGCCGCAGTCGTCCAGAACGGTAAATAAAAGACATGATGAAGACCAAACAAATACAATGTACGTAACATCAAGCCATATAAAAATGATCCTAGTGTGCCTAGCCCTGTAGCAAATTCTCCAAATGAAGCGATGCCACTCCCAATAAACGGCCAGATTATATACATCATTGCTCCAACAATGAGGAATACAAATGTATTAACAATTGGAACGAATCTAGATCCTCCAAAGAAAGCAAGCATTTCAGGCAACTTTATATTGTAAAAACGATTATGAATGAAACCAGTGACAATGCCTGTTAAAATTCCTCCAAACACTCCCATTTGAAGCGTCAAGACGCCAAACTGTGAGCCTTGCCCGAAAGCCCTAGGGTCCGCATCTGGCGGGGCTATATCGCCAGTAATCGTTAATAAAGAATTAATTGTAATAATTAACACGAAATAACCAACAACAGCCGCTAAAGCAGCAGGGCCCTTTTCTTTTTTAGCTAACCCTATCGCTATACCTACTGCGAATATAAGAGGGAGTGCATTAAATACACCTGAACCCGCTGCATTCATAATTTGTAAAATCGCTTGCAAAACCGTGTTTCCTAGAACTGGATAAGTGTCAATTACTGCTTGTCCAGATAATGCTGATGATACTCCAAGTAATAAACCTGCTACTGGAAGGATTGCTACTGGGAGCAAAATCGCTTTACCCAGTTTTTGTCCAAAACCCATCAGTAAATCTTTCATCTCCATTCCCCTTTCTCCCTTAGAAGTGACATGTAGCTTATGAAGCAATCGCTTTCATTCAACTAAAAAAACGAACTCTTCTTAAAAATTCAAAGGAAGCCATCACTCATTAGCTATAAACATAGTATCAAATTCTTTAAATATGTCAATACAATTTATTTTTATGTGTTAATGATTTTTTTATTGTATAAAATGGCAACTCACGCTTTGCTCTATTTCTCCTTCCGTTAAAATCTGGTCGCCTTCTCAAGTCTTGCGACAATCATTCAGACTATGGTACAGCTTTATCATTCCATTTATTTAAAAAAATAAACCGTTAAATAAAGGCATCCGTCATAATAGACGAATGCCTTAACAAATTAAGCTAATTATACAATTCACATACAAATAGTCTCGCACATTTGTTAATACAAATTATTTGGCTCTTATCGACTGATATTGATACTTCTCGGAATTCAGGATCACTTCTGTATAATCCATTACTTTTCCATTCGATAAGAAGGTGGTGTTTAATAATTTTATTAGCGGTTGATCTGGGTCATAGTTAAAATAGTTTATAATCTCCTCTGTAGGCATAATGGGCACAACAACATGGTGAGAATGATCGATGATCTGATTTTTCACTTCTTCAATATACTTATATTTGGACTTCGTCATATCCTCATAGGAGAGGTCAGGATATTCCTTTACACTCATGTAAGTTGACTCGAGCATCATAGGAATGTCATCTGCTTTTCGAAGCCTTTTAATAAAATAAACAGGACTGCCTGTCTCGATTCGTAATTTATGAGCGATCTCTTGGCTAGCAGACGTTATTTTAAATTCAATTATTTCCGTACTGGCAACTTTCCCCATTTCCTTCATTTCTTCTGTAAAACTCTTCACATTCGTTGTTCTACCAACAATTTGAGAGCTCGATACATACGTGCCGCTGCCTTGACTTCTTGATAAATAGCCCTTTGCGACAAGATTATTCGTAGCCTGTCGTACAGTTACTCGACTAACGCCAAATTTATCGACTAATTCTTGTTCAGTCTCAATTAATTGTCCCTTCGTATATTCTCCGCTCTTTATTTTATCAAGTATATATTCTTCAATCCTTTTATATTTCGCAATTCTTTTAGGCTTTTGAGACAACAGATTAACCTCCACGTTCACATGTTATATCTTCAATATAGCAAATTTAAAGCGAGTTCACCATTCTCCCTCCAAAAAACCATTAGCGATCATAACCTTTGCTTATATCCTATAACTTATCGGTATTATGTAAACCACTTTTACTTTGATAAAATACAAATGATCAACAGCGTGCAAGTATAGGAGGAGTTAATGGTTATTTTTGCGCTATACTTTGTAATAGGCCTTCTCGCTACAACACTGGGGGCAGCCGCCGGTCTTGGCGGAGGCGTCATTATAAAACCTGTTTTGGACTTGTTTGGACATTTTGACTTACCGACAATTAGTATCTTATCTGCAACAACCGTTCTATCAATGGCTACTGTTTCTCTCATGAAAATGAAGCAGCAAAAAATTAAGCTTAATAAAGTATCGAGTTCCATTCTTGCTTTTGGATCAATTTTAGGAGGGATATTAGGGAAAGCGATTTTCAATTTAATCGCTATTTCACTAAACATACCTAATATAACGGCCATTATTCAATCTAGTTTAATAGTGCTTTTGCTGTTAGTTATCGTTATTTATTTTAAAAATAAGGATAAGTCAAGGTCCTATAGGCTTACAAATAAATGTATCATTTTGTTAGTAGGGCTTGCTTTAGGGCTTCTGTCTTCATTTATAGGGATTGGCGGAGGACCATTAAATGTAGCGGTACTATGTTTGCTTTTTTCGATGACGACAAAAAATGCAGGATACAATTCTATTTTTATTATATTTTTCTCGCAAATTTCAGCTCTTTTAGTCGTTGCTTTTACTACCGGCTTTGGTGCCTACAATTTATACATGCTGCTTGTCATGATTCCCGGGGGTATCATCGGAGGTATTATTGGAAATAGTCTCCTTTTAAAATTATCTAATTTATCCATTGAGAAAATATTTAATTTTTCTGTAATTCTTATAATTATAATCAACATCTCAAATATTTTTAAGATTGGTTTAAGTCTTTAGGCGAATACCTTTGCACTTTGCCATAAACAGCAAATAAATAAAAAAGCCCAATTGGGCTTTTCTTCGCCTACCGCTCTTGTAGACGGGCAATACGGTCATTTAAATCCGGGTGTGTTGAAAATAACTTTAGTACGGAGTTGCCGCCACTAATTTTCATCGTCTGTACAGCTGTATCATCTGTGTGGTCATTGGCTTTCGCTCGGTCCACATAATTTTTTAACGCATGTAAGGCATGAACCATTTTATCTTTCCCAGCCAAATCTGCGCCGCCCCTGTCTGCGTGATATTCACGATAACGTGAGTATGCGTTGACAACAAGGCTGCCAAGAATAGAGAACAAGATTTGCAATATAATAATGGCCAGGAATTGCACAATGAACTGAAGTTCAGGCTTCACAAACCGTGAGACAACGATCGCTAAAACACGGGACAAAAAGACAACAAATGTGTTCACAATCCCTTGCAGCAACGTCATCGTCACCATATCTCCATTGGCGACGTGGGCGACTTCATGGGCGATGACACCTTCGACTGCATCGTCATCCATCACGTCTAACAAGCCAGTGGATACGGCGACAAGAGAACGTTTTTTAGATGGGCCTGTTGCAAAAGCATTGACTTCCGCCGATTGGTAAATCCCGACTTCCGGCATATGTGTCAGCCCTGCTGCCCTCGACAAACGGTGCACTTTTTCAACAATCGCTTTCTGTTCAGCACTGAGCGGCCCCTCTGGATCAAGCACCTGGACTTTCATCATTTTTTTCGCAATCCAGCGCGACATCGCTAGCGAAATAAACGAGCCTGAGAACCCGACAATGAGACTAAAGATTAGGATCGGAACAAATTGAATTGCGCCACTGCTGCTTACAAACGAACCGTCTATGCCTGTAAACGATGTAACCAACGTCCAAACGACCATAATTGTCGTTAAGACCAAGATATTTGTCCCGATAAACAAAAGGATACGCTTCCCCATTCTACCCCTCCAAAATTAAAATTCATTTGACCTTTTTAGTGTACCAGTGATTGTAAGCAAACTAAAGAGCCAATTAGGCGTTTTTTTGCGCTGTGCTCCTTTTTCTGAGCATTTCTCCCATCTACTCGTCTTTGATTTTTAAGCCAAGCAATTTCGCAAATCCAACTGCTTGCGCTTTTGAGATGGTAAGGCCATCCAGTTGCGCAAGAGACGTTTGAATGCGGTTGTATGTACACGTACTTATGTCCAACCCATCTAACAGTGTTTGCCCAAAGTGAATGTCGTCAATACTGCATTCATTCAGTTCGACTGGCTTTAACAGACAATCGGAAAAGTTGGCCGCTTCCAGGGAACACTGGCGAAAAGCGACATGTTTTAAACGGGCTTCAACAAAATCCGTTAAATTTACTAAGCAATCTTGTAACGCCACATGGCCAAGATTTGCTTCAGAAAAGGCCGCCCCAGTCAATTTGCAGCCTATAAATTGGACACGGTGAAAAATCGCTCCATGAAACGTACAATTGGAAAAATCACACCGTTCGAACACCACATCTGTAAAATCGGCTTTTGGGAAAGCACTATGCAAGAATTTGCTTTGCTTGAATACCGATTTCGAAACTGTTAGCTTCTCTACATGCAAAGCGGCCTTGTCTTCCCCATTAAAAGCCCTATTCATTAAAAACGGTTCTTCTTCTTCAAGTTGTGTTGCAAAGTCACTTTCCTCAAATTGCACCGGCAAAGTCGGCGCTTTTAACTTCATTGGCATTTTGCCCACTCCTTTTTCCGTAGCTGGGAACAACAAAAAAGCTGCTATGGGCCCAGCACTAAATTCAACATTTCGGCTACCATTTCATTACGCGTTTAGCATACCACAAACAGAACATTTGTTCCACGAACACACGGTTGGCCTTTTCGGCAAATTGCTTCAAAAAAGCGGGCATCCGTTCCCCGAATACCCGCTTGCTTTTAATAATTTACTCTTTTACAGCCCCACTTGATATTCCTGCAATAAAGTACCGTTGCAAAAACAAGAACATGATAAAAATCGGCAAAACAGAAATAGTAGCGGCGAGCATAAGTTGGCCATAATCCAAGTTGTCTTGTCCGCCTAAAATCGACAAGACAATTGGAAGCGTATACATATCTTCAGTGACAATGACGACTAAAGGCCACAGAAAGTTGTTCCATTGATGGGTAAACAAGAAAATACCTACAGCGCCAATGGCAGGCAACATCGTCGGCAACGCGATTTGGAAAAACATCCGGTACTCGCCGCACCCGTCGATTCGCGCCGATTCAAGTACCGAATCAGGGATCGACTTCATGCTTTGCCGCATTAAAAAGATCGCAAATGGATAGGCAAGCTGGGGCAGGATGATCGCGCTATACGAATTTAGGATACCCATTCGCGCAAACAGCTCGAATTGTGGGATGATCAATGCTTGATACGGAATCATCATTGATACAAGAAACATCGAGAATATAGCATTTTTGCCTTTAAATTCATATTTGGCAAATGCATACCCTGCCGCTGCACTAAACAGCCCGGCTATAACTGTAAATGTGACCGTTATGAAAATCGAGTTCCACAAGGCCCGGAAAATATCGATGTTGTTTAAGAGATTGCGAGCGTTTTCTAGCAAGTGCGTTCCTGGTATGACATTCGGAGGCACGGACAGCAATGCTCCAGATGAATTGGTCGCTCCTACAACCATCCAGTAAAATGGCCCAAGCGTAATAAACAAGCCAGCTGCCAGCACTACATATTTGCCTAGTTTTCCGATCCATTTCATTCACGATCACCTGCCACTTTAAACTGGATGAAGGACAAGAAGGCAATAATAATGACAATGACGTAGGCAATTGCCGATGCATAGCCAAAATCAAAATACTCAAAGCCATTTTCGTATAAATACATCGTCACTGTCATCGTTGCGTTTATTGGACCGCCTCCAGTCAAAATAAACACTTCATCAAACAGTTGGAATGTTCCGATCGTCGACATAACAAAAGCAAACAAAAGCACCGGTTTCAATTGAGGAACGGTAATCGAGAAGAACTTTTTTACGGTGCTTGCCCCATCTATTTCGGCGGCTTCATACAGGTCTTTCGGAATGACTTGCAGCCCAGCTAGAATAATCACCATGTTATAACCGGTCCACCGCCAAAGAATCGCAAGAATGACAGACACTTTGGCCCAAAACGGATCGTTTAGCCAAGGGATCCGCTCTATGCCAATACTTGTTAGCACGTAGTTGATGATGCCGAAGTCTTGGTTCAAAATCAGCAGAAAAATAACCGCTGTCGCTACTAACGACGTGACTGTCGGCGTAAAAAACGCTACGCGCAGGGGCCCTTTAAAACGGCGGATTCCGCTGTGAAGCACGTTCGCCAGTATAACGGCCATACAAATCATCACGGGCACTTGTACGAGCAAAATAATAAACGTATTAAAAAGCGCTTCATAAAACAAGCTATCTTGGAACAAGCGAATGTAATTGCTGAGACCGGCAAATGTGTTAACGCCATTCTCGTTTACCGTAAAACTAAGCACAAACGAGTAGATAACCGGGTAGCCTGTAAAGATGATAAACAAAATCGCAGCTGGCGCAATGAAAACATAAGGCGCTAGTCCTGATGATGCCTTTTTCCGTTTTATGTGCTTTGTTCCCTTTGAAAACGCTGGATTACTCATTGCTAGCCCCCCGTCCTGTGCTGGCTTCTAGCCTGTTGGCTGCTGTCTCAAGCGCTTCCTCAACAGGCACATCTTGGAGGACGACACGCCCAATTGCATCGTTATACGTTTCCCGGGCACGCAAAAAGTCGCTTGTAAAATTGATAACAGGCAGATCAACCGCTTCTTCCGCAAAAATCGAAAAGATTTTTTGTCCACCGTAAAACGGAATGCCCTCATCCAGTTCTGGCTGCTCAATCGCATCTATTAAGGCAGGGTAAGCCCCGTATTCCATGGCGCCATAAAGCTGATTCTCAACATCAACAGAAGCAAATTCACCAAATAAATAAGCCGCCTCTTTGTTGCTTGACACCGATGTAATCGCCAAGTTGGAACCGCCGTCATTAGCCGCGGTCAAACCATCTTCTTCAAAAGCAGGCATTTTCATGACCCGCCATAACCCTTCTTGCTCAGGCATTTGATCCTCAATGATTCCCTTTTGCCAAGAACCGCTTATGACCGAAGCGACCGCGTCGTTTTTAATGGCGGCGTTAATTTCCTCTGCTGTAGCGGCATGAAGCAAAATGCCTGCGTCATCCATTTTTTTGAGCATTTCCATTGAGCGGCGCGCTGCCTCGGTATTGGCAGCAACATTGCCTTCTAAGTCAAAGTAGAACAGTTCATGTTGCTGGAGCATCGCGCGGTAAAACGACGTGTCGTGATTAAGCTGGATGCCTGTCATCAGAGTCCCAGTTTGTTCACGCATGGCCACGCCCGCTTCTACATAATCATCCCATGTTTTTATGTCGGCTGGATTAATGCCTGCTTCTTCAAACAAATCAGCGCGATAAAAGACAGCCATCGGTCCTATATCCCGGGGAAACGCCATGACGCCGCCATCCTCGTTCATTAATGGCGCGATTTTTCCTTCAACAAATTTATCGCGATGTTCATCAAAGCCCATTTCTGACAAATCGACAAAACTTTCACGAAACCGGTCCATATACAAATCGATGCGCTGGTTTTCGACCTGGACCAAGTCAGGCAATTGGCTTTCTATTCCTGCAGCCAACCCTGTCGTCAGCCGTTGGTAGACTTGGTCAGCGCTCAACTTTAACACATTTACCTTAATATCAGGATACTTTTCTTCAAAAGCCGGGACGATATCTTTTAAATATTCCGCTTCTAAATTCCAAGCCCAGACAGTGATTTCTTCTGAAGGCTCATCGACCGCCTGGTCTGTCTCCTGACTGCACCCTCCTAGAGCAATCAGTAAAGCAATTCCTAGCGGCATGACTATTCTCTGCATGACGTCCACTCCTTTTTGGTAAATAGTAAGAAGTTGCACCACGATGATAACGCTTTCAATTATAGCCGTCAAATGTTGTCCTTTTCTAAAACGAAATAAAGCATCGGTTATGAAGCCTCCAGTGCCTGAAGCGATGGCGCTTACCTGATGCTTTGCAAAAGCAAGATTGGGTGCTATAAATGATGTAGCAGATAACGGGCAGCCACCCCGACTAGGACGCCAGCCACGACTGCAAGCAAAAAGCGCTTCCTCAATTGAAGAACAACGGCACAAGCAATACAACCAAATAGCATTGGATAAGACAGGCTCATCCCTCCGCCTTCTGAGGAAACAACTTGGTTGGCAATTAACGCTGCCATCATTGCAATCGGGACATAACGAAA
Source organism: Shouchella clausii (assembly GCF_002250115.1). Lineage (GTDB taxonomy): Bacteria > Bacillota > Bacilli > Bacillales > Bacillaceae_D > Shouchella > Shouchella clausii. The sequence continues at coordinate 2,369,287 of NZ_CP019985.1, read as the reverse complement.
AAACGTTTGTAATTTTGGCGGCAACGGGCGCTTGGCCATCAGTTCGATGCCCGCAATGCGAGATAGATAAGTAACGACAGCGATTCCTGCAATTAACGGCCAGTTATTGTCCATCGCTCTTCCTCCCTCCAGCCATTAGCCCTGCGAGGGGAGCAAGCATGCCCGCCGCAATCATAATTAGTTCTTCGCGGAAGCCAGAATAGTGGAACAGCAGGCAAATGCCAACCGCCGCAAGGGCTGTAGCCATCGCTGGACGGCCCTTTAACGAAGGGACAAGCAATGCTGTAAACGTTACAGGAAAAACGAAATCGAGCCCCCAAGTGAGGGGATCGACTTGGGCGCCGAGAAGCGCGCCAGCCAAAGAAGCAAATACCCAAGACAAGTAAAAGCAAACAAACACGATCGCAAAATAAAAAGGGTCCGGCCCATGTTTTTGTTCCCTGGCGCTTGCAAGCACAAATGGTTCGTCTGACACACCAAAAGCAAGGGCAAAGCGCCATTTTCCTGCTAATGATACCGTGTTGGCTAAGGCAGCGCCGTATAACAAATTGCGTAAATTTAATAGCAACACTGCAGCTAGTATGCTGATTGCACTTGCGCTGCCTGCCATCATACCAGCCGTTACAAGTTGCGCCGATCCTGAAAAAACAAACATCGACATCGCCACTGTTTGCCCGAACGTAAACCCACCTTGCGTAGCAAGCACTCCATAAGAAATGCCGTACGCAGCAATTGCAAGCGCAAGAGGAAACGCTTCGGTGATCGCTGCTAGCGTTATTTGTTTTCGTCCAACCATTGTCACACCCCCATGTATATTAAAAATTACAATATGGTATATTATAATATACCATATTATTCATTCGTCATCTATTACATTATTGAGAAAGGAGTGATCCAATTGGCGAAAGAAGAGCTTGCCGAAAATCAAGAAGCCGGCAAACAAATTGGTAAAAACCTACGGCAATTGCGGACAAGCAAAGGAATAAGCATCGAGGCACTTGCCAAACAAATTGGTGTCAGCAAACTGACATTGCTAAAAATTGAACAAGGGGAAGGCAACCCGACTCTATCTGTCATTTGGAAAATCGCCAACGGACTTCATATCCCGATTACCGCCTTGCTATCATTTGAAGCTGATGTGGCCATCGCCCGAGCCAACAAGGCGATGAAACTCTCCAGCTCAGATGACGAGTTCATCGCTGAGCCGTTGTTTCGCTCACAAGGACTGATGGAATGCTACCGTGGTTATTTGCGGCCTCAATGCCGCTATGAATCAGAAGCACACCGCCTTGGTGTGGTCGAAACGGTAACGGTTATGGCTGGACAACTGACGATTGAAGTCGAGGGGGAAAGCCACCATTTGTCAACCTATGACTCGATCCGTTTCAAAGGCGACCGCCCCCATGCTTACATCAATCCAGGAAAAGAGACAGCCGTACTCCATTTTCTCATTTCTTACTCCCTTCTTTAATAGAGTAGGAGGGGGCGACTAACCCCCGACCTCTCACACCACCGCACGTACGGTTCCGTATACGGCGGTTTCAGTTAAGTTTGACGAAGTGTATCATAACGTTCCATTAAGCTCTTGAGCCCTTGACTCTTCCAATATGCAGAGTCGAGGGTTTTGTGTAAGATCGGACTTTTCGCGATTCGCCAATAGGCTTTTCGCGTATTGGCCCATTCCCACGCTTTTCCTTTCTTTACCCCAAGCGTGACAAGCTTCCGCTGTCTCGTTTTCGGTTTCTTCCATTCTTTCCAGCGGATCATTCGGAGGCGTCTCTTCACCCATGCGTCTAAATTCTGTAGGAAAGATGGCGTTTCGACTAACTGAAAGTAGCCTATCCATCCTATAAGAAACTGATTCAGTCTGCGAATTCGTTCTTCCATCTCAATCGAGTGGCGACGTGAGGTGAGTTCGCGAATGCGATCTTTACATCGCTTGAGACTTTCTTTTGTGATCCGGATCTTCGGGTCTTGTCGGTTGCGCGTGAAGGTGAACCCCAGGAAGCTCCGCTCCCACGGGCGCCCCCATGCGCTCTTTTCCCGATTCACTTGAAGACGGAGACGATCCTCTAGGAACGTCGTCATCTTTGTTAGCGTTTGTTTTGCCGCCCGTCGTGACTTGACGTAAATCTGGCAGTCATCCGCGTAACGAACGAATCGGTAGCCTCGTTTCTCTAGTTCCTGATCCCACTCATCTAACACAATGTTGGAAAGAAGCGGACTGAGCGGTCCGCCTTGCGGCGTTCCTTCTGTACTCGGCTGAACCAGTCCGTTTTCCATAATCCCTGCTTGAAGGTAGCGTCTAATCAGACGCAACACTTGTCGATCTTGAATGATCTGGCTAAGGCGTCTCATTAAGCGGTCGTGATGGACACGGTCAAAGAACTTCGAGAGATCAATATCGACGACCCATCCGTATCCTTCTTGGATATACGTCTTCGCCTTTTTGACCGCGTCATGTCCCCGTTTTCCTGGACGAAACCCGTAGCTATTTTCGGAAAAGCTTGGGTCCATCTTCTTTGACAACACTTGAGCGATGGCTTGTTGGATCAGACGGTCGATCACCGTCGGAATGCCTAATGCCCTTACGCCTCCAGACGGTTTCGGGATTTCGACCCGTCTTACTGGCTGAGGAGAGTAGGTTCCTTCCATGATTGCCCTTCTCAAGGAGTCCCAGTTTTCCATGAGATAAGATCGGACGGATTTTGTCGTCATCCCATCGACACCAGGACTTCCTTTATTGGACTCCACGCGCTTGAGCGCTTGGAGGAGATTGTCTCTTGATAGAATCTGATCCAACATGTATTTCTACTCCTTCGTATAAGAGGGGTCTTCTTGTGTGGCTGTACGCTCCACCCTCTCTCCGGCCCCCTGCGGGATTCACCGCTTCTTGCGGGAGAGTAGGTTCCGTAGATGTTTCTGCTTCAACACGTACAGCGTTCGCCAAGTCCTCTTATTCCTTTCCTGATTCCGTCCTTCCATGTCTGTCTAGATCAGACATGTACTATGACTTCTGCTGACTTCTCGTGTCTCAGCACCTGTTCACACAAGTGGTTACGGAACGTGTTCCGCACGATCACTAGATCTCCCCGGGTAAGCACATGTCCTTCCCCTCCATGTCTCCGCCTCATTTACGCCTATCCCCTTTGGTCACTAGGACTTCGACTTGTCGTGCAGCCTCATCCAAGAATAAGCGCCTGATGAGATTCGTGTTCCTCGGAGCGGAGGTTTGCCTCGGACTTCCTTCAGATTCTGAGTCGCCCCAGACACCCTTGTCGTCGGCTAACAGTTACAGTGACCTTCACTGTTCGGGACTTCAACCCTATAGCCCATGCGCATGCCGGGCACACACGCAAAAAGCTGGCCATCAATAATCTGGCCAGCTTCAGGTTATTTGCAGATGAACGAACACTCCATAAAAAAAGCACTAAACCTCCAAATCGGCGTCCTCCCATTTATACACACATAAGCGCAGAAGTTTGCCGGCAATGGCAATCGAAGTCGTGGCATGCCATTTCGCATTAAGTTTTTCATAAAAACGGCAGGCATCATTTTGTGCAAGGACTTCCACAAAAATCGTTTCACAGCCTTTTGCTTTCAAACGGCTGAAAAGCATCCTAACTAACTGCCGGCCAATCCCTTTCCCATGCTCTTCTTTCAACAAATAAATCGCCTTTAACTCTCCGGTACGTTTGTCTTCCTGCATCACTCCACTAACAAAGCCAACGATCTCGCCTGCATTATTTTCAACAACTAAAATCTCTTGTCTTGGATCAGCTATAAGCTCTTCCCATCCTTTTTCCCTTGATTCGTACGTAAGGCTTTCTAAAAACTGGTCTGGAATGATGCCTTTATACGTTTCTTGCCAACTATCTACATGGACTTTGGCGATTCTATATCGTTTTTACAAGCAGCGTGAATTTGCATAGTTCCTCCTTTTTAAGTTTTGCTACAGACAAAGCTTGCCTCATGGACACCTTGCATGAATCGGCATAGAGACATCGAAACAATCTTTACAGCGAGTTTTCTCGTATGGCGGCTTATACTTTAGGCATCTTTTTTCTTAATTGGGCCCTTCTCTTTCTTAAAAGCTTTCGTTCACTGATTGTCTTAACACTTTGTTAATGGTAAAATAGGAGGGGAACACGGCTATGAGAGAAGGGGTTCCATTATGTCTGAAGATTTAGCAGCACGTTTTCTCGCCTTAAAACAAGATTTTGAAAAACGCTTATGCCGGGAATTGACCGCACAAGAAAGCATGTTGCTCCAAGAAATGATTGCGAAAGAGGAAAAGAAAGAAGTACCATATTCCTCTTAGTTTTGCCCATGAATTCATCACTTGAACATGTTAAAGTATACGCGTTTTCACAACGATGGCAGGCAAAACAGCTTATTGACTGCTTTTGCATCGACTTCCTCTGCACCGTTTACCTTTCACAACGCAGCTAAACGATTGCCCTGACGTGTTTCACCCCAAAGAGAAAGCGCTTTCAAAAACCGTATATGTTTACTTGTTGTCGTCCATTTTTGTTTATCGATGCCGCCTAGCCTTTCTTCTTTCCATGATAGCATAGGTTTTATTTTTAAAAAGCCGGGAATACTAAAACCGTACTGCTAATGATTGGAGTGAATCGCATGAGTATTATTTGGAACTTAATTGTCGGTGGTTTAATTGGTTGGGCGGCCGGAGCCATTACAGGAAGAGACATACCATTCGGCATTATCGGCAACATTATTGCCGGCTTTATTGGTGCAAATATCGGAGCTGCCATTTTTGGTAGTTGGGGCCCTACGCTTGGCGACTTTGCGATTTTGCCAGCGTTATTAGGCGCTATTATTTTAGTGGCGATTGTCAGTCTTATCCTTCGCCTCTTCAGAAAATAAAGACAAGCTCAAACGCGGTGAACGCAAAATGTGTTCACCGTGTTTTTTTCCAATTAGCGAAATCGGGACGTTCAATCTAGATGCAAACGGGTATGGATCTATATGAAAGGAGGACTGTCTATGTTTGGCTTGTCCGACTTCCTGCGGCTTTTGATGTCGGTGCTGATCATTTTGCCGCTGACGACGATTATTCGTGAATCAGGCTACTACCTCGCAGCCATTCTCCTTGGCGCTACCAAGAAAAAACTAGTGATTGGTAACGGCCCTAAACTTTTTTCCGTGTCTACGATCGAAGTCCGCCGCTATTTTTTCATGTACAGTTGGATGGAGTACGACGAACTAAAAACAAACAGCCGTTTTTGGCATGGCTTTATGTATGCTTCGCCGATTTTGACATGTATCACAGTTGGCTTTTCAGTCAATGCCTTCATTGCTGCTGAGGTTTTGCCAAACAATATGTTTTTCCAAACATTTTTATTCTACATTTTCTATTTTGTCTTTTTCGATGTGATTCCAGTTTATTTGCCTGATGGGCAGCCGACCAATGGGCGCGCCATTTTCGATTTACTCTATTATGGCGAACGCTCTGATTATTTAAAGGAACGCGGTCAGACAAACAGACAGCAAAGCAACAGGAAAGAATCAAAAGAAGGGAAAGGGACAGGGTAAAGCCAAGCGTGCCCATCCCTCCAGCGAAAATTTTTATAGCAAAACCGAACAAAAGCAGCGGCAACCATTTGTTTCTAAAAAGAGAAGGGAACATATTGTTCGGTGCCAGTCTCCATGTTTTTGAGTTTATAACGGCCCGAAGCCACTTCCTCTTCTCCAATAAGAATCACAAATGGAATCTTTTCTTTGTTTGCTCTTTCCAGCGCTTTAGTAAGTTTTTTGTTTTTAAATTCTACGTCTACACGAAAGCCTTGTTTCCGCAACGAAGAAGCGACAGCAAGCGCTTCTTTTTGTTTTTGCAAAGGAATAACGTAGTAATCGAGTAGTGGCTTTTGGTTGATACGACCCTCCATCTTTAAAGCTGTATAAATGACATCAATGCCAAACGAGATCCCAACTGTCGGCATAGGCTGTTCTTCGCCAATTAAACCGCTGATGGCTTGGTCATAACGACCGCCGCTGCCAACACTTGATTGGATCGGTCCCTCTGTCAGGAACAATTCATATACAGTGCCTGTATAAATTTCAAGGCCTCTAGCTAAAAAGGGATTAAACGTACATTGGCTATCAATGTTTAAGTAGCGAAGCGCTTCTTCTAACTCTTGTAGCTCCGCTATCCCTTCCGCCATTATCGGTGTAGTGGGCCGGTCGGTGGCAAAATCGACGCTTCCAATTTGGCTCATTTGCTTTAGCCATTGTGCAATTTTGCTAATCGCTTTTCCGTCAACGCCCATTTCCTTTAGTTCGGTCAACACTTGTTTATCACCGATTTTTTCTCGTTTATCGAGTATCAATATAACGGCACTGTGTTGATCTTTGCTAACTCCGCAAATGTCCAACAAGCCCGTCAACAGCTTGCGATTATTGTACTGGATGTTAATATTCAGCCCGATCCGCCGGAACACTTCGGTCGCCATCTCTAATAGTTCTGCTTCTGCCAATGCAGAATCGACGCCGGCTACGTCAACATCGCATTGGGTAAACTCACGGAAACGCCCTGCTTTAATCGGGCCATCGCGAAACACTTTGCCGATCTCATAGCGTTTAAACGGCTTGCGAATTTCCGGATTCATCGCCATAACTTTTGCAAACGGAATCGTTAAATCATAGCGGAGTGCCAATGCTCGCTTGCCGCGGTCTGTCAACGTATACATTTCTTTTTTGATTTCTGCCCCGCCGCCGTATTTTGACGCAAGCAAGTCTGTGTAATTAATCATTGGCGTTTCCATTGGCTTGCAGCCATACTGCTGAAACACTTCTTCCAGCACTCTGCGCAGCCAAACACGGACGCTTTCATCCTCAGGCAAATAATCCTGCGTGCCACGTACATTTTGATAATCCCATTTCTTCATTCAATCTGCCTCCCTTTTTAAAAACAAAAAACCGCATGGGATCCAGCTTTCAAACGAATCCATGCGGTTATGCAAAATAGCCTTCCTATGTATGATTTTTAAAAATCATATAGCAAGGCTAATTCATATGATGTTGTTTGTATTGATCGGTGATAGCGGAAAACATGCGGCATCTCTCCTAGTACAAACACACTAACATAAATACACTTTGCTGAAAAGACCTTTCTTAGCCGTTTCCATCCCATTCTGCATAAAAGCGTTTTAAAAACTGTTCCATAAACGCGTGGCGAGATTCAGCCAATTTCTTACCTGTATGTGTATTCATCCGGTCTTTCAACAAAAGCAGTTTCTCATAAAAATGGTGAATCGCTGACCCCTGTCCACTCCGATATTCGGCTTTTGTCATCTCTGTCCGCACGTTTGCTTTTGGGTCATAGAGGGCATGCCCTTTTGCGCCGGCATATTGGAACGTACGGGCAATGCCAATTGCACCAATCGCATCAAGGCGGTCTGCATCTTGGACGACTTTTGCTTCTAACGTACGCAACGGCTTGCCTTTGCTAAAAGAAATCGTCTCAATGATTTCAATAATATGGGCTGAATCGGCTTTTCCCACTGACCTATCTACAAGCCATTTATTGATTTCCTGTATGCCTTCCTCTTCACTCGCCACAAGTTTGTCGTCTGCTAAATCATGAAGCAGTGCGGCCATTTCCACAACAAACATGTCAGCGCCCTCTTCAGCGGCGATCGATTTGGCCGTTTCTGTGACCCGCTGAATATGGTACCAATCATGGCCCGTTGACTCCGTTAATAATTGGTCCCTCACCCAATCAGCCGTTGATTTAACCGTTTCACTTTTTTCCCGTTCCCCCATAATGGCCTCCTCATAATGGATGTAGCACGATTTTTCCTATTTTATCAAGTAACCGAATCTTTTACTAGCTAACAACCGTAACTAAACCAACTATGTTTTGAATTAGGAGGCGAAACGATTATGATTCCATGGTGGGTGCTCATCCCCCTTGCCGCAATTTTGGTACCAGTCATTACCAAACATCTTGAAAGCCGCTCTCGTTTACGGGAACTGGAAATGCGCCAAGGCTTTGGCCCAGAAATTGAAGATATCGACAAAAAGCTGGATCAAGTATTGGCCAAACTAGATCGATTGGAAAAGCAGTGTGATGAGAAACAATAACGACATGTAGGCAGTATGAGCCAGCGCTATCGTGCACTGGCTCATACAACCGGTTAAATTTGAATTTCGCTTCGTTCGCTAGTGCCATAGTAAACTTTATTTTGCATCCAGCTCTCCGACTGCCTTTACTTTAATAAAAACGGAGTTTCCCGGCATGTATGCGAGTGGAACGTCCTCAACAGAGACAATTTCGACTGTGGCCGGAACAGCCCCTGCCTCGACCGCATTCCCAATTGCTTGTTGTTTTGCTGCTTCGACTGCATCTTCATACGTCCGCCCTTCCAACGCATAGATATTCTCCGCTTCCCCGGAAATAGTCCCCAGCGCAGCCCCAATTGCATTTGCAACATCATGATGGTCTGGCTTTATCACTTCTGAAGCCCCCGCCAATCGACTGTTAACTAGAATGCTGCCGCCGCCTGTTAAAATGACAGGAACAGGCTCTTTCGACGTTTTCATTTGGTCAATCGCAACCTCAAGCTTTTCGATCATTCGGTTGTACGCCTGTTGACAGGCGTCGCTGTCTAAATCGCTAGTATCAGCCCCAACAATCGTTGTGTCTGTCACGGCCAACACCACATCTGTTGCTGTCAATGTGTCGCCTCCAAAAGAGCGCGCTTCCTGTAATAAACGATAGCCGACTGAATCAGGGCCAACCGTGATTGCTCCCTGTTCGTCTATACGGATGATTGTTCCGCCTCCTAAGCCAACTGAGAGAATATCTGGCATGCGGAAGTTGGTGCGGATGCCGCCGACATCAACGGCAATGGCTGACTGGCGCGGAAATCCATTTGATAGAACACCGATATCAGAAGTCGTTCCACCGATGTCCAACACAAGCGCGTCTTTTAAACCGGACAAAAACGAGGCTCCGCGAATCGAGTTCGTTGGCCCGCAGCCAATCGTCAAAATCGGGTAACGGATTGCATAATCGGCTTCCATTAATGTGCCGTCATTTTGGCCGATAAAGATTTGCGCAGGAATGCCAAGTTTGCTAAGTGCTTCACGGAACCCGGAAACGACGGTACGTATTGTCGTTTGCAGCGCTGCATTTAAAATCGTCGCATTTTCCCGTTCCAACAAACCAATGCTGCCAATTTGATGAGACAGCGAAATCGGCACGCCAGGCATGACATCATGGGCAAGGCGCGCTACTTTCAATTCTTGCTCGGCTCGGGCTGGCGAAAATATGCCTGTAACAGCAATGGATTTAACGTTTCCTTTCATAGCCTCCAGTGCGGAACGGATTTCATTTTCATCTAGTTCTGAAATCAACGTGCCATCGTATTCATACCCGCCGGCTACTAAATAGTGGTGCTCGCCCACTGCCGCTTTTAAGTCATCAGGCCAAGCAGCTAAAGGGGGCACAGCCGTTGCTGCCGGTTTACAAAGACGAATGATGCCAACTTTATTTAGCTGTTTCCGCTCAACAATGGCATTCGTGCAATGGGTAGTGCCAAGCATTGCATAGCCAATTTCGCCAGGCGATATAGCTGATTCCTCTAGAATGGCAATTAACACTTTCCAAATACCAGTCATGACATCCTCAGTAGTTGGCTGTTTTGCTTTCGCTATTACATGCAATCTGTGATCAAGTAGGACAGCATCTGTGTTTGTACCGCCTACATCAATTCCAATCCGATAGCTCATTTGCCTCCACCTTCCTGCAACTTTTCTACAGGCTCATACTCGACAGGATAGCCAAAATAACGTGGCCCTGCTGTTTCAATTCCTTTTTTCGTACGCCATTTCGGATCGCACGGAAATGCAATGACCGTCACCCGCGTGCCGTAGCGCAATCCTTCAGTCGTAATGGGCTGCCCCGTTTCAACATCAAGGATCGCAATCAAATCAGGCGTAATGGCCAGCGGTTTCTCCCCTTCTGTCGCTAACAATTGTTCATTTTGAAAATGGAGTGTTACCACCCGTCCTGCATCGTCATGGATGCCTTCGACTTCGCAAATCCCCCGGGTAAAACCGCCCGTCAGTGTACGCTGGATGTCAGTAAGTTTGCCAGTTAGCAGCTTGTAGCCGTTAAGGAAAGCAAGCAGCCGTTTAATCGGGTGTGTGCCATCTCCGCTTTTATGAAGCAGCAGCCGCCCTATTTCTTCTGATTTTGTCAATGTGCCTGGAATCGCGCTCTTTTTTACAACAGAACCAGGAAGTGCATAGTCGCACACCGTACTAGACCCACCCATTTGCACAGTGATGGCCCGAGCAAGCTTTTCACCCCAGTGGCCGTCCTTTGGCGTAATCACAACTGTATTGCCTTTTTCATCAGCTAACACAGTCGGGTCAGCCGAATGGCCATCCAAATAAAAAGTGACCATTTGACTCTCTGGAAAAGCGCGCCCCATCGCATCAGCGTCTACAAGAGGCAAGCCTTTTGCCGCAGCAGCTAGCACAGGCACAAGTGAATTGACGCCTCCGACCTCGATTGGCATCAAGGCAGCTGCTTTTTGGCCAAGCGTCTCCTCGATTTTTTCAAGTGGAGCCACCAACTCTTCAATCGAAGGAATTTTTTCAACGCCTATCGTCGGTGAACCCATCATCGATAGAGGCACAATTAAGGCATCGTCTGCCAATTCTTCAATCGACAGCAACTTAATCGGTCCATATGTTTTGATCGCCTCAAGCGCCATCAATTTACCTAGGTATGGATCTCCCCCTCCCCCAGTACCTAGAACAGCCGCTCCTAGGGCAATATGTTCAATCGATTCTTCCGTTAGCCATCTCATACTATGTTCTCCTTTTCCTGTTTATTTGTTTTTGCGTGCGAACACAGCTTTTCCAATTAGCGCTTGCAAGACAAACGCGACGATAAAGCCATCAAGTGCTGGAATGGTTGTAAAAACGAGCAGGCCCAACCCGTCTGGCGCTGGCGTCGTCAGCCAACAAAACAATGACGTGACTAGCCATACGGCCAGAGAACGTCCGATCAGCTTACGGCTGTGAAGAGCTTGAAAGGAGAATTTCTGTTTGTCGACGACATAATATTCAGCAGCATACACTCCTCCAACTGGAGCGATTAACATCGTCATTAATGATAAAAACGTAATAAAGTGGTCAAATATGCCTATAAACGCTAATGCCGAAGCGGCTACTCCCATAACAAGCGTCAACACGGGACGCTTTGCTTTCGGAATTAGCACCGACATGCTTAAAGAAGCAGAATAGAGATTATTTGTATTTGTCGTCCACTGAGAAAAAGTAAGGACAATTAACGCCGGTAAACTTAAACCAAGCAGGATAAATACTTGCGCCAAATCTTCTGTGTTTAACAATTTCGACAACAGCACGGCAACGACAACCATAAAGCTATTTCCAAAGAAAAAGCCTAAGAAAGCAGCAATCATCGCATCTTTCTTTGATTTTGCCCACCTAGAAATATCAGGAGAAAGAATTGTGCCAAGTACATAAATGCCTACCACTAAAGAAACAGCCACTCCGAATGAAAACTTCGCTTCTACTGGTGCCAACACGGCGCTAGCATCTCTTTGTGCAAATGCTAATACCAACGCTGCTAAAATTAAGACAACAAGCAGTGGGCTTGTCCAATTCGTTAGCTTTTCGAACCATCTAAACGCAAACGCGGTCGTCATCATCAGGAGTCCGCCAACAAAGGCAGTCGCCGGAAGGGGCAGTGCCCAGCCTGTTAAATGTTCAACAACAGATACCGTATTTTCGGCAAAAAATCCAGCTTGGACGCCGAACCACCCGATCATTGAAATCGATATAACGACTGAAATCACTTTTGCTCCAGCCGCGCCAAAAACAAAATTGGAAATCATCGTCGTGGACAGGCCGGTTGCAGCGCCAATATTGGCACAAATCGCGCCCAGCACGCCAAGAAAAAGAGAGCCGACTGCAACTGCCAGCAACGCCTCCACAAATGGGATCCCCGCTCCAAGTTGTGCGCCTAACAACATGCCTGATAAATCGATGCCGATGGCAAACCAAACAGTCGCCATCGGCAGCCAGCCTTTTCGCACTTCTTTTGGCACAGGCTCCCTTTCAAAGTCTTTGATTGTTTTATATGCTTCTTCCATCTCCCGCTCACTTCCTTGTTAACAATTGGCCGTACGATTAGAAATGCCTTGCCAATAAAATTTCCACGCATGAAAAAAGGATGTTTCCAACTTCTCTTTGTTATAGTAAAACGTTTGTAAAAACAACCCATCCAATAAGCAAAGAAAAGAATCGACCAGCTCATACAACGGTTCGCTCCGAATATCCCCTTGTTCAATTCCTTCCGAAAAAATAGCAACTAGAGAGGAACGGATCTGTTGTTCATTATGAGCAAACCGACTGCGCATCTCATCCTTAAGAAAATCAGGAGGAAACAAATTCACACGTGTTAAAAATTCCGTTTTCGTTTGCTCTCGGAGATGATAATCAATCATGGCTTCTACCACTTTTCGAAGCCGCTGTTCACTTCCTTCGATCTCCATCACATTGGTTTGCTGAACTAATTGAGCGGCATGCTCATCAAGAAGCTCATGGTAAATGGTCATAAACAAATCTTGCTTGCTTTTAAAAAACGCGTAAATCGAAGGTGTTTTGATCCCAACTGCACTGGCGACTTCCGCCAGGCTCATTCCTTCGTAGCCGCCTTTGGCAAACGCAACCAATGCTGCTTGTTTAATTTTTTCTTTTGTCATCGCCATCCACCTAACGAATATTAGTTAGCAACAGTTTAGTCGCCTTCCTCTTAAAAAGCAAGCACAAATTTATGTAAATTAACAAAAAGGAATATTTATGCACTGTCACTGCACAAAAAAGAGCTGCCCATTACGGCACAGCTCTTATAAAACACGCTGCCAAAGCGTTTTCGTATAGATGGTTTGCAAGCCAGAGCGCTCCATATTGCGCTGGCTTGTTGTCGCAAATCCGGCTTGGCCGCAAATGTATGTACATCCAGCAGCCGCGGCGTCTGCCTGGCGCCTAGCGATGAGCGCTTGCTGTACACCTTGCTTTCGAAACCGACCAAGTACAGCACAAGCAGCAAGTACGGCGATGCTGCCACTAGTGAATAAAGCGGCAACCCCGGCTGGTTCTTCCTCGACTTCAGCCAAATAAAATGCCCAATTTCGTTCTTCATGCAATACGGCGTTGTTTGTCGCTACACTTTCCTTTAAAAAAGCAGGCATGCCGAAACTTTCTGTATAAATATGGCCATAAAGACGATAGTCTTCCAGTTTTAACGTCCGAATTGATATTCCTTCGTGCCTCTCCTCAGCTTGTCTGCTGCAACTTCCTGCAAGGACGGAATGAAAACCGGTTTGGCAAAAATCCTGTCGAAACAGAGCTTGCATCACTTTGTTCCCAGCGGCACCAGGCACTAATTGAATTTGTGGTTCTAGTTCTTTCTTTTCATAAAACCGAATGATTTTGCCAATTTGTCCTTCCTCTTCCTCGCGCAAGCCTCGGACTGTATTAAACGCAGGCCCTGGCATACACTTTGCAGAAAACGCGTATGCCTGTCCAAAAGTTTCAATCGCTACTCCGAGCGAATTGCCATCTATCGTTTCTATTGCTCTCAAGCGTGAACAGAGCATGTTCGTCTCGGCCCCTTCCAGACGATCCACAAACGCCGTTGTCGTAATGATCATAACCCCTCCCCGCTAATCGAAATCGACGACTCTTCCGCTCCGTTCCTGTTTTTGTTTGATCTCAAGCTTTTCTGCCATTTCTTGGACGAGAACGACCGCCATGTCTATTTCTTCATCACCATTTTCCTGCCCGCCTACATAGACAGACACTGAGTTTGGATCCTCTGTTGTTGATTGAGCAGAGTCAGCCAAAACCCCTCTGCTCAAACCTGGATAAGCCTCTTCCAATTCGTCATGAAGCGCTTGTGCGACTGCGACTTGTTGCTCGTAATTGCCCGCTTCGCCATTCACTTTCATCCACACGCGGGCAATCGGTTGTTGATCGTAGATAAGTGTGCTCTCCGAATAAGAAATGCCCTCTTCCTGGATTTTATAGTGCAAATGGGGTTCTTCATTTCCATCGACTACTTCTGTTATCGCTGGCTGTTCCTTTTTTGTTTCTGCTTTCTTTTGATCGTCTGCTGGCTGTCCAATAAGCAGCAAAGCAGCAGCAACACTTAGCACCACACGCTTGTCCATCTAGGAACCTCCTAAAAACTCTTTTTGTTTTACGTGTATTCCTAGTTTGGACAAACGATGCCTCAATACATACTAGATTTTTCATTTAAGCGATGCTTATGTGGTTTGCGCTTTTGGCTCTTTAGCGTTTTTTTGCCTCTTGCCATGCTGCAACGAAAGCAGAAACGGTCGGAAAACGCGCTTCTCGCTCTACTGCTGTTGCCTGTTTGGCCACTTCAAACAAAGCGGTGCTAGCGTCCCAGTTTTCCGCCGTCCGCTTGTTTTCATTCCCTAACAAGGCGAAAGCAACGGCGCCCATTGTATAGACATTGGTCTGGGCATCAATCGCTGCGCCAAGTTCGAACTCTTCCGGGGCCATAAATCGCTTTGAGCCCCACATTCTTCCCATTGTATTGACGTAAGGTTTTTTCCGATACAAATCAATGTCACATATCGTCGTTACCCCTGTTGAAAAGTCATACAAAATGCTGCCATCATAAAAGTCGATCGCGACGTAGCCATTACGTTCGACGTGTTCGTGAAAGGAATAAATGGCATCAAGCGTAACCAACCGCTTTGCTACAGGCAACCGCTTATGCTTGTAGGTCGGCGAGTTTGGATCGGTATACTTGGCAGGCGGCGGAAATACCCAATGGGCATGCAAACATTCGCCCTCTACCCAAGGAAACACAAGGGCATAGCCCCCTTTCGTGGCGAAATGGCTATGCAATGTAACCAAGTTTGGATGAGCAAGATGTTCATAAACAGCAACCGCTTCTTTTATACGCTCTACCGCCTGTTGAATGTTCCCCTTATAATAAAGCGTCTTAGCACCTGCATATTTAACAAACCACTTCTTAGCCCCATCCGCTACACCGAAACTTACATTTCCAGAGTCCTGTTGGTCAAAAACAGCAAAGACATCACCTAGTTTTGAAAGCCAATCAAAGTCATGTACTTCTTTTAATGAAATGCTCTTGCTTCCTAGTTTTTGTATGACCATAGACAGCTCTCCTTCTTTAGCGTTTTCTGACTTGCCTGTTATTCATTTAAGTGGCTGGCCAAACGCAATATGCCAATGCAAGTGTTTAGAATCTTGGTAGTTGCCAAGGTTTGTCAACACACGGCAGGCTCCGTGCTCGGCCTTAACTTGTGCAGCGACTGTTTTGATAACAGAAAACAGTTCAAGCAAAAGGGCATCGTCTTCTTCCTCTAACGACAATAATGAGGGAATATGCTTTTTCGGGATCGCGACAATATGTACAGGGTAATAAGGATTTGTATGGTGATAAGCTAGGACATTTTCTGTTTCCATTACCTTTTTCACTGCTGTTTTGCCACTTAACACTTCTTCACAATAAAAGTCTTCTGTCTTCATCGTATATTCCTACTTTCTAGTTCGTTTATTCACCCTTCAAGTATACAGCTTTGCCACAATTTAAGCATGCATGACTTTCAAATAAATGCCTTTTTCTGCCTTCTCTCTCGCTTTGCTGATTAGATCAGCCGCCTTTCTAGAGCGTTTTGACACAGGCACGAAGGCGCCACCTACATCTACCAACGGGTCAACGATACGGACTTTGTTTTTATGGTAATGATCGTGCTCTCCTGTTGCTTCCTTTACGCACACACCAGAATGAATCTCGGCCAGAAGGTGCCGGATCTGTTCATCCCCGCTTTCGTTGAGTATTTTTACGAGTTCTTCGTCCTCAGCGAATAGATCCCATTCGTTTATTACGTTACGCTCAAGGGCTAAACGCAGTGCCTCAGACATTTTCCAGTTGGCATACACATTTCTTGGTTCCATGAAAAATTCGATTGTTTCTTTATAATAGGCTTCGATAAACCATTCTGCCGCAGCCAACGATTGAACAACAATTTTTCCGTCTTTCACAATAAGCTGCTCTAAGAAATGATAGGCTTCCTGAAAAGAAATGAATCGATAAGCATATAAATCGCGCAATGTATAGTCGATTCGGTCAGCACATAAATGTGGAGCAGGCTGTTCAAGCAACGGCCATTTCTCGATCTCACCGATAATATCGTTTACATCGATTTGGTGCTTTTTCAAAATCGCTGGAATGTCTGATTCGGCAATTTGTTTATGAAACAGTTGTTCATGGTAATCTTCCTTTTCATTCTTAAACACATAGTCGGATACATGGGAAAAAGCTGTGTGAGAAACATCATGCAGCAAGCCAGCTGCCTGTTCCTCTAACGAGCCTCCTAATCGGCGTATTAATAACATGACTCCAATCGAGTGCTCGAAGCGAGTTACATTCCACTTTGGCCAAACAAGATAAGCTGCTCCAGCTTGATGGACGCCTTTTAATCGCTGAAGCAGCCTGCTGTTCACTAAATCGCGTAGTACCGGTTCAACTTCGACTGAACCATAGAGCATGTCTTTTAACATTATCGTTTTATCCCTCCCCAAAAAAAATGCAGGCCAACTTGCCTGCAGCAGATTTGTACCAACCTTGCGCAGATACGTTAGAATGGTCATTCCATGCAGCCTGTCCTATTCGTATCTTCCCTCGCCTGGCAAGCGCTTTCTATCAGTCTCAGTGAGTTTGTTTCGTACTTTGTAGAAGGCATATTGGCCACTGAAGAAATAATAGTAATAATTCAACAAAAAATCCGACTGCAAATGATCGACAAGTGCCTCTAGCTTATAGGGTTCTTGCAACTGTTCAAGCATCATTTGATAGCGAAAACAAACGAGATTGTAATAAGCAACCATTTTGTCGTCGTGGAGCAGTTCTTTGAAGCACACATCAAGCTCTTCTATTAAGATGGCCGCTTGTTGGACATGGCGTTTCACAATACAACGGTACAACTGGGCGACTTTTTTGCCGATTTCGCTATTGCGCCCTGCATTCACATCTCCCCTCCTCTTATTGATATTCTATCGATTCGTCTAGCAAAAAAGGGAAATCAATACTGAACCCCCCACGCCCAATGTTTTCACTTTTTGCATAGAGTGATTTCCATTTTCGGAACCGTCTAGCAGCATCAAGCAAACCACTTTATTGCTTTGAGCTTGTCGCCAAGCGGTTGTTGCTTTAACCGTTCAAGCATAGCCGGATTTGCCCCATGTATTTGCAAGTACGACTCGAGCATCGCTGCCTTTTTATCTCGTCCCATTAAGACGTAGGCAACAAGCCAAGCTTCAGGGCTTCCTACTGGTATGCCTTGCCAATGAAAAGCAGCATCTGCAGGAATGCGGCAAATGCCTACTTCTGAACGAAGCGCAAAATCGCCGATGATTTCAACTTCTTGGCCGTTTTTCTCGATAAATAGCTTATAGCCACTCACAAATAAGCTGTCACCCGTTTGTCCTGTTTCGAACGTTTTTATTGGGAAAAGGGCTTGCTCCACAGCGTTCTTGTTAGCGTTTGTCATAATGTCCCAGTCGTTTACCGTTTCCGTCAATCCTAATGCATACAGCAGGCCGCTCCCCCCTAATGAAAAAGCAATCTGATTCGCTTTTAACTTGCTTGCTACCGTAAAAAGGGCGTCGATTTTTTGTTGGTCCATAGGTGCCTCCTCTTTTTTGACTTAACAACAGAACGTATGAATCAAATTCGCGCCATTGCCATTTACTCGTCTTTTCGTCAGTTTCCTTTAAGCAAACGTTGCGAAAACAGGGAGCCTATTTAGGTTGTTTTCTCGTGAAATAGGGTTCTTCCGATTATTTTAGCATTCACAACGTTTTTCGCAAAAATTTTCCCGTCAAGGGCTTGCTTCTCACGCTTTGTTGCGATAATCTAATCAAGTCGGAACTTTTTATGCGCCTATAGCTCAATCGGATAGAGCATCAGCCTCCTAAGCTGAGGGTTGCAGGTTCAATTCCTGCTAGGCGCGTCCTCTATGTTTTCCTTCTGTTTGGCTTCTCTCCCCGTGTCCTTTTTTACTTGAAAGCAAAGTTTCCTAAACATGGATTTAGAAAAAGAAGTGTGATTCAATCTGTAGCCTATGGGCGTCCAGTGGCAGTAAAAAAGACGAGCTGTTTCGACATTGTGTATAAATGTGTGTTATTGTGAGAGAAAACCAGACAAATCTCTTGCGTTTGCAACAATTTATTCATATAATAAAAGATAAGAACAACGATTCAAGCACATGCTCGTTTGTTATCATGAGAATAGCTCATTCCTCGTTCTTTATTAACTGCAATTGCTTGACTTTACACACATTGATTCATTTTTTTCATATACTAAATTAAAGTATCTAAATTTTCAAACTTATGATCTGAACCTTGGTATGAAGGAGTTGATGTTATGGGAAACACATTCAGCCTTAAGAAATGGCTTTTGATTGTTTTGACAACGCTTATGGCTGTTGTTGTTCTTCTCGCTGCATTAACTGTATTTATTGGCTATAAAGTAACGAACCCAACGATCCGCTTGCTTCATACAAATCCACATAACGTAGGCCTCGACTATGAAGATGTCTTATTCTCAAACATCGTCGACAATATATCGTTAAGCGGCTGGTGGATTCCCTCCGACCAGCAATCGCTTTTTCAAAATGAAAAAGCGGTTATATTCTCACATGGTTATGGCTACAACCGTACCGAAATGCCGTTTTCCAGTCTTGAATTGGCGGCGGCCATGCATGAAGCTGGCTATCATGTTTTCATGTTTGACTTCCGCAATTCTGGCATGTCTGAAAAAGCACCTACAACATTTGGCGGAAATGAAAAAAACGACTTGCTTAGCGCGATCCGCTATGTACATGACCAAAAAGGGGTTGAAAACATTGCCTTGGTAGGTTGGTCGATGGGTGCGGCCACTTCTATCATGGCAGGAGCAGAAGCCGATGAAGTAAAAGCAGTCGTTGCTGACAGTCCATTTTCCGATCTAAACGAATACGCTAAAAACAGCTTCCACTATTGGACCGGGCTGCCGAAGTCCCTTGCGGCAGGAACAGCCAGGGCAGTTGAAGCGATTGTTCCAACGTTTAACTTAGAAGATGTAAGGCCCATTTACGCAGCAACCCAGTACAATCAAGAAAAAGGCTTGTTTTTAATCCATAGCCGCAAAGATGGAGCGATTCCTTACACAGAGTCAGAAGCGATACACAGCCACGCCGCTGGCAGTGAGCTTTGGCTACCTGAAAAAGGCGGCCATATAAGGAGCTATTTTCATTACAAAGCTGAGTACGAGGAACGCGTATTAAACTTTCTTGACCGGACCTTTAAAAAATATGAGCCGCAAATTGTGGAAGCCCGCTATTTCGCTTAACCGATAGAACCCCTCTCTCCAACCAGATACACTGGAGAGAGGTTTTTTGGCATATGCGCCATTTTTACTGCCTTATAAAAACAAATGAGCAATAGGTGCAGCCAACAAGATGCTTAACACAACCCGTTCAAACCAGATGACAAGCAGTTTCGGCACGCTAATAGGAATGTCTGTCGCTAAGATCGTCGGAATGACCGCGGAAAAAAACAGCACGGAAGACACACAAACAACTCCAATTGTAAAACGGGTGATGAGATCAGCGTTGGCAGCAATAGCTGCTGGCAAAAACATTTCCGCAATCGAAGTCGCAGCAGCACTCGCAGCAAAAGCAGGATCAGGCAATTGGACGAGTGCTGTTACTGGGTAAAATAAAACTCCAAGCCACGCAAACAGGGGCGTATACTTAGCCAACGCTAACCCGAAAAGACCAATGGACATAATCGAAGGCAAAATGTTCATCGTCATGCGGAACCCATCACGGACGTTTGCGCAAATATTGGCAGATAGGCTTAGGCTCTCTTGCGCTTGTGCCATCGCCTGCGCCCAGCCACGTTGGAGACGGCGCCCTTGCTGCTCTGCTTCAGGGTTGCCTGTCATCCCGTTATAAAAGCTTTCCGTTGTTTGTTTTAATGGCCAGACTCTAGCCGTTACTGCCGTCACTGTAAATGTAACGACTAAACAAGACCAAAAATACACGTTCCAGTTCGCCATTAAATCGAGTGTATTGGCAACGACCACCATAAAGGTAACGGAAACAGTGGAAAAGCCAGTGGCAATGATCGTTGCTTCTTTTACCGAATAACGCCCCTCGCGAAAAAGCCTGTTCGTAATCAGCAATCCAAGTGAATAACTGCCGACAAACGAAGCAACAACATCAATCGCAGAGCGTCCTGGCAGGTTCCAACCTTTCCTCATGATTGGCTGCATCCATACACCGGCAAGCTCAAGCAAACCATATCCTGTTAACATCGCCAAAAACACAGCACCAATTGGGACAAGAAGACCTACAGCGACAACAAGGCGATCAAAAAGAAATGGGCCCATGTCCTCTGCCAACATCCATTGTGGGCCTATGCCGAATAGCACCATGACAGTAATCGCTAAACCAGCAAGTTGAAAAACAGACAAAAGCAAATCGGTCTTTGTCTGCCGCCATGTCCCCTTGTAAAACGGATAAAGCGCACCAAGAAAAATCACAAGCAACGCATAATACGGCACAATTGCAGGGAAAGCCTGCCTTACTGCGGTCACGATATGGTCAAGCATAATGGAAGACGTACCGTTGATTGGCACGGGCACGAAAAACATAAACGCGCCAATGCTGCTATAAAGCAAGAAACGGATCAGCGCTCGAGGGGAAGAACCGTTTCCTTGCTTAGCCTCTAATCGTGGCTGTTGCTTAAAGGGCTCCATGGCGCCCCCTTACTGGGCAGCTAGGGCATGGGCCCATGTTTGATGGAGACGTCCCACTTTCTCGACAATCGCTTTTTCAGATTGCATGACGAGCTGTTTATTCGCCACTACATGCTTGCCGTCCACAAATACGTCGGCAATCGCTGTGGGCTGCATCGCATACACGAGATTTGCCAACAAATCTGTTCGTGGCGATAAAGAGAAGTCATCCAAATCGAGTGCAATAAAGTCAGCGCGGAAGCCTTTTTTCAATTCGCCAGTTTGCAGCTTTAGCAAAGCAGCTCCTGTTTTTGTGCCCATTTCAAATACTTGTTTCCCAGTGATGCATGTGCCGTCCAGACGCGTGACTTTTTGCAGCAATGAGCACATCCGCATTTCTTCAAACACGCTAATGCGGTTATTGCTGCAAGCTCCATCTGAACCGAGGCCAATGCGCACGCCCGCTTGCTGGAGATCAGGAATGCGCGTCACGCCATCTGAAAGAAACATGTTGCTTGACGGGCAATAGGCCAATCCTGCCCCTTTGTTTCCAAGCAGAGTTACTTCCCAATCGTCAAGCCAGACAAGGTGGATCGCAATCATGCTTTCATCAACGACGCCTAATGAGTCCAAATAATGAACGGGCCGCAAGCCATATGCATTCAACGTTTCGTCGACTTCAAACGGCTCTTCTGCTACATGGATATGGAATGGTGTGCCTAGCTCTTGAGCAAGACGATGGCCAGCCTTGATCATTTCTGGCGAGGCAGCATGAGGGCTATGAGGGGCTGGCTGGATCGACACCATCGGATCACTCTCGTATTTGGCCGCCAATTTCCGTGTCCGTGCAACAGCTTCGTCGACTGATTCTTGGTATGCTTGCGGCGCCCCAGCCCAATCATACATTGTCCGTGCAAAAACGAGGCGTATCCCGACGTCTTTCGCTGCTTGGATGACCGCTTCATCGGTTTCCACACCGCCACGATGGACGTAGAAAAAGTCACTGACTGTCGTCGCGCCGTACTTCAACATTTCACCAAAAGCAAAGAGGGCCCCTGTATAAATTGCATCCTCATCCAAGAAAGGCGTGTATCGGTACAGTGCCTTGTCGCGCCACTCTAAAAACGGCTGATCAGCAGCAATGCCTCTTAGCAAGCTTTGAAAAGAATGGTTATGGGCATTCACTGTGCCAGGCATAATTGCTTTGCCATCCATGGAAACAAGAGGCACATGGCTATATAAGCGTGACATGTTTTCTTGCGGGCCAATGGCTTCAATTTCCCCGTTGTTTACACACATCGCATAGCCTTGTTGAAACGCGCCATCTGTATACATTAAATCAGCTGAATAAAGCGTCCTCATCTGTTATCCGTCCCTTTCTGGTCAAGGTTTTGGTCAAGTTTCAGCAGCGCATGGAACAACACATTCGCAGCTGCCTCAATGTCACAGAGTGCACTTGCTTCTTCAGGACAATGGCTTTTGCCGCCAATGCTAGGCGCAAACAACATGCCGCTTCTTGTCACCGCCGCCATATGGGCTGCGTCATGCCCAGCCATGCTTCCGAGTGTCAGCGTCTTGTAACCAAGTGAATCGGCTTGCTCGGCAAAAGTGTCGATTAGTGATTGGTCCATTGGCACAGGTGCTTGCGATAAAAATGTTTCTTGCTTTATCGAAACGCCACGTCTCCTTGCGAGTTCTGCAATTTGGCTGTTTAAAGCATGGCGGACAGCATCGATTTCTGCGCTTGTTTTGCCACGAATTTCGACAACCATTTCCACTTGGCCAGGGATAATATTGGCGGCGTTCGGGCGCACGTCAAGTGTGCCAACTGTTGCGACTACTTCTTCTGCCTGCATTTCCGCGGCCGCCTGTTCGACAGCTACAACCACTTCTGCCGCAGCTGCGAGTGCATCCTTACGTTCGACCATGACAGTCGTCCCCGCATGATTGGCATCACCTGTTACAGTTACACGCTCTCTGTAAATGCCCGTAATGCCAGAAACAATACCAACAGGAATACTGCTTGTGACTAAGCGTTTCCCTTGTTCAATATGGACTTCAAGGTAAGCAGATAAAGGCGGCGCTAACGCGTGCGTGTCCTCAAAGCGATCGGGATCTCCCCCTGCTTGCCTAAGCGCTTCCGTCAACAACAGCCCATTGTCATCTGTCACACCCTCTAAGTCTTGCTTTGTTAACTTTCCTGCTACTGCCCGGCTGCCAAATGTCGATAAGCCAAACGGGTTCGGCTCCTCTGCCGTAAAGGAAACGAGTGCGAATGGATGGCGTGTTTCGATTCTTTCTTCGTTCAGTCGTTCCATTACTTCTAAGGCAATGAGAACACCGAGCGCGCCATCATACATGCCGCCGTTTGGCACCGTATCCATATGGGAGCCAAACGAAATAGCAGGAAGAGGTTGTCGCCCGTTGCGAAAAGCCCATATATTGGCGGCGGGATCGCACTTAACATCAAGCCCAAGGCTGACACATTGTGTTTGCAACCATTCCCGAGCAGCGAGTTCCGCAGACGTGAACGTTGTCCGATCTAACCCGCCTTTCTCATTTTTGCCAAATTGGCCGAGTTCCTCAATTTTCTGTTGCAAGCGAGCACCGTTGATTGTCGGTTTTTTCAAGTAACACACCGCCTTCCACAACGATTTTCCCTGCTTTCATGACTGTATCGACTCGATTGACAGCATAGTTATACTGCAATGTTTGATAGTTCGGCGCGTCAAAGAGCACGAGATCAGCGTTTTTGCCTGCTTCAATGCTGCCGATGTCCTTCGCTCGGCCAATGGCGTGTGCGGCATTGATCGTGGAAGCAGCAAGCACCTCTTCTGGCGTCATTTTCATTGTCAGGCAAGCCAAATTCATTATGAATGGCAATGACTCAGTCGGCGATGAACCTGGGTTACGGTCTGTCGATAAGGCAACTGGGACTCCTGCTTCAATCATCGCCCGAGCATTGGCTGGCTCAGTCATTAGAAAAAAGGCTGTTCCTGGCAAGAGCACGGCTATAACGCCTGCCTCGGCCATTTGTTCGATGCCTGTTGGTGAAGCCTTTAACAAATGGTCTGCACTGACTGCGCCGACTTTTGCGGAAAGCTCGGCGCCTCCAAAGGAAACCAACTCATCGGCGTGGATTTTCGGCTTTAGCCCATGCTTTTTCCCTTCCTCCAAAATGTATTGCGATTGGGCGACCGTAAAGACGCCCTCTTCACAAAAGACATCACAAAACTCAGCTAAGTTCTCAGCTGCGACTTGGGGAATCATTTCTTCTGCAACTAATTTTACAAACGCATCAGGGTCCTGTTTCCACTCTGGCGGAATGGCATGCGCCCCCATAAAAGTCGAGACGACATCTACTGGGTGGTTATTGTTTAATTGTTGAGCGACACGTAGCTGTTTTAGTTCAGCGTCTGTCGCTAACCCGTAGCCGCTTTTCGCCTCAACGGTCGTCACCCCGTGCTGCAAAAAACGGTCAAGCCGTAGCCGCGACTCCTGGGCCAACTGGTCAGCAGTGGCTGCTCTCGTGCTTTTCGTTGTGCTTAAAATGCCGCCGCCTGCCTGTAAAATGCTCATATATGACTTGCCTTTCAAACGCATCGTCAATTCTTGTTCACGGCTGCCGGCAAAGACGAGATGTGTATGAGGGTCGACGAGTCCAGGCGTGAGGAGCTTCCCCCTCGCCTCAATTGTTTTCACCTTCCCAGAACGTTTTTGCAAGTAATGACGAGCATCTGCGTCTGTACCGGCAAAGGCAATCTTCTCTCCCTCAACGATGACACTCCCCCGTTCAATGACGCCAATTTCAGATAAGTCCTCTCCTACTTTTGGTTTGTCGCTTGCGCCAGCAACAGTGACAACTTGTTCAGCCTCCTTGAGATATAAGAGTTCAGCCATTTTCTTTTCCCTCCCTTGCAAGGGCCGGAATGACAATACCTGTTGCTTTTGCCGTTTCGACAGCTTTTTGATAGCCAGCATCGGCATGGCGAACGACGCCTAGGCCAGGATCCGTTGTCAGCACACGCTCCAAACGCCGATCCGCTTCCGCTGTCCCATCTGCGACAACAACCATGCCAGCGTGGAGGGAGTATCCCATACCGACGCCGCCGCCATGGTGCACAGACACCCAGCTTGCCCCTGCTGCTGTATTCACAAGTGCATTTAAAATTGGCCAATCGGCAACGGCGTCACTGCCGTCTTTCATTGCTTCTGTTTCCCGATTTGGCGAGGCGACCGAGCCGGCATCAAGGTGGTCACGCCCGATCACAATGGGGGCGGACAATTCTCCAGAAGCAACCATTTCATTAATCCGTTTGCCAAAACGGGCACGTTCCCCATAGCCGAGCCAGCAAATCCTTGCCGGAAGGCCTTGGAAGGAAATATGGCGACGTGCCATGCGGATCCACTGGCATAACGGTTCGTTGTCGGCAAACTCTTGCAAGATCACTTCATCGGTTTTATCAATATCTGCTGGATCGCCAGAAAGGGCGACCCAGCGAAAAGGCCCTTTGCCTTCGCAAAATTGTGGGCGGATATAAGCAGGAACAAAACCAGGAAATGAAAAGGCGTCACGAACCCCTTCATCAAAAGCAACTTGGCGAATATTATTGCCATAATCGAATACGATCGCGCCACGCTTTTTTAACTCAAGCATCGCTTCAACATGCTCGGCCATACTCTTTTTAGCAAGGCTAATGTAAGCTTGTGGATCTTCCCTTCGCAGCGCTTGCCCTTGTTCAAGGGTGAACCCTTTTGGCAAATAGCCATTCAAAGGATCATGAGCAGACGTTTGATCAGTGACAATGTCTGGAACAAACCCGCGGGCAAGCATTTCTGGCAATACTTCAGCCGCATTGCCGACAAGGCCGATCGAAAGGGGGATGCCTTCCTTTTTCGCGAGTTCAGCTTCTTCAATTGCCTCTGATAGCGTATGGGCGACAATATCCAAATAGTTGGTCTCTATACGCTTGTCGATCCGGGAACGGTCCACGTCAACGCAAATAGCCACGCCATTTGCCATCGTGACCGCTAACGGTTGGGCGCCGCCCATGCCGCCTAATCCAGCCGTTACGGTAATCGTCCCTTTTAATGAACCGCCAAAATGTTGTCGTGCACATTCGGCAAACGTCTCGTAAGTCCCTTGAACAATGCCTTGACTACCAATATAAATCCAACTTCCAGCTGTCATTTGCCCGTACATGGTTAAGCCTTTCTTATCAAGCTCATGAAATGTTTCCCAATTCGCCCAAGCAGGGACAAGGTTGGAATTGGCAAGCAACACCCGCGGAGCATCTTCATGTGTTTTAAAGACAGCAACCGGTTTCCCAGATTGAATGAGCAACGTTTCGTCGTTATCAAGCGCTGTTAACGATGAGACAATGCTATGATAAGACGGCCAATTGCGCGCAGCCTTGCCAATCCCGCCGTAGACAACTAATTGGTCTGGATGCTCTGCTACTTCTTCATCTAAATTATTCATAAGCATACGGAGCGCTGCTTCCTGCACCCACCCTTTGGCCGTTAAGGCAGTGCCTCTTTTCGCACGAATCGGTTCATTGTTCAGGTTCACTGTGGCATTCCCCCTTTATATGTCTTACTTAGCAGTATAGGGAGCCATACCATTTGCGCCTAGCTGATTTCGATTGGATTTTTATTTCATATATTCGACTTTTCATTTATTTCTGTCCGAAAATTTCCCTTTCATTTATACTTTTTTAGGTTTAATCCTTTTCTTTAGTTAATTCTCGAATACGGTACTGGTTCGGACTGTATGCGGTTTGTTTTTTGAATGCTTTTGAAAAATAGGCTGGGTTTGCATAGCCTACCCGTTCGGCAATCTCACCGATGGCCAGCATAGGGTCAGCAAGGAGTTCCTTGGCCGCGGCAATCCGAATGTCTTGCAACGCGTGGCGAAACGATTGTTTGAGCCGTATGGAAAACAACTGGCTTAAATACGAAGGGTTTCTGCCGACATGCTCTGCTACACGGGTTAAATTAAGCTTAGGGTTTTGGTAATGCTTGTTCATATATCGGAGCGCTTCATGGACAATGTCTGTTTTTTGGACCGTTTCCACGCGGCGCGTTTGCTCAAACAGAAATTGGATAAACAAAATGAGCTCCTGGACAATCCTTGCTAAAACTGGCATATTTAATACGCTATTAAACAAGTTGTAATAGGCGCGTTCCACGTCCTCTCCTGCCATTTTCCAATTACGCATATAGCGGCGCACTTGGGCAAGAATGCTTGTCAATTTAATCCGCAGCAGTCCAGGATCGGGCAAAGCGCCGCCGGCATAATAAAATTCCCCGTATAGCCATTGCTTAAGGGAAGTGAGTTTGTTGTCTCTCAACATTTCGATCCAAATCCGTTGTTCCTCTGGCGTCAAAAGTGGATCAATCCGTTTCCACGAAAACGCTTCCCCAGTTACGATCACTTGATCAAAACCGATGAAAAATGCTCGTTGCAAATGGAGTAGCGCTCGCTGATAGGCTTCCTGCAAAGTACGGTTTTCCTTTTGGTCCAAAACAAAGACAGCTAAGCCGTTGTTTTCATCATCCCAACTATTAAGCAGCTTATGGCACAATTTTTCCCGCCAAGGGTCACGATCAGGAAACACAAGCATCACCACGTCACTAAGCGGGAGAATAGCCGGTTTGTCTGTAAATGGGAAAGCTTCGGCAAATTCAAGCAATTTTACGGTTTTGCCTTTCTCTTCATGTTGGATGAGCACCACATCTCCTGGAAACGAATCAGCACGGCCAGGCAAAAAAAGGTCACGGTACGATGGACATGGCCACTTAGGCTCTTCTTTTTCGCTCTTGACAACAGGGCGCTTTTCTCGCAGCAACTTGTGCAAATGCCGCAATAGTTTCTCAGAATCAAGTGGTTTTATAAGCAAGTCGACACAGCCAAGTTCTAGCGCCTGCGTTGCTTTTGCATACGTTCCTTCGGCAGAAACCGCTACAAGAGCAGGCGTAAAGATAGCTGCATAATGTTTTAGTTGCTCCCATTCACGCCCTTGAAACATATCCAATTCAAGGCAAATGACATCAGGACGTTCTGTTTCCATTTGTTCAAACAGTTCTTCCGGCGAACACGCAATGCCGGCACGCTCTACTTGCAAATGAGAAGAACGAATTAACCACTCCATTCCATAGCACTCGCTTAAGTCACGGTCACACACAATAATACGCTTCATCTCAACACCACCCTTTGCTAATCGTTTATACTTACAGTTTAAAAGATTTCTCCTCTAAATGGAATGGAATTACATTTTCCCAACATAACATCGCTTATAAAAAATGAAAAAAACATAGTAACTTGTCCCCATTGTTA
Source organism: Shouchella clausii (assembly GCF_002250115.1). Taxonomy (GTDB): domain Bacteria; phylum Bacillota; class Bacilli; order Bacillales; family Bacillaceae_D; genus Shouchella; species Shouchella clausii. Next base: position 2,341,097 of record NZ_CP019985.1, on the reverse strand, counting down.
TCAATCTACTACATATGCCGTATTCGCCTAAACCAAATGCCAAAACCCAAAGAGAAGGGACTCTCCTTGGGCAGCAAAGCAATTCGTTTCCTTTTTCCTTTCTCCTGAATCACAACCATGTTTTTTCTACACCGATTGACTATGGGTTGGCTTACGAACAAACAAAGAGGCCTTTTCAATGGCAGGAAGCTTTCGGAGGACTGGGTGAACCAACCAGCTGGTACTAAATAACAACATCGCTATCCCACAAAGCGCCACAGGCAAGACGGGGGTAAAGGTAGAGCCAAGCGCCCCACCTATAAGGGAACCAATCGGCACACCGACTGCTGCTGCACTGGATATGACTGTCACGACACGGCCAATCATTGCTTCTTCCACTTGTTGTTGGATGGAAGAAAAAAGGAGGATATTGAAGATGCCAATCGCGATACTGCCGATACAGAAGAAAGGCAAAGAAAAGTAAACGGGCAGAAAAGCAGTACCAAGCCAGGCAATGCCGGTACTACAAAAACCAATGACCGTTAACAGCCCGAAACGGCATTCTTTGACTTTCGGAGTAATCAGTGTGCCAATCATGACGCCAAGTGACAATCCAGCCAAATAAAAACCATAAATGGCTTCACTATTGCCTTTCATTAATGTAAAGGCAGGCAAATTCGGAACCATCACGCCCATCGCCAAATTAATAAAGATAATCGACCCAATCATTTTTGGAATAAGCGATTGAGAAATATACGTCATCCCTGCCTTTAAATCTGTTTTGTAGGCGACCACGCTTTGTTTCACGCCTTGTCTTTCTTGAGGGAGAGTGTTTTGTCTAAAGCGGAATAATGTATACGTTAATGATGATAACAAATGGCAAACCGCTGTAATCAAAGTTGCTTGAACAGGGCCAATAAAAGCAACAAGAACACCGGCGCCAGCAACAAAAGCGATACCCATTCCTTCCCTCACCGTTTGCAAGTACGCATTTGCTTTAATAATGTTTTCTTTACCAACAATAATCGGCATAATCGTTGATTCGATTGGGTATGTAAACTTGGCTAGCAAAGAAACCGCAAATAGCAGTGTGATAACATAATAAACGTTCAGGCCAATCGTTGCGTAGAACAGTGGTAGTGTAAATAGCAATGCGGACTTCAACACTTCGCATACGATTAAGCCTTTTTTGTACGTGACGTATCGAGCAAATGGCGCGATTAAGAAAGCCAACGCATTTGCCAATGTTACTGCGAAATAAGCGAGACCTGAATAAAAGACATTTCCGCTCAAATAGAGGACAAGCAACATACCCGAAACCGCATAAACGCCTGCACCAATTCCATTAATAAACACGCCAGAAAGCAAAATCATAAAATTTCTTTCATGTAAAAATGATCGTGTTTTCATTTACGTCCCCTCTTCATCATTCTTTTTGTTCCTCCCATCTTTTACATAATGCATGCATCAATGGAATGTGGAGGTTAAGGTTACTGTCAAAGCAGAGAGCGAGCGAGACCGCCCTTCTTTTGATCACACAACAGCTTTTTCTTTACGTTCTATCATACAATTTAAAAATTTAAATCACAACGTTTTTTTAAATCGATTTGCGTATGACAGCTGTCATAAAAAAACAATGACACCTATGAATAGCACTCTAGCCGGTTATCGCTTAATCTATAAAGGCGCTATAATAAAAGGGATTGCCTATAAAGGAGCCCTCCCTATGATCCGACTTTATCCCCGGGAACAAATGAAACGTTATCTTTTCGTTGATATTTTCGTGTTTACTTTTTTGTTTTTTAATTTGTTAACGTTAGAAAGCGAACTGCCTTTGTTGCTACGCTTGTTTTGTTTTGCGGCTATTTTAGCTGCTTATTATGTAGCACTATGGTGGAAGGATTGGCGCTTTGTCGCTGCGAGCGCCGCCGGCATTTGTCTGTTCGCATTTGCCGCAATATTGATTGATCACAGCTTATTGATTTATCTTTTTCTTTTTAGCGATGTAAGTGGCAGAGTCCGTTTTTGGCCTTACTTGTGCTTGTCAATGTTGTTCTTGACGTCCAGTTATCTGGCTGTCTTTACGGTCACAACAGGCAAGCCTCTTTCGTTTTTGACGACTGTTTATGCGCCTTTTTTATTCTTACAACTCATTTTGCCAGTAACGATTCGCTATATGAAACGAGCCCACAGTCTCGAACGAGATCTCGCTAGTGCCCAATCAGAACTTGCTGCCTTTGCGAAAGAAGAAGAACGAAACCGGATTGCTAGAGATTTGCACGATACGCTAGGCCACACACTTGCCGTCATTAAATTTAAAAGCGAACTGGCGATGCGATTAGCAGACAGCCATCCCGTAGCAGCCAAACGGGAAATGGAGGATGTCCTTGATACAGCACGTTCCGCTGCCAAGCAAGTCCGCGAGGTGGTGTCTGGTTTAAAGCATATCGAAATCAAGCCTGAAATCGACCATGCGAAAACGTTGTTTAAAGGAACGTTCACCACCTTTTCTGTCCGCGGTGAAGAACAAATCCCTACACTTTCGGAAGTGGTTGAAACCATGGTGGCATTGTCGATTCGAGAAGCGCTTGTAAACTGTTATAAACATAGCCGCGCTGATAGAGTGGAATTGGCGTTTTTCCATACAGAACACGAGCTTGTTTGCCACATTCACGATGACGGAGTGGGAATCGGATCCCCTGACATAAAACAGGGCGACGGCATCGCTTCAATGAAAGAACGTATGCGCCTTGTTGGCGGTACATGTACATGGAAAAGCGGCATCGATTTAGGGACAACGGTTACGTTAACCGTCCCAACTGTACACGTAAAAGGAGAAGGAAAATGATTCAAATATTAATTGCTGAAGATCAAACGATTTTGCGCAATGCGCTTGAGTCACTGCTTAACTTAGAAGAAGACATCCATGTTGCCGGAGCGGTTTCTAGCGGCGCCTCAGTCCGCTCGTTTCCCGGCCTTTGGGAACTAGATTTGCTCCTTATGGATATCGAAATGCCTGATGGGACAGGGCTCGAGACAGCGAAATACATGAAACAGCACGGATTCAAAGGGAAAATTGCGCTGCTAACGACCTTTTCGCGACCAGGCTATATTGAACAAGCGATGAAACTTGGTGTGGACGGCTATTTGCTTAAAGATGACCCGATTGATCAATTGATTGTAGCGATCCGCCGCATTGTAGCTGGTGAACACGTCATCTCTCCAGCACTTAGCAACATGTTGTTTCGTTTGCAGCCAAACCCATTAAATGACCGTGAACAAGAAATGCTCGGGCGAGTGCGCAATGGCGAAAGCACAGAAATGATCGCCTCTGCCATGCACCTTTCCCTCGGAACAGTCCGCAACTATTTATCATCTGCGATGCAAAAACTTGAAACGACTAACCGCCACGACGCATTGCGGATCGCAGAAGAGAAAGGATGGATATAAGGGCATGAATGCAATAGAGGGAATTGTCGAATTTGCCGCACCGCTTTTTATTGCAATGGAACTTGCTTCGCTCGTTTGCCTGCTTTTGTTTGGCGTGGCCCGTTACGGCCTTGATAAACGGGGGACCAGCATGATCTTTATTTTTTTATTTGTTGGCATCACTGCGTTGGAAGCCGGGCTTGGCTGGCTGTTGTACAAAGAAACTGGTGAATTATCAACATTGCAAATCATTATTACGGTCTTTGTCCTGTACGCTGTCACGTTTGGCGTCCAAGATTTTAAAAAGCTTGACCGTTGGATGAAACAAAAAATTGGCCGTTTGCGGGGCATTGATTTGCTTACAGACAAAGACCGGGAGCAAATCGCAAAACAAAAGGATCCAAGTTATCAAGCTCGGATGTACCGCCGTTCCTCCTTTGCCCATTTGCTGGTGTTTCTCATTGCGCAAACGGTGTTTTTCGCACTTGGTACGAACAATTGGGACGACGCGCTTTCTTATGTACGCGATTTGTCTTGGCTAAGCAGCGAATCGTACAATCCAACTAACAGCCCTTATCCGAATGAAACGATCCACTCGATTTCCATGCTTTGGGGTGTGATCTTCTTGATCGACACAATTTATTCATGGTCCTATACATTTTGGCCGAAACGTTCCTAGCTAGCCACCTATTTAGCGGACAGTACCCCGATAGTGGCTGCGGTTGCAAGAAATGCTGTCCCTTTGCACTACAGCTAGCATTCACTTCCACTTCTCGCTATTTACGGAAATGCTTTCATGTACTATAATACGTACAAACAAGGTCGTACGTGTTACTGATCCGATCAGGCATCAGCTATGGCCGCTCTGATGGCTAGGGAGGCATCGCATGAACCTCATCAAATCGTTTAATAACAATATTGCTTTGGTGGAGGATGCTGCTGGCTTAGAATGGGTTGTCATTGGAACAGGCGTTGGCTTTAACCGCAAAAAAGGCGACGCGATTGATGATACATTGGTCACTAAAAAATATTCGGCGGCAGGCTCTAGCACTCACCCCTTTTCAGAGTTAATTGACAACATTCCCGTTGCTGTTTTCGAAGTGGCAGCGGCGATGATCCGTAAAGCAGAAACGATTATTGGCGTTCAGTTAAGCGACCATTTGTTTTTAGCGCTGGCCGACCATCTCAATTACGCGATTCAGCGAACGTTAGATGGCATCGATTACCCCCACTCCCATCCGTGGGAGCTTGATCGCCTTTACCCAAAGGAGCATAAGGCTGCAAAAGAAGCGGTTCGGATTGTCTTTGACGAATTAGATGTGCTATTGCCGAAAAGCGAAGAGTCGTTTTTAACGTACCATTTTGTGAATGCCCAAGGGCAACAACGGCACATGAAAGAAACAGTAAAAATGACAGAAGTGATCAACCGGATTGTCAAAATCATTGAGTTCGATTACGAGCTCCAGCTAAATGAAGAATCATTTGATTACTTGCGGCTGCTCACGCATTTAAGGTACTTTGTTTTACGCCAGCTTCACCAAGAGAAGGTCGAATACAAACAGTTTGACCCTGAATTAATTGAACTTATCCAAGGAACATACAAAAAAGCCTATCAATGTGCAACAAAAATTGGCCGTATCCTTCATAAGCAGTATGGCTGGGAACTCTCCTCTAATGAAGAGCTCTATTTAACGTTGCATATTTGGCGTTTGCTTTATTAAACGAACTTAATAGACAATTGGCGTGTTACTGGGAAAAACCAGGCATTATCCAAATGGCAGCATGTTTTATGCTGCTGTTTGGATTTTTTTATGGAGATCATTCCATTCATGCTGGCTGGGGGCGTTAAGTCATTACGGTTCCATGCGCTACCTCCGCCATTCCTTATTGCCATCAGTATGTTGAAAAGACTGTTACAACAAACACTACTTTAAAAAAGGATGGATGGTTAATGATGAATTACTTACAGCGCATAGGGCGCTCATTGATGTTGCCAGTTGCCGTGTTGCCTGCAGCTGCGATATTAATGGGAATCGGCTATTGGATGGACCCGAGCGGATGGGGAGAAGGCAATCCCGTCGCTGCCTTTTTAATTGCAGCAGGCGAATCTCTTGTGAGCGGGCCGAGCATGGGCCTTTTGTTTGCGATCGGCGTCGCTTTAGGTATGGCAAAGGAGCGTGATGGGTCAGCTGCACTAAGCGGGCTCGTTGCTTTCCTCGTTGTGACCCACTTGTTGTCTACCGATTCAGTTGCATTGCTGACAGGCTCGGACCCCGAAAACGTCAATGCTGCGTTTGGGTCGATTCAGACGCAATTTATTGGGATTTTATCCGGTATTGTCGCTGCTATGATGTATAACCGTTTCAGCCATGTCCAACTTCCGGCCGCATTTGCTTTTTTCAGCGGAAAACGGCTCGTGCCGATTATGACGGCAGCTTCAATGTTGCTCATTTCTGCCGTTCTTTTTATTGTTTGGCCATTTGTTTACTCTGGCCTTGTCACATTTGGAACGTGGATTAGCAACTTGCACTATGTAGGCGCTGGTGTATATGGATTTTTTAACCGCCTTCTCATCCCAACTGGTCTTCACCATGCCTTAAATTCCGTCTTTTGGTTTGACGTTGCTGGCATCAATGACATTGCGAATTTCTGGTCTGGAAGCGGTGAAAAAGGCATTACAGGCATGTACCAAGCTGGCTTTTTTCCAGTTATGATGTTTGGTCTTCCAGCCGCAGCGCTAGCAATGTACCATACGGCGAAAACGAAACGCAAAAAACAAACAGCGTCGTTGCTACTCGCTGCAGGATTTGCTTCGTTTTTCACAGGTGTGACCGAGCCATTTGAATTCGCGTTTATGTTTGTAGCACCTGTTCTTTATGTAATACACGCGGTGCTTACCGGCTTATCGTTGGCCATTGCCGCCTATTTTCAGTGGACAGCTGGATTTGGCTTTAGCGCCGGACTAATTGACTTTATTTTAAGCTCAAGGCTGCCGCTAGCGAACCAGCCATGGATGCTGCTTGTGCAAGGGCTTGGCTTTGCTGTCGTTTATTACGCGCTATTCCGCTTTACGATTGTCAAATTTAATTTGATGACGCCTGGGCGTGAAGAGGAGAACGATGAAGAAAAAGTGCCAGAGGATACTGAAAACGCTCAAGACAAGAGCAAGTATACAGCGATGGCGGCCATGATCTATGATGGACTAGGCGGTGATCGTAATGTTGTCTCAATTGAGAACTGTGTCACCCGCTTACGTGTTGAAGTCAAAAATATGGCTCAAGTCGACCAAACAAAAATTAAACGCACCGGCATTCCTGGCATTAATGTCGTATCCAACCATAATATTCAAGTCATTATTGGCCCACATGTACAATTTGTCGCTGACGAAATCGAGAAAATCCGCACTCGTTAAAATCGACTCAGACTAATTATAGAAACATGTTTTGCTCAAAGGAAGTTGTTGAGCAACAATTGCAAAGCATACACGAGACAAATGAACGTGTGCGCTTGAGCCCTGCACTAATTAGTGTGCAGGGCTTTCGCTTGTTTGGATGTAAATGGTCGTGATTTGCTGTTCTTTGTGCAGGCCTCCTCCACATATACATGCAAAAGCAAGGACGCCGCAAAGGAGGTATACTATGGCCCAAAAACCACCGCGTTTACAGCAAGGGGATGCAGTTGGGATCGTCGCTCTTGGTAGCCCCCGCTCTGATGATGCGATAAATGCGAATGTTGCTTACTTAAGGGGGCTCGGCTTCCAGCCTGTGCTCGGCGAACATGTCTATGCCCGTACCGGATTTTTAGCTGGTCCGCCACAAGACCGCGCCAGTGATTTTATGACGATGATCGAAGACCCTTCGATTAAATGGATTTTGCCGACACGAGGCGGCGTAGGCGTTGCTGGCATTTTTCCATACCTTGATTTTGATACCATACGCGCCAATCCAAAAATCATTTCAGGCTATAGCGACATTACGATTTTATTAAACGTGCTTTACCAGGATGCAGACTTGATTGGCTTCCATAGTTTGCTTTTGCTTGATTTTCAAAACGGCACGCCTGACTACAATTTCAACCAGTTCTTCTCGTCAACCATGATGCCATCAAGCCCACGCCTTCTAGAAAACCCACCTGGCTTCCCGCTTAACGGCCTCGTTAATGGAAGAGGAAGAGGCCCGCTTGTTGGTGGCAACCTCACCTCTTTTGTTGACAGCCTTGGCACGCCTTATGAAATTGATACAGCCGGAAAAGTCATTTTTTTAGAAGATACGCATGAACCAGTCAATACTGTCTACCGCTATTTGGCACACCTCGAAGCTGCTGGCAAATTCGCTGATTGCGAAGCGATTATTATGGGCACATGCACGAGCTGCCCGATCGCCTACAACACAAGCTATGACGAATTGATTTCCGGTTTTCTTGTGCCTTTAGGCAAACCACTTGTCACGAATCTTCAATCAGGACATGGTTACTACAAAGCCAGTGTGCCAATCGGAGCAGAAGTAGAAGTAGACGGAACAAACGGGCGGATTACGATTTTGGAAAATACCGTGAGTTAAACTATCCCCATTTCAACAAGGAAGCTTATGCCTCAAAATGGGGCGAGCTTCTTTTTCCACTTTCTCTACTTCCGCCTCTATCTAAAACAGGATCTCTCTGAAAAAAGGGTGTTTTTCATATACCCCTATAGGGTATAATATGAAAAGAGAATGGAAAAGGAGGCATTTTGATGAGGAAACGATTACTAATAACAAGTACTGCACTGGCCGTTAGTTTGGCAGGTTGCGGTGCTGGTTCGGACAACCTAGAGCCTGAACAACCAGCTCATGAAGAGAAAGGCGACCACAACAGCGAGAACCACCATGGGGACCATTCAAGTTCTGGTGAAGTACCTGAAGGCTTAAAGGAAGCAGACAATCCTTCCTATCCAGTCGGGAGCAAAGCAACGATGGAAGCTAACCATATGCCAGGAATGAAAGGAACGGAAGCGACCATTGTCGGCGCCTATACAACAACGGCTTATGCTGTATCGTATACGTCAACGACGGGGGAAGCACCTGTTGAAAACCATAAATGGGTCATACATGAAGAGTTGGAAGGTTATAAAGAGGAAGCTTATGCTCCTGGCGATACGGTTGTAATAAACGCCGATCATATGGAAGGGATGGATGGAGCCGAAGCAGTCATTGATTCAAGTGAACAGACAACGGTTTATATGGTTGATTTTGAGGCAGATGGCGAAAGAGTACAAAACCATAAATGGGTAACAGAAGAAGAATTGCGGTCACCGTAATCGCCTATCAACCCACAACCATAGCCCAATTGCTGCTTGGCAAGGGCTGTGGTTGCTAAAAGACCGGGATGCCCTCCCGCTTAATGAGTGGAATTGACTCTTCCTTCCTACGATGTACGAATAAATCGTGTAGAACGTAGCTTATCTCCTTTTTGGTGGAAAGGCGCCATTCGTAATCTTTTTAAGTACTTTTTCTAGGAAAAACATGCAAACAAACAATACAATAATGAGCAACCCAAAGCGAGCAGCTAGCTTTAGCAGCTCATTGGCAATCGGCTCCGTTACTGGCTGCACCACATAATAGAGCGCAGCCACAATGATAGCGACCGCAGCGCCATACGCAACGAAAACACCGGCAGTTTGCCCAATTGAAAGCTGTTTGAACGTTTCTTTGTTTTTCTGATAGGCATACCACAAAACGGCGATCAATACGAGCAGAAGCACAAAAGAATACATCGGTTGTCCCGCCTTACAGTTAAAATAAGTACACCGCGAGTAGCGAACATCGTGGGCACTTATCACGTATTGTAGCATAGTTTTTGCTGCCCGCCATCATTCAAACATCGGCTATGTTCCTTTGCTGAAGCTAGCTAACGAGCGAACATTCTTCTATTCAAAATGACCAGCTGAAACGGCGATGAAAAACCACTACATTTCGGTTGAAGAGCACTTTCCACATCGCCATCTATAATGAAAGCCCGTAGATTCCCGCCCTTAAACGCCAAAATTGCGCTTATCGTACGGGGTGCAAACTTTTTCTTTCAATTTACTCGCCTTAATAAACTCAATTCTGTTTTTTGAGTTTGCAACCATGTTGGGTTGTTGTTGTAATCCCCTGTACCAATCACCAGTTTACTATTTTCATGCATCGTCATTAAACTAACTCTCCGTTATATATGATTTTCCCCCTTAACTAAGCAATCAACCTATAAGAATGACAATAAAAAAATTACATAAATCCGCACGTGCACTTATTCAATCATTGATCTTCCCTAGCATCCTATCAACGTTTTAACGGAAGGGAATTTTGGACTGTTCCTCTTCCATACAAAAAACTGGGTAAACCTTTTAATGGTTCACCCAGTTTCGATGCTTTCCCGTATTTTATTTAAACCCGTAATCCTTTTTTACATACCGACACGGTTTTGCGCAAAACCTGCTTGAGTCAACTTGCAATTCTTCACTGCAAAAGCCGCTTTTTTTCAGCAAGCAACTGCTGAAAGGTTTGGTCCAGTTCTTGCTTTTCGTGCTCATTGACTGCTGTCGAAAGGCGACCGAGCGTTTCCGACAATTTCAGTTCAACTGCCAATAAGGCCGCTTTTACTTCTTCAGCGCTGTCTCGTTTTTGCTCTTTTTTATTAGGCGCAACCATTGTTACGGTCGGTTCCTCGTCAGCGAAGGAAAGGATATGGGTCGCTAGGTCATCAATCAGTGCTCGTTCGTGCGTAACAAAGCAAATCGTCCCAGGGTAGGCCTTCAGCACTTCTAACAGTGAGTCCTTCGTCGCGATATCCAAGTAGTTCGTTGGTTCATCAAGGACAAGGACATTGCAATTTGAAAGGAAGACCTTGGCAAGGGAAGCCCGTACTCGCTCACCGCCGCTCAACACAGCCGCTTTCTTATCGATTTCGTCTCTGGAAAATGCCAACCTTGACAAGACTGTGCGGATGAACGTTTGTGTATACGGGCTGTCTTCGATCATATTTTCTAAAACGGTTTTTCCTTCGTGCAAGTTTTCTTGCTGCTGTTGAAAAAATCCGATCTTAGCTGGTGCTGCTACATACAAGCCGCCGCTGCGGTCAGCAATTTGCCGGGCAAGCGTTGTTTTTCCCGATCCGTTCGGTCCAATAATCGCCAACCTAGCCCCTGTCGGCACTTCTCCATGAACGTTTGCTTTTAGAATGTTGGCGCCGATTTGTACAGGGCAGCCTTGGAATTGGACCGCTCGTTTGCTATGAAGAATAGGAAATTGTGCCATATCAAAACGAATCGGCTCAACCTCCTTCGGCTTTTCTTTCACTTCAAGCTGCTCGATTCTCGTCCGCATTGCTTCAGCAGCGCGGTTTAGCTTTGCTTTCTGAACACCTGAACTCCGTTTATGCAACCGTGCTTCTGAATTGCCCATCCTGCTCGGTGCTTTCTTAATTTTCGCAGACTTTGCTTGGATCTGTTTGGCTGCCTGCTCCAGCCTGTTCTTTTCTTGGACAAATGCTTCGTATTCTTTGTGTGCTTTTTGCTTGTTGGCCTGTTTTTGCTTAAGATAATGATCGTAATTTCCCTCATATACAGTGAGGCAGCCATCTTCCAGTTCCCAAATCGTCGTACACACTTTATTAACCAATACTTTATCATGGGAAGTTAACAGCACTGCACCATTAAAAGCCGTTAGCTCTTTCTCTAGTTGCTCGATTCCATCGATGTCCAAATGGCTCGTTGGCTCATCGGCAATAAAAATATGCGGATCGGATGCTAAAGCTGCCGCAATTTTTTTACGTGTTTGTTCCCCGCCGCTCATTGTTTGGACGCTTCCATCTGGGACATGCCATTTGCTGGCCAACTCTCCTGCAACTGCCTCATTTTCGTTTTCTAGCTGGGGCACATAAGCGACTGAGCCATACGTTTCAACAGTCGCCAAATCAGCCTTCCCCTCACCGGCCAGTATGCGCAAAAGCGTCGACTTGCCTGCGCCATTGTTTCCGACAAGCCCGACCCGGTCGCCTTCATAAAGATAGAGCGCCTTAATATTCAACAGTTCCCGTGCACCAACGCTTTTCTTAATCTCTTTTGCTTTCATTAACAACATAAAAAAACCCCCTCTATATGTTAGAGAGAGTCCGTCCGCAGGAATGTGCGCATACGACGACCTACTTTTGCCTATACGGGCAGAAAAAATCGCAGTATACGTGCACCTCTATCAAAAAAGCAGACGAATCCCATCTCTAAACATAATTAATCGCCATATTCATGGAGCGGACATAAACGCTCGTTCAATGGATGTTTAATTACTGTTTGTAGATAGAATTACTGCTTCATTGGCTGAGGTACCTTTTCCTTTCTTTTATTTGACGTTATCATGGCATATGAAAGCCAATCTGTCAACTGCCCACACGAAAATAAGAAAAAATTAGTTAACAGGCATAAGAGCCAGGGCTTAACTCCAACGCCATTACATTCGTTCATCATCAAAACTGTTTATCTCTAAAAATTCGCCTTTATTTCCTGGGAAATCGAACCGTCTTGACATACTTTGGCGAACAAACGCTATTTCAGATGATTGATGGCTCGTTCTTTTGGCCCCGTTTTTCCTGGGTAAAGCAACGTTTTTATATACCCAGGGGAACCGCTGGCCATTTCCTTAAAAACAAATGGCCCATCGGATAAAGGCAACCGGTGTGTAATGAGAGGCTTTACTTGTATTGCTCCTGTTTGCATAGAGTGAATCGCCGTTTTCCATTCTTTGCCCGGAAATGGGGCGGACAGCCCATTCCAAGAACCATGGACACGCAATTCGTTCCGTACAATTTTTTCAAAGTAAAAACGCTCGATTGTCACGTCCCCGTATGGAATCCCAAGAAAAACAACTTCTCCGCCTTTCTTCGGCAATGCTAATGCTTGGGCAGAAGTAACCGGAGTGCCCGCTGCTTCAATCGCCACATCTACCCCTTCTCCAGCAGTGAAATCGTGAATTTGTTCATGCACTGGGCCATCAAGTGGATTCACTCGTTGGTCGGCGCCAAGTTCTTTGGCCACTTTTAATTTTTGTTCATCGATATCAATTGCGTATACATATCTGGCACCAAACAATTTTGCCCATTGAATGGCAAGCAAGCCGATGCTTCCGCAGCCGATAATGGCCACATCTGCTCCTGGTTCGATCGCCGTCTTGTAAAAACCGTGTGCCACAACAGCAGCCGGCTCAATGAACGCTGCCGTATCAGCATCGATTTCATTCGGCAATGGGAGGACATTTTCAGCAGGCAACTTCACATATTCTGCAAACGCCCCTGGCTGGACAGCTCCGATAACGGTTAGCGACGGGCATCGTGAAAAAGCCCCTTGCCGACATTGGGTGCACTCGCCGCACGGGAGAGCGGGGCACACAGCGACTCGCATTCCTTCCTTTAGATGGCTGACATTGCTGCCTACTTCCTCAATTGTACCTGAACATTCATGGCCAAACGTCGTCCCGGAAATATAAGGCCCTAGTTTTTTATAACGGGATAAGTCTGATCCGCAAATCCCTGCCGTTTCCACGCGGACGATGACTTCATTGCCATTGGCGATCGTTGGCTTTGGCGATTGCTCAAAGCGGATATCGCCTGTGCCGTATAAATTTAAAGCCTCCACTCGCCTTCCTCCTAAATCGCTTTACTCGTTATGCTGTGGCTTTTTTTTATGGCGGACGATGTTGGCGAACGCAATAGCCACAATAAGCGTATTAAAGATGAGTTGGTGTTCAAAATAAAAGCGCCCCAGTCCTCTAAGCGGCCCAAGCATAAAATCTAGCAAATGTTCAACCATTCTGTCCCTCCGTTGCAGTTTTTGCTTTACTCTGGTTTTAAAAGCACTTTTATCGCTTCTCCGCTTTTTATCGCCTGATAAGCTTCCTTCCATTGATGAAGCTTGTATTCATGGGTGACTAGATCGCGAGCGTTGACATTGCCTGTTTTTAAAAGCAGCAGAGAAGGTTCCCAATCAGCTGGCTTCTGGCTTCTGCTGCCAATGACGCAAATTTCTTTCTGAATGATTTTTTCGAGGTCAAAGGGAATTTCTGAAGCAGCAAAGATGCCGACTTGGCTATATTGCCCCTTTTTCCGCAATAACTTTAGCCCTTGATTGGCTGCTTTTACAGCCCCAGAACATTCAAGCACCACATCGGCCCCTTTGCCGTTTGTCAGTTCATTCACGACTTCACCGACATCGGTTTCTTCGCCATTGACGACGTAATCAATCCCAAGGGCACGTGCCTTCTCAAGACGAATTTTGTCATGGTTGAGCCCAGTTATCATGACGTTTGCGCCTCTGCTTTTCGCCACTTGGGCAGCAAGCAAGCCAATCGGGCCAGGACCAATGACAACACACAAATCGCCTGCGTTGATTGTTGTTTTCGCTAGCGCATGGTGCGTGCAGGCTAACGGTTCTGTCATCGCTGCTGAACGGAAATCAACATTGTCTGGCAAAAGGTGCAAACTCTCTTCCCGGGCAAGTACATACTCGGCGAACCCGCCATCTTGCTGGGTACCAAGCCCTTTGCGCTCGTTGCAAAGATTGTAGTCTTTCGTTCGGCAATAGGAACATTGCCCACAAACAGAGAAAGTGGTTTCAGAGGTCACTCGATCCCCTACTTTAAAGGATTGAACACCAGGCCCGACTTCAACAATTTCTCCTGAAAATTCATGGCCAAGTGTTACTGGGAAGGCCACTTTATAATGGCCTTCATACGTATGGATATCGGACCCACAAATGCCTGCATATTTGACTTTAATTTTGACTTGCTTTTCCCCTGGAGCAGGTTCGGGCTTGTTTTGGAGTTCAACATGTCCAAATCCAGGTGCTGTTTTTACTAATGCTTTCAATTCTAGCCCTCCTACTTTTTGTAATATTAATTGAATATACCGAATAAACGAACGATTATCCAGTTAATTAGATTGCCTCCTTGGTCAATGCTGGATATTTGTGCCGAATCTTCCGGCATTGTAAAGTTCCCTTCCATCGCCATTTGCGTAAATAATGGGGCAACATCTGTGGCCAGATAAAGCGAAATCGCGATCATAATCGTTCCCACGATGACTGAATGGACGATATTGCCTCGGGCAGCGCCAACGATAAACGCAACAATAAACGGAATTGTAGCCAAATCGCCAAAAGGCAAAAGGGCATTGCCAGGAAGAATGATTGCTAAAGCCACTGTAATAGGCACTAAAATAAGAGCAGTTGAAATAACAGACGGATGCCCGAGTGCGACGGCGGCGTCAAGGCCGATATAAATTTCCCGGTCGCCAAAACGTTTGTTTAGCCATTCGCGGGCCGATTCCGATATCGGCAAGAGCCCTTCCATTAAAATTTTAACCATTCGCGGCATCAGCACCATTACTGCAGCCATAGCAATGCCAATATCGATCACATCGCCAATGCCATAGCCAGCAAGCAAGCCAATGGCAGCACCGAGAACTAAGCCTATGAACATCGATTCTCCTAAAATGCCAAACCGTTTTTCAATCGTCGCTGGGTCAGCGTTCCATTTATTGACGCCTGGTAGCTTTTGCAGCCCTTTTACTAAAAAGATGCCTGGTGCATAGGAAATCGTGCTACCTGTAGCAATGGAGACACCAGGCAAGTCATAAAATTCGCTCACCATCGGCGCCGTCCAATCGGCAATTTTTAAACAGACAACTTGAAAAATGACAGCCGAAAGCAAAGATAAAAACAAATTGTTTGTCGCCACATATACCATCGCTGCTGTAAACGTATAGTGCCAGAAATTCCATATATCGACGTTCATTGTCTTTGTCGTTTTTGTCACAAGCATAAGCACATTGACCAAAAGACCTAACGGAATAATAAAAGCAGCCACCATGGAAGCCCAAGCAATCGATGAAGATGCCGGCCAGCCTACATCTATGACATTCAGTTCCACACCTAGCCGGTCAACCATCCCTTGTGCAGCCGGGCCTAGATTGTTGACGAGCAAGTCGACGACTAGAAAAATGCCGACGAAGGCAATGCCAATCGTTAACCCAGACCGAAACGCTTTACCTGGTTTTTGCCCGAACAACAAACCTAATAAAAAGATAGCAACGGGCAAAATAACGGTCGCGCCTAAATCTAAGAACCCTTGAATAAAGTTGACAAACCCATCCATGACGTTCCTCCTCTTGAAAACCCTCTTTTTTGCTTAGCCTTTAAGCGCTTCTAGGATTTCTTTTTTTGTTTGCTCCGTGCCGATGCCCGTTAAAAAAGAGCGTGCATTGATAACAGGAAAAGGAAAGTCCGCTTGCGTCATCGCTGTTGTTACTAGCAAGTCAGCAGTATCCTTATGGCTGCCTACTTCCGAAATCTTAATCTGCACTAAGTTGACCTTTAAGCCGTTCTCTTTTGCCATTTCTTCAATTGCGCTGTTTACCACTGTCGATGTCGCAATTCCTGCACCACAAGCGACCAATACTTTTTTTGGTTTCATATACATTTTCCTCCTTTAGTTTCTGTTCCTAAATGATTTAAAACGACCGTTTTGATTTCTTGTTTCGATGTTGCATAGGCTAATTGTGTCATTGCTTCTTTGTTTTGAAATAACTTCATCAGTTGTTGCAAAATCGTTAACTGGGAATGGGCTTCTTCCATCGCCAACATAAAGACAAGTTTGACGGTTACTCTTTCTGAATCCGTTCCGCCCATTACGCCAAATTCTACTGGTTCGTTTAACTGGGCAATGCTGATCGTCTTTTTGCGCACATGTTCAATATCCGTATGGGGAATGGCTACTGCCATCCCATCCATCGGCAAACCTGTGGGAAACTCATGCTCCCTCGCTATCACCGCGCCAGTGAAACTTTTGTTTACAAATCCGTGGGCGACGAGGTTGTCCGACATGAGCTGTAGAACCTCTTCTTTATGTTTCGCATGCACATTGATCAAAATTGTGCTCTCATCGACTAGCATGGTGACCTCCATTTGCTTATTCTCCTAATCCATTGAATAAAAAGATACGAGCTCCATTATTTCTGTCTCTGTTTTTGCTGCGATCAACCGGTTTCGAGCTTCTTTTGAACCAGCAAGCTTAATCAACTGCCTTAATGCTCGGATATGTTGGTGCTTATCAATGGCTGCAATTACAACCATGACGTGAACCCATTCATCGTCTGAAAAAAGAACTGGTTTTTGCAAATGCAGTAAGCTCATTCCTGCCGCAATTGCGCCTTCCTCAGGGGAAGCATGGGGAATGGCGATGTGTGGGCCAATAATGATGTATGGGTCCCGTTCTTTATTCGAAATTAGCGCCTCCACATATCTTTGTTCAATTTTCCCTTGATCGAGCAAAGGTTGGGCAGCTAAAGACAACGCCTCTTCCCATGAAGGGGCTTCAGAGGCAAACGTGATCGAATCTGGTTTGATGAACGATTGGAGATTCTGCTTTTCCTCTGCCTGGCCATCAGGCATTCGCTCTTCATGATTAGGAAAGAAATATTGCTGCAATTGTTTTTGCAACCCGCTTTCGTCTGTGATCAAGGCATGGTTTCGGACAATCTCAATCACTGCGTTGACATTGAACTCAACAGGTGCATAGCCGTAAACGTCCTCCATTACTTGGCGCCGTAGTCTTGCCCTATCTTCTTTCCTTAACAATGAGCTAGTCATATAAAGCCTTTTATTTGTTTCAAGAGGCGTTTGCGAGAACACCAAATCAAACGCCAAATCACACGATTGGAATTCACGAACCGATAAAGAATCCAAAAATACAAACTCAGGAAAAAGCTCGCTTAACTCCTTTAACATAAAGCCAGACACCGAAACACCTTGCGGACAGACAACGATCGCTTTTATTTTCTTATGAATGCTCTCCCCTTGCCTCATCATCCAGGAGCCAATTAACATCGTCACATACATTTTTTCCGCTTCTGGCATCGGCTTCCCTAATTGCCGTTCCAGCGGCCCAAGGCTGCGCTTGACTAGATGGTGCAATTCCTTATATTCGTCAGGAAGGGTTGGTTTGGCGGCTTCGACTGCTGTCAACTCATATTTCATGCGGTAGTACGCGGGCTTAATATGCTGAATCAACTTTTTCAACAGCAAATCCCGTTCCTGCAAATAAATACAGGCGCTTTTTTCAAATAGCCTTAAAACATCGGCCAATGCTGGCACTAAATCAGGCAGCGCCTCCTCCGCATTTACCCATTCAGTCCAATAACGGCTTGTCGTCAGCAAGTAAAGCGTTACGAATAGCCGCTCCTGCTTAGGCACGTCTTTTAGATGGCGGAAAATTTCCTCTGTTGCTTGGTACTCTTTCGTATCTGAGAGTTCATCGTATTCGATCGGAAATGGCGGCAACACATGTCCGATGCCAATTCGCTTTAAAACGAGCGTTAAAATATAAGGCATTGCCATCAGTTTTTCGTCTGTAAATTGGATGCCTAGCTTCTGTTCGACTTTCTCAATGCGGGCATGGACTTCGCTGATTTCATGTTTTCCAATGTCTGTACCGATTTCAAGTTGCCGTCTGCCCGTCTGCGTTTGTACAACCACTTCCGTTAAGTGAATCAGCAATTTTCGGATTTGCAGTTCTTTGCCTTCCAACAAGTAACCATGTTTCCGTGAATAGCGAACCACCAATTGGAATGGCGATACAAACTCTTGCACTTTTTTCAAGTCATTTAAAATGGTGTTCTTGCTGTAACCTAACTGGGAATGAAAATGGAGCAGTGACAGCTCTTCCTTTTTTGCCAACAGCATTAATAAAATAAAGTGGACGCGCTGCTCCTCGGTTAAAAACCCTTGTCCATCTGGAAGCTGGTAATCTTGTTTCCCCGTAATCTTTGAAAAAACGGATTGATCAACAATAAAATGGCCTTGCCTTGTCCGCTCGATTTCAGGGATATGCTCCCTTTGCAGCCACTCATTGATTTTTTCAATCGCGTAGCTGATCTGCCTGCGGGTAAGGCCGTATTTCTTGGCGATCGTTGCGCTCGTGACCCGGCGATTGCTTGCGATTTCATTGAGTATTTGCTGGCTTCGACCATTAAGCGTCAATGCAGCCCCTCCTTTCAACGTCCATTCTATCATCGTTGCCGCCTAAAAAGTATGCGCTTTCATCACAACTTTGCGAGCACAAATTGTACAACGTTTGGATGCGTACATCGTCATCACAAAAAAGCCGGTTCCCTATGCGAACCGGCTTAAGATTGTCGACAAAGTCGAAACTGCACTCAAACTAATACAGCTTAAAAACTCAGCAGCCTTTACCCATTTAGCAAACGAAGGCCATTTAAAATGACTAAAATCGTACTTCCTTCATGGCCGATGACACCGAGTGGCAAATCCAACACTTGCATAAAGTTGGAAAGCACGAGCAAAAGGACAACGGCAATCGAAAAAACAATGTTTTGCTTCACAATACGGTTCATTTTTTTTGACCGTTTGATTGCGTCAGCGATGTTGGGCAATTCATTCTTCATTAAGACCATATCAGCTGTTTCTAACGCTACATCGCTGCCGCCGCCCATCGCGACTCCTAAATCAGCCGCTGCTAAAGCAGGGGCATCGTTAATGCCGTCACCGACCATAGCGACAGTCCCTATTTCTTGGCGTATACGCTTAATTTCCTCCGCTTTCTTGTCTGGCATACAACGGGACACATAACGGTCCACCCCGCTTTGTTCTGCAATTGCTTGCGCCGTTTCCTCTCCATCACCTGTCAACATCACAAGTTGAATCCCCTGTTTTTGTAATGCGTTCATTGCAGCAAGCGTTTCTGGGCGGATTTCATCCCTAAGCGCCAGCACACCGGCAATGCCGTTAGTGTCTTGAATGAACACAACCGTTTTTCCTTCAGCCGCTAGCTTCTTCGCTACTCCATTTTGAAAATGTTCCGCTTCCTGCTCACCTACAAAGGCAGCCTGGCCTACCCGCCATTCTCCATCATCAAATCGGCCCTTCACGCCAGCTCCAGGCGTATCTTGCACTAGGATGGGGTTTAACAGCCTAGTACTGCCATTTTCCTTCGCATAAGCAACAATGGCTTCTGCCAACGGGTGGGTAGAATGGTGCTCGATTGAAGCCGCATGAAGGAGTACATCATCTTTATTAGCGCCTTCTCGTAAAATAAAATCACATACTTCTGGTTTCCCTTTTGTCAACGTTCCTGTCTTATCAAACGCAATTGCTTTGATTTTGCCGGCATGCTCCACATGGACACCGCCTTTAAATAAAATGCCCCGTTTCGCATTAGCCGAAATCGCCGATAAAACCGCTGGCATAATGGAAGCGACGAGTGCACAAGGCGAGGCAACCACAAGCAAGATCATTGCTCGATACCATGCATTCAGCCAAGTCCAGTCAAATAGGAGGGGTGGCAACAGCGCCACAAGCGCCACTGCGATTAACACCACTTTCACATAGAGTCCTTCAAAGCGCTCAATAAATAGTTGCGAAGGCGATTTCTCTTCTTTTGCCGTTTGTACCATGCGGATAATTTTTTGAAACATTGTTTCTTCCATCGGCTTAGTTATCGTTACGACCACTGAGCCTTGCACATTTAATGCTCCAGCAAATACCTCTTGCCCGACTGCTTTCGTAACAGGGATTGCTTCCCCTGTAATAGCCGCTTCATTTAAAGCAGTCATTCCTTCTATGATGTTTCCGTCCGCTGGCACACGTTCCCCTGGCCGAATTAAAATCAAATCGCCAATTCGCAACTTCGCGGCTGGCACAATCGTTTCTTGGCCGCTTTCAAGCAGGACAGCTTCCTCTGGCTGCAATTTCATCAACGCCGAAATTTCTTTATGGCTTTTGTCCATTGTATAAGTCTCTAAAGCGCCGCTTAAAGCGAAAATAAAAATTAAGATCGCTCCTTCTGCCCAGTAACCGATTATAGCCGCGCCAATCGCTGCGAATACCATCAACATTTCCACGTTCAATTGTTTGTTCTTAAACGTCTCTTCAATGCCTTCCCTTGCCTTTGCATAACCGCCGATCATAAAAGCGCCGCAATATACAGGAATAGCAGCAGCGCCCAGACCATAGCTGTCAAGGAGCCAGCCAACAACGATCAGCACACCGGATGCAAGTGCTGCAAGTAGTTCAGCATGGTCCCTCCATTTTCCAAACCAGTTCCTTCGGTTATTGATCACAAGTCTCTCTGTAGTGGCAGCCATTATAATCCCCTCTCTTTTCAATTATTTTAACTAATTGAGAATGAATATCGTTTTCTCTATTTCATTTAAGTCCTTAAAAACAGCTTTATATTCGTTCCAAACTAAGTATACCATATAATTATAAAGATTTTCTTATGATAATAATTATCATTAAAATGTTATTCTATTTTAAAAATAAAGGGAGGCGAATGAAGAGGCAAATAGAATGTGTGACTGGCGCAAACAATAACGTATGCGAACGTTAGCCTATCGTCTTACATGCCGCCTGGAAGAGTATGTGTTTATGCTGATTTTAAAATTTTCATAGAGGAAAAAACGACTTTCTCGCGAAGCCTAGCAGTCAGAAAGGGAGGAATGCTTGATGAAAGTATGGAAAGCCAAGGAAATTGCTCGTGAATGGGTATGGGCATATGCCGAGGGAAAAAAGTGGTTCAAAGGAGCTTATTTTAGTGGTTCCGCCGCTGAACAGGCAGATACTTCGTACTTGGCGCCTCACTCAGACTTAGACATCATGGTCGTCACGTCTTTAGAGGAGCCTCCTTTAAAAATCGGCAAATTTCGCTATAAAGGCGTTTTACTAGAAGTTTCTTATATTCCTGAAAAGGCGCTGTCATCGTCTGAAATCGTCCTGTCACACTACCATATCGCCCATGCCTTTCAAACCGATACGATTATCGTTGACCAAGAAGGGTTTCTAAAGCCTTTGCAAGAGGAAGTGTCACGGCAATTTTGCCAAGAAAAATGGGTCAAGCGCCGCCTTGACGATGTCCGTTCAAAATCAGAGAGAGGGCTAGAACAGCTTCACGTTGAAAAACCGTTTCACGAACTTGTCATGAACTGGCTTTTCCCGACTGGTGTCGTCGCCCATCTTTTTCTTGTCGCCGCCTTACGCAACCCTACTGTACGGCTTCGTTATTTAGCGGCAAAAGAGGTGCTCACCTCTTACCAACTGGAGGACGTATTTGAGCATTTGCTTAGCCAACTAGGTTGCCAACACATGGATGCCAAACAGGCCAAGCGCCATTTAACGGCACTGGCCCATACGTTTGACATGACGGTAAAGCTGAAAAAAACAGCTTTCTTTTTTAGCTCTGACATTTCACTAGAAGCACGCCCGCTGGCAGTAGATGGCACAGAAAAACTGATTGACGAAGGCCACCACCGTGAGGCCGTTTTTTGGATCATTGCCACGTTTGCCCGCTGCCACATAATATTAGCTGCAGATTGCCCAACTAGCCATCAAGCAGAACTCGGCTATTTTCAAGAAGCGTTAGCCGATCTCGGCATTATTAATCATGCTGATTTGTTAAAAAAAGCCGCCTACACTCGTTCAAAGATGGGAACGATGTGTGAAGCGGCTCTTAACATCCTAGAAAGAAATCCAGCTATTGTGTGCACGTAATGCCAAACGAGTCAAGGAAAAACGTTATCCTCATGACGCTATCATTCGTTTTTTGATGCGCAGCGCCGCTTCCTTTGGCTTTTCCGCCTTGGTAATCCCGCTGCCGACAATGAGGACGTCTGGCCGGTATGGGAGAATCGTTGGCAACGATTCAACGGTAACACCGCCGGCAATAGCGGTTTTTAGTCCAGTCCCCTCAACTAACTGAAACAGTCCTCGTCCAAGCTGTTTATGCTGCTGTTCGTCCTTGCCGAGATGAAGTCCGACAAATGAAACGCCTTGTTCTTTCAATGCCTTCACTTGCTCGGTTTTGTCGACGCCAAGGAGGTCAACCATAATTTCTTTGCCTTCTTGGCTAGCTACTGAAAGCGTCTCCCTAATGGTGGGAGCTGGAGCGAATGCCATAACCGTTGCGATATCGGCGCCTGCTGCAAACGCTTGTCGTGCCTCGTGTTTCCCGGCATCGCAAATTTTCATGTCTGCAAGCAACGTGTGGCGGGGGAATGCTTTGCGCATTTGCCTTACGATTTCCATGCCATATTCTTTGATAACGCCAGTGCCTATTTCAATTATATCAATAGCGTCACTTGTATCTTCTACTAGCGCAAAACACGTTTCCCAATTCAGGCGGTCAAGCGCAAGCTGCAACTTCATGTCGATTCCCCTTTCCTCAACGACTAGCGTTCAATGCGTTCAAGCTCGCCGAGCTGCGCTTGCACTTCTTCTAAATAAGGCAAGCCTTCGTTGTCCCCGACAATGCTGACGACCATCGAACCTATTGTGTTGGCAAATGTCAGCATCCGCTCAAGAGGCCAACCTTGGAGATAACCATACAACAGTCCAGCATCAAAGCCGTCTCCAGCGCCAACTGTGTCGACGACTTTTGCCGCTGGCACCGGTGCTGCCTCGACGACTTTACCTTGATAACTGCCGACCGAGCCATGCTCTCCTCGTTTGATTGCTACTAAGTCTATCCCAAGCTTCGTCGTTTCGGCGATAATCTCAGCTGGATTGCTTGTTCCGAGAATAATCTCCATCTCTTCATCGCCTGTGAGGAGAATGTCGACTTCTTGCAAAAGCGGGTACAGAGCAAGTCGCGCTTCCTCTTTGCTCCAAAGGCGCAGGCGGATATTCGGGTCAAAAGCAACTTTTACGCCATTTTCTTTGGCAAGCTTGATTGCTTGCTTTGTCACTGCCATATTGCCAGGGGAGACAGCTGGGTAAATCCCTGTTAAATGGAGAATTTTTGCTTGTTGGAAATAACTCGGCTGTAAATCCTCAGGCTTTAATGTCTCTGTTGGCGACGGATTGCGATAATAAAGAGTACGTCCCGCTCCGTTTGCCATGATTTCTTTAAAGTTAAGTGATGTAGCATAGCCGTCGACTAATTTCGTTTCGCTGACGTCTACCCCTTCGCCACGGGCAAATGTTTGAATATGCTGGCCAAATTCATCTTTCCCAAGCCGGCTAATCCAGCCTGTTTTTAAGCCGAGTCGTGAACAGCCAATTGCCACATTTAATTCAGCTCCGCCGACACGGCGCTCGAACGAGTGGACAAATTTTAGTGGCCCAGTCGCATTTGGGCTAAAAGAGATCATCGCATCTCCTAGTGTAATGACATCAAACATTGAATTCGTCTCCTTTTGTTATATGATGGATACCGTTTTTGCTTGCTACAATGGCTTCGCAAGCGATGTTCAAAAATAGGCCTGTTTCTACGACACCAACAAGTTTTTTCAACTCGTCGTGCAAGCTATAAGGATCGCGAATGTTGCCGAAATCACAGTCAAGTATCCAATTATGGTTGTCTGAAACAAATGGGTTCTTGCCCGTTTGCCGCAAACTCGCTACACCGCCTAGCGCTTCAATACGCATCGCCGTTGTTTCCCACCCAAATGGAATGATCTCGACTGGCAGTTTGAAAGCGCCCAACTCTTCTACAAGCTTGCTTTCATCAGCAAGTACGACGAGGCGCTTCGCCGCTGCAGCTACCAGCTTTTCTCGTAAAAGCGACCCGCCGCCCCCTTTTAACAGCATGAGGCCAGGGGCAATTTCATCAGCTCCGTCAAAAGCGACCTCTAGCTTTTCCTTTGTTGGAAAATCGATGATGTGTATGCCACATGCTTTAGCAAGTGCTTCCGTTTTACGTGAGGCCGCCACAGCTTGTATGTTCAGCCCTTCTTTTGCTTTCTCTCCTAATACACGGACAAATTCAAACACCGTTGAACCAGAACCTAGCCCAATCTTCATGCCATCTTTCACATACTCTGCTGCAGCTTCCGCCGCCATTCTTTTCAGCTTATCCAAATAAGACGCTCCCTCCCTCAATAAAGTTTAATTTTCTTTCGAATACTCACGTATTCTTAGAATTTCATATACAAGCTAACCAGCTGCCCCCCCCCCACTAGATAACATGCCTTGGATATAGTTAGCACAAATTTTAATTTTTTACAGGGCGTGGACCATCCTAACGCCCAAACTGGATGTGTTTGGAAATTAGAGTATGACCGTGCTTCGTCGAACTCTCCACACAGCTCACGGTCGCTCACCCTCCCATGTCTCTCTGGATCCCTAGAAAGTCCATACATTCCTTCGTCCTGCGTATCCGTGGTGTGGAGGCCGGATATGCTCCTATACTGGGTCCATGCCCGAATGGGGTAAATATGCTCCGGCTCTGCACTGTTGGTGTTTGTCTTCAAATGATTTTGTTAAGTCAGCGTTTATACAGCCTGTCATGCTTGGTTCTGAGGGATGCCACACAAAAGCTTAGAACCATCAAATGGACACTGACGCTGTCCAATGACAAAAATAACTTTCAGTAACTTCCCACACAAAGCAATCAATGACTGTTGTTTTTTTAACGGCTTATCAGGGCGTTTTGTGTAATAGGAATGCAGGGCTTTAAAGGTGGAATTATGGGCAACGAGCGGGCGAATGGCAAGGTATAAAGCTCTTCTGAGCTTACTGCGGCCTCGCTTCGTTATCTTGGTTTGTCCTTTCCATTTCCCTGAACGATTTTCTCGTAAAGACAGCCCTGCTAAATTAATCAACTGCTGGGGATGGCTGTATTTGGTCAGATCGCCTGTCTCAGCCAGGATGGTTGTCACGGTAGCGACTCCCAGCCCTTTAATAGCCATCATTTTTTTAGCTCCTGGAATGGTCTTTCCCACCTCTTCAAGGTCCTGATCTAGTTCTTCCAGTTGGGTCTTGAACAGCTCGTATTGGTCGAGAAGGCAGCCCATTTCCTGCCTGGCAAAGCGAATGCCGACGGAAAGACCAATGCTTTTCTTTGCGGCTTCTACCAGCTTTGTCGCCCGTTGGATTCCCACTCCCCGTTGGACATAGGGCTTCCATTTCTGAAGCACTTCTTCAGGAGTCATCTGAGAAATGTCAGAAGGAAAAGGAAAGAACTTTAGCGTACAAAGGGCGGCTTTTCCTTCCCAGTCTCCGAATACACCGAAGAATTCCGGGAAGTAGCGCTGAATCAGATTTTGGATTCTGCCTTCTGTGGTCATAAGCTGTTCGACGAGCTGATCTCTTATTTTGGCGCCTTCTCTTAGTTCCGCATAAATGCCTTCTACGAGATTGGGTACGGAGTATCGCCCGTCTTTAATCAGCTGTGCAATCACTTTAGCGTCCTTTGTATCATTTTTCGTTGGTGAATTGTCATCAAGCTCTTTGCTTTTTTTCACGTGCATGGGATTGACGACAACGAACTGGTAATGCTTCGCAACAAGGTAATAAGCGAGGTTTTTCCAATAGTGACCGGTTGGTTCTGCCCCGAAAAGGATGGTCTTCTTTCCATTCTCTTGTGCATATCGTTCGGCCCAGACAATTAGCTGTTCAAAGCCATGAATGTGGTTTTCAAAGATCAGACGTTTCCCAAACTCGATGCCCCGGTCATCCTGAGCGCGGGCTACATGTTTGTCTTTGGCGATATCAATGCCAATGATTAAGGTGGATGGTGTGATTTGCTTGATTTTCTGGTTTTGTGTATAATTCATTGCGAGTCCTCCTTGGGTATCAATTAAGGGTCCTTTTCGCTGATCAGCTTTGGACACCTCGTATCATACCAAGGGGGCTCTTTTTGTTTCAAACCTCATAAACCTTCATTACAGGAATGCTCCTATTCCAAATTGGCGTGACGCGCTTTCATTTCTGCCTGTTTTTCTTTTGTTAGCTTAACAACAATGGCATCTAATAAAAGATGGATGCTTTGGTCAAATTGGTTACCTAAAGGCTGAATCGTTTTTGGTTCGTCGGGCTTTCGCTGTTTTGTGGCTGCCGGTACAAACAAACATGTTTCGCAAAGATCACCGAATTCTGTTTCCCGGTTTGCGGTCACAAGCATCACCTTGGCGCCAGCTTGCTTTGCTTTTTTAATAAACTGCCTAGCTGCGACTCCTGTGGCCGAGCCAGAAACAAGGAGCAGGACATCGCCTTCACCAATGCTTGGTGTAATCGTTTCGCCGACGACGTACACCTCGTAGCCTCCATGCATTAAACGCATAGCAATCGCTTTGCCCATTAGGCCAGAACGGCCGTCGCCGCTAAAAAAGATGCGCCGTGCTTGTTTAAACCCTTGGGCAATCGCCTCCAGCTCTTCTTCCTTTGTGTGGGAAATAACCGTACTTATTTCCTCTACGCATGCTTGGGCCGTCTCTTTAAATGAGTCCATTTGTTCTTCCTCCTTGTATTAATTTAAAAAACTTGGCAGCCATAACGCCACAGCCGGCACAAACGCAACAATTAAAATCGCCACAAGGATGACCGCTACATAAGGCAATAAAGCAATTATCGAACGGCTAACAGACAATTTCGCTATTGAACTTGCCAACAACATACATAGACCATAAGGCGGCGTAATCATGCCGACAGCCAAGCACATCACGATGACAATCCCAAAATGAATCGGATCGATGCCAAGTGTTTGTGACGCTGGAAGGACGATTGGCACAAACAAAATCATTGCTGGAATGGCATCTAAAAACATCCCGACAAATAGAAACAATAAAATGACCGCAAACAAGAACAGGCCGGCACTTGAAAAAGTCGAATCAAAAAATCCGGCAATCGTGTCAGGTACACGGTAGTAGCTAAATAACCGCCCAAGAGCACTTGCTGTCGCCAACGCAAAAAGCGTAAGAGAACTTAGACGGATCGTATCAAATAAAATTTCCGGCATATCTTTCCATTTAATGGTTTTGTAGACGAACATCGCTAAAATAAGCGCATACAAGCAGGCAATAATGGCCGCTTCTGTCGGGGTAACAAACCCACCGATAATTCCCCCTAAAATAATCAAAGGCGTCAATAAAGGCGGCACGCACTTTAAAAATTGCCGGCCAATTTCAGCAAGTTTAACACGCTCATGGCGAGGATAGTTTTGCCTATGAGAAACGAAGGCGACAAGAGCCATCATCGCCACGCCCATTAAAAGGCCAGGAATAATGCCGCCGATAAACATTTGCCCGACAGAAACACTTGTCACACTGCCATACACGACCATTGGGATGCTTGGCGGAATAAGCAAGCCCATTGTGGAAGATGCAGCTGTCGTACCGACGGCGGTTGACTTGCTATAGCCTTCCTTCATCATGCTTGGAATCAAAATTTTTCCGACGCCAGCTGTGTCTGCCTGTGCAGAACCAGAGATGCCGCCAAAAAACATCGACACCACCATATTGGCTTGAGCGAGGCCACCGCGGATGTGGCCGACCATTGAAACCGCCAATTGGATTAAACGCTCTGAAATTTGTCCTTGGTTCATAATGTTTGCCGCTAAAATAAAGAGAGGCACTGCTAGTAGAATAAAGGATTCCACACCAGCAAACATCGTCTGCACAACAATTTGCAACGGCATGGCATCGAGAAGCCAGATGCCTATAAAAGCGACAATCCCAAGCGTAAACGCAATGGGTACCCCTAAAAACAAGAGCACAATAAACAACAGCACTAAAAAGAGGCCGATCATGCCGCATCACTTTCCTTTTTTAAAGAATGGGCGCCGATGTCTTCCACAGCATTGCCAATGGCAAAGGCCAACATCGCAAATCCAGATACAGGAAGGACAAGCCACAAGTATCCTTGCTGCAGCCCCGGCAGCGTGTTCACTGTCCACTCCCAAAACAAGTGCGTCAGCTTAGAGCCGTAAACGACCATAGCAGCGCCGAAAGCACCAATCAACACGTGGCTGACCAATTTGGTTAAAAGCAACGGCAAGCCGGCAAGTTTTTCATATAAATAATCAATTTTAAAATGTTCTTGATGGCGGACCATGACAGCAGCACCTAAAAATACCGTCCAAATAAATGCATATGTAGCAATTTCCGCTGCCCATAAAATCGTGATCCCAGGTACGTAACGCGATAGCAGCTGTAAAAATATGCACACGACAAACCCGACAAAGAACACCGCCGCAGCACGCATCAGCACCCACTCCAGACTATTTAAAAACGCCTTCATGATTTGCGCCCTCCTTCTAATCCGCCAAGGAGCGGATTCTTTCATAAAGTTCGGTCGCGCCTAATTGCGCTGCTGCTTTTTCTCTTACTTCCTCTGTCCGTTCAATAAATGGGTCGGTGTCGATTTCGTGGACAATTGCCCCCTCCTCCTCTAACTGTTCAAGGGACTGTTTTGCCAACTCCTTATCTGCTTGGCGGGCGGCAACAGTGGCTTCATCTGCCGCTTCATAGATTGCCTGTTGCTCTTCTTTAGAGAAGCGCTCCATTACAATGTCCGATGTTAAAAAGAAACGTGTCGTATAATCATGGTTCGTTAACGTCAAGTAAGGCGTCACTTCATGATGGCTCGACTGATAAATATTTGTAAAATCATTTTCCGATGCATCGACAACCCGGTTTTGCAATGCTTGGTACATCTCATCCCAGGCCACACTTGTCGGCAGTGCCCCTAATGCTGTCCAACTATCCTGGATGGCAGGCGAGTCTTGCGTTCGAATGCTGACATTACGCAAATCGTCTATATGAGCAAGTGGCTCTAGCCCATAGTATTGCCGTACTCCCGCTGTCCAGTAGCCGAGTACTTGCAAGTTTGTGTCCCTTTCAATCATCTCGCTCATTTCCACGCCAATTTCGCCGTCAACAACGCGCTCCCAATGTTCATAGCTAGTGAACAAATACGGCAGCGAGAATAAGTCGATTTCACGCAAAACTTGTGTCATAAACCCAGGCGAAATAACAGCCATATCAACCCCGCCTGTGGCAATGCTCTGCAACAGCATATCTTCATTGCCGCCTAGCGAGCCATTCGTATGAAGTTCTGCAGTTACAGCGCCTCCCGTCTTTTCCTCAACCGCTTCTTTAAACGCTTGAAAACCGACTGCGTATGGGCTATTGGCATCTAGTTGCGTCGCCAAAATTAGCTTTTTCGGATCCCCTGGATCGTTGTCCGCCGTCTCTTTTACAGCAGCACAACCACTAAGCAATAAGGTAGCTGTCGCTAACAAAAACAGCTGTTTTCTCACAAAAGCCCACTCTCCTTCATTAGCAAGATTGCCTGCACTTTAAGGTTGGCTGAAAGCGGTGAATGCGATTTTCTGAACGTTTCTTGCCTCCATTGATTTCTTCCAGCAGTAGCTCAGCAGCTTTATGGCCCATCGTAAATGTCGGCTGAGCTACAGTCGTAATGGATGGATTAAAAAAATCAGCAAACGTCACATCGTCAATCCCAATTAGTGCAATTTGTTCAGGAACATCGATTTTTTGTTGTTTGATCGAGCGCAGCAATTCATACAAAACTAGATCATTTCCAGCAATAACGGCATCAGGCGGAGTTGGCAGCGCCAGCATGTCGGCAAGAAAACGTGGGGCTTCCTCTACTTGCCCCGCCGCTACATACGCTTCCTCATACTCGAGCCCTGCTTCACTAATCGCCTTCATAAAGCCGTCCCGCCGTTCCATTCGCGGGGTAATCTCCTCTAAAAGCGGTGGAAGCACTAAGCCAATTCGGCGCCGACCACTTTCGGCTAATGCATGGACTGCCAAACGCATCGCTTCTTCATTATCGGCAAGCACAGCATTTACAGGGACACCATGAATGAGCCTATCGATAAAAACAAGAGGAAAACGAGCAGCGACGAGTCCATTGAATAACTCTTTATTGTCGCTTGTAGGAAAAACGATCAACCCGTCAACTTGCTTTGCCCGCAACATCTCCACATACTTTTTTTCTTTCTGGGGGTCGTTATCTGCATTGCAGACAATGACATGGACATCATAGGCATGACATGTATCTTCAATCGCACGAATC
Organism: Shouchella clausii; assembly: GCF_002250115.1. Taxonomy (GTDB): domain Bacteria; phylum Bacillota; class Bacilli; order Bacillales; family Bacillaceae_D; genus Shouchella; species Shouchella clausii. The sequence continues at coordinate 2,310,856 of NZ_CP019985.1, read as the reverse complement.
ACTTCAGTAGAAAAACTATGGAGTATATTGGCGACAATGACGCCAATCGTTTGCGTTTTTTTCTGCCGCAAACTTCTCGCTACCGCATTTGGGCTATAGCCTAACTCATGAATCGCCTGTTCGATTCTGCTCTTTGTTTCTTCGCTCATATAGTGGTAGCGTTTGTTAAGAAATTGCGATACGGTGCTTTTTGATACACCTGCAAGCTTTGCTACGTCTGCCATTGTGACGCTGGCCATTCAATTCCTCCTTAACTAAACCGATTTAGTAGTAAACTTAATTGCATTCTAACGTTTTGTAAGCGCTTTTTCAAGTGAAAACATAAAAGCGCCTATAAAAATGTTTTTCTTTATAAAAAATTACTTTGACAGACAGAGCAATTAATAGTACTATTACTCCATCAGATAGTACTCTATGAACAAGAGTAATTTCCATTTTTATTGATTCGCTAAAAAGAGGTGATCCAACTAAATGCGCAGTGATTTGTTGAGAGGCCATATCGACTCAATCGTGCTTAGCCTATTAGCAACGAAGGATAGTTACGGCTACGAAATTTCAAAAGAGATCGCCCGTAAAACCGATGGCCGCTTTGAAGTAAAAGAAGCTACGCTTTACGCCGTCTTCCAACGGCTTGAGAAAAAAGAATTGATTGTATCTTATTATGGCGCTCGCTCCCACGGAGGCAAGCGCAAATATTATTCGATAACAACGTTAGGCAAAGCGTATTTGCGCGAAATAACGGTGGAATGGAATGAACTAAAGTCAGTCATTGACCTATTTTTGAAGGGAGTTTAGTTATGAAAACAATCCGCAACCACGTTGACCATTTATTCCGCGATGTGCCGGAAAACGAGGAAACTTTGTTAATGAAAGAAGAAATTGTCGAAAATCTAGAAGAAAAAGTCGACGACCTCATTCGGGAAGGAAAATCACAAGAAGACGCCATCAATAAAGCGATTGTGGAGTTTGGCGACATTTCCGAAATCAAGCAAGCCTTTCAGGACGAAGAAAGCAAAGCGGCTCCACATTGGCTAAAAAAGTCGCGAGCGCGCTTAAATCTTGAATTCTCTTTGTGGGGAAGCGCCTTGGTTATTGCACTGTTCGCTTTCATTAATTTTTACTACACTCCTACTGTTATCTGGTTCGTTTACCCTATGTTTGCCGTGTTGTGGTGGCCGCTTTCACTCTTTTTCCACTGGCGCAAACAGAAAGGCGGACACCAATGATCGTTCTATTTAATTTGGCGGCTCATGTGTTTATGGGCGTTCTGTTTCTTATTAATTTCTTGACCACACCTGGAGATTGGTGGGCCCTGTATCCAGCCGGACTACTGTTATTAAGCTCGCTCAGCATTATGTTAGATAGAAAACTTAGCTATAAGCTTTATGCCTCCACGATGGCGGCTGCATTCATCGTTTACTTAAGTCTTGTCAATTGGATACAAACGCCCGATTATCCTTGGATCTTATATATTTGTTTCCCATTATTATGGTGGCCCCTTTCCGCCTTTTTTGGCCAGGCGAGCCGCTCGCTCTTTTTCGCTGGCATTGCGTCAAGTTCAATGATCTTATATTACATTCTCCTTAACATGTTTTGGGAAACCGGCTTTCCTTGGGCTATTTTTCCGGCATTCGTCCTCCTATGGTGGCCTTTGTCTATAGGTGTTGCCCGCCGCCCGCTCGCTTACGGGGTCCTGGGAACGATCCTTTCATCTGTTTTTTTCATTGCTGTGAATTGGATTACCACACCTGCAACCATTTGGGCCATTTACCCAATTTTTGTTCTTATTTGGTGGCCGATGTCCATTGCTCTCTACAAAAAACCATTGGCCTTCTCACTGGCTGGCTCTGCCTTGCTCATTGTGTTTTTCGTAGCCGTCAATGCGTTGACAACACCACTTACTCCTTGGGCTGTGTTTGTGATTTTTGCCGTTTTATGGTGGCCACTTGCTATGTACGTTTACTGGCATAAACAGAAAAAGCGCCATTCATTTTAGCAAAAACAAAAAAGAGGCGTCTGCCTCTTTAGACTGTAGACAAACGCCGCACACATCGTCGTTTGTCTCGGTTATATGCTTTGAAATTGTCGTTTTATGCGCAAGAAAACTGCTCATGAACCCTCTGGTCTCCATCTAAGCAGTTTCTCTATGGTTTTTTTGTGAAAATCCGTGTTTTATTCAGACATTTTAACTTACTTTCTTCTTTTGTATTTTTGATACAAAGAAAATCAGCATTCCCGATATGGTTGTCATAATTAAACAAGCTATAAAAACAGATCTATAGTTTAAAAAATCGGCTACCGTTCCTGTTATAAATCCTGCTAGCATGCCACCTAACTTGTTTGTATTTGAAAATAACGTAGTTACTGTTCCAGGTTTATCTGGCAATAAATCTTGAAAATATATCATTCCATTTGCCATAATAACAGCAGTTGAAAATGCTCCAAATAATTGTAGAATTAATATTTGCCATATATAATTAGATAGAAATAAGCCGAGAAAGTAAATAGAATAAGTTAGTGTCCCTAATAACAATATATTTGACTTATTCGATAGTGTAGTTTTAAGTCCAAGTAGAATCATAAATGGTATTTCGAGTGCTGCAGAAATACTAAACAGTATCCCTACGGTTGAGTTCTCTTCAGATAGTGTGTCTATTATAAACAAGGGAGTATTTATCATTGAAATAGAAGAGCTCGTCATTAACAGGACAAAAGAAACCGTTATAATTTTCAAACTAAAATTGCTGACGTGGGGGTTTGAACTAGAAGAACTAGTGGTTACTTTTATTGGTCCTAGTTGCCTCTGTTTTGGATATAGAGCTAACAGAACTATTATAGTTAGGTAAATAAGTGCAGCAATTAAAAAAAGCCCCTGATACCCCATCCCCCTCAAAATTAATGCGCCAATAACAGGCCCTACTACCCATGCTAGAGAAAAAAACATTCTCAAATTACTAATCGCCAACTCTTTTTCTGTGCTGCCTTCATTTACTACTGTTTCTCTGGCCAGCGCAAATAATTGGGGAAAACCTGAAGAAACTACTGCAAGAAAACTAATGGCAGAAACCAATAAAACAACATAATGTCTCGAAAAAGCAAAAATAGTATATCCGATAACTCCAGCTAGGCTAACTATTATTATAATTAATTTCCTAGTAACTTTTCCATCTGATACTTTTGCAATTAAAGTACTGATTATAACCCCAAAAATAGCAGTTAAACTCATATAAATTCCTAATTGTGTTGGGGTCATTCCAACTACTTCCACAGCAAATATAGATAAGAAGGGTTGTGTTAGTGAAAAAACTAAACCAGTAAGCACAATTGTTACTAATAGTATTGAATAACCACCTATTTTCACTAATTGTTTATATTGCAGATAATAGGTATGTATAATTTTTTTCATTCAACCATCTCTTTCATACTATCTCATATCTCCTCAGCATTTCTATTATTCTTTCATAAATATAAAAGTATCACTTTTCGAGAGGTATTCACTATATTTTAATACCATATCCATCCACTATTCTATTTTATAATACTAAAAGACAATTGCAGATTCTTACTTATAAATATTTCCCTTCATCTCATTTTTTATCAAACATTCGTATAAGTTTTTTAGCTCTTCTTTAACACTTTTATTGTTTTGATTAATAATTTCATTTGCCTTTTTCAAATTCATATTCTCACTAAAGAAGGAACGCCAAGCCAAATAAACATGCAAGTCTTGAAATTTATTGCAAAAATAAAAATAATTCTTGTTTAGCGTTCTCTTTCTCTCAATGCTTAAATGATCTTTAGGACTTCTTTTTTGACCAATTGGATGAATTTGATGATAATTGCTTGCCCCTTTATCTACACGGAACACACCACCTTCATTATATAATCTATAGCAAAAATCAGTGTCCTCCACACCCCATCCCTTATAATTCTCATCAAATAATCCTACTTTTTCTATTTTTTGTTTCGCAACAGATAAGTTTCCCGTGGTCCCAAGAACCCAAGGAAAATTAAAATTATCTAGACTTTCAGAGTAAGCTTTAATTATATCAATATGATTATCAGGTTCTTCTCCTACAATAAAAGGTTTTATGCTTTCGGAAAAATTATCTATTATGTCTTTTGGATGTAAGAGCAATTTAATTTTATTATGATGTTCTAAATTAGGAAACATTTTTCTTAGGCTACTTTTCAGTAAGGGGAGTTCGTCTGGCTTCCATATTGAAAGGACATTATATTTCCAACCTATTAAAATCAAATTACTGTTATTTTTATGTTTCTTTTTATGTTCTTCAATAAAAAAAGGGCTTACGATTCTATCGTCATCGTTAAATATTATCAATGTACCAGATGATTGAAGAATACCAGTGTTTCTGGCACTAGCCCTTCCCTTATTGTTTTGAAAAAAATATTTTATATTAATAATATCCATATAATCGTTGACTACTATTTTCGTGTTATCTTCACTACCATCATCGACAACTATTAATTCATAATCTTTACATGTCTGATTCACGAATGATGCAAGGGTTAACTCTAAATACTCTGCTTTGTTAAAAGTAGGTATTATAACGCTAATCATTTTTTACTCCCCCTTAATAAGTTAGTCGATTTTCAATAAAATTTGCAAGGTTCTCTGTACCTTTAAAATGCGCCATTTTGCTAGAAACTTCTTCGCAAGCATTCTGAATTTTTTTATCAGCTAACATACGTTCAACCATTTTCTGAATAGTGATCTGAACGTTATCCTTCTCTAAAATTTCTCCTACATTCATTTTTAAACACCGTTTAGCATTATCTAGCTGTTCGTTGTTGTGGGGAATGATTATTTGCGGGGTCCCACTGAAGATTCCTTCCATAAGAGTTCCATGCCCACCATGGGTAATTGCCAAATCTGCAGACTTCATAATTTCTATACTATTTTCGAAATGTTGAGCAACTTTAACACTAACGTTAGTATTGAGAGACTTTATTTCCGAAACAACTTCTTTAATATCATTAATTGGTATATTATTACCTGTGGAAACTACAATATTAGCGCTGATCTTTGCCAAACCCTTTAGAACAGATATTAAATATTCTTTTCCTGAGGGCGATCCTCCAAAGGTAATATATACAAGCGGGGCATCAGAATTGCTTGTTAAATTCTTTTTTAATATCTTTTTCTTAGGTAATTGAGATGGGTATATCGTCATTAAAGGTCCACAATAGTAAATTTCTTTTACAGATTCATTTATAATTTCCATTATGCCCTTCGGAATATGACACATTGGTTCAAAATTTGAAAAATCAGGGATCACTACTACATCACCAAAAATATGTTTTATAGCCGATTCGCTTATTCCCATAACTTTCATTTGGTCTATTACTAAAGGAATTACCGTTGAAAGAGGGAAATTGAATAACTTTATATTATTTAATGAAATAGATGGAATGTTAGCAAGCTTAGCCGATACTCCAGATGTTATTCGCATATCATGCAATACAACATCTGGTTTGAATTGATTTATAAGTGTTGTATCATCTATCATACACTTTTCAATATAATTTTTGCTGGCCAACCTCTTCTTGGTAATTTCCGAAAGATCCACTTCTCTGTTCATTTTTGACCACAAAGGCATTGGCTCTAATTCATGTACCTTAACACAATTTAAACCGTATGACTTTGGCAAGTACAAGGTTTCCTCAGCACACGCTAATAAAACATCGTGGCTTCTTTTTTGTAATTCTAATCCTATTGCAATAGCCCTCATCATATGTCCCAAACTGCTTCGGCTAAAAGTAGTAATCAATACCTTTTTATGCTTACTTCTGAGATCACAATGATTTTTCGTATAAATATAATAGTCTTGGTTCGGATTCATTAAAAAACCCCCTTTTAATACATGAAAGGTTATTAGCTTATCAGTGGAGCTGCATTTTTTTTCGTAATGCGTAAAAAATTATCCATCAGCCTTAATCCTTCTAAAGTATAGATCGATTCTGGATGAAATTGTAACCCATAGATTGGGAAAACTTTATGCTTAATAGCCATTATTTCATTATCATCTTTTGAATACGCCAATACCTCGATATTGTCTGATAAATTATCTTGATTTATTACTAAAGAATGATAACGCGTTGCTTTGAAATTGTTAGCAACTCCTTGAAATAACAAATCATTGTTATGTCTTATTAAAGAAACTTTCCCGTGTTTGGGCTCAGTGGCTTTCACTATTTCACTGCCAAATACTTCAGCTATAGCTTGGTGACCTAGACAAACTCCTAGTATGGGGATCCGACCTTTAAAGCTCGAAATAATGTCCTTCGATATCCCTGCATCTTTTGGGCGCTTTGGACCAGGCGAGATAATAATGTACTCAGGATTTAATAAAGAAAGTTGCGCTATACTGATTTCATCATTTCGAGAGACTACTATTTTTAAATCACTAATTTTCCCCAAATAATCTACGATATTATATGTGAATGAGTCATAATTATCTACTACAACAATCATTGAACTCCCTCCTGTTCTAAAGCTGCTAGCGCTTGTAGACATGCCTGCATTTTATTAGTCGTCTCTTTAAATTCATTTTCAGGAATAGAGTCATAAACCACTCCGGCTGCAGCTTGCGTATATGCATACCCATCTTGGATCAACACCGATCTAATAATAATTGATGATTTTAAATTCCCTGTAAAATCATGAAAAACCATACCACCAGAATAAAACTCCCGTTGCACGTTTTCCATCTCCGATATAATTTCCATTGCTCGAATTTTTGGCGCTCCAGTTACTGTTCCTGCAGGAAAGCTAGACTTTAGAGCGTCTATCGCGTCTTTTCCGTGTTGAAGAGTACCCTGAACTATGGAAACCATATGAATAACGTGAGAGTATTTTTCAATTCCCATTAACTCTTTAACTTTAACTGTTCCATATTTACTAACTCTTCCAATTTCATTACGTGCTAAATCCACCAGCATAATATGCTCAGCTCTTTCCTTCTCATCACTTTTTAATTCGTCAATTATCTCTTCTTCTGTTTTACGAGTTGAATACCGCTTTCTAGTTCCTGCTATCGGATACAGATACATCTCTCTATTTTCAACTTTAACTAACAATTCAGGTGAAGCTCCTATTAAAAATTTATCCTCAAATTTCATAAAAAACATATAGGGAGATGGATTAATCTCCTTTAACTTGAAATAGAATTCAATTGGACTGTGATTGAACTTCGTTTTTAATCTTCTTGATAACTGAATTTGAAATATATCACCCTCTATAATATACTCCTTACATTCCGAAACTTTCTCTATATATTCTTTTTTTGAAATACTTTCTTGATAGTTCAATTTAGTATTCACAAAAAGCTTATCTTTTTCTTCAGTAATATACTTTTGCCCATCTTTTAATAGTTGAGTGTATTGTTCTAATAACCTTTTCTTTCTGTAAAAAAGTTCATTTAAATCAGTATTTAATCCTTCTTCTTTAAATACATTTTGGACTAACATATATTCCATTTTGTGATGGTCACGTATGATTAGACTTCTGGGGACAGTAAAAACAGCTAATGGCAAATTTAATTCTCTCTTATTATTACAATCTATTTTCTCTATAAACTTTACGCACTCATATGTTAAAAATCCAACGAGGCCATTCTGATATTTATCTTCGCCAGTAGAATTTTTACTATACTCTTTAACCAAACCCCTAATTATTTCGAAAATATCACCTTCTTTGAAAGTAGTGTCTTTTGAAAGTGAATTTTTAATTTCAACATAATCATCAAAACATTTCACTTCTAAAAAAGGATCAAACCCAATGTATGAAAACTGGTCATGTCCTGGCGAACTTTCCAATAAGAATAAGCCGTCTTTGTCAACAAATTTTTCGACTAAATAATTAAAAGAAGTATTTACTCCTTTAATTTTTCTTGTTAAAGAAACGTACGGAAAAGGGACCGTCAAGAATTTTGTGTAAATGAAAACCCTAATCTATGTTCAGTTAGACCACTTTCGTTATTTTCTTCGTTCAAACATGCTTACTAATTCAGCTCTTGCTAAATCAAATCCAAGATGACAACGTGTTGAGAATTTTTGATTGTAGGGTTCAAACTGACTAACGAGGAACCGCTCAATGGACGGTTCATTTGGAAATTGCTCTTTCCGCTTGCTGTACTTCTTTAACTGTTTATTAAAGGATTCAATAAGATTGGTGGAATAAATGCTTCGCCAAATGGCTTGAGGGAAGTCGTAAAACGTGAGTATAAAAGGATTCTCCTCAAGTGATTTTGTTGCTCTTGGATAGACTTTTTTCCATTTTGTCACGAAGTCATCGAGCGCTTTTTGGCCCTCTTGTTTGCTGGTCGCGCGGTAGACTCGCTTAAAATCACCACAGACTTCAGCCCGGTCTGAAACGCGAACCTTGTGTGCGAGGTTGCGTGATAAATGGACACAACACAATTGATAGGACGAAGAAGGAAAGAGACTTTGAATGGAATCGACGATTCCTTTAAGCCCATCCGAAACAAAAAGCAACACGTCCTCGACGCCTCGATTCTGAAGATCTTCTAAGACTTCTTTCCAGACCAAAGCCGATTCAGTTGGTGCGATCGTGTACGCCAGCACTTCTTTCGTCCCATCCTCTTGAATACCAATGGCCAAATAGACCGCTTCTTTTGAAACCGTGTCTCGTTTAATCGCAATAAAGGTGGCATCTAAATAGACACAGACATATCGCTTCGCCAGGGTTCGTGCTTTAAAAGCTTCGACTTGTTTCTCCATCGTTTTGGTCATATTCGAAATGGTTTGTGGCGTGTAATGATGGCCATACATGCGTTCAAGGAGATCGGTGATCTCTCCTGTCGTGACTCCTTTTTGATACATGTGGATGACGAATGATTCAAGCGTGTCATTGGATCGCTTATACGGTGAGATCGTTTGTTGGTGAAACTCCCCATTTCGATCTCTCGGAATGGAAAGGTGAAGATCCCCAAACTCTGTATGAAGCGTACGCGGGTACGTGCCATTCCTCGAGTTTCCTGAACCAAATCCACCACGATCGTATTTCTCATAGTCCAGAAAAGCCGTTAATTCTGTGGCTAGAAGGGTGTTGACGGCGTTTTCTAGATGCGTTCGAAAAACTTCTTTCAAATCCTCTTTCCGAACTAGAGCTTGTGCAATATCTGTAGTAAAATCAGTCATAGGGAAGTCCTCTTTTCTGTGAATTTTGTGTGGTAACTCAATTCTACTAGAAAAGGGCTTCCTTTTTCCGTCTAATATTTATTATTTACACAAGATATTTTACGCTCTCACGGAAAATTTACGATTTCCTCTCTAAATTGCTTCGCATTATAATCATTAATATTCAATTGCCACACTCCTAACAAAATCGTTTTCATGAAAAAAAACCAGACTTCTTTCACGTCCGGCTGGCTGGCAACAGTTTTTTGCACCTTAATACATTTATGTATAAATACATAAATAATCATAAATATAAACTCTATTGCTCTGCTCTGCTCAGCTCAGACTCAACTATTTTATTCTAATTCTAACTCAGCTAAAAAACTCTCTACATAAGCTACACTCGGGATCGGTTTTACTTCAAAAAGATTATAATACGAACGATAAAGGATCATAATTAATTTGTCAACAGTTAATTTTCAGTATATTATTTGTAATCCTTCTCTAGCAGCGTTTGTCAAAATCGAGAGTTCACGATCTCATCTTTTTTCTCATGATCTTAAGGCTTTTCAGAAGGAAAGTGTTCAAAATTATTGGATCACCTTGATCATACCAACACTCAACAGCCTAGTTTCATCATTCATAGTCAGGAAAGTGGTCGTGAGAGCTTCTTTTCATGGTCTTAACTCATATATAATATAAAACGCTTTGTTAATTTTTCATTTTATGGTGGCCACTTGCTATGTACGTTTACTGGCATAAACAGAAAAAGCGCCATTCATTTTAGCAAAAACAAAAAAGAGGCGTCTGCCTCTTTTTTTGCTAGGTTGCTGGCCAAACGACCGGACGCAGCTCTTCTTTGCCTGTTAAGTTTGCGATAAACTGAACCAACAACTCAATTTCTTGTTCCATATCTTGTTTCGAAACGACTTCACGGGGAGCGTGCATATAGCGGAGTGGCAATGATACGAGCGCAATCGGCACGCCCTTGCCTGTTAAGCGCATGCGGTCAGCATCGGTACCTGTGTTTCTAGGGGTCAGCTCGTATTGGACATCAATGCCTACCTCTTTGGCTGTACGTTCAAGCAGGGCATTGATGTTGCGATTAATGGGTGCTCCTTTTGCCAACACTGGCCCGCCGCCAACTTTCACATCGCCGTATTTTTTGGCATTCACTGTTGGATAGTCCGTCGCAAAAGTGACGTCAAGGGCGATGGCGATATTAGGCTTAATCCCTGCTGCGGCGAAGTAAGCACCGCCCAAATTGGTTTCCTCGTTAACTGTGCTGACAGCATACACGCCAACCTGAGGGCGTTTTTGTTGGAGGCGCCGTAATATTTCGGCAACCATAAAGGCACCGCTCCGGTTATCCAAGCCCCTTGCGCTTAATCGGTCGCCAAGCAAATCGATTGCCCCATGGCTATAAACAGCATAATCGCCAATTTGCACATAGGCTTTTATTTCTTCAGCCGAAGTAGCCCCGCAATCAATGAAAAGGTCATCGAATGAAAAGTTGTCGCCCGCGCCGCCATGGTGTTCTGCATTGGTGCCAAACACGCCATTGACATTGCCATTGCTGCCAAGTATAGTCACTTCCATGCCAAGTGCTGGTTTATGGCTAATTCCCCCTAGTTTTTCAACGTATACAAAACCATTCTCATCAATCGCTTTGACTAAAAAACCAATTTCATCGCAATGGCCTGCCAGCAGGACATTAAATGGCGCCCCAGTGTTCAGTGCGGCAATTGCATTTCCAGCTTCATCCGTATAACACGTATCAGCAAATGGAGCAACGTAGGCAAGCCATTTCTGTTGGATTTCTGCTTCTAGCCCTGACGGGGAGGGCGTGGACAGCAATTGGTGTAAAAATTGTTGTGCTGAAGATTCCATGAAAGCCTCTTCCTTCCTAATAAATAACGATCTTTTTTCATTTTACTAAATGCGAACGTCAAAAGCGAATAGGCGAATCGTACGTCTAGTGAGTCGTTTGTTGAATAACGTGCTATACTACCAGTGGAACAATTACGTGATGAGGTGAACGTATGGTAAGCCGTGTAATGAAAGGTCTTGGCGGGGTATTTGAAGGCCTTCTGGCCATCCCCTTTTTTGGTGGGCTGTTTATCTTAATGTCAGGTTACTCGCCTTTATGGTTCATGCTTGTTTTTCATATTGTTGGCCTTCTTTTGGCCGTTGCCTCAAGCCGTGGCAAAGCAGGGCATATCTTTGGCATAGTGGCATCGGTAGTTGGCTGGATCCCGCTTTTGGGCTGGCTCTTCCATGTCATAACCGCGATTATATTGCTCATTGAAGCTGCAGTGGACCGCTAACAAGGACGTTATCTGTACGAAAAAAAGGAGGGGCTCCTCCTTTTTTTTGTCACAAACTTTGTGCGTAGCGTCTGCTTAGCTTTTTTTGGTGAGCCGCAAATACATCTTCCAAAGTAAGGTCGTAATGGCTGGCAATCATGCTAATATTGCCAAGCACATCCCCTAATTCCTCGGCAAGCTGGCGGCGGTTCTCTTCTATGGTCGCAACTGTTTCATCTGGCCTGTCACGGCCAATTTCCAGCGCCCGGATCGCACGGGCAAGCTCTCCTGTCTCTTCCGATAAAAACCCCATGCGAATAAAGATGCCTAAATCAGCCCAGCCTCGTTTCTCATAATAGTTCGCTACCCAGTTTTGAAAATCGTTGCTATTCACGTCACTACCACCCCGTATTTAGATTACATTTCACATTATAACACTAAATATAGTGTCCAGGCTGTAGTCGTGCCATTATTGACAACTTCGTTCTAGTAAAAGGATGGAGTGTGTGAGCACAAGATCATAGACTTACATCGGAATCGTCTATATCGCCCATGCTGGTCCCTGCTTGCACTTCAGCGCCAACCGCTTCTTTTTCCAACTCCTCACTGACTGAACCATCCTTCAGTTGGGGCACCACAAGAAAATAAGCGGCAGTTAAAAAGATGACTGCGAACACGACAAGCTGGCTAAAAAACCAAACAGCGTTCTTAACTGCTTGTTTGTCCCTCTTTGGCTGTACGATTGGTTGTGTTCCATCGCCGTCAGAACCTGCTTTTTCGTTTTCTTGCTCCTGGTCTAATGATGGGGCAAGGGAGCGCATTTCTTTCAGTTCTTGCTTGTGTGCTTCTTTTTCTTCTTTGGAGAGCTTATTAAACCAGTTAATATAGTCTTCATACTGTTTAATGACTTCGTTTTTGTCGCCGAACTCCCTGACTTCGCCATTATGAAGCCATAACACCCGGTCCGAAAGATTTTTGATCTCTTTTATATTGTGGCTAATAAACACGATCGTTTTATTTTGCGCTTTAAACTCATCAATTTTGTCTTTGCATTTTTGGTAAAACGTTTTGTCGCCAACTGACAATGCTTCATCGACAATTAATATGTCGGGGTTTGTATGGGCAGAAATAGCAAACCCTAAACGGGATTTCATCCCTGATGAATAATTTTTAACAGGCTGGTCAATAAAATCGCCAATGTCGGCAAATTCTTCGATTGCTGGCATCAGCTCTTCAATCTCTTTTTTGCTGAAACCATGCATTAAACATTTTTGCTCAATGTTTTCGTAACCGTTCAAATTTTTGTTTAAGCCGACATTAATGGCGATCAATGATGTTTCGCCATTCACCGTCATTTCGCCTTCCGTTGGCGGGATGACGCTAGCTAAAATGTTGGATATCGTCGATTTTCCTGACCCATTTATGCCGATGACGCCGATTGTTTCGCCTTCATAGACTTCAAGGTTTATATCTTTGAGGGCATAGAAGTCACGGTGCTGCTCACGAGTTTTCGGAAAGAACATCGCCTTTAACTTCTCGGTGTTATTCCGATAGAGCGTATATTTCTTCGATACGCCCGTTAATGTCATTTTCGGGTTCATATTTGCCTGCCCCCTTTATAAATAATCGACAAAGCTGTTTTTAAATTTATGGAACACATGGGAACCGATGAAGCCAATTAACAAAATTCCAGACCAGAAAAAGGCCATATATGTCAAATCTTCATAAAACCAGCGCCCGCCGATAAAGGTATCCCGGAACCCAGTCATAATGTAATAAAATGGGTTCATCTGCAAAATCGCCAACAGCTTTTCTGGCATCGACGCCGGCACCCAGACAATTGGCGACAAGAAAAACAGCATCCGCATGCCTGCTTGTAAAAAGTTATAGTAATCACGGATGACTGTCGCTATCGTAGCACTAAACAATGTAAATACGTATAGGAACGCGTATAAGCACAATAAGTAATAAGGCAGCTGCAACAAATAAGCACCCGAAAAAACCGAGTAAATCGCCAACACAATGCCAAGAACGCCAAGCATGACAAAAAAGCTGATCGAATTACCGACAATAACAATTGACGGCAGCACGCTGACAGGAAACTTCATTTTTGACACCATATTGATTTTTTTGTGTATGCTATTTGATGCTTGCAGTACAGTAGGACTAATAAAAAACCATGGGATTAAACCGCACAAAAGCCAAACAAAAAACGGCGTGTCCCCTACATCTTTCCCTTGGCGAATCCCTAAACCAAAGATCACGAAAAAGACAACGACTTGCATGAGTGGGCTAAACAGTTGCCAGAGCGCACCTAAGTAATGAAGCTGGAACTTGCTCCTCTGCTCAAATGCAGCGAGGCGGAAAATAAGATGTTTGTTGTCGTATTGCTCTTTCAGCAATTGAAAAACAGCCTTCATAGCTTGTACTCCTTGATGGTAAATTAGCTGCACTTTTAGCAAAAACGCTTCAGCCAAGCTTAAAAACAATGTTCTGGCCTGTTTGTCAGTGCGCTATATTTATAGTCTTCACATCCCTATATGATACCATCTACAAATCTCGAGCGCCATTATTGAAATCCGACAAAATTGCGGAAAACAAGCGCCTAGTTTAAACAATTATAAAAAACAGTGCTTTTGGCATAGCACTGTTTCGAATGGATTGAACGCTACATTCTCCATTGTTCGTCTCGTTGACAAGTTTTTCTAGCAGCCTAATTGCTTTAGGCATTGGCATTGTATTTAATAAGCATACATCATCCACAAGCCAATGTCAGAAAAGCCAATTCGCTTATAGATAGCACCTGCAGACGGATTGTCATAGAACAAGCACGGCTCCTTGCCTTCAGCGATCAAGTCGCTGCAAAGCCTGGCAACACAAGCACTCGCAAAGCCTTTCTGCTTGTGCGTCTCTAATGTTGCCACGCCAACAACCATGGCTGAAGCGGAATTTTCCGCAGTCGTTGATGCGCTAGAGACAATCTTCCCTTCATCTTTCACATAAATCGCTCTTGCAAAACCAGTTTGTAAATGTTGACGCTTTGTTTCTACAGAGGTAGGCAACGAGTCGGCAAACTCAGGAATTTGTTTTATAAATGTTAGCAATGCCGCTGCATCGTCAGGCGTCGCCTGTGCGAGTTTGACTGGAACATCCACTTCGTAGTCGACACGTGTGCACTTCGCATAATACATTTGCCGTTTTTGTTTATACGCAGGCAAATAGGTTGCTACTTTTTCACAAACAGATTTCAACCCAGACATCCGTGTGAACGAGTGGTCATTGATCATAATGTTTGCGAAAGCTTCTGCCGCAAACGGCTCTTTCCCATAAGGAATGTACGATTCATAGTATTTTAGCAAAACCGCGTTTAGCTTGCCTGTTTCATCAACTTCCCCCCACAGACGCTGGAAATCGGTTTCAAAGCCAAACGCCTCTATATCGCCAATGATAAATAAGTTTTCGGCCTTTTGCTGTCTTAAAAATGCTAAACACTGTGCTTTATCGTCTTGCGTTAACAATCGAATCATCGCTTTTCCTCCCCCATACGGTTTTGTCTATTATAAGGAAAAATCGTTTATTCGATAAGAAAAAGTCCAATAGACTATAAGTCGGATCAAACTCATTGCCAAACGCGTTCTTGTCTTGCCCTGTTCATGCATGAAAAAAGAAAGCCGTCACATAATACAAGGGAGGTGAAGCGAATGGAGAATCAATGGCATGCGACGACAATTGACAATGTAGAAAGTGTGTTACATACAAATCAAACGACTGGTTTAGAAACAAAAGAAGCAAATCGGCGCTTGCGTGAATATGGACGGAATGAGTTGCCAGAGAGAAAAAAAGACTCAGAACTGAAAAAGTTTATTCGCCATTTTAACGATGTGTTAATTTATGTTCTTCTTGCTGCCGCCCTTATTACTGCTTTGCTCGGCCATTACATCGATACAAGCGTCATCCTCCTTGTTACGATCATTAATGCTTTTATTGGCTATATTCAAGAGAGCCAGGCGGAAAAAGCGCTATCTGGCATTAAAGCGATGCTTAGCTTAAGTGCGATTGTCCGCCGCAATGGCGAGCGCCTTGAAATTGAAGCGGCGGAAGTCGTTGTTGGTGACGTCGTTGTCTTAAGTGCTGGCGATAAAGTGCCAGCCGATATTCGTTTAATAGAAGCACACAACCTTCGCGTCGAGGAATCGGCACTAACAGGCGAATCGACGGCTGTTGATAAACAAACGGATGTTCTTGATACGGATACTGTATTAAACGACCGCACCAATATGGTATTCTCAGGCACGTCTGTCGCTGCGGGAAGCGCCGTCGGTATTGTTACAGCAACTGGGTCGGCAACAGAGCTCGGTAAAATCAATGAAGCGATTGCCGCTGTTGAATACACACAGACCCCGCTCTTGCGCCAAATTGCCGCGTTTGGAAAAACGATTGCTTTTTTTGTCGTTGGCGTCGCCATCGTGATGTTTTTATTTGGCTACCTATTCCGGGGCTTTCCTGCGGGGGAATTGCTTTTATCGGTCATTGCCTTGGCAGTCGCCGCGATTCCAGAAGGGTTGCCTGCCATTTTATCGATCATTCTTGCTGTCGGTGTCAAACGGATGGCTAGACGAAACGCGATTATACGCAGCCTTCCTTCTGTTGAAACGCTCGGCTCTGTGTCTGTCATCTGTTCTGATAAGACGGGAACGTTAACAAAAAATGAAATGACGGTAACAACCGTAGAAACGACAGCAGCCAGTTACACAGTTACAGGAACGGGCTATGCCCCTGAGGGCGAGATTGCCCCTAACGCTGAAACAGGCAATGAAGCGAGCACTGTGCTAGAGCGCTTTCTTGCTTGCGTACAAACATGCAACGATGCCAGTTTGCGTCAAGGCGACGACGGTCATTGGACGATTGACGGCGACCCAACAGACGGGTGTTTTTTAACACTTGTACGAAAAACAACATTAGACTTGCCCCGTTATACGGTAATTTCGAAAATCCCCTTTGATTCTGAGTACAAATATATGGCCGTATTAGCGGAAACAAACGGCGAGCGTGTCCTCTTTGTAAAAGGCGCTCCGGATCAAATTTTCGCCATGGCCGAACAAAACAGCGACGTCCCGTTCGACCGGGCTCATTGGGAACAACAAATGTCTGCTCGTGCCAACTCTGGCGAGCGCGTACTTGCTGCAGGGTACAAAGAAATGCCTGCTCAGGCAGACTCCATCGGCCATCATGATTTAGCTAAAGGAGTGACGTTTTTAGGTTTGGCCGGTATTGTCGATCCGCCTAGAGAAGAAGCAATAGCTGCCGTCCAGGCATGTAAAAAGGCAGGCATCCAAGTCAAAATGATCACAGGTGACCATGGAGACACGGCCAAAGCAATCGGCAAACAGCTTGGCATCGGCAACGAGGCAAAAGCCCTTACAGGCAAAGAGTTGGATCAAATGAGCGATGAAGAGCTAGACGAAGCGGCAACGAGTACCCATATATTTGCACGGACAAGCCCGGAGAATAAATTACGGCTTGTCAAGTCGCTGCAAAAGCAAGGGCATATTTGCGCAATGACAGGAGACGGTGTCAATGATGCGGCCGCCTTAAAGCGGGCTGATATTGGGGTAGCGATGGGCATCAAAGGCACAGAAGTGACAAAGGATGCAGCAAAGATGGTCCTTGCCGACGACAATTTCCAAACGATTGTCCATGCTGTTGAAGAAGGACGCCGCGTCTACGACAATGTCAAAAAAACGATTCTCTTCATTTTGCCGACGAATGGAGCAGGGGGGATTTTAATTGTCGCAAGTATTTTTCTCGGCATGTCGATGCCGCTTACCCCTGTGCAAATCCTTTGGGTCAATATGGTTGTCGCTATTACCGTTTCCCTTGGCCTTGCTTTTGAACAATTGGAACCAGGCGCTATGCAACGCCCGCCTCGAGATCCAAAAGCAAAGTTGCTTTCCCCCTATTATCTTTTCCGGATTACAGCCGTTTCGGCTATGATTGGCATTGGCACGCTTTGGATGAATCATTTTATGCAAACGAGAGGCTACGAAGGCAGCACGCTACAAACGATTATTTTGCAAATGTTTGTCATGGCGCAACTTTTTTACATGTTCAACTGCCGCAGCGAATTGGACTTTGCCTTTAACCGCAGCTTCTTTCAAAACAAAGTTGCATTTGGTGTCGCCTTTCTCTTGCTTTTATTGCAGCTTGCCTTAACGTACATTCCGTTTATGAATACGGTCTTCCAAACAACACCACTAACCGTCGGGCAGTGGGCGATTCCGATTTTAATGGGTTTGTTTGTGTTCACTGTCGTAGAAATCGAAAAGCGGATAACAAAAACGCTGTCGCTTAAATCTAGGTAAGTTCCAGATTTAAGCGACAGCAACAGGTTTTTCGAGCACTTAGGTGTCGTAC
This sequence comes from Shouchella clausii, assembly GCF_002250115.1. Taxonomy (GTDB): domain Bacteria; phylum Bacillota; class Bacilli; order Bacillales; family Bacillaceae_D; genus Shouchella; species Shouchella clausii. Next base: position 2,292,974 of record NZ_CP019985.1, on the reverse strand, counting down.
AGCTCGATGCGTGCTAGTAACAATTCATGCAAGCAGCATCAACGATCTCTTTCGATTTGACTGCCCCAAATCGCGATACCTTCATCAGATAAGGCCGTAAAGGTTAGCGTTTCCCTATTGGACACTGGATTCCATTGGTGGATGAAAACGCCGTTATAGGTGGCGCCATTGATTTGCAACTCTACATTGTAATCGCCTGTTTTTTCCCACGTTCCTGTCACAGCACCTGAAAGTTGCTTGTTTGCCTCTAAACGGATCATTGTGGACTCCTTGATGTCAGCCGTGATCTCCTTGCCATGGTTAATGAACTTGTAGTCACCGACTACGTCTTCGTCTTCTACTTTAGCCAACGATTCCCCTGTATAACGGTAAGGAGCTATGACCGGCCAACCTTTCTCATTCATAACCATTTGGTGTACACGAATTTCGTGTAGTTCTCCCCGTTCAGGGAAACGTGTATGGAAAAAGAGAAAGATCTTTTCTTTTTCTTCATCGTAGTAAACAGAATTGTGTCCAGGGGAAACGTAGCCTGTTCCTAAACTTGAACCAGTTTCACCTGGCTCACGTTTAAACAAAAAATTGCCCATTTGTTTGACGCCGAATGGTTCAATCGAAGCGTCATCAAAAAATGTGCCTGGCGCCCCTTTCGCGCCGCTCATAAAACGCCCTTCTGCATCGACATAAGGCCCCGTCGGCTGTTTTGCTCGTGCTACACGCATATTATAACCGCCCGTCGCATCAAGCCCGCCAAAAGTCAAATACAAATAATAATAGCCAGTTGTGTGGTCATAATGGATGTAAGGGGCCTCAATCCGGCTATGGTTCCCGCCTGTTAAGTGAGTGCCGTACCCTTGCCCAGGCAGCGGAAATCCCGTGTTCGGGTCCATTTCCAAAATAAAAATTCCCCCTGAGTAAGAGCCATAGACCATCCAAAGCTTCCCTTCATGATCGAAAAACGTGTGGGGGTCTATCGCATTTGGGTGAACATTAGCATCATAAATTGTTCCGTCTGGGCTTTCTTCTCCCCACATTCCTGACTTCAAAAACACGCCCAAATTTTTATAAGGCCCTTCAATGTCATCGGCCACGGCAACACCTAGTGCAGACCTTGGGGCGTCCCCTTGGCACGCATTGTAATACATATAATAACGGCCATCTTCAAGCTGGATCACATCGGCTGCCCAGAGCGTATCGCTATTTGCCCATTCAAAAGCTTCTGCTAGTTCCTCATAAACATTTGGGATTAACGGATTGCCATTGTGGACATGAGTGGAGACTTGCTGCCAGTTCAGTAAATCACTTGTTTTCGCTGAAGCCAAATGAGAACCAAACACATAATACATCCCGTCTGCTTTAATGACGGAAGGGTCATGGACAGACGCTTCCGTAAACGTCGGTGCACCGCTTTTTAGTCCTTGTTTGTGAAACGCCTTGTTTTGCTGGATGTCACCTGCTTGTGCAGGAGTGGCAATCGCCAAGATGAACATAAACGCCAGCAAACTACTGAACAACCGCTGTTTTCCCATTCTCACTTGCAGTCCTCCTCAAAAAAATTGGTCGGCACCGTCTCGTTTCTGACTTCACATCTACCATCACTAAGTTTCAAATGGAACGTGAAAAATCACCATTTCCCGCCGTCTGGGTGGGGACAACCTTTGTTTTGAAAGCTGGCAGCGTACTGGATCAACATCCCGCTATGTCGGCACGTTGTTTCGTACACTAACGCTGAACATTGGCCGCATTGGGTGAGGCGCCGGAAATACTCCGCTGTTGTGGCCAGAGGCTCGTTTTCCTGCTCGCCATATTCTTCAATAAGCCGCTCCAATTCACTTGCCGTTAACCGCACACTTGCCATACAGCCTTTACAAGGCGGTTCATTCACAATTGGCTCCCCCTTTCATGTATGTTCATAGCCTTTTTTCAAATCAGGGGCTCCCTTTATTGAAACCCCTGATTTATAGGGATCTACGGCCTGATTGTTACTCGCAAAACGGAAGAAGGGGGAACATCTAACTTCAATTCCTGTCCACTGATAGAAGTCGGCTGATACGCCACAGGTTCGACTTTATTCGGTTGTTCAAATGTGTTATGCGCATTTAACTCATTTGCTGTTAGCAGTTCACCAGAAACGTTAGCAGCAGACAATGGCCTCTCTATTCCTTCAAGTTTGAGCGCTAGTGATGCAGCATGGTTTGGATCAAGATGGCAAATACTAATATGAATGGCTCCGTTGCTATCTTTTGAAGCGGTAGCCGTCATTGCTGGCAGCTCTTGATCATCGAAGCGATACAAGCCGGCATCTGCTTTGACTTCTAGCCTCGTCGCATCTTGATGGACTTTATACATATTAAACACATGGTAAGTTGGCGTGCGCACCATTCGCTCTCCTTCGGTTAAAATCATCGCTTGGAGCACATTGACCATTTGCGCGATATTCGCCATGTGGACGCGGTCGTTATGCTCGTGGAAGATATGGAAATGGACGCCCGCCACCAACGCGTCACGAATCGTGTTTTGCTGGTATAAAAAGCCTGGATTCGTCCCTGGTTCCACGTCAAACCACGTTCCCCATTCATCTACGATTAAGCCTACGCGTTTCGCTGGATCGTATTGATCCATGATTGCTGAGTGCCTCTTCAGCAAATCATCCATACGAAAGGCTTTTTTCAATGTTTTAAACCATTGCGACTCATGCTTATCTAAGGCTGCGCCTTTTTCATTCCAGTTATCACCTGGCACCGTATAGTAATGCAAGCTTAACCCGTCCATTAACTGGCTCGCTTCCCGCATTAACACTTCCGTCCAGTGGTAATCGTCAACATTGGCTCCACCGGCAATTTTATAAAGCTTGTTGTTGCCGTAATTCCTAACATACGTTTGATAACGACGATAAAGGTCAGCGTAATATTCGGCTCTCATATGACCGCCACAGCCCCAGTTTTCGTTTCCGACGCCAAAGTACGTTAAACGCCACGGCTCCTTTTTGCCATTCTCTGCGCGCCAATTTGCCATTGGCGATTCGCCGTCAAATGTCATGTATTCAACCCATTCTTGCATTTCTTGGACAGTGCCGCTGCCAACATTTCCACAAATATAAGGTTCAGCTCCGAGCAATTCACACAACCTTAAAAATTCATGGGTGCCAAAATGATTGTTTTCAATGACACCGCCCCAGTGGGTGTTGACCATCCGTTTGCGGCTTTCCCTTGGGCCGATGCCGTCCTTCCAATGGTATTCATCGGCAAAGCATCCCCCAGGCCACCGCAAAACCGGAATATTTAGCTCTTGCAAAGCTTTGAGCACATCATTGCGAATTCCGTCTGTATTTGGGATAGTGGAGTCTTCTCCAACCCAGAGGCCTTCGTAAATACAACGGCCTAAATGCTCTGAAAAGTGGCCATAAATATGCTTGCTGATTGTTCCTCGTTGTAAATCTGTATACACTTTTACTTCTCGTTCCATGTTTATCAGCCTCACTTTAGAATAATGGGTGAATCGCTGCAATTACAAACAGCGTCAACAGTGGTACCGTTTTCAATAATCCTTACATCTACTTTCTACATTGACACCTCCATTTACGTGTTTAGAGCTACAGGAGCACCGGTACTGCTGTCAAAGGCCGATGTTCCCTCTCGTCTTAGCAGCGATTTTAATCGCTTTGTTTTTTGATACATACATCATAAAAGCCATGAAAAAGACGGCAAACCCGATAATGTCCATTGCCAAAAAGAGAAGCGCGGCCCAAAGACCGGTCCATATTAAAATGCCATTTTGGATTTCATTATCTTTAATTTTTGTGGCAATAACCAAGCTGATGACCCCTCCAACTAACACGAATAAGCCAAATAGCAAAACAACATTGATCACGTCGCTAATTAGTTGGGATGTTACAAGCATCGTTTCTGCAGTTTCATTCTCTAACCTTTTCGTTCCTGACTGTTTAAACCAAGCCGAATAGCCAAAAATCGTTAAAAGCGCTGTCGTTATATTCCAAACTCCGCCGACAATTAAACACCTTCGCTCGAAAGACCGGCGCACCGCTACACTCTCCCTTCGTGTTTTATTGGCGATTCTCCTTTCTCACTAGGCCTATGGCCCCACATACCGTGTTAACCTTTTAACCCAGCATTTAAATTAATCGATTTGACGAAGTGTTTTTGGGCGAACAGAAACAATAATACAGTCGGAATGATGGCGATCAATGCCGATGCCATTAGTTGCCCAATCATCCGGTAATTTCCATAAATGTCCTGCAGCAATAACAGGCCAGCCGTTATTGGCATTTTATTGACATCCGTATAAACAATTACTGGCCAGAGGAAGTCATTCCAAGAACCTGTGAAGGAGAATAAAAAAACAACAATCAAAACAGGACGGACTAGCGGCAATATAATTGAATAGAAAATTCGAAAATCATTCGCCCCATCGATCTTCGCACACTCATCTAATTCTTTCGGAATGCCTAGCATGAACTGCCTTACTAAAAATAAGTTGCCCATTCCTGCTAACCCTGGGAAAATCATAGCCCAAGGTGTGTTTACCCACCCTAAAGTATCAATAATTTTGTAAGAAGGAATCAAGTTGACAACGCCAGGAAAAAGCGAAATCGCTAGTAAGACAAAAAACAGCGTGTCTCTTCCTTTAAATGTTAAGCGTGTATAGCCATAGGCTGTAATCGCGACCATTGCCACAACGAGCAATGCATGTGAAGTCGCAATAAAAACGGAATTCCATAGCCATTTTAAAATGGGGGCAGTTGACGTGTTGTTTAGGACGCCCATATAGTTCTCGACGACCCAATTGACAGGCAACAGCCGAAACCCTACATTTACGACTTCCGTTTGCGACCGAAACGAAGTGGATACGCCAAAAATTAACGGGACCACCCATAAAAAGCAAGCAATGAGTAGAAATAGATACGCTACATATTTTGATAGATCAATCCGATTTGCCATAATCCCCTTCCTTTCGCTTCCGACCCTTTCCTGCCTTTAACGCTCCTATGATGCGTTTCTATTCAATAAGTAATACTGAAAAGCGGAAATGATTAAAATCACTAAACCTAGCAAAACAGCCATTGCTGACGCCATTCCGGCAATGGACTCCCCATGGCTGAACGCCAAATCACGGATATACATCATTAACACCGTCGTGCTTTGGTTTGGCCCGCCGCTAGTCATCATGAGTGGCTGACCAAAGACATTAAAACAGCCAGCGGTCGTCATCACAAATGTATAGATTAAAGGAAAACGAATAGAAGGAATGGTCACACTAAAGAATTTTCGGATTGGCCCTGCTCCGTCCATTTCCGCCGCTTCAAACAAGTCTCTGGACACACCATGAATGGAAGCCCGGTAAATGATTAAATTGCCGCCAACCCCTCCCCACAATGTAATGATAATAATGATGATCCAAGCGTAAGGTTGTGTCGCTGCCCATGCGACATCAACACCAAATAGATTGTTTGCTACGCCTAGCTGGTTATTGAAAATAAGCCCCCATATTAGCGCCGCTGCCGAAATCGAGATCAGCCCCGGGACATAAATAATTGCCTGGATGAGATTTTTCATTTTCACTTTTTTATGTTCTAAAGAGACAGCGATTAACAAAGGGATTACGATGAGCAGCGGGACACTTAAGGCAACAAACAGCAGCGTGTTTTTTAATCCATTGATAAATTGGTGATGAAAGGTTGAATTTGTATCAAACAGAATCGTTCTATAGTTGCTTCCTCCTACCCATACAGGATCGTTGATTAAATTCCATTGTGTAAAAGAAGCATAAATACCTGTTATCGACGGCAAAAGAAAGAAAACGAGAAAGAAGATTAAATGCGGGCCAATAAAAAAAGTTGGCGTTAAACGGCCGTTGAGCTTCATCGTTTCCCCTCCCTTTATGAGGCAATATACAAACATTCTCATACTGAGCTCGTTTAATTGACCCCTTCAGCAATTTTATCTTCAACAAACTTTTGCATTGTCTCCAGGCCTTCTTCGATGTCCAAATTTCCGTGAACCATGTCGGCCGCATACGTATCCAATGCTTCGGCCACATATGGGTAATACTCATACGTATAAATATAGAGCGAATCAACTTGTTTTTGATTTTCTGTAAAGAAAGATTGTGTATATTGGTTATAGGAAGAATCTTCAAATACTTGATTGCTAGCAACGATTTGCCCCGCTTCTGCCCACTTCATCGAATTGGTCCGGAGCCACTCTAAAAAGTCAGCAATCCCTGCTTCTTTCTCATCAGACCTATCTTCGTTCGTTAATAGCGTAAACAAATGGGAGGAAGCACGGTTATGAAAGACGTCTGAATCAAAAGCGTAAATATTGGTCACGCCAAAGCTCAAGCCATCGACCATCTCATGGGCTGTAGACGTCCATGTCCCATCTGTTGAAAACAGGACATTTCCCGACTGGAACATTAAGTAGCCGTCTTCTCCATAAGGAGTCATTAAGCCTGCGTCGGCAATGCCTTTTACCGCTTCGATTGCCTGTTTCATCTCTGGTGTATTGATAGCTGGATTGCCATTTTCATCTTCAATGTCACCGCCTAAGTTTTGAATTTGCGCCAATATGACCCAACTGATTAATGAATCATTGACAGCATAGTCCCCATCTTCCAACTTGCCTTGCAACGATAAAAGCTCATCAAAAGTGACCACATCATCGTCTAAAAAATGTTCAACTCCGTATTTGCTAAGCAAATCTTGATTGTAATACATCGCATTTGCGTGAATATCAAGGGGAATCGTATATTGGACGCCATCGATATTGCCTGAATGATACGCTTGTTCTAAATAGTTTTCTGCCTGTAGGCCTTCCTGTGAGCGAATCACGTCAGTCATTGGTTCAAGCATCCCCTGCTTGACAAAGCTAGGAACGCGGTCGGCATGAATAATTGCTAAATCGGGTATGCCTGAGCCCGAATTCATGACTGTGTACATTTTTGTATACATATCAGAGGTAATGACATGTTCTACTTTAAATTCCGGATCAGTAGCGTTGTACTCATCGATCATCTCATCCATAAAAACCCCATCATCTCCTGTTAATGGCGTCCAAAAACTAATCGTGTTTTTATCGCCACAACCAGCTAACAACAGCATAGACATGCACGCAATAGGCGTTGCTTTTATAAACGTGCGTTTCATTGAATCACCCTCCCCTTATTTACTTTTTATGGAAATATTAAATTTTATTTTTAGTTTAAGCGAGAGTGAAAGCGTTGTCAATAACTTGATAATAGATTGTTACAAATTTGTACGTATAAGATTTATTTTAGTTCGTTTTTTCCTATTAGTAAGCAAAAAAAGCCTGCTACAAACAGGCCCGAGGAGTACTAAACGAAAATGTGTTTTTCCGATCAAAAACAGACTTTTCCCGTTCTAATGGTTGTCAATCGCTTTCGTCGAGTTGCGTATAACTAAACTTGGCGTAAAAACAGGCGATTCGATCTGTCCTAAACTTCCACCAGCTGTCTTCCTAATTAACGAAATAATCGTCTTGGCAGCGACTTCGCCTAGCTCGCTTTTTGGGTGGGATACACTAGTCAGTTTTACTTCCGATACTTCTGCAAAAAACGAATCATCAAACCCTACTAGCGAAAGATCGTCTGGGACAGAAACATGGAATTGTCTGGTCACATCCAGCAATTTCATAGCCAATTCATCGTTATAGCAAATAATTGCTGTCGGCTTATCTGTTGAACGTTTCAGTACATTTGTTAACACTTGTACGGGAACGTTGAACTTCCCGGCAGTATCATATGTTACGATATTTTTTGGATTAATGGGTACGCCTGTTGCCCGGTACGCTTTTAAATACCCTTTCATTCGTTTCGTTCCTTGCATATCATCGGTTTTAAAAAAAGCAAGAATGTTTGTGTGCCCCAACTCTAACAAATGGTTGGTTTGTAAATATCCGCCAGCCTCATCATCCACTGTCACATGCAAGGGCTCTAATTCGTCATAATAGGCATTAATCATAATGTATGGTATTCCTAATAATTCTAAATGAAGGTAATATTTAATGTTTGGGTTAGACGTTGCACTCTTTGTCGGCTCAATAATAAGTCCATCAAACCTTTGTGGAATGATCGTTTCTAATATTTGTTTCTCTTTTTCATGGTCATTGTTTGTGCTAAATAAGCTGACTTGATACCCTTCTTTGCTTAACACCTTTTCCGCTCCCCTAATGATAGAAGGAAAAATATAATCAGATATATAAGTCGTAATAATCGCGATTTTTTTTTGTGTATGTTCGCTTTTGCCAACTTCCATTGAAGCCCGGTCTGACACGTAAGTGCCGGATCCCTGCTCCCGGTAAAGCCAACCTTCACTCACTAATTCGCCAATTGCCAGCCTAACCGTATGCCGGCTTACGTTAAATTGATCCATCAACTTGCTTTCTGAGCTAATTTTTTGCTTCGGTTCAAACGTACCATCTAAAATGTTTGATTTAATCCAGCTTTTTACTTTGCTATACTTTGTTTCACCCACAATTTTTCCTCCAGTACCGGTCATTTAAGTAACCTATCAGTACAAGTAGAATACCATATGTTGCTTCCCTATTGTTACTCGGTTAAGGCAAGTCTAGCATGTACTGTATCATAAACGCATAAAACGTACGTACGAGTTCACCCTCCCCCCTCTCGCCTCCCAACATCGGCTGGCAAACAAAAGCTTTTGCTATTTGCTCAACTCTCTTCTGTCCCAAGACCATTTGGATTGACTTTCGCCAAGCATTGCCTTAGCCTTTTTATCAAAAAGGATACGCGAATGAGCGGATAGGAGAAACGATGATGAAACGACAACTGCCTACTTGTACCTGTGCGCTGTTATTTATGTTTTTAGCAGGCTGTACCCCTTCTGGAACGATCACGGAAGCAGATGATGGAATTCATGTGATGGCGGCAGCGAGTTTGACGGATGCATTAACAAAATTAGAGTCTATGTATGAAGAACAAACAGGGGAAACACTTGTGATTAACTATGGTTCTTCAGGAAAGCTGCGCCAGCAAATCAATGAAGGCGCGCCAGCTGACGTGTTTCTGTCGGCTTCTGTTGCAGATATGAAACAAGTCGCCAATGCCAGCAACCTTGTTGACTCAGTGAATCTACTTGAAAACAAGCTAGTCCTTGTAGCTGCACCTGAAGTTGCCGATAGCCTTAGCGAATGGGATGACCTAACGAGCGCTAATTTGCGCAGCCTTGCCATCGGCCAAACGGAAACGGTCCCTGCAGGCCAATATGCGAAACAATCGTTAGAAACGTTAGGAATGTGGGAGCAACTCGAAGAATCCTTCATTTTTGGCAGCGATGTCCGCCAAGTGCTTACTTATGTTGAAACGGGAAATGCCGATGCTGGCCTCGTCTATCAGACGGATGCGGAAACATCCGAGCAAGTTACGATTGTGGCAGAAGCTCCTGAACACTCACACGAACCGATCTATTATCCAGTCGGGCTTATTAACGACGATGAAAAAGCTCGCCATTTTTATGAATGGCTGCAAACAGATGAAGCACTCGCCGTCTTCGAGGACTTCGGCTTTTCAGGAGTTTCCTAATGGCTGCAGAAGCATTCTGGACACCGATTTTCGTTTCTGTTCGTGTCGTATTAGTGGCGGGAGCACTTGCTTTTGTGGCCGCGCTCGTGGCAGCTGCGTTCCTTAAAAAAAGGCGTTTCCCAGGCAAGCTTGCCTTAGAGACAGCATTGATGTTGCCCCTCGTCTTGCCGCCTACAGTGATCGGCTTTTCGCTGCTTGTTTTGTTCGGCCGCCGCAGCTTTATCGGCGCATGGTTTGAATCACTATTTAGCCAGCCTATCGTCTTTACCTATTTGGCGGCTGTCATAGCCGCTGCCGTTGTGGCGTTCCCATTAATTTATCAAACGTTCGTCAACGGCTTTGAAGCAGTCGATAGCGACTTAGAAGAGGCAGCCCGGCAAATGGGGGCAAGCGAATGGCAAGTTTTTTGGAATGTGACGTTTCCCTTATCTTCCAAAACAGTCGTGTCAGGAGGAATGCTTGGCCTTGCAAGAGCACTTGGCGAGTTCGGCGCTACGATGATGTTTGCCGGCAGTATCGAAGGCGTCACACGAACGATTCCAACGAGCATCTACATAGCAACGGAATCAGGAAATATGGTTTTCGCTTTTTATTGGGTTGCGTCTATTATTGTGTTCGCGTTTTGCCTGTTGGCGGCAGTGCAGCGGTTAAAAGCAAAAAGCTAACCATTGACCGGTTAGCCTCATCCCAATTTGTCATTGTCCTCTTGTGCTTCTTCAACGACGCTGTCTCAGCGGGACATACTCCGAACTCCAGCAAACAAAAACGGTTCGCTAAGCCTTGGACATCAGTAGACAAGGCTTTACGATCCGAATAATTTTTCTTTTAGCGCATAGATCACAGCTTGCGTCCTATCTTCCACTTCTAACTTGGCCAGTATATGGCTAACATGGGTTTTTACCGTTTTAATCGTTATGTAAAGCTCTTCGCTAATTTGTTGGTTTGTCTTTCCTTCCGACATGAGCTTTAAAATTTCCATTTCCCGTTTTGTCAGGGCTTGGTGTAATGGGACATTGGCGGTAAAAGCTGAGATCATTTGCCCTTGTACTTTGGCATCAAGCACCGACTCGCCATTGTGTGTTTTTCGGATCGCTTCGGCAATCTGCATCGCACTAGACGTTTTTAACACATAGCTCGTAGCACCTGCCTCCAGTACAGGACGGAGCTTGTCGCTGTCCACAAAACTTGTGACTACGACGATTTTTGCTTGGGGCCAGTTCGCTTTGATCTGTTTCGTGGCTTCAATCCCGTCCATTCCGTCCATAACGAGGTCCATCAAAATGACATCTGGCTTTAACTGAAGCGCCAACTTGACGCCTTCCTCGCCATTGGCCGCCTCTCCAGCGACATGGAGGTCTTCCTGGGTCGACAAGAACGCCGAAACCCCCATCCTCACCGTTTCGTGGTCATCAACGATCAGCACTTGAATCATCCTCTTCTCCTCCTTTTACAATCGGCACCTTGATCTCGACGCTTGTGCCCTGGCCTGGAACGCTAACAATCCGCGTTGTGGCGCCAATTTCTTCTGCTCGTTCTTCAATGCTGTTGAGGCCATAGCCACCTGTGTGTTCTTTGCGGTCAAAGCCTACCCCATCGTCTGTAATCTTTAAAAGCGCAAATTGGTCAAACTTGTCGTAGTACAAGCTAATTTCTTTTGCCTCAGCATGCCGCAATGCGTTGGCAATCGCTTCTTGGGCAATGCGGAAGAGCTGATCCTCAATGCCTGGTGAAAGGGGAGCGTCGGCAATCCGTACAGAAAATGATAGGGGATGCTTTTCGGCAAGGCTGTCTACGAGCTGTTCGACCCCTTCTTTAAAGGATTGGTCTTCCAATTGGATTGGCCGTAGTTGCAATAGCAAAGCGCGCATGTCATTTTGGGCGTCATTCACCACTTTTTCAATTTGCTCGCACCGTTTTTGCAGTGCTTCTATATCTGGATTCTTTCCATTTACAGCCGCCGATAAGAGCATCGATGCCGCATACAATTGCTGTGAGACCGAATCATGGAGTTCACGTGCGATCCGGTTTCGTTCTTGTGATACGATTTCGCTTTTTAACTGGCTTTCTTTTTCAGCCCATTGTTCCATCAATTTTTGTGAACGATCTGCCTGCTTGCTCATCCGTCGTTCCATGTCAATGATTAAACTGCTCGCCTCTTTAAAGTCGGCAGACATTTGACCAGCTTGTTTTCGCCCTTTTTCCATATGGCCATGACTTAATTGTTGCAATGCCCCGCGAATATCATTCATTCCCCGCTTCCAAATGAGCATAGCAACAACGTAAACGACGATCGCAATCAACGTAAAAATGGCAACAAGCCATAATACAGGGGGAACATTATAAAAAGTAGGGTCGATTTTTATAAATGCTTCCCAATGAAGCAGCCCGACAGAGACAAAATACGAGCTTACGAATCCAGCACAAACAACTAAGAGGCAGAATGTAAGGACGCCTACCTTTTGCATTGATTTCATCGGTAAATCACCTCAATATCTCCTGCGACAAGGGATGTGTAGATCCGCAGCTTCCGCGGCGCCTCATCATATTGGCTATTTTTAATAGCGACATTTTGGTTAAAGCCCGTTTCTTCGTGGTCAAATACAACCGTTTGCCCAAAGATGGCGGAATGCTGGACAGAAACGCCTGCATCATAAGGGACATATAGCTGAATACGGCCGATAAACCCGCGAACGATCACAATCGTGTCCCCTACTGGCAACACGGTATTTTCAAAATGGACATTCGTTGTACCGATGCCCGAAAGAATATTGATATTATCACTGCTAAAAACTTGATCTTCAGCACGCTGATCGCCAAAGATCAAGTTTTTAAAAAACAGCGCTTTTTTTTGCGGCACAGCTTCACCCGTTGGTTGATCGCCAATGTTAACATTCACGCGCCGCGGTTTACGCATTTTTTCCCAAAACAAATATAGTGAATAAAAGAGCAAACCGTATAGTGTAATGATAAAAAACGTAGAGGAGAACAACGTGAATACAAACATGATGATCCCGATATAAAAAGCGAAACGCCCTTTTCTACGGCTCATTCGCTTTTGCCCATAATAAATAAAGCCTGCTGCAATGATTAGCATAATGAGTGGTCCAACACTTAATACCAATTCTAGAAGGGCAGCAACAAGCAAGGCAAAGAAAATATAAGCAATAATGTCCGTTCGATTCTTTTTCATTCCTTTGCTCTCCCTTCTAAAAAATTGCCCGCCTGCTAAATAGGCGGGCTCGTTTTATGGAGCTATAAGACTAGACATTCGCTCGCGTCTCTCGTGGTCATTTTTGTCGACAACCTCTATTATACTATAAGGCTTTACGGTGCAACATCGCTTTTTTTATCTAATTGCTGCTTTAATTCCTCAATTTGCACATCAAAACTAGGTTGTTTCTTTAGTGCTGCAGCTTCACTTTCTTCAGTTTGCTCGTTCTCGTCTTCTTCATACCCGTCAAGATCGCCGTTCTCCTCTGCATAATACGTCCATTTTGCCGCATTTTTTTCAAGCTTGGCTTCTTCTGTGCGTGCAATGTAATCAAGCTGCATGCGGCGAATTTTTTTGCGGAGAAATTCCAGTTCCCGGCCTCGTGCTTCTAATTTTTTTACTCTTTCTTTTTGCTCTTCGTAGGAATCACTGTATTCACTTGAAAGTTCTTGATAAGCTACTAATTCACTTTGTGCTTGAGCAACTAATTCTTCCACCCCGGCACTTTCCGCGATTTCTAATTGTTCCGCCCGTTTACTGGCCATCTTTTTGGCGTCTTGCCACTCTTGGTAAAAATAACGTTCTAGTCTACGCTGTTTTTCAATCGACTGTTTCCATAATTTTAATTGCTTGTCGAGTTTTTTTGATTCGGCTTCATACTTGCCATCATCTGTTTGAAAAGGCTTGTCGTTACGATCAAACACATGTTCAATGTCAGCTTGCACTTGTTCTTTTAGCTGTTTTAGAAAAGACATGTCGTTTTACTCTCCTTTGTTGTCTATTTAAACCTCGAAATCATATTCCTTCATTTCTTTCCATTTCTCATAAAGCTTCACTAGCAAATAAAGAGCACCGACGCCAATGATTCCTGGCAAGCTGCCAACCGTCAGGCATACACCGATAAGCAAAATCACCCACCAGAGCACTTTCATAATCGTTTGATCGTTCAATGTAGCTTGGCGCCAACCAAAGTATGCCAACACTGCGCCTGCGCCTAGGCCAATGATCGCCCCTAGCGACGATAGCACAATGATTGCAAGCACAATGGCTGCAACAACCATCCATCCGCGTTTTGTCAATGTCGTTCACCTCCTTTGGTGTAAGTTCTGCCGTCTATACATTTATTGTAGACAGTTGCGCCGTTTGGCAAAACGAGCGGCAGATTGAACTTCCTCTGCGACTAGAGGCTGAGACACGAATCAGCTTTTCAGGACACTAATTCACCAGACAGAAAAAAACACTGCATGGAATCACACAGTGTGAGAGCAAATGACACATACCAGATAGGGATCGAGCCATTCGGCAAAAATCCCGTTAGACTTCTATCTATCAGCATTTGTTTGTTTATGGCAAAACGTGCGAATGTACTGCTTGCCTTGCCTATGCAAACAACGGAATCGTACATATAGTACTAGCATAGAACAGAAAGGGGGAATAAAACATGAGCTTTTACAGCTACTCAAGCAACTTTTCCGATTTTTCTTCCCGTAAACACAAAAAGCACGACAGGCACGATCGACACGACAAGTGCGATAAGTGTGACAGGCACGACAGACACGATAAGTGCGATAAGTGCGACAAGCACGATCGACATGATCGACATGATCGACATGATCGACATGATCGACATGACAGGGACAAATGCGATTGCCATTCTTTCTTTAAACACATTGCCCGTGGCCAATTTGTTACTGTTTTTCTAAAAGGCGGCGGCTGCGTCCGTGGCGAGTTTGTTGATGTCCGTAAAAACTTAGTTTTCCTAGCAAATTGTGACTGCCATAAAAAATCAAGAATCGTAACCATTTGTTGCGATGACATCACTGCTGTCGAAACGTAAGCAATCTTTAGGGCTTCTTGGCAAATGCCAAGAAGCCTTTTCTTGATTGAATGAAATAAACGTTTGCCTTAGCCGGCCACGTTTTTGAGAACCGCTGCGGTAACAAACTCTAAGTGTGCTAACCTTTTCTCTCAATGCATACAATGACAAAAAAGGGAGGAGTGTACATGAATACGTCCGTGTTGCAGTCACCTTCATTGAATTTAGCAGGCGACTCCACAAGAACACTCAATTACCAACGAGATCCACAAAACTATATTACCCAGTTGTTTGCTGCCCAGCTTCCCGCTATCCCCACGGGATTTTTTAATGTCCATATGAGCGCAGGCATTGTCATCACGCCGCATTGGCATACGAACGCCTCAGAGCTTGTATTTGTCATTTGCGGCAAAGTACAGGCATCCGTTTTTAATCCATTCTCCCAAAAGCTGCTTACATACGAGCTTGTTCCTGGGCAAGCGGTCGTCTTGCCAAGAGGGTGGTTTCATTGGATTGTCGCTTTAACCGATGGAACTCATTTACTAACGATTTTTGATAAACCGACACCTGATATCGTCTACGGTTCTGACTTCCTTCGCTTTACGCCGGGCAGCATTATGGAGCTTGCTTATTGCGTCAATGGCAACGCCTATGAAAACGTAGTCGCGCCGATTCAGGAATCGGTCATTCTAGGGCCGCCGACATGGTGCAAAGAGAAAGGGCAGTCTCCGAAAGGGACCGCCTCCTACAAGCATTACTATACAGAACACCCTGAACCTCAGACATACCGATACTAATCTCGCTTTAAAGTTAAGATAACATGCGTCAAACGACTGCTTCGTTTTGATAAAAAAAGCCTGTTAACCGCCTTTCAATCGCATCGGTTAACAGGCTAGCTTTGCATTTAGACGCTATGGCCTAAATGTGTACCACTCTGTCTCATATTGAGGTCCTTCTCGTTCATACGTAAAGCGGTACGTCAGTTCATCTCCTCCGCTTACACCTTGAATGGAATAGTGCCATTGTCCGTTTCCTTCATTCATGCGGACATTTTGCTGGTCGCCGCCATTTAAACGATAATGAAAGTCAACGTAACGAGCTGGTACCGTTGGTGAAAAAGCAATGACCGTTTCGTTATGATCTTGTTTAACCGTAACAGAATAATGGTCATGTTCATGTTGGTCTCCGTTCCCAGGCTCGTTAGGTTCTGGATCAGGGCCAGGATTTGGCTGTTCAATCGGAGGCACCACGTCGGTGGCGTTCGTGTAAAAGCTATTTGCCTCGACTTGGGCAGTGTGGCCGTCTGTAAACGTCACTGTTGTTGGCGCATCACGATAGTTGTAGGCAACATATATACGCTCGCCATTTTTAGTAAAGACAGCATATGTTGGCGTATCCGCTTGTACGGTAGGGTCCACCTGGCCAAGGGCATGCAAGCTAGTAACCCATTGGTACGTCTGTGCTTTCGTGCTGCCCCGTTCCATAATTCGTTCATCCCCTGGATTAAACTCGCCATAATCATCGATTTTGGCGTTCATTTGCGAGACGGCATCGCTTGGATTGGTTAAAGCGCGATACGCCCACACCATATTCGCCCACAAGTTCCAATCCGTTGAGCCATTGCGCGTATACAATTCTTGATAGGCACGCTCGACATAATCAGGATGATGGCCTAAATATAAGGCGCCGCCATGCAGGGGAAGCCAATTGATCGCGTATTTTTCGACCATGCCAGAATGCCACCACGTCGCATGGTCCATCTTGCCACCCCAGTTGATCGTCACAATTTCAGGTTTGTATGCTTCAGGATGGATTTCGTCATAGACATCAAAGAAGTATTCATTAATGGCGCTCATTTCAGTTGTATACAAGTAAATAGCACGGTCAAGCAATTCCGAATCGTTTGTTGCCTCAGCCCATAAAATTAAATTGGTCCAAGCATGCATGGCTTCAGAAGATGATTCTTGGTTATTGCCTGAATCAAATGTGGCAAGACCGTCTGCCCATGAGTGCCCGGAATAAGGGTCAAACATGCGCAAGTATGGAAACATGTCATCATCGCGCCCAGCAGCAAAGTCACGGATCAACAAATCGATCATCGCGCCCCACTCGTCATCGTTTGCCCATTCTGGATGGACGCGGGCAATTTCAGCAGCTGCTTTCACAAAATATCCATAATGGAAATGGTGATCATTGATCCGTACCGCTGATCCATGGGCGGCATGATAGCCAAGCAGCGTTCCCCAATTTTCGTTATAGTAGAACAGATTTTCGCTCTTTAACCGTCCATCCTCGTCTGTGGCCACAAGCCAATCTTCCAGGTGCGCTCGCAGTTCATCTCGAAAAGAATCGGCAAGGGCTTCGTCACCTACCTGGTCGGCAATTGGCGCAAGGTTGGCTAGCTTCCCTAAATACTTGCCAAGTTCATACGTATCTTGGCCTGTTGGGTAATCAGCTTGCGCTTCTTGCAAATATCCGTGCAAGCGATCGGTATCGGTTCCGACATTTGGCAGGCTCGGTAATATGCCTGTATATTGAAGGGTTGTTTCAAATTCGTTGCCTGGAAGCAGTTTCATATCGCCGCGAATTGTAAAAATCGTTTGCTCCAACAATTGTGCTTCTGAAGCGGCTGTTAAATGGCGGGATTGATGGGGGTATAAAGCAAAAATGGTGCCTTCTTTTGCTCCTGCGACCTTTGCTTCGGTTTCTACTGAATATACAGTGCGGACTTCCCCAGTATCATGGTCAACGCTATATTCTGCCCTTGAGTCACGTACAACGGAAAAGGCATATTCTTCAAATGTGTGGAGGAGCTCATCGGTTGCTTCTGGCAGTTTCGCCACAGAGATAAACGATGCGGCATTTTCCCACTTATTTCCTTGCAGTTGCCAGTCAAATCCATCTGGCGCATAGGCAGCATAATGCTTATTGTCATGGGTGGAAAAACCAATGACATTGCCTTGATTGGCCCAAATCTGCGGCTCAATTGGGAAATCAATCTCCGCATGCCCCCCTTCATACTCGGCAAATATATATGGGGAACCGACGCCATAAGTAAGGCGAAGCATGGCATCGCCGTCTTGCAACAACCCACTCACGTACCAATCGCTATAGTCATCGACTTTGGCATCGGAAAACGATTCGGTAGTAGAATGGCCAATGGTAAAGTCCGTTGAAATCGCGCCTGTAATGTGCCACGTGCCAGCCTCGGCATTTTCATGGACGACGACATTATGAGGCGCATCATAAAACACATTCAAGCCATTTTCTTGATGCTTGACGCTAAACGGATGAGGATAGTGGTTGTTTGAAAACCGATCAACAGCAAGAGAGCTCCACCAACGGTTCGTTGGCATTGGCCCGTTCACGTTTTCCGTACGGTAAATGTGCTCAGGAGGTTCTTGTTGTTGCTCAGCGTAGCCTGGATCAGCAATTGAATCGAAATCAATCGGTGGATATTCGAGTGAATAGCTTCCTTTTCCCACTTCCTCGACGACAGAATGAGCAGATATTTGCTCGATCGGAGCCATGAGCAACATGCCCAATACTACTGCGGACCATCGTTTCTTCATATGACGCCTCCTAGAATTATTGCAAACGAAATCGGTTTCGTTATCGGCCAAAAAAACAAGCCACTACTCTTATTCGATCGCGATTCTAGCGACAAATGGAACAGATTTTATGTTACAGCAAAAGAGAAGCGGTTGTTTCACGACTAATTAACTCAGGTTCGACTAAAACCCGGGCTGTACTTGCCCTGCCGGCAATAAAATCAAGCAACATTAACGCAGCGAGTCTCCCTATTTTCTCTTTGTTTTGGCGCACCGTTGTAAGTGGTGGCTGCACGTATCTTGCCGCCAGCTGATCGTCACAGCCAATAAGCGAGACATCGCCTGGTATCGATACTCCCAGTTGTTGCATCGCTCTCATAAAGCCAAATGCCATCAAATCAGAGGAAGAAAAAACAGCTGTCGGTTTCTCAGCGTTTCCCTTAAACAAGGACAAACCTGCCTCATAGCCGCTTTGTTCAAAGAAATCCCCTTCAATTACCCATTCTGGGCGGAGCGTCAGCCCATATTCATGGATGCTTTCGCGAAACCCTTTTAGCCGAATATTCGAAACAGCCGATTCGTTTGCCCCTCCAATGTAAGCGATATCACGGTGGCCTTGCAAATAGAAATAGTCGACAACCGATTGGGAAATTTTTTTGTTATCGGTCATTACGTAGCCTGACTTGGGCCCATCTAATTGAATGTCCACACCGATACAGGGAATTTCACTTTTTGTTAAGTCCTCAATCGATTGCTGGACATCTTCACCAGCAATAATAATGCAGCCATCCACTTTATAATAAAGGCATCTGGCATAGAAATTTTCTTCCTTTTGGAAAGTTTCATCAGAAAAAAACAACAAGTCGTACCCGTGCATGCCGATCGTCCGTTTAAACGCGTTTAGCACTTCAATAAAAAATGGGTGGTCAAAATCGGCATTTATCCGCCCTGCGTAAATAACGCCAATGAGCTTTGACGTTTTTTGCGCCAATGTGCGGGCAGAGTGGGAAGGCCGGTATCCTGCTTCTTCCATAATTCGAAAAACCCGTTCTTTTGTTTTCTGGCTCACATCAGGGTAATCATTTAGGATTTTCGAAATGGTCGCTTGGGAAACACCGGCTTTTTTAGCAATGTCTTTAATCGTGATTGCATTGTTCTCTTTCAAACGACTCTATCCTTTCACAGCGCCTTGTGTCAGGCTATTAATAAAGAAACGGTTGAATAGCAAAAAGATCGCAATGAGCGGAGCTGTTGCCCAAAGCGTGCCTGACATTATCATACCATAATCATTCACGTACGAATCATTAAGAGAACGCAAAGCAACCTGAAGGGTATGACTTGCCGAATCTTGTAAGACTACGAGCGGCCATAGGAAATCATTCCAAACATTCATAAAGACAATAATGCCAAGTGTCGCAAAGGCTGGTGCGATCGCAGGCACAACGACATTCCAATACATCCTGAATGTAGAGCAGCCATCGATCTTCCCTGCCTCTATTAATGCATCAGGAATCGAATCCTTAATGTATTGCCTCATCCAAAAAATCCCGAACGCGTTGATAAGCCCAGGCACGATGACTGCCCGCAAATCGCTTAGCCAGCCTAGCTCTGTAATAATAAAATACTGGGGAATTAACCCAAGTTGTGGTGGAACCATCATCGTCACGAGGATCGCAGCAAACCAAAACTTTTTCCATGGAAAATCGAGCTTGGCAAATGCAAAGCCAGCGAGAGAGCATAGAAACAGCGTTCCAATCGTAACGGAAATCGAGACAATAAACGAATTTTTAAATGCGCCAAAAAAATCAACATTGGCCATGACATTTTGAAAATTGCGGACTAGCTCCGTTCCTGGAATAACTACTGGCGGTGTTTGGTTAATTAAATGGCTTGGGTTGGTCGCCATGACAAACATCCAATAAAACGGAAAAACCGCCAGCAACGAAGCAATGATTAACGTGACATACAACATGATCTTTCCAAATGATTGCGTTTTCTTCACTTTGGTCCCCCCTTCCATTTGCTTCTTCCGATTTGGTTAGTGAGGAGCAAATTCACACATGTAATCACCATTATTAGAATAAAGAGCATCACTGCTGTAGCGGAAGCGGTTCCAAAGAAATTATTCATAAACGCATCCCGGTACAAATAAGCGACAATCGTAATCCCTTCCTCACGCAAGCTCCTTCCAAGAAACACAAGCGGTTCGGTAAATACTTGCAAAGCGCCAATCGTTGCCGTAAACACCGTAAAAATAATAAAAGGCTTAAGCATAGGAATGACGACATAACGCAATTCAGACCAAATGGAAGCGCCGTCCATTTTGGCGGCTTCGTATAATTCTTTTGGAATGCTTTGCATCCCAGCCAAATAAATCAATGTGTTATAGCCGATCCAGCGCCAAAAAATCATTAGTGAAATAGCGATTTTCGCGCCCCACTCGCTTGTCGTAAACGATACGGCATCATAGCCTAGCCCAATTAAAATCGAGTTCACCAGGCCATGCGTTTGGTTGCTGAACAAAACACCGAAAATGACAGCCACTGCTACAATCGATGTCACATACGGAATAAAAACCGCTACCCTAAACACGTTACGAAACCGTATTAGGGTGGAATTCAGCGCATACGCCAAAAAAATCCCAATAATCAGCTGTGGCAATGTTCCCATCACGCCAATGATAAATGTGTTTGATAACGACTTCCAAAACAACGCATCTTCTAAAACTAAGCGAAAGTTTTCGATTCCTGTAAACGTCATCGGCCCGAGCCCATTCCAGCTAAAAAAAGCTAGATAAAAACTAAATAGCATGGGGATCAGGCCAAAAACAGCAAACAACAGAAAAAAAGGTGAGATAAATAAAAGGCCAGGCCATTTATCTTTATACATTCGCTTTGGTTTGCGCACGAAAGGACGAGTGCTTGATTTTGCTGTTTCCATCTATGTCTCTCCCTCTTTATCCGCGCTGCAAACGATCATTGATCCGCTTCATTGCCGCATCCCACTCTGCATCAGGATCAGCACCGTTGCTGTTCACATTGTCGAGCGCTGTTAAAATCTCCTCTTGGACAAGCATGTAATTGCGGCCTTTATAGACGCTTTCCACTTGCTGCGCTGCCTTGCCAAATACAGCAGCCGTGTTTAAACCATTAAAGTACTCATCCGTATGGTTAATGAATGCTTCTTCTTCATACACAGCAGGCGCTGACGGGAATAAACCGGCATCGACAAACGACTGTAACTGATTCTCAGGCGACAGTAGCCATTTTACAAAATCGTATGCTTCTTCCGGGTGGTCCGTCTCTGCTGGAATCGTCACAAAGGAACCGCCCCAGTTCCCTGCTCCTTCAGGCATATCAGCAATCGACCAGTTGCCGGCCGCATTTGGCGCGTTCCCTTGAATAACAGCAATCATCCAAGCTGGGCCAAGCAATGTCGCATAATCACCAGTATCCATGGCACCGCCCCATTCAGGCGTCCAAAGCTCCAACGAACCAACAACGCCATTTTCGATTAATTCAACCGTGCGGTCATAAGCCTCGCGGATAGCCGCATTGTTTTCAACGATCAACTCTTCATTTTCATTAAAATAATGTTCCTTGGCTTGGTCCCGCAACGCATTGTAAACTAATTCAGGGCTGTCAGTGACAATGGTTCCTGTTTTTTCATAAATCGTGTTGGCCATTTCCGTATAGTCATCCCATGTTTGAATCGTGGCAGACACCTCTTCTGGATCGGTTGGCAAACCCGCTTCTTCAAAGACATCCGTCCGGTAAAACATCGCCGTTGGGCCAATATCGGTCGGCAAACCGAATAAGAAGTCACCGTCACGGTTTTCAGCTGTCTCCCACACCCAATCTAAATAATGGCCTTTTAGTTCCTCGGCGCCATAGTCATATAAATTAATAAACCGGTCTTGGGCATCACGGTACCGTTCAATTTCATTGATTTCAACGAGCGCTAAGTCAGGTGCGCCGCTTCCAGTAGACAAGGCCGTAAATAAATTATTGTGGTGATCGGTATTGTCTCCTTCTTGGATATTGATTTTGACGCCTGGATTTTCCTCCATATACACTTCTGCTAGTTCTTCATATTTCGTTGTGCCAAACAACCAAAATGTTAATTCAACACGGTCGTCCCCCGACGCATCTTCAGTACCTCCGCCTCCACAAGCCGCTAATAGCAGCGTAGACGCAAGTGCCAGCCCAAACGCTTTCTTCGCCATCTCGTTTCCCCCTTGGATATAATGTACATTTTACGAAACCGGTTTCGGTAATAGTGTAAACGCTTCCGTTTCTATTTGTCAATGTAAAATTCCCATTTATTATCGCCTAGCCGTTTTTTCTAGTGTTAGGCATTACTCATGACCATCAAGATTGTCGACGTTGTCAAAACATTACACAGGCTGGCAGAAATGTTTGTCCAATGAGAAGTGAAGACGAGAAAATCTTCCTACCTAAAATACAATCTTTCCGTACTTTCCCAAGCAGCTTGCTTTCACCCTTCATCGCTCATACAAACGCTAATAAAAAGGTGGTTCTACCCTTTACAAGAGCGAATACGATTTTAAAGAGTCATTGTGTAGATTTTCCCAAATTCTGATGTATCCGTTTACAAATTTGTTAAAACAGGATATAATGCGGGGACAAGTTAAAGTGAGAGCTGATGAGCAAATGAGAGGCAGCCTTATAACAGCGTCCTGCGCGACCCTGTGATTAAGGCTGCTCTTTTTTATGCAAAGACACTTTCCTTTCTTCCAATTTGACTTTCGGCTTGACATCATGAAGGAGGTACGAAAAATGGCAGAAATCATGGCGGAGCTTATCGGCACTATGGTTCTTATCATTTTTGGCGCTGGCGTTGTCGCCGGTGTGACGCTAAAACAATCAAAAGGAGAAGGGGCAGGCTGGATTGCGATTTCGGTAGGCTGGGGCTTTGCAGTAGCGCTTGGCGTTTATGTGGCCGGCACTGTGAGTGACGCCCATTTGAACCCTGCTGTCACGCTTGGATTTGCTACCATCGGACAGTTTCCTTGGGCGCAAGTTCCCGGCTATATAATCGGACAGTTGGCCGGAGCTTTTCTTGGTGCTGTCATTGTCTTTCTTCATTATTATCCACACTGGAAGGCAACGGAAGATGCAGGAGTCAAACTGGGCGTATTTGCAACTGGTCCGGCAATTCGCCACCTTCCAGCCAATTTCTTAAGCGAATTAATTGGCACTGCTGTATTGGTATTCGGGTTATTGGCTATTGGCGCCAATACATTCAGTGAAGGATTGAATCCAATTGTCGTTGGCTTGCTCATCATTGCGATTGGCCTTTCCCTCGGGGGCACGACTGGTTATGCCATTAACCCAGCACGTGACCTAGGGCCACGCCTTGCCCATGCTTTATTGCCAATTAACAAAAAAGGGCCATCCGATTGGGCTTATGCATGGGTGCCGATTCTCGGGCCAATTGTTGGCGGTATTGTTGGCGCTGTTCTTTATACCCTTATTTTCTAAACAAAGGAGACGATATTGATGACAAACCCATACATTCTATCCATCGATCAAGGAACAACTAGTTCACGTGCGATTTTATTTGACAGCCAAGGTGAAATCAAAAAAACGGCGCAACGGGAATTCACGCAATACTTCCCGAACCCAGGCTGGGTAGAGCATAATGCCAATGAAATTTGGACATCCGTTCTTGCCGTCATTGCTGAAGTCTTTTCCGAGTCGGATATTGAGCCAAAAGATGTGGCTGGAATCGGCATTACAAACCAACGGGAAACAACAGTCGTCTGGGATAAACATACAGGAAAACCGATATACAACGCTTTGGTTTGGCAATCACGGCAAACAGAAAAGATTTGCGCTGATTTGCGGGAGAAGGGCTTAAACGAGACATTCCGTAAAAAAACAGGCTTACTGCTTGATCCTTATTTCTCTGGCACAAAAGTAAAATGGATTCTTGACCATGTTGATGGCGCAAGAGAAAAAGCTGAAAAAGGCGACCTATTGTTTGGCACAATTGATTCATGGCTCATTTGGAAACTAAGCGGCGGCCAAGCACATGTGACCGATTATACAAATGCGGCTCGGACGCTCATGTACAATATCCACGAGTTGAAATGGGACGACGAGCTGCTTGAACTGCTTGATGTTCCAAAGCAAATGTTGCCTGAAGTCCGCTCCTCTTCTGAAGTATACGCCACAACTGTTGACTACCATTTCTTTGGGCAAAATGTGCCAATTGCCGGCGTCGCCGGTGACCAGCATGCGGCTTTGTTCGGGCAAGCGTGTTTTGAAAAAGGAATGGTAAAAAACACTTACGGCACTGGCTGTTTTATTTTGATGAATACAGGGGAACAAGCGGTTGAGTCGAAAAACGGACTTTTGACAACGCTGGCATGGGGAATTGATGGAAAAGTTGAGTACGCCCTTGAAGGCAGTGTATTTGTTGCCGGTTCGGCGATCCAATGGTTACGGGATGGCCTTAAAATTATTGAAAACGCGCCGCAAAGTGAAACGTTAGCGACACGGGTGACGTCCGCTGACGGTGTCTACTTAGTCCCTGCGTTTGTTGGCCTTGGTACCCCGTATTGGAACAGCGAAGCAAGAGGCGCCATGTTTGGGTTAACCCGTGGGACAGAGCGTGCTCATATTGTCCGTGCCACGCTAGAATCACTTGCTTATCAGACAAAAGATGTGATGGCAGCAATGGAACAAGACGCTGGCATGGAATCGAAAAAACTTCGTGCCGATGGCGGCGCTGTTGCTAATGACTTTTTAATGCAATTCCAAAGCGATCTCCTTGATGCGCCAGTAGAAATTCCTTCCGTTACAGAGACGACGGCGCTTGGTGCTGCCTATCTAGCTGGCCTCGCTGTTGGCGTCTGGAAAAGCAAAGAAGATATCGCCCGCAAATGGAATATGGACCGTTCATTTGAACCAAAAATGAACGCCGATGAGCGAGATGCGTTATACAAAGGCTGGAAAAACGCCGTTAACGCAACGATGGCATTCAAGCCATGATGTGAAAAGAGATACCCAGCACATGCAATCGATGCATGTGCTGTTTTTTAGCTTCCAATATACAACCCAATCGGCCTGCCTTCCACGTCTAACAGTTTCATCCCTACCTTGCTCTCAAAATAAACATGTCGCAACACCATATTTTTATAGAGCAAACATTTGAACTTTTCTAATATTACTTGTTCAGGTGGCTGAACGTCTAAATACAAACCGATACGTTGATTCACAGATAAGCCTAACTCCTTACGGTATGCTTGCACGGCGCGCACCAGTTCGCGGACAAATCCTTCTTCTAATAATTCAGTGGTCATCCTTATATCAAGCAACACAGTAAAACCGTTTTCTTCAGCCAATACATAGCCTTCTTGCGCCCGCCTTTCAATGTGAACATCTTCATGCTCTAGCAGCGTCCCATCTTGTAAACGACATTCTCCTTTTTCTAGAAAACTTGCCTTTTCAGCGTCTGTTAACCGATCAAGTTGCTGTTTCACGAAGGCAACGTTCTTGCCAAATTTCGGTCCAGCCACAGCAAAGTTCAAGTTCAAATGGATCGACACCAAGCCGCTCGTCTGTTTATGAAAGACCACTTCTTTTACGTTTGTTTCTTGTTGAATGATGGACACATACTTCTCTAGTTTGCGTGACACGGATACAGACGTTTCCATTACGACCAGTGTTTGTAGCGGCTGCTTTGTTTTTAATGCTGCTTTATTGCGGGCAAAACGGGCTCTTTCAACAATTTGCAACACCAGTGCCATTTCATCTTCCATCTCTTGATCGATTAGCGAATCGTCAGCTTGCGGGTAGTCCGATAAATGGACGCTGTCCCCTTTCAACTGGCTGTATACCTCATCTGCTACAAAAGGGGCATAAGGGGCAATAAGTTGCGCTGTTTTTGTAAGCACACGATACAAAGTAGAGTAAGCTGCCTTTTTGTCTTCATTCATTCCGCTTGCCCAAAACCGCTGGCGCGTTCGACGGATATACCAGTTGCTCATTTCATCAAGGAAAGTTGCCGTTAAACGCGCCCCTTTTGTCAAATCATAGGCCTCTAAACTGAAGGTCACTTCTTTTATGAGCGAATGCAGCCTAGATAGAATCCAACAATCAAGCAACGACTCCGCCTTTCGCCAATGTTTTTCAGGGTCAAAACCGTCTATTTCTGCATACAAGTTGAAAAAAGCGTGTGCATGACGCAGCGTATCGATTACTTTCGATTTAGCTTGGCTAACAGTCTGCTTCGAAAATCGTTTGTTGTGCCATGGCGCGCTATCAGCAAGCAAAGCCCAGCGTAACGCATCTGCACCATATTCCTCAATTAACTCAAGAGGATGAAGAACATTGCCTTTGCTTTTCGACATCTTCTGCCCATGTTCATCTAAAATATGACCTAATGACAACACTCGCTTGTACGGAGCAACGCCTTTGTAAAGAGTTGAAACAGCGAGAAGACTGTAAAACCAGCCCCGTGTTTGATCTACACCTTCAATCACCACATCAGCTGGATACTGCTTGTGATAGGAAGCTTGATTCTCAAAAGGATAGTGGTACTGGGCAAATGGCATCGCCCCACTATCAAACCACACATCGATCACTTCTTTTGTCCGTTCCATTTGTCCCCCACAAGGACAAGCGAATTGAACATCATCGACATATGGTTTATGGAGTTCAAACCCTTCTCCTATCTCTGTAATAGCCCATTGACGCAGCTCTTGTAGTGAGCCAGGCGCTTTTTCGTGGCCGCACGTTTGGCAAACCCACACATTTAATGGTGTGCCCCAAAAGCGATTCCGGCCGATGTTCCAATCGACCATGTTCTCTAGGAAATGGCCAAAGCGCCCATCTTTTATATGGCCAGGATACCACTCCACTCCTTGGTTATTAGCTTGCATTTGTTCTTTTACAGCCGTTGTGCGGATAAACCACCCTTCCATCGCGTAATAGAGCAACGGACTGTCACAACGCCAACAGTGGGGATAACTGTGCTCATATTTTTCTTTTGCATACAACCGTCCCTTCGCGGCCAGCATTTTAATGATGTCTACGTCTGCGTCTTTTACGAACTGGCCTGCCAGCGGCCCAAATTCTTGTTTATATCGTCCTTTTTCATCGACGACATGAAAAAAGTCAAGGCCATTTTCCAAAACGGCATTGTAATCTTCCTCGCCGTAACCAGGGGCAATATGGACTAAGCCTGTTCCGCTCTCTTCTGTCACAAAACTTGCGGCAATGACTTGATGGCCTTTCTCAATTTCCGTTTCAGCAAAGGGCGCTTCATAGGCAGTTCCAACAAGTTCTTCTCCTAATAAGCGTCTCTGTACATCAAAATGATTGCCAAGTACGGTCTTTGCACGTGCTGCGGCAACGATATACACGTCGTTCCCTTGTCTTGCTTGCACATACTCTCGTTCTGGATGAACGGCAATTGCGACATTTCCTGGTAGTGTCCACGGCGTTGTTGTCCAACCAAGCAAATAGTGATTTTCTCTGCCCTTTATTGGAAACTTGACTGTTGCCGATAAGTCCATTACTTGTTTATACCCTTGAGCGACTTCATGAGAGCTAAGCGACGTCTCACAATGGGGGCAATAGGGAACAACCCGGTGGCCTTTGTACAACAGCCCTTTTTTATGGATGGCGGCTAAAATATGCCAAACGGACTCGATATAGTCATCTGTTAACGTAATATAAGGGTTATCCATGTCCACCCAGTAGCCAAGGGCTTCCGTAAATTGGCGCCACTCGCGCTCATATGAAAACACGCTCTCCTTGCATTTGCGAATAAAGTTTTCTACTCCATAAGCTTCAATCTCCTCTTTGCCGCGAATGTTCAATTGTTTTTCCACTTCCAATTCTACTGGCAACCCATGTGTATCCCAGCCAGCTTTCCGCAACACTTGATAACCTCGCATCGTTTTATAACGAGCAATGAAGTCCTTAACTGTCCTCCCTAATGCATGGCCAGCGTGTGGCAGTCCATTTGCAGTTGGCGGCCCTTCATAAAAGACAAATGTTTTGTGGCCTTCGCGGTTAGCCACTGATTTCTGGAATGTTCCCTCTTTTGTCCATCGCTTTCGTAGCCGTCGTTCCTGTTCAACCACCTTTTCCTTCATACCGTTCTCACCTCTTTTTTAAAATAAAAAAACTCGGTCCTGACGTAGGACCGAGTTGTATACCATTATTATACACTCATACAAGCCATGCAAAAACATCGCTAAAATCGATTCACTACGTACCATCATACGCGTCCAGGATATCGGTTGAATGCCGTCAAAGCTTAAAAACATGTTCAGCTTTGCTTCTCGGAGAGGATTTTCATCATGGCCTTACCATTGGCTCTCAGCAAACGCCAACTCTCTGGAGATAAGGGACCCATCACTACTCGTTCTCGTCATTGAATTTTGTATGAAATTGCTTTTGATTATATTGAAAACAATCGTAAAAGTCAATCCGCTTATACCTAAGTTTACCCAATGTCCACTCTAACGGCAACGCTGGACAACTTTGCTTCCATGAAACGGTTAACGATAACCGCTCACATCTGCTGGCTTTCCAGCTTCTTGGACTTCGAGCAAATAGCGAAAACAATCTGGCTGTGAGCCATCGACGTCGGTAAAGTGATAGACTTTTGCTAATTCCTCACTTGAAAGCGATTGGCCATTCCAACGGTGCCTGTCTCCATCAGCAGCGAGGGCCGTGATCGCCCTGCCGATAAAACGGGGTGTTTCTGAAATGGCGAAATGAGGATCTGTTTTCATGCCGTCGCGCCACGTTTCTTCCGTCACGCCAAACAGCTCAAGCATCATTTCTGAACGGAGCCATCCTGGAGTGAGCGATACAGCCGTACAATGGTGCGGAGCAAGCTCGTGTGCAAGACCCTCAGCTATGCGGATAATGGAACTTTTGGCCAAGTCATAAAACATCGAAAGGCGGTAATGATTATCGTTGTAGGCTTTCGTTCCGTCTGTTACTTCGACCACAAGCCCGCCCTTTTGCTCAATTAACAACGGCAGCAAATAATGGTTTGTGATTAAATGAGTATCAATGGCCAGCCGCAACAGGCGAAAGCCTTTTTCAAGCGACAGCTCCCAAATGGGAACATGCCATTCCGTCAGTAACTCCCCACCCCAAATATCATTCACAAGAATATCTAATTTGCCGTGGTCTGACTTGATTTTGTTCGCTAACGCTTCCACTTGCTCTGGTACCAAGTGATCGGTTTGGACAGCAATCCCTATGCCACCAGCTTTTGTTACTAGTTCAGCTGTTTCTTCAATCGTCTCAGGCCGGTTGTATTCCGATGTTTCTGTTCGTGTTGTCCGGCCAGTCACGTAAACAATTGCACCGGCTGCGCCAAGCTCAACGGCAATCCCGCGCCCTGCTCCCCGCGTACCGCCAGCTACGAGTGCCACTTTGTTTGCTAAAGCATTCATTTGCATATTCCTCCTTCCTCACGTATGTTTACTATATCCCCTAAAGTTGACACCTAATGTCATATATAAAAAATAGAAAAAGGCGTGGTTGAAATGAGAGCTGAAAGACTCTTGTCAATCGTATTGTTATTGCAAAACCGAAAAATCATGTCGACAAAGGCATTAGCTGAGGAACTTGGCGTTTCAGAGCGGACGATCCACCGCGATATGGATGCGTTAAGCAGTGCAGGCATTCCTGTATATGCCGAGCGTGGAAAAATGGGAGGCTGGAAGCTTCTAGATGGTTACAGAACACAGTTGACTGGCCTAACAAATGAGGAAGTTAGAACGCTGTTTCTTTCCCCGCCAATCGACTTGCTTGGCGACTTAGGCTACACAAAAAACTGGCAGGAAGCGCGCGAAAAACTGCTGGCTTCTCTATCTTCTGCCGCCTCTGTTGACTTTGCCGACGCACAAAACCGCATCTACATTGACGCTAGTACTTGGCGTGGCAAAAAAGAAACCGTCGAGGCCTTCAGCTTGCTTAACCAAGGGCTGTGGGAACAGCGCGCCCTGTCCATCTCTTATGAAAAATACGGTTCTGCTGCGACAGAGCGTGAAGTAGAGCCTCTAGGGCTCGTCGCCAAAGGCAGTACTTGGTACTTAATTGCAGCCGAACAACAAGAACTGAAAACATTTAGGGCGTCGCGGATTCGTTCAGCGCAGCTTTTGCCAAAGCGGTTTGAACGGCCAGAAAGCTTCGATTTGGCCCGTTACTGGCATGACTCCAAAAATGCGTTTATTCGCACACTGCCTTCCTATGAAATTGACCTTCTCGTTACCTATGAACAAAAAGATATGTTGCACAGTTCAGGTCGTTATGTCCGTGTGCTCGACCTCTATGAGTCAGGCGAAGACGGCTGGCTAACTGCTAGACTGTCTTTCGATACAAAAGAGGAGGCAGCTGCCTATATAGTTGGCTTCGGAAACAAGGTGAAAATTATCGCCCCGACCGATCTAAAAGAACACGTTTGGATGATTGCCAAACAAGCCTTAAAAGCCCATACCGCTAGTGGCTAATCTTATTTTTGTTTTCGACGTTTTAAAGAGAGGGATTTGTGATATAGTCCTGTAGCACATGAACATTCCAAGGAGGGGGACTAGAACATGCAGTTCCGCAAAGCATTAGGGGTATGCGCAGCAGCAGGAATGCTGGTGGCGTGCGGAAATGACCAAATTGACTTGCCAGAAGAAGGGGACAGTGGCATCGCTCCTGACAATGGCGAGCAAGAACAAGCCGATGCCTTTGCTGAATTAAACGATGAGCAAGGAAGCCGTGTTGGCGATGTTTCTTTTTTTGAACAAGGTGAAAATAAAACAAGGGTCGATGTGACTGTCGATGGGCTTCCTCCGGGATACCACGGGTTTCACGTCCATGAAGAAGCGGCCTGTGACGCGGATAACAACGAAGGGCCTTTTCAATCAGCAGGTGGGCATTACCATGATGAAGACGGGCAGCATAGCGATCATAGTGGCGACATGCCACCTCTCTATGTAAGCGAAGATGGCAGCGCCAATTTATCATTTACGACCGACCGCTTTACTCCAACTAATTTGGCAGATGAACGGGCTGTTATCGTCCATGCCGATCCTGACAACTTTGGCCACATTCCTGATCGCTATGTAGCCGAAGGCGAAGAGGAAGGCGGCCCTGATGCAGACACACAAGCTACCGGCGATGCCGGTGATCGGATTGCATGTGGCATCGTTGTCAGTGAGGCACCGTAGGGCAATTGCGGCATCATTCGAACTTTATCTATCGTCTGAACGCCCGTTGCGTTTTCCGCAACGGGCGTTCTTTTCGTGTAAATGATCGATACATCAGCTGACATACAAGTTCGAGCCTGTTTGCCGTTTATATGAAGTTAGACAGATCGCTCAGCCGCTTCAACCGTATGTTTTAGCAACATAGAAATCGTTACAGGCCCTACGCCGCCAGGTACAGGCGTGATCGCTGAAGCGCGTTGGGCGCATCCGTCATAATCACAGTCCCCAATATTGCCTTTATTGTAACCAGCATCGAGGACAACAGCCCCTGTTTTCATCCATTCTCCTTGAATAAATTCTGGCTTGCCGACGGCTGCGACAACAATATCAGCCTTCTTGACAAAGTCACTCACGTTTTCCGTGCGTGAATGGCAAATGGTCACCGTTGCATTGCGGTTCAACAACATTTGCGAAACAGGTTTTCCAAGAATCGGGCTGCGGCCAACGACCACAGCATGTTTGCCTTCGATTGGCAACTGGTAGTGGTCAAGAATAGCGAGAATCGCAGCCGGTGTGCAAGAGGGATAATGGGCAAAACCAAACGCATTTTGGGCAAAGCCTAGCGTTGTGACGCCGTCGACATCTTTTTCGATCGCAATCTCATCAAATGCAGCGCGTTCATCAATTTGGCTTGGGACTGGATGTTGCAGCAAAATCCCATGGACGCTGCTGTCGTTGTTTAACTCGCGAATGACGGCGAGCAATTCCTTCGTCGTTGTCTCTTCAGGAAGCTCGATTTTTTTCGATTCAATTCCTAGGCGTTTGCAGGCATTGCCTTTCATCCGTACATACGTTGCAGAAGCGGGATCATCGCCAACAAGAATAGTCGCGAGGCATGGGCGTACCCCTTTTTGTTCTAAGGCTGCGACTTGTAACGCCAGTTTGTCTTTTATTCGTTTTGAAACTTCATTTCCATCCAAAATCATAGGCTCTGCCACCTAAAACCATCCTTTCTTTATTCGGAACATATAAGGAAGACTTCCTCTTTTCTTCCTTTGCCCAGGCGCACGGCTTTGATCCGTATGCTCCCTTGTGGTTATCCACTTCGCGCCAGTCACATACAGATTCATCCTCTAATTCGTTCCTATTGTAACACAAATAGCGGGCGCTTAGATAAATATCCGAACAAATTTTACATTTTGGCAGATTTCGTACGTGAATTCTTCCCTTCCTCGTATTAATTACACGAGTGGTTGCATTGCTTTTCTTCGCCTTCCAGTTGAAGCGTTGTATGGTGGATCCCGAAACGATCATGGAGCAGGCGCTTGGCTGTTTTCAACAAGTCGTCGCGGTCAATACCATGCCCAACGACTACATGTGCCGTCAATGCTGGAAAATCAGACGTGATCGACCATGTATGCAAGTCGTGGATGCTTAAAACGCCAGGCAATGATTGCAATTCGTTTTTTACCTCGTCGACATCAACAGATGCCGGTTTGCCTTCCATGAGCACATGGACTGAATCCCTCGTCACTCTGAAGCCGCTAACTAAAATCAGCGCCGCCACTAGCAGGCTAGCAATTGGGTCCGCTATCGTCCAGCCAAAAAAAAGCATGAGGAGGCCGGCGGCAATTGCACCAACAGAACCGAGCAAATCACCAAGAACGTGGAGAAATGCGCCACGCATATTCAGGTTTCCTTTCACATCGGAACCACGCATAAGAATCCAAGCGACAATCATGTTGATAAGCAAACCGCAAACAGCGACAACAAGCATACCAACACTTGCCACTTCTGGTGGCTCGGCAAAGCGTGTTATTGCTTCATAGATGATATAGCCGGAAATGCCAATTAATGTTAGGCCGTTCATAAATGCTGCCAAGATTTCAAAGCGCTTGTAGCCGTATGTTTTTGAGTTACTCGCTGCCCGTTCCCCATATTTGAACGCTGCTAGTGCAAGCCCTAAGGCAACCGCATCGCTTAACATATGACCAGCATCAGCAAGAAGTGCCAAGCTATTCGTGAGGAAGCCGCCAATAACTTCAACAACCATAAACATGGTAATAAGCACAAAAGCAATCAATAGCACTTTTTTATTGTTCGTGTGAATGTGGCTATGGCCCACTCCATGAGAATGGCTGTGATCATGAGAATGTCCCATCCTAACCCCTCCTAATCATGTTTGGCATGTTGGATCGTCTTTTCTAGTATTTCCATTACATGCTCGTCTTCCGGTGAATAATACATGGCTGTGCCTACTCGCCGCGACTTTACCAACCGCAAGTTTTTAAGAAAACGAAGCTGATGGGACACATTTGATTGGCCGAGCGCCAACGCTTCTACAATTTCGCCAACAGCGCATTCTTTTTCAGCAAGCAAATGCAAGATTCGTATCCGTGTTGGGTCCCCAAGAGCTTTGAATGTTTGCGAGACAATAAACAACGTTTCTTCATCTAAATCAACATAGTTGTTTTCCATTCCCATACCCCCTATATATGATTATATGTTCATATTATGATTTTATTGTCTTTTTTTCAACCTTTTTTTATACCAAGCCATTTTTCAGCTGTGGACACCAATATTCCCATAAGCTTGGACGTCTGGAGAAAAAAACAAGCATCAACAACCGTTTAATCTTTAAAATGATTCAGCTTCGTAAAAAACTCCTGCAGAAATTCATAAAACAATTCTTCCGTTGGCAACAGTCCACGTTCTGTCGGTGTAATGACACCAACCGTTCGCGTGACATCCGGTTCACTTAATGGGATTTTTACAGTTGAGCGCGGCGTATTGTCAACGAGTGTGACTTCCGGCATTAATGTGACGCCAAGACCAGCCGCTACTAAGCCTTTTAACGCATCAATGTCGTCTCCTTCGAAAGCAATTTGTGGGATAAAGCCTGTTTCGGAACAGGCTTCAATGACAAGATCCCGAAAAACAAACCCTTCTGGCAACAAAACAAACGGATCATTTTTTAAATCGAGCAAATTGATTTCGGTGCTTTTCGCTAATGGATGGTGTATCGGCAAAAGAGCGACAATTTTTTCTGCAAACAGAATTCGAGGGGTGATTTTCTTTTCTTCCATCGGCACTGGGCCAATCAGCGCCATATTGTAATCCCCTTTAATAACCCCGTCTATCAATTCACGATAAAGGCCCTGTTTTAGCTGGAATTTCGCTTCCGGGTAGCGCTTTCGAAACGCATAAATCGCTGTTGGCAACGTATAAGCAGCCAAACTGATAGGGAAAGCAACGCGAATCGTTCCCTTTTTCGGATCAAGATACTCCTGAACTTCCCGTTTAGCATCTTCAATCACATTCATAGCATGTTTGATTCGTTCTAAAAAAATTTTTCCGATTGGTGTCAATTTCACTCTCCGGCCTTCTCGAATAAACAAATCGACGCCTAATTCGCTTTCTAAATTAAAGATCTGTCTGCTGACGGCAGACTGTGCGACATGCAAGGCCGCTGCAGCTTCGGTAACATGCTCCCGTTTCGCTACTTCCATAAAATACAGCAACTGTCTGATTTCCATCGCAGCTCTCCCTTTCATTCATCTAAAAAAGGCATTAAATCCATCAGTTATTAATATTGATTAGATGATTCACTTAATTATAAAATACTTGATAGCAGATAGCGAATCCTGTTTCAAAGGGCAGTCTTATATGCCAGGACCTTGAAAACGATTTCATTTCCATAGATTGTATTCAGACTTAATGGGGAGGCCATACCAATGAACGTATTGGAGAAAGAGAAAGGAACGTATGCTAGTGACGTGCAAGAATATGTTCAACACGTCTACGAAACAGTAAAACAGCGGAACCCATATGAAAATGAGTTTCATCAAGCGGTCAAGGAAGTATTGGACTCGTTATTGCCTGTCCTTGCTAAGCGCCCACAGTATATTAGACAAGCTATTCTTGAGCGAATCGTGGAGCCAGAAAGAATGATCTCTTTTCGCGTTCCGTGGGTCGATGACCAAGGGAATGTCCAAGTAAATCGCGGTTTTCGGGTACAGTTCAACAGTGCTTTAGGGCCGTATAAAGGCGGGTTGCGGTTTCACCCTTCCGTCAATACAAGCATTATTAAATTCCTCGGGTTTGAACAAATCTTCAAAAATGCACTTACAGGCCAACCGATCGGTGGCGGAAAAGGCGGCTCAGATTTCGATCCAAAAGGAAAAAGCGATGGCGAAATTATGCGCTTTACGCAAAGCTTCATGTCTGAACTGAGCAAATACATTGGACCAGATACCGATGTTCCGGCAGGAGATATCGGGGTAGGTGCCAAGGAAATTGGTTATATGTTTGGTCAGTATAAAAAAATGCGCGGCCGTTTTGAAGCAGGCGTCCTGACGGGAAAAGACATCGCTTACGGCGGAAGTCTTGCCAGAAAAGAAGCGACAGGTTATGGAACGGTTTATTTCGTCGAGGAGATGCTCAAAGAAAAAGGCCATAGCTTCGAAGGGAATACCGTTGTCGTGTCTGGATCAGGGAATGTATCGATCTATGCGATGGAAAAAGCCATGCATCTTGGTGCGAAAGTGGTCGCCTGTAGCGACTCAGAAGGCTATATTTACGACAAAAGCGGCATTAACTTGGAAACGGTCAAACGTTTGAAGGAAAGCGAGAAAAAACGGATTAGCGAATATGTAAACGAACATCCACAAGCTCACTATTTCCAAGGTTGCTCAGACATTTGGTCTGTGCCTTGTGATATTGCTCTTCCTTGTGCCACGCAAAATGAAATCGACGAAGACGCGGCGAACGTTTTAGTCTCCAACGGCGTAAAAGCAATTGGCGAGGGAGCCAATATGCCCTCAACGCTAGAAGCGGTAAACGTGTTTCACGAACATGGTGTTCTGTTTGCTCCAGCAAAAGCGGCGAACGCAGGCGGCGTTTCTGTCTCTGCTTTAGAAATGGCGCAAAACAGCGCCCGGCTTTCTTGGACGTTCGAAGAAGTAGACGCCAAGCTCCAAGAAATTATGAAGACCATTTACAGAGATTGTATAGATGCGGCAAAAGAGAACGATGCTCCTGGCAATCTAGTAGTGGGCGCTAATATTGCTGGCTTCGTTAAAGTAGCCGATGCGATGATCGCACAGGGAGTAATATGACAAATAAGCAAACGCACATTGAAACAAGCAGCTCGTTTTTAATCCAAACGAGCTGCTTGTTGGTTTCAAACTTTGTACGTTTTTCTCTTTTTGTTATGGACAAATTTTTAATCAAAACAGGTCAACGGTAAGTTGGGTTCCAACGCAGCAGCCGCTTTTCGGCAAACGTTGCCAACGTATCTGCCAGCTTCCCTAAAAACGCATAAAGAAGAATGGCTAAAATGATGACATCAACTTGCATAAATTCCCTTGCGTTCATTGACATATAGCCGATTCCTGAAGTAGCGGCAATTGTTTCGGCAACAATAAGGGTTACCCACATCACGCCTAAAGCGTAACGGATGCCAACTAAAATGGATGGCATCGCACCAGGAAAAATCACTTTAGTGAATAACTTCCATTTTGATAACCCATACATTTTGCTCATTTCTAGCATATTTTGATCAATCGAGCGAATGCCATGGAACGTGTTAATGTATACAGGGAACAACACACCGACTGCCACAAGAAAAATTTTGGCACTTTCGCCTACTCCCATGTAAATGACGACAAGTGGAATTAGTGCAAGGTTTGGCACATTCCGCAACATTTGAATTGTACTATCTAAATACTTACTTGAAAATGGGGATAAGCCATTGGCAATGCCTAGCAAAAGGCCAAGCCCGCCGCCTATGATAAAGCCTGCTAACGCTCGATAAAAACTGGTTGCCATGTGGCTAACCAGTTCCCCATTCGCAATCATCCGCCACGCTGCTTGGACGACCTCCAATGGGCTTGCAAGTAAATGGGAGAACAAACCGTAAACGCTCATAAATTGCCAAGAAATGAGTAACAAGAGGGGCACGATCCATGGCGCTACTCCATCTTGGTACCGTTGTCTCCAACTGTTCATTCACTTTCCTCCTCTCGATTCCAGACATAATCAACAATTGACACTTCGCCTTCTAGCAAACCGATGGCCATTAAATCATCTGCCTGTTCTTGGAGGTCAGATACTGCCTCTTCATCAATAAAATCCGGAACATGATCAAGACGGTTTAAAATGCCAACCCACGTATTTTGCGGCAATCCTGTCGCTTTTTCCATAATCGCTGCAGCCTCGCTTGCATCGCTTTCAATCGTAGTGCCTACCCGTTGCAAAGCTTCGACATACGCCTGTACCGCTTCTGGATGTTGATCGGCAAAATCACTGTTGGCAAAGTAAAAGGATCGATAGGAAGCAAGGCCGTCCGCCGTCGCAATGACATGATTGCCTTTTTCTTCAGATACGGCTAAATACGGATCCCACGTGACCCATGCATCGACATTCCCTTGTTCAAAGGCCAAATGTGCATCTGCTGGCCCTAGATACACAGGCTCTATATCTGCAAAAGTTAGCCCAACCGAGTCTAATGCTTTATACAACAAATATTGGGCGATTGATGCTCGGTTAAAGGCGATCCGCTTCCCTTCCAAATCTTCCACGCGATCGATGCCTGAATTGGGGTGGACTAAAATGCCTTCACTGTAAGGGGCATTATCTGTAGCGGCGATGTAATGGATCGGCTGCCTGTTGGCAATGGCATAAATCGAAGGCGTATCCCCGGCATTGGCAAGGTCTGTACTCCCGCTCCCTAATGCTTCAAGCGTGGAGCTGCCTGTATTAAATTCTGCCCATTCAAGGGAGTAACCCAAGTCAGCCATTGTCCTCGCGAACGCCTCATCTTCTTTAAGAGACAGCGTTAACGCTCCTTTCTGGTAGCCAATTGTCACCGTTTCGCCTTTCTCTGCTGCCGCGCCAGGGTCATTGCAACCCGCCAACCCTACCGCAATCCCAAACGAAAGGCCAAAGATTGCCATCTTTCTCAACATCGTCACTCCCTTTAATGTGTTACGGCGTGGGATAAGCGCTCATTTACACGCGGGATCACTTCTGCACCAATTTCCGTAATCACTTCCAAATGGGGAAAACCGCGCAAAAGGACTTTATCGAAGCCGAGACTGACAAATTCAACAACTCGGTCAGCAATTTGGTCTGCCGTACCGACAAGGGCAATGGAATTGCCGGACAGTACTTGTGTCAATCCTGCCCACAAATTAGGGCCAATGACAAAATTGTCTTTACGGCTCGCTTCCATCAAATCATGAAGGCGATTAACGCCGACAGAATCGCCTTTTGCCCTGTCCTGCTGTTTTTGTTCAAGGGCTTCTGGCGCTAAATGTTGAACGAGCGCATTCGCGTTTGTCCATGCTTCTGCTTCCGTTTTTCCGAGCACAACTTGAAAAGAAATGCTGTAGCTTGCTTGTCTGCCCGCTCTTGCGTAGCGCGCTTTCATGTCGTTAATCCGCTCTCGTGCTATTTCAAGCGGCTCGCCCCACATCATGTATACATCGGCGACATTTGCCGCTACCTGTTTTCCCGTTTCCGAGGCCCCGCCAAAGAAAATTTTGGGACTGCTTGTTTGCTTTAATGTTGGAAACAGCGTTGCCTTTTTTAGCTCATAAAATTCTCCTGTGTGACTAACTTCCTTTTCTGAAAATAGACGCTTCAAAACATGGATATATTCTTCTGTACGACGATAACGGTCATCATGAGGCAAAAAATCGCCATAGCCAGCCAGTTCTTTCGGCGAACCGCCTGTGACAATATTCACTTGCGCCCTTCCTTCCGACCAATTGTCGATCGTGGCAAATTGCTTAGCAAACGTCGTTGGCGACATGACGCCAGGTCGAACGGCAAATAAAAATTTCAATGATTGGGTGCAGTTAATCAAATTGGCAGCTACCGCTACTGAATCTAAGCAGCCAGCGCCTGTTGGAAGCAATAGCGACGTAAAGCCGCCGGCTTCAGCCGCTTCGGCAATTTCCTTTATATAGGAAAAAGAAGGCTCACGCTGCGTTGTTCCTTTTGCCGTTGTCCAGCCAGCGTTTCCGGTGGAAATGCTCGTGCCATCTCCTGAAGTAGGTGCCATTGTAATAAACTCAACCAATTTCCTCATCCCCTTTAATTCGTTTGCTGCAGGAGTGGTTTCTCCGCCTGAATGCCTAATAATTCATTTAAAATCGTTTCTTGAATGTCAGCAAAATCTGGCGCCGTTGGTACACGGGGACGGGGCAATGGAACGTCTTTCGTCATCACAATTCTCCCTTCCTCAATCACGATGATCCGATCAGCAAGCATGACTGCTTCGCTGACATCGTGGGTGACGAGCAACGCTGTAAATCGGTGTATGAGCCACAGCCTTTCAACCAACTGCTGCATCTCCATTCGGGTAAGTGCGTCTAAGGCTCCAAGAGGTTCGTCGAGTAACAGCAGTTTCGGTCCGCCTGCAAGGGCACGGGCTAAGGCAACGCGTTGTTTCTGCCCACCAGATAGTACAGCCGGCCACTCATTGCCGCGACCATCCAAGCCGACATCTTTAAGAAGCGCCGCTGCTTGCTGTTGCCACTCTCCTTCGAGACGAAGCCCAACGCCAACATTGGTTAGCACATTTTGCCACGGCAAAAGGCGCGACTCTTGGAACATGAGGCGTGCTTGCTGATTGATGCCGTCGATCCGTTCTCCATTCTGCCTCACTTCTCCTGAAGTCGCCGTCTCAAGCCCTGCCACGTGCCGCAACAATGTGCTCTTGCCGCAGCCGCTTTTCCCTACTACAGCAACAAATTCGCCTCCATGTATGGTTGCATCTATGCCTTGAAGAACGTTTTTATTGCCAAATTGCTTGTAGAGCTGATCGATCTCAATTGCTGCACCGTGTTGCAATTCGGTTGCCATATCCGTTATAAGCCTCCTTCCTCCGTTAAACACTTGGGCTAATTTCTTTTTTTGGCAGCTGGTCCGTCAAGGCAAGTGGTTGGCTAATGATTTGGTTGAAAGGGACGGGGCCAGGCAAAGAAATAAACGATAGCTGCTCTTTGCGCGCAAACTTGTATGACTGTTCGCATAATGTTTCTGGTGGAGCTGCCAGCGCATGGACGCCCTGTTTAATGGCAAATTGGAGTGCAGCGGACCGTCTCCCCTCTTTTTGTTCTAAAGCTGGATTCGGATAATCGTTGTAGCTCTTCGACGAGCTATCATAAACACGCAGAACGATCCCTTCTGTAATCGGGACAATGTCTTCTGATTCATTTAAAACAAAGGCGATTTTCATAGCTACTCCTCCTTTTAAACTTGATGTTCATGTAAACCAAGATGAGAACGTAATGTTTCCCCTTCATAATCAAGGCGGAACAGCCCTCGTTGTTGCAAAATGGGAATGACCTGTTCGATAAATGT
Organism: Shouchella clausii; assembly: GCF_002250115.1. GTDB lineage: Bacteria > Bacillota > Bacilli > Bacillales > Bacillaceae_D > Shouchella > Shouchella clausii. The sequence continues at coordinate 2,252,253 of NZ_CP019985.1, read as the reverse complement.
TTCCATTAAGCCTGGGTAATAAGGAAACATTAAATTAAAGCCGTCTGCTCCTTTTTCCCGAAACCATGTCTCCATGACATCTGCAATTTGTGTAGGGGAACCGCAAACAATATGGTGCCCTCTCGCCCCGGCAACACGCCGTGCCAATTGCAAAACGGTCAATTGCTCGCGGCTAGCAAGCTCGACGATTAGGTCGCGCCTGCTTTGGTTGCCATTTGTAGGCGGCAAGTCAGCAATAGATAACGGTTGGTGAAGCTGTTTTCTCGAAAAAGATACTTTCCCTAAATAGTCTGATAAAAAAGCCAAACTCGTTTCCTCATCTAACAGCGACTGCAACTCTTCGTAAATCGCCTCTGCTTCTTCTTTTGAGTTGGCTGTTATCGGCGAAATGCCTGGCATCACGAGAACCTCTTCCGGCAGCCGCCCGGCGGCGGCGACTTGCTCTTTTAAGTTACGGTAAAATCGCTTTGCCCCTCTTAAATGCTGTTGTGCTGTAAAGACAACATCTGCGTATCGAGCTGCAAACTTAGTGCCATAAGTGGAGGAACCGGCTTGAATCAGGACAGGCTCCCCTTGCGGCAGCGCCGATGCATTTAAGGGGCCTTTAACCGAAAAATATTTGCCTTTATGGTTGACGGCATGGACTTTGTTTGCGTCAAAGTAAATCCCTGTTTGTTGATTTCGGATGACTGCCCCTCTTTCCCAGCTACGCCACAGTTTTTTGGCGACCTCGACGAATTCTGCTGCTCGTTCGTAACGCTTTGCATGTGGCGGGTGAGGCAAATCGCCGAAGTTGTACGCTTCCTCTTCGTAATAAGAGGTAACAATGTTCCAAGCAGAGCGGCCATTACTTAAATGGTCGATTGATGCAAACTTGCGGGCGATATGAAACGGTTCATTATAAGTCGTGCTTGCGGTAGCCGCCAATCCAATTTTAGCTGTCGTCATTGCTAGAGCAGACACGAGCGTAAGCGGTTCGAATCGGACCAACTCAGACGGATGGCTTTTTTCTGTCAATGACAGGGCATCACTAATAAACAACATATCAAGCTTCCCTTTTTCAGCTAACAGAGCCACTTGTCTATAAAAGTCGATGCTTTCGTAGGCATCAGCTGCTGCTTTGGGGTGGCGCCAAGCACCAATATGGTGGCCAGCACCCATTAAAAACACTCCAAGCCTCATCTTTTTGCTCATCATGTTTCCTTCTTTTCTCATAAATTTAGTTGGTTATAAAGGACAACTGCGCCGTTTTTTGAGCGAGGCGCACTTGTTGTTCGAGACGTTCATCCGCTGGTCCCGTTAACACATATGTGCCTGAATCTCCTTGTTTTACGTCTTGATCGAGCACAAAAACACCGCTAAGAATGGTGGTCGCCCCTAAGGCCGCTAAAACAGGCTTAAGTGCGTAGTCAATTGCAAGAAGATGGCCAAAAGTACCGCCAATTGCTATCGGCAAAACGATTTTTTCGGAAAATACTTTTTGAGGCAACAAATCAAGGAACGTTTTTAAAATCCCACTAAATGACGCTTTATAAATCGGAGTAAACACAACAATGGTGCTCGCTTGTTCCACCTTCTGCTTCGCCTGTTGTACCGCTTCGCTTTTAGAGTTGGCGGCCAATAAGTCATTTCCAGGCAACTCATGAACAAAGATCGTTTCTACTTTTTCGCTGTACTCAGCAAAAACAGAAGACGCCTTTTGCCATAAACCGATCAACCTGGACTGCTTGCTAATTCCTCCATATATTAATACAGTCTTGCTCACACAATCACCCCTCTTAAATTAAAGTTAACCCATCGGATTAATACTACTATAACGAAACATAACGCTTTTGTATAATTGAAAAAAATGAAGTTTCTATTCATTATTTTTGAATTGGTTCCTTTTCATATCGGAGGTTTTTTTGAAGAATGTCTTTAAGCGATGTCGCTACTCTGCCAAACGGTTTTGTTTTATTTTCCGCAAGACCGACTAGCAAATCTTCTTCAAACAGGCGGATCGCCTTCAGGACTGTTCCTTTAGGAGGAGGCATCACACAACGGATGGGAACCGCTGCTATCCCATATCCTGCTTGAACATAATGCTTTAGCGCCAACATATTGCTTATCTCCATTCGATAAGTTGGCCGCAGTCCACGATCCTGCATTTGCTTTTCAATGTTTCTCCTGAATGGACACGCAGCAGTTGTAATTAACATGGGCTCGTTTTCCAACTGGGGCAATGAAATGTCCTTCTCATTAGCAAGGGGATGGCCATCTGGCATTAATATGGCGACCTCTTCAAGAAACAGCGGCAAAAAGCGAACTGTCGTCGGCACATTTGCAGCTGTACAAATAGCCAAGTCAAGCTCATCGGCCTCAACCATCTCGATTAGCTTTCTGCTGCTTTCTATTTGGACGCTGACATTTACCCTCGGAAACTTTTCGTAAAACGGTGCGAGTGCGTAAGGCAAGCGATAGCTAGCTGCTGGTTCCATTGCACCAACCCGAATATGCCCAGTTTCTCCTTTTACTAATGCATTCATCCGTTCTTGTAATCGTTCAAATTCTTGAAGGAGCAAATCACCTTGTAATGCGAGGAGACGTCCAGCCTCTGTTAATTGAAATGGCTTCCCACGTTCAATAAGAACCACTCCTAGCTCACTTTCCAGTTTTTTCATTTGCATCGTAATCGTCGATTGTGCGTAGGACAGCTCTTCTGCAGCTTTTTGAAAGCTGCCATGCTTGATAATCGTTTGAAAGGTCTTAATGCTTCTTAAATCCATAACCACCCTCCTTACGTCATATAGTAGCTTTCCAAAACACACTATTCAAGTATTTCTTATCAATTTACTAAACTATAAATATACATAAGCGCCGCGGTTGTAAAACGACCCCAGCCAAAATAAAAAAAGGCGAAATCGACTTGCCTGCTCGCCTTTCCTTCCTCTTATACTCTTACTTCACTGTCCGTTGAATGTCTGCTTTAATATCACTTAAGTCAGAAGCCAACCCGTCATAGATCCGAACAACTTTCCCTTCCCCATCGATTAGAAAAAATCGGGTGCTATGAAGAAAATCGTCTTCTGTTTTTTCAACAGGTGCTTTAAACGAATCCAAAGCAAATGCTTGGATCTCCTCTAAATCATAGCCCGTTAAGAAATCCCAGTACGCATCGTTTACACCAATGTTTTCCGTATACCCTTTTAAATGCTCAACCGTATCGTTTTCTGGGTCAATCGAAAACGACACAAACGACAAATCCAAGTTCTCGGCAATCGCCATATCTTGCAATTCCCGCATATTAGGGGTCATAATCGGACAAACCGTGGGACAAGACGTAAAAATCATGTCAGCCAACCAATATTCCCCTTCAAAATCGCTTAACGATACTTCCTCCCCGTTTTGATTGGTATAAGCAAAATCGGCAACTTCCAATTCTGCTTCCGTGGCGTCAAATTCGCTTTGCGCCCCGCCAATCTGGTAGATCCACCCACAGGATGACAAAAGCAAAAGCGCTGCAAAAGACAATACAGACAAGTATAGTTTATTCGTCATAAGTTCACCTCGGATAACCTTTCATCCTGCACATGTTGTAAATCGCTTTCATCATAGTACAGTCTTGCTGGTTACGCAAGGGACATCAAGCATCTTCACATTTCTGTCAAATGAACGTCTAGGCTGCAGCAAGCAACCACATGTCCTATAGGTACTTGGGTGTTGTCGTTTATTTATCCGTTGCATCGTGTTTCCTACATCGGTTGGTGCTGGACTTTCGTGTCTTTAAGGCTGTTTTGTAAAATGGACTACCGATTTTCTCATAGCTTACATTTTTTCAATATAAATGCCTTCGTCTTGCTTCCATTCCAAATAAAAAACGTCCTCAAATTTGTCGATTTGATGCTGATCAAGCTGTTTTTTGAGCCAGTTTTCGTTAAAGCCAGCTTTATGGAGGTTTTCCCAGTCAACGGTGCCATCATTAATAAACGTTACCGGTAAATAAACCGGTTTTTCAGGAACATTTAAGTCTTCGTAAGTTGGTTGGTCGTACTGTGGTTTCTTTAATACGCTGACGGTTCCATCTGTTTCTAAAATAGCGTGTTCGACCTCTCTGACGGAAAAAGCTTGTTGTTTACGCAACAAATGTTGAAGTTGGTTCATATCAAGTTTATTCTTTTTCATCTCAGCGCGATTTAAGTGGCCGTTTTGAATAATAATGGATGGGTTTCCTTCGAGAATTTTTCGCGACTTCCGAAATTGCTGTGTGAGCCACTCTATAATATAAAGCAGAAGCCCCCATATAAAAATAGAGAACAGAATCGCGCCAATTTTGACTTTCTCATCATAGATGGCATTCCCTACAAGTTCCCCCAATATGAGTGCTGAAATAAAATCAAATGGGGTAATTTGCGCAAACGATGTTTTCCCCATCACTTTAGTTAAAACCAGTAACGCAACTAGGCCAATTGTAAGTTCTACACTAGTTTGAAGTAGTTCTCCCACACTATCCCTCCATAGATCGGTTCTTTTAACAGTGTGCGTCAAACAGGGAACAGTTATCCTTCTTTTTTACTCCGAGAAAAAAGGAAAGGCGGCACGATGCCGCCTTTCAAGCCATCATATAGGGTTTAACGTTGTTGTCCGCCCATTTGCTGCTCTGCCATTTGAACGAGGCGTTTTGTGATTTCACCGCCCACAGAACCGTTTGCACGGGAAGTCGTATCAGCGCCAAGGTTTACACCAAATTCGCTTGCGATTTCGTTTTTCATTTGTTCAAGGGCTTGCTCAGCACCAGGTACAACCAAGTTGTTTGAACTTCTATTGTTTGCCATTGTTGTTTCACCTCCCTATACCACTAGAATGACCATTTGCTAAAGAACTATGTATGAGTATTTTTATCCTTATTTATCCATTTGTAATGCTTATATAAAAAGGCGGCTAGTAAACCACCTTGAGGTTGTCGGCAAAGTCGATAACCGCACTCAGACTGATAGAAAGTCTGAAGGCGGCTAGTAAGCCGCCTTCGCCATGTGTATTGAATTAAAACTGTTTGCCACCCATTTGCTGTTCAGCCATTTGCACAAGGCGTTTTGTGATTTCTCCGCCTACTGAACCATTTGCACGAGAAGTGGTATCAGCACCGAGGTTTACGCCAAACTCGCTCGCGATTTCATACTTCATTTGGTCAAGTGCTTGTTCCACACCAGGTACAACCAAGTTGTTTGAGCTTCTGTTGTCTGCCATATCGTTTCACCTCCTTGGGTTTGTACTTCTAGAATGCCAAACAGCAAAAACGTCTATCCGAGGAATGATATGGAAGGACATCACTTTCATTTTGATGAAAAAGCCCTCTGGCTCATAAAGCCAGAGGGCAATCGTGCTATTTGCGCAAAAGTTTCCCGCGCATTTTCATTAACAGTTCGTAAACAATTGGAACGATGACCAAAGTGAGCAAAGTCGAGCTTGTCAAACCGCCAATGACGGTAATGCCTAGCCCTTTCGAAATGAGCCCGCCTCCTTCAGCACCGATTGCAAGTGGAATCAACGCGCCAATCGTAACGAGGGCAGTCATCAAAATTGGACGCAGCCGAACGGTTCCCGCTTCCAAAAGTGCGTCTCTCGTGGAAAGGCCTTCTTTTTCCTTATGGATCACACGGTCAATCAGAACAATTGCATTGGTGACGACAATACCGATTAACATCAATATTCCAATCAACACAGAAATGCTAATGGTTTCCCCTGTCACAAACAAGCCAACAAGGGCGCCAATCACAATAAATGGCAGTGAGAATAGAATCGCAAATGGTGCAAGTCCACCGCCAAAAGTTACGACTAACACAAAGTAAACGATCGCAATCGCAACAAGCATGGCAATTCCTAACTGTGTAAATGACTCTTCGATATCAGCGGTTACGCCTCCGACTTGAACGTCAACCCCTTCAGGAAACTCTAATTCCTCAATTTCATTTAAAACCGTTGTGGAGACGCCAGCTACATCATCAGACAAAATTTTTGCCGATGCTTCCGCATAAATTTGCCCATCCCTTCTTGTAATCGTTGATGAAGATGTCCCTTCTTCAACTGAGACAAGATCGGCAATCGCTACTTGTGTACCAAGTTGCGTTTCCACTTCAACGTCAGTTAGCTCTTCAAGGGAGCCATACTCTTCCTCATTTGTCGCAATCACCACATCAAGCTCTTCCCCATCTGCTTCCACTGTCGTAACGGCGTTATGGTCATCGACCTGGTACAGAGCCATACCAAGCTGTGCTGTTGTCAAACCTAATTCACTCAATCGTTCTTGATCGACTTTCAGCGTGTACTCTTGATAGCGGTCAGCAATAGACGTTTCGGGATCGGCCAAGTCATCGTGCTCCTCTAGAAGCGCTTTGATGTCCTCAACTGCCGGCTCGATGTCTTCTTCCGAATCGCCAAACACCGTTACCGAAAATTCACTTGACCCTACGCCTCCAGTCGCAATGTCTTGCCCAGTCCATGTGCCGTTTTCCGTTACTTCTTCTAACGCCTCGACAACGGCTTCTTTTTCTTGTGTAAAGCCTTCAAAATCATCTTCATATTGAATGTAGAAGATCGCCGAATTATCTCCTGCCTGCATCATGGCCATCGATGAGCTTTGCGCCCCAAGGGAAAGTTGGAATACGTCAATTCCCTCTCTGTCAAGGAGCACTTCCTCGGCTGCATTGACGTCGTTTTCTGCATCTTCAAACGTTGTCCCTGCATTAGGCGAATAAGTGGCAAAAACAAGCTTCTCTTCTTCCTCTGGCAGAAAGCTTACACCGACAAAAGGTGTAAGGAACAAGCTGCCTACTAACAGGGCAACAGCGATAAGCGAAGTGATGATTTTATGGTTAAGAGCCGCTTCCAGTAGACGCCGGTAGCCAGATGCCAACTTCCCTGGCTTTTCTTCTTGCTTTTTATGTTTTTCAGGTGCGCCATTTTTAAAGAGCGAATTTGCCATCATCGGCACAACAGTAATAGCAACAAGCAAAGAGGCAAATAAAGCGAAAATCACCGTTAAGCCAAACGGAAGGAACAACTCTCCAACCATTCCTTCGACAAGCCCGAGCGGCAGGAACACAACCGCTGTCACAATCGTGGAGGATAGAATTGGCTTAAACACTTCTTTTGTTGCATCTTGGATCAATGCACGGCCAGACAGCTTTTCTTCTTTTGAGCCCATACGCCTAAAAATATTTTCGACGACAACAATGGAGTCATCAATAACCCGACCAATGGCAACGGTCATCGCACCAAGAGTCATGATATTTAAAGTAATATCCAACTGCTGAAGCACGATTAAAGCGATAAATAGCGAAACTGGAATGGAGATAACGGAAATCACTGTCGTACGGATATTCCGCAAAAACAACAGAATGATGGCGACTGCAAACAGCGCGCCAAACAGCGCTTTGTTCACCATAGTCGCAACGGATTCTTCAATCGGTTCCGCTTGGTCTGTTGTAATTGATAGCGACAATCCGTCTTCTTCAAAAGAAGCAATTGCTTCTTTAACTTCGTCCGCTACTGCGACTGTGTTGGCATCCCCAGCTTTGACGATTTCGATTCCAATTGCCGTTTGGCCGTTCGTTCTTGAAATCGAATTCGACTCATTGACAACTTCAATGTCAGCTACATCTTCAAGCGCAACCGTTTCAAGCGCAAGCTCAGGCATTTCTCCAGACAGTTCTCCGCCTTCCATGCCTTGCTGCCCTTCAATCGGCCCGCTTCCGTCAGGCATTTCGCCCTCTGGCATTTGTGGCATTTCACCTTCAGGCATGCCGCCTTCAGGCAATTGTCCCATTTCCGGAGAACCACCACCGGCAGGGATGGACGGAAGCTGCAAATTCCGCAAATCATCAAGTGTAGTCACTTTGCCGTCGATGACAACGGACTGTTCTTCACCTGAAAATGTATAAAGCCCTAACGGGAATCGCATCGATGATGCTTCCAACAATTGTGTAACGGTTTCTGCGTCTAGGCCATGTTCGGTAAGCGCCTCTTCCTCAAAAGTAATCTGCACTTCTTTTGTTTCTTGGCCTGCAGCGGTTACAGATTCAATTCCAGGCAAACCCTCTAGCTCAGGAATGATGTCTTGCTCAACACGCTCAGTTAGCTCCGTCAACGATGCGCCTTCCTCAGAAACGCTCAACGTTAAAATAGGAAAAGCACCGAAGTTAATACGGGATACAGTTGGTTCTTCAACCCCATCTGCAAATTCAAGTTGCTCAATCGCCTCTTTTGCCTCTGTTTCAGCCTCATCCATTTCCTTGCTAAATTCATACTCAATTTGAATCGAAGCGAAGTTTTCAAAAGAAGACGAGTTCACGGCCGATACGCCGTCCAAATTTTCTACGGCTTGTTCAATCGGGATCGATACCTCATTGGCAACTTCTTCTGGCGTAGCGCCAGGATAAGCGCCTGATATCGTAACAACTGGTGCATCAATGTCCGGTATCACTTCCCTGTTCATTGTCATCCCTGCATACAAACCGAAGACAATGAGCATAACCGTCAACAGCCAGACGGCAAACTTATTATTCATCGAAAACTGAATAATCGATTTCATGTAGCGTATTCTCCCCTTCTCTCTAATTGCACTTCCTTATCCTATAACGGCCTTTCACAAACAGATGCGTCGACACCGATTGATTTTAGACGTGAAACAATTTCTTCTAAAGAATAAGGTCGTGTTGTCGTTATTTCTCGTACATATGTAGTGGCTTGATTCGTCCAGAGGCCGTCGATAAGCAATGTATATTTTCGTTTCATGTTCCCCCTCCTAAATGTCGCAGTCGCGTCATGACTGACCGGTCAATTTTATACACTTAATCTTAGTTGATTAAACGTCAAAATACAACTGTGCCAACAATTTTACACAAAAAAATTTACAGAAACACAGCTGAAATTCTCCTTTTATGACTGAGTAGTCATTTTTGATTGCTTTGTGGCCATCTAATCTGTTACGATAATGGCAACTCCGAGAGGATGGGAATAGGATGAACGAGAAAAAAACAACAATTATCGAAACGGCGATTCACTTATTTGCCAAAAAAGGCTACTTTTCAACGTCTATTCAAGAAATCGCATCTGAGGCTGGAATCTCAAAAGGTGCTTTTTATTTGCATTTTGAGTCAAAAGACAAGCTGCTTATCGACATTTACCGCTACTATTACGAAAAGATGTCGACTTTATTGGACCGGATTGAGCAAAAAAAGCTAACGCCAAGGAAGGCATTTCAAACGCAAATTGAATTTTTGTTTGCCGAGGTTTCCAAGCATAAAGAGTTTATTATCATGCATTTTCAAGAACAAGTGCTGCCCATTAGCCACGAGGTGCGACAGTTTGTGTACGAGAAAAAGCTCGAGCACTACAATTGGCAAAAGCGGTCATTGTTATCGATCTACGGACAGGAAGCGGAGCGCTATATTCCTGACCTAATCCTGCTGTTTGAAGGGCTAAGTCATTCGCTTTTCAAGCTTCTGCTTCTTACCAAACATCCCCTTAGCCCTAAAAAGACAGCAACTTATTTGCTAAGGCGGCTCGACAACTTGGCAGAAGGGCTGGTTGCTGAGGGCAAAGAGCCATTCGTCTCCGAACAGCGTCTTCAACAGTTAGACTGGCCCTGTTCAGGCAGCACTGAGGAGCAAGTTAAGCAAACACTTTCAGCGATTCGAAAACGATTGCCGACCTTGCACATCCCAGAAGTAAAAAAGCAAGAAGTCCTCGACGCCCTATCTGTATTGCAGGCTGAAATGGGTAAAAAGGAGCCTAAGAAAATCATTTTTCAAGGGATGTTGGCAACGATGGCCACCGTTAAGGAGCTCCGTGAGTTGTGCAACTGTGCCGCTAACCTGCTTGACATCCATTAACTTTACGTGACCACAAGAGAATAGGTTTCATTTTTTAACGAACATAACGCCTGATCACTGTCAAGTTGAGAACATAAAATCCAAAGCAGGCACTCGCCAAATCGCTTTGGATTTTATGTTTTCCTTATACCAGCTCGTTAGTCTTGAACGGTTTTGTTTTTAAAGAAGAGGCCTCTCTCACCGCCTCGTTCAAGTGGGCCATTTTTCATAATCACATATGAAAGACCGGCAGCTGCGAAGCCGACTGCGCCAATGACATGTAAAAAGACAAGATGGTTTTCAACAATCCAAGTAAACAATGTGCGAAGGTCAGCAAACGCCAAATAGGCAATGACAACTAGTGCAACTCCGGTTAAGCCTAACAAGAAACGGACCGTTCCAAAATAAAACCAGACAGAGTTAATACCGAAGCTAACGCCAAACAGAAACACACACCAAAGGAGATCAACCCAGAAATAAAGCAACGGATTGGCAGAACCAACTAATTCGCCCATATGAAAGAGGGGTATATTGATTATTCCTTGGTTAAGCAAAAACGCATTTAGTTGGTAAATACCATTTAACACAGTCATGCAAATGACAATAAACAAGCCAGAGGCAGCTAGCATACTAAACAAAAACTGCTTTCTTGTCCCTCCAAGTGCAAGCGTGTAAACATACCCTTTGTTGTAAACTAAAAACGGATAGATCGCAAACAAGCCATAATAAGGGCCAAACAACGTGCCCATAAATGTGTCTACACTCATTCCTAACACCAGAAAAAACAACCACAATGCAACAGTTATACCCGTCAAAATATAAAACTGCATTCGCATGTCTTCAAACATTAAACGAAAAGGACCTTTCAATGCGTTCATTGCTGCACTTCCTTCTTTTGTTTTTTTGTTAAAGAAACAAGGTAATCTTGAAGCGATGCCTTTTCAATATTTACATGAGCTGCTTTAGCCCGCTCTGCCCATGTTTCAGAAAAGGAATCATCAAGCATGACATTCACGACATTTCCAAGAGTGCGTTCCTCTAAAATGTTATACCCTGCCGTTAGTTCCTCAATGGCCGCTCTCTCCCCAGTCAACAAAATGCCTTGCACCGTTAACATTTCGGTTTCTTCATAACGAATGATCGTTTTCTGATCGACAATCGCAATTTTTTCGCACAAAGGCTTTAATTCATCGATATGATGGGTAGATAACAGAAACATACGTGGATGGTCTTCATACGTTTCTAACAGAACTTCATAGAAAAGCTTTCGCATGTCAGCATCTAGCCCATTCGTTGGTTCATCCATAATTGTGACAGGGGTTTTCGAGGCTAAGCCGATGACAATTTTCGTCAACGTCTGCATCCCTTTTGAAAACTTGCGGATTTTTTTGTGGCGCGGCAGTTCAAATAAATCAACTAGTTCATTCGCTAATTCCCCGTCCCAGTTTTGATAAAAGTACGAAGCGAATCGTAAAGCATCGGTCACATTCCATAACTCTGAAAACGGATGGTTTTCATGCATATAGGCCACATGCCTCATTGACCCACTATAATTGTAGGGCGCAATTCCGTTGACAAGCACCGTGCCGCTCTCTGGCTTTTCTAATCCAGCCAGAAGCTTCATTAATGTTGTTTTGCCTGCACCATTGCGGCCCCAAAGGCCAATAATAATCGGCTCTTTCTCGTTGATTGTTACATTCTTTAGCGCCTTGGTCTCCCCATAGGAAAAGTGCACATTGTTCATTTCAATCATCATAATCCTCCTCAATCAAGCGTATGATCTCTTTTTTTGGTAAATGGATTCGCCTTGCTTCCTCCAGCATCGGCCTCACGTATTGTTGATGAAAGTCAAGTTTGCGCTCAGCTAGAAGTTTGTCTCGTGCTCCTTCTGCGACGAACATGCCAACTCCACGTTGTTTATATACATATCCTCCGTCCACTAACGCCGCCAACCCTTTTTGCGCAGTCGCCCGGTTGATACGATAAAATTGAGAAAGGGCCGTAGTTGAAGGAAGTTGATCTCCCTCTTGCAGTTGGCCGTCAACAATATCATCGGCAATCATTTCTGATATTTGCTGAAAAATCGGCTTCGAATCATCAAAAACGGACTTCACATTCTCGTTCCTTTCTACCGTTGATCGGTTGATTAGTCGTGTAATCAACCATACAGTAAACACCTGTTTTTGTAAACCTGTTTTTTACCCAAAAAAAAGACCAGCCATAAACAGCTGGTCAAAACCGTACTTTATTCATTTACTGCTATCCCTTATTATTTACGGAGGACAAACGCTTGAAATTCTAGCTTTCCGCCAATGGTCTCAGGCGTGACAACCGAGAAGCTTGCTACAGAAAAAAAGCGTGCAAGTATCTTTTTTAGCGCTTGAGCTTGATAAAAAGAAAAAAACCGCTTTGGCTGATAATGGTCCTCTTCCCAGACACCTTCAGAGTCTTCACCACCGTAAACACCTACATAAAACAACGCATCCTTTTTCATCACACGCTTTACTTCCAGCAAAATTGCGGGCAATTCTTGCTTTGGAACATGGAGCAAACAATTCATCGCCCAAACGGCGTCAAAGCAACAGTCAGCAAACTTAAGCTGCTCAAAGCTCATCGCTTCAGCTTTAAGCCCTTTCGCTTTGCAAAGACGAACAGATGCTTCAGACAGATCTGCGCAAAAAACGTCCATCCCATGCGTTTTGAAAAACAGCCCATCGTGCCCTGGGCCAGAGCCCATATCAAGCAATGCCTGTTTGTGTTCGCTCGCTAATTGCTTCATAAAACGTTCTCTTTCTTGTATTTTCCAGCCAGCCATAATGGCTTTTTCACGTTCTTGTACATGTTCGTTATAAGCAGCGGCAATGCTGGCTTTAATCTCCCCGTACATGGTCCCCCTCCTTCTTTAACGCGCTTCTAAAAACTTGCCTAGTTCGACAATCATAGCTCCCATTCGTTCCTTTTCAGGATAGACAATACGTTTGACGCCTTCTTCCGACAGGGCTTCAGCGGTCACTTTGCCGACAGCGCATGCAACTGTCGGGCCAGCAAACATATGCAAGAGCTGCTCGTGCCTTCCTGTTTCACTGGCTCTGGCAAATAGCGCCTTTACTTGTAATGCCGTTGTAAAGCAAACGGCATCGTACTCTTTTTTTTCGAGCAACTCCTCTAAAAACAAGTCAATCGTTTCTCCTTTAGGAGCATAGTGGATATAGGGGAGCCATGTGGACACCACCGCCTTCCCCTCTGTCAAAAACTGCTCCAATGTCGGTGAAGGCAGACCGTACTGCTGAACAATGACTTTTTGGCCGTTCCAGTCGATTTCCTTTAACTGCTCAACTAATTGTGCGGTCGTCCCATCTTCTGACACGATATCCATTGCTATATTTTCTTTCAACAACGCGTTTTTCGCTTTGTAGCCGCGCACAGCAATGCGAGCAGAACGAACTTGCTTTAAAAATGCCTCTTTTACCCCTGCTTCCTCTGCAAAAGCGAGCAGCGTCTGGACACCGATGCCAGTCGTAAAGATAAACCAATCGGGCTGTGTAGCAAGCCCTGATGTTATCGCTTCTGTCACGGTTTCTTGATCTTGAATGACAGTGCCTTGCAACGAACGGACAGCGCTCGTTGCTCCCTGCTTATGTAAAAGCGCCTCCATTTCTTCCGTTTTCCGCGAAGCAGTTAAGGCCACATGTTTTCCTGCTAGTCCTCCCATTTGTGCCACCCCTTTACTCTTAACTATTTTCACTATACCATAGCCTCCACATTCCACACCGCCCTTTCGATGTTTAACAATGACCGATTAGGGAAAGATTAAAAAAACGGAACACGTTAAAAATGGGAGTGAAAAAAATGCTGTGGACCATTATTATCATTATTTTAGTACTGTGGCTGCTAGGCTTGATTGCTGACATTGGCGGAGGGCTCATTAACCTGTTGCTGATTGTTGCTTTAGTCGTTTTTATTTTTCAAATGCTCAACATGCGAAAAGGAAAATCGTAACCCTCTCATAAAAGCGCCGCTGCATCGTGTTGCAGCGGCGCTTTTATTATTAGATTATCCCAGGAAGTTTTAATCTCCGTTAGAGAAGGAATAGCCCCTTACATACTAAAAAAGGAGGGGCATTCACCGATGAAAGCAGTTACCTTTCAAGGCAAAAAGCAGATGGAACCAAAGGAAGTACCTGCACCTTCCATTGAACAAGACACAGACATTATAGTAAAAATTACTGCAAGTGGTATTTGCGGATCGGATTTGCATTTGTATCACGGCGGCATCGTGCCTGAAACCGATTATGTAGTGGGCCATGAACCGATGGGCATCGTCGAGGAAGTCGGGCCAATGGTCAAGTCGTTAAAAAAGGGCGACCGCGTCGTCATTCCTTTTAACGTAAGCTGCGGAGAATGTTTCTTTTGCCAACACCAAATGGAAAGCCAGTGCGACAACTCTAACGGAAATCCTCATTCGGATGCAGGCGGTTTATTTGGTTTTGCTGAGCAGTTTGGAAATTATCCAGGCGGGCAAGCTGAGTATTTGCGCGTTCCTTATGGCGATTTTACGCCGTTTAAGCTACCGGCCGAGAGTGAATTGGATGACGAGCAAGTTGTTTTATTATCGGATGTGATCCCTACTGCTTACTGGAGCGTCAAACATGCCGGCGTTTCGACAGGCGATACGGTTATTATTTTAGGTTGTGGGCCGATTGGCTTAATGGCACAAAAATTTGCTTGGCTTCATGGCGCCAAACGTGTTATTGCTGTTGACCAAGTCGCACACCGCCTTGAACATGGAAAACGGACCAACTTAGTGGAAACCTATAACTTCAGCGATACGCCTGACATAGGCAAACAGCTCTATGAAGACACAGAGGGCGGCGCTGACGTTGTCATTGATTGCGTAGGCATGGATGGCACCGTTCCACCAGGAGAAACATTTGGCTCTAGTGGGGACAACCAATTCGGGACGATCCAGCCAATTGCAACTGCCAGCGAAGCTGTGCGGAAATTCGGCACGGTGCAAATTACCGGCGTATACGGTTCAGAAGCCAACAAATTCCCAATTAACGATTTTTTCACACGCAATGTTTCTTTAAAAATGGGGCAAGCCCCTGTTGTCCATTTAATGCCCACCCTTTACACCATGATTGAAAGAGGAACGATTGACCCAACTGATATCATTACGCATCGAATGGGCATTGAAGACGCCCCAGACGCTTATCGGATATTTGACGAAAAAGAAGACGGCAACATTAAAACGATTTTTAAACTGTAATGAATGTCCCCCATCATTCAACAGACGAGGAGTGATGGGGAATCCAACTGAGCAATGATTTTCGTGGGCAGACAATGACTGGATCCCTCGCATGCGGTGAACGGAGGTTTACCCACAGTCTGATACATGGTTTTTGTTTTCTTGTACACACTAGAGGCATCACAATTGTGGAGGGAAAGCAATGGATATTGTTGACTGGAAGCACACAGCTCCGAATACGGTCAAACTGCCGATGACTTCGGCAACGAGCGGGCTTATGCAAAAAGTGACGGAAAAACTTTTTTGTTTAACAACACAAATTGTCAATGTTTGTTTTATCGGTGACCCTACAAAAGCACACGGCTGGGTGTTAATTGATACAGGCATGCCTGGAAAAAGCGACATGATTACAGAGGCGCTCATCAAGCAATTTGGCGAAAGCAACCCGCCATCAGCGATTCTATTAACACATGGCCATTTTGACCACGTAGGCGGCGCTTTTGATCTTGCACAAAAATGGGATGTCCCTATCTACATTCACCCCGACGAGCTGCCTTATGTAACAGGCGAAAAAGCTTATCCGAAACCGGACGCCACTGTCGAAGGAGGGGTAGTAGCCAAGCTATCCCGCTTCTTTCCAAATGAACCGATCCAGCTTGACGACTATGTTAAGCCACTCCCAGACAAGCTTGATTTCGCCGGGCTTGAGAATGAATGGACATGGCTGCACGTACCTGGGCATTCCCCTGGACAAGTTGCCTTTTTCCGTGAGCGGGACAAAGCTTTGCTATCAGCAGATGCGATTATTACTGTGAAGCAAGACGAGTTATTTGACGTCATCACCCAAAATCAAGAAATTCAAGGTCCGCCCCGCTATTGGACCACCGATTGGACAGCGGCACATCGCTCCGTCCAAAAGCTCCGGTCATTAGATCCAGCCGTTCTCGTTCCTGGCCATGGATTGCCTCTTTTCGGCCAAGAGCTCCGCGACAGCCTTGCTGTCCTTGACCAGCAATTTGAACGCATCGCTGTTCCTGATTATGGGAAGTATGTGCAGTAACTTAGGAGCTCCCGTCTGGCAATATGCATTGCCTGTCATTTCCAAAGAGCCCCTTCTGTTTTAAAAGTTTCCGTACCGGGTAGGTAGTCCAAGAACACTACCATATTCGCCGGGAGGGATATCATTGTTTAAGCGTATTGATAAACTGCAAATTGATTTGCCCGAACTAAACGAACCTGATCCAGAATCAGCTGGCGTAGTGCAAGAATTGTTAGGCGGCCGCTTTGGCGAAATGTCGACACTGAACAATTATATGTTCCAATCGTTTAATTTTCGCAGCAAAAAAAAGCTCCGTCCTTTTTATGAATTGATAGCGAGCATTACAGCAGAGGAACTTGGCCATGTAGAGCTTGTCGCCAATACGATCAATCTATGTTTGGACGGCTCCGTTGGCAATGGCAGCACCAACCCAGACCATGCTCCGCTTAAAGAAGTTCAAGGCATTGGCAACAAATTCAACTTTTTGCTTGGCGGTCAAAATGCGCTGCCGACCGATTCCAGTGGCAAACCATGGACAGGCGATAATGTATTTTCGAGTGGCAACTTAGTCCATGACCTGCTTCACAATTTTTATTTAGAATGCGGCGCCCGCACCCATAAAATGCGTGTTTACCAAATGACAGAGAATGAAACTGCACGGGAGTTAATCGGTTATTTGCTCGTTCGAGGAAGTGTCCACGCTGTTGCATATGCTCGGGCGCTTGAAGAAATCACAGGCGTCAATATGACGAAATTGCTGCCTATCCCAGACTTGGATAACAGCAAATTCGACCACGCGCACAAATATGAGGCAATGGGCGTGCACCGTAAGCTTTATCGTTTCAGCGATGATGATTATCAATTGCTTAACCGCATTTGGTCTGGCCCGACGCCGATCGGCCCTCCAGGTGAATTAGAAGTCGTCGATGGGACGCCAGAAGGTGGAAAGATACCTGATCTTGACCCTGTGCCAGAAGAATATGCACCTGGTTTTGATGAAGAACAGTTTAGAGAACTCTCCAAGCGTTTGCAATATGAAGCTGGGTTATAACAAAAACACGTTTGACAAGTAAAACGCCTTTGCATCTCGAGGCGTTTTATTTGTTGTCCCTTTCTGCATCTTGACCATGAAGCACCTTTCGACTGGTTTGATATGGAGCGAACAGGGGTAAAGGACATTGTCTTGCAATATTCAACCAGATGAAAGGAAAAAACAAATGCATTTTCTGCACCTTTTTCCGCGCATGCTAAAAAAATTCAAAAATTTGTCCATACGTCAATTTCGTTACGAGATAAAAGCAAACGTTTGGGTCATTTGCTTGTTGTATGCAATCGTAGGCGTTTGCTTGGTTGCGATTGCTTATTGGGTTGACATGGAGCTGTCTTTAGGTGGAGCAGTACCCCACTTTTTTCAGGCAGACTATGAATTGACGCGGCAAATCGTCAGCTCACTCGTAGCTGGAATCATAACGCTAAATGCATTTACATTAAACTCGATTTTAGTTGTCCTGACGAATTTTTCTGGGCAATTTACGCCGCGGATGTTGACGACGTTTATTTCTGATAAGCGCACCCAACATGTGATGGGGATTTTTAATTTGGTGTTTGTGTTTATTCTTTTTTCGTTTTTTCTGCTTGATCAACAAGTGACCAATTATTATTTTGCGATTCCGACGATGACGGTTCTGTTTATGTTGACTGCTGTTGCTGCCTTTATTTATTTCATTAACCACTCTGTTAATTGGATGCAAGTCCCGAATATTATGTTCAATATGAAATGCGAATCGAAAAACCAAATACTAGAAACGCTTGGAAAGGATTTGGAGCCTTTCAGGACACGGGAACCGAACGGGTCTCCGAATGATCTTTGCAACAAGGAGGCCATTACTGTTTGTGCAGCCAAGTCAGGCTACATTCAAATCGTCAATTACAAAAGCCTCGTAAGGTATGCACAAAAAAACGATCTCATCATTCGATTTGAGAAACGGATCGGCGAGTTTGTCTTGGAAGGTACGCCGCTGATGACTTATTGGGAAAGGGGAAGCAACCATGCAAACGTGGAAAGGTTGCGGCAATGGGTGTATATTGGCGCAAAAAAAACAGAAGTTCAAGACCTTGAATTTGGCATTAACAAGCTAAAAGAAATTGCGATTAAGTCGATTGGCAATGACGACCCTGATACAGCTTCGAACGCGATTTTCCAGTTGACGGATTTGCTCTTGTCGATTTCAAAAGTAACTCGTTTTACGCCTTACTTGACTGATCAAAAAAACGACCTGCGCGTCATTATTAAAAAAGAAACATTTGAATTTTATCTGTACTCCACCTTCTCCCACATCACCATTTATGCCCAAGACGATCCTGTGATCACCAATGATGTACTTGAGGCCGTCTGCCTTCTCGTCGAATCAATCGATTCTTCTTATTATCAAATTTCTTGGGAATTCGCTCTTATGGTCGCAAAAGGCTATCGCGCACCTTTTACGTTCAATTATACGAGGAGCCATTTTCTTGACAGCTTGGAAAAAATAGCGAACACTACAGGAAACCAAGAGGGGTACCAATCGTTTTTGGAAGAAGTCAAACAACAGGCTGAAGCGGACTCAGGTTCGTAGGCAATTTTTCGCGCCTTTTTGTATACTAAGTCTGTACCTTATTTCATTTTAGGAGGAATGTTGTGAACAAAATAACAAGCATAACTGGAGTTCTTTTAGCCGCTTTGACACTTGGCGGCTGTGCCAGCAATGAAACAACGATTACAATTGGCCACAACAATTATGCAGAGTCAATTGCTTTTGCCCATTTGTGGAAAACGGTTTTAGAGGACCAAGGTTATCAAGTGGAACTTTCCCTTGTGGAGAAAGCAATGCTTTTTAATGGAGTCGAAAACGGCGATATCGATATTGGCTTTAATACTTGGCTCCCTTTCACTGACCAAGCATACGTCTCACTCGATTCAGAAGAAATAGACGTGCAGGCTGATGGCGTCCTGTACGAAGGGACAACCTTGGGGCTGGCTGTCCCTTCGTATATGGATGATGCGGAAACAATTGAAGACTTAGCTGGCTATTTCGACGAGCTAAAGGGAACAATTACAGGGATTGATCCAGGCTCGGCGTTAATGCAATTGACGCAAGACGAAGTCATGGACCATTACGGCTTGGAAGAGTTTACTTTACAATCCTCTTCTGAACAAGCAATGATTGCCGAACTTGATGCCCGTTACAAAAACGAGGAACCGATTGTCGTCACTCTTTGGAGCCCTCATTGGACATTTGGATCTTACGATTTAAAGTTCCTAGAAGACCCAGATCGTATTTATGGCGAAGCGGATGATATTTATTATATGGCACGCAATGGCTTAGCAGAAGACGAACCGGATCTTATTCATTGGCTGAATAATTGCTATTTTACAGAGGAAACGCTGTCTGAACTTCTTACACTGCAACAACAGTATGAAGATGATATTGACGGGGCTGTAGCGGAATGGATCGAAAAACACGAAGATCTTGTACACGCATGGCTGGAAGGCTAAACGAAAGGCAAGCGCGAAAAACCCCTTCTCCCTAAAAGAGAAGGGGTTCATTCTATTCGATTTCCATCGCTTCCTTAGGCGTTAAAAACACATCAACCGTGTTGATTTGGTAGCCTTCAAACGAATTGACTTTAAACGTATATTTGCCATAGGTGAGCGTTTCTTCTTCTTGAAGATCGTATTTTTGTGTGAGCATCCAGCCGCCAATTGTGTCTGCGTCTTCATCGTCCATATCAATGTGGAGCAACTCATTTAACTCGCTAATAAGTGTCTGCCCGCTAATACGGTAGTGATGCTCGGCAATTTTTTGAATATGCGGTTCTTCTTCAATGTCAAATTCATCATTGATTTCGCCGACGATTTCTTCAATGATGTCCTCCATCGTGACCAAACCAGCCGTTCCACCGTATTCATCAAAAAGGATCGCCATGTGGCTCTGGTTTTTCTGCATTTCCACAAGAATGTCACGAATAGGAACGGACTCAATGATTGTAATGGCAGGACGCATAATTTCCCTTAAATCTAATGGATGGTCTGGTTCATACGCCAGCTTTCCTAACAACTCTCGCACATTGACAATCCCGAGGACATGGTCCTTATCTCCATCTGTGACAGGATAGCGGGTATATTTTTGGTCACGGATTTTCGCAAGGATTTCATCCATATCGTCGTCAATCGTAAGTGTGGCCATTTCCGTCCGCGGAACCATAATTTCTTTGGCAATCCGCTCATCAAACTCAAAAATCTTGTTCACATAATTGTATTCCGCTTGGTTAATCTCTCCGCCTTTGTAGCTTTCCGACAAAATCAAGCGCAACTCTTCCTCACTATGCGTCACTTCATGTTCACTCATTGGCTGGAACCCAAAAGCTTTAATGATTACACGGGCAGAACCGTTCAAAAGCCATATAAACGGGTAGAGCAAGTGATAAAACCAGATGAGTGGCCGTGCAATCCAAAGCGTCACCTGTTCAGCTCGTTGAATTGCGATCGTCTTCGGAGCAAGTTCGCCAATGACAACATGCAAAAACGTTGCAAATAGAAAAGAGATAAGAAACGAAATCGTTGTTACTAGCGTATCGCTAATCGCAAAGGAGCCAATGACCGGATGGAGCATCCGCTCAAATGTCGGCTCTGCCAAACGACCAATCCCGAGGGCCGTAATCGTGATTCCAAGTTGGCAGGCAGATAAATACTCGTCCAAGTGGGTAACGACTTTTTTCGCCGCTAACGCGCGTTTGCTGCCGCCCTCAATATGGGGTTCAAGTTGTGTGCTTCGTATTTTTACAATCGCAAACTCAGACGCAACGAAAAACGCAGTTAACGCAATTAAAACCGCTACGCCGGTCAGATTAATAATTATGCCTATGTCCAATCAATTCCCTTATATAAGGGATTCACCTCCGCAATTGATTCGTGGATTGACGTTCATTTAATACAGCTTCGTTTAGCCTTTTCATCATCACATCGCCTTCTTTCAAGCCACCTTTCTCGGTAGTATTTACAATTGGCTCAATTTCATTAGAAAACATGAGTAATTGACCAAAGGCTAATGAAATGTAGCTGTTTTGTCTGCATGCAAGAAAAGTTTCTGCTTAGTGGCAAACAAAGTCATGAGACCGCTCCATTTTATACTTAATTTATTATTATAACGAATATATGTTAAGATACGATTAATAAACCATGTAAAAATGTCGCAATTGCTCATTATTGTCTTAAAGCGTTTATCTAACTTAATCCAGCATGTCTAGTCGCGGAGTACTGCCGTAAAAAACGCCAGCAATTTTTGCCAGCGCCCGTATCTTTATTCAAATTCATTTCTAAGTTTTATCCCCGATCAACCGCTGCTGCGTTCAATCAATTTGCCATGAACAACGAGCCTTCCCTCTGTTGGGTGAAGGCGATAATCGCATGTGGAAAGGGTAATAATTTGATCGTTTACAGTTACCTCTGTTTCAGTTTGAAAAAGCGAGCGTTCTTGAATGTCTGTTAAAAAAGCTTCGTACGCATCATCTGACTGAAAATCGGTTTCTATATAGTAAAAATCTGTTTTCGTTTGGTAAACAGAAAAGACTTCAATGTCATACTGCGCGTCTGTTGTGTCATAAAATATGTCTGGCTGGTTATAAAAAAATGACTGGTCCGTAAAGGCAGTAAGGTCGCTGAACATAGACGAGTCTTTCATACGATGCCCGTATAAGATACGGTTTCGCTCCTCTCCCCCAATGTGGTTGCGGTAATCCATAAAAATACTGCCTGCTCTCGTTTCCTCGCCTTTATAGTTGCGATTTAAGTAATATTCATTATCGCGCCCTTGCAAGACTGGATAATCAATATTGGTTCCGCCAATAAAAATCCAGCCGACTATGTCATCATTGATCGCATGCAAACCTGAAAAAGCCGATTGCTGCAAGTCCTGTAAGGCAGTGCCTTCTTTGCCTTGTCTAGCGGTTTGGCTATTGCTCCTAACGTACAGCTGTTGTGCTTCCGCCAATACCGTTCGGTTGTTCCAGTAATCGTAACCGATTTGGACCAAGTTGGCGCAAGCATAAACAAATACGCCTGCGAACAGGAGAGATATGCTTTTGCTAATTGCTTGTTTCAATGCTCTCCCCCCCTTTCTAAATACCAACTGGCAACAAGACGAGGCCTGCTTCCGCGTCATCGCGCAAAACTGCACGAACACCATAGATATTTTCCACCATTTCTTCCGTCACCACTTCTCTTGGCAAGCCAGCTTTGATAATGCTTCCTGCCTGCATAACGATGAGCTCATCGCTGTATTGGATGGCTTGGTTTAAATCATGGAGCACCATCACAATTGTTGTCTTTTTTAACCGATTTAGTGAGCGCACAAGTTCCAATACTTCTAACTGATGGTACAAATCAAGGTACGTAGTCGGTTCGTCTAAAAGCAGGATGTTTGTTTTTTGTGCAAGCGCTAACGCAATCCAAGCGCGCTGTTGCTCGCCTCCAGAAAGAGACAACAACGGCAAATGGGCCTTGTTTTCTAATTTAGTCGCTTCAAGCGCTTCATTTACCGCAAGCTCGTCCTCTTCTTTCCAGTTGGAAAATCGTTTCCGATAAGGAAAGCGCCCATACGCGACTAATTTTTTGACTGTAATGTCAGCCGGTGCTTCATTTTGCTGGTACACAACCGCCAAATGTCGAGCCAATTCTTTCGCCCGGTAAGAAGAAAGCGTCTTGCCGTCTACTACGACTTCGCCTTTTATAGGAGTCAGGCGATTTGCTAGCAAGGAGAGCAATGTCGACTTTCCAGAGCCATTCGGGCCAATGATTGTAGTAATAGCCCCTGGGCGGATCGCGGCATTAATGTGTTTGATTGTCTTTTCATGATAACGATAAGAAAACGATAAATTACGAATGTCCATTCATTTGCTCCCTCTTTCTCAACAAGAAAATCAGGAATGGGCCGCCAATGATCGACATGAGAATCGATGCAGGAATCTCATTCGGTGCAAGGAGAAGGCGCCCAATCGTGTCAGCTGCGAGCAAAAGACTTGCGCCAGCCAATGCGCAAAATGGCAACAGCATTTTATAATCGGACCCAACTAACTGCCGACCGATATGGGGCACAAGCAGCCCTAAAAAGGCAATCACACCAGCAATCGCCGTCGCCGTCGACGCAAGCACCACCGCTGCAAACGAAACAAGAAGCCTTGCAGGAATGACACGCATGCCGAGGCTGCTTGCTGTGCGATCATTTAAAACTAATAAATTGCATATCGAATACAGGCAAAGGGAGAGCACAATCGCCACCCCGCCATAAAACAGCATAACGTTGGCGTCTGCCCATGTTTTCATCGACAATGTCGACGTCGTGGCTGCTGATATGCTTGTAACCGAATAGCTGCCTCTGTAATTAAATGCTTCGGCAAGACCGCTAAACGTTGCGTGGATAGCCACGCCAATCAATACGAGCTTTAAAGGATGTAAACCGTCTTTCCAAGATAATGAGTAAACGAGGCCACAGGCGATCATGCCGCCAAGAAAGGCAAACAGTGGCATATAATAAAACAGTTGCGGGAAGATCGTAACCGCTAATAACGCCGTAAAATTAGCTCCTGACGAAATGCCGATAATACTCGGGTCGGCAATCGGGTTGCGCATGACAGCTTGCAACAACGCGCCAGCAACCGCTAAAGCAGCACCGGCAAAACTGGCGATAATGATACGCGGAAAGCGGAGATCATAAATGACATTGACTTCTTCATCTGCTTTGCTAATAACCCCGTGCACAAGCTGTGAAAAGGGCACACGAATGCTGCCGCTCATCACCGACCAGTACAACAAGCCTAGTAGCAATCCAGCAAGACTAATAAACACAACCGTCTTTTTCATTTAATCGCCCGCCTCTGGATAGAGCATCGCTTCTAGTTCATCTAACGCTTCAACTACAGCGATATTGCCAGTCGTCCCAAACAACAGT
This sequence comes from Shouchella clausii, assembly GCF_002250115.1. Classification (GTDB taxonomy): domain Bacteria; phylum Bacillota; class Bacilli; order Bacillales; family Bacillaceae_D; genus Shouchella; species Shouchella clausii. Next base: position 2,228,134 of record NZ_CP019985.1, on the reverse strand, counting down.
TCTTCTAAATCATAAACGCGCCCATTTTTGACAGCGTTAAAATGTTTCCAAATGTCATTGGTTTTAAATTCCTCATCAAACATTTCAACGACTTCCTCTGGCATCCCATGGGCAGCTCGCAAAATCACATCTGGATTGGCCTGTTGCAAATATTCCGTATTGGACGCTAAATACTCAGCCTCCTCTTCTCCTTGAACAATATTTTCCCCGCCTGCAAGACGGACAAGGTCGCCAATGTAAGAATGCTCAGTCGCGACCAAATAACTTCCTGGCACTCCCATTAAAATCAATACGGACGGCGAATCGGCTTCCTTTGTCTGTTTTTGCAGCTCACTAATCCGTTCATTAAAACGAGCGACGAGACGATTGGCTTGTTCTTCCCGTTGATAAGTCTCACCCATTTCCAAAATTTCTTCACTCATCGCTTCCACGCTTTGAAAGTTCAAAAACTTAGCGTCAATAGCAGCTTGAGCAAACGGCTCTTCCAAGTCAGCCTCTAGCGTTGTCACACTCCAAACGACATCAGGGTCCAAACTGCGAATTTGTTCCATATCTGGGCTCATTGGATTGCCAATTTCCGTGACATTTTCATAACGTTCCGGCAGCTCCTTGTAGCTAGTCGGAATGCCGACAAGCTCCAAGTTAAGGGCATCGGCTAATTCTGTTGCAGAGACAGTCGTCGCCACGATCCGCGCTGCCTGCCCGTCTAATGATTCGACTCCCTCCTCCGCTTTTTTTCCAGTAGCCCCTTCACTCGCTGGCTGACACGATGCAAGCATCACGGTTGCTGCCGCTATACCAACGGTTGTTCTCAGTTTCATTGCAAACAAGCTCCTTTTTAAAAGCCCTGGCAAACAAGCGGCCAGGGCTTTTCATTAATTGGCTGAAAACCGCTTGTTGCGGCGTTTCCAAATAAAATAGATACTTGATGCGACGAGCAATGCCGCATACAAACCAATCATCGCCATATCGCCCGTTTTGGCATTGGCAACATGTTCACCGCTTGATTGCTTTAGCCCATTCTCATCTTTTAATTGGCCCCGTTTATAATCAAGGTTTTCCCCATTCGGCCCTTTGCCGTTTTGACCAACATTGCCAGTATTGTTATCGTTGCCGCTATTGCCTTTTTTTGTTGGCTCTGTGGCTGGAGGGGGTGTTTCCCCTTTTTCAATCAGTTTAAGGCTGGCTGTATCAAACGCAATTTGCACATCGTATTTGTTGTCATAACCAATATCAGGAACAATGACATGCACCCATGCGTTGACGCGTGTTTCTAATGAACCTGTTTCAAAACGAACTACGCGTTTCCTAGCTGATTCATCTTCAGAAATCACTTCAGGGCGTTCGCCTTCAATCTTTAAATCGTTATACCAGTCGCTATGTGTTAAGGTAAGATCAACGGTATACTCGCCGTCTTTTACATAAACGGTCGCCGGCTTCTCCGTATAACCATCCATCACTGAAATATCTTCAGTGCCGTCTTTGTAAACAGCGAAATCCACTTCGTAACGACCATCTTCTAGCGTGTTAACGTCGACAGGCGGTTCGTTTCCATTGTTTCCTCCATTTCCGCCATTGCCGCCAGGATTTCTGCCGTTTCCGCCGTTGTGATTGTTTCCTCCATGATTGCCAGTATTTCCACCGTTATTTCCATTTTGCCCCTCTCCAGGATCTGGGTTTTCCGGTAATTGAGGATCGGGATCCTTCTCTATCAACTTAATCGAATTGACGTCAAAGGCCAGTTGTGTGTTGTACTCATTGTCATACTCAAATCCTGGAATGCCTTTGACAACAATGTGCACCCAAGCGTTCGTTTTTTCGGCGATGTTATTAACAGGGAAGCGGACAACGCGTTTATCAGCCTCTTCATCGGTTAAAACAACCTCAGGCCGTTCCCCTGCAATCTTAAGATCCTCATACCAACTACTGTGAAGCAACGTTAAATCAACAGTAAACTCGCCATCCTTCACGTACAAAGTCGCCGGTTTTTCCGTGTAGCCATCCATAACCGAGACGTCCTCTGTGCCATCTTTCAAAAAGGTAAAGTCAATTTCATAACGTCCATTGGCGAGATCGTCTATTTCATCGCTAGGCGCTGTTCCAGGGTTGCCTGTTCCAGGCTCTTCGGTGCCTGGTTCCTCAGTTCCCGGTTCTTCAGTTCCCGGTTCTTCAGTTCCTGGCTCTTCAGTTCCTGGCTCTTCAGTTCCTGGTTCCTCGATGCCTGGTTCTTCAGTTCCTGGTTCCTCGATGCCTGGTTCTTCAGTTCCTGGCTCCTCTGCTCCTGGCTCTTCAGTTCCTGGCTCCTCAGTTCCTGGTTCCTCGGTTCCCGGTTCTTCAGCGCCTGGTTCTTCAGGTGCAGGCAGGGCTTCGATTCCTTCAACATCAAACAACAGACGAAAACTTTGTGTATTTTCATATACGTCTCCATTTGGCATTGAAACGCGCATCGACACGTTTGCATTTGCTGGCTTGTCCAAATCTGTTACCGTATATGCATACGTACGGGTATTGGCCTCTACGTCTTCGTTGACAACCTCGCCATCGTAAAACGTGCCATTCTCTTCAAGTTGGAGCGCTGTAATTTGATGGCTGTCTTTCACTGTTAAGGCAACCGTTTGAACACCGTCTTTCACGCTCAACTGAGCTGGATTTACTAAATAACGGCTCATCGTCGAATCGCGATCTTCTGTTGCATGCTTAGCTGCGAATGGAATCGTATACTCGCCATCTTCCAGTACGACTGGTTCCTCGGTTCCCGGTTCTTCAGTGCTTGGTTCTTCGGTGCCTGGTTCTTCGGTTCCCGGTTCTTCAGTGCTTGGTTCTTCGGTGCCTGGTTCCTCGGTTCCTGGTTCTTCGGTACCTGGCTCTTCGGTGCCTGGTTCTTCAGTGCCTGGCTCTTCGGTTCCTGGTTCTTCAGTGCCTGGTTCTTCGACAGTTGGAGGCTCGTCTAATTCAATTAGGGAGATTCCATTTACGTCAAAAGCAATTTGTACATCATATTTATTGTCGTATTCGAATCCAGGGATGCCAGTAACAATGATGTGGACATAGGCATCAAGTTTTTCATCTAATTGGGAAACGGGAAAACGGACGACCCGTTCATTTTTGCCCGTATCCTCGGAAATCGTTTCTGGCTGTGCGCCTTCGACCTTAAAGTCTTGATACCAATTGCTATTCGTAAGCGTCATATCAATTTCGTAGCTGCCATCTTTTACATAAAGCGTGGCTGGCTTTTTTGTATAACCATCCATGACCGACGTTTCATCAGTTCCATTTTTTAGCACTTTAAAAGGGATTTCATAGGTGCCATTTTGCAGCGGCTCGCTGGCTGCCGAAGCTGTGTTTGCAAATGTCGGCAGCACGGTAGCGAATACAAGCAAAAGAGAAAGAAATCCATTAATCAAACGGTTTCGCACATTCATGTTTACATCTCCTCCTTCACGAAACTTGTCTTAGACGTTTGCGAAGGAGTACAATAGCACTGACGATGGCAAGGCTGCTAAGCAAAGCAATAGGTGTGGCATCGCTTGTTTGCGGATTGTCCTCCTCCGTTGGTTTGCTTGTGTCTGTGTGTGCGCGTTTGCCTTCGTCTTCAGACGATAGGGCCGTTCCCAGCGGCTCATCGTCTTTTTTGTCTTCTTCGTTTTCATCTTCTTCGTTTGATGCAGCCGTTTCTAAAGCAGTTAAACTACTTTCATTAAAATCAAAGCGAATCGTGTAATGATGGTCATAGTCAATATCAGGGACGATCACATGAATTTTTGCTTCGGTCATGTCGTCAATCCCCTCAAGTGGAAATTGCACAACTCTTGTATCAGCTCCTTCATCTTCCGATACGACAGCTACATCTGCAAAACCGCCGTTTGTCGGCGTTTGGAATTCAACAATCCATGAACTATGGTTTAGTTTCATTTCTGCTGTTATCTCTCCATTTTTAACATGCAACTTTGCTGGCTTTTCCCAGTAGTCATTTGCAATCGAAGCCGACGGATCGGTTGCATGCATGACCGTATAATCAATCGTATAGGTCCCGTCTGCTAGCTCAGCATTGGCGTAGCTAGATTTAGCTCCGAGCACGAACACCGCTACCATACTCAGCAGAAAGACCATTTTTCTTAGTCGAATACCCATTGTTCTCCTCCCTTAGTGTTTGTACTGGTTGGTGAAAGACACCTTTACTATTGCGCTTGTGCAATCGGCATGCGAACTACTTCAACATTGTAAAATTCGATTTCATTGCCTAAGATATAGTCTGGGCGAGCGTTTCGACCGGAGTGTGCTTCACGGAATGCTTCACTTTTCGTCCACGCATGAAAATCGGCTTTCGTTTCCCAACGTGTGCTAATTGTTACTTCATCAACATCTTTTTCCTTTGCATTTACAAGGACTTCGAGGCCAAGAAACCCTTTTTGCATTTCAATTTTGCCAATCTTGTCAAAACGCTTAACGAGTTTATGGCCTTCCCCTTTACGAATCAACGTCTTGTTTGCCACAATCACCATTTTATTTCCTCCTCTTTTTTCACATTGTCGCTGCCGTTCTGCTTACACGTTTGCTCACCTCCTTTACTAAACGACGCGCGCTAATGCGTTATTTTGTTGTACTTAAGCAAAACCAAGAAAAATGGCGCTCCGAGGCAAGCGAGCAAAATGCCGACTGGAAGCTCGATTGGATCAAACACTGTTCTGGCCACAGTGTCTGTTAAAACAACAAGGGCTGCTCCGCCAATAATCGAAAATGGCAGCAAATAGCGGTAATCACTGCCGATAAAAAGACGGACCATGTGGGGAACGACAAGGCCGACAAAGCTGAGCAAACCAGCAACGCTCACTGCCGCTCCTGCTAAAAAAGCGGCAAGCAAAATAAGCCACAAGCGAAACCGTTCGACCGGCGCGCCAAGCAATCGTGCCGTATCATCACCTAACAGCAACAAATTGATTGGTCTAATTGCAAAAATCGATAACAATAGCCCTGTTAATGCATAAGGCAGGACAAATTCAACATGAAACCAGCCTCTTCCTTGAAATCCTCCTGCTAACCAAGGGAGAATCGACTGGACCCTATCACTAAATAAAATAAAAATTCCGCTTTGAATTGCTCCAAAAAAGGCATTCACTGCAATTCCAGCTAAAATAAGCTTCAAAGGAGAAGTGCCTTTTTCCCAGGCAAGTATATAAATCGTTCCCGTTGCTAAAAGCGCACCGATAAAAGCAAAGCCAGGAAGCAAATACCCTAGCTGTGGCAACGCGACCATGGCGATGCTTGCAGCAAGCCCTCCTCCAGCTGTCACGCCAATGATGCTCGGATCCGCCAATGGATTTTTCATTAAACCTTGCAATATCGCGCCAGAGGCCGCTAAGCATGCCCCTGCAAGCGCAGCGACTATGATGCGCGGCAACCTAATATTCGCAATCACCGCTCTACTTGTTTCTGTGCCCTCTCCTGTTAAAACGGCGCCAATGTCTCCTAACGAAAATGGCACAGCTCCTAGCATAAGCCCACCGGCCATCGAAACGAGCAAAGCCAATGGCAAAGAAATCAAAAGTCCTTTTCTTCTTCTAGCCCGTTTAGCAAGCACTAGCTCGCTCACTGTTCTGCACCGTCTTCTTCTAGTAACGCACGCATATAATTAAGCGCTTCCGTTATGTTTGTGCCAGGATTGGTGCCAAATAAATCAGCAGGCAAAATCTCAATCTTCCCTTCCTTAACAGCTGGCAACTGCGACCAGCCAGCATGTTGCTCCATTTCCTTGATAAAACCATCCTGGACGTTGGTAGGATCACCATGGGCCATAAATAAGATCCGATCTGGATTTGCTTCCATAATTCGTTCTGGTGAAAGCGCCGCATATTGTGGAAAATCATCTAACTGTTCAAAAGACGACGCTACGTTTTCTCCGCCTGCAATGTCGAGAATGTCACCGGCTAGCGAATTTGGAAGCGCTGCTAAATTTGAACCAGGCGCTCCATAAACAAGCAGTACTTTTTCTTTTTTATGTAAAGGGTTGGCAGAGAGCTCTTGCTTTTTTTCTTTAATTGTCGCAATCCATTTCTCTGCTTCTTCCTGCTCTTGCAATGCTTGACCGATCAACTCGATTTGTTGTTCAATTTCGCTGACAGAATTGGCGCTAGTAAGGAGAACATTGGCGCCCATTCCTTCAATAGCCGGGACATCCTTCTCATTCATTGGGAAACTACCAAGTACTAAATCAGGATCGGCAAACGTTAAACGTTCCATGTCAATTTCATGGGACGACCCTACTTGCGCGGCCTCTTCTGCTTCCGCTACAACAGTAGGTTCTGCGCTCGTCGGCCTTCCAACAACCTCCTTCCCTAAGGCATAAACAATATCCAGCTCACCATTTCCTAATACAGCGATTCGCTCAGGGGGGTGTTCAAACGAAACCGTTCGCTCTGCGAAATCGGTGACTGAATAAGCCCCTTCCTTACTAGGCTCTTTGTTCTCTGTTTCTAAACTGGCCCCTTGGCAACCTGCAAGCAATAGAAAAACCGCAAAAGCACATGCTTTTTTATTCATTTTATTCACACCTTAAAGATAATGAGAATCAGTATCATTTATCATTCAATTATTATGATAATGAGAATCAATATCAATGTCAATCGATAGTTTCATTGTTTTTCAAGTTTCTTGTTCTTTTTGTTAAATATTGTTGCTTGCTGATAACAAGTGTTTTGGACAAAAAACAACCGCTAGGATGCCTATGCCATCCTAGCGGTTATCGTAGCACCATTCTGACTGATTGATTGGTTACGGCTTCAAAACCACTTTGATGCAGCCATCTTCCTTATTGTTAAATAGATCGTACCCTTTTGGCGCATCACTTAGAGCAAGTTTATGGGTGATAATGCTTGTTGGATTAATCGAGCCTTGGCGGATTTGTTCATACAGTGTCTCCATATAGGCGCGTGCAGGCGCCTGTCCCATTTTTAAAGTGACATTGCGGCTAAAGAAAGCGCCTAAAGGAAAGAGATTATAATTGCCACCGTACACGCCAGTCAATTGGACAGTGCCGCATTTCTTGACAGCCTTAGTAGCGATTTGGATCGGTCCTAATGTCCCGCCTTGTAATTTCAATTTTTGTTCCACCATTTCTAATGGAGACTTCTTTCCGTCCATGCCAACACAATCAATGACGACGTCTGCCCCGCCTTTTGTCAATTCTTTTAATGTTTCGCCTGTGTCTTTGTCTTTTGTAAAATCAAATGTTTCCGTGTGATTCATTTGCCTTGCTTTTTCGAGCCGATAATCAAAATAATCGACAGCAATGACCCGTTCTGCCCCTTGTTGCCAGGCAAATGCTTGCGTCATCAAGCCGACTGGGCCGCAGCCAAGCACAATGACTGTATCGCCCTTCTTTACACCTGCATGGACGACGCTCCAATAAGCAGTTGGCAGAACATCAGATAAAAACAGCACTTGCTCGTCCTCTAATTCGCAATCGTCTGGCAAGCGAAATGGCGTGTAATTGCCAAAAGGAACACGCAAATATTCTGCTTGTCCGCCTGGATAATCGCCGAATTTTTCCGCGTAGCCAAATAAACCTCCGGAATCATAATGAGGATTTGAACGGTCGCACTGGCTTTCTTGGTGTGCTTGGCAATAGGGACAATGTCCGCATGCTACTGTAAATGGGATCACCACTCGGTCTCCCTTTTTGACTTTTGTTACCTCTTGCCCTGTTTCTTCAACGATGCCCATTGGTTCGTGCCCGATAACAAACCCTTTTGGCGTATACATATTGCCTTGGTACAAGTGCAAATCCGAACCGCAAATCGCTGTTGACGTAATGCGGACAATAACGTCTTCTGGATCTTGGATTTCCGGTGCTTTTATAGTCGATACTTCTACGTGATTCATTCCCTGGTACGTGACAGCTTTCATCAATACGCCTCCTTTACAGGATAGTTTGTCAAAGCTTATTGATGCTATTCATCCTTCACACTCCATCTTTAAAACAATGCTTTTTCCTGTCTTGCTTTTTCGTTAAAATCAAGGAAAGGAGAATGCTGATATGAACAAACGATTCCAATTTAATGACTACTGGAACTCCACTTTGTACGATGATCGCCATGCATTTGTCTCAAAATTCGGAAACCACCTTCTCGAATTATTGCAGCCAAGGAAAAAGGAAGCCATCCTTGACCTCGGGTCAGGGACCGGCGATTTAGCAAATGAGTTGGCCAACCTTGGAGCGGACGTCACAGGTGTCGACCAATCGTCCAATATGGTTGCTAAGGCCCGTTCAAAATATCCACACCTTTTATTTGACGTGGCCGATGCCACCAACCTGCCGTTTACTGAAAGATTTAATGCCGTTTTTTCTAATGCGGTCTTGCATTGGGTATTAGACGCGGAAGCCGCGTTAAAAAGCATATCGAGGGCCCTAAAACCAGGAGGGCGTTTTGTCGCCGAATTCGGAGGCAAAGGGAACGTTGAAACGATCACAACGGAATTGATTACTCAAATTAAAGAAGCAGGCTATCCGTATTCGCTCAAACAATTTCCTTGGTATTTCCCTTCCATTGGGGAATATGCTTCGTTAATGGAGAAAACAGGATTTTCTGTTTCATTTGCTCAGCTTTATGAACGGCCAACCCCATTAGAAGGAGCAGACGGCTTCCGCAATTGGCTTGAAATGTTTGCAAATCCTTTCTTTAACGGAATCGATGAACAGGACAAACAAGCGATTATCGCCAAAACAGAAATCGCCCTTCAACCAGTTCTGATAGAAGAAGGACAATGGATCGCCGATTACAAACGGCTTGTGGTGGTTGGCTACAAAATACCTATAAAATAGCAAAAAACAATCCGCTGGCGATCCAGGGGATTGTTTACTTACATCCATTCCTCAAGCAAGGGCATCATGAGCCGGTCCACAATCCGCTCTATATAGGAACGGTCAAACGGTTTGCGGATAATCCAAGCCCGGTACATCATTAAAGCAGGGCCGACATCGGAAAGCAAGTCCAAGTCTTTTGTTGCAAGCTGGTGGCCTTCCTTTAGAAATGGAGAAATAACCGCTTCCACCGCAGAGCGATGAAGGCTATTAAAATGGGTATGCAACCCTTGCTCTAGATCACTATGATTGGCAAGCGCTGAGCCAATTTGCGCCATAGCCTGTTGATGAGTTTCATGCTCATTTTGGAACGTGGTCGAGAGCAAATCAACTAACTGCTCCCGCAGCCCTTTGTTTTTGTCCAATTGTTCTAACAATGTCTCATACGGGCTCATGAACGAAGCAGCGTCAATGACAATCTCCACTTTTGAACACCAACGCCTGTAAATCGTCGCTTTTCCTACTTTAGCCCGTTGGGCGATTGCTTCAATGGTGAGGGCGTCAAATCCATGCTGCGCCAGCAAGTCGAGTGTAGCTTCTAAGATTGCTTTATTCAACGAAAGGTCAAGGGGACGACCGCGCTTCCCTTCCTCTTTTTGTTGTTGCTCCCCGTTTTGCTCCATGAACGCTTCCGCCTTTCCTCAAATCTCCTAACAACCCTTTACATTTCATCATACCATTTCCTAATTTTGCGAGCAAATACGATTCTATTGCGTTTCGTAATTAGAGGTGGTAAGATAACTTAGCTGAACGCACGCGTTCCGTATGTTTTATAAGGAAGGAGAATCTCCAAAATGGCTCACGTTTCACAAGAACCATCGGCAGCAGCGGCGACGGAAACCGTACAAGTCAAAGTGCTGCCTTTACTTGCTGTATTATTATCTGGGGCATTTGTCGCTATTTTAAGCGAAACCATTTTAAATGTTGCCTTAAACGCGATTATGAGTGATTTTGGTGTGGCTTCCAGTACAGCCCAATGGCTTGTTACAGGCTATATGTTAGTAATAGGCACATTAATCCCCATCTCTGCGTATTTCATGCAACGTTTTACGACGCGGCAATTGTTTATTACAGCGATGTCGCTGTTTACACTCGGCACATTAATAGCTGGATTTAGTCCAGTATTTGCTATGTTGCTTGTAGGCCGGTTGACGCAGGCAGTCGGGACAGCGCTCATGATTCCCCTGCTCACGAACGTCATTTTAGCCGTTATTCCAATCGAGCGCCGAGGCGCTGCCATGGGGATGGTCGGACTCGTCATTATGTTTGCCCCGGCAATTGGACCAACTGTGTCCGGTATCATTGTCGATAGCCTGTCATGGCGCTGGCTTTTTTATTTTATTACGCCCATCTCTTTATTGTCGTTGCTATTTGGCGTAAAAGTTTTACGGAATATCGGAGAGACATCACGGCCGAAACTTGATGTCGTTTCGTTTATCCTTTCGACACTCGGTTTTGGCGGAATTGTCTTTGGCTTTAGTGCGGCAGGCAAAGGGGACGCCTCTTTTACAGACCCCCTCGTCTATTCAACTCTGTTAATTGGTTTTGCGAGCCTCTGCATTTTTGGCTGGCGCCAACTGAAATTGGAAACGCCGCTGTTAGACATTCGTGTTTTTCGCTACCCGATGTTTCTAATTGGCCTTATTGTCGTGATGCTCGTCATGATGACAATGTTTGCGATGATGCTCATTATGCCGATTTATATGCAAGGGGCATTGTTATTTACGGCTGTTACAGCCGGGCTCATTATGCTCCCAGGCGGGCTTCTCAATGGTGCCCTTTCTCCGGTGATGGGACGGCTGTTTGACAAATTTGGTCCCCGGCCGCTGTTAATTCCAGGCACCATTATCCTTGCTGCGATTGTGTTTAGCTACCGCTATACAACGCCAGGTGTGCCAGTTTGGCTCGTCATTGTCCAACTGGCGACTCTAATGGTTGCTGTCGCCATGATTATGATGCCTACCAATACAAACGGGCTCAACCAACTGCCGGCAAGACTTTACCCTCACGGAACAGCGATTATGAACACGCTTATGCAAGTCGCTGGCGCAATCGGCGCCGCTTTGTTTATTTCTGTCATGGAAAACGGCCAACAACGTTATTTGGCTAATTTAGGCATTAGCGAGCCGACTGCTGAACAAACGGTCGAGGCGCTCATATACGGTTCCCAACAAAGCTTCTCCACTGGTTTCTTTTTTGCTTGTGCAGCAGTCGTTCTTTCATTTTTCATCAAGCGCAGCAAACAAACACAAGCCGAATAAAAATGTGCACCCCTTTGCGAAAAGGGTGCACATTTTTTTATTTTACTTTGCAGATCACTCAACCACTGCATTCATGCTTTGTTTCGGGGAATAACTCGAAACAAGTTGATATACAACGCCGCGCTTGCCAGTGAACAAACGAGCATGAAAGCAAATATCCCTAGTGGAGCTACCCATGTAGCAAATAGGATCGTAAGTGGGGCTAGCATTCGTCCAACTGTATATTGTAAATTCGAAGCGCTAATGTACATCGCTCTTGATTCCATAGGCGCATAACGACTTACAAAACTATCAGAAATCGGCGCCCGCAATAGTTCACCGACTGTAAAGACAATGGTCAATAATAACAATGACCAAACCGTCGATACGAAACCGAGTGCAAACATGCCGATACCTGAAAGCAAGCAGGAGAAGACAAACAGATCTCGTTCTTTCCACCTTTTTGTCCAATTGGCAAGCGGAAAAACGAGCATGACAAATAGCAGGCCGTTTAAGGCAAGCATCCAACCTAGAATGGTCTCGCCTGTCAGCAGCAGACTGCCTAACTCGAAAAATTCGAAACGCTGGCCTGGTATTTCCGTCACAATGTAATAGGCCAAATACAAGTCTAGTTGCATGATTGTCATCACCGAGAAAACGCCGGCAATAACAAAACGGGCAAACACTCGATCGCCTAAAATATGACTGTATGCAACGCAAGCATGCTTTACCCCAGCTATAATTGAAACTTGTTTTTCTTTTGTGCTTGTTGGTTTTGTTTCGTTGACAAACAAAATCAGGCACAATAGATAAATCAGCAATATACTTGCGGTCGTCCATAGCAATATTTGGCGAAATTGAAAAAAGAGAAAAGCACCGATTACTGGACCGAGGACAGCACCAATATTGTTCGTTGTTGCAAATAGCGCAAATACGTCGCGCCTCTCCTCTTCAGGAACGACATCAGCCACCATCGCCAGACTTGGCGCACGGTAAAGAGCACTTCCAAGTGCAATACCGATAAATGCAGCATAATCAACCCAAGGGGAAAAGGAACAAGCAAAGAAGACAAACATCACTGTTTGTATAGCCGCCCCTCCTATTAGGATAGGACGCCGTCCGAAATGGTCGGCTAGATTTCCACTTGCCAAATTTCCGACCATGCTGACAAGAGGCGGAAGCATCATAAATGCTCCAGCAACTTCACTGCCCAAAGTCATGCTAAAATAGAGAGCAATAAACGGAAAATACATCCAATAACAAATGTTAAACAGCCCTTCACCCACTAAACGCACTTTCAGATTCCGATCAAGGCGTTTCCAATACACGCAACGATCCTCTTTTCACTGTATTCCCGGCCAGGTGCTTTTTATTTTATAAAGTAGGAGAATAAAAATATAGACTTATATTCAGAAATATTTTATACTAATAATAAGAAAATAAAGGAAGCGATTTTTCTCTTTAGCTGCTGCAACTAACGAACATATGTTTTTTGGCACTTTGATAAAAATGAAGTGTTTTTTTTATGCCTGTAAACGAAGACTTACTTCTTTCAGTCTGTTGGCCAGTGTACTAGACAAACACGGTTGACTGTCTTTAGGCTATCCGTCCTCTATTGTGTTTTTAATCTTCCGACTGTATTTTGCTGGAGGATAGTGAATTTCAGCGCCTATTGGAGGTTTTATAATGAAAGGAACAGTTGTACTGATTACTGGAGCAGCTAGCGGAATCGGCTACCATTTAGCTCAACGTTTTGCCGCTGAGGGAGCGAGCGTTATGGTTGCCGATGTGCATGCTGATAGCTTGCACAAAGCGACATTGGCGCTGACGGAAAAAGGCTACGTTATAGAAGGCATACAAACAGATGTTACGAATGAGAACGAAGTAAAAGCGATGGTTCAAAAAACAGTTGCTTGTTTTGGGCGAATTGATGTGCTCATTAACAACGCGGGCATGCAACATGTATCACCAATTGAAGACTTTCCAACAGAGACATACAAGCTCCTCGTTGACATTATGCTTGTTGGCCCATTTATGGCGATGAAACACGTCATGCCCATTATGAGGAAGCAACAGTTTGGCCGGATTATCAACATGTCTTCCATTAACGGCTTAATTGGCTTTTCTGGTAAGGCGGCTTATAACAGCGCGAAACACGGCATTATCGGCCTATCGAAAGTCGCTGCCCTTGAAACGGCTGAAGACGGAATAACCGTTAACTGTATTGCCCCAGGATATATCGACACCCCCCTTGTCCGCAATCAAATGGAAGCTTTGGCGAAGTCCCGCCAAGTGCCGATAGAAAAAGTGCTAGATGATGTTATTTATCCACTTGTTCCACAAAAACGCTTGATTACTGTGGAAGAAGTCGCTAGTTTGGCGATGTACCTCTCTTCTGCTGAGGCAAAAGGCATTACAGGGCAAACACTCGTTGTCGACGGCGGCTACACCGTACAATAAAAGTGTAGCCACATCCTGTAGTACAATTGACGCCATGTTCTTTTCCACAGCATTGTCCACAAATCGTAAAGGTTATCCACATCAATCATCAACATATACACAAATACACCACGTTTGTCCACTATTTATCTATATTTATAAACAAACAGCGGTATCTTATCCACAGAACTGTTTGTGCCCTTATTTTCTAACATGAAGCCATTGTTGTGCTCCATGTCTTATTTTTGATTCAGGAAGATCGACATCCTTAGATGGTGACAGACCAAAAAAATTGGGATGAAGGATGTCACCTTTTAGGTTTGCAAGAATTCCAGAAATGCGAGATAAGCTTTGTCAAGATACGTATCCTTTCGATAAATAAAGAAAAGATCAATCATTTGATTAGGTTCAGGTAAGGAATGTATCGTTATATCCTTTTCCGCAAGCTGTTTCAATACTAATGACTTTGGGATAATAGCAATTCCTAGGCCTGCTTGAACACAATGAATGATCGACTCAAGCGTGCCAAATTCGATAATATGATCAGGGCGATAGCCTTGTGTTTCCAGCCATTGATCGAGTTTCCCCTTATAAGGACAACATGGCCGTGTTAAGACGTTTCGTGTACGCCATTCAGTCAACGCTGTTGATTTTGATACAATGACAAGTTCTTCTTGAAAGACTGGAATCGCCTGAAGCTGCTGATCATGTATGGGGCCAAGCACAAAGGCCCCGTCGAGTTTGTAATCAAGTACATCGGCAATGAGTTCATGTGTTAAGGCAACGCGTAACGATAGTTCAACTTTAGGGTATTGCTTATTGTATGTCACTAATAACTGCGGCAGCCGTGTCGCTGCTGTTGTTTCGTTTGTTCCTAACGATAGTGACCCATTTGGTTCGTCATCATCTTGGATCATTTTCTCGGTTTCGTTGATGAGCAATAAGATTTGTTCTGCTTTTTTCAACAAAATCCGCCCTTTACTAGTTAAACTTACTCCGCGTGGATGACGATAAAACAGCTTAGTCCCTAATGTTTCCTCAAGCTTTTTTATTCTTGCTGTTACATTTGATTGGACATAGTTAAGCTGCTCCGCAGTCTTCGTAATATTTTTTTGCTGAGCCAATGTTTTAAATATAAGCAGGTCTTTAATATCCACCTTTACCGTCTCCTTTGTTTTAACATCGTTGTTCGCCTATTCCATATCACTGAAAATGATCGATACCTTTAAATTTAATCATTTTAAATTATAAAGGAAAGGGCTTACAATGCAATTGTATTGCTATAAAGATAGCAAAAGGAGGCGCTAGACAAATGGATGCTTGGAATAATTTTCAGTTATGCCAACTGAAGCATCGCTATGCTCACGTGAATGGCATTCAACTCCACTATGTTGAAGGAGGGGAGCAGCATTCTAATACGGTTGTCTTATTGCATGGCTTCCCACAAAGTTGGGTCTTATGGCGGTTCGTTATTCCCGATTTAGTAAAGCGTTATCGTGTACTCGCTATCGATTTGAGAGGATATGGGGATTCGGATAAACCAGAAGGAATAGAAGGCTATACGAAAGCGAACATGGCCAAAGATATCAATGACCTTGTGACCCATTTACGATTAGAAAAAGTGGCTTTGATTGGGCATGACCGTGGGGCTAGAGTAGCCAGAAGATTTGCCTTAGATTACCCTGACTATGTAGCAGGCCTTTGCCTCATCGATATTCTTCCCTTGGAATATGTCTATGACAACCTTTCTGCATCAGAAGCGGCTAAAAAATATTGGCATTGGGTTTTTCAAGTAGTCGCAGAGTTGCCTGAAGCGCTCATTGCTGGTCGGGAAGAGGTTTATCTTGGGACTTTGTTTAGACGAACTCCATATTTACTGGAGCAATTAAAGGCTGACGGTGTTTGGGATGAATACGTACGTATTTGGAAGCAACCAGGTGGTTTTCAAGCAGCTCTGAACGATTATCGTGCGGCGCACAAGCTTGATTTACCGAACTATCGTGTAGAAAAAGAAATGAATAAAAAAATCAATCAACCTTGTTTGCTGCTTTGGGGAGAAAACGGAAATTTGGCTGGTCAGCCTGTGCTTGATATATGGAAAGAAGTAGCGACGATGGCTACAGGGAAAGAGCTTGCTGGTTGTGGTCATTATGTTCCTGAAGAGCAGCCAGCCGCTATGATGCAAGAGCTTGCGCCGTTTTTAGAAGACCTTTATCAAGCATAGCAAGCATATTCCATGAGAAAAAATAAAAGCTATTGCCTCACCTAGACGGATAGAAAAACTTGTCTACAGGCTGCAACATGGAGCGCGCCTAGCGCGCTCCATGTTTAAGGTTGTCGAACGTCTTCAATACGAGCGTTTGTCTACAGGCTGACGAGAGAATGGCGTCCGAGCAACACATCGAGTTGCCGCGCCGTATCGTACGCAAGCGCAAAAGGATGCTCTTTGTAGGGAGTCAGTTCAGCAGTTACTTCCCCGTTATAGCCAATTGCCTTAAGTTCGGCGATCACGCTTTTAAAATCGACATCACCGGCAAGCAGGTTTGTAAATCCATTTATGTTCCCAATCGTTTCTTTGAAATCTTTGACATGAACTTTTAAAATCCGCTTCCCTAAAATGCGGATCCACTGCTCAGGATAACCGAATGGCAGTACATTGCCTACGTCAAAATAAGCGCCAACGTACTCTGATTGCAGTGAATCAATATATGTCTTCATCTCAAGGGGCGACAACAAAAAGCGGTTCCAAACGTTTTCAATTCCAATGGCGACGCCTAGTTCCTCAGCATACGGCAACAACGATCTTAAAGCAGAAATGCTGTTCTGATAGCAAACATCATAAGGCGTTTCCTTTGTTACAACACCTGGAACGACAAGGATCGTACTTGCCTCGATTGCAGAGGCCAACTCCAACATTTTGCGGACAATGCGCTTGCCTTCCTCTTGGATAGCGCGGTCCGCTGACGACAAAGGAAATTCCCAGAGCAAGGCAGTGGAAAGGCTGTCCGTTTCTAGTCCATGAGCCGCAATCGCTTGTTTGATTTGCTTTGCTTCTGCAGGGCTCGTCTCCATCGTCAAGCCGATCCCCCCTGGTTGGCTGACATTAAGCTCAATCGCCTCAAACCCCGCCGCTTTTGTCCATTTTAAGACATCATCGAGCGTTGTCTCTGGTGGATAACACCATTGGTTAATCCCTTTTTTCACGGCCTTCATTCTCCTTTCCTTGGAGGACAACGACTTCTTTTGTAGCAGCCGCCTCATAGGCGCCTAACGCTACTTCAAGCGCACGCAAACCGTCAGTTCCACTAATGGACGGGGCCCTGTTTATTTTGACGCTAGCAAGAAAGTCGCGGATAAGCCCGTCGTCCATGTCATCTCCCCAATACGTGTAGCTGAGCCCGCTGCCATGGAATACATCAAACTTTTGCCCTTGGGCATCCACTTTTAATGTCCCTTTCGTGCCAATAAACTCAATGGTCACGTCTCCCCAAATTGGGAAATGGTCGTTTCTCGACCAACTACAGTCAAGAGTGGCGAACACGCCATTGTGAAAGGTGAATGTCAGCAATCCAGCATCATCAACGCCGTTGCCGGAAAACAATTGGTCTACTTCTGCATATACTTGTGCCACCTCATCATCCAGCACCCACCGCATAATATCAACAACATGGACAGTATGGTCGATCACCGCGCCTCCGCCTGCTAACTCCTGGTCATTGAACCATCCGCCTGGATTTTTTCCACGGTTTGTCCCTTTAATCGCAACTATATCCCCAAATTCACCCGCATCAATGCGCTGTTTGGCACGGGCTATGGCTTCATTGAACCTTACTGGAAAAGCGGTTTGCAAGAGCACGCCTTCTTCATTGCAAACATCAATAATTTCTTGGGCATCTTCTGTTGTAGAGGCAAGAGGCTTTTCGCATAATACAGCGGCTTTCGCTCTTGCCGCTGCCACTGCATGTTCTTTATGGCGGCTGTTCTCGCTTGTCACAACGACTGCATCAAGTTTTTCGGCAAGCAACGCTTGGTAGGTAGGGTAATAGGCCGTTTCATATGTTTTCGCAGCTTGTTTGCCCCTTTCTTGGTCGTCATCAGCGACCCCTACCAACTCGACATCTTCTATATTCCGTAAACTCGACGCATATGAATAGGCATGACCGTGTGCAAAGCTGATTATTCCTACTCTCACTTCATCTCCTCCTCTTTCTCGTTATGACAGCACCGTTTGCAAAGGTAACGTGATTGGCTTATCCTGTTTAATCGATTGTAAAGCGGCTTCCGCGATTTCAACGGCTCGGTACGCATCCTCTGCGGTAACAAGCGGTTGTTCGTTTTTTTCAATGCATGCAATAAAATGACGGAGTTCTTGTTCATAAGGCGACTGTTTGAGTGGGCTTTCTGGCACAGCGACGCCCCCCGCTTTTCCTGCGTCGCTTTTTTCTGCGATCAGCGGTTGTGCGCTTTGGCTGTCATAAGCTAAAATTCCATCGCGCCCGGCAAATTCAAACGACGTTCTAAATTGCTTATGGGCCCATGAACCTTCCAAATGGGCTATCACGCCGCTTTTAAAACGAATCGATACGAGCGCATACTCTTTCGCTTGCTCATTGATGCCAGCGACACCGCCGATATTTTTTGCATATATTCGTTCTACTTCGCCGAATGTCCACCGCAAAAAATCAAAATCATGGACCAACAAATCAAGGACAACACCACCGCTGCGATCATAGTCCGCATACCAATTTTCGCTTGCTTTTGGGAAAGAGCCGCCCCTTGTCGTCCGGACGACGCCAACATCGCCAATTCGCCCGGCCTCAACCACTTCTTTTGCCTTTCGGTATTCTGGGAAAAAGCGGACTACATGGCCGACGAACAATCTGGCTCCCTTTTTCTTGCAATAACGGACGATCTCTTCTGCCGCTTTAGTCGTGCGCGCAAGCGGTTTCTCACAAATAACATCTGCGCCTATATTGGCCGCCTCTTTCACAGAGGAAGGATGCAAGTCTGTCGGCAAGCAAATTGATACTACATCGATGCGTTCCCCGAGCGCTTGTTTCGCATCAGCAAACGAATAAAACCCTACTGTATCCAGTTCTTTCGCAAACGAATCTGCTCGGCTTTCGTTTATATCGACAACGCCGATAAGGTCTGCATTTTCCATTTTCGCAAAACTGCGCGCGTGGACAGCCCCCATCGTTCCAAGTCCGACAACTACTACACGAACCATCTTCCCATCCCCTTTGTCCAATCAATTTTTACGGGCTTGCTCTACTATCTTCGTACTCCCCCTAGTGCAATTCCTGCAATTAAATGTTTTTGTAAAAATAAAAACATGAGCAGCATCGGTACAGTCGACATGAGCGCTGCGGCCATCAAGAGCGGATACTCGGTTGAATACTGCCCTTCAAAATTGGCGATCCCTACCGATAAGACCCGCATATCCGCAGAATTGGTCATTACAAGCGGCCACAGAAAATCATTCCAAGCTGCAAGCACTGTAAAAATGGCCAGTGCCACGAGTGCTGGTTTGGCATTGGGCAAAATAATCCGCCAATAGATGCCCCAGTGCGTACAGCCATCCATGATCGCCGCTTCATCAAGCTCCTTCGGGATGCCCATAAAAAACTGCCGCAACAGGAAAACACCAAACGCGCTAAACATGCCTGGCACAATGAGGGCATAAAATGTATCAATCCAGCCTAATTGCGCTAATAGCGCATAGTTTGGAATCAAAATCACTTGCATCGGCACCATCAGAACAGACAACATTAAAAGAAAAAGCGTGTTTTTAAACGGAAAATTCAAGCGGGCAAACGCATAAGCTGCCATTGAACAAAGGAAAAGCTGTGCACCTGTGCGTAACACTGTGACAACTATCGTGTTGGCATAATAACGCAAGAAATCGGCACTCTCAAACACACGGGCAAAATTATCAAAACGCCACGTTTCCGGCCAAATTGTTGGCGGAATTTGCATCGATTCTAAATACGTCTTCAATGAGGTAGTCACCATCCACAAAAACGGGGTGACCATTATAATGGCCCCGGCAATTAGAAGAAGATGAACCATTCCTTTTCTCACGATGACCACCGCTCCTCTCCTTGATTATCCGTCGTAATGAACCCACTTTTTTTGCCCGGCAAACTGTATGATTGTCATTGCCAAAATAAGAAGGAACAACAGGAACGCTTGTGCTGATGCATAGCCCATTTGTGAAAACATAAACCCAGATTCATAAACGCCATACACCATCGTGCGAAGCGGGCCGACTAGCGCAGTCGTGTCGCCGATCATTACAAAGATCAAATCAAATACTTGCAACGAACTAATCATGGCTGTAATGACGACAAAAAACAGCGTCGGCGTCAGCAAAGGCAACGTGATACGAAAAAATTGACTGCGTTTGGACGCCCCGTCTATCGCTGCTGCCTCATAGTAAGTAGGATCAACATGCTGGAGCCCCGCCACGATTAAAATGATATTATTGCCGACTGTCATCCAGACATATACGGCGATCACACTAAGCAAAGCGATATTCGGGTCAAATAGCCATTCAGGTTGAGGCAAGCCGAGAAAGCCGAGAACATAGTTCACCAAACCGTACTCCGTATTATAAAGCCATTTCCAAACCATTCCGACGGCGATCGGCATTGTTACGACAGGCAAAAAATAAAGGGCGCGGTAGACAACCATGCCTTTGATTTTTTGGTTTAGCAGCACAGCTATACATGTGGCAAGCGCCACAGAAGCGGGCACAGCGACAAGCATAAATAGAAGTGTATTAACGAGCGACCGGATAAACACCGGGCTCGAGAGCAGCGCGCTGAAATTCTCCCAACCAGCGAAAGTAGGAGGCGTCAGCCCATCCCAATGTGTAAAGGAAAGGGCAAATGAAGCAATCGCCGGGCCGAGATAAAAGGCAAACAGGCCGATGAATGTTGGGCTGATAAACAAAAGTGCCCATAGAGCCTCTTTTGCCGCTTTGCTTTTTCGTTTACCTGCTTTAGGTGTTGCTCGCATACCCGGAGGTTTTCCCGCTTCGCTTATCATGACATCTCCCTCCTATTCAGACTCTTGTCCTTGCCGCAAAATTCGCTCCATTTCTGTTGCAACTCGGTCAAGTGCATCGTCAAGGGGTTCCCCTGAAAGGAAAGCGCCTTGGATTTCTGTTTGCTCCATCCGCTGCCACTCCATTGTGTTTTTTGAAACCGGATACGCCACTCCTGTTTCTTGCGCAGCGATAAAAACGTGCAAATCCATATCTGGGATCGATTCAAGCCAGAGATCGCCTGCAGAGCGCGCAGCAGGTGTGGAAAAGCCGCTTTTGGCAATCGTTTCATTGCCCGCTTCGCCTGTTAACTCCTTGATTAGTTCCCAAGCAAGTTCAGGGTGCTCCGTTTTTTTATTCATTGTCCAACTAATTCCGTGGAGAATCACAGCATCTTCTTTCCCTTTCGGCAATGGCGCGACGTCGACTTTGTGGCCCATTTCCTCATGAAACAAGACAGCGCTAACCGAGAGTGTTGGATACATAGCTACTTTATCAGACATAAACATTTGATCGAGGTCATTTTCAATTTGCGACTTAATATCTGGCGAAATGCCTTGGTCGACTAGCCGTTCTATAAAGGCAAACGCTTCTTTTGCGGCAGCAGTGCCAAAACCAGAATGCGCCTGGTCTTCACTAACAATTTCCCCGCCCGCTTGGTGGATGTAATTGTAATAGCCTCGCTGGTTGCTAACAATCGGCGCTGCGTATCCATAAACTCCTTTATCAGCATCTGTCAGCTGTGCGCCAACCCGCTCGATGTCTTCCCAATCCCAAGTCTCGTCTGGATAGGGGATGCCCGCTTCATCAAAAAGCGCTTTGTTGTAAAACAAGCCAACAGCGTCAACAAAGTATGGCGCGCCAAATAGGTCGTCCTCATAACTGTAAAGTTTAATCATGCTCTCAAAGTAGTGCTGTTTTTGAAACGTTTCGTCCTCGGCAATAAATTTCTCGAGGCTTTGAAGCAAGCCAGGCTCTGCATACTGGTGGAAGTTGACGGCATTCATCCAGAATAGATCTGGCCCTGCCCCTCCTCCTATGCTCGTCCTAAGAGTTGTCCAATATTGAGAATAAGGACTATAAGTCACATTGACACGGACATCTGGATGCTTGTTTTCAAAAGCGGCAATTGCTTCATCAACAGCCGGCTTCGCCTTTTCATCCCATAACGCAATATCAAGCGTCTGCTGCCGTGGACTTGCCCGTTCGCTCTGACACCCTGCCACCGAAAGTGCTGCGACTAGCATTACTAAAGCGATCGCTTTTTTCATGCTTTGCCTCCTTAATCATTTGCCTCAGGTTAAAAACAACTCATACTTGCCAACTTGCATTTCGTATTGCAACAAGACTGCTAACGCGCCAAGAATGTCTTTATTTGTTTCCAGAGAGGCCGGTTTTACTTCAGTGTGGCGCGCAATCGGATTCAATGCCCGGCTGTTGATTTTTTCATTAAGGCGTTCAAACAAAGGCAGGTTGTTTTGCACATGAGGCCCAGTCAACACAACCGCTTGTGGATTCAATAAGTGCAAACTATTGGTGATGGCTACCGACAGAGACTCTGCCATTTCCTCGACAACCGTTAGCGCAAACGGGTCGCCTGCGCAAGCGGCTGCAACGAAGTCCGCTGGTTTGATTGCTTCTGGCCGCCGAGCGGCGCTCTCAATGATGGCCGTTTTTACGCCTTGTGTGAGCCAGGCAGAGAGGATTCGTGAATAAATAGCCGGCCAATTCACATAGTTTTCAAGACAGCCTTGGTTGCCACAAGGGCAAGCAGGACCACCGGGCAAAACCGACATGTGACCAATTTCGCCAGCACTGCCGCTGAAGCCGCGGTAAATGCTGCCGTTTACGATCAACCCTGAACCAACCCCCTCGCCTACCGAAATAAACAACATTTCTTTATATCTCGCTGTGCCAAACTGCTTTTCTGCCATCATCATCGCATTCATGTCATTGTCTACATACGTTCGCAAGCCAAATGCCGCTTCCACTGTTTGTTTTAAATGGACGTCATACAAGTCGAGTTTTGCATTATAAGATACGATGCCTCGTTCGGCTTGGACAATTCCTGGGACAACAATCGAAATGCCCAAACATTCGTCCAGCTTTTCCAGCCGGCCAATAAATTCAGTTAGCGTTTTCATAACAAAATCGATATAAGTTTCGCCACGGAGCGAATCGACTTGTCCATATTGTTCTGAGCGGACATGCCCTTCTAAATTTAAAGCAGCGATGCGAACGGATGAGTTTGCCAGTGATAGGGCGATTATAAACGATTTGTCTGGATTAAAGCGGTACAGTACCGGCTTTCTTCCTCCTGTTGAATGGCCGACCCCTTCTTCTTGCACATACCCTTCGTCAATAAGCTTGTTTAAAATCGTTGCTGCCGTCGTTGGGCTGACTTGTATTTGTTTGGCAATCATGTTCTTGGAAAGGGGCCCGCGTAGGCGGATAAGGTTTAACGCATTAATTCGATTGACTTCATGCAATTGCACCGGAGGTTTAATCTTTTCGCCACCTCACTTTTCGTTTTAACTTTAAAAAGTTTCGGTTTTTAAGACCATTTCGATGTTAGAAAGGCAATTCCCTCTTTAATATCGATTTTAATTTGTTAGAAGTTCTTCCAGTAGCTTTCAAATGTTATCGGATTTTAAGTTTAGTCCAGTGTGTGGCTCGGATGAGGTTGTCCAACATAGAAAAGGAGCGAAATTGTTGTTAAAGGGGTGTCTTCTCAGGCTAAGAGCCATTTGGGCGATTGCCCAAATGGCTCTTTATGCGGTACGTTTGGCCGCCCCACCGCCATATGTCCATTTCCGCCATAAAGCTTCAAGGGGCCCTTGTTTCCATTTTTTTAAATACAAGTGGCTGAGTACGACTTGCGTAGCATAAATGACAACGGCAATAAGTAACCCTTGGCTGCTAGATACGCTGCCAAACAAACCAAAGCCATACCCATAAAAGATGGTCGTTGCCACAATCGTTTGCAGCAAATAATTCGTCAAGGCCATGCGCCCCGCCGAGGCAATTGGCATGAACAAACGTGCCACTGTTCCTTTCTGTAAAAGGAGCACAAATGCTGATACATAAAACAACATTTGCAACGGGCCAGCAAGCATTCTGATGCCCTCGGCCAACCCTTGTGTAAACACAGGATTCATGTCGATTAGATTGTATCTGATCGACACTTCAAGCAACGTAAGGGGGAAACCCGCCAAGAAGCCAATCCAGCACAGCCTTTTCCAGCGTGTTATGTTGGCTTTCACATCATGGAACATTCCTGCCTTCCCCATAGATAAGCCAATTAAAAACAACGGCAAAATTCCTGGTATGACAAAGACAACGGTGAAAAGTTGGAAAAATGATTCATTAAAAAAGCGATACTCTACTATTTGTAAATAGGTGCCGTTTGCCATTGTTGCTAAAGCACTAGCCGTATCGCCAGCAATGTCTTCCATTGTCATGAGCCCTTCCCGTAAGCCAAATTCCATGCTAACCCCTAAAAACAACGTATAGCATGTCATCATTACTGCGGAAACAAGCATTAGAGCGATCGTCCAAGTAATCAGCGTCTTTTGCTTGCGGTGGAAGAACAATGGCAAAAGCAAAGCTGTTAATGCATATGTATACAAGATGTCTCCTGACCATAAGAGCAGCAAATGCACAAGACCGACCACTAGCAAAAAGACGATCCGCCTATAAAAAACCCGTGTTGCTGCCATATTTTTCGCTAGAACGCGGGTATAAAAAATAAAAAACCCAAGTCCAAACAGCAAAGAAAACATCGGGTAAAACTTGCCGTCTACAAAAAAACTAATAAACAGCTGTACATTGGCGTCCAAGCGGTTTTCAGACAGGGCTTTCCCTTCTAGCATAAAGCTTGCGTCAGTAAAAGCTAACGTTTTAAAGGCAATCATGTTTGCCATTAAAATGCCGAACAAGGCAATTCCCCGGATCATGTCCAACTCGTGAATCCGCTCCGAAGGCATGGTCGCAGTTAGTTTCATACAACGTCTCCTCTTCCCTTGTTTTTCGCAAAAATTCCATCTTACCATAGGCCTTAAGCAACATCATAACACAATTTGCCCATTTAATTGCACTTATTCAAGAAACGCGGTAGTTATTTCATGGTGCTAACAGGCACGACGTTTCCTTCTTACAATTACGCTGTTCCCATCCAGAAAAGAACCAGTCTTTTTCCTCTATTTTCCTCTTGTTATCGAACGGACATTCGCATACAATACAAACAAATGTTCCAATTAGAAAGGAGTTTGCTGATGGCAAAAGAAGAGTTGTACATCCATCGAGGAAACTTGTTATGGGAAGGAAGTCGGATGATGCTGCCTGAACATAAACAGGCGTGGCTTGAACTCCAACGGCGGGAAGAGGACGTTCCGTTGCATGGGGAATTGGACGATGACGAATGGCGCGAGCTAGGGGCTACGATCATGGACGCGTTAAATCACACGTATGAGGTCACTGTCACTTATTGGGATCACGGACGCTACCGCCAAAGAATTGGCACTATTGATAAATTGGACGAATGGAACAAGCAGATCAAAATCGCTTTTCCAGATAGGTGCGAGTGGCTTCCTTTGCGTATCATCAAACATGTCAGCCCCGTTTAAAACATGGAACTGTCCAACAACCAAGTGCGAGCCCTATTTGGGCTTGCCCCAACCGCCCGGGAAACCATTAGCGAAAAAGCGGAAAAGGCGGCGCAAGCCTATATCCGCTTGCATTATGCGCGCATCATTTTGACACGGGAATTGGTGCGTTTCCAAGGGAAACAAGTGGCAGGCATTAAATACCCTTCTATCTATATAAACATTATTCAACGAGCACTCGCCCGCCTCTCCATCGACATGAGAAAACTAAAAGACTTTATGCAAAAACACGGGATCCATGTTTCTGAAAAAGCATCCTTGTCTCCCCATTATATCGAACACCTTTATTGGGTTAAAGGAGTAAAATATTCAGTTGGCGGTGCACCGTTCGTCCTTTCTAGAAATGTTGAAAAAACGCTCCGCTATTACATGGTCGAATTAAACGATCACCAATCATATATATAGGGTTTTTATTGATATTAAATACTATATGTAGTAATATTAAGGCACACATAGCCAACATTTCTCACCACATAACAGAGGGGGATATCGTATGCTGAAAGATTTATCAGACGACCTTCTGCTCCATTCGTACTACCAAGCGATCGAACATCAATTATCCGTTGATTTTATTGTGATTTTAAAAAACGAATTATTTCGCAGAGGCATGCTGCACACAACTGGCCAAAACACATAAATGTCTTTTGGCATGCCCCCTTTATAGTGGACAACTGTGCTTTTGGCTTTTGAATGGGTTTCCTTCACACATAGGCAGGAGCGAGAAGTGTAGGCGAGCGGAGATGTAAATAACGAACGTTCGGCGGCACATGAACAACAACAAGTCTACAGCCTGTAAAACCTGCAAGGTTCTTGCATAGCCTTGCAGGTTTTTTATCCCCCATTCAGCTCCCTTTTTAAAAGGTATTCCGTCTCTTGCTGCTCTTTTCGTTTAAGAAGGATCGATTCAATCGCCCTTTTATGGTGCTTTTCACACTGTTCTTGGATGCGTCGCCAGTCTTGGTTCGTCGGTGGAGACTGGATATAAAGGACGTCGACTTTTTCATGATAGGGAAAAAGTGTGTCTGTAATAATGAATGAAGGCATTTCTGCTTTGTCATGAGCGTACGTTACGGACGTTTGGACGTTTAAATGGTACGGCAGTGCAGCATTCATTCGTTCAGAAAGCTTTTGCTCGTAGACAGGCCCTTCACTTGAAAAGATGTGGATATTCAATGGTTCATTTAATTTCTCAATGTCGGCAAATGTATAGACCACTAAAATGTAACGGATGAGCAAGGCAGCTTGATCGACTTGTAAAAAAGGCACCATTTCCTCAGCCAATACTTTGTCAAAAGCAGCAAAAACGCCTTCTGTAATAAGCGGATGACGTTCTTGCAATACTTCTAGTTGAATCCGCTCTTTAAAGCTGGAATAATTTACAGAAAAGTACCGTTTATTTCGATGGATTTGCAGCAAATGCCCTTCCATCCGCTGTGCCGCTTTTTCTTCCAATGCATTAGAAAACTTTTTTTTAAAGCACGGGCGAACCGCCGCGTTGCCCTCCATTCTTCAGTACGGTGTAACTGATTTGCAGCTAGATTAGAAGCAACAAGATCCTCGTCATGGTAAAGAAACGGCGAATTTAAAAGAATGATCAATAAAAACTGCACTTCTGATGACCTTATGTTTTCTGGCACGGTTTTAAGCAATTCGCCAGCATGTGCAAACATCTTTGTTTGCAAGTCGGACGGAAATGCCTCATCATAAAGGTCAGTGAAGCGCCCTTGTTTTACTCGCAACCATTGGATAGCAATCCAGTACAAGAAACGTTCTGTTTGCAATGAGGACAAGTTTAACTTCATAGCCTTTGCAATCGGCGCAAACAATTGTTTAGCAAACTGTTTTTCAATCGAAAAAGGCCACGCAATTCCACTTCCGGTAACTTCCCAAAAAAAGCAAAAATAAAAAATGCGGATATGATGTTCTTTGCCAATAAGTTTAAACGTCCTCGGCTCAAATCGTAGATGGAAAGCATGAAGCAAAGGTTTGATTTTATGGAGCTTACGGAAGAATGTAGAACGGCTTAAGAAATGTTTTTGAATAAACGAATCCACACTTAAGCGGCCAGATAAAGAGCAGCCAATAAAACGGACCATATCATCCTGAAGATAGAGACGGCGCAAAACTTCATTAAGCTGCCGGTCATCTTTATTTGAAAAACCATATTGATTATGAGCATTGCGCACAATCGCCATGTCTGTGCCCGTTTGCTGTAGTTCTTTTTCCAATTCTTTTATCGTATAATCAACCGTGCGGTCCGAACAAGCCAATGTTTTACGGATTTCCGCCTTCGTGCAGTTTTCTTTGGCGCCAATGAAATGAATCAATTTCACTAAGCGCTCAATGCGTTTATCTGTCAGCATATCCATAAAAAACCCTCTTAGTGAATGATCTAGCGGCATCCCGCATATTCGCCGTATCAACCTATTGCGCCATCTTCCCCATAACCTCTAATTGCTATTATAAGTGAGTCCATAAAAGGGGCTTTATATAAAGAACAAGAGTAGACTAAATCTCAAGTCCTTTCTTGCAATCAACGCTTTAACCACTAGCTGGTTTTGCCTCCGAATTCCTTGCTTTGGCCTATTCAAATAACCTTATATAACTTCGATGTTTACTCAGTTTTCTTGTGCAGAACTCCGCTTTTTTGTCACCTCCTTTCGCTCGGCCATAAATGATTTATATAGGACATTAAGTTTAAATAACGGTACCTACTTTCCACAACAATTGGGTTTTCTCCCAGTTATTTTGCAAAGACTGTCAATATTCCTTTGTTTTTGTAGCTATCTGCTAAAAACAGCAAAGCATTTCTAATACATGACTGTTCATAGCCATGGATAGCCATAACCAGACCACTTATAGCAAATGCTTTGTATAGGAGCCCAGTGCACAGTATGACGCTTAAAACTTGCTAATTAACCGAACAAAAAACGTTATGTTGAAATAGAAGAAGGAAATCGTTCAACGTTTTATATTTCGAATTATCTGCCAATACGATTTAGTCAAGCCGTTCCTCCCCTTCTCCCCCTTTTGAGTACCGATTCTGCGTTATTTATACGCAGATCTCATTATCATCGTCCTGCTTTTTTAGCGCTTTCATTAGAGCTTTGCGAACAGCTTTTAAATACTCGACTTGGCTGCGGGAGATCGTCTCGAAATTCATCATGTCTTGGCGCAAGTAGACAATATGCCAGAGCCGACTTAATTCTTTGTCTTCCATTCGCCCGCGTAGCTTTACAATCGCAAGATCTACCACTTCGCGAAACGTAGACGTCGGAGAGCCTACCTCTTGGCGCAATAGACGATAAATGTCATTCATAATCCGGTATGCTTCTAAATTTGATTTCATCGTTTCTCCTCCGATTACAAGCCTAAAGGTCTAGGTTTTAGTACTTATTTTACTATAGTTTTCCATTTTGCTAATTTCATATTTTGCGCCTCGCTCGCAAAATATGAAACATATGTGAGTACTGAAAAACGAGAAATTAAGCCAATTTGTTACTTCGCTACCATCGCTATCTGGGACAAAAGATTGAAATGAGTTAAACAGTTTCCTAATTGGGCGATCTTGAAGCGTTACTAGTCACCTCTGTTCAGACACTTTTCCTTGCTTTCATAAAACTTAACCACTGTTATTCTTCATGTTTTTCTCTTTGGATACATATTTTCCCTTCATTTTAATCAGGAAGGGCTGTTTTCGACAAAATCCCTTGTTGCCTCTATGGCAATCTCTTAGACTACTAAATAAGCCAATCGATAAAAACCAAGGAGGCGCTCATGAGAAAAAAGCATGCTTTTTCATTTTTGATGGCCGCCATCCTTGCAGTAGTCTCCACTAGCTATTTTCTAGCACCAGAAGCGGCGGCTAGTGTATCTGGTAAAGTCATTGCCATTGATGCGGGCCACGGTGGGAGCGACCCTGGGGCAGTCGCAAATGGAATTTACGAGAAAGATCTTGTTTTAAAAGTAGCTGCACATACGAAAGATAGGCTTGAAGAGGCAGGGGCAACAGTCATTATGACGAGAACAGGGGACGTCTACGTTGGGCTCGAAGCCCGGGCTGAGCTTGCCAATGCCAGTAATGCCGATACATTTGTTAGCATTCATGCCAATGCAGCTACCCCAAGTGCCCATGGAACAGAAACATTCCATTTCCCAGCAAGCAGCCAAGGGCAAGCTTTGGCTTCAGCTTTGCAAACTGAACTCGTCAACACGCTAAATACAAGAAACCGCGGCGTCAAATCGGCGAATTTTAGTGTATTGCGCAACACTGCCATGCCTGCCGCCCTTGTCGAACTTGGATTTATTACAAATGCTGAAGAAGCAGAACGGATGAAGGCTGCCAGTTTTCCAAACGAAGCTGCAATAGCCATTGTACGCGGGCTCGAACAATACCATTAAAATCACACATAGTCCATCAACCTGTTCCAGCAAACTTTGTACAAACAGAGCAGCATCTGTCTCGTTTTACCTAAGTCTCTGCGCGGCTTAGTGTCTGCATAACCAAAAAAGGCTGCTGGGCATCCCAGCAGCCTTCAGACTACGGACAAACACTCGCACGCGTCGCCGTTTTTCTTGCGCTTATCCTTTACAGACAACAAGTTGATCTTCGACGACATCGACGTTTACACGCTTCAAGTCGCTATCGTCGATCAAAAGATCGGTGATGTCGTCTTCAATGGTATCCTGAATCACACGGCGAAGCGGACGGGCGCCAAACGCAGGGTGGTAGCCAAGTTTAGCAAGTTTACGCTTCGCTTCCTCGCTCACTTCCATCTCAATGTTTTGCGCTGCCAACCGTTCATTCAAATCGGCAAGCATCACATCGACAATGTCAATCAAGTTTTCTTCTGAAAGCTGGTTAAACTCGATCAATGCGTCAAAGCGGTTAAGGAATTCTGGTTTGAAATAATCGTTAAGGTTTTCCAAAATCCCAAGTGTTTTGCTTTGTTCAGCTGTAAAACCAAGCGATGGTTTTGTCACGCCAACACCCGCATTTGACGTCATAATAATCATTGTATCCTTGAAGGAAACGACACGCCCTTGGCTATCCGTCAAGCGGCCATCCTCCATAATTTGCAAAAACATATGCTGCACGTCAGGATGGGCTTTTTCAATTTCATCCAGCAAAATGATACTGTATGGATTGCGCCGCACCCGTTCCGTCAGTTGGCCGCCTTCTTCATGGCCAACATAGCCAGGAGGGGAACCAATCAGTTTCGATACAGAGTGTTTTTCCATAAACTCACTCATATCAAGGCGTATCATGCTTTCTTTCTTGCCGTACACCTCTTGGGCAAGTTGTTTCGTCAATTCCGTTTTTCCGACGCCAGTCGGTCCGACAAACAAAAAGCTGATTGGACGATTGCCTGCTTTTAAGCCAGCACGGCTCCGCTTAACAGCTTTTGCCACTTTGTCGACCGCTTCTTCTTGCCCAATGACTTTGCTTGAGAGCCTGTTGGCCAAGTCTTTCATTTTTTGTTGCTCCGCTTTTTGCAACTTACGGACAGGTACGCCCGTTTGCCGTTCAATCAGCATTTCAATATCTTCCACAGTGACATCTACTGGTTCTAATTCTGACACAGCTTCTTGCAATTTTGCGTTTACTTTCAGTTCCTCATCGCGAAGCGCAGCCGCTTCTTCATACCGCTCTTGTTTGGTTGCTTCTTGTTTTTTCGAGCGTATCGTAGCAAGACGTTTCTCCAATGTCGCTTTATCTTCATGGTTAGAAGACAAAGACAAGTGGGAACCGGCTTCATCAAGTAGGTCGATCGCTTTGTCTGGAAGATAACGGTCTTGAATATAACGATCTGACAGTTTGACGCACGCTTCTAGCACTTCATCTGAGTAACGAACGCCGTGGTACGTTTCATAAACGCCTTTTAGTCCTTGCAAAATCGCCAACGCTTGGCTTGTTGTAGGCTCTTTGACCGTGACCGGTTGGAAGCGGCGTTCAAGGGCCGGGTCCTTTTCAATTTTGCGGTATTCTGCTAGCGTTGTCGCCCCAATCAGTTGCATGCTTCCTCGAGCAAGTGCTGGCTTGAGCAAATTGCCCGCATCCATGTTGCCTTCTCCAGAAGCACCAGCGCCTACGATCATGTGAAGTTCATCGACAAACACAATCACATCATCACGGCGGCTGACTTCGTCAATCAGCTGCTGCATCCGTTCTTCAAATTGGCCGCGGTAGCTTGTACCGGCGACAAGTGAAGAAAAGTCAATCGCATAGATTTGTTTATTTTGCAGTTTTGCTGGCACGTCGCCGCTGGCAATTCGCCGTGCAAGCCCTTCGGCAATCGCTGTCTTTCCGACGCCTGCTTCCCCGATCAACACAGGGTTATTTTTTGTTCGACGGCTTAACACTTGAATGACACGCTCTACTTCTTGGTCGCGGCCGATCACTGGGTCAATCTTGCCGTCTCTCGCATCGTTTGTTAAATTGTGGCCAAATTGACCGAGGAAACCATCATCAGTCCGTTTTTGCTCTTTTGTACGAACGTTTTGTTGTGGCTGGCCTTGATTCATAAATTGCTGGAACAGCGAATCAAATTGACCATTCATGTTTGAATCGCTCCATTGCGCATAGCACTCTTGGCAAAGCGCGTAGTGGCTTTGACGATTGTTTACAACAACATTCAAGGAAATCACAGCCTCACGAGTTTGACAATGTTGACATTTCATGGACTTTCTCCTCCTTGTTTTTTATTTATAAGCGAAATTTGATTTTGACTATCTTTGACCTTTTGAGTAAAAACAAACAGCCTTTAAAATAGAGAGGCTGTTGACTATGGCTTTATTATAACTGACCTTTATTGACCTTTCAACCCCTTTGGACAAAAAAAGTCAAAAAAGGTCAGATTAATGAACGCCGGTATGCAGCTACTCGCCTTCTCCGTAGCTAGAGGTCTCTGTTTGATCACTAAACGAAGAGACATTGTTTTTATCCATCATTAAAGAAACGATGCTGCTAGTATTCTTTTAGGCAAGCTCGTTTAACTCTTGTTCAACAAAAGCCATTAAATCGCCAATCATTTCTGTTGAAAAATTAAAGCGCACTCCAGCTGCACTGTACACTTCATGAAGAGATTTTGAACTGCCAAGTGCCAGGGCTTCCTTATAGCGGGCAAGCGTTTGTTCAGGCTGTTGTTTATAGTTTTTATACAACTGCAGCGCGCCAAGCTGGGCAATCACATATTCTACGTAGTAAAACGGTACTTCGAAAATATGGAGCACCTTGATCCAACTGCTCTCCCGCCATTTTTCATATCCGCTCCAATCGGAAACATTGGCATCTATTGTTTCTAACAGCTCCCGGTATTTTCGGTTTCGTTCTTCTTCGCTATGTGATGGGTTTTCATAGAGCCAATGTTGGAATTGGTCAATCACAATTCCTGCCGGCAAAAAGTCGACAATGCCTTTTAATTGCTTGTATTTGGCTCGTTTTAAGTCCACTTCTGAATAAAACAATGACCATTGGTCCATTGTCATAAGCTCCATCGACATGCTCGCTAGTTCGCTTGATTCCATCGGCGTGTCACGGTAAAGCGACAAAGGCCATTCCTTTTTTAAGTCATTATGAATACAATGGCCCATCTCATGAAATAGCGTAATCATGTCATCATGTGTATTTGCGTGGTTCATAAAAATAAACGAAAGCTTTGATATCGGCAGTGGCGCACAAAAGCCTCCAGGCGATTTGCCTTTGCGGCTCTCTAAGTCAAGCATGCCCTCTGCATCCATTCTTCTAAGCAGGCCGCCAAAACGAGCATCAAGTGCATCAAGGGCTGTTCCGGCTTTTTCAACTAGTTCCTCTGCCCCATCAAATGGCTTTAAAGGCTGTTGCCCGGGAATAACGGCTTCCACATCCCACGGCCTGTATGTGTCGACGCCAAGTTGGGCGGCATGCTTACGTTGCAACTTTTCCTTTAATGGTTTCACATGTTTAGCAATGCTAAGGGCGAGCTGTTTACAATCTTCAGGCGTGTAATCAAAGCGGGCGTACTTTTTAAACATATAATCACGATAATTAGCGAGCCCTGCATTCTCGGCTTTTTGCTGCCTAATGACCATCAACTTCGAAAAAATTTCCTGCAATGGCTCTTCGATTTTGAGCAGTGCCTCCCTCGCCAATGACATTGCCTTTTTGCGGGTATCCCTATTTTCATTCTGAAAATAAGGAGACAGCTGAGGAATGGTTAGCTCTTGCCCGTCCCAGTCTACTGTCAATGATCCAGTATGTTCAAAATAGGCGGTAGCGAGGCTTGCTTCTTCAATTTCAAGCTTGACGTTTTCTTCCCGGTAAAGTTGTTGGGCATTTCGTTTTCTTTTTACAAACAGACCGTATTTCTCTTCTGGCAAATGTGCTAAAGCTGGCGCTGCCAAGAACGCCTCATCGAGCTTTGCCTCATAACGCTTCATTAGAGGTTCGATCACTTGTTGGTCATACTCAAAGGCACGCTTTGCTTCTTCAGAACCGTTATGGCAGTTAAAATCTATATAATGCCCAGTAATTGCTTCCTCCAACTGATCCAGGAGGACGGATTCCTCTTCCATAAAGCGTTCAAGTGCTTCTCTCGTATCAAGAGACACAGCCAACAATTTTGTAAATGCTTGCTCAATGCTTTCCGTATCTGAAAAATCCAATTGTTCTTGATAAAATTTTCCCATATTTTCCCCTCCATGTACTTAATCGTACCAAACTTAGTCGTTTTTGAAAATGAAACGTTTCTGACCTTTTACTCAACAGGCCGATAATGTTAGCGCTCTCAATGCGAAACCTACTAAATAATGGTATACTAGCAACGTACTTAAGTAGCCATCTTTATTTAGATTGGAGTGTTGTTTGTGAAATTAATTGCCCGGCTTGTTTTTGGTATTATTGCCGGTGTTGCTATTGGCTTTATTGCCAATGAGTTTATTGCCAAATTGATGGTAACAATAAAAGACTTGATCGGCAGCTTTATTTTCTTTATGGTTCCGCTTATTATTGTGTTCTTTATTGCTGCTGGCATCGCTGCTCTAGGCAAAGGCGGAGGAAAGATGCTCGGCTCGACCATTTTGGTTTCATATTTGTCAACGATTCTAGCCGGCTTCTTTGCGGTTTTCGTAGCGATGAACGTCATCCCTTCACTAGGGATTTCTGGAACAGGCGCCAGCGCCCCTTCAGAAATGGAAGGGTTCTTGCAACTGTCGGTTGAGCCGCTTTTTGACGTTTTGACGGCGTTGCTTCTTGCTTTTGTCTTCGGCGTCGGAATTGCCGCCACAAATTCAAGTACACTATATGGCTTTATCGAGGAAGGGAAAAACATTGTTGAATTAGTCATACGTAAGGCCATTATTCCATTGCTCCCTTTTTATATCGCTGGCGTTTTTGCTGAAATGAGCTACGAAGGCACTGTCTTTAAAACATTAGGCGTTTTTGGCGTTGTGTTGCTTTTAGCCGTGGCTATGCACATTATTTGGCTATTTATTCAATATACCGTAGCGGCAGCGGTTAATCGTAACAATCCCCTGTCGTTACTAAAAGCAATGTTGCCTGCGTATGTAACCGCCCTTGGGACAATGAGCAGTGCTGCAACCATTCCTGTTACACTGGAAGCTGTTCGAAAAAACCGCATCCGTGACTCGATCACGAACTTTGTCGTGCCATTATGCGCGAATATCCATCTCTCAGGGAGCACCATTACGATTTTAACAGCTGCCACAGCCGTTATGCACATTTACCCAGGATTGACGTTTCCTGGATTTTCAGGGATGATTCCTGTAATCTTTATGCTCGGCATCATTATGATTGCCGCTCCTGGTGTTCCAGGGGGAGCAGTCATGGCTGCGACAGGCATCCTTACTTCTATGCTAGGTTTTGATGAGGGAGCGATCGCCCTTATGATTGCCCTTTACCTCGCCCAAGACAGTTTCGGAACAGCTGCAAATGTAACAGGTGACGGGGCAATTGCCGTTTTAATGAATGGTTTAAAAGAAAGGCGATTAGGCAACCAACAGTCTTCATAAAAGAAGCGCCCTCCAAATGGGAGGCGCTTCTTATTACCCTATTGTCCCGCGTTTCATTTGCGATTTTAGCAATTCCATATTTTCGACAATCATATGAGAACTGTTGTGCAGCTCCTCAATGGACTGAGCCTGATTTTGCGCGAGCTGGAAAACCACATCTTTAAAAGCGATTTGCATTTCATTTAAAATGTCACTGGCAGCGGAGTGGCACGCATGGACACTCTGGAAAGCCATGCCATTAAACAGGACCTCTTCGATCTGCGGGCGCAATTCTTCCAGTAAAGACGGATAGTTCCATTGGAGGGAATAAAGTCCCTGCCTAATCCCAGCCACTTGAGTATTCGCTTCTCTGAGCAAGCTCACAGCCTCTAGCGCTTTTTCCTCGATTGAGGCACGATAAGAAGCATATAGGCTTTCCTCACTTACGGAAAGTGTTCCGTATAGGGGCACATGCGAAGCCTCCTGAACGGCGGCCATCGCTTCCTCACCGAGAAGTTCTAGTTTTTTAACAGCGACAACAGTCTCTTCCAAGATGTTAAACAGCAACGGTACAGTTGCCGTTGACAATCGCTCAATTCCATTAGCAGCGTGAAATTCCCGGATATCCATGGCCGACAGCATATAAGGTGAGTCTTCCAAAGGATAGGACGTTCCTTGGGCAGCTAGGTTAACCGCCCCGGTTGTGCTTGATTGATCGGCATGGGCAAGTGTTTGATCTTGTTCTGTAAAAGCTTGAGCAAGAAATACGACTTGTTCTTTATAATCGGCAATTTGCTGGTGAACTTGTTGTTCGTTACGGACAATATAATCCAAATGAGCGCGAAGCTCTTCGACTACCGAGTCGGCAAATAGGTCCTGTCCGCCCCTAAACACATCTTCAATATAATTCATTGACACATGGTTAACAAACAAAAATAGCTGGTCAGCCCCTTCTTCCAAGCGGGACACAAGATGTCTAATTTCCGCAAAGATGTCTTCCATCTGCACGGCCTGTTGCGAGATGGAACCAGCTAATTCCTCCGGAGCACTCGTTTGCGCTTCCCGAAGGGCACGGCAACACCTTTCCGCATCGCTAATGAGCTGCTGCACTCCAGAAATGGCTTGGGTAAGGCGGCCGCTTGCTTGGCCAATCCCTTGAAAAAGCCCGCCCTCCCCTGCCTGTTCAACGAGTGTGACATACATTTCACGAAGTTGGTTGACTCGTTCTAAGAAGCGTGCGCTCTCCTGCTCAGTAATATCCTTCGCATCGTTAATATGCGTACGGACAAGAAGCAACCTTTCCTGTACAGTACGTTCTAATAAATTGCCTAACTGGGCTACCGCCTCATAATCGAGTTCGATCTGTTTGGCCCCGCCACTGTATAGCGGTTTTTCTGTCATGAGGCTTGTCTCTAGTGAACTTGCTTCGTAGCCCCTCTCTTCCTGGCCTCCAACAATTAAGACTTGCCTTTTGTCGCTTCCAATATATTCTTGGCCTAGCTCAGCAAGCTTGCCCCTTTCGTTTTCTCCATTCATCGGTGCATCCTCCTACAAAGAAGCTACATCCCGCTTCAAAATGATCTTAATTAGCCAAGAAACGTTTTTCTTTTTTCAGGGAAGAACGTGTGGCTTCGTAACAAGAATCGCGCTTTCTAGAGTTCCCTACTTTTTTAATATGTCAGGAAATATGTTCTTTATGGATCCCTATTGCCAGCTAAAAGATGTCATTAATGTTACTTTATTGCGGGTTTGTCGGAATAGGGAGATGGAAAGAACACTCACTTACTAGATGCTAGTAGAAATACGGCAACTAAGACTGCTATTCTCTACGTATGTATTTTAACGGAAATGTTTTCCTTTGTTATGATGTTCACGCAAAAAATCCGCTTTTTTAGTAAAACAGTAGAGAAGTAATAGTTCTATAGATTTGTCCCGACCATATGTATCCGCTTACTTGTCCCAACTTTTCATTTCAGCAAAAAAAACCGCGAGATGCGGTTTGCGGCTGTCGCCAAAATCACTCAGACTGATAGGAAACGTACGTACGCATTCGGGTTTTTCGCCTGGATCTGTCTAGTCCAAACTTTCTCTAGAACCAATGTTAACCACTATTGCTTTGCTTCGCTTTTGCCAAATCTGGCTGTGCTGTTTTCCGTGTGAGGAAGCTGTGAAGCGCCATGCCAATGACAATAAGTCCAATGCCTAGAAGCGCAAGTGGAGAAGGAAACAATGCTTGCAAAAAGAGAAGCTCCAATATGAGTGCGAACACGACTTCACCTGATTGGGTTGCTTCGACGGCAGCAAGTTGATTCGGTTTTTTCCGTGTACGGTCCGTCGCATAAAAGAAAAGCAATGTTGCAATGATTCCGGAAGAAATGGCGACGATCAATGCCTGGCCCGTTTGTGAAGCGGTCGGCAATCCGTGTTGAATCGTCCCTATCGCAAACAATGCCACCCATACAGGCGTCGTCATCACGGTCATCCCGAGAACACGGGAAAAGGTGTCGATACGTCCATCAGTAAGTTCCATCATCTTTCTGTTTCCGAGTGGGTAAGTAAATGCAGCAACGATAACAGGCGCGACTGAGAACAACAAGTTTCCAGAAATGCTAGTCGCATGCTGTGCTTGAATAAAGACGACGCCTACGAAAATAACGGCCGAAGAAAAAAGCGACCGTAAGGGAATCGTTTGCCTGATTCTGCTACCATCTGCTGAAACATGATAAAAAAGCGGCGACAGCAGCAGGCCGGCGACAATTGTCAACTGGAAAGTGCCAGCAACAAGCCAGCCAGGCGCATAGCCTGAAGCAAACGTAAGCGGCGCATAAAACAAGACGAACCCGACAAAGCTCCAACCAAACCAAGGAAAAGGATTTTTGCGCACCGACAGCCACAGTGCCTTGAATCCCGTTCGGATATAAACGATAACCAACAAAAATGGCAACATAAACAAAAAGCGCAATGACGCGCTAAACAACCAACTGCCACCTTCAACTTCCATCATTCGGTTTAATAAAAAGGTAAATGAAAAAAAGAAAGCGGCTAAAATGCCAAGTAACATTGCCTTCATGACAGCACCTCGAAACATTAAACTTCTTTTCAGTATACTAAATTTCCTTATCGAGATGCGCTATTTTTAGCAAAACGGCTAAAAGCGATTAGATGTAAACACTCCCCCTGCATGTCCGAAGAGGGAGTGTTTGCGTGTGGTTATCCCACGCCTTATTTTTTGCCTTTCTCAGTAAACTGGCCAGTAATACGCTCAACTAAGCCTAATGTTAAAAAGCCATTGCCTTCTGCTTGCGCAGTAAAACCAATTGGCGTCGCCCGTCTGACAAGTTGCGCATAAATTTCGGTTTCCGATAAACTGCGCTTGAAGGCATCTTCTGCTAGATTAATAATTAACGCCAAAGCTCCGGCTACGTGGGGCGCGGCCATTGAAGTGCCTGACAACTCGGCATAACCACTGTCAAGGTACGTTGACTTAATACCTACACCAGGCGCAACAATGTCAATTTCCTCGTTCGTATTCGTAAAATCGCTTAGCCGCAAATCGAAGTCAACAGCACCTACAGCAATCACTTCATTGTACGCAGCGGGATAAGCAAATTCGTTCGTGTCTTCACGGCCATCCCCTTCGTTTCCAGCAGCACATACAACCGACACATTGTTGCTCACAGCATATTTGACTGCATCATGAAGCTCTTCACTGTCAGTGGGGCCACCAAGAGACATCGTAATGATACGCATCTGTTCCCCCTTAGGGCCACGCCAATCAACTGCATAGCGTATCGCCTTGGCAATCCAGCCCATTTCCCCACTGCCATCGCCACTCAGCGCCTTTATAATGAATAAGTCCGCTTTCGGAGCAACTCCAACGACGCCACTCCCTGTTTCTGC
This sequence comes from Shouchella clausii, assembly GCF_002250115.1. Taxonomy (GTDB): domain Bacteria; phylum Bacillota; class Bacilli; order Bacillales; family Bacillaceae_D; genus Shouchella; species Shouchella clausii. Next base: position 2,188,996 of record NZ_CP019985.1, on the reverse strand, counting down.
AGCAGCAACAGTGCCTGCCACATGTGTCCCATGCCCATTGTTGTCTGAAAAATTCGTTTCATCTCCGCCATAGTCAGTTGTCAAATTAACGCCGCCGATAATTCTTTCGGCCAAATCAGGATGATCGACTTGGCAACCAGTGTCGATTACGCCAATAATCTGGCCGGCGCCTTTAGCTGAAGCTTTCCAGACAGCAGGTGCTTCAACGATTTCGACCCCCATTGGTACTTCAGATAAAGCACTTACCTTGTCAACCTGCTTATACGGGATCAAGCGAAATTTACGCATGTGCAGACACTCCTTTTCAAAGATTGCGATTTTGTCCTATGTGGATGATCGTTCTCTAAGCTGCTAAACGCTTTTTACAGATATATGGACAAACTCAACGAAATATGCCAAGTTTGTCCACTTGTTATGTAGGCTTGTCTATGGAATAAGCAAAAAGGGATATACTTGTTAAAAAGGAGGTTTGCTGTATGTGTGGACGTTTTACGCTAACTGCCTCACCTACTGACGTCGAAGAGGAGTTAGGACTTGACATTCCGTCGTTTCCACCTAGCCATAACATTGCGCCTACCGAAGAGATTCTTGCGATCGCTGCCATTCATACGGCGCCAAAAGCATGCTTTTTTCATTGGGGCCTTATCCCTCATTGGTCAAAACAGAAGAACAAAGGCCCTAAACCGATTAATGCTAGGGCGGAAACCATTGCTGATACGATGCCTTTTAAACACTTGCTCCCCCATAAACGCTGCCTCATTGTCGCCGATGGCTTTTATGAGTGGACGAGTGATAAAACCCCATTCCACTTTCAAAACGAAAATGGTCGACTCATGACGTTCGCTGGATTATGGGACACTTGGCAAGACAGCGACAGCGGCGAGGCGGTCTCTTCCTGCACGATTATTACCACACGCCCTAATGAGCTAGTGGCAAAATACCACAACCGCATGCCTGTCATTTTAGAAGAAGGCAACCGCGAAGCCTGGCTCGATGTTGACATTACCGACGCCTCTCTACTTCAAAGCGTACTTAGGCCTTACGATAGTGATAAAATGCAGGCTCGCCAAGTGAGTACAGCCATAAACAACCCAACATACAAGGGGTCAACATAAATCAACTCTGACAGGATTCGCCTCTTTCTTTGTTGATTAAAAAAAGGATAGTTGTGGACAGTTTCCCTTTATCACCAACTCCCCCAAACACAGTAATTAAAGAGATGAAAAAGCAGAATCAAAAAACTGATTTTTAATCTTTACTTTTCCGATAAATATGGTAGTATTTAAGGAGCGAGTATTCTCCCCTACACCATACTCGCTCCCGAATTCCATTCTCTCGCCCTTCTAAAGGGTACCATTCATGTCCCAGACGTCTATTGTTTGGGACCTTTTTTAGCGGCAGAGCGATTGTTTCCTTGCGTCATTATTATTACCTAACTCCAATTAACGGGGGCAATGATTACAACTACATGCCCGTTATCCTGGGGCAGACTTCTATAACCACGCTCACCTAAAGCCGCCCTTCCAAATATATTCATATTCTGAAAGAAGAGTCAGTTTAAAGCCTTCCATGTTATAATGAATAAAAAATCTTAAGGAAAGAAGGGGAATAAATGAATTTTTACAAATACTCTTTACCATTAGGCGCGTCTACAATGATGTTGTTGTTTTCACTCGCGCTTACTTGGTACGTAGGAAGTGAGGTTCGTAATATACAAGTAAAGGTGGACGGGAGAAACGTTCCTATTCAAGGAGTAACATCTCTGGATCATTATATTTATGCTTTTCAAAATAAGTTCTTTCCATACCCGTTTCTAATGATTGTTTCGTTCATAACCCTTTTCATTACTAGTATTGCGTTAGTTATGAAATTGAAAAAAAAGTAACCTGTTCATAAAGAATAGGTTACTAGTCACTGCTTTTAACGATTGTATGTGAGAATACCGCTATCAATAATTATTGTCCCAGGGCCGTTGTTATAAAATTGAAATTTATAACTATATCCACGTGGAGCAAGTTGTCTTACAGGAAAAACAATCCAGTTGCCCCTATCTCTTACTTCCATCCTACCTTGGTATTCATTCCTGGAATTGTATATTCTAACTCCCCATGGTCCAGCCGGCCTTCCTGAAACTTCTGTTGAAATTTGGTCAGGGTTTCGAAAAGTAGATCCATTTCTTATCCAAATATTACAACAGTGTTATAAGTAACAAAACAGAAAAAGTTATCTTCGATTTCAATAATACCATACCTTTCAAATTTTTGTATTATTAGATTATCATAGATTTAAATCCTTTTATATTGGGAAATAAAGAAAAATATCCCTTAAATGTATGTTTTGTTGATGTTCACTCCCGCCCCCATTCTCTTGCTTTCTTTTTGCAAGCCTACATTTGCCTTCCCCCTGAGATCAAAAGCCTGCTTTTTATTATGAAATCAACCTCGACAACAAAAAAAGAGAACGATCTCTTCGCTCTCCTCATCCAACATTATTTGCGAATGTCGAACCAGACTTCGCCTTTTTCTTTATCGACGCCTCCGCGGATCACGACTGGGTGATCAAAGTCATTACGGAAGCGCAAATCTGCACTGCCCCAGCTTACCATCGCATCCATGCCCTCTTCTACATAACCAACTGGGAGAGAATGCGGGTGGCGTTCCAATACTGTTAAACCTGCATCAAGAACAGCGTTGTAAAGAGTCGTCGATGTTTGGCAGATGCCGCCGCCAAGCCCATCTGTAAAATCGCCATCCATAATGACGCTTGCCACTTGGTAGCCCCGTTCTTTTGTGCGTTCGCCTACAATGCCGTTAAATGTAAACGTATCACCGCTTCCTAAAACGACATAGTCTACGCTTTCTGTCGACAAGCGAATGTTTTCAACACGTCCGCTAACGCTCTTATTGTAGCTTGTTCGGCCGTGGCCAATTGTTTTATTCTCAATGTTGTTTATATCTTCCGCTCTGGCAGAAACTGTTTGCCTGTTGATAGGCAGCGTCACTTCTCGCTCCCAAACGCTTAAGCTAAGGATGTCTTCAACGAGCTTCTGTTCGTCGAGCGTTACTTGGTCTTGGCCGCCAACTAGTTCTTGGCCATTCCATTTAGCCGGTATCATCGGTTGGTCAAAGCCGTCTTTACCTCTAGCCAAGTCTCTTGCCCATTTTCGGAGGTCATCCTCGTTGACCATCTCCACTGGAAGTTTATCAAATTCTTCCTCGTCTAAAAAAACCGTTACGGAAAGGTCAGGAATTGTTTTTTCCAGAACAACGGTCTCATGCGTGGAAACGGAAGCGGCCACACGTTCTTCACCACTGCCGCAAGCGGCGAGCACACAAATAGAGGCAAACGCCATAAGTGCCAGAAAGTGTTTCATTCGTCAACACCTCTCAATCACTCCGTTTTGCTTCATTTAGGAGGAAGAAAACACAGCATCCGACTTAAAAACTGAAACAATCCCAGAAAGTTTCTAATTTCGGTATTTTTCAAAGTCTCCTAGATAGCGTATGTAACGGAATATTCGATTATGATTGCCCGAAAAGCAGACAACTAGGTTTACTTTTCGCTAAATGGATAGAATATATTTCCATCCATTTTGATTTTATAACAAACGCTCGGAATAAGCAAGAAAAATGTAATCGATTTGTAATATGATTGTAATTTAATTTGTCCATTTTTGTCCGAATAGGAGACATAATGCGTAAACAAACGGCGAAAACACTAGAAATTTAGACTTATAGTTGCTCACAAAATCCAAAATGTTACATGGGCTACACGAATCAAAAAAGCTAGTTAGGCGTTTTCTACCTAACTAGCTTTCCCTAAATACTGCCGTCCTAGCGGTCATTGACTGATGATTTGTTCACGACAGATCCGTGCTTAAGCATGCCGCAGCCGAGCCCAAAAATCAACCCGAGCCCCGTACCTATCGCCACTGAGGCAAAAAAGTGTGCAGTAAACACAAACGCCCCAATTAGTATGCCGACCATGGCACCAATAGCCATGCCAACAAACATAAAGCCTGCGTAAAACAGTCCGATTGTCTCCTCCACCTCAGGGCTTCGAGTTAAATAATATGTTTTATACTTATCTTGGAGATTTGCCGCTAAATCGCTGTCGCTGTCAGCAGCTAGTGCTTGTTTGGCCAACTCCAGCGCTTCTTCTTCTTGGTAGCCTTGGCTCATGAGATCATTGACATAATCACTCATATACGTTTCTAAGTCTTCACGTGCTTCAAGGGTTTGCTTGGATGTCCGCTTAAACTTTTCCATTTGTTTGGCGAGTTTTTTCTTCACTTCGCCGCTTTTTTGGCTTAAACTTTCAAAATAACTCATTTCCGCATTATCCAAATGCTTGCTGGCTTGTTCTTTCGCAAATGATTTTATGCTTTCCTGCGCCTGTTTGCTTAAAGTCATTCTTCTCCCTCATTTCTGATTTGTTCAATTCGCTCACTTAAAAACGCCCATTTTTCCCAAAAGCGCATAAGCTCTTCCTTTCCTTTGTCGTTCAACGTATAAAATTTTCTCGGCGGACCCATATCAGAAGGTTTTTTCACCACATCGACCAACTTATTCTTTTCCAAACGGACAAGCACAGTGTAAACGGTCCCTTCGACGATGCCAGTAAAACCAAGTTGGTTTAGCTTACGTGTAATTTCGTATCCATACATTTCTTTGTGCTCAATCAGTTGCAAAATCATTCCTTGCAATACTCCTTTGAGCATTAAACTTAAATTATCGATAACAAGCACCTCTTTATGCAAATAAGGATGAAAGAGCACCGCTATATAGTATTACTAAGTACAGGTATATAGTATTACTAAGTAGATATAATGTCAAGTGGCTAGCATAAAAAAAGCACAGAAAGCGTTTCTGTGCTAATGGCTATTATTTGTTTGCATAAAGCGGATATACTGCTCTTCTCCCTTGTCTTTTACGGCAATACCTAATTCTCGCAAATCTTCTCGCAACCGCTCTGCTTGTTCGCTTTCCCCTTCTCTCAAGGCCGTACGGCGTGAATAGAGAACCTTGTTGGCTGCTTCACCACAAGCTTCATCACTAAGCGTCCAGAGTCGGTACGCATTGGCAAATGGATCGCTCTCAACCCATGGATAATGATGGTGCCAAAACGCTTGCTCGACTTTGTCTTGTTTGACATCAATCGTTTCGCGATAAAGCTCTTTCCCATTTGTGCCGAGAATAACAAGGCTCTTATGTTCAACAAACACTGCAGAAATATCCGTTTTTAAAAATTTTCTTTGTTTGTTTTTCTTCATTACGGTTACATGTGTGTCGGAAACATCGACCACTAACGATTCATGAAAAGCTGCCGCCGACAAAAGCAGTCCTAACAGTACGCCAACCGCTACTCCAGCAATAGAAACAAATAAGGCGGAAAACGAATCAATGAGCAACAGAATGCCTTGCGATGACAGGAAAGGAATACTTAGCAAAAAATCAACAATCGCTGGCAGAAACCAGCCGATTGCTGCTCCTACTAAAGCCGGTATTATCCACACAAGCCCCTGCTCAAAACGGTTCGGGCCTAGTTTGGTAACGTTTTGCATTGTTCATCCTCCATTTTTTTAGTTAATCATTTTTTTATTTGGCTGTTCAATCAATTTTTGTCCATAGAGGATGGATAGCTCTAAGCGAGCATCTTCAAAGCCATCCGTGTCAATTCATTTTTATACGTTTCATATTGCTCATGGTCGCAATTTTTCAGCATGATCTCTCCTATCGCTCCTTGAATGATCGTCGCAACAAGGGCTGGATCGAAATCAGTGGCAAATTCTTTTTTGTTCTTCCCAGCGATTAAAATTTCTGTTAATAACAACTCGAGCCCATCGGCCTCCTTGGCTGCTAAAAGATAAAAAGGCGTGCCGTCTTCCGTTTGGGCGTTGAAAACAATTTCAATCATGGCAATATTGTTTTCGTAATGGGTTGCCTGATAAGCAAGGCTCGCCTCAATAAAAGCCTTTAATTGTTCCGTTGCCCCCTTTTTTGCTGCTGCTAGGCACTCACTAATATAATGAAGCTGATCGGCGACTAAATACATAAGCGTATGATGAATTAAGTCCGCTTTATCGGCAAAATGATAGGAGATCAAACCAGTGCTAATTTTCGCGTTTTTAGCAATCTTTGTTAAGCTGACTTTATTGTAGCCTATTTCAGAAAGCGTTCTTATGCATGCTTGGATAATCTGTTCTCTGCGTGCTTCGGCAATAAACGATTCGGCCACGGGACTTCCCCCTGTTGGATAGATGATCAAAAATTTGACTATACAATCAAATTAGCATGAAATAGAAAAAAAAGTCAAGGGATTCTTTTCTATGCCAGTAACAGCAGTGAAACAACGACATACTTGCTAAACGTCTCACTGGCATCGTTTGCCTGCTTGTTGCGGGCCACAATCTGGACAAGCGCTTAAAAAGCTGTAATAATGACGATAAATACAGTATTTAAGAAGGAGTAGCGAACGCTTATGCCTTTGTCTTTATATCAATATTTTAAAGACCGATCTGCAGAGTTGACGGAAACATGGTATGCAAATTTAGACAAGTCGAAAGAGGGGATTTATGGAACAACGGACCCAATAAAAATCAAGCAATTAAAAGCGCAAAACCACCAGTTTCACGAACTGTTTATTGAAATTTTCAATCCAGCAAATGAAGAAGTCGACATCTACATAGATAAGTGGGTTACTGACATCGCCTCGGACCCTGCTCATTTGGATACACCGCTCCCTGAAATTATGGAAGAATTTTTAAATACTCAATCCTTATATTTACACGTCTTGCACCAATATGTGGAAACGCACCATCCTGAGATGAGCATAAAACAGTATAACGAGACAATCCAGTTAATTTTCCACTCGTTCAAAAAAATTATGATTGCGTTTAGTGTCCGTAACCAGGAGTTATCCGAAGAACTACTACAAGCACAGAAAGATATGATTACAGAACTCAGTTCTCCTGTTATCCATTTAAATGAGCAAGTAGCACTGTTGCCGCTTATCGGTGAAATTGACACGCACCGAGCGAAAGTTATTTTTGATCAAACTCTTGAGCAATGCGTCAACACCCGCGTTGATTCACTGCTCATTGATTTGTCTGGCGTGCCGGTGATTGACACGATGGTTGCCAATCAGATTTTCTCCTTAATAGATGGATTAAAACTAATCGGAACAAAAGCTTCACTGTCAGGCATCCGACCAGAAATTGCCCAAACGGCGATTCAACTAGGTATTGACTTTACCCATATCCGCATTTATTCATCAATCTCTGCAGCACTGGAAAAACTAAGTTTTGAAGCAAAGTTAGGCTAAATTTCAGTCAACCAACATCTTACTGGCTATTGTTCTTTGCCATAAATGTTGTACCGTATCTTTATCGGATTGGGTTGGCAAGTGGTACGATTGCCTATAGGCTTCATGCCCTTTGCCTGTAATAAAAACCCAATCCCCGTTTTCCGCTAATTCCCACGCATGAGCAATGGCGCTTGTGCGGTCGGGAATAACAACCCCATTTTCGCCAAGTTGGTAGTTCTCAAGCTTCTTCCTCATCCTTTCAAAGCTTTCGCCATTTAAGTCATCCATAGTCAAAATAATGAAGTCAGAGAACCTTTTCGAAACGTTAACCATCGCCTGCCGTTTTGACGTATCGCGGTTGCCACGAAAGCCGAACACATGAATGATTCGACGGGCACTTAACTCTTCCGCTGTTTTCAAACAATGATAAAACGCATCTTCTGTGTGGGCATAGTCAATAACGATATTGGCGCCTTTTGGATGGTGTATAAGTTCAAAACGTCCAGGAACCCCTGGGAATTTTTCAAGTGCAGCCAAAATTTTTCTTGCATTCAGCCCAAGCAAGCGCACTGTCAAAAAAGCGATTGCGGCGTTGTACACATTATGTTCGCCAAGAAGGGGCACTTTTAAATCATACGCTTTATGGTCTTCAGCAAGCGTGGCTTGCATCGGCCTTTCGATCCGGACATTGCTTAATTGTAGCGTCGCTTCTGCTCCACCTAATGTATAAATGTAAGGCACATCCCTCTGTTTCAAAGATGCTAGAAATGCTTCCCCCCATTCACCTTGAGCTTGAATGACTGCTTTGCCAGCTGGCGCAAGTTGTTCAAATAACCGTAACTTTGCCCCAAAATAAGCTTCCATCGATCCATGATAATCCAAATGGTCTTGGCTTAAATTAGTGAACAACCCATAATCAAATTCGATTCCATATACTCTATGCTGCATCAAAGCATGGGAAGTGACTTCCATTATAACCACTTGGTCGTTGCTCGCTGCCAATTGCTTTTGTAACTCCAGAGCATCCATAGTCGTGTTTGTAGTTGCCGGTAAAACCTGTCCGTTTACGATGTTTTGGACAGAACCAAACAGAGAGCATGTATGTCCACATGTTTCTAAAATGTGTTTCAACATATAGGAAGTTGTTGTTTTTCCATTTGTTCCTGTTATGCCAATCATTATCGCTTTGTTCTGTTCATTTTTATAGAACCGCTTTGCTGCTAACGCAAGCGCCTTTCTGCTATCTGTCACCTTTATATAAGGAACAGACTGTTTTCCGATTTCCTTCTCGCCGATGACTGCTTTAGCTCCAGCGGCAATCGCCTGGTCGATGAACTTGTGACCATCGATCGAATAGCCAGCAATGGCGATAAACAAATCACCTGGCTTCACCGTTTTTGAGTTGTTCGTTATGCCGGTTATGTCAACAGCATCGCTGCCGTAAAGTTCCTCGTACTCCAATATATCCAACAAATGTCTTAATAACATACTGGCTTCTTCTCCTTGGCTTTGCTATCTTTTATTGCCCTTAGTATGGACAAGCGCCACCAAATGAGCACATGCAATATCTGTAAGCTTGAACGCTGTACGTTTTCATTACCAAAGCTAGAAGAAGCGTTTTATTTGGATCGGAGAACCGCCTTGCTGGAGCGATTACAGATAAAAAAACAAGCAGCTATTGTAGCTGCTTGAAGTCACACAAGCGTTGCCCCTATTTAGGCGTTAGGTCAAGCGCTCTTTGCTTTTCTTTTCTGTTTTCCTTGTAACAACGGCCATTGTCCCATTAACGGAGCTGCATAACGGTCTAGACCGATCGCTCCTGCATTGTTTTTGCTAATAAGGATGAAAATGGATAGAATCAGCATGACCGGGTTATTAGAAACGGTGCCCGCCAGCAAAAAGGACATATTCATCGTGCTTCCAAAGAAAGCAGCGCTTCGTGTAAGCAAACCAACGATCAAGCCAATCCCAACAAAGATTTCCCCCCACATAACGAAAAAGCTAAACAACCCAGCGTTCGGCAATGCAACGTTTTCCAAAAAAGCATGGTAGAGAGGAAAAGCAAGTCCCTCCCCTTTCATAACGGGATTGGCAACTGCAGCTTCCAAGAATCCAGAAGCATCAAATCCGCCTGTCACTTTGCCGAAGCCAGAAGTAACCCACATCCATCCTAAATATAGTCGCACAGCAAGCAAACACACAGCCGCGGCTTTTGTCTTTTGTAAAAAATGTAACATATGATTTCCCCCTTCTTCTTGTGAATGTTTTCACATGTCTTTCTATCTCCACTATACACAACCCCTTTCATTTGTTCAACATTTCACAAACTAATTCAAGAAATCGCCACAATTTGCCGAGGTTAGCAACAGCACGCACTTTATTGCCCCCTATCGCTGGAAATCTTTTTCTAAAACCTAATTTGCCAATCTATTCAACATTAAAAGACGCTCCATGCAAGAGCGTCTTTATTAATTGATTGTGTTTGGGCCATGCTCTTCCTCATTCGTTTTTCTGTTCAAATATTCATTTGGTTCGCCGCCAGCAGCATTATGGTTTTTGATTTGGCTTAACCGGCCATTGCGGTGTTCGCCATGATTGCTGTTTTCTTTAAATTGGTTATTGTGCTTTTTGTCCTTATTGCTCATGGTTTACCCTCTTTTCTTTCTAAGCTGGATTTAGCTTATGGGAAAAGGAACAATTTATGCACACGTATTTAGGTTAGGTGCCAGCTCAATCCAACTACTGTTGTTGGTTGCCCTCAATCAATTCAATTGTATTTCCATCCGTATCTTTGATCGCTAAAATGAGTTGGCCATTTGCACTTAACCACAATTTCCCAAGTGTCTTCCATTCCTCTAATGAAGTCTCTCTTTCCGTAAAAAACTCGCCAATGTCTTCTACAAATAGACGGCAATGGGCGTTTTGACTTCCTGGTCTCTCCATTAGATGGAAGATCGCATCTTTTTTTTGGATCGCCACGCAATCGGCTGCAATATCGTTTGCTGCAAACCCGAGCCGTTTTGTGTAAAACTCTTTGCTCTTAGCCAAATTCGTGACTTTAAATACTGGTATGATCTGCATCGTCATTGCCTAATCCGCCCTCGCTTCTCCTAAAACCGGCACACTCGTTTCGTTTAATACTCTTTGGGTTAACCATACTGTTTTGATCTATACAATTTCTATACATTGTCCACTAGGCTTGGCGGAATGTTTAGAAATTGTACAGGTCGTCACATTACGGTAGAGGTGTGAGCACTAATGGAAAGGGTTGATTTACAGTCATGATGGTGCGATGAACTTATTATTTATTTCAAAAAAAGGCTTGCTTGCCGACATGTTCCGTTACCGTATAGCAGAAACCGACAGTCAGCTGTGCGTTGTCCACACAGCTCATGAGATAGAAACGTGTCTTGCCGATTTTTCAGTAGACATCGCCATCGTCTATGGAGAACAGTCAGACAGTGTTGCTTTTATTAAACAACTGCGCGCTAGCGATCCTCAGTTGCCGTTGCTTGTGCTGGCAGATAGGGCGACATATGAGTACATCAAAGTTTGTAGGGATTATGGTGTCAATGGACTTCTATCGACAAACACCAACTTTCAACAATTAATGGCAAAAGCAGCCAGAATCTTGCAGGGCGAGTCCATTTATGATACATATTTATTGGAAGAGGAATCGACTCATTTGGCCCGTGTCCACTTCTCCCGCATGGAAAGAAAAGTAATCGATTACATAGTGGCTGACTACCCTAACAAAAAAATCGCCCAAGAAATGGCGATTCATGAAGGGACTGTAAGAAACTATATCAGTAACATTTATAGCAAAATTGGTCTTCATCGCCGTAAAGAGGCAAAACAACTTTTAAAGAAATGGATGGAAAAGGATAAAGAAGATAGTAGAACAAAGAGGTGAAATTTTTCGCTTATTCCGATCATAATGGCTAGTCTTTCCCGCTGCGGATTGAAAGTAGCGGACGATCAAATCGAAGGGTGAGGATGTTTATGCCAAACGAACCATCACGTGATTCGTCTAGAAAGTTGCGGGAAGGCGAGTCCAGCAAACAAAGTGCAGATCATCATCGGGAAAGTACCACAAATCGCCATTCTACAAGCATTCGCCTAAATGATAACAAAGCCTTGACTTCTAATGAAGCCGTTGCAAAACTGGAAGCTTTATGCACGTTGCTTCGCGATACAGAAGGCTACTATGTCCTCGACATCAAGGTGACCGAAACAGAGGTCGTTGGATAAACGTCGACAGACAGTAGCCTCCTGCCTACACCATTAAAATAAGACGCTCGCCAAATGAATAACTGCTGTAGCTGTTACACAACTGAGCAGCGTTGAATAAAGAACGATTTGGGCATGGAGCTCAGGCTCTACCTCGTGCTCAAGCGCCAGTGTCGCCGTATTTCTTGAAGTAGGAAACGAGCTAGCAATAAACAACGATTGGGCTACAACGCCCTCAATCCCAAGGGTAAAGATGAACAGCAAGGCAAAGGCAGGACCGGCGACGAGCCTTCCAAGTAAACTCCAGGCGATTGCACGATGGAAAGAACGTAAACGAATGCCAGCAAGTTGGGCACCTAACAAAAACAGCGCTAACGCTACAAAACCATTGGCCAATTGTTCAAGTGGAACGAGTACAAATCCTGGAATCGGCCAAGCAAAAGCTTGAAAAACGATTCCTGCTAACAGCGCATGCACAATTGGAAGCTTTACAAGCGACTTGCCAATGTCAACGATCGACTTAGTCGCCGACAACAAATTGTAAAGCCCGTATGTATATGTGAGCAAGTTTTGAAAGACAAGGACAATAATTTGTACAGACACGCCCAACGGGTTTGCACTAAAAATAAGTTGGCTAACAGGCAGCCCGTAATTGCCGGAATTCATCAACGAGATGCTGTTTTTTAATGCCGCCCCTTCCCCGCGTTTCAATTTTAGGACTTTCGCTAAAAGCTGCCCAAGCGCCATCGTGCTCCCTGTGAACAAAAGCAAATAAAAAACAAGCTGCGCTAGTAACTGCATGTCAAACTGTGCTTCATAAATGTTCAAAAACACAGCAGCTGGCATAAAACAAGACGTCAAAAGTTTCGAAATTGGCGTTAATTGAAAGTGAAAACGCCGCTGAAACAAAGCGCCTATCGCCATTAAAATAAGAATTGGAAGGACAACGTTCACAAATACGAGACTCATGTAACCCATTGATGATAACTCCTTTTTAATTACAAAACATTCCTTCCTCATTATAGCGCTATCAGCCTGGTGCTTGTGTGTGGTTTATTGGAAGCTTATTGATTCAATTTTATTATCACCACTTCACGCTTGCCTTGCCGAGTATTCATTTTTACTTTAAGCCCACCACATCTCCCCTGCATCATTACGAATAATGGCCGTTCGTAAAAACGCGATCGCCTTCGTCAAGCCTTCTTCGTTTGTCATCAGTCCGTCCTCATGCTCAATGCTAATGGCTCCCTTGTAGCCAATGAGTTGAAGAGCACTAATAATCTCTCGCCAAACTTCTTCATGATGGCCATAACCAACAGTGCGAAAAATCCAGGACCGATTCGCGATATCGCGGTACGGTTTCATATCAAGAACGCCGTTGCGACTTACGTTTACTGCCTCGATTTTCGTGTCTTTCGCATGAAAATGATAGATGGCCTCTCCAAGTTCACGAATACAAAGGGCAGGATCCATGCCTTGCCAAAAATAATGGCTCGGGTCAAAGTTGGCGCCGATTTGCTTCCCGCATTCCTGACGTAGCCGCAGCAATGTCTCATTGTTATATACGACAAAACCAGGATGTGGCTCGATGGCAACCCGAACGCCATGTTCTTTTACATAGCTATGCTTTTGGCGCCAATAAGGAAGGACTTTTTCTTCCCATTGCCATTTAAGCATTTCCGAAAAATCATGTGGCCACGGGCACGTATTCCAAACAGGATAGCGAGAATGTTCCGACTCGCCTGGACAACCAGAGAAGGTAACAACAGTGTCTACACCTAGCCTTGCAGCCAATTGTACAGTGTGTTCGAACACACGGTCATGGGCGTTGCTCACTTGCGGATTAGGATGTAGCCCATTGCCATGACAACTAAGGGCGCTAATCGTTATACCACGCTCGTCAAAAGCAGCTTTAAACGCCGCAAGCTTATCTTCATCGGTTAAAAGCACCTCTGGTTGGCAATGGGCATCGCCAACATAACCGCCTGTGGCGATTTCAACAGTATTAAGGCCCTTGTCTTTTATATGATCCAACATCTCTGCCAACGGCTTTTCTCCGTATAAAACAGCAAATACACCAAGATTCATCATTCGTTCCTCCCATTATTTATTTCATTGAACCAGACGCAATGCCCTCGACAATATGCTTTTGAAAAGCAATAAAAATCAAGATAATCGGAATAATGGCCACGAATGAAACTGCCATTAAACTGTTCCAATTCGTCCCATGTTGGCCAACAAACGTATATAAGTAGACTGTAAGCGGCCGAATACTTTCATCGGTCGTCAAAATAAGGGCGTACAACAAGTCACCCCAGGCAAATAAAAATGCAAATGCACCGACTGTTAACAGCCCTGGCTTTGCTAACGGCAAAATAATCCGCACAAACGTTAAAAAACGATTGCTTCCATCCATGGCTGCTGCTTCTTCTAATCCTTGCGGAATGGACATAAAGAATGGACGCAATACAAGGACGGCAAACGGCAGCGCCGTTGTTGTATTGGCCAAAATCAGAGCGATAAAATGATTTAACAACCCTAAATGAGAAAACAACAAGAAAAATGGCAGTGCCAGCATGATGCTCGGCAGCATTTGCGCTACAAGCATGACCCCAATTATTGCTCCCTTCCCCTTAATGTCAAGCCTTGCTAATGCGTAAGCAACTGGAACAGCAAGCGCTAATGTTAGAACCAATGTGCCTAGTGCAATCACGACACTATTGAGAAAAAAACGGACAATCTCTGGGTTATTTAAAATATTGTCAATATAGGCCTCCGTAGTCACCTCCCGTGGAATGATTTGTGGAGGAATCGCAAAAATCGCTGACATTGGTTTAATGGACGTGACAAACATCCAATAAACCGGAAACAAAAACAGCATGGTTGAAATAAGCCCGATTAGACTGGCTACATACTGGCTATCCACAAACCGTTTTTTCATGCTTCATCCTCCTTACGAGCAATTCGTAAATAAATAAGCGAAACAACAATTAACAAAGCAAGCATCACGGTTGTAATTGTAGCGCCAATACTGAAGTTGTAGTTAATAAACGCTTGTTCATAGGCATAAAACGGCATGACAGTTGAAGCGTACAGCGGCCCGCCTTTTGTCATAATCAAAATGATGTCAAATACTTTAAATGTGTAAATGATGCCGAGCATGACCAAAATGAACAACGTCGGCTTCAGCAAAGGCAATGTAATCGCAAAAAACTGCCGCCATTTAGAAGCCCCATCTACTCGGGCTGCTTCGTAAATATCCGTTGGCAGCGATTGAAGTCCTGCCAGCAAAATGACCATGTTAAAGGGAATGCCAATCCAAATGTTGGCAATGATCGTACTATAAAGGGCCGTTTGCTCGTTCGACACCCAATAAATAGGCTCTTCGATGATATTGGCCCACAATAGAAAATGGTTGATGATCCCATATTCGCCAGCGAACATCCATTGAAACAGCGTACCGGTAATCACAAGTGGAATCATCCAGGCCATTAAAAGGAGCGCCCGAAATAGACCACGGCCTGGAAATGTTTTATTAAAAAATAACGCCAAGGCAAGTCCGATGACAAACTGGAACAGCAAACATAATGTCGTAAACACAATCGAGTTTTTCACCGATTGCAAGAACACCGTGTCCGTTAAAACAGCCTTGTAATTGTCCAACCAAGTAAACTCGTAGCCAGACATAATGTTGAATACGGTTACATTATGAAACGTCAAATATACATTGTAGCCGATTGGGAACAACATAAAAACAGCTAAAAAAAGCAGCCCAGGCAACACAAACATATACTTCCCTACTACATCTTTTTGCAGCCTTTTCTTCGGTTTGAACGAACGTGGCCGTTTTACGGCTGAAAGTGGCGACTCCATTCGCTTTCCCCCCTAAGCTTATTATTGGTTTTTCTCAAACAGGGCGTTTACTTCACTGGCTGTTTCCTGAATCGCTTCATCAATAGGAATTGACCCAGACAGCGCTCCTTGAATCATGTTCTGTACTTCGTTGGAAATGGCTGGGTACTGTTCGCCATAAGCCCTTGCCCTGGCAAACTCCATGCTGTCAGCAAACGGCTCGTACATTTCGTCTTCTTGCCAATAGGGGTCTTGGATTAAGTCTTTTCTCGCAGGCAAGTAATGTTTGTCTTTTACCATTTGCATCAGCACCTCTTCATCCTGCATAAACGTGATCACATTCCACGCTTCTTGAATATGCTCTGAAGAACTGCCAATCGCAAAATTTTCGCCGCCGATGACGGTTGCCTGCGCCTCAGCCGCTGGGAGAGGGACTACGCCCCACTCAAATTCAAGCGAATCGCGAAATTGCTCAACTTGCCAAGTTCCATTTACCATCATGGCTGTAGTCCCATTTACAAATTGCAAGGCAATATCCTGTTGATTGAGCGACAGAACTTCACGGGACATGTAACCGCTATCAATAAACTCTTTCCAAAGCTCGAGTGCCTCTCTCGTTGCCTCGCTATCCAACTGGTTCAAATCGCCACCTGCCTGCCATAAAAACGGGAGAAATTGAAAGGCGCCTTCCTCGCTGCGAACAGCAGCCACAGAAATTGGGTAACCGTCCGTCGCGCTTGCCAGATGAGGAACAGCCTCCTTCAGCTCATCCCATGTCGTAGGCGGCTTGACTCCCGCTTCTTCTAGCAAGTCGTTGTTGTAAAAGAGGGCTAAATTGTTGCTTCCAAATGGAATGCCAAAATTCCGGCCTTGGTACATCGTTGATTCCCACGGGCCTTCAAAATACTGGTCTGCTTCTCCCCATTGCTCAACCAATTCTGTAATATCAGCTGTTGCCCCCGCAGCTGAAAGGGCTTGATGGTTCGGATTATCCACGATCATAATATCTGGAAGCTCACCGCCAACCATCGCTAAGAGAAGCTTCCGTTGCATTTCTGAAAAAGGGACAGAAACGCGCTCGATCTTGACATCAGGATGGGCTTTCTCATATTTGGCAATGGCATTGATGACTGATTTTTCTGTGCCGTCCCTGCCATATGTATCCCACCATGTCAAAGTCGTTTGCTCCTTCGAGGCCGTTTCGTTACAAGCGGCAACGCCAAATGACAGCAAACATGCCAATGTGACTGCATATGTTTTTTTCATAAAGAAACACTCCCTGTGTAACGAGTATCAATTCGCTCTCAACAAGTCCATTTCTTCCCTGATTTTGCCGCTTCAATTGCTGCCCACGTCAATTCAAGGCTTTTCACATTGTCTTCAATTGACGTAGGCGGGACTGTATCATGGCGAATAGCGGCAACAAATGCATCAAGCGACAGTAGACGGTCTGGCAACAAACTCGTTTGAAGTTGAATCTCCGTTGGTTCATCTGCCTCCCCTTTGTACATGTAAACGCGGTCGTCGACTAATTCAATTGCTCCCTTTTCTCCTACGAGACGCAATTCTCCATTCCAAGGGGTTTTACGCCCCTTTCCAGCCCATCTACCGGTATAGCTTATTCGCACTTCATCTTCAAACAGGATGTCAACATGGGCATTGGGCATGCCTTTAAACCAGCTCCATGATGGGCGGAAGCTTGCTGCTGTCACTTCAACCGCCTCTTTTTCTAGCAGAAAACGGAGAATGTCAAAATGGTGGATCGCCATGTCTTGCAAAAGAATATCGGCATATTCGTCCCTCCAACCGCCAAAACGAGTGGCACGATTAAAATAATAATCCCCATATTCCACCTTTCCAATCACCTGTTGATCGAGTAGCGCTTTAATCGTCTGGATTTGCGGGTGGTAGCGATAATTTTGGCTAACCATCACTTTTTGCGCGTGTGCGTTCGTAAATGCCAGTAATGCTTTTCCTTCCTCGAGCGTATCTGTCAATGGTTTTTCCATCATGACGTGAAGCTTCGCTTTGATCGCTGTCTTCGCCAAATCGGCATGAGTAGTTGGTGGCGTCACAATTAACACAAAGTCCGCTTCCACTTTTTCGATTGCTTTTGCTAGACTATCAAATGATAAAACATTGCGATTTGCCCGTTTCAATGCCGCTTGCACATTCGTCTCGAGGGGATCGACAATGGCTGCCACCTCTGCTTGCTGATATGATTGGAGCAGTTCAAACCAAGAAAGTCCAAACCCCCCTACTCCAACTTGAATCGCTTTTAACATCTTCCTTCAACCTCCTTTTTCAGTCAATTGATTATCGATAATCAAAACAAAGTAAAGAAACAACTTAATCATTGGAATATACTACCCAATGATTAAGTATAGTAGGAGGCATTGTTCTTCATGACAATTTCCAGTTTCGTAATCGTTGATTGTTTAGCGTCTTCTTCCTCGAGCACCATCAAAGAAAACAATTTTTTGATTGCTAAGTAGCCTTGGCTGACTGGGTCTTGGGTAATCGTTGCGGCAATCATTTGCGTATGAAGATGCTTGTAGATCAAATCATTCATATCGTGGCCAACCAATGCCGCCACTTGATGCTTAGGGTATTTTGAAAAAAAGTCGGCCACATTCCCTAACTCTGCTGTAGCTACATACAATCCATCCAAACCAGCCATTTCTTTCTGCCATTGCTGTCCTGGCTGGAAGGGCAAGTCACTTTCCCGAAGGCGAACCGCCTTACAAAGTTCCAGCCTAAATTCCTGGAGGCCTTCACGAAAACCTTGTAGTTTTTCCCGCGCCTGATAATCATTATTTCCGCCTAGCAGCACGCCAACCTTTCCTTGCTTTGGAACCAGCTTTGCCACTAATTCAGCAGCTAACCTTCCAGACGAGTAATAATCGCAGCCGACATAAAATAAGCGCCCACTGTTTTGTGCGTCCACATTAAACGTACAAACAGGTTTTTTACTCGCTTTTAAATACGGGGAAATTGCATCGCCAAGGGCAGCTATTGCAACAGCGTCAATGGTTTCATCTGCCAATATTTCTTGAATCCGTTCAGGCGATTCTGTAAATGCTTCAACTGGGAGGCGAAAACGGTGGACTGTGACGCCGTAGTCCCGCAGTTCTAATTCAGCTTGGGCAATGCCTGTCTCGATTTGCTCCCAAAAGTAAGCCGGATATTCTTTATAAACGACAGCGACATGAAAGGTTACTTTTCGTGAGAGAATGCTGGCCATCCGGTTAGGAACATAGCCCATTTCCTCCGCTTTTTCCAATACGCGCTTACGCATTTTTTCACTGACATTGGCGCGATTGTTCAGGACTCTATCTACTGTAGCAATCGAAACGCCTAGTTGTTTCGATATTTCTTTTGCTGTGACCTTCATTTCTTCCCTCTTTGCCTTTGTTTGATTATCGTAAATCAATTGAAAGATTATTAAAAGCATACATGCAAACGCTTAAAAAAACAAGCACAAAATTTTATGACACAATCAACGCCTGGCGTAACCAGGCGTTCAGACTGTAGACAAACGCTCGCATACTTCGTCGTTTGCCTCACTCATATGCTCATGAACCCCCGTTCTATTCGCATCTTCCCTCGGCTGTACTCCTCGTCTGACAAGCGTTTTTATCAGTCTGAGGGCGGTTATCGTTCTCGGAAACCATCTTTCTTTTATGACGAATTGTAATATGAAGTGCAACACCTAAAGAAAGACAGCTCATGGAACCCTCGTGTAAGATGTTCGTAACCACACAAACCATCAAGGAGGGCAACATGAGCTGCTACCACCATCTTACCACATTTGATCGCGCACGTATGGAAACGATGACTCATCTTGGGATGTCGCTTCGGCAGATCGCTAAGAACCTTGGGCGCAGTCCGTCCACGATTTCTCGGGAACGACGCCGAAATGCGAACGGGAAGACGTCTTATCAATCGGAGAAAGCCCATGAGATAGCTCAGAGAAGAAGAAAGGCATCGAAACCAAAGGGGAAATGGTCGCCTGAGCTCGCTGCGTTCATCACAGAAAAACTCGATCGAACGTGGTCGCCTGAGCAAATTGTTGGACGGTGCTTCTCTGGGACGCTTTCCTTTAAAACGCTTTATCGGTGGGTCTATCAAGGGCGTTTACAACGGACAGCCGCTGTACTGCGTCGTAAAGGGAAAAGCCAAAAACCCTATGAAACCCGTGGGCGCTTCACCGTTGGGACATCTATCAAGCAGAGACCTAAAGAAATCCGAACACGAGAGACCTTTGGCCATTGGGAACTGGACACGGTCGTATCGGGTCGTGGGAAAAGCAAAGGCTGCCTAGCGACCTTTATTGAACGAAAAACCCGTTGGTATTGTGCGATCCCCATGCCAGACCGAACGGCCGCCTCTACGGAGAAAGCCATCCGAAAGCTGGAAACCTCTTTGCCTAAAAACGCCATTCAAACAGCCACCGTAGACCGTGGAAAAGAGTTTGCCTGTTATGGTCCGATCGAAGAAACAGGAGCGATTTCCTTTTATTTTGCGGATCCTTATTCTTCTTGGCAAAGAGGCAGTAACGAAAACGGGAATGGCCTCCTCCGAGAGTTTTACCCGAAGGGAACGGATTTTGCTTGTATCGATCCATTTGAATTAGCTAAGAATTTAGCTCTTATCAATGAACGACCAAGGAAATGTTTACAATGGCGAACTGCCCACGAGGCATTTACCTATGAACTGTTGCACTTGAATTGACAATTTATCTTATAAAAAAATGAAATAAGCGGTTAAATCCGTAATCTTTCCTTTTTCATTGAGTGTATATAGATCACAAAACGCCGCTTTCCTTATCGTTCCTGTTTCATCTGGGCACAGCATTGTTCCTTCGATGGCGGCGGTACGGCCAGAAGCAATGATCCGTTTTGTCGTAAATTCTTCGCTCACAATTCCTTTTACTGCCTCTAGCCTTTTGGCGACTTCCTCTTTTCCTTCAACTACAGAGTCACCTACCATTTCCCAACGGATGTCTTCCGCTGCATGGCTTAGAATAAAATCCACGTCCCCTTTGGCAAATGCCTCATTTAAGTCTGCATACAATTGTTCAAACTGTGCTTGCTCTGTTTTCATGCCATCGCCTCCCTGAATCAAAGTTACACTCATCTTACCAAATAGAACAAGCGGCCGTTTCTCACCAATTGCGCTGTTTGAGAAGAAAATTGTTCATTAATAATGGCAAGGAAATCAAGATTGGCGGATCATCCTGTTTAGGAGGATGAAGTTGTAGGCGAATTCCCTCTACTGCAGCAAATGACCGCATGACAATCGCTGTCTTTAGGCGGCCGCGCAATGTTTGTTGCGGGAGTAGAAAGTCTTTGCCTTCCATCCCCCATGAAACGGCTGTTGCCAGCAAATAATACGTCCCAGGGGCGACATTCAAAAAGCAAAAATCGTCGCTGCCAGAGAGCAACGTACCGTAACGTGGCAACCCTTCTGGGATCGGTTTTGAGAATAAGCCGACTAACACAACACCTGAAAACGGCGAACCAGCTGTAATAGTCCCACTTACGCTATTTATCGGAGGGGCAGCCGCTCGTGTCGAGGACCACTTTTGCAGCCTTTGCAAAGCTTGTAAATGTCCTTCCGCATTTGCTAATGATTCACGGAAACGGCCAGGGCTCACCCCTACTCGCTCAGTAAAGCGGGTCGTAAATGTGCCAAGGCTTTGCTGGCCAATTTCTAAACCGATGTCGCGAACTCCTAAATTTGTATGGACGAGCAGGCGTTTCGCTTTATCTAAACGAAGGGCAGACACATAATAAAGCGGCGAAATCCCGATTTCATTTTTGAATTTTCGAACAAAATGATATGGACTATATCCGACATGTTTGGCGATTACGTTTAAGCTAAGCGATTCATGGAGGTTTCGCTGGATAAACGAAACAGCCTCGATGATTTCCGGCGTAGGAGCTGACAACGGTTCACACCTCTTTTCTTTTATTGTATACTGGCAGAGAGTTGCTGGCAAATCAAGCCCCGGTAGATGAAAACGCAAAAAGCTGCTCCACCGAAATGGAACAGCGAGATCGCTTAAACGTATAAACTTGTCCAGTGTCTACTTGCCGTTATTTTCAGCACGTTCTACAATCATGTCAGCAATTAAATCGATTTGGCCACGGACAGAAATCGGGTCATACGGATAAAATGTATCGAAATCATTTATAAACACACGATTGTTTTTGACTGCCTCAAGCCCTTGCCAGATAGGGGAAGACTCCATCTCAGGAAGCTTGCTGTCCCCTTCAGGATGGTAGTCGGTAATAAACATATAATCAGCCGCGTAATCAGGAATGACTTCCGTAGACAATTGTTTCATTTCCCCTGTTTTGATTACTTCTTCGTCAATTGAATCCGGCGCCTTTAAACCAAGCGCATTGTAAATCACTTGCCCGCCACGGCCGGCGTTGTCATTGAATACCCAGAAATCGCCTTTGTCCGTCAATTCATAAATCCCAAATGTCGCATCGTCTTCGACTACTTCCTCTACGCGAGCTCTAGCGGCTTCCGCCTCTTCATTAAAACTGTCGAGAAATTGAGCCGCTTCTGCTTCAGCATTTGCTAGTTCGCCGAACAGTTGCAACGATTCTTCAACATTTTTAGCTGTATTATATGGAATGACAACGGTTGGCGCAATTTGAGAAAGCGTCTCGTATTGTTCTTCGTCCATCACAACAATTAAGTCAGGCTCAAGCTCAAGAACCTCTTCTGTATTAACCGGGTCACCCACATCCTTTATATCTTTAAGCTCCTCTTCAATAAACGGGTTCGAAAAACTCCAAGAACCTGCCCCGACCACATTCGCGCCAACCGCCAAAAACTCGCCAGCATAAAAATCAGTGACAATTCTTTCTGGATTTTCAGGTATGCTTACTTCTTCTCCATTGGGAGCCGTAAACGTGCGCATCTCTCCGCTCTCAGTTGCGCCATTTTGATTGTCGCTAGGCCCCTCGCCTTCGTTTGAACTCGTATTGCCACAGCCTCCAAGCAAAAGTACGGTCGCAAGGAAAGAGCTGAAAATAACAGGAACCTTCATGAACCGAGTACCTCCGTTACGTTTGTTTGCGAATGAAAATCATTATCATTAATACTATAGCAGCAGCAAAGCAACACGTCAACAGCAATCGAAGTGGCAAACAACAGCGGCTTTATTAGACGTTGATAAACGTTCAATGTTAGACTATTGAAAAAAGACAAGGAGTGATTCAGATGATTCCGACTGTCACACTGAAAGATGGGCTGCCGTTGCCAGCTATTGGCTTTGGCACGTATGCGTTGAATGGAGCAGCAGGCGTCAATGCAATGGTGAGTGCGATTGATATTGGCTATCGTTTGCTAGATTCTGCCTTCAACTACGAGAATGAGGGAGCTGTCGGAGAAGCGATTCGGCGTAGTTCTGTCCCAAGGGAACAGTTGCGCGTCACTTCAAAGCTACCAGGGCGGCGACAAGCATATGAGCAAGCGATCGTGACCATTCAAGAATCTTTGCTGCGCGCAAGATTGGACTATTATGACCTATACTTGATCCATTGGCCAAACCCAAAAACCGACTTGTATGTAGAAGCATGGCAAGCGTTAATCGATGCTCAAAAATGGGGGCTTATTCGCTCAATTGGAGTATGTAACTTTTTGCCAGAGCATTTAGAGCGATTAGAACGGGAAACAGGTATCATGCCAAGCATTAACCAAATTGAACTTCACCCTTATTTTTCTCAGGAAAGCCAACGTGTTTGGGATAATAATCATCATATTGTTACTGAATCATGGAGCCCTCTCGGCCGCGCTAGCAGCGTTTTGCAAGACGAAGTGATTAAACAGATTGCGGCTACGCACAGAAAAAGCGTCTCACAAATTATATTGCGCTGGCACGTACAGCTTGGGGCAATTCCGTTGCCAAAATCGGCTTCACCTGAACGCCAACTTGAAAACATAGCGATTTTCGATTTTTCCCTAAGCACGGAAGAAATGGAGCAAATAAACAAATTAACAAAAGCCGACGGCCGCATTCAAAACCAGGATCCTGCCGAATATGAAGAATTTTAACCATTAGACAAAAAATAGCAGAGTAGGACGTTACGAATAACACGTCGTTTCATAAGCAAGCATATGACCGAGGCAAGTGCCGAGTACACGCATTTGTCCACAGGGCTAACACGAGTACAGTGTATGTGCTCGTGTTGCTTCATGAAAGCGCTTGACTATTTATTATAACGCTTCCATACTAAACTTAGGAAAGTGTGTTTTAGGGGGAATGACGTGATTGAACAAACCAACGATTAAAGATGTAGCCAAAGAAGCAGGCGTTTCAATTGCAACTGTTTCCCGCGTGCTAAACAACGGGATTGGCTATTCCCTAAAAACAAAACAACATGTGCTAAAAACAATCGAAGAAATGGGTTATTCCCCGAATGCCATTGCCCGCGGCCTCATTAATAAGCAAAGCAATACGATTGGCGTCTTGTTTCCAGAAATATCGGGCCTCGTTAGCGCTGAAATCCTTCAAGGAATAGAGGAAGCTGCACATGCCAGAGGGCAAAGCATTGTCATATGCAATACAGCCTCTAGCGGCCATAAAACAAAAGAATACTTAAAATTATTGCAAGAAAAACAAGTAGACGGCATTTTATTTGCAAGCCAACTGCTAACATTGGAATATGTGGCGATCGTCCGTAAAATGGGTGTGCCTGTTGTCACCATATCTGCTTATTCGGAAGACCCGACGATACCAGCCGTCCAAGTCGACAATGAAACGGCAGCTTATGATGCGGTCTGTTATTTCATTCAGCAAGGCCACACAGAGATCGGTATGATTAGCGGGAACCCGTCTGATTTGTTGGCTGGAGCGCCACGAATGGCCGGTTACAAACGGGCGCTCAAGGAAGCAGGAATCGCTTATGTGCCTACGAAAGTTGCTTGGAACAAAGGGTTCTATTTTGAAGATGGGCAGAAGGCCTTTCAACGGCTTTACACCAATCATCCGAATTTGACAGCTATCTTTTCGGCAAGCGATGAACTCGCGATCGGTGCCATGTCCGCCGCGACTGCAAAAGGGCTCCGCATTCCGCAAGACCTTTCTGTTATCGGCTTTGATGGCACCAAGCTCGCAAAAATGGCCGTTCCTCCTTTAACAACCGTTTCGCAACAATTTTTTAGCATGGGCAAAACGGCTGCAAACTTGCTGTTTGATTTAATCGCAACCGGACAAGCAACTTCAGGACGCATCATCCGGCATGAACTCATCAAAAGGCACTCCGTCCAGATGCGCTCATCCACTAAAACGATTGGCTAAAACACGCTCTAATTTAAAGGGTTTTCAAGACTATTCGGGAATGTTAAAGGCAGGTTGCAGCGATTCATCCCACCATTTTTACTCATTTTTATTTTGCCGAGGACGCTATTTCCCTTGTTGATCTCGTGTGAGACACATTAGCAGACATCCTGATTAAGTCGCTTTCTCGTCTTCTGTCTTTTTCTCGATCGACTGCTCATAATTTGCAGTCTGACCTGCCAATTGTTCGATTGCAGCAGCTGCTGATGAGACAACCGCTTTCATTTGTTCAGCTATCGATACATGCAATTGGCTAACATTGCTCTGAATTTCGCCAAAGTGGACTTCATTGGTTTGCCCAAAATGGAGAATTTGTTCGAAGCATGTCTCCATCGTTTCCATACTAGAGATTCCTTGTTCAACGGCTTGGACAACTTCCGAAATCGAATGTTCAACAAGCTTTCTTTGGGCATGGACGTCGGAAACTAAACTGGCTACGTGGCCACTTGAGTGTTTCGTTTTGATTGCTAATTTGCGGACTTGGTCGGCTACCACGGCAAACCCTCTTCCGTAGTCTCCCGCTTGTGCCGCCTCAATGCTCGCATTTAGAGACAATAGTGTCGTTTGGTCTGCGATTTGCTTAACAATCGCAACGACTTCCTCAAATTGGGCAGATAACGTCGTCAATTCATTCATGCTAGCTTCAATTTGTTTTATACAAGCTTGGATATGGCCCATATGGCCGCTCTGCCTGTCCACTTGCAGCTGGCCATTTTTGGAAGCATCTAATGAGCGCGCGGAATGAAATTTGCCTTCGTCCGTTAATGTTTCAATTGATTGGGATTGGACGGCTGCTTTATGGACAGATCGCTCCATTTTACCGATTAAATGTTCAATGTTTTGGAGAGTATCGCGGACTTGCCCGATATACGTATCTTTATGTTTCGCAAATTTTAACCGAATCCGCCTTTCTTCCTCTTCATACGCTTCTAAAACAAGCTGTTGTTCAAAGTTGATAAACTTCCCAACTGCGCAGAAAGCAAGAAATTGTTCATTGCCAGGTTTGAGGTGTTTGACGATCATCCGCTGTAGTTCTAGTTGCAAGTTGTGAAAAGCGCCAATGTACCACTTGGTTTTAAGACCGATTCGAACATGGGTTTGCGCAATCCGTTTACGCTTAGCAAAAAAAGCGGCATCCACCTTTCCTTCAAACATTTCTAAAATATGCTGCTTTAATGTTTGTTTTAACGCGTCAATGCTGCTATGAGTTGTTACTAACTGCCGTAAATGGGGCTGTTCAAGCAATTTTTCGTAAAAGGCTTCCGTAATCGGTGCAATATGTTCGTTAACAAGTGGATACAAGAGATGGATATATTCGAGATCACTTGTATTTAAGCCAATAAACCCAATTTGTTTTTGGCAGTCACTTTCTTCCAGTTCGATTTTGATAAGGTCTGGCTCCCTTTCCAATTGGACGTTCTCCTGTTTGTTTGCTTTTCTTAAAAACAACGGTCTACCCCCTCCTTATTTGCACACTTCTCTTTTTTATCGGCAGCCAGTTTCTTCCGTTTAGCTTTGATCAATGATTGCTTATCATGTATGCTTGTTTTGTTTGCAAAATCTTTTAGCGGAAGGAGCATAAAAGCCGTGGATCCAAACGACCTCGTTGCCAAAGTAGGTGAACAACTAAAAGCTGTACCAGGAATTGTTGGCACCGTCCTTGGTGGTTCTCGCGCTCGAGGCACCCACAGCGCCGATTCTGACATTGATATCGGCATCTATTACGATCTCAGCCAAGGATTTACGACCGAACAGCTTGACCGGTCTGTCCGAGTTTTACAAGATTGTAACAAAGAGGAGCGTGTTGTTACCGCTATTGGGGAGTGGGGAGAATGGGTGAATGCTGGTGCCTGGCTTGTTATTAATGGCTATCACGTGGATCTGATATTACGTGACATCACACGGGTCGAACAAGCTATTGCCGATTGCCGTAACGGAGCCGTCAGCATGCATTACCAAACGGGACATCCACACGGCTATGTCAACGCTATGTATATGGGTGAACTAGCCATCTCTCGTATACAAACCGACCCTTTCGGAAAACTCGCGCAATTAAAAGCGTTGACTGACCCATATCCAACAAAACTGAAACAGGCGCTTATCCAGTTTTTCACGTTTGAAGCTTCATTTTCCCTCATGTTTATGGAAGCCAATGTTGATAAAAACGATTTATCATACTTGATGGGGCACGGCTACCGAGCGATAGCCTGTTTAAACCAAGTCCTCTTTGCTAAAAATGAACGATTTTGCATTAATGAGAAGAAAGCGGTCATGATGATTTCATCCTTTCCACGTAAGCCGCAACACTACAAAGAACGGATTGATGAAGCAATCACCCTTCTTTCTCGTGATGTTTCCTGCTGCCAGCAAGCCATTGCTCAACTAAAGGCACTGCTCGAAGAAGTGAAAAGCCTTTAAGACGTGGATAAAAGGCGGATCGTGTGTGTCTGACAATGCTCGATTTCCTGCGATAAGCATAAAGAGGTTGTCAACATAGTCGACAACCTCGGAAAGAACCCTGTCTGCTCGATTCATGATGGCCCATCCATTAAATGAAATTCTTCTAACAAACTTAACGTAATTTCTTTCGCGTGCGCACTTGTGCCATCTAAGTTTGTCACAAACGCATACGTGCCATTGCCAGATTCAATAAAACCGACATACCAGCCAACGTCTGGCCCTTGCCCCGTTTTCCCATAAAGGGTAAATTGGTCGCCTTCCTCTTCGATCATCATACGTTTCACCGTTTTCATTGCGTCTTTTGAAAACGGATGTACTTCGTAGTATAAATCGCTGATAAAGTCAGCTTGCTCAAGAGGGGTAATCTCAAGTGAACTGCTTAGCCAAAATTGGTCAATGCCGCCCGTGATATCGCGATTGCCGTATGAAATGGCATCAAGCCATTTTTGCATTTGTTCTTCGCCAATATCACTGGCAAGCGCTTGGTAATACCAAACGACAGAATGCCTCAGCCCTGATCCAAGTGTGTGGTCCTTATTCCAAACGTCGAGTTCTCTTTCAATGCCGTCCCAGTACTTTATATCGTATTCATCTTCCACGGCCCCCGTTTCCAAGCCAATTAGGGCATTTGCGACTGTAAAAGTCGACTGTGGCGGAAATGCTTTTTCTGCACGCTCGTGGTTGTACACAAATGTACGGTCCTGCTGTAAATTGTGAAGAACAAAAGTGCCATCATGGCCAGAAAAATATTCCTCCGCTTCAATTTCCTCTAGTTTCGGAATCTCTTTTGCAAATGTTGGTTCATCTGCTGGAACGCCTTCGCCTATAAACGCTACTACACCAGCTAAACCTAAAACACTCGCTGCCATTATTGCCTTCTTCATTGCTTTCACCTCATCTTCTCCCTCGAGCATAGCAAGACGCCACCTCTTTTAACATGGCATGAAGATGATGCTTTCCTGACGTTTCCCTAATAATGTTCAGAATCTTGCGATGTCCGATTCAAACTTTCTTTGCGCGTCCTTCCCCTAAATCCAGCATATAGCCGTACCTTGGCACTGTCACAATCATGCTGCTGTACGCGCCTAGCTTTTTCCTAAGCCGATACACGAGCGCATTCACTTCTTCCTTTTCGACATCAGGCACCGTTCCCCCTTGTACGGCCAAACGCTCAGGCCAAACATTGGCTTTCAATTCTTCATAACTGACGGCGCGATTGCGATGATCATATAGGCAAAACAGCAACTCAATATGTTTGCCGCTCAATGCTAAGCGCTGGCCACCGACAATGACTTGCCGTTTCGTCTTTTGCACAATTAAACGATGGTCGATGACGGCATCTAATTCTCGTGTTTGTTCTTGGCGTTGTTCGCCTCCATGCAAAAATGTCAGCTCCGCTGCCCCTTTTGCCAATGTGATCGAATCACTATGGTATAGGGGAAAAGGCTTCCCTGCTGGTATTGGCAACCGATTCACTTCGACGCCATGCTTGCTATTCAAATCTGTTATTGTGTAATCGCCGTCTTTCTCTTCTATTAAAGCATGCTTTCGTGAAATATAAGGATCGGTAAAACCAATATCGACAGAAGGGCCTGCCCGGCCAATGAGCATGCGACCTCCGCGAACAAAAACCTGCTCGCCGCTTGGAAAACCTTGCCCTTTACTGATTTGGATGGCGGTTTTCTGCATCCCTTTTCCTCCTTTTTACGATCACTCTTTCCTTATCATAATCGACTTCCACTTATTTAGAAAGACAACTAGCTTTGGCTGTGTATAATAAGGGGAGACAACCATTTATATCAAAAAGGAGCATAATATGAGTTTTATTCGCCAACAATTCAACGATGATGCCACACAAACAAAGGCGCTCAACGGCATCCAGCCGAACAAACTCGCAGCCCGCCTCACCGCCCTATCGCAAATTGGCCGTACGAAAACAGGAGGGGTGACGAGGCTTGCTTATACCAACGAGGAAGCACACGCAAAACGACTGCTCAAGCAATGGGGGACACGCATCGGGCTGACAATGCGAGAGGACGAGGTTGGGAACCTTATTGGCCGGCTCGAAGGAACACAGCCTGATCTAGGAGCCGTAGCGACAGGTTCTCATATTGATACCGTTGTCAATGGTGGAGCGTTCGATGGCGCTCTCGGCACGGTTGCTTCCCTATGTGCAATCGAATCGCTTCTCGAAGACGGCAAGTCATTTCCCCGCCCATTGGAATGGATTATTTTTGTGAACGAGGAAGGATCTCGATTTCCAACTGGCATTTATGGCTCACAAGTGATGATGGGCGAATTTACTGAGGCTGACCTTGAGCGCTACTCTGATAAAGATGGCGTGACGTTAGTGGATGCCTTAAAAAATCAAGGGTTTGACCCACACAAACTAGCAAAAGCCCATCGTCAGCACGAAGATTTTTATGCCTTCATCGAATTGCATATCGAGCAAGGCAAACAGTTAGAAAAAGCAAATATTCCAATTGGTGTCGTTAGCGGGATTGCTGGCCCGCTATGGCTTCAGGGCACATTTAAAGGTGAAAGCGACCATGCCGGAAATACGCCGATGGGCATGCGCAAGGACGCAGCTGTCGCTGGAGCGGAATGGCTGGTCGCGATTGAAAGCCTCCCTGCCCAGTTTAGCCAAACTGCTGTCGCTACCGTTGGCCAACAGACGGTATATCCGAATACGCCGAATGTTATTAGCGGCGAAGCGACACTTACCGTTGACATTCGCGACATTGAGCTCGCACAACGCAACCGCTTAGTAGAAGCCATTCAAGCGGCCGGGTTGGAGATTGCCGCCAAACGTGGATTGGACTTTTCCTATCAAGTATTAACCGATATTGCCCCTGTCCCCACTTCTGCTTTTATTCAAGAGACGATTAAAGCAAGTGGGGAAAAACTAGGCTTGCCTACGATGACTCTCCCTAGCGGTGCTGGGCATGATGCGATGATTATCGGCCGCCATGTCCCCCATACAGGCATGATTTTTGTACCGAGCGTTGACGGCAGAAGCCATTGCCCAGAGGAGTTTACCTCACTTGATGACTGTGTAAAAGGCACGGCCGTATTAAAGGACGTACTTGCCCAATTGTTGACCTCTACCAACTAAAGCTGTACAAACGACTGAGAAACGTATATGTGATAAATTGAGAGCCAAGCAACGTAGCGTTGGCTACACCTTCAATCGCCAGTAAGTTTGATGAGCTTACTGGCGGTTGCCTTATAAATGTTCAGACTCTGTTCCATTAGCCAAAAAGAACCGAATCGCTTCTCCGATCAGTGTAGGCAATACACTCATATGTCCAGCTTCTGGCACAGAGAAAAAAGTGGATTGAATGTTGGATGCATTCCTTGTTAAACGAGCATGGAGGGCGATCGCATCTTCGACCATATGGGATTTTTCTTTTTCTCCTACACTAAGCAGTAGCTTTTTTACGGGCGCTGCAGCATCGCGTGTTCCCGCTTCCGCTAAATACGCGGCTGCCATGTCTTGAATATAGCGGTTTTTCCACCAAACCGACGGACTTCCTGCTATATACGTGTCAAACAAGTGGTTTCTCGTAAATAATGTATGAAGAACGCAAAGACCGCCGAGTGAATGCCCGAAAAATGCTCGTTTTGTTGGATCAAGGGGGTATTTTTGCTCTAGCTCAGGCATTAGCTGTTCTTCTAACATAGAAAGGAAAACGTCTACCCCGCCTGATGGTGGCCAAGGTTCGCCATGTTTGCCTGTGCCAACCTCCTCTTGTGTAGCAGAAACGGTATAATCAAAAAAGCGCCTTTCCCTACAAAACGGTCCATCGGTGTCATAACCAATGGCGACAACAGCCGCGGGAGAAAAACCATGTGGCGGCCGTGTCATGAGGCGAAGCGCCTCTGTCATCGAGGCAAATACTGCATTGCCATCGAGCAAATACAACACAGGAAATCCACTTTCAGGTGCCTGTTCTGATGGCACCGATACAAATATGACGTGTTCGCTGCCATTTGCTTTTAAAACCCACTTATCGCTATGAGGCAATACGTATGCCCCAGCATTGCTTAGCATGTCACCAACCTCCTTTTCCGTGCATCGATTTACCTAGCTTTTTGTGTTTGGAATAACAGAAAGACAAAATAAGGGACGCCGATTATCGAAATGACAATGCCGACCGGGAGCTGTGCAGGGGCAAACATCGTTTTTGCTAGCCAATCAGCAGCGACGACGATCCCCATTCCTGTAAGTCCACTAGACGGCAAAAGAAAACGATGGTGGATCCCTACAAGCCTCCTTGCTATGTGAGGGGCAAGCAAACCAACAAATGTCATGCTCCCAGACACAGATACACATGCGCTCACAAGGCCAACACTAAGCAAAATCAGGAGGCGGCGCTCTTTTGCCAAGTCAACGCCAAGCCCTTTTATACTTGTATCAGCTAAGCCAAGCACGTCGAGAACTCTAGCCTTATAAAAGGCAGCAGGCGTCAATAAAAAAATCCACGGCAGCACTGTGATGACATGTTTCCAATTGGCGCTATAAACGCTGCCTGCTAACCAAACAGCAGCCATTTCGTAATCTCTAGGATTCATTTTTAGTGAGAAAAACAGCGTGAGCGCTCCAAACCCAGCCG
Source organism: Shouchella clausii (assembly GCF_002250115.1). Lineage (GTDB taxonomy): Bacteria > Bacillota > Bacilli > Bacillales > Bacillaceae_D > Shouchella > Shouchella clausii. The sequence goes on along the minus strand of NZ_CP019985.1, from coordinate 2,157,172 downwards.
AAACGGCGATGCCGGTCAATATAAATGTTTGCGGATCGAGCCGGCCCTTTTCCATTGCAAATGCGAGAATAAATGCGATGGCAAGCAAACCGCCGCACCAGGCAAAGAGTGGCATTGCCAGTATGCTAAGCCAATTGACAGTAGACAGCTGCCCTTGAAAGAAGAACATAAAACAAACAACAGCCGCCCCTGCCCCGGCATTAATGCCTATGATGCCTGGGTCAGCCAGCGGATTTCGCGTTATGCCTTGTAAAATCGCCCCTGCAAGGCCAAGCCCAAATCCGACGGTCGCCCCAATCACAATGCGAGGCAAGCGGAATTCAAAGACAACAAGGTCGAAGCGCGTGTTTTCTTCGAGCCGAAATAACGTCTTGAACGTTTCCGTAAGCGTTAATTCATATGACCCACTCGTTAAATGAAGATAAACTGCGACGATGAGCAGTGTAGCTGCCCCAACTAGAAACAATCCATAGCGCTTTCGATCAGAGGGCATGCCTTTTCCCTCCTTTGGTTTTAATTAAGTACAAGAGAAAAGGCACGCCAACGAAAGATGTCATTATGCCAACAGGCGTTTCAAACGGAAAATTGACGAGGCGGCTCGCTACATCACAAAGAGGCAAAAACATCGCTCCTAATACGGCAGATGCAGGAATAATTTTTCGGTAATCATACCCAAATAGAAACCGGGCAATATGGGGTATGGCTAGGCCTACAAAAGCGATTTTTCCTGCCAAGGCAACCGATATACCCGTTAAAATGACAACGGCCAAAAACGCTAAACGTTTAATCAAGCGAGTGCGCTGCCCGATACCCGCCGATACTTCATCGCCTAAAGCAAGCGCTGTAATTTGCCGTGACAAAGACAGCGCTAATAGGGTGCCTGCGACACAGAATGGGAGCGCCAACGCCAGTAAGGATGGTTCCATTTGGTGAAGCCTGGCGCTATACCAAAAGCTGACGTTTTGAGAGACTTGGAAATAGACAGCAATCGCTTGGGCGACTCCTCCTAAAAACGTCCCCATAATCGTTCCTAAAATCGCAAGCCGGACAGGGGAAAAACCATGTGGCAAGAGCGAGGCAACCCCAAAAACTGCACCTGCTCCTACAGCAGAGCCAACTAGGGAAAATAAGATCATTTCGAGCCCCGACGCCCTTGGAAGCCATACCATTAAGACCGTAATCATAAACAGCGAACCATCAGTTACCCCCATAATGGATGGGGAAGCTAAATAGTTCCGCGTAATGCCTTGCATCAACGCCCCTGAGACCGCGAGGCTTGCGCCAATGAGTGCTGCCCCGGCAAAGCGTGGCAAGCGCGTACGCCATACTACTTGATGGTCCGTATTGCCAGGATCAAACTGAAACAGCGCTTGTATGACCGTGCTCCACTCCATTGACTTTGCGCCAATAGCAAGTGAACACCATCCGATCGCTGCTATGAGACCGACAAACCCAATGGCGAGAAATATTGCGTTTCGCCTTGCTGGTCGGAAGGCGCCGACGTTAATCCACAAGGAGATCAACAGCCTCGTTTAAAAACTCGATCCTGCTCCAAGACGGACCTCCTTCAGACAATGGGTCAACAACATTAACAAATGTCCGTCCTTCAGCAAGGGCAGGGACATTTTGCAAAATTGGGTCATCCTGCAGTTGTTCAAGCAACTCCCCTTCATTTTCTGAGTTCTCTTGTGCTGCATCTTGAATAAACAAATAATCAGGATTGATTTCTGCAAGTTGTTCTGTCGAAATCAATTGTTGTGCTTCGGCAGCTTGTGTGACTTCCGGCGCCTCAATGCCTAAATCTTCATAAAGAATTGGATTGACAAATACGGTTTCCGGATAAATATAGAGATCGTTATTTCGCACACGGACCGCTAAAACCGTTTGATCCTTTAACGAATCGCCAATTACTGCCTTCGCCTCTTCCAATTCCTCGTAGTAAGCGGCAATCGATTCCTCTGCCACCTCTTGTTTGCCTGTTAGCTCCGCTAAAAAGCGAAGGTTGTCTTCCCAGTCTGTTGCAATGTGTGAAATTTGCACAGTTGGCGCTATTTTTTCAAGCTCTTCAATGACTTCAGGAGGGAATTTTGTTGAAGCTAAGATGACATCTGGGTCGAGTGCCAAAATTTTTTCTACATCTGGCTCCGTCTTTTCGCCTATTGGTTCTGTTTGCCCAGTAATCGGCGCAAACATATCAGGAAACGCACCGCCAATGGTCATAGCGCCAATTGGCTCTACATCGAGAACAAGAGCATCTTCCATTGCTTCCATCGCTCCCGTTACAACAATGCGCTCGACGTTTTCCGGCAGTACATAGTCTTGGCCAAGGTACGAGAGCGTCTGCTCACCATTGCCCTGTTGTTCCCCACTGTTCTCTCTCGTTCCTTCATTAGCTGGACCACTGCCCTCTGCTCCAGAACCACATGCTGTTAATACAGCTATACTCGCCAAGGCAAGTGCCCCGAACCACCCTTTTTCCATTGTTTATAGCCCCTTTCTTTATCGCCAATTAAATGAGAACGATTATCACTATTGGTTAGTATAGGGGGACAACTTGTTTATGCACATGGAATTTTTTCAGCAATTACATGGACTGAAGTTGGGAGTGTAGAAAAAGAAGCTTGCGCCACTGGGCAAAGGCAGAGTATTCGAACCACAAATCAGACGGCAAATGTTTGACTTGGCCGGTTCTTACAGCAGGCAGCCCGTTCCATTCTTCACTTTGCCGGACATGTTCATAGAACGCCTTTGTTTGGCTGTCATGGAGGCAAAGCACCCACAACCATCTCGGCGATAATTCTTTAAGCTCAAGCAAAGACAAGCGTGCTACCGATTGCTGCCAGCCTTCAAAACCAACGTCATGAAACAAACTTGAAATGCCTGGGTTTGTATACAAATAAATCGCCTCGCCTGCAATCCGCAAAATGACTGGACTGGCCGTGTTTTCTTTCTCAATCCATCGTTTGCAAACGACAGCTGTCTCTTCATAGTGGCTAAGAAACCGCTGTGCTTCATTCTGTTCATGTAAGGCTTCGGCGACGACGATAAACTGGTCTTTCCAACTTCCAGCGTTGCTAAGGTCTATAAAAGTAGGAATGGAGACAGTAAAGGCATCTCGTTCTTCTTCATGGAGTTTCCTTTTCGCAATTAAAACGTCCGGTTTCCAGTCGATCATCCTTTCCATATTTGCTTGCCAATCATGATTCGCCCGGTAAGCGCTCAAATGGACAGGAACCTCGTGCTGGTACAGCTCATAATAGTGCTTTGTCCATTTTGGATGCATCGGGGCAGCAAATGGTATTTGCCGCAAAGCAAGCAATTCACCTAGCGAATCAAGATCGTAGGCGGCCAGTTTCAGCATTTTCTTCTCTCTATACTGGCTAGGCGAGAGACCAACCTCCTTTTTAAACTTCCTGCTAAAATAAAATTCATCGTCATAGCCGATTCGATGTGCAATGTCTTTAAGGGGCAACGTCGTTGTTTGAATAAGCCGTTTTGCTTCCGTTAATTTGACTTCCGCTGCATATTGTGACACACTTTTGCCCGTTTGTTGCGCAAACTTTTCACTTAAATACGACGGATGGAGGCCTGATAATCCCGCTAACGTTTTTAAGCTAATGCGGGCATGGGGATTTTCTTCAATATATTGCTTTGCCAATTCAATTCCGCTCATCGAGATATTGCTGCCTTCTTCCAAACAGCGGAATAACAAGTCTGGAAACTGGACTTGGTTCCAGAAAAACGCATATTTGTTTTTTCTCAAAAGAGCAGCTGCAAGATCTGCCGTTTTTTCATTCGTACATCCTTTTCGTCTTGGAAAATGCCAATTCGTCGCTTGTAGCAACTCACCGTTCTCTCCTGAGCCATACATACGGAAATAAAATAGGGCGATTTCCGCGCCTTCGCCTGGAAAGTGGTAGGCATCCCCAGGTTTTAAAAGATAAAAATGATAGGGGGACAGCGATGCCTTTGTATCATTTACCTGGACCGCCAAAGAACCGGACTGGACAAAGCAGAGCATATACGTGTCCGCGTACGCCATGCTATGAACCGGAGAGGCACTGCTTGTTGTCGCTTTTTCCAAACGGATCATCGCTTCTTTCCAATCTCTCACTCGAACACACCTCAGTTAATTGATAATCATTATCAATAAATATAGCATACTTCCTGACAAAAGTGAGTCACCCTTCTCGTTCTAATCACAATAAAACACGAACAGTATCATCCACTGTCCGTGTTTTGACTCTACTATGGGTTTTTGACTCTGTTTTTTCCCCTGGCCATCCGCATTCTCTTGAGATCGCTTCACTTGTCTCAAGCATTTTTGCAATCAACGTATGTTCAAAATCACTGTTCGTTAGGCGGTTCATCGGTCCTGACATGCTAAAGCTCGCTATTGTTTTATCGGTATAGTCTATTATTGGGCAAGCAATGCAACGGATCCCCTCTGTAATTTCTTGGTTATCAATCGCATAACCTTGGCGTTTAACTTTTGCGATTTCTTGTAATAGCTTGTTAGGGTTATCGATCGTATAGGGCGTCATTTTCTGATAGTCAAACGAGGCCGCAAGTTCCTCGCATTTTTGTTGTTCCATTCCTGCTAACATCACTTTTCCAACTGCCGTACAATACATTGGCGCTTTACTGCCAATTCGGGAATACATGGCAATCGGTTGCGTACTCTCTATTTTGTCAATGTACAATACCATTCCGTTGTCTTCTATGCATAGGTGAACGGTTTCATTTGCTTGTTCGGAAAGTTCCGTTAAATGAGGCCTGGCAGTCGAAATTAGATCATGGCCCTCAAGAAAATACGTGGCCATGGAGACGATCTGGTACCCCAATTTATATTTTTCTGTTTCTCTATCCTGACGGACATAATTCAAATCAATGAGTGTAGCAAGCAAACGGTGGGCAGTTGCTTTTGATAGCTTTAAACGATTGGCTAAATCGGTTAGCTTGATCCCTTTCGGATATTTGGAAAGCAAATTTAAGATCGACAAAGCCCGTTCAACGGATTGCACATTAGACATTCGTCGTTTCCACCTTTATCGGTTTTTCGCTGTGATTCTATCATAGTGGACAAATGCGCAGTTTGCAAATCGACTGATAAACTTTTAATAAAAGTTCGTATTTATAGAATATAAGAACGTAGAATTTAATACGATTATAATAATAAAACCATGTTCCGCAATGCGGAATATATTTCTTTAACCTGATACTGTTAAAGACAGCTACTAGGCTGCAAGTCGATGTTTTAGGAGGCGAAAGGAGCAAAGGCCAAAATGAAAAAAGCGACCATACTGGGTATCGTTGTAGTCCCCCTATTTGTGCTAAGCGGCTGTAACAAAACGGCAGAGCCTGTTGGCGCAATCGAGATGCCAAGCAACGAAGCCCACATTATCCGTGTATCGTTCAACCAACCGAAAAGCAACCCACAATATATTGCACTAGAACAAATGGGGAAACGGCTACAAGAGCGAACAAACGGCGCTTATGAATTATCAATCTATCCCAATGAGCTCCTTGGAGCACAACGTGAATCGTTAGAAATGGTACAAATCGGTGCCATTGATATGGCCGTAGTCGTCGGCAGTTTAATGGAGAATTTCAACGACGACTTTGCCGTGTTTAACTTGCCCTATGTGTTTCAATCAAAAGAACACCAAATGGACGTCATCAACGATAAGACAATAGTTGGCGATTTATATACTTCATTAGAAGAGGACGGACTATCTGTTTTAGGCGCTTTCCACGGGGGCGTGCGTAACGTTTATAACAAACATCGGCCAGTTGAAGAACCATCTGATTTAACAGGGTTAAAAATCCGCATCATTGAAAGCGATACCAACATTCAAATGTTGAGCCATATGGGCGGTACTGGCACACCTATGGGCCAAGGCGAAGTGTATACCGCTATACAATCAGGCGTGCTTGATGGTGCAGAAAACAATGAATTGATTTATGCGAATTTAAGCCATGTTGAAATCGCGCCTTATTACTCGTATACACAGCATTTAATGGTGCCTGATTACATTGTCGCGCATGCCGGTCTACTCGAAAACATGACCAGTGAACATAGGGAGATTTTTCTCGAGGAAATGAAACATGCGATTGACACGCAGGTTGCTTTATTTGATAAAGAACTCGAACAAGCCATTTCCACAGCCAAGGAGGCTGGTGCCATTTTTAATGATGTCGATGTCGCTGCTTTCCAAGAAGCGGTCCAACCTGTCATCGATCACCACCTTGAGTCCCCAGAAGCGAAAGCATTGTATGAAACTGTTCAAAAGGCGGCAAACGAGGAGGGGAGCTTTTAAATGGAGAAAGCAAAACAACGATTGGATTTAGGATTGCGCTTTTTTTGCATTGTCTTGTTTTCTTTTTTGGTGTTGTTGGTTTCTTGGCAAGTAGTCACCCGTTTTGTCTTTAATGCCCCAAGTTCGTTTTCAGAAGAATTCGCGAAATATTGTTTTGTTTGGCTCGCTCTCTTTGGCGCAGCATTAGTTTTTGGTGAAAAAGGCCATATTGCTGTTTCATTCGTAAAAGAGCGCTTCTCTGCTCCGTTTCGTCACGTCATTCATTGGCTTATTGAACTGATAACGAGCGCTTTTGCTGTCCTTGTAATGATTATCGGCGGCACACAGCTAATGTTGCTTACTTGGTCGCAAACGTCAGCCTCGCTCGGCGTTCCTGTAGGGCTCCTTTACAGCGCTATTCCTATTAGCGGCATTTTTATTGTCATTTACTGTGCCTTTCACATGCATGCACTGACAAAAACAGCACCAAAACAAAAATAGGAGGCAAAAAAGGATGGAAATGGCCATTCAAGCTGCACTTATATTGCTACTCGTCATTGGCGCACTACTCATCATAGGCGTTCCCATTAGCATTAGTGTTGGATTAGGCTCTTTATGCGCTATGATCAGTATCGTCGGTTTTCACAATGGCTTAGTCGCCTCGGCACAACGCCTTTTTACAGGTATGAACTCATTTACACTGCTGGCAATTCCTTTCTTTGTACTCGCAGGGGTGATTATGAATAATGGTGGTATAGCGCTCAGGTTAATTAACTGCGCCAAAGTCATCAGCGGTCGCTTGCCTGGATCACTGGCCCATACAAATGTTGTTGCCAATATGCTGTTTGGCTCCATTAGTGGGTCGGCCGTTGCTTCTGCCGCCGCAGTTGGACAGACCATGTCGCCTTTACAAGCAAAGGAAGGCTATAAACGGGAATTTAGCGCAGCAGCCAATATCGGATCAGCGCCATCAGGCATGATTATTCCACCAAGCAATACGTTGATCGTCTACTCATTGGCCAGCGGCGGCACATCGATTGCCGCTTTATTTATCGCCGGCTATTTGCCTGGCATTCTTTGGGGGCTTGCCTGCATGGCGGTCATCGCCTTCATGGCGAGAAGACAGAAGTTGCCCCGATCTGAACGCGTGCCGCTGAGAGAAGCCATTCGTGTGCTCTGGCAAGCGATTCCTAGCCTTCTTTTAATCGTCGTCGTCATTGGTGGCATTGTTGGCGGTATTTTCACAGCCACTGAGGCTTCGGCTATTGCTGTTTTGTATGCGCTGGCGTTGTCGTTTATTTACCGTTCGATCCGATTATCGGATTTGCCCGACATATTGCTTACAGCTACGCGAACGACTGTGATTGTCATTTTTCTTATCGGTGTGTCGATGATGATGTCGTGGGTGATGGCCTATACAAACATTCCAGCTCTACTCGCCGATTCGCTCTTTGGCTTCACTGACAATATGATTGTGATCTTATTGATTATGAATATCGTTTTGCTCATAATTGGCACGATTTTGGACCCTACACCGGCCATTCTCATTTTTACGCCGATTTTCTGGCCAATTGCGCAAAGCTACGGCGTCGATCCCATCCATTTTGGTATTATGATTGTGTTCAACTTAAGCATTGGCACGATTACCCCGCCAATGGGGCCTGTACTGTTTGTAGGCACAAAAGTAGCTGGTTTGCAATTGGAAAACGTCATCAAGCCGCTCGTCCCGTTTTTCATTGCCACCACTTTCGTATTGTTATTGGTTACTTTCATTCCAGAATTGTCGCTCCTTGTCCCAGAACTCCTTGGTTTATTTGAGTGAACTTACCCACCACTTATCCCTTGCAGGTCGCTTGAAGAGGGAGACTTCTTTCGGAAATATGTTAAAACAGTTGTTGGACCATGCATGAAATCGTGGTGAAGATCTGAATAGACCGGGGCTCTCATATGAAACATTTACAGCAGACGGACCAAGCCCCAATAGGAGCTTGGTCAATCCTTTATTTCGTTGCGTGGACATGTTGGGCAATGCTTTCTTTTACAGGTTGGATTGGGGCAATGCTGTCGCGGTTGGCTAAAAATTCAGGCCTTGGTTGTTTTCCTGAGTAAGGTGCCTGCAACTGGTTTTCAATTGAGTTAAATACGAAAAAGACGTTGCTTCGTGGGTAAGGAGAAAGGTTGGCATTGGAGCCATGCATCGTATTGCACTCAAAAAACAGCACCGATCCGGCTGGGCCAGTAGCACGGTCAATCCGACCGCCCGCTTGTTCAGTCAGCCATTGCAAACTTGTATGGTCAGGCGTTCCTGCAACTTGTTGCTTTAACGATGATTTGTAATGGTTGTCTGGCGTTGTGCCCGCACAAGAAACATACCATTTATGTGAGCCTGGGATAAGCATTAAAGGCCCGTTAAATTCATAGTTATCCGTAAGTATAATCGAGCAGCTGACAGCCCGCATATTTGGCATCCCATCTTCCACATGCCACGTTTCAAAATCAGAATGCCAGAAAAACTCTTTGCCCTTAAAGCCAGGTTTAAAATTAATGCGCGATTGGTTGATGTACACTTGGCTGCCTAAGAGTTGTTCTGCAATTGCCACAATGCGCTCATGTTTAGATAACATTTCAAAAAAGCCGTTGTCTTTGTGGACTTCAAAAACGGAGCGAATTTCATTGCTATCAGGCTCTTTGATGACTTCATCACTGTCCCGCTCTTGGTTCTGTTTCATCACTTCTTCCAATTGATTAGCCATGATTTGCACTTCGTCTTCTTGAAAAAGCCGTTCCAACATTACATACCCATTTGCCTCATAAAAAGCCACTTCCTCACGATCGAGCGGTCCTTTTTCCCTTGAATAAACGATTGGATCTTTTCTTTCCATAATGGTTGCGGTCTCCTTAACGCGTGAAGGATAGAGATCTACCTTTTCTTGCATAATGAAAACCTCCTAAATAGTGTGGTTTCTGAGCAACGCTTGCTTTATCCGTTGCTTGCTATTTCTTAACCCTAATAGGGCAATTATTAAACATAGCGCCTAATGAGTGTGCTTTTTTTGAAAAAGTGTGCATAAAAAACACGCGCCCTTGATCAAAAGGACGCGTGTTGTTGCAAATTATTATTCGCCATTCTCGTCTTCAATATCTTCAAGAATATCTTCGAAGCCTTCAATATCCTCGAGGCCTTCAATGTCTTCAATGTCTTCAAGGGCTTCGAGCTCAGCTTCCCATTCTGCTTCAATTTCTGCACCATCAACAGCATTATCTAACACTTCTTGTGGTATATCAATCTCGTCAAACTCATTGAATTTCGAGTAAGTTGCCTCGGCCGTGCCAGACATACTAAAGCTTCCGCTTTCATCGTCAAAAGCCATCTCAAAATCCATTACCATTTTTTCTTGAAGGTATGTCTCTTTATTGACATAAATGGTGTATGTAACGTTTTTTAATTCAAAGCCTTCCATTGCTGCCATGTCTTCTTCAGTTGGAAGCGCGTCTTCTTGGCCCATTTCCATAAAAGATTCAACCAATGAGTTCATTTCTTTATCTGATCCGTCTACTTTTAAGACATAAGCCCCTTCCTCTTCCTCAAGGGCAATATGTTCTGCGACGCTTTTCAATACGTCAAGCTGTTCTTGCGTATCGATTTCCATTTCTGCTGCAAATGCTGGATCTTCGCTCATATCATACTTCATCCACTCTGGTCCAAGTGGATTTTGCATGTAAAAAACATCGTCAACCATGTATTGGTCTGTTGTAAAATCCATACCCGTTTCTGAATCGGACATAGTCGTGCTCAAGTAAGCCGATAGGGGCTCTTGAATCATATCAGCAGTCATGCCAATTGACATTTCCATCGGCTGGCCGTCGTACTCCATCCCATAATCCATTGACATTTCCATGCGAAAACTATCGAGAGCTTCCATCGCTTCACTTGTTTTTACTAATACGTCTTCAGCTGTTAGCTCTTCCGTTTCCGCCGCAGGTTCGGTTTCCGCCTCTGCCTCTTGCCCACCGTCACCGCTTGTATTGTCGCTTCCACAAGCCGCTAACGCAAGCGTGCTGAAAGGCACAAGCAAAAACCATTTCATTTTATTCACAAATACTCCTCCTCCATCATTTGGCCCATCCATACAAGGCTTTGTATTGCCAGACACTAAAAAAGCGCCCACATTTCCCGATTGTAAATGAGGCCAATCAATCCAGTAACCACTATAAGCCAACAAAGCGTCCCCAATCAACCCTTTTTTCAAATTCGCCTTTCTTTCGCTTTGTTAAAATAAGCAACGAAAGTGGGCATAAACTGTAAACGCAGAGGAAAGACTCGTGATTAAAGAACTGGTAAAAATACATTTTTCTCCTTCACGCGTACATATCTAGTAAAAAGGAGGGGAGGAAACCCAGTTATTTGCATACATTCGCATCATTTATCCTTTTATTTTCATTTAAAAAAACTAGCACCACACGAACCTCAAAGCGAGCAGGCAATTCCTCGTTTCTCAACGCATAGCTGCCCAAACGGTGGCAACGTTCAGGTCTCCACTCAAGCTGACTGCCGTATAAAGAACCACTCTTAGGAAATAGTAAGCCTATTAGCAAGTAGAGGGTGGTTTAGATGAGCGAACTAAAACAGATTAAAAACAAATTTACAGCGGCTATGCATGGTACAGATGATCTTGTTTTTCGCGAGTTCACCTACCAAGGCTTGCATGGGTTTGTCTTGTTTTTAAATTCATTAGTTGATGAAAAATGGCTCGAGGACATACTTTTCAAGCAACTGAATCAGGCTCCTGCCTCAAAGCGGTCTCTCCAAGAAGCACTCGCTTCTGCTTCCTATGAAAAAAAAGCGACCATTGCCGAATGCGTGCCTCTTCTTTATAAAGGGCAAGCTGCAATCGTTTTCTATGAACGGGGCCCGTCTTTTTTTATGGTAGATGCAGCCCTATCGATAAATCGTGGCATAGAGGAACCGACAAATGAGCGCGCCCTCCAGGGAACACATGAGGGCTTTGTCGAAAGCCTTCTAGTCAACCTTCATCTTGTCCGCAGGCAAGCACCTACGGAAGCACTGATTGTCCGTAAAAAAAAGGTAGGAAAAACGATAAAAAAGGACGTCGCCATTGTCTATATGCACGACAGAGCTTCTGCTACTGTATTAGCAGAAGTTATGAAAAAACTAGAAGCGATCGACCAGGACTTAACGATTTCTCCTGGCGTTATAAACGAACTGCTTCAAAACTCAAAACGGTCAATTTTTCCACAAAATCTTTATTCTGAACGACCAGATGTTGTCGTTGGAAATATCGCCGAAGGACGAATTGCGGTTTTAATAGAAGGCAATCCAACTGCTATGATTCTGCCTGTTTCCTTTTTTAGTTTTTTGCAGGCAGTCGATGACTACAATTTCCATTTTTTTTTGGGTAGCTTTTTGCGCTCCGTTCGCTTGCTGGCGCTTTTCATTGCCATTTTTGTGCCATCCTTGTATATTTCTTTAGTTGCGTTTCATTTTGAAATCATTCCTCAACCGCTGATCATTTCCGTCAAAAGCTCATTGCAAAACATTCCATATCCGCCGCTCGTTGAAGCGCTAATTATGGAAGTCACGATCGAGCTAATTCGTGAAGCAGGTGTGAGGCTGCCAGCGCCGATTGGTCAAACGATCGGCATTGTCGGTGGACTTGTCATAGGCGAAGCCGTTGTCAATGCCGGACTTGTGTCCAATATGATGATTATTGTTGTCGCTATTACCGCGATCGCTTCCTATGTCATTCCGAACACGGAGATGAGTTCAGTCGTTCGCCTCATTCGCTTCCCGCTCATGCTCGCTAGTGCCGCATTTGGTTTGATTGGCGTCATATTGTCTTTCTTCGCCATTCTCATGCATCTTGTCAAGCTTGATTCATTCGGGACACCTTACCTTTTGCCGCTTGCCCCTTTTAGTCTCAAAGGCGTCAAAGATGGTTTGCTGCGATTCCCCCATTGGTTAATCCAACGGCATACCCGTTATGCATCTCCCTATTCGAAACGGACGTCGCGAAAGGGGGGATGAGGCAATGGAAACAAATAAGCGTTTAGGGAAAACACAGTTGTTTTGGTTTTATGTGCAATCACAAATTGGAATCGGCATTCTCTCATTGCCATACTCTCTTTACAAGGAAGCGCAAACAGACGGTTGGATTTCTTTGCTTATGTCGGCTGTTTTAGTGCAAATCGCACTTTTGGGCTTATGGTTCCTGCATAAACGCTTCCCCAATGACCATTTATTTTCAATTTGTGAAAAAACATTGGGCGTTTTTGCCGGAAAAGTCCTAACCCTTATATACATTGTTTATTTTGTTTACACTGCAGCGCTTGTGTTGAAAAACTTCACTCAACTCATTGTTATTTGGATTTTAATAAAAACGCCTGAGCCTGTTTTTATGGGGCTTATCATCGCTACATGTTTGCCCCTTTTATTAAGCACACTCGATCAAAAGGCGCGGATGTTTGTCTTGGCTGCTCCGCTCATTCTTCTCATTCCAATCGTCATGATTGGTGGTTTTTTTCATAATGCCGATTTTTTAAATTTACTGCCGATCGGTGTAGCTAAACCGAGCGGGCTTATGAAAGGGACGTTGGCTGCTTCTTTTGCCATTAATGGCTATATTGTCATGAGCTTGATTTTTCCATACGTAAAAGCGACTGCCGCCGAAAAAATAAAAGTTGTTTCACTGGCACATTGGGTAGTCACATTTATTTATCTAGTTGTTGTCCTTGCCTGTTACATGACATTTAGCGCTGGGGAAATGAAGCTATTGCCGGAACCATTTCTCTATTTGATCAAGTCGTTTTCTTTCCCGATTGTGGAGCGGATCGATTTAATTTTTCTATGCCTTTGGTCGGTTATTGTTATTACGACTTATGCGATTTACATTTATTGTGGTGTGATCGGTACGATGACACTCTTCCGCTCACAGCGTTACCATTTGTTTGTCATCCTAGCTTTGCTCAGCACCTTTCTAGTGAACCTCATGCCTGACAGCATTTTCCAAGTAAGAAAAATGATAACGAGAACAGACGAATTTGGTACAACAATGAACTTTGTCATCCCTTTGCTTATGCTTCTAATTGCTGTCGTTTTTAAAAGGAGGTCGAAAGTGTGAAAGCGATCCGAGCAATCCTTATACTTTTGCTGTTAACAGGCTGTTGGGACCAGCGCCTTGTCAAAGATATTAATTTAATTTATAGCCAAGCGCTCGACCAAACACATGACGGAAAAATTGAAACGACGATTGTCACAATTGGAGGCGGCACACAAAACCGGACTGGAGCAGGACCCGACGTGTCGACGACGCCCGCAATTATCTCAGGCGTTGGCACGACTCCACGGGACAGCCGCATCCAATTAGACAGGAAAGTCTCAGGCGAGTTGTTTGCCTCGAAAAACCGAGTCACATTGTTAAGCAGAGGGCTGGCTGAACAAAATATTTACTCGATGCTTGATGTGCACTACCGCTCGCCTGTCAGCACGACCAATGCACGCATTGGCGTTGTCAATGGGCCAGCTAAAGATGCCCTCCATGTAAAAACGGCAGAAACACCGCTTATTAGCAATTACTTAGGGGACTTGCTCAATGGCTTAGAAAATACAGGGCATATTCCAACAACTTCATTAGAAGATATTCTTTCCTTACTGTTTGATAAAGGAACCGATTTCGTTTTGCCTCTTCTTCAAGTAATCGACCACCATAATATTGAGTTACATGGGGTAGCCTTGTTTAACCAAAACAAAATGTCAGGTGAATTAAACGCAGACCAAACATTGCGCTTGTTGTTATTAGATCAAAAACAAGACAAGGAGCCGCGCTTAAATATAAAAGTAAGCGACGACTATGCGATTAAAGCAAACAACTATGCAACTGTTGATGTAGAAGACCGCCAGTCGCGCATGAAGCTAACGAAAAATAGCGCGGGCCAATTCCAAGTCAGTTTCGATGTGGAATTGACTTTAAATGTCATTGAATACCCGAAAGACACCCTTTACATCCAAGAGAACGTCGATGAATTGAATAAACGCATTACCGCGCAATTGACAAAGGAGAGCGAAGAAGTGATCCAAATCATTCAAGCAGCAAACTGTGATTATTACGGGATTGGCAAGCATATGCGTGCTTTTTATTATCATGATTGGCAAAACACCAATTGGAAAGAATTATATCCGCAAATACCGATTTCGGTTAACCTTAACACGAAAATCCTTTACCATGGCATTGTCAATTAATGAGCCAGTGCGCGGTATATTATAAAGGCCGTTTTACCACTGCAAATAGAGGAAAAAGCGAGCGCTCTGTCGAACGCCCGCTTTTTCCTCTTCGTAATGGCTATAGCGCCTCCTTTATGACTTTTTTCGTATGCCATACAGACAATAAAGCAAAGATCGAATAGAGAGCTGTATAAACAGCCATGACTAGCAGCATCGGCGTCCACAATTCACCGCCAAAAAAGAACCAGCCTGATTGTACAGCAAAATAGCTATGGGACAAGCCTAAAAGGAGTGGAATGCCGAACGCAAATAATTGTTTGGCGTAGCTGCCTTTTTCTAGCTGGCGTCGATTAAAGCCGAGCTTGCGTAAAATCGTATAATTGTGCTTTTCGCCTTCTGTTTCATCCACTTGCTTAAAATAAAGAATACAGCCTGACGTAATTAAAAACGTCAGCCCTAAGAAAGCGACAATGAACATGTATAAACCCATATGGGCTTTTTGGTTTGTCGCCATCGCCCATTGTGACTCGCTTTGTTCATGAAAATCCATTTCTTGATAAGCTGTATTCGCCTCAACTACTGCTGATTCTTCTACAATATCAATGCCATAAGATTTCTCTGCTTCTTGTTGCTTTTTCAGTGAAGCAAACGTTTCTTCATTGACAACAACAGTCGGCATTCCGCTGCTTGGGTAAAAATAAGGGATAACAAATTCTTTCTTTAAGCCACGATATTGTTGGCTGATAGTCTCTTCCCCAAGTTCGATCGCAATGTCGCCTTCCTCTTTAAACGTGACAAACCGCTGTAACAAGTCATTGTAGCCAGTTAATACTGCTTCGTCAGTGGACACATGGACATCTGTCATATAGGCAGCGCTTGTGATCGCCATTTCTTCCACTGTCCCGGTCATCATTTCCGTCGATGAAGCAATGATTTCTTCTATGTTGACATTGCCTTGTATAAATTCAGTCGTACGTTCTTGATAGTCAACTCCGATATGGTCAAGTTTGATTTTAAACGCTTCTGCATCTTCGCCGCTCACAAAAGCAAAGTCAGTCGGCACCCATTGTTGTGCCGATTTTTCTGCTGAATAATAGGTAATATAACTTAATGACAGCAGTCCAATCGCTAGTGCCGATACGGTTGTAATCACAGTTAGCAACACTGCGTTTGATTTCATTCGAAACATGAGCGACGACAAGGACATCACTTCGCGAATGTTCAAATAGCCATCTTTTTTGCGGCGAATCACTTTCGCAACAAAGCTGACCGTTCCTTTATAGAACAACAATGTGCCGATAATGCAGGCAGCCAAAATCGTCGTCATCGCTAGAAACAACTCACTCTGTGTGACGAATTGTCCTTCAAACAATTTAGAGGATAACCAGTAGCCAAATCCAATCAACACAATGCCAAGTATGCCAACCGCGATCTCAAATGCACGAAATCCTTGTGTGATCGTTTCTGTTTTTGCTTTAATTTGGAACAAGGACAAAATCGTTTGCTTGCGGATATAGACATACGTGAATGCCATCATTAGAACGTAAATAGCCGCAAAGACAAGCAGCGTCTGGGTAAGAGCAGCGCCTGAGAAATGCAGTTTCGCAGCCGTTTCGACACCAATAATGCTGTACAGGCTTACCATTGCCAGCTTTGACAAATAAAAGCCAATGAAAACGCCGACAGCTAGCGCGCCAAAGTAAACGAGCACATTTTCCCCTGACAGCAACCCAAAAATTCGGCCTTTCCGCATGCCAACCAACTGAAACAAGCCGATTTCCTTGCTTCTCCTTTTTAAAAACAAACGATTGGCATAGAGCAAAAAGATCGCAATGATTGCAACAAGCAAGACCGATGCGGACCGAATGGCAGCAGCGCCTTTTACCGATGCAGCCGCCTCGTCAAGAGCTGGATCATATTGCAACGTAACAAAGGCAAAATAGAGTGCCGCACTAAAAGTTAATGAGAAAATGTACAATCCGTACGTTTTGCTGTTTTTCCGCAAATTGCGCATGATCAGTTGGCCTGTATTCATGCCTTGATCCCCCCAAGAATGGCCTGGGTTTTCATAATTTCTTCGTAATGGTCTTCTCTCGTCCGGCCTTGCTGCATGACTTCTGTATACATTTGCCCATCTTTAATAAAGACGACACGGCTGCTAAAACTGGCTGCTGCTGCATCATGCGTCACCATTAAAATCGTTGCTTGGTATTTTTGATTAAATTCAGTGAGTTTATTAAGCAAGTCCGTTGCCGATTTAGAATCGAGCGCCCCCGTCGGTTCATCGGCAAAAATCATACTTGGTTGGTGAATAAATGCCCGGGCTGCTGAAGTTCGTTGTTTCTGACCACCGGACAGCTCATTAGGGTACTTGTCTTTTAATTCGTAAATGCCTAATTCTGTCGCAACAGACCGAAACGCTTCGTCTGCTTCTTTTTTGCCTGCCCCCATAACCGACAATGGCAACAGGATATTCTCTTTGACGGTAAGCGTCTCAAGCAAGTGGTATTCTTGGAAAACAAACCCTAAATGCCGTTGGCGAAACCAAGCAAGTTCCCGCTCTTTCATAGTGGTAATGTCTTTCCCATCTATAATGATCGTTCCGCTTGTCACTTGGTCAATTGACGACAGTACATTCAAAAACGTTGTCTTCCCTGAGCCCGACGCCCCCATAATGCTAACAAACTCGCCCTTTTCAATCGTTAAGTCAAGTCCTTTTAACACTTCCTGCTTATTCCATTTGTTTCCGTATTGTTTGCGAATATTTGTTGCTTCAAGTACAACCATGGACTGCTTCCTCCTTCTTAAGTTCCCTTCATTTTACTAAGGAAGCTGCACACTTGCCTTTGATTTAGATGACAAACGAAATGGCGCACATGACAAAATTGTAAGAGTTAAAAAACTCCCGCCTTGTCGCTTCTTACTTGCTGGTGATGCTGCCGCTCGTAACCGTCTACTTAATCGCCCAGCACTGAATGTTAAGCAACGGCAAATAGCCAGTTGAAAGAAACTCAACTGGCTTTGTAAGCACGAGAGAGACAATGTTAATTTTATGCCACATGGAGCTAAAGAACATTCCTTCCAGCACCAAAGGCAATTAGCACCTCGCAAAATGCCTTCACGAATCCTATCTCAAAAACGTTTTAAAGTCTGTTCTCTCCACTCTATCAAGGAGCAAACGGGGCCTCAAGGCCAATTTCCGGATGTTTCTTTGCTTGTTCCTGCACAAGCCCTGCTGCTTTCCCTGCTAAAAACTCGTCAAAAAAAGCAATGCTCACGTCATTGATAAGATGATGGACTTCTTCAATATGTTCTCCTTTATTTTCAAGCAACGGCGAAAACAAGTGAAAGTCTGTAAAGCTCATATGGGATGTGTGTGGAATGGTCATCGTATAACCGCCGCCATAGAGCGCCGTTTCCCGCCGCATTTGACTTTCATCCCAAAAGGCTTCATAGGAAGCACGTGACTTTCCGGTTTGGGCCACAGCTTGGTCCAAAGTTGCATCAAAAACAGCTCTATCAATGCTTTTCTCGCCATTCATTTGCAAGTAAGGCTTGTCAAATCCATCTGCCGGAGGCTCTTTTCCGTATAGCGTCCCATCCATATTTACAGCTACTTTTACTCTGGAGTCGCGGGCAAGCATTTGCGCTGCTGCCGCCCCGCCATAAGAGTGGCCAAACATCCCGATTTTTTCTAAATCGAGCCTGCCTTCAAAATAGCCGTCAGCGCCTGGCCGATTCCATTTTTCAAGTTCATCTAAAACAAAGGACACATCCTTTACCCAAATGTCCATATGGGCATCCAACTGTTCGAATCCAGACAAGTGGTTTTCATTGAGCAACACACTTCGTCCATCTGGATAGACTGTCGCAGCAGCGTCGAAGGCGTGGTCAATGCCTATGACAACATAGCCATGGCTTGCTAACTCTTCAACTTGAAATGTATTTTGGTTGCGAAACCCTGTCATGCCATGGGAGAAAACAATCACAGGATACGTATCGGCCTTTTCGGAAACTTGGCTGCCTTCTGTAGCGTAAGTATCAACATAACGAAGATGGCTTAACACCCAAGCAGGGATTGACAGTGCTTGTTCCAATCCTTTCGTAATCGGTCCGACGTCTTTCGTATAGGGAGCCTGTTTTCCCTGTTGGCTCTCGCTCGGATACCAAACTTGTACCATCAGTTCTCGCCCGTCTGCCACAGTAGGTGCATCTTCTCTGTTTTCATCTTTCAGATAAAATGTTTCTGTTCCAACTGGGTACATGCCCGTAGGCTTTTCAAATGAAAAGACAGGCAACAACAAAGGGGTTGCCACCATCACCAGCCCATAGGCAGCAGCAAGCCCATACCCGCCCCAGCGCAAAAGACGGTTTCCCGCTCGGCCTTGTTTTCTAAACAACACTCCAATCGTCAACAAAAACGGCACCAAGTAGGCGAACGTCATTTGCCACCTCGGCCCTTCAACCATCACATGCAGCACTGCCACTATATAAAGGGCAGCTAATCCAACAACAATCATTTTCTGCTTCTTCGTTTTACTGATAACGAACCATAAAAATACGGCGATTGCCAACACCACGAGAATCGATTCCAATAACCTCAAAATGCTAACCCCTTCTTATTTCTTTTAAATAAAAAGCACGTTCCTATCTTATCATATGAGTGAAATCGCTAGTGAACCGTGCTTTTTGTTAAGGCCGGAGACGTCCCTACTATCAAGAAAATAGTTATCCTAATCAAAAAGAAGGTTTTTACTACCGTGCGTAGAACAAATAGGCACATCAATTAAAGGAGGCTTAGCAATGACACAAATTTTCCAACGGATTGACACCGTTTTTGTGCCTACTCGCGATATCGAAAAAGCGTTTAAATGGTATACCGACATTTTAGGGGGAGTTCCAGGTTGGAAAGGAGACGAAGGGGAGTACCAATCGGTTAAGTTTGGCGATACATCGATTACGTTATTTCTTACTGACGAGGACGTTTATTTTCAGCCAAGACGCAGCGCCTTCAATTTCTATGTCGCCGATGCCGAAAGCGCGTATAAGCATTTAAAAAACAATGGCGTTCAAGTCGAAGAACTTAAAGAATATGGAGCACGTTATTTTGCCTTCTATGATTTGGATGGCAATTGTTTGGAAGTATGTGAGTATTAATGTTGGCTATTATTAACAACTACTTATTTACTTAATCACGGAGAATCGAAGTATCCAGATCACCCTCTAATGTACATTTTGCTAGTTAAAACGGCTTTATCCCTATTCGGGAAGGCCGTTTCTTTAATAAGCTTTTCCTTCTCCTTCCTTTTAACCACTCTCAAATTCATATAAAAAACACCTACCTTTCCGTTTCTACCGCCTTAGCCGCCTACTTCTTTTCCGCTAAAAATGGAAGAACTTTAAGCTTCAAATTATGAAAGCGGTAACATATGATTAAGCCAAAGGAGGGTGGCGAATGAGACGCAAACATGCAGAAATCTTCCAAGAAATTGTTAGGCATAAAAGCTATGTGCCCGTTAAATCGCTTTCCGAAACATTCCAAGTCTCTGCGCGGACGATCCGTTATGCCCTTGAGGAAATCGATGATTATTTAAGGGATCATCACCAGCCTCTGCTGAAACGGAATCGGAAAAAAGGCGTTTATTATGACTGCGATCAAGAAGTGATACACAAGCTTCTTGGCTCTGACACACTCCACTTTCTTGATGCCGCAGACCGCGAAGCTTTTCTTGTCTTTGCTTTCTTTTACGCTAAAGAGAAAGTGACGGTCCCTTCGATTTGCGAGCACTTGCAAGTGAGTAAAAGCACAGTAGACAAAGACATTCAGCGGCTGCGGACGGAGCTGCTGGCCGACAATTTGCGATTAGACAGCTTGCCTAAAGAAGGATTCGCCGTCGTCGGCTCAGAGTTTGCGAAGCGGCGCTGGCTTTTCCGGTTTTTGAAACGGGCCTGCCGTAATAGAGGCTTGGACATGTTGAAACAAAGCGAAGCAGCCACATTTTTTGAAGAGTATTGCTGTAAATTGGTGGAAGCCACTGCGTTGGAACAGACATTGGCATGGATTCGTTCAATAGAACAGAAAAAGAATGGCCGTTTTACGTACGAAACCCATTTAGAAATTGGTTTGTATGCATTGCTAGCGCTAAAGCGTATCAAAATGGGCTACTTATTGACGGAAAAGGCAATAATTCCAGAACAACTGGACAAACAAGCATTCGCTCTTGCCCAAACATATGATTTTCAAAAACCATTATCCGATCCAAACACCGAAATTTACGTCTTATCGTTGTTTCTTTCAACCGCTAAAGAGGAGCAATTCTTATTCAAAATGGAAGGGAATTGGGGTCAGATCCAAGTCGCTGTCATGGACTTTGTGCACTCTATCACAAAACAGACAGGACTACCGTTTATAAATGACCAAGAATATTTTTCAAACATTTACGCCCATATCCAGACAATGGCAAGACGGCTGAAAAACGAACTGCCTATTGAAAACCCAATTGCCGACGTCATTGTTAAACAATACCCTGATTTATTTGCAGCGTGCCGTTTGGCAGGAAACGAATTAGAACGAACGCTGCAATTAACAATTCCAATCGATGAAATTGCCTACTTAACCATGCATACTTGCGTCGCCTCTGAAAGACTGAAGCGGCAAACACTTGTGTACCGGACAGTTATTATTTGCGGACACGGCATTACAAATGCCCGTTTAATCGAGGAAAGCTTGTACACGCGCTTTTCTTCCATTGAAGTATTAGGAACATTATCCCGTTATGAAGTCGATGTCATTCAAAAATTACAAGTTGACTTTGTCTTAACGACATTGCCCCTTTCCATCAAAGGCGTGCCTTGCTTGCAAGTGTCCCCGTTTTTTAAGGATGAGGACACAGCCTTAATTCAAACAACGATTGCACAAATAGCGAAATCGAAACAAAAGCAACGGCAAAAACATACAGCAACGAACGAAGATTTTTTCCGTTCGATCGTGGAAATTGCGAAAGCAAACAGCAAATCGTTCATGCTTAAACCGTTTATGGAAGAATTAACCTCTCTGTTTAAAAAACATCAGTTGCCAATTTACGAAGGAGTGATCCAGCCATTGTTAGCCGAGCTAATGAGCGAAGACCATATTGAACTAAATGTTCGCGCCGCCAATTGGCAAGAAGCCATTTATGCGGCCGCTAAGCCTTTAGAAAGAAGCGGCGCCATTACAAAAAATTACGCAGAAGCAATGATCGCCTCTGTGCAAGAATACGGGCCTTATATTGTCCTTGCTCCAGGAGTTGCGATTGCTCACGCCCGGCCAGAAGACGGCGTAAATGAGCTAAGTGTTAGTTTTATCCAGCTAGCAGAGCCCATTCCATTCGGCAATCCTGACAACGACCCGGTGTTTCTTGTGATATGCTTGGCCGCTTCTGACAGTTTTTCACACTTAAAAGCGTTTCGTTCCATTGTAAAGCTAATCAATGACGAACAACGATTAGACGCAATAAAAGCTGCTACCTCTAAGCAAACGTTAACAAAAATCGTTCTCAACGAAGAAGGGGAGAAAGCCTATGTCGACGGCCCGTAACATTGCTTTAATAACAAGCGGCGGCGATGCGCCAGGGCTAAATGGTGCCATTGCGGCGATTGCCCAAACGCCGGGTGTTAACCTTTATTTCTATCATGGCGGATTTGACGGGATCATTGAGCAGGACCCTGTCGCCATATCACCAATGACAGCGAGGGAGGCCGTGCTTCAGGGAGAGTTGCTATGTCACTCTGGCCGCAGCACATCCATGCTCCATGAGGCGGGGCAAAAGCGTGTCCTCGAAAAACTAAAGCAAGACTGCATGGATGCCCTCGTAGTATGCGGCGGCAACGGTTCCGCCCAAGGGGCAAAAGCGTTAAGCGCTAGTTTGCCAGTTGCAGTTGTACCAATGACAATTGACAACGATATTGGCGGAAGCGAATACACGATTGGCCACGACACGGCCGTCAATGCGATTGCCGATTCGCTCCATCGGCTCCGCCAAACAGCAGCTAACTTGCCTGGACGGATTTTTATGGTCGAAACCTTTGGCGGGCGCTGCGGCCAGCTTCCCCTTGCAGCTGCTGTTGCTGCTAGCGCAGACATCGTACTCCTTCCTGAATATGAGCTCAATATAGACGAGTTTATTACAGAAGTACAGACTCGCTCAGCGCGAGGGAAAAGCGTCATCATTGTCGTATCGGAAGGCATCTATTTGAACAAGCGTTTTTCTGCTGGCGACCAGGGCGTATCGTTTGCACTTGCCCGAGCGCTTGAGGATTCAACAGGAAAGCGGGTGCGGCTTTCCATACTCGGCTATACGCAACGAGCAGGTGACCCGACAAGCTATGACTGCCTGATGGCCAAGCAGATGGGCAAATGTGCAGTCGATGCGTTGCTTAACGACGAAAAGGCAACTCTTGCAGCGTTAAAGGAAGGGCACGTCAAAGCCGTTCCCCTAACAGCAATCGACCAACCGCCGACTTTGGCAAAAGAGTTTATGAAACTGGCTTTTAATGAAAACCAACTGATCCAATTGGAGGGATAATTATGGCAAAAAAACTATCGATTTTAATGGTATGCGGGGCAGGACTTGGAAGCAGCTTTGCCTGTGAGATGGCGGTGGAATCCGTGCTCGAAAAACTAGGAGTAGAGGCAACATTGAACCATTGTGATATATCCTCTGCGAGCAGCCAACAGGCAGACATTTTAATTACTGGCCAAAATTTTGAATCGCAATTAAAACACTACCAAATTGAAGCGGACATTCTTTATTTAAAACGGCTTGTCGACCAAAAAGAAATTGAAGAAAAGCTTGTTCCCGTCCTAAAAGCAAAACAAGCCCTATAACGAAACAAACGAGACAATCATGAAAAGGGAGGAGCCCCAATGGAGATTTTGCACTTTTTAGTAAACGACATCTTATCACAAGCGCCAATTCTCGTCTCACTCATTGCTTGTATTGGCCTCATCGCCTTAAAAAAATCAATTGGCCAAATCGTGTCAGGCACAATGAAAACAATGCTCGGTTTTCTTGTCCTTTTAGCAGGTACACAAATTATCGTAGGCACTTTGCAGTTTCTAGGCGACGTCTTCCAAGAAGCGTTTGCGATGCGAGGCATCGTCACCGATGTAGGCGCTATTGCTGGCATCGCCCAGCAAACACTTGGCCGGGAAACGGCTTTGATTATGGTCTTAGCGTTTGCGGTCAACCTTTTAATCGCCCGCTTCACACCAATAAAATACATCTTTTTAACCGGGCAAGGCTCATTGTGGATGGCGACTGTTTGCTCCGTCGTCGGCTATATGGGCGGCCTCCGCGGCCTAGGGCTCATTCTACTCGGCGGCGTCATTGCTGGATCAATGGCTGTGCTTATGCCAGCGATCGCCCAACCGTTTGTTCGCAAAATTACAGGCTCAAATGACATCGCATTAGGCCACTATTGTACACTTGGCTACCTTGTCCAGGCAGGTACGGCAAAACTTGTCGGCAACAAAGAAAAGTCCACGGAAGATATCAACTTGCCAAAAAGCTTGGAATTTCTGCAAGATACGTATTTATCGATGATGGTGGTCATGATTCCTATTTACCTCATCCCTACTATTTTTGCAGGACCGGCCTTTATCGAAGCATACAGCGACGGGATGCACTATTTAGTCTTTGCGTTTATGCAAGCGATTCAATTTGTCGTCGGTGTTTACGTGCTTCTCGCTGGCGTCCGCCTCTTCCTTGGCGAAATTGTCCCGGCATTTAAAGGAATTGCAAAGCGAGTTGTCCCTAATTCTGTCCCAGCGCTAGACTGCCCTGTGTTGTTCCCATATGCGCCGAATGCCGTAATTGTCGGCTTTATTTTCACCACCATTGGCACCGTCATCGGCATGCTGTTCTTCCCGGTTATCGGTTTAGCCATGATTTTGCCGGGAATGCTGACCAACTTTTTCGCTGGCGGCACGGCTGGCATATTTGGTAATGCAATAGGCGGATTCCGCGGGGCAGCGATTGGCGGAATTGTCCACGGTCTGTTTATTACATTGCTGCCAGCTCTTTTAATCCCCGTTCTCGGGTCATTTGGCCTTGAAAATGTCACGTTTAGCGACTCCGACGTCATTACAATTGGGATTTTGCTTGGGTACGTTTTAGAATGGTTCAAGTGAACTACCCACCACTTATCAAATATGAAAAGCTTTTCGGCTATCGCCCAACCGATAGTCATCTCCCCCTTACCGCACAGCTACGCCCTTCACACGCTTGAAGAGGGAGACTTCTTTCGGAAATATATTAAAAAAGGAGTGGAAATAGCATGTATGCAAATTTAAAAGAAACGCTCGCTTACGCGAAAGAACGAGGCATTGCCGTCGGCGCCTTTAACGCCCATTGTCTAGAAATGGTTCCAGCTATGCTCCATGCAGCGGGAGAAACGAACTTGCCGATTATTATCCAAACAACAGCAGGCACAGCCGATTATGTAGGCTATGACGTATTTGTCGCTGTCGTCAAATCTCTTGCCGAGCAACTTCCTGTACCGGTTACACTACATCTTGACCATGCCACAGATTTTGCGAAAATCAAACAGGCAGTCGATGCAGGCTATTCCTCTGTGATGTTTGACGGTTCAGCACTTCCGATAGCAGAAAATATTGAAAAAACTGTAGAAGTTAGCACGTACGCCCATCCGCACAACGTCTCCGTCGAAGCAGAACTCGGCATAATCGGCGGCGCCGAAGACGGGGTCATGATCGATTCTGCGCAAGTAAGCTTCACTCAACCAGAAGAAGTCAACGAGTTTTTACAACACGCGACTATTGACGCACTCGCTTTGTCTATTGGGACGACACACGGCCAATACAAATCAAAAGCCAATTTGCAGTTTGATTTGCTTGAGACGATCGCCAACAACCATGCACTCCCGCTGGTCCTCCATGGCGGCACAGGCGTCAAAGATGAAGATATCCAAAAATGTGTAACGAGAGGCATTGTAAAGATCAACGTCGGCACGGAATTGTTAATCGCTTGGACACGCACAGCCAAACACCAATTTGCAGAAGCCGCTTTGACAGACTCATTGCGTAACCATTTAATTCCTTGCAATGAACAAATCAAACAAGTCATCAAAGCAAAAATGGCTGTATTCGCACTGGAGAAAGCTTCGGTTTAAAACAACCTTGTAACCGAGGAGGATGCACGTGCCTCCTCCTCCCACTTCGATTAAGCCAAGTTCCAACAAATCTTTTCCAACCTTTTCCTTCCTCCAATATGCCAAGTGAGTCATCTATACGATCATATGATATGAAACTATATCTTTTTACACTTGCTATTGGTTTTACTACTTCTACAATGTCACGATCCTCACCTTAATATGTAACCGCAATCTTATCATACCTCGGCAATAAAATTCTTCTGGTTTAGGAAAGAGTATCATCTCTTTTTATCCAACGTTAAATTTACACTAGCATTTGTAATTTGTCTTCGCTCCAATCTACCTGTCATCTCTCAGGAGCCGCAATTTTAAAAATAAAGCTTTTTTTTATAACAAAGATAATAAATAATTAAAAAGGATAGGTTAATGATGAACAAAGGGGTGTGAAGAATATGAATAAGTATGTGCTGCCTCATTTGTACGTTTTCTTTGGGTACGTTATTTATTTGCTATCTGCGTTTCTGGCATTTGGCTCAATGGAAGCATTCAGTTATCATTTTTCGAGGCTATTGATTTTAATAGGCTTAATTTGGATAATCGTTTTAATTATAAAAGATATAAGAAAAAGTACAGAAAAAAGAAAGTGACCTTGGTAGCGTTAGAAGATCACATACTAAAAAACGTTTAGCCCAGATGAATGGAGTACCAGAACATTTACATCCATCAAGTCTTTGCTCTTCCCATCGAGCAAAGACTTAATGTTAAATCTCTAACTGAGGTTTTTTACAATTGTGCTAGCCATTCTTTTACGAGGGAGGCTTGCCCCCATAGTAACCTTACCGCGTCAGCTTAAGAAACTCGCGCATAAACTGTGGCAAATCATCCCAGGCGTGGCCGGAGACGAGGTTGCCATCGACATAAACGCTCTCTTTACGAAACTCGGCGCCTAGTGCTTTCACGTCTGGCTCGCAAGCGGTATACGCTGTTAGGGCTCTGCCTTTAAGGCGGTCGCCTGCAACCGCTGCTAGCACTTGTACAGCATGACAAATAGCGCCTACTGGCTTATTGTTGTCAAGAAAATGATTGACAATTGCTGCTGTGTGCTCGTGGATGCGAATATACTCTGGCGCCCGTCCCCCAGGAATGATTAAACCCGCGTATTCATCAGGTTGCACATCTTCAAAAGCAATGTGGCTGTCTAATTGATAGGATGGTTTCTCTACAAATGTCTCGTACCCTTCAACGAAATCATGGTTTACCGTATAGAGTTTTTTCACAGCAGGAGAGGCGATATCGACCTCAAATCCTTCTTCAAGAAAACGGTAATACGGATAAAACACTTCAAGCGCCTCTACAGCGTCCCCTGTCAAAATGAGCATTTTAGCCATTTGTTCACACACTCACTTTCGTTATTTTTTCATCCGTTTTTTGTCTTCCACATGCAAAACATGCCAAAACACGGCCATCTTCTTTAAATAGTGTCTTAGCGATTACCCTTTCGCGAAACAAGAAGCGATTTCCTTCCTAATGAGACAGGTTTACAGCAGAATGAATCGTTAGTTATGACGCTGAAAACAGCGACGCTATGTAGGATCCTACCATTCTTCTGCCCAAAATTTAAAACGACAGACTTACACAAAACCCAAAAATATACAATAATAGAAATGAAAGATACTTTATTAGGATAATTAGAGTAAAATGTAACCAAGGGGGTTTTAATTGATTTCTATGAGGTATACAAATACCACACCACTTAAAGGAGGAATTAAAAATGGCACAAAACAATAACCGCAACAATAATGGCAACAACGGAAAAATGAGTGTTGAGGAAGCAGGAAGAAAAGGCGGAGAAACAACAAGCCGTAACCACGACAAAGAATTCTATCAAGAAATTGGCGAAAAAGGTGGAGAAGCCACTAGCCGCAACCATGACAAAGAATTCTACCAAGAAATTGGCGAAAAAGGCGGAGAAGCCACTAGCCGCAACCACGACAAAGAATTCTACCAAGAAATCGGTGAAAAAGGCGGTAAAACGACTAGCCAAAATCATGACAAAGAATTCTACCAAGAAATCGGCAAAAAAGGTGGACAAACTACTAGTCAAAACCATGATAAAGAATTCTACCAAGAAATTGGTCAAAAAGGCGGACAACGGAACAGCAACAACTCATAAGCGAATGGAAAAGAGAGGTGGCCGCCTCTCTTTTCGTGCTTTTAACCTGTTCCGCGCCCGTTGGTTCTTTCCTACTTATTGTAGCAAATCCCCGTAGTCAGCGTCTATATTTCCTCACCATTTTTTTCTTTAACATTCTCTCTTATCTCTTTCGCCTTGGCCAATACACTTTTGGAACATGCCGAACCATCGCGTCACAAACCATCGCCCACTGCCTGGCATGAAGCATGGCCACTGGTGTCTCAGGTTTGACGCCGATTGCCTGCCGCACTTTTTTTGCTTGAGGGGCGGTAAAAATTCCTCGTAATACCTGATCAAGGGGTGCTCTAGGGTTGTTTAGTGCGTACGATAAAAAGTCATGCATCGCTTTCGCCTCTTTATATGGAAAAAGGGGATGCTGTTTGCGGACAATGCGGACAAGGGCAGAATCGACTTTCGGCGGCGGCGAAAATGAACTTCTGGAAATTCCCCTTTCATAGTGGATGTCAAACCACATATGCCAAGCCATCACATAAGCGTCTTTCGGCGAAACGCTTGTAAACCGCTTTGCTGCTCCTTTCTCCATTACAATTGCCCCTCGTTGTAGTTTGTTTTTTGGATTGTTTAACAGCATTTTCATGATTGCCGTTGTGATCGAATAAGGGATGTTGGAAACAACAACAAACGGTTCCGTTGGCAATGCCACCTTCATAATATCTTGATGGAGAATGGACACGTTTTTTGACCCAACTAGTTTCCATTGCAGCGCTTCAATACATTTTTGGTCATACTCGACGGCTAGAACCCGGTCCGCGCGTTCGCTTAAAATCGTCGTCAACGCGCCTTTTCCTGCTCCCAGCTCTAAAACCGTATCACGAACAGAGACGTCAGCTTTATCAACAATTTCCTTCAGTAGCCGTTTATTGTGCATAAAATGCTGACCGCTAAAATTGGGAGGTTCTCCACGGCTAAGTTTTTTCCCATTATACTTGTTCATTTTTTTCGTCATGGCTACTCGCCCCTTTTTCATTTTTTTAAGCTCTACCTGCACAAAAAAAGCCGCAGACGAAAGCGTCTGCGGCTTAAAGTAAACGAGAACAAGAATACGCCCGAAGCGCATTTCGCAAACAAACGTTTGCCAAAATACGCCTACAACGAACGTTTAGGCACACAAAAAAGAAAGGCAGAACGAGTCCCCTTTCTTCACATTTCACTATTGCATATTTGTTCCATGAAGAATTATTAAAAATGGGCAGACTGCTCCCGTTTACTCTGCAAGCAAGCAGAGCTTTGAACATATAAAATTACTTGTTCAAAACGAGAAAACGCAATCTTATGAAATGCATATTTTTAACAATCCTCCAGTTGTTTTGACTTCATTACTCGTTTACCATACATGAATATCACGAAAAAGTCAACGTAATTTTCGTCAGGGGAGCAAGCTTTTGGTAATTGACAAACTTTCATTCACAACTTGCCTCCATTTATAGTCTTTGTATGTGAGTGTTTTTAAACGACTCTTGATACTTTAATCCAAAGCCAAAAAGTCTATCCATAAATATATGAGCGATCCAAATGATAGAGATAAGAAGTAAATTATCGTTTGAAAAATAGAACGAAAAGAGTGTTAACAGTAGCGGGAGAGTAAAACTGTGGCCTATATTATAAACGGTTGCCCCTATTTTTTCATTCAGTGCATAACCAATCATTGTTATATCAGGAACGAGAAGAAGGACAAAAAACAACCAAATTGGAAAGCCTAGCTGTATATAAATATAAAAACAAAGCGCAAAGGCCACTCCGTTTTCAACACGGACGATTTGACTAACAGTCATGATATCCCCCTTTTTTGCATGCTTTCAAAGAACACGACGATCAATTCTTCAATGATGGCTTTATTTTCTGCATATTTCTCTTCCTCTATTAGCTCTTTAAGTGTCTGCAATACTTTTAATGCGTGTTGGTAAAACTGAATTTTTTCCTCAAGGTCGCTTACTTTTTGCTCGAATAACGATGTGGTTGAAAGGTTACATTCCGTTGATATTGCTTTTCCTTTTAACATTAGCAGTTGTTGAATTTCTTTTATCGTAAATCCCAGCTGCTTCAACACAATGATAAGCTGTAGTTGTTTTTCACATTCTTCATCATATTCCCGATACCCATTCTCTCGTCTATTAGGCTTCAATAGATTCTGTTTTTCATAATAACGAATCGTATCAGCTTGCATTTGATATTTGTTCGCAAAATCTTTGATTTGCATACGAACCTCCCTCCTCCTCCAGTACAACAATAACATTGGAGTAACGTCCAAGGTCAAGAGTAAAACCAACTGCCCCTATTTAAACCTTGACGAGCATCCTTCATAGATACTTCCCCTTTCGCTGAGTTACATAGAATTTGAATGAATTACCAACAACCTATTTATTTACAAAAACCTAGTCTTAAAGGAACCTAACATACCATGATCAAAGAATGAGTTAATAACAATATGATTTAAATATGAAATCCGGGGTATAAAACTTTCAAACGTTTAAGAAGGAGGCAATTGCCATGAATATATTACTGACATCAGGTGCTAGACGAATTGATTTTGTTGGCTTCTTTCAAGAGGCTTTAAAGAAAGCAAACATAGAAGGGAAAGTAATTGTTGCCGATCCAGAGTACAACGCCCCTTCTTTACAAGTAGGAGACGAAAACTATGTCATTCCCCACCAAACCGACGAGCATTATATAGAAGCAATTCTTACCATTTGCCAAAAACACAACGTTGATTGTCTTGTGCCATTAAATGATTGGGAAGTGCCAAAAATAGCTGCACACAAAAAGGAACTTCAAGAACAGGAAGTCGCTGTTTTTGCCCCTGACCAATCAGTCGTGGACAGCGTCCGCGATAAAGGCAACTACCGGCAATTGCTGAGCCCTATTGGCGTGAAAGCACCGAAATCATATTGCTCGATCGCAACTGTGAAAGCTGCCCTCGCTAACAATCAGATAGCGTTTCCACTAATGATCAAGCCCCGCAACGGCTCTGCTTCAATTGGCGTGGAAACGGCACATAAAATTGAAGACATTGAACATGCATACCATCACGCCGTCAACACGGTAAAAGAGTCGCCATTAGACGATGCGACCGCGAAAGAAGCAGAAAATAACATTTTAATCGAGGAAATTATCGAAGGTGATAAATACAGCCTGGACATATTCAATGACTTAGACGGCCGCTTTTGCGCGTCGTTTATCCGCAAACAACTGCAAATGAGAGGCGGCGATGTAGACCGGTGCATAACCGTCCATCAACCTGAGTTGGTTGAGATTGCCCGCAAAATGGGCGAGCATTTAGGTCATGCTGGCTATATGAATGCCGATGTGTTTTTCAATGGCGATGATTACTATGTCATTGACATCAACCCTCGATTTGGCGGAGGTTATGCGTTTTCTCACCACGCTGGTGCTGATGTTCCTTCCGCCATTATTGCCCTTACAGCAGGGAAGACTGTCAAAGAGGAGTGGCTGACGACACGGCCCAATCTTGAACTTGCTCGCCATGACATCGTTGTCCCAATTGAGAAGACATTTTCAAAACTGCATCCAAGTCGGTGATCGAGTATCATACTATTTGCGAAGTTAGGAGGAAAAACATGGGGGACCCAATCCCGTTGCTAAAGGATTTAATTCGCATAGATAGTTCAACCAAAGCCGGAGTCAACAAAGCAATTGCTTTTTGCGAAAAGTGGCTGAGCGAAAAAGGGTTGCCAGTCGAACGGCTTGTTAACAACGGTTATTCTATGCTTATCTCTAGCATTGGAAGCGGGAGCAATACCATTGTGCTCAATGGCCATATTGACGTGATTGAAGGCCGCCGATCCCAGTTTACTCCATACACAAAGGAAGGAAAAATCTATGGGCGCGGTTCGGCGGATATGAAAGCCGGTTTAGCCGCAATGATGGAAACAATGGCAGAGTTAAACGGCGTGCCCCTCCCTTGGCGCGTTCAACTTCAAATCGTCCCTGATGAAGAAACAGGAGGCCTTTACGGCACCAACTACTTAGTAGAACAAGGGCACAGAGGCGATTTCATCATTTGCGGCGAACCAACAAACATGGGGATCGCCATTCAGTCAAAGGGCGTCTTGCAGGTTGATATTCACATCAAGGGAGAACCTGCACACGGCAGCCGTCCTTGGGAAGGCAATAACGCCATATTAAAAGCACATGCACTCTATGAAGCCATTCTTGAATTGCCGTTCGCCCAAGAGGTAGCGCCTCCCATGTTCAAAGAACCGTCTATTAACCTTGCGAAGTTAAAGGGAGGCACCGTCTACAACAAAGTGCCTGACCAATGCGACATGTCACTGGACATCCGCTATTTGCCGGACCAATCGCCTAGCGAGATTTTGAGGCAGATTAAAGGAATCACGGACGGCGTCGTGCGCCCACATATTTGCAATAGCCCTGTCAAAACAAAAGCAGACAATCCATTTGTCAAAGCGCTCGCGGACTCGTTAGTGGCGCAAACACAATTGGAAAAGGCGACACTTTACGGGCAACATGGCTCCAACGACGGGCAATTTTTTACGAAGTACGGCGGAAATGCCGTTGAGTTTGGCCCCGTTGGCTATGACTGGCATGGCGATAATGAAATGGTCTATGCAGATTCAGTCAGGCAATACCAAGCAGTCTTGATTGATTTCTTGAAAAACGGTCAATCTGACTGAACGT
Source organism: Shouchella clausii (assembly GCF_002250115.1). Lineage (GTDB taxonomy): Bacteria > Bacillota > Bacilli > Bacillales > Bacillaceae_D > Shouchella > Shouchella clausii. Next base: position 2,124,609 of record NZ_CP019985.1, on the reverse strand, counting down.
AACAGTACGAAACTGTATCTAAAGGTTGAGCAAGCAGTACAACGCTGCTTGCTACTTTCTGTTTAAGATGCCTAAATACGCATGCCAAGGCCCTACATCATCCCTGTATCGTTCCGCCATAACGCGCGCTATTTGGGCAATATGCGTAAAATCATGAACGACCCACGTCGACAGCAATTCTCTTGCTTTGACACGGCCAAATGCAGGATGAAAACCTGTCTTTTCATAATCGAAGCCGTCGCCAATCCACGTTTTCAATGTGTTCACATTGTTCAGCCGCACGTTTTTAAAATCGGCCAACGCTTGTGCTACTGGACGATTATCTCCACTACGCAAGTGAGAAAAACGATCAAATTCAGGGAACGGCTTGCTTTCCCCTTCATGAATAATAAAAGCCAATCTTGGCAGCCAATTATGCTTTTCCGCTTCAATAAGATGCTCTACTACTTCTACAGCATTCCATGTACCTTCCCCCTCATCGAAGTGCAGCCATCCTTCTGACAAACCCGACAAATAATGAGCAAGTGTGTCCGGCGTGCGCTCAAGTACCTCGATCGCCTCTTCAACCTTAAAATTCAAACCGATCCCCCCATTTCAGTCCATTGCGGACCAGAATTTGTGACTGGCAAAACAGTGGTTTATATATACGAGTGAGGGCATTTCTAAGTTTCGTTAACAACATGTATCTAGTTAAGTAGGAAAGATAGGCAGAACGAATCTACATTAAATTTATATAGAACTGTATCTCTACACGATGAGCTTATTATGCGAATACATACATTTCTGAAATGATTAAGAGAAGACTTAAACCAATCATAGAAATAAAGCTTGTTACCAAATCAGGTTTATAGTTTCAAATACCTTTTTCAATAAGATGACTCCTACCACTATTGCAAGGAATTCAATCTTACCAAAACCCACCTATTTTTTGTGTGTTACTGTTTTAAAATTAAAAAAAGACCTGCTACTAAAGGCAGGTTTCTTAACTAATTTCTACTTTATCATTCGGCTCAAATTCTCCAGTTGCAAAGCTATTTACTCCTGCTAAAAGAGTTAGAACCAGTACGCTAAGTGCTAGAAACTTTTTCATTGTTGGTCATCTCCTAACGTATTTTGGAATAGCCGAGCTTTGTAAGCTGCTTTTAAATATTTCAATGTCAATTTGTCATTTCCTTCTTTTTCTGCAAAATTAGCTGCTTCTTCCGCTACCTCAGCCACTTCAAAGTCCAAGCCTAATTTGTTGAGGTCATCGATTGCTGTATCAACTAAACTGTAATCTTTTTTGATATGCAATCCTTCTGTTGCCAGACATCTTGCCATGTATTCATGATTTTTGTAGTATTTAGCGCCTGCATGAGCCGCTTTAAACTGCTTTCTTGCCTCATCATGGTTACCTTGGTTGAAAAGAACATTACTAAGATTATATGTTGTTTTAGCTCCAACCGCTGCATCCTTGTGCACCTTAAAAGACAAAGCTTGTCTAAAGTAAAATTCTGCCTGGTTGTAATCTTTAGTGCCAAGTTTATTCAGCCCTAAGGATCGATTAATTAACCCCAGCATTACCTCATTATCCGTGGCCTTTTCCAAGGCATCTAGTAAGATGTCCTCTGCTTTTTTAGGGTTATGCAACTCTTGATAAATACCTGCTAATACAATTTGGCAATTTAATAATGGCTCAGTATATTCAAGACGATCAAAGATAACCTTTGCATGTTCAATATGAGAGGCAGCTACAAGGTATTGGTTTAATCTGTAATAAACTAGCCCACTATATTGATAAAACTCAGCTTCTTCAGCCTCATCGTTCACATACTCTAACAAGCGCTGAGCTTTATTAAAAAGCTTAATAGCTGATCTATAGCGTTCATTGACATACTCGCTTTGACCACTAACAAAGTAATAGAGGTACTTTAACATGTTGTCAATTTTAGCTATGTGTTCAATATTCTGAAAATCAGCCTGTAATTCATTTTTGTTGTATCTATTTATCAGCATGTCATGCCTAAATTCAACTAAAGAATAGTAGGCCAATATCTTATCATTGTCTTTCATCTCACTTAGGAGTTGCTTGACTTCTTCTTTAAGCAAAATAGCTTGATCATGAGACTTAGCAATTACACAACTATACCACTCAACAATTTTCGCCCCAGCTTTTTCAGCAGTCATTAATGACATCGTATCACCTCTATCAATATATAATACTACTAGTATAGACGATGTTTTCCGATAATGTAAGTTAATTGGATATTTCCCAACATCAAATAATTTCTTTCCCTCTTATTTCTACCTGTATAAAAAAGGAAGACCGGCAGCCGTGTAGGGCTATCGGTCTTATGTGTTGTTTTACTAGTAATACTCGAAGCAGCTCATTATATTCGTTATAGTGCAGCATATTTATTATGCTCAAAATCCTCGAATGAGCCTCATCTCTTTTACAATTAGATCGCTTCGATCACGACTTCCCACCCATATGGGCGAAGCGTGACTTGATCAATCGTTTCCCCGTGGATCGTCTTCTTTTCTCCATTTAGGGTAAGACGCTTTTCGTCTTCGCTAAAGTTCATGAAAAACGTATAGGCATATTCGCCGTTCGTCCTTGTTTGCACGCTTACCCCTGTCGGAAGAGACGCTACGACAGAAGGCGCAAGCCCGTTTTCGCTAATGAGTAGCTCGTAAAAAGCATCGTAGAAGCGTTGTTCATTAGCCGACGCCATATAATAAGCCGTTCCCTTGCCTAGTCGGTTTTTCGTGACAGCCGGTGTTGGCGAGCTGCCGCCTTGAAAGGCAGCGATTGTTTCAGCGCCTTTTAGATGGATTCGTTCAATAAATGAATGGGCGTCGTACGTATCGCCATTCCACGTGAACGGTACAGTTTCATGTTGGTACAAACTGTCAATTTCTTCAGCCCAAACGCCAAGCACGGGCTTTAATGGACCAGGGAAACCGCCAAGGAAACATAGATCGGTTTCATCTACAATACCACTCCAGTACGTAGCAATAAACGTACCGCCATTTTTGACATATGCTTCGATTCGCTCAGCCACTCCCGGTTTGAGCATATAGAGCATCGGGGCAACGACCATTTTGTAAGTGGAAATGTCATCGTTCATTGAGACGACATCGACTGGGACACCTTGTTTCCAAAAGCTTCTATAATGGCTTTGTACTTGGGTGGCATAGCCTTTGTCGATATTGTTCGTTGCTTGGGCATCATCAATCGCCCACTGGTTTTCCCAGTCATAAATGATTGCGACATCTGCTTCTATGGTCGAACCAGCAACGGGAGCCAACTGTTCGAGCGTTCGTCCCAGTTGAGCGACTTCTTGAAAAACGCGTGTATGCTCATGGCCGACATGGTCTACGACGGCGCCATGAAATTTTTCAGAAGAGCCTCTGCTTTTGCGCCATTGAAAGTAGAGAATCGCATCCGCCCCGTGGGCAACGGCTTGCAATGACGATAACTCATGCATGCCTGGCTTCTTGGCGCGGTTCACATCATGCCAGTTAACAAGGCTTGGCGTGCTTTCCATTAACAAAAACGGCTGCCCGCCTTTTAAAGAGCGGTAGATGTCATGAACAAAGGCGACGTCTGCTGCAAGTGCTTCCGTCGATTGCTTTTCTCCGTGCCAGCCCGGATAACTGTCCCAGCTAATCACATCTAATTCATCAGCAAATTTTCGGTAATTCAGCCCAAGAAACGGCCGCATATGGGGGTAATTGCCCATAAAATTCGTTGTGATCTTGATTTCAGGCGTCAACTCGCGGAGCGGCTCAATTTCATTCCGATAAAAATCAATCGTCTGGTCAGTAACAAATCGCTTCCAGTCTAAATTATGGCCGTGGATCATCGATTCCCCATGGGGGGCAGGCGACTCGATTTGTTCCCAGTCTGTATACGTATGGCTCCAAAAACCAGTCCACCAAGCTTCGTTTAATTTCGCCAAGCGATTGTCGTAACGGCGCTTTAGCCAAGTTCGAAATGCGTCTTGGCAATAGTCACAATGGCAAGCGCCGCCATACTCATTCGAAATATGCCACATTTTCAAAGCTGGATGGCCTTTGTAGCGCTCTGCTAATTTGCGGTTTATTTGCTTGACTTTCTGGCGGTACACAGGGGAAGTGAAACAGTGGTTGTGACGCTGTCCATGCAAATTCCGCCGTCTGTCCGCTTCGACACGGAGCACTTCCGGATAGGCTTTTGACAGCCATGCCGGCCTCGCTCCACTTGGCGTAGCCAGGATTGCATGGTAACCTTTTTCGGCAAGACGGTCCATAATGTCATCTAACCATGCAAACGTATAGACTCCTTCCTCTGGCTCAATCGCACTCCAGCCGAAAATATTAATCGAAAACGTGTTGCAATGAGCGAGGGGCATTAAACGGAAATCTTCCTCAATGATTTCTGGCATGTGCAGCCATTGATCAGGATTATAATCGCCGCCATGCATCATCCCTTCCACTGTTGGGTGTACTGGTGGATATTTCATTCTCCTACTCCTTCTCTTCTTGTCATTTCAGTTGGTTTACTAAATGGAACACATCTAATGAAGGCAATGCTTCTCCATTAAAATTAAACATCGCTTGATTGTCCCAAGCATTGCCAACTTCCCCTTCTGTTTGGATATAGCGCATTCCGGCTTCGTTCGCCCAAGAGGCGCCAGACACTGGAATCCAAAGTGGTTCCCAATAATAGAACCCTTCTCCTCCTGCCGTGTGAATCGTCGCCATTAAATCGCGCAAGTAAGACGCTTGCCCTTGCGGTGATGCTGGATAACCGACTAGCTGTGCGTATTCACATGAAAAGATATTATCTAAGTTGTCGCCATTGTCTGTCGTAAAGCCATATGCTGTTTCGACGACATTGACGCCTTTGCCATAATCGTTAGTAACAAGCTCCATTACTTGTTTGAGCTTACTGAAATCCCCATCCCAGTAAGGATAGTAAGACAACCCAACGACATCAAAATCAACGTCCCGCTTCCCGATCTCATCGAGCCACCATTGAGCCATATCGATATCTCCGCCTTCTGCTAAATGAAGCATCGTACGGATACCCGGGTCGCAGTCTTTCACGGCAGTAAGCCCTGCTTTCAACAATGCGGCGAGCCTATCAAATTCACCGCCGCCTTCTCCCCAGCTTTTGCCGTCAGGCCATAGCATTCCGGCATTAATTTCATTGCCAACTTGGACCATTTCCGGAATGATCCCTGCATCCTTTAACTGGCCAAGCACATTTGATGTATGGTGATAGATAGCGTCCTTTAATTCCGGAAAACTGTAATGTTCCCAGCTTTTTGGCTTAAACTGCTTCCCTGGGTCTGTCCAAAAATCACTGTAGTGAAAATCGAGCAACAGTTGAAAACCATAGCTATGGGCGCGCTTTGCCAGATCAACGGCGCGCTGTCCATCAACAGTCCCTCCGCCATACGGGTTGCCGTTTTCATCGTAAGGATCTACCCAAATGCGGATACGGACAGCATTTACGCCCTTTTCCTGCAACAATACGAGTGGATCAATTTGTTCTCCATCGGCATAATAACGCCCGCCGTTTTCCTCGATTTCTGGCAACATCGAGATATCGGCTCCTTTAATAAAGCGATCATCCAATCCAGCAATTGGTTCAACTGTAACCGCTGCTTTCACATCCGCACCTCCAAATAAAACGATACTAACTAGCAATACGACAAACGGCCATTTGCCACGCAAACTCAACTTCCGATCATCTCCTTCGTTTATCCTTTGACGCCTCCTTGTGTCAATCCAGAGACAAACTGCTTTTGCAACAACAAGAACATGAGGGCAACAGGAATCGAAATCAACAACGCCCCTGCAGCAAACATCGTATAGCTTGCTCCCATTGGATTGGACACCAAATTATAAAGGCCGATTGGGAGTGTATACATTTCCGGCGAACGGACAATGACGCTTGCTAAAATAAAGTCACCTAGTGGGCCTGTGAATGAATTGATCGCAACAACAGCAAGTATCGGCTTCGCAAGGGGCATAATGATTTGCCCATAAATGCGAAAATGGCTTGCGCCGTCCATCCGTGCCGATTCGTCCAAGTCCCGGGGAATCGAATCAAGATAGCCTTTTAACAAAAACGTATTCATCGGAATTTGCCCGCCTGCATAAATCAACACTAATGCCCAGTGGCTATTAATTAAGCCGAGCATTTGTGCCAGCACAAAGATCGCGATCAAGGCAGAGAATTGCGGGATCATCTGCAAAAGCAAAAACAGCATCAAGCCATTTTTTCTTCCCTTGAAGCGAAACCGGGAAAACGCATAACCAGAAAAGCTAACAAGCACGAGCGTTAACGCCATCGTAAGGAGGCTAATTTTTAGTGAGTTGAGGTACCACTGAACGTAAGGGTGCGACTCCTCCCCAAGCAAATGGATATAATGGGCCAGCGTTGGATTCTCTGGAATTATGGACGTGCTCATCAAACTATTGCCAGGATTAAAGGAAGCCCCGACTGTCCATACAAGTGGATAAGCAATCACAATGACAACACTAACCAAAATGGTATAAGTCACAAACAAGCGAATACGCCTTTTCGCATGAACGGTCATCACATCATATCCTCCTCTTTAAAGGAGTTTGTACGCTTAAATTGCCAAAGGGCAATCGCGATAACAAAAATCGACAGCAACATCGTGATCGCTGCGGCCAATGCATACTGGGATGACTGCATCGTCAGTTTGTATATCCACGACACAAGAATATCGGTGCCCCCTGCTGTTGAGCCTGGCATTGGTGGGCCTCCGCCATTAAACAAATAAATGATGTTGAAATTGTTAAAATTAAACGTATACTGCGTAATTAAAATCGGGGCAATCGAATAGAGCACAAGCGGCAATGTAATCAAGCGGAATTTCTGGATAAAGCCGGCCCCATCAATCGTCGCTGCTTCATAGAGATCACTAGGAATCGCTTGCAAGACGCCTGTCGTCATAATGAACACAAACGGAAACCCAAGCCACATTTGCATAATAATTAACGCGACACGACTCCAAAATGGATCATTCAGCCATGGCAACCCGTCAATCCCTAAAAACGCGAGAATTTGGTTGTTAATCGCCCCAAACGAATCATTAAACAAGCCAGCAAACACAAGAATCGTTACAAACCCTGGCACCGCCCAAGGGAGAATGAAAAACGTTCGGAAAAACGCTTTCCCCCGTACATCGCGTTGATTTAATAAAATCGCCAAAAAAATGCCCAACGCGCATTGGAGCGTTGTCGCAACAAGCGTCCATACAACTGTCCAGCCAAGCACATCAAAAAAAGTCGACCGCCAAATCGGGACAGAAAAGATATCACGGAAATTTTTCAACCCCACCCAATCGAACAAGTTGGCGGGTGGAGAATGGTATAAATCATAATTGGTAAAAGCAATCGCCAAGCTGAACAAAATCGGAAAAATCACCGTAAAGATCAGCAGAAAAAAGGCAGGTGAACTCATCAAATAGGGAAAGCTCGCATCGAGCAGATGATGGTACTGGCGGCGAATCGAATGAAGCTCAAGCCCTAAGTCACGGCGTTTTCCGTTCTTCACCGCATCTTTTATCATGAAATAGTAAAAAGCAAGCCCAAACGCTGCCACAATGACTGCAATAATTCCTTCCGCCAACAAAAAGACGGAGTTATCTCTAGGCGTTTGCACGCCTAGCGTCGCTAATCCCCAAAACCCCATATTAAAAATGTCTTTAAATACAAACAGAAAAGCTGCACCAAAAAGGAAGAAAACCGTTCCTTTTGCAAATTGCTTATTGTACATCTGCCCCATTCCGGGGATAATGGCGAGCATCCCCGCCACGAGCGCATGGTTCGTGGCAGGCTTCATGTTCGGTTGCTCGTCAAGTTTCACGTGCTTCACCTTCTCTTTTAATAGAGGCGTTCGCTCCTCAGTTTTGGCTATGGTTCGCTTCGATTTGCGACTCGATTGTTTGAACTGCTTCTTCTAATGCTTCCTGTACATCAGTCCGTCCTGTCGCAATCAACCCTAACGCATTGTCAATTGGCGTCCACACTTCGGCCATTTCTGGATTGTTCGGTGTCATTGTCGCGTAAAGGCTTTGTTCAGAAACAGCTGCCGCATGCTCGTCTTCAGCAATGGCTGGGTGCTCCACTAGCGAGGTGAGCGGCGGTATTTCCCGCGTTTGTTCAAAACGGTCCAATGAATTCTCTTCATTTGTCAAAAACTCAACAAACTCTTGCGCCAGTTCTGCATTTTGAGAATAAGAAGAGACATTATAGCTTTTTACTCCTAAAAAGGAACTCATCGGCTCGCCATCCGCCAATGCAGGCAACGGCAATACACCGTAATCGATGCCAGCTCGCGCATATGGCTCAAACGACCAAGGTCCAGAAATGACCGCAGCCGCCTTTCCTTCAGTAAACAAAGAATCAAGCACATTAGTCCCTTGCTCACCAACAATGCCAGCAGGAAACAGCCCTTCTTCAAAAAACGTTTGAATGTACGTGCCGCCTTCAATCGCCCCTTCATTGGCAAGCCCGATATCGTTCACGTCATACTGCCCATCTTCATTTTGCGGGAAAATATAGCCGCCACCTCCGCCGATTACGCTCATGGCATAATAAATTTCATCCCATTTTGCCACAAATCCATATTCGCCTTCAGCAACTCTCTCTTTCGACAGCTCGTACCATTCATCAAGCGTCTGCGGCGGCTCATCTACCAGTTCTTTGTTATAAAAAAGAATCGTTGTCTCAACTGCTTTTGGCAATCCGTATACTTCTCCGTCAACCGTTTGCGAAAGCAGCGACTCTTCCGTAAAACGGCCTGTCACTTCATCATCGACCTCTAAAGGAGCGAGAAGCCCTTCGACGACAGCAGTGCCGATCTGGTCATGGGGAATCGTCAATACATCCGGCCCAGAACCAGCAGGACCATCCAAACGCAAATCTTCTAACTGCCCGCCATACTCTTTTTCAATCACTTCAATTTCGATTCCATGCATGTCTTCAAAAGCAGCAACAGCCTTTTCAATGCCAATTGCTTTTTCAGCGTCTTCCCAGATCACCAATTTATCAGCAGATGTCCCACTAGCACTTTCCTCAACATCGCCGTCTTCTTGTGGTCCACAAGCTGCAACGGTCAGAACTGCACCACTAAGCAACACCATGCGCCAATTCTTTTTCATTTGTCATCCCCTCAATCAAAAAAGTAACCGCTTTCTTATAAAATAACAACATTCACGAAAAAAGTAAACTTATTTATACATATATATTTAGTAAAATATTTTACTCAGTTACAAAAAAAGAGCCCTTAAGGACTCTAGAGGTTATCGACAAAGTCGATTACTTAGCTAGTACTTTTTCGAAAGATGGGGTTACATGACATGAGCACCGTCTTTGGAGAAGTCCTTTTATCGACAAACCGTTCCAATAACAAGTCAATCGCCGTTTGGCACAAAAGCTTTACATCAATCCGAAAGGTTGTCAACGGCGGTGAAACATATTGGGCGATGCTGGCGTCATTTATACTAAAAACATTTACCCGCTCCGGCAAGGCAATCCGTTCCTCATTTAAAGCTTGCAAACAACCTACAGCAAGGGAGTCGCTTGCTACGCAAAATGCTGTCGGCAACTGGTCTCCAAGGGAGTGGATCGCTTGTTTCATCAGAGCATAGCCTTCATTTACAGCATATTGGTCGCCAACAAACAAAAACCGTTCATCGAAAAGCCCTTTTTGCTTCATATATTCTTTAAAGGCACGCTCTCTGCGATCAGGAATATAACCGCCACAATCGGCGTCAAAATCATTGCCGCCAATATAACCAATCGCTGTATGGCCATTTTCAATGTAATAATCAATCATCCGTTCAATCATTCTGCGGAGATGGGGCCGTACAGAATCGAAATGGTCTTCATCAGGCGAGGTATCAATAAAGACCACGTCATTTGTTAATGTACGAATATAGTCTAGTTCACGCTTGCTAAAACGCCCAATGCAAATGACACCTTTTGTTTGCGGGTCGATCGCCTCAATTCCATCACCGATCGAATACGTTGTTAAGTTAAGCTGCCGTTCGTTTGCCTCCTCCTCAACGCCTTTCTTCACTGTTTGAAAATAAACGTCCTGCAAATCTTCTTTTTCCGTAATCCAATACAAGAAAGCAATTTTTTTTAATGAATGTTTAAATCGTTTCTTTGTATAGCCTAACCGTTGCGCGGTTTCATACACCTTTTCCCTTGTCTCTTGCGTCACAGATAAAGTGGGGTCTTGCTTTAGCACTCGCGAAACTGTCGTAATAGAGACACCTGCTTTTTCAGCAATCTCCTTTATCGTAGCCAATGGGCTTCCCTCTCTCTATTCATCATTTCTACCGTCTAGTATAGAGAGTCTATCAAGGAGAAGCAATTTCCGCCTGAATGCAGCGCCTGGCACACGCCTATTTGTTTGGTGTTTTCGTCGATGTCATTTATTTGATAACAAGGCTTTCCACTTACCCAGTGAAAGCGTTTTTATTTGAGCTAGTGACCGTTCTCTTCGGTCATTTGTACTACTTGGCTCCTTCTTTTTTTAGAATAACAGGCATTGCTGGTGAATACGATTAAGTTGTGCTTATAGACATGTGTATTCGCATGGGCCAAAAGGCACATAAAAGAGAGGATGATGATCTTGCTAACGTATCAAAATTTGAACGGGTTTGACATGGTCTATGCCGTCTCCCAACAAACGATTAACGCTCAACTGCAGTTACTTTGGGCAATGGACATGTTGCCAACAACATGGAAAGCAGAAGCAGCAGAGGGACTCTATTCGATTGATGCTGAGCTGGGATGTCCCGTTGTTGACTTTAACACAGGGGACAGCTCGAGCCGAACAGCAAAACTAACGATGCCGTTAACCAAAGCAAACTTTCATTACGCGAAAATTGTGATGGAAGACGGAAAGCCTGCCGTTGTGCAAACAACAAAAGAGCTTAGCGGCAGCAACCTCTCCCTTTTTGTCAATATGAGTTTAGCAGAATTGGCTTCCACGTATCAAAACCAAGATTCGATTCCAGACGAAGTGAAACGGCAACTTGAACAATTCGATACGAGCATGTTCAGCATTCAGCATTTGTTTCTTAATTTCGAGGACGCGAATCTATTAAAGTCATTTGATTTTCAAACAAATGGCGCTATTCCCACTGACCAGCCAGAATTGACTGGCCAAATCCGAAACCTTGTGGAAGCCTTTATAGAAACGATTAAAGGCAACGACAACCCTTATATTTTCGGTTACTATGCAGTTGACAAAATCAGTGAGCCATCGCAAGCGACTTGGCAGCCTACAGGATGTACGTACTCGATTTACTCAGACGCCCACTTTGCATCACGCAGCAGCATTAACTATTTGCTCGTAACAGACCATAAAACCGTCCCAGGCAGCGGCGCAGGAATGTTCCCACATAATTGGGTGATGAGCGATAAGGTAGAAGGCAGTTTTGTGCTGTCCCAAGCCCTTGTAATGGACCCATTACTCCAATCATTAGCCAACGTACTATCTATAGATAAAACGCAATTTTCCCCTACAAACAACAATCAATTTTTTGTGTCTTTTGAGAGCCGTTTGGATAAGAATACCAAAGGAAAAACCACTTGCACGCTTGTTCCCCTTGTAGGTACCAAGCAAATGGCTGTTCATTTTAACATTGACTACAACACAGACATGCATGATCTGGCCGGCTCTTATATCGGTTACGTCGACGGCACGATCAAATGGACGACAACACTCACCTTTGAAGTCGACACGATCAAAAGCAGCGTCAATGTATCTGCCGAAAATTCAGAAGTCATTACAACAAAAAAAGACCATCCAAATGCGCTTGGAAAGTTTGAACATGCCCTTGCTGTTTTTGCTGACTTTATCATCACCGTCTTTACATTTGGCCAAGTGGACGACGTCTTTCAGGACCTTATTCGCAAGGATTGGCAAAAAACAATTAACACAGGATACAGTACACAAATGAACAGCATGAAAGCACGGGCGATCTTGCCCGGCGGCTCAGAAATCATGTTTAAAGATGCCCAGTTTTACGATAATGGTTCGATGATTGTCGCAACAACTGTTAAAAATTAGCTCAAATGTAGGAGGTCAATTAAATGGGTGTTTCCCGTTATTCGATTCAATCAACATTAATGAAAAGCTATGTATCAGGTACTCCATTGCAATATGACAAAGCGTTGACAACGACAACAGGCACAGATGGCCAACTATGGTTGTTTTCAATTGGCAGTGATGGCCGTATTTATTTGTATAACAAAGAAAACGGTACAGACAAAGGCTGGAACACCTGCTATTTAAGCGATGGCCTGCCCGAGCACAGTGAAGCGGTCTTTATTGAAGCGATTCAAGACGCTGACGGCGCGCCTCTCCTTACCGCCGTTGTCTTAAAGGAACAAACCTATACGGTTTACATGACAAAAGACTTTTCCGACCACACAACGGATCGTTGGCTATTCCGTGGGCAATACAGCAGCGGAACGGTGTCAAACATTGCTACCGGATACGGAAAACAAGGGCAAGTATTCATTGTTGTCACAACGCAAGACAAGGATCGTTCATCAAACCATCTTATTAACCCTAACCTGACCGACACGACGTGGTTATGGCGGGAAGTTCCTGCCCCGTTGAACAGCGAACACGTCATCCAGACCGCCATTGGCCACCATAACAAATTGGAATCAATCAATGGCGTCGACGGGCTGTTATATGCCTTGTACCAAACAAGCGACAACCAAACACAGCTTGTCATTACGTCTTTGCCTGATTTTCATTATTACAACCACCCGGTGCCGCTGGATTTCAGCCCAACTAGCTTTGCGCTTGTAACTGCTCCTGGTTCAAACTCTGAATGTTGGCTTGGCGATACATCGGTATACTACGCAAGCCCTGCTGTCCAACTCGCAAAAGACGCGAAAACAGTAAAGGCAGGTTTGCGCAAGGTCGAAGGCAGTCCCTCCAAACGCCCCTATAAACAAATTTTGGCAGCACAAACAGCCTCAGGCACAGACATTTGGCTGCTTACAGACGATGGGAAACTTTCTCGCTCCTATTTTGACGAAACGAGTTGGACACAGCCCCTGCTTTTTCAAGAACAAGTAGGAGAATCGGCATTATCGGTCAACCGCACTACCGGGGAGAATCATTTAGTTGTGGTCGATTTAGATAATCAGTTATACCGATACTTCCAAGATGTTTCGACAACGCGTTGGCACAGCGAGCAAATCCTGTTTGAATCCCTTGGCACAATTGAAGAAAAGGACGGATACAGTACAGTCATTCAATTAGTTGACGACAAAGGAGCACCTGCGGCAAACGAAACCGTCTGGGTGCAAGCCTCCGAATTGGTGCAACTGATCATTAACGGAAAAACATATTTTGCTGATGACCCCTCTGGCTATATCGAAAGAAAAACGGATACTCTTGGGAATGTGATGATTACACAGTACGTTAAAAGCGTAGCTGCAGCTGCCCTACGGATTACGATACCGGCCTTAAACGAAACGATCGATGTCGAACCGCTTGCACAAGTAAAGCAAAAGCTAACAGGCATGTCCGTAGATGAATGGATCAACGCGGAATTGCAAACCGACCAAGATGGAATAACCGAACCACTTTTAAAAGGCAAGTCAAAACAAGACATCGCCGATACGCACCAAGCTGTTCAACGTTTGCTAACGATGGCGCAAACCTTGCCGAGTCAGAAGCAAGGGGCCTTCCAAACTTCTTCTAAACATGCTCCTTTGGCTAATACTTTGTCAATGGCGGATGTGGAGGACGGAATGCAATGGGGACTCGACTTAACAGGAAAGCATCCTGTCTATACGGAAAACAAGGGCCATATTGACCAACACTTCAATCCAGGAACAAATCTGTTTAACCAAGCAACGAAAACGACACATATACTGAGCGATTGGTTCGGGGATATTTGGCATGCCATAAAACAAGGTTTTATCACCGTTACACACTTCGTTTTCAGCAAAGTAAAAGAAGGCATTGAACTAGTAATTAATAGTGCCGAAAAAGCGTACCGTGTCGTCCTTCAGTACGCAGAACAATTGTGGGACGTAATTGAATATGTGTTTGCGGAAATTGACATTCTGCTAGATGACTTTGTCCGTTGGCTAGGCTATTTGTTTAAATGGAAAGACATTTTGCGGACGCATGAGGTTATCCGGACAACCGTTGAACTAGGAATAAACGAAACCGTGCAAAAGCTCGATCAAGGGAAAGCTTTTGTCGACCGCTTGATTGAACATTTCCAAACGAACGTCGCTGATCCAGCCTTGCAAGAAAACATTGGTGCCATTGGTAACCGCACCTTAACCGAGCAAGAATACGGACAACAGCTATTATTTGATGCGCCTGAAGCGAATTGGTCGATGAATTACGTCATGAGCGGTCATTTGCTGAAACCTGGCGGAAACCTGCCTGAAGTAGACACACTTTCCTATGACGAATCATGGGGAGCCGGGCTGGAAAGCGTCAAACAAAAGTTTGAACAATTTGGCACTGAACTTGCTAACCAATTCGAGTCATGGTCATTTGCAACTCTCTTCCAAAAAATCGTCTCCTTGTTGGAAGACGCCGTATTAGAGGGGGTTAAACTCCTCGCTGATGGGTTGTTTACAGCGGCTGAGCAAATCACGCAAATGGTTGACGACTTGTTGCATATCCATTGGAACGTGCCGCTGCTTACCCCTCTTTATGAAGAAGTAATTGCGCCTGGCAGCAAATTGACGTTGATCGACTTTATTAGTTTGCTAACAGCAATTCCCGCTACTGTGCTTTATAAAGCAACGACTGGTGATGTTCCTTTCGATGAAGAAACAACAAAGCAATTGGTAAGTTCGATATCCTATGGTGATTTTCTCGCAAAGCTCGGCGGCAAGCAACCTCACCTTGCCTTTGACCAAGAGCAGTCCCCTGTTCTTTTGCAAGCCGCCGCTGAACCCGAGGTTCCCCTTACGGCGAGAAAAGCCAGTTATGCATTCGGCTTTATTGGTGGCATCGCCTCAATTATTGCTGGCACAGCAAGCACGACCATGTCTTTTACAGAAACGACCACGATTGGTTGCGCTGTCGTGTTTTTGTCTTACAGCGTCGGAACGGTTACCTCCGTTACGACACTGTCGCTTGATTTGGCATACAAACCGTACGAAAAACGCCTTGGGTTTGAAATGTTTTATGCTTTGTTTCAAATTGGTTTTAACCTTAAAGATGGGCTCGCCCTAGGCAATCAAATTAAAAACAAAGGTGTTGCCAAGCTGGCCTATGAGCTTCTTCTTGATTTAGGCGAAACGATTTTAGGAGCGATCAACTGTGCATTCTCGATTGCATTAGCGATTTGGGAAGGAGTAGACGAAGAAATGACGACAAGCAACGGCATGAAGCTGGTACAAAACTTGGCGATCACCATATCACAAATTCTTGCCTTCCCTGCTTCGGTGATTTCAGAGCCACGTGTAAAAAAAGTCATACAAGGCGCGCAAGCCTTTTGCAACATTAGCCCAGGCGTCATCGACATTTGCCGCACTGCCTACGATCAAGAAATGGAGACCATTCATACCAACCGGTAAATGACGGCCCAGCGCTACTCTGCCCAGAGTAGCGCTATTTTTGTAATTGCTGACTCCAAAAGACAGTTTCCGTTTGCAAGCTTCTACAAACGATTTTGTTTGCTCACTTTCATGGCAATGGGCAATAACTACTTATGAACCTATGATTAGAAAAGTCATTACGCTACCTATCGAGAAGCAAAAGCCAGTTTTGCTTTAGTATGTAGGAATAACCTTGGCTTGAACTGTGAATAAGATAATGTTGTCCTTGCAGTAATTAAGTCAGCAATTAGTTCAAAGGGATTGCAAGCAAAAACTGGACAATTATAAAAGCAATCAAGTATTCTCTAATCATTATTCGTAAAAAACTAAGTTTAATCTTTCTTGGGCTTCGGTGGAAACACAATTAAAAAAACCGACAAGAAAAGCACAGTAAAGGTAGGAATAAATAACCATGAATTACCGGGAACTGGATGCAAGATTCAAACATTTGAAACCAGTAAAATTAAATCGATTTCAGATTGAACATACGTTAGAGAGGAAATATAAGGCGAAAGAATTGCCCTTATTCACGATTCCTCGTGAAGATTACGAAAATGATGAAGAAGTCGACGAAAAAAGAATCTATAAACTTTACACAATAACCAATAAACAAGTGCTTAAACTTATTCAAAATAAGGATGATATTGATGCGATAAAAGAGCCTTTTCTGTCTACAATTTACGAAAAAGCCAGCTATATCGTTTCGCAAACAAAATGGAAGAATGGTGCGCAGTCTGTATCGTATAATCAACTTATCCATGAGCATAACCATGGAAAACGGGTTTCTGTGGTCTTAGAAAAAGACGAAACAGATTACGTAACAAATTTTAAGGTATATGGCTTTGCCCATCATCTAGTTACGTACTTAGTTGCCCGAATCGGGATTGAGGGCATGAAGGAAGGCGACATGACCGACACTGACTATCAGTTTTACCTAGAATGTTTAGCTGAAAATGGGTTTATTTAATCTGTTACCTTTCCTAATGAACAGGGCCTGCCATCACAGGCCCTGTTTTCGGCTCGTAAACTCATTTGGCAAATCCTGCTTCCTCCTCATACGTCCCCGTCTAATTCAAAAACTCGTTCGTGGAAACTTACACTGATGTTTAGCTCCCCAACACTATTAACTAGCCATCCTTTTATTTTCAATTCACTAAAGTACAAAGTTTCACAGCATAACATCTACGCTCATGCCTTTTTCTGTTCGTATTTTTTCGGGCGGTACCCCATAGCCAAAAAAATGAGCAAAATCCCTACAAGTTGCAGGATATCGGGGTGATAGTGAAGTACGGCGACATCTAACAAAATTGCAACAATCGGGTCGACGAAAACCAATATGGCAATCGTCGAAGCAGGCAATTCTCTTAAACTGGAAAAGAAAAAATAAAAAACAACACCTGTATGGATAAATCCTGTTATAAGAATAAACAGCCAGTTCTCGGCGGAAAGTCCCGAAAATAAGTGCCAATCGACTAACGGCGCCAATAATACAGCCCCAAGCATTGTTTGTATGAGCGTTGTTTTAGTTGGCGATAAAACAGTAATGCTTTTTCCTGCAAGAGACGTTAATGCATAGAAGAACGCAGCAGCAAAGGCCCAACCAATACCTGTCTGCAAAAAATCAGAAACATGGCCGTGGCTATACGCTTTGCCGACGAGCAATGCGCCGGCAAAACAAATCACAATCGAGGTGATGCCTGCCCAAGTCAGCTTTTCTTTAAACAACAATGAACCGAAAAGCAAGATAAGAAGTGGCGCTAAATGATAAATCGACACTGCTACCGTAATCGGCATGACTTCAAATGACCGGAAAAAGAAGAGCCAATTAAGCACAAGAAACAAGCCACATAATAAAACCTTTCCATACTCACTTCTCGGTGGCTGCTCCTCTCTTCCTTTCCTATTCGTTAACAATATTACTGCGCCTAGCATCACACTCGCACATAAACAGCGAACAAAAACAAGCTCTAACGCCGGTAAACCGGCCTTTACGGAAAACAATCCGATGGAACCGAAAATCGCCATAGCCAAACTAAATTTCACATGTGCATTCATTGTACATCCCCTAGAAGTTATACTACTAACTACTAAAAATTTCTCCAAAATAAACAGCTTGCTTTGAGCATCACGCTTATCACAAGCTGCTTTTTCCTGTCATAACATGAATCAAATCTTCACGTTTTCTCCATAAAGCATCGAGCTTCTCTGGTCCAAATGCGTGGGTCACTTCTTCTACCATAATGTCATGGCGAATATATTCTGTAGCAATGAGCACTAAAGCAGGGTCCATTGATTTAACAGCCCATTCTGAACCCTTATCGCTAAATTTTGCAATCAACGCTTCTTCCTCATCACGAATGACAATGGTCAAATAGCCACCCATTCGTTCACTGACAATGTTAGGCGCCATATAGTTATGGTGGTACGTATGCCCAAACGACTTGCTTTCATCGCCAAACAATACAGTAAAAATCGGAATGTCCGTTTCTTTTTCCTTTAACACGTCCTCAATGCTTGCTACAGTTGGTGACCAAATTGATAACCATAACTCTTTCTTCGCTGCCCGAATCATGGAACGCATCTCGCTAATAATATGTTCATACTGGACAATCCTTGTCACCACATCGATTTTTTGGTCACTTTCTAAAGTTGTTAACGAATCCTCTAATGAGGTCAAAGAAGCATCAAGATCTTCCCTCATTTTCGTCAATAGCTGCCGCGGGTCCACTGGCTTATAGACAATTGGATCAGCGGGCACGGTGTGCACAGCTCCTTTATCGAGCAACTTGCCAAGCACTTCATAAATCATCGACCGTGGCACGCCTGAGCGCTTGCTTAATTCATAACCTGTAATCGCCGGCGCCTTTAATAAACCGATATACGCTTTTGACTCATATTTGGAAAAGCCGTGCTTTTGCAGCTCCTGAATAACTGCCTCTTCCATATCAGCACCTCTGAGTAGTTAGTGTGATAACTACTTTACAGAACAAAGCCATACCTTGTCAAGCAGCCCAACAAAACAACTAAAAAACAGCCAAAAACGCTGGGAAATAAGAGTTTCTGGCTGCTGCATTAGAGGGTATTGATTTTAGTCTGGTCTTAGCGATAAAGAGTTCGAAGCGAGAAGTCGTTCGAATAAGTCAATGACTGCACACGCACCCACAAAAAGTACGATAGCCTTATTTTATGGAAAGTAACATCCAAAAAAGCAATGAATGTCGGTTTTCCCTTCCATCCGATATTGAGCCGTTTTTTCAATATTATAATGGTGCGAACCCTCTATTCGCTTAGGATTCGCACCGAACGATCGGCAAGAATACCAAAACAAATTGGTCAATTTTTCATTAAGTCTGCTTTGGATTTTCGTTTTGCCTTTATTAGTTTTGCTTTTTCCTTTGTCACTTGCCATAATCCTTTAAAGAAATGCCCGTTTACCATCAATAAAATGCCGTCTAGCATCGGCATGTTTACGATGCCACCAGTCATTCGGGCAATCCCTCGGAACGGCAAGTTTAAAATCGACATGTCCATGATGTTTGCTGTGCTGCGCTTTCCTATTTTTCGTAAGAAGCGTTGCGTTTGAATAATGGAATAATACGCGACTCTGCCGAACCAACCCTTTGCATATTGGCATTGGGCAATCGTGTCGTTATACCCTAATGGTTGAGTACGATCCCATGTCGGCTCAGGGATTTTACGGCCAATAAGTTGTTCAAATTCTTCGACGCTGACATCATTTACTTTTCCTGAATAGTAACTAGGCAGTTTTTCCTTTTCATAAGGGAGAGGCGCATTCGTCCCTTCGGCAAACCATTGTTGTTGAAGTTTAATATCCGCACTAGAAGCACCAATCATAATCGTGTAATATGCTTCTTCAATTTCCCACTTGTTTGTTTTCACATTGAAATAGCGGAACGTTTTATTGTCAAAGGGGATGCGTACATGTTTTGACTCGCCTGCGTTAATAAACACTTTCTTGAAGCCTTTTAATTCTTTTTTGGGCCGAAAAATGTTGTCTGACGTGCAACCAACATATAGTTGCGCCACTTCCATGCCTGCTCGGTCTCCTGTATTTGTCAACTGAAAAGTTACCCCTTTTCGATCCACTTTCAGATCAGTGTATTCAAAGCTTGTATAGCTTAATCCGAAACCAAAAGGGAACAACACATCGACTTCAGCGGTATCATAATAGCGATAACCAATATACAAAGATTCTCGGTATTCAACCGTTGCTTCTTTGCCAGGGAAATGTTTATAGGATGGTGTGTCTTCGTATCGCAACGGGTAGCTCTCCGCTAATTTCCCCGAAGGGTTCACATCTCCTGATAGTACGCGCAAGATTGCTCTCGCTCCCGCTTGCCCTCCTAAATAACCGTGCAGTAAGCCTTTGACTTTACCAATCCAAGGCATTTCTACCGCCGAACCGCAAGAGATAATCGCGATGATGTTGGTATTCACCTCATACAATGCCTCTAACAAGTCAATTTGATTATCCGGTATTTTCATATTTTTTCGATCAAGGCCGTCTGCTTCTGTTGCTTCATCAAGGCCGATATACAATAGAACGACATCTGCTTTCTGTGCTAACTCGCAAGCTTGATCGATTTTTTGCTGATTCTTTTTCCCGTATCGTTCGAATCCAGGTTCATACCCGATACTGACGATTCCAGATTCCTCGAAACAATCCATCGTATGATCCAAAATCGTTGGATTGACAATCGATGATCCCGCTCCTTGATACCTTGCGTTTTGGGCAAATTCCCCCACTACCGCAACTTTCTTGCCGAATTTTAACGGAAGAATGTTTTCGTCATTTTTTAATAACACGATTGATTCTTCTGCTACTTTTTGCGAGACACGATGGTGCTTCTCTACATCAAATTGCCCAATTGGCTTTTGAAAAGCAGCCTCTGTTGAAAAAATGAGATCTAGTAGCCGATCAACCGCTTCATCCAAGACCTCTTCGCTTAATTGTCCCGACTTGATCGCATCAACAATTTCTTTATCCGTCTCTCCGGCAGTCGTCGGCATCTCCAATTCATTTCCGGCGAGTAATCCTTGGACGCGGTCATTGCTGCCGCCCCACTCGGTAATAACAGTCCCGGTATACCCCCACTCATTCCGTAAAATGTCTTGCATAAGATGCATATGTTCATTTGTATAAGTACCATTTAATTTATTATAGGAAGACATGATTGACTTCGTCTTCCCTTCTTCCACACAAATTTCAAATGCAGTCAAATATAGTTCTCTTAACGTTCGTTCATCAACAATCGTGTCGATCGTCATCCGTTTTTCTTCCTGATTGTTCGCAGCAAAATGTTTCACACATGCCGAGATTCCGTGTGATTGGATGCCTCTAATGTAACCCGCCGCCATCTTCCCAGCGAGATAAGGATCTTCGCTAAAGTATTCAAAGTTACGACCGCATAATGGGTTTCTTTTCATATTGACGCCAGGGCCAAGCAAGACATTCACTCTTTGCGCCAATGCTTCTTCGCCGAGATATTCGCCAACTTTCTCGCCTAATTCGGCATTCCAACTATTTGCAACCGTTGCCGCCGTAGGGTAACAAGTAGCTGGCATGCCTTCATTTAACCCTAATTTATCTGCGGCAACTGCCTGTCTTCTAATTCCATGGGGACCATCTGCAAGGAAAATACTGTTTATTCCAAGTCGTTCAATATCCTGCGTTTGCCAAAAATCTTTCCCTGACATTAAAGAAGCTTTTTCTTCTAACGTCATTTGTTCAATCCATTTTTTATACTTCATTTCAGTTCCTCGTTCATCTTATTGGTCATCCGTTTGAGTTAAAAAATGATAAACTAAGCGTGCCTTCTTTAACCTATATGCTACGATAGAAGCAAGCGCTTTTTATATTCCCTATAGTACCATATATAGCGAACGATCCTCTAATGGAAGGACAGAAAAAGCAGGAAATCGCATTCGACTCCTGCTTTCGTTTTGTTCGTTTGTTCATTAATTAAAGCCTACTAATTTTTGCGAGATTTTATACGCACCGACAGAAATATGACGCCCTGCTCGTCCAGGCAAATTGATCAAACGCCCCATAATTCCATTTCTTAAACTTTGGTATAGTTGCACATTATGGGTTTTAAAGTATTCCATTAATTCTTTTTTCTTCTGTAAATTCTCTGCTGTTCCTGACCGAATGAGTAGAATGGCAGAAACAACCGTAACAATTTCTAAATGGCTTAACATATAGTGACGTAGCTTTTCGTTCTCGACATCGTCTAAATTCACTTGTTCAATCATTAATTTATTGACTTTAATTTGCTGGTCAATTCGCTTAATCATAATCGCTTCTTGGACAGATTGCCCTTCTCTGCCAATAAAATAACGGTAAAAGTCTACATTAATATAATAAAGAGTCTTTACATGTGGAAGAGGCGTATAAACGTACAAGTTATCTACATAAAATGTATGTTTTGGAAGCTGCAGCCCGCAATCCCGAAGCAATTGTGTCCGGTAAATAGCGGAATGCATCAACAGATACTGGCCTTTGCGGAAATAGTTGATATCGTCCCACGTAAACGCTGTGCCCTCTGGCAAAGCATTGTCATATTTGATGATCTTTTTATATTTAGCGCCTTCTTTTTCGTACACGTAATTGCTTATTACCAAATCAACGTAGCTATTTTCTAAGACAAATGTTTTTAATGCCGCCAACACTTTTAAGTATGCCCGAATGTCGACCCAGTCATCGCTATCGACTACTTTAAAGTAGAGGCCAGACGCATGGCGAATGCCTGCGTTTACCGCTTCTCCATGCCCGCCATTTTCCTGGTGAATCGCTTTTACGATAGTAGGATATCTCTTCGCATAGTCATCTGCAATCTGTGCTGTCTGGTCAACAGAACCGTCATTCACTATCAGTATTTCTACCGCATCTCCCCCTGGCAACAAAGATTCAATGCAATATCTCATGTAATCTTGCGAGTTATAACAAGGGATCACTACTGATAATAATTTCATGTTTACACGACCTTCATTTTGCTTGTTTTTCTGGCTCCTGTTTAAAAATAAGTTTAAAGATCGGGAAGAATACCCAGAAGGAAATGGCGCTGTTAATAATCATGGTGATTGCATCCGCCGCTGTTTCACCGAATGAACCCATTCCCCACGTATTCATAAGCAAGTTATAAATTGGTGCTTTATAGAAGCCTTGCGCGGCCGCCGCCCCAATCGTAATAATAATATAGGCGACAACATACCAAAAGGCAGCCTTCCAAATATTACTGTTTGATTTAAATGTAATGCTTCTTTGCGCAAAAAAGTTGATAATCTGGGCAATCGCAATCGTTAATTGCACGGCAAGGAAGTAAGCCAGTCCCCCTCCGCCGCCTGTGGAGAGAGCACCTGCCGCATAGTCAAACACATAATACGGACTTCCGTCGAAATTCTGGCCAAACTGTAACACTTGAAAACTTGTTGCAACTAAAGACGTTTGGGCAAAAATGCCTTTAAAAACGGGCATCAGTACAAGCTGAAGAACCGTTATGCCATTACTTAAAACAAAAAACACGAGAAATTGAGCGACATTTGGATGTTTTTCCTTATACCGTGACCAGAAGCCTAACAGCCCCGCCGTAGATTTACGCTCAGCTTTCCCCATCTCATTTCTCATTGTACTCTCCTTTTTCGCTTTGTGGTAGCCAATGATGATTTTTGCAATCACTTGCACATCCCACGTCTATTCGCATCTTCCTTCGTTCCGCTAGCCTCATCTGAAAATCGTTTTCTATCAGTTTGAGTGCGGTTAGCGACTTGCCGACAACCTCAAAGCCTAAAAACAAAAGATGTTTTTAGGCTTTGGTCGCGCTTCTTCATCGAGCTTTTAACAAGAACTTTTTTGTGACGCCCTACTGCTATATAGATTGGCTTCTATTTTTCAAGTGTTTGTTATACTGTTTTCGTTCTCTGAGAAAGTGGCGCAGCCCTTTAAACAAGTGGCCATTGGCGATTAACAAAAGACCGTCTACCATTGGCATATTGATCATTCCGCCTGTTAACCTTGCGATCCCGCGGAACGGCATATGATAGACAGACATCATAATGAGATTGGCAGTCTCACGCTTTCCGATTCTCTTTAAAAAGCGATGAGCAAACGTGATGCAGTGAAAGGCGAGTCTTGCGGCCATTCCTTTCGCATACTGGCATTGGGCAATCGTGTCGTTATAGCCTAATGGTTTGGAGCGATCCCATGTAGCCACTGGAACGTGACGGCCTAGTAATTGCTCAAATTCTTCCACGTTCACATTGTTTGCTTTCCCCTCATAATACGTTGGTAGTTTCTCTTTATCATAAGGAATTGGCGCATTTGTCCCTTCGATCATGAGTGATTCTGAAAGACGGATATCAACACTAGATGCACCGATCATTACGTCATACGTTGCCGTTTCAATCTCCCATTGATTCGTTTTGACATTGAAATAGCGAAACGCTTTATCATCTAAAGGAATCGTGACCGTCTTCGTTTCACCTGCGCGTAAGAACACCTTTTTAAATCCCTTTAGTTCTTTTTTCGGGCGAAAAATCGCGTCTGATTGACAACCAATATATACTTGCGCGATTTCCTTTCCGGCTACATTCCCCGTATTCGTCAGCGAAAAAGTTACTTGATCCTTGCTTACTTGAATGTCTCCATATTCGAACGTTGTGTAACTAAGTCCATAGCCGAATGGGAACAATACTGGAACGTTGGCTGTATCATAATAACGATAGCCGATATACAAGGATTCCCGGTATTCGACTGTCACTTCTTTTCCAGGAAAATGGTGATAGCTTGGTGTGTCCTCATAAGTTAATGGGTACGTTTCTGCTAATTTCCCTGATGGATTTACCTCACCGGTCAATACTCGAAAGATCGCTGTTGCCCCCGCCTGGCCACTTAAATAGCCGTGGACAAGCCCTTTTGTTTTATCGATCCAAGGCATTTCAATCGCAGAACCACACGACAATATGACGACAATATTGGGATTCACTTCTGCTAAAGTGTGGAGTAATTCAATTTGATTTTCTGGGATTTTCATGTTTTCACGGTCTAACCCTTCAGCCTCTGTTGCTTCATCTAATCCGATGTAGAGAAGAACAACGTCTGCTTGTTTCGCGAGCGCGCATGCTCTTTCGAGTTTCTTTTTATTTCGTTTACCATAACGCTCAAATCCCGGTTCATAGCCAACATGCTCAATGACTGATTTTTTAACACAATCAAGCGTATGATCTAAAATGGTCGGATTCACAATGGAAGAGCCGGCTCCTTGGTACCTTGGATTTTCGGCGAAGTCGCCAATAATAGCGACCTTTGTCCCTTTCTTAAGGGGTAAGATATGCTCTTCATTTTTCAACAGGACAATCGATTCTTCCGCCGCTTGTTGTGCAACTTGATGATGGGCTTTTTGATCAAACACAATTTCATGTTGCTGTTGGAACGCTTCTTCTGTAGTGAAAATAAGCGTTAATAAGCGATCAACGCATTCATCTAATACGTCTTCTTTTAATTTGCCACTTTGGATTGCGTCGATTATCTCTTGGTTTGTTTCCCCTGCCGTTGTTGGCATTTCTAGTTCGTTTCCGGCGATTAAGCCAGCGACACGGTCGTGGCTTCCTCCCCAATCGGTTACGACCACGCCATCGAAATTCCACTCGTCTCGCAAAATGTCACGCATTAAATGGACGTTTTCATTGGTATAAGCTCCGTTGAGCTTATTGTAAGATGACATGACCGTCTTAGTCTGGCCTTCGTGAACAGCGATTTCAAATGCGGTTAAATAAATTTCTCTTAACGTTCGTTCATCGACAATCGTGTCGATCGACATTCTTCTTTCTTCTTGGTTATTGGCAGCAAAGTGTTTAACACACGCTGAAATTCCTTGCGACTGAATGCCGCGTATATAGCTTGCGGCCATTTTGCCAGCATGGTAGGGATCCTCGCTGAAATACTCAAAGTTTCTTCCGCACAACGGATCTCGCTTCATATTGACGCCAGGTCCAAGCAGCACATGGACTTTCTGCGATACCGCCTCTTTCCCGAGATACTGTCCGATTTTCTCCCCTAGTTCAGCGTTCCAGCTGTTCGCCACTGTGGCCGCTGTAGGAAAACATGTCGCCGGAATGCTTGGGTTTAGACCAAGGTGGTCCGCTGCTTTCGCCTGCTTGCGAACGCCATGGGGGCCATCCGCGAGAAAGATGCTGTTAATCCCGAGGCGGGCAATATCCTGAGTCTGCCAGAAATCTTTCCCAGACATTAAGGAGGCCTTCTCCTCCAATGTCATCTGTTCGATTAAGTGTTTATGTTTCATCTCCGTATCCCCATTTAGCCTTAGGGCGGCAGCCGACAAGCAGCTACCGCCTAAGCTCTATCCTCTAGTGTGAAACTTGCTGTTCTCTCTGTATCCTTTTACGTTTCGCTTGTTCCCGTCACGTCGTGTTTCCGCCGTGTCACTTTGTTGAAGCCAAGCGCCAGCAATGCAAGCAGGATCGTATCCCCTGCACCGAGAGCGAGTAGCCAATACGGATATGGCGTCGCGTTGATTTCAAGTGCATTGCTGTTGGCAACGGTATAAAGAATATTGTGGCTCGCTTTTCGCATTGCTTGTTTACCGGTGTTCGTTTCTGTACTCAATTCTGTCGGCTTATCGCCAACGGTTGTCAGCATTAAGTCATTGCCGGCGCGAATCATCAAATCTGGAATCATGAATGGGAATCGGTCGAAATCGGAAACAACCATGCCATTAAAGCCCCACTCTTCACGAAGAACCGTTGTTAGCAAACCTTCATGTACACCGGCCCACGTTGTGCCAATTCGGTTATAAGCAGACATTACAGCCGTCGCTCCACCCTCTTTTACAGACAGCTCAAACGGTTTGAGATAAAGCTCACGTATCGCTTGTTCATTTGACCAAGTCGCAACCCCGTAACGGTTCGTGTCTTGGTCGTTCATAGCAAAGTGTTTGATGTAAGGATAGACTCCTTTCGACAGCGCTCCTTGAACGACAGCGGAGCCCATCTTGCCTGACAGCAATCCATCCTCAGAATAATATTCAAAGTTTCGCCCAGAGAACGGCGTCCGGTGAATATTCATGCCTGGAGCGTACCACCCGCTAATGCCGTAAGCCAACGCTTCATTGCCGAGTGCTTCTCCCATCTGCTGAACGAGATCGACATTCCATGTCGAGGAAAGAACGACTGCGTTCGGATACTGTGTTCCTTTCAGTCCGTTAACTAGATGGTTGATCCCTGCTGGTCCGTCCACATCTGTTGTCGCAGGCTTATTAATTGATTCAAGCGGTTGTGTTGCATATCCGCCAAAGCCGATTAATTGCGCCATTTCTTCCACAGAAAGTTGTTCCAGCAAATCGTTCCATTTTGGATCGTCATAATCTAGACCTGCTACATCTTCAAGTTCCAATCCATGGTCTGCAAAAACAATATCTGCGTCATCTGGATGGTTGACGACTTCCGGATCTTCCAAAGCTTGAAGCAGCTCTGGCGATGCCTCCTTATCTTCGGTCCGCTCTGTTGGCAATGTGCCTTCCCAATCAGCTCGTGATACATACGTTAAATCGCCCCTTGCCTCATCAAACACATTTGTTGCGGTCATGTGATCGGAAGCACGTTTGTTCTCTTCGTTATATACAATCGTGTCATTCACTTCATACGTTCTAGAATCGATTACTTCATGGGCATTTTCCATCAGTTTGATTTCATAGGTTCCATGATCAAGCACATAGGCTTTTTCATGTTGGTCGTCGTAGGATGCCATTTCCTCAACTGGAATCTCCAGTTTGACTGTTTCTGAAGCGCCTGGTTCAAGCAACTCCGTTTTGTCAAAAGCACCGAGCACAACATGTGACTTCTCCATTCCATCTTCATAATACGGAGGGGTGTAATACAACTGAACGACTTCTTTGCCTGCTGCATTTCCTGTATTTGTCACTGTCACTTCAACTGCAATCACATCATCCGTAGTTTGGTAATCGGTGATCTCCTGGTCGAAGTTCGTATAACTCAAGCCGTAACCGAACGGATATTGGACAACTTGTTGGTAGGCCTCTTCGTCAATCTCTCCGGTTTCATTATCAACAAAACGAGTTTCATAGTAACGATAGCCGACATAAATGCCTTCTTCATAATTAACAAATGTGTGGAAATTGTCGTATTCGCCAAATATTTTATCGACTGCCTTATGCTCCGTATTGGCATACTTAAAGTCACCTGCATTGTAATAAGCTGGCGATGATGTGACGTCGTAGGCATACGTGTCTACCAATCGTCCAGACGGGTTTACATTGCCAGCTAAAACATTGCCTACGCTGTTGTTTCCTGTGGAACCAGGAAAACCAATCCAAATCGCAGCATCAATCTCTTTCTCTTCTAAAAATCCTAATTCCATCGCATTGCTTGAGTTAAGCACGACGACGACCTTCTCAAAATCTCTAGAGGTAACCGTATCAATTAATTCTTCTTCTTGCTCCGTCAATTCTAGAAAATGACGATCTTCGGACCCGCCATACTCGGCTGTCTCAAATGGCAAATCGTCCGCTTCTCCGCCTGTCCGTGCGAGAACAATTAAAGCCACGTCAGAGAACTGCTCTGCATTTGCCCACATGTCTTCGCTCATTTCACTGTTTGGCGGTTCGCTCAACGTATAATCACCGCCTGTTATATTTAAGTTGTTCTGTTCCTCTTTTTCAGGAGCATGCTCTTGGTAAAAGTCAGTCAGTTCATCATTGACGACAAACCCTGCATTTTCCAGTCCTTGTTGAAGATCAATGTTTTCTTTTTCCTCCCCTGCGCCAGAGCCGCTGCCCCCATAGAACATTCTCACTGACGCTTGGCCAAACACATTGACATTCTTTTCAGTGGCATTGTCCACATTCAGTGGAAGTGCATTGCCTTTATTTTCAAGAAGAACAATTCCTTCGTTTTCAACTTCTTCCGAAGTCGCTTTTGCGTCTGCTGTCACCTTCGCTCGTTCTTCTTCATCAATTTCCGCTTTCGCTAAGTATTGATTGATAACAACGTTAAAATTATAAATAACACCATTAAGGATGACGACGGCAATCACACCAAGACTCAGTAGCGAGAGCCATATTCTCCGCTTCCCTTTTTTCTCGGTTGGATTTCGTCTCGCTTGCATAAAGCCAAAAACAAAGATAACGATTCCAAGAATGATAACACCAATAAGCAAGATTTTTACCATTTGTCCCACGCTTACAAATGACGCCGTGATTGCAGTCGCAATGATCAATACGATCGCAATGATGGCGATAATTCCTAGCGTTTTCTTGCTCCCCTTCGTCTTACTCATGTCTTTCCCCCGCTCTGCCCATTTTTGTAACCGTTGTTTGTATACGGTTTCAGGTGGTTACACCATTAGGGTACCGTATCTAAATAGGGTTAACCATCAACGAAAAGTTAGGAGGTAGTAACGATTCGTTCATACACACAATGTTCATCTCATTTGTACTAGCCTTTTTTGCCCACAAAAAAACAAATCGCTTAGACAGGAAAGGTTCTCATCAAAGCCATTTGCTTTTTTCTTTCATGTAATTTTGAAATTGAGAAACAGCCTTCGATTGCATATCCCTTTTTCTAAAAACAAGGTACACGTTTTGTGGGATGCTTTCTTTTAGTCGAATGACTTTTATGTTTTCATTGCCTATCGCTTCTTCAACAAAATCAACGGAGACAGCCACTTGGCCATTCGCTTCACATAAACGATGGGCTGTGATTGTGTTTCCGAATTCATGAGTAATGTTTGGTGTAAATCCATGTTCGAGGCATGTTTCCACAAATCGATGTTCTCTACCTGTGCCGGCCGCTTTTATGATTAACGGCACATTTTCTAAATCAACGACGGAAAAGACATCTTTTTCTGCCAGCGGATGGGTTTTCGCTACAATAATAACGGCCTCACCCTCAGCGACTAACTCTGTTTCACAGTTTTCGATTTCATCTGGCTCCAGAACGAGCCCTATATCCACTTCTTCCTGAAAGAGTGGGTCGAGCGGGAATTCATCGGGATATTCCCTTATTTTCAATTGAATATCTGGATAGATCTCTGTGAAACGAAGCAAATAGTCTACTGGTATCGCCAGTGAGGAAGAATATGTAACGAGCACATTTAACAAGCCTTTTCGACCACTGACAATGCTTATTTCTTTTTTAATATCTTCAATTAAGTAACGAAGATGTTTCGCTCGCGCATGCAGCAATTCCCCAGCTTCTGTTGCCTCCACTCCTCTGGGGCCCCGGTAAAACAGTTCTGTCTCTAACTCCAATTCAAGTTGTTTAATGGTTTTACTAACCCCTTGTGGAGTAATATATAATTCTTTAGCTGCCGCCGTAACACTTTTCTTTTCGTACACTTTTATAAAGTATTCTAATGCTTCCGTATTCATTGTGGTCCCTTTCAATGGCTAACACATGTGATCATTATTAGTAACTATAGCATATTTAAGTGACCATCATCCATTTTTGATCAGTTGGACAAATCGCTGAAAATATAGTTATAATTACTGCTTGTAGAATAAGAGAACCTTGCCTTTCATCATAGGGAATATTTTAGAAGGTGGTTTCACAATGCAATATGACTATTTAATCGTTGGGGCGGGGTTATTCGGTTCCGTTTTTGCCTATGAGGCAACAAAAAGAGGAAAGCGTTGCCTTGTAATTGATAAACGAGACCACATCGGTGGCAATGTTTATACCAAAACAGTAGCGGGCATTCAAGTTCATCAATATGGGGCCCATATTTTTCATACAAATCACAAAGAAATCTGGGACTATGTGAATCAATTTGCTGATTTTAACCGTTATACGAATTCCCCAATTGCCAATTACAAAGGAGAGATCTATAACCTCCCTTTTAATATGAACACATTCCATCAGCTATGGGGTGTGACCACACCCGAAGAAGCTAAACAAAAAATCAAGGAACAACGGGACGCCGCGAATATTACGGAACCAAGGAACTTAGAAGAACAAGCCATTTCATTAGTCGGAACTGACATTTATGAAAAGCTCATAAAGGGGTATACAGAAAAACAGTGGGGACGACCTGCGAAGGAATTACCTGCTTTTATTATTAAAAGATTACCTGTCCGCTTTACGTACGATAACAATTATTTTAACGACAAGTACCAAGGAATTCCTATCGGAGGATACAGCCAGATCATTGAGAAAATGCTAGCAGGCGTTGACGTTCGTTTGAATACTGACTATTTTGCCACTCGAGCTGATCTAGAAAAGACAACAAAGAAAATCGTCTATACCGGGATGATCGATCAATACTTTGATTACGTTTACGGAACATTGGAATACCGAAGCTTGCATTTTAAAACAAAACAGTTAGAAGACACCAATAACTATCAAGGAACTGCGGTTGTCAATTATACTGATCGCGACACACCCTTTACTAGAATCATTGAACATAAACATTTTGAATTTGGCAACCAAAAGAAGACCGTCATTACCGAAGAGTACCCTAAAGAGTGGAAGCCAGGTGACGAACCGTATTATCCAATCAATGATAAAAGAAACAATCAAATCTACCAAATGTATAAACAATTAGCCGAACAAGAGCAGCATGTGATTTTCGGGGGGAGATTAGCTACTTATAAATACTACGATATGCATCAAGTGATCGGAGCAGCATTGCAAACCGTAAAAAAAGAATTTGGTCAGTAAAAACGGTGCCTTTAGCGAAGCACCGTTTTTTGTTGACCTCGCAACTTAAAACTCTTTCCTTTTAAACACATACAACGCAATTACATAAGAGGCAATGAAAAGCACTAACGAGACTGCTAAAAAACTTCCAGAGAACAACATATCGAGATTCATCCCCTGTAGTGCATCTAGCGAAACAGCGCCTAGAAGAATTTCAAATAGCCAAGAACTTAGTAAAAACGCCCCGACTGCAGCCATGATGCTAAAGACAAGAATCCCATCCGATTTTTCGGTCCCTAGCTGGTACGTCAATGGGTAGTTAAGCAAGCCTGCAATAAGGACGAGCCCAACACCATTCATCATCTTATAAACGGCGGAATCTGTCATCACTTGCCCAATGATGGAATCAGCGACCATAAAGAGCACAACGGTTATGATTAAGCCAATGATGATCATCATCGAGTAAAAAAGATAGTGGCTTTGTACCACTTCCCGTCTTTTTAAAGGCAGCGTAAGCACAAATTTACTCCAGCCTGACATCGACTCATGTTTTAATACTTCTAGTGCTGGCGTAATCATAAAAAAGAGCGGCAACCATGCTGCAAACTGCATCAGCATCTCATTTTGGGTAAACAGAAGAATCGCGGTGATGACCACACTTAACGCGATATAATTCCACAAACTTTTTCCAACAGAGTAGTATTGATTTAAGACTAGGCCTTTCATGCTGTTTCACCTCTCATTAACAAAAGCGTCATATCATCAATAGTAAAGTCTTTTTTCGCGATCGAAGAAGGCACTTGTTCCCGATCAGACACGAGCACATCGACGGTGTCTCCATTTTTTTTATACGTAAGAATCAAATTTTGCTGGATAAGGTCAAACTCATTTTGACGACATTGCAAAATCGCGTATTTCTCCCGCAATTCGGCTTTTTTAACGTTTAACAAGATTTCCCCGTTCTTAATGAACACGAGAGAATCAGCGATTTTTTCAATGTCGCTCGTAATATGGGAAGACAACAAAATGCCCCGCTTACCGTCTTGGACAAATTCTTTTAATACATCTAACAATTCATCCCTTCCCGTCGGGTCTAGGCCTGCTGTCGCTTCATCCAATATTAACAATTTGGCATCGTGGGACAAGGCAACGGCAGCGGAAAGCTTCATCGACATTCCCCGTGAAAACCCTCTAATTTTCTTGTTTCTTGGCAAGGAAAAGAAATCAACATAGTGGTCAAACGTGTTTTGATTCCATTGCTTGTAAATTCGCTGAAAGACATTTCCTAGTTTCACAATGTTTAAGTCTCCAGGCAGTTTGATGTCATCAAACACAACGCCGATATTCTCTTTTAGATGTAGTTTGTCCGGTGCCATCTCTTCTCCAAAAACATGAATCATGCCGCTGTCTTTCTGGAGTGTTCCTAAAATCGACCCCATCGTTGTCGACTTCCCTGCTCCGTTTTCTCCGATAAATCCAACAATCGAGCCGTACGGTATCGAAAAAGACACATCCTTTAAGGCAAAAGCCGAATCGGAATATTGTTTTCTCAAATGGTCTACTTCTAAAATAAACGACATATCCATTCTCCTTCTTGATTGTAAGATGATAGTCAATCCGCTGTGCGAATCGATTAGCTTGAGAAAAACCAAACGAGACTGTTTGCGTTGGCCAACCGATAAGCACTTGTGCCAACGTCTTCCCCATTTTCTTTCCCTTGTATACATTGAATGAATCGAGTTTTCAATGTATACTTTGTTTATATTGTATATATCATATATATACAAAAATCATATTTTTGTCAATGCCGATTTTTCCATACACTAAAAAGAGCCTTTGCGATTTGCAAAGGCTCTGCTCTTATTCCTTAATCTTGAAAAGACAA
The DNA here is from genome assembly GCF_002250115.1 of Shouchella clausii. Taxonomy (GTDB): domain Bacteria; phylum Bacillota; class Bacilli; order Bacillales; family Bacillaceae_D; genus Shouchella; species Shouchella clausii. The sequence continues at coordinate 2,091,410 of NZ_CP019985.1, read as the reverse complement.
ATTTAACGGTTCATCATACATCGTAAAATTCATCTCTATGTTTGTCGACGGCACCTTTTTGTCAACGACTTCAAAGGAGCAGCTATCGAGCCATGCTTGCCCTTTGCCAGACAACAAAAGGCCAAAGGAAATAACGGCACTGTTTTCAGGGACATCTAATACAATCGCGTAGCGGTTCCAGTTGGTCGTTCCTACAATTTTGCGGTTTGACATGTTGTCGAATTGGAGCGCATCGTTCATATTGTTATCGACTCGCATCCATAAGCCACAATAATTGGTGACATTTTTGGTTTTGACGAAACCAGAAAAGCGGACACGTTTTCCTACATAGTTTTTGGCATTGAATTGCTGCATGAGCGTTGCAAAGTCGTCCTCTTCTTGAAGGGCATACGATTTCAAATAAGCCGATACGCTGCCTTGATGAACGGTTTCGGTATCCAATCCATACTCGTATTCGGCAGGCTGACTGCCGCTTAAAAACCAGTGTTTTATCGGAGATGTTTGCAAATCCATTGTGTTCCCTCCATTTTCCTGAATGAATTGATGTGGTTGAAATCGAGTGCGATAACGGGCAGGCGGCAAGCCATATAGCCGTTTAAACGCGCGTGTAAACGCTTCTTGGCTTTCGAAGCCACAGGCAATTGCCACTTCAATAACAGGTGTGTCTGTATGCAATAATGTTTTCGCTGCAAAACAAAGGCGGCGTCGCTTTATATATTCTGACAAGCTTAGCCCGACTTCCCGTAAAAACACACGGTGGAAATGATACGGCGAATAGCCAGCCTTTTTTGCCACATCCGCAACCGAAATGGGGTCCTGTAAATGGCTCTCAATATAGGCAATGCTCGTTTGGATGCTTTCGTTGTAATCGATCGTCCTCCCCCCTCTCGCCCTTTTATCATAGCAAACCGTCTTTTCTTTTTTTTGATTCAAATTGCGCAAGCTCAGGCCATGTCTCTTCCGTTTATTTCACGTATTACTGCCTTCTCGTTTGTCGACACTAGGAGAAGATGCTTAATTATACTAAGGAGAGATGTTACTTGCCATTGCCTTCAAATCATTTGCCTGGACAACGATTGGTTGTCGATTCCTTTTATGACATAGACGCACAACAAGCGGTGTGGGGCGGCCTATGGGGAGCCTGCTCTCCAGTTGGTCCCATTCAAAAAGTGCTGATTCACCGTCCTGGTAACGAATTGCGACAACTAGACAACAAAAGTTATGAAACGTATATAGACGACCAAATTTTACATGACAACCAAGATGTCATTGGCAACGATTTGACTGGGACAGACCCGATTGATGTGGCGCTATTGCATCGCCAACATGATCAGCTGCGCCAAGCTTTGCTGGATAGCGGTGCAGAAGTCATAGACTTGGATTTTGTTTCACCAAATCACCCGAAGTCAGTCTATATTCATGATTTAGGCCTTGTTGTTCCTGGTGGCGTCATCTTGGCAAGGCTCGCTTTAGGCATCCGCCAAGGCGAAGAACAAGCGGCTTACCGTACTTTTGCCAAATTAGGCATGCCAGTCTTGGCCACGATTCAAGGCAACGGATTTATGGAAGGCGGCAGCTTTACCATGCTAGATGAACGATCTGCTGTCGTTGGCCGTTCGGTCCGCGTTAACCAAGCAGGCATTGACCAGCTCCGCACCATTTTAGCATGGCAAGAAATGGAGTTGATGGTCGTCGACTTGCCTGCTGACCGCATCCACTTAGATGAGCTGTTTATGCTTGTCGATACAAAGACCGCTCTAGTCGAGCCAAAGCGGCTTCCTTATTGGTTTTTGAAAGAACTAAGGTCAAGGGGCTATCGCCTGATCTATACAGACGCCGATGATCCAGACCGTGCCGCCAACTGTCTCACCTTAGCGCCTGGCCATGTCTTGATTGCTTCTGAATATCCAGGCACGATCAAACAGCTACAACAGGCAGGCATTCGCACAAAGACGATTGACACGACGGAAATCCGCAAAATTGGCGGCGGCATCCATTGTGCAGCGCTGCCTTTAGTCAGAGGGCAGTAGCAGAGTGGAGAGACAACATAAATAGGAAAAAAGCTTGTTGCCAAAAAAGCAACAAGCCTTCTATTGATGACAGTGTGTAGGGCGCCATTACCGCTACTCATCTGCCGTCGGTATCTTTTCAAGTTCATGCATGTTCCGCACTTCAGGTGTTGCTGGGGAAATCAAACTTGTGATAACGATCGTCAAGCCTGAAATTACCACACCGAAAAAGACCGGCAAATGCCACAGTTCCACTAACAGACCGAGAAATCCTGTTGATGCTACTTCAGGCCCAGGAACGCCGGTAAACGTTGTTACCGCGTAAGAAAGAAGCCCGAGCGTCACACTGGCCCAAACGGCTTTTGTGCTGACACGTCCCCAAAATGGCGCAAGGACAATCGGCCAAAACAACGTCACAAACACGACATCCCAAGCTAAATAGGCAAGATCAATGACTTTTTGGAAACCTAATGCGAGTAGAAGCCCAAGCGCCGCACTCACACAAATGGCAATCCGAGAAAACAGCAGCAACTTTTTCGGGTCAGGCTGGTCGTTGATTAAATCAAGATAAATGTTCTTCGTCCAAATACCAGCCGATGCCACATAACAAGCGGCAAGCGTTGACATGCCCATTGCCGCCAACGATGTAAGAAAGATCGCTGAAATGATTGGCGGGAAATAGCCGTCAGCAAACATAATCATGAGCATTTCTGGATTGTCGCTGTTTGGAAAGATCGTTTTAAAGGCTTCGCCTAACATGCCTGGTATCCAACTGATGCTAATGACAATCACTCCGGCAATAATCATGCTCAAGTAGGCAACGCGTGGGCTTTTGGCGCCGGCGACACGTTGGCCAAGATCTGCGGCGGGAATGTCTCCGAGGGCGAGCACCAAATAGAGCGCCCAAAACTCGACGCCGCCTTTTTCAAATAAATTGCCTACATTCCACCAGTCTGGCTGAAAGGTTAAATCGCCGTGTGTAAACAAGACCACTCCAGCAATTCCTAAAATGCCAATTAAGGCGACAACCCCTTGCACAATTTCCGTATAAGCAACCGCCCATAGACCGCCAATGGCTGAATAAACAACGGTTAACAGCACAAACAGACAAGCGGCCGGGATAAAATCGATCGCAAAAATCGTTTGAATGACATATGTTCCGCCAACGGTCAGTGCGCCTGCATTAAAAAAGCCAAATGCAACGGCCATAACGGAGCCTGTATAGGCGCCAAGTTTTTTGCTGGCAAACCGCAAACCATAATAGTCTGCAATCGTCCAGCCGCGCAAGCGCCTGAGCGGCCTTGTCCAAATAAGGGCACCAAGAATCATGCATGTCCCTAAACCGGCCATTGTCGCGGTTCCCTCGAAGCCGCCGCTTGTGTAGCCAGAGCCGACTGCGGCAAAAAAGAATGGGGCAGCGAGCAAAGCAGCGACTAAGCTGCCGGTTACGACATAAAGGGGCATACTCCAACCAGCGACGATTAAATCCTCTGCTGTTTGCACACGTTGGTAACCTTTATAGCCCATATAGTAAATAAAAATTAAGTAAATGAGAAAAATGATTATTCCTTCCATTGCGTGTCCTCTCCTATCATGGCATGACAGCCCCACCGTTTGGCCCAAGTATTTGCCCCGTGTAAAAATTGGCGTCATCAGAAGCTAAAAACAGCACACTTTTGGCAATTTCCTCTGGTTTAGCAAGTCGTTTTAATGGGTATTTTTGCGCTTCCTCTTCTGCATAATCGTCGCCAAACGAAGAAAGAATATCGGTCCATGTGCCGCCAGGGGCCACAGCATTGACTAACACATGAGGAGCCAATTCACGTGCTAATGATTTCGTAAAAGCGTTAATCGCTCCCTTTGCCGCTGAATAATGGGAGAAGTTCTCACAACCTAGATGGCCTAAATCAGAGGAAATGTTCATGATCTTTCCAGCTTTCGCTTCCGTCATCCGTTTTGCGGCTTCGCGGCAATTGTAAAAGGTCCCATACAGATGGACGCGGATCATTCGGTCCCAGCCTTCATCCGTCATATCTATGATAGGCGCCTCTTCCGCAATCCCTGCATTGTTGACAAGGATGTCGATTTTGCCAAATTCCCGATCAACGAGGGCATACATATCTCTCACTTGCTGGGGATCACTGACATCGGCGTGCCACTTGATCGCGCGTACGCCATAGGAAGCGGCGATCGCTCGCACTTCTTCTGCTTCCTCCGGATCGCCAATAAAATTAACGAGCACGTCCGCACCAGCTTTAGCGAGCTCCAACGCCACAGCCCGGCCAATGCCTTTGCTCGCTCCTGTGACAACAGCTGTTTTGCCTTTTATGCCGTTCATTCCAACACATCCTTTTGCTGCTCAAGCTTAAATTGGTTCATCGATTCTTGCAGTTGCTCCGCCATCTGTGTAAGTGAATCAGAACTTGCGGCGATTTCCTTCATCGCAGCGAGCTGTTCCTTAGAAACGGTCGTAACATTGTCTGTTCGGTTGGTCGTTTCTTCGGCAAATCCGGTTAATTCTTGGACAGAGGCGGCAACCTCCTCTGAATTAGCCGATAATTGTTCCGATACAGAAGACACTTCCTCTACTTGGGCCGCGACTTGTTCGGCAGCTCCTAAAATCCGCTGGAATACCTTTCCTGCTTCATTAACGCTGGTAAGCCCTTCTTCCGCATCTTTTGTCCCCGTAGCCATCGATTCAACAGAACGCTCAGTGACCGTCTGAATTTCGGCGATAATATCAGTAATTTGTTTGGCAGAGGCTGCTGATTGTTCAGCCAACTTGCCGACTTCTCCTGCCACGACTGCAAAGCCACGGCCATTCTCGCCTGCCCTCGCAGCTTCAATCGACGCATTCAGTGCAAGCAAATTCGTTTGGTTGGCGATGTTCGTAATAAGCTCAACAATTTTTCCGATTTCACTAGACCGTTCGCCAAGTTCTTGCACTTCTTTTCCTGCTTGATTAACCGACTCGCTGACAGATTGCATTTGCTGCACAACATTTTGGATAATGTCATTGCCTTGGCTCGCTTCTGCCGCTGTCTTTTGGGCAGACTCGGCAACGACTGCTGACGATTGGGCGATACGCTGAATCCCTTGGGCGTTTTCTTCCGTCGCCTTCGCCGTATCCTCTGCTGCTTGCTGGGAAACTCGTGCGCCTTCTGCCATGTCACCCATTACGGCGACCACTTCATTTGCAGCTTGCTCTGTTTGGTTCGAAGCGGCTGCCACTTGTTGCGATGACGCTGCTACTTGCTCAGACGCATAGGCCATATTTTGGATCAGCCCACGCAAACTTTGCACCATTTGGTTTAACGCATTAGCCATTTGCCCTACTTCATCTTTGCTGCGTACCGCTAAAGATGGAACAGCTAAGTCTCCGTCAGCAACTTTATTTGTCACTTGAACGACTTGTTTCAATGGCTTCAAGAGGCCATTTACGACAAAATAAACGAAACAGGCAACGATGAGCGTTCCAATGATTGCTGTCAACCATTGGCTAAGTTGCAGCTCGCCGAGAATGCTGTCAATGTACTCCGCCGAGTAATCGATGCCAATGACAGCAACCGTTTCGCCATGTTCGTTTTCAATTGGGCTAAAGACGGTGCTCCACGTACCGAAGTCATCTTCAAAGACATCGGTGACGACAGGTTCCCCTGATTCGATCGCTTGATGCCCGCCTTCAATATGAATCGCTGCCAAGTTATCGAACGATTCGCCAACGTTATAAACGTCCTCTAAATTTTTCGTAAAGCCGAGTGGGATCACGCTGTCCCCTTCCATTTGCCAAATGTAACTCCAGTACATAATGCCTTGCTTTTCCATAATCGTCTCTAGCTGGTTTTGCAAGTGGACAAATGCTTCATCCGTCTCATCGGTAACGCCCATAACCGCCTCTACGTCACTCGGATCAAGCGAAGATGCTGTTAACAGGCCAACACTTCTCAATTCACGCTCCAAGTCGCGGTGCAACTGATCGCTTAACGTACTTTGGCTCATCCACGTCAGAATCACAAAGCAAATTATGACTAAAGCGACAATCGGGATCGCTAATTTGTGCCGTAAAGACAGCCGAGAAATCCTTTCCATTTCCTGTTCCCTCCTAAGTTGTTAAAATTGGCTAGCTACAACGCCAATAAATGGCTCGTTCTCTTTTCTTATCGGACGGGAAAAGGCAGAAATGAATCGAATGACTTAAGAATTTAGTACTACGTCAACATTGCTTCCGTCGCTTGTTTTTACATGATGATAAAACAAGAACATGCGCAAAACGAGCAGCCACAGCAAAATAAAAACCAGCGTTCTATCAACGCTGGCAAAAGAAAAACAGCTTCTTTAACAGATGAAAGCAAGCTTTAGTCCTGATCCTCCCAATAGTTTGGCGGATTTACATGCTTAACAAAAAAAATCGCATCATAAAACTTGTATGGCTTGATAACGAGCGGGGCCATCCCTAGCCATTTCATTTCAAGCAGCCACCAGTTTTGTTTGTACCAAGGACGTTTTTTGCCGATTGCATTAACATTCACTGGCAAAAACAGCGCGTCGCGATTAAATTCCATTAGCAGTTTTTCAAGATGGTATTTATTTTTGATAGAAATGTCGTATGGTTGCTTGTAAGGGGACAAACATGTACCGCTACCCGCATAAAAGCCGATTGAAAGAAGAACATGAGAATATTGTTTCGCAAGCAAATGCCCTACCATCTTTATTCCCAATCCTTTTAATAAAAGAGATCGGTTTTTGCGAATATGATAGTTGTGTGACCAAACAATGATTTTCTCGCCTTTATAGTAGTCAAGCAACCACATAAGGTTTTCATACATAAACACATCTCTCAAGCTTCCTGAACGAAAACGTCCTTTTAAGTTAACGAGCAACCACTGCTTTCGGTTCACGATTCCCCGATAAATTAATTGCAGCCTTTTAGAGTACACTCCTGTTTGCATCTCTGTCTCCATTAACGAGATCACCTCTTCGTACCCCTCGACCAATTGTTTCAGCTGATTCTTCGTGTCTTTCGCCAACTTGACCTCATTTCTTATTTGTGCAACCAATTCAAAAAATGTCGCTTCGACGTCTTCTAGTTTATTGGCTACATGTCCGCCCATTTCTTGTTCCACACACGAGAGGATACGCTTCGAACAGTCGTTACTAACCGGCTGCACGTCCATTCCCGCAATCGTCAAACCCTTTAAACACTCATTCGTAAAAAGCGTAGTCATTTCCTCATTATGATAAATCCCCAATAATCCGTTTTCCATTGCATATTCAAGGTTTCGATTTCCAAAAAATTCAGTTGTGCTCGCTTCGACAAGACCACTTTCAAGTATAAGCACACGAAAGCCATGCTTCTCATGTAAATATTGAACGAGCTTTATTTTATTTGTATAATATTCGCTCACCCAATGTGAATTTTCACCGAGTAATACGATCTGCTTCCCTTTTATAAACCGATCTAACTGCTTCCATTCTCCTTCGTCCAAAGGGATGATTTGCTCATTGATTTGTTCTTTCCATTTCAGGCGTTTATCTGCAAATTTTTCAAACATGTAAACCCCTTTCCGAGCGTGTCGTTAGCAATAACAGGCCACCCATCTAATTGTATTGCTTGAGAAGTTTCAGTACACTTTCTTCCTTCAACTATGAGGGAACAACGATTAAACCGCTGTTTGCTTTCTCGATTTTCAAGTGCCAAAACAGCAGCATGCAAGAGGACAAGATTGAAAGCGTACACTCATAGAGAGGCAACATAAAACCGATTGGAGGATAAGCAATGTATTTCCATAGCGTCCAGCAAGGCGAAACGTTATCGTCCATTGCCGCTGACTATCGAATTTCTTTGCCCCATCTTATTCAAGCCAATCCAACGATCAACCCGAATCAACTATTCATTGGCCAATCGATTATCATACCTGGCCTTCCCAATCCCAACACGATCCCTTATGAAATTCATGTCTCCCTTTCCCAGCATCAGTTGACCTTGCTCCACAATGGCTCTGTTGTAAAAATCTATCCCATTGCTGTCGGAAAAATGCTGACGCAAACGCCAACTGGAAATTTTGTCATTATTAACAAAGCGCCCAACCCCGGAGGGCCATTCGGAACAATGTGGATGTCGCTTTCCAAACAACATTATGGCATCCATGGCACAAATGATCCGGCTTCAATTGGCCAGTCTGTCTCCCATGGCTGTATTCGCATGCACAATGAAGATGTCGAAGAACTCGCCGCTACTGTCCCAATCGGAACGAGAGTGCGAATTGAACCGTAGGCATTCAGCGCCGCTGGCCTTGCCACAACGAGACACTTCCTTTTATGATGAACAGAGAAAGTCAAATCGTGACAAGGAGTGCCAAATGGACAGCTTAAAACGATTATTGCATGACCATTACGACTTACATGCACAAACGATTTCTCCGCAAAAGGGCGGCTGGGCAGCACTTGCGTATCGAGTCGAAACAAAGGAACGTACGTATTTCTTGAAAATGTACGAAAAGAGCAGAACATCCACGCCAAAATGGACAGCACTCATTGATGAATACGTGCCCACCCTCATTTGGCTAAACGAACAAAACGATTTAAACGGCAAAGTGCCAGTGCCGATCCTTACCAAAAATGGCCAATGCAAATGCGAAGACGATAATGGCATTTTTCTACTTTATGAGCACATCGAAGGCGAAACAATCGGTCCGCAACAACTAACAAACGACCAAGTTGAGCAATTGGCTACAATCATCGCAGCGCTTCACGCCATCGGGGAAACAGCGCCTATTGCGACTGCACAGCTAAAGGAAGACTTCTCATTGCCTTTTGCCGTCTCCTTATACAAACTGCTGACAGAGCAACTACCGACGTTGCCTGATGACATTCAAACAACCATTGCGCTTTTTTCACAACCACTTCTGTCACTAATTGAGTCAACCGATAAACGGGCAAACACGCTTAAACAGCGGCCGCTCCGCTATGCGTTATGTCACACCGACTTGCACCATTGGAATCTAATGACGTCACAAGGAGACCTGGTTTTAATTGACTGGGAAGGATTGAAGCTCGCGCCAGTAGAAGCCGACATGATGTTTATCGTCGATGAATGTTACAACAATGCGTTTATGAATCACTATCGCAAGCGCCATCCCAACTATGTCATTGACCAAGAATGTTTGGCCTTTTATCAAGGCAGACGGAAGCTCGAAGATATTTGGGAATTTCTTGAACAACTGCTGTTTGACGAACAAAAGCCAACAGAGCGGGCAGCTATATTAGAGGGATTGGAAAAAGAATTGGAAGCTGTGGCAAAGGCCTGCCTGTGATAGACTGCACCTTGTTAGGGTAGGCTTTTTGTCTTTGGAGCAGTGGACTCGGACAAACGAATGAGCCTATAGGGAATAGACGTACCGAGGAAATGGCAAAACGATTCTTCTTATGCGTCTTCCGAGACGAAAGCGGCTAACTTTATAGAAGAATGCACTTAAACTAGATGCCCCAACAAGCCAACAGCTATTTAAAGCAAATCGCTAATCCTTAGGAACTTCTGCATACGTAATCGTAAACGGCTGCGTTTTCGCATGATCGATTACGTCTTCAAACTTCCAATGAAAGCGAATCAATTCATCAACCGCCGTTTGCAGCCGTTCCTGTCCTTTTACCGCCTCAGACTCCAACGCTTCAATCGACGCCAAGATGATTTCCCCTTTGCTCGAGTCAAGAATGCCTTTCACTTCCTGCTTCAATTCACCAAGCATGTCCATTTTCGTTTGCAACAATTCCACCACGAGGTTTCGTTTCTCGTCGTGTGTTCGTGCCTGTTCAAGCGTATATGTTCCACTAAAACCAAATGTATTCATCGATCCCACTTCCCTTATCCTGATAAATAAGCAAACATGCCGGCCACATTGTGTTCGACATCAAACATCTCTTCCACTGCTTGGCGCATCGCCTCCGCTTTCTCTCCGATTGACTCCCGGTTTTGCTTGACCAACCAAGCAACGCCTTCAAGTGGCGCGCCTTCAAGCGGCAAAAACGATTCACGAAAACGCAAATTGGTGATGAGCCCGCCATAGGAACTAGGCAACAAATGCTGGTAAGCGCGGTAGTTGCTCTCCATAACGCTCATTTTGGCAGCCAGTTGTTTCTTCTTATGATTGTAAAAGTCCATGTACTCATGCTCAACCACTGCCAAATAGCGCTCCAGCAGTGTATCTTGTTGATCAAGAACCTTTTTTACAGCTTCATACGCGTCTAACGTTTTGCTCAAATTCAGCTTAATTTCGTCCCCACCAGCAGAACCTTCCAAATACAAATCGCCATTTTGATAAGACTTGCCTTCAGCGATTTCATTCATGAGCGCTTCAAGGCTATGATGCTCGTCCGCCGCTTTCGCGATTCCGTCAAACAGTTTATTGATCGTTGCGATCCGATCCTCCATCGACAACTTATACAATAATCCAGCAAACAGGCCATCTTCTAGCATCCGGCTAATCGACAGGCCTTCTCCTTCATGAATCCGCTCATAGATCGCCTCTACTTCCGTCAATATTAGCTGCAAATGCCATTTCAGCTGCCGGGCATCTTCCTCAGACAAATACCCCGCTTCCCCCAACTCATCGACGAGTACAGCAACCGTCGTTTTCATCGCTCCAATATCAAGCGGCTCAGCGTTTGGGTGGTCTTTGTAATAAGCCAATGCATCACCAAACGCCTCTTCCATAACACCGGCAACCCCTTCCTCCCCATAAACATTGCCATACGGGGCTAGAAAATGAAGCAACGCCTGCAACTCTTCTTGAGGAATCGCTTCCACAGCTTCGACAAATCCTTTGTTCTCATGGTCCGTACGGTACGTTGCCACATTGCCCACAACAAACATCCCTGGAAAGGAATCAAGCGCATACAAAAAATCACTCTTGGAGCGGGTTTGATGGATATTAGCCCCTTTGTCTTTGTAATATTCCTGGGCAAACGCTTCGAGTTCTGCGGCGGGGATGGAGTGGACAGATTCAGTATTTAATCGTGAGAGGTTAAATTCCCTTTCTACCGCTCTTCTGAAATCATCGTCATAACGTATTTGTTGAATCGCATTAGACTGCGCACCATTAAATGTGTTTACTTCTATGAAATGGGCTTCTTTAAGTTGAATCGCAGCTACCGTATTGTGCCCTTTTGAATGGGCGAAAGCATAGATTGGGATGTCTTTATCGAGGTTATGTTTTTTTCCTACTTCCTTAAGAAAGGCTTCTGTGTCTTCTGCATATCCACCTCCTCCCGTGCCGACACCAACACCAAACAAATTGTCGATCCAATCTTCAGGTGACACACTGCCCCGGGAGATAAACACCACTTCATTCACATTATCAGGATCTTCATTGTTAGCCAAGACAAGCGCCGTCCCTTTTGCATCAGACGATGCTGAATGGGCATCCATACGTTCAATATTAATATTCGTGTTAAGGGGCCTCCCCATTTCTTCAAGGTATATTCGTTCAATCGCTTCAATGATTTCCTCATCGGTCATCTTAGGAAAACGATACTCAAGGTCTGTAATTCGTATTTGCACCATTTCGTTATCGAAAACGCTACCCATCTCCAAAACTCCTTTCCTATGAGTCAATTAGACGAATAGAATACATTAGCTTTTCCGCTATTCCTGCTTCCTCTGTAAGACTAATATTACATTCTTCTTTTCCTTGGCACATAGCTGTAAATGAGAATGAAATCGATTGATTGCTTTCTATCAAAAAAAGGTAGCCAAAATATTTCAAATAAGGGCCGTACTCATCCTCATCTTCAAAGCTCCCGTAATACATTTCCAAATCATTGACTTCCGCATACTCATACTCCCCTTCGAAATTATTTGCACGTTTAAATACATCTAAATAGCTTTGTTTTAAGTCTTCAGGATACTGATTTCGATACACGATTTTGACATCATACAATTTCTTTTCACTATGATTATTAAACGTATAAATAAGTGTTTCCACTGCATCGTTTTCAATATCATGAAGCAGATCGGAAATAATCCCATTTTCCGGAATCAGCATCTCAAAGCCATCAAGTTTTCCTCTCATTTGGTGAAAACCCGGCTCGACATCAGTAGACACTAAAAACTCTTTTGTAAATTCATCTTCAACCGCTAGAAAATCTTCGTTATTCTCCACTCCTTCGTTCTCCCCTTCCTGTTCAGCGTCATCATCTTCTGGCGTTTGTTCAGTACTGGGATCTTCCTCTGTCTCTTCTCCATTCACTTCTTCTTCTGGCTCTTGTTGGTCATTGGCTGTATTGCATCCCCCAATTAGCAACACCGTGCACAGTGCACTTATGCGAAGCCACTTTTTCACTGTCGTTTCCCCTTTCTGTCGAATCAGGGTTTCGCTTATATATGAACACAAATTATTTATCTATTTTTATATTTCTTATTGTTAGGATATAAGTGTGCCCTGTTTCCCGCAAGAGGCTCTATGTCGGTTTTTGTTATGCTACTAAAGACCTACGGACGACAAGTGACTCTATGAAAAATCGATAAACAGTGGGGAAATTTTAAAAAAGGGAAATCGGTGTGTTTAATAGAATGGAAATTTTAGACACATTTCGTCAGAAGGGAGAAAGCTGATGAAACTAACAATCATAAGCAGTGTGCGAACCAATAATTTTAATGACGATCGGTTGGTGGAAAAGATTGCAGGATTGTGGAAGGAAGCTTCAATTCATTTAAACCAAGATCAGATAATCTATGGTGTGTATCATAATTATGAGAGTGACTATAAGGGGAATTATACATTAAGCGTTGCGATAGAAGATAGCCAAGGCAATCCTTCATTGAAAATACCAAAGAACGGAAACTATGAAATTTCCCCTGTCGACACAACCGATGAACAAGATGTGGTTCACACGTGGAAAACGATTTGGGAACGAGAGGATTCACGGACATTGAAGAGGGCATACACATACGATTTTGAAAAGTATTATCCAAATGGAGACATTGAGATTTACATAGCCATTGAACATTAAGGGGGATTTGTTACGCAACAAGACGCAGATTTCAGGACGATACACATCGTTGTGCGGTTTCCATTTTACCATCACTATATTCAGGAAAGGCTTTTGGGAGGCTGCCTTAACAGCAAAACTGCTACGAACAAATATGCGACCATGGTAACGAGAAAAACCGCCATTTACATCGTCCCCTCTCTTAATGCTTATCTTAAGCATAAGTCCTGCACATAAAGGAAAGGTGAAGGAAACGTAAAGGATTTGTGAATATGTCGGATCCCAACAATAATAAGATTTAATTGCCTTTTTATGTAACCGATATAAAAAATGTATTATCTCAAAAAAGCGCCAATACAATGTTAGATTCAATCTACATTTGATAAAAGCGAGGGAAGACGATGCATATTACAAATACCACACATTCCGTTCTAACTAAAGTTTCAGCAGCAAATAAAAACGAAGTTTCTTACAAAGCAACAAGACCAATGCCAGAAACTCAAGCCACTTCATTACCTCAACAAAAGAGTGGTGCTGATTTAAAAGAGCTTACTGGAAAATATGATATCCGCCACGCAACGTTTGCCGAGTTAAACGAATTGGCATCGGCGTTGTATCAGGCAGGAGAGATTAGCTATCAAGATCTCGCTACACTTACATTTAATTACGATCAAGCAATGTCCGACCTTAGAGAACGCCAAGGCATTTCACAACCATTCCCTTATCAAGAAAACGAACGCCGCGATTGGATCGAAGTGTTTCGGGATCGGGCTGAATCAAGCAGGCAAACAGGTAACCTCCTTGGCTACCACAACCGCATGAACGTGGTGAACATTCTAGAGGGGTTGGATGCGTAACGAGATTAATAGAAGCAGATGCTGCGCATCTGCTTCCATTCGCCTGTAATTCTTTTTATATCTTCTTTGTTTCTAACTTATTCAACCGCTTTTCAATTTCAAGCTTCTACGTTTTATAAGGATCCGGCTATTTTTCACTTTTTCTACCTGTGCAAGTTCTTTTCGAATCTCTTTTAATTCCTGCTCAACGTTATCAAAACGCAAATCAAATTGATCGACTTTCTTTTCCAATTGATAGACTTTGCTAACTAAACCTGCCAGTTCCATTCTCATGCCCTTGATGTCACCGCTGATTCCTATTAAAATATCTCGTAGATCATTATAACATACGCACTTAGTTGTATAGCCAAATGCTAAAAATGAAGAGGGAACTACTATTGTTCAATACAATAAATACGACTGGAAGTGAATAGGAGCCAACTACATATAAGAAGAAAGCTTGAGAATGATCTTTCATCTGCTATCATCCTTTTTACCTCCATTCTTCCTTCTTCATCATCAATAGCTTATTTAACCATCGTTTTCTGTTCTTATTATTTAAATCTCGCTTTCATGTTCGAATTCTGTGTGAATGTCGTCCTCCTGTTTATGATAATCAGCGACAGGGTTCGCTAACGTTGCGGTATGGAAGAAAATGGCGTTATTCCCCCTTACTTAATTGATTGAGCCAATGCTTCATCAGCCGCAAACAATCCACGCAAATTTTCTTTGTAGTCAAGCACCAATTGTTCCAGCTCGCGCATATCCAACTCATACATTTCAATGATCCCGTCAATTTGTTCAATCGCGCTAGCGGGAACAGAGTCAAACTCCTTGCGGAAAGTCACGCCAGTTGGCTTGCGGATGGCATCCTTGGAATACGTATGGCCTGCTTCTTGCAAAAATGCTTGCCAATTCGCTTCTTTATTGCTCATCATGCCTTCGACCCGTTCCCGTTGTTCAAACACCCGTTCATGAAGTTCCATATTACGGTAGTGGTAAAGAAGGCCAAGAGCCTCGCGCTTTTGTTCCAGTGCCCCTTCCATGGCCTGCAACGCGTTAACAAGACTGTCTTCATCAACGAGGATGTGTGTACCTGTCCCAGGCTCAAGCCGGTACGTGACCGGTTGATGGCCAGGCTGGTCATACAATTCAATTAATGCCTGGATGCTGTGCAAGTCAAATTGCTCCTTGGCATTGATCACAGCAAGCACTTTTTCATAGCGGCTGTATTTTTTAAGGCCCATAACCCGCCGACGATATGGCCGAGTCCTACCTCCTCTTTCAGGCGCTCTTTTACAGATTCAGGCATGCCTGAAAGTGCTGCCCACGGATTGTCTTTAGCTGTGCCGATTAATTCCGAAAGCTCGGCAACCGTCATTTCCTCGCCAATGATCGTGATAAATTGCAAAAGATGATTGATATTGGCGTTATAGGCAACCCGATCTAAATCTGCATTTATGCCAAGCCCAAGGGAAACAAACGTACCAAACGTAGGAGGTCTGGAAAATACCTCCGTTAATCCAGGCCACGGCGTCCTTGGCGTAAGCACATCAGGAAATTCAGGCGTTTTCATATCGCCTAAGTAATGAATGCTTGCCCCTGGATAAAACGTATACGGAATCGATTGCGCATAAAGAGGCTCCCCTTTCACGCGTGTATGGCTAATGGTGTTCGCTTCAGCAGCATAAAAGTTGCGAGCAAGGAGAACGAGCTCTTCTTCGGGTATGTCGGAGATGTCTAATATATCTGTGGCGCTTTCTAAGTAATCAACGAAATCACTGTCTAAAGAGGCGAGTTGTCTTAAGTTAACAGGCGCATCATTTAAACCGCGTACGTCATCAAAGTTTTTTTCAATTAAGGCGACACTAACGATCAAATGGCCTCCAAGGGAATGGCCATCGCCATAGCGTGTAATTTCGTCACCATTTGTCTTTTTGGCAATATCTGATTCAACGGTCTTATAAAAACGTTGAGCGTGTCTTATTTGCGCAGTCGAGACACCCGCAACTACACCAACCATATCGTAAGCGACATCTTCAGCTGCTTCGAGGTCAACTTCAGTGCCACGAAAAATGTAGTAAACGTCGTTAATGCCTTTTTCCTCGTTGTAGTGGTGAATCGCAGCACCGTCGTTGCCGATAGGGGAGTCAATATTTTCGCCACTGCTTTTATAAATCGTAATGTCATTGTAGTCGATGGTGGTAATGTTATAAGAATCGAGCACTTGTTTAAAGGAGTCAATATCTAATTGCTTTCCGTTTTCATACTGGAGAGCGGTAATAGCATTGCGGGTGTTGTTCTCAAGTCGCATCTAAATTCACCTACTTTTGGAAGCGAATGTTTTGAATAAGTGTATCGAAAAAGCGGCTTTCTTGGTCGTTGTTGATCTCACAGGCGACTCCATCTTTGCAGGCGAGGCGGTAAGTAATGACAATAAATTCGTCAGTGTCATTGCTTTGTACTAAAGCAAAATAACGGTTGGCGAATTGGTCGTTCGGATCATACGTAACTCCCTTTTTGTCTTTTAGTGTGAAATAGGAGGAACCATAGTAAATGGTTGCTTTGTCTGTTTTAAACTCTTCATATTGGTCGTTAAACCCAAGATCCTTTAACAAAATATCCAATTGTATTTTGGAATCATGTTCTGTTACATTGTCTTCATAGAAAAGTTGAATATGTCCTCGAAACCCAGATTCATTTACATTCTTTTCATACATATTTAGAAACTCAAAATGACGCTTGCTTTCGTATTGAACTGAGTCATCCGAAAGATAATACCCCGCGGGAAACCACATGGAAAAGTTGTTTTTTTCTGATTGGAAATAATGGAAGCCTTCGTCAGTTTCGACCTCTAGGTCAAGAAAGCTACTTGTAAAATCATCTTTTAAGGCAATATCGTCTGAACCATTGAGTGCGAACGCCATGGCGACCCCTCCTCCTAATACAATCAAGACAACGATCGGAATCCATAAGCTTTTTTTCATCATCCATCCCACCTTCGCTCTCGCCATGAGGTGTTTAGTTTTATCATAGAAAAGAAGAAGGAAAAGTTCCACTAGTACCCGCAATAAATGGAAAAAAGAAGCTTTAGGCGCAGTAAAATAGTCTTCATTTTTGAGCGTGTTGTTAAAAATGGAGTCAAGGTTTAGGAAGGGAAAGCTAGCAGTGTAATGGAGGTGGATTGTGTTGAACTGCGGCATTGCAGGTGTTGTCCTCAAGACTCATCTAAATTCACCTACTTTTGGAAGAACTATAGTAAAGAGTATTCCACGCAATTAATACAAAGCTCGGCCCATATGCACCGAGCTTTCCTCCTTCTACTGTTGAATCAATTTAAGTTCGACAGGAATAAAATCATCAATCTCTTCACCGTTCAGAACAGAGAATGCTGCCTCCAACGCTTCTTCTCCAATTAGCGTTGGTTGTTGAGCAACGGTTCCTGCCAAACCTCCGCTTTCAACAGAGTTTACAGCGTCATCTGTGGCGTCAAATCCAACAACAACAATATCGTCACGACCAATAGCGGATACAGCTTCGAGTGCACCGAGCGCCATCTCGTCATTATGGGCAAACACACCAGTAATGTCGGGATTGCTTTGCAAGATGTTTTCCATCACTGCCAAGCCTTCTGCTCTATCAAAATTAGCCGTTTGTTTTGCAGCTACATGTAAATTCCCATCTGCGACGTTGTTAAATCCTTCTCCCCGTTCACGTGCCGCCGATGAGCCGGGGATGCCCTCAAGTTCAGCAACAGTCGCCCCTTCGCCAACAAGCTCAAGCAATAATTCACCAGCCATTTCACCACCCGCGATGTTATCGGATGCAATATGTGTGACAACTTCACCGCTGTCAGCTGCACGGTCAACAGTAATCACAGGGATGTCCGCTGCATTCGCTGCTTCAATAGCTGCTGCCACTGCAGAAGAATCTGTTGGGTTCACAAGAATTAAATCTACTCCCCGCTGGATTAAATCTTCCACATCATTGATTTGTTTGGCATTGTCATCTTGCGCATCGACTGAAATCATTTCCAACCCAAGTTCAGTTGCTTTCGCTTTTCCCCCTTCTTCTAAAGTGACAAAAAACGGGTTGTTCATTGTTGAAATGGAAAAGCCAACTGTGAATTCACCGTCATTTGCACCACCTTTGGAACCGTCTACTGGCTCTGATTCCTCAGAAACTGGAGATTCCATTGAACAAGCCGCCATTAGTGCAGCGATTCCGATGATTGCAACCGATAATTGTCGTTTTTTCATTGTAAATCCTCCCTCTATAAAGTTAAGCTAGCTCCTGACATAAACACCAACTGATATTGATAGGTTAAGAGCCATCCTAAAACCAAAACTCCTTAAGCTGTTTTTCTACGATCAAGCAAGACTGCAAGTAAAATGACACTGCCTTTAACCACTTGCTGAAAAAAAGAGCTGACACCAAGCAAATTCAACCCATTATTCAACACTCCTATGATTAACGCACCAATAAGCGTGCCGACAATCCACCCTTTTCCTCCTGTTAAACTCGTTCCCCCGAGCACAACCGCAGCAATCGCGTCGAGTTCGTACATCGTGCCAGCCGTTGGTTGAGCTGAATTTAGCCTCGACGTTAAAATCACACCAGCAACGGCTGCCAAAAATCCAGTCAGAGAGTATACGTAAATCTTAATTCGGTCGACTTTGATGCCTGATAGAATCGATGCTTCCTCATTGCCACCAACTGCATATACGCGACGGCCAAATGTGGTTTTCTTTAAAATCAAGTACAAGATAACAAAGCTAATCATCATCGTAATCGCCGGCATTGGAATTCCAAAAAAGTAGCCGCCTCCAAGCATTTGGAACAATGTAGAATCACCTAAGTTTGATACAGGCCTGCCATCTGTAAACATTAAGGTCGCGCCGCGGTAAATCGTCATCGTCGCCAGTGTCGCAATAAATGGTGCTACTTTTCCTTTTGCAATGATTATGCCATTTATTGCACCAAGTGCTGCTCCAACAAGCAATCCAATTAAGATCGCTAAGATCGGGTCCATCCCTGACGAAAGTAAGGTTGCAGTGACCGCTCCAGAAAAAGCAAGAATTGCACCAACTGATAAATCAATCCCACCTGTCAAAATGACAAACGTCATTCCAAATGCAATGAGCGCATTAATGGATACTTGCCGAAGGACATTGAGGAGATTCGGTGCTGATAAAAACCCTGGGTTTAAAATGCTAATAATCAATATGATAAGGAAAAGGCCGATAAATGGGCCAAGCGTCGCTGTTAATGCCTTGACTCGTTTATTGGTGAACATGTTTGTCTCCTCCCGTCGCATAGTGCATAATCGTTTCTTCTGATAACTCATTGCGGTCAAGTACTTTCATTAATTTGCCTTCAAACATCACGGCAACGCGTGTGCTCATGCCGATAATTTCCGGCAGTTCTGAAGAAACCATTATAATTGCCACACCTTGCTTGGCCAGTTCATTCATAATTGTATAGATCTCTTTTTTCGCACCTACATCAACGCCCCGAGTTGGTTCATCCAAAATGAGCACTTTCGGCTTCATACCTAGCCATTTAGCGATAACCACTTTTTGCTGGTTTCCTCCACTCAGTGATTTCGCTTTTTGGTGTGGTCCAGAGGTACGAACACCTAACTTCTTTACAAGTTCTTGATAAAGAGCCTGTTCTTTTGTAAAAGACATCATGCTTCCCGAAGAAACGGTTGCTAAGTTCGTTATGGAGAGATTGTCCCGAACTGAAAAATTAACGATAAGTCCTTTTGTTTTTCGGTCTTCTGGCACAAAGGCAATACCATTCTCAATTGCATCAACCGGTCGTTTAAATACAACTGGTTTTTGATCGATTTCAATCGTGCCACTATGCAAATGCCGATAGCCAAAAATGCTTTCCACCACTTCTGAGCGCCCCGCCCCCATCAAACCAGCAATACCAAAGATTTCACCTTCCCGCACCTCAAAGGTAACGCTTTCAAATTCATTTTTTCTACTCACATTTTTTACGGCGAGTTTTACCGCACCTGGTTCTAAATCATGATCAGGGTAGCGACCTCCAAGCTCCCGACCGACCATTAATTTGACGATCTCATCAAAACTCGTCTCGGCAATGACTTTCGTGCTCACATAGTTTCCATCACGAAGGACTGTAATACGTTGGCACAAGGAGAAGATTTCTTCCATTCGATGCGATATATAAACGAAAGTCACACCTTTCTCCTGCAAGCCACGAATAACAGTAAACAATGTATCAATTTCCCGGTCTGTTAGCGCTGCTGTTGGCTCGTCCATAATGATAATGTCTGCATTTGTCATAAGGGCTTTGGCAATTTCAATCAATTGCTGCTTTCCGACCGATAAAGCACCTGCCCGGTCCGAAGCTTTTACTTTAAGACCAAGCTCGGCCAGCTGTTGTTCAGCATATTCGTTCATTTTTTTTGTTTTAAGCCAACCCGTTTTTCCAACGGTGTATTCATTGCCAAGAAACAAATTCTCTGCAACTGACAGCTCCGGCAAAATATTGAGTTCTTGATGAATGACAGCAATTCCGTCTTTTTCCGCCTCTTTTGGGTGCGTGTAGGCAACCTCCTTCCCTTTCACACGGACAACCCCTTCATCCCTTGGATAAATGCCCGTTAAAATTTTCATAAGGGTAGACTTACCAGCACCATTCTCGCCCATTAACGCGTGAATTTCTCCTTTTTCAAGCGTGAAGGACACATTTTTCAACACGTGGTTTCCACTAAATGACTTGCTTATCTGGCTCATTTCAACAATCATAGCCACACCTCTTCTTTAGAAAATAACCCCTGCGCGTAAGATGACATTGGCGTATGGTGCACATTCCCCTGTACGGATGATTGCTTTCGCTTTACTTGTTTCCGCTTTCAATTCATCATGAGGCAAATAACGAATGGATATTTGCCTGTTTTCCAGTTCCTGATGAATGGACGGGCTTTCTGTTCTAACTTCTGTTGCCGCCATCATTGACTCTACTTCCATATCTGCCAATACTTCTGTTAGAACATCAACAAAATTGGGTACACCTAACCTAATGGAAAGATCGATGCATTCAACGCCAGACGGTATTGGTAATCCGCAATCTGCTATGACGATCTGGTCTGTATGCCCTAGTGACGCAAGCACCCTGGCAATATCACGATTTAAGATGCCTAATTTCTTCATGGTTGATCCTCCTGAATGCTTGATAGGTTGATCCTTCCTGCAAAAAGACACTACTGTCTTTCCAACAGAAAAGCAGCCACCTCTTCTTTACTCGGCATCCCGCCCTGAGCGCCAAATGACTGTACCGATAACGCTGCCGCTGCATTAGCGTACATCACCGCCTCTCGCATTGGCTTTCCGCTTGCAAGCGCAACAGCCAGTGCGCCGTTAAAGGTATCACCTGCACCTGTTGTATCTACTGGCATAACGCGATGACCAGCAATACGTTGTTCCACCCCATTCTCTGTCCATATCACGCCAGCAGCGCCTTGGGTAACAATTAGTTTCTCTTTTAAATGAACATTCGTATTTGCAAACAACTGTGCCTGCTCTGACTCATTAGGCGTAATCCATGTACTATTCTCATACGTTTGTTGCGATAACTTCTGTGCTGGCGCTGGATTAAGAATGACCGGTACTTGATGTTTCTTACAAAGGGCAATTGCATACTCAACTGCTTTTAACGGAATTTCCAATTGAATCAACACAATATCACTGTCTGCAATCACTTCTTCACATGTGGATAAAAATGCTTCGTTCACATATTCATTTGCTCCAGCTGTGACAATAATTCGGTTATCCCCATCTGAAAGCAGAATCGTAGCTACTCCGGAACTACAGTGTGTAACGGGTTCCACATGATCCACACAAACACCTTCATCTTGAAGCCCCTGCTTTAGCAGCTCGCCAAAAGCATCATCGCCAACACGCCCTATCATGCGGACGTCAGCACCAAGCCTAGCTGCAGCCACAGCTTGATTTGCCCCTTTACCACCAGGCACTGTTTTAAAGCCCTTTCCCATTACGGTTTCTCCTTGAGCTGGCACATGGTCCGTACTCGTCACCATATCCATGTTAATGCTACCAATGACAGCCACTTTTCGTTTAACCACTAGGCACCACCTCCTTTTGTTGTTCCTCGTATGGTTAAAGTCGTCGGCAGTTCATGCCAATACGACTGCAAAGACCTTTTTTCTATTAGTTGCACCAATAGTTGTATCGCCAGTTCGCCCATCTCGTATATCGGCTGTTGTACCGTTGTTAACGATGGCACCAACATATTGCCAAATAAAATGCCATCAAAGCCTACAATTTGTAAGTCTTCTGGAATCGAGCGTTTTAATGTATGAGCTGCTTTCATCGCTCCAGCCGCTGCCACATCACTGCTTGTAAAAATACCATCAATCGTCGGGTGTTTTTCAAGCAAAGCACGAACCACTTCTTCCGCTTGCTCTATTTGAAAGCCCGTCTCCACGATGATATGGGCAATTCCATTCGCTTCAACGACTTCTTTAAACCCTTCGTATCTTTCATCAGCAGGATTCAGTCCTTTCGGTCCACGCAAATGAGCTATAAATGCACAACCTTGTTCTATTAAGTGCTCCGTAGCAGCCTTTGCCCCATTTTTGTTTTCAGATACGACAGTCGGAATGTTGGCGCTAACAAAACGATCCAGCGCAACTACAGGTAAGTCAAGTGTCTCATAGTGTTCAGACGTCCCAGTGCCGGTCGCTAAAATAAGCCCGTCTACATACTTTTGTTGAAGAGCGTGGACATAATGTTGCTCTTTTTTTAACTCGTTATCGGTATTGCACAGCACAACCGTATACCCTTTCTTGAGTGCCACATCTTCAATCGCTCGGGCAAGTTCGGGGAAAAAAGGGTTTGCTATATCAGGGACAAGCAACCCAATCATTCCTGATGTTTTATGATAAAGTGTACGCGCTACAGCGTTTGGTTTATAATTTAACGTTTCAATAGCTGTCTTCACAGCCTGTTCAGCTTCTTTGCTGACATAGCCTTTTTGGTTTAACACGCGCGAGACGGTCGCCACGGAAACCTTAGCGTATTTCGCTACATCCTTAATTGTCGTCATACTCATTCTCCTAACACATGTAACCGGTTACAGATAATATATGACGGAAGTGCTTGTTTGTCAATGACTATTTCTTTCATTGAATGGTTATCCACAATTGACTACAGACGGTAAACGTAGAAGTGCTTTAGACTCTGGAATGGGCAAATCGTTTGTTTGAATGATGCCACTCATTTTCAAAAAGCTCTTGTCCACCGAAATGAAAACATGAGAGGAGATGCGGCTGCAAGGAAGGGTAAAAAAAGGGTTCAAGTCAGCTCGGATCTCCTCGACCGTGTCTCTAGCTGTTTTCCACTTCGATTTACAACGCCCCTATCAATCCCAAACCTTTTAATTGATCGAACAGCATTTGCATCCCTTCCCTCTCTATAAGAAAGCATCTCTAGCTGAAAAAGGATCAGAGCTTGGGATGTAAGTGACACTTTTTCAACACAATAGACGTTGATTTTTGGAATAGAAGAACGCGTAATGCCTAGCAACGATTTGTTGGCTGGGCTGCTTTAGCTTCTTGTTAAAATATCAAGCACATTTGTCCGAAAAACAGAAAAATCTAGATGAACAGCTATACGTGGGCAGTAAGGTCCACTGCATGCGGCTGAGGCAGGGCGAAAATCAGCGACACTTAGTCCAGATGAGTATCGGCCTTGATCTTCAACCTGAACGTTGCGCCGTTTATAGTCTAACAAATTCGGGACGTCGATTGCAGCCATCAATGCAGTGAGATCATGCTGCGGCGTTCCCTGAATACCAGGTTCGAGAACTTGATAAGACTCATAATAAAAGTCAAGCATCGGCTTAATAGTACGAAGCAATGGCGTCGTTGCTTTAGAGTCAATCAAATTGACGTCGGCTGGCGTTAGCAACGCATCCCTCGTCACATTCAACGGCACAATGGTTACATTTGGCGCATGTGTGCAAACAAAATTGGCGGCAGTGGCATCTCCTAAAAAATTGGCTTCCGCTAATTCAGTCTCATTTCCCGGCACTAAAAATGCGCCTCCCATGAGAAACGTTGCTTTCACCCGTTTCATAACGGCAGGATTAATCATCCAAGCCATTGCCAGCGTCGTGCAACGACCGAGAACGACAATGGTTATTTCATTTGGATTCTCTTTAATCACTTGAAACAAGCGGCTAAAATTGGTTCGATTCGCATAACGCTCTGCTGGAATGGGCGGCCTAATCGGCCCAAGACCTTCTTCTCCATGAATATCCGGGAAGAATTCCGGTTCTTCTCCATTTAGCGCTCGAGTCGCTCCAGCAATAACCGGAACCCCTTTCCGATCGGCCAAACTTAGCAAATACGATGCATTGCGCAATGCCTGATCGCGGCTTACATTGCCAAAATCACCTACAATACCCGCCAGTTCTACATCTGGATGCTGCAATGCGTAAATAATCGCCATCGCATCATCGATCCCAGTATCTGCAAATACCAATAGTTTATTTGCCATCTAATCATCACCTCCATATACGCTATGACAAAGAGGACAAGATGGCTTAGTTTAACAACCGTATCACACTAAAATTGAGTGATTCGTTCCTATAATTTCGATAAAGCAATGTCCGATCTTAGAGAACGCCAGGGCATTCCTTATCAAGAAAACGAACGTCGGGATGGGATTGAGATGTTTCAGGAAGGTAGCTAAACCAAGCAGGCAAATGGGCAACCTTTTTGTCTACCATACCCGCATGAATATGGTGAAGATTTTAGAGGGGAGGATGCGTAACGAGAAAAAAGCAGATGTTTTGTGCATCTGCTTCCCTTCGCATGTAATTCTTTTTATATTTTTTTTGTTTCCAACTTATTCAACCGCTTTTCAATTTCAAGCTTCCACGTTTCTATATCAAATATTTTTTGATTCATAAGGATCTGGCCGTTTTTCACTTTTTCTACCTGTGCCAGTTCTTTTCGAATCTCTTTTAATTCCAGCTCGACGTTGTCAAAACGCAATTCAAAATGATCGACTTTCGTTTCCAAACGATTGACTTTTTCCTCCAATTGATCGACTTTGCTAGCTAAACCTGCCAGTTCCATTCTCATGCCCTTGATATCGCCGCTGATTCCCATTAAAATATCTCGTAGTTCATTATCCATTTTAAGGCTCCTTTTTCATTTGTATGCAGCTTCTAACGATAAGCGCTCGTCCATTCAAAAGGATTGTCCATTCAGTCCTGGTTGGATTCATTATAACATACCCACCTAATATCCAAATAAATATGAAGCTAATTTCAGCCCCTATGGCAACAACGCCAAATACTGCTGAAGGCTCGCTTCCTCTAACTCAACAACCATCTTAATAAAAGGTTGGCAATCCCCATTGGCTCCTGCTAAGTCAAGCGTTTCATAGTACGATATTCGGTCTTCTACTGTGAACTACCCACCACTTATCACCCTTGCAGGTTGCTTGAAGCGGGGGCTTCTTGGGTAATCGCCCCTTTTGGTAGCTGACGAAATGGACCAAGCTAACCCTCTTGTCCCAAGAGTTTATCGATTCATTAGGCAGTGGCTAATAAGCGAATCCCTTCTTTTTTGATGTTTAGTGCAGAGTTGTAGTCTCTATCTAGAGTTAGTCCACAAGTACATTGATAGGTGCGTTCCGATAAAGTTATCTCTCTTACTGAACCACAACTCGAACAAGTTTTTGTAGATGGAAACCATTTATCGATTTTGATCAGTTGTTTCCCTTGTTCGTTTAGCTTGTATTTCAAGAAAGAAGTGAACATTCCCCACCCATTATCCACTACACTTTTGCCAAACTTCAGTGCTTGTGACCTCCCTTTCATATTTAGATCTTCAATCACAACAGCATCAAAGTTAGCTACTAATTCCTTTGATTGATGGTGAAGAAAGTTTCTACGTTGATTGGCGACTTTTTCATGAATGTTGGCTACTCGAATCCGTTGTTTGTGCCAATTCGAAGAACCTTTTTTCTTACGGGATAGTTTGCGTTGTTCTTTTGCTAATCGATCCAGCATTTGACGATAGAAACGTGGGTAATTGGCTTTCTTCCCTTCGCTATCGACAAATAACCCGTTCATCGCAAAATCTAATCCAACCACTTTTTTAATTTCTTTACTTTCAATCTCCTTCTCATACTCTGTAAGAATGGAAATATAGTATTTTCCGGATGAAGTCATCGAAAT
Organism: Shouchella clausii; assembly: GCF_002250115.1. GTDB lineage: Bacteria > Bacillota > Bacilli > Bacillales > Bacillaceae_D > Shouchella > Shouchella clausii. Next base: position 2,065,330 of record NZ_CP019985.1, on the reverse strand, counting down.
CGTGCACGATTTGATTTTGTGATCTGCAGGGATTTCTCGATGTTGTCTGATTTTGACCATTTTTACTTTAGGTAATTTGATATGGCGACCCAACAATTGAATATTCCCATTTACGATATTGGTTGTGTAACTTTGTTTATGACGCTTCCTTTTGAATGTTGGGAACTTAGCATTTCCTTTGAAGAAGGCTTTATATGCCTTATCCAAATTAAGTTGTGCGTTCGCTAACGCTAATGAGTCTACTTCTTTCAACCACTCATACTCTTTTTTGTACTTGGCAGGAGTCGGGGGCTTGACCTTTTTTAAGACATCTTTATCCTCTTTCCGTAACGCATACGTCTCTTCTCGTTCCGCTAACATCTTGTTATAGACGAAGCGAACACATCCGAAGGTTTTACGTATAAGCAAAGCCTGTTCATCTGTTGGATATAATCGAAACTTATACGCTTTATTTCGTTTGGCCATATCAAATCACCTCGCTTTATCGAATGTATGTTCCTATCATACCATATGACACGCTTTTCGGCTATCGCCCAACCGAGATTCATCTAAATCTCCCCCTTACGTTGGGCTACGCCCTTCACACGCTTGAAGAGGGAGACTTCTTTCGGAAATGTGTTAAATGATCAACTCTATGGAATACTGACACACTTCACTCCTCCTATGTTTTTCATTCAGTATACCAAGTTTAGACATGATTAGACGCATCTTTATGTGTGTAACTCATTCAAACTACCCCAAACCAAAGGCCGCTTTCTTTGTACCAACGCAAGGGCTTGCCTTCCACCGTCATCAACCTTACTCCCGCTTCTTCTGCGATGAGGCTTGCTGCTGCAAACGCATGAGGACGTTCGCTCATAGACATAAACAGATCGGTTTCCCCTTCTGCAACGCAGCAAATTTCCAAAGCCGTTGACAGATCTGCAACACCTACCCTCTTATTTGCCACAACCTTCTTATTCCTTGCGTCGAGATAGTCTGCTTTAATCCGCAAAACCGCTTCATTTAACGGCATAACTTCCTCCCGTCGTAATTGTCGTTCATTTAGAAAAGCGCCGTCTCTCTTCACCGCACGGTATAGCTTTTTTCGTGAAACATCATAAATATAAGAACAATAAAGTTCCCTGTTTCGGGCGAGTGCTATCGATAAGACATAAACGTCTGTTTGGTATGGTAGCTCATGTTGGCATGGATGAAGGGATATGAGCCATATTGGATGCTTGCTGCTGATGGGAATGTCTTGGTGTGGGAAACAGAGAATGTCGGTTGGGTAGTTAGCATGGATTCGTTGCTGGAGCAAGGCGTATATGTTGGCTTCTTGAGCGTTGTATGAACTCATGGTGATAATGTTTTGCCTGGCTGCTTGGAATGTTGTGCTGATTTGATAGGCGGCTTCTGTGAGGAGGTCAGGAATGAGCTGTTGACGGGATTGCATGGGATCACCTCATTAAAAAGTCTCGTTTACTTGATTGTAAACGAGAACAGGGGTGGGGGTTGTACGTATAGAGGTACGGCATTTATATAAAAAATCAGGATTTCCTTTCTTCTATAATAATTAGACTTTAACGCATTGTTTACTTGGCTGTGAAAGCGACCATAAATAGATCCACTAAAATTCTTCCCTTCTCTCCTTCTTCAGTCCCCTCCAAAACGTCCACCCATTTCTAGAAGTCCCACTGCACAAATCGGCTGCTGCACTAGGACTTGAGCAGACGACATCCTGAAGAAGACGTACGGTTCCTCCGTCAATCACCTCTGCTTGTTTTACATCGATTAGCTGGTCAATCCGTGCATTCAGCTTATAATAAAGTTTTCCTTGATCATTCCAGTTTTTCAGACGTTCCTGGGGACGATGAAGGATTGAGCCTTTTGTTAAGAAGAACTGTCCATCATGTATGTATAAAGAAGCCTCTCGTTCTCCTTCAGCAGGAAAAAGCTTCCGGTCGTTTTCTTTCTCTTCTTCTTGAATAGAAACGCCAAGCGCTTCTAGAAGAAATGTAATTTGATTCGTAAATGTATTCATGGTTGCATGGGCAAACCAATTAATTGTCGGTTTTGTATTACGTAGGTCACGGTTTTCAACAATAAAGGACGAGCGTTTAAATAGTTGAATAAATTGATGTTCTAGAAAGTCAATGGCCAGCTTATCAAAGCTGTTATTATCAGTTACAAATAAGATCCCGTATTGCCAAAAATCTTTTTCTCGTAAATGGTCTCTCAGTCGTTTAATGCCTTGGGTTGATTGACCAATGTATACACTAGGATTTTCTAAATCGGAAAATAGAAAATAAATAGCGTAATTGTTTGCATACTCAAGTTCTTCCACTTGTGCCAACAAACTTTTTTTAAAGTAAAACGCACGAATTTGACTAGTTGGTTCTTGAATAATTTTTAATGAAGATGCTTGTTGACTATTAGGAAAATGCATCATCACAGTACGGTCAGTTCCTTGCATCGCAGTTCTCCTTGTTTCTTTTTAGTATATTCTTGAATTCAAGCTTTGGCTTTACATAATTTCCTTACCAGACAATCAGCTAAAATACTAAATAAAAACAACGACTTATTACACAGGTCTTTTCCATTAGTTTACTTTAAATCAGTAAGTATTGCTAGTAGTTTCTACCAATTGATTAAGGTAGCTATGAGAAACAGGGCAACTAGTGTTTTTCTAGCTACTCTTGATTTTCCACTATTGATAGAAGAACGTTCATTGTCTTCTATTATTTAGTTTTTTAGAAATACGAAGACATAACAAGCCCATACTTAAGAAAACAAGAAAAGGGATAATTGCCCATAAGGGAGTTACCACTGTCCAAAACAGTAGATAGGCACTGATAGCGGTAAAAAGCCAACCACAAATAAGAAGAGCGCTCGAAAGAAAATCTTTCATATCAACACACCGTCCTTTAAAAAAGTACACGTCTACGACTAAAACTAAATCAGATTTACAATTCAAATAGGATAATCATGGTTTCAAAGTTGTTTTTACATAATGCTAAATTCTGAATAGAACATGAATGTACATCAAATAACCCATAGGTGCGCGTCCTTTTATTTTTATTAAAAACTCATAAATGAGCCAACTCTTTCCCCCACGCAAATTAACCCATGACGATAGTCTGATAGTTTGTTACAATTACCATATTACACCACAAAGGAGGAACTAGCTTGAATACGTTATTTCTTTTATTTTTATTGCTTACTTTTTTCGGTCTCATTTTAGGGCTAATTAAGCCTGCTCTGGTTCGCTTTCCAACTAGAAAGCGCGTTTTTGCGTACGGCATTCCAGCATTTATCATTACCGCATTTTTATTTGGCAACACGCTTCCGTCCGAAACGGCCCAATCCGCGCAACTAGATCGTTCGCTAGAAAAAATCGAAACCCTAGAAACATCCGTACAAGACAAAGAAACAGAAATTGAAGAATTGACTGTTGCGTTAGAGGAAGCAGAGGAATCGTTAAAAGAGTCTGAAGAGCAGTTGGAGCTCGTACAAGCTGACGATTCTATTGAAGAGCAATTAGAGGAAGCCAAACTCGAATGGGAAGAGGAATTTCGGGAACAGATCGAGGAAGAACTGGAAGAACGCATCACTGCTGAAATCAGCGAAGATTATGAGGACAAGCTTGCTGCATTAGACGATAAAATCAAAGAAAAAGAGCAAACGATTGAAGAGAAGGAAACGGCTATCTCGAAGTTGGAAGAAGAAGTGGCCAGCGCCTCGACTGATAGTGGAAATGCAACCGCTACCACAGAAACGGAAACCGCACAGTCTTCAGAAAGCGCGAGTACCGATAGTTGTGGGCCTGGAACGGTGAAAATCAACAGTGCTTCGGAGTCTGAGTTGCAAGCGATTTATGAAATTGGTCCAGATCGAGCCGCACAAATTATTCAACTCCGGCCCTTTTCCTCTTATAATGACATGAAACGAATTAAAGGAATTGGCGACGCCCGTGCCGAAGCAATTAAAAACCAAGGAATTGTCTGCTTTGATTAGCATGGTTAATGTCTTGAGCCACTAGCGTATTCCTGCTAGTGGCTTATACATTTCCAAAGCGCTAGTTAAGGGCATTGATCAATTCTTCAAGGTCTCGTTGCTGTTCGCTTACAATGTAATCATTATAAGCTTCCTTCGACAGCACTTCGTAGTCAGCAATTTCGCCGATTTCTCCCACATACGCTAGGTCGGTGTAATCAATTTGAATATCGACTGTCCATGTACCTCCGTCTTCTTCTATCGGAATCCTATAACTTTCACGCTGCAAGACCCCCTCCTCGATCTGGGTGGTGACCTCCACGTCTCCTATTGTAAGCTTTTTTTCAATTTCATCATTTGATCGTTCGACTATGCCTGGAAAGCTGTATGAAAGGCTTGTCTTGATGAGCTTACTGAAATAGTCTGCCGCTTGCTCGCCGTCAACGGTAAAGACAATCTCTCCTTCATTAACCGTTGCTTCTGCTTCTTTTGCCAACGTTTCATACTGCTCATCCCGCTCAAGCACATCAACCGGTGTATAGGCGACATCTTTAAAGGATAGTTCCAAATATGTATTCTCTACATCTGGAGTGGTTTGCAGCATAAACCCATAGGTACCTTGTTCATTGTCAAACGCGATCCACTCTTCCGTTTTCACATATAGAGACTCGCTTTCTAGCAACCCGCCTGTTACGCTCATTTGTACGGGCTCTTGTCTTAGATATGCAGTTCGTGGCAGTTCTAAATCAAGTTCATACCGGTCTTCGTCTCGATTTCCTTTCACTTCATAGCCGAGGTCGAATTCTTGTAAATAGACAGCTAAGTTGTTCATGATTTCGGAAGCGCTTCCCTCTTCGGGCGGCGTAATATCAATTTGCAATCTATACTGAAAAGCGGGAGCTTGTTCTTTTTGTGGTTGTACTTCAATATATTCGTCGCTTCCACTCTGGCTACACCCGGAAACGATGCTTGCGATTAGGACAATACTGCACATGCTTATTCTGTTTTTCATCACTTTGTTTCCACCTTCTTTTAGTACTTAAGTATCGGCTAATGCCTGTTTTTCTCGATTTTTGCTAGCAACTGCCTTATTAGAATACTAGCTTTTCTCTCTATATCCACGAATTAATCGTTCGTTATCGTTTTTTTCTTATATCTGCAAATCGGCTTTACTACTCATCTTCCAGTTTATAGAATCGGGTGGAAGTCGTCTATGGCTTTCGCAGAAAAGGAACTTTCGTAATTGGACTAACCTCCCAAGCTTCCTAAATAAAAAGGAGAACCTACTATTATCTCACTTATCCTTAGTATCACACAGGTTCATTTCATTCCATGGGAATCACTTTTTCTGTAGCAAGATCGATACAAAATGTACAATGCAAAATCAAGCTCATATTTATATCGTGCAAACTAGAATCTCTAATCTTTTTATTCATGCTTTCATCATTAGAGAATAAATCAAACAATACAGTAAATTGGTTCATCACTTACTTTTTTGAATGAAAACTTTTCAGGTAATTCATTCTTCATTTATAATGAGTCTTCATAAAGGATAATTTTCACTCTATTTGATGTGTATTGTTACTATGGAGGTTTAAATATCTAAAGGAGGGAAGTCTGGTTGAATGTTATTCCAGTTAAAACAAAAGGTTCAAACACTTATATTATTAAAGATAAGCGCTCGATCATTGTGGATACCGGTGGAAAAGGGAATGTTCCTAGAATTTTAAACGCATTACAAGATGAGGGAATTTCTAAAGATGATATTTCTTTAATCATTATTACTCATGCTCATATTGATCATTATGGTTCAGTTAAAGAACTTACAAAGAAAATTGCAGCTCCTGTATTAATTCATAAAGAAGATGCAAGCGATATGGAGCAAGGAATCATCTCGTCTTTATACGGCAGAAACAAATTTGGCAAGATGATTTTACCGTTTTTTGAAACAAAAACGGAAGAAGGGTATAAAGCAGATATCGTCATCGACAAGAACATTTCCTTAGTCCCTTATGGTGTATCAGGTGAAATTATTTCTACCCCTGGACACACAAATGGTTCCATCTCCGTGTTCTTAGAAAACAAGGTAGCTATTATTGGCGACCTTTTAATGGGTGGATCTCTAGGCGGCTTAATAAATAGAACGAAACCAAATCTACACTACTTTGTTAACAACAAACACATAGAAAAGAAAAGCATTCAGAGTCTACAAAAGCAGGAGTTGCATACTATTTATGTTGGCCATGGAGGCCCTTTAAACATGACTCAATTTTCTAGTATGGCATTTTAGCCAGCCCTAAGCTTATCGATGTGCCCAATTAAAAGACACAGGCAAAACAGTAACATAAAGATCTTAAACAGCCTGTTAAGGCCTATTTTCTTTTATTACATAGAAAATCACATGTTTGTACGAGGTAAAGTCGATTCATGCATTAAGATGAGGTCAAAAGAACTTTCTGTTCGACTTATTTGACAAGTGTATGTTATTTTCGGATTTCTCCCACTTTATTTGACCTGTCCCGATCTAAGTCCGACTGCTATGAAGGAAGCTTGATTTATTTTACAAAACGAAAGCGTGAAGTGCCACTAGCGCAAAATGCTAGTGGCTGTTTTTCGGGACAGCAGGTAACTGAAAGGAAACCACTGCGCCTTTGTCATTCCATGCTTGAACGTTTCCGCCATGTTTTTCGATTATGTGTTTGACGATGTAAAGCCCAAGTCCTTTATGAGGGTCAGCACTATCGTTATTCTGGTAAAATTTTTGAAAGACGTAATGCAAGTCTGATTCAGTGAAGCCTTTTCCATTGTCGCTTACAGTCACTTTTACGTAATCGTCATGGCATTCTGCGTGACAATCAATATGCCCATCATATGGTTCAGCAAAGCGTAAGCTGTTTGATATGAGGTTGTCTATCACTTGCGTTATTTTTTGCACATCTATCTGAATCGTGTTCGCTTTTTTTCTGTAGTCGAGAACGGAAGTGTGAAACTCCAGTCCTTCGTTTTGAACAAAATCTTTGTACTTTGCAAATTCAGTTTTAAAAAAATGACCTGGTTCGACGGTTTTTATTTCAATGGCAAAAAAAGACTCTTCGTCGTTCATTTTTGTATCAAGCTCTTGTACGAGGTTTTCCGTCCGCTCAATTTCGCCAATCATATTAGCAATATATGTTTTGTTCCGATCATCCTTTATCTTTCTCTCCAACATTTGCGCGTTTGCTTTCATGATCGTCAATGGCGTTTTTAAGTCATGGGAGACAGAGGAAATAAACTCAGAACGGTTTTTTTCCAAGTTCCATTGCTGATAAAGGGAGTCTTGCAACGCTTGTTTCATTATATTGAAGGAAGTCGAAAGTTTGGTGATTTCATCATTTCCGTCGGCCTCGATTTCAAAATCTAAATTTTGCTTTCGGACCAAATCTGTCGCGACAATCAACTTTTGGATCCTTGCGTAATAGTTTTTTCCTAGTTTGCTCGCATAATAATAGGTAAAGATCATAATAAAGAAAAATGGCGTGAGGAACAGGCAAACAAAAAAAATATTAAATAAGGCTTCGACTTCTGATTCTAGCTTATATTGAAGTACGACGCTGCCAGCAAATGAACCATTTTGGTCGACAATCGGGATAAACGTTGTGGCGGTGTTATCTTCCAAAAATGATTTGTTGACCTTATTTAGCAAATGGACGTCTTCCGTGTTGACGTTAGCGGAAAATGAACCGTACAAGAATGTTCCTTGTTCGTCTAGCACTTGATATTCCATTCCTGGGGTGGGAATGGCCTTTTCTAGTTGTTGTGCCCCCAACACTTGTGAATCGACGAGCTCTCGATTCAAACTTTGCACTTCATCGGTTATTTTGGGGACTTGGCTCTCATAGTAATTGGCATAATAGCGGTCATCGATGCTCATGACAATCGCCCAACTTGCCAAAACGACAATGATGGTAGCGAAGAAACTTAATAAAATCGTCTTGGCTATTGTTAATCGGATTTGCTGTTTAATGGTCGTTCTTTTTTTATTCAAGTTTATAGCCCACTCCCCACACGGTATGGATCAGGTTTGCCATTGGATCGACCTTATGAATGCGTATCCGGATATTTCGGATATGTTCAGTCACAGTGTGTGATTGTCCAGTCGCTTCTACTCCCCAAATCGTTTCGTATAAATGGTCTTTCGAAAAGACTTGTTTTGGATTGCTCATTAACATTTCCATAATTTTAAACTCTTTGTTTGTGAGCAACAATGGGGTTTCGCCATAGCGGAGCTCATTTGTCCGCCGGTCAAGTGTTATTTTTCCATAGACAAGTTCATCTGTTGGTTGTTGTTTCCGTTTTTCCCGCCTTAAATGGGTTTTGATTCTAGCAAGCAGCTGTTCATGGGTAAACGGTTTGTTTATGTAGTCATCTCCTCCTATGTTTAGCCCATTAATTTGGTCGTTGATACTTGTTCGAGCGGTAACAAATAAAATCGGAACATCCGTAAATTCCCTTACGCTACGGCAAACGTCTAACCCGTTCACATAAGGCATCATGATATCGAGGATGATTAAATCAAAATCCTGTTCCTTGATCAACTTTATCGCGGTCATTCCATCGTTGGCGACTGTTGTATGGTAGCCTTCTTCATGTAATAGCTCTCCCACAATTGAAGTAATTTGAATTTCATCATCGACAATCAGAATGTGCTCCATTTTATCCCCTCACAAAACATTTATTTAAAATCTTGCTTTACCCATAATAAACTTGAAATCCCTCCGCCAAGCAGAGCAATCAAAGGCAACACCATATAAAGCAATGGCATGTTGCTTTCCGAAAGCGAAATAAAAATGGATTGAGTGGGCATCAAGAAAAACGACAACTCATTTGAAAAATAAATCGGCACCACGTAGGCAATCATCAATAGGAAGTAAGCAATGATCGGGTTTGGTGCCAAAATCGACATAACACTGGCAATAGCAATTCCAGCGACCATGATCGCCCAAAACAGAAAATAGAGCTTGGCTGAATAGATGTACCCATTCAGTACAGAGTAGCGTGTTAGATCGCCATAAAAAGTCACATAATCTGGAACTTGGTAAAAGAAAAAGCCTAGCACGACCCCAATGAGCCAGATAAACGCGGTAATGAAGACAGCAATCAAGAGCAGCGTTCCCCATTTAGACAGTAAAAATTCTAAACGGTGAAATGGCCGGTACAACACTAAGTTGTACGTTTTTGCTTTTATTGGTGCGTTCAAAACAATCACACAAAACAATGGCATGATGACTAGTGTCACAAAGAAAGAGACTTCCCTTAACAAAAACCAGGGAAAGTTAACAGCATTTAACGGCGTTTCACTATCTGCAGTATAAAGACCTAAATCAAACCAAGTCAAAAAGTGAGCGGAAAAAAAGGAGATCCCTATGAGCAGCAGTAAGAGGATTTTTATCATTCTCATCCTCCAAAGCCGCTCGAATTCACTTGCAATTAAATGTTTCATCATACGGCTCCTTTATGCATAATAATTTCGGCGAGTAAAAATCAAATATGCTCCTACAAGAAAGACCAACAAATAAAACAAAATAACTGCTATTAGCCAACCGCTCAATGCCCCGCCTGAAAGCAATAACGAGATACCGGTGTATTGAATTTTTGTTATGGATGCATATACCACATAAGAAACATTGCTTCCTTCGGCAAAAGCGGTCGATTGCTCTAACAGCTGTGGACCGACAATGAAAAAGAAGAGGATGCAAATGCCGCTACCTAATAAAGCATTGACAGAGGGCATTGCAATCGCAATAAAGCAAAATAAAGAGAGTGCCGCAAGACTAGTAAGAAAAGCAATTCCATAATAGTTCAATGCATAAAGAACCATCTCACCATTTGTAACGACTGCTTCAGAACCAAAAAGAATCGACCTTTCTGGCGTCTCAAACATCATCTGCCCAACGGTGAAGGAAGCCACATAATAAAGAAAGAAACAGATGAATAAAGAAGTGGCCATCACAATGAATTTAGACAGAAAAATTTGGCTCATGGAATAAGCACGAAGCAAAATTAATTTGATTTGTTTTTGCTGATATTCCTCTGTTAGCACATAAGCACAAATAAAAATGAGCAGAATGTTAAACGTGATAAACAAATGTTCTGATATGCTGAGAATAGGAAAATTTATGGCGGTTGCGTAATCAACAGCATCTATTGAAATGTTGCGATTATGGTTTCGGAAATAAACACCAGTAGCAATGACTAGCACCGGCAAGGTCAATACGAGCAGCCGAATGGACCATCTCGACCATAACCGTTCGAATTCACTAATGATTAGCTGTCTCATTATGACATCATCCCAATAAAAATCTCTTCTAAATTATTCTCTGCCTTGTTATAAATCTCTTCTTGTTTTCCATAAAAAAGGACATTTCCCTGCTTGATAATAATGAGCGTGCTGCATATCTTTTGGAGTTCGTCGAGCAAGTGGCTTGATAGTAAGAACGTAATATTTCTTTCCTTATTTAATTGCAAGATCAATTCCCTCAATTCCCTCATCCCCATCGGGTCTAAGCCGTTGGCAGGCTCATCCAATATGACAATCTCTGGGTTGCCTAACAGCGCTTGGGCAATCCCTAAGCGTTGCTTCATTCCTAAGGAATACGTACGTATTTTTTCATCGCCGCGGCCGCCTAACCCAACAATCGCCAATGCTTCTGCGACTTTCTCTTGCCGTTCCTGTTTGTTCAGGCCATGGAGCCGGGCAAGATTTAAGAGCATTCCGCGGCCCGTCATGAACTCAAAGAAAATAGGCGATTCAATAATGGCACCAACGGAGCGCATCGCTTCCTTTCGTTGTTTATGCACATCCAATTGATTGAGCTTCACTTCTCCGCTTGTAGGGATGAGCAATCCTGTCAACAGCTTCATAATTGTTGTTTTCCCAGCGCCATTGGGACCGATAAGACCACATATCTCCCCCTTTGCGATGGAAAGATTGATTTCTTCCACTAACGGTTTTCCTTTTACTTTCTTTGTTAAATTCTTTGTCTCAATGACCTTTTCCATTGGCTATCACTCCTTATTCTAAAACTGATTATCCCTTTTCCCCGTCAGAAAAAAATCAAAAATTCGCTAAAACACAAAAAAGCCAGACGCTCCGTACTGCGTCCTAGCTTTTTTCTTTTACAGCCATAGCTTTATCCATTTCTTGAGCGATGGTATACATATCTGGAATAATGAAGTTTTTGCGAATGCTTCCTGAAGCCACTTCATATGCTTCTTTCTCCACTGGAGGAATGATCATATGTCCTCCCTCTTCAAGTAATGCCATGTTTCTTTTTACAAAGAAATTGTTCCACATCGCCTCATTCATGTTTGGGCAAAAAAGTACAGGCTTCGTAGAAGCTAATATGGTTGATGACAGCAGATCCATGCCTAAGCCATTAGCAACTTGGCCGATTTTATTTGCCGTAGCAGGAAGGACAATAAATAGATCTGCCCACCTAGCTAACCCGACATGGCTCGACTTGTTTGGATCTATGGTTTCATTGTGATCCTGGAAAATGTCATCACAAAACAACGACAAGGAAGAAGCCGGGAACAACTTATTGGCTTGCTCTGTGATGATGACCTTGACATGGCCATACGTATGTTTAAAAAAGGCTAAATAGGAGGGCATGTTTATGACAGAGATCGATCCAGAAATCCCAACTAGTATGTTTTTTTCTTCCTTTTCCGGCACATCCTCACCCCTAACTGATTAAAAACGCTTTATCCCAGAAGAAATCACCGTCGTCACGGACCATCGACAATAAGGCCAATCCAACGCCAGCTGCCCCTTCCAATAAGCCCGCTTTATCTAACTCGTTTGTTCGGCTTCCGATTTCAAAATCTTTAAATCCCAACGGATGCTGATCCTTATACTGTCCCTTAATCCCGTTTTCCAATTGAATAATGAGCTTGTCAAAGTCATTGATGTTAAGGTCGTTTTTCATCCGCACCATGATTTGCAACAAACCACTCTTTCCGTGGCAAAACGTCGCACTTTGCAAGTCTAGTTCTTCTAATGTTTTTTCCTTAATGCCAAGGAAACATTTAACCGCCATGTCTTGATAGGGCTGATGGTTCAGCGCTTTTCCTGCTAAATAGAGCGACCGGGCAACACCAGGATTGCCATAACACCAGCCTTCCCGTTCATCTGTGACGGTATAGTTGTTGGCTATGGCTTCTTTGACGCCTATGCGGTGAGCCCAAACTGGGGCGCCAGTTGAATTGCTTTTAGCATGACGGACGAGCCAATTGCCAATCGTCGTTATTGCTTGCCTTTGTCCTGGGATCTCTATTCCTTTTAGTAGGCATAAAGATAAAAAACTTAACGGTCCTGGGATGCCATGGGCAAGGCCCAAATTGAAGTTGCCAAATGGATAAATCTTTTTATCCTTCTCTAAAAATTGATTCTCTTGCGTAACATACCATCCTGGAACCTCATGCTCTTCCCATGTTATGGTGGCAGTCATTTCAACAAACTGGCGCAAAATCGCTTCAATTAAGCCGTTAAAAGCTGGCGTATCCTTTCTTCTTTCAAGCAAATACCTTCCAATTCCAGAATATCCTTGGATCACATCATAAAAAGTTGGTAGAGCGCCGAGACCATTCCTTTGTTTTTCTTCTTCGATCTCATTCTCTGCTACCCTACGAATCACTTCATCCAGTTTTGCCAATAAGTTCTGGTATCTTGTACCATTTTCAGATGCATTGAACACAGCAAAAGCAAATCCTGTAATTCCACCAAATAAAGAGATAGAATGGACCCCATTTTTTAGATAGTTGCTAGCGTAGACAATATGATTATGGGCCACATGATCCCACTTCTCTTCAGGATACATTTTATGCAATTCAGAGAAGAATAAAATCGTTCCTGCAAAACCATGAGATAAAGAAACAGGGTCCCACGGATTTACTTTGCTAATCGTCGTGACATTGTTCTTATCCATTACAATCTCTTCCACTTTTTGTGGATCGTTTAGTTTCTCGGTCAAACGGGCAATAATTCGTTTCGTTTCTTGTTTTTCTTGGTCATCAACTACCTTCTCTATCACGGTGGATCACCTCATACGTTTAATGGTCGCCCTTTCGTTTTGTTCCAATGCTTTTGACTTTCAATAATTTGGCGCACAAACGCCATTGCTTTTTTCTCCCTATCACGGTCTGTGCCGAGCAACCGGTTGCAATGCATATGGATCAAGCTCCCGACAACTCTTTCCTCTGTATTTGTCATCGGCGTCTTGTCCATATTATGGGAAAGCTCGTGTATGATTGCTTCGTTTTTGGAAAACAGCTTAAAGAGAAAGCCTTTCTGCTCCTTTAGAGCCTTCCAGTTTTCTTCTTGGTCTAGCCATTTAAGCACATCGTTCCGATAAGGCCTAAACTCTTTGGAGTAAGCTGGATCTTCGCTCCACTTGGAAATCCACTCCAATTGCCTTTCATGGTGCCAACCGTATTCCGTTAAAAAGTAAACAACATACATAGACGCGACTAATTCTAGCGGTTCTTTGAATGCTTGCTTACTACTTAAACCAAGCAAATCGGATGTCAACAAACTATCTTTTTCAAAGTATCGCTCCATTAGAGGCATGAGCGAAAGGCCGCCGTATCGTTCAATTTCCCGTTCATACGGCTCAATCACAACTTTTTTAATGTTCCCCGCAAGACGCTGGGCTGCATACCATTTTTGAAATATCGGCAGTGCGCCAGCCAACAAAGCTTTCGGATCTCCGTGAAACCTTAGCCGCAAATGGGGCTCATTGTCATAATAGCGAATAAAGAACCAGCTATTTATGAGTTTGTGGTTCTCTAACTCGGCTACAAGCGTTCGAATTTGTGTAGAAATCAGTTTTTGCTGCTTGTGGACAGGCCCATAAAGCTTAAAATAGAGCCAGTCTGTCCCAGGTTCTTTTTCTCTGCATTCAATTGGCACTTCTGCAACTGGCTTAATCATCACCGTCGGTTTTGCTGGCACATGAGGCCTTTTCTTGAATGGAACAATTAATTCGGCGTTATGTCTGCCTAAAGGGCTTTTTACCCACTGCTTCTCCCCATAATCGCCGATCATTTCTTGTAACTGCACCCTTCCTCTGCGCCTTAGTTCCGACCTTAATTCTTGCAAATGGTTGTCGTTTTTTAAGTGGATGTACAATCGGTTATCCCCATAAGCCATAAAGACCCGTTCTGGTACCTGCATTTTTTTCATCCATGTTGAAAATCGCTCAATCCATTGATCAAGTGGCGCAGAGAAATCAGACAGTTCTTCCATTTGATCGTTTAATTTCCAAATTGCCGGCGAGAGAATGACTTTTCCAGACGTAATTCTAGGAATAAAAGCAAACTCTCTAAGGCTTCCCAAATTCAACCCTTGAATCGCCTTTCCATCTTCTAAAGAAACCTCCCTTAAAAACCGGAAACAATTTGGTGCATTCTCGTAATTAAACATGTTATTTGATGTAAATACGAGACGTTTATTTGATTTCTTCGATTTTAAATAGAACCTCCCAAGTGTCGCCCCAACTAATATATCTTCTAACAACAGCTTTTTGTTTTGGCCGTTTGCATTGGTGGCAATGGTTGTATGTAAATCCCGTGTGGATTGCGTAATGGAAACGTTGCTTGCACGGCCACTTTGGGGCAGAAAACTCAACTCTACGTATTCGGTTTCAACATCCGTAAACGTTTCTTCTATTTTCTTTTGTTCTTCCATCAAGTGCCTATTCTCTTCGATAGCGATCATGTCCGAGAAACGGCCGAATGTTTGGCCTAGCTCTTGGGAACCAACATTGGTTCCTATTGCCAACTGATAGTTGCCTTTATCAATTTCCTCTGCTGATGAAGCAAGCACTTCAACAAATAATTCCCCTGAATTCGGAGCAAAAACGTCATCTGTGTCGTTATCCATTAGCTTTTGCAGGTCAGAGGCGGTCAATGATATTTCCTTCGCATTCTCCCTTAAACACTGGATGTATTTTTCCATTAACAAACGATGAGTGCTCTTCGTTTGAGGCGGTTTAACACTTTTTGTTGAAGGTGGGTATTTATAGGTTGGCGGTGCCCCTAAACCTTTCTCATCGCTTAACAAGTCTAGCAGAGGAATTTCTCGATTTATCCCATATTTCTCAAGAAATTCAACATGGTATTCCCGTAAATGGGCGATTCCAGTCTCATTTTTTGAAAGCCTCCACAGCCACTCTGCCGCATTGGCCGCTTGTTCGCCAATTGAACGATTTATCTTAACCTTTTCTGTACATGTTAAGCTCAGGTCCACTTGCAACGGCTGTTTGCTAGGATGAATGTCTTGCATTTTAGCCGTTAGCGCTTGAAAGAAATCCAATCCCTGTCCGATAGGCAATTGGTTATACGTTTCTATATCGCCTTCAATTCCTTTTAACATCGCCCCTATTCCCTTCGCTTCGGGGATGGACTCAAGGATCTGTATGATATAGGATAAAGGCGCGCAGTTAACGATTGGCGGCCTTAATTCACTGATAAGAAATTCTTGTTGGAATAAATTCCAAACAAACGATTCAATTTCGTCTATAGAGGCGCTCGTATATGTTAATTGAAGCTGGTTCATTAATTCAGAAATTGAAATCGGTTTTTTCGCTACTGATTGGACAAACTCTACCACCACCGTTTTTCTGATGGAAATATTGTCTTTGCGCTCTTGATTTACACTGCTTCTTAACTGCCCACAGTTAGAAAAATAATGAAGGTAGACTCGATCGTCCGTCTCATACACAGCATCATTAAAAAAAACATTAAGCTTTCTAGCGATCGTTTGGTTTTTTTCTATTTTGCTAACTACGCCAAGCAACCACTCCATATCTGGACGCGCTCTCTTTTGGTGTTGCTTCGTGTCAGATAAAGATCCCACTGTCTTATCGCCAAGTTCGCCTATAGCTATGCCTGAAAACAAACCAAAAGGAGTTGGACGGCTAGACATCCTTATTAAAAACTTTAACAAGCTGGAAACAGCGTTCCTCGTTTTTTTGGAACGGGGATCGCCATGAATTTTATCTAAAGACTGAAATAAATTAGGGCTGGCAACCGCTAGTGCTTCTTTTATTTCAGGCCGTTCTATGTATTCTTTCAAAATGGGGATAATATCGTCTTTTGACGCGTTTTGATGGTCATGCGATAATGACAAAATCGGTGCTCTCAACATGATTGTGTCTACAGGCTCATATAATAATTGTTCGCTTTTTCTCATCGCCATGAACTCCCCTTTCAAATGAAAAACAAACAGGATTGCCCTTGCTCAATTTTATAAATCTGTATTTTAGAAAAATACAAGATTTTTGAGGGGCAATCCCATGTAAATGATCAAAAGCCTTTTTTCTTAGCAGCAGAAGCTATTAAAGCTACCTGTTTCCCCGCAACCAGGAGTACAGAAACTAACGCTTGTGAAATCTGGTTCTACATCCTTCGCTTTCGTGTGTACTACTTCCAAATCCAAGTCAAATGCTTTTTCCATTTGATATTCCTCCCCTATTTTTTTTGCCAGGGAAACCCCGGCGCAAATTAACTGTAAAAAACATTTTAGCAAAATGGAAACATCGTTTTCAGTCATTAATTCGCTTAAAATGAACAATGCCAAGGTTGAGCTTGTTTTTTGACAGTATCTCTTATAAATTATGACAATTAGAATAACTTTGTTTGTTTTTTGAAAATGTCATTACTATAGACCCCATTTTTTTGGAAAATAAATGTTGAGATTTGGTTAATCTGATATATTTCTGATAAATGCCTGATAATCTTTCGATAACATCCTCACTTAAAAAAACCAACTAATACAGGTTATGATAAGGAAGATGCATATGATGGATAATCGAATTGGCATGGAGATCCGGAACTTAAGAAAGAAACTTGGCATGTCGCAAGAAAATATTAGCTCTAGCGTTGTCAGCCAATCGGCAATAAGCAAAATTGAAAATGGAAAGTACGTCCCAAACTTACACGTGCTTGAAGCCATTGCTTCTAAGCTAGGGGTGCCTGTCGACCATTTTTTAACGCTCACCACGTGCTACAATAGTGAATACATCGAAACCACTTATGAAATGATTGAGCAACTCTCGTTAAATGAAGAGTACGAGGAACTGAACAGGCTAACTGCACAATTAATTGACTGTGGCGAGGCGGTGGAATTCCCTAATTGGTTTAAGGATTATATAAGGATCCATCATCTATTCTCTGAATTCCAATGCAAGAAAAAGGATGCTAAGACCACATTAAAGAAATTAAAATGCATGGCTGGCTGTTTGCCATTTGAACAGTCTATTCAAACAAAGTTCCATTTATATTTAGGCATTATCCATTCCCACATGAAAAAATATTCATATAGCGAAACGTTAGACTACTTACAAAAAAGCCTTGCATCCGTTGAAGGAATTAAAGGAAAGAACACCTATTTGCACAAAAAAAACTTAAAAATCTATATTTTGTACCAAAAAGCAATCATTGAACTGAACTACCATCACTATGATGCTGCTTTAAAAGATATAGGACAAGGCCTGCAATTATCTAGGAATTATGCTTGTACGGCGTATGTCGGGCAATTTCTTTATTATAAAGGTCTTTGTTTAGAAAAAAAAGGCGTTCCCTTCAAAAACATTTTAAAGCACTACCAGGAAGCCCATTTTTTTGCTAGCTTTACAAATAATTTGCCTTTCAAAAAACTGCTATCAGACAAACTCTCGGTCAGAAAGGAAGAATCATATGGGTTCTACAACTGAACGACAGGTTCAATTAAAAGAGTTCGTTTCCCTGATGCATCTTTACCGCCCCTCACTATGGCTACTTGGGCTAGCTCTGTTCTTAGTCCTGATGGAGACGGCGCTATCTCTTGCTGTCCCCCTATTAACAATGAACCTTGTGGACATAACCGTTGAATCAAATTTCAGCGGCACAACCGCTGCCCTAATCGCAGGCGTCTTTATCGTGCAAATCATTCTGTCAGGCATCTCTATGTATATGATGATCTACATTGGCCAGATAATGGTGGCAAAATTACGTAAAGATCTTTGGCACAAAGTGTTACGATTGCCAGTCTCATTTTATGACCAGAATAGCTCTGGAGAAACAATGAGCAGAATTACCCATGACACAAATGTTATTAAAAATTTTTTTACCGACCAATTGATTCCTTTTTTATCGGGAACGATTAAAATACTTGGTTCGATTATTATCCTGTTTGCATTAAATTGGAGCATTACGCTTCTCTTATTATTGATTGTCCCTGTGTCGCTAGCTGTATTAAAACCACTAGGTAGAAAAACATACAAAGTGTCGAAAGCGTTGCAAGATGAGACAGCTTCATTTCAAGGGGATTTAGGGCGTGTGTTGTCGGATATCAGGTTAGTCAAATCGTCTATAGCGGAAGACCCGGAAACGTCTCAGGGCAACAACAGAATCGATCAACTGTTAAAACATGGATTGGACACCGGAAAAATAATGGCCATTATTTCTCCATTGATGACAACCATTACCTTGTTAGTATTAGTCGTCGTCTTTGGTTACGGGGGGATACAAGTTGCCAATGGGGTCTTATCGGCCGGCACATTAGTTGCGATTGTTTTTTACATGTTCCAGATTATCCCTCCAATCTCACAAATGGGCCACTTTTTTACGCAATTGCAAAAAGCAAAAGGCGCAACAGAACGGATCACATATATTATGGAGGAGGAATTGGAATCTCAATCGGTGTCAGGTGTATCTTATACACACAATCAAGAAACAGTTGCCCGCGTAAACGGCATTCGATTTGCCAATGTGTCTTTCTCCTATCCGAATGGCAACCATATCCTGAAAAATGTAAGTTTCACCGCTAATGCCGGTGAAGTAACGGCAATTGTCGGGCCTAGCGGTGCAGGCAAAACCACCTTATTTTCATTAATTGAACGATTTTATCCACCAAGCGAAGGGACGATAGAGTACGATAATCAACCAATCAATTACTTTGATGTCCATGATTGGAGACAAAACATTGCCTATGTTGCCCAAGATTCTCCGCTAATGGCGGGTACGATTCGCTACAATCTTACGTATGGCCATGCTGAAAAAAGCAGCGATGCCGACATTCACGTAGCCTTAGAAAAAGCAAATTTATCTTCATTTATTGCCTCTTTGCCAGACGGCTTAGAAACAGAAGTGGGTGAAAGGGGCATTTTAGTATCTGGCGGGCAAAGACAAAGGCTTGCGATCGCTCGGGCCATTTTACGAAATCCGCAAATTTTATTGTTAGACGAGGCCACCGCCCATCTTGACAGCCATTCGGAATTTTTAGTACAAGAAGCGCTCAATCAACTCATGCTTTCTAGGACAACGCTAGTAATTGCCCATCGATTGTCGACCGTGCAGCATGCAGACAAATTGGTCGTTGTCCAGAGCGGGGAAATAACAGGCGAAGGAACACACGATGAGTTAATCGAGCACCACCAATTTTATCGTGAACTTGTCGATCGCCAATTATATAAGAAAGAATCTCCCGAGTTGATCAACTAAAAGAGCACGCTAGACTTTTAAAGGAAAGTAGTGAAGATTTGTGTTATCCATTATCTTGTTTTGTTTAAGCGTTCTTTTGTATTATGTAAGCACTCTTTTTCAATTTGAGCCGACATATACGATTGGCTTGTGGACATTGCTCTCTATTGTTGGAATCTTGTTCGCGTTGAAAGCCGCCAAACCATCTGTCAAAATGATTGGGCTCATTTTAAATGGCGCCTTTCTGCTTTTCTCTATCCTGTTGATTATCGCTTTGTTCATTCAAGCTTAGAATAGCTAACCTATTGAGCTTGAAGATATAGACGATAACCTACTATAAAATGAGCTGACTTATTGGTCAGCTCCCTTTCTTTTTTCGCGCAGTCCTACGGATGAGCAGCATCATGCTGTCTGGTTTCTCTCTTTTTTGACGAGAACATGAAATAGTAAAACGCAAACGTCGCAATGGCTGTGACGCTTGCGTTATTTGCTGTTCCTATTTCGTTTTAGCTGACAACGCTTCGATTGTGTAAGCCAACAGCAGGGCACGTTCTTCGAGCGATTCGATTTCCAAATATTCTTCTTCGCTATGTTGGTTTCCCCCGACTGGGCCCATGCCGTCAATGGTCGGAATGCCGAGGGCCGATGTGAAGGAAGCGTCGGAACTGCCGCCTGTTGCTGTTTCTGTTACATGTAAGCCCATTGAGGTGCCAATGGCTTTTATGAGGGAAATGAGTTCCATCGTGTCGCGATTCCGTTCCATTGGTGGCCGTGTTACTCCGCCTGTTACTGTAATGGTGGTGCCGTCAAGCCATGGTTGTTGGCAAATGGCGCGAATGCGCTTCTCCAACGGTTCTGCTTGGTTCAGCTTCGAAATGCGGACATCGATTTGCGCTTTTGCACGGCTGGCAACGGTGTTGACGGATGTGCCGCCTTCAATGAGGCCAGCGTTAATGCTAATGCCTGCGTCGTGGTCAGAGAGGGCGTGCAGTTTGATTATTTTAGCGGCTAACTCAGCAATGGCGCTGCGGCCTTTTTCCGGCTCGACACCGGCATGGGCTGCTTTGCCGCTGACATCTAATGTAAACCGTCCGCCGCCTCTCCTTGCGGTGACAAGGGAGCCATCTTTTCTCGCTGGTTCCATAACGAGCAAGGCTCTTTTTCCTTTTCCATGTTCTTCAATGAGCGGCCTGCCTGTAGGGGCGCCAATTTCTTCATCGCTCGTCAGCAAAAGGGCGACGTTTTTCGCTGCATGCGGGTTGGCGTTACACAGTGCCTTTAGTGCTGCGAAAGCGGTGACGTGGCTGCCTTTCATGTCAATCACCCCTGGCCCATACGCTCGTTCTCCTTTAATGGAAAACGGCCTTTCTTTGACGGTGCCGACCGGATAGACGGTGTCCATGTGGGCCAATAACAAAATCGCTGGTTGCGTTGCTTCCACATGTTGCAATAATACGTGGTTTCCATAGGTTGGCTGTTTGTACACAGCTGCTTTAAACCCTAATGGTTCAAAAGCGCGGATTAATTTTTTACCGACAGCGTCCACCCCTGTTTTATAGTACGAGCCGCTATCAATGTTTACGAGTGTTTCAAGCAAGCGGAGCATGTCCGTTTTGCCAATGATGTTCATCTGGCGCACCTCCTGGCCGATTCATTAATGGAAAATGGCAAGCGACTTGATGGCCAGCCGCTTTTTCAACTAATACAGGTTCCTCGACAGCGCAACGTTCCTGGGCATACGGGCAGCGTGTATGGAAGCGGCAGCCGCTCGGTGGACGAACGGGGCTTGGCATATCGCCTTCAGGAATGATTCGCTGTCGTTGATGGCGCTTTCGTGGGTCAGTGACCGGCACGGCGCTAATTAAGCCTGCTGTATATGGGTGGAGCGGCTGATTAAATAAATCATCTTTATCGGCAAGCTCGACGACTTTGCCTAAATACATAACAGCGATACGGTCGCTAATATGCTTGATCGCCGGGAGCCCATGGGCAATAAACAGAAATGTTAATTGAAATTCTTTTTGCAGCCGCGCCAGCAAATTTAAAATTTGTGCTTGGATCGAGACATCCAGTGCCGACACGGGCTCATCGCAAATCACTAGCTTCGGTTTCAAGGCAATCGCTCGGGCGATGCCAATTCGCTGGCGCTGTCCGCCGCTAAATTCATGGGGATAGCGCCCTGCATAGGAACGATCCAATCCAACAATGTCAAGCAATTCATAAACACGTTCAACCAACTGTTTGCCTTGTGCTTTTTTATGTGTCTTTAACGGTTCGGCAATAATGTCGATTACTTTCATCCGTGGATTTAAAGAAGAGAACGGATCTTGGAAAACCATTTGCATATCGGCCCGCTTTTGCCGCAATGCTTCTCCCCTTAACGTTAAAAACGGGCTGCCGTCAAATGTCAATTCGCCGCTTGTTGGTTCAAGCAACCGCATCAAGACATTCCCTAATGTGGACTTGCCACAGCCAGATTCACCAACAATACCGAGTGTTTCCCCTGAATAAATCGTTAAATCGACACCGTCTACGGCGCGGAGCAGCGCTTTTTTTCGTTTGAGGACGCCTTCGCTAACTGGAAAATGCTTCGTAATTCCCTTTGCTTCCAATAATACATCGCTCATACAGCCGCCCCTCCCTTCTCATCAAACAACCAGCAACGGACATAGTGGCCCTTTGTTGCTTCGAACATCGGAGGTGCTTCCTGTTTACAGCGAGCCATCGCCTTTGGGCAACGGGGCGAAAAGCGGCAGCCTGTTGGCATCGTGTCTGGTGTCGGCACTGTGCCTTCGATCGAGGGCAACGTTTGTTGGTGTTCGTCGATTTTCGGCGTGCTTGCCAACAGCCCGACCGTATACGGATGTGCTGGTTGTTCAAAAAGCGTGATGACATCGGTTTGTTCGACTACTTGTCCAGCGTACATGACGATCACTGTGTCGGCCATTTCAGCGACGACGCCAAGATCATGGGTAATGAGCAAAATCGCTGTGCCATTTTCCTTCACAAGCGTCCGCAGCAAGTGCAAAATTTGTGCTTGAATCGTGACATCAAGCGCAGTCGTCGGCTCATCGGCAATGAGCAGTTTCGGGCTACAAGCTAGGGCAATGGCAATCATCACACGTTGGCGCATGCCGCCGCTTAAAGCATGGGGGTAAGAACGATAAACTTGTTCCGCTCTAGGAATGCCGACTTTTTTAAGCATATTGATGCTTTGTTGCTTGGCCTCTGCTTTCATTACGTTTTGGTGAAGCAAAATCACTTCCGACAGTTGGTTGCCGATTGTAAATAACGGGTTTAACGATGTGAGGGGCTCTTGGAAAATCATCGACAGTTCATTTCCACGCAGCTTGCGGTACTCGCTGTCGCTGATCGCCGTCAAGTCGTTGCCGTTAAATTCAATTTCGCCAGCAACGACTTTTCCTGGAGCGCTAATGAGCCCCATGATCGAGAGCGATGTTACGCTTTTTCCGCAGCCCGACTCGCCGACGACTGCCACTGTTTCCCCTCGTTTAATGGAGAATGTAACACCATTTACCGACGGGATCGCGCCATGTTCTGTATAAAACTCGGTCCTAAGCCCTTTCACTGACAAGAGCGCTTCTTTTTCCATCTGATCCTCTCCTTACCGCCGGCTTTGGCTACGTGGATCGAGCACATCACGCAACCAATCACCTAAGAAAATAATGCCAAGCACTGTAATCGTGATTGCTAAGCCTGGAAAAGTTGCCAACCACCAGCTCGTAGCCAAATAATCACGCCCATCGCTCAAAATTCCGCCCCAAGACACGTCAGGCGGTTGGATGCCAAGGCCTAAAAAACTGAGCGACGCTTCAAGAATAATCGTCGTCGCTACACTGAGCGTTGAAATGACAATGAAGGCAGGCAGCACATTCGGCAACAAATGGCGAAACATGAGCATGCCATTTTTAACGCCAATCGAGCGGGCGGCTTTCACAAATTCCCTTTCTTTTAACGACAGTACTTCCCCGCGGACAAGGCGGGCGTAGTTTACCCAATTGGTAACGCCAAGGACGATAATCAATGTCCACACACTCGGACCGAACACGCTTAAAATAACAAGGGCAAATAAGATGTTCGGAATAGACAAAAACGAGTCGACAAGGCGCATAAAAAACGAATCAACCCAGCCTCCATAATAGCCGGAAACGATGCCAATCGTCACGCCGATGAAACCAGCGACGGCGACAGCGGCAATCCCGACAAGAAGCGAAATTTGCGAACCGTAAATGACGCGGCTTAAAATATCGCGCCCTAAATTATCAGTCCCAAGAATATGGGCAGCTGTTCCCCCATCAACCCAAACAGGCGGCTGAAGCATGTTGGCCGGGTTCATTTCGTTAGGATCGTAGGGCGCCAAGAGGCTGGCAAATACGGCCATCACGATAACAGCGGCGACAATCGCCAATCCGACAGTCCCGGTTTTGCTGCGGAGCAGGAGCCGTGCCCACCGTTTTATGGCGCGATGGGGACGTCGTTTCTCGATTCTCGGGAGCCGTTCCAATTGCAATGCCATCGGTTTGATTTCCCTCCTAGTCGTATTTAATCCGTGGATCAAGGAACCGGTAAAGCACGTCTGCAAGCAAATTCATTGCGATCACAAGAAAGGCGATCACGAACACGCATGCTTGTACAATCGCCATGTCTCTCGTATTGACGGCTTGGATGAGCAACTGCCCGATTCCTGGCCACGAGAAGACCGTTTCTGTAATCAATGTACCGCCGACCACAGTCGATGTTTGCAAAGCAGTGATCGTGACGAGTGGAATGAGCGAGTTGCGAAGGGCATGCTTGTAAACGACCAACGTTTCACGGATTCCTTTGCTTCTGGCGGTGCGAATATAATCTTGGCTTAAAATTTCAATCATGTTCGAACGGAGCAGCCTCGTCATTTCTGCCGCTATCCCTGTTGCCAGTGTGATGGCAGGCAATAGTAAATGGGCGAACGTCCCTCTTCCTGAAACAGGCAACCAGCCGAGTGTAACGGAAAAAAGCAAGATCAACATGATGCCAAGCCAAAAATTAGGCATCGCTTTGCCAAGCACTGCCCCACCTGCTGCTATCAAGTCTAACGGTGAGTTTTGCTTGGTCGCCGACCAAATCCCGAGTGGAATCGCAATACATACAGCTAGCGTTAAAGCGGCGACAGCTAGTTCCAACGTCGCAGGAAGCCGCTCAAGCACAAGAGGCAATGCGCTTGTGTTGTAGCGGAATGAATCACCAAAATCACCTTGCATAAGATGAAGGAGATAGTTGCCGTACTGGACAATAAACGGCCTATCTAAACCAAGCGAGGCCGTCAATTGGTCTATCTCCTCTTGGGACGCATCATCCGGCAACATGAGCGCTACAGGGTTGCCGGCTATGTAGACGAGCGCGAAAATGACAAACGAAATAATGAATAGCACTGGAATGATTTGTGCCAAGCGCTTCAGTAAAAAAGGGCCCATTGGCTCGCCTCCTTTGCAAAGGCCAGGTTCCCCCGGCCGTCGTTTTTATTTTCTCTTAATTTCAGGTGCGTAGATCATTTCATCCATTTTTGGGACAAAATCAATCCGATCATTGACACCATAATTGACGGTCTCTTGATGAAGCATTATATGGGGCAGCTCTTCATCGGCAATGCGCTGGATTTCTTTCAGTTGCTCAGCCCGTTCGGTTTGGTCCATATTGACAGCCGAAGCTTCGAGCAATGCGTCTATCTCTTTATTTTTATAGTCAGTTTGGCCGACAAAACGATCAGAGCGGTACCAGTCGACACTGTAAGCGCCGTCAAACATTGAATTTCCTAAGCCGATCAAATAAGCATCTTTATTGGCGCCTGCTTGGCGCATTTCGACGAAATTGCTCCATTCCATCAGCTCGACATTGACGCTGACATTGATCGCTTGCAGCATGCCGCCAATCAACTCGGCTATTTCAGCATCTTGCAAATAGCGCCCCCTAGGGGAATGGAGCGTCATTTCAAATCCATCGCCATAACCAGCTTCTTCAAGGAGACGCTTTGCTTCTTCAGGATCATAGTCATACGTATCATACAAAGATTCCTCCGCACCAAAATTGCCTGGCGCTACGCGCGTTTTAGTCGGCGTCCCTGCCCCGCGCAAGGCGCTGTCCGTAATCGCCCCGTTGTCAATTGCCAAATTAAGCGCTTTGCGGACGCGGACATCGGCAGTCGGGTAGCCGTCTGTCGCCCGGAGAATTAGCATCATCGTCCGGTTGGACGTCTCTGATTTCATCGCTGTCCCTGCATTGCCGTTGACCCGGTCCCAATCAGCAGGCGGGATGTTGACGGCGATATCGACTCCGCCTGTCAGCAGCTCCGATACGCGGGTTGAATTTTCTGGAATAATGCGGAAGACGACTTCATCCCACTCTTCTACTGGCCCTTCAAAATAATCGTCATAAGGCGTCAACACAATCCGTGAATCACGGACCCATTCTTTAAATTCATACGGTCCTGTCCCAATTGGATGGGCGAGAAAATGGTCCCACCCTTCTTCTTCAATGTAGCGTTTCGGCAGGATGCCTGACCCAAGTCGTGACAAACGGTGCAACAAAGATGGCTCAGGTTCGTGCGTAATGATCTGGAAAGTCCGTTCATCGATGGTGTCGACTTCCTTAATTTGCCGATAATTCGGATATTCTTGCAGCGTTTCATCTGTAGCGACACGTTCAAGTGTAAATTTCACGTCTTCTGCTGTGAGTGTATCGCCATTGTGGAAAGTCACACCTTCTTTTAATGTCATTTCGACGGTGACGTCATCGATTTGCGTAAATGTATCAACGAGCTCTGGCTGGATGACATTGTTTTCGTCACGTTTGAATAAATAGTTAAACATGTTGTCATGGACAGCTTCTGTTGACGTATTGTTGTGGTCATGGATATCAAATGTGACGATGTCGGTGCCAAGGGCAATCGTTAACGTTTTATTGTTTTCATCCACAGACGCAGCCCCCTCATCCAAGGCCATCGTATCTTCTTCCGCCGTCCCGCCGCCGCAGCCGGACAGCACCAATCCTACAACCGCTAAAATGAGATATGCATATTTCATAGTCAACCCCTCTTTCACAAGTGAACGACCCACTGCTTGCTACATTCGGATTGCTTGAAGTGGGGCTTTGGTGGCAATCGCCACTTTTGTTAACTGTTGATTGTAAACGTTTTTATTAATAAGTAGTCGTACACATAACGACCTTACGGAGAAAGACGTCTGCTGTTATTTATCATGTACTTGGTTATAGGTGTTTTCAAAGACACGCAACGCTTCTTCTAAATGGCTCGTATCAGCCATACAATGTTGGCGGTGCCATTGCAACGCTTCTTTTACTTCGTGATACAGCTGGTCGTCATACCTTTTCCATACACACTCCTTTGATGCTTGCACGGCATTGGCTTGCATTGTCAGAAAAGCAATGCTTTTTTGGATGCCCGTGTATAAACAGGAACAGACGCTGTAGGGAATATCAGCCACTTTTTCACCTCCTCCTTGTCAATAAAATCAGTCTTTTCAAAATGAGGCGCTCTTCAATAGGTAAGAGGATACGCGGCGGTGGCCGTACCGAATGAACTCTTTCCCTCAATAGCACGTGCAAGTCATGGAGTTATGTAGGAAGGCGCTCCCATTTGTAGTCAGTTTACCCAACGTAAATTAGGGAGTCAAGCATTTTACCCAATTTTACAGAGTGTTCATGTTCGTTTTGTTCCTTTACCCAACTTTTAGTTGTATAATTGTGACAATAACAAATAGGAAGGATTTGTTTATGGCTGAACTGAATGACCGCTTACGAGAGCTGCGGAAAGCTCACCAGCTAACGCAACAAGAAGTCGCTTCGTTCCTTGGCATTACGGAAAGTGCATACGGCTTTTACGAACAAGGGCGCAACGAACCTTCGATTGCCAAATTAAAGCAGCTCGCCGAAAAATATAATGTTTCCATTGCGTATATTGCGGGAGAAACAGACATTAAAGCCGCACCGTCCGACAAAGTAAAAGAAAACGGCTCTGCTTATACGTTCACGAATTTAGATGAGGAAGAAAAAGAATTTTTAGGTGAACAGCTTGAATTGTTTCGCAGGCTTAAAAAGAAAAAAGGCCATTAATGCCTATCCAGTACGAATAAAAGCGCTTAACAGCTCGTTTATCAGCAATAGCAGGCTACCGCGTTTCCGAGCGCCAACGCCTGTCTGTTCGCTGCTTCTTAAAATTATAGGAAAGGAAGTCTACCATTGGACCAATTTTCAATCGGAACAGCCCTTTACCAGATTTTCGCATTCGTTTTCTTGTTCGGCTTCTTTGGGCTTGGTGGATATTTTCTTATTCTCGGCATTCGCTATTTTAAACGCGAACTAAAAAAATAAGACGAGCGACGGTTGGCAAATAACCGTCGCTCATCTGTTTGATTCTCTCTTTCTCTACGCTTCAATCACATCAATTAAGTCGCCTTTCACCGCTACACGCTGCTGGCCCGATAACGTACACGTAATTAATGTAATTTCCGGCTGCTCTCCATCGTTTAACACGTCTACATCAGTTGGTTCGATAATTTCCGTGCTCTTGACCACATAAATATACGTTTTGCCGTCATCGGCATGAAGGCGAATTTCATCGCCTTTTTGCACATTTAGCAATTGCCGGAAATGCCTGTCGCCTCGGTAGCCACGATGGCCCGCGACAGCAAAGTTTCCTTCTCCTGGCACTTGTTCTTGCTTTATTTGCGTTAGCGTTAAGGCCAAGTTTTCATCCGTTGTTTCATCAAGTATATACTGTTTTAAGTCAATTGCAGGGATTTCCAGTTCCATCACTGCCTCTAACTGTTCTTTTGTCCAAGGGGATGGTGACTCATCCGTCTCTCCAATGGTCGCTTCTCCATCCGTCTCTTCAATCGTTTCTCCCGTTTGGACAGCGGCTAGCGCTTTTTCTAGTTGAGCCACTCCATTTGCCTGCTGCCACTCTTTTGTTAGCGGGACAGCGACAAGCGCCAGTCCCGCAATGATGAGCAACATTCCTATAAAAAATGTCCTTTTTCGCAAGAAATGTCCCTTCTTTCTATCCCCTTTTTCTTGCCAAACGTCCGTTCACTAGTGTAAGAGCGCCAATCGCCATCAACAACAATCCGGCAACCATCAACATGAACATCTCGGTTTCGCCTGTTTGTGGCAATTGTCCCCCTGAAGCAGGCTGTGCTCCTTTTGAAAGCAGCGGACTTGGCTCACCGCCACCTGCTTTTGGTTGCCCTGTCTTGCCTGTTCCTGTGCCGCCGTTATTGTTTTGTGGCCCAGTTGGCGTTTGGCCATCGCCTGGTTCTGTCGGTGGCTGCTTCGGCTCGCTAGGCGGTTGTGGTTCTTTTGGCTCGCTAGGCGGCTGTGGTTCTTTTGGCTCTTCACCTGGTGGGATGAGAGTATTTTCAACCGTTAGCACAAGCCGTTCTGTTTGGCCCTTGCTAATTTCAAACAGAATCGGCGTTTCGTTTAGCTGGTAGTCAGCTGGCGCCTTTGTTTCAACAAGTTGGTACTTGCCTGGCGCTAAGCCATCAAGCTGTACGCTGCCTGATCCATCGGTTGTCAGCCCTTCTGCAACGATGTCGCCATCCTCTGTTAGCACGGTAAAGACGGCTCCTTCCAAACGTGCACCATCGCTGCTGTCAACCTTCACAATTTCGACGCTTCCTGGCGTGAGCGTGTTTTCAACTGTTATCACTGGCGCGGCAGTTTGGCCTTTCTCAATCGTAAACACAATCGGCGTTTCGTCTAACTGATAATGCTCAGGCGCTTTTGTTTCGACAAGTTGATAATCCCCTGGCGGCAGGTTGTTTATTTCCAGTCTTCCATGTTGGTCAGTCATAAGGTTCTCTTGCAATACATTCCCCGCTTCATCCAGAAGGCTAAACGCGGCTCCTGTTAACAACAATTGTTGGTCAGCTGCGTCCACTTTTTCCACAATGACCGAACCAGGAATAAGCGTGTTTTCTTTTGTGACAGAAACAGCTGTTTTTTGGTCACGATCAACCGTTACATCGATCGGTGTGGCATCAAGTTGATAGCCAAAAGGTGCTTTCGTTTCGACAAGTACATAGTCCCCTGGCAAAATGTCACTTAGGACAAGTTTGCCTGCATCATTGGTTGTGCCAGAAGCAACGACTTCGCCTGTTTTGGTCCGCAGTTCAAACTCGGCCCCTTTTAAAGCAATTGCGTCATTGTCACTGTCAATCTTGCTCAACTCGATTTCACCGCGAACCAACTTGTTGAACGCCGTAACTTTTAGCGTTTCTTGCTGGCTCCGTTCAATGACAAACGGCAGCGGTTCACTTGACAATTCAAAGCCTTGTGGCGCTTTCGTTTCGATAAATTGATACGTGCCTGGGGCAAGTTGTTCAACGCGCAGCTTGCCTTCTTCGTCTGTAGTTAGCCCTTCTTCTAAGACATTCCCTTCGCCATCAAGCAACGTAAATTCAGCACCCGCTAATGTCTCGGCTGTATCGTGTTGATTGACTTTCACCAATTCAACAGCACCCGGTATTAACGTGTTGCTCTTTTCTACAACCAGTGCTTCTTTTTGGCTGCGAACAATCTCGAACGGAATTGGCTTTTCGTCTAACTGATAATCGGCAGGCGCTTTTGTTTCCACAAATGCATATTTGCCTGGTTTTAATCCTTCAACAACAATACGGCCGCTTGCGTCTGTCGTGAGCCCCTCTTTGACCGTGTTGCCATTTTCGTCAACAAGCGAGAACTCCGCCCCTTCTAACAACAGCGCATCGCTTTCGCTGTCATGCTTTTCAAGCACCACGCTGCCTGTGACGAGTTTATTCACCGCTTTGACTTGAATCGCCTCTTGTTGGCCCTTTTCGATCTCAACTTTGATTGGCGTATTGTCTAACTGATAATGCTCAGGCGCTTTCGTTTCAATAAAATAGTAAACACCAGGAGGCAAGTCAGTGACGACAATGCGCCCTTCTTCATCCGTAGTTAACCCTTCTTCAATGACCGTTCCGTCTTCATCTTCAAGGGTATAAACGGCACCCTCTAGACGGACGTTTTCATTGTCTTCGTCGACTTTGATTAACGTGGCCGCACCTGGGATGAGCACGTTTTCGACGATTAGCTCTACTTTTTCAAGCTGGCTCCGTTCAATTGTAAAAGGACGCTTTGTATCGTCAGCTTGGTAATGGGCAGGTGCTTGTGTCTCGACAAAGTAATACTTGCCTGGCTTCAAGCCTTCGACATACACTGTCCCATCCTCACCAGTAACGAGGCCTTCTTCCACAAGTTCACCGTCTTCTGTATAGAGGGAGAACTCCGCTCCTTCTAAAACTGAGCCGTCTTTGCTATCTTGTTTTTTCAGTTCGACTGCTCCTGTGATTAAGTGGTTTTCGACCTTTCTTTCAACTTGAATCGTTTCCTGTTGGCTTTTCTCGATTGTAAAAGGAATTGGCGTGTCATCGAGTTCATAATCAACAGGTGCTTTTGTTTCGACAAGCTGGTAGTTGCCAGGAGCAAGCTGCTCAATCGTCAACTGGCCAGAGTCATCTGTTTCCAGCCCTTCCCTTAAGACATTGCCTTCTTCATCAAGAAGGGCAAACACGGCTCCTTGCAGGGCAAGGCGATTGTCATCGGCATCGACTTTTGTCAAACGTATGCCGCCTGTGACCAGGGCGTTCTCTTTCTCGCCAATAGTAAGTTCTTTCTCTTGGCCCGCTTCGATTTCAAACGGAATCGGCGTTGGGTCTAGCTTATAATTTTCTAACGCTGTTGTTTCGATCAGTTCATAGGCTCCTGGGCGAAGGCCGCTTACTTTTACGAAGCCATCTTTGTCACTGACAAGATCTTCTTTTATTGTCTTCCCGTCTTGGACGAGTTTAAAGGATACTCCTTCAAGTGGTTCACCAGTGGCTGCGTCGACTTTTTTCAAAACAGCGCTGCCTTTGATGATGACATTGTCTTTTGTTAAAAGGATTCGTTCTGTCTGTTTGTCGTCAATCGTGAATTCGATTGGCTGATTGTCAAGTTCATAACCGACAGGCGCTTTCGTTTCCACAAACCGGTAGTCACCAGGTTCCAATTCGGTTAATACAAGTTGGCCGTCTTCGTTCGTAACAAGCCCTTCCTCAATTGTCTCCCAATTGTCGCCTGCTTTTTTCTCTAATGCAAACTCCGCGCCAGCTAGCGCTTGTTTTGTGTCTACATCGACTTTGGTTAACGCAACTTCACGGGTGATTTTCTTGTTTTCCACCGTGATTGTTGTCGTTTTGCTGTCAACTTTTACGGTTTCAGCATCGATGCCGACAACATAGCCGTCAGGGGCACTGTCTTCTTTTAACAAGTAATCGTCATAGCGCAAGTTCCGGAATATCGCCTTGCCGTCTTCCCCTGTCACAACGGTGCGCAAAGCAATTTTGCCTTCCTTGTCATACAGCGTAAAGCGTGCACCAGGCAACACTTCTTTGCTGTTGGCGTCGACTTTGATGACTTCAAGACTGCCGCGTTCCCCTGAGCCACTGCCACCACCGTCAGTGAGACGGACTTTGATCGTTTCACTTGAGTCCGTTCTTTCAGTTGTGATTTGTTTGCCTTCAAATTTAATCGTATTGCTGATTTCTTCGCCATCGCTTGCATTGATGTAAGACTGGTATTCGAGGATATACGGCCTGCTGATGTCTTCTAAGAAGGATAGGACAAACGTTTGCGATCCGTCATCAGCTGTGTTGATCTCGAGTGTATAGTCTTTGTCACGCTCTAGCTCTTCTGCTTTTGCAAACTGCCCGTTTCCGCTGACCGTTGTCGCATACAGGCGGAACGAGTCTTCAAGCAGGATTTGATTCGCTTGCTGTTGGTCGATGACTTTTGCCTCGGATACTTTTGATTGGCCGGCGTTAATGGCAACGTTCCAATCAATGACTTTGCCATTCTGTTTACCACCTTTTTCAACATAGCTGCCGCCATGCTGAACGGTCACATGGGCGTTCAAATCAACTGGCTCACGCCCTTCGCTGCTAAGGGTAGCGGTGTTGTCATAGCGGTCGACGATCAACTCGCCTTCCACACTTGTTTTGTATTCAATGATATAAGCTTCATCGCGTTCTCCTGGAAAACGTACATGGAATCCAGGCTTCTCATCAGAAAGCAATTCTAGTTCATATTCGCTCGGCTCCAGCTTTTCGCCTTTTCTAATGCCATTGCTGCCGCCGGTCAATTCAGCTCGATACACTTCGATCGACCCTTCGACAAGCGTTTGCTTTCCTTTGATGTAATCTGTGACATTCATCACCGTCAAGTTCTTTAAGTCGTAGTTAATGCCGACCGTCCATGTGATTTCTTTCGTCACCGCATTATAAGAACCATTTTTAAAGCCGTTGTTCGTTGTATATGTGTCCGGTTTGAAACCTGAAGATGCCTCTTTTTCCCACGTTTTTCCATCTTCCGTTGTCCACTTCATATGAACGTGGTTTCGGAATTGGTCACCTCTCAACTCGTCATAATGGAACTTCGTTGTATACACGATCTGATGTGGTTCAGAAATCGGTTCATGAAAGCGGAGCGTAAAGCCTTCATCTGTCTCTTCCAACGTATATTCCGATGGGTCGACTTCTATCCCTTTCCGCAACACTTTAAACGAATCTCTTTCTAGCTCTAACCCGCCGTTCGTAAACGTATCGGTAAAGAACACGTCTTTCATTTCATAGCCATCACGGTTAAAGTCAATGCGCCATTGGACCGTTTTGTCTTTGTAGTTGATGTTGGAATAACCTTTATGGAGCACTTGCTGGCTCGTTCCTTGGCTTCCATTTGCTTCTCTTCCACCTGATTTAACAATGTTATCAATCTTGCCATCTTCCAAGACCCGTTCATTCGCTTTCGTCTTATACGTAATCTTGTAGGCATCGTTGATGTCTTCTGTAAACTTCAGCTCAAAACCATGTTGCCCTGGCGTTACTTCATAATTGTCTGCGTTCACTGCTTCTTTTTCGTTGCCGTTCTCATCAAGGGTAATGCGCTCCACTTTAATTGAATCGGCAATCAAATCGTGGCTTTCGCTAAACGAGTCGACCAACACAGCATCTGCTTGTTTAATCGATTTTTCGTTGTAATTATAATGGATTTCCCACGTAATCGTTTGTGTAGCTGGATCGTAGCTTGCATTGCGCTTTGCTAGCGCCTCACCGCGTCTTGTTGTCACACTCGCTTCTGCCGACAGATCCTCGCTATTCTTGCCTGTTAATGTCGCTTTATTGGCATAGTTCGTGCCGTCTTCATCGGTAATCTCTGTTGAAAACACGACCCGATAAGCAGAAGAAATATCGCCAAACTGAATTTCAAACGGGTCTTCTGTGACCGTATACTCGCTCGGGTCTACCCGCTCGCCTTGCTTAACAGTGCCGTCAAGCTGGACATCCAGTTTATAGACTTCAATTGAATCCTTTTTCAATGCTTGGCGCTGTTGAATCGGGTCTTTCAGCACAGCTTGATTGATCGTTTTTAACTGTTTGTTGAAATCGACAGTCCACTCAATTTCTGTTGCATTGTAGGCACGGTTCACTTGCCCCCGTTTATCGATGTCCGATCCTGCCTTCGGTTGGAGCGAAATTGGGATGTTGGCCACCACTTCATCTTTGACGTCAAACACGACTTCACGATCGACGTCGCCTACAAGGTCCTCACGAATAATCGTCCGAAAGTTTAGCAGCCCATGGACATTCGATAATTCCTCGATTTGTTCGTTGAATGTCATAACAACCGTGCCATCTTCTTTTAACGTAAAAGAACCGACGGTTGTATCTCCAAATGTGAGCTCACCATTTACGTCATTGTAAACGTGGAAAATGTCTGGCAAGGAAAACGTAAATGTCGAGCCACTTCCATACCCATGGCCATTTGGAAGCTCCCAGGTGATTTCGATTTGAACATCATCACCGAGCGCTGGCTTGTTTCCTGGATTTTCATCAGCGTTGATCAAATTGCCGTCCCCATCCCTAAGGACGATGCCTGTAATAATATTTTTCTCGATTTCCCCGACAACTGCCTGGCTTACTACATCGGCTTCCGCTGCTTCTGTAGCTTCCGCCTCTTGATCATTCGCCTCTACGTCTTCTTCATTTTCCTTACTTGCTTCTTCTTGTTCTTCCTTACTTGCTTCCTCTTGCTTTTCTTCAGCAGCGACTTCTTCCTCGTCTGCCACTGGCGTTTCCACTTCTTTTTCCGTTTCTGGTGCTTGCTTTTCCGATTCAGGCGTATCGCCTTCCTCGTTCACTTGTTCCTCTTCAGTAGACGCTGGCGCCTCTTCTTGTACAGGCTCCTGTTCAAGTTCTTCCTTTACTTGAAAAGACACTGGAATGACTTGCGCTGTGTCTCCAACTAGAAACACAAGATCGGCTTCCGCGGCTTCACCAATTGCGTCTTGCGAAAAATAAGCAGAAAGTTCAACCGTGCCGCTTGCCTGTACAGCTTCCTCTTGCTCCGGGAAAGACATGGTCAGTTCTGTTCCATTTAGCGAGTATGTAACCATCTCGTCTCCATGTCCTTCTTCTTTCCATTCAATCTTGTCTGGCTGCCATTGCTCTGGCAACTTTATGTGGTATGTCTCTTGTTGTGTGTGTCCGGTTAATGACCAGTCAATCTTTACATGCACTTGGTCTTCCGCTGCTAGTGTGGCCTCTTCTGTTAATGGCTCCCCGTTTTCATCAACAAGGCTAGCCAAAGCTTCAAATGTGCTGGCCTCCGGCTCTTGTGCATACACTTGCACAGCTCCTGCTAACTGGGCAATAAAAGCTTGCACCAGCAAAACAAAAATAAGCAATATCGCAGTAGCTTTGTTCTTCATTCTTGTCCCCTCCCTTTTAGCATTTTCACCAAAAAACACCTTTTCAGGCATTGATCAGCCTAACGAAATGTATCAAACCCATCTCCACAAAAACTATATAGTCCTCTACACCGAATTTATTACTAGTTTTTTCAAATTTCAGTAGGTTATCTGGGAAGAAATTGCTATAATGAAGAAAAAACGTTGAAAAAAGGGGGGCTCCGTATGAAAGCTGTGCTCGTGGATGATGAGCCTCATGCACTGACTTTCTTGGAAAACCAGTTGCTTGGGGTTGGAGACGTTGAAATCACCGGATCATTTACTTCTGCTTCTACAGCGCTCGACTGGGTGCTGAGCACACCGCCAGACTTGTTGTTTTTGGATATTGAAATTGCCAATGTAAACGGCATGGAACTGGCCGAAACAGTTCTAAGCAAACACCCTGACATCCAAATTGTGTTTGTCACCGCCTACCAAGAATATGCAGTCAAAGCATTTGAATTAAATGCAGTCGATTACATCATGAAACCAATCAGCAAGAATAGACTAAAAAAGACGCTTGAACGCCTACAAACAAAAAAACAGCAGGAAAGTGTCCCTGCTGAAAAAACAACGATATGTTGCCTCCCTTCGTTACAATTCTTTTCTGGAGAAAAACCAATTCATATCCATTGGCGAACCTCCAAAGCGAAAGGGTTGTTTTTATTTTTGCTACACCACCTTGGACACCATGTCCGCAAAGACGTGATCATCGAGACTTTTTGGCCAGACAGCGATTACAAAAAAGCCTATGCGCAACTGTATTCAACTGTCTATTTGATCCGAAAAACGCTTACCAGCGTATTCCCTTCCATTCAAATTGACAATTTTGAACAAAGCTACACATTAGAAGTAGGCGACATCCACATTGATTATTTGGAATGGGAAAAGAAATGGAGCCAGCTTCCAGCGCTTTCAGACGGTACACTTTCGGCTTACCTGACATTACTGGATGAATACCGAGGTGATTATTTACGCGAAGAAGATTACCTTTGGGCCGAGAATAAGCGTGAACATTTAAAAAACCTGTGGCGCGAAACGGCGACTGCCGTGGCAATCTACCTTTTCGAGCGGGGCCAATACGAGCAAGCTGCTAGACTAGGCCAAAAAATCCAAGAAATGTACCCATTTCTGGAGGAGAGTTATTTTATGCTCATGAAAATTTACGCTGCGTTAAACGAGCCCTTTTATTTCGAAAGGCAATATAACAAATTGGTCAACATGCTTGATGAAGAATTTGCCATTGACCCCTCCCCTGAACTTATCAAACTACGTGACGAATGCAGAAAACAATTGAGTGAATAATCATCCCTACACCATCGCAAATGAACAGGCGCACCTACTTTCTTTCAGAAAGTGTAAGTTGCTTGGATTTTGAAGGAGTCGCCTATGTCCACTAAAAAACAGCTTCTTATCGTATGTGTATTTTTGCTTACTCTGCTTATCATTCGTTTAGCGTGGAACGCGGCGACAGGTTTGCCAGATCAACCAACCGCTAAAAACGGCGTTCTCGACTTAAGCGATTATGCTTTTTCCCAACCTGGTTATGTGTCACTGGAAGGAGAATGGCAGTTTACCCCGCAAAACGACAAAGAACAGACGATTAAAACACTTGTAGCACCGTCCACACAGGAATCAGAGGGCACGTACCAACTCGATTTGCATGTGCAGGACACAGAGAGCTTTTATGGCCTCTACATTCATTTGCCACATGGGATTTTTTCCGTGTCAGCAAATGGGCAACGCTTGTATCAAACTTCGGCGGAAAACCGGGATATGTCACCGGTGGTCCTTCCCTCCCTTCAACCGGACGAGAACGGGCTCATCCGCCTGACGCTTCAAATGGAGGAGGTGGCGCTTTATTCTAAGTATCCGACTCCACGTTCGCTTTATTTTGGCCCAAGTAAAAACATCGTTGGAAAAAATGCGATTGAATCGCTTTTGCAAATGGCTGTAGCCGCCATCATGATCATTCATGGCATCTATGCCTGTATATTAAAAGCGCTCAAACCTACAAAGAAAGGGATTCTCTTCTTTGCATCGGCCGCTTTCTTTGCGGCGGCGGCCGTCTTGTTATCAGACAACAAAGTGCTCGGCTACTTTATTGCGTTAAACAGTGAATGGGATAAGCGGTTGACGTACTTTTTGTACGCCGGACTATCGTTCTCGTTTTTGTTGTTCGTCTTGCGCACATTTGCTCCTTCTTACAAACGGACAGCCATTGTCGCTACCACACTGTTTGGCATGTATTTTACTTATCTTTTGTTTGCGCCGCTCGCTTATTTTTATAAAACAAGCTTTTTGTTGTCGATTGCTCTTGGGGTTACATTTACCATGATTGCTGTGATCATGTTGAAAGTGATGCTTGCCCGGGTAAAAGGGGCATTGCTTCTCTACTTAGCGGCGCTGGCTGTTGCCTCCAATGTCCAATGGACCATCCTATACGGGTACGTCGATCGTATTGCCACGCCAACACTAATGTTTTACCCTGTTGATTTAACAGTTGCGTTTCTATGTTTTTCAAGCTTTTGGTTTTTACGCTTCTTCCATGCCGAAGACGAAAATGCAAAACTGTTGACAAAACTACAACGAGAGCATAAACAGAAGGACCAATTTCTTGCTTCCACCTCCCATGAAATGCGGAACCCACTACATGGGATGATGAACATCGCCCAAACTGTCGCAGCAGAAAACAAACAAGTTCTTGACCAAAAAAGCCAACAGAGTTTAGAGTTGCTCGTTTCAATTGGCCGTCGCATGTCTTACTTGCTTAATGATTTAATCGACCTAGCTGTATTTAAAGAGCGAAAGTTGACATTGCAACAAGAAGCCATCCAACTTGAGCCAATCATTCGCCGGACTGTGGATACATTGAACTTCTTAATCGATAATGAAAAAACCCGTTTCGTTGTCGCTATCCCGAACGATTTTCCGCTTGTGTTTGCCGACGCAAATCGTGTAAGCCAAATTTTGTTTAACTTGCTCCACAATGCTGGCAAGTTTACGAACGAAGGCACGATCACGATTGCCGCTTCCTATTCAGGGAAGCTGGCAACGATCCGTGTCACCGACACAGGAAAAGGGATGGACCAAAGCACAAAGGCACGCATTTTTGAACCATATGAACAAGGGGCAAACGCTGACAACGAAGGGTTAGGGCTTGGACTGGCGATTTGTAAAGAGCTCGTTGAAATGCATGGCGGTCAAATCAACGTCGTCTCGTCGCCTGGCCAAGGTTCAAGCTTTTCCTTTACGTTGCCGCTAGCAAAAAGCACAAACCAACAAGCAATCGCCACCGCCCTAACAACTGAACAACCAAACGAAGCTGCCGCTGCCCAAGCGCCACAACAGCCTGAGAGGGAAGCGCCATTTCGGATACTGGCTGTTGACGACGACCCCGTCAACTTAAAAGTGTTGCGCCATGCCCTATCGACAAAGCCATACCAGCTGGTGACAGAAACGTCACCTAAAGCCACACTGCGAAAAGTAACAGAAGAGCGCTGGGATTTAGTGATTGCTGACGTGATGATGCCGGAAATGTCAGGCCTTGAGCTCGTCAAGCACATCCGTCAAACCTATTCCGTTTCCGAGTTGCCGATTTTGCTTGTTACAGCCCGGACACAACCAGAAGACATTTACGCTGGCTTTCACGCAGGGGCAAACGATTATATCGGCAAACCAGTCGATTTGATTGAACTACAAACACGAATTGAGGCCACACTCGCTTTAAAACAAGCGATTGAAGAACAGTTGCGTCTTGAAGCTGCTTGGTTGCAAGCGCAAATTGAACCACACTTTTTATTTAATACGCTAAACACCATTGCCTCCCTTAGCACTGTTGACACAGACAGGATGCTTGATTTAATCGCTGAATTTGGCCGCTATTTGCGCGCCAGCTTTAACGAAAAAAACCTGTCGCCTGTCATCCCGCTAAGTGAAGAACTCGACTTGCTCCGCTCCTATCTGTACATCGAACAAGAACGATTTGGCGAGCGTCTGCAAGTTAAATGGTCGATCGAAGAGCATGTTGATTGCCTGGTGCCGCCTCTTTCGATCCAGCCTCTTGCCGAAAACGCCATCCTTCATGGCATTTTAAAGCAAGAAGCAGGCGGAACATTAGAAGTGCATGTGTACAAAAAAGACGGAAAAGTGCACATCGCCATTAAAGACGACGGAGTCGGCATCGACCAAGACACACTGAATACACTCTTCACACAAACCAAAACAACGAAAAAAAGCATTGGCCTCGCCAATACGAACTTACGGCTCCAAAAGCAACTAGGAAACGGCCTTTCCGTCTCTAGCGAGATCGGCAAAGGCACGACCGTTTCCTTTACAGCGCCCCTTCGGTAACAAAAAATGGCCATAGCATAAGAATTGTTCTTACGCTATGGCCCCTTCTGCTTTCCCGGAACTTCGCTTGTGCAACAACGTGGCAACAAGCTAACAAGCCTTTGTTTCGATTTCCTAGCCGGTTTGCTTCATTTCCACAACTTACAATATATTATGCAGCATACATCACTGTACTTCTAATACAAATACGTAGCTAGCATGCCCTTCGTGCCACTCGCCATATAACTCAACAATAACTGAACCCGTCCCCTTATAATCAGTTAACAGCATGTCACCGTCGACGGAACGTCGTTTTCCGCCTTCCCAAATGTGAAAATCCATCGGCTTTGGCGGATTGACTGAACCAAAATCAATTTCGAGCTCGTCTTCCCCAGCAACAGCAATCGAATCCATATGCTTCGCCTGCTCATGAGGAGGCGCAATGTCAACTTCTTCCCTCGTCTTGGTGCCATCGCTACTTTCTATTTCCCAAGAATAAGCGCCAAGTGCTGGTTGAAATTGTTCGTTGCCGATTGTAATCGTCGGAATAGGAGGCTCGTTTACACCGGCTTCAAGTTTCGGTTTTTCTTCTATTTCTTGTCCTCCCGCTGCAAACATCCCGCACCCAGCTAAAGCAGCGCTCAGCCATACAAAGAGAAAAGCCACTCCCATCTTTTTCGCCATCCCTCTATCGCTCCCTTGAATGGTTTTTTTTGCGTTTAACATTCGTTGCTACATGCCATGCTCTAGTCATTTCGCTTATATTCTTTTTCTAGGGGCCAACTTCCTTCTTTTGCTTTAATGTCCTAAAGGAAGAGGTGTTCTTGTAGCAACATTTTGGGCCAGGAGGCTAAGTGGTTGTATAGGGGAGCGAGTAAGAACTTTGAGTGAAAAACGTACAGCCTAACCTGCTAAGATGGAAAAGCCGAAAAAGATGAAAGAACGGCGAGCTGCCATTGGCGGCGCCATTCCCCAAGGCGAACGCCACCAGTTGGCATACTGCTCATATGTGGGCAAGGCGCTTTTAGGAAATCTGAGCGAAGCCGTGCCTTAAGTAACTTGAATCGCTTCTTGTGTTCCCATTTTGGTGGTAAACGAAGCTCGCTTCGTTCCTCTAGCCCCGCAATGTTGCCCATTTTTTCACATTAATGGCTGTTTACTTCTTTGCTTTTAAGGGTGAAGTACGTCACCGCGAACCCTATTCCAACCGATAAGACAATGCCAAGAATTGCGAACCAGAAGTACGGCCCGACATAAGCGACAAGGCTGACAATACTCGAAAGAATGTACCCGTAAATGCGGACGCCAAGAAGCGCAAAGAACGTCGCACCAGCCATGCTGGCAATTGTACAAGCAATAAACGCTTTTTTGTATTTAATTAACACCCCAAACAGTGCAGGTTCCGTGATACCGAGCAAAGCAGATACGCCAGCCGACAAGACAACCGATTTTTCTTTTTTGCTTTTTGATTTGAAAAAGACCGCAAACGTTGCCCCTGCAATCGCCATGTTTGTCATAAAGAACATCGGCATCATCATATCAAACCCGTTGTCGGCAAAATTTTGCAAAGCAATGGGCGTCATTGCATGGTGCATGCCAAACACAATCGCAATCGGCCGAATGCCGCCAACCACTACG
The DNA here is from genome assembly GCF_002250115.1 of Shouchella clausii. Taxonomy (GTDB): domain Bacteria; phylum Bacillota; class Bacilli; order Bacillales; family Bacillaceae_D; genus Shouchella; species Shouchella clausii. Next base: position 2,024,028 of record NZ_CP019985.1, on the reverse strand, counting down.
CCTGCTAAAATAGGTGATAGATTAAACAACATTTCAATAAACGAAGCAAGCAAACTGCCAACATATGCACCTAAGGGACCTGTGGCAATGAGCGCAAATGGAATCGCAATAAACAGCGTTAACGTCGGTGTAAATACCGTGCGCAGCACGTTTGGCATATATTTATCGACGTATTTGTTAATATAGCTTAACGCCCAAACAGACAGGATAATCGGAATCACCGTTGCACTATAATTTATGACAGGAACAGGCAGTCCCATAAAACTAAATTGGGTCACTTCCCCTAGTTTCGCTGCATCCAATAGCGATGGATACATAAATCCACCTGCGACCGCCAAGGCTAAATACGGATTCGTTTTAAATATTTTTGCTGCCGAAGCTGCCAAGAAGAAAGGCAAGAAATAAAACACGGAGCTCGCCACGAGATCAAGAATAATGACGGCATCACTCTCATCCGATAGCACATCCAATGCAATCAGCCCCGCCAAAATTCCTTTGATCATCCCCGCTCCTGCAATCGCAGGCACGATCGGGCCAAACACGCCAGAAACAACGTCTAAAACCGCCCCGAAAAAGCCCTTTTTCTTCGCAGGCTCTGAACCAGTTTTATCGCTTTGGCCTGCATCAAGCCCTAGCTCTTCTGTCAAGGCTGCATGGACTTTTTGCACATGCGTGCCAATGACAATTTGGTATTGGTCATTGGTCAGCTGATCTCCTAATATGCCCTGTAATTCTTTTATTTGATCACGTTCTATTTTTGAGAAATCATGCAAATCAAACCGAAGTCTGGTCATACAATGCCATACTTGTTTAATGTTGTTTTTACCGCCTACGTATTCAATGATAAGAGGGATAAGTTCGTTGTCTTTCATAGAAGCAGCCTTCCTTCACTTTCGAATTTGATGATCATCGACAGGCATATCGTAGCATAAGAGCCCCCACCTGAAAACGTTTCAAAAAATACCAATAGAAACAGAAAACCCTTATTTATCAGTACTTACACAAGCATTTATCCAAAATTGGTACGGGAAATACTCGTTTTCCCCAATGCATTTCTAACCAAATTGACCCCTTGATTTCCATATGCTTTAATCAACAGGAAAACAGGTAGAAACGATGGCCTCATGCCGTTCTATAAAAAGGAATCAATGAGAAGGAGTGCATCCCGTGGAACCAAACATCATTACATCAATCGAAGCATTTGTGACCAATCCCCATCGCCATAATTTTGTCGTAGTGAAAGTCGAGACAAGCCTAGGCCTTACTGGCTATGGATGCGCCACGTTCCAACAGCGCCCGCTTCCCGTCAAAATGGTCGTAGACCAATACTTAACCCCGCTTTTGCTCGGACGTGATGCCCACGATATTGAAGATATATGGCAAATGATGATGGTGAACGCTTACTGGCGCAATGGACCAATTATGAACAACGCCATTGCCGGCATCGACATGGCGTTGTGGGATATGAAGGCAAAGCTTGCAAACATGCCGCTTTACCAATTATTTGGCGGGAAATCGAAAAGTGCCATTGCTGCATATGCCCATGCAGACGGGCTTACTTTAGAAGAATTGTTCGAAAACGTGGACGGACTAATCAAGCGTGGATTTAAACATATTCGTTGCCAACTTGGCAAATATGGCGGCAAAAACCAGGACATGCACTTACCAGAAAGACAACTAGAAGGGGAATATTACGATCCTGATATTTACATGAGAGATGTCGTGCGGATGTTTAAAGCACTCCGTGAAAAATACGGCTATAGCATCCATTTTCTTCACGATGTCCATGAGCGGCTTTCGCCGATCCAAGCGATCCAGCTTGCCAAAGAGTTGGAACCATATAAGCCATACTTTTTAGAGGACGTTTTGCCTCCTGACCAAAATGAATGGCTGGCCCAACTACGCGCCCAGTGTACAACGCCAATCGCCACAGGCGAATTGTTTAATAACCCAATGGAGTGGAAGCACTTAATTGCCAATCGGCAAATCGATTACATTCGATGCCACGTTTCACAAATAGGCGGGATTACACCAGCATTAAAGCTCGGTGCGTTATGCAGCCAGTTTGGTGTCAAAATTGCCTGGCATGGCCCGTCGGATATGACGCCCATCGGCGTAGCGGTCAACACACACTTGAACATTCACCTTCACCAGGCTGCCATTCAAGAAATTCAAGAACCAGAAGCCATCATTGAGGAAATGTTTCCCGGTTCCGTCCAAGTCAAGCAAGGCTACATTTACCCGATTGATGAAGTTGGCATTGGTGTATCATTTGACGAAACGTTGGCGCAAAACTACCCAGTTGTGTACCGAAAACATGAGTGGACACAAGCCCGCCTGCCAAACGGCGCGATTCACACGCCATAACAATTAAAAGCCTTGCTTGCAGTGTGCAAACAAGGCTTTTATACTAAATGAAACGATTCAGCCTTAGATGAGGGGAGAAACATGAAGAAAAGACAATTTGTCGCCGATGACCTGCTAAGCAAAATTTATCAAAACAAATATGCCCCTGGCGAAAAATTGCCAACGGAGAGAGCCCTCGCCACACACTATCAAGTCTCTCGTTACACAATCCGAAAAGCAATCAAAAAACTAATAAACATCGGCAGTGTACAAGTTGTGCAAGGCTCTGGCATTTTTGTCACTAAAACAATTAGGGAAAGCCCCCTTATTTATAATTCGTTAACCGAAAAGAAATTCAAAGACATTCAATCAACCATCATTGCCATGCAAAAGAAAAACATGACACCGGAAATAGAAAAAATCTTTGACAGAAAAAACGACTTTGTCTGGGAGTTTACACGCGTACGGATCGTCGATTACCAAAAAGTCCAAATTGAAACAACGCAGCTTCCTTACTCCTACTTCCCTAATTTAACAGAAGAGATTGCCGCCGGTTCCGTCCATGAATATGTCCAACAATGCGGCTATGACATCTCCCACTTTATTACCACTTACAGTGCCGTCAACGTGACAAGAGAACAAGCCAATTTGTTAAATTGCAAAAAAGGCATCGCAGCCATGAAAATTGTCAATCGCGGCATTCTTAACGACGGGCGCGTCTTTGAATACAGCGAGCTCATTAACTTAGACTACGCAGTTTCATACTTCACCCCGTTTAACCGCTTTAAACACCAGTTCAGAAAAAAATAACGAACGAAACCAAACACCAACTAGTTAGCAAAAGCTGTTCGAGGAGCAGGCTTATTCGTCCATTCCTGCCCCTGGAACAGCTTTTTTCATGTTGTCTTTGGTCCAATAATCAATCGAGTCTCTTTCATTCTTTTTTAATTGAGTTCCCCCTGGCACATATTCCTTGTCCGCATTCAATAAGATGACTGCACTTACAGCCATACCAATTACTAGAAACCCACTTATACCTAAAACTACTGTTTTTCGTTTTATGGCAGATCCGCCTCCCAAATGCCTTACGTCGATAACCTACTGGTTATTAGGTTGCATACGAACGAGCACGCACTTACGAAGAGTGTGACGTGACGGCATGATGTCAGACGCCGTAATCAAGCAATTTCAATCCACGCACTCATTAAGAGTGCGACACTAACAGCCTTTTCAGATGCGGCCACGCTATTACATTTCAATCCACGCACTCATTAAGAGTGCGACTTTATCTTTTTAGCTGCTTAATTTATCAATTATTTATTTCAATCCACGCACTCATTAAGAGTGCGACTGATTGAACCGCCGTTAGACAGCCTAGCAGACAAAGAATTTCAATCCACGCACTCATTAAGAGTGCGACTTAGTCCTTAGTTATCTTAACAACGTCCTCGATAGATTTCAATCCACGCACTCATTAAGAGTGCGACCATCCCCTTTTTCTTTTTCAGTGTTTTCCTCTCTTATTTCAATCCACGCACTCATTAAGAGTGCGACGATGACGCTTCGAAAATCTGTTGAAGATATGCTATTTCAATCCACGCACTCATTAAGAGTGCGACCAAGGTACGTAGTCAGGACGCTGAGATACCGTTATTTCAATCCACGCACTCATTAAGAGTGCGACTTGGCGTTACGCTTCGATGGCTTGGCAGGCGTATTTCAATCCACGCACTCATTAAGAGTGCGACTTAGGTCTTTTAAGGACTTCTCGCCCTTTGTAGCAATTTCAATCCACGCACTCATTAAGAGTGCGACCAAGCAACTTGGGATTAATAACGACATGACACAAATTTCAATCCACGCACTCATTAAGAGTGCGACCGCTCTAAAACGTTACTATCACGACATATTTGGCATTTCAATCCACGCACTCATTAAGAGTGCGACATGATAAGTAGATTAATAAAAAAATAATAGGAGAATTTCAATCCACGCACTCATTAAGAGTGCGACTCAACACATCGAAAGGAAGGGAAATTTCAGCTACATTTCAATCCACGCACTCATTAAGAGTGCGACTCAGCTTTGCGTCATCCTGCGTATAGGTAATCCCGATTTCAATCCACGCACTCATTAAGAGTGCGACATTTCGAAGCGATTACTAGAGGGGGCAAAGGAATATTTCAATCCACGCACTCATTAAGAGTGCGACAGCGAAATTCCCCTATTTATTGACAGGAAAACAATCAATTATAGGAAAAAGCCGCTCTTTTCTTTTATTCTATCATGGCATACGTATAGCATTTTACCATCATTACACATATTATTTCATATTTAAGCTCTTTTTTGGTGCGGGTGATCTAGGGATTTTATGTGCGCTTGGGGTTCGCACCAAGTGTTTTTTGATCTTCTTCAATCATACAGAACTTTTCGCTTGCTCACAAAGAAACGATTGAGGGGAGTCGGTTGCCTACTAACATCCCTTCTCCCCTATGAGTTGTGTATCTGTTTCGCCATTCTTGTTTGATATGTGTATGAAATGGGCCTGATCCTTGCTGTTAAGACGCTGTCTAGGCGAGTGCCTGAAAACCGTTTCTACTTCTTCCAGGGCCATTCTTGCCGAGCTTATGTAAAGCGCTTTTATGTCTTCTTAGTTGCTACGATTGAGAAGCAAATATGTTTCCTGAACCGTTCCGTTTATCGTTTGACAAGTGGAAAAATAAAACTTTATGATGAGCGTATAGTTAATGTTCCTAGGGAGAGGATTATTATTAATTTTATCAATCATATAGCAATTATTCCAGACGGAAACAGACGTTGGGCTAAAAAGAAAGGGTTACTTTCTGAAGGCTCACTATATGATAAAGGTGCTGCAAATTTTCAATATATAACGGAAGCATTGTTTAGTAAAGGTGTTAACTATGTTACTTTTTGGGTCAGTTCTGTAGATAATCTTAAAAATAGAGAAAAAAGTTTAGTGAAAGCCATGCATAAATTATACGCTAAAAAATTTACTGAGCTACTGAACGATTCGAAAATAATGGAAAATAAAATTAAAGTCCAGGTTTGTGGAAGTTGGAGAACGTTTTTAGAAAAAGACACCATTGATATGATTGAACAACTGTTGGTGAAGACCGCTAATAACGACAAGGGCATATTAACATTATTAGTTGCTTATGACGGTAAAATAGAACGTGGGCAAGCTGTCATTTCATTATTAGATGACCATGTGCTAGAAAAAAATATCAATAAGGATCCTCTTACATTTAATTCTTTACTAAAAAAACATTCTTGGACTGGCTATTTACCAAGTGTTGATTTCATTATTCGAACGGGTTCGTGGAATGATCCGCATAATTCAGCCGATTTTTTATCCTTTCTAACAGGAGACTCCCAACTTTATTTTCCTGAAGTTTATTGGCCAGACTTTGATAGCAACTGGTTGGAAAAATCTTTGCAGGAATATACATCCCGGGAGCGAAGAAAAGGCTCTTAAAAAAACACAGCCCTAATTTTAAAAATCCTTGTTTCTTAACAACACTAAAAGACCAGATGTCGACTTCTGGTCTTTTTGCTATTACACCTTTCTCACGAAACATCTTCTTTTTCTTATTTCCTTATCAACCTTCTTCAATCGTACAAAATGTTTGAGGGGAGTCGGTTCCCTTCTAACTCCCTTCTCCCCTAAAGGTTGTATCGTCTATTGTTTTGCCATTCTTGCTTGATATGTGTATGAAAACGGGCCTGATCCTTGCTTGGTTAAGACGCTGTCTGGGCGCATATGCCTAAAAACCGTTTCTGCCTCTTCCGGCGCAACATTTGCTGGATCTAGTTGTAACGCTTTCAATTCTTCCCGGTTTGCTACAGCTGGGAGGCAAATATAGGCGCTTGTATTTTCTGGAACGGTTCCTTTTATCGTGAACCTTTCCCCTTGCAAATGCCATTCCGATGCATACGTTTGAATTAATCATCTAATATAAGACTTACATAAATATTGAGAAATTTATCCCCCTCTTATAAATTATAGAAAAGGGGTGATTGCATTGAAGGCAAAATTTATCTTTGAAAATGGAGTCTATGTCGAGGAAAGTCCTAGAGACGGGACGCCCGTCCATGTGCTCGCATACTTATATAATTTGATCTATCAAATAGAGACCAATGCAATGGTGTATATAGAGGATAAGAATGATCAAGATACATTTGCAGAAGAGAATCTACACAATGTAAAATCAATCATTTTTGAGTTTGAAGAACAAGATCGGTTCACAAAGGATTAAACTGTGATAAATAGCGAATTTGTGAGCGCTTGTCTATAATATTTATTCGAAGTATAGGTCAAAAAAAGAGTGACTGGCACGACCAGTCACTCTTTTTGCTTCCGCTTCCTGTCCTCTCTGCGCTGACTTGCGTCTGTCTGCGTAAGAGCGATCCATCAGACCATAAATGTTTGTATATCCGTTGTTTTCTTTGTGCTCGACAGAGATTAGCTGTCCTTTTTGGAGACTGGCATATAATTCTTCGAGTTTGTCTTTATTTTTGATAAATAAGCTTTTTTTGCTTTGAAGAAACCCGTTTCTTCTTTTCCTTGTCGTAGGCGGCAATGCGGAAAACCGCTAGTTTGTTGCCGCCTTTGATTGCGCTGGTTAATTCACACACTCACAAGGAGTGCGACGCTACGACGTTTGCAGAGTTCCATGACTACGTTGAATTTCAATCCACGCACTCACTAAGAGTGCGACTTTTTACCGGATATGGCATGATTAAAAAGTCAGGATTTCAATCCACGCACTCACTAAGAGTGCGACGCAATAGTGTTTATCTATTTCCTTAAATCCTTGTATATTTCAATCCACGCACTCACTAAGAGTGCGACCTTAAAACAGTAGGGGTTGGGGACATCCTGAGCGATTTCAATCCACGCACTCACTAAGAGTGCGACCGCAGCCTGTGTCGGAACGACCGAAATGTATGGATATTTCAATCCACGCACTCACTAAGAGTGCGACATCATAAGGGGATTAAGACGATTTATTACGCGAATTTCAATCCACGCACTCACTAAGAGTGCGACAGCGAAATTCCCCTATTTATTGGAATCTAAACAATCAATAATAGGAAAAAGTTGCTCTTTTTTCTATCATACCATGGGACATATACAACATTTAACCATTTTCGCACATATTTTTCCATAGTTAGGCTCTTTTTTGGTGCGGGTGGTCTAGTAATTTTATGTGCGCTTGGGGTTCGCACTAAAAATGCTGCTTCTTTGCTCCTCTTTTTCTTGGAAGATTAAGAAGATCAAACTGTGGATGTTGTTCCCTTCTATTCTTATATCGCCCCTTTCGATCTATTGTCCTTCATTCATTTTATGTTTCTTTCCATTAATACTAACAGTAAGAATGGTTGTTTCTTCATTATAAAAAAGCACTCACTGCTTTTTTATAAAAGACTGACTAGCATCTACACCAGTGGATCTCTTCCCTTTCACTTGTTTTAATGTCGCTACAATCAGGAAACTAACAATCACTAATAAAAGCCATGAACTCACTTTTCCTAAGTGAACGAGACTCCATGCTTCGGTTTGGTTCGGATATTCCCAAGCGCCGAAGAATGTTGCAATATTTTCGGCTATCCATATAAAAAATCCGATGAGCACAAAAGAGAGTGCAAGTGGCATCCGGTAACGAGTTCCATTCACCTCATATGTAACCCATGATGGCCAAAAGACGATGATAACAAGCCCTGCTAACCAAAAACGGATATCAATCCAAAAGTGATGGGTAAAAAAATTTAAGTAAATCGCAGCTGCAAGAGGGACAACTAGTAACAGCGGCGGCCACTTCACCAATTCTATCTTTAATCGCCTCCACGCTTGGCAAAGATAACTTGCTACGCTTGCATACATAAATCCGCTATACAAAGGGACGCCAAATACCTTGGAATACCCTTCCTCTGGGTAGGACCAGGAGCCCATGTGTACTTTAAAAAGTTCAAGAGCCAGCCCAATAAGGTGAAACAATGTAATGACTTTCAATTCGTCCCATGTTTCAAGCCCAGAACGCACCATCCACCACTGCATAAAAAGACAAATAATGAGTAGCCAATCATACCTTGGCAAAAAGGGAAGTGGTACGAGTTGTGTAATCGCCAAAGAAGCAAATATAACGACAGGAAACAAGCAAGAAAGGGCTTGCTCCCAGCCAAAACGAACGAGTTGTTTTAATGGCCTCATCATTAAAGCCCTCCATTCTGAATAAGTTTTTTTGCCTTCCACTTTCATTCATCATGGAGGTTTGCGTCGCTTCGGTATTCTAAAAGATCTCCAGGTTGACAATCTAAGGCTTTGCAAATCGCATCTAACGTGGAGAGTCGAATCGCTTTGGCCTTTCCATTCTTCAATATAGAGAGATTCGCCATCGTTATCCCAACTCGTTCGGAAAGTTCGGTAACGCTCATTTTCCTTTTTGCTAGCATTACGTCAACATTGATTATAATTGCCATGGTTTTCACCTCAAACCGTTAAATCATTTTCAGATTTAATATCAATCGCTTCTTGGAAAAGTCTTTGAAGAACAGCAGCGAATACTGCGATTACCGTTGAAGCAAAGAGAGGGACCACTCCCATAAATAGGAGACCTGGAGCATCATCTCGATCTGCGAGCAAGTAAAAGAACGGCATAATAGCTACATACAAACCACTGATGATGACTGCACAATATTTAATATTTTTCAACGCTCTCGTAGACAGTTCAGAGAACGATTGATTCTTGTCAATGTAACTCAAAAGTTTAAAAGCCTGAGACAATGCAACAAAAAACGGTATCACCGTTAAAAATACACCGATAAAAATAGGATATAGGATATGGTCATAATGTGGATCTACCGGATGACTAGGTAACCATACGAGCCCAAAGATACACAAAGCAAGAACAGGACTTCCCATAAGCATCACTGCTAACTTTAAAAAAAGCGTAGAACCTCGTTTCATGAAAAACACCTCTATTCATTGATTATCCATCTGATTTTACCATAAATTTATCGTTTATCAATAAATTATTGTTGTTTTTCATACTTCTAGTCAATCAAGCCATTCACTTTCCTCTAAGAAATTGAGGCATTAGTAAGCCGCAAATATTTGTAGAATATGCAAATATGGGATTTCTGATCGTGGTGTGAGACATTTACCGATGTAACGAAGTCACACCTTCCTTCACCTACAAGTTGATTAGTTTACACTTGATTACATTGATCCATTGCTGTAAATTGAAATGTAAATAAGAATGATTTTGATTTATGTTTGATTTTTGGGGGAGAGTAAATGAAAAACAACTTAAGAAATTTAAACCTACCAGATAAAAAGGAAAGGCATCGACGTTTTGGCTCTGTTCCACCTACAATAGGCGTTAAACCATGCAATAAAGATGAAATGATAGACTTGCAAAATACTCCAGATGATTTCTTGTTTGATTTACAGAGTGTAGGAATTTGTAATGTTCAGCATCCAATTACACTTCAATCTTCACATTCACCAAAAATTCAAAACACAATCGGTACATTTAAGATGACTACCAGTTTGGATAGCAATGCTAAAGGCATTAATATGAGTCGATTAACGGAACAATTGGATCACTATTATCAGGAAGGGTGGACCGTCGATTTTCAAAATCTTTATACATTCACTAAAGAGCTTACAGAACGAATGGACCAGCTTACAGCCGAAGTTGAGGTCAGCTTCCCCTGGTTTTTTGAGAGGAACGCTCCTAAAAGTGATAAAACAGGATTAATGAAGGCAGTGGGTTCGATCAAAGTCCGTTATGATAACAAAAACGGCTTTTCACATGAAGCTCAATTATCGGTTGGCGTCACCACTTTGTGCCCTTGTTCCAAAGAAATTAGTGAATACAGCGCTCATAATCAGCGTGGTTTCGTGACCATGGCAATCGAATTATACGATCCTTTACATTGTGAAAAGGATTGGAAAGCAACTCTGTTGCACGCCGCAGAGTCAAATGCCAGCGCTATGATTCATCCCGTACTCAAACGACCAGACGAGAAATTTGTAACTGAAAAAGCCTACGAGAACCCTAGATTCGTGGAAGACATGGTTCGGTTAATTGCCGCCGATCTTTATGAGATGGACTTTGTGAAACGATTTACTGTAGAGTGCCGTAATGAGGAGTCGATTCATCTCCATGATGCCATCGCCAAAGTTTCTTATCAAAAATAACAATTTGGAATAAAAAAAGGAGACTGGAACATAACCAAGTAAACTAGAAAAAGAACGGTACCCGACGTTGATTTCGTGGGTCCGTTCTTTTTTTGTGTGGATATCACGATTTACTTGGTTAAACTAAAGCTTTGCTCAATTAAGTGATAAGCGTCTTCTTCTGAATCTACACGTTCCAAAACAATTGATATCCAATTTTCCTTATCCATATGGTATCCAGGTAAAATACTCTTTCCATTTCTCAAACTGCCACTTACTTCAGGATGACATTTTAAATTCAGAATATCTATTTCGTCATTTCCATCCAACCCTAATTTTTCTGGATGAACATTCATAACAAGGCCATACCATTTTCCATTCGCTTTATGTCTCAAAGCAGCATAGGTTGGAAATTTTTGAAATGGATAATCAGGCGATGTACGGAATTTTTCTTTGACGTGCTTAAAGATATCTTCCCTTGTTAACATGCTGACTACTCCCTCCAACAACTTAAATAGATTTTCGGCATTCACCGATCCAGACAAATGGTGAATATTTGGAATCACTGTGAAGATAGACATGTTTTACTAACTGCCAAAGCTATGAGCTGCTGTTCTATCATCACGACAAAGAACTTATTTTTCCAACACCGCTACAACTGTGCATTTCCTTTAGAAGCAGTGACGAGGGTGCAATCCATGCAGTCATGAAGAGTGCGACAAATCATGTTTCATGACACTACTCCTCCTTACTGATTTCAATCCACGCACTCACACAGAGTGCGACAATCAGGCATCAGGTGATAGAACGATTTTGCAGCAATTTCAATCCACGCACTACACAGAGTGCGACGTAGCGACCGAAATGGAGACACGGAGGAGTGAGCATTTCAATCCACGCACTCACACAGAGTGCGACAGAAAACGTTTGTGGAGCGTTATTGATTTCCTCATTTCAATCCACGCACTCACACAGAGTGCGACTGCTTGATACTGTACAAGGAGACGTAGGCATGCCATTTCAATCCACGCACTCACACAGAGTGCGACATGGAGCTGGCGCGTGAGACGGGCAAGACTTACATTTCAATCCACGCACTCACACAGAGTGCGACTAGAGTGTTCGGTTTTCGTAATTTTTGACTTTCTGATTTCAATCCACGCACTCACACAGAGTGCGACGCATATCTAAAAAGGCGATCCCGATAAATAACAATATTTCAATCCACGCACTCACACAGAGTGCGACTGTCTCACCGCATCCGATTCGTCCACTTTACCGTTATTTCAATCCACGCACTCACACAGAGTGCGACTGAGCGTGTGCACGATCTCCATGCCCGCGGTTAATTTCAATCCACGCACTCACACAGAGTGCGACTTTCGTGTTAAACGTCGCGCGGACGGTAACGTCATTTCAATCCACGCACTCACACAGAGTGCGACTACGTTTTAGCGCGAGTATGTCCGGCAGATCAATTAATTTCAATCCACGCACTCACACAGAGTGCGACGGGCGCGAGCACTGCTTGTCCGGGAATTGACATATTTCAATCCACGCACTCACACAGAGTGCGACGTGATGGTAGATAACACCTCAACGGATACTTGGTCATTTCAATCCACGCACTCACACAGAGTGCGACTTATCACTAGTTTGGCCCTTTGGCTTTGGTAGGATTTCAATCCACGCACTCACACAGAGTGCGACACAAGCGTCCCGTTTATTCCGAGGACGAGGCGCATTTCAATCCACGCACTCACACAGAGTGCGACGTTAAGTTCTTCCACACATTTCCGACACAACCTATTTCAATCCACGCACTCACACAGAGTGCGACGTGCGGCGGCGGGCGACTTATTTGCCGAGATACATTTCAATCCACGCACTCACACAGAGTGCGACCGAATCGTTCCGTTCGAATGTCTCGACCTTGTGGATTTCAATCCACGCACTCACACAGAGTGCGACAGCGAAATTCCCCTAATTGTTGGCAGCCAAACAATCAATAATAGGAAAAAGCCGCTCTTCTCCTATATAATACCATGGGACACGAACAACATTTTAACACTTTTTCACACATTAACCCACATTCAAGCTCTTTTTTGGTGCGGGTGATCTAGGGATTTTATGTGCGCTTGGGGTTCGCACTAAAGAATCACAGGTTCAAAATACTAAAATGAATAATTGTAAATGTTAATCTCCCTCGTCAATTGTGTCTGTCTCTACTACTGTCTATTTTACTATATTTGATAAGAAAACTCCTGTTGGCGTAAGGAAAGTTCCTTGCTTATACACCTATTCGATTGAGTTCTTCTCCCCCTTCCCAATTAATGAAAGAAACACCTCCGCTTGTTAGTACATAGCCTAACAAGCGAAGGTGAAGGACTCCGGGCTTACGCTTTTCACGCAAATGCTGGCACTACCGTGTTTTCACTGCCAACCATGCGGATTTTTGATTTTGCCATTTCTTTCGCTGCTTCTTTTGCTTTTTGCAAATACGCGCGTGGATCGAGGCTGTCTGGTTCGTTTGCGAAGTGGTCGCGAATTGCTTCGGAGTAGGCATTTTTTAGTTCTGTTGATACGTTGACTTTTGCCATTCCGAGGGCGACACAACGGCGCACGTCGTCTTCTGGCACGGCCGAGCCGCCGTGAAGGACGAGGGGAACGTCGACCATTTCGGCGATTTTGGCGATTCGCTCAAAGTCAATTTCGGGCTTGCCTTTGTAAATTCCATGGGCAGTGCCAATCGCAGGGGCAAGTGTCGGCACGCCTGTTTCCTCGACAAATTGGCGGCACTCTTCTGGAATCGCTTTTTGGGCGTCGGCTTCGTCTACGACGATGTCGTCTTCCACGCCGCCGACTTTGCCGAGCTCTGCTTCCACGTTGACGCCGAGGGACGAGGCGAGGGCTACTACCTCTTTCGTCCGAGCGACATTTTCTGCAAATGGATGCATGGAAGCATCGATCATCACAGATGTATAGCCAGCGCGGATCGCGTCTTTGATCACCTCAAAGTCTGTGCAGTGATCTAAGTGCAAACCTGTTGGTACTTGGTAATGTTCTGCTGCGGCCTTGGCTACTTCAGCAATGTTTTTTGCGCCGAGTGACTTGACCGTCCCGACTGTCGTTTGCAGGATTACCGGGGACTTCAATTCTGCTGCTGCTTCGAGCACCCAGAAAATGCTGTCAAATGAATGGACATTAAACGCGACAATCCCGTGTTTGTTGGCTTTTGCTTTCTTTAGCATCGGTGTCGTTGACTGTAATCCCATTTACTTGCCCACCTGCCCTTCGTTTTCTGCGATTTGATATAGTAGTTTAATCGAATGATTGTCTGGGTCTTTCATCGCTTGAAAGGGTTTGTCGCCATCTTCCAGTTTAAACACGTCATGGATCAGAGGCTTGACATCAATTTTTCCAGACGCGATGTAATCAATTGCAGCCTGCCATTCATAGCCTGGGAATGGGCCAGAATAGCTCATCCAGGAACCTGTGATTTCCAATTCTTCACGTAAAATTTTTTCAAACGTAGCTGCTGGAAACGTCACATCCCCTGACGCCGTTCCGACAAACACAATCTTGCCTTTTTTCTCCGCTAAAGCGACTGCTTGCTCTTGGGCGCTCGGCACGCCTGCTGTTTCGATAACAGCTCCGGGCTTGCCATGTTTGCTAGCGTATTGAACCGGGTCTACGTTTAGAGAGTTGACGGCGTCGTCTGCGCCGATTTTTTTGGCAAATGCCAGTTTTTCGTCGTTGATATCAATCGCTGTTACTTTCCCTGCCCCGCGTGCTTTTAAGGCGAGAATCGTCATAATGCCAATCGTTCCGGCTCCTAGAACATAGACGTGTTCGCCTGCAGGTAGCACAATTCGTTCAATTCCGTGGATCGCGACTGTTAATGGTTCGATTAGCGCCGCCTCCTCCAACGTTACCGTTTCCGGTAAAACGAGGAGATTTTCCGCTTTTACGACGACGTATTCGGCCATTGCGCCATTTTCCCGGGAACCAAGAAAACTGTATGAGCTACTTAAAGCTGGGCTGCCCTTTTGCATAAAGGCATCGTCTTTATTTGGCAAAAGGGGGGCGACAACCACACGGTCACCAACCGCTACTGAATCGACGCTTGCGCCGACAGCCTCTACCGTTCCAGAAAATTCATGTCCAAGAACAATCGGGTAATTGTGGACTTTGCCATCAAAGTACCGTGCCAAATCAGAGCCGCAAATGCCGCAATAAGCAACCTTGATTAATGCCTCATCCTCTTTAGGGACAGGTGTTTCAATGTCCTTTATAGTAAATGATTGATTCGCTTCGAGAACGAGCGCTTTCATGATCTCCACTCCTGACTCAATTAATTTTTATCTGTCTCTGCTGGGAGTAATTTGCCCCGTTTATGCTGAACAATCGTAAATACGACACAGAATCCATAAATCGCCGTCACGACAATAAGCGGAATTAGATTTTGCCATGTTGTTAGTTCGGTCATGATGAATTGAAGCGGGCTGCCGCCTTGGTCAAGGGATGCTACTTGCCCACCGGATATCGTTCCAGTGTTGAGTGCAAGCTGAGTGTGGACGCCGACCATCATGTTTGCAATCCAAATCGTCATTGTCATAATGAGCGTCCCTGAGATCAACGTTCTAAACAAGTTTCCGCCGTGGATGCCGACTGCAATTGAGATGAAAAAGCCAATTGTCGCTAAGTCACCGAATGGAAGAACTTCGTTTCCAGGAATAAGAATTGCGATCACAAGTGTAAGTGGGACAAAAATCAAGCTTGCCGCGACCACTTGTGAATTACCGAGCAAGAGCGCAGGATCTAGCCCAATATAATAGTCTTGCCCTGAGAAACGTTTATCGAGCATTTCCCTTGCGGCTTCGGCAATTGGCATTAATCCTTCCATAATAAACTTGACAACGGTAGGCATTAACAGCATTACCGCCGCCATTTGAATGCCCAATTGCAAAATGGCTGATACCTCGTAACCTGCCAAGGCACCGATGACTGTTCCGAGAATAGCACCAATAATCGCAGGTTCTCCGATTGGTCCAAGTCGGTTTTCAATCTTATCTGAGTTAATATTCACGTTTTTCAAACCAGGAATTTTCTCTATAATTGCGTCAGTGACAACAGCGATTGGCGCCATTATCGCCCCTGTGCCATGTGGAATCGAAATTCCTTCCAAGCCGTTGTATTTATGAATGATCGGCGCAAACCAATCTCCTAGCTTATAAGCAAATGCCGCATAGATGACAACGCCAAGAACGCCAAGCCAAAAGCTTCCTGATGCGGTGGACACAATCGCACCGGCAAATGCCATATGCCAAATATTCCAAATGTCAACGTTTACAACACGGGTCCATTTCAACAACAACATGACGACATTGACAAGAATGGCAACAGGAATGGCGACCGTTCCTATATTAGAAGCCCACGCCATCGGAGAAGCTCCTGGCCAACCAACATCGACAATTGATAAACCAAGATTAAACCGTTCCGCCATTTCCTGTGCGGCTGGCCCTAAGTTATCTGTCAGTAAGCTAATAACTAAAGTGATGCCTACAAATCCGACCCCAATCGTGATCCCTGATCTTAACGATTTCCCAATTCCTTGGCGCAACAACAGGCCAAGGACAAAGATCACAGCCGGAAGCATGACAGCAGGCCCTAAATCCAATATATATTGCAGCACATTCATGATGTCTCCCCCTATCAGTAATAGGTTATTTTAAAATATCCAAAATCTCTTGTTTCGTTTTATCAAGGCCAACACCTGAAATAAAAGGCAACCCATGGACCACAGGAACACCATAATCACGATCGACTTTTGCCGTGGAGATGATCAAATCAGCGCCTTGTGATTTTGAACCGAGTTCGCTGACACGACATTGGCTGACGTCCGCTTGGATATTGTTTTCTTTCAAAATCGCTTTCACTTTATTTGCAGCTACCGTAGACGTAGCAACAGCTCCACCACATGCGACTAATACTTTTTTCATCTTTATTCCCCCTCGAGTTGTTTAGTAATGGAAGCGTCCAATAGGGCTAACGCCTCGTTTTTTTCTTGCACAGAAGCCAACTTCTTCACAAAATGAGCATCTTGAATACGTTCCACAATTGTTTGCAGCGCTTTCAAATGAGCTGAACCATCGGCTAGGCCGAGCAACAACACAACTTTCACATCGACTTGATCGTTTTCCGCCCCCATTACACCAAACGAGACAGGCTCCTTTAGCGTCAGCAATCCGATTTTGCTTTCCAGTACATAACTGGCATCGGTATGAGGAATCGCCACACCAAACGGCTCAGTTGGTATCCCTGTCGCAAACGATTGTTCTCGCTCTTTTAAACCGTCAGCGTACGTCTCTTTCGCAAACTGCTTAGCTTGCATCGGCGCCGCTATTGTTTCTAACACCTCTTCAACCGTTTGGCATGTTTGGTTTAACAAAATCAAGTCTCGATCAAGTAAAGCATTACTCATCTCCCTCACCCCCTTCAGCTTCAACGACGATGACATTTCGTGCTTTCTCTTGTATCGCTTTCAACATCTCTGCATCGGCCTTGGAATCGGTAATGAGTGTGTCAACTTCTTCAATTGGAGCGACTTTGTTCATATGGATGGAGCCGAATTTTGAGTAATCAGCCATCATTACGCGTCTTTTCGAATGTTGCACCATAAGGCGCGATACTTCAGCTTCCCCCATATGGATGTTCGTATAGCCTACTTCCGGATGCAAAGCCCCAATGCCGAAAAAGCCGGTATCGACATACAAATTGGCAATTGTTTGGTTGGCAACTGGCCCATACAAGGAACGCTCATTTTTTCGGACGTTGCCGCCAATGATAATAATCGAGAAATTCGAGTGCTCCACAAGCTCATTAGCCAAAGAAAGCGAATTGGTTACAATCGTCAACCCCGTTTTTTTCATAATAAGCTCGCGAGCAAAATAAAGGGCGGTCGTCCCATAATCGATATAAATCGTATCGTTATCATAGACAAACTCAACTGCCTTTTTCGCAATCGCCCGCTTTTCCCACTCATTGACAATTTTTCTTGAGCTGTAGTTCGTCTCAAGATTTGCCTTGTTTAACACCGCTCCTCCGTGCACTTTGCGAATGAGCCCTTTCTCTTCTAGTTCGTATAAATCTTTGCGAATCGTTTCTCGCGTAACATCTAGTTTTGAGCTAAGTTCGGAAATTTTCACAGAATGATATTCATACAATTCCTTCATGATCAAATCTTGTCTTTCCTGCGGAAGCAAAGAATCATCCCCTTCCCCTATTACTGAAATCGCTTACCTTGGATTATAAGTGATAAAGCCAAGAAAAGCAAATATTATTTTTGCTTTATTTTGCATTAACCCAATAATAACTTTGCAAAACTTGGTATTTATTATATGATTAACTCAAAATGCAAACCAATGCAAATAGAGGTGTGTAATCAATGATTCATATTTTATGTGCCAATCCAGCCCTTGACCGAACCATTTACGTTCAAGCCTTTTATCCTAATGGCGTAACCCGTTCTAGAGCTTCCCATGAAGGCCTTGGCGGGAAAGGATTTAATGTTGCCCTTCCTTTCATTGTCGCAAATGAGCAAAAAACGATTCACATGCACACATTTTTCGGCGGGCCTGTAGGAGAACAATTAGCACAAATGATGAAAAAAGCCCAACTGGCAGGAGAAACAACATTCATAGAAGGCGATAACCGATACTGCACCATTCTCGTAAACGAATCAAAGCAAGAGGCAGCACTAATCAATGAACAAGGACCTTCCATCACAGAAAAAGAACAACAGCAGTTTTTGCAATCGCTATTTCGCTCACTAAAAGCAGGCGACCATCTCGTGCTTTCAGGGTCACTCCCAAAAGGGACCCCCCTCACTTTTTACCGGGACATCATTGCCCAAGCAGAAAGTCGCGGCGTCCAGACCATTCTCGATAGCAGCGGCGATGCATTAGCATACGGAGTAGAGGCAAAACCATGGCTAATAAAGATCAACGGAGAGGAATTTTTAGACTTAATGGGGGTAAAAGAGGAAGCCACAAACAGACAGCAGCAAATCGAAGAATGTTTAAAAAACAGCCCTTACCCTAACTGCATCGTCACATTAGGCGGCGAAGGAACAGTCGCCAAAATCAACGGAGACATTTGGCGTGTCACGCTCCCACCGATTAACGTAACTAACGCCACTGCCTCCGGGGATATTTTTCTCGGCACCTTTATGCGCGAGTGGAGAAAAACGAACGACGTAAAAGCCGCTCTATTAGCTGGCAGCTCCCTCTCATTGGCAAACTGCCTTCACTGGCTGCCAACAATTGATTTTTCAAAAGCCGAACAGTATCAGCAAAAGATTCACATCGAGCGGGTCGATTCAGCAGTCTAGTCGTGCATTTAATCATGATTTAGCAAAGCAATTCTTGAAAAAAGCAGACAGAGCCAGGAGGAGGACTCCTGGCTCTCGTTTTATGTGGACATTTTCTTCATATCTCAAGAGAAAGTGGTCGTTTGGCCTCGTGGAAATGGTAGAAGTAAATCATGACATTGCATTACATTAAATGTTTCTCAAACAAAACTCTGTCTTGATGTGGTCCATCATAGTCGGTGTTGACATAAACACCGTCAATCGTTTTATCGCCCTCTTCAATAGAAAATCCCATCTTCGTATGAAAGGCGATGGAAGTTTGATTGACAGGAGAAGTTACACAGCGAACAATATTTCGCCCGTTTTGCTGAACCACATGAAAAAATCGATTGTATAATAGGTTGCCAACACTTTGCTTTCTATAATCAGGGTGGACTCCAACGAAATGTATATAGGCTACTTTTTGATGAGATTGAGAAAAGAATCCGATTAGAAAGCCGACAAGTGTTCCATCCCTTTCAGCAACAAAACTTGTATTAGAAAAATGGTCGAAAAATAATTTCGGTAACTTATCCGACATCTTTCTTCCACCCCACCACTTATTAATTAGTGGGGAAATGACATAGTAGTCAGAGCCTTTCACTGTACGAATTTCCAATTTCGCTTCCTCCTGTAGCTAGTCATTTTTTCTATTAACACTAATCACAGCAATAAAAACGGTCGCTCCATTTTGGCAGGCATGGAAATTGTAAGATTCCAGAAAAAAGGACAGCTTTACCTCAAGATGGATGAGGAAACAGCGCATAGGGGCCTGCTCTCTAACCCAGGGGGCAAAGTCTCAAGGCATATTTCAATCCACGCACTCACATGGAGTGCGACCAGCACAATCTGTTTTGCTGCACTAGCTGTTATGTATTTCAATCCACGCACTCACGGAGTGCGACGGCGCTGTTGACTTGGTGTGCGGGCCATTTATTTATTTCAATCCACGCACTCACAAGGAGTGCGACTCTAGCTCCTCTCGTAAATGTGGTACACCTTTAGAATTTCAATCCACGCACTCACAAGGAGTGCGACCCAGTCTAGCTACTTGGACAGGCTTTTTGTATTGATTTCAATCCACGCACTCACAAGGAGTGCGACAGATATGTGTTGGAAAGAGCTTCATATTTGCAACATTTCAATCCACGCACTCACAAGGAGTGCGACGTCATTGTCCGCAGCTATATAGACGGACTCAATTGGCATTTCAATCCACGCACTCACAAGGAGTGCGACGAGATATGGTCCCGCTCCCGAAGTCAAGAAGATAAATTTCAATCCACGCACTCACAAGGAGTGCGACTCTAGCGTCATCTCCTTTTTCAAGCACCGCATCCTTATTTCAATCCACGCACTCACAAGGAGTGCGACCTATCGCCCAAGTGTTAACTAGTCCGGTAAGCTCAATTTCAATCCACGCACTCACAAGGAGTGCGACGTGTTCCGCATAATCTGTTCTTTCAGCGCGTTCGTATTTCAATCCACGCACTCACAAGGAGTGCGACATTACCATTCGCTGAGGCGTTCGATGGAACTCGCATTTCAATCCACGCACTCACAAGGAGTGCGACCATGGTTGTTCGTGCGCTTATTGCTTACACAAAAATTTCAATCCACGCACTCACAAGGAGTGCGACGTGGAATGTCAACACAAAACTGGACAAATTTTTAAAGGTGTAAGGCTTTGTAATCGACGGGTGATTGATAGTCGAGTGAACCATGGAGGCGTATATGGTTGAACCAATGAACATAATCAAATAAAGCAAGGTCAAGTTCGTGTTGGTTAGGGAAAACCCTTCTCGATACAAACTCAATTTTAATCGCTTTAAAGGTGGCTTCTGCGACGGCGTTGTCATACGGCGTGCCTTTGTTGCTGAGCGAACGGGCGATTCCAAAGGTCGCTAGTGTCTGGTCCATCTTCTGATTGATAAACTCTCTACCACGATCGGTATGAAACAGAGCGATCTTCTGTAAGGGATAGGGAATTTTAGCGATGGCTTGTCCCACGAGCTCCTTATTCTTGTTTGGACCAGAACTGTAACCGATGATTTCACGGTTGTATAGATCAATGATGATACAAATATAATGCCAGTTTGCACCGACCCGCACATACGTTAGGTCGCTGACGACTACGGTTAGCGCTTTTTCTTGTTGGAACTTCCGGTCAAGGGTATTCCCTATTTCCGATTCGTTGCACACGAATTTCGTTGGTTTAAATTGGGCCACCGTGTACGTGGATACAAGTCCTTGTGCCTTCATGATCCGGCCAATGCGGCGGCGTGAAACCGTCCACCCTTGTTTAGTAAGTTCTTTTTTGATTTTGCGCTGGCCATAGATGCCTCGGCTCTGACGAAAAAGGTCGCTGATCAATGCGGTCAGCTGTTCTTCCTCTTCTTCGTGATCCCGTTGCTTGGCTTCATAATAAAACGTGCTACGGGGGATGTTCAAAATCGCACACATGGCAGCCACTGGGTAGATCCCGCGATTTTGACGGATCACGTCTATTTTCGTCCCATGATCAGCGCCGCTTGCTTTAAAATATCATTTTCCATAGCGAGCTTCTGGTTTTCTTTTCGTAGGCGGATCAGCTCTTCTTGTTCAGGCGTACGATTTTCTTTCTCGGTGAATGCGCCACTTGTTTGGTATTGACGAACCCATTTATCAAAAGCAGATGGCGTCAGTTCATATTCACGGATGATTTCCGCTCTCGGCTTTCCGGACGCATACAGTTGCACAAGCTGTTTCTTAAATTCGGCTGTGAACCTTCTTCGTGGACGTTTGGCTTCAGTCATGATATCCCGATCCCTTCATTGGATGATTCCATCTAGTCTAGTAGACCTTAGAGCATTTGTCCAACTAAGTGTAACCTATCCAACGAAAATTTCGGCCGGTTCCGTAAGGCTACTAAAATTTCAATCCACGCACTCACAAGGAGTGCGACAGAGCCTTTTGATTTTCGTACTGAGCGCGAGTTGAATTTCAATCCACGCACTCACAAGGAGTGCGACATGAAACCCCCCTGAAGGCGTTGAAACGACCAGAATTTCAATCCACGCACTCACAAGGAGTGCGACCGTTTCTGTCTGTGACACTGTTGCTAGTCTTTTGTATTTCAATCCACGCACTCACAAGGAGTGCGACTGAGGGGCAGCTAAAGACAAGGGGTAAGGTAGAATTTCAATCCACGCACTCACAAGGAGTGCGACGAGCGTAATTTACCTGACTGTCCGTTCAGCTTTATTTCAATCCACGCACTCACAAGGAGTGCGACTGAGGGGCAGCTAAAGACAAGGGGTAAGGTAGAATTTCAATCCACGCACTCACAAGGAGTGCGACGAGCGTAATTTACCTGACTGTCCGTTCAGCTTTATTTCAATCCACGCACTCACAAGGAGTGCGACGCGCCTCAAGTTCGATGACGTCCCCTTCCTCCGCATTTCAATCCACGCACTCACAAGGAGTGCGACGATGGACACCACCTAACATTGCAAATAAGCAAGAATTTCAATCCACGCACTCACAAGGAGTGCGACCCACAAGCACTCAATAAAAACAAACTTGTAAAGAATTTCAATCCACGCACTCACAAGGAGTGCGACGGAGGCGGAAAGGTTTAGTGATTGGGTAGCTGGTATTTCAATCCACGCACTCACAAGGAGTGCGACGGCCCTCCCGGCACTTCATGTATAGGCGTCGGCATTTCAATCCACGCACTCACAAGGAGTGCGACGCTGAGACGATCAACGGAACGGCCTCCGATTTTTATTTCAATCCACGCACTCACAAGGAGTGCGACCGGAGGGCGCGAGCTGCGGCCGGCCAAGCGCGCGATTTCAATCCACGCACTCACAAGGAGTGCGACATGGATTTCGCATGACTTTTTTTATCCATTTCCATTTCAATCCACGCACTCACAAGGAGTGCGACGTTAACAAATACGTTATACTGAGTCTTCATATAATTTCAATCCACGCACTCACAAGGAGTGCGACTTGGCGTGGGTGAGAATCCCTTAAATCGAAACGATTTCAATCCACGCACTCACAAGGAGTGCGACGCGCAAAGAAAAACGCTTTATAAAAGGCAAGGAGGCATTTCAATCCACGCACTCACAAGGAGTGCGACCATTTTGCGGGCTGTGCGCTCCGTTTCCTGATCATTTCAATCCACGCACTCACAAGGAGTGCGACGAGTGCGGCGACTCGTTAAACGACATTAACATGATATTTCAATCCACGCACTCACAAGGAGTGCGACACCATCGCGACGCTTTGTGAGTTCTTCGATTGCAATTTCAATCCACGCACTCACAAGGAGTGCGACCTCTAAGATGTCCGATAATGAACACCCTTTCCCGATTTCAATCCACGCACTCACAAGGAGTGCGACGTAGTTGTTGGATATACTGACATAATTCTGAATATTTCAATCCACGCACTCACAAGGAGTGCGACCCGATGTATAGCGCGCGAATTAATGTGTCTACATATTTCAATCCACGCACTCACAAGGAGTGCGACAGCGCTAGTGGCGCAGGCGGGCGCTTTTTTGTCGATTTCAATCCACGCACTCACAAGGAGTGCGACAAGCGCCATTGGCGTGATAAAGGAGCGAGTATAGTATTTCAATCCACGCACTCACAAGGAGTGCGACCGGAGACGACAGGCGCTAAGACTGCCGAAATGAGTATTTCAATCCACGCACTCACAAGGAGTGCGACATGTAATAAGTGCGGTAAGAGCGCGGACATTAACATTTCAATCCACGCACTCACAAGGAGTGCGACAGCGAAATTCCCCTATTTATTGGAAACTAATTGATGAATCATAGAGAAAAGCCGCTCTTTTCCTATATCATACCATGGGATATGAACAACATTTTAACACTTTTCCACACATTAACCCATATTTAAGTGCTTTTTTGGTGCGGGTGATCTAGGGATTTTATGTGCGCTTGGGGTTCGCACCAAAATAGTAGTTGTTTGATATTGAAGTAAACTGAAAACATCCATGGGTTACCTCAACATTTTTTACCGAACCACAGTTTTAGCTAGTAGATGACCGAAAGCCACGATTGGAATAATCGTCAATCCGTATGGGATACTGGCAATAAGATCATTAATCTGAATATTATATTCCATCGCTAACCGGTAAAACAAATAAAGAGAATACGGAAGTGTTACGATAATGGCGGTAATGACGCCTGGTGTATACATTTTCAGTAGCAGTGCTTGACCTGCATGCGTAAACACATGCAAAAAAAAGATGACGTTATAACCGAGGAACCAGGTAAACATTTGCTGCTCTGCCGCTAAATAGGTAACAGGGATAAATATAATAAACTCAATAAATACGGCAAAAGCAAATTGCGAACTAGTTATTCCGTTAAATATACGAAATATTGGTTTATAAAAAGAAGGGATCGTTTGATAGACCGATTCGTAGCGTTTTTTTGCCCATCCTTCGACAAAGATAATTTCCTCAAAATCATGAATCATAAAAAACGCCAAAAATAACCAGATGAGTGATGGAATCGAGACCGATTGATTCAATGCTTCGATCACAGGAACGACCCCTTTCTTACCAGAGCATGTGCCCCCACAATATTAATGTTCAAACAGACTGGTTCGATACGCGGGCAAGTTCGCTGCCTTTTCTAGCTCGTTTAGGAGATTCTCCATACTCGTTTGCTTAAAAGAAGCAAGATATACCGCCAACGGGGCTTCCCCTTCTTCTTCTGAACCAGAAAGTTCAAACACGATTAGCACATCATCTTTCACAAAGATTTTCCACGTATTAAGCTCGGAACCTTCTTCTATCTCATCTTCGCGGTCGTCTAAACGCATCCAGTCGCGATAGTCGAACAAGTCCCACGTGCTTTCATCGAAAATCGCCCAATACGGCAGCCGATCTTCAACACCCAATTGAATTAGCGCTTTGCCAGCGAGAAAACGGCTTAGTGACTGATTCTCTAACTGCCAGTCGGCGAAACTCCAAGCGCATAAATAAACTGGCGGGTCTTCCCTTTCCAAATCGTCCAACCGGATCCCACAATAGATCACAGATTCTTCTACTTGGTAGAAAACCAAAAATGCTTTGTCTGTCGTAAAAAAAGTGCTATCAGGAATAAACAACTTCTTCAACTGCAGCGGTTCGTATTGATTGTTGCACCCTTGGGTGATGTGTGGAGACCGTCCCAACGCTTTGTAGTAATTCCGTAGCACCAGCGGCAAGGAAAAACCAAGCTCTCGTTCCTTCGCCTCGATCTCACTCTCTGGAATCCCATGATGCGCCTCGTGCTGGTCTCCCAATAGACGAAGGAGGTTTTCGATGCTCGCTTTCATGATTGTACGCCTTCCTTTCTGTTAATTGTAGACTGCCTTAGCTTCATAACAATATAATTCTACTAAGAACTATTTTACTTCTTACCGTTGCGGCTAAGCAGCCCGCGCAAAAGCTTCAAGACGGACTGAATGTCGGAGTCTGTTAGCAAATAATAAGTACTTACGGTCCAAGTCTCTCTGTTCTTCAAGTGAAAAATCAGTTGAGGAAACTGCGGAAATAGCCATTTTTGAAAGGACGGGCCACTGTAGCTGATGTTTTCAATGTCCACCCACGCTACTGTTTTTTTACCGTCCGAAATCGATTTTTGGTCGTAAGTGAGTAATTGCGTGTTTGATTTCAATGCCCGTGGCAAGCAAACCACTAAATATCCACCAAAAAACGGAATCCCTATGATAGCGGATGTAATACAAAAAAATGTACGAATCCATGTAGTATCCATAAAAAAAGCGCCGTACAGCAAAAACAGACAAACTAGCACAAACACTAAACTGCCTAGCGCTTTCCCCCACGCCACGGATTTCCGATAAGAGATTGCGTTCATTTATCTAGTGCCTTTCTAATATGGTTTCATATTGATGGTGACTCCATTATACAAGAATGAATGGTGATTTTTTTGCCTTTTAAGACAAACAAAAAAGGATCGGGACGTTTAAGCATAGTGTAGAGGAAGAAGATTGCCCTAAAAAAGAAGAGGAAAACAAGGAGGCGAATAAGCGATAGGCTCGTCTAGAATGTTTCTATCATTTCAGCCATTGCTTTATGAGCGGCCGGTTTCAAGACATAGCCGACCCACTGTTATTATTTCCCCACCTGTTCCATTTTCCACTCACTGAATTTCCTCACAATAATATCAACCACAATGTAAAACGGCAAAAAGCTAGAGTTCTCGACTTTGTTATACAAACAAAAAGGAGTGCTGTTTACATAAATATTAAACATCGCATTTTGGGCGAGTAAATTATTTCTTAATGTGGTCAGGCTCACACATTTTATCTTTCTTGTTTTAATCGCGTGAATAATTTCATCGAGGTTTTCTGATTCGCCGGATAAAGAAATAATAAACAAAAGATCGTCTTCGCCCATTTCCCCGAGTCCATTTGTAAAATCCCGTTCACTTCGTATGACTTGAGATTTCTTGTGCAGCGTCCATAACTGCCGCTGGACATCATTCGCCAAATCTAGCTGTGCAGCCCCTGTTCCGTAAATATAGATATATGGGGCGCGGTCAATCAGTTGGTTTAATTGGCAAAAGTCTAGTTGTTCCATGTACTTCCTCGTCTGGTGGATATCCTGGTCAAGCAGTTCCATTAAATCTTGGCTCGTACCTTCCGTAAAATTGTTCAATTTAATATAAGATTTTAAGTCGCTGTAGCCGTCTAAACCAATTTTTTTCGTGAGACGGTGGATGGAAGAGATGGAAGTGTGGGCATAAGCAGCGAGATCCTGAATTTTCATCGTCTTCATCTCATCAATATGGTCATAAATCGTCTTAATAATATGCAAGTCATTCTCGCTTAGTGATTCAAAGTGTTTATTGACTAACTTGTCTAGAATCATGTGCTCACCTTCTATGAAAATATTTTCCTTCTGTGAAAATATAATCTAATGGTACAACTTGATTTCTAAATGCGTCAAACCTATTGGGTTTTGAAAGCGCTGCCTTTACAGTTAAATTGTAGATCATGCAAAGGAGTTTTGCTTATGAACGCAATCAAGCGGTTTGGCAGCGCGATGATTGTCCCTGTTCTCTTATTCGCATTTTTTGGCATTGTCGTCGGCCTGGCAACTTTATTTAAAAACCCGGCGATTATGGGGGACATCGCTGCAGAAGGGACGATGTGGTACAAGGTTTGGTCACTGATTGAAAGTGGGGGATGGACCATTTTTAATCATATGGAGCTGGCGTTTGTTATCGGCTTGCCCATTTCACTAGCAAAGAAAGCGCAAGCACGTGCCACACTTGCAGCATTGATGGTTTACCTTGTTTTCAATAATTTTATCAATGCGATTTTGACACTTTGGCCGTCCACTTTCGGCGTCGACCTATCACAAGGTGTCGAGAACATAACAGGTGTTAAAGAAATTGCCGGTATCCCTACATTGGATACAAATATCATTGGCGCCATTATCATATCTGCAATTGTGATTTGGATCCATAATCGTTTTTATGATCAAAAGCTTCCTGAAATGCTTGGCATTTTCCAGGGTCTCGTCTTTGTGGTGATCATTGGCTTTTTTGTAATGATTCCTTTCGCTTTTCTCGTTGCTTTTGTATGGCCGTATGTCCAGCAAGGCATTGGTTCCCTCCAAGGGTTCATCTCACAAGCTGGTTATGTTGGTGTCTGGCTGTTTCACTTCTTGGAAAGGGTTTTAATTCCAACGGGGCTGCATCATTTTATTTACACTCCTTTTGAATTTGGTCCAGCTGCTGTAAATGAAGGGTTAAAACCATATTGGATTGCCAATTTAAATGATTTTGCTACTTCAACTGCAGCGTTAAAAGATCTTTATCCATATGGGTTTTTACTCCATGGAAATATTAAAATGTTCGGCTGTTTTGGGATCGCACTCGCCATGTATTTTTCCACACCGAAAGAAAACCGGAAAAAAGTGCTTGCCCTTGTATTGCCAGCAACATTAACAGCGATATTTGCGGGAATTACAGAACCGCTTGAATTTACATTTCTATTTATCGCGCCTTATTTATTTGTGATCCATGCTCTTCTTGGCGCGACTATGGTGACGCTGATGAACATGTTTGGCGTCGTCGGCATGATGGGCGGCGGATTAATTGAAATAGCCGCGTTAAACTGGATTCCACTCGCTTCTAACCACGGAGGCATTTATATCGTCCAAGCCATGATTGGGCTTATATTTGCAGCACTGTACTTTGTCCTGTTCAGATGGATGATTGTTAAATTTGATATTCCATTACCAGGGCGAAAAAAGGAAGAGGAGGCTAGGCTATACACAAAACAAGATTATCAGAAGGCTAAAAAAGGGAGTAACTCTGAAAAACAAGCTGCCGCAATTTACGAGTCTGAGTATGAAGAGAAGGCGGTCTATTACTTAGAAGGCCTTGGCGGCAAAGAAAACATCAAAGATGTGACAAACTGCGCAACGCGTCTGCGGGTTACAGTGATTGATCCTAGTTTGGTCAAAGACAGCGACTACTTCACAAACAATAAAATGGCTCATGGGTTGGCTAAAAGCGGCCAAAGCGTACAAATTATTGTTGGCTTGAGTGTACCTCAAGTGAGAGATTCCTTTGAAGCAAAACTTTAAATATAGAGGAGAGGGAGAGAGTTATTATGAAAACATTTAACATTACCATCGCTGGAGGCGGAAGCACATTTACACCAGGGATTATTTTGATGCTGCTCGACTATTTAGATGAGTTCCCCATCGATACGATTAAACTTTACGACAATGATGGCGATAGGCAAAAAACGATTGCCGATGCGTGCGCGATTTTATTAAAAGAACGTGCTCCAGAAATACGTTTACTAGCAAGCACAAATCCAGAAGAAGCATTTACAAATATCGATTTTGTCATGGCCCATATCCGTGTCGGCAAATACGCCATGCGTGAACTAGATGAGAAAATTCCATTGAAACATGGCGTTGTCGGACAGGAAACATGTGGACCTGGCGGAATCGCTTATGGGATGCGTTCGATTCCAGGCGTATTGGAACTAATCGATTATATGGAAACATATTCACCCGAAGCCTGGATGCTGAACTACTCAAACCCAGCAGCAATTGTCGCAGAAGCAACACGTAAACTAAGACCCCATTCTAAAGTGTTGAACATTTGTGATATGCCGATTGGCATTGAAGAACTAATCGCCAAAAACTTAGGATTCGCCTCACGCAAAGAAATGGAAGTCGACTATTATGGCTTGAATCACTTTGGCTGGTGGACAGATATTCGAGATAAAAACGGAAACAGCTTAATGCCTGACGTGGTAAAACATGTGAGCCAACATGGTTATGCGACAGACGGAACATCCGAACTCGAACAGCAAGAAAGCTGGAATAGCACACTAAAAAAAGCAAGAGAGGTACAAGCACTCGATCCAAAAACGGTGCCAAACACATATCTAAAATATTACTTATACCCAGACTACGAAGTGGCGCATTCAAATAAAGAATACACACGGGCCAACGAAGTCATGGAGGGTCGCGAAAAATTTGTTTTCGGTGAATGTCAAGCTATTATCGACAAAGGCACGGCAAAAGAAACAAAGCTAGTCATTGACGAGCACGCTTCCTACATCGTTGATTTAGCAAAAGCCATTGCCTTTAACACAAAAGAACGGATGTTAATGATTGTCGAAAACAATGGCGCCATCCCGAACTTTGACCCAACAGCAATGGTAGAAATCCCGTGCATCGTCGGCAGCAACGGCCCAGAAAAACTAGTTGTCGGAGAAATCCCTAGATTCCAAAAGAGCCTCATGGAGCAACAAGTTGGCGTCGAAAAATTAGTAGTAGAAGCGTTTGAAGAAGGTTCCTACCAAAAACTATGGCAAGCCATCACATTATCAAAAACCGTGCCAAGTGCAAAAGTAGCAAAAGATATACTAGACGACTTAATCGAGGCGAATAAAGCATTTTGGCCAGCGTTAAAATAGGCAACAAAGACGAAAATAAGCAATATGGGCGTAGGTGCGCTCATATTGCTTATTTGGTTTTCTGTACCTTTATTAGTTGTTATCGCAAGCGAACGTCGATTCATGTGGATGTTAATTGGCGCACTTATAAGATGGGGGAAACACAGCCACACCGTGCAAGGATCTTAAGCCCACATTTTCCACGCACTCACATAGAGTGCGACTTTCAGCGCATCATGATGGATTATGTTAAAAACGGATTTCAATCCACGCACTCACGAAGAGTGCGACCGGACATCCTGAAAATTTTCTGGCAGGACTATATGATTTCAATCCACGCACTCACGTAGAGTGCGACTCAGGCCAAGACGTTCGGTTTCATCCCTACTGTAATTTCAATCCACGCACTCACGTAGAGTGCGACCTTCGCGGGGCAAGGCAAGCTAACGAATAGCGGCATTTCAATCCACGCACTCACGTAGAGTGCGACGACCTAGAAAAGGCGGAAACACTACTGCTTCCATTATTTCAATCCATGGATAGGTTACACTTAGTTGGACAAATGCTCTAAGGTCTACTAGACTAGATGGAATCATCCAATGAAGGGATCGGGATATCATGACTGAAGCCAAACGTCCACGAAGAAGGTTCACAGCCGAATTTAAGAAACAGCTTGTGCAACTGTATGCGTCCGGAAAGATATTTTAAAGCAAGCGGCGCTGATCATGGGACGAAAATAGACGTGATCCGTCAAAATCGCGGGATCTACCCAGTGGCTGCCATGTGTGCGATTTTGAACATCCCCCGTAGCACGTTTTATTATGAAGCCAAGCAACGGGATCACGAAGAAGAGGAAGAACAGCTGACCGCATTGATCAGCGACCTTTTTCGTCAGAGCCGAGGCATCTATGGCCAGCGCAAAATCAAAAAAGAACTTACTAAACAAGGGTGGACGGTTTCACGCCGCCGCATTGGCCGGATCATGAAGGCACAAGGACTTGTATCCACGTACACGGTGGCCCAATTTAAACCAACGAAATTCGTGTGCAACGAATCGGAAATAGGGAATACCCTTGACCGGAAGTTCCAACAAGAAAAAGCGCTAACCGTAGTCGTCAGCGACCTAACGTATGTGCGGGTCGGTGCAAACTGGCATTATATTTGTATCATCATTGATCTATACAACCGTGAAATCATCGGTTACAGTTCTGGTCCAAACAAGAATAAGGAGCTCGTGGGACAAGCCATCGCTAAAATTCCCTATCCCTTACAGAAGATCGCTCTGTTTCATACCGATCGTGGTAGAGAGTTTATCAATCAGAAGATGGACCAGACACTAGCGACCTTTGGAATCGCCCGTTCGCTCAGCAACAAAGGCACGCCGTATGACAACGCCGTCGCAGAAGCCACCTTTAAAGCGATTAAAATTGAGTTTGTATCGAGAAGGGTTTTCCCTAACCAACACGAACTTGACCTTGCTTTATTTGATTATGTTCATTGGTTCAACCATATACGCCTCCATGGTTCACTCGACTATCAATCACCCGTCGATTACAAAGCCTTACACCTTTAAAAATTTGTCCAGTTTTGTGTTGACATTCCACCACGCACTCACGTAGAGTGCGACAAAGGTTCTTCAATGAATGTAATGCTGTATTCAATATTTCAATCCACGCACTCACGTAGAGTGCGACTCCACATAAAGGACAAAAGTGAGCTACCTTTTTAATTTCAATCCACGCACTCACGTAGAGTGCGACTACATCATAGGCGATTCATTGCCGAATAAATCCTCATTTCAATCCACGCACTCACGAAGAGTGCGACGATTTGCGGGCGGCGGGTTATACGGCAAATGTCCCATTTCAATCCACGCACTCACGAAGAGTGCGACAGCGAAAGTCCCCTATTTGCTGGAAATAAAACCACAGATAAAATAGGAAAGTCGCGCTTTCCCTTCATTATATCAAGGAACATAAACCACATTTTCACATTTTCATACTCATTTACTCATATTCAGACTCTTTTTCGGTGCGGGTGATCTAGTGATTTTATGTGCGCTTGGGGTTCGCACCGTCTGATTTAAGCTTTTGTCTTCGACGGCGTTAATGTTCAATGGCAAACTTCTTTAGGTTGACCAAATTAAACCGTTGCTCCCACCTATCCTTCTAATCCCACCACATTTTAATACCACGAACACCAAAAAAGAAACTCCAAAACCCAATGTTTGGAGTTCTTGTTCGTCTCATTTTTAAAGGTAGTCCCTCTTCAAACACCAATGCTAAATCCTTTTATTCGAAAATACCCCTCCCCTCATCAGCTCAATATCGCCCCTTGGTTCACCAGCGTGTCTTGCAAGTGCGTCACATCAATTTCTCGTGGGAGGCACTTTTCTTTTGTGGCGATGGCTGCGGCAGCTCCGGCGGCTTCTCCAATTGCGAGGCAAATGGCTTGGACGCGGAAGGAGCCTAATGCTTCGTGCGTCGCTGAGATGCAGCGGCCGGCGACGAGCAAGTTGTTTAGCCCTTGTGGCAGGAGGGCGCGGTACGGGATGTCATAATGGGTGCCTTTTGGCAGTTTGTAAATTTCCGTCGTTGACGAGTCTGGCGAGTGAATGTCAATCATGTAACAGGATTGAGCAATGCAGTCGTCGAATTGCTTTAATTCGACAATGTCTTCTTGTGTGATGACGTAGTCGCCGATGACACGTCTTGTTTCCCGAATCCCGACTTGCGGGGCTGTTTGAAGGAGCTCTGCTCGCTTGAACCCTGGCACGTATTCTTTCAGAAAAGCGATTCCATCTAGCACTTGTTCTCGCCCGATCACTTCCGCATCCGTCAAGTCTTGTGGGTCGAGGGCGTTTTTGCCTTGAATGCGTCCAAAGTTAATGCCTACGACATTATCCACCCACGGGACTGTGAAGATCGCAGCGATATGGTCTCGGTTCACTTTTGTTAAGAAACCGTCGCGCTTCGCCTGTTCGATTTCATCTGCGAAACCGGTTGCGTTTACGTACCTATACCCGTCTTCTGTTTTCCAATAGCCACGTCGCCCTTCTTGGTCGAGCTTTTCGCCAAGTGCTTCTGTATCGACGTTGCCAAGTACATACATGAGCGAGGAAGGCTGCGTGCCTCCGTCTTTGTCTCTGCCGATTTTGCAGAGCGCACCGGCTCGTTCAGCGACATCTCCATCTCCCGTCGCATCAATGACGTGCGTCGCAAGCAAAGCTTCTCTGCCTGCTTTGCTTTCAATAATGATCGCTTCAATCGTGCCTGCTTTTGTAATCGTATCGACAACGGTTGTGTGGCAAAGGAGCTCGACACCTGCTTCTGCCAATAATTCAAACGCGAGAATCTTATATTGTTCGGCATTAAACGGCTCCCAGCCTTTGC
The DNA here is from genome assembly GCF_002250115.1 of Shouchella clausii. Taxonomy (GTDB): domain Bacteria; phylum Bacillota; class Bacilli; order Bacillales; family Bacillaceae_D; genus Shouchella; species Shouchella clausii. Next base: position 1,990,711 of record NZ_CP019985.1, on the reverse strand, counting down.
GATCGGTCATGATCAGCCCGCCTCTGTCATGGAGCTTTTGGCGAATCTCTTGAAAGATACCCCCGGTAATAAAGCGCTCCTTATCATGATAACCGTAGGCAAAAGAAGTCACCATTCCAGCTGTCCCCATCCCTCCGAGAAAGCCGTGTGCTTCGAGGAGAATCGTTTTGGCGCCGTTTCGGGCGGCGCTTAAGGCAGCTCCAATCCCTGCTGGTCCCCCTCCACAAACGACTACATCGGCTTCCGCGCGTACACGTATCTGTTTTTCTATTTCCGTTACTTGTCTCATCTGTTTATTCCTCCGACTCATACGTTTTATTCCTTTGATCCAGACATTGCTAGGCTCTCAATAAACTGCTTCTGCGCAAAGAAGAAGACTGTTAGAACTGGCAGTGTTGCTAGGACAGACGCGCTCATCAATGAACTCCAATCGGTTCCAGCCTCGTCGGTAAAGAGAGACAGAGCTAGCGGCAACGTCATTAATTCTCTTGAATTGATGAAAATTAAAGGTTCGAGAAACTCGTTCCAATTCGTTAAAAAGGTAAAAATCGTCACCGTCGCAAGTGCCGGCTTTGATAGCGGCAACATTATTTGCACAAAGATGCGGAAACGGGAGCAGCCGTCAATTCGGGCGGCATCTTCAAGTTCAGCTGGAACTTGCTTAAAAAACTGCCTCATCACGAAGATGCCAAACGCTCCGCCTGCGCCAAAAATGGGGATGATCATTAAAGGCAAATGAGTATCAATCCAGCCGAGTTCCCTCATAAAAAGAAAAAGCGGGATGATCGTTACTTCGCCAGGAATCATCATCACACTTAGGAAAGCGAGAAAAACGACATTTCGCCCTTTAAATGGAATCCGGGCGAAGGCGTACCCTGCAAGCGACGCGAGCAATACCGTTCCGATTGTCACTGCAGCCCCGATGTAAATACTGTTAAACATTTGCCTAAGAAAGTGGGTGCTACTAAGAACATTGAGATAGCTATCCCACTGAATGGGGTTTGGGATAAAGGTTGGCGGCAACGCGAAAATTTGGTTAGGGTCTTTTAAAGACGTCGTGACCATCCAAATAAACGGCAACAGCATAATCGCTGAAATGATCGTTAATAAACCATAACGAACGACTGTAGAAACGGAGTTAATCTTCATTGTAGACCCACCTTTTTCGAAGCCACCATTGAATCAAAGTGAATGCAAAAATGACAAAGAATAAAATAAACGCTGCCGCAGAAGCGTAACCCATATCAAATAACCGAAATGCTTTTTCCCAAATATAATAGACAATCACTTTTGTGCTGCTCTCTGGACCACCTTTTGTCATCACAAAGATTTGCGCAAAGATCTTCATCGCTCCAATAATCGTAATAATCGTCGCTAAAAAGACGGTAGGCGAAATGATTGGAAGCGTGATGTTTTTAAATTGACGCCAGCTTCCAGCACCATCGATTCGCGCCGCTTCGTATAAGTTTTTCGGCACCATTTGCAAGGCGGCTAAAAACAGCACCATGTTTAGCCCGACGTTTTTCAAGACACTAGTTAAAATCACAACGGGCATCGCTAAATTTTTGTTATACAAGTAGGCTTGTGGTTCAATGCCAAACCAAGCAAGAATCGAGTTAATGAAACCAAAGTCAGTCGCAAACATATAGCGCCAGACAATTGCCCAGACGACAAGCGTTGTGACCACTGGCACAAAAACAATCGTGCGGAATAGGCCCATTCCTGGTAATGGATGTCGTAAAAGCAAGGCTAGTCCTAGGGCGAGAATAATATTGAATGGTACTAAGCCTGCGGTAAACAGAACTGTATTTTTCATCACTTTTTGAAATTCAGGGTCTTGCACGATTGCTTGATAATTGGCCGTTCCGATAAATTCCGACTGGCCGAGTAAGGGCCAGTCGGTGAAGCTCATATAGAAAGCGAAGCCAATGGGAATAAACATAAAGATCGTAAATCCGAGTAACATCGGGCTTATAAAAAGCCAACCTGCTAGCTCATCCCGTTTAAACATCGGTTTTCGAGGCCTTTTCTTTTTTTGTCTCCATTCTGCCTGAACATCTGCATTCATGTCTTATCCACCCCGCCGCTCATTCTTGCACCAATGGATTGATGCTTGCTTCCATTTGCTCAAGAATGTCAGCTGGTTCTGCCGTTTGGCCGAATAAATGATCAAAGCCTTGGAGGATGTGGTTGTCGATGTTTTGCCATTCTGGATGAATCGGTAACACACGTGATTCTTCGCTTAAGTTTAAAATCGTTGACTCCATGCTCTCTCTTGGCGGATTGCCTGGTTGTTCAATAAAGGCATCTGATTCAAGCACCGATACCCGTGGTGGCGCGAAGTACGTCGAGGTCGCTTCCATCCCTGTTTCGCTCGCAAAGTAGCGAATTAGATCAAGTGCTTCTTCAGGGTGCTCCGTCCCTTCAAACATGACATAGCCTGCTTGGCCGAGAATAGGCGACCTCCCTTGCGAGCCGAGAGGAACAGGGGCGATATCCCATTCAAAATCTTCGATACCCCGAGCGGTTGAAACATAGCTATAAACATCAAAAAACATACCGACGTTCCCAGCTTCAAATGCGACTTGATCCCCTGCACGGGGATGTGAGCGGTCCTCGAACATCATGCGATCAAGCATTTCTAACGTCGAGATCCCGGCCTCGCTATTCCAGGTAAACTCAGTCGTGTCTTCGTTAAAGAGGTCGCCCCCTTCTGCTCGCGTATGTGCTAAAAGATTCTCCCATGTTTCCCAAGCTCTAAAGAAGTTCGCCCCATAGACGCCTTCCTCTTCGGCAATCACAGCTGCTGCTTCTTCAAAAGCTTCCCATGTCCACTCGCCTCGGCTTTCCAATTCTTGTGGCGTTTCTAGTCCATTTTTTTCAAATAAGGTTTTATTGTAGAAAATAATATGTGGTGGGCTTGAAAACGGCACGCCGTAAAGAGCGTCTCCCACTTCATATTGCGTAATTGTCCCTGGCAAAATGTCCTCAAAGTGAAACGACTCATCTTCACGGAGTGCAGATAAATCAGCGAGTATGTTGTTTTCAATGAATTGAGGCACCATTCGCTCAGCCGCCCATCCGATATCCGGTAGTTCTTGCCCCGCTGCAAGCACCGTCATGTTTTGCTGATAGTCAGGAAAAGGCGTCGTTTGGATTGTTACATGTATATTTGGATGATCGACGTAATACGCTTCTAGTAATTCTTCATAAACGGCAATGTGGTTTTCGTTGCCCCAAGTTGAGAACGTCAATTCAATTTGTTCGTCTCCATTTGCATCCGTTGATCCACCAGACGATGAACACCCTGCCACAACGAGCAACAGTCCCGCACTTATGCTCCATCTCTTCACTTTAAATTCCCCCCTTTTTGTTCTACTTGTAGTTTAAATAAAGCGCTTACAGTTTAAGAGGGTGTTCGTTTTCGATTTGGTATCCTTTTCTCAGGTTTTCGGTAATCTAACGGTCACCTTTGTCCCTCGTCCCAGTTCACTGTCAATCATGAGCTGTGCCTGTTCCCCTAAAAGCAAGAGAAGTCGTTCTGATATATTTCCAAGGGCAACTTGATTCCCTGTACCACGTTCAGGTTCTTCTTTCATTCGTTCAATTGTTTCTTGCTTCATTCCTTGGCCACTGTCCCGGACTTCAATGTACGAATAGGCGTCATCTTGCCAGCCTTTTATGGAAATTTCCCCACGCCATTCCCCATGCTGATGCCCGTGTTCAATTGCATTTTCAATTAACGGTTGCAAAATTAGTTTTGGAATGGAAAGGGAGCGCATCGCTTCTGGGACAGCAATCGAAAAAGTCACTTTCCCTTCTAATCGTTTCTGTTGGATTGTGATATACGACTCAACGAAAGCCAACTCTTCTCTGAGCGGAACAAAGCGTGTTTTTTGATCAATGCTGTAGCGGATCAGGCGCCCGAGTGAGGCGACCATATCGGAAAGCTCGTACGCTTGTTTTGTAATCGCCATCATATTAATATGTTCCAATGTATTGTAAATAAAGTGCGGGTTCATTTGTGTTTGGAGTGCTTTAATTTCTGCATCTTTTTCTCTAATCTCCGTTTGGTATACTTTCGCAATTAGTTCATTAATTTGCTTCATCATATGGTTAAACCCGATTGCCAATTGCCCCAGCTCATCCTTCGTGTTTCGATTCATTCGATGATGAAACTCGCCTTTTTCTGCTAGCGCCATGACTTGACGAAGCTCAAAAATCGGCTTTGTTAAGGAACGTTCCGCTACAAGCGCAAGCATAATCACCACTGCAGAGACAGCCAGCATCAGCCCGATTGTAAACAAGCGCAACGATTGTGACGCCCCGACAATATGATGCTCAGGCAAGAAGACGACCGTTTGCACGTCTCCACTTGAATCGTTTCGAATAACAGGCAAGTAATCCACGCCATCTACCGTGATACTCTCACGCTCAGCCAGCTGCCAAACGTCCTCTCCTTTCGCTTTTAAGAGGGGGTAAATCGCTTTCCCTGTTTCGTAAATCGGTTCCCCATTTCTATCAATCATCGTAATCGATGCATCTTCCGATAAATCTACATCTTCTAGAAGGGATTCAATGAAGCTTAATTCAATATCGACTTTAATCATGCCAAGGGGACGAAAGCCATCAGGATCGCGGAGCAAACGCCCAACAGAAAAAACAGACTTTTCTGCCCCTAGTATGTAGGACGGAGAGTGCGTTGGCAGTAATAGAGACGCGCCATTCCCTGCTTCAATTGCCTCTTGCCAATCAGACGCCCCTTCGGCTAAACGATGCACCGTTCGAGGTGAGCCAAGGTCACTAAACAAACTTCCGTCTCTCGTAATGATATGAATACCAGAAAGCTCTTGCCGATTATAAGAGAGCGTCGATAAAAACGAGCTCATTCGTTCGAACTCTTCAGTCTGGGGATAATAGGAATGATGGACATCGGACCGGTTTTTAAGAATCGCTAAAATATCTCTGTCATATAACGGCAACAGCGACAAACGGTGCATCTCATCAATATAGGCATTCACGTTTTGGTTCACTTGACCAATCACTTGAACCGTATAATGGTACGTTTGGTCTTCAAGCGTTTTTGAAAAGTACGCATATGTGATCATCCCTAAAAGATTTAACGGTACTAAAACAATCGATAAAAACAGCAAAATAATCTTTGGCCGTAACGACACCTTAAGTCCCCTCCACTCCGCTACAATAAGGCTCCTTGCCTATACTGGGTAGGTGTACAGCGTTTCTCTTTTTTAAATAGTTTCATAAAGTGCTTTTCACTTTGATAGCCCGACATTCTCGCAACCTCATACACACGGAGGTTTGTTTGATGGAGCAACGTTTCAGCCCGTTCCAATCGTTTTTGCGTGACATAGGTTGAAAAATTTTGACCGGTTTCATTTTTAAACCATTGACTGAAATAAGTAGGATGCAAATGAACGAGCTTCGCTACAGCCTGAAGGGTAATATCTTGATCAATATGCGTTTTAATATACGAATCCACTTGTTGAATTAAATGGTTTTCATGATCCTCTTGTTCTGGCTCAACGAGACCTCTCTTTATCTCGTCAAAAGCAAGCACCACTTCGGTCCGGTCAATGGGCTTCAATAAATAACGACTCACACCATGTTGGATGGCCTGTTGAGCATACGTAAACTCTTCATGCCCGCTAACAATTACTATTTTTACATGGGGATAGTAGCTCCGCGCTTCTCGAATAAGCGATAAGCCATCACACTTTGGCATCCGAATATCCGTTAATAAAACATCAGGACAATCATGGGCAAGCAACTCCAGCGCCCGCTCGCCATTATCGGCTTCGCCAATAACGGTAAAATCAGTGACAAGCTGATCGACAATCGTCACCAACCCTTTTCGGATCATCTTTTCATCTTCCGCAATGACAACTTTGTACATTTCTGCTCCCCCTTTAAAGAAAAGAACCTTCATTTAACAGAAGGTCCCTCCATTCTTTATCGCGCTGTATTCGTCTGCATCCGCAGTGCATCCACTCTCAAGGCCGCACTTCCTTGTGAGTCAGCTCCCACCTTCACTAAATTTTGCCCAGCTTGGGAAACCGATGTCGAACGAAACAAAAATTCATCATTTCGATAAACGTCGTACGTTGTTTGTCCCGTGGACACCAATTTATAACGCGCTCGCTCCGTTGGGTCAATCTCAACCGCGACGGTAGGTTGGAGAAGCCGATCTTGAATAAACCCTTGCTTACCGTCATATGTGATAAATAGAGACTTCTGTCGGTTGCCTTCTCTAATGCTAATTTCATTGCCCTGACTCGGCGCAAAGACCGACAGCTCCGCCTCTAATGTATAAAACGAATTTGGCAAGTAAAACCCCTCATACGTCAAGTAATGGTAAGCGCCTCCACTTCTGCGGTTTTCAATAATGTCAACGAACCCAGCACCTTGCTCAATCGTTCCTTGCGCAGCGCTCCCTTTGGCAATCTGCCACCGCCTTGTGTAATCGTCAAAGCGTTCATCAATGACATTCCACACCTCCCCGTGGCGCACCTCTATCGAAATCGCTTCAGTCGTGATGACTTTTCCTTGATAAGACACTTCTGCTCGTACTTCTGCGATTCCTTCTCCACCAGAATAAAGGCGCTGACCGTCCACCCTCACAACAGACGAATCACTTGAAAACAGGGAAAACGATAGCTCATTTTCCGCAATCGTTGTTCCATCGTATCGACGAGCAAGAACCTCAAAATCAATTTCGCTATTGGTTGAAACAACTCGACTTGGCAATCGCAAAGAGGCTGACGCCATTTCCACTCGTTCATCACCAATAATCGCCCGAGCAAGGGCAATTTTCGTTGATCCACGTTGCCCAGCTTCATACACCATGTATAGCTCATCTTCCGAATAAATATAGGAGCGCGACGCCGCACGTCCGTTTTCAGGAGCAACAGCTGACGGCTGATAATAAGGCCCTAAATGAATTTCCTGGTCAAAATTCTCGCCAACATCTACCACATACTGATTTCCTGATCCCCCATGCACCGTAACATAATGGTGGCCATTGTAAGGAAAGTAGTAAGCTCCTGACAAATTCCCTCCTTGCCCAGGCTGCGGGGAAATGAGCGGTTCTTGTTGCGCCTCCCACTCCCGCCCATCAGCTGACCAAGCTAAATAGATCCGCCGCGTCCCATTATGGTTCCCCATTAACAGCATCACATAGCGATTGTCCTTTCCATCAAGCTCATGCTCAAATACACGCGCATAAGAAGCCTCGCTAATCCCTGTAAAATCAGACGTGTCAATCACGACCTGTTCATAATCAAAATGAATGCCATCTTCAGAAGAAGCAAGACGAGTCACTGAGTTTTCCCCATGAAAATACAAAAACAACTTGCCCTCCTCCTCATTCCAAATCGGATGAGCAGAGGCCACATGTGAAACATTGTAGTACGGCTGCCAGTTTCTTGAGATCACCGGGTTCGAAGCGTATTCCGTCCAAGGCCCAGTTACCGAATCCGCATACGCAAGCGCAATCCCTCCTGGAGCATCGTGGGGACCATAATACATGTAATACGTTCCAAGAGGATTCTCAAAATAATCAGCAGCCCGAATAACCGTCGGAAAATCAACTTCTCCCGTTGGATTATACCGCATCTCACTCGGCTCAATCAGCGTTTTTTCAAAATGAAACAACGGCAACTCATGAGCCTCCACACGATCATCGCCCAAAACCAGACCGGCCAACAATAAAATTACCGAAATAGTAAGCGCTTTCAACGGAAATTTCATTTAACTCCTCCTCTCATATGTCTACTCATTATAGCGTCAAGCAAGGGTGTAGATGTTCCTGTTGGATTAAGATCTGGTGGTGTTTTTTTAAGGGGTTATCCCTACTTGGGTTGTCCCTTGGAGTTGCTATAACTTGATCCGTTTAAAAAACAATTAAACGGAAATAAGAAAAATTAGATGATGGTAGTCCTAGATGAAAGTGAAATTGTCATAATATAGGAGGATTGAGTTATGAGCGCTAAATCAAAGAACTCTATTGAAATGCAATTGTTGAACGGTTTTGTCATTCTAGTCGGTTTACTGCTTATCTTTTCAGTGGGTCATAATTTATATGTCGGGGAGTTTAACTGGACATTGCTAATATTTTTAGCAGCTATTTTTGCTTGGGTCGTATTTTGGAGAGGTTTTCGAAAAAAGAGAAATGAGTAATACTTACTATGAGATGTCAACGCAAATATAAAGCAAACCCAAGGTCGTGTTGGTTAGGGAAAAACCTTTTCCGACACAAACTTGATTTTAATCACTTTAAAGACGCTTCTGCGACTGTATTATCAAACGTGTGCCTTTACCGCTTAGCGCATGCCGATTCTAAAGGTCGGTAATGCCCAGCCATCATACAATTTGATGACCTCGTACGCCTTCAGTGCCACATTAAAAAGCCTTCTCCCGATAGACATCGAGAAAAAGCTATTCAATCCTCATTTCACAGGGAGTTTTTGACCTCCCTCATACTATCCTAATCGCGTGATTTAATATGCAGGAAGAACAAGCACGAGCTTCTTTATTTCGAAAAGAGTAAAATCAGTTTTTTAATGATAAATATTTGTGTACAATCGCTTCCGCGAGACAAGTGGATGAATCCACAAGAGAAATATCGCCTGAACTTTTATCTGTAACAACGTTTAAATCTGTACATGCAATAATAGCCGTATCAGTCGTATCAGCTAATTGTAAATAGAGTTCATCCCATAATTCGAGAGACTCACTGATCTGACCTTGTTTAATTTTTTCAATGATTTGATTGATACACGTTTGCCAATCATCTTGATGCAAAAATTCATACCCCTCTTTGGCTAAGGCCTCTTGGAATATACCAGATTGAACGGTAGGGGTGGTAGCTAAAAGAGCCACCTTCTTTGAATGTTTCGGTACTCTCTTTATTGTTTCCTCGACCATGTTTAACAAAGGAATGGAAAGTGAATTTTTCACCTGGTTAAAATAGACATGCGCCGTATTACATGGGATTGCTATAAAATCAACACCTGTTTTCTCGAGCCTCTTAGCCCCATTAATTATAGCCATTTCCATATCCTTATAATTAAGCGGCTTATCAATATAGAAAGGCGTCGGGCATGAATAAATCATCATGTGTGGAAAATCAATATCATTAACTGCACCATATATTTTTTGGCATTGATCTACAGTCTAATCTACAAATGGGCCAGTCGATTTCGGTCCCATTCCTGCTAATATTCCAATCATCGTTTCCTCCTAATTAACATGTTGCTTTATTAGTCTATTGTACGTTATTTCACTAGGGTAGGATTATGGGCAATTTACGTACTCGAATGCAATTGTCTACAATAGATCAATTTTAATCCACGCACATGCAAGGAGTGCGAGAACCGGATAATAATAGAAAAAAGTCACTCTTTCCCTCATCATATCATGGAACACAAACAACATTTCCTTCACTTTATCCGTTTCCTTCCAGAAAACCGCCGCATTTATAATAGGGTTTTCTTTTCCTAAGAAAAAGGGTATACTGATCATAAGAAATGAGTAAAGTAAAAAGACTGAAGGTGCTGGTACACCTTCAGTCAAACAATAGCACGGTTCCCTGCAAGGGGGATCGGCGATTGGACGAATAATCCACCTGAGCCACTAACTCAAGGGTGGATTATTTTTTGTGGTTGTGAAATGACAGCAATGCAACGATCAGTAGCCCGAACGTCAACATAAGGGAAATTCCTTCAAATACTGTCATACAGCAACACCCCCTTTCGCGGGAGTGTGCCGACCACCCTTGAGTAACCGTTATGCTATTGTTCTTCAATTATAGCATGTTCCCTTGTTGTTAACATAGACTATCTTTCAGAAATAGGCCTCCGTTGATCAAATGGTAGGACGAACTGTCAGCCATCGTTGCCATTTTATCCTCGTCAAGTTTTGCTAAAACTGCGGGCGAAGTAATGTACCTTTTTTTAAATCAACAGGCAAAAGTGATATACCATTCTAAAAACTGTAGCCTCGGTATCTGTGCCGAGGCCTTTCTTACTTTTTATAGGCTTTACTGGAATACAATTACTGTCGGATCGTTGCGTAATGGCTGTTTAGTTACAGGCATTTTTTTAATAAAACAGGACTTACATTTTATCAATCTAAATATATTTTTAATCCACGCAACCACAAGGAGTGCGACCCACAACTGCCAGCTTGGGCGCTGCCTACATTGATTTCAATCCACGCACTCACAAGGAGTGCGACAGCGAAATCCCCCTATTTATTGGAAGTGAAACAATAAATAATAGGGAAAATCCGCTGCTTTCCTTTATAATATCATGGGAAACCAACAACATTTCAACACTTTTACACATATTATTTCATATTTTAGCTCTTTTTTGATGCGGGTGATCTAGGGATTTTATGTGCGCTTGGGGTTCGCACCATGATGCTCAAACAAGATTTCTCATTTATCCAAACACAACATCAAGTTGACCATAGCCGAAGGTAACATTTCTACCAATATGTAGACAACTTGCGGCATATAACCATGGAGCAAAGTGATACATGTCTCCCTCAAACGTCATCGCACCAAGCAAACCACCAAAATCCATTTTCTTTTTTCTTCTATTCGAGTATCGGCTTATTTCACTCCAGTACAAGCCAGAAGAAGTCGTTTGTACCAAGCTCGCCGTCTCACATGCAGAGAATATCATATCAGAATCGACGTATCCGCCATATCGACTCGTTAACGCCTCCACTCTCCTTGTAATGCTTCGAATAATTGTCGGAAAATCGATTTCTCTTAGTTGTTCTCCGCCTCGGCGTATACGTAGCGGGGTTAATAAATGAACAGAGCATTTGGAAATTCCTCTTTGTTCCCAAGTTGCAAGCATGTTAGTGGCGGCTGGTTCCTTATTGAGTATGCTAGAATGCCAAATCGGCTCCAGTCTATCGGCCTGCATAATATCCATTAGTTCAAACTTTTTTCTTTCAGCTCCGATCTCAAATTGTTCGGCGTTGACTAATGCCTCGACTACACTTTTCGTATAACTTACTGCCTTGCCCAGCAGAATGAACTTAAAACAGAGCATATCTCCTTTATTGTAAACCTCTTGATATCTGGGTGGTTCCAAAATATAAGGGTTTACAATATCCTGCTTTCCGCCTCCATATCTGCGGTTTTCAAAAATATATTGATAGGCTTCATTATCTGTTGATAATATCCATCCCATAACCCCATGCAATGTAGAGCCAAGGTAACGTGGCAATCGCACGGATTCGCAACATTGTAACCGGATAAGCAAGGGCATATACGATAGTGAGAATAAATCTGAATTATTCACTGCTCCGCTCCAACGTTACTTGAACTAGGCCATGCGGCAACCTATTCATCTTATCCAAATAAATGGCACTTTTATAGCCATCCCTGCCGGATATTACAGAAAGCATGAGTCCTTTGTACCCGCCAAGTATTAACAGATAACTATTACTGTTGTCAGCCTTCGGTTCATCCAGGATCGCTTGAACGTTATTCCGCAGTTCATTCAAAATGAATCGATCTTCTCCTTTTATCTCCTGCTCCCATATCTCTTTTATTTTTTGAATCAACTGCTTCAGCTTGGTCCTTGTAGCTTGATCTGCCTCCCGGAAATAATGCTCTGGTTTGTATTCGGACCTTGATGCATCATAAAAAAGTTCCCCGGCATATTCTGAGTTCGCTCTAAGCACCTCAACAGCAACGTTAGGAAAGAACTCATCAATTTCAGTTGGTGCATCCTCTTCAGATAGGTTCTGTACCTTTTGCAGATGATATAGTTGTATATCCTCGTTCTTCACTCTAATGTCATCTATCGTCAATGAAGGTTTTCCTTCTTCTGCTCCAATACGTGTCAAAGCACCTTTAATAGAGGAGCCCGGAATATAATATTGTGTCTCAGCAGGCGCGTATCGGGGATACGTCCCGTACTGATAGAATGGATAAATGATGTTAACTCTATCCTTCTTCACATGCTCGGAAGCCCGCTTATCCAAATCTTCCAGTGCGAAATCGCCTGCCGCTTTATAGAAACCTTGGTGATCTCTCGGAGACAGAACCAATGTTGAATAAGTTTTCATTCGATAATGATATTTACGAGGTGACTGGCGCGTCATACTGCTTCCTCCTATCGAGTCGGATTGGAAGTAGAAAAGCATTCCCAAACACGATATCCCTTGGTTTATCCTTATTGTTAAATGGTGATAGGATCGAGCCGCCAGCTTTTTTCCGACCTTCCGTCACCAAAATAATGCTGCCTGCTTCAATAAAGCTGATAAACTGACCGGAGAGCTCCTTACCCCATCCTCCTGCAGAATGATAAGGGCGCCTTTCCGAAGTAAAAAGCTTTAGTGACGATTCTTCGAAATCAATTGCTTGCGGTAAAAGCATCCCTAGATTTAAATAGGTATTCGTCCGCCCACCTGAATCCCCAAATTCATGTGCCTGGACGGATTCTACTACAAATGTATTGAATCCTTGCGATGCTCTTGGCCCCAGGAAAAAACGTCTTTTACTCTCTTTAGCATGTTGTAGAGCATCTAACAACTCAGCACTCTTGTCACATCTATCAGCGCATAAATAGAACGAAAATTTAGTAACGATCTCCTTTCTTCCTTCCTTTAATACTTCGACGACGTTGACTTCTGGTACTGAGTACACATTGGGATCCAGTCCTGGTATGTCATATCTGAGACTGTCAATCGCCGCGTGAATCTGCTGAGAGGACTCTATGCACGCAAAGGGATACAGGTGGTCTGCATGGTTCGGATTGTCCATTGCCTTATAGATCTCCGCCAACTTCATGAAGGAGCGATCCTTTATTGCTTTGTAGATTTTTTTGTCCTTCTTGCTATCAGACCGATCAGACGGCTGTCCAGACGATGGATCCAGCAAGTAAGTTTGGGGTGTAGGAAAATAATCGCGAGGCAGCATATTGGACAAGGAGAAGTAGAGTTCCCCTTCCCTAATTTTAGAAACCAACAACGTTGCCCGCTCCGAAGAAAACTGCTCCGCATACATATAAATTAAAGCGCCAAATATTTTCTGAGAATCTGGTAACTGCGTAAGCCGTCCCGTTAGCGACATCTCTACTTTATAGGTCACAGTTTCAGTCAAATCAATCCCCCTCCCGACTCACTTCCACCTGTATTCTGCCGTATCCACGACTTCCGGAATTGCCCAGACGGTATACACCAGCATTAAACTGATAAATAGCATTCTCTACGAATCTCGCCGTAACTTCCATCGGCACTGATAATTGATCAAGCATGTAAAAAAGAATTTCCCCTGAGAATTCCACGCCTGGACGTACCGTTTTATAGGTCCGAGGATTAGCAACTACATTGGGTTCTTCTTGAGGGTTACTGGCTTTTATCGAGTTTTTCGAGTCAATTGAGAAAAGATTATCGTCATCCTTTCCTTTAAATAGCAAATCATTAAATATTAGTTTTGGCGTGTGATTAAAACCTTCTATCCCAAAAAGGTATTCTGCCGACGCCTTATTAACCGCTTCTTCAAAACGCTTCTCAACCCTATCGAATCGTTCATCCTTCTCCTTCATTTCTTTAATCCATTGTAAGTTTTCTTGTTTCTTATTGTGCAGAAACTCTTGGTAGGCTTCCGTTATCAGCTTCGCTTCTGCGGAACTTTTAGTCAGATCCCGCACAATTCTTCTCAAGCTCCCTTTGAAGGAGGATGCCGGGATATAAGGCTTGCCATTATGGTCAGTGACGGTGAACAGATCAATACCACCAATCTCAAAGGATCTCGGAGAACCGCCTATAAACAGATTAGAAAGTGTAGTCACTTTCAGCTGGATTGTATTCACGCTCATCTTTTATCCCCTTTCGATGACCTACGTTTTTTGTTCGTTTTTTTATTTTTGTGGCCCTGATTTTTGTTGTTTTTATCTCTGTACAAAGTTTTGTAGTGTATGTCTAGCTCGTTCAATCGATAGAAAATAAGCAAGGAATCAATATAGTCATCCGTCCAAAGGCTTGTTTTAGCTCCGACTTCGCGAAAAGCTTTTTTATCAAAGAACAACGCCGGAGGCGCTTTCTTATCTGATTTCCTTTGAGATTCCATCTTTTCAATTTCTTCTCTCTCCCTATTATTCACGGATTGAAGCATCTCAGCAATTGTCCCGATTTGGCTCTTCTCCATTTTCTTGAAGCGGTGAAACATGGAGCTGGAGATTTGTAACCTCCGGTATGTTTGAACCCTATTTCCATTAAGAGCTGTATATCTATCAAACATCGCAAAAAAATTACGGAATTGGCGAATATCATACTCTTTGATCGTGTTATTGTTCTTTAAGGAACTATATAGACTCTGATGATACAAATACCTCATCGGTTTATTAAACAAAGTGCCTTTTATCCTCTTTTTATTAAAATCAAAACTCGTAAACTGGACTTCATCACCAGTAATCGCCAAACGCGGATCAGAAAATAGTAACAGCATGCGTACATGCCTTTCCAGGCATTCGCGTTGCTTGCGTTTAAAAGATAGTTCCTTTTCAGGCCCCACCTTGGGATTCGTCTGCTGTTTTTCTCTATCTGATTTCTTTATAACTAGCAGCTTCCTTAGCAGATTTTCAATAATTAATAATTCGTACTCTCTCAGCTTTTGGTTGCTGCTCTCCAAGTGCTCCGGCAATAAATGATACAGAACGGCGTTACTAAATTTAACTTCACTGCTACCAATCGTCTTGTCGCTAATTTTTCTTAGAAGCCCGTATAAAAAATGATGAGCAGCAAACCCTTTTTCCATAGCTTCTTTTAATAGAGCTACATCATTTTTAAAATAAGACCAAGGTGACTCCTTCTCTGCATCATAATCTTCGAATATATAATTATTGATACTAATCTTTACATAAGAAGACTTTTCAACCTTATCCTTACAGTCCCGTGAATAAGCCTTGGCCTCTTCCACCTGACGCTGTACTCGCTCATAGTAATACCGAATCGGTTCACGGTTGAAGGTAAAATCAATCCCTATGCTTAGGGAGAGCTGCCGCAAATTGGTACTGTATTGTTTTCTTAATTTGGTGATCTCTTCATTCAATTGCTGCAAAATTTCTTTGCACAAGTTAACACCAGCCAAAAGATGAGCAGCAGTCACCGCAAAAAAGATATCGTCCCCAGCCATATATAATGGGTACAGCTTGAAGTCCCTATCCTTCTCCTGATATTTCGCAGTTAATTTATGTAAGTAATCCAAACTTATGAATTTGGATAACAATTGGCTGATTTCTTTATATACCGTAAAATCTCCAAGTTGCTCAAATAAATCACCCATACCATCTAAATCAGCCTTGATGACGGCGACACGAAAATGATTGTCATTGCCCGCCTCTTTTTCCGAATAAAGGGCATTAATATCACGCACAAACCCCGGGTACTCTTGAATCGATACAATTGATTTTTCAAGTCCTTTATCTTTACGATCTGGAATGTCGGAAAACTGAAAAAGCAAGTCTCGATGATTGTCTATAATCCGATTCAGGCAATCCTGCTGTCTAAGACGCTTTTTACTCTCTTTAATTGCCTCTAACTTATCCTGGTTTGTCGAAAGTTTCTTCTCAAAGACAACATATTTAACTAACAGTTGTCCTTTAAATGTTTTATAATACTTTCTGAACAACCGGTCCAGCTTTTCTATAATCAGTTCTCGATCAAGCGAGGTGGTAACTATACACATACCTGAGCATGTCAGCAAACGCTCCTCAATATGATCGCTAAATTCGCCATCTTTTCCCTCAATTCCAATGTCCCTAAAAAACGTCTCGGAAATCAACAGAGATGAACTTACGATCTCCCGAAGTGTGCCGCTATTGGCTTGGTTTTCCTGAATGTATGCCTGCAACACATAGTATAAAAACGTTTGTACTTTATCAATCGATACAGCAACAACAAATTGCTTCATCAAGAATCCTTCCCCTCAGCATTAAATAATTTGGCATACGCGCGGTGTGGGAACAGTAACGGATTGTTAATCAGCATTAACAATTGGTTTAATTGAAAATTGAACGTGAGGAGCGATACTAGCGTGCCATCTTGATCTTTCACCTCGTAATCTTCCAGTTTAATCTCTTTTAAGAACTCTTCATCCTTGATTACTCCATCAGGATTGGTATTATGAAAGTTTAGCTTTCTAAACCAGCCTTGCAGGTTTCCTTCTGTATTACCCTCGATATTAATTTTTCCTTCCTTGTTATCAGCAACGAGCACAAAATCAAATTCTTGCTTGATCTTCTCGTCCACCTCCGAATTTAATGCACATAAAATACGAATAGGACATGTCGATTTCTGTGTGGGAACTGAGCCAACGGCAATTCGGTCAGCTATTCTTGCGATTGAATTATCTGCAGTTTTTAGTTCTGTTAAGTTATTACACCAGTTTGTGATCCCATCTTTGTTTAGACTTTGGCTCTTGCATTCCACCACAACAGCAACGGCTTCGATTGGGATAAACTTCAAACGCCCATAACGAAATATATAAGGGGTGTAGGTTTCATCGAGTATAGCTAAATCGACCTCACTAGAGACATTCCCTTTCGAATCAATGATAAAGACGGAATGTTCAATGACAAACTTTTTGGGAATAATCATGTCAAACAACTGCGCCCAAATATCCTCACGGGCAGAACCAATGCTTGTTCCATGCAGATCATGTTTCATATAGAGCTGGTTCACAATTGATTGTTCAACTTGCCGATAGTTCGCTTTCACATTTGCCACTAGCTTCTGTTTACGTTTTTCTTTATTCACTTTTATCCCCCCTACTAAAATACTACAATAAACCAGATATTATGATATTATTCTACATCAATATACCCAATTCCTTCCAACTAAATCCATATTTTTCTTTAATACTAAGAAAAAATTTAACACCAAAAAAGAACTCCAAAACCCGAGGTTTGAAGTTCTTTTTTCGTCTCATTTTTCGTTACCAGGAGGAAATGCTGTATGTTTAATTTCAGTTTCCCCCTAAATCTGCAAGTGCAATCGTGCAATCCAGCAGATGGAATTTCTATAACTTTGGTCCCTACACGTCCATCCTCGTAAGGAGTGCGAGTTTTTGTACTTCGATCAACCGGATAATAATATAATAGGGTTTTCTTTTCCTAAGAAAAAGGGTATAATGAGCATAAGAAATGAGTAAAGTAAAAAGACTAAAGGTGCTGTAACACCTTCAGTCAAACAATAGCTCGGTTCCCTGCAAGGGGGTCGGCCGATGGTACGAATAATCCACCTGAGCCTCTAACTCAAGGGTGGGTTATTTTTTGTGGTTGTGAAACGACAGCATTGCAACGATCAGAAGCCCGAACGTCAACATAAGGGAAATTCCTTCAAATACTGTCATACAGCAACCCCATTTCGTGGGAGTGTGCCGACCACCCTCGAGTAACTGTTATGCTATTGTTCTTCAATTATAGCGTGTTCCCTTGCTGTTAACACTATCTTTCGGAAACAGGCCTTGGCCGTTCGATCAAATAGTAGTATGAACTGTCAGTAAGCATATCTACACTAGCCCCACTGCCACTCATAAATACGCACTTTCCCAAAATACAAAGCCTAAGCCTGCCTGCAAAAATAGCCGGCAGGCTCAGCATTGCCCCGTCCTATTTCTCTTTTCTAACGTTATTAATCCATGCTTTGTCTTCGTCCATCATTTTTTTGGCGGCGATGATCGTCAGTATTTGAATCGCAATGATTGGGATGCCCATTAACCCGGATAATACTTCAAGTGGCGCCAATCCACCTATGTTCATGAGCGTTAGCGCCAGCACGGTAATGACAACGGCGACAAATATGCGGAGATGCTTTGACGGGGCGCGCCTGCTCATGTCTTGTGTCGACATATAGGTCGCGATCGTATACGTCGTCGAGTCTAATGTCGTGACCAAGAATATCGTGGCAATGATGACAAACACCGCAATGGATATTGCTGGTATCGGCATAGACGCCAAAATTTGTGGTACTGCTGTGACGGGTTCTTGTTCTTGGACAATATTTAACACAGAGACGTCCCCGCTTGTATGTCGCTCAACGCCAAGGCCTCCTAGAATCCCTGTCGCTACCCACGATAGCATCGTCGGCGCTAATAGATACGTTAAAATCATTTCTTTAATGGTCCTTCCTTTTGAGACCACCGCTGCAAATACACCGTGGAGCATCGCCCATGTCGCATTGTACGCAAACCAAAAAACAGTGTGACTTTCAATATGAGAACCTCCTCCCTCAGTATTGAGGGAGTTTGTATAAAGGGAAAAGTCTAGATAATGTGATACCAAGACGCGAACGGAATCGGTAAAGAAATCTAAAATAAAAATGCCTGGGCCGATAATCATGATAAACAGAGCAAATACTCCGGCAAGGTACATGTTCATTGTACTCAAACGTTTGATTCCTTTGTCTAACCCTACGTAGGCACTCAGAGTAAACACAAACACCCAAATTAAAGTGACGATCATCGTTAACAAAAACGTGACTTCTATATTGAACAGTTCTGCTAAGTTCTCTGTCACAATCGGTGTGCCTAGCCCTAGTGTTACGGCGGCGCCTGCTAAAATGCTGACTAAAAAGAGCGTATCTAATACGATGCCGCCAAGACCGTCCGTGAATTTATCGCCAAAAATGACACGGCATGCTTCAGAAATGCGCATCTTTGGCTTCTTCCGAACGTGAAGGATGTAAGCCATTGCCGGCGCTGCCATTACAAAGACGGCAAACGTTTGGAAACTCCATAAAAACATGCTGTAGGCGTTGCCTGTCAGGAGCGCTTCGCTAGAACCAGCTTGCAAGCCAAATGGGGGATCGACCGCCACTTCACTCCATTGGACCATTCCTGTCCGCATCAATGTTGCGCCAACGCCCATTGCTACTAAAATCGAAGCGTACTCAAACAACGTATATCTTGGCTTTTCACTTGGGTCGCCTAAAACAACTTGTCCGTATTTGGAATAAGCTAACCATATCCCAATGACAACCATTAAAAGGGCATACCACATATAGCCCCAAGCAAAGAGATCGACAATCGTATCAAAGATCGTATTTAATAGTGTTGTCGATTCTTCGGTATAGATTGCAAATAAAAAACTGACTATCGCAATGATTAGAATAGAAGGAAAAACAATTTTATTTTCCATCGTTCTTTTTTTGCTTATCGGACCGCTTTTCATCAAACCTCTCCAATCTAAAAAAGCTATTCGATTTTTTTACGATCAGGGGCAAGCTCCATTCGTACTAGGCTCAATAGAAAACAGCAGAAAAACACGGGATAACAACCGTCTCGCCCTTGAATCTACTGCTTCCTTTCCTGTAAGCCAAGACTAGCCCCCATTGCTGCCACACGTTCAAGCCATTTGCCAAAGCAGCAAGCACTGTATTTATTCCCGTTAAACAAAAATTAAACCTTGTTTTTTCAGCGCAAGAAAGCATCCTTTAAACAGAACTGATCAAAAAAAGACAGCGCTTCATGGGGCGCTGCCTAGAGAAAAAGGATCGTATGGATCGTTATAGAAAGGACATGACATTTTTAAAATTATCCATAAGCTACCTTCTTCTTTCATTTTTTGCTATTTCAATTGCTTCTGTCATTTCTTCATAAGAGGAGGCTTCTTTGTATACAAAGCTGTCTGAATGGCTTAGGGGAAGGGGGATGGCTAAAAACAGATCTGAACACGCATCAAATTCCTCCTGAATTGGAAAAAGCAAACCTGGCCCTTCATTATCAGGCTTGGACGTCACAATGTAGCCAGTTTGGTCTTCATCGGTCGTTATAAAAAACAAAAAATGTTTGCCTTCTTTTTCTCTCAACTCTTCCAATTCAGTCGGATATAGAACCAACGCGCCGTCCGGTGCATCTACTTCCAATCTTGTCGGCTTCTTGTTTCTTTTGAAAAAAAACATCGAATCCCTGCTTTCTTGTTTTTAAATTTTCACTAAACCAAATTAGAAAAAGCGCTCGCTTGCCTGTTTCATTTTGCCTATTTAAATTAGAACATAGACTCGGCCATTTTAAAATAAACGTAACACAGCGATTGATTTTTGTGCAAAAGAAGAGGGGTTTTTGCTGCTCATTTGGATCCTTGACAACCGAAAATGTTGTAGCTTTTTTTGGCCAAAGGGCCTTGTGAGCAAATATAATCGTGGCCCGGCTTTGTTGCGGCCAACATTTTATTTTCTACTTACTAACAGTCCGGATATGCCAGTGTTAACTTGAAATAGCGTAGCCGACCACCAGTTTCCGTTGCGGATGGATGGACTTTAAACATGTATCCTCTCGTAGGTGTTTATCAAGTTGCCAATGGATGATCGCGAGGGAGATGGCGAACAAAAATTAATTTGGCACGATCACATTCGTTACAATGAATCAGTTTTCTGCAAATAAAGGAAGCATCTTAACAAAATAATCTGCCTTTTTGCATACAATTTATATATAATAAGAGCTAGGCAAAGGCATCACAGTATACTGCCATGCTGATTTCATGAAAAAAGACGGAGGTGAAACATTCATGTCTAATGAGCATGAGGTTTTATTAGATAATGAAAAACAAAATGAGCCCGAAATCAAAGTGGAAAGAAGAGAAGGGGAACCAACTGGAGC
Source organism: Shouchella clausii (assembly GCF_002250115.1). Taxonomy (GTDB): domain Bacteria; phylum Bacillota; class Bacilli; order Bacillales; family Bacillaceae_D; genus Shouchella; species Shouchella clausii. Next base: position 1,970,070 of record NZ_CP019985.1, on the reverse strand, counting down.
CTTTAAAGGGGCTGCTTGGGCTGCATTAGTGGTAGGGGTCGGTGCGTATTTTATCGGCTTGTTTAACGCAAATATGGAACTGAACGAAAAAGGATATTACTTTGCCGTTTTAATCTTCGGACTCTATTCATCAGTATCTTTGCAAAAAGCAGTAAGAGATAAAGATGAAGGCGTACCTGTTACAAGTATTTACTATGGGATTAGTTGGGTTGCACTTATTGTCTCGATTTTATTAATGGGTATCGGTTTATACAATGCAGGCAGTATTGTTCTGAGCGAAAAGGGTTTTTATGGTATGTCTTTTGTCCTTAGCTTATTTGCTGCCATAACGGTCCAGAAGAATATTAGGGATACACAGCGAGCGAGAGAAAGAGATTGAGTTATTTTCCGTTTTATTAAATGAATGGGCCCATTAAGGTTTTTTTAACACGACGAAATGATCAGCGTGAAAATGAATCCTGGACGGGGTTTTGACTAACTGCATAGTCCAACAAAAATAGAGCTTGTGTCAAAAAGATCAAATTCGACCTTTTTGACACAAGCCTGAAGTAATGCGCAAAATTGCTATACATTTTTAATTAAAAGCACCTTACCCTTATAGTCGTTTCAAGAAGAAGCCACGGCCCGGTTTGTCAATATCGCTGTCAAAACAGTGTTTTACGCCCGAAAGCCTTCATGTTTCATTATTTGACTTCTTTTTTAACCCCGATCACTTTTCCTTGGCTTCTGTTGCACCTGTGATGACGTCAAGTCCGTCGAATACGAATGAGCCGCCTTTTACTTCGATTTTTGCTAGATGCTTCTTGTTTTCTAATCCACTAATATGGTAAGAGGTTTGCCGGTCCCCTTTAGAAGTGATTCGTTCATTTTCAGCGACTAATTGGCCGTCAATGAGCACGTCAATCAGTGCATCTGGCGTCGCGCCAAATAAATGAAAGCCCGAACCCTCGAATGAAAAAATCATCGTGCTCGTTGGCTCGCCTGCTTGAGGCGTGCTGTAAATGTTAATTCCGCGGTAATCCATAAACGTTTCTTTTCGTTCATTATCTCCTAATGAGACTTTTAAAGTGTGTGGCCCTTCTTCCAGACCTCTGACGGAATATCTGATCCCTGTACGCGGATCGACTTCAAAGTTGCCCACGTTTTTTCCGTCAAGCTCGAACTTGTATAGCGTCTGCTCTTCTTTTCCAGCAAGGTAATCGATTCCGGTGCCTGTAAAGTGTATGAAAAGATAAGGGTCATCATCAAAGTTGGCCCACGCATTCGTGTCGTTTGATCCCCAGGATGCATTTTTCCTAAACGCATATACCGTATTTTCTTCAGTCCCAATTTCCGCCTCATCCGATACCTTTACAATCTCGTTCGCTCCTCGTTTTTTTACAGCTAATGGGGGAGTTGTCGTCGTAATTTCGGCTTTGCTAAAGCTAGTATACCGTTCTTTTGCGACTACTTTGAGCGTATGTTGTCTGTCTTCAAGATTTTCAATCTGCCAGACCATTTTGGTGATTTCACTATTGTTCAAGTAATTTGCTTCGCCGACCCACTCCCCATTTAAATAAACATCGGCGCTTCCATTTGCTGGATTGGTGATTCCGTGCAAGTTAATCCCTGTGCCTTTAAAAGTGATTTCAATAGCAGCCCCGTTTGCTCCCCAGGCGTTGGCATTGTTTGAAGACCAATTCCCCGAATAAAACACTTTATTTAACGTTCCTTGTTCCGTTGTTGAATCTTGGTGGCTAATTGTTACTCCGTTCCAAACGGGCACATCTGTCTCTGCAGTCATTAGCGTTCGGTTAAAATGAGCGTATCCAGCTTGTGTATACTGCCAGTTTCCGATATAGCCGATAGGATTGGCCTCATCGATATTTGCAAGAGCTTGTGCTTCCGACTTGTATACTTTCCCTTGAGCACTGTCGTATTTTTTCGATTCATAAGCGTAGCCCGGAATCGGTTCAACTTTTAAATTATCAAATAAAGTTTCGTAATAACCTGAACCTAGCACAACCCTGCCAGCCATAACAGTTGAATCAGGATCCGTATAAGAAGCAACTTCGTTTCCGTCAACGAACAGCGTAAACACGTTTTCCTTCGCTTCAAAGGCTAAGTTATGCCAAATTTCGTGGTCAAAGCCTTCAATTGTTCCTTCTTTAACAACGGTGCCCGTTCTTAAAATTTCATACCTACCGTCCGAAAAAACACGGGCATTGTAAGGGGCAGAAGAATCTCTGCCGCCGGCTTTCACTTGACGAACGCCAATAAGTGCATAGTTCTCTCTACCGCTTACTTCCGGGGTATAGTTGTCTAATAAAAAGTCATAGGACACTTTGTAGTTGACCCAACGAAAATCTCCAATCACAGTGTAAGGATTGCTCGTTGCTTCAGCTCCATCTGTTCCTCCCCAGACGGCCCATTCTGCGCCAATGATGTCAGGAGTGATTTTTTGCTGCAACATATTTCCGTGGGCAACTGCTTCTGGTATATTTCGGTTCGTACGTTCAGCACTTCCTTTAGAAACAGGTTTTGTCGCTTCTGTCACGACCTCAAATGCTCCATGTTGATCGGTCATATAACGAGGGGTGCCTCCACGCCGTTCAACATAATCCCTGCCTTTTTCATCAGGTGGGTAATCATTGTATTCAAACTCATCCGTGTAAGGCAACGCCATGATCTTGTCTTTTGCTAGATCGACTGGTTGTGATTGATATTCAAAGTCTTCGATGTCCGCTTTTCTATCCAATGTAGTAATGGTCACAATCGAATAGGGCTTGACTTCGAGTTCGTATTCCCCATTAGTTGGTTTAATAGTTTCAATGTGTTTAAACCAGTTGTCATCATAGGCTTGCCCTTCATCTGGTCCTCGTGTTTCCCAGACATGCACTTGTGCGTTCTCTTTTCCACTCAAATTTTTAGCCTTCATCTTGTATTTGCGCAGTTCCTTTGTATTGTTAGCAAAAACTGTCGTGTAATCATCGGTTTCAGGGTCTTTTACGGTCATGTAGTTATCCGTACTCGTATCAACGTCGACGCCTCCGTCAAAAAAATCGCCGTCGCTGTAAGTAGCGCCTTTTACATATTGCCAACGTTCATTTTTAGCAGTCGTACGGTCATCGTAGCCGACAAAGTTCATAATATGGCGGACAGCTTGGACTCCGCCGTCGCTTTCATAGAAACCTGACCATGGGTCAGAGGCACTAATTAGGTGTTTCGGATTGTAATTAGAGCCTTCATAAAAGGCAGCTACAGACGGCTGAAAGTCAAATGAAACCGCTTGGAGCGGCAGATCGCCTGCCCCTGTCCACGAATAAACGGAAATAATGCGGGATGCAACATCAACAATGCCTGCCTGGCCCCCTAGCCCATTATACTGTGGCTCCATATTTAGACGGTAGCGTGCATGAATCATTGGGGCGATTCCCTCAGATACCCATACTTCTTTTGGCTCTTTGCCTTCTGCGCTTACTTTCTTTTGCAATTGCGCCAACTCGGCCGAGCCGGTTAGTCCGTAGTGGGAGCTAATAACATCAATTTCACCAATTAACTCAGGATGGTCAAGCAATGTCTGGCTAATCGATGCCGTATCACGATAACCGTCTGCCGCCACAAGCTTTATGTCTTTATAATCCGATTCATAGTTGGGTTCTTCCTTTATCCTTGCAGTAAAATACTTGAGCCAATCAACTTCAATGCGGCCATTATGATTGATCGCCCTTTCATTTTGCGATATGCCAACGTAGTCTAGTTTAAATCCATATTCTTCATAAACAGCATCAATCGTCTGTTTATACCACTGGTACCGATTCTCAAATTCGTTATTAGCCGCACCGCTCCATGTCCAGCGCGGCTCGCCCCAGCGCAAGATTTCAGTCGTAATATCAGGATTGATCGTTTTGGCATCTGCGGCAAACTGGAACCCAGCGCCTCTTAGCACATTAGCAGGCTCATCGCCATAACGCATCGTCGCTGGTTCCGTCCCGGAAGAAGAGTCCACGTCGGCTCCAAGCTCCACTTTAACATGAGCCAGCCCAGCACCTGTTTCGCGATTAAAGAGATGATTCATGATCTGCCAATATTTTTCGGGATGCTCATCTTTGTAATCGATTAATAATCGTGTCGTATTATTGGCCGAGACGGTTCCGAACCCTTTAAAGCGGTTATGAGGATCGACATCATCCCCATCGATGGAAATCGTTTTGGTTACAACTTCTCCTTGCGCTTCGTTTGTTTGCACGGAAGACACGAAACTAAAAAGCAAGCAAACCATACATATCCATCCACCGGCAGTGCGTACGATTTTTTTCTTTGTCATACTGACCTCCTCCGTTTGACTGAAAGTTCTCTTTACTGTCCATTTGCAGGAAACAACCGATTATGGCCTGTAGTTCAAAATAGATCATCAATGGAGAAAATCGAAGGCAAACAGAACATCAAAACAGCGCTTCGGCTCCCTTACGGTAAAATCAAACACCTGTACAGATTCTTCTTCACCAAAATGATTAATAAATCGATGTTTTTTAACCGTCCATTCAAGCAGCTGCTGATCATATCGAATTTGAAGCCGGTGCTTGCCTTCGAGGATAATGCTGCTGTCTGTGGTGGTTATCGGCAGATTTGGAGCTATAAAACGCTCTGTAATCAACTTAGGATCGTCCGTAAATTGGTACTGGTCAACTAGAGTCAAACCAGGTTCTGATGCCTTTTTCCAAGTAAAGCTTCTTTTTAACCATTGCAGTGACTCGAGTTGATAGGCGTTTTGCAATTCCATTTCAAGACGGTCGCATGTCTTTCCAATTTCTGCATTGGTGATAGTCGCAAACTGTTCTTTTCCTGCAGACTGGTATTGGTGATTAATGATCGGGACCGAATGGCCATGGGAACCATTGCATAAAAATGTGTAGCGCTCCTTTCCAAAGTAGTCGTCGCTATACATGCCGCTGCCTACGTCTTTTAAGAACGCTTCTCCCTCTGCTTGTAAAATAAAATGGCCAACGTCATTATGGTTATGGGGTTCGTCGTTATGCCCTCCTTTGCAGGCAAACGCATAGGGCGCCTTTCGGGAAATAAACCATTGGGAATCTTTCAGGTAGAAGCTGTTATTTTGCCAGCGCTGACCGGATATGTTTTCGTCAAGCCATAATAAATTTCGCAGCGCAGGTGCAAAGCGGCTGCAATGGTCTTCCGTGTAAGAGGCGCGCAGTCTCGCTTCTGGTACTTCCACGTCTTGATAACGATTGTGCAAGTAATGAATCAGTCCCATAAAAATCGTCGCTACTGGCAGCGCATCAGAAAAATTAGCAATTTTCTTTTCAAAAAGAAAACATTTTTGCGGGAATAACGCAATTTGGTGGACTTTTTCTGATTGAAATAAATCAATTGCCCCTTTCGTTTTTACTTTTAGCAAATCGGCAAAGTACGTGTAATAGCCAAATCCATATTGCCAATAGTGGTAGCCTTCTTGGCAAACGCCGTCATCATTAAATCCTGATAAGTAACAATCTAGTGTACAAAGAACCCGTTCCAAAAGCGTAGCCAATGCCTCATTCTCTTTCAAAATGTGCATGGCCGCGCAACCGATGGAGCCTGCACATACGGCGGCCCAATTATGGGTTGCTGTCTCCCACTCATAAGAGCGCTCGCTTAAAAACGGGAGCAACACTCTTCGGTCAACTTCTGCTAAAATCCGTGTTTGAATCAGTGGATCGAGTCTGTTTTTTGTTAGTTGATACACTTCGCTTAACGTAAACGCTGTTTCAGCAGCAAACAAATCAATCGTGTATGCCGATTGGTTGGCTATGCGCTGACTCGTCGTGTCCATTTCCGGGCTATTCATTAAATGTGCCGGTAAGCACCACGTATACTCATTGCAAATCGACCAAATCGTATCTTGCAACTGTTCTAGATAATGTGGTTGGTCTGGTTCAATTAACGCCATTAGCGCAAATGTAGTCAACCTGCGCCGTTTTTTAAAGTAGCTCTTTTCATATTCAAGGCGAGAGCCGTGATCGCGAAAACGTATAAATGCAGAAAACGGCATGTCAAGCAAAGGCTCTCTTTGAAGCCTGTTTGCTTCATCTCTAATTTCATCGATCATCCCTTGATACGCCGCTTTCTTGTGAATCGCTTTAAACCATGCCTCTTGCTGCTGTTGTGAGGAAAATAGAAGTGAAGAGCGGCTGTTTGTTAACAACGGTTTCATTCGTTTTGCGTTCATCGCTAATTCCTTTCGTTTTTATTCGCTATACAAGGCCACTTCAATTGGCTCTCGGTTGGGCCAAGAAACGATCAGTTTGTTAGCAAACATGCGGACGCTAGGGACAGCAGCCCAGCTCTGTGCGTGCAAGTGACCATCAACTTCTCCATACACAGCGCTAACGAGAAAAGTTGTACCCCGATCGATTCTCGTTCTTACAGTCGGAATCACGGTTCGTGGGTGTAAAAGGTTTGTATTTGCATGGGGAAAAATGAGCGCTGTGTCGCCGTCTTCACGAAGATTGACGATTCCGCTAGCAGCCGTTGCCGTTTTTGCTAAACAGCTGGCTCCACTAGAGAGCTGCTCAAAAGATTCGCTTCCATCCCCTCCTAGCCCTAAAGCAAATCCACCGTCTGCTGCATCAAGCAATCTGTTCGTTTCAATTTTATGGACGCGTATATGCCATGGTACACAAGGGATTAGCCATGTTGTTATTTCAACGTCTTGCCAAGGTCTCCACTTTGTATAAAGAAACTGCCTAGCAATCGCATATTCTTCGCTCTGCCTTTTTACACGGTAAAGGTTATCCCTTTCGCTCAAGGCAAGCGTGGAATCAAAAGCTCCTTGCTCCAGTCCCCACTCTGCCCGAGGCACACTAAAGCCAAAAGCAGTCGAGTAAACGAACTTCTCATATTTAGCAGCAGTGTGGGTATGCCCATTTGTCGATAGATGGCCAGCGTTAAAGGCGAAAGCGTGGTGGCCACGTGCATCCCTGCAAAGTATAAAGCGAGGCTCCTCTTGTACAATGTGCTTTTCTAACCTGGGCAAAGGCTCCTCTTCAACTTCCCAAAACGAATCGTCTTGATCAAGTGCCAGCGGCAAAAATACTTTTAACGCCCAATAGGGAGAGCCTGGCGAGTTATAGTTTTCAGCCGTGATTAAATTCGGATAGGCATAACCAATTGTTAATAATCCACGATTATCGAAAATCGGCTGCTGGCACCACCAACGCAGATGGCGAAACAGCAGGCCTTTCATCACCCCTAACGAAAAAGGGGTGATGCCAGCAAAGATGGCAGCACTCCAAAACGCTGCTTGCGCAAAGCGATAAGTCATGCTCCTCCCGTATGGTATGGCTGAACCATTCTCGGCAAACCAATAAATAAACGCTTTCGCAAATTCCGTGGACCTAGCTTTATAACGCTCGGCACGAACTGGATCGTCCTTTTCCATCACTTTGGCATAGACGAGCCCGTAATAATGGAGCGCAAAAGAAACATAATAGTCACGATGGCCGTTCAAGCCATCTCCATACCAACCGTTTTCTAGATAAAATTGGTCAATTCGTTCCAGATTGTCAGCGATTTTGCGTTGATCATAAGGCAAGCCGACCTGTTTAAACCCCAGGTTTACAAGCACAGGGAAAAAAAGCCAGTTACAGTCCCATACATCAACAGCGTTTATTTGTGCTAACCAGTGGTACAGATTTTCCTTTTCTTTCTCTTGTAACGGCGCCCATATTTTTTCCGGAATGAGCAGAAGGGCAAGACCGAAGACAGCCATTTCCACCACTCGTTGATCGTAGTCCGTCACGTCTCCCCAATATTCAGGATGCCAGGGATTGGTCCCATTTTTCATCCCTTCTAGATGGAGCTTCAACTGGTGATCTGTCTCCTCTGAGCCAGCAAGCAATGGAACGAGGCCCCACAATAGTCGTGAAAACCCCTCAAATCCAGCTACTGAGTTAGCGTAAGCCGCTCCCGTCCCCCCTAGTTCCAAGCGGGCATATCCTTCGCTATAATAGCGCGTCGTCGGAGCCAATATTTGCTGTAATAACTTTGCTAAATCGTCTCTCGTTTTGAGTTCCGAAGCGCTTTCAATGTTGTTTATCGTCATTTTGCTGTCCCCCCTTTCGGCATGCTACCAAAATAGTTCGTATTCCGCTTTTAAGCTTGTTAACCCTTCAACGAAAAAATAGTCGCCGTAAATAAGAGGAACATCGATATTTTTCCCTTCAGGATAATGGCTCGTGCCATGTAAAATGAGCCCATCTTGGCCGTCATTTTCCCAGTCCCCGTAATGGTCATATAATGACCGCAACATCTTTATAGCCGTCTGTTTATACAAGTTGGCTTCGGTTCGTTCAACCGCCTGTGAAATAGCTAACAATCCGCATGCAGCAATGGCGCCTGCTGAAGAATCGCGATAATTTGTTATTCCTTGCGGCAGCCGAAAATCCCAATAAGGGACAAAATCATCAGGCAAATGAGCGATAAAAAAGTGCGCTACACCTTTTGCTGCCTGTAAATACTGGCTCTCACCTGTATCGCGGTAAAGCAACGCTAAGCCATAAATGGCCCAGCTTGCACCACGGGACCAGGCAGAATCAGAAGAAAATCCTTGCCCGCCAAGTGCTTTTTCCTTATCGCCTGTTTCCGGATTAAATTGCACAATATGATGAACAGAACCGTCTTTGCGGATAAAGTGGTTTAACGCTGTCTCCCCATGCTTTTTTGCTACATGGGAAAATCGTGGATCTCCCGTTTCTTTCGTTGCCCAAAACAGCAACGGCAAGTTCATTAAACAGTCAATGATCGCCCAGCCTGTATTCTCATCCCCCTTATAACGGGAGTTCCAAGCACGAATATAATTGCCCTTGCAGTTAAACCTTGCTGCTAGTAAATTAGCGGCAAGCAACGCCCTTCTCTTGGAATCTTCATCCTTTGTCAGCTTGTAGTTCGCTACACTTGTCAGTGTCCACATAAAACCGATATCGTGGTCCAGTTTATAATAATCGGTTATCACAGAGTCTAATTGCTTTTCGCATTGTTTGGCTGTTTCTTTTAGTGATTCATCCTTTGTCTCTCGATACAAAAGCCATAGCAACCCGGGCCAAAACCCTGCCGTCCACCAGTGGGGTTCTTCTAATTGATAAGAACCATTCACACTGGCGTGGGGAAAGTTGGCGCCCATTTTCATGTTCGTTCGTCCTACTTTCCTGTACACTTTTTGTAATGCCTCTGCAACCCATTGCACATCATTTGTCATGTTCAGTTCACCTTTTCTATCAAATTAAGGTTATGCTCTTGCGCCCCGATATTCAATCGGAGTCACACCTTCATGGTTTTTAAACACTTTAATAAAGTAACTTTGATTGTCGTAGCCTAAGCGCTCACAAATTTTTCCGACTGGCTCGGCTGTTTGCTCAAGCAATTCCTTTGCTCGATTTATTTTTGCTTTCGTAACATGTTCAACGAATGTTTCGCCAACTTCCTTTTTAAACAAACGGCTAAAATAGCTTGGATTTAAAAACAAATGATTGGCAACTTCTTCAAGCATGATTTTCTTTTCTAAATGGGTATACACATATTTCAATGCTTCCAACACTTCTTTCCTTTTTGGTTGTGAAGTGCCTTCAGCCACCGCTGAAAGGAGGAAACGAAAATAATGGGTAAGCCAAACCTGTAACTCAGCGAGAGAATCAATTGCCAAAAGTTCTTCGTGAAGCCCCTCAGCCGTATCTTTTACATAATAAAATGGCAACGTTTGTAATTTTATTTTTAAATCGACGATAAGCTTTAGCACCCATTCCTTTACCATTTCGCACGGATATCTGTTGCGCGCGAGTAATTCGACCCATTTGCCTACTGTCGTATTGATTTGCTGGTGATTTCCTTCAATTATTAATTGCCTGATTTCAACGATCGCATTGTCGTACCAAGTGAAAACATCTTCTGTCCCGCTCGCTTCTTGCTTTCTTTTTTCAATCGATCCGCGTTTCATATAAAAACGCTGGTCTTTACTGTTTAATAAACGTTTGATCTCCGACTTAAAAGAATCTTGGTTGTTAAGGGGCTCACCGAATATAAACCCAAGTGATACGCCGAAATTTGAATGAATAACGGCCTGAATATGGCTGATACACTCCATGGCGATGCCATAACAGTCCGTTTTTACGTTTGAGTGGAAAGGAAAGAGCAGAAAAGATTCCTTCACTGAAAACGGCATATGGACCACTTTAGCATCCAGTGTTTCCCCAATTAGACGAGATACAGAAACAGCAAACTGGTCATCGGAACAAAAAGACGTCTTAGCAACATGATAATTTTGCACAAAGCAAAAAACTGGGATGTATGTGCTTAGCCTTAAATCTAGCCCGAAAGAGGAAGCTTCGTCATACCATTCATCTTTGCATGTAGACTGATAAACCGTACGTCTTAAAAAATCCCGTTTTAGTACTTCCTGATTCTGCGCAGCGATTTGGCGAAGCTTTGTTTCTTTTTTGGCCTTTTTCTGTTCTTGTTCAATGTTCCTTTTTAACTCGCTTAAAACAGCGGCAAAATCTTCTGGCCTTAAGGTATCTTTCAACAAGTAATCTTGGACTTGCAATAGGAGCGCCTGTCTCGTAAATTCATAGTCACTGTGGCATGATAAAACGCTCACTTGAATAGCAGGATTTTTTTCTTTCATTTGTTTAATCAATTCAATGCCATTCATTTTCGGCATTCCAATATCGGTGATTAAAATATCTGGCATCTCTTTTTGTAAAGCATACTGGAGAGCACTAACCCCATTTTCATGGGTACTTTGCAAAGTTAGCCCGAGTTTTTTCCAGTCAGTCGCCTCTGATAACAACTCTAGTACAGGGTAATCGTCTTCAACCAACATCACTTTATACATTTGACTTTTTCCCTCCTCTAGATACGCACATGACCACTTTTGTCCCCAGCCCTTCAACACTTTCAATGTCCATGTTGAATGTTTCGCCAAACGTCATTCGCATCCGTTCATAAACATTAGAAATGCCAAGATTGGAAAAGCCGTTTATATGGATGGCCATACTTGCCTCTGCTTGGAACGTCAAACTTTTTCGGACTTGCTTTAACGTCTCCTCGTTCATTCCTTGACCATTATCCTTGATGATAATGAAAAAGCATTGCTCATTGCTGTACGCCTTTAAAGAAATCGTCCCAGCACATTGATTTAAGCCATGGATCATTGAATTTTCAATAATGGGCTGTAAAATAAAACGAGGAATCATTTCGGCGTTCGCTTTGGCAGAGACGTCGATTAACAGCCGTACTTTTTCTCTCTGCCTCATGTTCATCAATTTAACAAAATCATTGACAATCTCAACTTCCTCTTGCAATGGAATCATTCCCTTGTCTTTGTCTATCGTCATCCGCAATAACTTTGAAAGGGAACTTATCATTTCTGCACTTTCGTCATCGCCTTTTCTCATCACTTTCATTCGAATTGAATTCAACACATTAAACAAGAAATGGGGGTTGATTTGCGCTTGAAGCATCGCTAATTCTGCTTGTCGTTTTCTTGCTTGTGTTTCCGTAATTTCGTTAATCATTTCATTGATATGGTCAAGCATCTGGTTAAATGAATGGGAGAGCCTCCCAATTTCATCCTGGCTTTGAATGTCAGCACGGACGTTTAATTTCCCGCTTTGTACCTTTGTCGCGATATGGCCAAGGTGCACCAGTGGACTTGTAACCGTTTTCAACACGGATGTCAATAATAGAAAAAAGACAACAAATGAGATGAGTTGGGCAAAAAACACTGTATCAAATAAACGATTCATTTTACTAATTGCTTGTTTGTACGGATTGACTGAAACTAACTTCCAGCCAGTATACGAGAGTGGATAATCAGCATAAATGTACGTTTCATTTTCCAGTTCAATTACATTGGCGCCACTGGCGTTCTGTACTTGCGCCATAGGAGAAAACGTAGCTCCAATTTGCTCTGAATCTCGATGCGATAATATTCGGTTTGAACCATCCACGAGCAGCATTTCGCCACTGCCACCTGCACCCGCAAATGCCTGTTTGATTTCTGTTTCCATCATCGTGACGATCACGTACCCATAAATTTGCAAATTGGCGTCTCTTAACGTTCGTGCAACTGATAGCTGGTAGCGGTTTTTATCCTGCTCTGATGCAAACACAGTCGGCTGGCTGCCAATCCAAATCGTTTCATAGCCATACACTTCATCTAGCTCTTTAAACCAAGCTTCGTGAAACAGTTGCTCAGGATTATAATCTGCAACAGGGTAATTTGTATAGTGCTTTCCATTTTTAAGAAGAATCGTGACATATGATTTTTCACCGAGCAACGTCATATTTTCAATCGTTTTTGTGACCTTTTGGTCTTCCAAATAGTCTTCATACCCCACATGCTGTTGCTGTGTATCGTGATTGGCATTCTTTTTTAATATTGTGTTCATTTCAGAGTCCAATTGAACAAAATTGACGGCATATAACATATCATCAAGCAGCTTTGAGACATATGCCCCTGCAATGCTTAGCTCGCGCTCGGCATTCACCATTGCTTGTTCCTTCATTGCATCCTTTGTTAAATAGCTATACACATACAAAGTGATCACGGCTGGCACCATAATGCATAGGACGGTAACCGCAACTACTTTAAAACGAAACGAACGGGGCGTCAGCGTTTGTTTTATCCGAATCCACATAACCAACCTCCTCATTAGAAATGAATAAGAAGGGGACGGAAACGGATTGCGCCCCTAATTCGTTATTTTAGCAAACGATTATTGATTATGATCAATGATTTCTTGTGTGCGTGTCTGCATATTCTCTAGCGTCTTCTCAATTCCCTGGTCATCTAAGATCAGCTTCTCGTATTCCTCGCCGATCACTTTATAAAGTTCCGCTTGGTAAGAGACAGGAGCGACCATTTTAGGGGACTGGGCATGTTGTAAAACATGTACGAGTGCATCTCGATCGACTTTTTCCGGCGAAACGGTTTCAGCTAAAATGCCATCAATGATCGTACCAAGGTCATCTACGGTTACTTCGTTCCAAGATGGCACATTTTTCCCTTGCACCATTTGCCCTTCCGTTGTATACCAACGAATGAACGTGTATGCTTCTTTTTTATGGTCAGAATTTGCTGCTACTGCCATGTAATCAGTAGTCACTGGCGTATAGCCTTCACTGCTTAAATCATTTTTTGGATAGGGCGCTACCCCAACGTTGAAATCCAGCGGAAACTGGTCGGTTCCACCTAGTTCTGTATTCATCCAGCTTCCAATTGGAATCATGCTTGCCTCTTGGCCAAAGAATTGGTTGCGATAATGGAGTTTCTGCGAAATAATGTCTGTATACGGTACAGATGACTGATCTTCTTTTTCCATTTTCACGCGCATTTCCAACGTCTTTTTAAAGAGTGGGTGGTCAAGATTCGATGTGCCATCCGCTTTGATGAATTCTGTGTCCCCTTCTTCACTTGCAAGTGCCAATTTCAAGTATTCCATCCATCCATCACCTTGGGGCCCGTGGAAGTAAACACCGTAATGATCATCAGTAGTCAGGGCTTCTGCATACTCGATAAATTCATCCCATGTCCAGTCGGTCGGCACTTCCAGTCCTGCCTCATCGAAATGGTCCTTATTAACAAGCACATACCAAGGATTGAATTTGCCAGGCAAAGCATAATAGTGGCCGTTCATTTGCGTATCCACTTTATATTCTTCTGCCATCGTGTAACCTTCTTCTTCAATAAACTCATCGATCGGGGCAACCATGCCTAAATGAACCCGTTGAGCATAACTGGCTGGGTCACTAAACATTAATACATCCATCTGTTCACCAGAAGCTGCAGCTAAATCTAGCTTTTGGGTTGCTTCTTGCGTATCGCCCTTTTCACTTAAAATGACCAAATCGACCTTGATCGATGGATGCTCCTCTTCAAAAGCGGCAATCGTGTGCGCCCAATTATAGCTTGCCTCGTTTCCATGGGTGTGGAATTTAATCGTCACTGTATCATCTGAATGATTGCCGTCCTTCTCATTCGTTCCAGATGTACTGTCAGCAGAACAACCTGCCAATCCAGACATAAAGATGGCAAAAGCAAAAAAAGCGGACACTCGTTTTCTCTTCATCCTTACTCCCCCTTTGAACGCCTCATGAAAACCCTTTCAAACAAAATTATAGCAAAGCGTTTTTCTCATGAGACGAAAATAATTTTACCGATATTAGCAATAATTTGACATCTATTCTTGCCTTTACCCTTTGACCCCACCAAGCGCAATACCGTCAATTACTTGCTTTTGCCCGAAGATGAAAATAAGTAGCAATGGCAAGATCGCAGAAACAGCAGCCGCCATAATCAGTGAATAAAACTCGCCATTAATGGTTGTAAACTTTTGCATAGCCAACTGAATCGTATATAAAGCATCGGTCCGTAAAAAAATCAGCGGATTTTGGTAATCATTCCATGTCCAAATGAAACGCAAAATCGCATATGTGGCAATCGCTGGCTTAACAATCGGCAGCGCAATCCGCCAAAAGATCTTCCATTGGCCTGCGCCGTCAATTTTAGCCGCTTCAATGTATTCATCGTGAATGCCCATAAAAAATTGCCGCAGCATAAATGTTCCTAGAACACTGAAACTCCCTAGCAAAATAAGCCCAAGATGGCTATCGAACAAGCCAATTTGGCGATACAAAATAAACTGGGGCACTAAACTCGCCTGCTGCGGAACCATATATGTCGCAAGGACAATTAAAAACAACCATTTGCCTGCTGGGAACCGCACTTTTGAAAACCCGTAAGCCGCAAGCGCAGAAACTGTACAAGATAAGACAGTTGTTAACACGGCTACTTTTAAAGAATTCCAATAATAAAGGTAGAAAGGATAATCGCCAAACCATACTTCCATATAATTGTTAAAACCGTTCCACCTTTCAGGAATCCATTGGATCGGATAAGTGAACACATCGGCTTCAATTTTAAATGACGTAGACAGCATCCAAGCGAATGGCAATAAAAACAAAAGGCTTGTCAAGAAAACAATAACTGTGGTAATGAGTTTTCGTACATTGATTTGTTTCAAAACCGTCTCTCCTTTTTTCTCAGTAGTTAACCCACTTCTTTTGGCCGACCCATTGGATAATCGTAATGAGAAAAACAATTACGAATAGGACCATCGCCATCGCAGATGAATAGCCGATGTCTAAATTGACAAAAGCCGTATCATACAAGTGCCAAACCAGTACACTGGAGGAATGCATCGGCCCGCCCTTTGTTAGCACCGCGATCAGGTCAAACACTTTAAAGCTGGCAATAATGCCGGTGATCAATAAGAAAAAAGAAGTCGGAGACACCATCGGAAACGTAATTTTGCGAAATTTATCCCATCCATTGGCTCCATCCATTTCCGCCGCCTCATACAATTGTTTCGGAATCGCTTGTAGTCCAGCAATATAAACGATCAAATTAAACCCAACAGAAATCCATATTTGAATCAGCATGACTGAAATCAAGGAAAAATTGGGATCAGCAATCCACTTTGGCGGGTTATCTATCCCTAAAGCCATTAATGTCTGATTAATCGGACCAGCGGAAGGATGAAACAACACTTGCCAGACCACAGCAATAGCGACAACGCTTGAAATGTAGGGCATGAAAAAAGCAACTTTAAAGTAGCCTTTCATGTAAACGCTTTTATTGATAACTACAGCTAACAAAAGCGAGATCGCCATACAAATAGGGACTGTCAATAAAAAAATCCCATTGTTTAACAGTGACTTTAAAAAAACACGGTCACTCATCAATTCAGTAAAATTCCCGAAACCAACCCACTTAAGCTGATCCATGCTCTGCACAAATTTCCAATCCGTCATACTTAATACAAATGTTGCCGCAATCGGCAGCAACACGAACATAAAGACGCCGATCAACATCGGCGCAACAAAAAGCCAGCCCGCTATATGTTCATTTTTCTCAAGCGACGATTTTTGCTTCTTTCTCAACCTAGCTGATTTCGAGGAAGCCAATAACTCTTCTGTCTGTATACGCATCTATTATCTCCTCTCTGACGATTTGCCTTCATTATAAGAAAGAAACCGCCTCATGGCTTAACGCTATTTTGAGGAGAATTGCAATAATTTTTACTAAAGCCCAGATTTCATCAATCTGCCCCAAACTAATATCTTCCTTTATAGTCCAATAAGTTCATATAAAACGTTAGTCGCTAAGACAGTCAATCTAATCAAATCCCCGTCTGTGCTTCTTTTTTTGTGAGTATAGCCGTTGTTTGCTCAATCTTCTTTTCCATATGAAGTAACTGCTTTGATAGACGCTTCCGTTTTTTCCTTTCTATCTGCAGCTGTTCGCTGATGGATATTGTTGGTGGATTCTGTGATATAGATGGTTGCTTAACCTGTTGCATTTTCGTACGCAACTGGGCTTGGATCGCATTTTTGTGTTCTTTCTCCCTGTCTTTTATTTGCTTTGCTTTTTCCCTCATTTTTGCTCGACTCATTTCTTACCCTCGCTTTCAAATGTTTTTTCTAATCATGATACAAACTCTCCTGACAAGGAATGTCAGGTTTCGCCATTCTTTTAATCTGAAGAAGGATTAAACATGTTTAGCACACAAAAAAACACGCTAGCTCTACTAAGCGTGTGATGAAAAATGAAATAGTTTTTTATCAATTTTTGTTCCCTGAAGGACATCAATCCTCCTATTACCCCGAAAGTGTAAAAATCGCGGCAACGTTATGTTCTTCATCAAAAATATCTTCGATCCCTTCACGCATCTTTTCAAGGAAGGTGCGCTGCTTTTCCAATTGTTCCACCAAAGCCGCTTCCCACACCGGCCCTTCAGGCAATGTGATTCCGCCAATTTGGTCATGGACGACAATTCGCTCTATACGGCTGCCTGCTGGCGCATGGCTTTTATTTAACAAGTGCTGATAGGCCTTAGGGTTGCTTTCCATATCATCAAACGCTTGGACAAGCGCCTTTTTTCGGTTTTCGACATCCTCTACGACCTCATGCTCATACAGGCGCACAAACGCTTGCACTTTTTCCTGTTGCTGCTCAACAATGGATAGGCCGTTGTAATACGCTTCGACAGTGGCACTTAAATTAACACGGATTTCCTCGCCTCCGTGTTGTGTGCTCACTATCATTTGGTTGTTGTAGTACGAAACACCGTTTTCTGCATTCAGCGCGTTCAACAATTCATGGATGCTGTGGCTATGGCCGATTTCATCCATAACTTCTTGCAATTCCTTTTCTAAAGCCTGCCAATGGCCATACAACTTTTCACCATGTTCGATTAACAGCAGCAAAAAAGCCACGTCACTTCCTAACAGTCCACTTCCTCCATCCCGAATTAAATACGGTGATTCTTTATATACGTCTTCAAGATGCTTATAATCATGAAGGACTTCCAGCGATTCCGTCAACCCATTCAATTCCTTAACAATGATGTCTTTCGAAGCCTCATCAATATAGCCTGCCTCAACCAAATACCCGAACACCTCTTCAGCCGAATCGTTTAAGCCTTGAACCGTCTCCATGATCGGTCCTACGTTCCGCTGGAATTGCTTAATATGGTAAAACTCTGTTAGTCCCTTGCTTAACAAATCAAAGGCCTGTGGAATTTTCGCCCCTACTTGCCCTAGTGCATGGGAACGGGCCATCTCTCCCCGCATAAAGACAGGATACTCTGACAAATCAATCGTGTCCGCTTCCAGCAATTGTTGAAGATCAGCCTGCAACTCGCTCACATCATCAAACACCGTCCGCTTGAGACCCGTCATTTCTTCCAACACGTCGAGGGCACCATCCACTCCATTATCCATATACGCATCAGCGGCTGGCATAAAAATCGCTTGCCACTTGGCGATTTCCTCATCTGGCAGATTGGCAAGAAGCGGCGACAGTCCTGCATAATTTTTGTTCGTTACAATCCCCTCTTTCGCTTCTACTGGAACAGTCACAAACCCTCTCGTATTTTCCATCAACGCATAAAGGGGGTCATTGCTCGAACGGAGCTGATGGATAGAACTAGTGTCGATTTTTTCTTCTATGTACTCGACGGCGAACTGTTCTAGTTTATCAGGAGGGAGGGTGTAGATTGCGTTTTTGTCTGTTCTAAGTAGATTGAAGTTTTGATTAACTTTTTGTCTGAAATCGGTATCTGCAGTATAAAGTTGATACACATTAATTTGTGCACCATTTACTCCATATATTTGGTTAAATTCCTGTTCAAGAACTTGGGCAGTCAAGTTATTATTATTCGCTAACGAATGACCTAATGCGATTTTAACTGGTTGCTTACCTTTTAGACCAAATTGTACTTCAGCCTCATCCAGCAAATTAAGTGCATCCTCGGCCTGTGAAGCATCTTTCCCTTGAAACAAGCCAATCGCATTGTATAACCAATCACCAGAGTCATTAGAACCTTGCGAAATAACATAGAGTTGGCTAATGTTCTTTTCCTCGTTTTCGAAATAAAGTACTGTACCATCATAATCTGATTTTAATTCGCTACTTTCGCTTGAAGTATAAATTTTCATGTCTGCTGGAAGCTCTTCTCCCATTTCTTCAATGTAAATTCGCCGCACTTCTTTTTCAAATGCTTCTTTAGACATACCATGTTTCATTTTATATTCCAACTCGGTAATACGAAGCCACAACTCATCTTTTTTTAATAACTCTTGGTTAACCATCGTGTTCCTCCCTTTGAGTGTATTCAATTGATTCCACCCACGTACGTACAAAAGCCTCTTCTTCGTCTAGATGAACTTGACAAGTATCTAGATTATTATCCACACAAGAGGCAATATAGGAAAATTCGGTTGCCTGAGGTACCCCGCTTTCATATACTTTAAAACCAATAATCACTACTTCTAATCCGTATTCGGTTTCGTTTTCCTTTACCCCGTAATATAGAGTGGTCTTACCGTCTTTGAGTTCTTTCCATTCTCCCTCAAAATCCCACCTTCTTCGCAAACGTTCTAATTTGTTTTCTGGCCGATTCGCGCTACCGCTATAGAAATACTCAAAATCAGCTATATATCCCCAATTTTCTTCTTTACTTTCATAAGCAAAACTAATTTTTTCATAATGGTCTCCATCAATTCCAGATGCATTGTCCATAAACACGGCGTCTTCTGGAAACCAAATCGTATAAACGCCGATTTTCGAGCGCATTAAATAATACCCGTCCGCCACTGGTTCTGTCGATACCATCATTTCTCGGGAATACTCATTTTGAAACGCATCAATTTGCGGCAAGTCTGCCGGGTCCATTTCCGCTGGCGTTTTTTCTGTTTCTTCTTCTGGTGAGCTACCCATTTGGCCACAACCTCCTAACATCATGGCAATGACAACTGCCAGCAATGTCTTGCTTTTGTCCATTCTGCTCGACTCCTTAGGCCTCACTACCGCTTTTTTATCATTCTTAACATAAATATGAAAATAATGACACTGGCATAAGACTTGTGAGGTTATACCTACGGGTGTTACTGGAAAGCGATTGGAGAGAGAAGAAGCTATTCTGCTTTCTTATCGGTTTGTCTTTTTAAGAGTTCGTCATTCGCCATCCGTCTCGCCTTCATCGACACGAGTCCCTGAAAACTGAATCGACTTTACCCACTGAAGCACATACGCTTCTTCTTTTGAAAAATCTATTTCGCAACTTTCTGCTTCTTTATCTAAACATGAAACGACATAAAGAAACTCCATTGCTTGAGGCGCTTCCTGGGATAACACTTTGTACCCCATAAAAACATAATTTTGATAGCCTTTAAAATCTTCTATTGTATACCCATAGTATGTAAGACCGTGTTCATCCTCAACTTCTTTCCACTCTTCCTCATAATCCCAGCGTCCCCTTAAGTTATCCAAAAGCCGTTCTGGTTTTTTGGCATTTCCTCCATAGTTATATTGAAACCCGACTACATATCCTCGATTTTCCTCTTCATTTTCATAAGCAAAACTGATTTTTTCATAATGATCCCCGTCAACGCCAGACGCATTGTACATAAACACGGCCTCTTCTGGAAACCAAATCGTAAAGGCACCGATTTTTGAGCGCATTAAATAATACCCATCAGCTACTGGCTCTGTCGACACCATCATTTCTCGGGAATACTCATTTTGAAACGCATCAATTTGCGGCAAGTCTGCCGGGTCCATTTCTGCTGGTGTTTTTTCTGGCTCTTCTTCTGGTGAGCTACCCATTTGGCCACAACCTCCTAACATCATGGCAATGACAACTGCCAGCAATGTCTTGCTTTTGTTCATTCTGCTCGACTCCTTAGGCCTCACTACCGCTTTTTTATCATTTTTAGCATAAATATGAAAATAATGACACTGATATAAGACTTGTGAGGTTAGACCTATGGATTTTACTGGTGCTTAGAGGGGAAAACCATTTGATTCAGCTTCTTTTTTGGTTTGTCTTTTATTCGTCATTCAGCGCCCTATCCAGCAGCTAGCACGTAACTCATAACTAAAAAACCCAACGCTACACACGTGGAGCTTCTCCCCATATTTCATCAATACCTGTTCAGGACGATGGATCGTCTACACAACACGGATTTCGTTTGCCACTCCGTCGACGAGCAGGCCGTCGGTGATCCCTGTAGCGATAAAAAGCATTGTTGTGAGGCGACTAAATCATGAAGATTCAGTAATATTGGGGTTGTCGAGGTTCCTTTGCTGGCAGCGGGCAAATTGTTGGTCGTCTGGAAGTAGCCGTTACTCACAAAGAGTGCGACAGCGAGATCCTCCTAATAAATGGAGGAATAACGCCGTGAACTTGGAGAAGCTGTCTTTCGTGTCCGTCGATAACGGTGATATCAAAACGTTTTTTCGTTCTTAGCCCCACCCCAATCCCCGTTAATGTCCTCTAAGCACGTTGCACGTCTCATTTTGTTGCAAAACCGGCTTAATAATCCGCTCTTGCACTGGGTAAGGCTTTTCTATCGTTAAACGGTTTTTTAGCATAATCGCTGCTTCAAGGCCAATTTGCTGAGCTTGTTGGACCATGAGTGTTAGCTTTGGTCTAAAAAGTTTCCATTGCGTTTCATCTCCAAAGGCAATCACAGAAATGTCATTGGGCATTTCCAATCCCCGTTCTTTTATGGCCTGTAAAACGCCAAGGGTCATTGTATTGTTAGCAC
This sequence comes from Shouchella clausii, assembly GCF_002250115.1. Taxonomy (GTDB): domain Bacteria; phylum Bacillota; class Bacilli; order Bacillales; family Bacillaceae_D; genus Shouchella; species Shouchella clausii. The sequence goes on along the minus strand of NZ_CP019985.1, from coordinate 1,948,920 downwards.
TATAAATTGCTGTTGGAGGTTCCGGGAGTGATAGCAACTCAGTGGTGAGGCGATAGGCTTCTTCTTCTTTAAAATTCGCTCCACGAAACAGAGTCGGGTCGTATGTGTTTCCTTCTTTTAAAGCTGCCAGTGCGCCTTGATACCGTTCTTCGCCAATGGAATTTCGGCGGTGGCCATAGAGCACAGCAATGCGCTGATGCCTGAGCGACTGCAAATAACGAACCGATTCATATGAACCGTAAAAATTGTCATCGGCAATGTAGTCTGTCTGCAAATCGTTCACTTTTCGATCAACGGCGATGACGTGTACGCCAAGGGTCACCATCCGTTTAATCGTGCTACTGTTTTCTCCTGTAGGGATTAACACCATTGCATCAACTTGTTGCTGTTGCACAATCTGCAAAAGCTCATACTCTATATCTGGCGCATCGTTATGGCTCATCAAGATCATATGGTAGCCGATGGAGCGGATCATTTCTTCTACCGCCTTGGCAATCGACATTAAATACGTATTGGAAATATCCGAGACGAGCACCGCTACCTTTCTGGAACGCACTGCCTTCAAGCTTTGGGCATTTGCATTAACTTCGTATTGCAGTTCCGCTATCGCTCTTTTGACTTTTTCGCGTGTTTTCTCGCTGACATAATCCCTGTTATTAATGACTTTCGATACAGTCGCAATGGATACGCCAGCATGACGTGCCACTTCTTTAATCGTCACTTTCACATCAATCGACCCTCTCACAAAACGTTTTACAAAATCCTTACGTATTCCCTCATTTGGTGTATCTATTTTATCATATTTTACCCTTTATCAGTTGGCACAAAAGGCAAGATACTTTTATACGAGTTATGATATTAGGACTTACTTTAGGAAAACGTTTTATTGTAAAATAGAGGTATTCGGGAAAGGAGGCGTTTGCATTGATCGCCATTGTTGGAAGCATCAACATCGACCTTGTCGTTTACACAAGTAATATGCCTGTGCCTGGGGAAACCGTGCTCGGCGACAAGTTTCGAACCAATCCAGGAGGGAAAGGAGCCAATCAAGCCGTTGCTGCTGCCAGGCTAGGTGCTGCGGTAACAATGGTAGGCCGGGTTGGCAATGATCCGTATGGAAAGCTTGCGACTGAGAACTTGAGAAACGAACAAGTGGAAACAGGCTACATAGACGTGGACAACGCGGCACATACCGGCGTGGCAATGATTACTGTCACAAATAATGACAATTCTATTGTGGTCGCTCCTGGCGCTAATTTTAGCTGGAAGCGCGAGGAGGCAGGGCTGTACCGGGAACTGTTGCGGCAATCAAAAGTCCTGCTTCTTCAACTTGAAGTACCGCTGCCTTTTATTGAAGAGATCGCAAAACTTGGCAAGGAAGAACAATGCACCACAATTCTAAACCCTGCCCCCGCCCAACAGTTATCGCCGTCCATGCTTGATCTAGTCGACTTTATAACGCCAAATGAAACAGAGTGCCAAACCATCTTTAAACAACCAGTTGAACAAGCGGTTCGGAACTATCCCAATAAGCTGATTGTGACAGAAGGAAAAAAAGGCGCCACCTACCATGATGGCAACCGTCTTGTCCGCGTCAATGGATTTTTAGCAAAAGCTGTCGATACGACTGGCGCTGGAGACACATTTAACGGTGCCTTTGCTGCCGCTTTGGCATCCGAACATCCATTAGCTGAAGCAGTGTCCTTCGCCAACGCCGCTGCCTCGCTTTCCGTTGAAAAAGCAGGAGCACAATCCGGCATGCCTACAAAAAAGCAAGTAGTGCATCGCCTAGGCACCTGACACACCAAACGCCCTTTCCTTAAGCGGAAGGGGCGTTATTTTTAGGGTTTCGTCTAAACATAGGAATTAAAACTGAAAGTCCAGCTATGACAAATAAGGCTATGGCGATAGGACTAGTGAAAAAGATATCCATACTTCCTCCGCTAATCATAATTGCGCGCCGGAAATTCGCTTCAGCCAATGGTCCGAGAATAAGGGCTAAAATGAGCGGACCAAGAGGGATACGTAATTTTTTGAAGAGCAATCCAAAAAAGCCAGCAATGACCATCACCCAAACGTCAAAATAAGAGTTATTCAACGCGTAAGCTCCTACGATACAAAACAGCACAACTGCTAAGTGAATAAATTCTTGGCGTATTTGAATGATTCTTGTAAATAGATTGGAACCAAGTAACCCAACCACAATTACAAGCAGATTGGAGATAATCAAGAGCGCAAAGATCAGATGGACCATTTCTATATTTTCAGTAAACAGCGCCGGTCCTGGATCAAGCCCGTACATCATCAATGAACCGATTAAAATAGCTGTAACAGCATCCCCAGGCAGGCCCAACGTCATCATTGTTGTAAACGCGCCTCCAATGACTGCGCTGTTCGACGTGCAAGAGGCAGTTAGTCCGCCAAGGGAGCCTTTTCCATACTCGGCTTTTTTCTCTCCTTTCGCCATATTCTTGGCTTGGTTCCAGGAAATAATCGAAGCAATATCACCGCCGGCTCCAGGGATGACCCCAATAAACGTCGACAGGATCGAAGACATCCAAAACGGTTTCCGGACTTCTTTTCGTTCCGCTTTATTCGGAAGAATCCGCCCCACTTTCTCAGTGGTTCCAGTCTTCGTTGTTTGCTTGGAAAGCATTTGGCTAAACACTTCAGCAAGCCCGAACAAACCAATCATAATCGGAATGAATGACAACCCTTCAAGCAAAGGCGGATAATCGTAGGTAAACCGGGGAATGTTCCGGATCGGGTCGAGCCCGATTGTAACAATAAACAAGCCGATGCCACCAGAAATCAACCCTTTAATAATGGAGCCGGAAGAGACGCTAACCATAATCGTCAGCCCAAATACTGCTAAAGCAAAATATTCAGCGGGGCCAAATAGAAGTGCCACCTTTGAAATCGGGAAAGCCGCAAAGATTAAAAACGCCGTGCTCACCAGCCCACCAAGCCCTGAATAAAGGGCGTTAATTCCAAGCGCCACTCCTTGCTTCCCTTGTTGCGTAAGTGGATAGCCATCAAACGTTGTTGTCACGGAAGCAGGGGTTCCCGGCGTGTTTACAAGAATAGCCGGAATACCAGAGGCAAAGATCGCCGTACAATAAATCGCAATAAGCATAGCCAATCCTTCCTGTGGAGCGAGCCAAAATGTTAGCGGCGTTAGCACCGCTACCCCCATTGTTGCGGTTAAGCCAGGTAAAGCGCCAATAAACAGGCCAAGAAACGTTCCAAGTAGCATAAAAAAAAGAACCCCTGGCTGCAAAACCAACATGACTGTATCCATTTATAAGCACCTCCTACAGGATAATGTTGAGCCCTTTAATAAAGACAAATTGGATAAAGAACGTCAAAACAACCGCTGTCAGCAAAGCCGGCCCCCACTTTAACTGAAACACCAAACCAATCAAAAACATCGTTACAAGCGACAAGATCAAGAACGGGAGCTTTCCTAAAAAGAAAACAAAGAAAACCAACAAACCAATTAAAAGCGCTAATCTCCAAAGGTTTCCTCTTTCTTCTTTTGTGAAAAAGAACTCGCCATCTCGTTTCCTTATTATGACAGCGCTATCAATTATGACAAACAAAAGAAGGGCGGCTAAAGCGATTCTTGGAAAAAGGGCAGGCCCGGAATCTTCAATGCCAAAAAGCATTGGAAAATGAAACGTTTGATAAAAAAAGATGAGACATGCAACCGTAATTGTACCGTTGAGTAGCAAATTCGCTGTTTTCAATCTTATCCCTCCTACTCCATTTCAATGCTAGGGATCAATTCGTTAAAGAATTCGTATTGCTCCACCGCAAACGCTTCAAACGCCTGGCCAGGCAAATAAGCTGGCGTCAACCCCCTTGATTCTGCCAATGTCTGGAAGGTTTCCGTCTCCATGCTTTTTTCGATCGCGGCATCTAACGCGGCAATGATTTCTTCCGGTGTATCTTTAGGAGCGACAAACCCGCCCCAGCCGCCTAAAACGACATCATAGCCTTGTTCCTTCATCGTCGGCACATCGGGAACCACTGGATCTCGCTCGTTCCCCATGACTCCTAACAATTTTAAGTCGCCGCTATCGAGCCCCGTTTTTACTTCTGAAGGGCTGACGGACACCGCGTCAATATGACCGCCAAGCAATGAGCCAACAGCCGGAGCTGCCCCTTCAAAAGGGACATAATTGAACTCAACCCCGGCCTCTTGGGCAAGTGCGCCTGCCGCTATATGCCAAATCGATCCTGTCCCGGAATTACCGATCTGCAATTCGCCTGGATGTTCTTTCGCATAAGTGATAAATTCATCGAGCGTATTATACGGAGCATCGGCAGAAACGGTGATCGCTGCCGGAATTTCCATTAGCCTACTGATATAGGCAAATTCATATGGCGAAATGCTGGCGATTTGCAATCCGTCATACATCACTAACTCTACTGGCACATAACCGATTCGGTAGCCATCTGCATTAGCCATCATGACATCGTACACGCCAATAGCCCCTACCCCGCCAGTTTTATTGACGACAACAACAGGGACACCTAACTCTTCCTCCATCGCCATTGCCACAGCGCGAGACACCACATCCGAAGCCCCTCCTGTTGCAAACGGGACAATGAGGCTGACTTGGTCTTCAGGATAACGTTCAGCAGCTTCTTCCGGACTCTGGTTTGAACAACTCGCTAAACATAACGCAGCCACAATGCTTATAAAAAGGTTTGTAAGCCTGTCCATCTTTATCTACCCTCCCTAATCATGCACAGCCGTTATAATAGTCCGAGCAGACTTGCTAAATCTCTATTAATTGATATCACTATTTCTAGACTCCACCTTCTTCAATGCGCTTTTTAACTCGCTCAGTTGAGAAGCCGTCAAATCCAATTGAGGTCGCCTCATGCCGCCTACATCAATTCCGCGCATTTTAAGCGCTTCCTTAAAATACGACATGTTGCTTCCTCCTTTTAACGCTACACAATAAGCCGTTGCCACCGATTGGTGCGTCCTTGCTGTTTCTAAATCGCCCATGCAGAACGCTTCATATGCTCTGACAAAGGGTTCAGGCCATACGCCAGAAACCCCGGATACCGTGCCGTCGCACCCTAAAGCTAGTGCAGCAGTCAACAAGCGGTCCGTTCCTGTCAATACAGAAAAGTCACCACCATTTACAAAACTATATTCTTGCAAACGAACAAAATCTGGATAGCTGTATTTGATCCCCACCACATTTTCAGTCCGCCTCACAATGCGTTCGGCCACCTCTGGCTTCAAATCGTTCGCTGATGCTTGGGGGATGTTATATAAGTACACCGGAAAATCATCCGGCAACTGTTTTGCCACTGTTACATAATATTCTTCCAGTTCCCGATCATCGGCACCGAGAAAAAATGGCGTAACAACGCCAATCCCGTCCGCGCCTGCCTCAAGCGCATGCCTTGCCAATTCAAGCGTGCTTCCCATTGTCTGGGCACCAACCTGAATGAAAACATGGACCCTTCCAGCCGCTTGACTAATGACCGCTTCAGCTACCTGTTTCCGTTCCTCAATACTCAATTTATTCATTTCCCCAGTCGTTCCTAAAGGAAATAAGCCATGCACCCCTTTCTCAATCAAGAAATCAGTGAGAGCACGCACAGCCGGCACATCTACTTCTCCAGTTTCTGTGAACGGCGTGACCATTGCTGTTGTAATCCCATACAGTCGTTTCACATCATCATCCTCCTTATACTAAAAGGAAAACGTTTTCAGTTTTAGTTGAAAATAGTCCTATCAAAACGCTTGAGCAAGCAATACAACTGCTACATTCATGATAAAACGTTTTCCTATATCGGAAGTATAACCGAATGTTTTTCAATCAGCAAGCGCTTTTTTCAGAAAGTTGCTGACGCTGTTTAACAGCCAAACTCTTATAAAAAGCCAAATCAAAAAGGTTCGCCGACACGCTTTGGGCGATTGAAGGAAAGCGAGATGGGAAATTCAAACTTACATGGAGTACGACAGCGAAAGTTCCCTATTAAAAGGAGCTTCCTGTTAGAAGGTTCTGAGAGGAGTGAAATAAAAAGAGCCCTTTGTAGGATGTGGAGTGTCAAAGATCATTGACTTCTAACAAGGAGACTCAGGTTGAATTCTACATAAAACCATAAGTTAGCCCAAGTCAAAGTCATCATTTTTCATAGTGAGCCCCACTAGGCATTTTCTATTAGTGTAGCTTAAAAGCATCAATATCTGAGCGTTATCTGAGCGTAACAACTAGTTTCCTTCCTTTCCGCCCATCCCCTCCCAACTAAAAAACCCCACGCTACACACGTGGAGCTTCTTTCCTTATTTTATCAATACTTGTTCAGGACGATGGATCGTCTGGACAACGCGGATTTCATTTGACACTCCGTCGACCATAAAGGTGTGGGTGGCGAGTTCGCCTTGGCTGTTCTTTTTGACGCCGTCGACGAGCAGGCCGTCGGTCACCCCTGTGGCGATAAAAAAGCATTGTCGTGAGGCGACTAAATCATGAAGGTTCAGTAATTGATTGGGGTTGGCGAGGCCCATTTGCTGGCAGCGAGCAAGTTGTTCTTGGTCGTCTGGAAGCAGCCGTCCTTGGAAATCGCCGCCTAAGCATTTTATTGCAACGGCGGCTACGACGCCTTCTGGTGCGCCGCCGATTCCGACAAATAAATCGATGTCGTGGTCGGGCAATGCGGTTGCTAATGCGGCCGTCACGTCTACTTCGTGGAACAATTTGACTTTTGCGCCTGTGTGCCTTGCTCGTTGCACGAGTTTTTGATGGCGTGTCCGGTCTTGGACAATGACTGTGACGTCTTTCACTGCCTTGTTTTTGGCGCGGGCTACGGCTTGAATGTTTGCTTCTATCGGCGCGTCTAAATGGACGGCCCCTTTGGCTTCGGTTCCAGTCGCCAGCTTTTCCATATACATGTCTGGGGCATGAAGCAATGTGCCGTGCGGTGCTCCGGCTAGTACGGCGATGCAGTCGCCTTGCCCTTTTGAGGCAGGCGTTGTCCCGTCGAGGGGGTCGACAGCGAGATCGAACAGCGGTCCGCTGCCGTTTCCGACAATTTCGCCGATGTACAGCATGGGTGCTTCATCCATTTCTCCTTCGCCAATCGCGATTCTGCCTCGAAAGGGAATGCGGTTTAGCGCTGCCCGCATCGCCTCGGTGCTCGCCCGGTCTGCTTCGATTTTATTGCCTGTGCCGATCCAAGGAAAGGAGGCGACGGCTGCTTGTTCGGTTACGTGGGCCATTGAAAATAAAAAATCTCTCATTTTCGTCTACCTACACTTTTTCTCGAGGCTGGACTGAGTCGCAAAAGGCTTTAAATAGCAAGAACGCTGAAGCGGCGCCAGGATCGATCGTGCCGATCGACCGTTCTCCTAAACGGCTTGAGCGGCCAACGTTGGCTTGTAGCGTTTTGGTTGATTCCATCCCTTTTTTGGCGGCGGCAAGCGCTCCTTCGCTGTCGAATCCGCCTTCTCGCTCACGCAGGTAGGCGGCCATTGGCGCAAGGGTATCGACCATTGTTTTATCGCCTATTTTTGCGCCGCCTCGCGCTTCTATTCCTTCTGCAAACGCAATCCAAAAGGTGGCGACGTCTTCGCTTGTTAAAGCGGTTTTTCCTTTAAACGGTTTGCCTGCTTGCAAAAAACCAGTCGCATAAAGGGGGCCGACGGAAGAACCGACGGCATTTAAAAATGCCATCGCCACTTGTTTGCAAATGACGCTAATATCGGTTTCGGCATCGAGGTCGTCTAGCGCTTGTGCGACTGCTTTCCAGCCAATGTCCATCGTGACGCCATGGTCGCCATCGCCTAGGTGGCGGTCTAATTCACATAAATAATCACGCTCTTCTGCCATTTTGTCGCGCATTGAGTAAAGCGCTTTCTTTAAATCCGTCGCTTGGATCATTTGTTGTCACCTCTTACTCGTATTGGGCATACAGCGGGCATTCGGCTGGCGCATCGATGAGCGCTTTTAGTTCTTCGTCCACTTTCATAAGCGTAACCGAGCAGCCGCCCATTTCCATTGATGTGCTATAATTGCCGACATAACTGCGGTGGATGTTGATTTGTTTTTCGCTCAGGCGCTGTTCGACTCTCCGAAACATAATAAACAATTCCATTTGCGTCGTGGAACCTAGTCCGTTGACAAGCACGGCGACATCGTCTCCAGCTTTAAGGCCGCCATCGTTTAAAATGTCGTCAATGAGGCGGTCGCACACATCGTCCGCTTGTTGCAGCGGTCCTTTTTCAACACCAGGCTCTCCGTGGTGGCCAAGCCCGATTTCCATTTCGTTTTTACCAAGGACAAAACTCGGTTTGCCTGTTTGCGGCAATGCACACGGCGTCAATCCGACTCCCATGCTGCGCACCGATTCATTTGCTTTATTCGTTAAGCGGACGACTTCGCTTAAGTCGTCTCCCCTGGCAGAAGCGGCGCCTGCCACTTTAGTGACAAAAAATTCGCCTGCGATTCCTCTTCGCTTTTCTTTTTCCCTTTTTGGCGCAGAAGCGACATCGTCACGGACGATAATCGATTCTACTTTTATGTCGTGCTCCATATCGGCTAAATCAGAAGCCATGCCGAAATTCATGATGTCGCCTGCGTAGTTGCCGTAAATGTATACGACGCCATTGCCTTGATTGACTGCTTCGGTCGCCTCTACGATTGGCTGTGGCGGTGGGGAAGCAAAAATATTTCCAATGGCCACGCCATCAGCCATGCCACGGCCGATATAGCCCATAAACGCTGGCTCATGGCCGGAACCGCCGCCTATGACGATGCCAACTTTTCCGTTTCCATGAAGGGACTGTTTGGCGACAAGGGCGCGCCCGCTTCCCTCGACTTTCGCCACTAACTTCGGAAACGCTTTCAAATAGCCGTCGATCATTTCATCCACAACAACATCGGGATTGTTTACGAGTTTTTTCATTTCTCTTACCTGCTTTCCTGCTCAAGGTATGCCTGCTCTTGCTCGGCGATTTGTTGGATTTTCCTCGCTGAGGGACCGCCTGCAAATGAAGCGCCTAAGTAAGCGTTTAACACTTTTTTAGCCGCTTCTGGGCCAATCACCTTCGCGCCCATCGTCAAGATTTGGGCATTGTTGCTCAATTGCGCCCGTTCAGCTGAATAAGTATCATGGCAAAGGGCGGCCCGGATGCCTGGCACTTTGCCTGCTGCAATCGCGACGCCAATTCCTGTCCCGCAAATCAGGATGCCACGGTCGATCTCGCCTTTCATGATGTCGTTGCCGACGCGGAAGGAAACATCTGGGTAGTCGACTGCTTCACAAGAGTGGCAACCGTAATCAACGACATCATAGCCCTCATCTATCATGTACGTCTTTAATTCTTCTTTCAGTTCAAACGCATTATGGTCAGAACCAATCGCAATTTTCACTTGATGTAACCCCTTTCACCCTTTCCTTAGCTCCATTTTTGCAAATAGGATTATTTTTGTCAATCATTTATTTTCGTTTGTTGTTATTTATTGTTGTTTGTGTTAATTACTTTTACGCCAGCTTCGGTTAAAACAGCTGAAAAGTCAGCGTCGATTTCCTTGTTTGTAATGACGAGTGAAATTTCATCCAGCTGGGCAAACGTCGCAATTGATGTTTTGCCGATTTTGCTATGGTCGATTAAGGCAACGACTTGATTGACTTTTTCAACCATGCGTTTTTTCAGTTCCACCTCATACACATTAAAATCCGTTAAACCAGCGTATTTCGAAAATCCGTTGGCCGAAGTAAACAAATAGTCGACATTGATTTCGTCTAATATCGACGCTCCGAGCAATCCCTCTAGCGAGCTGGAACCTTTCCGCAATACGCCGCCAAGCAAAATGACTGTGATCGTCGGATGGTCTCGCAATTCAAGCGCCGTATACACACCGCTTGTGACAACCGTCAGTTTTAATGTTTTGCTATTTAAGACTTTTGCCAATTCAAGTGCGGTCGAACTAGCATCGAGCAAAATGCAGTCTCCGTCGGATAGCATTTTGCTCGCTTCTTCCGCTAGTAATGTTTTTTCTTTTGTATTTTGTTGTTTTCGATAGGAAAAGCTTGTCTCTTTTTCGCTCACAGCTGGCAAGTCATCGATTAAAATCGCCCCGCCATGGGTACGTTCCAGCTTTCCTTGTTTCTCTAATTGATTTAGATCCATACGCAAAGTCGCTTCAGAGACGTTTAAGCGCTCCGACAATTCTTTTACTGTTATTCGTTTGCTTTCACGCAATATATCCAAAATCGAATCTCTTCGTTCTGCTACAAACATTTTTTTCATGGCACGCCCTACCTTTTTTCTTTTTCACTTATCATGTATCTTACTATATTAAACCAACGAATGGATACGCAAACACAATATGACTACAAATAAAATAAAACAAAAGTATTCAACAAAAATATTGACATAAACGAAAACAATGTTATGATTTTCAATATCTGATTTGAAAACGCTTACGAAAGGGGTGGTCGTTTGACCGTATCTACCATATTTGATTTATCGACGAAACATGCAGTGGTAACTGGCGGTGCCCAAGGCCTTGGTTTTACAATCGCAAAGTCATTAGCGGCCTTCGGTTGCGACATAGCGATTGTAGACATTGACGCTGAAGCTGCTGCAAAGGCAGCACAAGAAATTACAACTACTTATTCGGTCAACACACGGTCAATTCAAGCGGATGTCAGCAAAGAGGAAGAAGTCGGCGCCATGGTTGATCGTGTATTGGAATCATTCCCACGAATCGATGTGCTCGTCAATAACGCAGGGATTGTAAAGAAAATCGATACATTGGACATGACATACAGCGATTGGAAACGAACGATGGATGTGAACATAAACGCTTTATTCCTGACATCTAAACAAGTCGGCAAACATATGGTCGCTAATGGGTCAGGCTCGATTATGAACATGTCTTCCATGTCTGCGATGATTGCCAATCGGGAAGCACAGAGTGCGTACAATGCCTCAAAAGGCGCGGTCAGTATGCTGACCAAATCACTCGCTTCAGAATGGGCGCAATATGGGATACGTGTCAATGCGATAGCGCCTGGCTATATGGCCTCGCAAATGACAGGGCCGTTATTCGCGCCTGGCGGGGAGCTCGAACACATCCTAGACCACGTTCCGATGAAACGCCTTGGTCGTCCAGATGAATTAAGCGGCATAGCTGTTTATTTAGCATCTGACGCATCTAGTTTTACAACTGGCTCCATCATCGTTGTGGATGGCGGCTATACCACATGGTAAACGATAACGCACATACAGGAGGAAAACACGATGAACGATTCAATTCCTAAAAAAATGAAAGCGGTTGTCGCTTACGGCCCGAAAGATTATCGATTGGAAGAAGTCGACGTGCCGGTGATTGAAAACGACAAAGAAATCATTGTAAAGGTAGAAGCAACAGGCATTTGTGCTGGCGATATCAAAGCATTCGACGGGGCGCCAAGTTTTTGGGGCGATGACACACAACCTGCTTATATTAAAGCCCCTATGATTCCAGGCCATGAATTTATCGGCCATGTGGTCGCTAAAGGCGACGGGGTTGGCGACTTTGAAATCGGTGACCGGATCATTTCCGAACAAATTGTGCCGTGCTGGGAGTGCCGGTTTTGCAATCGCGGCCAGTACTGGATGTGTGAAAAACATGACTTATACGGATTCCAAAACAATGTCAACGGATCGATGGCAGAATATATGAAATTCACAAAAGAGGCGATCAACTACAAAGTGCCGGCAGATTTGCCGATCGAACAAGCGATTCTAATTGAACCTTATGCGTGCAGCATGCACGCCGTCCAGCGGGCCCGGATTGAATTAGGCGATATCGTTGTTCTTTCTGGAGCAGGTACTCTCGGCCTCGGCATGATTGGCGCCGTCAAAAAGTCTGGCGCCAAAACGCTCGTCGTTCTCGATTTGAAGGATGAGCGGCTAGCACTTGCCCGACAATTTGGCGCAGATGTAGTGTTGAACCCAGCCAAAGACAACGTCGTGGAGAAAGTCAAAGACATGACAGACGGCTATGGCTGCGATGTGTATATTGAAGCAACTGGCCACCCTGCTTCCGTTGAACAAGGGCTCAGCATGATCCGCAAACTTGGCCGTTTTGTCGAATTTAGCGTTTTCAAAGATCCTGTCACAGTTGATTGGAGCATTATTAGCGACCGAAAAGAACTGGATATCCTTGGCTCGCATTTAGGCCCATACTGTTATCCGCTAGTGATTGAAGGCATTGCCAATGGCGACTTGCCGACAGAAGGCGTTGTCACACATGAGCTTCCTCTTGAACGGTTTGCTGAAGGGTTTGAGCTTATGAAAAATGGTTCAAATTCACTCAAAATTATTTTAAAGCCGCAACAGGCGTAAGAAGATCGAGGAGGAAGTGCTATGACCCATTTAATAAACAAAGTCGGCTTGCCTTCCCATTTGCTGTGGGGATATGTCGGTGTCATGCTTTTCATGGTTGGCGATGGCCTTGAAATCGGTTGGTTAAGCCCCTACTTAGTTGAACAGGGGCTTTCTGTCCAGCAATCGGCTTACTTATTTACAGCCTATGGCGTGACTATTGCCGTTTCGTCTTGGTTTTCAGGCACATTATTTGAAGTCCTTGGCGCGAAAAAAACGATGTTTCTCGGCGTATTGCTATACACACTTGGCACCGTTGGCTTTGTTGGTTTTGCAATCGGCGACTTGAATTACCCGTTGATGCTCGTCACGTACGCAATGCGGGGATTCGGCTACCCTCTCTTTGCCTACGGATTCCTTGTTTGGATCGCTTACCGGACGCCGCAACGCCAACTTGGCGCTGCTGTTGGTTGGTTTTGGTTTGTTTTCACAGGCGGTTTAAACGTGCTTGGCGCTTACTATTCCATTTGGGCGATTGAACATTTAGGGCATCACAACACACTTTGGAGTGCACTTTTGTTCATTGGGCTTGGAGCCTTGTTTGCACTCGTCATTAACCGTGACAAAATCGTTCGCCAAGAAGCAAAAAGCGGAACATCGAAGTGGAGAGAGCTGTTAAAAGGCATTACAATCATTAAACACGAGCCGAAAGTGGGCATCGCTGGGCTTGTCCGCATTATTAACCAAACAGGCCAGTACGCCTTTCCAGTGTTTATTCCAACTTATTTTGCGGTCGAATATGGGCTTAGTACATCCGCTTGGCTTAGTTTATGGGGGACGATTTTCATCTCCAACATTGCAGTCAACCTTCTTTCCGGCCTGATTGGCGACCGATTTGGCTGGCGCAATACAGTGATGTGGTTTGGCGGAGTTGGCTGCGCTATCTTCACAGTCGTCTTCTTTTATACACCAGCGTTGACAGGCGGCAACTTTCTCGCCATGCAAATTGTCGGCATCCTTTGGGGCGCCTGTATTGCCGGCTATGTACCATTATCTGCGTTAGTTCCTTCATTAGTAAAAGAAGACAAGGGCGCGGCGATGGCGATTTTGAATTTAGGCGCTGGCCTGTGCGTATTTGTTGGCCCTTTGCTTGTCGGTTTGTTTTTCGACTTTATTGGCGTAACAGGCTTAATTTGGCTCATTGCCGGCCTTCATTTGCTTGGCGCTGTTTTGACAAAATTCATTACACTGCCAAACAATGCGAAAACGGCAACAGCCGAAAGCAGCCCGGCGACTGCTTCTTAATAGCAAAACCCCAGTTGGGCATTTTTTGTTCCACCTGGGGTTTTATGGATTATAAGTCTCCGATCAGTCGCTTTCTCGATTAAAGCGCAGCAAAATAGTAACAATGATCTTCTACTTTGTGCAATTCGACTCGATCGCCTATCTGGACCGGCCTGTTCAACATCCTGCCTGTCACGCGCAGGCCGTGTTCCATCTCGACGAGTACAATCAAATAAGGGGCTTGTTGTACGAATCGTTTTGGCGCTGCATAAATCTCTGTATACGAGTACACGTTGCCTTTGCCACTTAAGTCAACGGGATCGAGGCTGTCACGGTCACAACCAGAACAGTGGCTTTTTCCGTTGTGGAATAAACGGCCGCAATGGCGACATTGGCTTGCTGGCATGTTCATTGCTCTTTAGCTCCCTTCCTTAGCGAATAAGTGGACAACTGAATACGCGCCAGTGCCGCCTAGGTTTTGGGCAAGGCCAATGCGCGCTCCATCTACTTGGTTGCAGGCGGTGCCATTTAGCTGTTCTGCAATTTGCACGATTTGGGCGATGCCTGTGGCGCCAATAGGGTGGCCTTTTGATAACAGCCCTCCGCTTGTATTCACAGGAACATTGCCGCCATGCTGAGTCAGACCTTGCTCCACTGCTTCCCAGCCTTTGCCTCTTTCGGCAAAGCCAAGCTCCTCAATCGCAATCAGTTCAGTGATGGAAAAACAGTCATGAAGCTCGACTACGTCGACGTCTTCAGGACCGAGGCCGGCTTGTGCATAAGCTTGCTGGGCGGCGCGATGTGTCGCTTCGATCCTAAGCAAGTTGCTGACTTCTTGCATGAGCGGCGTGCCGCTTGCTTGGCCTGATGACAACACGCGGACGCCTGATTCGCTTTTTTGCAGGATGACTGCTGCCGCTCCGTCGGATATCGGTGAACAGTCGAGCAACCGCAACGGATCGGTAACTGGCCTTGCCGTTAACACATCTTCTAACGAAATAGCCTTTTGAAATTGGGCGATAGGATTGGCTTGGGCGTACATCCGGTTTTTTAAGGCGACCATCGCCAAATGTTTTCGTTGTGCGCCATTTTCGTGAATGTAGCGGTTGGCCACAGCGCCAAAATAACCTGGAAACGTTAGCCCCGTCGCGCTTTCGTTCGATTCGGCGTCCATCGCTGCGTTAATCGCATTGGTGACGGTCTCTGTATCAACGTTTGTCATTTTTTCCACCCCTGCGACAAGGACGGCGTTGTATTCGCCAGCTTTGATGAGTTGGTACGCTTGCCTAAAAGCAATGCCTCCCGAAGCACAAGCGCCTTCGACTTTCATGGCTGGAATAGGCCCTAAGCCTAACTCATTGGCAAGGATCGCACCGAGAATTTCTTGCTGTGAAAGGGCTCCGCCTAAAAAGTTGCCGACAAAGACAGCATCGATTTTCGGCCGGCCAGCAGCGGTCAATGCCTGGCGGCTCGCTTCTACCAACAGCGCTTTAATCGATTCGCTCCTTCTTCCAAACGCCGTTCGTCCAGTGCCGGTTACGGACACGTGCGCCATATTCAGACACCTGCCTTTTTGTATTGGTTTCGCAATGTTTTCCGCATTATCTTCCCGTAGCTGTTTTTTGGCAGTTCGTGCACAAATTCAATTACTTTCGGCTTTTTATAGCGGGCCAAATGCTCCGTGCAATGGGCAATGAGCGCTTCTTCTGTGACAGGGGCGGCGACAGCCTGCAATACGACATGGGCACAAATCCGTTCTCCCCATTTTTCATCTGGGGCGCCGAAGACGCACGTTTCTTTCACAGCTGGATGTTGATTGAGCACTTCTTCGACTTCCCGGGGATAGACGTTCAGGCCGCCAGTAATGATGACGTCCTTGGCACGATCCATAAGATGCAAGTAGCCTTTGTCGTCAAGCCGGCCTAAGTCGCCAGTATAAAACCAGCCATCCTTGATTGCTTCAGCCGTTGCGGTTTCATTCTGCCAATAGCCTTTCATTACAAGCGAGCCTCGGCAGGCAACTTCGCCGATGTCGCCAACGGGCGCCTCTTCGCCGTTGGCAGCGACAATTTTCACTTCTGCAAACGGCCCGGTCGCTCCGCAAGAGCTCGGCCTTGCCCCGAGCTGCTGTTTTGGCATGATCGTGATCGCCATTGGCGCTTCAACGAGGCCATACGTTTCCGCAAGCTTTGGACCGAGCGCCGTTAATGCTTTTTGCAATTTAGGGACGGCAATTGGCGCGCCGGCCATATTAATCGATTTCAGGCTTCGCAATTTACTAGGATCAAAGCACGGGTCATGGATCATTAAGTTGACGAGTGTCGGCACCATGAACATCACCGTCACTTGCTGTTTTTCCAATTCATCGATAAAGCCGCTCGGCTCAAACTTTTTAAAAATGACTTGCTTGAGCCCGTAGAACCATGCGGTTTGCGCCAAAAAATTCGTTCCGTGCGTTAAAGGGGCGACATGCCCGATGGTGTCGCCATACGTGATCTCACAGGCTTGGATGAGCGATAGCGCGCCCGCTATCATGTTTCGGTGTGTCAACATCGCCCCTTTCGGTTTCCCAGTTGTGCCTGACGTATACATAATCGCAAAAAGGTCATCTTCGCCAACGGCGACATCAGGAAAATCATCGCTTTGCGTTTGCAAAAACGGTTCGTATGCCTCCTCCACGTCGATTCGTTCAACGTTGGCGGAGAGGCCTGCCAGCAACTGTCTCTCGCCAATGACGACGCCCGCTCCTGCATGTTCAATAATGTAAGTCGCTTCTTTTGGGTGAAGCCTGTAGTTGACTGGTACTTTCACTAGTCCGGCAAATGCGATCGCCGCATCGATTTCAATATGCTCCTTGCGGTTGGACATGAGCGTGGCCACTCGGTCCCCTTTGTTCAAACCACTTTGCATTAAAGCATGGGCGAGCTGGCAGGCGCGTTTCTTTAACTGGCCATACGTAAGCGTCCCGCCTTCATCCCTGGCGGCAACGTTATCCACATGCTGGAGCATAGCTTTTTTGGCGAGCGCCCCAATCGTTTCCATTTAATCCCCTCCTACACCGCTATGGTGAAAGTTGATAACTTTGTAACCTAAACTCGGATCATAGTGGCGTTTCCCCGTTACATGGCCAGCACTAATGACGCAATACTCTGCCGTAATGCATACTTTGTTGTAGCCCCTTAAAAAATGGCCCGCCGATACCGTTTCATCTTGTTTTTCAATGATGCCATGCAAATGGAGATCTAGTTTTCCATGTTCATCTTCACAAATAAACCCAGTTGCTTGGATTAGTTCCACCGGCTCAGCAATAACGGTAGGTGGGGCATAGCCGTCTGTACGCCCGTTTTTCATTTTAAAAACCGTGAAACCGGCTTGCTTCAGCGAGCCAATGCAGGTGACCATCCCTGAACGAATGCCGTGTTGTTCGCATAACTCAATGATTTTGTCCATCAAGTCTTCTCCCGCACAAATCGAACCGAAATAGGTTTGGCTCTCCGACGCCTTAAAGAGATGGGACACACGCTCCTTCATTTCATCACTCCCTCTTTTTATCCGATTGCACTTCCTCCGCATACTTTTAATACTTCCCCTGTCACATAGTCGGCTTGGGGAGACGCTAAATAGACAACGGCTGCTGCAATATCTTCTGGTGTACCCATCCGTTGGATCACTTGATTGGCCAATGGATAGTTCATTCCTTTCGTGATCTCCGTTGCTACTGGTCCTGGGGCAATGCTGTTGCAAGTAATCCCTAACCGGCCTACTTCTTTGGCAACCCAGCGTGTAAACGCAATCACGCCGCCTTTGGAGGCCGCATAAGCCGGTCCAGATCGCTCCGCTTTTTCGCCCTCATTAAAAGCAAAGGGGCCGCCCATAATACCTGAGATCGAACTAATGTTAATGATCTTGCCATTGCCTTGTTGTTTCATATACGGATAGATCGCTGTTTGTGTCATTAAAAAGGTCCCACGCAAATTGGTGTCTATGTCTCGATGCCACATTTCATCTGTCATTGACTCTAAGTCGTAACGGCAACAAGTGCCGGCATTGTTGACGACAACGTCAATGCGGCCGAATCGACGATTAACCGCCTTCATCAGGCCTTCCACTTCATCGCGATTTTTTACATCTACCTCATAACAAACAACTTCTGCCCCACCGACTTCGTTTGCAATCGTTTCCTTCGTCTGTTCACAAGACAGCACATCGACTAAAACAACATCGGCTCCTTCCTTCGCTAATTCGATCGCAGCAGCGGCGCCAATTCCCCGTGCAGCTCCTGTTACGATTGAAACTTTCCCTACCATTTTCGACATTTCTGTCCACTCCTTTTTATTTAGAGATTCAATAAATCAGGCAACCAATTGGATACAGCTGGAACATACATCACGATGAGCAACACAATGATAGAAGAGACTAGGAAAGGACCAATTCCCTTTACAATCTGTTCAGTCGGTACACCGGAAATGCCACTCGCCACAAATAAATTCAACCCTACTGGCGGCGTAAACAAGCCAATTGCCAAGGCAACCGTCATGAGCACGCCGATCGTAGTCGGGTCAACGCCGACTTCAAGCAAAATCGGCATCAAAATCGGCACAAAGATATAAAATGCGGAAATGGCGTCTATAAACGCGCCAATCACCAACAAAATCACGGCTGTCAGAAGCAATAGGAGGACGCGGTTTTCCGTCATCCCTAGCACAGCTTGCGTCATTCCTTCCGCTACATGTTGCGTCGTCACGAGATAAGAGAACAACGAGGCAGCGCCAATAATGAACATAATGACCGCTGATTGTACAGACGCATCGACTAAAATTCGGCCGAGATGTTTCAGTTTTATTTCTCGATAAAACACGCCGCCGACGAGCAGCGCATAAAACACAGCGACAACGGCAGCCTCCGTTGGTGTAAACATGCCTGAATAGATACCGCCCATAATGATGACAGGGACAAGCAACCCAAAAAGCGCTTGGTAAAACGCTTTCAAAATTGCTGTTAAAGAGGCGCGTTCCACGCTGGCTGCCGCTTCATCCGGGCGCTTGCTAGTTGTTTGCAAGTGAGAAGCGCGCTTACTTGCAAACATGCTGGCGCCCAGAAGGCCGGCAGCAAGTAAAAGGCCCGGTATGATGCCTGCGACAAACAGGCGGCTAATCGAGATGCCAACAAAGTCATTGGCTATGACGCCAAAAATGATAAAGGCAATGCTTGGCGGCAAAATAATCCCTAGTGCGCCTGAACTGGCAATCAACGCCGAAGCACTATTTTTGTTAAAACCATTCTTAACAAGGGCAGGGATGAGGATCGCGCCCATTGCGGCAACCGTCGCCGGCCCTGAGCCAGAAATAGCCGAGAAAAACAACGCAGCTACAATGGCGACGATGACGATGCCATTTTTCTTATGGCCAAAACAAAGGTAGGCAAAGTCAACAAGCCGTTTAGAGATGCCCGAATAGCTCATAATGACGCCAGCTAACACGAAAAACGGAATGGCCAATAACGTAAATGAAGAAATGGAGGAGTACATAATGCTAGGGAGAAGCGCTAACGACGAAAACCCCGAGTCCAACACGAGAATGACCAAAGCTGATACACCTAATGCAAAGGCAACAGGCACGTGAATCAACAACAAACAGAAGAACAATACAAAGAGCAACGCCGATAACATTACCGATTCACCTCTTTCGCCGCCATTTCCACCTTCCGCTCCTTCTCTCCCCCTTGCGTGAGCCTTTTACTTTCGGCCACCCACATTTCCACCGTCCTTACGAAACAGAGCAGGCTACCAAGAGGAATCGCGGAAGTAAACAGCCACTGCGGTATACTCAAAGCCGGTGTCACACGGCCCCGTTCTGCCTGTGCCAACACGAGTTCCATTGAAAAGTAAAACATGCAACTGAGAAAAACGATCATCAACAAACAAGTAGCGGCTAAAGCTATTCGTTTCCACAAGCCGCTCAACTTGTCATAGATAAAGCGAAAACCGAAGTGTGCCTGTTGTTTAATCGCAATTGAAGCGCCAACAAACGTCATCAACACAAATAGATTGATCGTAATCTCTTCAGCAAACGAGAAAGAAGTATGAAACAAGTAGCGGGATAATACATTGGCAAATGTAATCACCGACATCGTCCCAAGTGAGACGGCAACCAACACATATTCAAAAATAGCCAAGCCTCTCAAATATACTCCCCCTAATCTTGTGCAGCCGCCTCTGTTAGAAACGTTTGCATATTTTCTTTCCCCCAAATGTCTTCAAAATGCTCGTATACAGGCTGAGCAGCATCGCGAAATTGTTGAATTTCTTCATCCGTTGGGTAATAAATGTCCATTCCTTTTTCCTTTAACTCTTCTAATTGCCTTTCTTCCTTGTTTCTTGCAATCTCGATTTGATACGCATTCGCTTCCTCGGCTAGCCTTGAAATTAGTTGTTGGTCTTCTCGATCAAGGGAGTCATACAACTCCTTATTCATGCCAAGGATTAAAGCGTCATACACGTAATTCCACATCGTCATGTAGCCTTGCACTTCTGAAAGGCCAGAAGAATAAGTGACATCGACTGGGTTCTCTTGGCCATCGATGGTGCCTTGTTGAAGAGCGGTATACACTTCAGAAAAAGCCATTGTAATCGGGTCAGCTTCTTGATTGCGGAAATGGGTCGTAAACACCCCCATACTAGGCACCCTGATTTTTAAGTGTTTTAAGTCTTCTGGCTTTTTAATTGGCTGTCTGTTATTTGTAATTTGCCGAAATCCGCTTTCCGCAAAACCAAGAGGTTCGACGCCCCTTTCACGCAACATGTTTTTGATTAAAGCCCCTGACTCACCATTCAACATCCGCTCCGCATCGTCATGACTGTTTATTAAAAACGGCGCGCTCAAAATGCCAAATCGAGGATCGATGCCTGCGTAGATAATGCTGGAATTATAAGAAAAATCCTTCGTTCCATCCATCAACTGCTCAACTCCTGCTTCCGGGCTTCCGGCTGACAACTGTTCATTCGTGAAAATCGCTATGGTGATTCTGCCATCTGTTTCAGCCTCCACATCATCGGCAAATTTTTTGGCCGCTTCATACCAAGTCGAGCCACTGCCTACTGTAACCGTCATTTTCCATTCATAATGGGGTTTTTCATTTCCAGCGACGGACCGTTCACTGCAGCTTCCAAGAAATATTGTAAGCGCTACCAAAATAATGCTAAGCGCTTTCTTGCCCATAAGCGCTCCTCCTCTCTAACGTTTCCATCCTAAGTCAAACGAAATCAATTCCGCATAACGAAGCAATTGTTCAATCGTCGTCTTGCTTTTTTCATCGTCAAAACGCAAGGAAACGCCGGCCACACTTAACGCCGCGATCATCGTGCCTGTCGCCTCCCTAATTGGCGCGGCAAATCCTTTTAAGCCAATTTCATACTCCTCCTCATCGATGGCATAGTTTTGCGCTCTAATGTGCACCAACTCCTTTCTTAATTGCTGTTCATCTGTAAACGTGTTCTTTGTATAAGCCTTTAATTCTGTGTTTGCAAAAAAATCATCAAGCTGCTCTGGAGATAATTGTGATAAAAATAGTTTTCCGGACGCGACTGCATAAGAAGGTGCGTGGCTTCCTGGCCCTAGAACGATTCGCACTGTTTGCGAGCTTTCAATTTTGTCCAAATACGTCACTTTAAACTGATGAAACGAAGACAGCAAGACGCTTTCCCCTGTACTGTCAGCAAGCTTTTTTAAATAAGGTTTGGACAATGCCTCAACATCATAATGAGCTTGCGCCATTTTCCCTAGCTGGATAAATTGTTGCGTCAACCGGACTTGGTTGTTTTTCAACTTTTCCGTGTATCCCATCGCCTCTAAATTAGCCAAAAAACGATGCAATGTGCTCGGATTTAAGTTTAACTTTTTTGACAACTCTGTCGCTGTCATCGGTTTGGCGCAGAGCGACTCAATGATTTCAAACGCTTTTCGCAAACTTTTGTTTTGGTATTCCATACTTATCAACTACTTTCACATAGTGAAAATTAATTTTCCTTATATGAAAATTATAGCTGCCCATGATGAAACCGTCAACAACTTTTCTGAAAATAATTGCAAAACGTCACCATAACTGGCTTTTTCGCGAGGCACATATTCGTTTTAAAAAGCCATTAAGTGTGTTCGTCCACTAACAACAGAGGAACTCGCAAGGAGTGTGGCGAACGCCTAGTAGGAGGCCAAATTAAGCGAAAAATGTTCATCCACACACCTACGCAGAGAGTGGCACCCTTAAGAAAGGGAAAAACGAATACGAGGGAAAAGCCTCTCATATGCTTTATCGTATCGAGGTTATGAAATGCAGGAACATTTCTTTATACATATTTGGTGCGCGATTGGCTGTCTGCTTAAGGAGCGCATGTAAGAAAGCTCCCTTTTCTCGGCTTTTCGGGACAAGATTGGACTTGTATTTCTACTTTTCGCGTTTTTGTTGAGAATACAAAAAACTCTTACTCTATTACTGTTTTGCTACTATAATAATTTAAGTATGAACGATGTCGTCGTCGATCCAGAGGGGGGACGTTGAATATGTCTGTGGCCTTATCACCGGAAGAAGTTGGAGCTAAAATTGTTGAATGGTACAGCTGTATTATTGCCCGGTCCGTAGAACAATCGATTCAGCTTAAAGAAGAAGTCGATGGCATGATTGAACAAATGGAACCAAATGACCGAATGCTATCCTATTATTCATTAGTTGCGTTTCGCCATCATATCATGATGAACCAAGTAGGCAAAGGCGGAAAAGACCCTCATGCTATGCAGCAAGCCAGTGTTGCGGAAAACTCAATGGATCATTTGCTTAAGTATCTCTATTTTTTTGTTAGTGGCCAAAATGAATTTATGAACGAACGTTACCGCTCCGCGATTCGTCTTTTTCGTAAAGCAGAGCGTTTGCTTGAAAATGTTGAAGACAAAGCCGAAAGAGCCGATTTCCACTACTATATGGGTTCTTCCTTGTATCGGATAAGCCAATACCCGTATGCTGCCTCCCACATTGAAGAAGCGTTGGAGGCATTCAAGCGTTTAGGTTTCACAGAAAGGGTTGTCTTCTGCCAAGTAATACTTGGCGGCATTTATTCAGAAACAGGGGAGCACAAGAAAGCCTCGCTTCTATTTAAAGAAGCGATGTTGGCGGCAGGAAACCATTCAACGGCCAAAGTGATTGCCTTAAGGGCACTAGGATTAAATGCGGTAAGACAAAAAAATTACAGAAGCGCAAAGCGTTATTTTGAAGAGGCCTTGTCTGTTAAAGAACTAGGCAACCACATTCTTGGAGCCAAAAGCGAACATGACTTGGCCAATACATTGTATCGCCTAAATTTACCGGAAGAAGCAGCGCCTCATTTGAAAAAAGCTTATACAGGCGCCCACTATTTTGACAATCATGAATACAAAGCAAAGTGTTTAGCTACGACCGGTTTGTATGTAGACTCTGATCCATTACTCATTGACAAAGCTTTAAAAGATCTTGAAGACCGTGGCATGGACTTTGAAGTCGATGAAATCGCCGAGGAAGCGAGCGCGTTTTTCGAACAAATCGGCCATGAAGATTTAGCATTAAAGTATTTAAAAATTGCCTACCATGCGCGGCAAAATTTCTTTAAGCTAGGAGTCGATCAGGAATGAAAAAGGGATTGCTCGTATTGGCAGTTGCATTGGTATGCGTCTCGATTGCCCCTCCCCCATCGGGAGAAAGCCATCCATCCGTCATTCAGACAGATGGGAAAGTAGATTCTGGGCATTAACATCGTTGGCCTATATTAGATAAGGGGGGCGCACCATGCTTCATTCTTTAAATGCTTGCGCTCGCTTTGAAGAATTTCCCTATATAGGCAACTTCCCTATTTGCTTTGTCGTGCATATACTGCCTACACCAAGAGGCAAAGGAGAGATCAAATGAGCAACAAAGCTGAATGGCAATTGCATGATCCTTATGTGTACGGCATGTTGGCGAAACAAATAGGTACGATGATCGGTGTGCAGACGACACGAGGGGCGTTGAGAGGCATACTTAAAGCGGTCCAACCTGACCATCTTGTTGTGGAAATGGGCGGGACTCCCTTTTATGTCCGCAGCCAGCAAATCATTTGGGTGCATCCAGCTAAAGTACACCAAGCGAAGGCTCAGCAAGTGAAACAGAAAAATTGACTAAGACAGCCTCCCTGGCGCATATGCATGAGCGTATGGGCTACTGAATAGGGAGGAAATGCTTATGATGAAACGAGTGAACAGAATTGCAATTGAGTTGCCGCGCCCAGAGCATGGCGATGCAAACGGTGCGGCAGCCGTGCAAGAGTTGATGGGCGGCAAGTTTGGCGAAATGTCGACGTTAAACAACTACATGTTCCAATCGTTCAATTTTCGAGGGAAAAAGAAATACAAACCGTTTTACGATTTAATTGCGAGCATTACGGCTGAGGAGTTTGGCCATGTCGAGTTGGTCGCCAATGCGATTAATTTAATGTCCTATGGAAACACGTTCCCAGGGGACCCAGACACAGCGCCACTACAAAACGGCAAAGATAAACGCTATTCTCTCCATTTCACGACAACGGCGCAAACGTCCTATCCAGGGGATGGCATGGGCCGTCCATGGAATGGCGATTTTGTCACCAATTCCGGTGTATTGGTTGAAGACTTGCTCCATAACTACGTGCTCGAAATCGGCGCGCGGCTACACAAAATGCGTGTGTACGAAATGACGACTAACCCAACTGCACGAGAACTATGCGGCTATTTGCTTGTGCGGGGAGGCACGCATATTATCGCCTATGCCAAAGCGATTAAAGTCGCAACAGGCATCGATATCGGAAAAATGCTTCCAGTCCCCCACCCTGATAACAATGCCTTTGAAACGGCCCGGAAATACATGGACCAAGGCCTCTACAATGTCCTTTATACATGGGATGAACCTGAGTACCGGGACATTCGTCAAATTTGGAAAGGAGAAAACCCAGAAACGGGCGAGCCGCTCCATGTCATTGATGGCATGCCTGAAGGGGCGCCTGTGCCAGACTTTGAAGAAAAACCGGAAATGTTTGCGCCAGGAATTGATCCTGATGATTATATGAAAATAGTAAAACGGTTAAAAGAAAACCTATGATGAATGTGAGCCAAGTGGATCAGCAAGGTCCTTTGGCTTTTTTGTTGTAACTCCTTAAAGAGAGAGCCTTTTCACGATCGCAAAAATCATGTACGATGGACGAAATACGCAAATTTCAGGAGGAAAAAGGATGAACGCTGAACAGTTTCCTTAACGTCAATACCCAATTCGCGCGCCTCCTCTCTCCCAGCAAATCAGCCCTTAAATTGAAAGCAGATGGAGGAGAAAACGATGCGAACATATAACGAAATGATTAACTTGTTGCTAGGTGTGGCCAAATCAGACGAACGGATCAGGGCCGTATGTATGAATGGATCTCGAACCAACCGAAATGCCCGAAAAGACCCGTTTCAAGATTACGACATTGTTTACATTGTCCGTGACGTCGACTCTTTTGTCTCCGATCCTGGCTGGATTGATTGTTTTGGCGAACGAATCATCCTGCAGACGCCAGAAAAGATGACGCTCATTCCGCCAGAAAGCGACGGGACATTTGCATACTTGATGTTATTTACAGATGGAAACCGGATTGATTTAACACTTTGTCCAATCGAAAGGCGCGCGACATGGAACCAAGGCGACCGCTTGTCTGTCGTGTTATTGGACAAAGATGAAGCGTTGCCGCCATTGCCTGCACCGACTGATTGTGATTATTGGATCCAAAAGCCGAACCAAACCCTTTATTCAGATTGCTGCAATGAATTTTGGTGGGTGTCCACCTATGTCGCAAAAGGATTGTGGCGCCAAGAGTTTACGTATGCATACGATCACTTGAATGTCATCCGGGCCATGCTTTTGCGCATGCTGGAATGGACAGTTGGCATCGACAACGAGTTTCGCGTCAGCGTTGGCAAACATGGCAAATATCTCGAACAGTATATGGACGAAGAACGGTGGCAGCTGTTTCTATCGACTTTCCCTAGCCCCACTTACGAAGATATGTGGCGCGCGCTATGGGCGATGGCACACCTTTTTGAAGAGCTAGCGCAAGAGGTGGCCGCCTGCTTCTCGTTTGACTACCGACACACAGATGCCGAAAACGTACAAACGTATTTGCGGCACATTCAAGCTTTGCCCGAAGACGCAACGGAGATTTACTAAAAAAATCGGAGCTGTCCCAAAAGGTCATAGATAAATGACCTTTTGGGGTGGCTTTTTTACATTTGGATAAAAAAGCACAAAAAAATCGCCTCATCGTTTAAAATGAAGGTACCACTACCAAAATTCAAACGAAAGCAGGCGATTTTTTTGCGTAACCCAAAGGTCACTTTCCAAGAGTATACCATGAATCAACTCTATCTGCCTATGGATTTTTCCGATCTTATCCCCGAACATCATGTCGCGCGTGTGGTCAGTGACGTGGTGGATGGGTTGGATGACGATTTCTTTGTTCGTGCGTATGAAGGTGGGGGCAGACCTGCCTATCATCCGAAAATGATGACAAAGATTGTCCTATATGCGTATACGCAACGTTGGTTCTCGTGCCGAGCCATGGGACAAGCCCTCAAAGAAAACCTGCCGATGATGTGGCTCGCTGCTGGACAAGCCCCAAACTTTCGGACGATCAATCGCTTTCGCTCAGAACGTTTCCAATCGTTGATGGAAGGCCTGTATACCGAAATGACGCATCTTCTGATCGAAGAAGGCTATGTCGACATGGAGGCCTATTTTCTCGATGGCACCAAAATCGAAGCGAACGCCAATAAATACTCGTTCGTTTGGAAAAAGAGCACGCTTTCCCACGAAGAGAAGCTTCAAATGAAAATCGATAAAACGTTAGAGGCCATTCAAGAAGCGATTACGTTGGATACCGAAACCTTAAAGCAGGAGGACGCCACGTTTGAACGGCAACGAATCAGCCGCAAACGTCTTCAAGACGTCGTCACAAAGGTGGAAAAGGAACTGGATGCGCTGGACCAAGCCATCGCAGAAGCCCCATCCAAAGAAGAAAAACGGGCCCACAAAGAAGCGAGCAAGCCACTACGAAAGGCCTATCGAAGCTTAACGAAAGACCATCTTCCTCGTTTGGAAAAATACGAAGAACAGATGGGTCTCTTTGGCGAGCGCAACAGCTTTTCTAAAACCGACCCAGATGCCACGTTCATGCGGATGAAAGACGATCACATGAACAATGGGCAACTCAAGGCAGGGTATAACTGGCAAGTGGCGACGCAAAACCAATTCATTCTTCACTACACGGTTCACCAACACCCAACCGATATCCGTTGTTTGATCCCGCATTATGAGCACCTTAAAGCGACAGGTCTGCCTCTGCCAAACTGGTTCATTGCCGATGCAGGCTACGGAAGTGAAAGCAATTATCTTTACATGGAAGAGCAAGAAACGGTCACATCGCTCATTCCCTACATCACCTATCGCCAAGAGCAAAAACGATCATTCCCAAAGCAGACCTACCATCCGTATAACTGGTGGTATGACGAACACGAGGATGTCTATTGGTGCCCAAACAACCGGAAGGTCGCCTTTAAAGCCTATCGCCGCCGTACCGATCGCTATGGATTCAAGCGCGACTTTAAGATTTACGAATGCGAGTCCTGTGAGGGGTGTCCGTTCAAAGCGGACTGTACGAAGGCCAAGGGGAATCGCCAAATCCATTACAACCCCGTCTACGAGGAACTCAAAGCCAAAGAAGCGGCCAAACTGCATAGTGAAAGGGGAGCCACACTCTACGCGCAAAGAAAAACGGACGTCGAGAGTGTATTTGGGCATGCCAAACAAAATCTCGGGTTTCGACGATTCCATCTTCGCGGGTTGGAGAAGGTGACGGTGGAGCTTGGTTGGCTGGGATTGGCCCTCAATCTGAGGAAAATGGCGGGCAAGGCCTGCCATTATTCACTCAAAACAACGACCCATCAAAAAAAGGGGAGTCGAGATCAACTCAAATCTCGACTCCCCTTCTTCATTTTAAAGGCTTTTGGGACAACCCCTTCAACTGTAGAGTAAACGCGCTTCGCCTCTAAAGTCTAGGTGCAGTAAACGCGCTTTAACGAGAAGCTAGCATAAAATCACGCGCCTCGACCGCTTGCTTTTTCAACCTGTCTTTATCGATGCCAACCAACTGGCCGTTGCGCTTTTTTGCTTTGCCTGCGACAAAGACGCTATCGACATTTCCTGGATGTGCCGCTTGTGCTACAGCACCAAATGGGTCCGTTACCGGCAGCAAATTCACATCATCACCCCGAAGCATAATCAAATCAGCTTCTTTCCCTGGCGTGAGTGTGCCAATCTTGTCTTCAAGCATTAACGCTTTTGCCCCCTCGATTGTGGCAGCTTCTAGCATTTGTTTCGTCGACAACGGCACTTGTTCAGGCATGATCCCTTCATCCAATAGACGTTGGTTTTCTTTTGCACGCTCTGCTTGCAAGGCAAACTTCATTTGCGCAAATAGGTCACCGCCAGTCGATGTGACCACGTCCACTCCTAGTGCAGCGGTTACGCCACGTTCAATCGCAGCCCCCGTCACCGGATAGCCATGCCCCATCATCATTTCAATTTCAGGCGTAATCGACAAGCTGCCGCCGAAATCGCGGAGCAGTTCCAACTCCTCGTTCGCAATCGCATTTCCATGGACAATGTTTAGATCAGGCCCAAGAAGGCCAGCCTTGTGCAACTTGGTGACAGATCGGTCTTGTGCACCCCAGTTGCCAAAGCCGAGATGCATGCTGCACACGAGGCCAAGGCGGCGCGCTGCTTCGATTTCAGCAATAGTCGCTTCCCAAGAGGAAAATTCTGGCCCACGAATCGCCAGCGCCATGGTCACAAGCTCTCCGTCTGAGGCAAAATAAGCGTTTTTCACTTCTTCTGCTTTCGCCGCTAAGTCGAGCCGGCTCTCTCGGTTCCAATAGCTCTCTTCCCCAGGTGAACCATAGGCAAAGCGGGCTCGGATGCCTGAAGCACGCAACCCAGCTATAAGCTGTTCGGTATGTTCATCCGAGTTAATCATTGTCCAATCTAAAAGCGTTGTTACTCCTCCATCGAGGGCCTCAACAGCACCTAGCCATTGGGCGATGTAATCATCTTCCGGCCGCCGTTTGCTGCCAAGGTTGCCAAAATAGATGGACTGTAAATACGTCTGCAACGACCAATCACTGCCAATGCCACGGATAATCGACTGCCACGTATGGCGGTGCGTATCAACAAGCCCTGGCATGACAATCATCCCAGCGGCATCAACGATTTCGGCGTCAACCCCCTCGATCGTTTGCTCCACAGCAGCAATTTTCGATCCTTCCACAAGCAAGTCTGCCCCATTCAGAACACCCAACTTGTGGTCAAGTGTGAGAATCGTGCCGCCTTTAAAAAGCACTTTGTCTGTCAATGAAATTCCCCCTTTGTTTATCCCTCGCCAAAACAAATCATTGGCGCGTACCGTTTCGTTTTTCGTAAAATATAAAGGAAGCGACTTGATTGGAGGGCTGCTTTTATGGAAAACTACCACCCCGATGAATGCTTAGTGAACACAGCGCTAGCGCCGATTATCGGCAAATGGAAAGTGTTGATCCTTCTTCACATTGACTATCACACAACATTGCGCTTTAATGAGTTGCGCCGCGCCATTCCCGACATCACCCAAAGAGTGCTAACCGCCCATTTGCGCGAGCTTGAACAAGAACACTTAATCGAGCGCCGCGTTTTTGGCCAAGGTCGCCCGAAAGTCGAGTATTCGCTATCAGAGCACGGCCAAACACTCCAGCCGATTTTGCGGCAACTGCATGCATGGGGCAAAGCACACCATGCTTATCTGGCGGCGCAACAACAGAAATAGACATTATTGCGAGGGCGGGCCAAATTTGCCAGCGCGAAAATCAGCATAGGCTTCTTCAATTTCCTCGATCGTATTCATGACAAACGGACCATGGGCAACGACCTGTTCGCGCAGTGGCTTTCCTGAATAGACAAGCACTTTTGATCGCTGCAAGGCACGGACACGTAGGACGCTTTCGGTTTGTCCCGTTTCATTTGGCCAATTGAACAAGCCGACACCCGTTTTTCCTAAAACGACTTCGTTTGCCTCTGGCCCAAAAGCCAACTCCCCTTGCAGCACATAAAGATGACCATTGTCACTTGCAGGCAATGTTAAATCGTACTCCGCCCCCGCCTGTAACGATAGCTCCACCATCTGAACAGGCACTGCAGAACGGAGCGGCCCGGTCACCCCGCCTACTCTCCCTGCATAAACGCGCAATAAACCGCCGTCTATTTCGACTACTGGCGCTTCTTCCAGACGGACGTCCTGGTAACTGGGAGGCGAGCGCTTTAATGCTTTCGGCAAATTCACCCACAACTGCAACGTATGAATGACATCATCGGCAAATGCCTCCTCCGCATGGCGGGCGGCGTAACCGGCATTCATATATTGGACATCGCCTGCGTCCAAAATCGAATAACCGCCATGGTTATCGGAATGTTCCAACCTGCCGTCAATCACATACGTGATCGTTTGAAAACCACGATGAGGATGGTCGGAAAACGTCCCTCGTTTAAACCAGTCATCAGCCATCACGACAAAAGGATCAAAATCTTGCTCTCGCCCTGGCGGCAACACCCATCCTTGTTGCACATGGGGATACCCATTTTGCCTGTACTGGACATACCAATGCTCACGAATCGTGCGTGCAATTTGCGCTTCCATTTTTCTGCCCCCTTTACAATAAGTATAAACAAGTTCCACACTGGAAAAAATGAGGCACTTTCAACTCTGTAAGTTCCTTTGGAGATACTTTTGTTTTTTCGAAATGATGGAGAAATGACATCGCCACAATATTTCACTGACGGTGCAGTCTCAGCCAATAGAAAAAGGAGCCGCCCCGCCGGGAAACTCCTTCTATCACCATAGCTATGCCCAATCATTCATTTAAAGCCCTCACGCAAATACGTTGCAATTGCCTCAATGGTTGCCTTAAAAGCATCGTTCTGTTGGAATAATGATAGCACTGTCTGAATGAGCATAAGACGTGGCTCCGGTTGATTGAGTTCTTCTTTTAACAACTTTATATTAGCTCGAAGTGCATCACGCTCGGTTCCTGATAGAGGCACATCCTCAATTTGCTGCTCTAAAAGAGTTACGAAACGTGCCACTTCCTCCTTTGCCGACATCTGGCGTGTCTGGATTGGTTGATACTTACAAAATGGTTTCATCAAACGGTGCGAAAGAAGGGGCTGTTTCACTTCCCCATGCTTCACCAGGAGATCGAGATAAAAAACTACCATTTGCGCCCCATGTGAAAAGTCAAGTTCCTCTTCATAGTAAGAGCCTACTTCCACATACTCTTTTACAGCCGACTCATAGAACAAAACCAGGTCCCAAACATGGTCAAACTCTCTTGAGTAAGCGCGCTCAATATTCTGCCTTAAACGATGGTAGGATTGAATTTTATACTCTCTAATTGGTTCGTCTAATTCCCGGAACTCTTCTTGCTCCATTACAAAAGGAATCAGATGATAGATATTTCGATTGCCATACAAACTCCTCATATATAGTTCCGTTTTCCGCAAAAATTTCTCTTTTGCTTCAAGCCCACTTTCCTCAATTGCTTGCTCCTCGCTATCAGTCAAAAAATGCCGGTGCTCTAACAGTTTAAAAAAGAGTTCTTTCTTTGATGAAAAATGTTTGTAAAACGTACCCTTGGACATTTTACATATAGTGACAATCTCTTGCACGCTTGTGGCTGAGTAGCCCTTTTCACTGAATAGCTGAAAGGCCACACGCATAATATCTGCTTGTTTCACCATTTAACGTTCCCCTCTTAGACGGATTATGTCCTTTCATTGATTATAAAGGTTCATCGAAGATTTTTTTACTTTCATAAGAAAGTACTTCCCCTTCCAACTATAGTACTAATAAGTACCTATGTGTATTTTCCTCTTTTAATAAAAGATACTAGTAAGTTTCGACTCGCGATTCTACCAGTGCTATCATAAATTAAAACTTCCATAAAACGGAAGAAACCATCACGCAAAAAGGAGAGAACGCACAAATGAATCCTATCGCTCAGCTAGGACAAAAACGCTTTGTTTCACTTGATCTCGCTAGAGGTTTTATGTCTTGTCGCCCTCGCCCATGCATCGTTGTTTTTGGGCAGCTCCTTGTTAACCCGTCCCGAAAGTATGAGTATGTACGATACCATCGTCAATTATCTTTCTGTCTTTTTGGTTGATAACCGGGCAAGAGCGATGTTTGCGTTGTTGTTCGGCTACGGTCTGACTTTGATTGTGCGCAGTTATTTAAAACGAAACAAACCGATAAAAGATGCAAAAACATCTCTTTACCGAAGAGCTTGGTTCCGCATTCTATTCGGCTTCATCCTCTCCGTTCTAATCGGTGGAAAAGACATTCTCGCCATCTATGGGACGGCCCTTCTCGCGTGTTGTTGGCTACTGTTCCGAAGCGACAAAACCGTACTTCGAAGCATCATGGCCGTATCCCTTGCTTATGTCGTTATTTTGCCGCTCACATGGATAGGGATGGCCTATGCACAATTTAATGGAAACGCGATCCTTCCAGGCAATTACGCATATTACTTCGAACGAGTCACAAGCCAGTTTATCCAATTTGCCACAGGCGGACCATTCATCGCTCATTTTCTGCTGCCTGTTGGAGTATCAATCCTTATAGGTATCTACTTCGGGCAAAAAGGCTTGTTAAATGAAAGCCCAAAGAACAAACCATTCCTGAAAAAAGCGGCTGTTTACGGCCTCTCCATTTCCTTAATCGGCGCTGTTCCACATGCCTTATACAGCAACCAACTGATCGAATTGCCGCCAGCCTTAGTCGGCTTAACTTTCTCCTTGCATATGGCTTACAGGCATTTTAGGGGGTGTTGCTTACGCCGCTATCTTTGGCTTAATTGGACCGAAAATAACAAACCCAAGCGGTATTGTATGGGCGATCACGTCCCTCGGAAAACGATCGCTTACGTTTTTTATCTACAACGAAATCATGTTAATTGTGCTGTTCTCAAAACAAATACTTATCTAGGAAACCAACTAGGCATGGCCGCAGGATGGGGGCTCACTCTATTGAAAACAACTTTGATTTGATCGATCAAGCCATTACAGATCTAGAAAAGGAAGGAAAAACCAAGCTGGCGTTGAATTATATGAAAGTTGCGCATGATGCGCGTTTGTACCAAAACACTTTAGGAGTTGATCAATTTGTTTAAACGGATTGTTTTTCTATCGCTTCTAGTAGTTGCACTTACTTTAGGAGTTAGCCCAAACGGTGAAAAAGTGGATATTACATTCTTACCGACAGAGTCTTCCCATCTCACATAATGTTTTTATTAAAAACTATCGAGAGTCAATTGCTGGCTCTCTTTTTCTTATTTGATTGTTTTAAAAGTTAGTGTGTGTTACATCTGAACTTTTCTCTTTCTCCTCAAAAAGTCGATGCGAACATGGATAAACAGATACAGCCTATTTGAACAATGTCTCCGCTCCGTAAATTTAGAAGATAGCCTTGCAGGACAAGGCGGAAGACACTCAAATGCTTTTACATCAACAGCCACGTGCCGCTGCTTTTCATCGAATTTTGGTAAGCCCCTTCATAAGCCTCTCAATCAAATAACTTAGTAACTACAAAGAAATAACCTGACGCTTCATCTCGCCCAGAGCGCACAACGGCATACTCTTTTCGATCTATTTTCGATGGGATATATCCGAGTTACCTTCCCATTTTCACCATTGTCCTCTATGATGAAGTTCGTGAGTGGTGGTGTGTGTAATAACTCTGCCAAGATGCTTGAACCATGGATTTCAATATACTTCACGATCTTTTTCTTTTAAGCTAACATAAATTTGTTCAATGTAAGTTACGTGTGGGAAGGTGTGTCGACAAAGGTCCGATAGAGCTTTTTTTGGGGGGTTAAAACCCGACCGTTCATTCGAAAAACGAAAGGGTGGTCTTGCTGCCGACATCTCTTTCCATAATGAAGTTTAAAAATGGCATAACTCCAAAAGAGTCATGCCGTAGATAAAAGCTTTAAATTGAGAGGGGCAGTTCATACGTGGAGTTCTTCTTCTTTATTTACAGTTTACAAAACTCGGTTTCATGTCATTCCGGCTGGGATGGTGCAAAATCCCTCTCTCGTTTCTATTTGCATGAATACGATGATAAACGAGCGATTCCTAATCTCCTGTCATACTAAACCGCCTTTTAGGAAGTCCAGCTCTCAAGCACCCTTTTATCCATTGTCTCTATCAACCTACCTCGTTAAAATAAGCGAGTGCGCAAAGACAGCATCTTATTTACACATCTGACAGCGTACAAAGCCTACGATTTGACCTTCAACTGCGGCACAGCATATTCAAATTGGTATGCGGCCTCATCAATGGATTTCTCGATTTCCTTAGGAAGGTTAATAGTCGATGAATGAATTCGTTCAATCTGTTGATTGAAGTTCATCAAGTGGCTCACATCGATTGAACGCAATGCTCCGGTTTCAAGTTCTTTTTTCACTGCCAATTTTGGAAGAAATCCAATGCCTGACTGGTGAAGAATCAACGACTTTGCGATCTCCATGTTGCCGACTTTATGACGAATCCTCGCTTTAGCGTTATGCGCTTCAAAAAGCTTGTGAACTAAGTTCCAATTAAAAGCCCCACACTCAAAAAAGACAAGCGGCTCCTGGGCAATTTGGTGGGCTGATGGCATTTGAGTTGTAGCAAAAGGGTGGCTTGGATGAACGACTAAATGAATCGAGTTATCCAAAAATGAATGACTAAGTATTTCCTCTGAATAATTATCTAACTGTCGTACAAAAGCTACGTCAATTTCTTTCCGGCTCACACGTTCCAAAATATATTCATTTCCACCACACACAACGTCGTATTCAAGCGTAGGGAGCTGTTGTGAAAAGAACCAAATAAACTCAGGCATGACATATTGGGCAGTAATCATGTTCGCGCCAAACGTAAATTTTTTTTTCTTTGATCCACTCCTCAGCTTCTCTTTGCTTTGCTGGTACGTACGAATCATTTGTTCAGCAAACGGAATAAAGTCTTTGCCTTTTTCCGTTAATGTAATCCCTCGACCTTGCCTAATGAATAACTGCGTCTCTAGCTCCCGTTCTAACCCTTTTATTCGTGCTGTTATCGATGGCTGTGTTAAATAAAGCGCCTCAGCAGCTTTATGGAAGCTTTTGAATTTCACGACATACATAAACGCTTCTAAATAGTCCATATTCATCAGCATTCCCCCTTCGTTTACAACTCAACTATATTTGCTTCCATCATATACCCAACTAAAAAGATATGCAATTAAGTATTTTTCTTAGACTGTTTATTAAATTGATAAAACTTTTCAATATATTCCTAAATTCTTCTATTGGTTTAGCTATTGCTATTTGAAATCGATAGGCGTAGGATGAACAAAAACATATTATTCCTACCCGATTAATGCTAAATGAAGCTTTAACTAAAACATTGACTATACAAGGAGGACGTTGCATGAAATTCGTTAAATCTTCAGCCTTTCACTCCTGCATTTTAGCTTTAGCCATTATCATCTCTGGATGCTCCAGTTCATCTGGATCAAGCGCTTCACCAGATAGAACGCCAACAGAGGAGAAAGCTGGAGACCTTACGTATGCGCTCGCAACGAACCCTTCTACACTCGACCCTGGTCGAAGTGGCTGGGCTGTTGAGTCGCGAGTTTACAACCAAATTTTCGAAGGCTTGTTAACACGGCTTCCTGATGGCTCCATCGCACCACAACTAGCAACCGATTGGGACATATCTGATGATGGAAAAACATATACTTTTCATCTTCGCGATGATGTCACTTTTCATGACGGTACCCCTTTTGATGCCGAGGCTGTCCAATACAGCTTTGACCGAATCCTTGATCCAGCAACCCAGGCGGGCAATGCCCTTAGTGCACTTCACCCATATGAATCAGCGGAAGTGATTGACGCGCACACAATTAAGCTGCATTTAGCGACACCGTCTGCTTCTTTTTTAACAAATTTAACGCAAACGCAACTGTCAATTGTTTCTCCGACTGCTGCTGAAGAACATGGCAGCCAGTTTGGGCAAAATCCAGTCGGCACCGGTCCCTTTGAATTTGTCAGTTGGCAAGAAAATTCAGAGATTCAACTTAAACGCTATGACGATTACAACTGGGGCTCAGCCCAATCAGAAAACAAAGGACCTGCTTTTCTTGATACATTGACGTTTAAAATCATTACAGAGGAAGCGACAAGAGTTGGCAGCTTACAAAGCAGCCAAGTTCTTGCAGCTGAAACCATCCCTCCGCAAAACATTGAGGCATTTGAAAGTGACCCGTCGCTTAAACTATTGAGCCAGAATACAGAAGGACTTCCTTACACGCTTTTTATTAACTCGGAGCATGAACCGTGGGGAGAGCTTGAAGCTCGTCAAGCATTGCAATACGGCATTGATGTCCAACAGATTGTTGACACCTTATATTTTGGAACCTATGACCGAGCTTGGTCCTCCATCACCCCAGGTCTTCTCGGGTATGATGAGTCACTTGAGCATTCTTTTGAACCGGACAAGGAGAAAGCGGAACAGCTTCTTGAAGACATCGGTTGGAAAAAAGGCACAGACGGCATTCGCGAGCGTGATGGGGAACGCTTAACCTTAAACTATGTTGATAGTACCCCAAACCGCGAAAAGCGAAATGATATTGCCGTTATCGTCCAGCAGCAACTGAAAGAAATTGGCATTGACGTTATCATCGAATTGACAAAGGATATTAGCACAACCATCCATGAAAATGGCGACTATGATTTATATGGAAACAGCCAAGTGAATGGCGATCCAAACGCCCTGCGCCAGTTTTACCGTACTCCAGACGAAGGAGCGAGAAAGACCCTTTCAAGGTTAAACGACCCAAAGTTAGACGAGTTGCTGGAGCAAGGCACCATTGAATTGGATGAGGAAAAACGGATTGCAATTTATAAAGAGATTCAGCAATACATTCATCAACAGGCGATCATCATTCCCATTTATGTTTTCCCTTACACAGTTGGCACCCAGGAATCCGTTCAAGGAATCACCTTTGACTATTTAGGCTATCCATTCTTTAATGACACCTATGTTCGCTAGCACGGAAGGAGGCGCCAAGATGGCACGAATCATAGCCGAACGGCTTGTTACATCTTTGTTTGTTATCTTTGGTTCAACGATTCTAGTATTTACAACACTATATGTCTTGCCGGGAGACCCTGTGGACTCGATCATTGACCCTTCCGTTGCGACGCCTGAAATGGTAGAGAATTTGCGCAAAGAGCTTGGCATCGATCAACCCTACCATGTCCGGCTCATTCATTACTTCTCTGATCTGTTTCGGGGCGACTTTGGCCAATCATTGGTAAACTCCACACCCGTGCTGCCGCAAATAATCGAGCAATTCCCTAAGACGCTCGCTTTAACAATAGTTAGCTCTTGCATTTCAATTATAGTTGGTATCACGCTTGGTGTCCTCTCGGCAGTGCACCGAAATAAGACGATTGATGTATTGGCAAGAATGATCGGGCTATTCGGAATCTCCATGCCTACCTTTTGGACCGGCATTCTGCTTATTCTCATTTTTTCCGTCGCACTTGGTTGGCTCCCTTCCCTTGGATCGGATGGATGGCAAACATTGATTCTTCCAAGCTTTACACTTGGCATTATCGGAGCGGGCTTTATCATTCGAATGGTACGTAACAGCATGCTTGAGGTGATCAGCGAGAATTTCATTACAACTCTACGTGCCAAAGGATTAACTGAACGAGCGATTATGTACCGACATGCATTAAAAAATGCTTTAATTCCAGCATTAACGATGATGGGGATGATGATTGGTGATATGTTAGCTGGCACGGTGATTATCGAAACCGTTTTTTCTAGGCAAGGGATAGGTCGCTTGATTGCGGATGCAATTATGGCTAGTGATTTGCCTGTTGTCCAAGGGGTGATTTTTTTTACCGCGATTTTGTATATCTTGATTAATCTCATTGTTGATCTGTCTTATTCAGCCATTGATCCACGTGTGAGACGCTCCATTTTACATGACTAATCAAAAGGAGGTACCAAGGTGAGGGAAACCACCATAAATAAAAATGTATTAAAGACGCAAAAAAACGTTCTCGCACCTCAAACCAAACAGCGTGCCTTTGGCTCAGCCGACATCTTTGCCTGTGCAGCTGGGGTTGTTATTTGTTTCATTGTCGTCTGCGCATTAGCTCCCCAGTGGGTTGCCCCTTACCCGCCAACGCAGATGGTTCATGAAGCCATCCTTCAAGCGCCCAGTATAGCCCATCTTTTTGGCACAGATCAATTCGGCCGTGATGTCTTTAGCCTCGTTGTCCATGGAAGCCGTGACTCTCTGTTCATTGGAGGTCTATCCGTCGCAGTTGGCGGTATCGCTGGGGGAATGATCGGAGCATTTTCCGGATATATAGGCGGAAGAGTAGATCGTCTCCTTATGCGCATGATCGAAATTCTTATGACAATCCCTGGCATTTTGCTTGCTTTAGCGATAGCTGCATCCCTTGGACCAAGCCTGTTTAATGTTGTTTTCGCCATTGCGGTTGCTTCGATCCCAGGTTACGCAAGAGTCATGCGTGGGCAAGTCATGAGCATTAAAGGACGGCCTTTCATTACAGCCTCCCAATCAATTGGCGTCTCGCAAAGCAAGATTTTCTTCTCTCACGTTCTTCCCAATGCCGCCTCCCCAATGATTGTGATGGCCACATTGGGAATGGGAACAGCGATTCTTGCAGGTTCGGGCTTGAGCTTTCTAGGATTAGGTGTGCTCAATGAAGTTCCTGACTGGGGGGCTCTACTCTCACAGGGAAGGGGGTTCCTTACCGTCGCCTGGTGGATTTGTACATTTCCGGGCCTTGCGATTACAGCATTTGTTCTTTCAATAAATATAATTGGTGACTGGCTTAGAGACTACTTAGATCCGAAAAAACAACGAGTGTAGGAGGTCGGTTATGCCTAGTCTATTAGACATCCAGCACCTTGACGTTGCGTTTGAGAATAAAAACCGTCGCTTGCCTGTTTTAAACGATGTCTCCCTTTCCATTAATAAAGGAGAAACGGTATGCCTTGTTGGAGAATCGGGCAGTGGCAAAACGGTTACCTCAAAAGCGATCATGCGCTTAATTGATTACGAGCAAGGCATCATTACAGGTGGACACATTTATTTTAACAACCAAAACATCGCCGAATTAACCCCTAAAGAACTGCGAGACCTGCGTGGCAATAAGATAGCGATGGTCTTTCAAGAACCGATGTCTGCCTTTGATCCTGTTTATACAATTGGCTTTCAGATTGCCGAAACGATTCTTAGACATAAGCGTATGAGCAAACAGAAAGCATGGGAACAAGGGATTCGTTTGCTTGAAAAAGTTGGAATTCCAGAACCGGCCTTGAGGATGAAACAATATCCTGGCGAAATGTCTGGAGGCATGCTACAGCGCACGATGATTGCGATGGCACTCTCCTGTGAGCCCGAACTTTTAATCGTCGACGAACCAACGACTGCTCTGGATGTGACCATCCAGGCTCAAATCTTGTTATTGTTGCAACAGCTAAAACAAGAATTCAATATGTCGATTCTTCTCATCACTCACGACTTAGGCATTGCTGCTGAAATTGCTGATCGCATTGTCGTTATGTACGCAGGAAAAGTGGTGGAGCAAGCTACCACTGTGGACTTATTCGCAACACCTATGCACCCCTATACAC
Organism: Shouchella clausii; assembly: GCF_002250115.1. Classification (GTDB taxonomy): domain Bacteria; phylum Bacillota; class Bacilli; order Bacillales; family Bacillaceae_D; genus Shouchella; species Shouchella clausii. Next base: position 1,909,433 of record NZ_CP019985.1, on the reverse strand, counting down.
AAGGCTTGCTTCAATCCGTCGCAACGATGGAGCAAAACGAGCGCACCAGGCTTTATTCGATTGCCGGAGCGATTCCTAGTTTGTCAAACTTGCCATCTGGGTGTCTCTTCCATCCAAGGTGTCCTCATGCGACCAATCGTTGCCGCACGGAGGTCCCACCACTTGAGCAAAAAAAGGGACGTGAGGTTGCTTGCTGGCATACGGAAGTCCTTCTTACTGAGCAAAAGTCATCCCCGTTGGAGGTGATTCCAGAAGTTTCTACTCAAGTGGCAAACGCCTCCATCAACAAAAACGAACTGCTTTTCCAATTGAAGAATGTCAGTAAACATTATCGTGTGAATGGACCGATGTTCTTTCAATCATCTAAACGAATTCGTGCTGTAGATAACATCAGCTTTTCGATTCGAAAAGGAGAAACCTTTGGTTTAGTTGGAGAATCAGGAAGCGGAAAGTCGACTTTAGGGCGAATGCTCTTGCAATTGGAAAATGCAACAGAGGGAGAGGTAATGTTCCAAAATGAAGATTTAACAAAATTTAAATCAGCCAAGCTACGGGCCGTTCGCCAAAATATGCAGATGATTTCCCAAGATCCATACGGTTCACTTGATCCACGCTGGACGATAGCTGACATTATTTCCGAACCGCTCCGAACCCACCAAAAATTATCTAAGAAACAACGACAACAACGCGTGGAACACTTACTCTCTGCTGTTGGCCTTGACCCTGCCTGCGCAGCTCGCCACCCCCATGAATTTTCAGGCGGTCAGCGCCAGCGAATTGGCATTGCCCGAGCCATCGCGTTAGAACCGTCCTTTATCCTTGCAGATGAGGCTGTGTCTGCGCTTGACGTTTCCGTCCAAGCCCAAATTGTAAACTTGTTACGCGACTTGCAAAAACAATATGGATTAACGTATCTCTTTATCGCGCACGGGCTCAATGTCGTTCGTTACATTTCAGATCGAATTGGCGTCATGTACTTAGGAGAAATGGTTGAAATCGGTCCAAGCGAAGAAATCTTTAATGCGCCTGCCCACCCGTACACGAAGGCGCTTATCGCATCAAACCCAAAACTTGAGCCAACACAAAAACGGGTTCATGCAGCGATTGATGGAGAAATCCCTTCACCAATTAACCCACCGGCTGGCTGCCGGTTTCACACACGTTGTCCTTATGCTGATCGCAAATGTCGAACCGAACACCCATCTCTCCTACCACTTGGAGAAGACCATTTTGTTGCTTGCCATTACCCTCTCTAAGAAGAAGATACTACTGTATTGGAGGAGATTGAATTGTCAAAACGCCACCTTGTCATCGGCTTCATGCTTCACGGAGCTGGAGGAAATATGGCTTCATGGAAACATGAATCCGGTCCTGCAGACGCCAGTGTGAACATAAGCCATTACCAGCAACTTGTCCAAAAAGCCGAACAGGCAAAATTCGATTTTGCTTTTGTCGCAGACGGCTTATCAATTAACAAAGATGTCTTGCCCCACTTTCTGAATCGCTTTGAGCCACTTACGATTCTTTCTGCCTTAGCAGCTACCACTTCCCATATCGGTTTGGTCGGAACCCTGTCAAGTTCTTACTCGGAACCATTCACAGTCGCTAGACAATTTGGCTCCCTTGACTTGATTAGCGGCGGGCGTGCTGGATGGAATGTCGTTACCTCGCCTTCTTCCGGCGCTGCCCGTAACCATAGCAGGGGCTCTTTTCCAAATCATTCATTGCGATACGAGATTGCTGAGGAGCACCTTGAAGTCGTTAAAGGATTGTGGGATTCATGGGAGGACGATGCATTTTTATTTGATCGGGAAAGCGGCACGTACTTTGATCCAGAGAAAATGCACACCTTAAACCATGTCGGGAAGCATTTTCAAGTAGAAGGACCCTTAAACATCCAACGCTCCAAGCAAGGACAACCTGTTGTCTTTCAAGCCGGTTCTTCAAACGCAGGAAGAGAGCTTGCTGCCAAGACAGCAGATGCGGTCTTTACAAATCATCAAACGGTCGAAGACGCACAAGCTTTAAATCAAGATGTTAAAAACAGAGCTGTTTCGTATGGCCGCAAGCCAGAGGATCTTTTAATTTTACCCGGCATTGGTCCGATTATCGGCAACACGGAAGAAGAAGTCGAGGAAAAATATGCCGCCTTACGAAATGGGAGCTCCATTGAAGCAGCGCTTCATTATTTAGGTCGTTACTTCGACCACTATGATTTTAGCCAGTTTCCATTGGATGAGCCATTCCCAGATATTGGCGACATTGGGTCTGAGAATTTCCGCTCAACGACAGACCAAATTAAGAGAGACGCACGAATACATGGAAAGACATTGCGCGAAGTCGCGCTTGAAGCAACAACACCACGGAGTAGCTTTTCTGGCACGCCCCTCCATGTCGCCAATGAGATCGAAAGATGGTTTCTCTCCGGGGCCTGTGATGGCATTATTTTTGGTTCACCGCTGCTCAATGATGGCTTGGATCTTTTCATTAAAAAGGTACTACCAATCTTGCAGGAGCGCGGCATTGCCCAAACCGAATATCCTGGCACCACGTTACGCGACAATCTCGGTCTACCGTTTAAACAAAGCAGGTATGCTGCTCGTAAAACACAATAGTATAAGGAGGGGCTTTATCGCCCCCCTTGTCACTTACATAATCATCTTTAGGTTCTCCTATTTTTTCAACCCCGTACAAATTAATATGATTCCTCATTTTATGTTGCTTTCCATTCACTCCAATGATGAAACCTTTATTCAGAAAAGCACCCTCTTCACACTGTAGGCAAAGAGAGCGCTCTATTCGTTTCAGGCAATAGAAGTGAATCACTTTTTACTCACTCCATTTTTGTCTACAATACAACCCTATCCAAGGGCGAAGTAGCTTCCTTCCAAGTCGAGAGTCGGTGTTTCAATCATTTTAATACGCACGTAGCGCCCGGGTCGATTCTTCCTTTGCCAGCTTCAACACTCGATCAACACGCTCGTCAATCTCTGCTGTAATAAAGAATTGCTCGTTCCCTAGTTTTTCGATATGAGTATCAAGTACGTAAGCGCCACTTAAAATCGTTGTTGCTCCTAAGGAAGAAAGGACTGGCTTTAAAGCATAGTCGATGGCGAGCAAATGTCCAAATGACCCTCCAAGCACAAGCGGAAGAACTGCTTTTCCTTCAAGCCCCTTTTGCGGAAGCAAATCTAAGTATGATTTCAATATACCAGAATAGGCTGCTTTATACACTGGGGTTAGTACAACCACAACTGAAGCATTCGCAACCTTTGCATTTGCTTGTGCGATCGCTTCGCTTGCATAATTGGCTGAAAGCAAATCCTCGGCAGGCAACTCATGAACAAAAATCGCCTCTGTGCTAAATCCTTCCTTTTTAAAATAGGATTCCGTTTTTTGATACAATCCTTTTAATCGTGATTGATGGCTATTGCCCCCATAGATAATCGCAACGTTTGGCATCGATCCTCACCGATCCTTCCTTCTAATTGTTCGTTCGGCCTTTCTCCTAATTTACCTAGCCCAACACACCCTCACGAACTTGGACATGTTTAAGCAATTCTTTGCCACTGTTAAATAGGTAATATGCTGCTTTTATGAGTGCTGTTTCATCTACTGTAAAGGACGGGTGATGCCAATCTTCGGCGCCATTCGTCCCAAAAAAAGCAAACGAGCCTGGGATTTGGTGCAAAAAATACGAAAAATCTTCTCCAGCTGTGGAACGTTCTGGATTCACCACCGTCAGCCGAAGTGATCGTGCAGCCGCTCTCGTTATATCAGTAATCACTGGATCGTTGACTAATGGAGGTGGCCCCGCATACCACTTAACAGCTGACTCAACTTGAAAGGCTTGGCTAATATACTCTGAAATCTGATAGAAACGCTCCTTCACATGCTGCCTCACAGCTGAATCAAACGTACGCACCGTGCCTTCTAACGTAACATCCTCTGGGATGATATTCCAGCTATTTCCTCCTGTGATTTTTGTAACACTAACAACAGCATTCTCTAATGGTGACGTATCACGGCTGACAATTGTCTGTAGCGCTGTGACCAGTTGAGCAGCTGCTGCGATCGGGTCATGGCCTTTTTGTGGCAGACCCGCATGCCCACCGACGCCCTTTACCACCACTTTAAAACGATCAACTGCTGCCATTAATGGCCCGTCTTTTAAACCAACAGTGCCCACAGGCAAATCTGGCTTATTATGCAAGCCTATGATAGCGTCCACACCTTCTAACTGGCCATCGTTTATCACCTTTTCTGCTCCTGCGCCTGATTCTTCTGCTGGTTGAAACAAGAACCGAACTGTTCCTGTCAACTGTTCTTCCTCTTCCTTCAACAAATAAGCGGCACCGATTAAAGCAGCTGTATGAAAATCATGGCCGCACGCATGCATTTTGCCTTCCGCTAATGAAGCAAACGGCAGACCAGTCTGCTCTTGAATGGGTAACGCATCAATATCAGCGCGAATGGCAATCGTCGGGCCAGGCTTTCCGCCTTTGATCTCCGCAAAAACCCCAGTTGGCAATGAGGTTTGCCGGATCTCAATGTCCTTTTCAAGCAGCCAGCCCGTGATCGACTTCGTTGTTTCAAACTCCTCTTTTGACAGCTCTGGATGCTGGTGCAAATGCCTGCGAATCTCGATTAATCGTTTTTCCAGCTCCTGTTTCGTCAAATCGTCCACACTCCTTCTTTAAGTCAAAACGAAAACACTTTACAAGGGACTCGCCATTCAAAAATTCCTTCGATTCGTCTCGTTTAAAGCCTAGCCACTCGTACAATTTGATTGCCTGACTCATGATGTCACCGGAATGCAAATAAAGATAATCTGCCCCTTTTGCCGTGGCGATTTTCAAACTTTCTTTAATAAGTCGTTGCGCTACACCTTGCCCCCTTGCGTTTGGGTGAACAGCAAGCAAACGAATAACCGGGTGGTTGATTACAAGTCCTGGCCGTTGATACGCTTTATCTCCTGATTCAAATAGTTGCACCGTCCCGACAATGTTGGGCCCCTTTGTAGCAACCAATATGCGCTCGACGTTTGGATTATCAACAGATGCTCTCATTGTCATGACATACTCTGACCACGCTTCCGGGCTTCTAAATACGGCTTCATACTGGCTGTAGCTCTCGATTAAAAGCTGTTGCACTTCGTCCTTATCAGCGACTGTAAATGCACGAATGGTGATTGGTTGAGGCATTTGCGTCACTCCTTTGTCATCTTCTTTCCCACGAGCTCCTTCACCGTTTCGTTCGCCAAAAAGGAAGGAGCAAGTGCCTCCTCCAAGTGGGACAACCCGATTTGCGTAATGCCCTTGTAAACCTCATTTTTTCCTATCTCAACGACTGGTACATGGCGAATACCATATTTTGCTTCTAAAATATCCCTTCGATCATCCTGATTTGTCACATCAATCGTTTGGTAAGCGAGTTGCTGCCCCTCTAAATAGTCCTTTACCTCTTGGCAATAATGGCATCCTTGTTTGGACCACACGATAATGGAAACGTTATTTGACATGCTTTGTTCCTCCTTTAGAAACTGTTTTTTATACATGCACTACATCATTCCACTAAGGAATGCCCGTCAATGATTTTCCATTCTTGTATAGGGCGCCTCACTTTAATTTCTAGAGCCTCTTCCTTATAGCTAAACTTTTTTTTCATAAAAACAGCATCCGGACGTTTTCCATTTTGCAATCCCTCTACCACGTGATAGCCTCTTTGTTTGTAATAATCGACTAACCACGGATGAGCGTTTGAAGTTCCCAATGAAACCGCCGGGCTTTTTAACTGGGTATGCACCACTTCTCTCTCGCACCATGACAATAACGAGCTACCGATGCCGTTCCTTCCGTTTATCGGGTCGACTGCAAACCACCAAATATGGGGTAGGCCAAGTGGACCGGGATTGCTGCTCCAAGGCAAGCGCACAGACACTGATGCTTGAATGACTCCTTCTCCTCCTACAAAGACGTAGCATAAATTCTCGTTGATGTTCTTTTTTACATAATCAAGGTCGGCGTGCGCTGTTGAAAAATGAATGCCTAACTCTCGAATCGGTTGATAAGCACGCCGAGTCAAATGAAGCAATTGCTCTGCATCTGCTTCATTAGCCAAACGAAACTGGCTCATTCTCTCTCCCACCTTTTTTCCCTTGTTGGAGCGTAAACTGTTGCAAAAAACGTTGTGTTCGGTCCTGTTCAGGGTTTGTGAATAGTTCCTCGGCTGTTCCTTCCTCCACAATCACCCCATCAGCCATAAAAATAACCCGATCCGCGACATCACGAGCAAAATTCATTTCATGGGTGACAATAAGCATCGTTTGATTTTTGTTGAAAACCAATTGGCGGATCACTTGCAAAACCTCCCCTACTAACTCTGGATCTAGGGAAGATGTAGGTTCATCAAAGAGAATCACACTCGGATTGAGGGCTAGAGCACGGGCAATGCCTACTCGTTGTTGTTGTCCTCCCGACAATGCCACCGGATAATGATTGTATTTTGAAGAAAGACCGACCTCGTCTAACAGCTCTTTTCCAATCACTTCTGCTTCTCGTTTGTTCATTTTCTTAGTGACAATTAACGCCTCGCTTACATTTTCAAGCGCGGTTTTGTTTTTAAATAAATGGTATTGTTGAAAAACCATTGTACTTTGTTGGCGTAAACGAAAAATATCCTTTTTAGATGGTTTCTCAGCGTTCACCTTTTGTCCGCCTATTTCAATCGTCCCCTTGTCAGGACGTTCCAGAAAATTAAGACAACGCAACAATGTTGATTTTCCAGCACCTGAAGGGCCTATAATCGCTACGACCTCTCCTTGCTCTACCTTAAAATCAATATTTTTAAGCACTTCCATCCCTTGAAAAGACTTACTCACGTTCACCACTTCCAACATTAAATAGACACCCCCCGCTCATATGGCTTATCGATTCTCCGCTCATAGAGTGATTGCAAAAAGGAAAAAAGAGCGGTTAAAGCCCAATAAATAAGGGCGACGGCCACATAGCTTTCAAAAAAATTGTAACTCGACGCGGCAGATAATTTTGCCTGGGCAAACATATCTGTCACACCAATTGTAAAAGCCAAGGAAGTCTCTTTAATGATCATAATAAAAAAATTACCAGTTGGTGGTACCGCTGTTCGAATGGCTTGTGGAAGCACAATTCGTTTTAGTGCCTGCCCTTTGCTCATGCCAACAGATAGAGCAGCTTCTAACTGTCCTTTTTCTACCGCCGTTAGGCTTGAACGAAACACTTCGGATAAATAAGCCGCATTTCGCAAACTTAAAGCAATAATCACAGCCGTAAAGCCATTAATAAATAACAATTGGGGGAAGAGTTGAGGCAACCCAAAATAAAAAATGAAAATTTGTACAAGCGATGGGGTACCACGAAAATAGGAAATGAATACAAGCGATATGTGATACAAAATCGGAACTCTGTTTTTTGTAATAACCCCGAGAATTAATCCAAGAATAATCGCTAAACCCGTTGCAATAACGGACATGCCTAACACCATTGGCACGTATGGCAATAAGATCGGAAACATTTCTAACATGTACGTAAAATCGAAGTTCACACTCGGCGCTCCTTTCTATTCACCTCACTTGATGACCAGCGGTTCGGTTATATCAAGTTCAAACCACTTTTCTGACAACTCCTTTAGTGTTCCGTCAGCTTTCATCTCCGCCAACTTTTCATCAAAAAGCTGACGCAAGTCATCATTCTCTTCTTTAAATGGAAAAGCAAAAACCGTTGGCGCAAAAGGTTCTCCAGCGTACTTTAAGTCCAAGCCCGATTTTTCAATTTTAAAAAGCCCACTCGGATAATCGACTAAGCTTGCATCAATGCGTCCGTTCACGATATCTAAAAAAATGCCGTCACTATCTTCGTACGATTCAAGCGTAAAGTTTTGACCATGCTCTGCCTGAAATTCTTCCAAGTATTGTTCTTTTGCCGTTCCAAGACCTTGAGCTATTATTTTCCCATCCAAGTCGTTTAAGGATTGAATTGAATCATCGTCTTCACGGACAACAAGCTGCCAAGCCGAATACACATATGGTTCTGTGAAATTAAATTTTTGTTCCCGCTCTTCAGTGACCTCCGCCTGATTGGCAATCGTGTCAATTCGATTACTTTCAATCAAGCCAAATAAGCCACTAAAATCGGCAACAGTGTATTCGACCTCAAATCCAGCTCGTTCAGCAATCTCATTAATTACGTCAATATCGTAGCCAGCCAATTCATTCTTTTCATCATAGAAGGTAGAAGGAATCGTTTTCCCACTCGTCCCTACCCGAATGACATGATCTTGTCTCTCTTCGTCAAGTACGCCTTGGTTCCCTGGACGTTCCTCCCCACTTCCTGCCGAGCTGCACCCAGCGATTAAGTAGAGCCAGACCAAAACCCCTTGTATTAAAAAACGTTTTTTCATCGCTATTCTCCTTAAACATTGGCTAATATGGCTTCGGCTAGAAGCTGAAACGAGCGCATCCGTTTATTCTGATCCTTTACTTTCGTGACAATCATCAGCTCATCGATCCCCGTTTCCTCTTGAAAGGCATACAATTCATCGCGCACGTTTTCTGGCTTTCCAGCAAAAACTTTCTTCTCACTGACTTCAATCGTCCCCAATTGACCTGATTCACGAATAAATTGTTTCGCTTTGTCTAAATGACCCACATTTATTTTTTTCCCATCTTCGAGCGTTACTCGATAGTTTTTATCACTGCTGACGAGGATTTGCGCTTCTTCATCTGTATCAGCAACAACGACAGAAACGGCTGCAATTACATACGGGCTTCTTTGTCCAGCCCCAATGTCAAATTCTTTCCGATACGATTCAAGAGCTCGGCTGAGTTCCGTTTCATCGCTATTAATAAACTGCGCAAATACATAAGCAGTACCCGAACGAGCAGCAAGTTCAGCACTGCTTTGACTGGTTCCTAACGTAAATACAGGAATTGGAGCAGATGGAGCTGGCAATGCCCGTAACCCATATAACGGATGCTGTTCAGGTAGGTTATCCTGCAGAAAGTAGAGGAGGATTTGCAGCTTTTCATTTAGCGAAGCCGATGTGCCATCTTGTTGTGCTTGCAACGCTAACGTTGACAATGGCAAGCCTCCAGGCGCCCTGCCAATTCCAAGATCAACCCTACCAGGGCCGAGCGCATCAAGCACATGAAATTGCTCCGCTACTTTGTATGGACTGTAATGCTGAAGCATCACTCCGCCTGAACCAAGTCGAATGTAGTTGGTTTTCGCTAATAAATGAGCAATGACGATTTCTGGAGCAGTGCCGACAGATTCGCTTGAAAAATGGTGTTCCGATAGCCAAAATCGATGATACCCCCATTCTTCTGCTTTTCCAGCAAGTGCGATCGTACGCCGAAACGCAGCTTGTGAAGACTCACCCTCATTAATAGGCGTGTGGTCAAGAACACTAAGCCTCATCTCTAACACGCTCCTTCCCTTTTAAAGTTTTGATTTTGTATTTACAAATTGGTTTTTTGGCTTAGATAATCCAAAATGCCCACGCAATGTAATTGCTTCATACTCTCTTTTAAACAAGCCTCTTTCTTGTAGAACCGGTACAATAAGATCAACGAAATCATTTAGTCCCTCAGGCAGGATTTGATTTCCTAATACAAACCCATCAGCTGCCCCTTCTATAAACCAGCGTTCCATTAAATCAGCAACTTCCTCCGGTGTACCGATAAAAATGTTCTCATCTTTAGGCGTCGTTATTCGAAAGGCCAATTCCCGCAATGTTAAATGCTCTTTCTTAGCAATTTGTTTAATTCGATCAGAAGTCGCTTGAAAACCATTTCGCCCTAAATCGCCTACGTCAGGGAACGGTCCGTCAAGCGGATATTGGCTAAAATCATGGTGGTCAAAATAGCGCCCTAAATAATCAAGTGCTGCTTGTTCATCTACTAACTCAGAGACTTCCTTAAATTTCGCTTCAGCCTCTTCTTTCGTCGCTCCCACAAAGGTCGAAATGGACGGAAAAATCAAGACGGTGTCTGGATCTCTTCCCTCTTTTTCCGCCCGTCTCTTCACATCTTGGTAAAAGTGCTTAGCTTCTTTTAAAGTTAAATGGCGAGTAAAGACGGCGTCTGCCTCCGCTGCTGCAAAGTTTCTTCCTGCTTCAGAGGAACCGGCTTGGAAAAGCAATGGGTAGCCTTGAGGCGGTCGTCCAATATTTAATGGACCTTCTACGCTATAAAATTCACCTTTATGGTTCAATTTGTGTAACTTCTCTTTATTAAAAAATTCCCCGGTTTGTTTATTCCGAATGAAAGAGTCTTCTTCCCAGGAATCCCAAAGTCCACGCGTGACTTGCAAATATTCTTTTGCCATCTTGTAACGCAAATCATGTTCTGGATGTGCACCTTTGTTATAATTGGCCGCTGATTTCTCAAGCGGGGAAGTCACAACATTCCACCCCGCTCTGCCACCACTCAAATGATCAACTGAAGCAAACTGGCGCGCGACAGTGTATGGTTCGCTGTAAGAGGTGGACAATGTAGCCACGACTCCTATATGTGAAGTTTCTCTGGCCAGTGCCGTGATAAGAGTGACCGGTTCAAATCGGTTAAGTAAATTCGGCCTTGTTTGTTCCGTAATATAAAGTCCATCTGCGATAAATAAAAAATCCAACTTCCCTTGTTCTGCTTTTTGCGCCAGTTGTTGATAATGGTCGATATTAATGCTCCCATCTGCTACAGCCCGTGGGTGCCGCCACGAAGATATATTTTGACCTGATCCATTTAACATTGTTCCAATTTTCATTTTTTTCTGCTTGCTCATAAGCTTGCACTCCTATCTTTAATGTAAACATGAGAACACCAAAAACCAACTAAAACGATGTGTTTTGTAATATTAACTTGTTATTCATGTTACTTTGCAAAGAAGGGCGCGTCAATAACTGCAATGATAGAAAAAACGTATCAGCCCACGACTTTCTTTATTGGTTCCATTGTTTTTTTATCAAATTCGTAAGCAATCTGTTAACGAGATCAAATCAAGCCAAAGATAAGTGATTGTGAATTCGTTCCTTTGCCGCAATATTTTCACTGACTGTGTTCCCCTATTCTCTAAAATAAAGCAAGAAAGGCAACAGCAATTGCCTTTCTGCTTTCACACTAGCTTTCAAGTCAGTGTCTGATATGTGCTAAATCGATTTGTCGGTTTTTTTAAGCCTAGATGGGACCGCAACGTATTACCCGTGTACTCTTTTCGAAAGAGGCCACGTTCTTGTAAAATGGGGACAACCTCGTTAATAAAATCTTCGAGTCCGCTTGGTAAAAGAGGCACTTGCAGCATAAACCCATCAGCAGCACCCTCTTTGAACCAACGTTCCAACGCGTCGGCCACCTGCGTTGGTGTACCAACAAATTCATCAACCCTAGCTGAATTCGTAAAGCGCTCATACAAATCACCAACACGTAAATCTTCCTCTTCAATAATTCGTTTCATTTCGTCAAATTGACTTTTGATGCCGTTTACTTCAGGAAACACGATTTCTTTTGCCGGAGTATCAAGCGAGTACTTCGAAAAATCGACATTGCCCATATACCCTGATAAAAAGCGGAGCCCCACTCTTGGAGGAACGAGCGCTTGAAGTTCCGCGTGTTTTCTTCGTGCTTCCTCTTCGGTAGCACCAATGATGGGAGCAACTGCATGCAAAACCACAAGCTCATTTTGTTCTCTTCCGAATTGCGCGAGTCGACTTTTTAACTGACGATAGAACATTTTTGCTGCTTTCAAATTGTCTTTATGGGAAAAGACAACCTCTGCAGTCCGCGCAGCCAGTTGCTGCCCTGCCTCTGACGAACCAGCTTGAATTATTACCGGTTGTCCTTGGCGAGATCGCGCAATATTTAAAGGGCCCTTCACTTGAAAATGGCGGCCTTGATGGTTTAGTTCATGGAGTTTGTCAGGATCGTAAAAGACTGCTTCTTTTTTATCAAACACAAATGCGTCATCTTCCCACGAATCCCATAACCCCTTTACGACATCAACAAATTCCTCTGCTCGCTCATATCTTTCACGATGGGAGAAATGTTCGGTGCGGCTAAAGTTGAGTCCCGTTTCCCCAGTCGCATCACCCGTTGTTACAACATTCCACCCTGCCCGTCCTCCAGAGAGCATATCAATTGATGCCACTTGTCTCGCCAAATTATATGGTTCTGTATAAGAAGTAGATGCAGTGGCGCCAAGTCCAATTGATGATGTCGCTTCAGCGAGTGCAGCGAGCAAAATAAATGGTTCAAACCGGTTAAGGATATTTGGGTGTGAATCCCCATTCACGGCAAGACTATCTGCTAAAAAAACCATATCAAATCTTCCCTGCTCGGCGATGTTCGCCAATTCTTGATAATAACGAGCATCAATACTGGCGCCAGGCTTTGCATCAGGATGGCGCCATGAGGCTACGTGCATCCCTGTTCCAATCAAGTAAGCAGCGAGCTTCATTTGCTTGCTCATCAATCACTCCCCCTCTCTCATTTCCTGATAAAACGCGATTGCTTCTAATGGCACGGACGTCGGCAAATAATTGCCCCCATACGTTTCATTGATAAAAGCAGCCGTTTCCTCACTTTGGTATAACTCAACAATTCGTGCAAAAGTCGGGTCGTCTTTTCGGTCTTCGAGTGTAGCAATCACATTAATATACGGTTCAGCCGTCTCGTCTTCATGAATGACCGCATCACTTAGCGACAATCCAGCCTCTACCGCTACGCCATTATTGATGATCGCAGCGTCTACGTCCTCCATCGCACGAGGAGTATTACCAGCATCAACGGCAATAATTTCAATCTTTTTTGGGTTGCTCTTTATTTTGTCTTCGCCGCCTAATCCATTAAAATCATCCGTTAACTCAATGACGCCTGCATCTTCTAACAAAGCAAGTGCACGCCCCCAGTTTGAACTGTCATTGGGCAAGGCAATTTTCCCATTGTCAGGAAGTTCATTGATCTCTGTAATTGTATTGGAATAAAGACCAAGCGGAGCGATAATGGTCGTGCCGATTGGTACGATGCTCTCGTCATGGTTTTCATTAAACGTTTTTAAATAGGCCAAATGCTGAAAGGCATTTAGATCAATATCGCCTTCTAGCAAGATTTGATTTGGATCAACCGAGCTGTTAAATTCCACCAATTCTAGTTGGATGCCTTCCTCTGCTGCTACCTCTTGCAAATATGCCCACGTGCGCTGTTCAGAGTTGCGAATTCCAACACGAATCTCGTCGTCCTCAGCACCAGAAGAAGAGGAGGATGTGCATCCCCCGGCAGTTAATAGTAACATTAGGCTTAAAGCAGCCGTCACCTTTCTACTTGTATTCAATGGCGCAACCTCCTTTCCAGCGTATTTCCTAGCATCTGCAACACTTGGACAATGATCACTAAAATAATGACAACCACAACAATTGTAATGGTACTGAAACGCTGGTAGCCGTAAGTAAGAGCTAGATTCCCAAGACCTCCGCTACCGATCGCACCAGCCATTGCAGTTGCTCCAACGAGGCCAATCGTTCCAATCGTAATGCTCAGCACAATAGACGGAAACGCCTCTGGTAACAAGAAACGCATAATAATTTGAAGTGGATGGGCTCCCATTGAACGAGCTGCCTCAATGATACCCGGCTTTACTTCTAGAAGGGAATTTTCGATTAAGCGCGACATATACGGGCCAATGTGCAATACAAGAGGAACAATCGCCGCTTGTGTACCAATCGATGTTCCCACTAATAGACGGGTAAAAGGAATGATGGCAATGAGTAAGATGATAAACGGGATCGAGCGCATAATATTAACAACAGGATTAAGAATGGAATAAATGAAACGATTTTCAAGGATATGACCTTGTCGAGTCACAACCAACAGTACCCCAAGAGGCACAGCAATTAACGAGCCGAAAAGTAAAGAAACGCCTACCATATATAGCGTTTCAATAAGAGCTTCCCACAGCATATCTGTTCCAACTTCCATTAAATCACCTCCTGTACTGCTGCATTTTGATCAGCAATATACCGCTCTGCCCGGCGAATTTCAGTTGGTGTACCTTTTAACTCAACAAACAAATGGCCAAATGGCACACCTTGCAGTTCAAACACATTCCCAAACTTGACATAGGATTCTACAGCAAACTGTTTGCTGACTTGCGAAAGCAGGTTTTGACCTGAAGCTTCTCCTAAAATTTCCATCTTTATTAGCTTTGACATCTCATCTGATTGCTCTGCTGCAAGCAAATTTGGCGGAAATTCATCACGGAGCACTGACTGTACAAACTCCCGGCCAGCCTTCGATTTTGGTCGTGAGAAAAGGTTCAACAAGCTATCTGTTTCAACAATGCGGCCATCTTCCATGACCGCAACTCGGTTGCATGTTTGCTTAATGACTTTCATTTCGTGCGTAATTAAAAGAATGGTAATGTTGTATTCTTTGTTTACACGTTTTAATAAATCTAGAATTGATGAGGTTGTCTTCGGATCGAGCGCCGATGTCGCCTCATCGCATAGCAAGATATGCGGCCTTGCCGCAAGTGCCCTTGCAATGGCAACACGTTGTTTTTGACCTCCGGAAAGCTGGCTAGGGTAACTCGAACGTTTATCACTTAACCCTACAAAGGCTAATTGTTCGTCAACTCTTTGAATCAGTTCATCTTTTGGTGTTCGAGCAAGTTTCAATGGCATTGCGACGTTGTCAAAGACGTTTTTAGAATCAAGCAAATTAAAGTGTTGAAAAATCATCCCGATTTTCCGCTGTACGCGGCGCACTTCTTTTGCAGACAACTTTGTAAGAACCTTCCCATCAACAATTACATCACCTGCTGTAGGCCGTTCAAGCATATTCACTGTCCGCAACAACGTGCTCTTTCCCGCTCCACTATGACCAATAACACCAAAGATGTCTCCCTTTTCAATGTTCAAATGAATCTCACTAAGAGCTTTCAATGTCCCACTTTTCTGCGGAAATGTCTTTTCAATCCCACGAAACTCGATCACATCCCATTCCTCCCTTAAAACGCAGGTACAACTGCACCCTTGTAAGTTTCTTCAATAAATGCTTTGACTTTATCCGTCTGGAGCGCTTCGGATAAGGCTATAATCTCATCGCTCTTTGCTTTTTCCGGCGTTGTCACAAGAATATTGACGTACGGGGAATCGGCCCCTTCAATGATGAGTGCGTCTTTTAAAGGCTCTAAACCTGTTTCAAGTGCATAGTTCGTATTAATAGCGACAAGATCGGCATCGTTTAGTGCCTGTGGCAAGAGAGGACCGTCAATCGCTTTAAATTCAAGTCGAAGCTCATTCTCTTCAATGCTTTGCACCGAATAATTGCCGTCATTTCCATCGCTTAAACCAATCAGGCCATTTGCTTCAAGTAGTTCAAGTGCCCGTGATAGATTAACAGGATCGTTCGGAATCGCTACAGCTGCCCCTTCTTCGACCTCGGCGATTGCCTCATATACGTTTGAATAAAAGCCAAACGGTTCGATATGAATCCCCGCCACATCGACTAAATCAAGCCCAGCATCTTGATTTACTTGATTTAAATAAGGAGTGTGTTGAAAAAAGTTTGCGTCCAAATCGCCATCAGCAGTTTGCTGGTTCGTCTGAATACCATCTGTGCTATGCTGGATGTCAAGTTTAATTCCTTGTTCTGCTAAATCATTTGCGATAAATTCAAGCAACTCTGCATGTGGCGTTGACGCTGCCCCGATTTTCACCGTCTTATCTTGCTCATTGCCTTCTGAACCGCTCTCTTCTCCTGCACATGCAGCGAGCAATCCTAAAAGTAGAACCACACTGCTTAATAATAGTTTTTTCGTCATGTCTTTCCTCCTCGATGTTAAGCGCTTGTCGTTTTCTCTGTAAACAGCACACTTTGCTTAATTAACTGAAGGGAGTGTAATCTTGCATCATAGTTCGCGGTCGGTGTATGCACAATTAGTTCATCTACCCCTTCCTCTTGCACGAATGGAGCCAACTTCTCCTCAATGACAGCTTGCGTCCCGTAGATTGTGCCCGATTCGATTTTTTCAATGTGATACACATTGCCACTTGTTTCACCATACAGAATTGCATCTTCCTCATTATGAACAGTAATCGTTTGCTGTCCATTCACTGTAACTCGGTAGCAGTACGGTGAGGTGAGCAACGCTTTCGCTTCTTCGTCCGTGTCTGCAGCGATGACTCCAACTGCGACAGAAAAGGATTTCTTTTGCTCATCCCCTACAAAATGAGCTTGATATACAGCAATCGCACGTTTGAATTCTTCGAAATCACTTGATACAAAGTAAGCAAAAACAAACGGGACACCTGAAGTGCCTGCTACAGCAGCGCTTTTTGCACTACTTCCTAATAAATAAACCGGAACGGCTTTTTCAGTACGAGGCAGAACGAATGGTTCTTTTTCATCATGTGATTTCTCAAGAAATTGCAGCAGCTCTGTGAACTTTTTTATAAAAGGCTCTTTTTCTTTACCTCTCTGCAACGCTTCCGTGTGCGCCGGCAAACCTCCAGGAGATTTGCCAATTCCCAAATCGACTCTCCCTTGTTCGAGCGAGGCCAGGACTTGAAACGTTTCAGCTATTTTGTAAGGTGAGTAATGCTGGATGAGCACTCCACCTGATGCAATTCGAATTCTTTTTGTTTTCGCAAGCAAATAAGGAATAAGAACTTCAGGTGCTGAGCCTGCAAGATCATTAAATCCATGATGTTCAGACAACCAATAGCGATGAAATCCGGCTCGATCAGCGTATTGTGCCAGTCGAACCGTATTTTTGAAAGCTTTGGCGGCTCCTTCTTTCCCTTCAATTGGGCTTTGGTCCAATATACTGATTTTCATTATCCTAACCTCCTCATACTACATAATACTTATGCACTTTGTTGGAATTAATGTTCTAAATAATAGCACTACTCCAATTGGGCCGCAACTACTCATTGATAGATTATTTCTATCAATAGATGTTTAAATCAATATTACATTTAAAACAAAGAATATGATGCCCGCTGCTTATTTATGGAAAGCCTTTATATTGAAAACAACTTTGATTTGATCGATCAGGCCAATACAGATCTTGAAAAAGAAGGAATGGATTTTGAAGTAGGTGAACTAGCAGAAGAAGCTGCTTAATTTGCAGAAAAGGAAGGAAAAACCAAGCTGGCGTTAAAGTATATGAAAGAGAGTTGAAAGATCGTTCAAAATTTCAGATCTTAAATTAAAGAAGGGCAAGAATAGTGTCTGAGTAAAGTTGTATTTATATTCTAATATTACCAAGAAACATCACCATTTTCGTACGGGTGCATTTGTTGTAAACCGGTTTCAGAAAGGAACCTTTCTTCTAATTGTAGCAACCGTTTTCCTATCCCATGATTTATGTTTGCATGGAATTAGGAGTGGTTGCTATTTTTTTTCATACCAATGTTGTTCATCAAGCTTTTGTAAATATTCATTTGCTTCTTCCAATAAGCTAATATCTTTTTGCTCTATTGCTTGTCTTGTCAATTCTAAGCTTTCTTCAAGGGAGTGTTGTATCTC
The DNA here is from genome assembly GCF_002250115.1 of Shouchella clausii. Taxonomy (GTDB): domain Bacteria; phylum Bacillota; class Bacilli; order Bacillales; family Bacillaceae_D; genus Shouchella; species Shouchella clausii. The sequence continues at coordinate 1,891,879 of NZ_CP019985.1, read as the reverse complement.
GCTTGAAACGTCAAATTCTTTTGCCAATCGAATTGTACTTTCTCTTAAGCCCCAAAATGAACTTGGACAGCTCTAGCTAAAATATTTATACTGAATATATCAAAGGAGCTGACATCATGAAACGAACCAAACATCCCCAAGAATTTAAGGTTCAAGTATGTAAAGAAGCCATTGAAACGGGGAATGCAGCTTTAGTTGCACGCCGATATGAACTTAGCTCTACCATGGTGAATAGATGGGTTAAAGAATACAAAGAAGGTAAATTTGACAATGCTACGTTAACCATTGAAACAAGTCCAATTGAAACAAAAAAACTGTCACAAGAGAATGATCAATTAAAAAAATTATTGGGCGAAAAAGACCTAGAAATCGCCATCCTTCGTGATTTGATAAAAAAGAAAAACCCTCACTTACTGAAAAACTTGAAATAGCCGACAAATGGATTGAAAGAGGCTATGTCAAACAGAAGGTGCTTAAGATCATTGGTATTCCTCGCTCCACCTATTACTATCAAAAAAAGGGCAAGGTTGAGGAAAAACAAATAAGTGAGGGACGCCCTGCACCAGGTTACTCCATCCTTGAGAACGGTAATAAAGCTTCAGATGAACAAATAAAAGAATGGCTTTTGAAAGCTATTGCAGGCGATGGATACGCCTATGGATATCGTAAACTGACGAACATGATTCGACGGCAATATGGACTTATTATAAATAAGAAAAAAGTATACCGACTGTGTAAGGAACTTGACATTTTAAAACCACAGCGAAAAAAGAAGGTGTCTTATCCAAGAAAACTAGCAAGAAACCGAATCATTACAGAATCCAATCAGCTTTGGGAAACGGATATCAAATACGGTTATATCAAAGGAGAAGATCGATTTTTCTTTATCCTTTCCTATATTGATGTATATGATCGCTCTATTATTGACTATCATATCGGTCTTAGCTGCAGTGGCGACGAGGCCAAACAGACCTTACAACGAGCGCTACTAAAGAGACAACAGTTCGATCAGGAAAAGAAACCGATCATCCGATCGGATAATGGACCTCCGTTTATTTCCCATGTCTTCGAACAGGGATGTGAAAGCTTTCAGGTGGAACACGAAAGGATTCCTCCAAAAACGCCAAATATGAATGCCCATATTGAATCTTTTCACCGAATCCTGGAGGAAGACTGCCTAGCCCGATTTCAATTTGAAACATATGGAGAAGCGTATAAAGAAGTTTCAGCGTTTATGAGATTCTACAATGATCGAAGGATGCATTCTTGTCTTCTTGATCTTTCACCAACAGAGTTTTACGAAATGAGTAAGGCACAACCTATGAAAATCAAGGAAATTCGTGTCTAGGGCCGACTAGGTCTGAGCACGGCTTTATATGGAGGGGCGGGCATGATACCCTTGTTCGGTGCAGACAAGCCTTTTAAAAGCTAGTGTCTTGGCAGCGGAATTATGCCCGCAGAGGCTCCATGTCAAGCCACTTGGCTGTTTAACAAATATGTAAAGGAGATCCAAACAGCAAGAAAGTAAGATCATCAGAGAATAAGTGAGCTTATGTCCAAAATTCGGGGGTTAATCCGGGACTTATTCGTCTGACGTTGGTAATGTCCATCACAAGGCTGTACACCAGCAGTTTTGTAATACTTATTATTAAGCTCTTGTTGAATCGTGCGGATAGTCTGACTTCCATTTCGAGTAAGTCGGTAAGCATCCATTGTCAAAAAAGCTTTAAAAATATACGCGTATACCTTACCGTCTCGATTAGGTAATCCTGCATCGGTCTGTAGTTGTTGCACAGCTGCCTTGGTTTTGGGACCAAAAAATCCGTTAAAACCACCAGGATCGTAACCTTTACAATAACATGCCCCTTGCAATATCCTTACGATCCTTTGACCTTTTTCATCCGTTGGAACTGACCCTTCTTCCATTTCCCCCCATGCTATATACCGAGATTCTGTTGTAGGGCCAAAGTTATTTACTGGATTAGCAATACCTAGTTCTATTTGTAAAGCTCTTGTTAGTGCATAAACAGTAGACCAACCGGTTCTCCCATTTTCTTCAATTTCTTCACCATATCCTGTTCGGTTACGATATGTGTTGTTTACCCATTGTTGAACTATTTTTACTGCCGGATCACTCAATATGCTCACTCCTTAATTTTATATTCTTCCTCATAGTACATTTTAAATAAATTGAAATCGCACATAGTTTGTACATAAATCCCTTATCCAATAGACCCAATATGTGCTGAATACTACAAAATTAACGAGAATAAACAATAGCACCTAGATCCCCTTAACCTCAGCATTATTTGAAATTGATATTACTTCATTCATTACACGTGGAAGAAAAACACCCTCTTCCGTAACAACCATCGCCTTCGGTCACTCCCCCAAGCATAATGTTTGCGCTCTCGCTTAAAAAGGTACAAACTAATAGCAACACTTTTGAAAGGATGGTTCCAATGGATGCAGTCGGTTATGATATGTTAAACCAACAATTTATAAGCGCGTTAGAGTCACTTGCCTTTGCCACGCCTAGCGATGAGCAGGAGATGGCTGCGGCAGTCTTGCGCCTCATTAAGCACAAACCTGAAGCCATCCATGTCATTGACAACGACTATAAGGAAGCGGCCATCATGGAGCACTGGACAAACTCCATGTGCAAAAAAGAATGTACGTCTGTTTAAGCTTTTTTTGAGTCACAATATAGAGATCGGTTATCGACTTTTAGCGAAGCCCCTTTGATAAGGAAGCTTCGCTTTTATTGTTTCTTACCGCGCCTTTTATCGTCCTCTCCAGCAAAAAACGTATTGGCTCAATTTGGCGTCCTACATCTGTTTGAAAGAAATTTCTCTGGCAAAACGATTTATAGTAAAATGGAGTCATTCGGAAGAGGAGGCGTATCCATTGATTACGGTTGTTGGCAGTATAAACATTGATCTTGTCGTCCATACGGGCACCATGCCTGTCTTAGGGGAAACAGTGCTTGGCGGCGAGTTTCAAACGAATCCAGGAGGAAAAGGGGCCAATCAAGCAGTTGCTGCGGCGAGGCTTGGTGCTGACGTGACGATGATAGGCAAAGTCGGCAGTGACCCGTACGGAAAGCTCGTCACAGGCAACTTACAAAACGAACAAATTAACACGGATTACATAGAGGTTGAGAAGGACGGACATACAGGCGTAGCCATGATTACGGTCACAAACAACGACAATGCGATTGTTGTCGCACCTGGAGCCAATTTCAGTTGGAAGCCCGAGGATGCCGCCCAATACCGTGATGTGTTCAAACAGACAAACGTCCTCGTGCTTCAACTTGAAGTGCCGCTCCCTTTTATCGAGAAAATCGCTAAAATAGGCAAGGAAGAACGATGCATCGTCATTCTAAATCCTGCCCCCGCACAGCCGTTGCCGTCATCGTTGCTTGATCTCGTTGATTATATCACTCCAAATGAAACAGAGTGCCAGACGATTTTTAAGCAATCGGTTGAACAAGCGGTCCAGAGATATCCAAACAAGTTGCTTGTAACAGAAGGAAAAAAAGGCGCTGCCTACCACGACGGCCAACAGCTCGTTCAAGTGAACGGATTCCCAGCAAACGTCGTCGATACCACCGGAGCAGGCGATACATTCAATGGCGCTCTTGCTGCAGCTTTGGCTTCTGGCCAGCAATTAACCGAAGCGGTGACGTTCGCTAATGCCGCTGCTTCGCTATCAGTAGAACAGGCAGGCGCACAGGCAGGGATGCCGTCAAAACAACAAGTGTTGGTCCGTCTAGGCTTATCATAAACAAGAGGCTCTTTCCTAAAGGGAAGGGCCTTCAGTCGTCTTTTGCTTGGGGTTTTGAAGAATATGGAGTTGTGGCCGACTCGCCAATCGTACAGCAACAAAACGCCTATAGGGACTTCTCACTCGCTCTCTCAATCAACACAGTGAATAACCGTGCCATCGCTGCATCGTTTGCTGCTAATTCTTCTGGATGCCATTGGACGCCAAGGACATAGGGCATTCCTGCTTTGCCTTCTACTGCCTCAATGACACCATCAGCGGCCGATGCGACCTGCTTTAATGGTGGAGCAAGCCTGCCGATTGCCTGGTGATGCAAACTGTTCACCCTTATCTCTTCGGAGCCGATCACCTGATGCAACAGGCTATCTTTCACAATCTGAATACGGTGAGTCACATCTGTGCGGCCTGCTTCTTGGTAGTGTTTGCAAGCATTTGGCAGGGCTGTTTCAATGTCTTGCATTAAGCTTCCTCCTAAAGCAACGTTCAAGACGCCAATGCCTCTGCAAATCGCAAAAATCGGCTTTTTCTGCTGCAAAGCTTGTTTGACTAGTGCAATTTCTACTTCATCACGTTGTTTAAATGTTTTTTGCAGTTTCGGTGAAGGTTCAGCCTTATATAAATATGGATCTACATCTTCGCCGCTACTTAAGATCAAGCCATCGCATGCTTTTATCCAATCAGAAGCGAGCTCGACGTTCCCTACAGGGAGCACGATCGGCACACCTCCAGCGTTCATGACGGCTTCGACGACCTTCTCAGCGAGGTCTACACTTGGAATTTGATTATGAAGGGCAATTGTGCTCGTAATTCCTATTACTGGTTTAGCCATCGCAAGCATCCTCTCTTTCTATTGCTTGCTGTTAGTGTTGCTTGTCCGTCTGGAAAACATACCTTGCCATGCACTTTCGTCCTAACACCGTGGTCCTAGAAGCGCCGCCTCTTCCTGGACATTGCTAAAAATGGTTTGTACTCTTCCTCCGCATAATTATTCAAATCATTCAGTAAAAAAAGCCGAAAAGTCTTGACGATTTCCCAATAAATCGCTGATAATAAACGAACAAGCTTCATTCGAACAAACGATCAACACGCTATTCTGTTTTGGTAAGTGGCTTCATTTTTTATTACGACTGTTGCTGTCACTCGTTTTTTTATGTAAAACGACTGAACGTAATTGAACAAATTTTCAATGAAAGGTGATAAAAGATGACCGTTGCTGTTTCCCCTGAGAAAGCAGGAGCCACAATTGCCGAGTGGTACAGTTGCATCATTGCCCGTTCCGTGGAACAAGCTTCACAATTAAAGGCAAAAGTTGACGCCATGTTTAAGCAGATCGAAAAAAATGAACGTTTGCTCGCCTATTATGCACTCGTCAACTTTCGCTACCGTCTTATGTGCAAACAAGCTAGCCAAGGCGGCGCTGACGACGAAATGTTGAAGAGGGCCGGGATGGTAGCTGAGGAATCAGTGGACCATCTATTGAAGTATTTATATTATTTTTCATGCGGACAAAACGAATTTGTCAATGAACGCTATCGCTCTGCCATTCGCTTATTCCGCAAAGCTGAACGCTTGCTCGAATATGTGGAAAACAGAGAAGAAGAAGCTGAATTTCATTACTATATGGGCCTCTCCCTTTATCGGATCAGCCAGTACCCATTTGCTGGTTCTTATATTGAAGAAGCACTCGTCGAATTTAACCGTTTAGGAAACAAGGAACGTTCCATTCATTGCCAAACGATCCTTGGGGGCATTTATTCGGAAACCAAGCAATACGATAAGGCGGTTCTGATTCTTAATGAAGCGCTCGCCGCAGCTCATCCATACCCTTTTTCCAAAATGGCGGTCCTTCGCGCTTTGGGCCTGAACGCCCTTAGGTACCACCATTACGAACAAGCTCGGCAATGGTTTGAAAAAACATTGTCTTACCATGAATTCCAGCATACCCTTATCGGCGTCAAAAACACGTACAATTTAGCCAATACATTGTATCGTTTGAATTTGCCCCAACACGCCGCGCCTTATTTGAAAAAGGCGGCGATCGGGGCAGAGTTTTATCGAAATAAAGAATACAAAGCACGATGTTTAGCGACTAGAGGATTATATGCAGAAGGCAACTATGCACTGATTGACAAAGCAATTGAGCAGTTAGATACGGAAGGCTTTGACTTTGAAGTGGACGAGCTTGCAGAAGAAGCAGCGACTTATTTTGAACAAGCCGGACATACAACATTGGCGTTAAAATACTTAAAAATTGCCTACCACGCTAAGCAAAACTTGTTTAAATTAGGCGCAGGCCAATAACCATTGCTCTTCTAGCGCAGGCCGCCAATGGCCAGGCAAAACTAAACACTCGGCTAAGCAGGGGAGCAACCAATTAAAGCGGCTCCCGCAGGAGGTGCCGCCTTCTCTCTTGCTTTTCTATTTGCCGCAAAACTGCTTAGGCGACATGCCGGTATATTTTTTAAACACTTGGCTGAAATACTTATAGTCGCTAAAACCGGTTTTTTCGGCGACTTCATAGATAAGCAGCTTTTCGTCTTGAAGCAAGCTAATTGCCTTAGTAAGGCGGTAGCGTGTGACTAATTCATTAAAGCTGTACCCTGTTTTTTCCTTTAACTTGTCATTCAAGCTGACTGTGGAAAGGCCAATTTCATTGCTTGCTGCTTTTAACGTTACTTTTTCATGGTAGTGTTTTTTTATAAAGTCCATAATTTCGGCGACATAGGTTGAATGGCTGCCTCTCCCCAAGTCGAGAAGATGGCTATACACTTTTGTTTGTTTTGTTAAATGATCGTTGCTTTTTTGTGCCTGCAATTTTTGCACAAGCTTTTGCAAGGTAGCCTCCAATTCATGCATATCAACTGGTTTTAGCAAATAATCATGGACGCCAATCGTGATCGCCTGCTTGGCGTAATCGAACTCGCCAAAACCAGATAAAATAATGGCTTCAAAGGAATGGTCGGCTTTTGCTTCTTTTAACATGGCCAGACCGTCTTTAAACGGCATGCGGATGTCTGTAATAATAATGTCCGGTTTTGTTTGTTTAATGAGGTTCAGCCCTTCTGCCCCATCCTCAGCGGCACCGACGACCGTACAGTCGTTACTTAGCCAGTCCACGCGGTAGAGCAGCCCTTTTAACAGGATCGGTTCATCTTCCACGATTGCCACTTTTAGCATGTTGTCACCCCTCATATGGAATGTGCATACGGACGGTTGTCCCCTCTCCTTTTTCCGGCGCTGAAGCAATGTCAATCCCGTATCGTTGCCCGTAAAGCAGTTGAATCATTTGGTGTGTATTTTTTAAACCGGTATGCGCCGTCTCTTTCATTTCTCCTGCCATAATCGCTTTGATTTTCGCCACTTTTCCAGGCGTCATGCCGAGCCCATTGTCCTCTACCACAAATGTGAGGACCCCGTTTTCCCAATAGGCGCTTACATCAACGTTTAAACAGCGGATACCGTCAATATTGTGCTTAATGGCATTTTCAATCAATGGTTGGAGCAGCAGTTTCGGCACACGGGCACGGCCTAGCTCTGGTTCAATCGCAATCGTGTAATCGAGCCTCTTGCCATAGCGCATTTTTTGCAAAGCAAAATAGTCTTGCAAGTAGGCGATATCTTCTTCCAACAAAACGGTCGTGTCGCCAAAATGAGCGTTGTAGCGCATCAATTTCGCTGTTTTGACAATCATCTCCGCTGCGCTCTCTGGGTTAGCCAATGTTTCATATTTAATCATTTCTAATACATTGTAAAGAAAGTGGGGATTAAATTTTGCCTCTAAATGTTTAATTTCACTTAAGCGTTTTTTCTCAAGAATTTCTTCGTTTTTATCAACAAGTGCTTGAATTTCATGGACTTTATTCGTGTATTCCTCGTAAATCGTCTGCACTTCTGCAAAGACATGGTCTGTTTGTTGAAAATGAAGATGGTTATTCTTTGAAGAAATCCGCGCGACTAGCGCATCAAAAGGTTCAAGCGTCTTTTTTAAAATTTTTGGAGTAACCAGCCAAACAACAGCCAACATGACAAAGCTTGAAACGACCATCGCCAAGAGGCCATACAACAACAGGAGCTGATACGTTTTAACCGATGTGAGCGTGATCACTTGAATCGGCTGACCAGCGACTTCTGTTTTCGTCACATAAAAAGGGTTGCCGTCATACTGGACAAGGAATCCATCGGTTGGAATCGTTAATTTTCCAAGGGCGCCAATTCCGATTGTATGGCTATAAAAAACGGCATTATAAAATGAATCGGTGACAAATACAATTTGCTCACTAGCCGACTGGAGGGTATGTTCAAGCAAGAACAGCAAATAACCTGTACGCCCTTCCCCTTCTTCAACCGCAGCGGCAAACACGTAAGCGCCTCCTTGGCCAGCGTTAAACGCTCGTTTATTGACATACTCCCCTGTAAATGGATGTTCCTCTGCTTTTTGCATTTGTTCCCGCAAGACCGGGCTTTGCTGCAATTGTTCCTTCTGCCCTTCATACAAGCTTGTCGCGACAATTTCCGCTTCGCTATCCAACAAGACAAAGTCTGACTGAAACGTTTGCGCATTACGGAAGTCGTAAAGCAATTGATTCACTTCGCCGCTTTTTCCTTCGCCACGTAAAAACGCTCTAATTTGTTCATCGGCTACTAAACGGGCCATTCCCTCTTTATAGTGGGCAAACTCAGCTTCGACCTCTTTAGCCACTCGTTCATTTGTCGCTTGGCTCGGTCGCACAATCGATACATTGAATAAAAAAAGCAAAGACAATAGATATACACATAAAATCGCGGAAATAATGACGATGGCGTTCGTTAAAAACGACCGTTGAATATCATCTTTCATCCGTCTGCGTTCCATCGCGGTCAACCCCACTATGATGATAGGACAACGAGGGGCTGCCTTTTACAAGCAGCCCTTAGACTGTAGACAAACGCTCGCATACTTCGTCGTTTGCCTCACTCATTCGCTCATGAACCCCCGTTCTATTCGCATCTTCCCTCGGCTGCACTTCTCGTCTGACAAGCGTTTTCTATCAGTCTAAGTACGGTTGAGACAAACGCTCTCCTCGGCTGGCAAGCGTTTTCTCCTAGCCTGAGCGTTCTTCTGCAGATTACACGTTCATTTCTTTTTTGCCTGTCAACTTAAAAAAGAGAAACAGCGACAAAATTGACGTTACCGTTAAAATCGCCGAATAAGCAGAGGCATTGCCGAAGTTTCCACGGATTACTTCCGTATAAATCGAAACGGCGAGCGTTTGTGTATTGGTTGAATACAAAATGATCGACGCGCTCAACTCACCAAGGATCGTCATCCAACTCATAATAGCGCCCGCCAACACGCCAGGCATCATCATTGGCACGACTACCCGAAAAAATGTCCGCCTTTCGGAAGCGCCAAGACTGATGGCCGCTTCTTCCATGCTCGGGCTAATTTGGCTAACAATCGCCGTGCTGGAACGAACCGTATAAGGCATACGCCGGATCACAAAGGCTAGCACCATAATCAAGCTCGTTCCCGTTAAATACAGAGGTGCTTCGCCAAAAGCGAATATGAGCGCCATTGCTAACACAGAACCAGGGATGACAAAAGGAAGCATGGACACCGTATCAAGCAACGATGTTACTTTATTTCGTTTGCGCACCGTTAAATACGCAATCAATATCCCGAGAATGACAATGACCACGATCGCGATCAAGCCTAACTGGTACGTATTTAAAATCATCGACAAATCGCGGTTAAACAAGATGTTCTCATAATTTTGCAACGAGAACTTTCCTGTATACACTTGGCCGCCGATCGTTTCCAAAAAGGAAGTGTAGACGACAACGAGCTGCGGCAAAATCGCCAATAGTGTGACCCCATAAACAGCCACATGGCTAAGCAAATTTTTCATGCCTGTGCTTTTCTTTGTTTCCATTGGCCGCAGGGCCGACATTGAATACGAGTATTGCCGTGCAATCACTCGCTGCACGAGAAACAAAGCAATCGTCACGATAATAAAGATCGACGCAAGTGCTGCCGCAAAGCCTGCATCGCCGCCGACTTCACTCATAAACTGCGTATAAATCAAAACAGGAATCGTCCTGTACCCTTCGCCAATCAACATCGGTGTGCCAAAATCAGCGATTACGCGCATAAAGACAAGGAGCGAGCTGGCCAGAATCGTCGGTGCAATCAGCGGAACGACAATTTTAACGACGCGCTGCACCCCAGAATAGCCAAGGCTTTCCGCTGCCTCGATCAATGAATTGTCAAGGTTCTTCAATGCCCCAGAAATATAAATGAAAATAAGCGGGAATGATTGTAATGTTAGTACAAGTACAATTCCGGCAAAACCATAAATGCCATCAAACTGAAGTTGAAAAGTATCATTGATCCATTTTGTAATAACGCCGCTTCGGCCGAGTAGCTGAATCCACGCATAGGCGCCAATAAACGGTGGCGAGATATACGAGACAATAATGAGAATTTGGACAATGCCACTTCCGAAAATTTTCACTCGCCGCAACATATAAGCAAGAGGCAGACCGATCAAAACAGCCAAGAGCGTCGCTACTACAGTCACTTTGATGCTATTCCACAGTGTCACCCAATAAAACTTCCGTTCAAAAAAGAGCGAGAAATGTTCAAGCGTGAAACGCCCCACTTCCCCATTATAAATGCTCTTATTCAAGACTAACACAACCGGAAACAAAATGAATAAAGCAAAGAATAGCACAATTGACAGCGTGATCCAATTCCAGCCATTGAACGCTTTAGGCCGCATGTCACTCACCTGCCTTCATGAGCGTTTGTTCATTCGCCACATCAAACAAGTTAATTAAGTGCGGCTTCACCTTTACATAAATATTCGTTCCCTCTGGAATAATCGCTTTGTCTTCGATATGTTGCACCACTTCCACTCGCTCTCCAGTCGTAAGGGTGACGAGATAATGAGTATTGATCCCTAAAAACATCGTGCTTTCGACAACGCCAGCGATGGCACTTGCTTCTTGCGTAATCGTAAATTCCTGTGGACGGACAGATACCAGCACTTCCTGCCCATTTTCAACCGTTTCTACAACGTTCTCAAGCTTTTCTTTGTATTCGCCATTAAAGACGATGAACGTATCAGTGCCTTGCTTTTCAACCTTCGCTTTAATCACATTGGAAGTGCCAATAAACTGGGCAACAAACAAATTCGACGGACGCAAATAAATTTGTTCAGGTTTGCCAATTTGTTGGATCACCCCTTTATTCATGACAGCAATCCGGTCAGAAATCGCCAGCGCCTCTTCTTGGTCATGGGTTACATAAACGGTCGTTATTTCCACTTCTTGCTGAATTTCTTTAATCGCATTTCTCATTTCAATCCGCAGTTTCGCATCCAAGTTCGAAAGCGGCTCATCCATTAGCAAAACATTCGGATTAATGACAAGCGCCCGGGCAAGTGCAACCCGTTGTTGTTGGCCCCCTGAAAGCTTATCTGGCTTTTTGCTATGGTGGTCTTGAATGTGAACGACCTTCATTATATGATCAATCTTGCTTTGCATTTGCGCCTTGCTTTCCTTAAGTGTCTTCAACCCAAAAGCGATGTTCTCTGCCACTGTCATATGGGGAAAAATCGCATAGTTTTGAAACACCATCCCCATTTTCCGCTTGCTGACAGGAACATCATTGATGCGCTGGCCATCGACTTTAATCGCACCGCCATCCACAGAATTAAAACCGATAATCATCCGCAAGAGCGTTGTTTTCCCACAACCAGACGGACCTAATAACGTAAACAATTCGCCTGGCTCAATCTTGAGCGACAACCCATCAATAACTGTATGCTCATCGTACATTTTGACCACATTGTCAATATCAATTGCTACACCCATCTTACTGCCTCCTTCCATTCACAATCAGGCATGCCAGCCGGACAAGCAAGCATGCCAATGCCCTTAATCCATTGAACCTTCAAGCACTTCGACATAACGAGCGGTAATGTCATCCATGTTCTCGATAATAAACATCTCGTCATACTCATCAAACAGCTTGATTTCCTCTTGTGGTGTCATGTAGTCAGCCACCTCTACCCCTTCACGGAGCGGCCGAACCGTCAACTCCTGCCCCGTACGGCTTTGCACTTCTTCCGATAACACATAGTCAACAAATTTTTTGGCATTCTCTAGATTTTTTGTGCCCTTAATAATTTGGATCGACTGTCCTGGGTAGACAACCCCTTCAGTTGGAAACACGACTTCAACCGCTGCTCCGCTTTGCTTGTAATGGACAACAGGATCTTCCCATGTCAATCCAACAACATATTCACCGTCGGCCACGCCTTTATGCACTTGGCCGGAGCTGCCTTGCACTTTGCCATCCAAATTGGCTACAAACGCTTTGACAAACTCCCAAGCCTGATCCGACATCGGATCGCCGTCCCCCGCAGCGTAAAGCATTGCAATTAACGACTGGAACGCCGAACTTGAATTGACAGGGTCGCCAAAGGCAATTCGCCCTTTCAACTCTGGATTCAACAAATCCTGGAAACTTTCAATTTTCATATCGCCCGCTAAATCGGTATTGACAATAAACACCGTCGGATCAGAAAAGGCAGGCGAAAAATAACCAGTTGTGTTTTTAAACCCTTCCATCATATATTCATCTTCCGGCGACACATACTCCTCAAACAAATCGGTTTTATCATAAAGCATCGTGATATCGGCCGCCCACAACACATCGCCTTGCGGGTTATTGCGCTCCGACTCGACCCGGGTAATCGCTTCCCCTGTGCCAGCCGAAATCATTTGCACGCGAATGCCCGTTTCCTTCTCGAATTGGGGAATCACCGCTTCATTCAAACTCTCACTACGCGTTGTATACACGACCAATGTGTTATCGCCGCTGCTTCCATTCCCGCCGCAGCCCGTTGCCGCAACAGCCAAACCGACCACTACACCGAATTTTTTAAGCGCTTTCAAAACAATCCCTCCTTTTGCTATTCCTTATGTTAAAGCAGACTCAACCACACGTTAATCCTAAAATCGCAAAAAAACATCCGAAATTCAGAAACGATTTTTATCAAGAGAGGAACGGACATGAGGGAAATGGTGCTGAGTTATGCGACTGCATGGGGGGTGTTTGAAAGGATAAAGTATCGACAGTGGCTGGGTGTAACGATTTGATGCCAAACTGCATGGGGGAAATACGCTTTAAAAACCTTGTTATATTGTTATAAATGTTGAAATGTTCTCTCTAAGGAATCTATAAGAAGAAAATAAAAATCCGCAACGAAATAATTGCGGAAAAAGATCATCTACTATTTTTTTATGTTTCAGAAGGGTATTACCTAATTTTCCCACAAGAATTTTTAAACCGGCTTCCTTCTAAGCGTTCGAATCGCCACTTCATGATCGCCTAAAATCTCCCGTACTGATTTTTGATCTTCAGATAACTGACTCACTTGGTCACTCAAATTCTCGATATTTGTCTTAATATTCTTTACACTTCGATTTGTTTCAAGCACCGCTTGCTTAATTATGAGCTGATCTTCTTTTAATTCCTTGATATCTTGTACCATGGCCAGGTAGTGCTCTTTTTGGTCTTTTAGTTCCTCTGTGATTCCGGCAGTATAATTTTTTTGTTCTTTTAAGTCTTTTGCGAAGGCTGCATTATGGGCTTTTTGCTCTTTTAAATCTTTTGCGACCGCAGCATTATACGCTTTTTGTTCTTTTAAATCTTTTGCAACTACAGCATTATGCGCTTTTTGTTCTTTTAAATCTTTTGCAACTACAGCATTATGCGCTTTTTGCTCTTTCAACCCCAATTCCAGGTCAGTTACCTTCTGTAACAAGAGCTCTAACATTTCTTTCTCTTCCATTGTTTACTCCTCCCTTAATTGGAATTTACTTTCTAGTTTTGTGTTTTAATACGTGTATTTATAGGTGTGATGCACTTGTTGGTCTAGTAAGAGAAACGTATTTTGCACTCGAATTGAGCAGGGAAAGACTTGTTGCAGCAAGCGGTGGGGCTTGTCTTAGTTTATGCGACGCACTCACATAGAGTGCGACACATAGATGATTTGCAGCATGTTCGCTATATCGTTATTTCAATCCACGCACCCACAAAGAGTGCGACAAAATCTCAGTGGAGGCGACCTATGCAAAATAACCATTTCAATCCACGCACTCACATAGAGTGCGACCTTCTGCAAGTGGCGCAAGTCGCCGCCATTTTCGAATTTCAATCCACGCACTCACATAGAGTGCGACTAGAAGCAACTGTGAAAATCATTGAACTCGAAGAATTTCAATCCACGCACTCACATAGAGTGCGACTTAATTGCTCGTTAAACGACCTAATGGACATCGTTATTTCAATCCACGCACTCACATAGAGTGCGACGTGGTCACGCACTGGTGGGTGTGCAGTGATCTTTATTTCAATCCACGCACTCACAAAGAGTGCGACAAAGAATTCATCGAACGCATAACTGATTTGTATATTATTTCAATCCACGCACTCACAAAGAGTGCGACGCGATAGTAATGGAAAACGTAATTAATAAGCTAAAGATTTCAATCCACGCACTCACAAAGAGTGCGACCCCACCTGTCGTGGAGAGGATTATATGTCTGAGATTTCAATCCACGCACTCACAAAGAGTGCGACTTGTGATTTATTGGTCCTTGACGATATAGGGGCTATTTCAATCCACGCACTCACAAAGAGTGCGACGGGCTGTGCCTAAGTTCAAAGAGCGGCGCCCGAAATTTCAATCCACGCACTCACAAAGAGTGCGACATCAGCAATTCAAAAACTAAAAGCATATGGATTTATTTCAATCCACGCACTCACAAAGAGTGCGACATAGACAACCCTTTTATCGGCGCGGACTATATTACGATTTCAATCCACGCACTCACAAAGAGTGCGACAGCGAATTTCACCCATTTTCCGGAAATATACAACCGAAAACGAATGGTTCCCCTTCTAATTCTTATCATAGCACACCCAACAAGGTCACATTATTACATTTTTGTACATAGAAACTCATATTCGAGGCTGTTTTTGGTGCGGGTGATCTAGGGATTTTATGTGCGCTTAAGGTTCGCACTAGAGAAAAGTGAGCATCGGCGAATGCTTATTGAAGAAATCGAGAATCGTTTGCCTTTAAGGATCGTTCCACCGTATTGTATTCTGTAATACTAAGGGTTCTATCTAACACCACCGCCGTTTTTACAATAAGAGACACACGATTTGTCCATGTGTTAGGATGTTGGTAACGCTTGCTTTTTTAATGAGGGCATCCTAAACATTGATTATATAGATGGGAAGGGGGCATTTTTTATGACGGCGTATGCTCAATCGCCTGAGGAGATAAGAGAATCGTTTCTTCTTGTACTGAATCTGATGTTGTTCCTATATATTTGTTTATTTATCCTTTGGCTTATTGCTCATTTAATAGTGGCCGCTGCTTTATCGAGAATGGCCAAGAATGCCCATATCCGTCACCCTTGGCTAAGCTGGATACCGATTGCTCAGTTTTGGATTGTCGGTGAATTGATTTCAGGGAAACTACGAGGAAATGGGGGCATAAAGGTCTTACTCATTGGGTGTGTCACCATTGTCTTTCGCTTTCTTCCCTTCCATCAATTATACATCCATTTATTAGTTAAAATCCCAGAGCCCATCTATCGGTTCGTGTCGATTACTTTATGGGTTCTGCTTATCTACATCGTATACCGCCTTTACGAGGCCTATGCAAAAAAAGCATGGATACATACTGTCTTATCGATTATTCCTTTCTATGCACCGATCGCTTTGTTTGTACTTCGGAATAGGGAAAGACGTTACTAACCGTATGTAAATACCCGTTGGAAAGCTCGAACCTTTATTTATGGATTCGGGTTTTTACTACAACGTTCCTCTGGATCTGGAGAGCAAGGGAGCGGGTATCCCTGGTACGTGTAGGACCCATCAATCCTTTTCATGATGGAACCAGTGTTTCCTCCAATCCTCCCTGCGCCTAAAAAAGCACCTGTCTAAAACAGGCGCTTCCTGACTAACGTCCTTGCGTCTTTTTCCACGCCTCAAATTCATCGCGGATTGCTTTTAATGCATCTGGATTGGTACATAGATCATAGGCGGTCATCGCCAATCCCGCTGCGGCTTGATTCATGCCTTTCATGCCGCCTTCTGACTTTGTATCTTCTGTAAACTCAAACGTATGGTTCGTGTTTTCGCCAATTTTAATATAGGGATGAATGGTGGCTGTCACCTGGCCGACATTGCCGATGTCGGAGGAGCCGATTCCTCCTTGTTTTGGTGGATCTTCTACTTCAATGCCCATTGCTTCCCAGTTCTCCTTAAAAAGCTCTGCCAAGGCATGGTTGTTGTTACGCTCGGCATATATGAGGCCTTCTTCGATCTTGTATTTGGCGCCGACTGATTGGCTCGAATAGCGAACCGCTTCATATACTTTTTCCTTTATTTCATGGAGCCGATTGGTTATAGCGGCGCGGATGATAAATTGGGCTTCACAATGTCCAGGGACGATATTGGCCGCATCGCCGCCTTTAGTAATGATTCCGTGGATCCGAACATCATCGGTGAAAAACTGCCGTAAACTGTTGATGGCATTGTAACTTTGAATGAGCGCATCTAGGGCACTGATCCCTTTTTCTGGCGCTGAGGCGGCGTGTGATTCTTTTCCATAAAACGAAAACGTCGCTGTCATGCATGCTAGTCCTCCACGCAACACCATCGTTTTGTTTTTTGGATGGACCATCATCGCAGCATCGAGATCGTTGAAGGTGCCGTGGTTGCACATATAAATTTTCCCGCCGCCGCCTTCTTCCGCCGGTGTGCCTATCACTTTAATCGTTCCTTGCAATTCAGGGTAGGCATCTTTTAATGCGACGGCTGCGCCAACAGCAGCAGTGCCAATGAGATTATGGCCACAAGCATGGCCTAAGTTTGGCAATGCGTCATACTCCGCTATTATCCCGATAACCGGGCCACCTGGATTGCCTTCCCAAACGGCCGTAAACGCCGTCTCTAAGCCAGCAATGCCCCGTTCTACTTGGAAACCTTCTTTTTCTAAATAAGCAGATAACCATTCTGCTGCTTTGTATTCTTTAAAAGACAGTTCTGGGTTGGCATGAATCATGAGCGCCAGCTCTCTAAGTTCCTTATCCCGTTGATCCAATGCCGTTAAAATCTCTTGTTTTTCCGCCAGTATTGTTGCTGCCATTGGAAACATCCACCTTTCTTACCGCTTTATTTTTTAAGCCATGCACACAAAAGTTTAGACGTTTTCTAATTGCCAGTTGGCAAACTCCTCTTTGACGCGCTGTAACGCTCCAGGTAGCTCACATAAATCATAGGCTGTCATCGCGAGCGCTTTTGCAGCTTGATTCATGCCTTTCAGCCCCCCTCTGACTTGGTTTCGTTTGTAAAGTCGTGGGTATGGTTGGTTGCCTCTCCAATTTTGATGTACGGGTGAATCGTAGGTACAAGCTGGCTGACATTGCCGATATCAGAAGAACCGATCCCCCCTTGAAGTGGCGGCGGACTGACTTCGATGCCCATCAATTGCAAATTTTCTTTAAAAAGATTCGCCAATGTTTTGTTTGTGTTTCGTTCTGCGTAAATAAGATGTTCTTCAATCTTGCTTGTGGCACCCACTGCAGCGGCCGACTGGCGCACAGCTGTGTAGACTTTTTCTTTTACGTGTTCGAGTTCTTTTCGCGTATTGCAGCGGATTAGGAACGAAGCTTCACTATAGCCAGGAACGATATTGGCCGCATCGCCGCCATGGGTAATCACCCCATGAATTCTGACATCATCGGAAAAAAACTGCCGCAAACTATTTATGGCGTTATAGGCTCCCACTAGGGCATCTAGGGCACTCACCCCTTTTTCTGGCGCGGAAGCTGCGTGCGATTCTTTTCCATAAAATTTGAATGTTGCGCCTACCCGCGCTAGACCGCCTCTTATGACCATTGTCTTGTTTTTCGGGTGGCACATCATCGCTGCGTCAAGATGATTGAAAACCCCGTGTTCGCACATAATGACTTTCCCGCCTAATCCTTCTTCCGCTGGCGTTCCGATCACCTGGATCGTTGCCTGGAGTTCTGGAAACGCATCCTTTAATGCAAGCGCTGCACCGACAGAAGAAGTGCCAATAAGGTTATGGCCACAGGCATGGCCAAGACCTGGCAACGCATCATATTCCGCTAACAAGCCAATAACAGGCCCCCCTGCCTTCCCTGCCCAAGTGGCTGTAAAAGCTGTGTCCAGCCCAGCTATCCCTCGCTTCACGGCAAACCCTTCCTTTTCCAGCAAAGTCGACAGCCAGTTAGAAGCCTTATACTCTTGATACCCCAACTCTGGGTGGTCGTGAATATTCAGCGCCAGCTGCCGCAACTCGCTGTCTCTTCGATCTACCGCTTCTTCAATGTTTCTTTTCTTCTCCGTTATGCTTTTATTTTTTAACATCCATTAATCTCCTTTAAACAGCGTTGTTTCCACCCTTTTACAGCGAATTTCTTCGCTTTTAGCACTTAATGAACTGGCAGGCCAATAAGCGGCCAATAAAGAAATGCAGCCAGAAGGGTTATGACAATGACCGATAATGTTAGGATCGCTCCTACTTTCAATAGTTCCTGGCTTGTATAGTAACCGAGAGCATACGTCATCATTGTCCCTACCGACTGGGAAGGGAACAGAAAGCCTGTGCTGCAAGCAGCAAGGCAAATCATTCCCAGCCAGACCGGGTTCACATTCGATCCTGCCGCAAACGTTAATGCCACAGGCATCAAAGACGCAATCATAGCAGTTAAATTGGTAAAACCGATACGAATAGCCGCAACAACGAGCAACAAGGACACGGCTAGTGTGAACGCTGGCAATCCATTTAAATGAGCAGAAGCCAACGATGAAGACCACTGAACAACGCCACCTGCTTCAAATGCTTCCGCCATTGAAAAGCCCGCAGAAAACAAGAGAGGAATGGACCAATCCACTTTGGCTACTGCTTCTTTCCACTCCATGAGTTGGATGCCCGGAATGTACAAAGCAATCACAATCAACACGGCGGAGAAAGAAATAGACAGCTGATGCACGCTTTGTGTTGTCCATAGCGTGATTAACAAGACGTACAAAATGAGCAGCGTCTTCTCCTGGAATGACATTGGACCAAGCTTGTCTTTTTCCTGTTCAAAATAAGCTTCTCCTTGAGCGTGCTTCCCAGCCTTTATAGGAAATAGCCATAGAAGCGCAAGCCAAAGAATAAGTAGTATGGCAAGCGTCGACGGCAACATGACCGCCATCCAGTACAAGTAACGCCATTCAAAGCCGAGCATCGTTTCAAACAGACTTGCTGCATAGACAGAGCCCGTTGCCCCAGTTATTAACGCGACTGAACAGATAATAGGTGTATACGTTATCGCAAACATGCTCGCTTTTCCTACGTTCGGCCCGCCAGTTCCTGCCAATGACTGGACAACCCCTAAAGCAATCGGCAGCAAAACGACGACTCTTCCGATCGCATTCGGAAGAAAAAACGTTAACACAAACCCGACAAAAATTAATGCTAGTAGGACAAGGCGGATATTTCCTTTTGTCAGCATCAGGATCGTGAATGCAATGCGTTTGTCCAATCCAGTACGTTCAACCGCGGCGCCCATCATTAGCATGGCGATGATTAGCCAAATCACTTCTTTGCCTAGGCTCGCCGCTGATTGTTCAAACGTTAGAACGCCAAACAAAGGGAAGAGGACAATCAGAAGCATTGCAGTCACTGCCGGAGGAAGGAGATGGGTAAACCACAGTCCAATCCCTAAAGTTACCACGGCAAGAGCGCTCCACCCTCTCAGTTCCATCGACTCGGGAACAGGCAAGAAAGGAGAGGCAAACAAGAATAGCAGCAGCACACCGAGCACCACATATTTGTAGGTTGCCTTGCTTGGCTTTTTCATGTTGTCAGCATCCAATTGACTGGACATCGGTTCCACCTTTATTTGTATACATTTTTTACCGGAATGACGGTGTTTGCTAGGCGACTAGGCGAGAAGTGGACGAGACACTTGGTCAACGCCGACAAGGGCAAGGGCAGCCAAAAACGTTCTTTGGGGCGAGAGATAAGCATGCACAGGTTCAAACCACTCCCCGAGCGTATGTGTTCCTCCTCCATTCCCTCCTCGTCCCACAGTGACCGCCGGGATTCCTAAGTGAATCGGAATATTGGAATCGGTACTCGCTGCCCCTTTCAAAGTCGGAGCAATGCCTAGCTCCTTGCTTGCCTGAACAACAGCTTGCACAATCGTTGCCTCTTTATCTTGCCGTCCTGCGGGGCGGTCGCCGACTCGTTTTATATCGACTGTGACATCGTGCTTTTGCCAATGGCTATTTTCTTGTTCAGCCGCTTGTTCGCATGCTTTTAAGAAAGTCGATTCCAACTGTTCCAACGCTTGTGGACTTGTCGAACGGACATCAAGGTGAAAGGAAGCAGAGCTTGCAATCGCATTGACTGCCGTTCCGCCAGCAATTTCTCCAATCGTAAAGGTCGTTTTTGGTTCAGTCGGCGGCCGGCAATCGGCAATTGCTGCAACTGCCCTTCCAGCGGCATGAATCGCACTTGGTAGCCCGAAGTCGCCATAGCTATGCCCACCCGTTGCCGAATACGTGATTTTATAACGACAGCTGCCTGTTCCTTCATAGACGATATGCCCTACACCTGTTCCGTCAATAGAAATAAAGGCGTCAACATGCGGCGAGTCAGCAAAAAAAGCTTTTACACCTCTTAAATCCCCTATTCCTTCCTCCCCTACCGATGCGACGAATTGGATGGTGCCGCTTGTTTTTACATTCGTCCTATGCAGAGCGCGAATGATGGATAGCATTTCCGCAAGCCCTCTCGTATCATCAAAAATGCCTGGGGCACACAACCTGTCTCGTTCCCGTCTTACCTTCGTGTCTGTTCCTTCGGGGAAGACAGTGTCCAAATGAGCGGAAAGGACGATTACAGGCCCATCTCCCACCCCTTTATAGGAGCCGATGACATTGCCTTCCTTATCTCGCCGCACTGCTTCTAGTCCGTATTCACTGAACTTCTGTTGCACGTACGTCGCCCGTTCCGCTTCCTTGAATGGTGGCGCTGGTATTTCCGTCATGGCCACTTGCTCAGCAAGTGTCTGTTCATCATCTTCTTCAATAAAGGCCAATCCTTGTTGAATGGCGGGATCGTTTTTCAATGCTTCATACGTTTGTTGCACGATTTGCACCTCCCTTTTCTAGTAAGAACGCATCTTATAAGCTTCTCCCTTTAAACATGTTCCATGATGACCCCGCGCCCCGCTTGCAATGGATAATGGCATGCTACATAGTGGGCCTTTGCTACTTCTTGTAGTTTAGGGGCCTCCGCTTTGCATTTCTCATCTGCATAAGGACACCGCGTACGAAAGTGACAGCCACTTGGTGGATTAACGGGGCTTGGCAAATCCCCTTCTAGCAATTCCCCAGAATCCAAGCTTCTTAATGTCGGATCTGGGACAGGGATGGCGCGAAGCAATCCTTCTGTATACGGATGTTTCGGATGCTTGAACAGCTCCTCTGTTGCTGCGGTTTCGACGATTTTTCCAAGGTACATGACTGCCACACGGTCACTAATATGTTTGACGACAGGGAGGCCGTGGGCAATAAAAATATAGGTGAGATCAAAATCTTTCTGCAGTTTTGAAAGCAAATTAAGCACTTGTGACTGGATTGAAACATCCAACGCCGATACAGGTTCATCGCATACAATAAGCTTGGGGCGCAACGCTAAGGCGCGGGCTATGCCAATCCGCTGACGCTGCCCACCGCTAAACTCATGGGGGAAACGTTTAGCCAACGAGCGGTCCAAGCCGACGACGTCCAGTAGTTCATACACTTGTTGTTTCAATTCTTTTCCTGTTGCTATTTTGTGTGTCCGTAATGGCTCGGCAATGATTTCAAACACTCTCATTCGTGGATTTAAGGAAGAAAAAGGGTCCTGGAAAATCATTTGAATGTCTTTTTTCATCTTGCTTTGTTCATTTTTTGCCAACTTGCTCAAGTCTTTTCCTTCAAAATGGATCGACCCTGCCGTAGGATCGGCAAGACGCATAATCATATTCCCAGTTGTCGATTTCCCACACCCCGATTCGCCTACAATCCCAAATGTCTCTCCCTTTTTTACGATAAAGTCGACACCGTCCACTGCTTTTAAAATGTCTTTCTTTTTCGCAAAAATTTTTCTTGTGACATCGAAGTGCTTTTTTAACCCTTTGATTTCAAGAAGCGTGTCATCCTCCTTTGTATTGGCGACTTCCTTTATCATCCTACATCCTCCTTCTCACTAGCATAGAGCCAACAACGCACTTGCACTTGCGCTTTCCCATCACGATCAACCATCATCGGTTCTTTTTCCTTGCATATGTCCATCGCATGGGGACAGCGAGGGTGAAAACGACAACCTGTAGGCATGTTTGTTGGGACTGGCACAACCCCGCGAATCGACTTGAGCTCATCATGCAGTTCGTGAATCTTAGGCGTACTTTCCAGCAGCCCTTGCGTATACGGGTGTTTTGGATCCTTAAAAATCGTATACACATCGGCTTGTTCCACAATTTGGCCAGCATACATGACAATGACGCGGTCGACTAGTTCTGCGACGACACCAAGATCATGAGTGATCAATATAATCGACGTATCGACTTCTTTGCTAATCTTTTTAAGGAGCCGCAAAATTTGCGCTTGTATCGTGACATCGAGTGCAGTTGTTGGTTCATCGGCAATTAACATTTTCGGATTGCACGACAACGCCATGGCAATCATGACACGCTGCCTCATCCCTCCGCTTAAAGCGTGTGGATAAGACTGGTAAACTTGTTCGGCTCTTGAAATGCCGACACGTTTTAGCATAGCAATGCCTTGTTTGCGCGCCTCTGCTTTTTTCGTGTCCTGGTGAAGCAAAATCGCTTCTGAAATTTGATGGCCTACCGTAAACACCGGGTTAAGGGAAGTGAGCGGTTCCTGAAAAATCATCGCAATTTCATTGCCTCTCACTTTTCGCATTTTCCGTTCCGACAGGGAAGTAAGTTCCGTTCCATCAAAACGAATGTGCCCCGCTTCAATCTTCCCTGGTGGGCTCACCAAACCCATGATTGAAAAAGACGTCACGCTTTTGCCGCTGCCTGATTCGCCTACAATCGCCACCGTTTCCCCTCTATCCACATGGAACGAGACACCATCCACAGAAGGGACTGTTCCGTTTTCTGTATGGAAGTATGTTTTTAAATTCTCTACCTCTAACAATCGGTTCTGTCGTGCCATACGCTAACCTCCTAGATGAGAACTTGAATTGCTGCCGTTTAGACTATGAACGGAGCGTTTGGGAACGGGGATCCAAAACATCCCGCAACCAATCACCTAAAAAGATAATCCCTAAAACGGTGATCATAATCGCTAATCCAGGAAAAGTAGCAATCCACCAGCTCGTGGCCAGATAATCCCTCCCCGCCGACAACATCCCACCCCAGGACACCGTAGGCGGCTGAACACCTAGCCCTAGATAGCTGAGCGATGCTTCGAGGACAATCGTCGTGGCTACACTCAAAGTCGAAATCACAATAAAGGACGGCATTACATTCGGCAATACATGCTTGCAAATGATCACCGGATTTTTCGTTCCAATTGTCCGCGCTGCTTTAATAAATTCACGTTCTTTAATGGATAAGACATCTCCTCGAACAAGCCGGGCATAAATGACCCAGTTCGTCAATCCAATAACAAAAATAAGAGTCAACAGCCCTGGAGATAAGACGCCTAAGATGACAAGAATGAACAAGACGTTAGGGATTGCTAAAAACGCATCAACGATTCTCATGAGCACATTGTCAATGAACCCCCCGTAATAGCCGGCGATTAAACCAAAAAACATGCCAATCGCCCCCGCTACCACGACGGAACAAACCCCGACTAAAAGCGAGACCTGTGTGCCGTAGATGATTCGGCTGAGCATATCTCTCCCTAAATTGTCTGTCCCCAAAAGATGTTCCTTCATTCCCCCTTCCAACCATACTGGCGGTACATTCATCGCAGCATAGTTTTGGACATTGGGATGGTAAGGAGAAAGAACAGGGGCAAATATCGCCAACAAGAAGATCAATCCTGTAATGATCAAGCCAATGGTTCCGGTCTTGCTTTTAAATAGGAGCCTGGCCCACCTACGCGTCCAGTTGGCTAGCCTATTCTCGGTCGTATGGTTGCGCAAATGCTTCACCGGTTGTTCTGTCTGCATGGGGTCCCCTCCTAATCAAATTGAATCCTAGGGTCAAGAACCCGATACAACACATCGGCCATCAGGTTCACAACAATCACAATAAAAGCAACGATAAAAACAGTCGCTTGCACAACCGCCATATCCCGTCCATTAATGGCTTGAATTAAGAGCTGCCCTAGTCCCGGCCAGGAAAAGACCACTTCTGTAATCAAGGCGCCACTGACAAGTGTCGATACTTGCAAAAAAGTAATCGTAATAAACGGGATCAGCGCATTTCGAAAGGCATGTTTATAAACAACAAAGAAGTTTTTTACCCCTTTGCTTACGGCTGTCCGCACATAATCTTGGTTTAACGTTTCCAGCATGCTTGAACGCAACACACGCGTCATCTCTGCAGCACAGCCTGTTCCCAATGTAATCGCGGGCAATATTAGATGAGCCACGCTTCCGCTCCCAGACACAGGAAAGAACGGATACGTAATCGCCAACATAAGAATGAGCATAATGCCCAGCCAAAAGTTCGGCATCGCTTTTCCTAATACCGAGGCACCGGATATGAATACATCTAGTGCTGTATTTCGCTTTGTTGCAGAGAGAATGCCGAGAGGGACGGCAATCAGTACAGCTACAATCATCGACGCAAAGGCCAATTCGAACGTTGCCGGCAACCTTTCCAGCACGATCGGCAAAGCTGGCTGGCTATAACGGTAAGAATAACCGAAATTCCCTTGTATCATGTCTCCAACAAAGGAGAGATATTGAATATAAAAAGGCTGGTCCAACCCTAATGATTCCCGGAGTGCATCCACTTGTTCCTGGGTGGCATCCTCAGGAAGCATTAACGCAACAGGATCCCCAGCAAGGTACAACAAGGCAAACACAAAAATCGATATTAGAAAGAGAACCGGTATGATTTGCAAAACGCGCCACAGTAAATACTTCCTCAATCGTTCCACCCCCGATAGTAAAAGGATGAAGGCAAGGTCTTCATCCTTCCTCCTTCCGAGCCTTCAATCCTTATTCGCTTAATGTGATTTCCTCCACTCTCCACATTTCATCAAGACGAGGCTCAAACTGAATCCGATCATTGACAGCGTAAAAACTATCCAGCTGGAAGAGCATAATATTGATTAACTCTTCGTCCGCCATCGTCTGCAAATCGATGTACTGTTGTTCCCGCTCGGCTTCATCCATGTTCACTTCTGCCTCTAAATAGATCCGATCAAATTCTTCACTGCTGTAGCCAATATGGTCCTCTGCGACCATAGACGTATGGTGGCGCAATTGGTGAGCCGCATCCCACAATGAACCAGTAAGGCCGATCAAATACAAATCTTTCTGTTCATGGGCATCACGAAGATCGACATAGGCGCTCCATTCCATGAAATCAATTTTTACATCAATCCCGACTTCGCTTAACATCCCAGCAATTACTTCTGTTGTTTCCCGATCTTGCAAGTAGCGCCCATCTGGAGAATGCAGCGTCAGTTCTAGCCCATCCCCATAACCGGCTTCTTCCAATAACTCCTTGGCACGGTCAGGGTCGTAGCGGTACTCGCCATGAAGCGCTTCATTTGCGCCAAAATTCCCTGGGTTGACTCGTGTCAAAGTCGGTGTTCCTGATCCGCCCATCAAGTTGTCGAGAAGTGCCTGATTATCAATTGCCAAATCAATCGCTTCCCGTACGAGCGGATCGGAAGTCGGATATTCTTCTCGGTGGTTCGGAACCAACATCATCGTCCGGTTTGTTTGTCCTTCGACAATGGAGGTGCCTTCGTTTTCATTGACCCGGTCCCAGTCAATGGGCGCAATATTCATGGCAATATCGACACCACCTGCAATGACTTCACCAACCCTAGTAGAAGACTCTGGGATCGAACGGAAAACGAGTTGATCCCACACCGCTACGTCACCGCCGAAATAATCATCGAACCGCTCTAATACGACTCGATCGTCACGAATCCATTCAACAAATTGGTAGGGACCAGACCCGACTGGCTCCTGTAGAAAATGATCCCAGCCATTTTCTTCAATATAATCTTTCGGCAAAATGCCTGATCCAAGACGTGACAATCGATTGAGCAACACTGGCTGCGGCCCGTTTGTGTGAATAAGGAAAGTGTGATCATCGATCACTTCTACTTCGTTAATTTGGCGGTAATTTTCATGTTCTTGCAACGTATTGTCTTTGGCGACACGTTCAAGCGTAAACTTGACGTCTTCGGCTGTGACTGGATCGCCATTATGAAACACAGCATCATCCCTAAGCGTAAATTGCCACGTTTCGTCATCGACCAATTCCCAGTCAGTCGCAAGATCAGGAACAATCCCTTCACCCTCCACATCATTTTTGACGAGATAGCTGAACATATTGACGTGAATCGCTTCAGTAGACGTGTTGCTATGATCGTGGACATCAAAGGAAACCATATCCGAGCCTTGGGCAATCGTCAGCGTGGTATCATTGCTAGATGAGGCACCTCCCTCCCCTCCAGCGTCTGGAGCCGTGGTCATGTTTTCTTCATTCGTCATACAACCAGACAGCAAAAGCCCTCCAACGACAATCGGCATCATTTGCATCAAGAATGGTCGCTTCACTATAAGCCCCCCTTTATACACATTAATACGAATCGAATGTAATTTTAAAATTATTAGTCTCCTGTTTAGCTTTCCCTCCCTGTATTTCTTATTTTAAAAAAAAGAACATTCCAGCCATTGTTGTCTTTTACTTGCTTATCAACGTTGTTAGGAATACACCGATCCTTCTTTTTGAGAGTTTCTTCACCTTTCAACTCCAACAGAACACCCCCTATTAAGAAACTTGAATAAATTTTCCAAAAATAGGCGATATTTTTCCCCATCCTCACTTCGCTCGCATGTGTCTTTGCATTCATTCCACATAGCGATCCTCCGCATTTGTAATCGCTTTCTACCAGTCCCCCTTTGAATTACATCTGATTATAAGGAATAGAGATCGATAAATAAAATAAATTTATTCTATGGCTTTCAATAAGTATGTTTTATTCCTTCAACAAACGAGCGTGCAGACAATGCGGTATAACTGAATAAAGACGCGGGATCGAAAGCCCTGTTATCGACGCTTATCGAATCGCTGTATTCCGTCTTTTTAAAAATTTTTTGATAAGAAATCTTACACATATTTTCTTGAAAGTAAGCCTAACTAAACCAAATGGGTAGGAAAATCATAAGCCACACACTTACAAAAGGCCGTCTATTTTCTTCCCGGTCCAATATGATCCCTTCTTGTTTCTGTTTTTTTAAAGTAAAATGAGAGATATTTCAAAAAATATTAAGGGAGGCCGCAATGAACGAAAAAGATTGGGAACTGTTGCAGACATTATATGAAATGAAAAACATAACGAAAGCGGCCGAAAAATTGTTTATTTCACAACCTGCCTTGACGTACAGACTAAGAAGTTTGGAAAATGAGTTTGGAGTTGAAATTGCCAAACGGGGAACGAAAAGACTGCAGTTTACAAGCGAAGGCGAGTATTTAGTCGAATATTCGAGGAAAATGTTAAATGAGTTAGCCAAAACAAAAGACCAACTGCTAAACATGGCCGGAAACATCCAAGGCCACTTGCGAATCGGTGTTTCCAGTCATTTCGCCCACTATCGATTACCAACGATTTTAAAAGATTTTCTTGCGGTCTATCCCAATGTACAAGTAAACGTTACAACTGGCTGGAGTACAAAAATATCACAAAAACTAGAAAAAAAAGAAGTGCATATTGGCATTATCCGTGGAAGCTACGAATGGAAAGAACAAAGTATACTTCTTAGCGAAGAAAATGTGTGTTTAATTTCAGAGAATAAGATTCATATGGGTGATCTACCTTCTATTGGAAGGATATCCTATAAAACCGATCCAATCTTTGATAATATGATCAAAGACTGGTGGAACCATCATTTTAGCCAGCCACCAATGGTAACGATGGAAGTCGACCGTATCGAGACTTGCAAAGAAATGGTACGCAATGGCTTAGGATACGCAATCATCCCTCAAATTTCCCTTCGGCCGCACGACCAATTATACAACCGCATCCTTGCCATTGATAACCACCCACTATTAAGAAAAACGTGGTTAATCTATTCCAATTCCGCACTCGACCTTTCTGTCGTCAAAGCGTTTGTCCAATTCGTTACAACCCAATTGCGCCAGAAAGCACATTCGTTTTAATGGCTACGCTATTTTACACTCTCCTTACACGAATTGAAGTTGCAAACCCTTCAACAACAAACCGACTAGCATTTATCGGAAAGACCTTTTACAAGAAGAAAATAGGTCTGTTAGGAAAGGAATCAAACAAGAGGTGGAAGTGATCATCGTCGCACTCAAAATAGAGTGCGACGTTTTTGCAATGAAAAAGAGTGTGGGCCAGAGAAACTTTTATTTGACTCTATTACTTACACAACGTGTGACCTTTAGACGCGGAATCGGTAGCATCTGTCAAAGAGATTCAATGAAGCACTCGCATAGAGTGCGACCTTTACAGACAGGTCAAATCAACATGGACATCTGATTTCAATCCACGCACTCACATAGAGTGCGACAGGAGCTAAACGAGTACTTCGTAAAAGCAGTGGTAATTTCAATCCACGCACTCACTAAGAGTGCGACACAAAGGGAAAGGTAGAGGTCGAACAAGGCTGGATTTCAATCCACGCACTCACAAAGAGTGCGACCTATCGGTTCGTCAATGCGCTGCAAAAGCATAGGAATTTCAATCCACGCACTCACAAAGAGTGCGACGTTCAATTTCTCGCTGGCCTAGTCGAGTCGCAAATTTCAATCCACGCACTCACAAAGAGTGCGACAAACCTCGTAATCAAAGATTTCGCTTGTGTAGAAAATTTCAATCCACGCACTCACAAAGAGTGCGACATTTGTTCCATCAACCGTAATCAAAGTCAAATCATTTCAATCCACGCACTCACAAAGAGTGCGACGGTGCAACCAGCTTTGTCAGCATTCCGCGAATGGATTTCAATCCACGCACTCACAAAGAGTGCGACAGCGACATTTACCCATTTTCCGGAAAATAAACAACCGAAAACGTTTGATTTTGCCTCTATTTCCTATCATAGCACAGTGAACAAGATCACATTATTACATTTTTGTACATATTAACACATATTTAAGGCCATTTTTGGTGCGGGTGATCTAGGGATTTTATGTGCGCTTGGGGTTCGCACTTTGAATGTTCGTTGTCCTCGTTTCTCCTTGAAAGGAGCATTCCTGTAATGAAGGTTTATGAGGTTTGAAACAAAAAGAGCCCCCTTGGTATGATACGAGGTGTCCAAAGCTGATCAGCGAAAAGGACCCTTAATTGATACCCAAGGAGGACTCGCAATGAATTATACACAAAACCAGAAAATCAAGCAAATCACACCATCCACCTTAATCATTGGCATTGATATCGCCAAAGACAAACATGTAGCCCGCGCTCAGGATGACCGGGGCATCGAGTTTGGGAAACGTCTGATCTTTGAAAACCACATTCATGGCTTTGAACAGCTAATTGTCTGGGCCGAACGATATGCACAAGAGAATGGAAAGAAGACCATCCTTTTCGGGGCAGAACCAACCGGTCACTATTGGAAAAACCTCGCTTATTACCTTGTTGCGAAGCATTACCAGTTCGTTGTCGTCAATCCCATGCACGTGAAAAAAAGCAAAGAGCTTGATGACAATTCACCAACGAAAAATGATACAAAGGACGCTAAAGTGATTGCACAGCTGATTAAAGACGGGCGATACTCCGTACCCAATCTCGTAGAAGGCATTTATGCGGAACTAAGAGAAGGCGCCAAAATAAGAGATCAGCTCGTCGAACAGCTTATGACCACAGAAGGCAGAATCCAAAATCTGATTCAGCGCTACTTCCCGGAATTCTTCGGTGTATTCGGAGACTGGGAAGGAAAAGCCGCCCTTTGTACGCTAAAGTTCTTTCCTTTTCCTTCTGACATTTCTCAGATGACTCCTGAAGAAGTGCTTCAGAAATGGAAGCCCTATGTCCAACGGGGAGTGGGAATCCAACGGGCGACAAAGCTGGTAGAAGCCGCAAAGAAAAGCATTGGTCTTTCCGTCGGCATTCGCTTTGCCAGGCAGGAAATGGGCTGCCTTCTCGACCAATACGAGCTGTTCAAGACCCAACTGGAAGAACTAGATCAGGACCTTGAAGAGGTGGGAAAGACCATTCCAGGAGCTAAAAAAATGATGGCTATTAAAGGGCTGGGAGTCGCTACCGTGACAACCATCCTGGCTGAGACAGGCGATCTGACCAAATACAGCCATCCCCAGCAGTTGATTAATTTAGCAGGGCTGTCTTTACGAGAAAATCGTTCAGGGAAATGGAAAGGACAAACCAAGATAACGAAGCGAGGCCGCAGTAAGCTCAGAAGAGCTTTATACCTTGCCATTCGCCCGCTCGTTGCCCATAATTCCACCTTTAAAGCCCTGCATTCCTATTACACAAAACGCCCTGATAAGCCGTTAAAAAAACAACAGTCATTGATTGCTTTGTGTGGGAAGTTACTGAAAGTTATTTTTGTCATTGGACAGCGTCAGTGTCCATTTGATGGTTCTAAGCTTTTGTGTGGCATCCCTCAGAACCAAGCATGACAGGCTGTATAAACGCTGACTTAACAAAATCATTTGAAGACAAACACCAACAGTGCAGAGCCGGAGCATATTTACCCCATTCGGGCATGGACCCAGTATAGGAGCATATCCGGCCTCCACACCACGGATACGCAGGACGAAGGAATGTATGGACTTTCTAGGGATCCAGAGAGACATGGGAGGGTGAGCGACCGTGAGCTGTGTGGAGAGTTCGACGAAGCACGGTCATACTCTAATTTCCAAACACATCCAGTTTGGGCGTTAGGATGGTCCACGCCCTGTAAAAAATTAAAATTTGTGCTAACTATATCCAAGGCATGTTATCTAGTGGGGGGGGCAGCTGGTTAGCTTGTATATGAAATTCTAAGAATACGTGAGTATTCGAAAGAAAATTAAACTTTATTGAGGGAGGTGATCGCTTCCCTTGGGGTCCAATCATAAACATTGTCTCTTGAAACGGTTAACCTATAAAGAAGCGGCCCGGGCACAAAAGTTGGTCCTATTTAATCATGGTTTGAATTCTTCCATGCATGCAAAGCGCCTGTTACGGTTGGTCGGTTTTTACAAACAATCGAAATGCCCGTTGAACATTGTTTTAGCTTTTCGGCAAAATGGTGGCGCACAAATTCGTTTTTCTCTAATAAACTCCCTTTTACTATGATCGGAATCGCCGATGTTTCTAATTCAAGTTGTTTAACTAACCGAATGGCTTGCTGGGCTAGTTCTTCTCCTGCTTGTTCCAATAGTTTTTTTGCATCTGTATCGTCTTGTGCACGTCGATACACAAATAGGGCGATGTCAGCAATTTCTTTTTTGGTGGAAGAGTAAACAAACTCCTTTATCGCTGATGCGTCGGGTAATTGGTACTGAGTAGCCAAAGCCTTGGCCAATTTGGTTTGAATGTTCCCCTGCTCGATTTCCGAGGCTAATTGCTTTAACGCTTGTATTCCGATGTGATAAGCGCTTCCTTCATCCCCGAGCAGATGCCCCCAACCGCCAACCATTTTGATCGTTGAATCCTTTTTGCCAATCAATACAGAGCCGGTGCCTGCGATCGCCAGTATCCCATTTTCGCCTTCGAGAACGGCATAAAGCGCAAGTTCGGCATCGTTTAAAATCAATGCAGGCAATTGGAATTGTTGTTCAACCAATGTTTTAAATTCGCTTTTTAAATGCCCTTTTTCAATTCCAGCGATCCCTAAAACAATCGCTTTACAGAGACTGCCGTACTTACTTTTTATACAAGCTTGTATGGCAGCCATTATTTGTTCTTTTGCTTTTTCGCTATCAACAGCTACGTTTCCTGGCCCTGTCTCGACCGAGAAATGAATGTTTTGCTCCTGATCCATTACAGCCCCGTGTGTTTTCGTGCCGCCTGCGTCAAGCCCGATCACGTACATTTTCTCACCCATCCCATTCTGAAAAGGCAAATTTGTCCCATGGCTTTAAGGAATCAATTAAGAAAATCTCTTCTTCTCTGATTCTCGCAACAACGTTTGTCCGGCCAGAATTGTTCATATCCTTTAAAGCAATTTGCAATTCACCGGCATACTGTTCATATAATTCACTTTCTATGACGACATCCCCTCTTTTTATGTCTGTTGTATTGTGGGGTGGGAAAGCTTCCCCTCTATATTTAACGCGGCTTTGGGTAGAGCGGATCATATAGTCAGAAACATCGCCTCGATAAAAGTGGGGTTCATCAAATAGAATTTTTTTCTCAAGAGCGCTCACGGAGTCAACGAGTTCTAGATTAAATGTCAGTTTCTCCTTGTTTATTTGGCTTAAACGCTTAAGTTCCTCTTCAGATGCGTAGGCATTGCCTATAATGACATCATCAATCAACCGCGTGGCAAACAAATGTTTCGCTTGAACGTCAATGGGCAAACCACGATGCATTTCTAGTGTCGGCAATCCTTCGACAATTGGCCACGGCCCAAACGTTGCCGCTTGTGAAGAGACAAAAGCAGCCGTCCTTAATCCATATTTCTTAAACTTCTCACTGCATTCTATAAAAAAATCATAGGACAATCCACTATAGCGATGAGGGTAAAAATTATGACAACCAATTAACTTATTGCGGTTGGGCTGGAAACTTAAAATATTGTCAATGTATTTCGTAGAATTGCTCATGTTTACTTCTATGAACAACCCATGAGGATTAAACGTCATCATTGACTCTTCGTTTCCAGTAAAACCAAGGTCTAACCGGATACCATCCGCTCCAAGGTTTTTAAAAAAAGTGAGATCGTCATAGGAAATACCCAAATCCTTGAATACACGTGGATTGATATCGCATATGACCTCCATCCCAAGCTGTTTGGCATAGTGAATCGTCTCTTTGAAACTAGCTAAAATGTTGTCTTGTTCTACTGATAATAGACAGGTAAACACACGTGTAAACCCGTATTGGTTTGCTACGTGTATATACTGTTTGTCCTTTTCTGTTGTTGAATGATTTGGATAAATCGATATCCCTAGCTGCTGCATGTTTACACACTCTCACTTTCCGCTCTCTCTTCTAATTGAGCTACTCTGCGGAGAATGGCGATCATCTGTTCAATTAATGACATCTCGCTAATAGCCGCCATTAAGTGGTCTTGCGCATGGACCATTAACAAAGACTGTTCCACATGCTCCCCATTGATTTCTGCTTGAATCAATTTTGTCTGGGTATTATGTGCTTTTGCTAACGTTTTATTGGCTGTTTCCAATTTCTCATTCGCTAAATGAAAATCGTTGTTTTGCGCTAATTTTAACGCTTCATAAGCAATCGATTTTGCATCACCTGCGTTCGAAATTATGTTGAATATTTCCACCTCTACGTTCATCGAAACTCCTCCTCACATGTCCTTCGTTCATTAAAAAAACATAATACGAAATTTAAATTAGCTTTTCTCTATAACTATATTGAATTTTTATTTCATTAACCCTATAATACATGTAAGTGAAAACCTTTTCAAGAAACAATCAAAAGACAACTTCACAGTTTAAAATCATGAAGGAGATGATTGGAAATGACAAAAGTATTGTTTGTATGTTCTGGTGGCATGTCTAGCGCGATCGTCGTCAACACCCTGAAGAAAGAAGCAGAAAAACATGGACAAGCCCTGGAAGTAAAAGCGATTGGCTCAAGTGAAGTGGCAGCGGAGCTAGAAAACAACTGGGATGTCGTGATGGTGGCGCCGCAAATCAAACATCGTTTTGACAACATTAAAAAAGAAGCGGATGCACACGGGGTTCCTTGTGGGCCAATTCCACCCCAAGCCTATACGCCACTCGGCGGACCGACATTGTTGAAAACGCTTCAAGAATTAGTGAAATAAAGAAGAAAAAGAGAGGCTAACGTCATGGGGAAATTCATTGATTTCTTGGAAAAGAGAGTATCTAACCCGATGGCAAGGCTCGCGGAACAGCGGCATCTTTTAGCTGTACGCGATGGAGTTGTCTCCTCCTTGCCATTTATTATCGTCGGTTCATTCTTCTTAATTATTGCGTTCCCTCCGTTGCCCGAATCGTGGGGAATAACTCAATGGGCGACGGAAAACGCCGATCAAATCTTAATTCCTTATCGAATGACCATGTTTATTATGTCGTTATACGTGGCGTTCGGCATCGGCTATAACTTGGCACAATCTTATAAAGTCGACCCATTGTCTGGTGGTCAAATCGCAGTCGCTTCCTTGCTGTTGACCATTACTCCCTCTGTTGTCGAAGAGTTAGGCTTTGTGCTGCCGATGCAATATCTAGGTGGAAGTGGGCTTTTCGTAACGATCATCGTTTCGATTCTTTCTGTCGAAATCTTTAGGATATGTAAACAAAGAAATATAACAATTCGGCTTCCCGAGGCAGTGCCCGCGTCCGTCAGTCGTTCATTCGAAGCGCTCATACCTGTGGCGATTGTGATTATGCTCATGACACTCATCACGATCATTATGGGCGTCAATTTGCATGCCCTTGTGGAGAAATTAACAGTCCCACTCGTTACAGCTGGCGATAGTTTATTTGGGGTATTAGTACCCGTATTTTTAATTACATTTTTCTGGTCTTTCGGGATTCACGGTGTGTCCGTTGTCGGTTCCGTTGCCCGCCCACTATGGGAAACATACTTATTAAAAAATGGCGAAGCTGTCGCATCAGGCGCAAGTGAACTTCCGCATATCGCCCCAGAACCTTTATATCAATGGTTTATATGGATTGGCGGCTCCGGCGCAACGTTAGGCCTAGTCATTGTCATGTTGATTTTTGCACGGTCCAAGTATTTAAAAAGTCTAGGTAGAACCGTTGCCGTACCAAGTATTTTTAATATTAATGAACCCGTTATTTTTGGTTTGCCTATCGTATTAAATCCGATTTTAGTGATTCCGTTTATTATCACGCCAATCATTACAGCCGTCATTGCCTATTTAGCGACTTCTGTTGGCCTTGTATCGCCTACATTTATAAAAGCACCGTGGACACTCCCGGCCCCAATAGGCGCCTATTTAGCGACGGGTGGCGACTGGCGTTCCATTATTCTTGTCCTAGTAAACCTTGCCATATCTGTCGTGATTTATTTGCCATTTCTACGTATCTACGACAAAAAAATGCTTGCTATGGAACAAAACGAAGAGCAATAAAATACGGGCCTGAGGGGATCCTTCCGATCCCCTCATTAGGTCATTAGGAGGTTGTCTTGTGGAGCAATCAAGATTAATTCCTCGCATAAGCCCTAAAGGTGTTTTCGTCTTTATGTTGATCTTGTTTTTCGGAATGCTTCTCCTTTCCATTCCACTCAAATACATTCACCTTTCTGAAACGATGAGTGCCTTTCTAAGCGCAGGAATTTCTGCAGCTATTGGAATAGGCATTGTGCTAACGAAAATTGACGGAAAAACAACTGACAAACGATTAAATAGACAAAGAATACGCATCGCCATTATTGTCGGCTTTGCTACGAGCGCATTAATGACGTTTGTGTTTGGAGGCGATCTGCTTGGGTAAGAAAGGCATTAAAATTGTAACGATTGGCGGGGGATCGAGTTATACACCTGAATTCGTTGAAGGATTAATAAAGCGCCATAAAGAACTTCCCGTTCGTGAACTGTGGCTAGTTGATATAGAAAAAGGAAAAGAAAAACTGGAGATTGTCGGAAACTTGGCGAAGCGAATGGTGAAAAAGGCGGGCCTTCCCATAACTATTTATACAACCTTTGACCGAAAAGAAGCATTAAAAGACGCCGATTTTGTTACAACACAAATGCGTGTTGGCTTATTAGAGGCTCGGATTAAAGACGAACGCATTCCATTAAAACACGGGATGATCGGCCAGGAAACAAATGGGGCAGGTGGTTTATTTAAAGCACTCCGAACCATTCCCGTCTTATTAGAGATCGCCGAACAAATGCACGAACTATGCCCAAATGCGTGGCTCATCAACTTTACCAACCCTGCTGGGATCGTCACAGAAGCGGTCATGAAATATAGTCAACACAAAAAAATCATCGGCGTCTGCAATGTACCGATCAACACGAAAATGACCATAGCGACATTATTAGACGTCCCCCCTGACCAATTGGCGATCACATTTGCTGGGCTAAACCATATGTCCTACGGCCTTGACGTCCATGTAAATGGTGAATCGAGATTGAATGACGTCATCGACTTAGTAACAGATCCCGCTCATGAAGTAACAATGAAAAACATCATCCCACTCCCTTGGGAGAAAGCGTTTATGAAGGCGCTTGGCTGCATACCGAGCCCGTATCATCGCTATTATTACAAAACGAACGAAATCTTACAAAAGGAATTGGAAGAGTTTAAACAAGGTAAGACACGCGCCGAAGTCGTTAAGCAATTAGAAGATGAATTGTTCGAACTCTATAAAGACCCTGCCCTTGACATAAAGCCACCACAGCTCGAAAAACGCGGAGGCGCTTATTACAGTGATGCTGCGTGTAATTTAATTTCTTCCATTTACAACGATAAAGGGGATGTCCAAACACTCAACACCCGCAATGAAGGGGCGATTACCAATCTCCCTAATGATACAATCGTTGAAGTTAACTGCATTGTCACAAAGCAGGGGCCTATTCCATTAGCTGTAGGGGAACTTCCATACTCGATCAATGGCCTTATCCAACAAATCAAATCGTTTGAGTTAGTAGCGATTGAAGCGGCCGTTACAGGTTCTTATGAACAAGCATTACTGGCTCTTTGCATCAACCCGCTAATTACGAGCGACGTAAAGGCAAAAGAAATATTGGATGAAATGCTAGAAGCGCACAAAACGGATTTGCCCCAATTCCACTAGTGAGATTCCCCCTTTCTGGGCAGGAGGATTTCAATCAACAACCTCTTCCTTCAGCGGGCCTCCTGCCCCTACTTATGCCGAGCATTGAATTATAAACAATCGTAACTGTCCAGGTTGCCTCAACTATCAATAAAGTGCAGAACTCTGTTATATCCTTTACAGGTTCTGCACTTTTTAAATGGATAAATCGGCATAAGTTATCAGGCGCACCACCTGTTCCCAATTTCAACATCCACCGACTTGCAAAGAATGAGATACTAAAGCCTGAGCCAATTTCAATCGATACAACCACATAGAGTGCGACACATATAGAGAACTCTTGCCTTCAAGGGCTTGTTTTCCTCATTTGCTTCTATATATATTTTTAATCCTATGGTCGCTCGTGGGAAGACCCCGACAAAGAGAGCCTCGAGGCCAATGATGGCAAAAAGGGCTAGCACGTAAGCAATAGCGGCTTCTAGTAATTGGCTAATTTTAATCGGTTCATCCATCACCGCGTTCCCTGTCGCTCCAAGCGTCCATCCGCTGATAAAGACCATGACTATGCTGATCGGCTCGCTTTAAAATATCGTTCTCCATCGCAAGTTTTTGGGTTTCTTTACATCTCTTGATCCGTTCTTCCTGTTCAGGCATTTGGTTGACTTTGACGGTTCCCCTTATTCCTCAGTACTTTTTGCTATCCATTTTAGAGAAATATTGTTTTTGTGTTAAGCTATTAAAAGTATGATATTCAGCAAAGATTACTGCACAGTTTGTCTTAGGTAGAAAAGAGGAATTAATAATGAAAAAGTTAGCCAGTACCATTTTAAAAACCATTATATTTTTTTGAGTTGGGCCATTTTAATATCATTTACGCCTGATATACATACAAACAGTCAGGCGTTTTTACGGTTATGGTGGGAGTTTACACCACTTGTGGTAGTGGTTTTATTGTCAGTTGTCTTCGTTTTTATTGTAGAAAAGTGTAAAATTACAATTCCTGTAGCTCCAAGATTCTTAAAAAGTTCTTTAATAGGTATTGTTTTAGGTGTCTTGTGGTTAGGGAGTGTAGTAACTGTCTTCTTACTTACAAAAACTATGAATATACAGGGTCAAAACAGTGTTGATTACATATGGATTTGGATTTTGGCATCACTGTTGAATGTTGCCATGCAGGAATTGTTGGTAAGAGGGTATTTATATCAATTATGGAAACATAAATATAATGTTATTGTGGCAACCATTTTAACAACAATTTTATTCACCGTGATGCATGGGGGCGCATTTGAAGCAGGGATTATCCCAGTGATTAATGTTATTTCGATGAGCATATTTGTAACGTTACTTTTAGAGTATACAGGAACAATAGTGGCACCAATAATTATCCATTTCATTTGGAATACAGTTGGGGCAATTATATTGGGTGGCGTTTCTTTAGCAGGTGATTATCCAAACCTTCTAATCAATACTTTTCAAGGAAGTTTGTTGATTTCAGGTGGCACATATAAATTTGAAGGCAGTATTATTGTTTCCATAGCTAATTTAATTCTAATTACAAGCCTGCTCGTGTTAAATAAAAGAAAAAGAAATGATAATTTAAGCGGTCTACTGAAGTAGGGCGCGATTGTTGAAAAAGTATTTATTGATTTCAATTACGCTCAGAAGTGAAACATTCTGAGTGTTTTTTTGTGGAAAATGGTATTTTACCTATCTAATTTACAAGTAGCTTACTGTGCTAATTCATACATCCATTCGCATTACTAAACTGTCTATTGCCAATCAACACACAGTTGATTCTAATTTCTATCAAGGGGTTTTAATTTATAAAAAATAGCGAGTCATATCAAGATGGATGAACCATCACTCAAAGCGATGTATAATAGGCAGAGAATATAGGTGGTGATTGTTTGAGTATCCCCATAAACGCACCTCAGAAACGTTTATCGAAGGATGCAATCAAGGTTTGGCTTATCAGTGACGCGATTGGCAATATGATCGTTCTCATCATCTTGGGAATCCTTTTTTACCTTGATGATCGTTTTTTATGGAAAGAATGGGTTGGATGGCTCTTAATCGGGGCGACCGTGTTAACGATTATCGGCTGGATTTGGTCAGTGATTCGCCCCTTCTTGCTTTACAAACATTGGCGCTATGATGTCGATGAAGCATATTTACAACTAAAATCAGGTGCACTAAAAGAAACCCATGAACTTGTCCCGATGACAAAAATCCAATCGGTCGCAACCGAGCAAGGCCCGCTTCTTAGAAAATATGGACTCTGTTCCGTTTCCGTGGAAACGATGGGATCGTCTCACACCATACCTGCCTTGCCAAAAGAAGCGGCAGTTGAGTTGCGGAATCAAATTGCCCAATATGCAAGAATTAAGGAAGTGGAGTAATGACAAAAGCAAAGCGTTATTCTCCATATACGATGCTTTTTCACTTGATCAACCTTGTACGGAATGCTTTTTTCTTTGTCATTTATTTATACGTCATCATGGCCGGTTCCGAATCTGCCTTCATCAAATACGGGCGAATGGCTTTCTGGATCATAGTTGGATTGACCCTTTTCTCGATTATCTATAAATGGGTGACCCATAAATACGAATTGGATGATCAGTCATTCCACCTTTACAAAGGCCTTTTCAGCAAAACCGAACAAACGATTCCGTTTTCAAAAATCAAAAACATCAACCGTCACACCTCGTTCCTCCATCGCATCTTTAAAAGGACTTCGATTCATTTTGAAATCGCGATGACAGGGGAAAATGCCAATATAAAATTTGAAGTTCTATCAAAAACAGAAGCTGAACAGATAGAAGCACACATCAAAAGGGCGACTGACGAGGAATTAGACGGTTGGAATCATCCATCACATGATCCAAATGACGAAGAAGCGCATCCCAGGGATCCCGCTCAAGAGCGAACGATTCATTTCCAACCGACAAAAAGAGACATTCTAAAAGCATCTGCTACGTCTTTAAGTTTTTTGGTGCTCATTCCTTTAATTGGTTCATTTTATTTTAAAATCAATGATCTTTTTCATGTCGAGGATACGACAGAAGGACTGATCAACAAACTAGCAAGTTCCTGGTGGATTGTAGCCGTCATCATCATCGTGCTCATAGTCGCCTCGACGATCTTTGGACTCATTCGAACGTATGTGAAGTATGGAAAGTACGAAATCGCTTCAGATGCCAATCATATTTACATTAACAGAGGCGTTATCGACGAAACTGCCTTTTCCATTGCCAAAGACAAGGTACAAGCCATTGAAATAGAACAGTCCATGATAAAAAGACTCCTCGGACTTGCAGAAGTCAAACTAACAAGTGCCGGGGGGCTACGTTCTGGAGAAGAGGCACTCGAAAAAAATACGCTCTATCCGTTTCTCCCAGTAAACAAAGCCTATGAGATGATATCAGACATGTTACCGTCCTACACGATTACAACAGAAATGACTCGTCTTCCAACAAAATCCTTGTGGCTCCGCATATTGCGGCCAAGTTGGTTCTGGCTCCTTGCCACCGGTGCTTTATTTTACTTTAAACCTGCCATTTTCAATATAGAGCAGTCCTGGATAATCGTATCAGCAGCCCTTTTGGTTTATCTATTGATCGCAAGGTTGTTCGATTTTTTCCATACCCGCTATGCGATCAACGACCATTTTATCCAGTTTAAAACAGGCGCGTTCACGACCTCTTTATTCGTCTCAAAACGAGAAAAAGTTATTAAAGCAAAGATCACTCGAAACGTCCTCCAAAAAAGGTTGGGTCTCGCCTCGATTGAGACAACCAATCGAGGAAATCCCGTGCGCCATTCAGGAATCGATGATGTGCCGGTCGAACTGGCCCACTTATTTTTACAATGGTACAGAGGACGGGAAGATGACATTACCGTTGAAAAGCAACCATACAGCGGGGAAACTTGTTCATAGCGGTAAACTTACCTACCAACAATAAGTGATGTTTAAAACACTGCTGAAGAATAACAGTGTAGGCAGGATCGCGTAGCCACTAAATCTAACGGAAAAACGCACCATACCGACTTGGTGCGTTTTTTTGTTGGCCGGAGATGCGATTTCGCCATTGGTTGACCTTTCAAGTGACTTCTTTTAGCAGGCTGTTAGCCTTACTCCCTATGTATCGCGTCTTCATTTTTGCTATTCGTTTTGTTCCGCTTCTTTAATGACTTCATCTGGAATTTCAATGTCTTCAATCTCATTAATATTGTAAAAATGGTATTCTACTGTAAGTACACTCTCTGCTGAGCTCCCCGCCTCATCTTCATAAAAAAATTTGATTGTATATTCCCGTATCGTGTAATCAGTTTGATCAATTGCCAAAGACGCTTTTGGACTTCCAGTCTCCACAAAAGTTGTACCGTTCACAGTTTCGGAAGAAGTTGGCTTATAGATATCATAAATTGTTTCATCGGCTTCATAGTAGCTAAATTCATAAGTCTCATCCGTCTTTTCAACGTTTACGCCTTCCAGGTTCTCTATTCTGTCCAACAACCTAATTGCCACTTCATGTTCTGTCATCTCATATTCATAATTCGCTGAGTTACTCGTTTTTTTCCAGCCTTCACCATCAGAATTGACATAGATGTCCTCTCCTTTCTCGTAAATTTCCTCTGTACTCAAAGTGATCTCTGTGTCTCCATCTCCCTGTTTTTCTTCTAAATGAGCATGTGTACGTTGGGGTTCGGAAGTCTCGATCGCCGAAAACAAATAATATGTGTATTCCATTCTTCCATCTTCCCAGGTAATATCATTAAAAACTCCTCCCTCGATTTCATAAGAGTTTACCAATTCGGCTTGCGCGATCGCTTGGGCAATAATTGCTTCTTCTCTCGTCTTATCCTCATCTTCAGCGACCATACTGCACGCTGACGTAAAAATCAACAGTCCAAAAAACATATAGACAAAGGCGTTCCGTCCGCCTCTTTTCATCTGGATCGTCCTTTCGTTCATTTCAACGTTAAATGAACCAACCTTATTGCTTCATGTAGATACAGGAACGTCACTCCCTCTCCTGACGTTCCATGTAGCAATGACTCCCCTTTGATTTCCCTGGAAGTACCTCCATATCAAAGGCATCCTTTCCGTCCATTTCAATCGCAAACGAGCCGAAAGAATACATTCCCTTTGGCACTTCATCCTCGGATTTCTCTTTGAGTGCCTCCTCTTTACGGGTTACATTAAAAAATTCAATGAAACGACGCTCTTTGCCGTAAGAATCTATTTCGTCCCGAATCTCATATTCAAACGCCTCTTCTTCACCGGGTTCCCCTGCAAAAAGGGTTTTTTCATCCACAAACCGCATTCCTAAAGCAAACTGGCCACAATCAGGCTCTCCCGTTGCCTCTCCATCAACATAGCCCGAGGTCGCTACCCACGTACCACCAATCAAGTCCTCTTCGGTAATAGTTCTGCACCCTACCAATATCAATAAGGATAAGCAATATATCAACTTTTTCACATTACTGTCCCCCTCCCTTTAATGACAGGGAAGTGTATTATCAAACTTGTATACTTAGTTCCATCTTCAGGAAGCACTTAGTATCCTCTGTCCCATATTGCTATGTATGTAATTCATTGCGATTTGTGATACAACTGCTAACGCTAAGCCATAAAACCCGTTATATTTAATTCACTTATTTTTTCGTAAAAATTCAGATGTTAAATGTATTGGGAAACACACCTACACATTCGGTGTGTTTCCTTTTAAGGAGAATGACGGGTCGATCCTAGCCTATTTATTCTGCTCTGCTTCTTCAATTACTTCCTCCGGAATTTCGAGGTCCTCAGCTTCTATTTTGTTGATATCAGCAAAAAGAGATTCCAACGTAGTAATGCCTTTCGCTTTTCCACCGTTCTTGTCTTCATAAAAAAACTTCGTCGTAAACTCTTGCACGGTATAATCCCCTTTATTAATTCTGAGAAACACCTCTGGACTTCCGTTCTCTTCAAAGGTAATGCCATCTTTTGTTGCCTCGGAAGGAGGCTCGTTCAACCGATAAAGAAATTCATCTGGTTCGGCATAGCGAATTTCATACTCCGTTTCGGTTTCATCGATCCTCATTTCTTCAATATTTTCAACATGCTCCAAAAACGTAATAGCCGCTTCATAATCGGTGTATTCATATTCAAAGCGATCAGGATCAGACCTTGCTTTCCATCCCTCATCGTCTACATTTATATAAACGTCATCTTCATTTTGATAGATTTGACCCGTAAACACCGTTGTTTTTATTTCCCCAGTACTATATTCTTGTCTATATTGATTGTATGCGAGTTGAAGGGATTCAATCCTTGAAACTGTGCCCAGAAGATGGTTATATTCAGTGCTCCCATCCTCCCATATAAAATCCTCCAATACCCCTCCTTCTACTGTATAAGAATCAACGGATTCTGCTTGCTCGATCGTTTTCGCAATAATCGCTTCTTCTTTTGTTAAATCCTCTTTCGCGTCTGTGTTGCACGCTGACATGAAACACATTAGCCCGAAAGAAACATAGACAAAGGCGTTCCGTCCGCCTCTTCTCATCTGGATCGTCCTTTCTGCCTTCCTCCTGTTTCTCCAGTTTACAAATGAATACTGCCCTTACCTTTAGCTTTAATATGCGAAAGGTTAATAGGTACTGA
Organism: Shouchella clausii; assembly: GCF_002250115.1. Lineage (GTDB taxonomy): Bacteria > Bacillota > Bacilli > Bacillales > Bacillaceae_D > Shouchella > Shouchella clausii. The sequence goes on along the minus strand of NZ_CP019985.1, from coordinate 1,848,257 downwards.
ATGTGTATTAATCCGTTTTAAGGCGAGAGTAAGGGGCATCAAATAACCCCTTCTACCAAGTTTTTCCCTTTCTGCCCCGCCTACTCATTTGCCTCCGCTTCTTCAATCACTTCATCGGGGATCTTTATATCTCTAATTTCATTGATATCATCAAACCGATATTCGATTGTAACCACTCTTTCTGATGAGCTTCCTGTTCTAGCATCATAAAAAAATTTTGTCGTAAACTCTCGAACCGAATAGTCTTCTTTGTCAATTTTGATAAATGCTTCCGGAACTCCAGTTTCCACAAAGGCATCACCCTCCATTATAGAAATCGCTGGGTCATAGAATTCATAGAGAACTTCAGCCATATCAGGAAAGCTAACTTCAAAAGCCTCCTCAGTTTCTTCAATAATTATCTCTTCCATATTCTTTATTTCCTTTAATAGTTGAATCATTGCTTCAAAACCTGTCTCGCTATAATTATTATAGCTTTCAGATTTTATCCATCCTTCTTGATTAAAGTTTACATAGACTGCATCTTCATCTTCATAGATTTCGTCTGTAAACACAGTAGTTTCTGTTTCTCCGTTGCCTTCTACCTCAGTCATTTGGTAATACCCACGTTGAGGATTAGAAAATGAAAGTCCTGAAAGCATAGAATGAGTGTAACTTATGTCTCCATCTCCCCAGGCAATATCATCACGCACCTCAAACTCTAGTGCATAAGAGTTCACCATTTCAGCTCTCTTAATTACTTGTGCAATAACCGCTTCTACTTTTGATAAATCTTCATCTTCAGCGCTCATACTGCATGCAGGCAGAAAAACCAGCATTCCCAAAAAAACATGCGACAAAACCATACGGTTACCTTTCTTCATCTGAACCGCCCTTTCTACTTCTTAACCTTAAGTATCCCCTATTTAACTTCGAAAAAAATGTTCAATCCTTTGAATGATTTTACTCTTTCTCCCCAAACTTCTCTTGAAGATCCCCTTCACCCAAGCGAATATATGCAAAAAAATCAAAATCACCATGTTCATGCTCACGCCGCAACAAGGTTTCATTATTTTTTAGTTCTTCACTGACTGCTGGCCAATTTTGGGCTTCGATTTCCTCTTTCGGATAAGGAAACATTGGATCAAGTTTATGCACCTCTTCCCATCGTTCAAGAAGCTGTTCTGTATGCGCAGTCTTGTACAGCTCTACATTTAATTCATTCCGATTGGGCGAGTTCGGTGTCGGGCGGTTTGACACCTGGACTTCCATTCCCAAGTTCGTAGCAGTATCTTCAACCATTCGTAATGTTAACTTATCCTCTTTATTGGCTTGTTCTTCATCGTGTGCGTTCTCTTTATCTACAAACCATTTCAATTCTCTAATAGCCCTATTATCTACTCTCCCAAATGTTTGATCGTATGCCAGTGCACCAATTTTTTGAAAAACTGTCGCAAGAATAAAGTTCCCAGTATGACTCTCGTAATCCGCGCCTAACTGTTGACGAGCCCAACTCCCCATCGTACTTCCTGCATCCTCATCATAAAAGTACATCACTTCTGATACATTATGCTGCCGGAATCCGATGGAATGGTTGTGTTCGAGCCATTCTTGACGCGTGATATTATATGGATTTTCTGGAAAGATTTCGATTCGAAAGTCTGTTTCCAAAATGGTCATATTCAGCTCACTCGGCTTTTCAATAATGTCCTCTACTCCCATGAACAACTTGTCAGTATGAACTTCTGGATCCAACTTCCCGATTTTGGCCATTTCGGCAATAAAGCGGTCGTAGTTTCTCAAGAGGCCCTCATAGGCGCGCAGGTAGGCGAGCTCCATGGAATGGTCAACGCCGCCTGGTTTCAACTCTTGGCTCATGAGAAAGAGCTCGACTGTCTCCAATTCGTGGGCTAGCGATTCCGTTGATACAAGGACGTGTTCATTGAGGTGGTCGACCAGCCCTTCCTTGTCAGTCGCTACTTTATTGGCGATTTCGCCCATTTTCTCCTGGTCGACCAATTCATTTTGAATGTAGTAATAAACCATCGTTTTCTCGGTAAGCGTTAATTCTTCGCCGGTGCGCATTTTGTCTAGGAGAGGGCGCATCTGGTCTTCGTTCATCAAGTTAGACACAGTCGATGAATCATTGTAATACGAGCGAATTTGTTCGATTGTTTCCTGGGAGAGCATCGCCTCTTTCGTCGTCCATCCTTCGACTTTGCGCACCAAGGCTTCGAGATGTTCTAGTGTTGCTTGGGAAGTTTCGAGCACGGTTTGATTGTTTTGGTCGGTTTCCTCTAAGTGGTCTTCTGCGTCTTCAATCTGTCCCCTCGCTTCTCTCGCTTTGTCGGTTAGGGCTGATGACTCCCAGCGGCCTGTGTGGATCAGATCACTCACCGATTCGTATGCGCTGTTAATGATGTTCGCCGAGTCTCTCGTATAGTTGATGACACGGTTCAAATCCATCTTCACTTCATTCAGAAACTCTGTCCGGACAAGGGTATTGGCATCGCCGTCATAGGAAAGCAAGTTGTCTTTCACCGTCTCAAGCTGGCTAATATGCGTTTCGATAAACTGTTGGAAGAATAATAGTACAGGCAAGTGCAGCGTTGTGAAGTAGTCTTTGATCGCTGCGCCTCCCTCTCCTTGGAGGGTTTCTAAGTGACAGATGGCTTCTACTTTGGATTGAAGCGTTTGCAATTGGTCCCGGTGATCTCGTTTTTGTTCAATCGAACGTTCGATTTCCGTAATCAGTTCATTCGTATCGAGAATCATTTCCGGCCTCCTTCCCTCTTAAAACGATTTGTATGTGAACGGTTTTGATTCTTTCCATCCATTTCTTAATATCCAAAAGGATGAAATTTCAGTGAATGAATGAGGATGATCCTTCAACTTTTAAACAATGAGTCCATCTAGGTGTTAGGAGCCCATACTTTGCGAAAGGGCTTCATCCGCTTCCCCTAGTGTTTGGATATTATTCCATGCTGTTTCTGCCCCTTTACCTAAAGCAGCGATATAACTGATGATCAGTTCATGATACATTTCTTCGACTTCTTTGAATTGCTCAACCGTGCGTAGTTCACTTGTTGAAATAGAAGGAAGTTCGAGGTCGGCGGGGAATTCATTCGCGCCATTTTTCAATTGCGAAAACTTCTCTTCTACATCGCTTTTTTCAAATAAAATCTCAGCCACGGGCTTTTTCCCTCTCTTCTCTTATGAGTGATTCGTTTAACGTAATCGTGTTTTGCATCGTGTCAATACTTGATTGTAGCTGTGCTTTCTTCGCCCTGATATCTTCTAGCAGTTGCTCAATGTGACTTTCAGCGTCATCGAATTTCGCCTTGATGTCATCCCTTAACCCTTCGTGCTCTTCTTTGCGGTTTCCTCGCCACTCATCGCCATCGAGAGCCTTGCGTGTCAAAGTTTCACGGTTGTCTTGGACATTCGGCTTCTCTTCGGATATCGTCGTTCTCGCTGTTTCCAAACGTTCTATATTTCCATGTGCCTCCCCCACACGGGCTCTTAATTCATTGTTCCGGCTTTTTAGGCGTACAATTCGTTCATGCACCGTGGTTTCCTCTCCTTTCTTCCCTTCGCTCCTTTCGTCGAAGGCGCTGCATCTTCATAGTGAAACGACAACAGACACCGTTATCGATCGAGGCGAGTCTGGGCTTTGCTTGACCATCGCAAAATCAACCTCATCGATATGGGTAGATGGAGCGTCTCACTTATCTGGACAGAAAAATTAAGGTCACGTACACTTGACTTAAAACAGATGAGGAGCTCCAACTATGACAAAGCGAGAACGCCGCACATTCACGCCCGAGTTTAAAAAGCAGATGGTACAGCTGTACCAGAATGGAAAAACGAAACGAGCGATTATTGATGAATATGATCTGACTCCGTCCTCTCTTGACCGATGGATCAACCAGGACGAAACCTCTGGTTCTTTTAAAGAGAAAGACAATCGTTCTCCTGAACAGCAGGCGCTTTTGGAACTTCGCAAGGAACTAAAGCAGCTTAGAATGGAGAATGATATTTTAAAGCAAGCCGCGCTGATCATGGGACGAAAGTAAATGTCATTAAACGAAACACAGACAAATACTCGGTATCAGCAATGTGCAGCGTCCTGCAAATCTCCCGTAGTACGTACTACTATAAGGCCAAAGAGCGTCAGTCAGAAGATGATGTAACAGGCGCTGTCATAGAGATTTTTGAACAAAACCGAAGTGCCTACGGCACGCGTAAAATCAAGGTCGAACTGCACAAGCGTGGATTTACGGCTTCTAGAAGACGTATTGGCCGTATCATGAAGGAACAAGGACTTGTTTCGTCCTATACAGTGGCACAGTTCAAGCCGCAGAAAACTCTCTGTAATGAGTCAGCACAGGCAAACGAATTGAAACGCGAGTTCCAGCAGACAGAAGCGAAAAAAGTAGTCGTCAGTGATTTAACATACGTCAAAGTCAAAAACAAATGGCATTACGTTCTTTAATCGCGAAATCATTGGCTTCAGCACAGGAGCAAACAAAGATGCAAGCCTTGTCGCACGGGCTTTTTCTTCCATTCAAGGTGATCTGCGGGATATCCAGCTGTTCCATACCGACCGTGGCAGCGAGTTTAAAAACCAGCTCATTGACGAAACGTTAGCAGCCTTCCAGATTGGCCGCTCCTTAAGCATGAAAGGCTGTCCATATGATAATGCCGTGGCGGAAGCCACATTTAAAATCATCAAAACAGAGTTTATCAGCCAGATGAAGTTTGATAGTTTAGAGCATCTTACGCTTGAATTCAGTGATTATGTTCACTGGTTTAATAAGCTGCGAATTCATGGCACACTAGGCTATGTAAGCCCGGTTGAATACAAACGATCGTCCCTTAAAAAAGCTGTCTGATTTAGTGTTGACAATCCAAGAGACACTGAAATTTAGACATACTCTTTTCATCGTTTGCCATTTGTCTAAAAAAGCCTCACACCCCAGATGCTCTTCTTCATGCCAATTTCCTAAAACCATCTTGATAACATTTGGCTAACAATCTTACATTCTATTAAATGGAAATTACTTCATACCCCTTTATTTTAAATAAGAATGCGGGTATAAAACAACCCCCTTTTGTCATGAATGGATTTTTTGATAGCTGTATGTTTACTCGTTCTTAATTCCGTTTAATCGTTTTCGAATAATGTTTTTGTCCATTTAACCTAAAAAATTCTTGATTGTATAATCATATCTACCCCTATTGTGAATAAGGTCATAAAACCCAACATTCCTTTTTTACTATTTCACCACTCTCCCCTCATGAATTAGCCGGCATCATTTTACACTCCACCCTCACATTTTCTACAAACAAAAAAAGCCTTCGATCGAAGACTTTTCTATCTTTTAAACTCCTAAATTCACTCTACACAGCTCTGAAACTCTTCCAAAACCTTCGATTTGTCTCCGTACACCTTTTCCAAGTGATCCTCTCCCCAATAGCATAAATGATCGAGTGCGGGTTTTAGTCCCCAGCCGTAGGGCGTTAACTCATATTCGACTTTAGGAGGGACCTCGTTGTAAACTTTCCGGGTAACGATCTCGTCCTTTTCTAGGCCTCTGAGCTGAGTAGTCAGCATTTTTTGGGTAATGCCAGGGATTAACCGGCGAAGCTCAGATGTCCGTTTCCGCCCTGTCATCAAGTGGTAAATAATTAACGGCTTCCATTTACCTCCCATTACTTCTAAGGCAACTTCCACGCCTACTTGATACTTCTTTTGAACGTTATTTTTCATCTGTTCAGCCATCCTTACCCCTCCGTTAAAAGGCAATGTTTGCTTGGAACAACCAATCATTTTTATGCCAAAGGTCTGTTTCCATGAAATGCACCAGGGTACTTTGATGTTCCTATGGTACCTGTATCTTCCTATAGCACTCCAAAGTGCGTACTTCCAGATTATTTTCTTACTGTTTATAATAGCATCAGCCATTGATGATGGCTATAAATGAGCTGTTGAGAAAGGTCGTGACGATATAAACATGAACGTGTTAACCGTTGTTTCACATCCGAGAGAAGATTCCTTGACCTTTAAAGTGGCGGATCGTTTCGTACAAGGTCTTGCCGAGGCTGGTCATGAGTCTGAGATACTGGATTTGCACAGGATTGGTTTTGATCCTGTTTTAAAAGGAGTAGATGAACCTGACTGGACTGTTGCGGAACAGCGCTTTTCTCCTGAAGTAGAGGCGGAAATAAGGCGGTTGAAGGAGCATGATGCGTTGGCATTTATTTTTCCAGTTTGGTGGTGGCATTTCCCGGCAATGCTAAAGGGGTATATTGATCGCGTTTTTAACAATGGGTTTGCGTACGGTGCGAACCACCTTCACCATCAGCATGTGTTATGGCTTGGGTTGGCTGGCGTTTCGAAAGAGCAGATGAAAAAGCGCAATTATGATGAAATGATAACGCATCTGTTCAATGTCGGCATTGCCGATTATTGCGGTATCTCCAATTCCAAAGTTGAATTCTTATATGAGACACTCGATTCAAAGCCAGAACATTACGAAATGCTGCTGGATAAGGCCTACCGCTTCGGTTTGAATTATGGCAAGGATGAATGAATGCGAACTAACTGAAGTTTGCCTGAGACATGACGAATTTGATTTTGCGAACAGTGTGTGCTGGAAGTACGGGTGGGGAAAGCTTATGCAACGGACAATCGATTTCAGAATCACATAAGAGCCATGATAGGCTCTTTTTTTGGATGACTACTAACAAATCCACATTCATTCGAACGAATTTGAGCAGTCCACTCAGCTTCTTTTCCCTTTTTGCTTCATATGCCAACTTTAATTGAACGTTTAAATAAAATATCCTTTTGAGCTAATTGGTAGTCACCCATCAGGCGCTTCCATAAAAGAAAGTAAAAAGCCAAATTCCCGGTCATCCTCACGAGAATTTGGCTTTTTGCGGTTTTCACAGCTCTTCACGATGAAAAGTGAGTTTAAGCCTTCCCTCACTTTCTTTCCTACGCCTTTTCTGTTGGCCTTATGACCATTTCGCTAATATCAACATTGTTTGGTTGCTCAATCGCATAGGCAATCGCAGCTGCAATCGAATGAGCAGGAATGGCGTTACGACGGTATTCCACCATAAATTGCTTTGCCTCTTCGTCAGATATATGGTCGGCTAATTCTGATTCTGTTACGCCTGGCGATATTAAATTGACTCGAATGTCATTGCCTACCTCTTGTCTTAAGCCTTCTGTTATTGCACGAACGGCATATTTAGTAGCACAATAAACGGCTGCTGTAGGCGTTACTGAATAGGCCCCAATCGAAGCAATATTAATGAATTGACCAAAACCTTGTTCTTTCATAACAGGCAAAGCGGCTGCAATTCCGTGAAGGACCCCTCGAATATTGACATCAATCATTTGATTCCATTCATCGATTTTTAGGGCTTCTAAATTGGATAATGGCATAATGCCTGCATTGTTCACGAGCACATCAATGCGCTTAAATTTGCTTAATGTAAATCCAACGATACTCTGCATTTGTTCAAAGTTCGTTACATCCAGCGATTGGAACTCGGCTGATCCTCCGTTGTGCTCGATTTCTTCTACTAAAGACTCTAACCGCTCTATTCTCCTCGCACCTAGAACAACATGAGCCCCCTTTTCCGCCAGAAATCTTGCCGTGGCTTCCCCTATGCCACTACTTGCTCCGGTAATCAAAATGACCTTGCCTTTAATACTCGACAAAATGACTCCCCCTTTGTTTTTTAATCACTATCGTTCATTCTTCTCGGTAAAGGACCATTCCAGCATGATAAAGCACGCCATCAATGAACTCTCCATCTGCCGTAAACCCCGTATCGTCTACATATTCAATATAATTATCTGTCACGGTATAACTCCCTTGATAGGCACTTTGTCTATTACCTCTGGCTTCATCATAACGACCATTTGGTAAAAGCTCATGACGAATATACCCATCTTCTGTTACCCACATGCCAACATATGGATGTGAGTCCTTGCTGTTTGGCTCCATTTGGCCTTCTCCCTCCTGGGCTGCGCTATTGATTCCATCACTCTGTAAATCGTTGTCCTCTTGTTCTGTTTCTCCCATTTGCCATCCGATAAAAATGAACAACAACACGATAATGGACAAAGAAATCATTGGCTTCACGACATTTTTCACTTCCTTCTCACCCATTTTGAACAAGAGATCTTATCATCATGATGCGTTCGTACACGATCTGACAGAAATGCTACCGAATCAGCACCCCTTTCTTTTTCTAACGAACGAATTAAAATCAGTATAGGTGAACTTCAGCGATATAAGGTAGTCTATTCATCGTCTCTAATTGCCTGATCCTACAAATCATGATACGATGTCGATACGAAAGCGACTTTGAGAAGACTCCAATAAAGGAGCTGAAAATTTTGAATAATGAATCCCTGAACCAACAAAAGGAATTGATTTCACTGCTGAATCAGCATGTGAAATCGGATGGAACACACGAGACATCAATCCCCTCATTGAAATTAATCCGGGCATCCACAATTACTGAACCAGTGCACGCTGTTTTCGAACCATCGCTTTGTCTGATTGCACAAGGCTCGAAAATCGTTTTGCTCGCTGGCGAATGTTATCAATATGACGCCTCGTCATACTTAGCCGCTTCTGTTCATTTGCCTGTTTCCGGCCAAGTGGTTGAGGCCATTCCTGAAAAACCGTACTTGAGTGTGCAAATCAGCTTTAGTGCTGATCAAATTCTTGATATTATGAAGGATTCTGACCAAATTTGGACGAGTCGAAAAGATGCCCAAAGAGGAATATCAGTCAACAAAACGAGCCAACCATTACTTGATGCCGTATTAAGACTCGTCCGCCTTTTAGACACACCAAAAGACATTCCTATCCTTTCTCCCTTAATTATCCGTGAAATCCTCTACCGTATGTTACAAGCTGAACAAGGAGAGCAATTAATACAGTTTGCCCTATTAGGCAGCCATGCACAGCGCATTGCCAAAGCGATTCGTTTCATTTATGATGATTTTTCAAAACCGTTACGAATCCAGCAATTGGCCACAGAAGTCAATATGAGTGTATCCGCCTTGCATAGTCAGTTTAAAAAGGTGACGGCGATGAGCCCTTTACAATTTCAAAAATTAATCAGGCTCCAAGAAGCTCGGCGCTTGCTATTTGCTGAAAATATAGAGGCAGCAGACGCCGCTTTTCAAGTTGGCTACGAAAGCCCGTCTCAATTCAGCCGTGAGTACGCTAGAATGTTTGGCTTGCCACCTATAAGCGATGTCAAACAGCTTTCTTCCAAATGGTCGTCCGACATCTATTCACATTGATTTCGTTGAAACTGCTTAACCCCGCCCTGAGGTTTTTTCCGACATTTCAACGGCTGGTAGGCTCTAGCGGACTACACTTCCTACAATTATGGATAGACAATGATAAAAAGCCTTCGATCGAAGAAGGCTTTTTACTCATAAATCATTGGCGTGATCTCGTTTTTCTTTATGATTGTTTCCAAAACTTCATCCAACTGTAGACGTCAAGTTGAAATTTACACTTTTTGCTCGTTTCCTTTTTACACATCTGCTGAAAAAATGCTCTTCCGATTTTTCATCCTGTGACTTCTCTCTTCTTCGCTACCATGGATCACTTCCACACGATGAAGTAAGCGATCTAAAATCGCAGTGGTGATGCCTTGGTCTCCGATTAAATTGCCCCATTCATCTGGACTCTTATTTGATGTCAGGATAATCGAACTTCGTTCGTATAAATGGTTAATTAAATGAAAGAATAGGTTTGCTTCTCTCTGGTCCATGGCCATATACATTAAATCATCAATAATCACTAAGTCGGCATTTCTAATTCTCTTAAGCTGAACTTTAGATTTGTTCAGGTATTCTTCTGATTTTAGAAGCTGCACCAGTTCACCCATTGTAGCGAAATAAACATTAAACCCTCTGTAAACAGCCTCAAGTCCAAGTCCAATTGCGATATACGTTTTACCGATGCCAGGAGGCCCTAAAAGGATAAGATTATAGTGTTGCTCCAGCCAGCTTAATTCTCGGAGTTGAGAAAGCTGACGAGCCGTCAGAACGTTTTGTCCTTTCAGCTCAAACTCGTCTAATGACTTCACGAAAGGGAAGCGTGCCCATTTCATTCTTTTCTCAAGGCTTTTCTCTTCGCGTTTGGCTAATTCATATCGAGTGAGAGACTCTAAAAATTCCAAGTAGGTCCATGATGCTTTTTCAGCTTCGCGAAGAAGCTGTGGCAGCTCCTCCGCAGTCTCTGCTAGGCGTAGCTGACGAAAGTGATCTTGTAGTTCATGTACGGTTTTGTTCATCATGTTCTACCTCCTAAAATGCTAGTATAGGCATTTAGAGAACGGGTAGAGGCTTTGAGATGAGAATGGTTTGGCGGACTCGTGTAAAAAGATTGTGCTTCTTCAATCGGCTCATCTCGTAAAGCATCAAGGTGATGAGCGATATCGCGAAAGTCATTCGCATTGTAAAGCTTTTCTGTCGTGCACTTGGCCAAAACAGTATCAATTATAGCCGGGTATTGTTGGCTCACCTTATGAATAATTGTAAACTGATCTCTCCGATACCTCGGGTATCTTTGGCTAATCTCATCTAAATAGGCAGCTGCCTGAACCTGATCTTTAAAGTGAGAGAGGAGACGTTGTTTAAACTCTTCCACACCTTTGGAGCGATCACGAGTATGGTGACGGTTTTGAATCAGCTTTCCCTTTTCAGAGCTGATCCTATGCTCGGCAATCACTTCACCATTTGCTTCTTTGCGGATGATCAGGGCGTTGTGATCTTCTTCCCTTATTTCAATCCACACAAGATTCTCACTCCTATTTTGATAAGTCCCCAGTGGGACAGAGTAACGGTTTGACTTGTACCGGATCGTATTGTCCTTACTAACACTTCTTGTTATACTTTGGTTATGGGTACTTTCATATGAAAGTAACGAAGAGACTGGCTGTAAGTGTTGCTTTTCGAGGAGAAACACTTCTGCTGGTCTTTTTTTCGTTGTCTGGTGAACCTGGTGGTTTCCCGTACGCTTGAGCCATTGCCTTGCCCGTTCATTCCAATCTTCTATATCTCTAAACACACGACTGTCAGCGAAGTTGCCTTTTATGTATTTCACTACATTTTCAATCATCCCTTTAGATTCTGGATCCGCTCTTCGGCAAAGGTGAACGTTGAATTTACGCTCGTTTACATAGCTTTGAAACTCAGCTGTTAAAAGTAGTTGACCTGCATTTTCACTTACTGAGATTAAGTGATCCTGATCATAGACAATTTCTTCGGTTCGTCCTCCATAGAACTGGAAGGCATGTTCGTGACAACGAATCGCATCTCTTGTGGTGAATGGACGTGCTTGCCATTCCATATATTTTTGTCGCGAGTGAACGAGTACAAAGGCAATAAAGTACAGTTTGATTTCCTTGTTGTTCACTGTTTTCTGTTTTGTTTCTCCCCAGTCTACCTGGAGTTGTTTACCCATTGGTTGTTCAGGAACTGCTTCGTATTGCCGGACAATCCCCTTTTTCTCAATCTGATAAACTTCTCGCACCCCCCTCACATATGTTCTTACAGTACTTCCGCCGACCACTAGGTCGGGGTATCTTTCTAAAAGCCAATCATGGATCTGAGCACTACTTAGGTGGGGATACTCTTCGAGCCAGGCCAGTATCCAGTCCTTATAGTGATCTAGTTTTTTCTTCTTTCCCAAGGGCTGTTCAGTATACGCCTTTGCCTCATCGAATGTCATTTCTAAGTACTTATAGACAGTCGGTCTTGAGATTTTAAGCTCCTTAGCGATTTGCGCTACTTTAAACTTTCTCTTATGTAATTCCTGAATCTTAATATATAACACTAACTTCTCCTCCAAGATCCTAACCCCCAGTAAAATAACATCACGATCTATTTTACTAAAGAGGTAGATTGATTGAGCAAAAGTGTAAAATCTTATCGATCAAAAAGTGTCAACTTTATTCTAGCGTTTACACCAACTGATCAACTTTTTTTACGATGGCCGTTAGTTGCTCTCCCGAATGCTCGATTTCATCAAACCCACTGGTCGCTGCCTGATAAGCAAAAGAAAGAAGGTCCAATTTAATTTCCGTCAATGAAAGCCTTATATAATATACGTCCATTGCCAAGCCTCCCTCTACAATCATGAAATTAGCTGACTATAGAGAAAAGCTATCACATAATCCAGTTGTTTCTGGTACTTGTCGGCGTACCGTTTTAAAAATTTTTGAAGGGAACTTTTCGGTGGGTGTTTTTAATGGCTAATGGAAAGAGACAAAAAATTAATTTCAGCCATATTGAAAGGACTGTAGAGGCATCGGTGTATAGGTAGGGTAGGATCATTTGTACGCAATGATTAGACCGCATTGTCTTATTTTCGAAAGCGATTAAAGTTGAACGTAAAAATGGCAATAAGAATAGTAGGTAAAACGAGAAGCAACAAAGCCAGCGCCAATACAAGGGAATAGTTGTAGAAACGATAGAGAAAAAGCAATAGCATTCCACCGGAAACCACATACATCATTTTCCCCATGAACCTATTCAACTTGAATGTGTCAATTTTCTCTTTTTCCTTTTTGCTCATGGCATTTAACCCGGCAATTAAGAAATCGCCTTTTCCAATAAAAAGCAGAGTCGATATTCCGAAGAAGAGACTGATCATAAGGAAAAAAAGTAGTATCATACCACATGCCCTCCACCTTAAAATAGAAGAAAACAAGTTACAGTAGAAAACCGCCTGTACGCCCAACTAGGCATACAGGCAGTTTAGTTTTAAACTAGCTCTTTCTCCGTTTTTACAACCGGACGTCCCACAGAATAATAATTCAATCCAGCTTCTTTCATTGTTTCGATGTTAAAGCAATTGCGCCCATCAAATACTACCGGCTCTTTTAAATTCGCTTTAAAATCTTCAGGAGTGAGGGCACAAATCTCATCCCACTCTGTTACCACAAAAGCTGTATCTGCGCCTTGAATAGCAGCAAACGCATTGTCTGCGTAATCGACAGCAGCAGGAAGTACGTTTCTGGCATTCCCCATGGCGATTGGGTCATAAGCAACAACACGAGCGCCTGCTAAAATAAGTTCTTGCGCTAGAATAATAGAAGCCGCTTCACGCATATCATCCGTATTCGGCTTAAACGCCAGCCCTAACATCGCAATCGTTTTACCACGCAACGAACCAAAATGTTCTCGTGCTTTTTCCACAAGCAGGCGTTGTTGCTTATAATTGACTTCAATGACTGCCTTTAACAGTGTAAATTCATGCTCCACATTGCCCGCAATTTGCACAAGCGCGCTCGTATCCTTCGGAAAACAGGAACCACCATAGCCAATCCCAGCATTTAAAAATTTGTCGCCAATCCGCTTGTCTTGTCCCATGCCTTTCGCAACGTCATCTACGTTCGCATTCAATTTCTCGCACAAATTAGCAATCTCATTAACAAAACTGATCTTTGTGGCAAGAAACGCATTCGACGCATACTTAATCATCTCAGCGCTGCGAATGTCCGTCCGAAAGACAGGAATGCCAAACGGCTTGTTGATTTCCTCAATCAAATCACCAGCAACTGTACTGTCGGCACCAATGACGATACGGTCACCATGGAACGTATCATGTACCGCTGAACCCTCACGCAAAAACTCAGGGTTGGAAACAACATCAAATGGTACATCCGTATTCTTTTCAATATAAGATTTAATATAATCATTAGTTCCAACTGGCACCGTGCTTTTCGTGACAACAACCGCATAATGGGTAAGGTGCTCAGCAATGTGGTCTGCGACCGCTTCAATAAAACGGAGATCAGCCGTGCCATCGGCCTTCTGGGGAGTACCCACCGCTATGTAAATTGCATCCGCGCCCGCAAACGCTTGCTGATGCTTAGTGGTAAAGGACAATCGACCTGCATTAATGTTTTTCGTCATTAGCTCCGACAAACCCGGTTCATAAATGGGAGAAACACCGCTTTGCATCAATTCAACTTTCTTCTCGTCAATGTCTACGCACGTAACCGAATGGCCAATATCCGACAAGGCAACGCCGGTTACGAGGCCAACGTAGCCGGTGCCGACGACGGCGATGTTTTTCATAAGGTATTAACCCCTTCTAATCGGTATTTAACTTCTTTAATGCTTTAAACGTTATAGAAAGATTTGAAATTAAGATCGTACACTCTACTAGAATTACTAAAAAAGCCATGCCAAATTCATCGCCGAAAAAAGTAAACGGGTATGATAAACTTAGAAAAATTAGACCACCAATCATATATACCTTATTCAATACCTTTTGTTTATTCATCGAGTATAAAATTCTTGATAAAATTGTGTTTAAAATACCCAAAAAAATTATATACGAAAACAAGCCTACTAATTTGCCAATAGTGTGATTCAATTCACCTACAACTAATAGAACAATATAGTCTAATAAACTATTTAAGATAATCACAATTAAAAGACTGCTAATTAAAAAGCTCGTTAATATTATTTTAATTATTCTATTGTAATGCTTTTTGTCCTTTTCATATATGTTACAAATAAAAGGATATAGAGCTTGCGTAAAGGGTTGAGACAAACCAAAGAAGGCACTTTGTATTCTCTGACCAATTCCATAATTACCAGCTGATAAATTACCGGAAATCATGCCAACTAAAAGTAGAGGACCGTTATTATAAAAATTTATCCAAAGAGTAGTTAAAAATACATAAAAGCCTTCTTTTAACTCCTGTTGAATTCTTATTGGGCTGAATGACAATTTAATTTCATATTTCAATTTGAACTTTATAAAATACAGTGCCAAAAAACCTGGTACTACATAATACAAAGTTTGTAAAAAAACAGCTAAATAAAGATCCTCAATAGAATTAACTAAACTAAAAACAAATACAGTAACTAAAAAACGCGCAATTATATTAACATATGTTATTACACCCATTTTTTCAAGGCCTTGGAATAACCAAATTGGAAAAAGTGTATTTCCCAATAAGATTAGATAACTTATCCCTATACAAATACGCATTGTTTTATCGAAAGGGAGAATAGTTAACAAAAAAAATATAATACCCCCTGCGATTAACGTAAAAACTATTTTTATTGAAAGGACATCAATAAATTTTTGATTTACTTTGTTATGATCTTGTTTATTTATTGAAATATATTTAGTAGCAGTTATGTTAAACCCGTAATCAATTATAACATTTATAAATATCATAATAGATGTACATAGCATCAATATACCGTAATTCCCCACACCTAAGACTCTTACCAAATATGGAAAAGTCAGTAACGGAAATATATAATTACTACCTTGCAAAACTATTAAAGAGAATATATTCTTAAAAAGCCTTTTATTTACCATTTTTCCTCCGTAATAAAACTGGGAGACTTATTTTTACTATCTTGCGTAAAAAGATAACACTTTTTATAGAGCCATTAAAATAAGACTTTAATAAGATTTTTATAGTATATATCTTGCCATATTTTTGTTGATAAAATTCAAGTAAATATTTTGCAATAAAAGCATATTTTGCACGTTCCGTAAAAAGGCTTAAATTTGCTTCAAACCAGTTTAGGGATGCTTTGTAGTCTCTATTATTACTTTTTCTATCTTCTCTAGGATCAACGTGCCAAACTGTTAATTTCTCATTCAAATGGATAAACCTAGCGCCCATTTCCCTAAGTCGTAAGCAAAAATCCCAATCTTGATGTTTACTCAATTCTTCATTAAACATTATTCTTTTTGCTAAACTTGTTGGTAACAAGTATGTGCTAGTTTGAACAATATTGTTTTGCACTAAGATGTATTCCATTATGTCTGTCGAGTTGTTATAGGTTATCTGATCTTTAGCCAATAATTTTTTACCATTATTTAACATTAAGTCTGTAAAACAAATAAAATTTTCATTGTCTAACTCACAAATTTTTTTTATTTGTAGTTCCAGTTTTTCTGGCAACCATTCATCGTCAGAATCTAAAAAGGCTATATATTTTCCTGTACTATTTTTTATTCCTATATTTCTAGGTAACTTCCCCTTTGAATTTTTATCAAGTTTAATGTATTTAAATCGTTTGTCCGTAATTGATTCTAATAAACTTTTTGTGTCATCTGTCGACGCATCATCCACTACAATCAATTCAATATTGTCATATGTTTGATTAAGTACACTATTAACTGCTCGTTTCAATACGTTTGCTCGGTTGTATGTAGGTATTACAACACTAACTTTAGGTCTCGACATAATTTAATTCAAGTTCTCCCTGTATTAATTTTTATAGCCAAAAAAGCGTAATTTAACAGCCCCATGAAAAAGAACAACTTCATATTACTGTAGGTTAGATCGCCGGAAACATTTGCATTTATAAAGTAAAAGATAAACAAAGCGCCCAAGACCCTAAATGTTAAATTATGGTCTTCCGTGTATTTTTTTAGTCTCACTCTCTTAATAAAGGAAATAAATACAATAGATATTGAAAGCAAGATAAGTAGGAAACCCACTAAGCCCAGTTCAGTTAAAGCCTCAATAAAGATATTATGAGGATATCTCCTATAGTCATATCCATGTGTCAAAACTCCAAATGCGCCAATACCTTTTCCTAATAGTGGATTCTCAAAAAAATAATCTACTGCCCTGGAAATTAAATTCATTCGAGACAATTCGCCGTACTGTGATTCAGCATCCAATATAGAGAACCTACTAATAATGTACTCTAAATCAAAGAAATTCAATACTACAAACCTAATAAAAACGATCCCTGAAGTAATTACTAATATACTCTTAAAATAGGTTTTTAATAAGTACTTAAGAGTTACACTTTTATTTGAATAAAATACATCTATTGCAATAATTGAAATCAATAATGCAATCAACGGGCCTTTTGAACCAGATGCCAAAAGAATAATTAATAATATAGTCATTAAAACATACTTCAGTACAGCCCATTTCTTAGAAAGAATGAAGTATGTCATAATAGCCACTTCCCCAACTAACCTAGCAAGCCATATAGGATTAATTTCTCCAATTTCCAGTCTTGAATATTGGCTAATATCATAAGCCCCATTATAAAAAATCACAAATATCAATAATAATATGTCTAGTACAAAGTAAACGTAAAGGAACTTTCTAATATCGTCCATTGTATATGTCGTTACTAAAGGATATGTTATTAAAATGAAAGCCACAACGCAGCCAATTGTTTTTGTATACCCATACAAGGTTGCAGGGGTTATATATAAATAACTAATGACTACATAGGAAGCAAACAAAAGCATAGTAAGACATAGGATATTAAATCTGATTTTATGGAAATTAATAATTGTACTCACGATTAAAAGTATAATTATTAAACCTAAGGCCATACCTTTTAGGTTATATAAAAAACCAATAGAGTTATATATATATTCAGCATTAACCAGGACATTTAATATAAAAGCATTTAAAATTATAATAACTGATGATTGATTTGAACTCTGGTTCATTTTTACTCCTGCCTAAGTTATTAAGATACTCTTAACATCATTGCAAATTCCTTATATAATTTCTCAGCATCACAACTTTGAATCCACATATTTAAAGCAGACTGTCTCATTTTTTCTTCTACGTTGTCTTCTAGTTGATAAAACTTAATTAGAGTATTAGCCACATCACTTTTATTACAATATTGATTTAGTAAAAATCCATTTACCTTGTCTCTAACAAGCTCTTTTGTTCCACCTACATCCGTGGCAATTACTGGAATACCCAAAGACATTGCCTCCATTATGGAAACTGGTACTCCTTCAGAAGAAGACAAATTTACAAACACACTAACATCATTTTGCTTATACCACTTTATTACTTCTTTATTCTTAAGGGAACCTAAGAATTTATAATTTTTTCTGTTTAATTGTTTCTCTGCTTTTGATTTGATTTTATTAAACTCTGTTCCACTACCAATGTGAACCCATTCATAGTTTATTTTATTTATATCTAATTCTTCCAAAGCATCCACTAACATATCAACTCTTTTTACCTTTCGTAACGCTGAACAAGTAACAATTCGAAAACACTGCTTAGGTTTTTTCACTTTAATATTTTGTTTTGTGGTTCCTAACCTTTTAACTTCAATCTTATCTTTATAAATAGGGTAATTATTTGTTAAGAATTCAGCGCCATTTTGAGAACAAGGAAAAACCTGATCTAAATTTTTCAAAAGATAATTTCTATGTGGTAAAAATTTTAATGGGGCTTCATTTTCATATAGATCATAACGATGAGCTCTTGAAACTGTATATATATCTTTATCCTTAAAGTACTTATTCTTTAAACTTACTGCTACTCTAGCTGTAACATAAAACCAATAACTATAAATTGTAACTTTCTTCCCTGAAAAATTTATTTTATTTAGCTCTTTTGTTATCTTACTATAAACATAATTACTTCTTGCTTCAAAGTAAGTGGAATATAATTTATTGATTATACTTAGATGCTTCTCCTCTTTTAAAATTTGTTTAAACTCTTTGTTAATATACATTTTTGTTTTAGAAAGTAGTTGAATTTTCTTCCCTCTCGATAAATCTATATCAATATTTACCACCTGCACATTTGAAGGCAAAGGTCTATTTATTTTCATCTTATTTGATGCCATAGTGGGGAAAATAATTATCTTTTCAAACTCTGAAGACAGATAATCAATTTCTGTTTCTAAATACTCTTCCCCTTTGAAAAAAGGATAATAATTGGTTAGTAGTATTAAAGTGTTATTCAAAACTCACACCTTACCTTTGTTTAATTTCTATGTATGTTTTTTCTACCAAGGACTGACCTAATTGTTAAAATTACTATTTTCGCATCTAAAATAAAAGATATGTTCTCAACATAATATTTATCGTTAGCAATTCTTTGGTCCATTGTTGAAGAATTCCGATGAAGTGCTTGGTTATATCCAGTTATCCCCGGTAAAACTTCGAATTTTTTAAAAAAGTCGTCAGGATAATTACTCTTATCTCCTAAAGGACTAGGTCTTGGGCCAATAAAACTCATCTGTCCGATCAGTACATTTATTATTTGAGGTATTTCATCTAAACTTGTCACCCTTAGCCATTTCCCAACTTTAGTAACTCTTGGGTCGTCTTGTGAGTTATAGGTTGTTCCATCACCATTTCTAATGTCTGGGGCGTTAACTTTCATGGTTCTAAACTTATACATATGAAATTGCTTCATATTCTTCCCTATCCTTATACCAGTGTAAAAAACAGGTCCCCCATCTTCAAATTTAATAAGAAGAAACACTGGTATAAAAACAATGATTAAAATAGGAAGTAAAATTAAAGCAATAAGTATATCTAACAATCTTTTAATAATAAATTGGTACATTATCCAAACCTTTCATTAATCCCTTTATTTCTTCTAACGCTTTATCAAAGCTATAATCAGGAGTAAATTTCAATTTCAATTCTGCTTTTTTATTATCCATGTACGAAGAGTTAATAGTTTCGCTCGCGGCATTGTCTTTTATTATTAGGTTACCTTCATTGTGGAAACACTCATTGATTTTTTTCGCGACTTCATAATTAGTTAACGCCTCTCCACTGCCTATATTAAAATTCCCGCAAAGTGTACTCTCTCTAAGTGCTAATTCTATAGCTTTAGCGGCATCTTTAACATATAGGAACTCTCTTTTTGCCTTACTCGGTGTATTTAACGTTAACGTAAGCTGATTAAAAGCTTGTCTAATAAACAAGTTGATCATATAATTATTAATCTCATTAAAGCCGAATAAATGAGCTAACCTTAAATTCTTTACGTTAAGATTATAATTTCTTGAGTAATAGTTTCCTAAATATTCACCACTTAATTTACTAATACCATAAATTGAAACAGGGTCTGGTAACAATTCCTCATTCCACGGTAAGCATGTAATATCTGAGTACACTGATATAGTTGAAGCGTATACTATATTGTTTATTTCATTATAAACACATGCTTCATATATATTCTGTGTAACAGTTTCATTCTCCTTGTAGTTAGCAATTAGCTTATCGTTACTCCTCTTTGCTGCTAAATGAACTACTGCATCAAAACCTTTTAATGCTTCTTTTAACGAGTTTGTCGTGTAATCTGTTATTATATAGTTATTATTTTCGCTGGAGCTTCTAGTTAAAACAGCAGTCTGATAACCCATTTCTAACAGCTTCAAATAGACAATTTTCCCCAGAAATCCTGTGCCTCCAGTAATTGCAACTCGCAATATCTATCCCTCCAGACCAAAACCTTCATTGACCAGAATTTAAATTATTCTGGCCAAGTAAACTTAATGAATAAAATACCCGATCTTTTCAAATACACCATTTATGGGTCTAACCACAGAATTTTCTGGGTAGTATTTATAACTATCCAAAATGGAAGATGTATTTTTAGCGAAATTATCATAATTAACTTTAGTATTAGGAATTTGACATGCAAACTCAAGAGTTAATTTAGATTTTTTTGTATAAGTAATTTTGCTAAGTTCGGTAGTATCATTGGTGCAAAAATGGTTAAAAGTTAACTTTATCAAGTTTATTTCCGAATAATATTTTAATAACTTCCACATGTGACAACCATCTAGTCTAGGAGTAATTTCGATAATATAAGGTAAATCATTATCCATCTTCATCTGAAGATAAAAAGGTCCATTTAAAATCCCTAGTTTTTCACAAGCCTTACTTGCAATTTCAAAAATATTCTTTTGAAGTTTATTTGACACCTTTTGGGATGGAACTACATGTTTTTTAATTAAACCCGTATACTCCGGCCAGGTTTCTCTGTCAGAAGAAATTAAGAATTTGACTTCACCATTAACAATGTACCCATTAACTGATATTTCTGGCCCGGAGATATATTGTTCGATAATGACCCGGCCCGACCTAGAATACTTTCTTGCCTCCAGGTAGTTCTTTTTAAAATCTTCGTAGGTCTTTATTAAGAATACTCCTCTTTGTCCCTGAGAATCTGTTGGCTTTAGTATAAAAGGGTACTCTAAAATAATCTCTTTATCATCAATCTCTGATTCAATAACTTGAAATTTAACATTGCCGTAAAAATCACTTCCCAGCGTACTTCTCATTAAATCTTTATTATTACATATTAATGCTGTTTGTTTCGTAACGAAGTAAGGCAAGTTCAACTTTTCGCTTATGGAGCTCGCTATTGGTATAGCTATATCAGATCCGACTGAATATACTAGATCTATGCTATTATTTTTAACATAATTTATTATTGCTTCTTCATCTAAAATATTTATCTTGGTAAAATAGTCAGCTGCATCAGCTCCAGGACCATCTTTAGCCATTGCACAAGCATGTACTTCATGCCCTTGATTTTTAAGTTCTACAATAGCATCTCTTTGTACTGCAGCTACACCTAAAATTAACACTTTTTTATTCAAGTTTATCACCTGGCATCTCGTTTATTTACTATTTCCAAAAAACTATTGGCAGTATAATCAACATCACAATCCTTAAGGGATGTATATAACGGCAACGAAATTTCATTTTTATACATTTCGTATGCATTTGGAAAATCTTCAATTTTAAATCCAAGTCTTATATATGCTGTCAGCATCGGGAGTGGTTTATAATGTACATTAGTGGCTATGCCCTTCTCCGCCATTTCAGCAATTATCTCATTTCTATCTTTTTCCTCTAATCCTTTTACTCTACACAAGAAAAGATGTCCACTCGAGTTAGAAAACTTGTTAAAATGATTCAGAGGTTCTATCTTCGAATTACTTAATAGTTTTTTGTAACTATTAATAATCCGCTTTCTCTTCTCTAAAGTGATATCATATCTATCTAACTGCCGTAAACCAATCGATGCTGCAATATCAGTCATATTGCATTTATAAGCAGTTGATACAATATCATATTCCCAAGCCCCATGTTTTGTTTTGGCCAGCGCATCTTTACTTTGACCATGGAGAGACAAGTTCATATACTGTTGATATAGCAATTTGTCGTCTATTCCCTTTAATGCTTTCCAAGTAACCGCGCCTCCTTCACCTGTGGTTAAGTTCTTAACAGCATGAAAGGAAAAACAGGTAAAGTCTGCAATACTGCCACTAATTTTCGAATTACGAGTTGCACCAAAAGAATGGGCTGCATCAGCAATCAAAATTACCCGATTAAAAGCTTCTTGAAATAAATTTTCTGCTTTAAAAAGATGTCTTTTTGCTTCTACTATTTGTAAAAGACGCTCGTAGTCACATATCACACCCGCAATATCAACTGCGATAATAGCTTTTGTACGTTCAGTAATAGCCCTCTCAACTGCATCGTAGTCTAAATGGTATGAACCTTTTTTCGTATCTACTAAAACTATTTTTGCTCCAACATGATCAATTACACTCGCAGAAGCGGTGTATGTATAGGCTGAAGTTATTACTTCGTCCCCTTCACCGATTCCTAAAAGTCTTAAAGTCATTTCCATACAAGCAGTAGCAGAATTTAATGCCGCGGCCTTATTTGTCATACAATAATTCGCTATCCGCTCTTCAAATTTTTTGGTTTTTGGGCCAGTTGTAATCCAACCAGACTTTAAAGTATCTATAACCTCTCTTATATCCTCGTCTGTTATATCAGGAGGAGAGAAAGGAATTTGTCGCTTTAATTTAGTCATTTTTCTCCTTCTTTCACGTTAATTCACAGTATCTAGAGCTTTTAAATTATCAACACTGTAATTAGCGATTCCTAATACTTCGCCTTTTAACGTTTTACGATCAATTTTATAAAAGTCATTAATCAAATTATAAACCACATCAATGTTGATTGGAGGAGTTTTCCCACAATAAATTTTAGGATAAATTTGCTCTTGATGAAGTTCATTTTCATCAAGCAATTCCTCAAACATTTTTTCTCCAGGGCGAATCCCCGTAAATTTAATCCCAATGTCCTCTTCACTATAACCAGACAATCGTATTAAGTTTTTCGCAAGGTCAACAATCTTAACAGGTTCTCCCATATCCAGAACAAACACTTCCCCACCCTCAGCAAGAGAACCTGCTTGGAGTACTAACCGGGAGGCTTCAGGAATGGTCATAAAATAACGTTCCATATCAGGGTGAGTAACTGTTACAGGCCCCCCATTTTTAATTTGTTCCTTAAATAGAGGGATGACGCTGCCGCGGCTTCCAAGAACGTTCCCAAACCTTACTGCTACAAAACGTGTTTCACTTACCATATCCATGTGCTGAATGACCATTTCTGCAATCCTTTTTGTTGCTCCCATTACGCTTGTTGGGTTGACAGCTTTATCGCTAGAAATCATCACAAAAGTATTAACTCCAGCCATATCTGCGGCTTCTGCCACATTTTTAGTTCCAATGATATTATTTTTTACTGCCTCTTCTGGGTTTCGTTCCATCAGGGGAACATGCTTATGAGCAGCTGCATGAAAAATAACATACGGACGCCGTTTCTGCATAATAGCATACATTTTATCTTTATCCTGAATATCGGCAATTTCTGTATCAATACTTAAATCGGGGATTGTCCTACGCAGTTCCATTTCAATAGTATAAATACTGTTTTCACCATGACCTAATAAAATTAATTGCTTAGGGGAAAAATGGGCAATCTGCCTACAAATCTCTGAACCAATAGATCCGCCCGCGCCGGTAACAAGAATCGTTTCTCCTGAAATATACTTAGCAATGCCATCAACATCAAGTTCCACCGGCTCTCTGCCTAATAAATCTTCTACCTCGACATCCTTAAATTGACTTACTTGTAGGCTCCCTAACACTAAGTCTTCCACACGGGGAAGTGTTTGCGTTTTTATTTTTGTATCAGTACATAACTTAACAATTCTATTTAAATCCTCTCTGTTTAGTGAGGGTATTGCGATAATAATATGTTCAACTTTATAAGTCTCTACATATTTATTGATATCTTTTGTCCCCCCTAATACAGGCAACTCCATAATTTCTAAACCATGTTTTGTGAAATTATCATCAAGAAAACCAATTGGCTTTAATGTTGTCTCTTTATCTTGTTTTAATTGCCGTACAACCATTGTCCCAGCAGAACCAGCCCCAACGATTAACGTACGTTTTCCATCTTTCTTATTTACCATATATGTATCTTTATAAACACGCCAAGACATACGTGACCCACCTATCAAGATCACATGCATCATCCACGTCATAATTAGAGTACGGACAAAAAATTCTTGGAAAAATAGAAGTTGTACCAAACCGGTGCTAATAATTGAGATTGTGACAGCATATAAGATTGCTTTTAATTCTGATACACTTGCGTATTCCCAAGCTCGTTTGTATAGTTTAAATTTGTACGCACACATATGATGGACTACTAGTAAAACAATTGAACTAACAACAAGAGTTTCTGTTAACGATGGATACCCTGCATTTAAGATGAAACTGCATACGTAAATTGAAAAGAGAACGATTGTAGAATCGATTAATATTAGGGCTAGTAACCTTTGCTTCATCTTCATTAACAACTATCTCTCCTCAATAGCGAATTATTTAATATAGTAAAGTTGAACATACTCCCGCATCTTCTCCAACAACGCATCTCTTAGTTCCTCCCGCTCCAACGCAAATTCCAATTGCGTGAGGACGAAGCCGAGTTTTTCGCCAACGTCGAAACGTTTGCCTTCAAAGTCGTAGGCGTAGACGCTTTGTTGTTCATTCAATGTTTGGATCGCATCGGTTAGCTGGATTTCGCCGCCAGCGCCTGTTTCTTGTTTTTCTAGGAAAGTAAAAATCTCTGGCGTGAGGATATAGCGTCCCATGATTGCTAAGTTGGATGGCGCTGTGCCTTGTTTTGGTTTTTCAACAAAGCTGGATACTCGGTAAAGACGGCCGTTTTGTGATTCTGGGTCGATGATGCCGTAGCGGCGCGTTTCGTTTTCCGGTACGGATTGGACGCCAATGACGGAGCGTTCGGTTTGGTCGTATTGGTTCATAAGTTGTTTGAGTCCTGGCGTTTCTGCCTGAACAATATCGTCACCAAGGAGAACGGCAAATGGTTCATTGCCGATAAATTTACGAGCGCACCAGACGGCATGGCCAAGTCCTTTTGGTTCTTTTTGCCGTATGTAGTGGAGTTCGACTTTTGATGAAGCTTGGACTTTTTCGAGCATGTCGAGTTTGCCTTTGTTGAACAAGTTTTGTTCAAGTTCAAATGAATGGTCGAAATGGTCTTCAATCGCCCGCTTCCCTTTGCCTGTCACAATAATGATGTCTTCGATGCCCGCTTCAATCGCTTCTTCAATGATGTATTGGATAGTCGGTTTATCGACAATTGGCAGCATTTCTTTCGGCATTGCTTTTGTCGCTGGCAAGAAGCGTGTTCCAAGGCCAGCTGCTGGGATAATCGCTTTTTTTACTTTTGACATAATTGATTCCCTCCGTGTTCACAAAATAAAAAAGATAGAAAAAGGCTCACGCGCCAAGGATGTAAGCGTTTTTCTATCTTTTCGATTCGCTCTAGTGTTTTGGGCTTAGCCCTTGAGGCATCGAACCTCCCCTCACACCATGCTGGCGGCGACATGCGCCTAAGGAACGATGCTTCCCTTAGCATGGCCGAGTACCTTCCTTGATAACGGTAAAGAAGGCGTAACCGAACCCATTCTACTTATATCGGCTAAAAAAGTCGATTATTGACTAATATACACTAACTTTAAAGGATTTTGTGGTTTTTTTAGAATCATGACATAAAACGATTCTTTTGGTCTATTTAAAAAGACAAATATGACATGAAGGCATAAATACATATTAAATTAATGTCAGAATGCATCAAGCAAAACTATTTTACCACTTCCAAAGACCTTCCATCTACCTTTATTACAAAGATTTTATTTTTTATTTCTTCTATTTTCAAGCTGGAAAAAGCTACTTTTAGCCATTTAAACGCATTAATTTCTTACTCTCTTTTCCCTGTTGAGAATAAATTTAAATGAGACTAAGGTCTAATCAAAAAAATCCTCAAAAGCCTGTAAACAATTCTCCAGACAATCCGATAAAAAAATTAGAAGCACAGCGCTTCTACAAATCCTCAAGGATGAGGTAACAAAAAACAAAAGGAAGTGTGACGACTATGATCATCAATAACAACCTGTCTGCGATGAACGCTCATCGCCAACTCGGCATCAACCAAGGTGCTGCTTCAAAAGCACAAGAAAAGCTTTCTTCTGGTCTACGCATCAACCGTGCAGGGGATGACGCAGCTGGTCTTTCGATTTCAGAAAAAATGCGTGCGCAAATCCGTGGTTTGGATCAAGCGAGCCGTAACGCACAAGACGGGATCTCTCTTATCCAAACAGCTGAAGGTGCCCTTGACGAAACGCACAGCATCCTTCAACGTATGCGTGAGCTTGTTGTACAAGCAGGAAACACAGGCACAAACCAAGACGAAGACCTTCAAGCGATCCAAGATGAAATCAACTCGCTTAAAGAAGAAATCGGTGGCATGACTGATGGAAGCAAAGGGATTTCTGACCGTACTGCATTCAACGGCAAAGATTTGTTGAAAGGCGCAACAGATGATGCTGGCGCTTCTGCCCCTGCTTCTTTCACTTTCCAAATTGGTGCGAACCAAGGACAAACGATTACAATCGAAATCGGCGACATGAGCGCTACTGCACTTGGTACTGAAGGCGATGACGGATTAAAAATTTCCGATATCGATGTGACAAAGTTTGCTGATCCAGATGCGACAGATGAGGAAGGCTTTGACACACAACTAGCTGCTGTTGAAAATGCGATCAAACAAGTATCAAAACAACGCTCTAGCCTTGGTGCTGCGCAAAACCGTCTTGAGCACACGATCTCTAACTTGGACAACTCTTCTGAGAACCTTCAAGCTGCTGAGTCTCGTATCCGTGACGTTGACATGGCGAAAGAAATCATGGAATACACAAAGAGCAACATTCTTTCCCAAGCTTCTCAATCAATGCTTGCTCAAGCAAACCAAGCGCCACAACAAGTGCTTCAACTTCTTGGGTAATACAAAAAACAGATGGCTATCCGGCCATCTGTTTTTTATTAAAAGGAGATAACGAGACCTTCTCTTTAGTTTACAACACGATAAGTCGTTTCATCTTCCCACGAATGGTTTCCATAGTACAACTCTACTTCTAGCCTACTATTTATGTGATAAGCTTCTGCTACTGCATCATCGATCATGTTGTTAGACTGAACATTTAGTAAAAGAGCAGCTGTCAAACCAACATTAGGGACCAATCCAACTATATAGGAAGCCCAACTAGTCAAAGACTCTGCGGTTTGTAAACGATTGTACATCATTTCAACACCGTCAGAATTAAACGTATACGTAATCGTCGTCCAACTT
This sequence comes from Shouchella clausii, assembly GCF_002250115.1. Classification (GTDB taxonomy): domain Bacteria; phylum Bacillota; class Bacilli; order Bacillales; family Bacillaceae_D; genus Shouchella; species Shouchella clausii. Next base: position 1,820,898 of record NZ_CP019985.1, on the reverse strand, counting down.
TCCCCATCCGTATCATGCACCATGCTGTCAATGTAACGATTATTCACTTCTTCCATAATGCCGATCACTGAGTTAAACTCATTATTAATCTCTGAAATTCTTTTCTCTCCTTGCAAGTCAGAAAATGGACTGACCTGAGAAGAAGACGATACTTCTTTGTTGGCTTCTGCGTATTGAAAAGGTAGAGCTAAAACAAAAGCAGCGGCAATAGTCGGGGCCAAAATTTTCTTCAAAACTGTCCCTCCTTAAAATTATTAATTAATAATGGATGACTTTCTATAAATTACCTTCCCATCCGTAAGAATAACTAAAACTGCTTTTTCTATAATCGCCTTATTTCTTATTTTCTTCCTTTCCAGCCCATATATAGAATATTCCCCAAGCAGTCATGAATACGGGTAAAAAGTACGCAATTTTCCATCCGCTATCAACCCAAATTTGTACGGGTAATGTAATGGCAATAGCGATTAACAAACAAACAGTTAATTTTCCCCAATGGTTCCTTACCTTTATTTCTTTACTTTCCACATAATCGCCTCCTTTTATAGTCTGTTTCCCTTTCTATCTATCGGCTAAAACAAACCAAGTGCTTCACCTTCTTGGGTAATACAAAAAAACAGATGGCTATCCGGCCATCTGTTATAGCAGTGTTGTTTTTTAGTATACTGCTTATTTTCTTAACAGGCATTTTCGTTTTGTATTGAAAAAAGCTACTTAACTAGCACCATCCGCTTTATCATGCGGTTGAAAAATGTTCCCGTCACTTGCCTGGGCTAGACTTTGAGTTCCTGTAAATGCTAGTACAATAACTAAAGTTAAAAGAAATTTTTTCATTCCTGAACAACCCCCAGTGCATTTTGATTTAGCTTCGCTTCGTAAGCGACTTTCATATACTTCAATGCTTCTTGTGATTTTCCTGCTTTTTCTAGATAATCAGACGTTTCTTCGGCCACTTCGGCGATTTCAAATTCTAAAGCGTTTTCTCTCAGAAGATGAATGCCCTCTTCTACTAACGCTAAATTTCCTTTTTCAATATAAAGCCCTTTTGTGACTAGAGACCGAGCCAAATATTCTGTACTTCTATAATAATGAATGCCTACTTCCGCTTTTTTAAAAAACTCCCGCGCTTCCAAATCTCTCTGTAAACGAAATAAAATATTTGCCAAATTGTATTGGCTTTTCATACTTACTGGTGACTGGCGATGTTCTTTAATCGCTAAGGCAGATTTGAAATAATGTTCTGCCTCTTCCCACTCCGTTTTCCGTATTGCATTTAGTCCGAGAGTACGGAGAATGAGCGATTTTGTTTCAGGATACCTTTCCGCTTGCTGCAAAGCGTCTTTTAAGATTGCATCCGCTTTTTTGTACTTTCTGACTTCGGAATTGGTTGCGGCGATTATGATTTGGCAATTCATAGCCTTATCCACATATCCAAGACGGTCAAAAATCATTTTAGCTTGCTCGGCATATGAGATCGCAAAAGGATATTGGTTTAGGCGATAGTACACCCATCCAGCATAATAATAAAATTCTGCCTCTTCTGCGTCGTCGTCGACATACTCTAATAAACGCTCTGCTTTCCTGAATAGTTTGATCGCGGATTTGTAACGTTCATTGATGTATTCATTTTGCCCGCTGATGAAATAATAGAGGTACTTGAGTAAATGGTCGACTGTGTCCTCTAGGATGGGTTCAATTTTCGCAAATCGTTCTTCTTCTTTCATTCCTGCGTTTTGTCTGAGCAGCATTTCATGACGAAATTCGACTAGTGAATAGTACGCTAAAATCTTGTCATTCGGCTCCATGTTTTTTACGAGGGCGCTGGCTTGTTCTTTGAGGAGAATCGCTTGGTCGATTGACCGCGAAATAATGCAACTATACCAGTCAACGATTTTCGCCCCCGCTTTTTCCGCCTGCACTACCGTAGACATCCGATCACCCCAAACCAAGTATGTTGCTTTCTATTATAAATGGAATTTTTTCGTATTGTAAGGAATTTGGATATTTCCCAACATCATTCAATTAGCTGTTTTTGTCGCACTTTGTAGAATAATAGTGAATTAAGCTTTTCTCGCCCATACATAGAACGATACTAACAGAACGTGTTCTCCCCTCTCCCTAAATATCAACTTGATTCCAGCGAACACGTCCTCTTTTTCACCGCTGCTTTCCTATTGCCTTTTCCCCCTAATGCCAAAGTCGGTAATCGTCAAATCAACATGGAAGCGGACTGTCGCCTCTGAAAAGACTTCATCCCAGTTGTCTTTATTCTTTTTCCAAAATGGGTATTGCTGTACGCGTACATATTTAACAAGCTTAAAGGGAGCGGCCTCGTATTTTGTTTGCATGTCATTGATGAATTGGTCCACTTGCGTTTCTACCGTCTTTTCAAATAACCCTTCCAGTTTTTTAAAATAAGTTGGATCGTACGTATTTTCTTTCGGATCCCAGTTTTCCGCCAGGCGTCCATCTGATTTCACATAAATGTCCATCGTAAGTTTGTCGTTTTCAAGCGTTGTTTTAACAGACTCTATCCGAGAGCTTAATACTTCATATACCACTCGGTAGCCATCCACTTCTGCCTGAACGATGCCAGCTTCTATATCGCCTGTAAACCAGTTTAAGCTAGTTATTTGGTCAGGGGAGAGGGAATCGGTTAAATGGACGCCTTTCTTTAAAATTTGGCCTCCGTCTAGCTCTAGGTTTCCATCTTTAATTGTCACTTTTGGCAAGATAATCGTATAGCCACGATTAATGTTATCAGACAACGTTCCAAGTGTGACTGGCGGCAGCACTTTTGTCGAGCGGTCGATGTTTTGGGCAATGGCATCCAACATTTGCGAGGTAGGTGCTACTTTTGCTTCCGTTGGATACTTAAACAGTGTTTGCAACGGCACCTCAGTAACAAATATCCGAATGCCCCTCCTTGCCCGTTCGTCGCGGATTTTTTGGTTAATCAGCTCTTCGGCCCGCCACTTTCTTAACGCATCCTCGTGAAACACGAGCACGAGTTGATGGTCGCTTAATATCCCTTGGTCGATTAACTCCAATTCCCGCGTTGCGTCTAAGACTGTTTCTCCTTTTGTATAAAGGTTTCGAAAAGAAAGCTCGGCAACGCCTTGGTCGTCAGCGACAGGCATGTACAGTTGCGTCAGCATGCCGACCTTTTCCTTTTCTTCTGCATCAATCCCAAGGCCAATGCCCATGACGAGTGAGTAGTCTTCAATATTCGTGTGGTCCCAGCAGCCTGTAAGCAACAGCACACTGCCAAGTAGCGCAATGATCTTACATTTCATGCCTTCACCTTCTTTTTTATAGCAACCGTGAGGTAACAAAGGAATGGCAATACCGCAAAAATAGTTAAAAAAGCATACTGTTCCCACTTGCCTATCATTGAAATTTGGTAGAACGTTTGTGGCAGTACGCCAATTCCAAAAACAAGTACAGTGCATACAAACAACAAATAGCCACGACGGATCGGCAGTCGTTTATCAAGCAAATGGACTGTCGCAAACAAGGCAATTACAATGGTCGTAAAAAATTGCAGTGTCCACGTACTGATGAGTAGTGAATTTAAGCGACCAGAAAAAAACGCTCCACTTTCTGCAGCTTGTGTCAAGGCAATCGTTGGCCATACGAGCGTTTTTACTTCTGCTACTCCTAGCGAGGAAACCACAATCCCATAAATTAACACGTAGACCATCGTTATCGTCGAAAACGCGAGCACACCGCTTTTCTTAGGCTTTGTGCCTGTTCGGAGAAAAGCGAGGATGAGCAACATAATTTCAGCGCCTTGAAAAGCTTGGAGCGCCTCTTTTACATTGGCAAAGATCGGCCAAAATCCTTCTGGAGCGATAGGACGCAGTCGATACACGTCCACTTCTTCTGCACTAAGCCCGAGAATAAGCACGAGCACAATAAGTGAGAGCGGTAGAAAAAAGCAGCAGATGCGCACAACCGTCGCAAACGGATAAAAAACGGCATACGCGCTTAAAATCACAATCATCCCAATGACGACATAATAGGGCGTTTCTTCTAGTAAAAAATAGCGGATCATTTCGCTCATGGCTACCACTTGCCAACTAGACTGGACGAGAAAGTAAGTGGCAATCACGATGCAAAGAAAGTTGCTTGCCCACTTGCCGAACGCTCTCTCCATATAGACGTCAATCGAATCAACGTGATGAGACTTGAAGGCAAAGACATTAAACAAAAAAATGAGGCTTACGGCCACGCCTGCAATCATGACCGAGATCCACCCATCAGCCGTATTCATGTTAACAGTCATCGTCCGCGGCAAGTTTAACACGCCCACACCGAGAAGCGCCGTCATCAACACCGCCCCAAACTGGACATTGGTCAATGTCCGCTGCGTATAAACGTTTGTCTTGGCCAAGATGCGATTCACCCCTTCTTATCCTTCAGTACAGTCGGCAAACGGAGGATGGCATCGTAAATGCCATGTTTTTTGAATGAAAACTTGAGCGAAAAATAATGGACGCCATAGTTGTGCAAGCTTGCTAAATGGATGGTTAGCCCAATAAAGAAACAGACGACGCCAAACAACCCAAATGTGGAGGCAAATACGATGGCGATAAAGCTAAGCAGTCGAAAAGAAAGACTTAAGTTATACATCGGCACGGCAAAAGACGAAATTGCCGTCAGTGCAATAATGATGACCATGATTGAACTGACAATATGGGCCTCAACGACTGCTTGGCCGACGACAACGCCGCCAACAAGGCCGATTGTCTGCCCAAGAGGAGAAGGGAGGCGAATACTCGCCTCACGCAATAGTTCAATAAAGAGCGTCATCACGACGACTTCGCCAGCTGCTGGAAATGGCACGTTCATTCGTGTATTCATGATCGTGAGCGACAGTTCGTCCGGTATGAGCCCTTGATGGAAAGAGACAAGGGCGATATAAACAGGTGCGACAAACAACGTAATGATTAAGGCTATGTAACGGAGTATGCGAATGAGGGAGCTGATCATCCAGCGCTCATAATAATCGTCCGCCGCTTGCAGTTGCTGTTCAAACGTGGTTGGCACCATAATCGCAAACGGCGAGCCGTCGACGAAGATGGCGACGCGCCCTTCTTCCAGGCCCCCTAAAATCCGGTCAACCCGCTCCGTTGTCTGGATTTGCGGAAACGGCGAGTACAAAGGCGAGTTGTCCAAAAAACTTTCAACTTTGCCAGAATCCTCAATGTTGGCGTGTTTAATCCCCTTCAGGCGCTCGGCCACCTCGTCGACAACAGCAGGCTCTGTTTTTTCTTTATGGTGAATGTAGCGGATCGTCTTTTGTTTGTTTTTATAGTGGACGACATGTTCAGCAACAATGAGGTTTTCGTCATCGCCATACTGGCGTACTAAGGCAATGTTTGCGTTTAGATCTTCAATAAACGACACTTTCGGACCGCGGATAACCGGTTCAATTGTCGGCTGCTCCACGTTGCGGTTCATTCCCTTTTTTAACTGCAACACATACGCAAACGGGACGCCCTCCAACAGCAAGACAACCCGGTCCAAATAAAGCGACTTCACCGCTTTTTTGACATCAACTTGTACCGACTCCGCATAGCTAATCGATGGTTTCGCCCGCTCCACCTCGCTGCCCCTCTTTTTAAAATAAGCAGCTGGCAACCCATTTAGGTAGCGAAGGCAGCTCTCCATTCTTTGCATGTCCGCTTCTCCGAAATAAAAAAACGTCAACTGCTTATCCAATGAAGTCGCGTACGCATATTTAATCGTCAAGTCGGCTTGATCGCCTATTTCCTCGACCAATTTTTTCTTATTTTGTTCATAATCGGCACCAAACACATCCATAAAAGGCTCCTCCGGCTATTCATACCTTTAGTGTGCCAAGTGGGATAGGTTGTTATGCAGGACAATCGGAGCTGGCTTGGATTCGCATGCATGCTAATTGCGGCCAAGACGTACATTAGCGAAGCATAGGCTTCTCCTACCATTAAATTTGTCCATGCCAAAAAAACATAAAAAAGGGCGTGTTTAAACATGTGCAGAAAACATTCGGGAGTCCCCCATTCCGTAAAAGGGGATCGGGTGTCGTTTATTTTCCTGTTCGGACTGCACAATTGGTTTGGCGAAGCTCCGATCGAAACAACCGAAAACAAAATATGTGGGAGGTACGGCCAGACTCTTATTATTCATATGAAAAACCCTGTCAGATCGAATGTTTGATCGATTCTTTATCGAACATTTAAATGTGGATCCCTTGACGCTACTCTTCATTGCTTCCCCTTGAAGAATTTCGCCACTCATGCGAAAGGAGCTGCGGCGCAGCTCCTTCGTTGTTGCAGGATTACATTTAGTAAAGTGTTTTTACCGCGTCGGGCGAAAATGGCGTCAGTTCGTCGATACGGCCATCGCGGATTTTGCTTGCCCATGCAGGGTCAGCTAATAATGCCCGACCGATCGCTACGAGATCAAATTCCCCCTGTTCCAGTTTCTCGATCAACCCGTTAATGTTCGAGACATCTGCTCCCTTTCCTTCGGCGAAGAGTTTCGTAAATTCACTGTCCAACCCAACTGATCCGACGGTGATTGTTGGTTTTCCTGTCAGCTTTTTAGTCCAACCAGCAAGATTCAAATCAGACCCTTCAAATTCAGGTTCCCAGAAGCGGCGAGTGGAGCAGTGGAAGACATCGACTCCTGCGTCGGTTAACGGTGCCAGAAATTGCTCCAGTTCAGCCGGTGTTGTTGCCAATTTAGCCGTATAGTCACTGGTCTTCCATTGCGAGAAGCGCAGCACAATAGGAAATTCCGGTCCGACAGCGCGGCGGCAAGCTTCGATGACCTCTACCGCAAAGCGAGTGCGTTCCACCATATCACCGCCATAACGATCTGTGCGCGGGTTCGTTTTATCCCAGAAAAACTGGTCAATCAAATATTGGTGCGCACCGTGCAGTTCAATTCCGTCAAAGCCGATCCGCTTCGCTTCGGCTGCAGCTTGCGCAAAAGCATCCACTATGTCGGCGACATCTTTTTCCGTATAGTCGCCGACATGGCCGCGAGCACCCATATGCCAAATCTGTGGGATGATCCGGCCACCGGCTTTGTGAACCTCAGCCACTACGTTGGCCCAGCCGTTTAATGCCTTGTCGCCATAGATATGCGGGACATTTTCCTGATTCGACGAATCTGGATGATCAATGACCGTACCCTCGGTCACAATTAGTCCGACTCCGTTTTCCGCTCTGCGGCGGTAATAAGCGGCCACATTAGGCCCCGGAAAGCCTTCAGGTGAAAATTGGCGAGTCATCGGCGCCATCACAATGCGATTGGACAGATTCATATTTTTAACTGAAAACGGTTGAAACAAAGCTTGAACGGATGTTGAATTCGTCATAACTACCTCCGAGTTTCATTTTGTATGTGAAGTCTAGAAAATCATTCAATCATTTGGTGCGCTCTATGTTTTTTAGTATCACCCCCTTGCATGTTTTTCCATACGCCTTTTTGACCACGCAGTCAAAAACTTTCTTAAAAAAGACATGCACGCATTTAACGGCTCATACATGCATGTTGTTATCTGTCACTCACAAGCTTCCATCATTCTCTGGCATCATAAGCGCAAGCGCTGTACGCAATACCACTGCGATCTGCTCTCGGGGAGCGCCTGATTTTCCCATAATCTTCGCGCCGCTAAGAGCGTTGTTCAGGTGAAGGGCAAGCGCTTTGCTTGTAAGGCGAGACGTAATCAATTGCTGGTCCTGACCGCTGCGAATAACCTTCTCGAGCACACGTCCGACCTGGTTAAACATCAATGCGACCTCACGATTGACTTCCTCGTCCTCGGTTCCAAATTCAAGGGCTGAATTGACGATGAGGCAGCCTCGACTCATCGTTTCATCGTTTTGACAGAGCGTAGCCTCGCAAATGGCCTCCAATTTTTCCACAGGAGACCCTTCCTGAGAGGCCAATTCCTCCAGCATCGCTATGCCCTGTTCCCTGTATAGCACTAATGCACGTAAAAACAGCTCCCGCTTATTCTTAAAGACACAATACAAACTTTGTTTCTTCACTTGCGTCGTGCTAGTCAAGTCATCATAGGAAGTCGCTTTAAACCCTTTCGTCCAAAATACTTCCATGGACTGGCGCAGCGCACGATCAACATCAAATTCTCTTGGTCTGCTCATGGGGGTATCATATCCATTCTTGACCACGGAGTCAATTAGTTTGCTTTTTACCCTAAGTTACATTTTATCTCCTGGTTGTTGATCAAAGAAAAAAGAGCTTCTCACAAAGCTCAAGCAGATTATAAAAGTCGATATTCTCGCCCCTCTTTTTGGATACGAGGACATAACATTACAACGAATATGGCACGATTAGGAAAAGGTTCGTTTTTGCCTAAAATAAAGGGGAGGTCGTACTCATGTGCACTTCTAGTTCACTTCCACCTTTTCAAATTTAAAGGTTCCTTTACTTCTTTTCTCTTTCCCGCTCAATCGCATTTTCAAGGCCAATTTTATAATTACTTAACAAACTATTTTGGTGGGAAATGACATCCACCGTCATGCTAATTTGCCGATCGGTCCGCTCTACGGCGTCTCCTGTTGTATCGATCAACTCTTGGTAGGTACTGACCACTTCAGATTCTCGGGTTTGTTCAAATTGGTCTGCATGCTTGCCGTTCCATGTCTCGTTTGTTAACTCTGGTTCTTTAAATTGGGCGCGGTCATCTGCCATGGTCCCTTCTTGGCTGAGTAGTTTTGACCGGCATTCCCGTAAACGTCTTAACTTTTCATTCGCTTCCGCAATAAACGCTTCTGTTGAATGAATTTGTTGTCTAAAATACTCCACTGACATAGCGCTTGCCCTCCTTAAAGTAAATTTTTGTCGAGGTAAAGGCATTGCATCTATTAAAATACTTAGCCCGGATTAAGTGCTCCCCATTTTGATTCTGCCCGATACTTTATTGCGAAACAATACCTTACTTGTTTGCAGCCACTCTTGTTTCGATGTTTTCGTTAGCCGCACTTGCTGTTTGCCATTTTCGATTTCATAAACGACTAGCCAAATTCCATTTTGAGCAGGCAGGAAGAAAAACAAATCACTGATAGTCATGTCATTCTGCTGATCGCCAATTTGGAACGCACTTCCGTTTTTCAGTGTCCAGTTCTGCTCCGCCAAGTCGTGAACAAAGCTCTCAAATGCGTTGACCGACGATGGCTCGGCAACTGCCGAAAGCTCTGTTTGAATTGGACTAACTTGTTCATTGTCAGTGAGACGGTCAAATTGCTCAGGCGTTAACACAAACTCTTGCCGATCCGTTTTAGCGCTTGCAGAAAGGTTAAAAAAACGATCGACTTCGTTGTATGCTTTTTGCGTGTCTACTTTTGCGAAAATGTGGATAATATCATTGATGACATGATGAAAAAACCATTGGTCATCGCTTATCTGGTGAAAAAGCAACGATTGTCCTTCCACCCGGTCAACAAAACGAACCAAATAGCTTGATTCCGCATACTGCTCGGTAAACCGTTGCCACTGATCACCAAGTGGAACCTCATCCCGCTCAGCCTTTTCCGTGTCCCAAATGCCTTTGAGCATCATTTGGTGTGCCGCTCCTTCAATGACCGCATCCCAAGCTTCAGGAGTTTTCTCCCCTAACATGCTCTCCCCTAAACCCTTGGCCATTTGATGATAACCGCACATGCTCAATAAACATACCAGTTCTTCTGTCGTGCACGTTAATAATGGTTGCATAAGAAAGCTCCTTTTCAATTAATTTCTAAGACATTGTCTTTACTCAGGAATAACGTTTGCTAAAAGCAGAAATGAACAAAGCTTCAGGATATAGGAAAACGCTATTCCTAGTCCATAGTATATTTCCCAACTAGTTCCATCCACTAATCGATTGGAAAGAAATAAGTAAAGATAGGAATAAACACAAACAAATAAAGAAAAAGCGAAATGACCCAACCAATGCCATAAAACAACTTCACTTTCCAGAACCCATATTTCAAAGAAGCCTTTTTAAAGGTAAAATAAGCAACGCTGATCGTCATCCAAAAATATAGATTAAACACACTATCAGACAACCGTTTCGGTTCTTTCGTATAAAAACCTTCTAGATAGTTGGAATAGGCAGAGGGATATCCAAATAAAATTAACACTCCCCCATGCATGAACTGAATCGCACCCACACATACAATGATTCCGTAAATTATCTCTAGTACCATTATTTCTCCGCCTTTAAACCAAGAGGTTGCCTAATACAGCATATTTCAGTATGACAAATTTACTTATTCCAATAACCCTAAAAATCACCTATAAAGACAGTAACTTTTCATTCCTGAAACATAATAAAAGTAAGGATAGGAAGAAAGACGAACATATAAAGAAAAAATGAAACAACCCAACCAATGCCATAGTACAACTTTACTTTCCAGAACCCATATTTCAAAGAAGCTTTTTTAAACGTAAAATATGCAACGCTGATTAGCAACCAAAAAACAAGATTGAACACATTATCATACCATCATTTCGGCTCTTTCGTGTAAAAGCCTACTAGGTAGTTGGAATAGATGGAGGGGTACCCAAATAAGATTAATATCCCCCCATGCATAAATTGAATCGCCCCTATCCAAAGGATAGAGGCATAAATCGCCTCTAGTGCCAGCATTCCTTCACCTCTTAACTAGGAGGTTGCCTATAAACTCGTATCTTTCAGTAAGGACGCACTCTACAATTTTATTTTCCTTCTCCCTTCTTCAAAACAATACTTACTACCAATTATTTGGCAGCAAATCATCTAGAAGCGGGATGTAGTCAGGAATAATATCAACTAGAATGGGAATGACAAAACCTATCAAGAAAAAATATGAAACTACGATACCCAATCCATAGTACAATTTGGTTTTAAAAAATCCGTACTTCTTATCTACTTTACGATAAGAAAACAGGGCAATACTAATAAACAGCCAAAAAATGACGTTAAATAAATACTCATACCATTTTTGCGGATTTTCCGTATGAAATCCTTCGAGATATTTTGAAACAATTGAAGGATAACCCAATAGCAACAACAAAAACGCATTTGAATATTGAACCGCCGCCACCGCTCCTATAAAAACAAGAATAAACATCATTTCACCTCAAATTATTAGCTGAACCATCCAGCTACCCCTGCAACTAAATTGTCAGCCCCTTGCTTTAATCCGCTTCCTATATTACTAAGTCCTTCTGACACAGTTTCTTTTGCTTTTGAAAAACCTTCGACTGCTGATTCAGCAATATCTTTTGCTACTGGAGCAATTTTTCCGCCGACATAGCCACCAACCATCCCACCAACAGCTGCGCCAACAAACGTCATGCCTGGAATCATTGTTGCTGTGCCAATTGCGCCGCCAACAACTGCACCTAAGCTCGCACTCCCTAGTTCGATACCTGTTCCTGTAAAAAATCTAGTGACTTGAACTTCTAATGACTTATCTGCATTTTCCGGATTTATAAATTCATCATTAAAGTTTGAAGCCATAGTAAACCCAGCTCCAGCTATACCCAACGCCCTTGTCGCCGGCGTCTCTACATACTTCGCTATATGTTTGGCTTTTTCGTCGACTTTAAAGTTGGAAAACTTCTCGCCAAATTTACGGACATGGTCATTGGAGGCGATGTTGATTGCTGTTTTTGTCGCTGCGATTTTGCCTTTATCGACTGCGTCTTTGAAGCCGGTTTTTGCATTTGCGACATAGTTGCTGACTTTGCGCATTTGTTCGTCTGACAGAATGTGTTTTGCGGCAGTTGCGGCGGCTGATTTGCCGTTGCCTAAAGCATAACGGAAGCCGTTCTTGGCCATCGCTACGTATTTGTTTGTGCTCGGGGTTCCACCTTTTCCTGCTTTAATGCGGTTGACATAGTCTTGAAAGTTTTTGGTGCCATAGTGGCCGATTGCAATTGAAGCCCCAGCAAGTACATTTTGTCCAGCACCAAATAAGGTATTGCCTAAATTCAGCCAGTTGTTTCCAAATGCCACAATATCTAAATAGTAGCGTTTATCCAATTCATTTTGAATGGTTCGCCACTGTTCATCTGTTTTTAAGTCAAGTGGATGGTAAGTGGCGATCGATACATCGCCTTTTGTAATCACTGTACGGAGATGATCAACATATGTAGATAACATAGAGATGTCATCAGCGATTTGGTTCATTGAGTCTACTACGTCTTTTTCGTGCAAAAGAGCGACCGTATCTTCTGCTTCCTGTTGGCATGTGGTCAATCCTTGCTCAACAGGTTCATAATTAAAATGAGGCAATGAAACGATATCTGCGTAGTCGCTTTTAATACTTGCTAATGTTTCCCCATGGTTTCTTGCCTTGATTTTCAGTTCATTTAATTGTTCATACAATTCATCCATTATATAAGCTTCTTTAATAACCGCTTGTTCGGAAAACTCATTTGCCAAATCATCTCGGATCGTTTCCAGCTTTTCTGCGAAGTCTTCAAGCACGCGCCGTAGCAGTTTTAAAAATGGTCCATGGCCGTCTCTCCAGAAGTCGGCAATTCTCGTCGCTGTCTGACCGCTGCCAAAACCAGATGTACTGAGCATTCTTTGTTTGAAGAGAAAACTTGCAAAATCAGCAAACTGGTTGCTCTGTTCCGTGAGTTCGCTTGCCATCTCTTCTAACATCGCCAATGCCTGTTCTGCTTCTAATGCTTTTCTCGCCAAGTGCTTACCCTCCTTTAATGGCCTTTGCCACGTTTGCTTCGCTTTCGACAAATTGGTCGACCAATGCCTCAATATCGCTCGCATTATCAAGCACGAGCGCTTGATAATCACGAAGGAGTTGTTGAATTTGTTCCATATTTTCTTTTGCTTTTTCAATCTTTTCTAGCACTGTGTCCCCTGCTTCATAGGCTTTTGTACTCGGCTGCACTGCTTGAATCGCATTTCGTACTTCAGTTAGATTCTCTTTCATACGCGTTGGATTTAAATAGATTTCTCCGCTCATGCTTTATCCTCCTTTTGCGAAATCGCTTCATCAATTTCCTTTACGTGGGGCGCTTTTTCCATCAGCTCGACGCGGAATGAGGCTTCGTTGTCTGGAGAAATTCGGACTAACTCTCTGCCGTCGTTGACTTTGATGGCGACGCCTGTTAAAGCCATGGCGGCTTTAACGCCAGGAGTGTAAAAGCCTTTTATTGGATGAATGCTTTCCATTGTTTCATATGGAAAGAAATAAGAGTAAAAACCGGCTTTCACATACAAGCCTTCTTCTTGCAGTTCATAATACATATTCGTGATTGATGCGGTTACTAAGACAAGGCCGAATACTAACATCGGGCCAAATACATAAATCATTAAAAATGTTGCTGAATCGTCTGTGTACATAAGAAAGAGTACTGCAATCCCGATTAGCCAAACAGCGGCGATAATGGCCTTCATTGCCCAATCTCGTTTTGAGTAGTAGCGCATAGGTTGAACTCCTTTTCCCATTTTTCCATCAACAGATGTCCTTTTGCTAAACATTTCCTTCTTTTAGTCTAACGCACTTGCGTAGCCTTTTGAACCGTACGATACTCCTGAGCGCAAACCAATCGAGCAAATAGAAACTATGCCTTTAGACCTAGTATTTTTGCTTATTCTTAGTATGTGTCTCATTTCTTCCTCACGTGAAATGATTACACTATTAACCTTATATAAGAAGGGGCTAATGTGAAATAATCTGACGTAGTTTTTTGACCGCCAAAAAACACCCTAAAGCAGCCTGTTCGAGCTGTCTTTACGGTGTTTCTCTCTTGTGCTTATAAAGCGGTATAGCCGCCATCAATCGTTAGAATTGTACCTGTGACAAATTCATTTTCGGCAAGAAAAACCATCCCATGGGCAATGTCTTCCGGTTTTCCTAACCGCCCTATTGGATGTTTGGCGACAAGGCCATCATAAAAGTCGCCAAGCGCTTCCTTATTTACGGCGGCTGTCTCTACAAACCCAGGAGCTACGGCGTTGACGCGTATCTGTTTGTCTGCATATTCAACTGCCAACGATTTTGTCATTGTATTGACTGCCCCTTTTGCAGCGTTGTAAGGCAGCGCTTCGGGTTGAGCAACTGATCCGAGTATGGACGACGTATTGATGATACAGCCGCTGCCTGTTTTGATCATTTCTTTAATCGCGTGCTTCGATCCTAAAAAAACGCCGTCTTGGCATACTTTCACAATCTTTTCGTAATCCTCGTATGCCCTTTCATGGGACGGACTCATTGTACCGAAACCGGCATTGTTTATAAGAATATCAACGCGCTCATAGGCCTTTACCGTTTCAGCGACCATGTTTTGCAACGATTGTTCGCTTGAGACATCGGTTTGCACAAATAGAACTTGTTTGCCTGCATTGGTTAATTCCTTAACAGCAGCCTCTCCCGTCTCCTTATTAAAATCAGCAATCACCACTTTTGCGCCTTTTGCCAAAAACGCATCGACCGCTGCCCGGCCAATGCCAGACGCCCCTCCGGTAATAATAACGACCTTGTTGGTTAGTTCAACCATAAGCAACCTCCTGTTTGGATCAGTACTATTATCCTTTCCAAAATAAATAAGGATGATGCGTCAATGGCTCCTTCTATGACAGAAGATCTTCCAATAAAATCACAAAATTTGCAATGATCTTCTTTTCATCTTCGCCAATACCGTTTATTATAAGAAAATAACTTAGTTGAACCAAGAAAGGAGCTAACCATCAAATAAGAATTCGATAAATTCGTGGAATATTTAAATAATAGCTCATTATTTAAGGAGGACGTACTGTGGACGTGGTCTTAGAGTTTATTAATAATGTGCTGTGGAGCTCACCAGTCGTTTACACATTATTAGGTGTAGGATTGATTTTTTCATTACTAACAAGATTTTTGCAAGTCCGCCATCTAAAAGATATGTTTACCCTTATGTTCAGTGGAAAAAAATCAGATGCCGGCGTTTCCTCTTTCCAAGCGTTATCCGTTGCTTTGGCAGGCCGTGTCGGAACGGGGAACATTGCTGGCGTCGCATCAGCGATTTATTTTGGCGGACCAGGGGCTGTATTTTGGATGTGGGCCATTGCCTTTCTGGGTGCTTCCAGCGCGTTTATTGAGTCGACGCTTGCGCAAATTTATAAAGATAAACAAAACGGCCAATACCGTGGTGGACCTGCTTACTATATTGAAAAAGGACTAGGCGTAAAATGGTTTGCGATTCTGTTTGCAGTCGCAGCTCTTGTAGCGATGTCTGTGCTTATGCCTGGCGTCCAGTCTAATTCGATTGCCGCAGCTGTCAATAACGCCTTTAGTATACCGACTTGGGCAACTGGGCTGTTTCTTGTCTTGGTTTTAGGGCTAATTATTTTTGGCGGTATTAAATGGATCGCGACCACCGCCGCCTTTATCGTCCCGTTTATGGCGATTGGCTACATGATTATGGCCGCCATCATTATTTTTATGAACCTATCTGCTGTACCAGAAACGATTGCCTTAATCTTTCGCAGCGCGTTCGGAATGGATTCGCTCTTTGGCGGATTGCTTGGCAGCGCTATTTCTTGGGGCGTCATGCGTGGCATTTATTCCAATGAGGCCGGCCAAGGTACTGGCCCACACCCCGCTGCTGCGGCCGAAGTGTCACACCCAGCTAAGCAAGGATTGGTGCAAGCAGCCTCTGTATACATTGACACTTTGCTTGTTTGTTCAGCAACCGCCTTTATGATCTTATTTACAGGGATGTACAATACACAAGGGCCTGAAGAGGGCACGCATGTGTTTGAAGCGATTCCTGGCGTTGAGGCTGGGCCTCAATTTACACAGGAAGCAATCAACCATGTGTTCCCTGCTTTCGGAACGGGATTTGTCGCGATTGCACTCCTATTCTTCGCTTTTACAACGATTATGGCCTACTACTATATTGCCGAAACAAACATTGCCTATTTGATGCGAGGACGCAATGCCGCCTGGCCAATGGTTGGCATTAAGTTGCTTTTGCTTGGAGCGACGTATTACGGCGCCAACCGAACAGCGGCAAATGCATGGCTCCTTGGCGACATTGGCCTTGGGTTAATGGTGTGGATCAACGTCATTGCGATCGTCCTCCTCGCCAAGCCGGCGATAATTGCCCTAAAGGATTACGAAGCTCAGAAACAACAAGGGCTTGACCCTGTTTTCGATCCTAAAAAGTTGGGCATTAAACACGCGACATTCTGGGAAACGTACGAGAAAGGGCCAGACAAAAATGCTAGTTAAGTTCGCACGCTTTTAGTCCTTCTAACAAAATCATTTCATGAAACAGGCTAGCTTCAAATCGTCTTGAAGCTAGCTGTCTTTGGTGTGCCACACAATTATTGGAATCCTTTATCAGCTAAAAAGCAAAACTTCGTCACAACCCCTTACTTTTTTGTGATTTATCGGACAATCCCTAAAATAAAGCCATCGTAGCCCTTTTCGCCTACTGTTTGGATCGCAGTCGCCTCAATCCGTTCCTCTTGCTCCAACAATTCTACAAATGTGCGGATGCCTTGGACACGGGGATCCGTGCTATGGGCATTTAATACTTCTCCGTCGCGGATGACGTTGTCAGCGACAAGGACCGCGCCAGGAGAAGCAAGCTGCAACGCCCACTTTACGTAATGGGGATTGTTAGGCTTATCGGCATCGATAAAAATAAAATCAAACGTTTGCTGCTGTTGGTGCAGAATAGGCAGGCTTTCAAGGGCGGGTCCTACGATAATATCAACCTGATCGGCATAACCGGCAAAAGCAATGTTCTCCTTTGCACAAGCAGCATGTTTTGGTTCATATTCCAACGTAACGATTTTTCCCGTGTCTGACAGCCCTTGCGCCAAGCAAATCGTGCTGTAGCCGCCGAGCGTACCAATTTCAAGAACGCGCTTGGCCCCTTTCATTCTTGCTAACAGCGTCAAAAGCTTCCCCTGTGTTGGCGAAACATCAATAGCTGGCAACCCCTTTTGGCGATTATTCGCTAAAGCTGCGTCCAGACCTTCATCCCCTATCCGCAAACGTTCCGTCATATACGAATCAACGAACTGCCAAGTTTGCTTTTCCACGTTCCCAACCCCTTTTCGTTATTTTACTTACAATTCTAGTGTATACTCGACATAACCATAAAAATAATCGATCTTTTTTAAGAATCTATAACTATTGTTTATATATTGGGGGTGACGGAATGAACCTTCATGGACTTCGGTTGTTTTATACGGTGGCGCGCACGGGAAGCATCACCAAAGCAGCACAAGCTTTGCACATTAGCCAACCAGCTGTTTCGAGCCAACTAAAAGCGTTTGAAGCCGAATTAAACTTGCCTTTGCTTCAAAAGGACGGCAGGGGGATTGTGCCTACGCCATTTGGAAAACAGCTTGCTGACAAAGCGGAAACGTTATTCGCGGTTGAAGCCCATATTGAAGCATTTGTACAAGAATTTCGTGATGTAGGCGCAGGGCACATCCATGTCGCTGCCACTTATCTTCCGGCAAACTTTTTATTGCCACAGTTAGCGGGTGCCTTCAAAGCCCAATATCCTACAATCGATTTGCAAATCGAAACGGTCAATTCTCAACAGGCATTTGAAAAACTAGCCCGTTACAAAGCCGATGTAGCGATGTATGCTGGCAGCATCGACAAACGCGCAGAAGAATTTGTTTGGGATGAATGGTTAGAAGATGAGCTTTGGTTTGTCGTCGCTCCGTCACATCGATTGGCCCATCAACGAGTCGCGTTGGCGGAAGTGGTCGTCGAACCATTTGTCATGCGCGAAGAAGGCAGCTCGACAAGGGCGCAATTATTTGCGTTATGCCAGGCCAACCAAGTAAAACCGCCAACGATTGCTTTGCAGTTCAGTGGATTGAACGAAGCCCTTTCTGCTGTGATGGCTGGTTTTGGCGTCAATTTCGTCTCCTCTTTAGTAGCGAACGAACATATAAAGCGGGGCGATTTAGCGCGCGTCTATGTTGAACATGTCCATATCGTCAACAACATTGCCATCTGCACAAGAAAACAGGAGCAGCAAAACGAACTCATCCAACGGTTTATTTCCCATTGCAAACGAACACGCTTCGAGCACGGCAAGTGATCTTGTCGATTAAACAAACGTTTAATTAACATTTTTTCATCCTGTCAATAGGGATACACACTTGAAAATTAAGCAGTATTCCTGTATGCTTAGATTAGTTAAGTATTTAAGTAATTTCTTAATTACTTAAATGTGCCGTGTTTGAAAGGAGGCCCCTGATGCACGAAGCATTTAAAGCGTTGGCCGATCCAACGAGGCGAAAAATCCTTGATTTGCTCAAAAAACAAGATTTAACCGCTGGCGAGATTGCGAACCATTTTCAAATGTCAAAGCCAAGCATTTCCCAGCATTTAAAGCTGTTAAAAGCTGCCCACCTTGTCCATGACGAGAAAAAAGGCCAGTTCGTCTATTACTCGCTCAACTTAACTGTATTTCAGGAGCTGCTTTCCTGGACAATGGGCTTTTTTGAAAAAGGGGGAAAACAACCATGAAAAAACATCTCTTTCCAATTCTTTCGATTATGATTTCTATCACTGTATGGCTATTTGCTTATAAACACTTGCCTGCGCAAATGCCGGTTCAATGGGGGGTAGACGGGCAAGTGAACCGTTATGCTTCAACGTTCTCTGCCTTCTTACTCCTAAACGGAATCCTGATTGCCGTTTATGCGATGTTGCTATTCTTGCCCCGTCTAGACCCGAAGAAAGGCAACTACATCAAATTCACACGAACCTATTCGATTATCGGTAACGTGCTCATCGCCCTTTTTCTCGCCATTAGCATTGTGACAGTCCTCGCAGGCATAGGCACACCCATTTCAATCAATCGCGTCGTGCCAGTTGCAGTAGGCATCCTCTTTATCATTCTCGGAAACTACATGCAGACGATTAAGCCCAACTGGTTTGTTGGCATCAAAAACCCGTGGACCATCAGCAATGATGAGGTTTGGCGAAAAACACACCGTCTTGGTGGGCGCCTGTTTATAGGCGGAGGCTTGCTTTTTATCATCGAACCGTTTTTGCCGAGAAGCGTTAGTGCGGTTTTGTCCGTAGGACTGATTGTTGTAATCGTAGGCGTGCCGATGGTTTATTCGTACATTCTTCATAAACGCATCGTCGGCCATTAGGCACTTGAAAGCAGTAGCCGATCTACTGACTCATGATTTTCGTTATCCTGCTATAGGAAAGAACATCCTTTGTCAGATGGGAAAACGCTTCGTCGTTAACGATCTGTTTGCAAATGGCAGCGAGCAATGTGGCTGTTGCCCGAAATGGGGCAGAGCCGCAACTTAGCCTCTCAATTCCTAGTGTCGACAACTCCGTGAGGGCGGGCATTTCCGGGTCAACCAACAAATTGATCGGAATCGAAATGGCCGCCCTCATTTTTTGTATTTCTTCCCTGTCCGTAAGCCCAGGAAAAAAAATACAATCTGCGCCTGCTTCTTGGTAAGCTATTGCACGCTTTGCAGCTTCTTGGAAACGGGATAAAGGATCGCCGATTTTTAGCCAATAGATGTCTGTACGGGCATTCACAAATAGGGACGTTTGGCTGGCTTTAATCGCTGCGATTTTTTCTGTTTGTTCGGAAATGGAGAAGACAGGTTTACTAGGGTCGCCTGTGCCATCTTCAATGTTAATGCCGACTGCTCCAGCCGCTGCAACTTCTTTTACAGTTTGCACAACCTCGGCCACGGATCGCCCGTATCCTGCTTCGATATCGGCACTAACGGGAACCGCTACTGAATTGGCGATATTCCTTACTGCCTCGACCATTTTAGCACGAGGCAGGTGTTGGCCATCTGGGTAACCTAAGGAAGCCGCAATGCCGGCACTTGTTGTTCCAATCGCTTGAAAACCGCCAGCTTCAAACATTTTTGCGCTCATCGCATCCCATGCATTAGGGAGTACAAAAGTTGAAGATTGTTG
Source organism: Shouchella clausii (assembly GCF_002250115.1). Taxonomy (GTDB): domain Bacteria; phylum Bacillota; class Bacilli; order Bacillales; family Bacillaceae_D; genus Shouchella; species Shouchella clausii. The sequence goes on along the minus strand of NZ_CP019985.1, from coordinate 1,800,958 downwards.
ATGTAAATCGTGAAATGTTTTTGCCTTGATCGCATGTTGTTGTTTCATTTACAGATCCCCTTTTTCCTATTTTGACATCCATAGTGCCATTGTACTCGCTAGAGACTTCCATCAGCATCGAACTATCGATGTCGTTGAAAAACGAGCCTGCGGCCTATTTTGCCAGAGGAATGAAAGGTTGCCTACAAGGGCTTCTCGTCCAATGGGCAAGCCTTGATCTCCCCCTTCGTTGATTCTCACACCGTCGTTTCTCTTCACCCTATATATGTACGAGCTTGCAACATCAACACCCGCAACAGGTTACATAAACTGTAAAACAAAAGTTGTTGACACACTGAGGTCCTTCCCCTAAACTTTATTTATTAAAATTATAAATCATATAAAATTAATAGGATTACTAAATGAATAGAGGAGTGAAGGAGTTGGCCCTTGCCTTTGATCATGTGATTCACTATGTGGATGATGCACACACACTGAAAGATCATTTTATTAATAAAGGCTTCCACACGATTTATGGAGGTCGTCATGAACAACGAGGCTCTTACAATACGTTGCTTCATTTCGGCATGGAGTATATTGAGTTTTTAAGCATTGATGATCGTTCCCTTTTTGACAAAGTAGGAGCACAGGATGTAGCCTACAGTCCTTTTTCCTCCATTGTTCGAGATGAATTTACTGAAGGGTTTGCGAAAATTTGTTTGCGCACTCGGGATTTAAATAAGCTCGCACAAACATTCAAGCAAAAAGGCTTAAACGTGAATGGTCCAGTGCCTCTTAGCCGAAAGCGTCCTGATGGCAAACTGTTGGAATGGTCGCTATTATTCGTCGGTGAAGAAGGATCCGAATTACCCCTCCCCTTCTTTATTGACTGGCACGAAACCGACCAAGAGCGATTAAACGAATTAAAGGAAGCTCAAGTCGTTGCCCCTCATTCTGCTGGCCAATGGAAAATCGACAGCTTCCTTATGGCTGTCCACGATGCAAAGCAAACGGCTTTTAAATGGGCGGAGTGGTTCGACTTAGAACACAAAGGCTCGGTTTACGATCCACGCCTAAACGCCGACATCTACACATTGCAGCTTCCTGGAGGGAACTTGAAATTTGCCCAACCAAAAGGGCAAGGGCCGGTGAATGAGTTTTTAGAGCAACGTGGCGAACGGCCGTTTCAGCTTATGTTAACAGGCTCTGGCCAAACGGAACTGTTTACGATTCATGGGGGGCATTATGTTTTCAACGGAGGAGAGACACATGCGTAAATCAACCATACTAACTCTAGCTTTCGTTTTACTAGGCGGCGGAATCTTGACCGCGTGCGGAAGCCAGTCATCGTCCCCATCCGAAGCAAACGCTGAACAAACGATCCGCATCGGCTTCCAAACTGGGAATACGCTAAATGTGCTGAAAGAAAGTGGCTATTTAGAAGAGCGGATTGAAGAGGAAGGACTGGATGTATCGGTTGAATGGATTGAATTCGACCAAGGGACCGCCGTCATGGAGGCGTTGTCAACCAACAACATTGATTATGGAAACGCGGCTGATGGCCCTGGCATTTTTGCACAAGCACAAGGTCGCGACATCGTTTATGTCGGCGCTAGCCTTCCTCATGAACAAGGCGTCGGCATCATGGTAAAGTCTGATTCTGGCATTGAAACAGTGGCGGATTTAAAAGGCAAAAGCATTGCGGCAATGAAAGGAGGCAACCACCATTATTTGGCGATTCTTGCCCTTGAAGCTGAGGGGCTAAGCGCCGATGACGTTGATTTTCGTTATATGGGCGATGCCTCACAAGGCCGTTCTGCGCTTGAGACTGGGGAGGTCGATGCACTGGCCTCATGGGATCCATTTTTCGCAGGAGTCGAACATACCCTTGACGTAAAAACACTCGATCACAACGTCGAAGGGTACCCGAATCGGACATTCTATTTTTCCACGCCGCAATTTGCCGAGGAATCGCCAGAACTGATTCAAATTTTGCTAGAAGAAACGAACCGCTCCGATCAATGGGCCAATGAAAATCCAGATGAAGTCGCTGAATTGCTCTCCAATATGATCGGAATTGAGAAAGAGATCCTGGACACTGTCGTGAATCGCCGTGACTATGGCGTTGAAAATATCAACGAAGAAATCATCGCCGCCCAGCAAAAACAGGCAGATGATTATTACCGTATTGGCCTCATCGAAAACGAAGTCGACGTTTCCGAAATCATGCCTGTTGATGCAGCATGGGCAACAGACAACATTGAATAACAAGTAGGTGCCAACATGACGAATACATTTCAAAAACAAATCCTTCCTTGGATGCTGCCGTTGTTGTTCCTTGTTATCTGGCAAATCATATCGATGCTTGAAATCGTCTCCCCTAGTTTGTTTCCGGCGCCAACATCGGTGCTAGAATCCTTCTATGAGCTGATCGTTTCAGGCACACTTTTAGAGCATATTCAAATCAGTTTATACCGGGCGTTCATCGGCTTACTTATTGGCGGTGCGATTGGGCTCCTGCTTGGCATTTTGAACGGCTGGTCAACATGGTCCTTTTACACGGTTGATACGTTTGTACAAATGATCCGCAACATTCCTCATCTCGCCTTGCTGCCTCTTGTGATTGTCTGGCTCGGGATCGGGGAAGCGTCGAAAATTTTTCTTGTTGCCCTTGGTGTCATGTTCCCGATCTACATTAATACATTGCATGGCATTCGCAGCGTCAATCGAGGCTATATTGAAATGGGGAAAATGTATGGCCTAAAAGGCTGGGGGCTTTTCCGCCATGTCTACCTCCCTGGGGCGTTGCCTTCCATTTTTGTCGGCATTCGCTATGCCCTCGGAGTGATGTGGTTGACATTAATTGTCGCTGAAACCATTGCCACAAGCGACGGCATCGGCTATTTGGCCATGAATGCACGACAGTTTATGCAAACAGAAGTGATTATCGTTACCATTATCATCTATGCCCTTTTTGGCAAGCTGGCGGACATTATCGCCCAATTCGGGGAGAAAAAAGCGCTTCGCTGGCATCCGTATTATCGGAAATAGGAGAGAACGATTATGGCTATAGCAAAACAAACGACTAAGCGCGGCGTTGAAATCCGCATCGCACAATTGCAAAAAACGTTTGGCGATCAAGATGTGATAAAGGATATTACACTCACGATTGAAGCAGGGCAATTTGTCGCGATTGTCGGCAAAAGCGGAAGTGGAAAAAGCACATTGCTCCGCCTCGTCGCTGGTCTAGAACAACCAAGCAGTGGCGAGCTTTTATTCAATGGAGCAACATTAAAAAAGTCACAGGCAAGCATCACCATGATGTATCAAGACTCACGCTTGCTGCCCTGGAAAAAAGTGATCGATAACGTCGGGCTTGGCCTTAAAGGGAACTGGCAGCATAAAGGCGAGAACGTCCTCAATGCCGTTGGCTTATCAGCTTTTGCCAATGAATGGCCGAGCACGCTTTCAGGCGGGCAGCAACAGCGCGTCGCCCTAGCACGCGCCCTCATCAGGGAGCCTGATTTGCTCATGCTCGATGAACCACTCAGTGCCCTTGACGCGCTGACTCGATCAGAGATGCAAGACTTAATCGAAACGATTTGGCAAGAAAACCAGTTTACCGCCTTACTTGTCACCCATGATGTACGCGAAGCCGTTAAACTTGCCGATCGCATTATTTTAATTGAAGAAGGCGTCATTGCCCTTGATGTCGAAAATCCTTTGAGCAGGCCAAGGGATGTCACCAACAAACAATTGATTGAACTTGAAAAGCAAGTGACTTCGCGGATTTTGGAGAAGGAGTAGTCTATGAGGGGGTGTTCCTTTACCTGAACAGCCCCCTCTTTCGTTTCTCAAGTAATTGTAATTGCAAGATGCTCAGCTCTAAACATACATCCCTTCTGTTTGTTTACGGAAAATCGCCTCCATCTTTTCCCAAGCAGTCGATAAGTCGTGGTCTAGGCCAAACAGCCCTGAAGTACCGACGATGAACGTTTCGTTGCCTGCTTGCGCAAGTTGCTTGAACGTCTTTTCGTTGCATGATCCATCGACTTCTAATGTAAAAGCTAGCCCTTGCTCAGCGCGGAAACGTTTTGCGTCTGCGATTTTCTCCACCATTTCTGTCAGAAAGGGTTGGCCTGCAAATCCAGGGTCAATTGTCATAATCGTCAGTTTGTCAATTAAGTGAGCGAAAGGCTCAATGATCGCTAGTGGTGTAGCCGGGTTTAGGACAATGCCTACTTGGCAGCCGCGTTTTTTAATGTGGGCGATCGTCCGAAAGAGTTCTGCATGCACGACTTCTGGGTGGATGCTAATGATCGAAGCGCCTGCGTCGATACAAGCATCCACTAAAAAGTCATTGGGCTTCTCTGCCATCAAATGGGCATCAATTGGAATGGTTGCCACTTTGCTTAGTTGTTCAATAAAAAATGGGGACAACGTTAAGTTTTTCACATAGTGGCCGTCCATTACATCGACATGATACAAGTCAGCACGTCCATTTAACGTTTCAATTTGCTCGCGGAACTTTGTTACATCCATACACATTAGTGAGGGAGAAAATGCTGGTTTCATCGTACCACTCCTTTTTTGGTCTTTCTTTTAACCCCCTCTTACGAAAACAACTGAATGAAATAGCCTAGTAAAATGCCAATAATGCCGAAATCCGTGTCGCCAAACGTAGTGCTTTCAAGGCCAAGTGAACCTAACACTGGCAATAATAGCGCTGGCAAGAACGAGATTAGAATGCCGTTCACAAACGACCCTACCACTGCCCCACGCAATCCTCCTGTCGCATTCCCATAAACACCGGCGGTTGCCCCACAGAAAAAGTGAGGAACGAGCCCAGGAACAATGACCGTTAAACCAACTAGCGGGAGTAAGAAAATGGATGCAATCCCGCCAGCGAAACTACAAAGAAAACCAATAATAACCGCATTTGGCGCGAACGGGAAAACAGTGGGTGCGTCAAGGGCTGGTTTCGCCCCTTTTACAAATTTATCGGCAATGCCTTTAAAGGCTGGGACAATCTCGCCGATGGCCATGCGCACACCAGCTAAGATGATGTAGACGCCTGCCGCAAATGTAATCGCTTGAATCAAGATAAAGACGGCATAATTCGTGCCTCCGCTTAACTCTTCAATGACGGCAATGCCAGCAAAAGGGGTAATCGCAAAAAACAATAACGCCATTGTTAAAGAGACAGCCACAGATGTGTCGCGGAGAAAACCTAGTGATTTCGGAATTTGAATCGTTTCAGTCGATTTTTCTGGATTGCCGACCAGTTTGCCAACCAAACCAGCTGTAAAATAGCCAAATGTGCCAAAGTGTCCAAGAGCCAAGTCGTCATTTCCGGTAATTTTTCGGGTAAACGGTTGCAAGACGGCTGGAGCAATCACCATCGCTGCCCCTAAAATCAATGAACCGATCAAGACTAGAGGCACGCCGCTCATACCTCCTGTAACAAGGACAACGGCAAGCATCGCCGCCATATAGAGTGTATGGTGGCCAGTAAGAAACACATATTTAAACGGCGTAAACCGGGCAAGCAGCAAATTGACAACCATGCCAAAGATCATAATCAGAGCGGTTTCCGTCCCGTAATTCTCCTGGGCAATCGCCGCCATCGCATCTGTATTTGGCACAACGCCTTGAATTTGAAAAGCGGCTTCAAACATGGAGCGAAACGTGCCAAGTGAATCAGAGACAACCGCAGCCCCCACTCCGAGCAACAGAAAGCCCATCGTTGTTTTTAATGTACCTGACACGGTGTCTGTCGCCGATTTCTTTTGTAGCAGTAGTCCGATTAGGGCGAACAGGCCAATGAGGATGGCTGGCGTCCCTAAAATGTCATTCATAATCAGCTCAAACATGAAAACCCCTCCTAGCTGTTATAAATTGCTACGTAGCACGTCTTTTATCGCTTCGTTGTCTAGCAAATTGTTTAAACCGACAACGTTGCGCGTTCCGTCGTTAAGCTGCTCGACAATGTCAGCTGCGCCTATGTAGAGATCGGCTTGCTCACTTTTGCTTGAGGCTAGGTCCGTGTGGTTCACCTCCGCGTCAATCCCTAGCTCTGCTAGTATTTTTTTAACATTCATCTCGACAATAAAACTGCTCCCTAACCCATTTCCACAAACGACTAATACTTTTTTCATGTCGATCTCCTCCTGTTAAATGGTCGAAAATTGTTGAATGAGTGAAACCACTTCTTTCGTGCTCGTCATTTCAGCCAAACGGTCAATTGCTCCTGGCTCGCCGAGCAGTGACGTCAATTGCGACAAAGCCCGCAAATGGGTAACGCTGTCTATAGCGGCAAGAACGATGACGATTTTAACTGGTTTCGTGTCTTTATTTGAAAAGCGGACGCCTTCTTTATAGGTAGCGAGCGACATGCCAAGACGCTTGACCCCTGCCTCTGGCCGGGAATGGGGGATCGCCACACCAGGTGTAATGACAATATAAGGGCCATTGTCTTCAACAGACTGGATCATTGCATCGACGTAGCGACCCTCAATCGCCCCGTCTGCCAATAAAGGCGCAGCCGCTTTTTTTATCGCTTCCTTCCAATCCTGGGCGGTCTGGTGCAAAAAAATGGTCTTTTCCGTCAGCAACTCGTTTAACACTGGTTTCCACTCTTCCTTCCATTGTCGGTGGGGTGCTTGCAAAATCGTTTTTAACTCAGAGAGAAGTGCTTGCTCGTTATGGACAGTAGCATGCTTGCGGACTGCAGCAACCACCTTGGCAAGCGTGATATGTTCCTGATGGCCGTTGCTCGCCTCTCCGTATTTAAGCAATGTTTTTTTATCATAATTCGAAAAAATTGGATGAACGACGTGGACTGGCTTTCCTTTTGGCTCAACGGGCGTTGTTGCCACAACAAAGTCTACGGCAACCGAGTCAAGCTTGCTGTATTCCCGTTTTGTCAGAATGCCTGCAACGTTGACGTATCCAAGCAAGTCGATCAGTTGTTGTTTCACGATCGCCGATGTGCCAACACCTTCCGCACAAACAATGAGTACAGAGCAGCGGCTGACAGGCTGAAGCCCTTCACGCTTCATCCAACCGCCAAAATGCATGGCCAAAAAAGCGATCTCGTTTTCGCTTGCCGGGGCACAAGCTGCTTTTTCTAAATGGTGAACGACCTTTTTCGTGATTTCATACACTTCTGGATGGGCTTGTTTAACAGAATCGGCCAATTCGTTCACCGCATCGACATGGTATTTCATCCGGTAGTAGGCTGGTTTCAAATGGACTACTAAGTTCGCTTCCAATTTGTCACGATCTTGAAAAACAATGCATGCATAACGTTGAAATTCAAAAATCATGTTTCTGGCGATTGAGTGAATCAAGCAATGTTCTTGGGATTGTTTCGCATCTGCTTGCTTTTGCCGTTTGGCGCTTAAAAACAAGGTGCTTAAAAAATAGGCCTCTTCGTCTGGTATAGAAATGCCTGCCTCTTTGCTCGCTCTCGTCATAAACCGGAGCGCCGCCGTAAACTCATCGGTTTCTTGCAATGTCCGCATCTCTTCTGTCGTTACGTTTACGTATTTACCTCGTTGGATCCGATTAAAGTAAAAGCATAACTCCATTGAAAACGACTCGAGCGTGTGGTCGGCAAACTCAATATGAAGTTCTGTTTCACACGTGTGCAACAGCTCCTTCAGGCAAGCGACACTTAAGGGAAAATAGGCTTGGCCGATTTCAATCGGCAACTTATTGACTTCTGCCAACCGTTCAATTCGGTTTAACCATTGATGGATTTCCTGGCGGATCGCCGTTTCTGCGCCAGCAACGAAATAGCCAGCCGAAAGTTTAAAATCAAGCGTCAAACCTTGCTTAGCCAACTCGTTTTTCAACAGGCGTATGTCCTCAAGGACTGTGTTCCGACTTACATCGGTAAGCTCCATTAAATCCTCGACGAATACCGGTGCGGGCTGGCTTAAAATAAAAAGCAGATCGAGCGCCCTCCGCTCAAGCGGCGTATAGCCATATTCTGAATCACCGAGTTGAGGCAACATTTCTTTGATGCGGTTTTGTTGTTCGCTAACGATATAAAAACCGCTGCTGCGGACATGGCGAACACAATCGAATTGATGGAAGGCCAGCCAATCATTCACCCGCTTAAGCTCGTAATAAATCGTTCGCGCCGAAACGCCGAGCTCGCTTTTTAATTCATCCATGGGCACATGATCTGCCGCATACAGAAGTTTGACCAGCAAGCGTAAACCTCTCTGCGTTAAGAACATGCCATCACCCTCTCTCTGGCTTAGTTATAGTGTAGTCGCCCCTTTGCCCACAAAGAAGCCCAAATCTATGCACCGGAAAGTGTGCAGCGATTGGGCTAAGCGGCCTGGTTTTTGCACGATCGTCGTTTGCAAATTTAGTGTAGGCGTGAAACTAGTATAAAGAAAAAGGCAACCATAGGCGAAAAGAGAGTTTAAAAGAGTTGGACACTAATGCGGAGGAAGAAAATCCAGCAACGAGAAGGCCAAAAAAACTAGCCATCAGATGATAGCTAGTTCAGGCTGAAGAAAAACGCTCGCCGCTTCGACTGCCGCGTTTTCTCCTATCCGGGAAATTTTGCCGCCATGACCGACAAACGGTGGTAAATTGTTATTTTACGAGGCCGGCAAACGGTCTAAAACGCCTTTAACAAGCTTGGTAAAAGCGGCATTTGCCTTGCCAGCAACTTCGATCACATCATCATGGCTCAACGGTTCTTCTAAAATGCCACACGCCATGTTTGTTAAACAGGAAATTCCCAGTACTTCCATGCCAGCATGTGCCGCAACAGTCGCTTCGGGAACGGTAGACATGCCGACCGCGTCACCACCTAGAATGCGAATCATCCGCACTTCTGCAGGCGTTTCGTAGGCAGGGCCGCTCCACCAGCTATAAACGCCCTCTTGCAATGTGGTGCCTTGTTCAGCTGCCACGCTTTTGGCGATTTGCCGCAAACGGGAACTATAAACTTCCGAAAGATCAGGAAACCTTGGTCCTAGCGCATCTTCATTTTCGCCAATGAGCGCATTGGTGCCAACTAGGTTTAAGTGGTCGCTGATAAGCATCAACTCCCCTGGCGAAAAGTCGGTATTCACAGCTCCACAGGAGTTCGTAATCAACAGCGTTTTCACGCCAAGTGCTTTCATGACACGTACTGGAAAAGTGACTTGCTGCAAATGATACCCTTCGTAAAAATGGTAACGCCCTTTCATCGCCACAACCGTCTGGCCTTTTAAAGTGCCAATCACCAATTGGTTCGCATGGCCAATGGCCGAAGAGGTGGCAAAGTGGGGAATCTCTTCGTAGGCAATCGAAACTTTGTTTTCAATTTCGTCTGCTACATTTCCAAGCCCCGAACCGAGAATGATTCCGACATTCGGCGATAAGCTGCTCTTGCTTTGAATATATTCAGCTGCTTCCTTCATTTGTTCTAATAATGCCATTATGGTTCCTCCCAGGATTGATAATTTGCTATGGCTGCCATGGCCTACACTATGTATAACATAATCGATCAGCGAACAAGATGGAAGCATGATTTCCCGTTTAAAAATGAGGCTCATACAAAAAGAAGCCCGCCTAGGCTTCCCAGACGGGAGAAAAACGCTCCGTACGTGTATCAATTGTTCTTGATAGATGAATAGTAGAAAAGCTTACTTTAGCTTTTTTGTCCAATACATTAACAGCTCATCATCCACGACAGCATGGCTGCCAGCGTCGATTGGCTCCCCCCCAGCACAAATGCCATGACCGTCTGGGATGTAACCAAGCCGGGCATAGAGCCGTTGAGCGCTTCCGTAATCTTTATACAAGCCAACGCCAAGGCCAACCGTTTGATAGCCTAAATCACGGCTAAGCTGTTCGAGTGCGTGAATAAGAGCTTGGCCGACGCCCCGGCGCCGATATGGCGGAAAAACAACAAGATCATTTACTTCGGGAATGCGTTGATTGCGGAAATGGGCATACGGCGATTTTTTCAAGAGATGACCGCACCCGGCCAGCGCTCCTTGATAAAAAGCAAGAACAGTGACGCGATCGCCATTGTAGTTTTCGTCAAGGCATGTCCGAAAATAACCTTCTCTCCTCATGATCCCGTTTGCCGTAAATTGCTCTTGCGCCTCTTGCGCTAACGCCTCGTTTGTTAGATGCTTAATCGTAATCTCCATAGCTATGTCCCTCCATGCGCTAGAAATTCACGCATACTCTTTTCTTGCATGAACGTCTTCTATTTAGTTTAAGCGGTTTCACAGTTTTATATACATGGATGCCCATTGGCAGCTCTTTTTAAACGAGACGGAAATGTTTATAACGGGACACACCCTTTTGGCAAGGATGATCCAGCCAGAAAACAGTCAACCATTTCATTAAAAAGGGCTGGTTTCGCTAAAGAAAGGCCATGCCCTACACCTGGTACTTCAATGCCGATGCAACGCTTGTTGCTCTCCAGTATTTGCCGGGCTGATTTGGCAATGACCGCTTTTTCTTTCCCGCCAATCGCGATAAGCACGTTCGCTTCCACGTCCTTGAAAGAAGAAGGCAACTGGTAGGTCACGCTCTCTTCTATCATGTTCGCAAGCGTACCTGCTTTCATTTGGCAGCTTTCCTCATAGTAGCGTTCAAAATGTTTCTCCCTTATATAAAGCGCTTTTGCTTGGAGTTTTGAAAAATATTTGTTTTTTACGAGTGGAGAGGTTATGTGAATGGCAGGGCGAATCCATCTTTTCAATGTTGGAGACGGCCGAACATTCGCACTGTTTATCATTGCAGCCTGTACTAAATCTGGACGGCTGCTTAACACTTCAAGGCCAATTTGCGCCCCTAAAGATAAACCGACCAGCACCGTCTCCTTGCCTGGGGCATACGTTTCAATTAATTCAATTAGCTGTTTAGCGCAACTTTTGATCGAAAAGGGCAAATGGGCGCTCTTTCCATGGCCAGGCAAGTCGACAACGACACAATGATAGTGGGAAAAATAGTCGATTTGTTCCTCCCACATCCATCCTGCTAATCCGCCGCCATGCAAAAACAACATCATTGGCGCTTGCTTGTCACCAAATTCCTCAATAAATAAATTCATCTATTGCCCTCCTTGTTACTATTATACTGTATACCGTTTCCATTAGGACAGGAAAATCATGAATCGACTGGGACCGAGGCTCTAGAGAAGGAGGGTTTATAGATAATCGTATTGGGTGGTTCCTGTTGGAGCTACGGGAAACGCTGAAAAAGCCTTCTTTTAGGTTATTTTGGAATTGTATCTGGTTGCCTTCAATCATATAATGGACATACATTTTACGAATAGTAAATCGAGGTGGGCTGTTTGAAACAAGTTTTAGTTATGGGCGGGACAGAATTTGTAGGGAAAGCCTTTCTTCAGCAACTGATCAACCTCGGTTATTCAGTTGATTTTTTGACGACAGGAAGAAGAAGATCAACGATTTCAGGTTATACAACCCATATAAAATGCAATAGAAAAAAACGATCGGATTTGACAGCAGCACTTAAACACAAACAATACCATTACATTGTCGATATCTCCGCATACGATAAAGAGGATGTAGAGACATTATTCCTTTCAATTAACCGTACAAAGCTAGAACGTTATTTATTTTTAAGTTCAGGCTCTGTATATTGCCCGAGTGATACCATCTTTCTTGAAGATAGTCCTAGAGGGGAAAATTCCCATTGGGGCAAGTACGGATTAAACAAAAAAGAGGCAGAAGATTTTCTTATTAGCAAAGCCAATGAAATTCCATTTGTCATTTTCCGTCCTCCTTACATTTATGGAGAAGGAAATAATCTATATAGAGAAGCTTATTTTTTCTACAACATGGCTTTAGGGAACCCAATCCTTATTCCTGAAAGCAACACAAACGTTCAATTTATACACATTGCGGATGTGCTTAGGACGATTCTCGCTACATTCGAGAATCGTCATGCAGTTTGTCAAAGTTACAACCTCGCCCACCGAGAAACCATCACTTGGAAGTCTCTGATGAGTACATTCAAGAAAATAACGAATAGCCCTTCAAAAATAATAGAGGTGGAGCAAAAATTTTTAACAGAGAATGAGATTGGTTCAAAGCAATTTTTCCCTTTTCGCGACGTTTCTTATCTTATGGATACTACTAAATTAACAAAAGATGGCCTGCCAACACCCGCTATCAACCTTGAAAAAGGGCTTGAAAGAAGTTATAAGTGGTTTAAACAACAAAGGGATTTCGTCCCTCCTCGTCATTCAATGAATAAAGTCGATTTTATTTTAAATGCTTATACGCAATAACGAGAGGTCATTCGGGATTCCTTGTAATACAGATAAAAGCAAAGAATGTTCGTGTATTGGAACGTATTTTTTAAAGGAGTTATCATATGGACGTATCTATCTTTTCTCTATTTGTTATCATCATCGTTGTTTTCCTCATAGCGTTTATAAGCAAGCAGAAAAAAATACCCAATAAAATAGATATGGTGATTTTACTCATTGCAGGGGCAGGCATCCTTCTAGTAAGCCAGGATTATTATTATCTTTTAATCATTATTTGGATAGCCGTTTTTATTTATTTCGCTATAAAATACTTTATAAAAAAACAATAAGCTGGGCAACGGAAATAGGAAATGCCTAAAAACAAGGAACGCTAGTCCGCTCTAAGAATTTAATGTAATATCCGAAAAACCCTTTCGCCTGAAAGGGTTTTTCGCTGTCCTTGCCGTTTTTAACAAGCAGCACGATTTCAACTTATAGCACCTACATGGTATGGCTAAAGCGCATCAAGTAATTCGTCCGTTCTAATGGGTTCAACTGCCTCCGTTCCTTTGTGGGAGCCTTTCCTGCCACCCGTTCGTACCCGCCTGGCTTAGAGATTAAGATTCCTTCTCCGCCGGAAAGGGCGTGTATCGATGATTTTAAACGGGTTGCCGTTCGTACAGGAATGGTCCCTTTTATGAGGACGCCGGCTTGGTGGAAGGCTGGCTCTAACACGTTTCCTCCTAGCTGGACGATTCGTGATAGGAGAGTGCTTAAAAAACGCTCTGGCACAATCACTTCGATTCTCTCTAACGGTTCATAGACGGATGTGCCTGCTTGCCGGAGCGCCTCCATTAAGACCAATGGCGCCAGGCCGCGGAAATCCCTTGCTGTCGAAACAGGACTCCAATAACCTGTATGGGTGAGCGTTACGATGATATCCTCTACCGCCCAGCCTTTTAACCCTTCTTGCAATACAACTCGGCATGTGTCATGGACTGCTCGCTGAAAAGCAGGTGGCAGCGAACCAAGCTCTGCTTCGAGTTGATAAGAGAGCCCGCTCCCTTCTGGCCCAGGCTCGACTCGAAAGCCTAGAGTGGCGTAAAAAGGATTGCCTTTTTCACCAATCCATTCGACAGCAGCCCCAACGCCTGAAGGTTTTTCAATACAAACGACAAGGGGCTCGCTCATGGAAACGGAAAGGCCCTGTTCATTTTTAAGCGCCGACAAAAGCACTTCCTGCTGGACGTGGCCAAATATGCGGATAAAGTGGTCGCCTGTAGCCGCGTCTTGTGTATATTGCAAAAACGGGTCTTCTGCTGCTAAACGGGCTAATGCCCGATGAAGGGCGATTGCCTCCTCTTTGCGGTCAGTGTGCACTTGTACTTGAAGCGGCGGTTTTTTAAACGCAAATCGTTTCATTTGGGGCACACGCTTACCGAGGATATCGCCGACTTGTAGAGACTTCTCACGCAACACAGCAACGTCGCCAGCACTGACGGCAGAAGCGCCAGTCCGCCCGCCATTCTCTAACTGTTGTAAATGCTTGACTTTTACCGAAAAGGATGGGTGGTCAGCACGGATGACTGAAACCATTTTTCTAGCGACTAGCCTTCCTTCGTAAAGGCGGACAAGCGCTTCCCGTTCGCCGTTAGGCAACTCGGTCACTTTAAATACAATGCCAGAAAGATCCCGCTCCGACGCTTCCTCTGTTGTGTGGCTAAACCAATGGGAAAGCGAGTGAAGCAAGGCGGAAACGCCAACTCCTTTTGCTGCTGAACCAATAAAAAGGGGATAAGCCACTGCTTTTTTGGTTTGTTGCGACAGCTCTTTCCGCAATTCCATTTCACTTACAGGTTCATTTTCAACATAAGCGGCCAACAACTCGTCGTTGTGAAGCGCGAGAACGTCTAGCCAGCCAGCTGTTTGCGGACAAGTGGCTTTAATGGAATAAGCCGTGTCGCCCTGTGTTTGTTCGCACATCGGGCAAATGTGGTCGTCAAGCAACCATTTGATTTGTTTAATGACACGTTTATAGTCGGCGCCAACACGGTCAATTTTATTTATAAAAAATACAGTCGGGATACGGTACGCTTTTAGCGACTGCATCAAGACACGCGTTTGTGCTTGGACGCCTTCGACAGCGGATACAATTAAAATGGCGCCATCCAAAATCGTTAGCGCGTGCTCGACTTCAGATATAAAGTCAGCGTGGCCTGGCGTATCAATAATATTCACCTTTACATCGTTCCAGAAAAAAGAGACGGCTGCTGCTTTGACTGTAATGCCTCGTTCTCTTTCAATCGCAAGTGTATCGGTGGTTGTGTTGCCCTTATCGACTGAACCGGCTTCCTTGATGACGCCAGCTTGGTATAACATTTGCTCGGTTAACGTCGTCTTGCCGGCATCAACATGGGCCAACACCCCAATGTTGATTGTTTTCATAGTAGTTGTAGCAGCTCCTATTCATTTGTTTCTTTCCTTTCCATTGGTTTTTCATGTTCATTTTGCGCATACTTAAACGCCTCCTGTTATTAGAATAGTCCGATTATAACATAGCATGTGGATCTTAGCCCCTTACTGCGGGAAAGTGGCAGTAAAGAGCTTTCGTTTAGTTGGCCCGCGATTGCGCATACAACCACTCGATTACCCGTTTGTCTTCGTATACCGGCCCCCAAGCTGAATGAGGGGAACGCAGCTCTCCTGTTTTAAATTCGGTGTAGCGAATATGGCCCCTTACCTTTTCGAGCGCCTCCACCATTAAGCGAGACCCTGACACATCAATAATTTTGTCATCCTCGCCATGGAATGCCCAAATGGGAACATCTTTTATCGCCTCTGCCCTTTCAGGGTGGCCGTATCCACAAATGGCAATCGCTCCGGCAAATAAGTCAGGGTTGGTTTCAATGAAATTCCACGTTCCAATCCCTCCCATGGACATGCCATGGATATATATACGGTCAGGATCAATTGGATAGCGCTCTTTCATCGACTCGACTAATTCAAGCACCATGCTATACGTTGGTTCTGTTGTCCACCCTTCAAGCAAAGGTACGGAAGGGTCATAAGGGGCTTGTGGCGCTACCACAAACGACGGATGTTGTTCTTGCACATCTGGGCGGGCAAAGGCGACTCCCCCTTCGCTGCCAAGCAAGTGGATCTGGTTGTCGTTGCCTCGCTCGCCGCCGCCATGAAGAAAAAGCACGAGCGGATAGCGTTCTCCCTCTTCTTGATTCGGTTCATATAACCGGTACGGCAACGTTGCTCCCGCTTGATTTTGGTAAGATTCATAAGAAAAAGACTCAACTACAGGCGAGCGTTCGCCAGTTGAGACGACTTCGTCGCTCGTTGGCGGCAACTGCTGCCCGTCGTTGGTGGTGATCGCTTCAACCTGTTGAATCCGATACATTGGCGTAGGGCGACTGCTTTGATACTTGCTGCCATTCCAGCTAAGCGTGCCTCCATGTAAGTCGTTTCCACTAAATTTAATAATGACATAATGCCCTTCACTTACAGGATTGCCAAGTTCAGGCGCTTGGCCGACGTAAACATGTTCGACGTTTCTTGAAATATGATGGCCGCCTTTAATTGCTTGTACCGAATAGCTTGTTTCAGATAAGTTAGTCGACGTAATCGGCACAGTGTATTCAATCGCTGCTCCAACGACTTGCTCACCTGTTGACGTTACTTCCGTCAGTAAATCGACTCCGGCAATGGAAGACTCGCTTTCGTTCATCTTATTTATAAGAAAAAGCACAGCAACCACAGCACTTGCCGCAACAATCACGATGACCAACTTCCCTTTTTTAACGTGCATGGGGCTTGCCCTCCTTTTCCTTCAGTTTCCCCTATTCGTAATCGCAAAACCACCGCTGAATCACTCGTCTTTTTGTCCTTATTTGATAAGATGTGTTCGTAGTCGTTTGCGTTTGCGCTTATGATTTCATAAAACACGCCCAAAAGGCAAATACAAATCGCGACAAAGTCGTATGTGATTTCGTAGGGAGGTGCGATCGCATCTTGATGCAAAAGCTTTCCGAATCGTTTTCCCCACAATCAATATTCGTATACATATCTCCTCTGTCTGTTGGGCATTCTATCGTGGAAAATGAAACACGCTAGAGCCAAACGGCTTAGAAAGGAGAGAAACAATGGGTATTTTAAGTGGAAATCCTAAAGAAGAACCTATGCACTACGGTGAAGTATACAGCGCCTGGGGCTTTGTATTAGCAGGCAACAAAATGATTGCCGAATACGGGGTGTTATTAAACCATGTCGGCGACGACGATTTAAAGAAACTGCTTCATACATGCATGGAGCAAAGCAAAGAGGAAGTTAAACAAGTTTCTGAACTGTTGAAGGAAAATGGCGTCGCCCTCCCTCCAGCAGCACCAGAACCGCCAAAAGCAAACCTTGATGACATTCCACCAGGCGCCCGTTTTATGGACGCTGATATAGCAGCCTCTGCTTCTGCTACGACTGCAGCGGGACTCGTGGCATGCAGCAAAATCATGGGCCAGTCTATTCGTGAAGACATCGCCGCCATGTTTGGCCAATTTCATGCTTCAAAAGCGACATTAGCAGGAAAGTTTTTGCAGCTGCTAAAAGAAAAAGGCTGGTTAGTCCCTCCTCCTCTTCACCAACAACCAGCTGATGAGGACGTGTAATAAAATAACTTTTTGGGTATACACATTTCCAAAACGAATGAAGGAGGAATGACCATGAAACATGTAAAAGCATTAGCCGTTAAAGGCATTATGACGCTTGTGTTCCTTTACGTAATCCTAGGCTTTGGTTTTGGGTTGTCCTTTTGGGATGTCTTTGTAATTACAGTCGTTCTTGGGGCGATTTCCTATTTAGGTGACATTCTTATCTTACCTAAAATCACGAACATGATGGCCACTGTGGCTGATTTGGGCATAGCCTTTTTCCTCGTGTGGTTGCTAGGAATGGCACTTGCCCCCATTGCCCCAGGCACCATGGCAGGAGCTGCCGCCATTTCAGCAATTGCGATTGCGGTTGGCGAATACTTCTTCCATATTTACTTGGCCAAATTAGGTATTGGTTCAGACCGATTAAGCACGTCCTCTTCATAAAAGCACAAGCACCCAAAGGAGTTGTCTATTTAGGCAACTCCTTTTTGAACGAGCATTTCCCCTTCTGAAAAAACCACACATCTTGCCTTTTGGCATTATGCGCTACTTCGATCGCCTTCACGTTGGCAGCCGTTTTTTGCAATTGCCATGGCTCATGGTCGATATCTTGATAATACAGATGCTTCGAGGATGAGGTGTAAAGCCTGTACCTTTCCACGAGCCAATGCGCCAATGAGCCAGGAGCGGCGGGCTTTGGCTGCGACATCGGAAAATACGACGCTGTGCATTCAGCATGGCTTCCCGTGTTTCTGCGGCTCCAAAACTGGATCGACTCCTGTTGTTCTGTAAATGTCATCGTTGCGTGGACATAAGGCAAGTGAAAAAACGTGCGTGCCGTCTGTACAGCAAGAAAGTGGCTTGCGTCTAGGCTGAAAAAATAAATGCCTGGTCTTCCTTCGTGTATGACATATGTGCGAACGTTTAATTCGGGGAATGCTTTCGCCCCTGGAAAGGGAGGCAAAAACCGAGGGCGTAATGTGCTCAAATAAAAAGGCAACACACTGACCCAGGCAGTGCCATGATACAAATCCAAACTAAGCCCAGCAGGAAGCAGAGGCATTAGTTGCGATTTCGACACTTGCCAATGAGCAAACAGGACGTGCTCCCACGTTTGCGCCATGATCCATTGCTTTCTAACAAAAGAATGCAGCCTGTCCGCTATGTTGTCCATGGTCCATTCTCCTTTGTACAGCCGAATGCCTGAAGTATTCAGGGCTATGTCTCCATTCTTGCCCATCTCTAGCTATTTTGTTCCTTATGTAGTTTGGCCCTTTTCTAACGTTCACATCAAAAAAAGCATTCACTTACAAGGATTTCAATAACAAAACCCCTTCAGTGAATACCCTTGTAGCAAAAGCATGAAACACTCAGAAGATGGATGCTCATCTACTTGAACACCTTCACCTTCAAAAACTTCCATTATGTATGAACCCCAAATAAACGATTGGCCCAAGAGAGCAAAAAAAGGTCCTGGCCCGGATAGCCAATGGCCGAAAGCCCAATAGGCAGCCCTTCAACTGAAGCAAACGGAATGGTGATTTGCGGACAGCCTGCAAGTCCAGCGATAGACGTTAACTTCATCGTCTTGGCCCGAATCGCTTCTAGTTCTTGCCCAGACCCGCCTCTTTTCGGGGCTGGACCAGCGGCAGTCGGCAACAGCACAATATCGTTTGGCGCAAAGTCAGCTGCAAAGGCGCGCTTCATTGCAGTTTGCTTGTCCTTGTAGAGCGGCAGTTCCTGTTGTGGAAGGGTGCTGGCCCATTGGAATCGGGCGCCAATATCAGCTGCAAAGGCAGGTTTGGCTGCTTGTACCCATTCGCCGTGTTGCCGCCAAATTTCCCGTGCTTGAAGGTGGCGGAACGTTTCAAACCCTTCGTCGATCCTGTCGGATGTCCACCGGGAAATTGGTTTAGCGCCGAGGCGATCCGCCGCCTGCAAGACAAGTGCTTGAACGTTAGGCTCTGCGATGCCCACAAGCGCCTCATCAATCAAAAGTTGCTCGCCCGCTTCTTCTTCCACTGTCTGATCGCCAAGCAAGATAGTCCCTATATCCTTTAGCAATTCGACATCACGGGCCATCCAACCGACCGTATCGAAGCTTTCCGCAAGTGGAATCACCCCGCTTATGTCGACAGCGCCATGGCTTGGGCGAAAGCCATAAATGCCGCAATAGGATGACGGTATGCGGATCGATCCACCTGTGTCTGTCCCAATCGCAAAATCGGTCAGTTCAGCAGCTACCGCTACAGCTGAGCCGCTTGAAGAGCCGCCTGGTACGCGGTCGGCGCCGTACGGGTTTACAGGCGTCCCATAATGGACGTTTTCGCCATTCAAACTGTACATGAGCTCATCGGTGACCGCCATGCCGTGCAAATCAGCGCCTGCTGCCAAAAGTTTGGCGATGCTCGGGCTGTCTGACGTTGCTTGTTGCGCTGTCTTAAGCCAATTAGGATTGCCAGCACTGTTTGTGTGACCTTTCACAGCAAACACGTCTTTCACCGCAAATGTCTTTCCTGCAAGGATGCCGGCATTTGCTCCCTCTCGCTTCACGTCCTTGTCTATAAACGCGTTCCAATTCATCTCCATCCCCCCTGTTTAATGCATATGGAGCAGCTTGCCGCTCGGTTTTCCGATGATGCCTTTTTCCTCTGTATAAATCGTTTGCCCGCGAAGAAGCACGCGCGTCACTTTGCAGTCAATTGTTCGGCCAACATACGGGCTATGCTTATTTTTATAGTAAAGCTGCTCTTTTGTGAGCGTGTAGCTTTGTTTATCGTCCACAAATGCGAAATCGGCGTCTTTTCCAACGGCAATTTCCCCTTTTTCTTGCAAGTTCATCCGTTTAGCCGGGTTGGTCGCAATGAGACGAGCCAGTTGCTCAGGTGGCATGCCGCGCTGCTTGACTGCCCCATCAAACATGATATCGATGTTGTTTTGGCAACCGGAGATGCCGCCCCAAGCTGTAAGGAAATCGCCTTCTTTCAAGTCAGTCGTACACGGCGAGTGGTCAGAAGCAAGCCAGTCGATTTTACCATCAAGCAAACAAGCCCACAATTTCGCCTGTTCTTGTTTCGGACGAAGTGGCGGTTGGCATTTTGCTAGTGGGCCAAGCTCCGCTAACTCCTCAGCAGACAGTAAGAAATAATGGGGACATGATTCTACTGTAACATCGACGCCTTCAGCTTTTGCCCGCTCAATCGCTTCAATCGCTGTGGCAGAACTGATGTGGACAAAATGGATTCGGCAACCAGTCTCCTGCGCCGCAGCGATCGTGTCACAAACAGCTTTCACTTCCGCTTCAATCGGGCGCGAAGCGACATAAGCGTCAGCACCAACTGGGCTAGTAAGCTTGGCCTCAAGCTTGCCAATGATGCTTGGGTCTTCAGCATGGACACAAAGGAGCTGGCCTTTTTCTGCTAATACACGCATGCCTGCGCGAAGGCCGTTCAAATCGACGTTGCGAAAGTCCCCTGGAGCATCGGATCCACATGGAGAGAGGAAACACTTAAAGGCAACAACGCCTTTGGCGGACAAGCCAGCCAATTCGTGGAGATTCGTTGGCACAAGCCCGCCATAAAAACTGTAGTCTACATAGTTTTGCCCTTCGGCTGCATCGAGCTTTCGTTGCAAATTGGCGCGATTGGTTGTTGCTGGCAGTGCGTTCAACGGCATTTCCACATACGTCGTTGTGCCGGCGGCAGCTAACGAACGGCTGCCTGTGTAAAACCCTTCCCACTCGGACCTTCCCGGTTCAGAAAAGTGGACATGCGTATCAACAGCTCCTGGAAAAACATACTGTCCGTTTGCGTCAATCACATGGCGCGCTTCTTTTTTAGCAATTGAGCCGATTCGGGCAATTTTGCCAGCTTTGATGCCAATATCGATCTCCTCTACTCCTGATGGTAACACAACTCTTCCTCCGGTAATGCATAAATCAAGCATTTGCCTTTCTCCTCTCGTTTGGCTTAGCCAGTCCAGCCAACCGCCTGTGCATAAATTAAAAATGCCATGCCGACGGCCATGTAAATCAAAAATAGCGGCAAAAAGAAACGGACCCATTTATTCCAGCTGACACCCGCTACAACGAGCGCTGCCATAAAGTAACCGGAAGTCGGAAACAGCACATGGGCAAAGCCATCGCCAAATTGGAAAGCAAGAATCGCCGTTTGCCGTGTAACCCCTAAGAGATCGGACAAAGGCGCCATGATTGGCATCGTTACTAACGCCTGCCCGCTCCCTGAAGGAATAAAGAAATTGATCACCAGTTGAACAACCATCATGCCAATGGCACTTAGTGTGCTTGGAAGCTGGCCAACGGCGATGCCGAGCCCATAAACAATTGAGTCCATAATTTGCCCGTCTTCTAAAACGATCGCAACGGACCGGGCAATGCCAATAATGATCGCCCCCATCAACACTTCGCGAAACCCTTCTGTAAAAGCCTCGCAAATCTTTGTGAGCGAAAGCCCGGCAATCAGCCCTACAACAATGCCCATGAAAATAAACAACCCAGACATTTCAAGCATAAACCAACCAAGCTGTGTCACCCCGTAAATAAGGATCGCAAAGAAAACTGGCAACGTCGCAATCGCCGCCATTTGCTGACGGTGAATCGGCTTCATTGGCTGATTGAGCGCATCTTTGTATATGAGCCGTTTCGGTTTGTCTTCTGTGTAAGTCAAGCTCTCTTTGGGACGAGCCTTTACTTTGGCTGCATACCGCATAATATACAAACTGCCGATGGCGACAATGACCACAAATACAAGCAAGCGTAAACCAAAGCCTGAATACGTATCAAGGCCGGCAATTTGTTGAGAAATTCCTACTGTCCCAGGATTCATGATTCCAGCCGTAAACCCAAGAGCTGTAGAAACAAGGGCAATCGCCGTCGCGGTCATCGAATCATAACCAAGCGAAATAAAGAGCGGAATCAATACAGGAATGTAAACAAGCGATAGTTCTGGCGTGCCAATCGTCGTCGCCACTGCCGCAAACAAAGTGAGCAGCACAGGCACCATCAACACACTATTATGTTTAAATTTGCGGGCAAGCCTGTCGACGCCAATCTCAATGATTTCTGTCCGGCGCAGCACCATAAACATACCGCCGATGATAAAGGTAAAAAAGATAATCTCGCTTGCATCAGACATCCCTCTAGGAATAGCAAGCATAAAGTCCATAAAGGATAAAGGCGACCCGTCTATTTGCGTAAAGCTGTCAGGATCAATCGTCTCCCGCCCATTTGGGCCAGGTATCCGCTCAAATGAACCGGCCGGAATGACATACGTTAGAAGCGCGGACATGCCGCTAATCAAAAACAACAACACATAAATATGGGGCATTCGTCCCCTCGATTTCTGCGGTTCTGGCTGTGGCATCGGTTCCGGCGTAACTGACTGTGGGATATGCTTTTCCATCGCTCTCTCCTTTACTCAAATGTTGTTCCACATTGTAGCGCAACAAATCAGAAAAATCTTTGTGCAAAACAGCTAAACAATGCGCATTTTGTTGGAACAATTAGATAAACAATGATAGGGAAAAGCGAAGAGTTTCGATGAACCCGCCCCTTTTGTTGTTAGGATTGTTTACACAAAAAAGAGAAGAAGGGCAAAAAAATTGCCAGGTGGGGCTAGCACCCTGGCACAAGTCAATGAGAAAAACGCCAAAGTTGACATGTGAGCGAGTATGTACCGCTCTTAAAATGAAACATTCATACAAGTGCATTAAAAAGATTTGAAAGTAGTCGGTCAACAAACCGGAATAGCTCTCATCCTAACTTTACGATTAAAGAATACAAGTTTTCCTTTTAACTACCCCGGTATGTTTGATAGCCCCAAGGTGACACAAGAAGCGGTACATGGTAATGTTCCTGGGATGATGAAAGGACAAACCTTACAGGCACGGTGCTTAAAAACGTCTTTACTTCTTGTTTGGCATAATATTCTCCGATATGAAATACGAGTTGATACTCACCAGGAGGCGGCTCGACGGTGAGAAATGGAGAATCGATTCGTCCATCAGCATTGGTCGCTGCTGTTGCTATTGCCTTCCACTCCCCTTTCTGGAGACGATAAAGGGCGACAGTCACTCCTCGGGCAGGAACGCCGTGGCCAATGTCTAAAACATGAGTGGTTACGCCGCTCATAATCGCGTTGTCTCAGTTCTATTGGACGTGGTTTGAGTGGCGAGATCTGCTTTTGTAACGGAAAACCGTTGAAAGCCAAATGGCAAGCGCGGCTCCGTATACACTTTTCCTTCTGTTTCGGGAAGGTCTTCTACAACTGTGTCCCAAGTACGGTTTTGCGATTCAAACGTTACTTCTTGCAACTGGGGAAATCGTTTTAACATGCGACAGCCGATTTGGTAAACCAAGTGTTGAATCGAGGGGGAGGCCAGTTCATGAAAAACAGAAGAAGCGAGATCGGCAACTTGTTCTCCAGCCACATAACGGGGAGGTTCCTCCCCTAGCGCATCGTCGTCTGTTTCGTAAGACCAGCCAATGTTCAAGTAAATGAAAAGCGGTCGATTGGAATCCTCAGGCAGCGTTGTATATTGATCGCGAATAAAGCCAACAAATGAATTGTCCTTCACTTTAACAAGCTGCAAGTCAAGGAGTGCGCTGTTCTGGCGGTTTATTCGCCAGCCGTTTCCTTCGCGAACGAGCTCAATCGACGCTTCGTTTCGTTCATTGCGCGAGTGCTTATAAACGAGTGTACTTGTGCTTGGTTCTTCCCCATTCGCATACGTAGTATTTTCAAAAGGCACGGCTTCGCCTGTTAGCTTGACCCAGTCTATGTGGCTGTAAGTCGTTAGAAAAGCCTCCCCGACATAACGGATAAAGCCCTCAATGGTCCGGCCTGAAAATGTCGCTAAATGCCGTTGGATAAAGTTTTTCATAGAATCGGTTGCAACAACCATTTGATTGTCCCCCTCTGTAAAAGACGACAGAAAAGCGTTCCCCCCGACTTCAACTGTGACATTGATGCCAAAAACCGTATTGTCCCGAACAGTAAATGCCGATTCAGGGATCGGCTGAAGCCCGCTTAACGGTTCCATAAACGTTCGGTAGGCAAACACATTCCCTTTTCCGTAAGACATTGTCCGTTTATTTTCCACTTCTACACCAACCCTTTCTGTTGTTTGATGAACGCTTCTAAGCGATACCACGCGATTTGGTAAATTTCAGAAAGCGCCCGGTTAAATTCAGCCTCTTTCGTGCTGTTAATCCGTTCTGCCAAAGAGTCGTATAGTTGCTGTGTTGTTTTTCCCTTCACCGCTTCCACAAAAGGAAAACCGAAACGCTTGTCATAAACATCATTTAATTTGGAAAAGGCGAGTGCTTCTCCTTTGCTAAGAACGTCCAAACCTGCGTCTTGCTGCTCTGCTGCCGAAGAAGCACCTACCTTTTCGCTCGCCGCTAGCCTGGGGTGGGCTTGGATTAAACTTAATTGGTCTTCATAAGTAGCTTCTTCTACCACCATCACCATTTCCCGATGAAGATCACAAATGGAGGCAAACGGCCGTCTAGCCCACGCCTCCTTAGGAATCCAAGGCGAGTGTTCAAAAAGGTGGCCAAGCATACTTGTAAAACGGGCGCAATCGGCCTGATTGAGCTCTTCCAACGTCGTCACGAGTGCCTCTCCTCTTTTCTCTAATGAATTCCTTCAAATCGTACGAAAAAGGCGGTCTGCTGTCATTAGGCGAAATAACCAAATCATCGATCAACGCTTGGCTGTTCTAACAAGTCGCTTTGTTCGGAAAGCATTTGCTGGATGCGAAGGGCTAAGCGTAAATGCAACGTCGTTTCTGGATCTTTGATGTCTTTTCCGAGCAATTCTTCAATTTTTTCAAGACGGTAAATGATCGTATTGCGATGGACATAAAGACGCTTCGCTGTTTCAGAAATCTGACAATGCGTTTCCAAATAAACAGCGAGCGTCTGTAGTAAACTTAAATCGTTTACTTGCGCATCTGATAGCTTTTGCAACATATAAGCGCAAAACTCAGCAAGGTCTTCATTTGGAATCATCCGCAACAGCTTTGAAATGTCTTTTGCTTGGTATGTTTGCACAAATTGTTTGTTTCCTGACAGGTGGCCGGAGTTTAATGCATTAATGGCTTCACCGTGAGCTTCGATCACATCCCAAAATTCATGGCATACATTGCTGACGCCAAACGAAATCGTCCGGTCAAAATGGGCCGCTACCCGTTCTTGGATAATTTCCAAGGCGATCAATGTCGGCGAGTATTCTTCGCTTGCCAGTTCTTCCGATTCCCCTTCCACTAAAATGAGGCAGATGTCATTCATGATAAACAAATGAGATACAAACGGAAAAATAGTCAACTCTTCTTCAATAAAATCAAACACTTTTTCGATTTCAATTTGCCTTTGTTTAAAGCCAAGTTGTTTTTCTTCCGTATCGAGTCGTCCGGCAATACATTTGTATTTTTGGTCATTGTGCAAGTCGAATTCCAGTGCTCGATTTAGCGTCTCCTTTTTAGACGAATACGCTTTCTTTATGAAGTTCAAAAAGAAGTCATTTTTCGCCCTTCTTGTATATTGTTGCAATGCGTTGTTTTTCATTAACTCAAAAGCTACGACATTGGCCGCTTGTTCAATTGTTAACAGATGACCGTTTTCGAGTGCTGGTATATGGCCAAACATAACGAGCATCGCCTGCTTTGGTCTATTCGTTCTTACAGGAAACACTGTCAACACTTCCACTTGTCCTTTTTCCGATATCATAGAAAGGTGTGTATAGGCGGTTTGTGGTAAAAACAACTGATACCCCATCCGGTTTAAATATTGGAGGCCCGATACAATTGTCCTCGATGCGTGCGTCGTACCGACAAGTTGGCAACGTTCATCAAGAAGCATGATAGAGCAGCCAACGATTTTTGCTACATTTTCTAACAGTTCACCGACCCCTTTTCCACTAACGATATGGTCAGAGAACGTTTGATGGGCTTCAATTGCCGCTTTTAGTTCATTGGTGCGCAAATCAAGAATCGCGCTTAACGTTTGATTCACAATTGTCCCTAGCCCTATTTCTTCCGACAGTTCAATAACAGGCAACCCATGGGCATTGGCAATGGCCACCGCTTCTTCAGGTATTTTTCCGAGAAAGCGCTTCGCTTTAATCCCCAAACCGGCGCAACGTTTTTCGGCCATCGTTTCAATTAGTTCAACTAATTGGCTTGCGTCATCTTTAAAATGGTAAGCCGTCGTTACAAGCAAATCGTTGCCCTTTAAATAGCCAGCTATATCAGGGGCATCCATCATATTGACATGTTCAATACTGCGCTCTGCCCCCGCTTTTCCTGCCACGAGCCGCGCGCCAGAAAAGGCAGGCAGCGTTAATAATTGGGAAATGTTCAACTGAATCTCCTCCTCTACCGTTCTCATCACTTAGGCAACCTGCACAAATTTCGCCGTAAAAAATAATAGATTTGCCAATGATTTATCGTAAGCTTACCAGTAAAATCAGTCACACACAGAAGTATTCGGAACATTTCTGACATAAAAAATAAAGCGAGGGGTACGATTTGCGATGATCAACAGCTTGGAAACAGAGCAAGCTAGTGCCTATATTCACTATCTTGCTCGCTTTGGCAAAACGAGCGACGGCGGAAATACACGCCTTCTTTATACACCAACCTGGCTGGAAGCCCAACAGGCCGTTTTCTCTTTATTTCAAGCAAAGGGGCTCAATGCTTTCTTTGACGATGTCGGCAATGCTTATGGGCGGATCGAAGGAACGCTTGCTTCGCAAGCCTCAATCGTCACTGGCTCCCATATTGACACGGTTTCCAGCGGCGGCAAATTTGATGGAGCTTATGGCATTATCGGCAGCTTGCTTGCTGTCTCACGCCTTGTGTCCCGCTATGGCCGCCCTAAAAAAACGATTGATGTCGTCTCTCTTTGCGAGGAAGAAGGCAGCCGCTTCCCCCTTGCCTTTTGGGGGTCCGGCAGTATTACAGGACGCTATGAGCAAGCGGACATAGATGCACTCCTTGACGCATCAGGCATTAGTTTAGGCGAGGCAATGCGCGCAAACGGATTTGGCCAGGGCCATTATCAAGCGCCCCGCCGCACAGACATAGACTGTTTCATTGAATTGCATATTGAACAAGGGCAAGTGTTGGAACATAGCGGCAACAAAATTGGCATTGCCAAGGCTATTGTCGGTCAAAGGCGTTTCACGGTAACGGTGGAAGGAGCTGCCAACCATGCTGGCACAACGCCGATGCACATGCGCAAAGATGCGATGGAACTAGCTTCGCGCTTAATTACCCGCTTAGTAAACAAAGCAAGGAAAATCGACGAGGCGTTTGTCGCCACCGTTGGGCAAATTGAAGCCTTCCCAAATACAGCCAATGTCATCCCTGGCAAAGTGAGCTTTTCTCTTGATATCCGCCACCATTCCACGAACATGCTCGATCGCTACTGTGAGGAAATGGAGACGTTCTTCCATGAACAAGAGCAAACGAGCCAGTTAGGCATCTCTGTGGACCAGTGGGCAGACGTCGCTCCAGTAGCGATGGACGCAGACCTTACAGCACTGGCCTTCCAGTCTGCGCAAAAAACAGGGCTTCCAGTCCAATACATGTACAGCGGCGCCGGGCATGATACGCAAATTTTCGGCAGTTGCTGCCCAACGGCACTGTTGTTTGTCCCTAGCAAAGGCGGCATTAGCCACTCCCCATTGGAGTTTACAGCCGATGAAGATTTGGAAGCTGGCGTATCTGCACTTGCCGCCCTTTTG
Organism: Shouchella clausii; assembly: GCF_002250115.1. Lineage (GTDB taxonomy): Bacteria > Bacillota > Bacilli > Bacillales > Bacillaceae_D > Shouchella > Shouchella clausii. The sequence continues at coordinate 1,773,311 of NZ_CP019985.1, read as the reverse complement.
TATAAGCTTGCCTATTAGTTTAAAGCTGCAAAATGTTTTTGAAGGAGAATTGCAATGGATACGTACCTTTCAGCAAAGCGGACGATTATGACGCCAGGGCCGGTAGAAGTCGACCCCCGTGTCTTGCAGGCAATGAGCATGCCGATTCTAGGGCAATTTGACCCTGCTTTTACGAACATCATGAATCAGACGATGGACCAACTGCGCAAGTTGTTCCAAACAGAAAACGAGTGGGCCTATCCCGTTGACGGGACGTCACGTTCAGGGATTGAGGCTGTTCTCGCCAGTTTAATTGAACGAGGAGACCGTGTGCTTGTGCCTATTTACGGGCGTTTCGGCCATTTGCTTGTAGAAATTTGCGAACGTTACGGGGCCGATGTCCACAAAATCGAATGTACGTGGGGCACTGTGTTTAGCGAAGAAGAAGTAATCAACCACATCCACGCAATCAAGCCTAACATTGTCGCGTGTGTCCATGGGGAAACATCAACTGGATGCATGCAACCACTCGCCCAAATCGGCAAAGCTTGCCGTGAACAAGGTTGCCTGTTTGTTGTTGATGCGGTTGCTACGATTGGGGGAACCGACGTTTTAGTCGATGAATGGCACATTGATGCTGCTATTGGCGGCACGCAAAAATGTTTGTCCGTCCCGGCTGGCATGGCACCGATTACGTACAATCAACGAGTGGAAGAAGTGATTGCCCGCCGCAAAAAAGTCGAACAAGGAATTGCAACCAAAGACGACTTGGACGAACCACTGCGAGGGACAGTTGTCGCCAGCAACTATTTTGACCTTGGCATGCTGCAGGATTACTGGAGTCCAAGGCGTTTGAACCACCATACGGAAGCAACCTCCATGGTGTATGCTCTCCATAAAGGGTTAGCGATTCTTCTGGAAGAAGGGCTCCCCCACCGGTTTGCGCGACACGCCTACCATGAAAAAGCGCTTATTGCTGGTCTAACAGCAATGGGGCTTGAGTTATTTGTCTCCCATCAGCACAAATTGCCGATGGTGACGTGCGTGTGCATACCTGTTGGGCTTGACGCTGATCGCGTGCGTGCCTTTATGTTGCACCATTTTGGCGTAGAGATCGCTAGCTCTTTCGGACCGCTCCATGGGAAAATCTGGCGGATTGGCACAATGGGCTATAGCTGTCGCAAGGAAAACATTTTGTTTGTGCTCGCAGCACTTGAGGCAGCGCTTCTCCATTACGGTACAAAGATTGAAACCGGTAAAGCAGTCCAAGCGGCGCTTTCCTACTACGAACAAACAGAAAAGTCCGCAATGGCCTAAACAGCGAGTTGGCCAAGGCGCTGTCAGCCGCTTGGCACCCGTATGGAGAGAGCGAATTCACCATTTGACCGAGCTCCTCTCTGCAAAGACGATGCCGAACTAATCGAAAAGCTTGCGAAAAACAGGCGCCAACCCGATGTGTAACCGGGCTGCGCCTGTTTTTTCGAGTGGGTAAAACGACTAAATACGACTGTCGCAACCGCCTCCCTGTCATTCAGAAAGCGCGATCTCTTTCTATTCGAGCAGCCTTTACGCGCTACTGTTCGGCCCTTCGACATCACTCTGCTTTCCCTTTGCCGCTTTCCGCACGGCTCGGATAATACCGGCGTAGCCAGTACAACGGCATAAATTGCCTGACAATGCTTCGGCCATTTCCTCATCACTCGGGGCCTGGTTTTCATTCAGCAACGCTTTAGCAGCGACCACCATCCCTGGGGTACAATAGCCGCATTGGAAGCCACCTTCTTCTAAAAATGCTTGCTGCACAGGGTCAACCCCGTTTTCGGCAGAAGCGGTAATTCCTTCAATCGTTTGCAACTCGACATTCGTTGCTTGGAACGCCATGAGCAAACAGCTATTGACCACTTTTCCATCCATTAGCACCGCGCAGGCACCGCAACGGCCAATGCCGCATGATACTTTTGTGCCAGTCAAGCCTAGTTCCTCTCTCAACACATCAGCCAGCCTCACGCTAGCGTATGTTTCCACTTGCCTCGTCTGGCCATTGATTTGAAAGGTCAGGCTTACTTTTCGGTTGTTAGCACGTGTGAATGCCATGAATCCTCCTCCCTCTCTTCCATCGCTTCCAGCAAACGTTCTGGCGAAACCGGCAACTTCGCCACCCAACAGCCGCAAGCTTGATGGATTGCTTTAGCGATGGCCGGTGCAACGGCAACGGTGCCAATTTCGCCTACGCCTCTTGGCCCATAGCAATCCCCTTGCTCTAATGTCTCAATTGCTTCTGTTTCCATGTCAAACGGCACATCTTTTATGCTAGGAATCATGTACGTATCAAAATTTTCAGTCGCGTACTTGCCTTGTTCCATGATCGCTTCTTCCATCAGGGCGTAGCCGAGCGCCATTATGCCGCCGCCCTCGATTTGCCCCCTATAGCCAAGTTCATTTACGACAGGGCCCGCGGCAACCGCCTGTTTTAAATCGAGTACTTGGACTCGGCCGGTGATCCGATCGACTTCTACTTTTGCTTTTACAGCAGCAAACGTGTACAAGTAGTGGCCGCCTTCCGTAGGATCAGGAGAAGTTGGAAAATCAAACGATGTTTCTAAACAGAGAGGCATTTCACTAAAATGGGCCAGGCTTTTATAGTCGATAGCCAATGTCCCCTGTTCGTAAACGCCGCCCACGCCGAGTTGCAACTGCTTTTCCGCTATTCCCGTTGCCCGCATCGCCTGTTCCAGCAACGCCTTTGTAAAAGGCTTTTTCAAGCGTTCGATTGCGGTCCACACCATGCTCGTGCCACGGGAAGCTGTCGTCGAGCCTGTGGGCGGCACACGGTCTGTGTCGCCAATTTGGATGTCGAGATCGCTCCGCCCGCACTGAAACGCTTTAAGCATCATCGTTTCAATCACTGTTAAAATTCCTTGGCCGGCTTCTTCAAAACCAAACGCAGCCTCAATTTTTCCTTCTTTTGTCAAGCAAAGCCGGCCTCCAGCGTGATCAAGACGTCCATACCCTAACCCGCCGCCGTGCATCGTCAACGCAAAGCCTGTGCCGACTCGTTTGCGAGACGATGTCGTATGTTCCCTCATCGTTGTTTCTGCAAGTCGTTCCAACACAAGGCGTGCGCCATTGGTCGGAACAATTCGCTGCTCTAATGGCCCTAAATCATCGGCTAGCCGCAAATTTCGGCGCCGTAGTTCTACAGGGCACATTCCGAGCTTGTCAGCAAGGCGGTCCATTTGTCCTTCAAGGGCAAACGTGATTTGGTTGCCGCCAAAACCACGGAACTCACCAGCATTCGCGTTGTTCGTAAACACCGACTTTCCATTAACGAGGACATGTGGAATCCGGTAAGGGCCCACAGCATGCTCTACGGCGAAATCAAGAATGGCTGGCCCAAGTGTCGTGTAAGGGCCAGTATCAGCAATGATTTCAACATGATGGGCAGTAAGGCGGCCCATTTGGTCGGCGCCCGTGCGCACGGTGATCTTCATCGGATGGCGTTTGAGCCCTGCTCGCACTGATTCCATTCGCGTGTGGTGAATTTTAACTGGCCTCCGTGTTTTTAAAGCGAGTAAGGCTGCGTAAGGTTGAAGATTAAGCTCATCTTTGCCACCAAAGGACCCGCCCATCGGGCTTGAGATTATGCGAATATGTTCTTCTGGTATACCTAAAATCCGTGCTAGCTGAAAACGATCTTTAAACCCGTGCTGTGTTCCCATGTATACGGTTATACCCCCGTCCGCTTCCGGAACGACCGTCCCTCCTTCCGTTTCCATATAGGCATGCATTTGCCTCGGCAATTCATACGTTTCCTCAACAATCGCCGCCGCGTTCGCGAACCCTTGGCCAATGTCGCCTTTTTGATGATGGGCAATATGGAGGATGTTGCCTTCTGGACGGAGCTTGATTGCTTGTGGTTCTAACGCTTTCTCAGGAGAGTCAAGTACAGGAAGTTCTTCATACTCCACTTCAATTAACAACAACGCTGCTGTTGCTACTTCCACCGATACAGCAGCGACAGCGGCCACAGCGTCACCTACATAACGGACATGCGTTTCGCAAAAAACCGGATGGTCTGGAACAATGATGCCATAGCCATTGACCGCAGGCACATCGGCATAAGTGAGTACCGCTTTGACTCCTGGCAACTGTTTGGCTTTCTCCGTATGGATGGAGAGAATGCGCGCATGGGGGTAAGGACTGCGCAAAATTTTGCCATACAATGTGTCCCTAAACGTTAGGTCGGTTAAATAGTGGAGCGAACCAGTGACTTTGGGAATGCCATCATGACGAATCGTTCGTTTTTCCATCTCCTCTTCCCCCTCTCAAGCTATCGACGAACGAGACAATCCCGTTTGCGAGCACCATCCCCAAATACGTTTCCGTCGCAAAGGGCGTGCCAACTAGCTTACTTGTTTGCTTAATAAACTGGTAGACGTCGGCAAGCAACTCATTCGTAAGTGGCTTCCCGATAAGGCGCTGTTCAACCTCCAACAGTCGGTGTGGCACCACTTCGCCGCCACCGACGGCTAACTTCAGCTCTTTAATGGTTTGATCGTTATCAAGGACTGCAACACCAGCAACCGTCACTAATGATGCCGTAAATGTTTCACGGCGCCCGACCTTTTCATATAGCCAGAAACGTTTCGTCATGTCTGGCCATTTGCCAATCTCCACTTCTATTAAAAGGGCGTTTGGCTTTTGCTGAAGCCATTCCGACAATGGCACCGTCGCCAATCCATCGTGATAAAAAACGACGTTCGCTTCCAGCACAAGCAGCGCTGGAATGGAATCGCCTTTGCCGTATACGATGTTGCCGCCAAGTGTAGCGCGATTTCGCACCGCAGGAGCTCCAATAGAAGCAAGCGCCTGCACTAGCAGGGGCTGTTCTTGTGCGACCATCTTGCTATTCAAACATTCGGCTAGCGTTGCAAAAGCACCAATATAGATAGCGGTATCGGTCTCTATCATTGTTTTCAAACGACGAATTTGCTCTAAAGAAACAAAGCGGTTGCCCATGTCAAATCCTTGTTCCCTCCGCATTTGCACAATCGTACCACCCGCGACGAAGGTCGAGCCTGGCTTTTGCGCCTCCGCCCATGCTTGCTCGACTGTCGTTGGCATAGACACAGGCGGATACTGGTTCATTTCCACTTCTGCAAATGGTGGCAAGCCCATTGATAATCCTCCTTTGTATCAATATCAAAAAACGCAGACGCATCATCAACAGTGACAGCAATGCTGCTTTTGTCCTTGCGCAAAACCGCCCTCGCACCTTCGTCGCCAGCAAGAGCATGCAGCTTTACAAACAGCGACTGGCGAAAAAACGCTGGCGGCCTTTGTTTGCCTTTATAGCAGGCGGAGACTGACGTGGCATCGGGCCTCATCTTTGCTGTAGCCAACACGCTCTTTATGACAGAAGCAGGCAAAAACGGCTGGTCGGCAAGAAGGATCAGCACAGCAGAAGCGCCTAGGGCACCAGCTACCTCAAGTCCACATTTCAATGATTCCGCTTGGCCTTCTGCCGCTTTTCGGCAGCAGACGAGCATGATACGGCGATCAACGAGCAGTTTCGGGTCGAGCCAGCTTGTATGCCCGTATTTTCCGCCGATAACGACGACGATTTTATCGACATTTGTGTCAAGTGCCGTTTTCAAACTGGTACTACCGACATTGGTTTCAAAAAGCGGCAGCGCTAGTTTGTTTTCGCCCATTCGTGCACTTTGGCCAGCAGCAAGGCAGATGGCGACCGTCTTCATATTAGCGCCTGTGTCCGTTGTTCTGCTTTTACCATTTGGATCAATTCGGCGACAACGCTAACCGCAATTTCTTCAGGCCCTTCCGCACGGATTGGCAAGCCGACCGGTGTGCGGATTCCCGCTGGCACGTGAGTGGTTGCTAGCAAACGCGCCGTACGTGCTTTTGAACCAAGGATGCCGAAATAGGAAAGATGGACATCAAGCAAGTAGGATACAATTTCTTGATCCCGTTGAAAGTGGTGGGTCATGAGCAGGACGGCATCGTCTTTTTTAAAAGAAAGCGTTGGAATGACTTCATTAGGGAAGCCGACTATGCGCTGATCCGCATCAGGAAAATGGGCCTTTGTACAGAGAGCGGGGCGCCAATCGATCACATGGACACTGAAACCGACTTTGGCAGCAAACTGCACGAGCGGCTTGGCGTCAGCATGGGCGCCAAACACAAACAACCTTGGTTTTGGGCGTATTACTTGGAGGTATAGGTTTTTCTTTAAGCTAGTGCTGTAGATAACGCCGCTTTTTTCAACCCCTGCCAACTGTGGTTTTTCCCCATTCCAAACGCCAAACATTTCCCCGGACTCTGTCTGGCAAAGATATTGGCTTACATTCTCGCTGCGTATAAGCGCTACTGTTTGCCCTCTCGCTAGAGCCTGCCCTGTTTTACGCAGGAATGAAAGCAACGTATCATTCACCGGCTGCAGTAGCACATCAACAATGCCATTGCAGCCACTGCCGTCTAGTCCCCAGGAAGCATCGTTTAGGGCGCGCATATCATAGCGCTCAACAATAGGCCCTTTCGCCCAAACAGAGGCAAAGCGGGCGCTAATGTCCTCCTCTAAGCAGCCGGCGCTTAAAAGGCCGGTTTTCGTGCCGTCTTCTTCCACTAGCATCGTTGTCCCTTCTTTGCGGTAAGCAGAGCCATCGACAGCGATAATCGTTGCAAGCATTGTTCGTTGGTTCGTCTTTTCAAGCCGACTAATGATATCATGCATATTTTCCACTTATCTGCACCCCCTTCATTGTACGAAAAAGAGAAGACCGGCGAACAACACCGCCGCCATCCCCCCTTTTTTGGATTCTGATTCCAATCAGTTTAACCATTCACGGCCCATTTGCAAATGGAGTTGTTAGATCTCCTCCCCGTCTAATCTAGTGCTGCAAAAACTCAGTCGTGAAAATTTCATTTGGATCGACTGTTTCCTGCAATTGACCGATTTCTACGAGCTGGTGGATCAAATCTCCCCAACGTTCTTCTGTCATAAACCCGACTCCATTCTCCTTTGCATCGCCCCCAAAGACAAACTCGAATTGCGTTTCTGCTTCATACGCAAGTTCCTCTAAAGCAATATTTTTATTCGCTTCATGGATGACTTCGTTCACTTCCTCATCATGGTCTTTGTAATAGTTCCATCCCGCCGTATAAGCTTCCATAAAGCTCGCAACTGTGTCTTTGTTGCTTTCTAAATAGTCTTTGGTAACAAATAAAACGACATTATATGGATTGTAGCCTGCCTCTGAAATCAATAACGTTTCTGTGCCAATTCCTTCCCGTTCAAGAAAAAACGGTTCTGACGTTAAAAACGCTTGCGTCACCGCTTCTTCATTTTCAAGAAAATTAACATGTTGGCCATTGTAAGCAAGTTCGGTGACGTCGCTTAAGTCATATTGTGATTTTAAATAATCCCAATATGGAATGCCCGGCTCAATATAAGCAGTCCGACCGTTGATGTCGGCAAAGCTGTCAGTCCCATGCCCTTCATGGAACATGAGTGCTTGCGGGCTTTCCTGCAAGCTCGCCGCTAGCGCTACTAGCTCAATGCCTTGGTTCCTTGCGATTAAAATTTGGTCAGCATGGGCTAAGCCAAACTCGGCTTGGCCTGCCGCCACCATTTGAATAGCCGAGACTTCAGGGCCACCTGGTTCAATGTCAACGTCAAGGCCGTTGTCTTCGTAATACGCTTGTGACTGAGCAGCAAAGAAACCGCCCATTTGCGCTTTTGGAAACCAGTTTAAGACTAGCTTCACTTCTTTTGGCCCATCTCCTGTCGCCTCACTGCCACAGCCGCTCAAAACCGCTGCCCCTAAAAGCGACAAAGCCAGCAACCGGTAACGTTTTTGTCGATTCTCCATGTTGATTTCCCTGCTTTCTTTAAAGGTCTTGTTTGATGGAAGATTCATGCCACGAACCAAGGACTACTTTCGCCAAAAGGCTCATTGCCAAATAAAAACTTATGCCAAGAATAGCGCCGCAAATGGCCAGCGCAAAAATAAAGGACGTGTTCACTTGAATGGCTGCCACCGTTATCGCGTAACCAATTCCCCCTTTCCCTCCCCCGACGCCAGCGACGTATTCGCCGACAATGGCGCCGACAATCGATAAAGTAGCGGAGATTTTCAAACCCGCCATCATAAACGGCAGTGCTGCTGGTACACGAAGCCTCCACATTTTCTGCCATTTTGAAGCGTTATAAAGAGAAAATAGCTCGTCCATTTGCTTATTGACCGAATTAAGGCCCATGAGGGTATTTGAAACAATTGGAAAGAAACCAATTAAAAACGAGACAACGACAATCGCATTAAAACCAGCTCCAAACCAAATGACAATAATGGGGGCAATAGCTACCACAGGCAACGTCTGCAAAATAATTGCGTATGGGTAAATGCTGCGCTCAATCACTTTTGAGCTTGCCAGCAAGATCGAAATGCCTACGCCAATCACAGCACTAAGCAAAAAACCAATAGCAGAAACGACGACAGTGACGCTGACTGCCTCAGACAATAGTGGCCACTGACTCGCCGCAGAGGCGACAACGTCTGTCGGCTTTGGCAAAATGTAGTGAGGGATGCCTAGCATAAGCGGAATCAGCTGCCAGGTAGAAACAAACACGATAAAGGCTATAATTGGACCTAAAAAATAGCGGGTAAAACGATTGCTTGCCAATTGAGGCTTTCGCTGCGGGGAGCGCTTAGAAACAACTGGCTTTTTTGCCTGCTGGATCGTCGTTGTTGGCATTAGGCTCCCTCCTTCTGTTTGTTCGAACCTTCTTCAAGTGCCTTACTCGCTTGTTCCACATAATCGTTATAGACTTCTGATGTCCGGTCTTCCAACCTCCGAGGGCTTGGCAAGTTGACATCAATCACTTCTGTAAGCCGTCCTGGGCTGCTTGAAAGCACAGCTATTTTCGTAGACAAAAAGACAGCTTCAAACACATTGTGTGTGACGAACAAAATCGTCGCGGCTTCTTTTTTCCAAATTTCCAACAACTCGACTTGCAATTTTTGTCTAGTGATTTCGTCAAGAGCGGCAAATGGTTCATCCATCAATAACAATTTCGGTTTTGCTGCCAATGCCCGGGCAATCGATACACGCATTTGCATGCCGCCGGACAATTGCCGCGGATACGAATAAAGATGTTCGGTTAGCCCGACCATCTCTAGCACGCGCTGTGCTTCGCTGCGCGCTTCTTTTTTGCTCACGCCTTTCAGTTCAAGAGGCAACACGACGTTGTCAATGACTTTACGCCACGGCAGCAACGTTGGCTCTTGGAAAACAAAAGCGACGTTAGTGGTCTCTTTGATTGTTTGTTTTGGCGACTGGCCAAACACCGTTACTTCTCCATCCGTTGGTTCGGAAAGCCCTGCCGCCATCCGCAATGCTGTAGATTTTCCGCAACCGGACGGCCCTAAAAAAGTGACAAATTCTCCTTTTCTAATCTGGAGATTAAACGAATGTAAAGCAACCGTACCGTTATTGTACATTTTGCCAACTCGGTCAAAGGCAACTAGTTCTTTTTCTCGTCGATCCAAACAAAACGCCCCCTTTTGTTATGCAAGACTATGTCGCAATTGCTGAAGTTTGTTGGTTTGTTGTTATAGGCAATAGTAGTGTTTTTACTGGTGTGCGTCATTGTTTAAATTAACTAAATAATCTATCGTTAACTATCATTTTGTTGGAAAAGGGGAGTATTTCGATGTCTAATGTGGACCAACAAAACCGCACAGCGATCATTTCATTGGCGTTTTTCGGGGAATCACCGATTCGTAGATCCTACCTAAAATGTGTAAGGTTTTTTCACAGATTAAATCAGCTTTTTCAGCATGGAGCAACGGCCGAACAGATCATTGTTGTTTGCACATCATCACGCAAACGCTTTCTATTTTGTTTCTTTTTATTTCTCTTAAACGCTAGACTTAACTGTGAGAGTGCTGAACTTCGGCATGAGCTATAGACTGATGGGTTGCTGCAGCTTTTTTTAGAAAAAGCCCACGCTAGAGGGAGGTATCCGTCCGCGTGGGCTTCCCTTATTCAGCTAATACTTCTTCAAGCAAGCTAAAGTTCGTATATTGTTCAAACTCTGGCTGTTGGTTAATACTGTCCATATTCAATAAATGTTCGCCAATCACGTCAGAACCTTCTTTTAGGTCTTCAGTTACATCCATGGAATACTCGTTGCGCTCCATGATCTCGGCAATTTGTTCCCGTGGCAAATGCTGTATTGCTTCATCCATGATGTCTAACGCGCCTTCTCGATCTTCATTGATATATTCTGTTGCTCGCAAAAGAGCGCGCAAAAGGGCTTTGACGGTATTCGGGTTTTCCTCTAAAAACTCTTCTGTCACCTGGAACGTCGAATAATACTGCATCCAATCAACTTCCCCTTCTGCTCCAGGAAGTTCTGAAACGTTTCCGCTAACTAAAAACGTTGCTCCTTGTTCTACTCCTGTTGTAATCCACGGTTCCCAAGCTGCCATTAAATCAATGTTCCCATTGTCCAGTGCGGCAATTTGATCCGTAGGCGACATGTTAATAAAGTTCACCGTATCTAAATCAACACCAAGTTCATCAGCCATGTTTTGCAGGGCGATCGTTACGCCCGCCCCTTGGACCATCCCTATTGTCGCCCCTTCTAAATCTTTTGCACTACCCACTTCAAAATCCGGGTGGGCAATCACCGCCTGTGTACCAGAAATATTCGCCATTGGAGCAACGATAACATTGTCTACATTGGAAGCCTTTAATGTAATATTCGTAATGGTTGTTTCAAAGCTTGCTTGCGCATCCCCGCTAGCAATTAGAGGGCCAATGTCTGGGCCGGATTGGACAATTTGATTTGTTACATTTAATCCTTCATCTTCAAAAAAACCCATTTTATCTGCAACAATCTGTTGTGCGGAGACTTGTGTATCGACAACGCCGTACAACGTTATATCTGTTGTTTCTAAGTCACTTGATTCATTTGTGCCCACACCAGCTGGTTCATTCCCATTCCCACAAGCACTTAATAGCGCTGCCGTTACGAGCGCTATGCCTGCGCCATTGGATACCCGTTTTGCCTTTTTCAACATTCTCGATTCCCCCACTCTTCCATCACTCATTTATCTCGTTTTCGTTACTGCATCATTGATTTGTGTGCCTTGCTTCCACTTAAACAGCCGCTTTTCCATTTGCCCGAGAATGAAAGCAAAGATCGAATAAAGCACACCAATTAAAGCTGCCGCCAAAAACATATTATCCATTTGAAAAAAGTTTCTCGAATCAATAATCAAATAGCCTAACCCTGAATACGAACCAATCATTTCAGCTACGACCATCGCTGAAAAAGAAATGGCCAACGTGACACGCATGCCTACGAATATTGGCGGTAGCGAGGCAGGCAAAATGACTTTTTTAAACACTTGCCATTGGTTCGCACCAAGCGATAGCGCCGAACGAATCAAAAGCGGATTGACATTGCGGATGCCGTCAACAGTATAAGCAATCATTGGAATAGCGGTTGCATATGTAATTAACGTCAATTTTGGCAGTTCTCCAACTCCCATCCAAATAATAAAAATCGGTAACAGCGCAAATGGAGGGATTGGGCCAACCATATTTAGGAATGGCTCGACTATATTTTGTACAAGCTTAAATTTTACAATCATAAAAGCGAGCATAACCGCAAGTACAACCCCAAGTGCAAAACCTAATAGCAACCGCCACGTGCTGGACCAGATATGAGTGAATAACACACCTTGGTTGTGGAGATGTAAGACTGCCTCAAGAACATTCACTGGCGTTGGCAAAAATGCCGGATTCATCCACTCCATTTGGACATTTAACATCCCTACAACTTGCCATAATAGAAAGAAACCAATAACCGTCATACCACGAAACAAACTATCTTGATCGAGCCAGTGCTTTTTTTTTGCGCTGCCTTTATGATTCATTGCCGCTGACTGCATATTCGGACTTCCCATTGCTGACATCGATTCATCCTCCTAATGCCTTCAATTTCTGATTATCTGCCGACAACAAGGCTTGCATATCTTTGGCAATCCTTAAAAACTCGGTGCTTTCCTCATCTCTTGGCCGGCTTAATGGGACTTCAATATTCGCCTTAATCTCCCCATCTTTCATTACTAAAATTCGGTCAGCTAAATGGACAGCTTCTGAAATACTATGTGTAACAAAAAGAACCGTCGTCTGAAGCTGCATCCAAATCGATAACAACTCTTTTCTCATTGTCTCTCTTGTCAAAATATCAAGCGCTCCAAACGGTTCATCCATTAATAGAATACGGGGTTTATTCGCTAATGCCCGCGCAATCCCAACCCTTTGTTTCATCCCGCCTGACAGTTGGCTTGGGTATTGACCTGCACATTCTGCTAACCCAACAAGCACTAAATATTCGAAAGCCATTTCCAAAGCTTTAGCCTTAGGTTGTCCTCCCAAAATCGGCCCAAGTGCAATGTTTTCAATCACGGTATACCAAGGAAATAAAGCATGTTCTTGAAAAACCACGCCTCGTTCCTTACTCGGACCTTCAATTGGCTTTCCGTTTACTTCAATGATTCCCTCGTCTTGTCTAGAAAACCCTGCAATCAAATTAAGCAATGTCGACTTGCCGCAACCGCTATGGCCGAGTATGCACACAAATTCATTTTCTCCTGCAATAAAGCTTACGTTTTTTAAGACATGCTTTGTTGCATCATTTGATTGGTACGATTTATTGACTTGTTTTATCACTAAACTCAACTAGATCCCCTCTTCCTTGTTCAGTTTATTTTGACTTTTCACCTCGTTCCAATCTATTTTCATTTCTGTGCATCATTAATAACGGAGTTGATTCAAATTGAATTATAACAACGCTATTTAAATAGTCATTGTTCATAACAGCTAATCTTTTAAGTGTTCCCTTGTTTAATACAACTAATTGATCTAAAGATTGCTGTCCCAACAGTGATAGGATATGTGAGAAAGAATGACAGCTTTGTTGGTGTCTTCCGTGAGCGGAAGGTGAAAAACAAGCAGCAAAAACGTTGAGCAAGTTGCTTGTTGTTAACGATCGTTACAAACCAGGTTGAGGATAAAGAAATCTTTCCGTAAACAAAAAGGAATCAGCCCGCCTGGTTACCAAGACGGGCTGATCCCTTTTTAGCCAACTTTAACTACCTACAATTTTTTCATAATATATAACAGATAAGGGGCGCCAATGATCGCAACGAGCAAGCCAGACGGAATGTCTTTCGGATAAAGGACAAACCTGCCTAGCAAATCAGCTGTCACAAGTAGAATCCCGCCTAGCAACATGGAAACAGGGACAACGAAACGGGTTTTGACGCCAACGATTCCCCTAGCAGCGTGAGGAGCAAGAAGGCCGATAAAACTAATTGCCCCTGCTACGGCCACCGCCGCCGCTCCAGCACCAACTGCCAAAAGCAAGACGAGGGCACGGACAAGCTGAATACGCAAACCGAGTGTAACCGATACTTCTTGGTTTAAGGCGAGAACGTCGAGTTGACGGGAAAACGAGTAAGAAATAGGTACGAGCGCGATCAGCACGAAAGCGAGAAACCAGACATCCTGCCAATTCATCCCATAGGTGCTTCCTGCCAACCAGAGGAGGACAGGCGCAACGCCGACTCCTGCCTTGACAGTTAAAATTTGAATGATGCCTGACCCCATCGCTGAGACGGCGACGCCCATTAACGCCAAAGAAATGGGTTCCCAATTCGATCGTTTCGTCGCTAACAGAATTACAACGATCGCCAATCCCGCACCGGTGGCTGCCCCTACAGGCACCCAGGCAAACGATAGTGACGGAAACAGCACTATAACAGACAAGGCACCGACGCCGCCGCCAGAAGTAATTCCCAAAATCGACGGGTCGCCAAGTGGATTGCGGAGCACACTTTGCAGCAAAACACCGCAAAGGGCTAACAACGCACCAACGAGAAAGGCAACAAGCACCCGGGGCCAGCGAAACTGCACCGTGACTGTATCGAAAAGTGCCCCTGATACTATTTCCGAAAAACCGTAAAAGCTACCGCCGCCGAACGCTAGTGCACCGATCGCCACCACAAGCAAAACCGCCACCATGCTTGTAATCAACCAAGGAAACGACAGCTTGCTTCGATTTCCACGCAGCGTCTGATTCTGCCCTTTATAGCGTTTTCCTGTCCGGTAAGCTAAATACATCAACCATGGTCCGCCTATTAAAGCAGTGATCGCGCCAACAGGGATTTCACTTCCTGGCTGAATAAACCGAGCCAATACATCTGCAGCGATGAGCAAAAAGGCGCCCCACACAAAGGCATGGATGAGCTGCTGCCGATGGCCGCGAATGCCGAGCATCCGGACAATGTGTGGCGCCATTAAGCCAATGAAGCCAATTGGTCCAGCGACGCTTACTGTCGCAGCTGCCAACACGATGGCCAACAGCCATCCAGCTGCTTTGATCCGCTGGATAGATGCACCAAGGCCAGCAGCAGCCTCTTCCCCTAAAAGCAATAAGTCAAATTGTTTTCCTAATAAAAGCAAAAGCAAGCCGGCACAAACGATGAACGGGAGTGCAAACCGGAATCCAGACCAGTCATTCTGGATCAATGTGCCTGCTCCCCATAAAAACAAGCCGTTCGTCTCTTGCTCAAACATAAGCTGCAAGCCGCTCGTCACTGCCGCAAACAAAAGAGAGACAATCATCCCCGTCAAAGCAACGCGGACGGGATCCATTGCCCGTCCAGCAAGTGAGAAGACAAGAAGCGCTGCTAATGCAGAGCCGAGAAAAGACACAATAAATGGGTACGAACTATTTATGCCTGGCAAAAAAACAGCTGCAGCTACGACCATAAAATAGGCCCCAGCATTAATTCCAAGCGTCCCCGCCGAAGCAAGTGGGTTTTTCGTCAGCGTTTGCAGCACGAGGCCGGCCATGGCCAAAGCGCCGCCAGCCAATAAACCGACAGCAACCCTTGGCATGCGGACGCCTAATACGACGCTTTGAATACGGCCATCTCCTTCCCATAAACCAAGCACAAGCTCCTTTAGTGTAAACTGTGCTTGCCCTTGCGTTAAATGAAGGCCGGAAATAACCAACAACAAGGAAAGGCCTACTATTAAAAGAAAAAAGGAATAAAAAACGCTCTTGCCTTGTTCATTCATCACTTACTGGTCTAATGCTTCAACGGTGCGGTCGATCAACGTCATTGCCGACAGAGGGCCACCGTACGGCCACGTGTCACCGCCAAGGGCATAAACCCGGCCCTCCTTTACAAAATTCAAATCATTCCATACTGCATTGTTTGCCAGCCCTTCCTCAAATAAGCCATCATCGTCTTGGACGATATGGAGGAAGTTTGCGTCCTCGACTGAAAGCAGCTCCTCTACCCCCGTCGTAGCGTACCCGTACAACTCAAAGCTTCCTGAATCATAGGCATTGTTTAAACCAATTTTCTCTAAAATTGCTGGCGCCATTCCATTCGGATTGAATAAGCGGAACACAGGCGCCTGGTTATCGGTATAAGCCATCGTCAACACGAAATCTCTCGTCTCGAGGTCCATAGACTCGATTTTTTCCTTGCCTTCTTCATATTTTTCATCGAGTTCAGCCAGTATCGCTTCCCCTTCCGCCTCTTTGTCTAACACTTTTGCCATTTCGCGGAATGTCGTTTCCATTTCTTCGTAATGAGTAATGCCTTTGCTTTCTTCAGGATAAGGATCAAAGATGAGCATTGGCGCAATGTCTTTCAGTTCCTGTTCAATATTTTCAGAACGATAATTTGCTGATATAATAAGGTCTGGCTCTAATTGGGCAATAGCTTCCAAATTAGGCTCCGTTCGCAAGCCTACATCGACGACATCGTCTGAAAGCTCTTCGCGGATATCTACCCATTTATGGTAATTTTCGACGTCAGCCACTCCGACTGGCTGGACACCAAGGGCCAATAAATTTTCTACATACGTCCAGTCAAGGGCAACAACACGCTTAGCCGGTTCTGTAAACGTTTGCTCTCCTTGTATGTCTGTAACCGTGATGGAACCCGTGTCGCTATTGCCGTCTTCTGACGTATTTTCTTGTCCGTTCCCATCGTTGCTGCTATTACATGCCGCTAATAACATAAACGCGCTGGCGGCGACAAACAAATGCCTCTTTTTCATATCTATTTTGCTCCTTTTGTTGATAACAATTTTCATTCTCAATAACAATATAACGGCTTCGACAGAAATCGGCAAGCCTTTTTACGATCAAATCCGGCAAGAACTGCCTATTTGTTCATAGCTAGCAGCTGTTTCATCGTTAGAAGCTCTTCTTCCTTCGCAACAGCAATGCTTTTATCGAGATACTTGCTCGACGTTAAATCGTGGTACGCGTGCATAGGGACAATGTGAACATGAAGATGGGCTTGGTCAAATCCGGCAATGGCAACGCCGACTTTCTTAGGTCTGAGTGTATTATTCACCTGTTTACTTAAAAGCCTGACTGCTTTCATGACATCGATATATTCCTGTTCTCCCAGCGTATAGAGTGCTTCCCGATGTCTTTTTGGAATGACGAGCATATGTCCTGGGCGAATTGGCTGAATATCTAGAAAAGCAATAGTTTGTTCGTCTTCGTACTTCCTTATTGGCAATGGCACAAAACAAACACGTCATTTGAATATACACCTCCCTCGCTTTAAAGTTCAGCTGCGTAATGTGGACGCTTTGGCAATAGTTTGTTGTTCAGTTATTCTTATAGGTACGTTTTCCTTCTTGTATACGAATCGAGCATAAAAAAATTTGATTATTGCTATCATTCTCAAAAAGATCTGCACTTTTACGAAAATATGCTATTCTAATAGTGTGTGAAAAGGAGAGTGATGGCGATTCAATTAACGACTTACACTGACTACGCGTTGAGAGCACTTCTCTATGTCGGCAGTTTGCCAGATGGCGAACGTACACAAGCGAAAGACATTGCCTCTGTCTACAACATTTCATTGAATCACCTACAAAAAGTCATCCACGACCTCGGCAAAAAAGGCGTGCTCCACACGACTCGCGGTAAACACGGTGGCATTGCCCTAGCCCACAAGCCTGTTGATATCAATATTGGCGAGTTGGTGCGCGAACTGGAAGATGTTCAACTTGTCGAATGCTTCCGTGACAACAACAACTGTCTAATTTCGAATAGCTGCAAATTAAAAGCAGCGCTAGCCAAAGCGCGGCATGCCTTTTTCCAGGTTCTTGACCAATATTCACTAGCTGATTTTCTCGAAAACAAGGCCGATTTGTATGTACTGTTCAAAAACGCTGGCCATGAAGAGCCACTCACACCTTAATCAGTATTCACACCTAGAAGGAGAAAACAGGTATCGTTATGGAAAATCGTTCAGCTGCAGCATTGTGGCAATCATTTAAAAGCCGTTCTCAAAATGTACCAGATCACTATGAAGCTTGGGCATTCGGTGATACGGAAGAAATGGCCGATGAGCTGGCCGAACTCGTACTAGCCGGGAAGAAAACAGCTACCTCTTCCAACTACACGTTGTATGAATTGGAGCAAGAACCGCTGCCAAAAGTTGGTCAGCATCATGTGCTGCTCAACGGCAAGGGGGAAGCTGTCGCTGTGATTGTGACAACGGCTGTCACGGTCATTCCCTACAATCAAGTGACAGAAGAACATGCTTTTTTGGAAGGAGAAGGAGACCGCTCCCTTGCTTATTGGCAAGATGTGCACGAACTGTTTTTTACTCGGGAGCTTGAAACTCAGGGGCTTGCCTTCCACCCTGAAATTCCGGTTTTATGCGAACAGTTTAAAGTCGTGTATCGGCGCTAAAAGAAGGAGCTGGTTTTCTTCAATAGAAAAACCAGCTCCTCGTGATTCCCTTGCCTACGCTTGACTTGTCTACTTTGCCTCGTTTTGCCAAGCACTTCATGTCTTCACCGCCAACTACAGTTTATCATTCACCGCTCTTATGTCTTTCAGGTCCAATTTTGGCTTTCGTTTTTCATCAAGCAACCCGTTGATTTCTTGCTGAACGTCTGTAATTTGCGTATAGCAAAAACCGGATACATAAGGAAGTGCTTTTATCGCATCGGTAATTGCTTCATAGCGCTGCAGAAATGCTTGTTTCGTTGCGACTTGGTTGCCGTACCCCCAGCCGTCTTCCGACTTAAAAGCAATGCCGCCATATTCACTGATTAAAACAGGCTGGCCGTTATAGTGGTAGCCTTCGGCGAATGGATATTTGTCATGATTATGCGAGTATTGGTTGCTTAAGAGCGCCTCTTTGTCCTCATATCTTGCCAGAAACGCTTCAGCAAACTCTTCATAGTCGTGGAGCGTGATTAAATCAGAAATGGTATGCTCCCAACCGTCATTTGCAATAACTAGGCGCGTCTCGTCTATTGACTTTGTCAAATGGTAAATCGCTTCAGTCAATGCTTGTTGTTGTTTGCTTTTTAACACGTCTTTGATGCCCCACGACTCATTAAAAGGGACCCAGGCGATAATCGATGGATAATGGGCAAGCTGGCATACGACTTCCTGCCATTCGCTCGTAAAGGCGCCCACCGCTTCTCGGGAGAACGTATAAGCAGATGGCATCTCTGCCCATACGAGCAAACCTTTCTGGTCACATAAAGCATAAAACCGTTCGTCTTCAATTTTTTGATGTTTGCGCACGCCATTAAACCCCATTGCAATAATTGCGTCAATATCTTGTTCAAGCGCTTCTAACGATGGCGCTGTCAAGTGTGTATGTGGCCAATAGCCTTGGTCTAGAATCAATTTCTGATAGATGGGGCGATTGTTTAAAAGCACTTGGCCATTTTTCGTCGAAATTTTCCGCAAACCGAAGTAAGAAAAAGCTTCATCTACCGCTTTTCCGCCTTGGTAGACAGTAAACGCCACATCGTATAAGTGGGGATGTTCTGGCGTCCAATGGGCCACTTTCCATTCATGGATGTCAGCCTCTAAATCAACTGTTAGTTTCAAGTTGCAGCTTTCAGGAGAAAAAGACAGACGGCGCACCTCTTTTCCTCGGAAAGAAACGACGGTTTCGATTTGCAGTCCCTCAACCTTGTTCGTATTCAGTTCATAATCAAACTGAACAGCATGTTTGTCAAAATCCGGTGTAATTGCGACGTTTTTTAAATAAGTATCAGCGACAAACTCCAGCCATACGCTTTTCCATATTCCAGTCGTTTGCACATACCAGCAGCCGAAATTTTCATCGGTCCACCGTTGCTTCCCTCGTGGTTGGGATGTGCTTTCGCTGTCTTCTGCCCTGACAACAATCTGTTGTGTTTCCCCTTGTTTCACATACGGTGTTATATCAAAAGAAAACGCGGTATTCCCGCCAACATGTTCACCCGCAACTTGCCCATTGACCCATACAGTTGCTCGATAATCCACTGCTTGGAAATGAAGCAGAACACGTTTGCCTTTTTGTTCAGTTGGAATGGTGATGTTTCGGCTGTACCATACCACAGGGTGAAAGGCAGTCTCGCCAATGCCGCTTTCCGGCGATTCATAAGAAAAAGGCACACGAATCTTCTGGGAAAATGCGCTCTTCAACTGCCATTTTTCCATGACACCCTTGTTTTGGTCATCAAATTCAAAATCCCATGACCCATTTAAATCGATCCAGTGTGTGCGCACAAGTTTTGGACGCGGAAATGCTTTGTTTGCTAATGCCATTTGCCAGCACTCCTTTCGGGTGTTTATCTCCAGTTAAATAAAGCGCTTTCAAACAATCGCAGCATTTAATCTCAAAAAATATGTTTACAAACATTTTTTTTGTTTAGGTAGATCATACGCTTCCCTATCTTCGTTGTCAATATTTTTTGTTGAAGAAAGCCGCCCTGATGGGCGGCTTCAGACCGTAGACAAAACGCCTTTGAGAAAATGATTCTCAAAGGCGTTTTGTTGATGATAAAGAGATGGATGGATATTGGAGACTTTGGAGTTGGAGGGGTGTTCCTCCTCCAACTCCAGGTGGCTAATTTTTTCAAGTTCATCGCAGCAAAAACAAGCATCGCCTGCATTGCATTTTTTTCCAACCCTTTGAGGTTGGTCCAACGCAGACCATGCTTCTGTTTCAGATCGGCAAAGACACGCTCAATCGTTTCTTTTCGCTTGGCATAGATGTCTCGGTTCCGTTCCGTATGCCTCAGATGTTCTGCCTCATCCAGAGCATCTTGCCAAATATGGCGAAGAACGAGCTTTTGGTGGTTTTGGCTCTTTGTACATTGAGCGAGCAGCGGGCACGTCTCACAAATTCGAGGGTCGGAGACATATTCCCGGTACCCCTCTCGATTCGTCGTTCGGTAAGAAAGCACCTGGTTTTGTGGGCAGAGAAAACAATCGTAGTATTCATCATAGACAAACTCGTTTTTTCGGATATAGCCTTTAGGGGTCATCGGGCGTTTATACGGCATAACCGGATGAACGCCTTCTTCTTGAAGTTTTTTGGCAATGGCAGGCGTTTTATAGCCCGCATCCACAGCGGCGACCTTCGGTCGGCACACCTTGTCTTTCAATTGGTCAAACAGTTCGTGGAATACTTGGCTGTCGTGGACATTCGCCGGTTTTACGATCGTACCTAAAACAAATCCATTGGCATCACAAGCGGTATGGAAACTGTAGGCAAACATCTTTTCCCGCTCGCTTTTGACGTAATAACCGCTCTCAGGATCTGTGGTGCTCTCCTTGACCTCCCTCGTAGGATCTTTTTTCGAGGGAGGCAGGGGCTTTTTTCCGTTTTTCACCCGTTCCCCATTGATTTCTTCTTCTAGTTGGTTTTGATACGCACGCGTCTCAGCACGCACGACCTTCTTCCGATACTTTCGTTTATTGGCGTTGGCTTTAATCGGGGTCGAATCGATAAAAGCCACTTCTGGATTCACAAATCCTTTGTCCATGGCTGTTTTCAGAATGCGATAAAAGATTCGTTCAAACACGTCACTCTCACGAAAACGACGAGCATAATTTTTCCCAAACGTAGAAAAGTGGGGAATCTTGTCCTCAAAGCCAAATCCTAAAAACCAACGGTAGGCCACATTGGTTTCAATCTCTTTGATCGTTTGGCGCATCGAACGAATGCCGAAAATGTATTGGATCAATACCATTTTAACTAACACCACGGGATCCACACTAGGCCGCCCCTTGTCCTTTGAGTAAAGATCTTCGACAAGGTCATAAATGAAATCAAAGTCAATCGCCGCATCAAGCTTCCGAACGAGATGATCCTCTGGCACCAGCTTTTCAATCCAGACCATCTCCATCTGCATCCGTTTATCTTCCAGCTGTTTGGACAACATGTTTCCTCTCACCCCGTACCCTTTTTCTCTTTTTTATTGTACAAAAAAGCCTGTCGACTGTCTCGGGAAAACCGAGACTTTGTCGACAGGCTGAAGCCGCCCTGATGGGCGGCTTCCGTATGATTTTGGAGGTTTATCGCCCATTCGAAAAACGGATAGCTCGCATCCGACTTTGCTTTTCGATAAAATACAGATTGACCATATTAAAAAAGGAAGTGGCAGAATGCAATCAATCAAAGGAAAAGTGGCGCTTATTACAGGAGCTGGACGTGGAATTGGCCGTGCTGCAGCCGAGGCTTTTGCGAAAGAAGGAGTCCATGTTGGTCTTGTTGGCCGTACGCTAGAAAACCTTCAGAAGGCTCAAAAGGATTTGGCACAATACGAGGTGAAAACAGCGCTCGCAACCGCAGATGTTGCCAATTTAACTTCTATTTCTGCAGCAGTGGCAGCGATTCGTGAGGAGCTTGGGGCCATCGATATCCTCGTAAACAACGCGGGTATTTCAAAGTTTGGCGGATTTATGGATTTAACTCCAGAAGAATGGACCGATATTATCGATGTGAATGTGAAAGGGGTATATTACACAACGCGTGCAGTATTACCTGAAATGATCGAGCGAAATTCAGGTGACATCATTAACATTTCCTCCACTGCAGGTCAAAAAGGTGCGCCGGTTACGAGTGCCTATACAGCCTCTAAAGCAGCAGTGATTGGCCTTAGTGAATCATTAATGATGGAAGTTCGCAAAAAAAATATTCGTGTGACCACTCTCACACCAAGTACAGTAGCGACAGATATGGCGAAGGATTTGAACTTAACGGATGGCAATCCCGATAAAGTGATGCAACCAGAGGATTTAGCAGACTTCATGGTCGCTCAACTCAAGCTTCATCCTCGTGTCGTTCTAAAGCATGCCGGGCTTTGGTCTAACAATCCTTAAGAGAATCAACAGAAAGACTAGGTCATAACCTCAGTTAAACTAGAAAAAAGAAGTACGCTCATCAGACGAGCGTACTTCTATTCATTTCTTGGCTAATTTTGTCCCGCCTCTACTCGTCAAATTCAATGACTAATTTCAAGTCTTGGGGATGATCGCCAAATTCTTTTCCAAATAAATTGATTCCGCCTTTATGGAGCGCATTTTCCTTAATACCGATACGAACCGTAATGCAAGGATGATCCTCTAGTTGCAAATCGGCAATCGTGACTGGATTAACAGGCAAGTGGTCAAGCAGCGCTTGCTTTTTCGTCACCGTCCACGTTTTAAGGGCGCCATATTGTGTTCTCGTATTGTGAAACCAAGTTGGCGGATTCTGCTTGCCTGGACGGTCGCCAAAGTCTCCTGGGCTTGTCCATGTGCCAATATCAACGCCATTTATCCAAACGGTAATGTCAGACGGCCAGTCATGATCATAGTTAGGCGCTTCTGAACACAACTCACAGGAAAAAAGCAAACTGGCTATTTTCTGTTTTGGTTTTAGGGCGAACGGAAATTTATACTCAAAAAAGCCAGTCCTCGTCCATATCATTTGTGCAGTTGAACGGTCTGGATGGTAAAATTGGACAGGATCGTCTTCATTTAAAACGACGCCATCGCTGTTTGCCATGCCGCATGTCGGCGTAACAGAAAAGTCAACATAGTGCCCGATTGGCATATTGATTTCGTATGTGCGCTTTTCAGTCCTATGACTACCATCATTTAAGGCGATATGGATGTCATCAAAGTTGCGTGTACACACTTTCATGGCACCGCGGCTAGCTGGGCGTAGTTCGGTTAAAATGAGCCCTGCCTCTTGTAGCACATTTACGTTTGACGCCGCTGTAGAAATAGGGACGCCGATGAGGGTGGCTAACTCATGCACACTATACGTTTCCTTGCTTAGTAGTTCAACCATGCGGACGCGGACATCCGTCGACAACGCATGGCACACCTTGCGCAATCTCACTGGTTCATGAATGGACAACTCTAGCAAAAAACGACACCTCCAGTTTCTTTCATTTTAGCATATACGGATACAGCCTCCTTTTCCATAGCTTTTTTAGCTTCATTATTGCTTCACCGCTATGTAAAAAGCGTAAAACGGATTGCATCCGCAATCCGTTTTGTTTAGCCAAGCCCAACCGTTTATTATCTGTCGCTCAGCATCTTATCGTTAAAGCCAAACAGCCAAGTGAGCACGAAGGCAATGACGCTCGCTGTTACGTTGCACAAAATATAGAGTGGAAGCTGGCTATTTAAATATAATAGCGTGCCTGGAATGACTGTGATTGCCATCCCCGTTGCACTTAGCTGAAATATTGAAGCCATAAAGCCCCCAACGCCTCCGCCGATTAAGCCCATGACGAACGGCTTTACATACCGCAAATTTACGCCGAATATAGCTGGCTCTGTGATGCCGAGAAAGGCCGAGAACGAAGAAGGCAAGGAGAGTGCCTTTAATTTGTTGTTTTTCGTTTTCAGGCCGACGGCAAGACAGGCTGCGCCTTGTGCCGCTATTGCGGCTGTGACGATCGCGTTGAATGGATTGCTTCCCGTTTGTTCGAGAAGTTGGATTTCCAAAAAGTTAAAGATATGATGAACACCTGTAACGACAATAATTTGATTAAAGAAACCGATTAGGAGCCCAGCGATCCCGAACGGCAGACCCAGCAAATAGGTTGTCGCATTTAGGACGACTTCTTCAAACGAATGAAAAATCGGGCCAATGGCAAACAGACCGAGTGTAATCATGACCAGCAATGTTAAAAACGGTGTTACGATCAAGTCGATTGCTTCAGGAATCCGCTTTCTCAAAAAGCGCTCAAACTTTGCGCCAATAAGCCCGATGAAGAATGCAGGCAAAACCGAACCTTGATAGCCGACCACAGGTATGAAGCCAAACATAACAAGCGCTTCTTCGGAGCCGTTGGCAACACTGTAGGCATTCGGTAGTGCCGGGTTTACGAGCATCAATCCAAGAACAATACCGAGCACCGGACTGCCTCCAAAAACTCTAAACGCCGACCAGGCTACCAAGGCAGGCAAAAATGCAAACGCCGTGTCTGTTAATATTTCTGTGAACATGAGAAAATTGGCCGAAATATCGGCAGGCGTCATGCCAAACCAAGCTAGCACCGTTTCTTGTGTGAGCAGGCCGCGGAGGCCCATGAACAATCCTGTTGCCACCAACACTGGAATAATCGGTACAAATACATCGCCAAAAGTGCGGATCGCTCGTTGAAATACATTGCCCGTCTTTTTTGCTTCTGCTTTTAGTTGGTCTTTGCTTGTGCCTTCTACGCCTAAGCTCTCAATCGCTTCAAAGACTTGGTTGACAGTGCCGGTTCCAAAAATAATCTGGTACTGGCCAGAGTGGAAAAACGCGCCTTTCACTTTGGCGATATTTTCTACTTTTTTCTCGTCGATCTTCTGTTGATCGTGGACCATAATGCGAAGCCGTGTCGCACAATGGGCAAAGGAAGCAATATTGTCTCTGCCGCCGACGGCTTCAATGACCTGCTTGGCAATTTCCCGATTGTCTACTCCCATATCATTCATTCCCTTCTATATCGTTTCCCGCATGAGTCAAATCCCACTTGGTAGCTTTTAAGTGGGCATTGCCGTTGTTTACGAAAAAACGGATTCCCTTGCTTTCGGGCTGTGGAAAAATCCGGCTTGTAAACACTTCTTCGCCGTCGTTGATAAACAATTCGACTGAAGAGGTGTCGACAAACAAGTGAAATTGAATCTGTTCTGCCACTAGCCTGCAGGACCGAGTCGCCCCGTAGCTGCTGTTGATTATTTCTCCAGCCATTGAACGATCCATTGTTACCTTCTGCATAACGGTATTATAAGTAATAACGGTACGCTCTTTTTCACTGGCGCGGATTTCAATTCCGACGGCTTCGGCCTCGATTGGATCAAATGTACAGACCATCTCAAAAGCGGCGCCGGTAATGCCATCATACGTTTTTGCTTCATTCGTTAACGTATCCTGTACGTCGCTTCGCTTTTGTCTCAGCTTCTGTAGTTCTACTACTGGCTTCTGTAGCAATTTGCCGTCGCGTAACTCCAATGTTCTCGGCAAAGTTAAACAATGTGCCCAACCGTGGGAGTCTGTTGGATAGCCACTCTCCGGCTGCCCCATCCAAGCGACCATCATTCTCCGCCCTTGCTTATCTTTCATCGTTTGTGGCGCATAAAAATCAAACCCTCTATCCAGCTCATGAAAGCAGCCATGGCTAAAAACAAGCGTTTCTCGATTCAAAGGCTTGCCAGTGACGTAGCCCGACTGATACAAGTTCAAAAAGCGATCACCTTCAGGGGCTAAGCCTTGGGGACAAAACAAGAAAACACCTTGTCCGTCCAGCTCGAAATAATCTGGGCATTCCCACATATAGCCGAAATCATTCAGGTTGGTGCCCATCTCCCCAATGAATCGCCATTCCAACAAATCAGGCGACTCATACACGACGGCGGTGCCTGTGAAGTCATTCCGCTGAGTGCCGATGACGCAGCGATACATATCGTCGTCCTTCCATACTTTCGGATCACGAAAATGGGCTGTATATCCTGCTGGAACTTGATCAATGACAGGCTTCGCCCATTTTGAGACGGCTCGATTTGCATCCATTACAGCGATGCACTGGGACGTTTGCCTGTTCCAATTCTCGTCCCTAGCATTCCCTGTATACATTAAATGCAATTGTGAGTCTTTAACGATGCCACTTCCTGAGTAAACGCCATGGGAGTCAAAAGACGTATCAGGCGCGATCGCTTTCCCAACATTGCGCCAATGGACAAGGTCTTTTGAAGCCGTATGGTACCAGTACTTAAGCCCATGGTACGTTCCAAGAGGAAACCACTGATAAAAAAGGTGATACTCTCCTGCAAAATAAGCAAAACCGTTAGGGTCGTTTAGCAAGCCGGTAACAGGCTGAATATGATATGTTTGCCTCCACTCGCTTTCCTTCACCTGCTTTTGCAAAGCAGCGATTTCTTCAGGAGAAGCCTGTTCTAGGCGGCGGTATTTCTGTTCTCTGTCCATCCTTCTTCTCCTTGCTGATCTGTTCTCTCGATTTTTTCGGAACCGGTTCCAATAAAATAAAAAAATAATGAACACAGCTCCAAAGCCTATTTCACCTACTTCGGAACCGGTTCCACATTTAATATAATCGATGTTCCCCCTTGTTGTCAACGCTTTCACGCTCTATTAATTCACATTGCAGGACTGTAAGAAGGTCGACACGCTCATCGTGAACAAGTTTTATAATGTGCCGTGCGGCTAAACGCCCACCTGCCTCATATTGATATTTCACCGTCGTGAGCCCTGGATGTATCACTTCCGTCACATCATACCCACCAATGCCCGTTACTGAAAGATCTTCTGGAATTCGCCGTTCTTTCATCTGTGCCGCCTTCATAACGCCGAGTGCAATACTGTCCGTTGCGCACACAATCGCGGTTGGAAGCTGCCTGGAACCGTCCAAAATAAGTGAAGCCGCTTCTATTGCTGCCGCAACCTTAAAGCCGCTCTCATAAAACTGAGCCGTGGCGCCGCTTTGCTCCCTCAGCGCTTTTTTGAAGCCGCGCTTCCGCTCGACGCCTACCGCTACATCCTGTTCCATCACACCTAAGTAGGCGATACGATTATGCCCTTTAGACAAAATGTAGCGACCGATCTCGTACCCTGCTGCATAGTCATTGTAAATAATACTGTGGACGTTCGGATGCTGCTGGCCGTGAAAAATGACAGGAATCCCGATCTCCTTGATTGCCGCCAAATGAATATCGGTAATTTGAGTAGCCAATAGGACGATCCCTGATATTTTTTGCCTTGCTAAGTCATATAAGGCCTCTATTTCACGGGATAAATCCTGGTTTGTGTTAATGATGAGCATCTGGTAGCCATTTTCTCTAAGCTCTTCTTCCATGCCCGTAACAGTCTGTGCAGCTGAGAATGAATCAAGCCGGGGGACGATCGCACCGATGATGCTTGTCTTCTTTGCTTTTAAGCTTTGGGCAAATGAGTTCGGAATGTACCCCGTTTCCTTGATTACTTGTTCAATTTTAAGCCTTGTCGTATCGCTGACCGAACCACCATTTAAATAGCGTGATACCGTACTTTTGGCTACCCCTGCGATTTTGGCGATATCTGCAATTGTAATGTTCATTCGCTCCCTCCAGCTGGCCTGTTTCTTGCCCGCCCTCCTGTTGGAATCGTTTCGGTTTGGCTATACACTTTGCTCTCCCTTTCCTAACTAACTCTCCTTACTTAAATATAACATGTAGGCAGATGAGAGCAAACCGAGGCTATCACCAAGATCTACTGGATCTCCGGGAGCAATAAGATAAAAAAAGAAGCACTCTGTTCATAAGAACAGTGCTTCTTTCGAGCAGTGGTTTATCTTTGAAAACAAGTGTAGGTATGGATCCTCTACCCTTCTCTATCTCCAAAAAGTAATTTGCTCTGGACTTAAACGAACAGAGTCATAGCCTTGTTCTGCCGCCTTTCCAATTGAAAGAATTAGCACAGGCGTGTAACGTTCTGGATCTAACGCAAAAGCCTCTGCTAATTGATCGGCCTCAAAGCCACCAATCGGATTTGTGTCGTATCCGTATGCTCTTGCGACGAGCATGAGTTGCATCGCAAACAAGCCACTATCCACTTTAATGACATCGTTGATCTGTTCTTTCGGTAATGTTGGGTAAAGGGACTGAATTGCGGCCAATTGCTGGTCGCGAACTTCTGCTGGCATCTTCCCTTCATCCACCGCTTTATTAAAAATGTACTCGGCATTTTCATGGGACTTAAAGTCCGCAAACACTAACAACATTGCCGATGAAGTATCATTTTGCTTTGTGTTAAATTTAACGAGCGGACGAAGCTTTTCTTTGCCTTCATCACTATCGACTACAACCAAACGCCAAGGCTGCAAGTTCACAGAAGATGGAGCGGATGCAGCATCCTCAATGATACGTAGGAGCTCCTCTTTTGGTATTTTATAGGTCGAGTCATACGTCCGAATCGAACGGCGCCCCTTGATAATTTGCATAAAGTCGTTGCTTTTTAACGTAGATGACATGGATATCCCCACTTTTCCTGGATTTAGTGAAGCATTAAGCACTTCACTACAAAAATCCTAAACTATAAAGTATACTTCATAGCAAGAAAAAAGCAGGGGGATTGAACCATGAAAATTAGCGAAGTCGCCAAAACGTTAAATTTGCCCATCTCGACCATCCGTTACTACGAAAAAATGGGCATCGTTCCGGAACATTATGTGACCAGGGACGAAAATAATTATCGCCATTATGATGAAACAATCATCCACCACCTTCAAGTCGTCAAAACGCTCTTAGCAGTTGGCTTTTCCATTGGTGAAGTGAGGTCGATGATTGAGCGGAACGGATTTACAAAGGAAGAGCATACTCGGATACTCAAAGCGAAAATTGAGGAAATCGAAGAAGCACAAAGGAAATTAGAGCAGTCTAAGCAATATCTTTACGACATTCTCGCCTCAGATATCTCATGTGAAAAAGGGTTCGGTCAGTTGGATTAGCACTCACAATCAACCTCACAACAAGATAAATCTTCAAGCAGCATTTGATTGTCTCTGTACTCGGACATCACATCGTCGTCTATTTGCTCTCCCCACTTGGTTAGCAAATGTTTGATTATCACAGCAAACCTTGCCCTAAATTTATAAATAAAGCAAAAAACAGCGGAGTCGTGTTCGACGCTTGGCCCCGCTACAAACAGATTGTTAACAAGTGTTGATTCATCTGCTTCCTCACTTAATTGGGGCTTCCCATTTCCTTTCCATTCAAAGAACGTTTCCATTTGCTTGGCGCCTGAATGAAAGCCCGTAGCAAGGATTGGTTGCAGCGATGTGGAGATAACTTGCCCATCTCGCAGATAAACCTCATATTGGCCACCTTGCTGTTCGATCTTTGTGACTTTTACATTCTCTACAAATTTAACGCTCCCTTGGCCTACTGCTTGCTGAATCCGCTCAAATGTATAAGGAGAAATGGTCCTGCTCGGATCGGCAGCAAAGTCCTTTAAACGCCCTTCTAACAAAACTGTTACCTGGCTGCCAGATTGTGATAGATGGTAGGCTGCATCCATGCCACTTTCGCCACCGCCAATTACAACACGATTGCCTCTTTCTAATTCTTTATAAGAATCAATAAAACCATTCCTTAGCCCGTATTCGGCCCCTTTTATGCCGTCTGTATTCGGAAAATGGAATTCACCCGTTGCCCAAATTAATGCATCACACGTCCATGTGCCTTGTGAAGTTTGTAACGTAAATATGCCATTGGCTTTCGTCACATTCAAAACAGCCTGTTCTTCTTCCACATTTAAGTGAAAATGATCAGCCAGTAAGTTTAAATAATCACTGTACTCTTCGCCTGTCAGATGCTCTTTTCGAAACGAATAAGCAGGAGACGTTCCAGGGGTAATCGCATTTAAATCGAGCGCACCAAACCCCTGGCCTGTAAAAGAAGGCGTAATGAGTTTCATCTCGGCTGGCCAATGGAGAAAAGATGAGCCGATGACATCAGCTTCCAAAATGACATACGAGTCAAAACCTAATTTTTCTAATAAAATCCCAAGGCCGATTCCAGATGGTCCGGCGCCTACAATAATGATTCGTTTATGTTGAACCATAATTCCCTCCAAAGTGCTTTTTATCTTGGTTTCGATACATCCACTTAACGATTTGTTTTGACATAAAGCTGAGCCATGTATTCTAAATAATCATGGATGGACTCTTCGTTAGGTTCCAACTGCTCAAACACCTCATGAAGAACGTCAATTTCATCATCGGAGGCATCGATGATTTCATTGATGATAAAGGCACTATCAATCATATGTAAGCAATCATCAACGACAAATCTGTAACGCCTTTGTTCCTGAATATGCTTATCTAGAAAGTTCTTCACTTGGCTTCTATAGGATAATGGTTTCACCATTTTCCACCTCCGCAAATCGTAATCATTACGCTTTGTTGTTAAGTATACTCGAACATTCTCGGTAAACACAAGCGTATTTTCTTAAACTTCATCCAGAAAGGGCGTTGAGGAAATACCATTGTTAACGACAACAGCCATTTATTCCCTGAGAAAATTGATGCCGTCCGACTGAAAAACGCGTGCTAAAGGGGGATAACAAGCCATTGGCGACGCGGTAGCTAAATTCGAAAAGTCCTTATTACCTGCCATGACCCCTATCGTGATGGATGGATTTAACAAATGGGGGCTGTCCTTAGGGGGAATAACGATTTCTGATGAATGGTCGATGTAAGTCGGGGCTCGGCAGACGAGCCCCCTTAGAGGATAGGTACGTATGCGCCTGTCATTGGATTTGGCGAAGAAGTTGTTACAGACGCTGTAAAATTTTCATTGACTGACTTTTGGAGTTGGAGGGATGTTCCTCTATTAAATCCGTGCAGCTCATTTTTTACAAGAAGCCGCATGCTGTAAAAAGAAAAAAGCAGCCTTTCCAATGGCATGCCCTTCTCTTCATGTTGGCCTGTTCTCTTATTCGCCGTTAGCTGTTTCCTGCTTTGACAGCAATGCCATGGCGTTCAAGCTCTCCTTTAAGCTCCTCGGCAAAAGCGACAGCATGTGCGCCATCGCCATGAATACAAACGGTTTGTGCGTCAATCTCTACATCGGTGCCTTGCTGAGTCCGCACTTTTCCTTCCTGTATCATCCGCAACACTTGTGCAGACGCTTCTTTTGGATCGGTTATTAGAGCGTTCGGGACACGCCTTGATGTTAGGCTGCCATCTGCTTGGTACGTGCGATCCGCAAACACCTCGCTAGCTGTTTTCAACCCTACTTTTTTCCCAGCAGCAATAAGGGCGCTTCCAGCAAGTCCATAAAAGACCAAATTTGGGTCAACATCGTAAACAGCGTTGGCGAGTGCCTCAGCTAGTGCCTCGTCAGCTGCAGCCATATTGTATAAAGCGCCATGTGGTTTGACATGATGGAGCTTGCCTCCTTGCGCTTTCGCAATCGCCCATAAAGCGCCAATCTGGTACACGACCAGTTCATACCCTTCTTGTGGGGAAATATCGATTTTTCTACGCCCAAAACCGCCAATGTCAGGAAGGCCTGGGTGTGCGCCAATCGCGACACTATGTTCCAATGCACGTGAAACCGTTTCCTTCATCACATGGGCATCGCCTGCATGAAATCCGCACGCAATGTTGGCTGATGAAATGTAAGGCATGATTTTATCGTCGTTCCCTATCGTGTAGGCGCCGTAACTTTCGCCTACGTCGCTATTTAGATCAATGGCATTCATCAATGTCTCCTCCTTATGAGCTAGTCCATAACGTAGCGATGCCTTCTAATGCGATGTACCCTGCCACTCCAGTAACAAGTACGGTAACCACCCCGAAAACCAATAATGGCGTTGGATGATGATAGTCGCCGACAATTTCTTTTTTGCGAGAGGCAATTAAGATTGTCGTCAATACGATTGGCAAAATCAATCCATTTAAGGCACCAGCTACGATCAATAACGTAACCGGCTGACCGATCGTTAAAAAAATGCTAGCCGAGATTGCAATAAATCCGGCAATAAACACGCTATTATATTTAGAGAAAAGGGGATGGAATGAACGTAAAAATGAAATGCTTGTGTACGCACAGCCAATGACAGAACTAATGGCGGCAACAAATAGAACAAGTCCGAACATATAATAGCCCGTGTCGCCAAGAACGACCAAAAACGCGGTTGCCGCTGGATTGCTTGCATCGAGGCTAAAACCTGCAGACACAACGCCGAGCACTGCGAGAAACAAAAATGTGCGCATGATGATTGTCGTGACAATTCCAAGCGATGCTGCCCTGCCGACAAAGTGGACGTTTTCTTTTCCAGTGATCCCGGCATCAATAAGGCGGTGCCCGCCGGCAAAAGAAATATAGCCTCCGACCGTCCCGCCAACAATCGTCACAATTGGCAATAGCAGCGCCAAAGCGTCATCGGGTACAAATGCCTTTATAAGCGCTTCTTGATAAGGAGGGCTTGTCCGTACCATAACAAAACCAACCATGACAAGCATCACTACACCACATATTTGCATGACACGGTCCATAATCGGGCCAAAGCGCTTAACTAAAAATAGCCCGATTGTTAATGCCGCGGCAATGAGGCCGCCTACACTTAAAGGCAAGTTAAAAAGAACATTTAACCCTAAAGCGGCACCGCCAATATTGGCAATGTTAAAAGCAAAACCGCCGAACAAAATTAAACCGGCAATGACATAACCAAGCCCAGGCAACAAGTTGTTTGCTATTTCTTGTCCACGCTTGCCTGAAACCGAAATCACGCGCCAAATATTCATTTGCACACCGATGTCAATAAGGAGCGACAATAAAATCGCAAATGCAAAACTAGCAAGGTATGTTTCCGTAAAGCTCGCAGTCTGCGTTAAAAAAGCAGGCCCGATTGCCGAAGTAGCCATTAAGAAAATAGCGCCGCGCAAAAACCGGCTGCGCTCCTTTTCAGATAATCGTTTTTCCATTTAAACACCGGGCCTTTCATTTAAATTTGTGATGACTTGCCAAATGAATGTGCAGCAACTTACAACGTCTTTCTCAAGGAGGCGCCAGCGCCGTTTGTCATCTTTACCAATTATTTTATTCACTTGTTTTATTGTGCAAGCCATTCCGCCTGTTTTAGCGCGATTCCAACCTTTCGTTGTTGCATCGCCAGTTCCTGCTGCAAATAGAAATATTGCGCTTCCTCCAAAGTTATTTTTTTAAAAGAAAATGTATCCCCTGGTCGCATTTGCGCAAGCTTGGGCAAATCAACAGCAGCAACTTGCAACATTCGAGGATAACCGCCTGTTGACTGCCGGTCAGCCATTAGTACAATCGGCTCGCCATCAGGTGGCACTTGCACGGTCCCAAACGTGACAGCTTCTGACAACAACTCCTCCTTCGTTTCACGTAAGAGCGGCGCTTCTCCCTGAAGGCGATAGCCCATTCGGTCGGAGTTGTTTTGAATCGTGAAGGACATGTCGAACACATTTGTTTGGCTCTCTTTTGTAAACATTGAAAAATGGCTGCCAGGAAGTGCCCGGACAACGGTCTCACTCAAAGTTGCCGAATCGCTCAATGACCCATTCACATGCCAATTCGAAACAAGGGGACAACCTTGCTTATCTGCTTTCTTTAGTAAAGGGGCAAGGTGCTCGGCAACCTTTCCAATCGGAAGGAGATCGCCTTTTTCCAATTTTCTTCCTTCGAATCCACCAAGCTTGGCGCGTAAATAGGTACTCCGGCTTCCTAGAACAGCAGGCACATCAATTCCACCGGCAATCGCTAAATACGCCCTGGCCCCTTGCCTGGCCGTTTTAAAAGTAAGCTCTTGGCCGGCAGGGACAGAAATGGCCGCTCCTAACGGGTATGGTTTCCCTTCCATGTAGGGGGTCATTCCTTTTCCCGCTACACAAATGAGACTCGCTTGTTTAAATAGAATCGCAGGGCCGAGAAGTGTCATTTCTAAGCAAGCCGCGCCTTCTTCATTTCCAACTGCAAGATTGGCACTGCGAAGAGCTAGCCTGTCCATTGCCCCGCCTTCAACCACCCCTTGATGGAGATAACCTTTGCGGCCAAGATCTTGGACCGTCGTCAACAGTCCCCCTTTTAAAATCGAAATGCTCATCGTCCCGCCTCTTTCATGTGCTCATATGTTTTCGCTGAAATCGCCTCAAACCGGACGCGATCTCCTGGGGCAAGCAAGCTTGGTTGTTTGCGCTCAGGGTCGAATAATACAAGCGGCGTTCTGCCAATAAGCTGCCACCCGCCAGGCGTTTCTAGTGGGTAGACACCGGTCTGGCCACCGGCAATGCCGACCGTTCCAGCAGGAATCACGGCTCGCGGCTGTTTTCGTCTTGGCGCGGAAATGGCCGGGTCCATCCCACCGAGAAACGGAAAACCAGGGGCAAACCCGATCATATAAACGAGATAGTCGCCAGCACAATGCCTGTTGATGACATCCTCGACGCTTAAATGATTATGGGCGGCAACCGCCGCTAAATCTGGCCCATAGTCGCCGCCATAGCATACTGGGATGGCAATCGTCTTTCCAGTTGAAGCTTGTTCGCTTTCCCCTAAAGCACCAATCCGTTCCCTTAGCAAACATTCCACTTTTTCACAAATGCTGCTCCCTTTCATGGCTGCGCCAGCAACGTGGGCAGGGTCAAAAAATATTGTTACTCCCGTATAACTTGGGACTGCTTCAATATAGCCAGGAAAACGACGCTTGTCCAAATCGTTCATCAACTGCCTAATCTGCGTATTGGTTGTATCATGAATGCCAGTGGCAAACGATACCGTCAACGCTCCTTCGCTTAAAGGATAAAATTGCAGGTGTTGTCCTCGCATATGCTCTCACTCCCTCATTTGCGGCGGCGCCTCGCATTCACAGATGTTTCAAAATAGTATATCATTCATTCCCTCAGCAAAAAAGCGATTCAGCCAAATGAAACGATGTCTGAACTTGTTTATTTAACATCAACAGACAACCTCGACGCATATAAATAATGAAGTCATCCGTTTAAGGATTGTGTAGCAACAAGGAAGGATTTAGCAAAAGGAAAGCGAACCATTTACACAGCATTGTAAGCGTTTACAATTAACTAAGGAGGGACTTTCATGAAAAGATCGGTTAAACCGCTGCTTATTGTGCCGTTGCTGCTGCCGTTGCTGGCCACTGGAAGCTGTGCGAATGAAGAGACAGTGACAACAAACGAAGTCGAACTAACATGGCTTGTCCGCAGCGACCCAAACTTAATTGAATGGGAGCACCGGGTCATTGAAGAGTTTGAAAAAGAGCATCCTGGAATTAAAGTCCGCTTACAGACGATTCCCCAAGGGGAAATTGACCAAAAGTTGCAAACAATGATTGCTGGCGGCAATGTTCCAGACGTTTGGTCGCCAAACTGGGCGGATTCTGGCTTTGGTGGTTACCATAAGCTAGGTGCTTTAAAAGATTTAACGCCTTATATCGAGCAAGATCCAGAAGTGGTAGAAGGCATTGACGAAACATTGTTGGATATTTACCGGACAGAGGAAGGGACTTTTGGGCTACCGATCCTATCGATGGGCTCTTTTCTTTACTACAATCGTGACTTGTTTGATGCGGCTGGCATTGAACCGCCGCCGACGGATTGGGAAGATAAAAGCTGGGACTGGGAGGCGATGATTGAAGCAGCAAAAGCGATTACGAACAACGATCTGCCGCCGACCCAGCGCGTTTATGGGATTTTGAATGACAATTCCCCTAACCGGGATGCATGGATGTTTGGCGGCGACTTATTCGCTCAGGAAACCTATGAAACAGGAGAACTAGTCGAGCCGACTGTGACAACAAACCCGCGCAATTACGAAGCCATCCAAGCACGGTACGATTTGATTAACGAACACGAAGTGATGCCGCCGCAAAGCGAGGTGGCCGCGCTTGCGCAACTAAGTGACCCATTTTTAAGCGGGCGCGTCGGCATGGTCATGAAAGGCGGTTGGGGGACACGCCAATACGCCAATACTGACTTAAACTGGGGGCTTGCAGCTTATCCTTATACGAACGAAGACCGGCAAATTCCCCTTTACGTCGATCCGTGGTCGATTGGCGAAGGCAGTAAGCATCCAGAGGAAGCATGGGAATTCCTCAAATTTTTAATGGACCCAGACAAAGCTGCCAAATGGATGGTCGAAATGACGTTAGAAAGCCCCGCTCATAGCGAGTTGAAAGAACTTTGGTATGAACTGATTTCCGAGCGAACAGGCATTTCAGTGGATGATTTGCGCAAAGCAGATGAAGGCGCACTCAAATACGGGCGCCCGACAGACAACCACTTAATTTCTAATTTTGCGCCTATCATGAAGCACCAAAACATGACCGTTAATGCTATTTACGACCGGCGCAAAGGCGTAGAGGAAGGACTTGAAGAGCTTCAGAACAATTTAAAGGCGCTAACTTATTAAGGAGGGATGATCGTGGCACAACCAACTTATCCAAGAGCGTTGTCAAAGTCAGCAAACAAAACCGTATCGATTGGGGCACGGCGTGAAGAAAAGTATTTTTGGCTGTTTATTTCCCCTTGGCTCGTCGGCTTTTTACTTTTTATTGGCGGGCCTATTCTTGCATCGCTGTACTTTAGTTTTACCGATTATGCCATCATGGACACAGCCACTTTTGTCGGCTTGCAAAACTTTATCAACCTTTTTTCCGACCCGCTCTTTTACCGATCGCTGTTTGTGACATTCGCTTACGCAGCGCTCGCCATTCCATTTACGATGATCGTCGGACTGGGACTGGCGATGCTTCTAAACATGAAAATAAAGGGGCAAGCATTTTTCCGCACATTTTTTTATGCCCCTTCGATTATTTCTGGCGTCTCCGTCGCTTTTTTATGGATGTGGATTTTAAACCCGCAATTTGGCATCGTCAATTCCATTCTCTATGAACTATTCGGCATTCAAGGGCCTGGCTGGTTTACCGACCCTTATACCGTCATTCCTTCCTTCGTGCTCATGCAGCTGACAGCAGTCGGCAGTACCATGATTATTTTTCTAGCGAGCCTTCAACAACTGCCAAAAGAATTGTACGAAGCGGCGGCCATTGACGGGGCCGGAGCATGGCGGCGGTTCCGCAATATCACTGTGCCGCTCATATCGCCTGTGATTCTTTTTAACGGCATCATCGCGCTCATTTCTTCCTTTCAAATTTTCACTCAAGCTTACGTCATCACAGATGGCGGCCCCGACTGGATGTCTTACTTTTACGTCTACTATCTGTTTGAAACCGCCTTTTTCCAAAATCGTATCGGCTACGCGTCTGCACAAGCATGGATTTTGTTTTTAATCATTTTCGCGTTGACGTTCTTGTCCCTCTATGTGTCAAGAAAATCGGTCCACTATGAATATGACAAGTAAGGAAAGGAGGCTTTTTGATGAAAGGAATCTTTCGCAAAACCAATTACGCGCCTGGGGAGCTGTCCACCGCCGGTAAAGTCTTCACTTACGCTGCATTAGCCCTTGGCCTTGCTTTCTTTTTGTTCCCCGTATTATGGATGGTGTTTACGTCGCTGAAATCGCTGGAACAAATTGTTTCAGAGCCACTGTCATTGCTGCCGAATAACTGGAATTGGAGCAATTACATCGAAGTGTTTCAAAACCACCCTTTTGGCACCTATTTATGGAATACAACGTGGTACACAATCGTCACCGTTTGCGGCACTGTGTTCTTCTCTGCCTTCATTGCTTTTGGCTTTGCCCGCTTCCGTGCAAGAGGAAAAACATTTTTATTTGCCATCGTGCTGAGCACGATGATGCTGCCGCCACAAGTGACGATGATTCCACAATACTTGCTGTTCAATAAAATTGGCTGGGTCGACTCTTACTTGCCATTAACCGTTCCAATGCTAGCCGGCAGCGCTTTTTTAATCTTTTTGTTGCGCCAGTTTTATA
The DNA here is from genome assembly GCF_002250115.1 of Shouchella clausii. Taxonomy (GTDB): domain Bacteria; phylum Bacillota; class Bacilli; order Bacillales; family Bacillaceae_D; genus Shouchella; species Shouchella clausii. Next base: position 1,735,531 of record NZ_CP019985.1, on the reverse strand, counting down.
TGGGATTGCCAAAAGAACTAGATGAAGCTGTCACTATCGACGGCGGCGGCTACTTTACGATTTTTTTCCGCATCATTTTGCCGCTGTCGTTTCCGGCAATGGCTACGGCTGCCATTCTTGAATTTATGTTTCGCTGGAATGACTTGATCGGACCGCTCATTTATTTGAACACGCAAGATTTGTATCCGCTTTCATTAGGGCTCGCCAATTTCACCGCTGCTTATGCAGCAACACCATGGCAGCTTTTGATGGCCGCCTCAGTGATGGCCGTCATACCGCCGCTCGTTTTGTTCTTCTTGGCGCAAAAATACTTTATCCAAGGTGTCGTGATTTCAGGGACAAAAGGGTAATGATTCAGGGAGAGAGTTGGCCTTACCGTTTCGGCCAATCGCTCTCCCCTGCTTTTTTAAGCAATTCGATATTAATAGAACACCATTCCATTAGGCGACAAGCCTTCTCCTTTTCCAACATCTACATTCCTCGATTCGCCAGTCGTGAAGCCCTTTAACACTAGGCTTCCGACGCACACTAAAAATAAAAATTTTTCCACTCTTCTTTAATGAGTCCGACTTCATGGCAGAGCGCCATTAGTTTTTGAATGCCCCAAAATTGGTCTCGGTTGCGTTGGTGGAGTGTAGACAATGCCTGTTCTGTCATTTTCTGCGCTTCTTCCATGCTGTGATGTTCAAGGGCGTGAACCACTTCTTTTATGTTCTCAAGAAAATAGACGGTCCGGCGCATCGTACGAATCAATAAAATTTGGCGGATATGCATGGGAGTGAACAATCGATAGCCATTTTCGGGATGACGGTCTGGATGGATCAGCCCTTCTTTTTCCCAATGGCGGATAGCCGAAGGAGGGACTTCTGTCAGTGTCGCAGCCTCGCCTATCGTCATATGGCTTTTTAACTTCTTCCCTTCGATTGGCGATAAATCTGGATTGCGGAGCAAGGCAAGCGTTTGTTCAGCAATCGTTTTTTCGTTGTAAAGCTGTGCCTGTTCTCCGCTAACAAGCCAAAAAGCCTTGTCCACGTCTCCGTCCTGGACGGCACAGAGCACTTTTGCTGTCAACGGAAAACCAAAACCAGGAATCATAGCGCGAAGACACCGGAAATAAGCGAGATGTTCATTCGTATAAAGGCGGTACTGATTGGCCGCCCGTTCTGGCGGTGGAATTATTCCCCAAGACTCATAATGGCGGAGTGCACTCGTGCTAATGTTCAGTTCACGCGCAATATCAATTGGCCGGTAATGCTTCATTGACGCCCTCCTTGCAAATTCGTGTTTTTACTATACCAATTGGCCAGCGTTCTCGCAAACCTTCTTACAAATCCTTAAAGTGCTACCCTAATGTTTTTTACAGCAAATCGCTTCGCATAGGAGAAACTTTCTTCAAACATTATCACTTGCATGACTGTTATAGAATAAAACTTGCTCCCTCTAAAAGAGCACACCATTTAAGGAGGTTTTTGCATGAAGGATATGATCCGCATTCGCGGCGCACGGGAAAATAACTTAAAGAACGTGTCACTTGATGTTCCAAAGCATCAGTTTGTCGTTGTCACTGGCCCCTCTGGATCAGGCAAATCGACACTGGCACTTGATTTGTTGCAACGAGAATGCCAACGCCAATATATGGAATCAAACGGAGAATCAGGAGAGTCGCTTGAAAAACCAGATGTTGATTCAATCGATGGCCTGTCCCCGTCCATCGCCGTTAACCAGCACCGCACCAACCGCAATCCTCGTTCAACAGTTGGCACGGTGACGGACATGTATACGTATTTACGTCTCATCTTCCAAAAGAAAGGCGAAAGACGGTGCCTAAACTGTCAAACACTGATCCCTCCGCCTGTCGACGAGCAAGAGGCAATCCATTGCCCTGCCTGTGCCCGTGTCCATGAACCGTTAACAAAAGCAGCGTTTTCATTTAATACACCAAGCGGCGCCTGCCCTTCATGCAGCGGCCTCGGCACGGTGACAGACATCAACAAAGATGCCGTCTTCCAGATGGACAAAAGCCTTGAAGAAGGCGCTGTCACCTTCTGGTACGATAGTGTCCGGCAATATTACACAGCTATCCTTGAAGCAGCGGGGGGCTATTATGGCCTCGACATCCGCGGAAATAAAGCGCTCAACGCATATAGCGAAGCTGAACTCGACTTGCTTTTCTACGGCGTAGAAAGCGACACGTTTGCACGCCATTTCCCACATACAAAACCACCTAAAACCGTAAGCAAAGGAAAATTCGAGGGTGTTCTGACTGGCATGTGGCGCCGCTACCAAGAAAAGAACGGGCAATCTGGCGAGGCTGCCTACTTTATCCTACAAGAGTGCCGAAGCTGCAAAGGCGAGCGCTTAAAAAAGGAAACAAGGGAAGTCACCGTCTGCAGCCGAACATTGCCTAGCATTTGCAAAAGCTCCATTCATGATCTACACCAATGGATTGGCGACGTGCAACGTTTTTACAAACAAGCTGATGACTCGTTGCTTCATACCGTTCTCCATGACTTGTCTGTCAAAGTTGAGCGTGTGATCCGCGTCGGCCTTGGCTATTTGTCTCTCGACCGCAATTCAGTTACACTTTCAGGCGGAGAAGCTCAACGGCTTCGCCTTGCCTCAATCCTAGGCTCGGGTCTCACAGGCGTCTTGTATTTGCTGGACGAGCCTACAGCCGGACTCCACCCTAAAGACACTGATGGGCTGGTCGACATTATGAAGCAGCTCTGCAACTTAGGCAATACCGTACTCGTTATTGAACATGATCCACGTGTCATTGCTGAAGCGGATCACGTCATTGACGTGGGCCCGGCCGCAGGGCGATTTGGCGGAGAAATCGTCGGCCAAGGAACATTAGTCGAGCTAATGAATCAACCGGCTTCCATTACAGGGACCTATTTAAAACATGAGCGCCGCCTGCAAGGGGCAAAGCGGCCAGGAAATGGGAAAACAATCACCATTCACAAAGCCAACAAGCACAACTTAAAAGACGTCACCGCCTCTTTTCCATTGCAAACATTAACCGCTGTCACAGGCGTTTCAGGGTCAGGCAAATCGTCGCTTGTTTTCGATGTCCTTGCCGAGGCGACGCCGTCTCATTTTGAAGGCTGCCAACATATTAGCGGACTTGAACACGTTGATGCGATCATTCGCGTCGACCAAGCGCCCCTTTCCCGGATGCAGCGTTCAAACGTAGCAACATACATGGACTTGTTCGCCTATCTGCGAAAACTATTTGCTGCATTGCCCGCCGCAAAAGAACGTGGATTAAGCGCAAAAAGCTTTTCATTTAATACGCCAGGCGGACGCTGCGACCGTTGCGAAGGACTTGGCCAAGTCGCCGTTGACATGCATTTCCTTTCCCACGTGCAAGTAGAATGCCCCGTTTGCCACGGCAAACGGTTTAAAGAGGACGTACTTGCCGTAACATTTAGCGGCTATACCATTGCGGACATGCTAAACTTACGGATCGAAGAGAGTTTGGCGCTATTTGACAGCCAAAAAAAACTAACTTCGCTGCTCCAGCTCCTTTGTGAAGTCGGCCTTGGCTACTTGCAATGGGGCCAGCCAGTTACAACGCTTTCCGGCGGCGAAGCACAGCGGTTGAAGCTGGCAAAAGAACTAGCCAGACATACGGCAGGCCATACTCTCTATTTGCTCGACGAACCGACAACGGGCTTGCACCCTTCTGATATTGAAAACTTGTTCGTTTTACTTGGAAAGCTCGTTGACGCAGGCAATACCGTCGTCGTTGTCGAACATACAACAGAATTGATTGCCGCATCCGACTGGGTGATTGATATGGGGCCTGGCGGAGGAGACGCTGGCGGGAAAGTCGTCGCAACAGGAAAGCCACAAGACATTGCGGAGGAAAAAGGCTCATTTACTGGCGCCTTTTTGGCTCCTTATCTGTAAGATCAAAAAGAAGCTCACAACACTTGCTGTGTGAGCTTCTTTTTTTGTTCGCTTTGGGGCTTCAGACATCGATTGCCGTTACAGATAGAAACTTGGATAGTAAAGGTAACCCCATTCAATGCAACATGTTTAACTGACAGTATCTAAAAGAATCTATGAACAATAGAGACTAATGGCAAAACGTGCTATAATTTGAGAATAATAGCATAACGGTTTACTCAAGGGTGGTCGGCACACTCCCACGAAAGGGGGTGTTGCTGTATGACAGTATTTGAAGGAATTTCCCTTATGTTGACGTTCGGGCTACTGATCGTTGCATTGCTGTCATTTCACAACCATAAAAAATAATCCACCCTTGAGTTAGTGGCTCAGGTGGATTATTCCTCCATCGGCCGATCCCCCTTGCAGGGAACCGAGCTATTATTTGACTGAAGGTGTGATGGCACCTTCAGTCTTTTTACTTTACTCATTTCTTATGATCAGTATACCTTTTTTTTTAGGAAAAGAAAACCCTGTTGTAAATTCAACCGGTGGAGCTTTGAAAAAAGTTTGATTAAAACGGCTTCGTTTTTCAACAGATGTCAATTGGGCTTTTATAACTGTGATCTTAAACAATTGCAATTGCTAAATAAGCTAAACAAAGACCCACTCTACCTACTTCTTTTTTCTAACAGGAACCCAAATTTCTGTCTTTGTATCGTTTCCTTTAACAAATTCAGGAGCTTTAGTTAATTCATAACCCGAGGTAGGGAACCACTCTGTATACACGCGCTCCCATGTCTTTAATAATGCGGTTGGCATTTCTCCTGCGACTTGAAATACCGCCCACGTTTGTGGAGATATCTCCAACTGCTCAAGTTCTTTGGGAAAAGGCTTGGTAGTGGCTGTAGCAACATAGTAATCGACGTCGCCATTCTCATTTGTCAGTGAAACATGTAATATACCCGAAAACGAGGTATTATCGAATGGCTTAATTTTTTCTTCGATCTCTTCGAGGTGCTCCCACAATTTTGGATTGAATTCGGTCCCACTAGACGCTACCGTTTCTTTTTTTCCCACAACAGTAAAAGCTTCTTTCTCAACAAATCTGTAATTCATTTCAACATCTCCCTTAATAGCTATTTGGAAGGTCATCCGAGGATAAGCTTTTAATGAGACGTCAGAATTTTTGACTGTATTAGGAGTTACTTCGTGTAGCGTTTGAAATGCCCTTGAAAATGAATCCGGCGATTTGTACCCATACTTCATGGCTACATCAATCACCCTCATGTCACTATTTTTTAAATCAAAAGCAGCTAAGGTCAAACGTCTTCTACGAACATATTCCGACAAAGATATACCTGCTATGAACGAAAACATTCGTTTGAAATGATGTTCAGAAAAGCAAGCGATCTTTGCAACCTCTCCATAATTGATCTCTTCATCTAGATGGTTTTCGACATAGCTTACTACTGCGTTCATCTTTTCAAGCAAATCCATTTGAAAGACCTCCTTTCGCTTTTAAGGATAACAAGATGATCATTCAATGATCCGATAAAACCTGTTCTTATTTGTAGGATGTGTCTATACAAACACAGCCAACGTTTTGTAAGCTTTAATTTCGTTTGTTTATGTAACTTGCTTTTATTCGCTACAGGGCTTCAGACATCGATTGCCGTTACAGATAAATATTTGGATAGTAAAGGTACCACCCTTTCGATGTAATTATTCACGAATTGGCTCAGTCAAAATTGATATCTGAAACAGAGTAAACAATATGCAAGGAGTACTTTGGGGAGATTTTAGTGGAGCACTCCTTATTCCCCTTTTCGGGGGATGTGTAAAAACACCCTTCTTGAATTATTGCACCCGTTTAGCTTAAGTACATTTCTTCACAATTTTAAAAAATTATGAACTGAAAAATCAGCTATTGCCCAATTAAGTTATAACGCCAATTATTGCACCGCATAAAGCTTCCTGGAGGATATTCGAATTCGCATTCAGAGATAAACTGAAAGTCAAGCTTCCGACAAATTGCATTAGAAGCAGGATTATCAATCGATGGGAATGCGTGAATGTATTCATATTTGTTCTCACGAGATGCTTCTTCTATTGCTAACTTTACTGCTTTTGTAGCTATTCCTTTCCCTTGATAAGAGGGTAGAATGCTCCATCCAGTTTCATATACACTTTCATTATTCCAAGTAGTTTGCCAATAACCTACAGAGCCCACTGGTTCTAATTCTGGTAACAATATAATGCTGTACATACGTCCTTTATTACCAAGCTCAAGATATCGTTTATGTCGTTTCAAAATCTGTTCTTTACTCTCTGGACCGCCAAGATGCTGCATCATTTCTGGAGCGTTTATACGAAAAAGTAAATCAAGGTCATTATCTTCCCAAGGCTTTATCTGAATGATAAGGTTACTTGCTTCCAAATTTTCTTCATCCCCTCACTACTTATTTATGTACTCTCTCTTTACGAAAGCTAAAAATCCTCTATTTAATAATATTGATGTTTAACTAAACTGCTCCGTTAGCTGTAGAAGGAATTTGCCTGTTAATCAAGATAATGGCCCGACTGTTTAACATGTAGGGAGCGGAGTACCATTAGATTTTTTTATAAACCTCTGCATAAGCAAATTTTAACTGCTCCCGTAGCGATTCGATTCGCTTTCTAATTTCTGGATTGTTATATAAGGTAGCTTTGCTAATTCCTGCTTCTTCCGCAACACTATTAAAGTTAATGTTACTATTGGCTCGTATGAGCTTTTGAATCGCATTATCAATTTTTTTACGAGTGTTGTCTTTTCTTTCCTCATGAAGCCGTTTTAAATGCTCTTTACGGTCATATTCAGTCATTTGTAATACCTTGCTTTCGTTTTACCCGTTCTAATCGTCCAACCATGTTTAATCGTGTTGTATATGTCTTGTGATCTTTCAAGATTTTTTTGATTTTTCTCTAGGATCTCTTCCCGACCATATTGCCGGGCAACTTCAATCATTTTAGATGTCGACTGTATATGGATCTCGTATTTAGCAGCGTCCATTTCTGATAAACCCACAGCTAAATCTTTCCATGGTTTACCACCATTACAAGTTAAGCAAGAAGGCTTCTCTGCATAGGGGCAGTTCCCATTCAATCTTGCAAGAATGTCCTCTGACAAAGGTTTTTCGATATCGGTCACTATTTGATATTTCCCGTTTAACTTTGCTAAACAATCTTGCTTTAAGCCTAATACATCTGAGATACGAAACCCTGTCTTAAAAACAATCCATACTACCGGTTGGACATCGGGATGTAAAGTGTCAATATTTTGAAATAATTGCTCTAATACATGATCAGGAATATAGTCAATTTGATCATGTGCCTTCCTTTTTATACTTTATTCTTCATTAATCCTGAAGTTAGTTTGTACGCACTATACGAAAGAGAGAATGCTCCTGTTATCCCTATAATTGCTCCCACACTGTTAGAACTAAAGAAAATACCTACGGCAAATAGGACAACCCCTATGAATCCAATCAGTACGAGAATCATTGGCTTACGTTCGATCACTCTTCACCTCACTTACGTTAGTTTTTTACCGCTCACACGCTTTTATTTCGTTTGTTTATGTAACTTGCTTTTATTCGCCTGTGGATAATGGAACAGGAGCCGGATCAAAAGCACTAGTATAAACACGATGCTGATTCCAACCCAGGTTTCAGCCAATGCCTCATTTACGAGCAAGCAAGCACCGTAACCAAGGATCGGCAACGTTGCCGCAAAGCAAGCAATTTTATAAAGCATTAAAAATGTTAATTTCCGTTTAGCTGCTAGCGCGATCGCCCTGGCCAATGCTGTCACAGCCGCTAAAAGGCTGTAAACAGAAAGGGTAAATAACGGAAAATACACAAACACAAAATAGACAAGAAACATAGGCAACGCCAAATCGGCAATAATTCCTTCTGACTGTAAAAATGTCTCAATCGACAATGGGATACAGACAAGGGCTGACAGCAAACCAACATATAAAAACGGGACGCCGATCCGTTCTTTGTTCAGTTGGAACGCCGCCTGTTTTTGCGGAAGTCGAACTGCAAGCCGCACACGTTTAAAAAATGAATTCATCGACAAGACCTCTTTGCAAAAAGTTATCATCCGTTCCTTCTATTATACACGTGCCTAAACAGATTGGCTGCCCCGATGCTATTTCAATCTTTCTGATTTTCATTCACAGAAATTGACATCTTGTCTATTGCCGCTTTAGCAGCCTATAAATTCCACATATAAAAACAGACATCCGTTTACTCATCGTTGTGAAGAGTGAGCGGATGTCTTGGTTTATTTTAGAACCTTATAAATTTACTACTATTTACTCGCTCGTTTATTTCTTGCTACGACTTCAATAATTTCCTTGAAATTGTCTGGTTCATGTCCAAATCGACCAACAAATACACCATCGACATTTTCATCGGCTATAATAGCACCCGCATTAACTTTACTCACGGAACCACCATAGATGATGCGAACTTTCTCTGAAACCTTTTGTCCATACAATTCATAAAGCAATTGTCGAATCATTTTATGAATCTTATGAACATATTCTGGAGCTGCTGCTTCCGCCTGACCAATCGACCAAATTGGTTCATAAGCTATAATGACATTTTCAAGCTTTGCTGAATCAATTGCCGTTAAGTTGGATACTAATTGTTGTCGTAAATGATCTCTGACGCTTTCTTTTTGCTCGATTGATTCTCCAATACATAAAACGGGTGTCATTCCGTGTTCAAGCACCAAGCGTGCCTTCTGGTTAATCATTTCATCTGTTTCATTAAAGTTTGCTCGCCGCTCTGCATGACCCAATTCCACCAAAGTGCCACCACATTCCAATAAAGATTCAATCGAATACTCTCCTGTAAACGCTCCATTGGCGACAGGGGCAATATTCTGTGCTCCATAACCGATATTAGTATTCTTTAATAACTCTGCAACGCAAGGTATCGTGCCTAAACTTGGAAAGATAAAAACCTCTAACTTCGATATCTCTTGGCAAAGCACTTTCACTTGCTGTACATACGCTCGTGTCTTTGCTACCGTATTCATATAAATTTTTAAACTGATCCCAACGACCGGTTTTCTATCCATCTTACTCACCGTGAGTTTGTTGCTCATATTGACAGATCTGATTGATCTTCCGTTCTGAACCTGTCCCTGATTGAAAGCCGTTGGCTAAATACTCTTTGGCAAGTTCTTTTGCGGAGGCAATGCCTTGCACAAATGCACCAAAGGTAATAATCTGTGCATTGTTGCTTAATTGAGCTCTCTGCGCGCCATACGACTCAAAAATTTGAGCTGCACGAATTCCTGAAACTTTATTCGCAGCAATCGCCATCCCAATTCCTGTACCACAGCACAAAATCCCTCGATCAATTACTTTGTCTTTAATGGCCTTCGATACTTGAAAAGCAATATTAGGATAATCAATATCTTCTTCACTATATGCACCAAAGTCAACGACTTCATAGCCTAACTCTTTGACGTAGGCTAATAATTCTTCTTTAAAATGAAAAGCATTATGATCTGCCCCAAATCCTATTTTCATTTGAATTCCTCCCTTACAAATTGATACATTTCATCCATCATAATAGCGATAGAAGTTGCGCCTGCGTCTTGATAACCAAGCGAACGCTCTCCTAAAAACTTAGCTCGCCCAAATTTAGCAACATAACCTTTGGTCTTTTCCACTCCCTGTTGTGCTGCACTTTTGGCAGCTGCCAAAGCTTCTACAAAAGTCGCGTTTTTATATTCTGTCAAGGCCGCGCTTGCAGGCTCTAACGCATCAAGCATTGTTTTGTCTCCGAGACTGGCTCTGCCTCTTATTTTTATATCATTAACAGCTTGACGGACTCCTTCGGAAAAGCTTGCCACGTCTATTTCAGAAGCTTCAGGCCTTATTTTTCCTAAGGCTAAAAATAAGCTACTAAACAGCACACCAGAAGCACCACCCATGGATTCCATCATCGCCGTACCTGATTTCTGAAAAACTTGGTTCACACTTGTGATTTCCAGCTCTTCTAGTTCTTTTTGAATCGCTCGGGCACCAGTAGCCATTCCGGCTCCATGATCGCCATCACCTATCTGTCGATCAATCTCTCCTAGCTCGTCTTCTTTTTGAATCAATACGTCTGCAATACGAAGCAGCATATCTTTAACTTGCTCCATTGTTAACTGATTGCACATTAATAGCTCTCCTTATGAAAGTAATGGGGACTCATCGCTTCCATTTGATAGAGTTCTTTTATTTCTTCTGTCAATATTTGAACAGTGAGTGAAAAGCCAGCCATTTCCTGAGTCGTACAAAAGTTACCAACAACCGTATCTAACACTAGAAATTCATTGTCTTCCAAAAGATCAATAAACTCATTCGTGATAATATACAACTCCATTAAAGTCGTTGAACCTAAACCATTTACACAGACGATCACTTCTTTTTCCGAATAAACCGTGATCTCTTCATCAAAAAGCGAATACATCCGTTTAACGAGCTCTTCAGCTGAAAAAATAGGCATTTTTTCTATCCCAGGTTCACCATGGATCCCTAAACCAAATTCAATTTCATCAGCGTTCAATGTAAAACTTGGCTTTCCATTGAGTGGATTTGTACCTGGTTTAATCCCTACGCCGATTGAATATGTTCGCTGATTGCATTCTTCGGCAATTCGTTGACACCGCTCTAATGAGTATCCTTTAGCAGCTGCTGCAGCTACTTCCTTTATTACAAATAAATCGCCAGCTATTCCCCTACGGTCCGCCCCATATTCCTTTGGAGCAGAAGCTATATCATCACTAATTGCCACATTCACTACAGCAATCCCGTCAGAATCTGCCATTTCCTTGGCCAAATCAAAATTCAGGACGTCGCCTGCATAGTTTCCAAACAGGCAGATGACCCCTGACCCTTGATTCGCTTCATGGATCGCTGCCAAAACGGTTTGTGGTGTGGGTGCGGCAAACACATTCCCTACAGCCACAGCATCGGCTAAGTTTTTCCCTAAAAGTCCAAAAAACAATGGTTCGTGACCACTCCCGCCACCAAGGACAATGCCCACTTTTCCTTCTTGCTTTTCTTTTCGATACAATACTCGATCATGTTCTTTCGATACAGCAATATGATCTCTTTCTGCTTTGATAAAGCCGTTTAACATATCAAAAATGATCGTTTCTCGTTGATTTAAAATTTTCTTCACTGAGTCCCCTCCTTGTCTTATAAAGTTTCGAAAACACCTTAGTAAAGGTGTTTTCACCCAATTCAGAAATTATCTATCTCTAATGTCTCTCTTTACATGTGGATTTGTGAACAAATCAAATTCATCAAAACTTGGTGAAGAAAACTCGCTGATTACAGCGCCTTCTTTTCCCGCTTTAAACCAATGTTTTGTGCGCGGAGCAATCGTATATTGCTCACCAGCCTTTAAATGAATTTCTTTACTTGCTGTATAATACGGCTTATTCTTTTCAGGAATCGAAACACTTATTTCCTCTGGCACAAGCTCTTTATCTGATTCAACATACAGGTATACCTCTCCCCAACGACACCGGAAGGTCTCTTGCTTCCCTTCTCGATTTTCCAAATCAGGATGCCAATGCTCTGGGCAAGCCTGGTTTGGTAATAGCGCCATCTCCTTTGCACAGTAACGATCGTTGTTTACATATAAAATTAAATTTAATCCTTCTTCTTCAATATTGTCTAATCCAAATTCAGCATAATCAATGCTTGCTAGCTCCTGCTCTGTTAAAACAATTTGTGATTTTTGAAAGATTTCTTTTACACGTTCTTTATACGCATTCGATACTATCGCCATTCTTGCTTCCTCCAATTAGGTAATTTTCAACTCTTTAATATCAATTTCTCGCTCATCCTCTTCTGTCAGCTCTTTTACATCGTCTAATGATACTGGCTTTTTCAGTACATATAAAACAATGGCGGTAGCCAATGAGCCTACTAGCAAGGAAGCAAACCAAGCGAATGGATTGGTCATTGTGACCATTGCAAATAAGCCACCATGCGGAACTGGAGATGCTGCAGCTAAATACATACTCATCGCACCTCCAATAGCTCCCCCAATAGCTGTTGAAACAACACAGCGCCATAAATCATTGAAAATAATCGGATAACAGCCTTCCGTAATCATACAAACCCCCATAGGAAATGCAGTTTTAAGGGTTTCCACTTCCATTCGCACGTAAATATTTTTGCCGAAGACTTTTTGCATATAATACGCTATTGTCATTCCAAATGGGGTAACCATGGATGCTAGCATTAACACGGCCATTGGTTCATTGATGCCCTCTGATTGAAGTGACAGCAAAAAGGCAAAGACGACTTTATTAATTGGCCCACCATAATCAACACTAGATAAAATCCCGATAATCAAGCCAAAAAATAGTTTTTGGCTTGTATCTAAGCCCAAAAGGTAATTATTTAATGCATCGGTCAAAATGGAAATAGGTGTTCCTAAGACATAATACATAATGATTCCCACCGCTAATGACGCCACAAATGGAATCAACAGCATCGGTTTAAGGCCTTCTGCCCATTGGGGAACCTTCATCTTATCCTTTAAAAATTTCGCAATATAACCAGCGATAAAACCACCGACAAATCCTCCAATAAAACCAGAATTCATATTAATTGCCACTAAACCGACGAGAAAGCCTGGAGCAATACCAGGTTTATCTGCAATGGAGAAGGCAATCCCAGTAGCAATGACGACGGGTAGCATTCCTAGAATAAGTCCACCCATCGTGTACATCGTGTCAAAAAATCCAAAAGAATCCTGGATATTCTCAATGGTTTGTCCACCAAAAAGACTGCCAATTGCTAACAGAAATCCCCCACTAACAACAACTGGAATTAAGTATGAGATGGCTGTTAGTGCATGTTGCTTCAGATTAGTCAATAATTTGCCTGAAGTTTGCTCTGCCATTATGCATCAGCTCCCTTTTGCATAACCTCTTCAACCTTTTTAATAAACTTATTAGGCGACTTAATCACCACTTCTGTAGGAACTTCAATAATTCGTATATGCTTAAATCGATCTTTGCCACCCACCTTCACATCAGCAGCAATAATGGCCACGTCCGCTTGATCAATCAATTCCTGTGGGAGCTCATCTTGTACACCAATGGTTCCTTGTGTTTCAATATGGATGCGATGACCCGCTTTTTCAGCTGCTGAAACTAATTTTTCACGAGCAATATACGTATGTGCAATTCCTGCCGTACACGCCGCAATTCCAACAATATTCATCCTGACATCTCCTCTCATTTTCATTTAAGCAAATGCTTGCTTTAACTCATGGACTGTATCCGCTTTCAATATGTTGTTTACCACTTCATCATTACCTAGTTTTCCAGCTAACTTAGCCAGCATTTTCAAATGCTCCTTTTCACGCCCATCTCCAGCCTGTACGCAAAAGAGACAAACAATTCTCACCCCTTTTCCATCTAAAGTCTCCCAAGGAATTTCATTCGAAAACTTACCGATAGCAACCCCATTTTTTAAAGCGCTTTCACTAAGTCCATGAGGAATGGCAATAAAATTGCCAATGCCGGTTTGACCTAGCGATTCCCGATGATAAATATCTTTTTCAAATGACGGAACATCGCTAATATAGTTTTTCTTTTTCAACAAATTCGCCAAGGTGTTTATGGCCTCTTCTTTCGTAGTACCTGGTACATTCACTGCCATTATTTCTTCATTAAGAATATCCATCTGTTCACCTCATGAGTTCAGATTTTAATTTCATTTATACAAATGGATTTTGTTATCCGTTTTAAATAGCTTAATTTTTTCAAGAGAAGTCTGTTTAGCTGCTGCAATACAGTCAGGAAAAATGACATTGGGCTCACGAATTTCTGAATCGCCGTTGTTCAATATTTCTCTTAATTTATTTGTAAATGAAATCTTAATATCAGAAGAGATATTAATTTTAGCGATACCGAGTTCGATCGACTTAGCAATTTCCTGATCAGGATTACTTGATCCACCATGCAATACTAACGGGATATCAATTAACTTGTTAATTTCTTCTAAAATGTCTAGACGAAGCTTAGGCTCAGCATCCTTTGGATAGATGCCATGAGCTGTACCAATAGCGATCGCCAATGAGTCAATGTTTGTACGCTCAACAAATTCCTTTGCTTTTTTCGGATCTGTGTAGATGATTTCACTCATACCACCTTCAACTGTATTACCCGTATCCCCAATCGTTCCTAATTCTGCTTCAACTGAGACACCAATGGAATGAGCAATTTCAACCACTTTCTTAGTAGCTGCAATATTTTCTTCGAATGGTAGGTGCGAACTGTCAATCATTACTGAAGTAAATCCTAATTGAATGGCATGAACAACTTGTGCAATTGTGGCGCCATGATCTAAATGAATAGCGACTGGAACTTTGGAATGTTGAGCTTCATATAAAACCTGACTAACAAAACTATCACGTAAAAAAGCTAATTCGGCTGGGTGGATCGCCATCATAAACGGTGCCTTTGCCTCTTCGCATGCTTCCATCACCGCAGTCAATAGTTGACCACTACCTGCATTGAATGCAGGTACAGCAAAATGATTTGCCTTTGCTACATCCAACATTTCTTTACCTGTAATTAACATAGACACTACCTCTTTCCCTTTATTTTCTTTTTGTTTCTTTTACTTTCTTTTTAAGGTGAATTATAGTCCTGAAACAAAAACAAGTCAACGTTTTTTTGTTTATTTTTTTCTATTTTCGGCTATAATTAAGTAAAAATGCAGTTAGAGGTGGCGTTGTCATGTTTGCTAAAGAAAGAGAAGAAAAAATAAAAAAGGAGATCTACCGCAAAGGAACTGTTTATGTCAAAGAATTAGCAAAAACATTTAATGTATCAGCTCCAACAATTCGAAGTGATCTGGATAGAATCACGGCAGACTCGGATGATTTTGAACGAACTCATGGTGGGGTTATTTACAAAAGAAAAAAAGAAGAAAGTAAAGATAAAATCGTAATGTACAATATTCGTGCTTCCATCAATAAAAAAGAAAAAGAAGAAATCGCTCAAGTAGCGCTATCTTTAGTAAATGAAAGAGACACACTCTTACTAGACTCAAGTTCAACCTGCTTTGAATTTGCTTCATTATTAGCCGACCCATCCTATAAAAACAAAAATACTATTCTAACAAATGGGCTATCAACAGCGATGATTTTAAAGCAAAATCCAAATTTAACTGTCATTATTTTTGGGGGCATTGTACGGACAGATTCAAATACAATCCATGATGAATTTCAAGATCCTATTTTAGACCGATTTAACATTGATAAATACTTCTTTTCTGCATCTGGTTTATCAATCGAAAGCGGGTTTTCAGAGTTTAATATTGAAGAAGTTAAAACAAAAAAAGAAAACTTAAGACGAGCTAAATTAAAAATCGCTCTCATCGATCATACAAAGTTTAATCAAGACTCGAGTTCCACCTTTGGTTCACTAGATTGTGCCGATATTCTTATCTCTGATTCTGGCTTAGATAAAGCTATTCAAAACAAATATAGCGCATTGATTCCTTTACGAACCTATGGAATTCGTTGACATAGCCCCAAAGGCCAAGTCGTATTTGATCTTTATGATGGATCCATCTTTTTGGGGAACACTGAAAAGTAAGAAGTATGGTTATATATTAGACATTTGCGAAACTTTCTCTTGCAATAAGTGAGTACATCACTTTTATAATCATCATAGATATAAAAGCGGCCTTTGTTCTATGGAGTATAGAGCTTAGGCCGCTTAATGTTTTAAATTCCACTGTCTACTTGACGGAATACCAATCAAATGTAGTCAACTTGTTCTGACCTCTTAATTATTTCAAAATAGGGCTATCTAAACGAATTGGCTGCCCCGATGCTGTTCTCCATTTAAAAGAAGAAGCCACTTTGTCCAATTAATTCGGAATTGGATAGAAAATCTAACGATAACAGTGATTTTCAATTATTTCTATCATATAGTTATTTAAATACCAGCTTGTGCCTAACTGGTACTGTCACAAAAGGGAGGCTATTATATGGAACGATCGGAATCCATCCCATTGAATTTCCAAGAAGTCGAACCGCCATTATCCACCCAAGAAGCGACAGATGAAGCAACTAGGTGCCTTTATTGCTATGATGCACCATGCATTACTGCATGTCCCACAGGAATTGACATCCCCTCATTCATTCAAAAAATCACAACAAATAATTTGACAGGCTCCGCTCGGACGATCATGGAGGCTAACCCGATCGGAGCCAGTTGCGCCAGGGTTTGCCCGACGGAAGAACTATGTGAAGGCGCGTGTGTTCTGAATCAGACATCGAAACCGATTATGATCGGCAAATTGCAGCGTTATGCGACTGATTGGGCGATCCAAAACGAGAAACCATTGTTTACAGCGGGCAAACGAAACGGACAGAAAGTAGCGGTTGTCGGCGGAGGGCCGGCAGGATTATCTGCCGCGCGGGAGCTTGCTTTGCTTGGCTATGCGGTAACCGTTTATGAGGCAGAAACGGAAGCCGGCGGCCTTGATACGTACGGCATCGTCTCATTCCGTCTGCCAAAGCGCATCTCTTTATGGGAAGTCGAACAGGTCAAGTCTCTCGGCGTCTCGATTCAGACGAACACCCGTATTGGAGTCGACCTTTCTCTTGCAGAACTACAGCAATCCTTTGATGCTGTCGTTTTAGCAGTTGGCATGGCAAACGTGCCCCCTCTCGGCATTCCCGGCGAAGAACTTCATGGTGTTTATGATGCCATTGATCTTGTAAAGGCAACGAAGTCCACCACATTGCCCCAACAATTCCAAGGAAAACGAGGCGTTGTCATCGGCGCCGGCAACACAGCGATTGATGGAGCGACATGCGCCGTCCGTTTAGGGGCGGAAAACGTCAAAGTTCTTTATCGCCGCACAGAAGCGGAAATGACTGCTTACCAATTTGAATATGAGTTTGCTAAGCAAGACAGCGTTGAATTTCGCTGGCTTGTCTCCCCTATCGCTGTGCTTGGTGATGAAAAAGGGCGCGTAACTGCTTTAAAATGCGCTGAAATGGCTTTAGCCGAGGCAGATGAAAGCGGACGAAGAACACCGATTCCAACAGGAGCGACTTTTGTCATCAAAACCGACTTCATTATTAAAGCGATTGGGCAAGCGCGCCATCGTTGGCTCGACGATGTTGGCATTGCTACACACAACGGTGTTATTTCAATTGACCATCACTATGAAACATCTGTAAAAGGCGTTTTTGCCTGCGGCGACGCGATATTCGGCCAAGGGCAAGGTGAAGCAATGGTAGTTGCGGCTGCCGAACAAGGAAAGCAAGCGGCGTACGCAATTGATAAAAAACGACGCAGCCAACGGGCTGAAACGAGCGCATAAGGAGGAATTCGATGGCTGACCTCATTAGCAATTTAGCTGGCATCACATCGCCTAACCCATTTTGGCTTGCCAGCGCTCCGCCGACCAACTCTGGCTATCAAGTTCAGCGGGCGTTTGAGGCTGGTTGGGGTGGGGCGGTCTGGAAGACGCTTGGCGAACCGATTATGAACTCAACCTCCCGTTTCGCTGCCCTCCACTTCAATGGCAAGCGCGTGGCAGGTTTTAATAACATTGAATTGATTTCAGACCGCCCGCTGGATGTTAATTTGCGAGAGATCGCCGATACAAAAAAACGTTTCCCCAATCATGCCATTGTCGCCTCATTAATGGTGGAACCTAAACAGGAAAAGTGGCATGAGATTGTCAAACGCGTCGAGGCAGTAGGAGTGGACGGTCTTGAACTAAATTTTGGCTGTCCCCATGGCATGGCGGAACGAGGCATGGGTTCGGCCTCTGGCCAAGTGCCTGCGCTCGTTGAACAGCAAACAGCTTGGGTAAAAGAAGTGGCAACGACACCTGTTATCGTCAAACTGACGCCAAATATTACTGATATTACCGCCACTGCCGAGGCCGCTGCTCAAGGGGGCGCTGATGCCATTAGTTTGATTAACACAATCAACAGCCTTGCCGGCGTCGACATCGACACTTGGCAAACGATACCGAACGTCGATGGCCTAGGCACTCATGGCGGCTACTGCGGCCCAGCTGTTAAGCCAATTGCCTTGCATATGCTTGGCGATTGCGCCCGCCATCCGAATGTCGATATACCGATTTCAGGAATTGGCGGCATTGCTACTTGGCAAGATGCGGTGCAATTTTTGCTGATGGGCGCTTCAAACGTGCAAGTGTGCACCGCTGCCATGCACCACGGCTTTCGCATTGTCGAGGATTTGCTTGATGGGCTATCCGCCTATTTAGAGGAAAAAGGGCTTGCTTCTGTGCAAGATTTAGTTGGCCAATCGGTTCATCGCTATTCTGAATGGGGCAACCTCAATTTAAACCATCAAGTCGTCGCTCGAATCAATCAGGATGTATGCATCAACTGCAACAAATGCCACATCTCTTGTGAAGACACGGCCCACCAATGCATTGGCCGCTATACAGACGAGAACGGTGCTCCTTACTTGAAAGTCGATGAAGACGAATGCGTTGGCTGCAATTTGTGCTCCATTGTTTGCCCAGTAGAGGGAGCGATTGCAATGGTGCCAAAACCGAACGGGCTGCCGCCAATGTCTTGGAATGAACGGCAGGCTGCTATTGCCAATGACTGAACCGAACTTAAACACAAGCGGCCGAAAAAAGATATGGTAGGGGGAAAACAATGAAACGACTCATACAAAACGGGACGATCGTGACTGCTTCTGATACGTATAAAGCTGACTTGTTAATCGAAGGGGAAACGATTGCGCAAATTGGCCAACAATTGGCTGTTCAAGGAGTAGACGAAATTATCGATGCAAGCAGCTGCTTTGTCTTTCCTGGCGGCATTGATCCCCATACACATCTGGACATGCCGTTTGGGGGCACCGTCACAAAAGACGATTTTGAAACAGGAACGATTGCGGCTGCCTATGGCGGGACAACAACGATCATTGATTTTTGCCTGACTGAGAAAGAAAAGCCGTTGCAAACGGCGATAGAAGCATGGCATAAAAAAGCAGCAGGAAAAGCAGCCATTGACTACGGCTTCCATTTAATGATTGGTGAAATCAATGAAGCTGTGCTCAATGAATTGCCAGCGATCGTCTCCACCGAAGGCATTTCATCCTTTAAAGTATTCATGGCGTATAAGCATGTGTTCCAAGCCGATGATGCCACTCTATTTGAGACGCTCACAAAAGCGAAAGAACTAGGCGCTTTAGTTATGGTCCATGCCGAGAATGGCGACGTCATTGATTATTTAACAAAGCAAGCGTTGAAAGAAGGAAAAACGGCGCCAATTTACCACGCTCTCACCCGTCCTGTCGAAGCAGAAGGAGAAGCGACCGGGCGTGCTTGCCAGCTCGCCTCCCTTGCACGATCGCAGCTGTATGTTGTCCATGTCACTTGCCAAGAGGCCGTCCAACAAATTGCCGAAGCGCGAAAGAACGGGGCAGACATTTGGGGCGAAACATGCCCGCAATATTTAGTGCTTGATGAAAGCATGTTGCGAAAACCTGGATTTGAAGGAGCGAAATATGTATGGTCGCCACCGCTGCGGGAAAAACAGCACCAAGACGCCCTCTGGAAGGCGCTAAAAACGGGGACATTGCAAACAATCGGCAGCGACCAGTGTTCGTTTGACTTCGCTGGCCAAAAAGACTTGGGCGTTAACGACTTTACAAAAATCCCAAATGGCGGGCCTATTATTGAAGACCGCTTTTCGCTCCTGTATTCAGAAGGCGTAGCCAGAGGGCGCATCGGCCTCAACGAGTTTGTCGACCTCGTCTCGACACGAGCAGCCAAACTGTTCGGACTGTATCCGAAAAAAGGCTGCATCGCTGTTGGAGCCGATGCAGACATCGTTTTGTTTGACCCCGAAGAAGAGCGTGTGCTATCAGCTCGTACACACCACCTCGCTGTTGATTACAGCGCCTTTGAAGGAATGCGCGTAAAAGGGACGCCGCGGACCGTGCTGTCGCGGGGAAAAGTTATCGTCCGCGATCAAACCTATGTCGGCACTCCAGGAGAAGGAGCGTTTTTAAAACGGGCGCGTTATGGGGAGTTATGGACGAATGATTTAGTAGGCCAGCGCTGATATGTGGGCACTTGCCCATTTATTCCGCAAACATGAACAAGCGATGTCGAAAGGAGAGGTTTGATGGCTGAACACATCGACTTTCAAAAAGAAAAAGGAGCAATTGATGCGCTTATCGCAGACGGCTATAAAATTACATCTATTTCCGATCACTTAAACGGCTCAACGGTATTGTTCATGAAAGCAGGGGCAACCAAAACCTTTTTAGCAGCAAACGCCAACGCACGTAAATATGCTTCAACCCTTTTTTGTAAAGGGCAAGCCTGGCAAACCGTTACTAGCCAAGGAGGCAATGCCCATGAACACCAATAAGTTAGCAATCAATCGCGAACGGCTTAAACAAACGCTCCAGGCGTTCGCAGCATTCGGGGCAACAGGCAACAATGGCGTGACACGCCTTGCCTTGTCTGAAGAAGACAAGCAAGCACGGGCTTATTTGCGCCAGCAATGTGAAGCGCTCGGGCTTGTAGTAACGACGGACGATCTCGGAAACATGTACAGTGTAATTCCAGGAAAACAGCGCAATGCCCCGCCCGTCTATCTTGGTTCCCATCTTGATACCGTTAAAAAAGGCGGGCGTTTCGATGGTGTCCTCGGTGTTGCAGGCGCCTTAGAAGTGCTACGCACAGTAGTCGAACATAAGCTTGAATTAAATGTGCCCCTCGGACTGATCAATTTCACCAACGAGGAAGGCGCCCGTTTTGAGCCTTCGATGATGGCATCAGGGATTTTGGCTGGAAAATTTAACAAAGACGCAATGATGCAATCAACAGACCAAGATGGCGTTTCTTTTGGAGAGGCTCTGGCGGCGAGTGGTTTTGCTGGCTCGGCCCACCATCGGCTGACGGACGCAAGCGCTTTTTTAGAACTGCATATCGAACAAGGGCCGGTTTTAGAAGCAGAAAAGCAAACCATTGGCGCCGTTGAGTGCGTTGTTGGCATGGTTTGTTACGAAATCGAGATTTGTGGCAAATCCAACCACGCCGGAACAACGCCACAACGGATGCGTCATGATGCACTAACGGCAGCCAACGCCTGCATGACGGCTTTCCATGAAAAGCTAGCACCGTTAGACGACACGCTCGTTTATACGATCGGACGCTTTAATGTATTCCCGAACATCCATACAGTCATTCCTGGCCGTGCTGTCTTCACTCTTGAAGCTAGGCACCAAGACGAAGCAGTACTGGCTGCAGTAGAGACTGTGATTCAGGAAGTTGCCGCAGCGTGCCCCCTTCCGTGTCAGGCAACAAAGCGATGGAGCCGAGAGACGGTTTGGTTTAACAACAGCCTCGTCGCCCAAGTAGAAGAATCGGCTAAAGCACTCGGCTATCCATATAAACGCATGGTGAGCGGTGCTGGCCACGATGCTCAATTTATTTCTTTCCTTGTCCCGACAGCCATGATATTTGTTCCAAGCCGGGGAGGAATTAGTCACGCGGAGGAAGAATGGACTTCTTGGGAGGACTGCGAAAAGGGCGTCAATGTCCTATTGGAAACCGCATTGAAACGAACGATGCACGAGGAGGCGATTAAACAGTGAATACTGGAATGGAACCGACATTGGCTAAAAAAGACGAGCAATATGTCTGGCATGCGATGCAACGTCCAGGGGCCGCGCCCCTTATCGCCGATTCAGGTGAAGGGTCTTGGTTTACGGATATAAATGGCAACCGCTACATGGACGGCGTATCCGGGCTATGGTGCCTAAACCTTGGACACGGGCAAACGGAAATCATTGAAGCAGCGACTGAGCAAATGAACAAACTTGCCTACTTTCCCCTTTCCCTTGGCCACCAGCCAGCGATCGCTTTGGCTGAAAAATTAGCCGCTTTGCTTGGTGGCGGGTTTCGCACCTTTTTTGCCAACGGCGGCTCTGACGCGAACGAAACGGCCTTTAAAATCGCGCGCCAATACCATAAGCAAACCGGCTCCCCAGAAAAACAAAAAATCATTTCCCGTTACCGCGGCTATCATGGCAACTCCCTTGGCGCCCTTGCGGCTACGGCCCAAGCAAACCGCAAAATAAAGTACGACGCTGCTTTGCCTGGCTTTTTGCATATTCCACCGCCTTACGCCTATCGATCAAGCTTTGGCTCTGCTGCGGAAGACGACCAACGGGCCGCTGATTTTCTTGAACAAACGATTTTATGGGAAGGTCCTGAAACAATCGCCGCATTTATAATGGAACCGATTATTTCCGGCGGCGGCGTCATTTCCCCTCAATCAAACGACTATTACAAACGTGTCCGCGACATTTGCGATCGCTATCAAGTCTTGCTCATTTTAGATGAAGTCGTCTCTGGTTTCGGCCGGACCGGTAAACTGTTTGGCTTTATGCATGGCGATGACGATTTCAAACCTGACATCATCACACTGGCAAAAGGGCTTACGAGCGGCTATCTCCCACTAGGCGCTACGTGCGTTGCCGAAAATGTGTATCAAGCATTCGACGGAAAAGGCGAGACCAGCCATTTCCGCCACATCTCCACCTACGGCGGACACCCGGCGTCTTGCGCGGTCGCGTTAAAAACGATTGATATTATTGAACGTGAACAAATTGTCAATCGAGTCGAAGCGCTATGCCGCACTATTCTCAGCAAGCTAAAACAACTTGAACAACTTTCGATTGTCGGCGAAGTGCGCGGAATTGGCTTCCTTTACGGCATAGAACTTGTTCAAGATAAACAGATCAAGGAGCCAGCTGATGACGATACAATGAAAGCGATTGTAAACGCTTGCCAAAAACAAGGGCTGATCATCGGCAAAAACAGCGACACGATTCCAGGAGGAGGCAATGTTTTAATTATCGCCCCACCACTCACTTCTAGCGAAGAAGATTTAGCTTTTCTCGTTGATACCGTGTCCAGCGTTCTGCGTACATTTGCATAAGCATCAATCTAAGGCGAGCGCGTTTGCTCGCCTATTTCCAATGCGGCTTCTCCACTGGCTTCACTTAGATCTTCATCCGCTGTCTTCCTGTTAGCCCCCTTTTCAGTAGGGAAATACATTCCAACCGTCAACGTCCCGTTTTCTTTCTTGCCAAAAAAACGAGCCAATCCCCACCAATGATTGGTTCATTGATAGGGGCGAAACCTTTTCCAGCAATATACGTGTAAGCAGTTGCCTCGCTTTCGTCTGTATAGACAGTGCATTCGACACGCTCATACTCATTTTCGCTTTTGCCTTTTGGATCGTAGCCTTCTAATTTGTCAATACGGACAAGTTCTTCGCTGGTGACAGCATAAAGCTCGCCTCTAATTTTCTCCTGGCCGCGAAAACGAACAATCGGATAGCCAAATGGTGTATTGTGCATTTCCCCTGTGATCCAACACATACCCTCTACTAACTCGCTGTGCTGCAAGTAATGGTCGTTGGCGCCGCCTTTTCGCAATGTCCCATAAACGAATAGGAGATTTTTGTTGTTTCCTTGCATCACACCACACCCTATTCTGACAGATTGCTACTCGGTTTCTTCAAAAAATCTGGTATACTTACAGTTCATCCCCTACAACGGAAAAACGGCCTTTTAATACGGAAGCTTGCTCCACTTCATCGGCGATGGCAATGGCAAAGTCAGCATAGCTAATGTAACTGTTGCCCTTTTTATTCGTTGTTAGTTCTTCGCCAGCTTTTGTATAAGTGCCTGTTCTGCCTCCATCTGCTCTATTTAGTAACTGGAGTGATGGCGAAATAAACAAAGACTTAATTTCATTATCTTTTAAACCCGTTAAATTTGTCCGATATTGTTCAAGTAATCTCCATCCGCCGAATTTCCCCCGTTCAGCTAAAATATGAATACCTGCTGTACTCAATGCCACCATATCTCGATGAATAGTACGTTCTTTGGCTAATTCATTGGTTGTTAATTTACCTCTATTTTGAAGCAACAGTAATATAGATAGTAACCGATCCCCACGCGTATTTATCACCTTTTAGAAAATTTATATATGACAAAGGATGTCATCATTAAGTATTATACTATGGATATTCTAAAAATGGAGGGTGACATAAATGAAACCTTTAGAAGGAAAAGTAGCTTTAGTAGCTGGTGGTACAAGGGGAGCCGGACGTGGAATTGCAATGGAATTGGGTGCCGCAGGGGCTACTGTCTATATCACTGGGCGTACTACCCGAAACGAGATATCTGAATACGGGCGCCCTGAAACGATTGAAGAAACAGCGGATTTAGTAAATAACATAGGTGGAATCGGAATTGCTGTTCAAGCTGACCATCTTATTCATGAACAAGTACAGTCCTTAATTGAAAGAATTGAGAAAGAACATGGAAGGTTAGATATACTTGTAAATGATATTTGGGGAGGTGAATATCTTGTTGATGGGAATACGAGAGTATGGGAGCATTCGCTTGAAAAAGGCTTAAGAATGCTTCGCTTAGCGATTGATACTCATTTGATTACGAGCCACTACGCATTACCATTGCTCATCAAAAACGAAGGTGGACTTGTCATAGAAATGACCGATGGCACAAAAGAGTATAATAATGAGAACTATCGCTTACCAATGTTTTATGATCTAGCGAAAACCTCAGTCATCCGTATGGCAGAAGGGCTCGCACACGAATTAGTACAGCATCATTGCACAGCTGTCTCCTTAACCCCAGGCTGGATGCGATCCGAAATTATGCTTGATCATTATGGTGTCAAGGAAGAAAACTGGCTTGACGCTACTAAGAAAGAACCTCATTTCGTCATCTCAGAAACGCCACGTTATGTGGGTCGAGCTGTTGCAGCCCTTGCTGGAGATCTCGAAGTCTCACGTTGGAACGGTCAATCTC
The DNA here is from genome assembly GCF_002250115.1 of Shouchella clausii. Classification (GTDB taxonomy): domain Bacteria; phylum Bacillota; class Bacilli; order Bacillales; family Bacillaceae_D; genus Shouchella; species Shouchella clausii. Next base: position 1,710,673 of record NZ_CP019985.1, on the reverse strand, counting down.
TGTCAAGCGGAAAGCTTGCACAGGTTTATGGTTTCACTGATCTTGATGGTTCTCAGCCAGATTGTTGGCGCTATATCGTGGAAGTGCAGGATGCTGGCAAACAAGCAGATGCTACCGGCTATCGTTAAAAAACTTATATTAAATTAACACAACTGCAATTCGTACTCTTTCCGCAAATAAGGATTTTAATCAGCCTTATTTTCTCCTTGTTTGATTAAATAATGCTGTAAAAAATAGTAACCACCGAGGACAAAGAATAGTATTGGAATAAGGATGGGTGGGTTAGTGTGGTTAAAAAATATACCGAAAATCCCAGCCAATAAATGAATAGTCGCGATTAATTCTTTTATAAAAAATGGATGCCTCCTAAATAGCGATTATTGCAACAGGATTCATTCAACACTTTTGCAATCGATTAACTTTAACGAAACCATACTAGCGCGGGGAGATCCTGCCGCTTCTTACCCTGTTTGTGGAAATATCTTAAAAAACGGAATTAAAAAACACTAACGCTTAGGCATTAGTGTTTTTTGTACAAGAATTCTTCGTTATGTCGCAGTGTCAGGCTTACCTTGCGTTTCCACTGGAACAGCCGTTTCGGCTTTGGCTCCATTCTCAATAAATGGTACAAAAATAAAACTGACGATTACGATCATACCGATCATTCGTTTCATTGTTGTTCAGCTCCTGACCCTAAGATTTTCATATTAGGACGGTTAAAGGAATTTCTCCGTTATGTCGCCGTGCCTGGTTTTTCTTGTGGTTCAATCGGAGTAGATGTTTCTGCGTTGGCTCCATCCACAAACGGAACAAAAATAAAGCAGACAAGCAATACCAAACGGAATATTCGTTTCATTGCTGTTCAACTCCTATCATTTTCATATTAGTACGGTAATGAAGCGCTTCTTTCATGTAATAAAAGGCCTTTTCAAGCAACGATTGTTGTTTATAGTATTCAGCAATCTCTTCTGCTAGTTCTGAATACTCAGTGTAAAATTCTCGCTCCAACAGTCGTTGCAACTCACTTGTAAGTCGCTCGTCCCTCCCTTCGTTTATGTACAATGCTTCCGTGATGGCACAGCGTACCATACATTCTTCGAGATGAATGGCTGTCGCTCCTGCTTTTGCTTCTTGTAACAAACGAATTGCTTCTGCATTGTTGGCATTCTGGCGCAAGCGAACATTGGCCAAGTTAGCCTTTGTTTTAAGTCCTTCTACACTTTTAGAATGATCACCAATCGTTAGCGCTTCAGCAAAATACATTTCCGCTTCATGTAACTTTTTTTGGCGGACACGATTAAGCCCTAATGCCCTTAACAGAAGAGCGTGCGTCGTTGGATAAGGCGTTGCGTCAGCAAGTGCAGATTGGTACTCTTTTTCAGCCTCATCAAACAGATTCAGTTCTGTTTTTATAGCTGCTAAAAGCAACCTACAATTTAAAATCCGCTCCAAATAAAATTGTTGTTCCTCAAACAAATCAATTGCCTGTTCAAGATAAGAGACAGCAAATGTATATTGGTCGATGCGAAAATAACTTTCTCCTAAACGGAAATAAAATTCGGCTTTCTCTGATTGATCGTGAACGTGGTCAATTTTCTGTTCAGCGATCTTATATAGACGAAGCGCTGATTGATACCGCCCTTCATAAAACTCATATTGCCCACTCATAAAATAATATAGAAACGCTAACAAGCCATCATAAATCGTATCCTCTACATTAACAGCCTGGAGGCTCGTTGGTTCAACCCTTTTTTGTTGCACATCTTCGGTTAGTAGTTGATGGCGAAACAAAACAAGCGAGTAATAGGACAACACTTTTTCGTCGGATCTTTCAAGCTGATTGACCAATTGGCCAATTTCCTGTTTATATTCTTCTGCTTGTTCAACCTCACGAGAGACGATACAGCTGTACCATTCAACAATTTTTGCGCCTAATTTTTCAGGTGAAATAGAAGAAGCCATAGGCACCAACCTTTCGGAAGTAATTGGTAACTTATCCTGATTATATCCAAGGATTTTAAAAATGTATATCATGTTGGCTGTTTTCCCAACATGGCGAAAAAAGCCGGAATAGCCCACAAGCCAAACAATAAACTACTATTAACGTCACGATAGGCCACATTTTCACATCGATACATGCCGACTCTACTAAAAGGAGAACGAATCAAGTAAAATTGGAATCATCTATTTTTTCAATGAATGGAGGGCATGAAAATGAAAGTTGGACAAGCAAACGACATAGCGACTTTCTTTCGATTTAATCAGTTAGCAGCCGAAGCAAGCGATGAGCAGAGCATTCTTCGTCTATTGCTTGACACAGTTGATGCCTTTATCCCTCATGTGGATATGGCGATCATCTATTTATACGACGAGAATCAAAAAGTGCTTCGGCTTGGCGCAGGCACAGGCGTCTCTGTACAAAGTTTACGGCGACTCGCTTTTAAACCCGGTGAATCGTTGACGGGAAAAGTGTTTCTCAGCAAAAAACCATACCTTTGCCTCGGCAAACATGAGATCAAGCAGAACATGGCCAACATCTCTCCAGAAAACTGGAAATGGTTTCGCGAGGGCACATACAAACTCGACGTTACGAGCTCCATTAATGTGCCGTTCCTGTCCAATGGCCGTTGTCTTGGCACATTTACATTAAATCGCTATTCAAGCAGCATCCCTTTTCATAAAAAAGATGTTGCCATTGCTCTCGGGCTTGCCCACCAGGCAGCACTGGCAATTGAGAACGTCCGCTTGCATCAGGCACTCGCCTATAGCGATGCAAAAGAAATACTCGCACAATCGTTGCATGACGGAGGGCTGGAACATGTCCTTACCCGGTTGGAACAGCTTGTGCACACGCCTTGCACGATTGAAGCGAGTGTGAAGGAAGACGAAGCGATTCCGATCATACGCAAGCGAAAACGCCTCGGTTACCTTCGCCCCCGGCGGCCATTGGCGACTTTATCAGTGGTCGACCGGAACATCCTTGAGTTTGCTGCGTTAATGCTTGCTAGCGAGCTTGAAAAACAGTATGACGATTATGAACAAGCGCTTCACAGGCGCAATTGCGCGTTCCAAGACCTATTGAATGGAGACTATCGTTCTGTAGAATCCTTGCCACGCGCCCCTATTTATTGTTTCGTGCTTGCAGGCGGTGTTAGCGACAACATTGCGCTTACTCGCCAAATTGAAACAACAGTCCAAGCTTACTTCCCAAATGGGCATTTTTCTGTTTACGAAGGGCGTTATGTCATCCTTGCTTCTTCTTGTGCCTATATCGATCAGCTTGCGACTTATTTGCAGCGCCACTATCATCTAGTTGTCGGCCTAAGCCGCCCAAGGATGATTGCCGACGTCGCTTCGTCTTACCGGGAAGCGGTGCTTGCTGCTGAAATGAAAAGCGACGCCCCTCTTGTTCGTTATCAAAACCTTGGCTGCCGCAGGCTTTGGCGTTCTTTAGACGAACAGACGAAGCGCGATTTTGTGATTGACTATTTGCAGCCACTCCTCGACCTAGAACCTGATTACATCGCCACTCTTGCGGCATTAATCGAAAACGGAAGAGGCGCCCGGCAACAAACGGCTAAACAATTGCACATCCACGTCAACACGCTCTATCAACGAGTGAAACGGATCGAGCAAGTACTAGACATTTCCTTTCAAAATGAAAGACAGTGGCTCCAACTCATGGTTGCCTATGACCTGTATGTGGACAGCCACAATAAAACGGCGAAAAACATGTAGCACACCATATCCCGTTTGTTTCGTCAGAATATTATAATCATAGACAAACAAACACAAGTTGAGGTGATCGACACATGGTGCAAACATACTTAAACTACATTGATGGCGAATGGAAAGCGTCTATTTCAGGAAATGTCTTTTATCGCAGCAACCCTGCCAACTATGATAAAATCCTTGGCGCCTACCAAGCATCTACAGCAGAAGATGCGCGGCTCGCCATTAAGAGTGCCGCTTTTGCTTTTCCTAACTGGAAAAACAAAAGCGCAATTGAACGGGCAGACGTCCTTTATCAATTAATGCCTTTATTAGCAGCAGAAAAGGACAAACTGGCGGCAATTATTACAAAGGAAGTTGGAAAAACGATTGCCGCCGCTCGGAAAGAAGTAGATGCCTCCATTCAAGCACTCAAACATTTTAGCGGCGCCGCCAATAGGCTGGCAGGAGAGACTGTGCCTGCAGGCAATCCCGAGACGTTTGCTTATACGATCAAAGAGCCACTTGGTCCTGTTGGCGTCATTACCCCTTTTAATTTCCCTTTAGGCATCGGGATTTATAAAATTGCCCCTGCTTTAATTGCAGGAAATACAGTGGTTTACAAGCCCCATAATGATACTGTCCAAATTGCCACGAGACTCGTTGAGTTGTTTATCCAGGCAGGAACACCAAAAGGCGTTTTGAATCTTGTCACCGGGGACGGCGACAAAGTTGGACAAGAATTAGGCGAAAATCGAACGTTAAAGGCAATTTCGTTTACTGGTTCTTCCGATGTCGGTTTGCGATTAGGCCGATCCGTTACAAACCGAGGAGGAAAAATGCAGGCGGAAATGGGCGGAAAAAACGCAACGGTTATTTTAGAGGATGCTGACTTGGATAAAGCTGTTTCTGGAATCGTCATTAGCGGGCTTCTGAACAACGGGCAAAGCTGCACAGGAACCTCTCGCGTTATCGTTCCTAAAAACATCGCTAAAACGGTTACTTCCAAACTCGTCGAAAAAGCAACTGCCATTCGCGTTGGCGATGGCTTTGATGAAAGCATGGAAAACGGCCCCGTTGCCAATGAGGCGCAGCTTCGCAAGTACCTCCATTATGTAGACATTGCTGTTAAAGAAGGCGCGAAGCTAGAATGCGGCGGCAAGCGTCTTTTAGGTGAAGGAAAAGACAAAGGCTACTTCGTCGCGCCGACCGTGCTAAGCGGCGTTACGCCAGAGATGGCCATTGCCCAAGAGGAAGTGTTCGCTCCCGTAGTGGCGATAATGGAAGTCGATTCTTTTGAAGAAGCGATCGCCGTCGCCAATCAGACAGATTTTGGTCTCTCTTCGGCCATTTATACAACCAATTTGCAAAAAGCCCATGAATTTGTTCGCCGAATTGAAACAGGGGTGACTCATATTAACATCCCTTCCAACCACTACGAAAACCAATTGCCTTTTGGCGGCAAGAAAAATTCGAGCATTGGGCCGCGGGAACAAGGAAGCACTGCCCTTGATTTTTGGGTTGACACAAAAGCAGTCTATCTTAAACCTTAGGAGGTAGCGATGAAAACAGTTGGTCTTATTGGCTGTGGCGCAATGGGAAAAGGAATGGCTACGTCCCTTTTAAGCGCCGGCTATTCCGTTTATATTTATGACGACATGTCCAAATGGCGGGAACCATTGGAAAAACAAGGAGCTCGCTTTGTCGAAAACGGTGCTGCTGTAGCAAAGAAGGCAAAGTATGTCTTGCTATCTCTTCCTTCACCGAACATTGTTGCCGAAACAGTTGCAGGCAAAGAAGGCTTGCTTTGTCATATACAAACGGGTGGCTTTTTATTGGATCTTAGCACGACGGATGTGCAAACGACATTAGCAATGGAGAAAGCAGCTGCTGCTAAAGGAATTCATTACCTAGACTGCCCTGTCAGCGGGGGTCCTGCTGGAGCCGATGCCGGAACGCTAACAATCATGGTTGGCGGCGACAAACATGCTTACTTCAGTGTAAAACCGCTACTAGACATACTCGGCGATACCATTCTGTATGTGGGCGATTCTGGAGCTGGGCAAACGGTCAAGCTGTGCAACAACATGCTTGTTGCTGGGATTACGACGCTGCTGAGCGAAACAATGGCTGTTGCTAGCGACCATGGCGTGTCTAGACGGCTTCTTGCCGAAATCATTCAACAAAGTTCTGGCCATAATCGCGTCCTAGACGTTTTTGGAGAAAATTTAATTTCCGGCTCGTACGATAATGTGTTGTTCTACTTAAAGCATATGGCTAAAGATCTTGAACTCTACATGGCATTGTCGCAAGATTCGCGCAAGCCCCAGCATGCTGCTGGCACTGTCAACCAGCTCTACCGCTCAGCGCTCCATCAAGGCAAAGGCGAGAAAGACGCCACTGCTGTTTACTAATTACCTGGAAATGATTCTGCACCATTGATTTCCCTGTTCACAAGAAAGGCGGGAACTATGAATAAACAAAAACGTTTCCTCACCGACTGGCGACTTCACTTACTCGTATTAGGCATTGTTGTCGTTGCAGAAATGATTGGCGTGATTGAAATTCGCTTAGGAGCAGGAATGATCATGCTCTTGCCGATGCTGTTTGCCCTTGTATTCGGGTTAGCCTTGTATTTCACGCCACTCGTGAAAGAAACACAATCCAAACATGCAGAACCAATCATTACGCTCAGTGTAGCGCTGCTGATTGCCAAAATCGGTGTCACTATAGGGCCAGACTTGAAAAATGTGATTGCTGCTGGTCCCGCCTTGCTTTTACAAGAAATCGGCAATTTCGGCACCATTTTCTTAGCACTGCCCGTTGCCGTTTTGCTGCTAGGAATGAAGCGAGAAAGCATTGGCATGACCCACTCTATCGGACGAGAGCCCAATTTAGGGATTATTTATGACAAGTTCGGCTTTGACTCTCCAGAAGGCAAAGGGGTTACAACGATTTACGTATTTGGCACTGTTTTTGGCGCTCTGTTTTATGGACTTATTTCTGGTTTTTTAGCTACTTTCACCCCACTCCATCCTTTATCGTTGGCGATGGCTGCTGGAGTTGGCAGCGGCAGTATGATGGCAGCAGCAAGCGGGGCGCTCATTGCTGCTTATCCAGAGTTTGAGACGCAAATTATCGCTTTCGCTGGCGCCAGCAACCTACTCACCTATGGCACCGGTTTATTTGTGAGCGTCTTCATTGCTTTGCCATTAACGGAAAAGTTGTATGCGCTGTTTAGGCGTTGGAAAGGAGACAGACCATAGATGAAGTCCATCCAAGAATCGATAATGCTCTTCTTTATTGTTGGTCTTGTTGCGTTTATTGGCAATTGGCTTGGCTACCAAGCATTCTCTGGTGAGGCTGCCTTTGGCATGCTTCTTCTAATCGTAATTGCCTGTGTCGGGCAAGCTCTTGGAAAGTCGCTGCCTTTCCCTATTCCGAGTGTCGTTTATATCATTGTCATCGGCATTATATTGTCTTTACCAGAGACGCCGTGGGGTCCACTCGTCATTGAGCTCACCTCCCACATCCAATTGCTTTCTATTGCCACACCTATACTCGCTTATGCCGGTATTGCCATAGGCCGTTCATGGGCTGATTTTGCGGCGATCGGTTGGAAAGCAATGGTCGTTTGTTTGCTCGTTCTTTTTGGCACGCTAATCGGCTCTGCGATTATCGCTGAAATTGTCTTGCGTTATCAAGGAATCATCTAAAAATGGCAAAAACAACGATTACCATGTATAGACGTTTCGTTAGTGGATATACTAACTAACACGTATCCCCCACCTGCCGTCGGACATTCCGACGGCTTTTTTTACGGATAAAAAAAGCCGCCATTAAAGGCAGCTTCTAGATAAACATTTCCATTTACCGCGCTCAGATGCTTTGAAATTTTATGGACAAGAAAACCATTGCTCCTGTCCCTTCGATTTATTAACACCTTCCCTCGGCGTCACTCCTCGTCTGGCAAGCACTTTTATTGGCCTGACCAAGCAACTTCTCTAAATTAAAACAAACCTAGCCATTTTTTTCGTTTTTTGACGACTCGTTCTGGCGGCTCAAGGTACACATGCTTGTCTTCCGCAATAAGCCGGGCATTTTCTTGATAGCTGTAAACAAGGTCTTGGCCATAGTGTTCCTCCAATACGTGGAACGCTTCCTGCATCCGGAATGTGCGGTTCACTAAATTGTGGGCATCTGAAGCTAGCACGTGGACAAGGTTGGCTTCGACAAGCTCTCTGCTAAAGGTAGCAATATCTTTGCCAAAGTAGCCTGTCACACTGGAAGACGTAAGCTGGGTAAGAGCGCCATTTTTCACCAGTTCATAGAGCTTATCTGGATCTTCCTTGAATACTTTATTCCGTTCTGGATGGGCAATAACAGGAATATACCCTTCACTACCGATTTCATAAAGCAGCCTTGCTGCATAAGCCGGCACTTCTGAACTCGGGAATTCAATCAGTACATATTTGCTGTCGGCCAGTGCAAGGCCACTCCCGCTAGCCAATCCCTGAGTCATTTCGCCATAAAGGCGGAGTTCTTGCCCTGGTCGAATGATTAGCTCTATGCCGGCAGCCTCTAAATCATTGTTTAAGGCATCTACTGCTTTGCGGACGGAAGAACCATCATTTTGAAAAGACGGATGTTGGTGATGGGGGGTGGCAATGATTTCAGAAATCCCTTCTTTTATAGCTTCGCGGGCCATCGCCAAACTATCTTCGCGTGTTTGCGCCCCATCGTCTAGACCGGGGAGAATATGGCAATGGATATCAATCATTTGCTTCCCCTCCTTTCATGATGCTAGCTGGCTCAACTGGCAAAAGTAATCGTGATTGTTCATTATTTGTAATAATAATAGGTTGTATCATCAACCGGTTTATTGTTTAACACAACGCCAAGCAAATGGGCATTTGCCTTGACGAGGTTCTCTTTCGTTTTTTGTAACTGCTCCCTGTCAGTCTTGCCGCTTGACGTGACAATAATGGTGCCATCGACTTTATTGGCAAGGATTTGCGCATCGGCAACAGCCATGACAGGAGGCGTGTCCAAAATAACCATATCATATTTTTCTCTTGCCTCTTGCAAAACAAGCTCCATCATTTTGGAATTTAACAATTCAGCTGGGTTAGGCGGGATTGGGCCGCAAGTCAACAGGGAAACATTCTCGACGTTTGTTTCCTGAATCACATCGTCCTGCTTTTGTTGGCGTGTCAGCACATTCGTCAACCCACGGTTGTTCATGAGCCCAAATGTATAATGAGCCGTCGGCTTTCTCATATCTGCATCAATAAGCAAAACCGTTTGCCCATTTTGGGCGATGACAACGGCTAAGTTGGATGCCGTTGTTGACTTCCCCTCCCCAGGGCCGGCAGATGTGACAAGCAGCGATTTAATTTCCGTGTCAACTGCCGAATATTCAATGTTCGTCCGAATCGTACGGTATTGTTCAGTAATGGGTGAACGTCGATTTACATCGGCAATCAGTTGCCGTTTTTTCTGGACTGGCTTTTTCTTCGTGCGTGTTAGACGTGCCATAAGTCACCTGCTTCCTAAAATCTAAGACGTCTTTTTTGCAGCCGCATCAACGCTGTCCATATTGGAGACAGCGCCAAGCACAGGCAAATCAATGATGTTTTCGATGTCTTTTTCTGTTTTTATTGTTGTATCCAAGTATTCAAGCAAGAAGGCCAAACCGACTGCCGCCATAAGCCCGACAACAAAAGCAATTGCAATATTTAACAATGGTTTTGGGCTGACCGGCGTTGGGTCTTCGCCTATTTCTGCTTCCGAAAGAATGCTCACATTGTCGATGCTCATAATATCGGGAATTTGCTCTTGAAAAACAGTCGCAATGCTATTCGTCAAAAGTGTGGCCTCAGTTGGACTTTCTGACTCGACCGTAATCGTCACCACCTGTGAGTTGCTCTGGCTGCCAACAGAAACGGCCGCTTCTAAATCGCCGTAAGTCATATCCAGCCCTTCAGCCTCAATGACTTCATTTAAAATTCTTGGACTTTTAATAATCTCGCTATATGTATCGATTAGTTCGAGATTGTTACGGACAACTTGCTGGTTTAGTTGCCCTTCTGGAACAGCCTGGTTCACGAGGAGCTGCGTAGAACGTTCGTACATAGGCGTCAATACAAACGAGCTGATAATCGCGCTCACAAGCATAGCAAAGAACGGGATGGCCACAAGGAGCCGCCATCTTTGTTTCAATGTTTGAAAGATTTCTTTCAAACTTATGGTTTCTTCCATTTGTTTATATACCTCCTAGACGTCACTTCCCTGACTCTTTACGAATTATATCATAATTTGCAGAGAAATTACCCTGAAATCTAGCTTATCTCAAAGAAACTTTAGTCCTTCGTTTTCGTACTTTTCCGTTAATAAATAGGTCTTAGTAACCGTGACCAAGAGCCTAATTCTATCAATTTTATTTTTCACTTAAAAATACAAAAAGATAGGCTTGTGGAATAGCAGTAAATTAATTATCCTATTAAGAAAGTAGTTGCCTATATCCATATCTTCAATTAGAAAGGCGTTATCCTTATTATGAAAAAGAAAACCGTTTTAAAAGTCATTGCCCTTCTTTTCGGGCTCCTGTTTTTGAGCGTAATTGGTTACGGTATCTATTTGTACAACGACATCCGCCATACAGCCAATGAAATGTATGACCCTCTTCCAAACCGCGAAGGCGCTTCGCCCCTTCGCTCCGCTAGCCTTCAAGTCGGAGAACCAATGTCGATTCTTCTCACTGGGGTGGATTTAACCGAAGGCCGCGAAGACGAAGTTGTTGGCCGAGCCGACTCGATTATGGTACTAACGTTAAACCCGGCAGAAGGGACAACAAAAATGCTTAGCATTCCCCGTGATACCCGAGCCGAGATTGTTGGTCGCGGCACGGTGGAAAAAATCAACCATGCTCATGCATATGGCGGCGCACAAATGCTGATTGATTCGATTGAAGAAGCGTATGGCATACCAATTGACCATTACGCTAGTATCAATATGGCTGGATTTGAACGTTTAATTGATGCTTTTGGTGGCGTCACGGTTTACAATGATTTTGAGTTTGAAATGGATGGTTCTCATTTCCCAGAAGGAACAATTGAGTTAAACGGGGAAGAGGCGCTTAAGTACACACGTATGCGTTATGACGATCCTCGCGGTGATGCCGGACGAGCAAACCGACAACGAGACATTATTGACGCGCTCATGCAAGAGTCCGCCTCTCTCGGCTCGATTACAAAAGTCGGCGAGATTCTAGATGTGCTCGGCACCACTGTTCGGACAGACTTATCATTAGATGTCATGTGGGACTACCAGTCTGAATACCGCCCTGCTCTCGGTTCAACCGAACAAATCGAAGTTTCCTATACAGGGGAAACGATTGACGGCATTTGGTATGCAATTGTCAGCGACGAAGAAAAAGCCCGGGTGCGGAGTGAAATGTTGTCACATTTGGGACTCGAATAAGTAGATTCCTTTATAGAAGGAGGGGATGGCATGCATCCACTGGCAAAAAGAGCATTCTCTTTACAAGCAGCAGGTAAGTTAGAAGCGTCGCAAGAAATATTTGCCGCTTTGCTTGCCGAGCAGCCCAATGACCCCCTCTCCCACTACTACTTCGCATCTAGTCTTGATCGGCTAGGGAAAGAGCGGCAAGCTGTTCCTCATTATGAACAGGCGATTGCCTTAGAGTTAACAGGCGATGATTTGGAAGGCGCCCTTCTAGGCCTCGGCAGCACATACCGTGTGCTTGGCGAGTATGACAAGGCGGAAAAAACGTTGAGAAAAGGCTGCTCGCTCTTTCCGCACAGCAAATCACTACAAGTCTTTTTAGCAATGGCTTTATACAACAACAGCAAGCATAGTGAAGCAATGGAACGGCTTTTGTATACTATTGCTGATACGACAAATGACACTGCCTTAAAGAGCTATGAAAAAGCGATTCGTTTTTACGCAGATAAACTTGATACCGTCTGGGATCAGTAATGTCAGATGCGCTCAAATGAGATTTATTTGAGCGCATTTTTTTCTCTCATGTCGCATCCCCCTCCTCTTTTCTCCATTGACACAACGAAGAAAAGAGTTGTATGTTGTTGCTTCATAGTTCTTTTCGCCCATAAGTTCTTCCTTTTTGGATAGCTCTAAAGAACCAACAGATTAAGCCGTTCAAACAAACCTTCAACGTGATTACGACTAAAGCATGCTTCCTACCTATTCTTTTCAGGGAACATCGTCATTATCATCACTCTTGTATACTTAAGAGGGAAGAAAAAATAGGGGGAAGGGTAAACTTATGAAGCTAAGCCACCTTCACTTACCTGTTCCCAATGTCACAAGGTATACTTGACAAACAATAAAGAGGTTTACTCTTATTCGTGAACTAAAGCTCCTGTTAGTTGAAAGAGATAGAGTATAGGGATATAGTTAAAGTTAAAGATTAAATGATGTGGAGGGATTATATGGTTTCATCTATATTACTATTTTCAATTACAAGTTTTCTTTTAATAATAGTCCCTGGGCCAGATACAGCAGTTATTACAAGGAATACGATCGTACATCAGAAATCAGGTGGATTTAAAACCTTAATGGGGACACTCCTTGCTATAAGTGTACACACTATAGCAGCCATTGTAGGTTTATCAGCTATTATCATGCAATCCGCTATGGCATTCATGATTTTTAAATATGTGGGTGCAATTTACCTCGTATACTTAGGAATAAAAGCTTTATTATCAATGAGGAGTAAAGAGGAAAGTTTAGGAGAGAAGATACCAAATAGAGCACAGGGTAAACAAAAATCTCTTATGACACAAGGATTCTTGGCAAATATATTGAATCCTAAAGTGGCGATTTTCTTTCTGACGTTTCTCCCTCAATTTATTAACCCTCAAACAGAAACTTTAATGACATTTTTTGTATTAGGCGCAGTCTATCTGTTAATAAAATTTGCTTGGTTTACATTATACATATATGTCATAAACCTAGTTCGTGTTTGGATGAGGAAAGAAGTTGTTAAGAAAGCAATGGATGGTTTAACCGGAGCAATTTTTATTATATTTGGACTCCGCTTAGCTTTGGAAGAACCGAAATAAATTTATAAATAATGTAGAGCATAAAGGGTTTTCCCTTGTGCTCTTTTTTATTATTATTGCAGTTATTTAGAGCGTCTCTTTAGTTAATTAAAAGGAAAACAAAGGATTATATTTTCCTTGAACCATTCCATATTGGCTTCCCTCAGGCCAATGAAGAAACTGTAGATGAATGAATCGAAAGTTAAAAGAGGACAGTTATAAGGTAAGCCCTCCAATAAACTCATAAGGTTATACCTTGTAAGTAACAGCTCCAGGGAAATTCCAAGTGGAAGTGTCTGTTAATGATCGACAATCCTGATTTATTTACAAAAATTAAAATCTTAAGTACTATTTTATTATAAATAGGATAGAAGAAGTTGCGAATAGGTTTACTTAAAGAAACGGGCAGTATCGTTGATTAAGAGTTCCTTCCTTCTATAATCAATCGTATATATCGGGGGAATAATGTGTGTTTATTAAACAGATCACTTGTAAAGTAAAAAAAGAAAAGAAAGATGTTTTTTCTGATGGTCAAGCTAAATGGGGTTATTTAAATACATTAGAAGGCTTTGTAAGTCAAATTGGAGGCTGGAGTGATAAACAAGAAAATACCGCCTATATATTTTCTTTATGGCAAGATAAGAAAAGTTATTTCCACTTTATGAAGAACGAACATGACAAAATCGCCTTCCTTACTGGTCAGGAAGGAAGTATTTCTTCTATAAGTATAGACCTATTTGAGGGGAAATTTGCTATACGCGAACAAATAGGCACTATAAATGATTTTATGAATGGAGATTATATTCGTTTTACAAACGCTGATGTTCTAGAAGATAGAATGGCTCATTTTGAAGAAATGCAAATAAACGTTTGGAATAAAAACATGTCTCAAGAAAAAAGAATGCTAGGTAGTTTTTTTGCTAAAAATCCATTAAATAAAAGATATCTAGTTCTAACAGGGTGGACTGATAAAAAGGCTCATACAAATTATTTACGATTGATTAAAGAAAGTGACGTAAATGTAGATGTATCGACAGTTTATGGTGATCAATTTGTAGTAGAAAAATCTTGGTTGCTTATTAAATAACCATAGGAGGGGCTGTATGATAGAGATTATTAAAGCTACAGATGATCATATTAAAGGTATTATTAAAGTGTGCACAGATGCATATAGGGCTACATACAAAGATTTATATACAAATGAATACATAGAAAAGATTATAAAAAAATTTTATAATTATGATAGTGTTTTAACAGAAGTTCAAACTTCAAATCGTAATTGGGGCGGGTATTATGTTGCCATTGAGAAAGGTCATATAATAGGGGCTGGCGCAGGGGGAATTCTTGATGATGGTAGTGGTGAATTATTCGTTTTATACCTCGCACCTAATAGGAGAAATGAAGGTATCGGATCTACATTACTTTATGCTATTACAGAACAACAAAAGGCATTAGGAGCAAAAAAGCAATACGTTTCCGTTCAAAAAGGAAATCACAAAGGTATTCCCTTTTATGAAGCAAAAGGATTTGTATTTCAATACGAGCAAAAAAGCTACGGTAATTCCGAAGGCGATACTTATATATCGTTAAGATACTGTAGAAAAATATAAAACGGGCTTCTCTAGCACACTGGTTTTCGAATAATTGAGGAAGCAACAAAGTAAGATCTTATTCAACTATAGGGGGCTTTAGCTTTAAGAGGTTCCTTAGCTTACTTGAGGCAAGCCCTCCAGTACACTCATATGGTTATACTTTTTACGTAACAACTCCAGGGCGATTCCAAGTGAAAGTGTCTGTTAGTGTTTGACAATCTGATGAAAGTACAAAAAACCGCCTAGTTGGCGGCATTAGACTTTAGTTTCAATTGTTTGCCTCGGCTGACAAGCGTTTTGCCTGACAACTGGTTGCAAGCTAATACTCGGTTTTCGTCGCCAGCGCCTCCCACATTTGGAACGGGCGCTTTTTCTCGTTTATCTCAAGCTCATAAAACGGAATCGTCCGCTCCGCGTAAGACTTTTCAATCTCTCTGTAAATAAACGCATCATCAAATCCGACTGCTGCTGCATCCTCTTGTGTAGCTGCAAAATAGACAGCTTTTGGCCGGGCCCAATAAATCGCACCCAAACACATCGGGCATGGCTCACAGCTTGTGTAAAGCGTACACCCTTCAAGCTGGAAGTGGTTGATCGTGTTGCATGCATCGCGAATCGCAACCACTTCTGCGTGTGCTGTCGGGTCATTGGCATTCGTCACAGAGTTGGTGCCTTGGCCAATAATGTCCCCATTTTCATTCACGATAATCGCCGCAAAAGGGCCACCTCCCCTTTGAATGCTTTGAGCCGCTAGGTTAATCGTTTTGGCTAAATACATCGAATGATCCATCGTGACCACTCCTCTCTTTGCAAATAATTTCATTGTTAAGCCATGCAGATGGAATTTTTTATACTACTAATAATAAAATAAAGGAGATCACTGGTCCTCTTTTTGTTTTTAAAAAGGTTCATTAACGTATTAAAAGGAATATTAATTCCATTTGAATCAACATCTATAGTTGTTAAATTTCTACGTATTCATACTTTAAGAATGTTTCCTTACATAATTAACTGGTTGATTTTATATTCTAGCTCTTTATGCGTATCAGACAACTCTTTCTTCAGTTTGCCATTCTGGAATGGTTCTTCTGAATAAAAAGGAGCAAACGATTGATTGATATATCTAGGTACAATATGCATGTGAAAATGAGTTAGTTCACTAAAAATACCCCCATTTTGGCATACTGTAATTCCGTCTGGCTTATATAGTTCTTTTATAGCCTTTGATATAATCTGTGAAGTTTCAATTATTATATTTGCAGTTTTCCTATTTAACTGATCCAATTCTTCAAAGTGTTCTTTTGGCAATATTAGTACATGTCCTTTATTAAATGGATCGTGATCCAATATACAGGATACGAAATCATTTTCATAAACCTTATAAACAAACTCCATATTATTAGCTAATTTACATCCTAAACATTCGGCGCTATCCATTTCTTAAACACATCCTTGAACAAAAGGATTTTTACTACATTCATTTTTCTTAAATTAACCCCTATACTTTCACTTTATTATCAATAAGTAAAAAGTTCGTTAGTTCATTAGTTCCTCCCTTCTGTATATTTCCTTAAAATGTTTTAAATGAAATAATCGAGTCCTTTATTACAGTCAACCTTGATAAAAGAAAGTCCTATTTTAAAATGTAAGGGATTGTTACTAAAGAAGACAACCAAGCTCTTTTATCTAAGTTCTTTGTTGTCTTGAAAACATAGTACTTTAAAAACTCATTTCTTTATGAATATGCAGGACATCAATTAGGCACTCCATTTCATGTGCTTATACGCTCTTTTCAAGTATAATAACAGAAGATCTACAATAAAACGTCTCAAAATAAGGAGCGATCTTCTCGTGTAAGTACATCCTCTATCCAAACAATTGAATACTTTTTTGGAGGAGGATGTCGCCATGCATCTAACGAACTCATTTCGCTTCTTATGGATTAGTCAACTTTTTGCTAATATTGGCGGGGTGTTTTACATAGTTGGGCTAATTCCGCTGATTCATGCTGTCACTGGTTCAGCGGCAGCAATGGCTCTCGTTCCTTTTTTGACGATGGTCTCCCGATTTGTAAGTGCTATGATTGCCCCTCTCCTATTAGAACGGATGCACCTTCAGCCGCTTTTAGCATTATCTCAATTTGGAAAAACATTCGTGCTCCTATTACTTGCCTGTTTTTCGACAATGCGTCGACCGTTCCTGCGATCTTTCTATTTACAATCGCTATCGGATTTCTTGATGGTTGGTCATCACCTGCACGGTCCGCGATGATTCCCCGTTTAGTTGAAAAGAAACAATTACTGAAAGCAAACAGTTTCTTAACGATGGTTGATCGTACGACCGAACTAGGTGGATGGCCATTAGGGGCGATTCTTGTCGTGGCCATAGGTGCCGATCATCTTATTTGGCTCACTGTTTTGCTTTATCTTTTCGCGGCGTTTGTAACGACACGGATTGAAAATAAGCAAACGAAGAGGGAAGTGTTCACTGAGTCGAGGCGTTCCTTTTTATCGCGTTCACTAGCGGGCTGGCGTTTTATCTTGAACAAACCGTATTTACGCGCCATTAGCGTGGCTGATGTTTTGGAAAACAGTGCAAATGTCGTTTGGATTGCGGCGATCCTATACGTTTATGTGGATGAGGTACTCGGAACCGGTGAAGAATGGTGGGGTTACATTAATGCCAGCTTTTTTGGAGGTCTTTTAATAGGCGGCATGCTTGGCTACCGATATGCCTCCTTTATGGAAAAACAGATAAGTCGATTGATTCATGTTGGCACGTTTGCTGTTTTTCTTACAACACTGGCTTTCAGTCTCATTTCAACGCCGTGGGTTGCCTTACTGTTTTCCACCCTTTTTGGGTTTTCAAGTCAACTAAAAGGGGTCGCATTGCAAACCATTGTGCAAACAAATGTCCCAGAAAAAGAGCTGGCTCGAGTATATTCAGCTCAGGAAGCTGCCGGCTTCGCCTCTTTTGGTCTTTCAACCATTCTTTTCGGTTTTTTAACCGATTTACTTGGAGCCCGTTTTATATTCGCGTTAGCCGCAGCCATTCTGCTTATTAGTGCATTGTATTTATTCGTCGTACGAAAAGAACTCTATTTGCATCAAGTCGTCCAAACAGAAGAGCCGATAGAAAAGCGTGAATCAACCTAATTCCCTTGCAGGTTTTGAACACAAGACTCCTATCAACTCGGTTTCATTTTCCTAATGATATGGCCTTTGCGTATTATCTATAGCTACAAACAAGGCTTCCCCTTACAAACGCGAGGAAGCCTTGTTGCTTTATAGGAGACGGGCCAACTTAGAGAGGCAGCCTAAACCGTTTTCCTTTCATCGAGATAAGCGTCCCTTTGTCTGAGTCGACGACTTCATTGTTTGACTTGAACATATACGTTTTTTGCCTCATGCCAATATTGAGAACAATGCCGATGGCAAGCATATTCGTCATGAGCGCACTGCCTCCATAGCTAAGGAAAGGCAATGCAATGCCAGTGACAGGCATTAGCCCAATCGTCATGGCGATATTTTGAAAGATTTGAAACGTCAACATGCCGGCAATGCCAGCAATGATTGATGTGCCGTATAAATCATCGCATGAGTGAGCAAGCATGATCAGGCGATAAATAAGTAAAAAATAGACGCAAATGACAACAGTCGAACCGAGAAAACCAAATTCTTCCCCAATAACGGCAAAAATAAAGTCGGTATGGAGTTCAGGCGTAGAAGCATTAGCAGCTTGGACACTATTTAAGAAGCCGCTTCCCGTCAATTGGCCAGAACCAATGCCTCGTATCGCATTTAATGTTTGCATCGCATAACCTGATGCATACTGCTCTGGGTATAGCCACCCGAGAATACGCACAAGCTGGTGTTCTTCTAACACATATTTTGTAATCAGTTCAATATGGTTTAAAAGCAAATAATAAAGAAAAGCAATTCCTGCCCCTGCAAGTGCGGCCAAACTGGCTAGTACTTTATAGGAAACATTGGCCATAAGAATGGCAGTGGCAATGATGACAGCAAGGACGAGTGCGCTTCCTAAGTCCGGTTGCTTTAAGACAAGATAGAAAGGCGGGATCCCAAAAGCAGCAAGCCAGCCAAGTTTTTTTAAATCGGCTTTGAGCCCTTTTTCGGAATAACGTTGATTTAGCACGACGATTAAATGGGCAAGCGTAAGGACAAGAATGATTTTCATCACTTCTGAAGGCTGGTAAATCGGCGTGCCATTAATGCCAATCCAGCGCGTAGCGCCTTTATTTTCAACGCCAAAAAATTGCACCCATAACAACAAGATCATGCCAAAGGCAAAAATAGGGATCGTCAAGCGTTTTAAATATTCATAGTCTACTAGCATTACGACAACCATTAACACGAATCCGATTAAAAACCATTTTGCTTGCGAAAGGGCAAACACATGGCGATATTTTTCATAGTCTTCGGCACTGAAAAACTGGGTGGTTGTGCCTGCATAAATGGCCATGATACTCATACAGCCTAACACAAACACGAGAAACAAGAGCGTATAGTCAATCCTATCGCGCCATGATTTTTCTTGCTCCATTGATCGATTCATCCCCCCGGGATTTTTCTTTTATTTTACCATGCTTTTTCCTCAAGATTGTTCGTTCTTTCTTCTATATTTTGTTTCTTGCATTTCTGGTATACTAGAGTGAACAACACTTACTTTGTATACCGTGGAGGGAATACTATGTCCATTCTCG
This sequence comes from Shouchella clausii, assembly GCF_002250115.1. Lineage (GTDB taxonomy): Bacteria > Bacillota > Bacilli > Bacillales > Bacillaceae_D > Shouchella > Shouchella clausii. Next base: position 1,691,561 of record NZ_CP019985.1, on the reverse strand, counting down.
TTACAGGTGGTGCCGGCTATATTGGCAGCCACACTTGCGTTGAACTTTTAACGGAAGGCTATGATGTTATCATTGTTGATAATTTTTCCAACAGCGGTCCTGATACGGTTGACCGCATTGAAGAAATCACCAACAAAAAAGTAAAGTCTTATGACATTAATTTGCTTGATTCCTCTTGTTTAGAAACGGTTTTCGCTGAAAATAACATTGACGCGGTGATCCATTTTGCCGGTTTAAAAGCTGTCGGCGAATCGGTCGAAAAACCACTTTACTATTATGAAACGAACATCGGCAGCACGATTCAATTATGCAAAACGATGGAAAAATATGGTGTATACAAACTCGTTTTCAGTTCATCAGCCACCGTGTACGGATTGCCTGAACAAGTTCCAATTGAGGAAAACGCGCCGTTAAAAGCAGTCAACCCTTACGGCAATACAAAAATCATTATTGAGGACATGCTCCGTGATTTAGCGACTTCTAATAGCAACTGGCGCATTTCGCTGCTACGCTATTTTAACCCAATCGGCGCCCATAAAAGCGGCCTGATTGGCGAAGAGCCAAGCGGGATCCCAAATAATTTGATGCCTTATATTACACAGGTAGCTGCCGGCGTGCGTGAACAACTGTCTGTTTTTGGCGACGATTACCCGACAAAAGACGGGACATGCATCCGCGACTATATCCATGTTGTCGATCTTGCTTTGGGCCACTTGCAAGCACTCAAAAAAATCGAAACATACACAGGTGTGCAGGCATATAACTTGGGGACAGGCACCGGCTATAGCGTTCTTGAAGTGGTTGACGCCTTTGAAAAAGCGACTGGCATCACGATTTCAAAAAAAATCGGGCCACGTCGTCCCGGTGATGCTCCTGTCAGCTATGCCGACCCAACGAAAGCAAGAACCGAACTACAGTGGGAAGCAAAGCGGACGCTTGTAGAAATGTGTGAAGACTCTTGGCGTTGGCAAGTCCACCGCAAAGCACAGCTTGAAAGCAAATAAACAAAGGTCAATTGATGTTGATGGAAATGGAGCCTTTCGTAGGGAAGGCTCCATTTCCAGATTGATCCAAATCGCCCCAACAGAAAATAGCTTGAATAATGAAACAGAGCAAGCTATTATCGATATGACCGACATGCATAGCAGCCTGTTGCTAAACGTAAATGCCCCACACAAAAAGCTATGCTTTTCATACGTGTTTTCAAATGCCAGTATACACACCGTTGCTTCCGTTGAGACTAAGGATGCACAGCAACTTTGTTTTTTGCAGCTTGCTTTTTTCTGAAAGCGGGTATGGTAAGAAAGACGTTTGGAAAGGATCGTTTTTTGATGAAATCGTACACAAAGGGAGTCATTGCTTGTTTGGCGGTCGGCTTGCTTTTGTTTGTTGGCTATTCCATGTATGAAGCTGTCTTAAATGCCAACGATAACATGCATACCCCTCTTCATAGCAGAATAGACAACGGGGGCATTTCTGAAAAGCGGGAGTCAACCGCAGAGCCAGGCGAACCACTCGCCTTTCTGATTGCCGGCATTGATAAAACGGCTGGATCAGGCTATGGCCGTTCAGATGCATTAATGGTAGCAACGGTCAATGCCAAAGCACAATCGGTTAAGCTTGTAAGCATCCCACGGGATACGAAAGTACAGATTGCTGGCCGCAGTATGGCCGATAAGCTGAACCATGCTCACGCTTATGGAGGGCCCGATTTAATGGTGCAAACGGTTGAGGAGCTGCTTCATATTCCTATCGACCATTATATTGCGGTTGATATGGACGGCTTTGTTGATGTAATTAATACCCTTGGTGGTGTTTCTGTCGTTAATGAAAAAAGCTTCTCGATCGATGGATACGATTTCCCAAAAGGAACACTCTCACTAAATGGCGAAAAAGCCCTTGCTTATGTACGGATGCGTAAAGAGGACCCTGCCGGGGATGCAGGTCGGACAAGCCGCCAACGCGACGTCATGGAAAGCGCCATCGCTAAAGGTTTGCAAGCTGGCAACTTGGCGAATATCCCTGCGTTTCTACAATCCTTTAGTGATGCCATCGAAACGGATTTAACACTTACAGAAATGTTCCATTATGTCTCTGCTTATCGCCCTGCCGCACAGTCGATTAAGCAGCTCGATATCGCTTACCGTGAGGAGACAGTGGACGGCCTTTGGTTCGCTGTCTTGCCACAGGAAGAAGTAGAACGTATTGGCAATGAGTTGCGCACCCATTTAACGATCGATTAAACGCCAAAAACCAAGGAGAAGGCATGAATATTGACAAACAACCTAAACGTTACTCGTTTAAGACAGAAACGGGAAAAACAGTGGGCGAATTAACCTTTTTTGAAGAAGACAACCATATGGTTATTGACCATACCTTTGTTGATCCTGATAGTCGAGGATCAGGCATTGGCGCAAAACTCGTCGCTTCTTTCGTAGCCGATATGAAAAAACAAGGCAAAAAAATCGATCCCATTTGCCCGTTTGCGAAAGCCGAGTTTGATAAACATCCAGAATACCAAGAGTTGGCAATTAAATGATTTTCTCGTTCTAGTATTTCTTTCATGTTAGAATATGGAACAGTCAACAAATGATGATGGAGGAACAGTCAATGAGGATATACCCTTTTCTTCGCCGATCATTGCGAACATTAAGCGGTTTCGGCCTCTTTGCTGCTATATTGCTTTCTGGCTGCCAAGCCCCTGAAGCGAGCCCCGCTCCTAATAAGGACGATGCTTCCCAAGGCAATGATGCCTCTGAGGAACAACAGCCAGAGGAGCAAGCGTTGACAGTTGTCAATGGCGATAAAACCGACATCCTTTCCGCTCGGGCAGCAACAGCTCCGTTTGATAAAACCTATTTAGTACCAGATGGCTTTGAAGTCGTTGAAACAGCCAATATGTTAACATTTGTGTCGGACCAAGATCCTTCTTTTCAAGTTTCCGTCAGCACGGAGCCGCTCCCTTCTGATAAAGATTGGACGTTGCGCCATGATTACACAACACTCGCTCTTCGTTCCAACGAAAGCGAGCCAGTGGAAATTGATACACATTGGTTTCCTGAGCTTGGTTTTGATTATTATTTGACCGTTGACGACAGCCATGGCATCGTTCATCGTCTTGTCCGCTTTGACGAAAAACGAGATCATATGTATGTAGCTGCGCTGTCTTTGCCTGCCGATTTAAGTGAACAGGACGGCGAAGCTTATGAAGAAGCGGTCAGCTTGTTCCACGCGATTCTCGTTTCTGCTAATCATGAAAGCGACAAAGGTGAGAGTTCCATTGATGAGGACTTGGCTACGGTTCCTTTAACGCAAAAATTAAGTGGCAAGCCTAGCGCCGAAGCAAACACGCCTGAAGAAAGCCCTGTTACGGAAGTGTCTTTCTTCTATGACGGTGAGGATCATTCCGTTCTTGCCCATACATTTGTGCTGTTTGACACACTTGAGATCCAATTGCCTAAAGGCTACCAAATGCGTCGTTTAGGGGAGCAATCTTATAGTTTTTGGAATGAACAAAACGAAATGTTCGCACCAATTTCCATTATTATCGGCCTCGCCCATCCAGACGTACCTGCCGATATGCACATCAACGCGCTCCGTTCCGCACGCACAGAAATCAAGTGGCCGCTAACCGATGCTCTAGATTGGTATGATTACGCCTTCGCCGACGCGAACAGTGAGGATGAATTTAGCAGTATTACGCTTATTAAAGAACTGGCAGATGGTCGTATTCTTGATTTATCGGTCCACACAAGCGAACAAGCGATTGATTCTCTTGTCTTGGAACAACTTCTTGCCTGCCTTGCAACGGCCACAGAAAAGCAAACAGTGAAATGAGCGAACATATCAAGCTTCCCGATCCTAGCACGGGGAGCTTTTTTGAACGGCTCATTTATAATGGCCGCCAATTTTTTGGCTTCTGTCTCGAAGCTGTGACGCTTTTTGCAACGAAGAAGCACGCTGGATCGCGAGCTTCCCATACTTTTGGCGGATGCCGTCCATCACATAACCAATCGTTGACAGACGATCCCTGCTCGCATTGTCGTCAAATAAGCTAAGCTGCCAATTTTGGTCACTTTGCAAGTTGCTCACGCCTACGCTTAAACGGCGGATTGGATAGCCGTCCCAAAACCGTTCTAGCAACGCGCACGCCGCTTCGTATACTTCCATTGTAATGTTGGTTTCAAAAGGAATCGTATACTGCCGGTGAAACCCGCGTTTTTCAACAAAATCGGCACCATTGACACTTAGGGAAACCGTACTCCCCATCCAGCCATCCTGCCTTAAACGCGCGCATACTTCCTCGCACAACTCAAGCAACACGACACAAATGTCCTCCTTTTTCACATAGTCCCGAGGCAGCGTCATGCCATTTCCATACCCTTTACGGCGGGCATGGGCGGCTCTCGTTACAGGCGAGTAATCTTCGCCATTGGCTGACATCCACAAGACTTGGCCGTGGACGCCAAAACGTTTTTTTATCCGTGCGCCATCCGTTTGCGCCAGTTGGCCAATCGTTCGAATCCCCATATTGCGAAGGTGGACGCTCATTTTTCGGCCAACGCCAAACAGTTTTTCAATCGGCAAGCACCACAAATCAAGATCAAGGCTGTCTTTTCTAAGCCAATAAATCCCTTCACTGCTTTTTTTGGCAAAATTGTCGCATGCTAGTTTTGCCAATACTTTGTTTTCGCCGATGCCAACTCTTGCTTTTACGCCAAAGCGGTCCATAATGGCTTGCTTCACTTTTTCTGCTATCTCATAAGGGGGGCCAAACAACTTTTGGCTCCCAGTCACATCCATAAACTGTTCATCAATCGAATAGGGCTCAACCAAATCAGTAAACGTGCCAAGAATTTTTGAAATTTGTAGGGAAATATCAACGTAGCGCTGCATATGTGGTTTCACAACGACTAAGTCTGGGCATTTTTGCTGCGCCTCAAATAAGCGCTCAGCATTTCGCACTCCCTTAGCCTTTGCTAATGGGCATGCCGCCAAAATGACGCCGCTTCTCCGATTCACGTCACCAGAAACGACAAGGGGGCGCCCATCGTACTGGGGATTGGCCGCGTGTTCGATCGACGCATAAAACGATTCCATATCAACAAGAAAAATGACATTTGCCCGCTTCATGTTTGTTGCCCTCCCCTTTGCTTCTGATTCTAGTATATGCGAATATGCGTTCCCTATTCAAGAGAAAAAACGAATAGACGTTCGGTATTTTTTGCCATTACTCTCCTATTGTCAGAGCAAAAAAAGAACCAGGCAAAAGCCTGATTCTTAATGAAGGCGCTTAGCACCTAAGTATCTTGGTTTCCAGTAACTATTGTTCATGTCAGCGACTTCAACTCCCCGGGAAGAGCCAGCATGAATGAATTTATTGTCGCCTATATAGATGCCATTATGAGAAGGGCCGGCTTTATAGGTTTCAAAAAAGACAACATCGCCTACACTCGGTGAGCTAACAGATGTGCCCTTATTCCATTGTTCCGCAGCAGTTCGAGGAACGCTAACGCCATTTTGCCGGAAAATGTATTGGATAAACCCACTACAGTCAAACCCAGACATAGAAGTGCCTCCCCAAGCATATGGGACGCCAATGGCAGACTGTGCGCTAGAGATCAGGCCTGAAACAAGCCCGCTTGCGTTTTGGTTCGTCTGAGAAGGTTGATTGTTGTTTACCGTTTGGTTTTTGTTCACAGGGGCAGGGCTGTTGCTAAGTTTCGCAAATGTTTGCGGCCCAGCAATCCCATCAGCGGTCAGACCATTGTTTTTTTGGAATTCACGCACAGCCGAACGGGTCACCTCACCATAATAGCCTGTTGCATTCTGATTAAAGTAGCCGAGAGAGCGCAGCTGATTTTGCAAATCGGTCACTTGGCTGCTGCGATCGCCGAGACGAAGCACGCCCGTTGACGCAGGCTTGCTTTTTGAAGAAGTATCATTTCCTGAAGCACGATTACCGCCGTTTTTAAGCGCTGCTTGTGTGGCCGGCCCAGCAATCCCATCAACTTGCAAGTTGTTCGCCCGTTGGAAAGCACGCACCGCATCACGCGTTACCGTGCCATAGTAGCCGGTAGGAGATTGGTTGAAGAAGCCAAGCTTGCGCAGATCTTCTTGTAACGCTGTCACACTGCCACCGCGGCTGCCTACACGCAGAAGGCTTGTCTTGCTAGATGGCTGCGTATCAGCCGTTTTATTCCCATTGTTATTCGGTGCCGATACAGCCGCGCCTTTCAAAGAACTTAGCGTCTGTGGGCCAGCAATCCCGTCAACAAGAAGGTTGTTCGCTTTTTGGTAAGCAATCACCGCATCTCTTGTATGCGTACCAAAATAGCCTGTAGCAGTGCCGTATGTAAAAAACCCTTTTTCTTTTAGAGCATTTTGCAGTTCAGTCACATCGGGATGAGACATGCCCTGACGGAGTGTACGGTCGCCGAGCGCTGCATCTGCATCTTGTGGGGCGACTACGGCAATACCCGCCACAACGGCAGAAGAGAACAGCACTTTATTGAAAGTAGATTGTGCCAAGAAAATGCCTCCTTCTAAAGTGATTTTTCATTCATTTTCCTTTTTCGACAGAATGTTGCCTTCGTGAATTATATCGGCTATGGAATGTAAATTTTAAACGAAATATGGTGGCTGGACTACCGATGTAATTGAAATGTAATATTACAAAAATGCCTCCCCCTCTATCCTTTTATGTAAAAATCAAGACTGGGCGGGGTTTTCCCCGCTTTTCAGGGAACAGGTTGGGAAAATCCCTTAATCGGATTTCTCCTGATAGAGAGGTCACCAAAAGGAAGATGCTAGAGGGATTTTTATTAATGATGTAGGAGGTAAGGCCTGAGATTCTCCAAACAGATAGGTACGACAAGTGAAATAGAAAGATACTCCCTTAGTGTTTGTCAAGGACAATGTAGGGGACACCAAAAACGCAACCTTGATAGTAGGTTACGTCAAGAGTTATTCATACAGTTTGAACAAAGAGTAGTATGTAAATCAGCAAATTTTTTTAAGTTTGTGATCCCATTTATTTCATTAGCATACGCTACAATCGCTATTTTTTCATTTTCAGTTATTTCCCTTTTGCAAGAATCGCATGTTAGTCCTTTTGAAGAAAAAAACATTCCTATCCCCTCCATAAAAAATTAGCATGCAACCCTTTTCAAGTCAACATATAAATCATACTTGGGAAAAATGACGTTTACAAAAATATGTTCGTTTTTATTGCTAGCACTTCTCAGCCAAAAGATGGAGAGGCGAATACACGAAAAAGCTGAAGACGCTAAAGGCATTTCCTGGTACGGTTAAATTAAAAAGAGGAGGTAATTTAAAAATGGCCGAGTCAAAAGTCTATTTGCAGCTATTGGGACTAGAACGGCAACCGCCTTCACTCCCTTTTCTCAATGCAATATGTACAGCCCACTTGCAAACATTCCCGTTTGAGAACATAAGCAAACTGGCCCGTTGGCAAAACGGGGGGGAAGAATTGCCTACTGTACATGAGTTTCTTCAAGGGCGGCGCACACTCGATGCTGGGGGAACTTGTTATTCAATCAACGGAAACGTCCATCTTTTATTGAACCAACTCGGTTTTAACAGCCAACTGGCTATGCTTGGCGGCGAGCACATGGGCATAATCGTATTGCTCGACGGCACTCGTTATTACGTCGATTGTGGCGCGGCGGCACCATTCTTTGAAGCAGTGCCTCTTCACTTGCGAAAAACAGAACGCAAATTTGGCAATGATGTCGTTGCAATTACCGCGAGAGAAGATCGGTTATTCGATTACAAACGCTACCTGAATGGAGCACAAACCGGAAAAACGTGGTCTTTTCAACAGGAGAAAAGCTACCAAATCGCTGATTTCCAAGGGCTCGTTTCTGCTTCTTATCAGCCAACGGCGACATTCATGGGGCTGTTGCGTTGCCAATTGTACCAGCTTCACCAACAAAGAAGCGTCTCGCTTGTTAATAACCGCTTTACGATTAGTAAAAGCAATGGTGAACGGACAACGACGACCCTCTCTTCCGTTTGTGCCATTGAAAACGTGCTGGCCAATGAGTTTAACTTGCCAAATTTGCCTGTTCGGCAAGCAATCGCTGCACTCGCTAAAATTGGAATCGACCCTTTTGCTAAACAAGCCTAAAACTGCAAGCGGAGAAGGTTTTTTGAAGTCCCGTAACGAATTAGTCTGTAGCGTCAATTAACCGAAGGAGCTGGACATATGAACGCGAGCCAATTATATGATTACCACGTATGGGCCAACAACAAAGTTTTTGCCCACCTGAGCGACCAGGAAGAAGGACTGTTAACGCGCCAAGTAACGAGCGTGTTTTCTTCAATAGCGGAAGTGCTTACCCATATTTATATAGCAGACATTACATGGCTTAATGCTATGCAGGAAAAAGATTTTAACGATATCGTCGTCATAAGGACCGAAAAAAGCAAGCAAGTGGCTGGTGCCTCTTTGGCAACTTATCAGGAAGCTTACCGAGAAGTAGCACAAAGCTTTAGACAATTTTTCGCTGCCAACGACCTGAGCAGGACAATTGAAATTGAACACCCACGGTTCGGCAAGCTGGTTTGTCCAGTAGAAGACCTCGTTTTCCATGTCGTGAACCATGGTACTTACCATCGCGGCAACATTACGGCGATGCTGCGGCAACTGGGTCTAGCAGGCGTGCCGACCGATTATGTTTTTTTCAAGTATCTTTAAGTTCATCGTAATCCGTCCGTAGTATCGCCATAATGATCTCGTCTGAGTATTGATTATTAACATAAAGGGACTGCCTCAATACGCCTTCTAATTTAAAACCTGCTTTTTCATATGCTTTTATGCCTCTTATGTTATGAGAGAACACTTCCAATTGTAGCCGGTTTAGTTTAAGTTGCTCAAAGGCAAATCGAAGTGCTAATTGGATTGCTTCTGTTCCGTACCCTTTATTAAAAACCTGTGGATGATGCAAGGCAATTCTAAACCCGGCTTTTTGGTTAGCCTCGTCGATTTCTAATATCGATAAATCACCAAGCACCTCATCACTATTGAGCAAACAAATCGCAAAATCAAAGCGCTGCTCATCATTGGTCATTCGCTCATAGTGTTCATACAATTGCTCCATTGTAAATGTCTTTGTTGTGCCAGTCATATAGCGTATTTCTTCATCTTGGACAGCATTAAAAAAGCTACTCATGTCGTTTTTTTGCACAGGCCTTAAGTAAACGGTAGTGCCAGTTATCCTCATTTGTCCTCCCCCCTTTTATGCTTTTCTATTATACCTAGAAATTGTTGATAAAGGAAACTACCCCGTTAAAAAAAGCAAAGGAAGGTGTTTCCCGCCTTCCTTTGCTCAGTCAATCAATCATCCGGCTCGACCGGGATTTTTCCGTTGTTTTTTGCATTCGCTCGGCAAGTGGCTTCTTCAACAACAAGCCGAACAGCAGAGCGAGTACAAGAAAGAGGACAAGCACGCCAATATTGATCCAGACTGCTTCAGCGACGATTCCCCCAACTGCCTCCCTTAGCAAATTAATCGCATACGTAAACGGCAAAAAGGGATGGATCGCTTGGAAAAATGGCGGTGCTACTTGTATTGGAAACGTTCCTCCAGCACCTGATAATTGCAGCACCATAAAAATAATGGCCAACGCTTTACCGATATTGCCAAACACCGACACTAGCGTGTAAACAATCGTCATAAAAACGGAACCAACCAGTACGGAAAACACGACGAACCAAACGGGATGGGCCGCATAGACTCCGAGTACAAGGAGATCGCCAATGCTGACAATGAGCGCTTGGAAGAAACCGACTAACAAGAACAGCACGAGGCGACCTAGATAAATGTGGTGCGCCTTGTATTCTTCCCTCATATCGACTGGATGAACATCGGTTTTTAACAAGTTCGCCAGCAGCAACGCGCCGACCCACAGAGAAAGGGCTGTGTAGAATGGCGCATTGGCTGACCCGTAGTTTGGAACGGAGTACAATTGATCCTCAATTAGTTTGACTGGTTCTGCGAAAAACGCACTCTCTTTTTCAATATCGTTTTTCAGCAATCCAATTATTTCTTCGAGATCGGTATTTTCTTCAAACTCGCGGATGCGGTCAGCTGCCTCGCCAACTGTCTCCTCTAGCCCTGGCAATTCCCCCTCCACAAATGTAGCGATATGGTTTAACGCTTCCTCAAATTCAGGAAGAGCTTCTTCGACTTTTTCTGCCATCTCAGAGAATTCTTCTTCCAATGATGGCAAATCGTCACGGATAAAATCGGCGGCTTCATGAATTCGTTCCTCAATTGCTGGAAAATCGTTGCTCATAAACGCGTTGATGCCCTTAATGGTCGCAATCACTTCTGGCAGTCCATTTTCAACTAAGTTAATCGCCTCATTGACACGTTCTTCAATGGCAGGCAACTCTTCCAGCAAATTGTTGAGTTGTTCTTCTCCTGTTACGCTAATCGCTGAAGCTTGATTTAACATCTCCTCAAGATCAGGGAGGCGTTCTTCAGCAGCAGCCAAATCGTCGCCTGCATCCTCAGCCGCCTGGCCTAATTGGCTAACGGCCCCTTTAATGACATCTGCCCCGCCGTTCGCCAAGTATTGTTGAACATGTTGGGCAGATTGAGCCGTCGCTTGCGCTTGTTCTCTTAAAGACTCTACCGTTTGTGAATCAAGCTCTCCTCCTGCCTCCAATGTAGCGATGGCCGACTGAACGTTCTCCTGCAAACTGCTCGTTTTGTCTCGTGCTTCGGCAAGGGAATCAATTGCCGGACTTAGCTCTTTACCAGGCAATGGTTCATTTAATTCACTGAGAAAGTTGATCGCTTGCGTTAATGCTTGCCCATTTGCAGCAAGCACCTCATTGGCTGAACGAAGCTGTTCCAAAAGCGCGTCCGATGAATCGCCTGACAGAGCTGCCTCGACTGCGTTTGCGCCTTGCTCGACAAAGCTTGCTTGCCGGTTGATCACATCAACCAGAGGATCGATCGCCCCTTCTACTTCATTCAGGACATTTTGGGCGCCTTCTAAATAATCTTGTGCATGATCGGCCATTTCAGCAGCATGTGGCAGCGCCTCCTGGGCGCGCCCAATTGCTTCCTGGGCTGTCTGAACGATTTCGAGCGCTTCCCCTATTTGCTCTTCCACTTCGCCAAAGTGGCCGCCAATTTCTACAAGTTTGTCCGCTGCCGCCTCTATTTCAGGAACCCGTTCTTCCAACTGGGCGAGGCGCTCGCTAAGCGTATGGATTTCCGGCAATCGTTCTTCAATCTCCAATACGTACCCAGCTGCTTCGTTTATGTCTGAAAAATGTTCCGTCATCCCGATGACGCTTTCGACTTTTTCCTTGATCACAGGCCAGTCGTTTTGAAGTTCAAGCACCTTTTCCCCTAGCTCATTGATCTCTGGAAACCGTTCCTCTAGCTTAAAAATATTGTTTTCGATTTTACGAATCGTTGGCAATTCATTCTCAAGTTCAACGCCAATCTCGTTAAATTCTGTAAACAACGCAGTAGATGCTTCTTCTAAAAATTGCTCAGAAATTTCCTCGACAATCGTAGAAGCACCTGCTGACGTCATTTTTGGAGCAATCGCATTCAGTTTTTCGTTGACTGTATAGCGAACTTCAGGAGCGGCTGGCTCCCCGTCAAGGACGCTCGTCAACTTTTCGGAAAAGTCTTTGCCTATATACACACTTGCGTAATAATCGCCCTTTTTGACTCCTTCTTCAGCCGTGGCTCGATCGACAAACGTCCAACCCATTTTGTCGTTCTTTTTGAGATTTTCAACAAGCTCATCTCCAACTTTAAACTGTTCTCCGTTTACTTCAGCGCCGGCATCCTCGTTCACAACGGCCACTTTGATTTGGCCCGTGTTGCTATAAGGGTCCCAAGAAGCAGCGACATTGAACCAAGCATATAATGACGGCAAAAATGCCAAGCCAACAAGCAAAAGCGCAACAAGCGGCACGCGCTTTAAATTGCGCAAATCCTGTTTTACAATTTGGCTAATTTGCTTCATTGAAACCATCCTACTCCTTCCATCATCAACATTAGTATTTCCTAATCATACATGAGCGACTCAAAATAGACAATATTTATCCACGAAGAGCATAAAAGAGAACAAACCCTTGTACGGCAAGGGTTTGTTCTCTTGGATTGGATCTGAAAGAACAACAAAAAAGATGTAAAATTTCTAGACGTCTTTAAAGGCAAACGTCATTTCTGCTTGTGCAGCGACTTCGCCATCGACATACGCCGTCCCAGTCGCCTTGGCAATCGGTCCCTTTACACGCGTAACCTCAGTTTCTAACCGCAGTTGGTCCCCAGGACGGACAGGACGTTTAAATTTACAGCCGTCGATGGCGGCAAACAAGCCGACTTTGTTCGTCCCTTCCTGCGCTTTTGCGATTGCAACTCCGCTCACTTGTGCCAATGCTTCAACAATCAGGACACCAGGCATTACAGCATAATGAGGAAAATGGCCATTAAAAAACTCTTCATTGATCGTAACATTTTTAATGCCGACCGCTCGTTTGCCCGCTTCAAGCTCAATCACTTTATCAACAAGCAAAAACGGGTAGCGGTGGGGGATAAGTGCTTTAATTTCTTCAACCGTTAACATCGGATCGCCTCCTCTTTCGAATCTTTCCCGCTTTATCTTACCATATTGCCTGGCTATCGGCAGCACCCCTCTATGAAAGCGATTTCAAATAGGCTATAATCAGATTAAGGAGGCGTTTAATCAATGGCTCTCATAACAATGCAGTTTCATTCTCACACATTAGGAAAGCAAACAAGCTTGGCGATCATTTTGCCCGACGAAGCGCCGCCACCCTTCAAAACATTATACTTGCTTCATGGGTGGAGCGACGACCATTCTGCCTGGTTGCGACAAACAAGCATTGAACGTTATGCGATTCGAGAGCAAATAGCTGTGGTCATGCCAAATGTCGATTTGAGCTATTACACGGATATGGTTTACGGCAGCCCTTATTTCACCTTTCTAACAGCCGAATTGCCTGAGCAGCTTGCCCGACTTTTCCCATTCTCAGACAAACGGGAAGACCAGTTTGTTGCTGGATTGTCGATGGGCGGTTTTGGTGCATTTAAATGGGCGCTCCACGATACTGCGCGCTTTCAGGCTGCAGCTAGCTTTTCAGGCGCCCTTGTTTTAAAAAGTTTATTGGAAGCACCTATCCCGGAAAGAATGCCTCATATGAAAGCTGTGTTTGGCGAATCCCTTGCTGTCAGTCACTCAGGGGGCAATTTAATCGCTTTGCTGAAAACAAGCATCGCCGAAAATGTCGAACTCCCGCATCTGTACCAGTATTGTGGAACGGAGGATTTTTTGTATGATATGAACACCTCTTTTCTAGAAGAGGCCCGGCAAGTAGGCGCGTCTTTCGTTTATTCTGAAGGGCCAGGGGGCCATACATGGGATTATTGGGATCGTTGCATCGACAACTGGCTTTTGTCGTTGCGAAAAGATGGTTTATTGAAATAATTAGGCACGCATACAGGGCACAAATGAAAAAGCGCCAGTTGCCTGACTGGCAACTGGCACACGTTTCCTATTAAAAGGCAACGGCAACTTTTTTAACGTTTTCCAAGCCTTCAGAAATAATCGCCTCTGCTTGGTCAGGGACGGCGTTATGGCCTTCAATAATGACTTCTACTGGTTGAGTGATGCCCCAGAATGCCATTGTCGTCCGAACGAGGTTTGCCGCCATTTCTGAAGCTGCCATCGCTTCGTTCGAATAAACGCCGCCACGGGCATTTAACAAAGCGACTTCTTTAGAACCAACGAGTCCAACTGGGCCTGTTTCCGTATAGCGGAACGTCTTGCCTGCTTGCGCAAGATAGGACAAATACGTAATAAGCGGTGCAGGCACCGTGAAGTTCCACAATGGAAAGGCAAAGACGACTTTATCAGCATTCAGGAACTGTTCTTGATAGCGTTCAATCGTCTCAACGATTTCTTTTTCCTCGCCAGTCAATTCCATGCCTTGCGCTTTTTTATATTGGCCGGTAATCGCTGTATTTCCGTAATAAGGAAGTTTTTCAGCGAACAAGTTAAGCTCTTCCACTGTATCATTAGGATGGGCTTCCTTATACGAATTCAAAAATTGATTATACATTTTCACGCTAACGCCTTGCTCAAGACGGTCGCTTGCATTTATCATTAACACTGTTGCCATGTTACAAGTTCCTCCTAGTTACGAATAATTGTCGCATGTACTATTGTACACCTTCGATTTTAATCGTCTAGTAGGCACTTTTTTGATCGTCAGTCTCCTTTTTGAAACTGTTATTGGCTGACGCCGGATTCCACAATGTGGGTACTTACTCGAACATCGACAGCTAGCTTGCTATATAGCTGGTACCACTCTTCTTCGTTTAGCCCATTCTTTCCGATCTGTCTGGCGCCAAAACCAATTGGGTCTACTTCTTTTTCCTGCAAGTTTTGCAAAAGCCGCTTCATTCCTTCCTGCAAGGAAGCATTTGCTTCTGAAGTAATATGTTGCAACTTCTCTTCTTGCAAAAGCCCGCCTGAGTATTCACTCAGTCGTGTCCGCAATCCGACATCAATGAACAGTGTCCGTGTTTTTAAATCAACATGCACATCAGTATCAGAGCGAAGCTCACGCAAAACGGCGACATGCTCGCCTTCATCTAGTCGGATTTCAATCACACCGCCCTTATCGTAGCCATCGGTTAACAGCTTGAGCAAAAACGATTCTTCTAAGCTCAATGTATCAATTAAACGGTCCTGTTTAAAAAGAGCAATTCCATCTACTTGCAAATTTCGCTCGCTATAGGAAAGGTACGGCAAAAACGGATCATGGCCTTGTTCAAAATAAGCCCTCATAAACAAGTGCATATTCGATTGCGGCAAATTGCCTTGAGTAATGTTATGGTCGAGCATGTCTTTTAAATAGGCACCAATTTCAGATTGCAATGGGAATTGCACGTTTAGGAGCCCCTGCGTTGTCCCATTGGTCACACTCAAATACGCTTTCGTCGCTACAGTCGGATCGCGGTAATACGTATCAAGTACATCAAAAATGCCGCCTTCCGCTAACTGGTCTTCTAGCAAAATCGATGATATTTTCCCCCCATGGAGTGGACGGGAAGACATGCTGTTAAATTTCAGTCGGAGCGCTCGCGTTGAATTAGATTCCGCTGACAGCGCCGTATTTTTCGTTTCTTCTTCAACCGAATACGAGGTCAAGCTAACAGTCCCTTTTATAGCGCCCTCTTCCCCTTTATCAAAACCAATGACCGAGATTAATTGGAGCTCATCGATCACCCTTGTCGTGACTACGGAGAAAAGGGGCAAAAAAAGGAGAAGCGCCAGCATAGATACTTTCAAGGCCTTATACATGGGAAGCGTCCCCTTTCTTTTTTAAAAACAAGCTGACAGCCCATAAAAGCGGAAGAAGACCGAAAATAAACAGCGGACCGACATAATTCATTCCATCGTTCAACGCATTGATCGCTCTGCGCGTATCGAATTGAATAGTGGCGATAAACACAAGAAAAACAACCACTTTTGCCGTCGTGCGATGCCGAACACCGAGCTGTTGTTTCAATAGCCTGCTGCTTGCCCAAATCGCAAGGGCAATGTTTGGAAAGATGACAGTCAACCATATCGCGATGCACAAATACTCGATCCGTTCAATAAAGACGAGAGACACGACTTTCCATGCACTTAGCGTTGGCCAAATCGTCAGCGTCAATTGTTCGTGGCTATAATAAAGAAAGGTGACAAATACAACAAGCAAGTAGACGAGCGTTGTACATGCTGAACCTAAATGGGCTGAAAGTTGTAGTCCTTTGCCCTTCTTTAAAAAAGGCGCGTACACAAGCAGCAATTCTGCACCTGAAAAACTTAACGTCAACAGGAACGCTGCCTCTATTTGTTTCTTCCACGTTGTGTCAAACAAAGGGGTCAAATGGTACCACTCTGCAAATTCAAGTACAGGCAGCACAGTTGGCCATAAAAGGGTCGGTATCAGGACAAATATAAAATTCAAACCTGCCACTACCCGAAACCCTTTTACAATCGCATAGTACTCCACCAATAAAACGATCAATGCCATTGACCAAGTCATCAATTCTGGGTAAATCCATACTTGGATGACTTCGATATAGGTCCGTAACACGACGACCGCCAGCATTGCGAAATAAAAGACAAACAGGAACACAACGAGCCCGCCGCCCCACTTTCCAAGCGCTTGCTTAGCCATCCCATAGAGATCCCCGCTCTCCGCTTTGCTGATTATCCGAAAAGCCATCCAAATAATGAGTTGGTTTATTGCCCCAGCAAGCAAAACGGCG
The DNA here is from genome assembly GCF_002250115.1 of Shouchella clausii. Taxonomy (GTDB): domain Bacteria; phylum Bacillota; class Bacilli; order Bacillales; family Bacillaceae_D; genus Shouchella; species Shouchella clausii. Next base: position 1,675,215 of record NZ_CP019985.1, on the reverse strand, counting down.
ATCCATGCTCGATAGCCAGCTACGTCAGCAATATAGCGTGAAAAGCCGAGGATGCCTACACCGACCTGCATACCATGTACAAGGAAAAACGCCATGTACGGAGGGACTTTTACGCTGCTTGGCAGTTCAGTAGCCACAATCGTTTTCCTCCTTTAATAGCCGTCATCAATATCAGGCTTTTGCTGTCGGTTGTGTTTCGGCAAAAAACGCTTTTGCTGCTTTGCTTGCAAAAATCGAGGACGCATTGTTTGCTGCGAAATCGGTAAGCGAATGATAGAGTCTTTCATGTCTTTGAAGGAAAATGGATAGATCGGCTCCATATAAGGCCTCCCTAAAGAGGTCAGCGAAAGCAGATGGCACAGAGTGAAAATCAACATAATGGCAATACCGATCAACCCCCATATTTGGGCAGCCAATATAAACGGAAAGCGGACAATCCGAATCGTCGTGCCCATGCGATAGACGGGAATAGTAAAAGAAGCAAGGGCAGCGAGAGCCACAATAATCAATAAGACATTGCTCGTTAACCCGGCTTCTACCGCTGCCGTCCCAATAACAATCCCGCCGACAATGCCGATTGTTTGGCCAATTTTTGTTGGCAGTCTTGCTCCCGCTTCACGAAGAAGCTCGATCGTTACTTCTAAAAACAACGCTTCTATAATGGGTGGAAACGGCACCGCTGTGCGTGAGACGACAAGTGTCGCAAACAAATCCTGGGGAATCATTTCCGGATGGTAGGATAATACAGCCACATACAACGGTGTCGCAAAAATGGAAAACAAAACAGCGCCTATCCGAATAATCCGGAGCATAGAGGCTGTATGCCAAGACAATAAATAATCCTCAAAGGCGACAATAAATTCCAGCGCCGTCACCGGGGCAAGCAATGCTTGCGGCGCTCCATCTGCGAGCACGGCTACTTTTCCTTCAAGCAATGCCCCCGCCGTCCGATCAGGGCGTTCTGTATCGACGAGCTGTGGGAATACCGAATAGTTATTATCTTGAATCACTTGTAAAATCGTCGATGAATCAGGAACTTGATCAATTTGCAAGCCTTTGATTCGTTGCTTTACCGTTTGGACATTTTCTTCATTGGCAATCGAGGCACAGTAGATGACGTATACGTCCGTTTTCGTTTCGCTTCCAACGACGAATTTAACCATGTGCAAATCAGACGAAGGGATTCTTTTGCGCAGCAACGCTAGATTCGTTTCCACTGCTTCAATAAACGACTCCTTCGAGCCAAATACACTGAATTCAATTTCTGGGACATTCATTTCCCGGCCTTTCATATAAGCCAAATCAACTAACCAGTTTTGCCGTGCCCCATTTTCCTTAAAAGAAATAAGCACGCTCCCTTTTAAGAGCCGCTTTTCTATTTCCATTGCGTCCCCAAGCTGTTCCATCTCGGTGCTATATAATGCTTCTTTTAATGCTTTGTTGGAAATGCCGTCGACCTGTTTAAGGGGATGAAGCACATTTGGGGCAATCCGCTCCATGTCTATTAAAGATTGATAATAGTAGACATGAATCGGCTCCCCATCCTTACTTGCTTCCACTTGTTCCACAAAATCGCTTGATTGCTTTGCCGCTTGCAAAACTTCCGCAAGAGTAGTAAGTACGGGAAATGTCGGCTGTTTCTTTTTCTTATGTAAAAAAAACGGCACACGGACACCCCCTTCTTTTTCTGTTAGTATGCGAAAGAAGGACGTATTCATACAAAAAAGGAGACTGCGTTTTTCTCAGTCTCCTTGAATATTATCGATAATCCGGTACCAAAGATCGGGATCGAGGACATCCCACATATTCTCCCCTTCGCCTATGACGCCAAAACCGATGACAAGCCCACAAAGCAAACATGCGCCTGCCAGCACAATCACGACAATCAGGCGCAGCCAAATAGGGAACAGGCGAATCCGTTCACGTTTGTAGAGATCAGCGGCGTGCCTTTCTTCTCGCTCTTCTGTCGGGTCGTCTGTTTTATCAGGGGTGGCACTTGGCGACACATCAAGGCGTCCAGCTGCCTGCTCTGTTTCAACATCGTATGGTTCCTCGCCTTGTTGCAAAGGCTCATCTGCTTTTTTTGTTTGTCCGTCTTGAGCCAAGCACGCCACCTCCTCACTCCATTAACGGCGAATGTTGTTCGCTAAACCAGCCATATCATCTGCAAACGAGTAAGCCCTCGCTTGAAATTGCAATAGGCGCTGCGTCTCCATCAATTCAGCCATTTCCAAGCCTAAGTCGACATTGGCTTGTTCGAGCATGTTTTGTTTCATATGCTCGTCTGCGGCCTCCACTTCTTCTGAAACGCCTGGAAGCTCCGGAAGAACATACAAATTGTTGCCTGCGGATTCAAGTGTTTGCGGCCGCAGCACGCGTGTCAGCGCAAAAGAACCAACTTGCTGTTCGCCTCCGTTGCCGAGTTGGGCAAACAAATTGCCGTCCCTCCATTCCAAGGAAACCGTATCCCCTGGCATGACAATCGCCTCTCCGTCGCTGTCAAGCACACGGTTGCCGTCGCTCGTTACGAGTTCCAAGCCGTTGCCCACTGCTTGTGGAGAAAAGTAAAACGTACCGTCGCGCGTGAGCCTCGTGCCTGCTACGGTCTCAATGTTATAGAAGAGATCCGCTTCGGTCAAGGCAAAATCGAGCGCACGCCCTGTTTCACGTAACGTGCCTTGTTCTAGTTGAATTTGCGTTTGTGCTAACTTTGCGCCTGTGCCGACTCGCAAGCCATGGGGCGTCTGCCTGTTTTCATTAGGTTGGTTCAAATACTCTGAAGTCAAGACATCCGCAAACGAAGCAGACCGCCGTTTAAAGCCCGTTGTTTCCGCATTGGCCATATTGTTGGAAATCGTGTCAATCTTTGCTTGCAGCTGTGAAAGCGTAGCTGCGGCTGTATGCCCAATACTCATTGATCGTCCTCCCCTATGTTAAACGTCCTACCTCATTAACTGCTTTGTCCATACTTTGGTCATATGCCTGCACCACTTTTTGGTTCGCTTCAAATAATCGGTAAGCGCTAAGCATAGCGTTCATTGATGACGCTGTGTCAACGTTGCTGCGTTCAATCGCTGCCTGGCGAATGGAAAAATCAATTGCTGGATTGCCGTGGGCGCTTGGCAACTCTCCATTTTCCAGCATATACAAGCCGTCTCCTTCCCGTTCTAACTCATTGGCGTTGTCAGCTAGTACGATTTCTATTGTTCCCCGGTTTTCGCCAGCTACGACAACAGCACCACTTTCATCGACTGAGAATGACTCTGAGTCGACTTGGATCGGTCCGCCTTCTGTACTTTGGAGCAAATGCCCCCCTGCAGTCGCTAGCCGCCCTTGGCTATCCACTTGCAAGTCCCCGTTGCGCGTATACCGTACGCCATTTTCCGTCATCACGGCAAAAAAGACAGCGTTATTCTCCTCAAGTCCCGTTTGGAGAAGCGCTAAATCGGTCGTATTGCCTGTTTCTTGAATATCGCCTTGCCGGGCATTGGTTTGTTGCTCCTGCAAATAAACGGCTGTTGATAAACTGCCAAGCCCTTGTTTTTGCACAGTGCCTGCCTTAGAAATGCTTTGCGCTTCCATTAAAAACGTTGGAAAAGCTCTGGAAACCGATTGCTCTGCTTTATAGCCAGGCGTTTGGGCGTTGGCTAAATTATTGGCTAGCATATCTTGGCGGTATTGGGCAGCAAGCATTCCACTTGTTGCTGTGTAAAGCCCTTTTAACATCCCGTCCCTCCTTTACAACTGAACTTTTTTACTGGACATCTTGTCCAAGTTTTCTAAAATGATTCCTGTTCCCCTGGCCACGCAATGCATTGGCTCTTCTGCAATTAGTACAGGGATCTTTAATTCTTCTGCAAGCAGCGTATCCATCCCATGCAACAGCGCTCCGCCTCCTGTTAACATTACGCCCTTATCAATAATATCGGCAGACAACTCTGGAGGTGTTTTTTCTAATACTTGCTTAGCCGCCTGGACAATGTATTCAACGGACTCTACTAATGCCTTTTCAATTTCTTTCGTCGAAATCGTGATGTTACGCGGCAAGCCACTTATCATATCGCGACCTCTGATATCCATTTCCTCCGAACGTGCACCAGGAAAAACAGTAGCCACTTGCTTTTTTATTTCTTCAGATGTTCGTTCTCCAATTAACAGTTTGTACTCTTTTTTTATGTACGATAAAATGTCAGAATCAAAACGATCCCCTGCCACCTTGATGGAAGAGGCGGTGACAACATCACCCATCGATAGCACTGCTACATCCGTTGTGCCGCCACCTATATCGACGACCATATTACCGCTCGGCTGGAAAATATCCATCCCAGCTCCTATGGCCGCCACTTTTGGTTCCTCTTCCAAATAGACATTCTTTCCGCCGCTCTTTTCCGCTGCCTGGCGAATCGCTTTTTGCTCAACTGACGTAATATTCGTAGGGCAACAAATTAAAATCCGCGGCTTTGAAAGAAAACCCTTTACTTGAATTTTATCCATAAAGTGCTTTAACATTGACTCTGTCATCTCAAAGTTTGCAATGACGCCATCCTTCATCGGCCGAATGGCTACAATGTTTCCTGGTGTCCGTCCAACCATGCGAAACGCTTCTTCTCCAACAGCAAGGACGCGGTTTGTTGTCGTATCAAGAGCAACGACAGAAGGCTCATCTAATACAATCCCACTGCCTTTCACATAAATAAGCACATTCGCTGTCCCTAAGTCAATTCCAATATCACGGCCAAACATACATCGATTTCCTCCTTATTCTCCTTAACAGTAAATAGTAACGAATAGTTGTGCGCCTAGATGAATTTAAGTATGTATCGAACAAACGTATAGGTTAATTGAAACGCGCACATATGCCTAGTATAAATAGTACCATAAACACAGGAGAAAAGAAGAATTTGTCGAAATTTTATTGCCGTGATTTTACGATTGGCTGGTCTCCCACTTCAATTGTCTTCTTGTATTTGACTTTTGTCGCTTCACCGCCCCGCAAGTGGCGAATGGACTTGTGGTACTCAAGTATCTCCTTTACGTCATTTGCAAGCTCTGGATTGATTTCCGGCAAACGTTCGGTGAGATCCTTGTGTACAGTACTTTTTGAGACGCCAAATTCCTTTGCGATGGTTCGCACCGTTTTTTTCGTCTCAACAATGTACTTGCCAATCTTGATAGTTCGCTCTTTGATGTAATCGTGCACACGACTCGCCTCCCTAATTCTGTATGGGTGATTGGTAAAGTGTATTAGGGAGGCGTCCTCGTTATACCATCTTTTCATAGGTCAAGCTTTATTTCTTGACTCTTTGGCATGCTTCCTTTCATTTCCACGAACACGTTTTATCAAGTGTACAAAAAGAAAAACCCAAAAATGTTTTTCCCGATACAAGGCTCTATGTTCGTTTGGTTAACTAACTGCTTTTAAAGCAATGACCGAACCTAATATTAGGAAAATGAAAAAAATCCTTGAAGCGGTTTTCGGTTCGCCATAAACAAACATGCCGATTGCCGCTCCTCCAAAAGCCCCTATTCCCGTCCACACAGCATAAACTGTGCCCATAGGCAATGTTTCCATTGCGAGTGACAAAAGGAAGAAACTCGCCGAAAAACCAATGACAAGCAACACCAATGGCAACAGCTTTTTTTCGAGCTTAAAACGGTTCATCATCGCCAAACCAAACATCTCTAACAAACCAGCCACAATCACATACACCCAAGCCATCTTAACTTACTCCTTTTTCCGGTTTAGGTTTCTCCCCTGGCGTAACCAGTTTTAAGCCGATGACGCCAGTTAATAGCAAACCGATTAATAGTGCCTTGACTAGCTCAAATGGCTCACCAAACAGGAGTGTTTCTGCGATAACCGTCCCTGCCGTACCTAGCCCGACAAAAACGGCATAGGCGGTCGCAACAGGCAGCCTTGCTGTAGCGGCAATTAGCAGGACAAAGCTTGCAAGTATCGCCACTACGGTTAAACCCCATTCCATAATCGTTGAGGCATGTTTCAGCCCGATGACCCAGCCGATCTCAAAACAAGCGGCCACAACAATGAATATCCAGTGTTTACTCATTTGATCCTCCACTTCTTACGCACACAAAAAGCCCAGGAGCTATTCGTAGAATGTCTCCCGGGCTTTTATCCCTCCGTGTCACGGCAGACGCCGTGTGCACCTCTCGGACCAGCCCTTACAAATGAAGCGGAACCCTAGGCGCATTTGTGCGATCATTTTACTCTAGTCTAGCACGGAGTGGCTTTCCTCTCAAGAACAAAGTCCTGCACATCAAGGAGCATGAAAACAGTAAACAAAAAGAGCACCTTTTTAGGCGCTCACAGACTGTAGACAAACGCTCGCATCCTTCGTTGCTCACCTCGTTCATCTACTCATGAACCCACGTTCTATTCGTATCTTCACTCGGTTTTGCGCCTCGGCTGACAAGCGTTTTCTATCAGTCTGGACGATTTTGTCGACGTTGTCGACAACCTCAGAGCACCTTTTTAGGCGCTCAAAGGTTTACTCTTCGATTTCATTTGGCTTATTTTCAGCCGGCTTGTCGTTCTCGTCTTTATCTTTCTTAGAGTCACCGTCTTTTTCATTATCCTTGGCTTTATCATTTTCGTTTTCCTTGGCTTTGTCATTTTCATCAGGCTTTTCGTTCTCTTTGCCTTTCTTATCCTTTTCGCCTAAAGGAAACGCATCATTGATGTCTTCTAGTGATTTGTTAAACGCATCGTAAGGGTTCATGGCCACTCCGTCTTTGCGGATTTCAAAGTGAACATGCACGCCTGCTTCCTCATCATACACATTGCTTCCAGCGTTACCGATTACATCGCCTTGGCTAATTTCTGCGCCTTGTTCAGCTTCAATGCCTTCTAAACTAGAGTAGTGAGTGGTGATGCCATTGCCATGATCGACTTCAACTACATAACCGAGGACAGAATCCTTCATCGCTTTCGTAACCGTGCCACTCATTGCCGCCTGAACAGGGAATGTTTCTTGGTCTTTGCTTGCTAGATCAATCCCTTTATTTTGGCGGTAAACATTGTCATAAAATACAAGCGCTTGTTCTTGCTCTTGTGCATCGGCTTCTGGATCGTAAAAGAATCCTACTTGCTCAAATTCAGATTCGTTCGCAACGGGCATGTGCAATGTCTCATCGCCGACATTAACAGGAACAGTTGGCTCATCTTGCTGATTTTCCTGCTCTTGTACTGGCATTTCTTCCGGATCTGCGCTATCCTCCCCATTTTGCAAAAAGAAAACAGCACTTAAGAGACCGGCGCCAACAACCAAATAAGCAGCAGGCATAACCCAACGTTTGCGCATAAAACTTTGGATATCGACTTTTTTAGAAGAATTTTTTTCTTCTTTCATTTCTCATCACCTCTGCCAACCATTCTGAGCACTTTGCTAGAAATATATACATGGCAAAGGAAAAAATTTTTCCAAAGCTATTCGCGCCACACCGCCGCTGCCGAAAAAGCCAGCAGCCCTTGTCACAGGCTGCTGGCTTCTACTCTATGAATCGTGTTGCAATCGGCTTGCATGTATTAACTAGTCGGGACAAGTTCGTCCATGCTGTCAATTTCGACATCTTTGTAGAAATATTGGACAATGTCTTTGTACGTTTTTCCTTCTTGGGCCATCCCGTTTGCTCCATACTGGCTCATACCAACGCCATGTCCCCAGCCTTTCGTTTGTATGACGACTTGGCCATTGCTTACATGCCATGAAAAATCAGATGAATCCAGTTCAAGCGCTTCCCGGACTTCTCGGCCTGACAATGTTTTATTTTCAAACGTTACAGTCTCCACTCGTCCGCCTGCTGTCCTTGCTTCAATCGTACCAATTGATCCGTCATTTTGGAGTGTGATCCCTAAAGCAGCTTCAAATTCACTTATAGGAATGACTGTTTCATTAGCAAAACGAGGAGATTGCTTATCCCATGGACTTGGTACACTTTTTAAGTAAGGCACCTCTTGTTCCCAATAATCTTCGGCATTTTCGGTAAAGCCATTGCTTGTTGAAAAAAAGGAGGCAGTAATTGGTTCACCATCATACGTAATAATTTCCCCACTCGTGTCCCGTACTGCCGTTTCGACTTTCTCCCAGTTTGAGTCGAACTCGTCTTTCCATTTCTCTTTTAATTCATCTTTGCTTTGATAGACTTGATGGGCAACTGTATCCGTTACTAACGCCCCTTGTGGGACATTCCCATTTTTGTCGCCGTTTTTCATTTGCGCGACGGCAAATGTCCTTGCGGCTAACGCCTGTGCTTTAAGAGCCTCGACTTCATAGTCAGCCGGCATTTCAGACGCTACCACACCAACTACGTAATCTTCCAAATCGATTTGTTCCACCGATTCAGCGTTGGAGCGATAAACGGCAATGTCAGGTCCATTGGTGTGTTTCGCTGCCACTTGCTCAGAGCGTACTTCTGTTTGTCCTGCTTCTTGTTTTTTCTCGATCGGGGCTAGTCCAAAAGCTGACTCGGTTAAATCTTCGCCGTCTTTTCCAAGTGCAACCATTACAGTGGGAACGATTAGCACAATGACGATCAGCATTGCTGCAAATAGGATTATCCGTTTCATGGCAGACCTCCATTATTTGTTCCAACACTATAGTCTATGAACGTCTGCCTCAGAAATGAATGCAAAAAAGATTGTCGGCCATACACAGTATGTCAGCAAATGTGACATACTCCATAATGGCAAACAATCTTTTTTGACGATATTCGACCATTTCCCCGGAAATAGATTAGATAAGTTCAGCAGCTTCCAAGGACTCATTTTCTTGATGTTCTTCTACACGCTCAATGTCTGCGCCTAATGCTTTCAATTTCTCAGTTAAATTGACGTATCCACGATCCAAATGCTTTAATTCCGTTACACGTGTATAACCATCAGCGACAAGTCCCGCAAGCACAAGCGCTGCACCAGCCCTTAAATCCGTTGCTCCGACTTCCGCGCCTTGTAGACTTGTCGGCCCAGATACAATCGCTGAGCGACCTTCAATTTTAATGTTTCCGTTCATGCGACGGAATTCTTCTACATGCATAAACCGGTTCTCAAATACAGTTTCCGTAACGACACTCGTGCCCTCTGCCTGAAGAAGCAACGCCATCATTTGCGCTTGCATGTCTGTTGGAAAACCTGGATGTGGCATCGTTTTAATATCAACAGCTTTGAGCTGTTCAGGGCCGATTACACGCAGACCTGCTTCTTCTTCAATAATATCGACACCCATTTCACGCATTTTGGCAACTAGGGGACGCATGTGCTCAGCAATCGCTCCCTCGACAAACACATTGCCTCCTGTAATAGCCGCTGCCACCATAAAAGTGCCTGCTTCAATCCGATCAGGTATAACGGAGTGAACGGCTCCTTGGAGAGCGTCTACGCCGTCAATGCGAATAACGCCGGTCCCTGCACCACGAACCTTTGCACCCATAGCATTAAGGTAATTGGCCAAATCGACAATTTCCGGCTCTTCTGCGACATTTTCAATGATGGTTGTTCCCTCTGCCAAAACAGCAGCCATCATAATGTTCTCTGTTGCCCCCACGCTTGGGAAATCCAAATAAATCTTTGTCCCTTGGAGTTTTCCATCAATGCGTGCTTCAATAAAGCCATTTCCGATTTCAACCGTTGCTCCCATCGCTTCAAACCCTTTAAGATGCTGTTCGATAGGACGTGAACCGATGGCACAACCGCCTGGCAACGCGATTCTCGCACGGCCTACACGTGCCAAAAGCGGGCCCATCACTAAGAAAGAGGCACGCATTTTGCGCACATATTCAAACGGAGCTTCGGTTTTTAGTGGGCGGTCTGCACGAACGGCAAAACGGCCGTTTTCATATTCGACTCCCACATTCAAATTCGCTAATACTTCCTTCATTGTATATACATCTGTAAGTGATGGCACTTCTTCAATGATGCTTGCACCACGCTCAGCTAATATCGATGCTGCGATGACAGGCAGAACGGCATTTTTTGCGCCTTCTACCTTCACGGAGCCGTGCAGCTTGTTGCCGCCACGGACAATGATTTTTTCCAACGTATTCCCCTCCGCGTCAGTATTTTTTCTCTTCTATATTATCAATATTCAGTCGTAATTATAGGCGTTCCTAAAGTTACTCTTGTCTGCTGGCCCAAGTCTGGGTTTTGTCTCAAGGCAACTTGAACATTCATGTTGTTTCCGTTTACTAAAGCAATTCCAGTGTCCCATTCATTATTGTACGCAGACAAAGACACAAACGTTTCTTCTTTCAGCACTTCTTGGATTGTTGCCCCAAGCTGCTCCGTGTAACGTTTGCCAGTTGCGAACAACGAATCGTCATTTAATGTGGTTGTTTCAGCTGTCAATTGGTAAAAAAGCAAAGCTGACTCCATTTCCAAACGGTTCAGGCGTTCCTTTAATAGGGCTTGATCGAAAACGGATTCTTCCGTACTCGCTATAAGCTCGTACGACTTCACCAGGATGATTTGGCCTTCGTCCTTTACAGCAAGCCACTTAACGACTTCTTGCAGGCCGTTCCCCATATCCTGAATGAACACTTCACTCCAACTGTCCTGATTTGATTCCAAAGGTTGCCGTTCAAAAGTTGGATGCTCGGCTGCAAAGGCATCGACCTTTTGCTCATACTCGCCTTTAGAATGAAGGACTTCTTCATTTCCTTTTGCTCGAACTTGCCAACTAATGACATGCAATTGTTCCTGTTTCGCTAATTCGAGCATCGCTTCTGCTTTCGCAAAAAGCAATTGATCCTTGTTTTTTTCATGTGTGGGTGCAAAAACCATTGCCCCGCAAATCCCAATCACAAACGCCAAAAAACCCGCTTTTATCATCTTTTGCATGTACGTTCTCTCCCTTTAACGCCATGGTCTTATTAGTACCATTTTTACCTTTTGGAGAAAATGCATACATAAAAGATGAGGGTTCTTTTCACTAAAATAAATAGGGCAAAAGTTGTGTTGCTTGAAAGTAATCAAGGAGAAAGCGAGCGACTAAAGTACCAAGAGCAATCGCACACATGACTCTAAGCAACGCAGCTTGTTTGCTTTTTGGATTTTTAACGAACAGATCGAAGCGAAACGACTCAAGAGCCCACCAAGCGATTACAAGACAAAGAAGATTCACGACAATATGTATGAATGCTCCCAAACCTAATCCGTCCGTCAAAAAAACGACCCCATTTCTTGCTGTTGATTGCAGTTAAGCACTTGTCAAGCCAAACGTTTGCAATCCATTAACCATCATAACGGATTTGTTTCAAAAAAGCCAGCGTTTAACGTCCCGATTTACTGATTTTACACAGTTTATTTTTTGAACGTTTTGTCACAAAATGACGCAATTGTTGAGAGAGGCCCCATTAACGTTTTCATACCACTTCTGCTATGTTTTATAACCGGTTTTTCAATAAAAAAATGTCAAAAATCCCGCCAATCTTTAAACGATCTTACGGGATTTTTGACATTTTTATGTTGGATTGCATGTTGCCAGCTTATGCGCCTTTATGTTTGGCGACATCCATTCTTGTGATCGCACGTTGAAGGGCTGCTTCCGCCCGCTTTCTGTCAACATGCTCACTTGCTAACCGCTGCTCGGCACGTTCTTTTGCCTTTTGGGCACGTTCGGTGTCAATTTGCTCGGGACGTTCGGCCGCCTCGGCCAAAATAGAGACATGGTCTGGCCTGACTTCTACGAAACCGCTAGAAACCGCGACCTGTTCTTCTTTCCCTTCTTTGATGAACCGAGCAGGGCCAACAGCAAGCGGACTGACAAGCGGAATATGTTTTGCTTTGATGCCAAGTTCGCCTTCCACTGTCTTAACGACAACCAATTCGGCATCTCCTTCATAGACAGCCCCGTCAGGCGTGATGACACTGACTTGTATCGTTGCCACGTGTATCCCTCCTCTGTCGGCAATCAGGCGACAAGGAAACAAATACAGCTGTTTCCTTGTGCATTGATTTACGCCATTTGCTTGGCTTTTTCAACGACTTCTTCAATACGGCCAACGAGACGGAACGCATCTTCCGGGAGGTCATCGTACTTGCCTGCAAGAATGTCTTTAAAGCCTTGGATTGTTTCTTTAACCGGCACATAAGAGCCTGGCTGTCCTGTAAACTGCTCAGCGACGTGGAAATTCTGCGACAGGAAGAACTGGATACGACGAGCACGAGCTACAATCAATTTATCTTCTTCAGACAGTTCTTCCATCCCTAAGATCGCAATAATATCCTGCAGTTCCCGATATTTTTGCAATGTTTGTTGCACGCCTCGTGCAACATTGTAATGCTCTTCACCGACAATCTCAGGTGAAAGGGCACGTGATGTGGAGGCAAGAGGGTCCACGGCTGGATAGATCCCTTGTTCTGTCAATTTACGTTCAAGGTTTGTTGTGGCATCCAAGTGGGCAAATGTCGTCGCCGGAGCTGGGTCGGTATAGTCATCGGCAGGTACATAAATCGCCTGAATCGATGTGACCGAACCTTTCTTCGTCGATGTAATACGCTCTTGCAACTGCCCCATTTCCGTAGCAAGCGTTGGCTGATAACCTACTGCTGAAGGCATACGCCCAAGCAAAGCCGACACTTCTGAACCAGCTTGCGTAAACCGGAAGATGTTGTCAATGAACAACAATACATCTGCGCCTTGTTCATCGCGGAAATACTCGGCCATTGTCAAGCCAGTCAAAGCAACACGCATACGGGCGCCAGGTGGCTCGTTCATTTGGCCGAACACCATCGCTGTTTTGGTGATAACGCCGGCGTCTTTCATTTCATGATAGAGGTCATTTCCTTCACGTGTCCGTTCCCCGACACCAGCAAATACAGAGATACCGCCATGCTCAAGGGCAACGTTGTTGATTAGTTCTTGGATTAAGACCGTTTTCCCTACACCTGCACCGCCAAAAAGGCCGATTTTTCCGCCCTTTGTATAGGGAGCAAGCAAGTCAACGACTTTAATGCCTGTTTCAAGGATTTCAGTCGTCGTTGTCAGTTCTTCGAAGCTTGGCGCCTCGCGGTGGATTGGGTCGCGGCGCGTTCCTTCAGGCACAGGCTCCTGTAAGTCAATCTCTTCACCTAATACATTAAAAACGCGGCCGAGCGTTTCTTCTCCAACGGGGACGGAGATAGGACCGCCTGTATCTAGGACTTCTGTTCCGCGCATAAGCCCGTCAGTTGAACCCATTGCTACCGTGCGGACTGTATCGTTTCCAAGGTGAAGCGCTACTTCTAACGTCACTTTCACATCAACGGCGCCATCGGCTGCGCCTTGCTGGTTGACTGTCAATGCGTTATTGATTTCCGGTAGCTGTCCACTTGGGAATTTCACGTCTACGACGGGCCCTGTAATTTGAATGATACGGCCTGTTGACATTCGTTTTCCCTCCTACTAATAAGCATTTGTTTTATTCGAGTGCGGCTGCACCGCCAACGATTTCGGTAATTTCTTGTGTGATTGCTGCTTGACGCGCTCGGTTGTAGGAAAGCGTCAATTCATCAATTAATGCAGAAGCATTATCAGTAGCTGCGCTCATAGCTGTCATTCTCGCGCCGAATTCACTTGCTTTTGCGTCAAGAAGAGCGCCATAAATTAAGCTTTCTGCATAACGTGGAAGAACGGCCTCCAAAATTTGTTGTTCCGACGGCTCAAATTCGTATAAACTGGAGCTGCTTTTCTCGTCGCCTTCATTTACAGAAGCAAGAGGCAACAGTTTTTGTTCAGTAACCCGTTGCGTCATCGGTGACACAAAGTGGTTATACCAAATATACAATTCATCAAATACACCGTCGGCAAACATTTCAACCGAAGACTTGGCCAACCCGCTTACGTCATTAAAAGTAGGTTGGTCAGGGACCTCAATCATTTCTTGAATGATCGGCTGTTTCCGGGTACGGAGCAAGTCGCGGCCGATGCGGCCAAGAACAATAATCGCATACTCGTCTTCAGAAGCGTGGCGTTCATTGATAGTTTTCATCATATCGCGCAGCAAGCTGGAATTATAGCCGCCTGCAAGGCCGGTATCCGATGTCATCAAAATATAACCTGTCTTTTTCACAGGCCGTTCTTCAAGCATCGGATGGCTTGTATCACTGCCTGCCTGAGCGATGTTGCCAACGACTTCGCGCATTTTTTTGGCATACACTTCATACGATTGCGCTTTTTCTTGGGCGCGGTTCAGCTTAGCCGCTGAAACCATTTGCATCGCCTTTGTAATTTGCCTCGTTTTTTTTGTTGAGTTTATCCGGTTTTTAATGTCGCGCAAAGAAGCCATTTGTTCACCGCCTTTCTGGGCAAAACTAATCGTCTATTCGTTAGAAGCGACAAAACCTTTTTTAAACGCTTCAATTGCTGCTTTCAAATCGCTTTCTTCAGGCAAATTGCCCGTTGTGCGAATATGCTCAAGCAATTCATTGTTGTTGCTTTCAAGATATGTGAATAGTTCAGACTCAAACCGGCGGCAATCAGCCACAGGTACATCATCCAAATAGCCCTTCGTCAGCGCGTAAATAATTGCTACTTGCTTTTCAACCGGAAGCGGCTGGTGCAAATCTTGCTTCAGCAATTCAACTGTGCGCTCACCACGGTTCAAGCGCGCTTGCGTTGCCGCATCCAAGTCGGAACCGAATTGGGCAAACGCCTCAAGTTCCCGGTATGCAGCCAAGTCAAGACGCAGCGTTCCCACTACTTTTTTCATCGCTTTAATTTGTGCTGAATTACCAACACGGGATACAGAAATCCCTGGGTTTACTGCTGGGCGAACGCCTGAGTGGAACAAGTCGGACTGTAAGAACACTTGTCCATCTGTAATCGAAATAACGTTTGTTGGAATATAAGCAGAAACATCACCGGCTTGTGTTTCAATGAATGGAAGCGCGGTAATGGAGCCGCCTCCTAAGTCATCATTCAATTTCGCAGCACGTTCTAACAAGCGGGAGTGCAAGTAGAAAACATCCCCTGGGAAAGCTTCGCGACCTGGAGGGCGGCGAAGGAGCAATGACATTTCCCGGTAAGCAGCTGCTTGTTTTGACAAGTCATCATAAATGACAAGGACATGCTTGCCGTTATACATAAATTCTTCTGCCATGGATACGCCTGTATACGGAGCCAAGAAAAGCAATGGCGCAGGGTCAGACGCACTTGCAGAGACGACAATTGTATACTCAAGGGCGCCCCGTTGACGAAGCGTTTCAACTACACCTGAAACGGTTGATTCTTTTTGGCCAATCGCTACATACACACAAATCATGTCTTGGTCTTTTTGGTTGATGATCGTATCAATAGCAATTGCCGTTTTACCTGTTTGGCGGTCGCCGATAATCAATTCCCGCTGTCCACGGCCAATTGGAATCATGGAGTCAATCGACTTAATCCCTGTTTGCAATGGTTCATGGACCGATTTCCGTGCCATTACCCCTGGAGCTGGGCTTTCAATTGGACGCGTTTTGCTTGTATGCACTGGTCCTAGGCCGTCTAAAGGCTGGCCAAGCGGGTTGACGACGCGGCCAAGAAGCTCGCTTCCTACTGGTACTTCCATAATCCGGCCAGTCCGTTTGACTTCGTCCCCTTCACGAATGTCTGTATACGGACCTAAAATAATAATCCCAACACTGTCTTCTTCCAGGTTTTGGGCCATTCCCATTACCCCAGTCGAGAACTCAAGTAGCTCGCCGGCCATGACATTGTCGAGCCCGTGAGCGAAGGCAATACCGTCCCCGACGCGAATAACAGTCCCTACGTCTTGCACATTGACCGTTGTTTCAAATTGGTCGATCTGTTGCTTAATGAGCGAGCTAATTTCTGTCGCTTTAATGCTTGCCATTCGTTTCACCCCTAACTGACAGTTTCTAACGTTCTTATTGTCCTGCTACCAATTGCTTTTCGAGGCGTTTCAGCTGCCCTTGGATGCTACCGTCAAAGACACGGTCGCCTACACGAACTTTTAATCCGCCTATTAAAGCAGAATCGACGACATTCACAACTCGCAGTTCCCGTTTTCCAGCTTTTGGGGCAAACACGGCAGCAATTTGATTCTTTTCACTGTCCGAAAGCGCCTTAACCGAAAAAACAGTTGCTTCAGCAATTCCTTTTTTGTCATCGTTTAATTGTTTGTATTCACCAGCGAGGCCCACGATTTCTGAATAACGGCCCCGTTCCATTAGCAAATTGATCGTATTCATCACTGCTGGACTTAGATGAGCCTGAAACGCATCCCGAAGGAGCGCTTGCTTTTTATCAGCAGAAAGCCCAGGTTGGGCTAACACCGTTTCTAATTGAGGCGTCGTTTCAAACACTTCCTGTACCAGTTCAAGCTCCCGTTCAAACACATCCGTTTGCCCTTTTTCTTCCGCTAACTCAAAAAGAGCAACAGCGTAACGATTTGCTACTGCCTTGTTGCTCATAGCTCTTCGCTCGCTTGTTTAAGATACTCTTGGACAAGCTGGTCTTGCTCGCTTGCGTCAAGTTCTTTTTCAATAACTTTCTGTGCAATTAAGACAGAGAGAGACGCAACCTGTTCGCGAAGAGCGGCTACAGCCTGGTCTTTTTCGTTTTGGATTTCCGCCAACGCTTGCTGGTGAATGCGCTGTGCTTCTTCTTTGGCGGCGCGGACCATTTCCTGCCCTTGCTGTTCGCCTGCTTTTTTTGCATTTTCAATCAGTTCACGCGCTTCGACTCGCGCCTTTTGCATTTCTTCCCGCTGTTCTGCAAGCAGTTTTTCAGCTTCCTTGCGGTTTTGTTCCGCTGAATCAATTTGCTCATTAATCATATCTTGCCGTTTTTGCATGACGCCAAGAAGCGGCTTGAGGGCAAATTTAGAAAGAATTAAAAGCAACACAGCGAATGCCAATAGTTGGTAGAGGGCTGTGCCCCATTCGATGACCATGTTTACACCCCTTTTGCAGAAGTAATCGTCCTTGCATAAATAAAGGCGAGAGGTTCTGTTTTGTAGAACACTGTCGCCCCTCTAGTCAAACTATAAAATGTTTGCGTTATCCCATAAAGAAGAGTAAGAACGCAATAACGATCGCAATAATCGGAACGGCCTCTGCAAGTGGCGCGCCAATAAACATGAGCGTTTGTAGCGTACCGCGTTGTTCTGGTTGACGTGCAGTTCCTTCAATTACTGCCTTAACGATAATGGCTACGCCAA
This sequence comes from Shouchella clausii, assembly GCF_002250115.1. Lineage (GTDB taxonomy): Bacteria > Bacillota > Bacilli > Bacillales > Bacillaceae_D > Shouchella > Shouchella clausii. The sequence goes on along the minus strand of NZ_CP019985.1, from coordinate 1,658,058 downwards.
TTGCTCCCCCGATTGCTGCAAGACCTGCTGCAATCCCAATCGCTAATTCTGTCATTAGATAAATCCTCCCTTAAGGTTTAAATTTTTATAGTAACTAATGCTCTGAAATTGAGCGAGAATCACGAAATTAATGTTGTTCCACTTTGTGGGACATGTACACCATTGCCAACATCGCAAAAATGTACGCTTGCAATGAACCAATAAAAATACTAAATGCTTGCCACACAATGAGCGGCACAAAAGCGAAGATGCCCCAATAAACCGCTGTCGTTCCTAACGAAACGAGAAGAAGCATAAGAATTTCTTTCGCATAAATATTCCCAAAAAGCCGCATACCAAGAGTTAACGCATTTGACCCTTCCTCAATCACTTTAAATGGAAACAAAAACCATTTTGGTGTAAACCAACTTTTCCCATAAGTAGATGGGCCTGTCACCATGATTCCATAAATATGGGTCAAAACGACAATAAATACAGCCATTGTCAGTGTTAGAACCGGATCAGACGTCGGCGATTTCCAAAAAACGTTATGGCCTTCTTTTGTTACTAATTCAAATGGAATCCCCATCATATTAGCAACAAACACATAGAAAAGCAGCGCATACGCGAGGACAATAAAACGGCCGCCCACTTTCCAATCCATGTTCGCCTTAATGATTCCACGACAAAAGTCCACTACCCACTCGATAAAATTTTGAAGCCCAGTCGGACGCATAGCCAATTTGCGGCAGCCAATGACTGTAATAATCACCACGATGGCCATTGCAATCGTCGTCGTTATCATGGTTGTCCCATTAAAGAGCAAACCCATGAATTCAAATTGATATTGATGATGTTCCGGCAAACTATTTCACCTCTTTCGTATGAGAGCTTTTATGAACATGTCGACCATCATCACACCGTATAGCAGCCCTAGCCCAACCACAACCGCAACAATATGGATGTTTTCTGGAAATTGAAGAGCCAGCCAAATCGCTATGAACGCAAAGATGAGTCGAAACACAAATCCCAATCCCGCGAAAACCATAAAGGGTCGTTTCGACGGAGCGACGTTCGTTCCTATGACGCTTGCGTTGTGGTAAGTGATCCACAAATTCAAATAGCTGACAGAGACGCCTAGTAAAAGGCCGAGGAAAATCGTTTGGAGTGGTGTAAAGATAGAACCTATGACGAAAATGAGACTGATAAATCCAACTATACACGAATAATGCCACATTTGCTGTTTTAGAAGGCTTTTCGGTTCCGGCACTATTGATCGTCTCCTAAAAATGGCTGAACCGCTTTATAAATGCCATATGTACCAGTCCCTAGGCCAGCTAACAAGCAAATAATCAAAAAAAGGGGTTCTAACCCAAACAATTTGTCGAGCCAAAGTCCAAGAAATAACCCGCCAACAACACCACCAACAACGTAGGAAGTGATGATGGACACAAGCGCAAACGCACGCATTGGATTCCGGTTTGGTTTAGACAATGAAACGACCTCCATCGCATATTGCAAACCCATTCATAACGCACATGTAACCCTTATCATGAGGACCCTTATAATCGTACAATAGCCACCCCCAAGTGTCAACGAATTTTACAAGGAAATCACAAGAGTTATGAAAGAGCCTTGATTTGTTCACACAACTGTCATAGTATTGTTTGAGATTTCCCAAATAAAGCGCTACCTATATGCACAGAGGCATTTTTTGCCCTAGCCGCCAAATTAAACATTGCGATTTTCTTGCAATTCGCCTGCAGGAAGAACGATAACCAATTGACAAAACGCTTTTCATATGTCCAAATACACGAAAAAAACCGCCTGAGAATGCGGTTTTTTCATGTATTAGCCTTCTTTTGGGAAAAGCGGCGGCTCCCCGACATCAATGAACGCCTCGATTGTGTCTTTTACGCCTTCACTTTTCGCAAACACTAACGCTCTGTATCGGCCTGGAGCCACACTTAAATCAGATAGCTCGCCGCTTACCATTCCACGCTCAGACTGTTCGTGGGAGACAAGGACATCTACAAATTCAAACGTATCGGGATCAAATAAGGCAATCCCTGATTCTTCTGCCCCTCCTGGCAAATAGTACTCGTAGTAATAACTATTTTTAGCATCGCCATGGGCAAATTGAAAGGCCATCACCCGCGGGTAATTCGGTTCTTCCATAAACAACACATATGGAAGGCGGATCGTGTCGCTCCCGCCTGTAATTTCGACTGTGCCAGCGTGAAGCCCTTCTTGTAAAAGCGCCGGGTCAATGTCAGCAGCGAGCGTCACTTGCTTCTTTTCGTTGGGACCAACGGTTACCGAAAAAGGGGTTTCCCACTCAATTCCATCCAACTCTCCTAGCGGCGGAGCAATATGGTACACTCTCGCTTTGCTTTCCATGTTTTCAATCGTAATCGTTAGCTCTCTTTTTGTACGTGGTGCTTTTTTTTCCCAAGTGCCGAACGTTAGCGAACTCGGGTAGACAAGCGTCTTCGTTTCAAGCGCCTTGTCTACTTGCAGCCTTCCAGCGCCTTGTTCGTGGGGCATGTACTCTCTTCCCTCTTCATCGACTAAACGCTTCGTTGTGTTCATTAAAGCTGCTTTTACTTGTTCAGGGTTCCAGTCTGGATGTTGTTGGATCAAAAGAGCCGCTGCCCCTGCCACATGGGGACTGGCCATGCTCGTTCCATTTAAGCCTAAATAACCTTTCGGTACAGTACTCTGGATCGCCACTCCTGGAGCAACGAGATCTGGTTTCACTTCCCATGTCTCAGTAACCGGCCCCCTGGAACTAAATGACGCCAGCAAGTCTTGCTTTTGTTCATAGCCAGTGCGCACGGACAGTTCTTTTTTTGAGTGGTCCAGTTGTTCAAGCAGCCATTCGCCGTCTTCTTTGCTTAGGCTTGCCCCGATTAAGTCAACGGGCTGTATAACGCCCCCTGCAAAACTTCCTTTTAAATTATTGTAAATTAAAATCCCAGTTGCCCCCGCTTTTCGTGCTGTCTCCATTTTTTCAGCAAAAGTAGAACGCCCCCTTTTTACTAAGACGAGCTTTCCTTTTGCGTCAACGCCCTTATAATCAGAAACAAGTCCATGTCCTGCTTCGACAATGGGAATGTCGCGCTTAAGCTTCCATGGCTTTGCGCCAACGAGTGGCGTTAATTCAAGCCGGCGCTCCTTTTCATTCGTCAATGTTATATAAGGAATTTCCACTGGCGGGAGTGAGGCACCGACAGAGATCGCTTTTGCCGAAGTCCCAGGTGAACCGACAGTCCACATATTCGGCCCGCTGTTGCCACTTGAAGTCACAGCGACTACGCCTTTGTCAACTGCGCGATCCAAAGCAAGGCTAGTCGGCCAATCTGGTCCATTTACCGTATTTCCAAGTGACAAATTTAAAACGTCTACTCCATCGGCAACCGCTTTTTCAATCGCTTCCAAAACTTGTTCAGTCGTCCCTTGCCCACCTGGTCCAAGAGCGCGGTAAGCGTAGATTTCTGCTTCAGGGGCAACTCCTTTTATGCGGCCATTGGCGGCAATGACGCCAGCAACATGAGTTCCATGGAAAGTCGGCTCTCCTTGGTCCGCTTTTGTTTCCATTGGGTCTTCATCTTCATCGATAACATCGTAACCACCTTTTACATTGGCGCGCAAATCAGGGTGTTCGTAATCCACTCCTGTATCAATGACGCCGACTTTGACGCCCTTGCCAGTCAATGCTTCCCCTCCTGGCCCTAAGTGGCGCTTATCGCTTTTTCCTGCACCCACAAATGGAATGCTGCCTTCAAGGCTTGGCTGGTAAATAGCAATATCATCAACGCGGGCAATCCCGTCTAATTTTTTTAATGTATCGATGTCTTCTTCTAATAAATCTAGCGAAAATCCTCCGTAAACCACTTTAAAAACATGCCTAATTTTGGCTGAAGGAACCGCATCCTTTACTTGCTCTACTGCGTTGTCGACATTCCCTTTCGCCGATACAATGACCACTCGCCTGCCGCTTTGCTGCTCGTCAGATACGGTTTCCATCGCCCTTGGCGTAACAGGATAGGTTTCGGCAGCCGCCATGTGCGGAATAAGTCCTGAACAACCTAATAAAACCAGCAGTATGCAAGCTTGCACTCGTTTCATGATGATCTCCCCTACTGCGTGTCGTAACGTGTAGTATGTGTCTATACGCAGCTCGCTATGCAGGAAAGCGTTTTTTGTGCATAGAATGTATACAACTGTGGATAAAATCGTGTTTTTCTGTTGATAACTAATGATTGCTGTGGGTAATTATGAGGGTTATGTGGATAAATAAATTTGGAGGGAACGTAAATGAACGTGCTCATTCGCGAATCGGTCCAACACGATGGACCATCTGTATGCAAACTAATGATGGAACAAGGAAGCCCTGACGACCAACATCGTTTAGAGCACCGGTTTAAGCGATACTCCAACGATTCACACCATTACATTGCCGTTGCCGAAGAACAAGACGAATTAATTGGCTACGTGTGGGCGCAAGATTTTGGCGTGCATTTACGTACCGGTACGAAGCTATGCCGCCTCCAGGAATTGTACGTCCTTCCTGAACACAGATCAAAAGGCGCAGGACGGCAACTATTTAAAGGCGTTCTTCGTTGGTCGCACATACGCCACGCTACTTGGCTGCAATGGCATGCTTCTTTCAGTGCGACCGCCTTTTATGAAAAGCTCGGCTATGAACCTGTCCACCAAGAGGGACAAGGCTTTCCCTGCTATGAAATCGACTTTTCCACAAAGCAGCGCCCACATTCTCGCCATGCATGAATGTGGGCGACTACTCGTTCGTTATTTTGTACCAAACAGCCGATCGCCGGCATCGCCAAGCCCTGGCACAATGTAGCCTTTTTCATTTAGCTTTTCATCAAGCGCAGCTAAGTAAATATCAACATCTGGATGTTCCTTTTGTACATAAGCGACGCCTTCCGGAGCAGCTACAAGACAAATGAGACGCATGCTTTTTGCACCGCGCTTTTTCAAACTATTGATTGCTTCGACGACAGAGCCACCTGTTGCCAACATCGGATCAATGACAAGCAATTCCCGCTCTTCAACATCATTCGGTAACTTTACGTAATACTCATGGGGCTTTAGCGTTTCAGGATCACGATACAAGCCGACATGGCCGACACGGGCAGCAGGAATCATACGCAAAATCCCTTCTGACATGCCGATACCGGCGCGCAAAATCGGAACCAAACCTAATTTTTTCCCTGCCAGTTTTTTCACTTTAGCTGGCCCGACAGGTGTTTCGATTTCTGCAGCTTCCAAAGGCAAATCACGGGTCACTTCAAACGCCATTAAGGCCGCCACTTCATCAACGAGCTCGCGGAATTCTTTTGTACCTGTATGCTTGTCACGAATATAAGATAGCTTATGCTGAATCAGCGGGTGATCCAAAACATGCACTTTTCCCATCGCTTACACTCCTTTTCCTATATCGCCATTTTTCGACACACTCTGATTGATTTTACATGAAGACCCCTTTCTCCTTCAAGTGAAAGTTCAAAAACACACGATTTGCCGACAAACATTACAGACTGATAGAAAACGCTTGACAGACTAGGAGTGCAGGCGAGGGAAGATGCGAATAGAACGGGGGTTCATGAGGATATGACCGAGACAAACGACGACGTATGCGAGCGTTTGTCTACGGTCTGCAGCCTTCTTGTACAAGAAGGCTGCTAAAACTTACAAATTTGGGTACATCGGGAATGTTTTTGTCAATGCGGCAACACGAGAACGGACGCTGTTTAGCACTTCTTCATTGTCGATGTTTTTGAGCGTCAGTGCAATGAGTTCGCCAATTTCATCCATTTCGTTTTCCCCAAAGCCACGCGATGTAACAGCGGCGGTGCCAATTCGAATGCCACTCGTTACAAATGGTTTCTCAGGATCAAATGGAATTGCGTTTTTATTGGTTGTAATGCCGACAGCATCTAACGCTTTTTCAGCGACTTTGCCGGTTAATTGCAAGGAACGCAAATCAAGCAACAGCAAATGGTTATCCGTGCCAGCAGAAACGATGTCCACGCCTTCCGCTTGAAGCTTTTCGCCAAGGCGCTTTGCATTGGCAATGATTTGCTTGGCATACGTTTTAAATTCATCTGACAATGCTTCTCCAAAGGCAACCGCTTTTGCGGCAATCACGTGCATAAGCGGGCCGCCTTGAATGCCTGGAAAGATCGATTTATCGAGCTTTTTCCCAAATTCCTCTGCCGTCTCCTCATTGCACAAAATCATGCCGCCCCGTGGGCCACGTAACGTTTTATGAGTCGTGGTTGTGACAAAATGGGCGTATGGCACAGGGTTTTGATGGAGGCCTGCAGCGACAAGGCCAGCAATATGGGCCATGTCTACCATAAGATAAGCGCCAACTTCATCCGCAATTTCCCGGAATTTTTTAAAGTCGATTTCACGGGGGTAAGCACTTGCTCCAGCTACAATTAATTTAGGCTGGTGCGTCTTGGCTGCTTCTCTAACGGCTTCGTAATCGATGCGCTTGTCGTCTTCACGGACGCCGTATTCCACAAAACGGTATTGAATGCCACTAAAATTGACTGGGCTGCCGTGCGTTAAATGGCCACCATGGGACAAGTTCATGCCAAGCACCGTGTCTCCATGTTCGAGAATAGTAAAATAAACGCCCATGTTTGCTTGTGCGCCAGAATGCGGCTGAACATTAACATATGCGGCGCCAAAAAGTTGTTTCGCTCTGTCGCGCGCGACGTCTTCAGCAATATCAACATACTCGCAGCCACCATAATAACGGCGACCAGGATAGCCTTCTGCATATTTATTCGTCAAGACCGAGCCTTGCGCTTCCATAACCGCTTCGCTGACAAAGTTCTCTGAAGCAATCAATTCAATTTTGTCTCGTTGCCGGCCAAGTTCTTGGCGAATCGCTTCAAATACGGCTGGATCTTGCGTTTTTAAATGTTCCATCATACCCTGCCCCTCTCACAACATTCGTTTTTTAGTCTAATTGCTTTTCATTTTATCGTATATATCGCTAAAAGAATAGGTTTTTCCGGAAGATAATAAGCGATTTTTTTCTTTTATTCAGTTTCAACCGTTATCCCTTTCCATTAAAAAAGGACGTTGCAATCTGCGTTTCGTTGTTTGTACTGGCAGCGACGCTTCCTGACAACCGATCGCCGCAGCCTTGATAGCGCTAATCTTTAAGGGAATAGCGGGCCCGTTCTCCGCCAATTAATTTCGGCCTAGAATAGGCAAACGTTACGTGGGCGCTGCCTAATGAATTTGCTGAAACGCGCACAGGTACAGCGACCGGCTTTAAATGCATGCCGATGAATGTATCGCCAATGTCAATCCCAGCGTCGCAGTCAGCTTGTTCAACTAGAACAGGGTCTTGCATATGCTTATAGGCGTACGCAGCCATAGCACCGCCAGCCCGAGGTACAGGTACAGCCGCTACTTCTGTGAACCGGTGGGCATGGGCAATGGCACGCTCAACCACTAAAGCACGGTTTAAATGTTCACAGCATTGGAAAAGGAGATGAGCGCCTGTTTCTTTGCTAAAGTGAACGAAAGCGTCATATAGTTCAGCCGCAATCTTGTCTGAACCTTGTTTTCCGATCCGTCCGCCTCCCACTTCACTTGTCGATGCGCCAACAACAAAAAGTTTTCCCGCCAAAGGAGGCGCTTCCTTTGTAAACTCGTAAAGCAAATCGATCAAGGTTGTTTTTATTGCCGTCATAAGCCCGCCTTCTCTTCATAAGCAGCAATTTTGCCGATTCTCGTCTGGTGGCGTCCGCCTTCAAACGCTTCTCCGAGCCATGTTTGAACAATTTCAACAGCAAGCCCAGGGCCTATGACTCGCTCCCCTAATGCAATCATATTTGTATCGTTATGCTGTCTTGTCGCTTTTGCGCTAAATGTATCATGAACAAGGGCACAACGAATGCCTCTTACTTTATTGGCAGCAATTGACATGCCGATGCCTGTCCCACAAATTAAAATGCCGCGGTCAAACTCTCCTTGCGCCACTTTTTCTGCGACAGGAAGGGCATAATCTGGGTAATCGACAGAGCCTTCACAATCACAGCCAAAATCTTTATAGGAAAGCCCCATTTCCTCTAACATCGCTGTAATTTCTGCACGAAGCCTTGTTCCACCGTGGTCTGAAGCAATCGCAATCTTCATTGTTGGACACTCCTTTTGGTTTAAAAAAAGCGTCCTATATCGACGCTTTTACTAGGTTGATTCTATTGTAAACTTTTCAATCGTTGTCTTCAATTGCTTGGCTTGATTCGCTAAGTCAAAGGATAGCTTTGCCGCTTCTTCTAAAGCTTGGCTTTGTTCCTCTGTCATCGCGGCGACTTCCTCTGCTCCGGCAGATGTTTCTTCTGCAATCGCTGCCACTTCCTGTGTTTTTAATGAGCTTTCCTTGATCGATTGCTGCTGCTTGTCTGACAATGCCGACACTTCGCCAACTAATGCGGCCACCTTTTTCACAGACGCTTCCATCTTGGCAATTGCTGCAGTGGTCTGTTCGCTTTCCTCTCTCTGTTTTCGGGCAACCGCTGCTTGCACTTCAATATCGGCCACCGTCTGCTGCATTTCTTCTTGGATGGCAGCAATTAATTCCCCTATAGAAGCGACAGCGCGGGCACACTCATCTGCCAGGTTTCGCACTTCATTAGCAACTACGGCAAAGCCTTTGCCATGTTCGCCAGCCCTTGATGCCTCTATTGACGCATTTAAAGCAAGCAAATTCGTCTGTTTTGCGATCGAGCCAACGAAACTAGCGATTGTTTCCACTTCCGCCGCTTGCTGTTCTAAACGGCGAACAGACTGCAAAGACGCCTCTTGCTTTTTGGATAGCTCGCCCACTCCGTTCACGAGTGAATCTGTCCGTTTGCGGCTTTCTTCGAGAGTAGCAACCATCTCTTCCGCCTGGCCTTTTGAGGAGTCTGCTTTTGCTTTCATTTCTGTTGCCATACGCGTCGTATCTTCTAAGGAGGCTGCCGTTTCTTGAATCGCCTTTGCAGAGGCTTCAGCGCCACTGGCGATCTCTGCCATCGTCAAACCAATTTGCTCGCCTTGGCTCGAAGATCGCTCAGTAGCATCAGCGAGCTGTTTGACACGCTTATCGGTTTCGACAAAGTTCACCTCAATGTCCGAAGTCATTTGCTTTAAGCTGGCAAGCATGTCATTGCAAGCAATCCCTAAAGCCCGTAGCTCGTCATCCGATTTGGAAAGTTTTACAGATGTATTGACAGAACCAGCGGCTGCTTGTGTGACAGCCCGTTCCAATTCGCTTAAAGGTTTTGTAATAAAGGGGGCAAGCAAATAGCCAAAAATGGCGCTCCAAATGACACCGACAAATAACGTTAACGGTATCACCAACCGAGGGTCAATAGACATCGCCTGGGCGAGATAATCAGCCAGGAAATATAAAATAAACGCGCTGCAGGCAAATGTCACAACGGCTACTGCGCTGACTCCTACTACTAACTTTTTGCGAATGCTGAATTTATATGTTCTGCCGACACCGTTCCCTTCCACATCGTCACCCTCTATGCTTCGTTTTTTTCGATAAATTTTAATACGGCCGCTCTAATTTCCGCTGCGGTTTTTTCATACGTTTCTGTAGAGCCACCAAATGGATCGGAAATGTCACCTGTTCCGCCAGCAGCTTCTTTCAACGTTTGCACCTCTACATGTTCGTACATGCTTTCAAGCTGGGCTTTATGGCTTTGTGACATGACCAACACGATATCAGCCCAATCAATCAATTCTGCAGTTACTTGCTGCGCTTCATGCTTGTACAATAAGCCTTCCTTTTCAAGTACATATTGAGAGCCGCTCGAAAGACCGCTTCCTGCATGAGCAAAAAGGCCAGCAGAGCGTACTTCGTAGGCGTCTTTCCCTTCTTTTCTTAAAAACGCTTCCGCAAGCGGCGAGCGGCATGTATTCCCAGTGCATACAAACAATACACGTTTTTTCATTTTGTCGTTTTTCCTCCCAAAGTCGTTTGTTTTAGTCTACCATATCTGCTTTTGGGGGTTAAACGTGCCCAACCATTACGCTATGGAAACACCGTGACGGCCGTTCCCTTAGCATTAGAGGGGAAGCATAATCTTTAAGCCAAAGCCAATCAACACAAGGCCGCCTAGCAGCTCGCCATATGCACCTAAAAACTTTTGAAAATGAGAGCCAATGATCAAACCAAGCCATGACATCACCATGCTCATCGCCCCGATCATCCCGACTGTCAAATACATTTCCGTACCAAGAATGCCGAATGACAGTCCGGCAGAAAAGCTGTCAAGGCTGACACCGACCGCAAATAATAGCAAACCCCAACCAGCGGGTTTCATGCCTTCAGCTTCATGGTCAGAAAAGGCGTTTAGTACCATTTGTACGCCAATTACCAATAGTAAGCCCCCGCCAATATAAGTCGCAATGACATCAAAGTGGCCTGAAAGCCATTTTCCTACAGCCATTCCGGCGAGGGGCATGGCCACATGAAACAAACCAATTGTTAGGCCGATTCGAAAAATTTGTTTGCCTGACAACTTCAACATGCCCATACCGAGCGCCACAGAAAAGGCATCCATCCCTAAAGCTGCCGCCATTATACATATCGTCACAAACTCATGCATTGTTTATCCCCTCTTTCGCAAAAAACATGCTATTTGAACATATGCACGTCGGCGAAAATTTAGACAAGCCGAAAGCGGTTGTCTAAAAAGGAGCAGGAAAAAAGCCTGCCGCTTATAGCAACAGACTTTCATCGATTATTGTTCTGCTTCATCCGTCATGGCGCTCCAGCCATCCAAAACAGCGCCGAACTCCGTTGTCAAGTCTTCGAGTTCCTTTAATTTCGCTTTAACCGCTTTGTATGTAAGCACCATTTCTAATGTGCAGGAAAGGGCATAACCTTGTTCTTCTTCATGGAGGCTTGTTTCAAACCCATGTTGGCTCACTAGCCTCGCCGCTTTCTTCGCCATTCGTTTATTCTCCATTAAAAGCATGAATTCCACTTCCCGTGGCTTCTCCAAATCGCAGCCGGCATTTTTTAACTGTTGTAAAACGATGCCTTCCTCGTCGTTAGGGAAGTCAACAGGGACAGGCAATGCTGTCGAGTAAAAATAAAAGGCTCTGCTTTCGTCCTCAGACAGAAGTTCTTTTTCAAAACCATGGTCTTCCAAGATTTGAGCGATCGCGTCAGCATCGGGACGAGCCACATCATGAATATAGCCTACATCTTTCAAACCGCTTAAATGAAAATAGCGCTGCCACTCTTCAAGCCAATCTGAAAATGACTCGATGGCTGCAATCGCTTCAGGAAACGGCTTCAAAACCACAACGCTCTCGAGCTCTGCATCTGTTTCGTTATAAAAAAACGAAATCATATCTAGAATCTCTTGTAATTCGCCTCGCCCGTCAAACTCTCTTCGTTCATGGGCAAATACGTCATCGGATATAATATAATAAGGAACGTCCCATTCCTCACGGGCAAGCTTTACTTGTATCGTCCCGTATATTACGTCTGTTTCTTTCTCTACAAACGTAGAGTAGTTCATCTTTGCCTCAAACCTTGCCATCTTTCCCCTCCGTACTCACGCTTTTCCTGATCATACCATAAGCGGTAGTCAGTAAACAGTCTATTTAGCCGACAAAGGCATATCAACACATAAACGCTACACCCTTTTGCCGCCTGCCGCTTTTTCGAGCCTGTTCATAATCGCACGGCCGACTCCCTCAGTAGGAACAGTTTTCACATAAATGACGTCTGCTCCTTGCTCATCAAATTCGCGAAGAACGCCATACAAAATATGGGCGATATGCTCAAGCGACTCGCCTCGGCGAACAATATCCGCTTTATAATCGGCCGTTCCCGTCGTTGCGAACACAGCGACTTTTCGCCCTTCTTTTCTCGCTTCCGCCACTAAATGATGGATTGTGTCGTCACTGTCGACGAGCGTTACTTCTGCATTTGGTGCATAATGGGTATATTTCATCCCCGGCGATTTTGGAGCACTATGTGTCGTTCCCAAAGCCGGGTCAATGTCGATCTTGCCGATGACCGCTTCAATTTCTTCAACAGACACGCCGCCTGGTCGGTAAAGCATGGGTGTCGGTTTCGATACATCCAGAACAGTTGACTCAAGGCCAATGCCCGTCGCTCCGCCATCGACGATTCCGTCAATTTTGCCGTCTAAATCGGCGATTACATGTGCCGCCGTTGTCGGTGAAGGACGGCCAGACACATTGGCGCTCGGAGCTGCAACGGGCAGCCCACATTCCTGTAACAACTTTAAAGCAACGGGATGGGAAGGCATGCGAACACCGACAGTTGATAGTCCGGCTGTTACATTTTCAGCAATGGCTTCTTTGGCCTCTAAAATCAATGTTAACGCTCCTGGCCAAAAAGCTGCCATGAGTTTGCTGGCGTTTGCCGGAATCGATTTGACCAGCTTGTCCAACTGGCTGTTGTCGCCAATATGGACAATCAGTGGATTATCGCTAGGGCGCCCTTTTGCTGCGAATATTTGTGCGACCGCCTCGTATGAGAGGGCATTGGCGCCAAGCCCATAGACCGTTTCGGTTGGGAAAGCAATCAGCTTATTTTGTTTTATCCACATAGCTGCTTCTTGAATCATCTCGGTTTGTTCGCCTGAATCATGTCCTTTATCCACAATCCATCGTTTCGTCTGTTTATAATTCACTCGTGTTCGCCTTCCTCTCGCTTTTCCATCCACATTAATCAAATCGAAAAAATCCTTTAATGTCAATGGTTATCCCTTATAGTCTCATTTATCAAAACAGAATGCCAGCCGTCGAAAACAGGTTACCCACACCTGTGGATAACCTGTTCATAAGTTAATAGAGCGCTATTTTTGTTTTCTTTGACTCAACTATTCACAATCATTATCCACAAATCCACAGTTAGGAAGAAAAAGGCGAACAACCATAAGCCCAGATGGAAACGCCATCCTGTTCCACTACCGTTTGATAGTGCTCGATTTCTTTTATTTCATTTGGGATAGCATCGGTTTCTTGACGTTTAAAGCCGAGCAGTTCAAATAATGTGGCGTTGCCTTGACTGGCAGCAAACACGGTTTCTACTCCTTCTGTTTGCGCATAGGCTAGCGCCATTTGGATAAATTCAACCAACGCACTTGAACTCATTTTTGCGCTGTCCATGACCATTGTCCGGAGCAAACCGTAGATGTTGGCTTTTTCCAGGCCTACTGTTGCAATCAATTCGCCTGCGTCATTTTCTACGACAATCAATGGGTCTTCTAACGTTACTGGTTGTTTTGTTTGCATCCGGGCAAATAATGCCTGAACAGCCAGCAGGTCTGTTTCTTCCATTTTTCGAACGGTAAAAGCCATCTCCGCCCCCTCCTTTTACTTCATCCTATGAGAGGGCTTGTACAAATATGCCTATTAGGCAAATAACCGATCCCAAATCGATTCAAACCATTCTACAAAGAAAAATGATGTTTCCACTTCGGCAGTTTCCTCGGTGCCGCTGTCTTGTTCGCTATTGCTACCTTCTGCTGCTGTATTGGTCGCTTCGCCGTTATCCATGTCTAAAAAGCATAATGGCGGAAACAGCACACACCACCAATTTTCGCCTTGGCCTTTCCCTAACGTAATAAGGACGGCATGGTACAGTCCAGCAGGGTATACCATGTTTCCGTACAGCTTCGTTGGAAAGGCAACCTCTTTATCAAACGCAACGGAATAGTCTTGGTCGATGCCTTTTGCTGCTAGCTGCTCTGCTACGATCGCTTCAAGCTCAGGAACACGTAAAGCAATTTCAGCGACAGCTTCCTCCATCGTTGCCATTTCCCCGATCCATTCCCCGATAGCGGCATTTACTTCGTCACGAATTTCCCGTTTTAGTGCTTGATCGGCAATCGAGTCGCTATTGGCTAATATCCGTAAGCGGATAGCATCATCCGCTGAAACTTGTCCATGATAGGCGCCTTCCGCCTGTGCGTTCTGTGCTTCCCAACTCATTAAACCTACAAATAAAGAGATTAATAGATACATAATAGCTCTTGGTTTCATTGATTGCACCGTCCTTTCCTTACCAAGGTTGGTCAGGAAAGGACCGTTTTAAACACAAAATCATTCGACAAAAACAGAAGATCGCTAATCGACATTATGACCTTGCCGTCCCAGATTGCCAGAAACAAACACAATCCGGTCTTTCCCGTTTATGTCATAGACAATGTTTATGTCAGCAAAGGGAAACGCGGCAGCAAACAACGCTTGAACGGCTTCGCCTTGGCCAGCGCCAATTTCGACTGCGATTAATGAGCGCGGATGGATGCAAGTGGGTACTTCTTCCGCCAGCCGTCGATAAAACAATAGCCCATCTTCTTCGGCAAACAGTGCCATTTCCGGTTCGAACTCACGCACATGGACCGCAAGGCTGTCCCGATCACGATAAGGAATGTAGGGCGGATTGGACACAATGACATCAAACACCGCTCCTGCTACTGGCGCTAGTAAATCGCCTTTGGCAAACGTTATGTCGGCACCGAATTGCTCGGCATTTTCCCGGGCAACGTCTAGCGCTTTCTCGGAAATATCAGTCGCGGTTACATGGCAATCGGGTCGCTCTAGCTTTAACGTGAGTGCAATCGCCCCACTGCCCGTGCCGACATCAAGGATGGCTTGGGGGCCAGGCTTTAATTTATTAAGTACGAGCGCGACAAGTTCTTCTGTTTCTGGGCGGGGAATAAGGACGTTGCCATTAACGAGAAACGTCCGCCCATAAAATTGTTCGTAGCCGATTACGTGCTGGACAGGAACCCCTGAAGCAATGACGGCCACATCTTGTTTAAATGCTTGCCAAACTGATTCTGGAAGGGGGTCTCTTAAGCTTGCCAATAGCTTGGCCCGTTCCATTTTCCCATGGTGCCGCAACAGCCATTCCCCTGCTGTAGGTTCAACTCCGTTTTCCTGCAAAAAAGACGAAGCCCAACGAAGAGCTTCGTGAATCGTAATCGCCATTATTCCTCTGCCTTTTTCATTGCTTCTGATTGCTCGGCAACTACAAGAGCATCAATGATTTCATCAAGCTTGCCTTGCAAAATTTGCTCAAGTTTCTGCAGCGTTAAACCGATGCGGTGGTCCGTTACACGGCTTTGGGGAAAATTATACGTACGGATTCGCTCTGAGCGGTCGCCTGTACCGACGGCAAGTTTGCGGGACTCAGCGTATTCTGCTTGCGCTTCTTGTTGAACTTTGTCAAAAATGCGGGCGCGGAGGACTTTCATCGCTTTTTCTTTGTTTTTAATTTGCGATTTTTCATCTTGGCATGAAACAACTGTATTTGTCGGCAAATGGGTTAACCGAACGGCGGACATTGTCGTATTGACACTTTGCCCTCCTGGACCGCTCGATGCAAATGTATCAACGCGGATATCTTTTTCGTGAATGTCAATTTCCACTTCTTCTGCTTCTGGAAGCACGGCCACCGTCGCCGTCGATGTATGGATGCGGCCGCCTGATTCTGTTTGCGGCACCCGCTGTACGCGGTGCGCGCCATTTTCGTATTTAAGCTTTGAATAAGCGCCGCTGCCATTGACCATAAAGATAATTTCTTTGTAGCCGCCAAGCTCAGTCGCGTGGGCTTCAATGACTTCTGTTTTCCAGCCCTGCATTTCTGCATAGCGGTGGTACATTTTGTAAAGATCAGCCGCAAAAAGCTGTGCCTCATCGCCACCTGCAGCACCGCGAATTTCGACGATTACGTTTTTGTCATCATTCGGGTCTTTTGGCAACAATAAAATTTTCAGGCGTTCTTCCAATTCGGCCTTTCGCTCGCTCAGCTCATCCAGCTCTTCTTTTACCATTTGATACATGTCATCATCGAGCTTTTCTTCGAGCATCGCTTTTGCATCTGCCAATTGTTCTGTGACTTGTTTATATTCTCGGTACGTTTGTACAGTTTCTTCTATTTGTGCTTGTTCTTTTGAGTATTCTCTTAATTTTGTTGCATTGCTAATCACATTTGGATCGCTTAATTGCTCGTTTAAGTACTCATAACGATCTTCTACTGCTTGCAATCGTTCTAACACGACGTCACCTCATTCTTCATTGCGGCACTCCTTCCCCATTATAGTATACGCCTTCATTAACGGTCAATCTAGCTAAGGGACAACGCGGTTTGTTCATTCCGTTTGCGGGAATACTATTTGTACTTTGTCCAAAAGGCCGTTTTCATTAAAACCATGCATAGAAAAGGCGGGATTCATGTGAAGTATATGATCATCGGCGGCGATGCAGCTGGAATGAGCGCAGCCATGCAGCTCGTTCGTAAAGATGCACAGGCCGATATTACTGTATTGGAAAAAGGCGAACATTATTCGTACGCCCAGTGTGGCTTGCCCTACTGGATCGGCGGCGAAATTGAATCAGATCGCAAACTTATCGCCCGTGATGCCGATACGTATCGCCTGAAACACGGTATCGATGCCCGCATTAACCATGAGGTAAAGGCGGTTGATACGAAACAAAAAACGGTTTCCGGGGATGGTTTTTGCCTTCCTTACGACAAACTGTTAATTGCCTCAGGTGCGAGCCCTTTCATTCCAGACTGGGAAAACCGCGATTTAAAAGGAATTTATACGTTAAAAACCATTCCAGATGCTAAAAAAATAATTGCTGCCCTCGGTACGGAAAAGAAAACCGTAACCGTAATCGGCGGCGGTTCGATTGGGCTGGAAGTGGCTGAAAATCTCGCTAAAGCGAACCACCATGTGAGGATTTTGGAACGGGCCAAGCGGCTAGCGATGAATTTTGATAAGGAAATGGCGGATTATATTCATGAGAAAGCCATTGATGAAGGAATAGAGCTTGAGTTGAACCACGAAATCATTGGCTTTAGCGGCAACAAAGACGGCCATGTCACTGGCATCCGCACCAACTTGACTGAATGTCCCACTGACATCGTCATTGTCGCTGTCGGCGTTCGCCCAAATACCGACTTTTTGCGAGACACCGATGTTCACCTCAACAACAACGGCGCCATTCGTGTAAACCGCTATATGGAAACAAACGTGCCTGACGTTTATGCAGCAGGCGATTGTGCAACGCAGTACCACCGTCTGATCAACAAAGACATGTATTACCCTCTTGGTACGCATGCCAATAAGCAAGGGCGGATCGCCGGCCTGACCATGTGCGGGAACCCCCGCGTTTTCATGGGAATTGTCGGCACGCAAATTTACCAGTTTTTTGACTTAGCGCTCGCACGTACTGGTTTGTCTTCCCGTGAAATCGAGGAAATCGGCTATCCTTACAAATGTGTGCAAGCCAAGCTTCCCCATGTTGCTGGCTACTATCCAACAAACGAAACGCTCCATATACGCCTTCAGTTCCATGCAGAAACAGGCGTCGTCCTAGGCGGCCAGTTCATCGGGACAAAAGGCGTCGACAAACGCTGCGATGTCCTTGCGACCGCATTGTACCATGGCATGACAATGCAAGATCTCGAAGAACTTGATTTAGGCTATTCCCCTCCTTTTAACAGTGTATGGGACCCGTTGCAACAAACAGCTAGGCGCCGGCCATAAAAAAATCACGCTAATAGAAAACGCTTGTCAGCCGAGGAGGATGCGAGCGTTTTGCTACAGCCTGAAAAGCGCAAAGCCAATGGCTTTGCGCTCCTTTTTAACGGACATGGACTTGATAGCGAGGGATTTCTGCCTCAAATGCACGTTTGAGTTTCTCCATCCTCTTGCTCGTCTGTTCTTTGCTCCAGGATGGTGGCGGGTACGCTTTTACGTAAACATCGCCGCCGTTGACAATCGCGGCGCCAGAACGGAATCCTTGGCTCTCAACGATGCCTTCCACTTGCGCAGCATCGTCGGCGAGCGTACGGTGAGGCACACTTGCGTCTCGATAGCTTGTGCCAATATTCGTTAGGCGCGGATCATACGTTTCATGTTTCATATGCTCAAAATTAAGTGGTCCTGGACCAAAAGCACCTTGTCCGTAATGTTTGTCATGCTGGATGTGCTGTGAGCTAAAATTGGCGTTTGAACATCCAGCGAGCAGAAGAGCGATTGCGATCCCTGCTGTTGCCGACTTCATCCGTCTCCCCCTTTGTGCAGCTTCTAAAAAAAAGCGTGCATCACTAGGGTCCCACGCCCACAAAAAGACATTCATTTTTTAGGACGATTTTCATCTTGCTCAACTAGGGCGTGATTACACATTCAAAGGCGGGTGTTGATGGCATTTGCGACAAACTGGATAGTACGTTTCGTTGCCGCCAATTTGAATTTGTTCTCCATCATAAATCGGCTTGCCTTGCTCGTCTACACGCAAATTCATGATTGCTTTTTTATGGCAAAACCAGCAAATCGTTTTCATTTCTTCAATTTTATCTGCATACAGAAGCATGTATTTGCTTCCTTCAAATAACTCGTTGCGAAAATCATTTTTTAAGCCAAAACCCATTACCGGAATGTCTAATGTATCGACAATATTGGCCAGTTGGAGGACATGCGCTTTTGTTAGAAACTGCACTTCATCGATTAATACACAGTACGGCTTTTGTGGGCAGCTTTCAACATAGTCAAAAATATTTGTGTCATCGAATACTGGCACCGCCCGGCGACGAAGGCCGACACGGCTGGACACATAGCCGACTTCATCCCGTGTATCCATTCCTGATGTAAAAATCAAAACTGGCTTTTTTTGTTCCTCGTAATTGTTGGCCACTTTTAAAATCTCAATCGACTTTCCGCTGTTCATTGCGCCATACTTAAAAAAAAGCTGTGCCATAAGCCCCTCCATAAAAAAACAGGCAAGAGACTCTTGCCTGATGATCACGCGTTTTTCTTATTAAAGATTGTATTTCTTTTTGAAGCGATCGACACGGCCACCTGCGTCGGCAAGTTTTTGCTTGCCTGTATAGAATGGGTGCGAATCCGAAGAAATTTCGACTTTAATCAATGGATACGTATTGCCGTCTTCCCATTCGATCGTTTCGCTAGAACCGCGAGTCGAACCAGTCAAAAATTTAAAGCCCGTGCTTGTATCCATAAATACAACTTTTTGGTAAGTTGGATGGATTTCTGGTTTCATGATTTCATCTCCTTTTGCCCTGAATCTCTTCGAAACAGAGTTCTCACATAATCGAAATTATATCAAGTCAACAGACCGTTTGCAACCTAAAGTTTGTCCAAGTCAATTCCGCTTTTTTCCTGCCATTTCCGATTCCATTGCCTCAAAGAATTCAATATTTGTTTTTGTTTCTTTAACGCGGCGGATGAACTGGTCTGTAAAATCAGCAGACTCATTCATTGTTTTACGAATCGTCCATAATTTGTCTAACTGCGACTTCGGCATTAACAGCTCTTCTTTCCGTGTTCCTGAACGGCGGATGTCAATTGCCGGGAAGATGCGGCGTTCAGCTAGGCGGCGGTCAAGATGCAGTTCCATATTGCCTGTCCCTTTAAACTCTTCATAAATCACATCGTCCATCCGTGAACCCGTTTCAACAAGGGCAGTCGCTAATATCGTCAGGCTGCCGCCTTCCTCAATGTTGCGCGCTGCACCAAAGAAACGCTTCGGACGGTGAAACGCGGCAGGGTCAATGCCGCCTGAGAGTGTGCGACCACTCGGTGGGATGACAAGGTTATAGGCCCGTGCCAACCGAGTAATCGAGTCCATAAGAATGACCACATCTTTTTTATGTTCGACTAAGCGCATTGCCCGTTCAAGGACAAGCTCTGCTACTTTAATATGGTTTTCTGGGACTTCATCAAACGTTGAACTGACCACTTCACCATCAATGGAGCGTTCCATATCGGTTACTTCTTCTGGGCGTTCATCAATTAGCAATACGATTAATTCCACATGGGGATGCTTTTCGGCAATGCTATTTGCGACTTCTTTCATTAGAGAGGTTTTGCCTGCTTTTGGCGGGGCGACAATTAAGCCACGTTGGCCAAATCCGACTGGCGAAACCATATCAATAATGCGTGAAGAAATTCGTCCCGGCTTTGACTCAAGGTCAATTTTTTGTTCAGGATAAAGAGGTGTGAGCGCAGGGAAGTGGGGACGTTCACGGGATGTCTCTGGGGCTTCTCCATTGACCGCCTCAACATGGAGCAAGCCATGGTAGCGCTCATTGTCCTTTGGAGGTCTGACCTTCCCAGAAACTTTGTCGCCATTACGCAAGTCAAACCGGCGGATTTGCGAAGCAGAAATATAAATGTCTTCTGTGCTCGGCAAATAATTGATTGGGCGCAAGAAACCAAAACCTTCGCTTTGGATAATTTCAAGGACACCTTCCATAAACAAAAGCCCATCTTGTTCTGCTTGCCCTTTTAAAATAGCAAAAATCAATTCTCGTTTTGTTAGTTTGCTGTAATAAGAGACTTTAAACGCTTTTGCGTGTTCATATAATTCTTTCAATGTCATGCTCTCTAAATCAGCAATGTTTAAGCTCATATAAGGCCACCACACTTTTTTGTAAATAAAATAAGGCAGAAAGCGCCCGCCTATAATGCTGTTTTTTTGTATTCCACTACGATTGGATAAACATAAGGAAGGTCTATGGAGAGTACATCTTAAACAAGAAGGGATAAAGGCTTGCTAAATCCTATTTTAACCATAGTTGCTGAAAATAATCAATCAAAAAAGGGAAGAATCGCGCCCTTCCCTTTTATAATGTTAGCGAATGACGAGTTTCGGCTTCTTTTTCATGCTATGCGTGCCATCAACGAAGCGTACAGTTCCTGATTTTGCTCGCATGACTAACGACTGTGTAATCGCTTTTGTCCCTTTGTAGCGCACGCCTGTCAGCAATTCACCGTCTGTTACACCAGTTGCCGCAAATATGCAATCATCGCCGCTCACCAAGTCTTCCATGCGGAACAGCTTGCTCGTATCCTCAATGCCCATTTGTTTGCAGCGCTCAAGTTCTATATCCGATTGGGGCAAGAGCCTTCCTTGAAAATCACCGCCAAGGCATTTCAACCCTGCCGCTGCAAGGACACCTTCAGGGGCGCCGCCAGAACCCATTAGCAAATCGACGCCTGTATCGTCAAAACCGGTATTAACTGCAGCCGCCACATCTCCGTCAGGCAACAATTTGATGCGGGCCCCTGCTTCGCGCACTTCATGAATAAGCTTTTCGTGGCGCTTGCGGTTTAAAATGACAACGACAAGGTCTTCTACGTCTTTGTTCTTAGCTTTGGCCACCGCTTTTAAATTATCGATTACCGGGGCATCGATATCGACATTCCCAACAGCCTCTGGCCCTACTGCAAGCTTATCCATATACATATCAGGCGCATGAAGCAAATGGCCATGGTCAGCGACAGCAAGAACGGCCAGTGCGTTCCATTGCCCGTATGCGACAATGTTTGTCCCTTCTAAAGGATCGACGGCCACGTCCACACGTGGACCATAGCCATTGCCGAGCTTTTCGCCAATATAAAGCATCGGCGCCTCATCCATTTCCCCTTCCCCAATTACGACTGTTCCTTTCATGGGGATCGTGTCAAACACATCGCGCATCGCTTCCGTAGCCGCACGGTCAGCTTCTTCCTTATTGCCAAGGCCCATCCAACGACCAGAAGCTAGCGCTGCTGCTTCAGTTACTCGGACAAGCTCCATTGATAAACTACGTTCCACTCTATCTCCCCCCGCATTTTGAGCAAAAATCGTTATGATTGCTTGACTTGCTCAAGCTCTTCCTCTGTCAGCTCTTCCCGCCATACTTTAGCGCCTAGTCTAGTCAACTTCGTTTCGAGATGTTCATAACCTCGGTCAATATGCTCAAGGCCTGATACTTCGGTAATGCCTTCAGCCATTAATCCGGCAATGACTAATGCCGCTCCGGCGCGCAAGTCGCTTGCCTTGACTTTCGCCCCTTGCAAAGGCGACTTGCCATTCACAATCGAAGAACGCCCTTCTACTTTAACGCTTGCCCCCATGCGTCTTAGCTCATCGACATGCTTAAAACGGGCATCGTAAATGGTATCTGTTACAATGCTTGTGCCTTCTGCGCTCGTTAACAAGCTTGTAAATGGCTGCTGCAAATCAGTCGGAAAGCCTGGATATACAAGTGTTTTTATATCAACACCTTTTTTGGCGTCCAAGCCACTAATGATCAACTGGTCATCGTACTCTTCGACCGTCGTTCCCATTTCCCGCAATTTGGCCGTAACAGACTCAAGATGTGTCGGGATTACATTGTCAATGTGGACACGCCGGCCCATAGCCGCCGCCATAATCATGTACGTACCTGCTTCAATCCGGTCAGGGATAATCGAGTGGCGGCATCCTTGCAAATGATCGACACCGTCAATTCGAATCACATTTGTCCCTGCCCCTTTTATTTTTGCTCCCATACTCGTAAGCAGCGTCGCCACATCAATAATCTCTGGTTCCTTTGCCGCGTTCTCAATGATCGTTCGGCCCTTCGCCCGAACGGCAGCAAGCATGATGTTAATCGTCGCCCCTACGCTGACGACGTCCAAATAAATTTTTGCGCCTCGAAGCTCATCAGCACGCAAATAAATCGCGCCTTGCTCATTCGTTACTTGTGCGCCAAGCGCCTCAAATCCTTTAATATGCTGGTCAATTGGCCTTGGGCCTAAATTGCAACCGCCAGGTAAGCCAATAACTGCTTTTTTGAATTTGCCGAGCATCGCGCCCATTAAGTAATACGAAGCCCGCAGCTTTTTTACTCTGCCATTAGGAAGCGGCATCGCTACCATCTTTTCCGGATGTATGGTCATTGTTTGATTGCCTAAATCAACGTCCCCACCAATTTCGCGAAGAAGCTCTGCCAACAAGTCTACATCTGAAATGGCTGGTAAGTTATCAATGACAACAGCGCTGTCTGCCAATATCGCCGCAGGTATAAGGGCGACAGCGCTGTTTTTAGCGCCGCTGATCGACACCGTGCCTTCTAATGTATGGCCGCCTTCAATCAAAAGCTTTTGCATTGCAATCCCTTCCTTTTTTACTGGATCAAACGCACACATCTTTATCCAGTATAGCCAGAGTCCGCTAAAAAAGTACGAGTTTCCTTATTTTTCGACATTCTGTTTGTTCCAATCTGCTAGAAATTTTTCAATCCCTTTGTCTGTAAGGGGATGCCCTGTCAACTGTTTAATGACGTTCAATGGAATAGTCGCAATATGGGCCCCACGTTTTGCAGCTTCGCTCACATGGACAGGGTGGCGAACAGATGCGGCAATAATTTGCGTTGGCAGCCCGTGAGTTGAAAAGATATCGGCAATATCAGAGATTAACTGCAATCCATCATGGCCGATGTCGTCTAGACGCCCTAAAAATGGCGAAACGTATGTAGCGCCAGCACGGGCAGCAAGCAAAGCTTGTGGCACTGAAAAAATCAACGTTACATTCGTTTTAATGCCTAGTTCAGCAAACGCTTTAACCGCCTTCAAGCCGTCCACTGTCATTGGTACTTTAACCGTAATATTTTCGGAAATGGCGGCAAGCGTTTTCCCTTCTTCAATCATGCCTTCCGCATCCAAGGAGATCACTTCTGCGCTAACGCTTCCTGGAACGAGCTTAGCAATTTCGGCAATGCGTTCATGGAAATCAACGCCTTCCTTTGCGACGAGCGAAGGGTTAGTCGTTACTCCATCTAAAATACCAAGTTCATTTGCTTCCTTAATTTCATTTATATTTGCTGTATCTACGAAGAATTTCATCTTGGTAAAGCCTCCTTATTAAAAACGATCATACTCTTTTTATGTGCTAAGTAGTGGATGATTTGGCTAGGTCATAATAAAAAAACGGTTACAATCAAAAATGAGAATAAAAGCAGTCCCTGCGACTGCTTTTATTCGGATTGTTACGCTTTGTTCGAAGAACCGAATTCTCTCATCTTGCCAATGACAGTTGCTTTAATGGCGTCCCTAGCTGGGCCAAGGTATTTACGCGGATCATACAGTTCCGGTTTGGCGTCAAGCGTTTCCCGGACTGCCTTGGCAGAAGCAATTTGGTTTTCTGTGTTAACGTTGATTTTGGCGTGGCCAAACTCAATCGCTTTTTGAATGTCTTTTGTTGGAATGCCTGTGCCGCCGTGAAGGACAAGAGGAATGCCAACAAGGCTGTCAATTTTCTTCATATGGTCAAATCCAAGATTTGGTTCGCCTTTGTAAGGGCCGTGGACAGAGCCAAGTGCAGGCGCGAAGCAATCTACGCCTGTTGCTTCAACAAGCTCTTTACACTCTTCTGGAATTGCATAAGCAGCTTCTGCATCGTCGACAACCAAGTCGTCTTCCTGACCGCCAATTCGGCCAAGTTCTGCTTCAACTGATACGCCAAGGGCGTGGGCAACGTCGACTACTTTTTTCGTAAGGGCAATATTTTCTTCCAATGGGTAATGAGAACCATCGATCATGACAGACGTAAAGCCAGCATAGATCGCTTCCACGCATTTTTCAAAGCTTGAACCGTGGTCAAGGTGAATAGCAACAGGCACTGTTACGTTGTATTCTTCCATTAAATTCTTTGCCAATCCAACGACGGTTTTAAAACCGCCCATGTAACGAGCGGCCCCTTCAGATACACCAAGAATGACTGGTGATTTTTCCTCTTCTGCCGCCTGCAAAATCGCTTGCGTAAATTCTAGGTTGTTCACATTAAACTGCCCGACCGCATACTTTTCTGCTTTTGCTTTGTTCAGCATTTCTTTCATAGATACTAAAGGCATGGTTGTCCTCCTTAAATTCGTCTGCATAGGGGTGGTCGATCATATAAAGCAATCTCTTTCTAAGCTAACCTCTTCCGGAAGAAGTTATGTATTCCGGCCAATAAAAACGGGCCAAAATCAAGCCCACGCCTATGCCGCAATCCTTAGGTCGCCTCCATTATAGCATAAGTTCTTTAAAATTGACTTAAGAAAGAAATGGATTTTAAAAGTAAGCGATACCAATATATACGTTCCTAGGCTTGGAGATTGTCCCGAATCGTTGCCCGGACTTCTTGAATGTCAAATGGTTTAGCCATGTAGCTCACCGCGCCATGATCCATCGCTTCGTTTACTAAATTTAGTTCGCCATATGCTGTCATCATAATGACTTTAATCCCTGGTTGCCTTTCTTTTAGTTTCTTTAAAATTTCAATGCCATCCATTCCTGGAATTTTCATGTCTAACAAGACAATGTCGATTTCCTCTTCCTCCTGGATCGCCAATGCTTCTTTCCCGCTCGCAGCTTGAAACAATTCGTAACCGTCTTTTTGCAATACTTCTGTCAGTAACACGCGTATCCCGAATTGATCATCAACTATAAGCACTTTATGACTCATACTGTGCCCCCTTCATTGGTTTCTGAGGATTCTTCTTTTTTGTTATTGATTCGCGTTATTTCGCGCTTTTTCCTCTAATTTATTTGCAATCTGCGAAATTGGTCAATAAAATGAAAACAAAAGCGCGAAAAACGTATGCTCTAACTTAGGAGGCCATTCATGCTGAAAATATTCTCCACACAGCTATTCGGCTTAATCAAATCAATCAATGAAACGCAAGAGGAGCACCTTGAAGACGCCGGGCGCCTGCTTGCACAAGCCATTATCGCACAGGGGAACGTTTATATAAAGGGGTTCGCGGAAATGGAAGCGATCGAATTGGCTGCTTTTACAGGTTATGAAACAATGCCTAGGGCTGCCCCTTTCCCTAAAGACGGCACGCTGTCTGGACAAGATCGGTGCCTGCTGTTTGCGCCAAGCCTCGACCACGAGGGCGTGCAAGCAGCTCTCAAAGCCTGCGAACAAGCTGGAATAGCAGCTGTTGTCGTTTCTTCACGACACGCCTCCAGCACAGCAAGCCTTGCTCCGCCTCATTTGTTTCTAGATACTGGCGTTAAAGGGGGGCTCGTCCCTGATGAAACGGGAAACCGTATTGGTCATCCAGGGGTCATTGCCGGCCTTTACGTGTACCAAGGGATCAAGTTTGTTATCCATGACATTCTTGAAGAATACCGCTGATTCACGCAGTTCCATAAAAAAGAGGATTGGCCATGTGGCCAATCCTCCTATTGTAGACAAACGCTCTCGTATATGTCAGCCATTTCTTCGATCATTCCCATTCTCACTCTCCATCTAACAACGATCAATTAGACGACTAAGCTTGTGCTGCAAGTGAGTTACGAACAAATTCACGGAAGAGCGGTTGCGGACGAGTTGGACGGGAAACAAATTCTGGATGGAATTGGCTCGCCACAAAGAACGGATGGTCCGTCACCTCGATCACTTCTACTAAACGTCCGTCAGGGCTTGTCCCTGAAAAGACAAAACCTGCTTTCTCCATTTGTTCCCGGTATTCATTGTTAAATTCATAGCGATGGCGGTGGCGTTCGTAGACGACTTCTTCGCCATACGCTGCACGAGCTGCAGTACCTTCTTGGAGTTTGCAAGGGTACAGCCCTAAACGAAGTGTTCCACCCAAGTCTTCAACGTCTTTTTGCTCTGGCAGCAAATCGATGATTGGGTAAGGCGTTTGTGGATTTAATTCAGCAGAGTTGGCCCCTTCCAAACCGAGGACCGTACGCGCAAACTCTACAGAAGCAAGCTGCATGCCAAGGCAAATGCCGAGAAACGGAACTTTATTTTCCCGGGCATAACGAATAGCAGTAATTTTCCCTTCTATGCCGCGATCACCGAATCCACCTGGCACAAGAATGCCGTCTGCTTTGTTTAATAGCTCATCGACATTTTCATCATTCACTTGCTCCGCATACACCCAATCAATGTCAATATCGGCATCGACATGATAGCCTGCATGGCGCAATGCCTCGGCAACAGACAAGTAGGCATCTTGAAGCTCAACGTATTTTCCGACAATCGCAATCCGTACTTTTTTAGAAAGGTTGCTCACCCGGTTAACAAGTTCTTTCCACTCCGTCATGTTTGCTTCAGGGCAGTTTAGCTGCAAATGGTCGCATACAATTTGGTCAAGGTTTTGCGCTTGCAAATCAAGGGGTACTTGATAAAGCGTGTCAGCATCCCATGCTTCGATGACAGCTTCCTTTTTGATGTCGCAAAATAACGCAATTTTGTCCTTCATATCTTGCGGCACTTTCCGCTCTGTACGTACGACAATGACATTCGGTTGAATCCCAAGAGAACGCAATTCTTTAACCGAATGCTGCGTCGGTTTTGACTTCATTTCCCCCGCTGCTTTCAAGTAAGGAATCAACGTACAATGCAAATACAAAACATTTTCCATACCGACATCGCTTTTAATTTGGCGAATCGCTTCTAAGAAAGGCAGACTTTCAATATCGCCAACGGTCCCGCCTATTTCGGTAATTACAACGTCCGCCCCTGTTTCCCGTCCTGCCCGGAAAACACGCTCTTTTATTTCATTGGTAACATGGGGAATAACTTGAACCGTTCCGCCAAGATAATCGCCACGGCGTTCTTTTTTCAAAACAGTCGAATACACGCGCCCTGTTGTAATGTTTGAATTCTGGCTTAAATTAATATCAATAAAACGCTCGTAATGGCCTAGATCGAGGTCCGTCTCGGCACCGTCGTCTGTAACAAACACTTCTCCGTGCTGGTAAGGGCTCATCGTCCCAGGGTCGACGTTAATGTATGGGTCAAATTTCTGGATGGTCACTTTTAAGCCGCGGTTTTTCAAAAGCCGGCCAAGTGATGCTGCCGTAATCCCTTTTCCAAGTGATGATACGACTCCGCCTGTCACAAATATATACTTCGCTGCCATATTGACTCCTCCTTTGAATTTGTCAGGGGATGCTTACGATGTCTGCTCTTCTGCCGCCTTTTAGCAAGCAAATACTAACCACTTAGAAGATGCAACATTTCGTTTTGCTTTATCATAAAAAAAACAAAAGCGGCACCTCACCCAGCATGGCTGGGGCGCCCCTTTTGTTTGTATTCATGTTCATTATCTACGCTCATGTGAAGCCCAAAAATGATTTTACCGAGAACCGATCAAGAAGTCAAGTTCTACTATTAATCTTCCTCATCAAGCGCTTGGCCGTCTTCCTCGTCAAATCCTGGCAGCGCATCATCTTTATCGTCATAGTCATCCCGTTCGCCATCTTGGTCCTCTTCATCAGCCAACTCGTCCAGTTCATCTTCCAAGTCTTCAAACTCATCCTCTTCAAGCTCGTCGACAAGGTCATACTCTTCCTCCCCGTCGTCATCGCCTGATTTGCGACGTTTGGCTGGTTTAGCAGAGTGTGTGATTTCCTCTTCCGCTTGTTCATGAGGATACCAAGAGCGCAAACCCCACGTGTTGT
The DNA here is from genome assembly GCF_002250115.1 of Shouchella clausii. Classification (GTDB taxonomy): domain Bacteria; phylum Bacillota; class Bacilli; order Bacillales; family Bacillaceae_D; genus Shouchella; species Shouchella clausii. The sequence goes on along the minus strand of NZ_CP019985.1, from coordinate 1,629,787 downwards.
CGCCAAGCGTTAAAAAGCGCCCGTCCAGGTTTAAATCTGTATATAAGAATGAAATCCGCTCATCCATTTCTGTTTCTGACATTCCTTTTAGCTTAGCGACTTCTTCAAGCAGATCATAAAAGTTAAAAGGCTGCCGCTTGTTTGCCATTACAATAAAGGCGGCTTCTACCATTGACATTTCGTTCAACTCTTCTTTTGTCAAGGATTGCAAATCCACCAAAGTCTACACGTCCTTTCCACATTTACCCAATTTAATCACGCTACTTTTATTGTAAGCCATTCGTAGTTAAAATCATACGTCCCATTATAAACATATTTCCCTGTTAATGCTAGCGCCAATCTTATGGATAGGAGAAGAATAGAGCAAATCGAGCAGAACAGAATGAACGAGTAAAAGCCGCCACGTCTATGATGGCGGCTTTTACCTGTAGACAAACACTCGCTTACGTCTTACGTCGTGCGCTACCGCTTAACGAGATAAGCGCCGAGAAGTTGCTTAATTTGCTGATTTGTATAGGCTTCAATCGATTGGCCTTTTTGCACAGCCCAGCGCCTGAACGTCCACATCTGCCCCATTACTAAAATGTTATGGGAAAGTTGGCGGCTTTCATTTTCGGAAATGGCAAGTTCGCCTTCGCTAACGCATTCAGCTATGAGCTCCGTCATGATTTCGACCATTTCCAGCTCTTTTTTTAGTACGTAAGGCAATGTTTCTTTTGGCAACGACTTTGTTTCTTGATACATCACAAGCACTTCTTCTTGCATGTCATCAACGACGGCAAAATAAGCGCGGATTGCCGTAATTAAACGTTCTAGCGCCGTTCCAGTTGTATGAAGTTGCGTGCGGACGCGTTCTGTCACTTCATCATAAATGGCATCACACACAAGGTAAAGAACATCTTCCTTCGTGCCGATGTATTCATACAACGTGCCGATGCTAAAGCCCGACTCCTTGGCGATTTCCCTTGTCGTTGTCCGGTGAAACCCTTTTGCGATAAAGAGACGGACAGCGCCTTTAATAATTTGCTCGCGTCTTTTTTTAATTAACTGCTGGTCTTTTACCATTGATGGCACAAATTTTTTCGACATATTTAACCTACTCCCCGGTGCATACTCGTCTTCCTCCTATCATACCATCTGCCCTTCCTGAGAACTAGGCTACTTTTCGAATTGCCTAGCTATAACCATTTGCTGGATTTCACTTGTTCCTTCGTAAATTTCACACGCCTTTGCATCACGAAAATAACGTTCTACAGGATACTCCTTCATATACCCGTAGCCGCCAAAGACTTGAACAGCCTTTGTCGCTACATCCATAGCTGTCCGCGAAGCAAATAGCTTTGCCATTGACGCTTCTTTCGCGCATGGGGTTCCTGCCTCTTTAAGTCGAGCCGCTGCATAGGTTAATTGTTTTGCCGCCTCTGTTTCTGTAGCCATATCTGCCAATTTAAACGCTAAGCCTTGATGGTTAAGGAGCTTTTTGCCAAACTGTTTCCGTTCATTGGCATACGTGCAAGCCGCCTCAAGGGCCGCCTCAGCGATGCCAAGCGCTTGGGCTGCAATGCCGATTCGCCCTGCATTTAAGTTGCTCAAGGCAATTTTTAGCCCTTGCCCCTCTTCGCCAAGCATTTGCGTTTGTGGAACTTCGCAATCTTCAAAAATGATTTCAGTCGTTGTCGAACCTGCCAAGCCGAGTTTCCGTTCTTTTTTGCCGACAATTAAGCCTGGAGTGCCGGCCTCAACGATAAAACAAGAAATGCCTTTAGCCCCCTTGTCAGCATCGGTGACAGCAAAGACAAGGTATGTGTCTGCTTCACCGCCATTTGTAATAAATACTTTCGAACCATTAAGCACATATCCTTCGCCTTTTTTGACTGCACGTGTTTGCAGCGCCCTCGCATCACTACCTGCATTTGGTTCAGTCAAACAAAAAGCACCAATCGCTTCTGCTGTAGCCAGCTTCGGAACATATGCCTTTTTTTGTGTTTCTGTCCCGTACGCTACGATCGGCATCGTTCCTACAGATGTATGGACGCTCATAATTAAGCCAATTGCTGCACTAACTTTAGATACTTCATGTACGGCTATAATATAAGAAACAAAGTCCATCCCCGTGCCGCCAAACTCCTCAGGCACAGGAACACCCATTAGCCCAAGCTCCCCCATTTGCTTGAGTACATCCCGTGGAAACAATTGTGATTCTTCCATTTCTTCGACGGCGGGGGCAATGACATCATTGGAGAATTCACGTACCATCTTCTGCATCATTTGCTGCTCTTCCGAGAACAGAAGGCTATTCATACACGAAAAACCCCCTTTTCGTTTTTCTTCCTAGCCAGCCCGCCTGCACATATTGACGTAACAAGGGACAAGGCCGGTATTTGCTGTCGCCGAAGCCTTGGTGGAGTACTTCCATAATCGCCAAACATGTATCAAGGCCAATAAAATCGGCAAGTGTAAGCGGGCCCATTGGATGGTTCATGCCAAGCTTCATCACGGTATCAATGTCTTCTGCAGAAGCAACGCCTTCATAGAGGGTGTATATCGCTTCGTTAATCATTGGCATTAAAATCCGGTTTGCAATAAACCCTGGATAATCTTGCGACGTGACAGCGACTTTCTCTAATGTCTCTGTCAGCTCCAGCACTTGTTGATAGACGACGTCTGATGTTTGCAAACCGCGGATGATCTCTACTAGCTTCATGCGCGGCACCGGATTCATAAAATGCATGCCAATAACATGCTCAGGCCTTTTCGTAACGCTTGCCAATTCAGTGATCGATAATGAAGAAGTATTGCTGGCAAGAATCGCCCCCTCTCGGGCATGTGCGTCTGCACTTTTAAATAGGTGTTTTTTCGTTTCCATGTTTTCAGTTGCTGCTTCAATGACCATCTCGGCATCAGCACATGCAGCAATATCGGCCATTGGTTTGATTCGCGCCAGTGTCTGTTGTACATCTTGTTCTTCGGTATATCCCTTTGCCACCAAACGTTCGAGCCTTTGCTCGATGCCAGCTTTCCCTTTTTCAGCCAGCTCAAGCTCCCGGTCGTGCAGGAGCACGTTAAACCCTTTTGCAGCAAACACTTCGGCAATGCCCGCTCCCATTTGCCCAGCGCCAATGACCATCATCGTTTTCATGCTTATTCCCCTTTCACATGCAGCAATACGGCATCGCCTTGGCCGCCGCCGCTGCAAATCGCAGCGATCCCATAACCACCACCGCTGCGCTTCAATTCATAAGCAAGCGTTAGCAAGATTCGAGCGCCGCTGGCGCCAATTGGGTGCCCATACGCAACAGCGCCTCCGTTGACATTGACTTTCTCTTCATCTAATCCAGCTATTTGGTTGCTTGCCAAAGCTACTGCTGCAAACGCCTCATTGATCTCGAATCGGCTTATATCAGCAACAGTTAACTTTGTTTTCTCCAATAATTCGCTTATAACCAGGCCTGGTGTTTTCGGAAAGTCCCATGGTTCGACGGCAAGACGGTGATGGGCTTCAATCGTTGCCAAAACTGGCTTGCCTTGTTTCTCTGCTTGAACAGCTTCCATTAACAGCAATGCACAGGCACCGTCATTGACGCCTGGTGCATTGCCTGCCGTAATTGTTCCCTCTTTCCCAAAAACCGGCTTTAATTGAGCAAGGCTGTCAACGGTCGTTCCTTTGCGTGGCGCCTCGTCTTGACTAACGAGAACGGTTTCCCCTTTTCTGCCTTTTACCGAAACCGAAACAATCTCTTCATCAATGATACCGCTTTCAATAGCTCCAATAGCACGCTCTTGGCTCTTAGCAGCCCAGCGATCCTGTTCCTCGCGGCTAATGCCTAGTTCGTTTGCCGTCCTATTTCCATACACGCCCATGTGCACATCGTTAAACGAACAGGTCAGCCCATCATAAATCATTCCATCAAGCAACGTCGTATCGCCCATTCGTGCCCCAAAGCGTGCTTTCTTCATATAATAAGGAGCATTCGACATCGACTCCATTCCACCGGCGAGAACAGTGCTCGCTTCGCCTGCGCGAATAGACAAGTCGCCAAGGGTTACCGCCCTCATGCCAGAAGCACATACTTTGTTGATCGTTTCGGTTTTTGCACGCCATGGAATGCCGGCAGCATGTGCTGCTTGCCTCGATGGAAGCTGGCCAGCCCCTGCTTGCAACACTTGCCCCATAATGACTTCATCGACTGTTTCTGCATTCACTTGCGCCCGTTTCAATGCCTCTTCTAACACAATGCCGCCAAGTTCAGATGCCTTTAATGACGAGAGCACGCCTCCCATTTTTCCAATTGGCGTCCTCGCTCCACTGACAATAGCTGTTTTCATGTTGCTCACCCTCCTGAGCGAACGCTCGCTCATTTTTATTTTTGAACAAGATTTGCTTTTGCTCCTCTTGTTCGTTTTTATCCTTAAATAGCCCGCTCCAATAATTCTGCCACATCAAGTGTGAGCACTTGGTCTTCTTTTTCAAGGGACTTTGTGCCGTCGCTAAGCATTGTCAAACAATATGGGCAGGCGCTGCCAATGACCGATGGTGCAACAGCAAGTGCTTGCTCTGTACGAGCGACATTTACACGTTGCCCTTTGTCTTCTTCCATCCACATCATCCCTCCGCCAGCGCCGCAACACATGCCTGACTCACGGTTTCGTTCCATTTCAACAATACGTACGCCAGGAATTCGTTTTAAAATTTCCCGTGGCGGATCGTAGATATCGTTGTAACGACCTAAATAACACGAATCGTGAAAGACAACGGTTTCATTCACTTCTTTCGTCGGCGTCAATTTATTTTCCTGCAACAATTTGGCAAGAAGTTCGGTATGATGATAAATTTCGACACCGTCCAAGCCGAATTCTGGGTATTCATTCTTGAATGTATTGTATGCGTGAGGATCAATCGTTACGATTTTTTTGACATCATGTTTTTTAAATAGCTCAATGTTAGCGCTTGCAAGTTCTTGGAACAAAAATTCGTTTCCAAGGCGCCTCGGTGTATCGCCTGAATTTTTCTCCTTATTGCCAATGATTGCAAAAGAAACACCGGCCACATTTAAAAGTTTTGCAAAAGACTGGGCAATTTTCTGGCTGCGGTTGTCATAGGCACCCATTGAACCAGCAAAGAACAGATATTCAAACGTCTCTCCTTTTTTGCTTAATTCCTTTACGGTCGGCACTTCAATATCATCACGGCCGTCACGCCAGTTTTCCCGTTCTTTTCGACTTATGCCCCACGGATTTCCTTGGCGTTCAATGTTTTGCATGGCTCGCTGTGCTTCAGGGTCCATTTTCCCTTCCGTTAGCACAAGATAACGGCGCAAGTCGATGATTTTATCAACATGTTCATTCATGACTGGACATTGGTCTTCACAATTCCGGCATGTCGTGCACGCCCAAATCTCTTCTTCAGTAATGACATCGCCAATTAGACGCACATCGTAACCTGCTGCTGCTTCTTGGGCGCTTTCAGTTGCCAGCGTATTTGCACGAGTATTGGCAAAAGCATACGCAGGCATCCACGGCGTCCTTGATGTGATCGCCGCCCCTTTTTCGGTTAAATGGTCACGCATGCGCAACAATAAGTCCATCGGCGACAGCATCTTCCCAGTGCCTGTCGCAGGGCACATATTGGTGCAGCGCCCGCATTCCACACAGGCGTACAAATCAAGCAACTGCTTTTGGTTAAAATCTTCAATTTTTCCAACGCCAAATTCTTCGGCATCTTCCTGTTCAAAATCTATTTTTGCAAGGCGCCCGACTTTGTGTGTGCGCCCTAAAAAGACATTGGCCGGTCCTGCAATTAAATGGGCGTGCTTCGATTGTGGCACATAAACAAGGAAGCTTAATAAAAACAACAGATGGGCCCACCAACATACGAAAAATAAACTAGCAGCCGCGCCAGAAGGAAGCGAGCTTGCCAAAAACGCTACTGCCGAAGCAAGGGGCTCAAACGCTGTCAAGCTTTTGCCGTGCCACACGATTTCAAACCCTTTTGCCAGCGTCTTTGATACCATTAAGCCGCCGATAAAAATAAGGACAAGCCCTGCCTTCCAGCCTCGTTTTAAGCGGACGAGCTTTTCCACGTACCGCCTGTAAAAAGCCCACACAACCGCCACTAAAATCATCGCAACGATGATTTCCTGAAACAAAGTGAAATACGGGTAAAGCGCGCCAAAAGGCAAATGGCTGCCAGGGTTTAACCCTTTCCAAATCAGATCAATCGCCCCGATTTGCACGAGCAAAAAACCATAAAAGAACATGAAATGGATGATGCCGCTTTTTTTGTCTTTCATAAGCTTCTTATGCCCAAATGCATTGATCCAAACGGCCTTAAGCCGTTCCTTCATCGTTTTATCAAACTCTGCTTTTTTGCCAAGCTGTATAAAACGAATACGCGTGACAACAAGGGAAGCAAACAAATAAACGGCGTAACCGGTTACAAAAATGAACAATATCCAATTTGCTACAAGCAATCCCGTACTAATACCGCCCATAAAGACCCCTCCTTTGTATATTCTATTTAAGCTATTGTTCGAAAAACGACTTTACCGCCCATTCTTAAGCGTAGTATAACACAATCTTTATGAATGAGCATTCAGTCAGAAGAAATTTTTTTCTTTTGCATGACCACCTTAATTCAGGAAAAGCTATAGACAATACTTGTTGCCAGGAGGTCTTTATGAATATCCTCATTACGGTTCTCGCCTTAGTGGTTGTGATTGGCGTTTGGCTTTATTTCGATTACAAACTGGGCCTCAGAGCACTACGAAGAAAATCGCAAGCCACTTCAACAGGCCCTCTTGCAAGCAAGATTGAATTGATCACAAATGGTGAAGATTTTATCGATAAGCTGATTGAAGACATTCGGAAGGCAAATAAACACATTCACATTCAGTTTTATATTTTTCGCGATGATTATATCGGAAAACGGATGGTAGATGAACTGATTGCTAAAGCAGAAACAGGGGTAGACGTACGCTTACTCATTGACCAATTTGGCTGCAAGCTCCAACGTGGGACAAAAAAGCAATTACGGGCTGCCGGGGTTGATGTGGCAATAGCAGCAAAAGTGCGCGGCCCGTTGTTTTTCTTTTCCTGGAACCGTCGCAACCACCGCAAGCTTGCTGTCATCGACGGTCATACAAGCTACTTAGGCGGCTACAACGTCGGCGATGAATATTTAGGGCGCAACCCCTTTTTTGGCTTTTGGCGCGATTTCCATGTCCGCATAACGGGGGAAGGCAGCCGTGCCATCCAAGCACAATTTTTAGCTGACTTTGAAGCGGCGACTGGCAAACATATTGAACGAAAATCGTTTTTCCCAGACTTACAAGCAGGCAACCAACCATTGCAGTTTATAAGCACACAAGGGACGGAGTTTGAACAAACACTGCTTATGCTTATTCGTAGCGCTAAAAACAGCTTAATCATCGGCAGCCCTTATTTTATCCCGACACGGGCCGTAATGGATGCCATCATTGAAGTGGCGCAAAGAGGCGTCCTCGTTTCCTTAATCCTCCCTGAAAAAGCAGATCATCCCCTTGTTCAACACGGGGCTACTCCTTATGTGATTGAAGCCCTGCAGGCAGGCGTGCTCGTTTACCATTATTATCGAGGATTTTACCATGTTAAAGCCGTAGTAGCTGATCAATCTGCATGTTTAGTGGGGACGCCGAATATCGATAAACGCAGTTTTCATCTTAACGATGAAATGTCATGCTTAACCCATGACCAGACATTTATTGAAACAGTCCTCGCTGTGCTCCACGCTGATATGCACGCTTCCATGACTGTTACGATCGAACAGCTCCAGAAGCGCCCGCTCCTCGACCGCGTGAAAGAAGTTACCGCAGCCCCCCTTTCGCCGTTGCTGTGACCGCAGGTTTTGACGTGAACGTACACCTACAATCTCAAGAAGCTAGGTTAAAACGAGCCAACCATAATCGAAAAAGAGTGGCGTCCCACCATATAAGGTGGTTGCCACTCTTTCTTTTGGCCCACTGCTAGAGTACTTCAATCAAAAACCAGGCAATCATCACAATTTGGACAACCGCTTTAGCAAGCGTGCCGCTTATAAAGGCAAGAAAAGAGGCGAATGCGATTCGTACTGCTTTTTCAAACGGCTGCTGTTGCAGAAGTTCGGCTATGAGAACAAGCACAAACGGGACGATGATCAAACCGAACGGCGGAACAACGAATGCACCAACAATAACGCCGACCAACGCTGCCCGTTCCCCCCATTTAGAGCCGCCTGTCCGCTTGACAAACGCCATGTTGGCAAGCAAGTCGACGACAAGCAAGAACACAGTAAGCACTGCCATGCCTACCCAAAACACAACGCTCAAGCTGCCCCCTAAAGCAAACAAATAGACGAGAAAACCGCCCCATAACACGAGGACAGAGGGAATAATTGGTACGATTAAACCAACAAAACTGGCAATGAAAAAAACGGCAATCACCAGCCACCATAATGTGTCCATGGCTACATCTTCTCTGGCGCTTCCACCCCTAGCAGGGCAAGCGCATTTTTAATGGTCATTTGCGTAGCTTTCATCAATGCCAAACGCGCAGCAGACAAGTCCTTGTTTTCTGTATCAAGGACGCGCGTCACATTATAAAAACTATGGAGAGCTTGCGCCAAATCATAGGCATAATTGGCGATGCGCTGTGGAATTTGCTTTGTTGCAGCTTCTGCAACAGCACTAGGAAACTCGCCAATTGCTTTTAGCAACTCGTATTCTTTGTCGCTTGCAATCGGCGACAAATCCGTGTTTGCACTATAAGAGACGCCTAGCTCTTCTCCTTGGCGAAGAATGCTGCATACCCGTGCATGTGCGTATTGAATGTAATAAACAGGGTTTTCATTTGACTTTGACACAGCTAAGTCCATATCGAAATCAAGATGAGTATCTGGGCTACGCATCGCAAAGAAATACCGCGTCGCATCAACGCCAACCTCTTCCATCAATTCACGCAACGTCACCGCTTTGCCCGTGCGCTTGCTCATTTTAACTTTTTCGCCGCCTTGGAACAGGCTTACCATTTGGATAATCTGTACGTTAAACCGATCCGGATCATAACCAAGCGCTTGAATCGCCGCCCGCATTCTTGGAATGTATCCGTGATGGTCGGCACCTAGCACATCAATTAAACGGTCATACCCACGGTCAAATTTATCAAGATGGTACGAAATGTCAGGCGTTAAATACGTATACGTACCGTCTTGTTTCACAAGCACCCGGTCTTTGTCATCGCCGTAAGCAGTTGAGCGTAGCCAAGTCGCCCCGTCCTTTTCGTAAGTTTCATTTTTATCTTTAAGGACTTGCAAGCCCCGCTTGACTTGCCCTGATTCATACAAAGACGTCTCAGAAAACCATTTGTCGAATTCAACGCGGTATGCGTTTAAGTCTTGTTTAATTTTTTCAAGCTCTTTTTTCAAGCCGTATTCACGCATAAATGCCAACCGCTCTTTTTCATCCATTTGGCGATATTGATCGCCAACTTCGTCGACAAGCTGCTTGGCAATATCGATAATGTCTTGGCCGTGGTAACCGTCTTCTGGCATTGGTTTCTCTTCTCCGAGCGCTTGCAAATAGCGGGCGTTTAAAGAGGCTGCCAAGTTTTCGATTTGGTTGCCCGCGTCATTAATGTAATACTCCCGTGACACTTTGTAGCCAGCCTTTTCCATAATATTGGCGATTGTGTCGCCGACTGCCGCCCCGCGGGCGTGGCCTAAATGCAAGTCTCCTGTTGGATTGGCTGATACAAATTCAATGAGCACTTTCTCGCCTTGCCCCACGTCACTGCGCCCATAATCATCTTTTTCGTCTAGCACTTGCGGGATCAATTCACGCAAATAGCCATTATCCAAAAAGAAATTAATAAAGCCAGGGCCAGCGATTTCGATTTTTTCAATGCCTGCCTGTTCACGGTCAAAGTTGGCCACTAGCTCTTCTGCAATAGCCCGCGGCGCCTTTTTAGCGATCCGCGCAAGCTGCATGGCGATATTCGTGGCAAAGTCGCCATGCGCTTTGTCCTTTGGCACTTCCAAAAGGACGGACGGCACTTCTGATTCTGTAGCAAGTTCCGCCTGTAAAACGGCACGGCGCACTTCCATGCGCAGCTGTTCTTTTTTGCGTTCCATATGGTTCATTCTTCATAAGCTCCTTATTTGTCTCTAATTGGTATCCATTCCATCAAGTGCTCCCCATCCACGTTTGTAGCTATGGATTAGTAAATGGCTGAAACCGACTCGTCTATCCGTAGTTTAGCCGAATCAGGCAACGAGCTTCAAGGGCTTCTGCCTTTCAGAGCAAAAAAATACAAGGATGATTGGCACATTCCTTGTATTATCCTGTTCTAACCTATTCAATTTGTTTCATTGCCAATCGGATTTCATGCTCTCCCGTTAGCTGGCCTTGCAAAAAGAATTGGTAGCGCACATAAATTCTGCCCTTTTGTTTAGCTCCTGTCGGCAGCTGCACAAGCAATGTATCTGTCCGTGCTTTTGTTTCCCATGAAGCTTCAGGCGTGACATACCGTCCATACGTTTCTTCTTTTGCAAGAAAACTTTGCCGCATAATGATCGTCCCTTGCCGGATGAGCATGAGCTCGCGGCCGTCCCATTTCATCGTTGAAAATACATCCTGTTTATGGGCATGTGTTTCTTTAAAGCGCAAATACGAGGCACTCCCTTTTATATAAAGGTCGCCTTCCGTATCAAACGAGAACGCATCCGGCTGTTGCCCTTTTATAAATGTTGTGGTTTGAAAAGAGATTTTCACTTTCCGCTTCATTCATCAAAACATCCATTCTATATGATCTGCCAGCCACACACAAATCCGCGAAGCGCGTTCTTTTTCCTATTTTACTGGGTTTAGGGACATGTTGCAATCTGCAGCTCTTGTTTCTTTACTTTTTATGCACCCAACCAAGAAGCATCTCACGTACAAATTTGCTGGCAGCAATGGCGGTTTGCTCAGTCGGATCATAAGCTGGTGCCACTTCCACGAGATCAGCGCCTACAATTTGAATGTCTGCTTGGGAAAGCAGCATTTGCGCTTCAAGCAGCTCTTTTGACGTAATCCCACCAGCTTCAGCTGTCCCTGTGCCAGGCGCGTGTGCCGGATCCAATACGTCAATGTCAATCGTAATGTAAACGGGCCGCCCTGATAGATGGGGCAGCACGTTTTTTAACGGCTCTGCCACGTCAAATTTGTAAAGATGCATGCCTGCTTCCTTTGCGTAAGCAAATTCTTCGCGCATCCCTGAACGGATGCCAAATGAGTAGACGTTCTCAGCTCCAATCAGCTCACACGCTTTGCGGATCGGCGTAGAATGGGATAGCGCCTCGCCTTCATATTGTTCGCGCAAATCAGCATGAGCATCAATATGGATGATCGCTAAGTCGGGATATTTCCGGTACATCGCTTTAAAAATCGGCCATGACAGCAAATGTTCGCCGCCCAGGCCTAGCGGGAACTTGCCGTCCGCTAAGAGTGAATCAACGTATTCCTCCACAATGTCTAGGCTTCGGGCTGCATTGCCAAATGGCAAAGGAATGTCGCCTGCATCAAAATAGTTGACTTCTTCCAAGTGCTTGTCGGCATAAGGGCTGTATTCTTCAAGCCCTAAGGAAGCTTCGCGGATCCGCGCCGGGCCAAAACGGGAACCTGGACGAAAGGAAACGGTCCAGTCCATCGGCATGCCGTAAATGACGGCATCTGCCTCTTCATAACTGGCGCGGCTCATAATAAACACTTTGCCTGAGTATGCCTCGTCAAATCGCATGTAAAAGCCTCCTATTTAAGCAAGTCCTGGACGAATTTCGGCAGCACAAATGCGGCACGATGGATGTCTGGCGTATAATATTTCGTTTGGACATCATGAAAACGCGTTGCTTCTACAGCAAGAGGGTCGTGTTTTTTAGAACCGATCGTAAACGTCCACATGCCGCTTGGATAAGTGGGAATATTGGCGGTGTACAAACGGGTAATCGGAAAGATCTCTTTTACGTCTTTGTACACATTAGACACTAGTTCCTGATGGAACCATGGGTTATCCGTTTGCGCAACAAAAATGCCATCTTCTTTTAACGCTTTGGAAATTCCTTCATAAAATCCACGCTCAAACAGTTTAGCAGCTGGCCCGACAGGCTCGGTCGAATCGACCATAATCACGTCATACTCATTTGCTGATTTGGCAATATGCATAAACCCGTCAGCGACTTTTACGTCAACACGTTCATCTTCTAAAGCACAGGCAATTGTCGGCAAATATGTTTTCGAGTATTCAATGACCTTTCCATCAATATCGACCAACGTCGCTTTTTCAACGGAAGGATGCTTAAGAATTTCTCGGATGGCTCCGCCATCGCCGCCACCTACTACAAGGACATGCTTCGGATTCGGATGAGTGAACAAAGGGACATGTGTCACCATTTCATGGTATACAAATTCGTCCTTTTCTGTCGTCATTACCATGCCGTCAAGAAGCAACATGTTGCCAAACTCTTCCGTTTCCACCATATCAAGCTGTTGGAAGTCTGTCTTCTCCGTGTGAAGCGTCCTTTTTATCTTCATCGTAATGCCAAATCGTTCTGTCTGTTTTTCTGTAAACCAAAACTCCATGCTTGTCACCTCTCATATCTCGCTAGGCATATGATTTTTCCTTACGCCCAAAGCAAGTATAGCGGATGCGTTACGAATTGCAAAGACAACGAGGTTTAAAAAAACCGCTTTTTTCCCAAACTGTATACTAAACAAGTTGCCGGGGAAAGGATGAAAAGTCATGCAGACAGTTACGCGTAAACAGCGGAAGCGCTTTCGCAAAATTAGGCTTATTTGGCGGCTTTTGTTGCTTTCTCTTATCGTCATCGCGTTAGGCATTATTCTTTTGTTATCTTATACGCGCATGCAAGGGCCCCCGCCAATGGACGCCGTGCAAACGACGCAATTTTTAGCAGCAGACGGAACGGTGATGGGGAAAGAAGAAGCTGGCCAAAATCGCTTTTCTCTACCTCTAACGGAAATGTCACCTTATTTGCTGCAAGCAACCATCGCGATTGAAGACCGAAAATTTTACTCCCATTTCGGCTTTGATCTCAAACGAATCGGCGGAGCGCTCCTTGCCAATTTACAATCCGGCTCAAAAGCACAAGGGGCAAGCACGATTACGCAGCAATACGCGCGTAACCTTTATTTGAGCCATGAAAAAACTTATATGCGGAAATGGAATGAGCTGCTTTACGCGCTCCGTTTGGAAATGAACTTTTCAAAAGACGAGATTTTAGCTGGTTATTTAAACACCGTCTATTATGGGCATGGCGCCTATGGAGTTGAAGCAGCTGCGCAACATTTCTTTGCAAAATCGGCAAAAGACGTATCATTGGCAGAAGCGGCAATGCTTGCAGGCATTCCGAAAGGCCCAAGCTACTATTCGCCATTGAATGATCTCGAAAAAGCGAAAAGCAGGCAAGAGCTGATTTTGGATAGCATGGTTGGGGAAGGCATGATTGAAGAGGCAGAAGCAGACAAAGCAAAAGCGGAAAAACTTGTTTTTGCGAACGAAGCTGATAAAGAGGAAGAAGAAATCGCGCCTTATTTTCAAGACCATGTTAAAGCGCTGCTGAACAATGAAGCGCAAATGGACGAAGCGGCCGTTGACACAGGTGGACTGATCATTGAGACGACGCTTGACCCCGCCTTGCAACAACAGGCCGAAGATTTAGTCGAAAAGCATATGCCTGACAACGGGCTGCAAGTCGCCCTGATCGCCATGGACCCACGCAATGGGGAAGTAAAGGCGCTTGTCGGCGGCACAGATTACAATGAAAGTTCCTATAACCGCGCTACACAGGCCATGCGCAACCCAGGGTCGACCATTAAACCATTTTTGTATTACGCTGCACTCGAGAACGGATTTACGCCCGTATCAACGTTTTTAAGTGAAGCGACATCCTTTTCATATGATGATGGCCGAGAAGACTACGCTCCGAGTAACTACAACGACATTTACGCCAATGATTTTATTACAATGCTTGAAGCCATCGCTTACTCAGACAATATTTATGCGATGAAAACGCATTTGTCTATTGGTACAGACGAACTAGTAAATGTTTCTGAAAAACTAGGGCTTGGCACATTTGAAAACCGCCCTTCCCTTGCTTTAGGGGCACAGCCTGTCACCGTCCTTGATATCGCCAATGCTTACGCCGCTTTAGCCGACGGAGGAAAACAACGGGAACCGGTGTTTATACGCCAAGTGCGTGACGGCGAGGGAAATAAAGTCTACGAACAAAAACCGCCTGTCCGCCAAGTCCTCCGTGAAGATACTGCCTTTGTGCTAACCGATATGTTGCGCGGCGTATTTGAACCGGCGCTAAACAGCTATACATCGGTTACTGGTGCAAGCGTGGCCTCACAGCTTACGCACCCGACAGCCGGAAAATCTGGATCAACGCCTCGGGACAGCTGGATGGTTGGCTATACACCACAGCTCGTTACTGCTGTGTGGGTTGGTTTTGATAAAGACAAAGACATCAATCAATCGGTTGAAGGGCAAATCTCAAAGCGGATTTGGGCTGACTTTATGGAAACAGCGATGGCCAATGAACTAAAGCTTCCATTTAAAGAACCGCCAGGGGTTGAAGCCGTTGACATCGACCCCCACACTGGGTTGTTAACGAGCGACGCCTGTCCTAATGGCCGCACGACTTACTTTTTAGCAGGAACCGCTCCTATGAATACTTGCGCTGAACCAGAGGCAGCCGAAGACTTACAAGAAGAACCAGAAACGAAAGAGCCAGGCTTTTTTAAACGGTTTTTTAAATGGTTTAGCATTGAAGATGGTGACCCGAGCGACCCCTCTGGGCCAACCATTCTTGATGAAGGTGAAGAGAGTCCCGCCACTGAATAAGCAAAAGGAGCTGCACGTTTGTGCAGCTCTCAGCCTGTAGACAAGCGTTTTCTATCAGTCTGAGTGAGGTTATCGACAAACGCTCGCTGCTACGAACATTTGCGCCAATCTATTTTAATGTGTAGTATGTTTGGGAACCGACCTCAGTAAAACCGCATGTATGATACAACGTTAGAGCCGCTTCGTTCGTGCAAACGACATCCAGCCATACCGTTTTGCCATTCGAGACTTCACGGTGGACAATATCAGTCAGAGCTGCACGGCCTATGCCTTGCCCTCGCTTCTCTTTTGTTAAAACAAAAGCATATATCCAACTTTCCTGATCTTGGCGGCTAATGCTGAGCTTGCCAACTGGGTGGTTGTCTTCTTCAATCATATATGTAACCCATGTAGGGTTATTATGATGAAGCGCCTTCGCTTCGTCTTTTGTCATATGGAACCCTTCTGCATCAAGTTCATAAATCCGTGGTTCATCGTTTGATACTGCTGGCCGGATGCGAATTCCTTTTTTCGTGTAAGGAATCGGAACTTCTCGGCATACGAGCTGCTTTTCCGTAAACGCGTACTCCCCTCCAACTGCCTTCATAAACGCGATGCCGCTTTCTGAATCAGTCGGGCTATTCAACAGAAATTGTTTCGTCTTTCCTTGCCAGTCAGAGGCGGCTTGATCAAGGAGCATTCGGCCTATACCGCGCCTTCTTGCAGCGGGATCGACCATTCCGCAGCATTCCATTTTATTGCCAAAGAAATAAACTGCTAAATAACCAAGCAGCTCTCCTTTTTCATTATAATGAAAATAGTCTTCCGTGCCGTTTAAGGAACGCTCACCTTCTAAGAGGTCCCAATTTAATTTAAGCTTAATGCCGTCAGCTTGTTCCACTTTTTCCTGAAGGCTTTGGATCGCTTTTTTTTGCTCTGACGAGAGCATGATCATGTCACCGCCTTTTTCCTCAGTATAACATAGAACGTGACCGTTATTTTTATTACTTTTATGAATCCATTTTTGCCACCGCCAGCAAAAATTCAAACAAAAAAGCAGAAACGAACATATTTTCAGCGATAAGTGCTACACTAGAACGAAAAAACATGCAAGGAGTGATTTTCTTGAGTACATACAAATCCCGTAAAGATGTACCTGAACATGAAAAATGGGACTTAACCGATCTTTATGCTGACGAACAAGCGTGGCAGGCAGATGTAGACGCGTGCTATCAGCTAGCGGACACGTTAAACCATTTTGATGGCGCGATTAAAGACGGAAAAAGCTTGCTCGATTTCCTAGAAACACAAGAGAAGCTCTCCTTCACGTTGCGAAAAGTTTTCGCCTACACGATGTTTTTATCTGATATTGATACACGGGACGCCCATGCCCAAAAATTAAGTGCCAAAGCGACACAACTAAGCGTAAAGGTGAGTGAATCCACATCCTTCTTCATGCCGTTTCTTTTAAGCTTAAGCGAAGAAACGCTCCGTGCTTACATTTCTGCGGAAAAGAAACTTGGCTATTTCGAGGACGAATTGTGGAAGTCATTCCGCTTTAAAAAACATGTGCTAACAAAGGAAAAAGAAGAGCTTTTGTCGCAATTAGGCGCAACTTTTCAAGCCCCTGGCGACACATACAATATGCTGAACAATGCTGATATTCAGTTTGGCACGGTGACAGACGACAATGGCCAGCAAGTGCAACTAACAAGGGGCATGTATTCAAAGCTAATCGAAGACGAAGACCGCAACAAACGGAAAGAAGCATACAAAGCTTACTACAAGCCATACATGGAATTAAACAATACGATTGCAACAACGCTGTCAGCGGAAATCAAAACAAATGTCACATTGGCGAAAGTCCGTCAATACGAATCGGCTCTCCATAAAGCCCTATTTGCTGACAACATTGAGCAAAGCGTCTATGACCAATTGATTGATGCCGCTAAAGCGAACATTGAACCGCTCCATGAATATGCGCGACTCCGCAAACAAAAGCTTGGCCTCGACGAGTTGCGTCAATATGATTTAAATGCGCCTATTGTTCCTGGTGTAAAAGCGGAAATTTCATATGAAGAAGCGTATGATACGATGCTGAAAGCGCTTAAGCCTCTTGGTGACGATTATATCGCTAAATTAAAAGAGTTTAAGGAAAAGCGTTACATCGATGTGCGTGAAACGCCAGGAAAACGATCTGGCGCTTACAATATGGGCGTCTACGGCGTTCATCCTTTCGTATTGCTCAACCACCATGATGACTTAAATAGTTTGTTTACACTCGTCCATGAAATGGGCCATGCCATGCACAGCTACTATTCCAGCAAATACCAACCACAAATTACGGCCAATTACCGAATTTTTGTCGCTGAAGTCGCCTCCACTGTTAATGAAGTGTTGCTGATTAACCATTTGCTGAAAGAAACAAGCGACAAGAAAATGCGTGCCTATTTACTGAATCATTTTATTGAGCAATTCCGCGGGACCTTTTTTACACAAGTGATGTTTGCTGATTTTGAAAAGCAAACGCACGAACGAGCAGAAGCAGGTGAACCCCTTAATGCAGAGAGCTTAAATGAGCTTTATGAACAGTTGTTCCGTACGTATAATGGCCCGGACATTGTTTTTGATGATGAAGTCAAATACGGCTGGTCGCGCATCCCCCATTTTTACAGGGCTTTTTACGTTTACCAGTATGCGACTGGCTTTGCTTCAGCAATCAAAATCGCCACAGCCATTTTAGACGGTGAGGAAGGCGCACTTGACGCTTATATGACCTTTTTACAAAGCGGCAGTTCCGACGAGCCACTCGAACTACTAAAAAAAGCAGGTGTCGACTTAACGACGCCAGAGCCAGTCCAAGCCGCGATGGCACGCTTCTCTGCACTCGTTGAAGAACTAAAGCAGCTATAAAAAAAGCAGCGGAAGGAGAGCCCTTCCGCTGCTTTTTTGTCCTAGTACTTATCGTCAGGATGTTCATCCATGTCTCTAGCGTAGCCGAAGCGAAAAAAGAGTACAAGATTTTTGGCAACTTGTTCATTAGTTGTTCACATTTTCGCTTGCTTCAAGGGCATCATGGAGTTCCTGCGAAGAATGATTCCACATTTCTTCATTATGGTTCTGCAAAAACACCTTTAGCACTTGGCGTGACGAATCATCCATTTGGCTGACGACAACTTTGCCTTTTAACGATTTATCCATATGGTTCACATGTTCCGGCATGCTCTTGTATCCCCGTTTCGCCTGCTTGTTGACTGTCATGTAACAGGCCGCAACTCCACTATAGTATGGCTTTTTATCCTTTGTGTCGATTGTGACCCACACAAGCCAGTACCGTTTGAGCCCTTCTTTTGGCACCGCCTCTTCGTCAGCGATAAATTTCACACGCTTTTCAACAGCCGAGCGAGCATGGAGGGCACCCATATCCACAAACGCTTCTTTCTCTTCAATATCAATAAATAGCGGCGTCACATTGTCGAGATTGATGACCCCAGCGCCATAGCCACCGTGTCCGTCTGTTGAATCATTGCTTAATATCGTAAAACTGGAAGACTTTTTCTTCGCTTTCTTTAAGTTATCATTATTGAGCAAATCCACGTTTATCGGCCCTCCCAAATTTCATTTTAGCTAAACACTAGTGTATCATAAAACGCCACGCCCATTCATCCTCTCTGCCTGTGAGAAAAAGTGGCGGCCTCCTCGCCGTTACCCTCTTCAACACAGACAAGCGAATTTCGTCGTTTTTTGGCAAAAGCAGCCTCTATTATAAAATTTTTATAAAATATGAAAATAAGTCGTGACAATTCAGCCATCATCTTTATATAATTCATATGCACGGATAAAAATGACAATTGAATATAGGAGGAACAAAATGAAGAAGTCGTTATTCACAGCAATTTTCACTCTACTCTTTCTTTTTTCCGCTCCAGCGGCCAGCCTTGCCCATGGATTTGACGATGAGGAGTTTACGGCTTATTTAGAAGATGTTGGCGTAAGCGAAAAAGACTTAGCTGAACACTTGATGTATTGGTGGGAAGGCACGACTTTTTATGATTTTACCGATGTAAGTGAGCTTGCCGAATTTTTAGGCCCACGGCTAACAGAAGAAGGCATTAATGAGATCGCTGCTGAATTTGACCTTACTCGCCAAGAGTTGGACGGGCTTCTTGAAGAATGGCTCGGCCTGCCTCCAAGCGACTTATTGTTTTACAACACGTTTTACATGGTTGTCCATGTCATTATCACACTAGAAGAAGAGTGGGGCAACGAACCATATTACCCTGATTTCTCTGGATTTTTGTCAGAGTTTTCTTTAAGTGATGAAGAAGAGTGGGCGCTTTACGAGCATTTTTGGTATATTCAGGAAACTAATCCGAACTTATCTGCCGAACTCGATGACTTGAAACAACGAGCGTACGCATTTGACGGCTTTGAATCGATCCGCGAGCTGTCGGCTGCCGATGTTGCTGAACTGTTCGCTATTGGCGAGAAAGCGATATCTGTCCTTGACCTCCATCCAAAGTATTACCTTGACCGCGTTGGCGAAGATCCAAAGCCAATTAGCTATAAAGAGCTAATGAGCGGCAATGCGATTAAAGGGTACGACTTATTGGTCGAGCTATACGATGCCGATGGATATTTCTTAGCTGATTTTTATATCACTGCGGAAATGTTCAATTCTCATTTTGTCAAAAAAATCGTTGATGACGTCACTCAAATTGATAAAGGCCTAAAAGATAAACCGAAAAAGCCATCACTGGAATCGGCGCTGCCTGGCAAGGATGAAGCCCCTATACCAGCTAAAGCAGACACTGACACCAATCACCATAACGATGGTGGCAAAAAGGCAGAACGGGACGAGAATGGCAAAGTGACAAAAACGGCAAATGGTGCCAAAATGCCAAAAACAGCAACAAACTATCCCCTTTATATGCTGATCGGCATCGGGATGTCCCTTGCTGGTGTCCTTATCTTCCGCCGCCTCCTTCGTGAGAAGAAGGTTGCTTAAAAGTGGCTCTTCGTAAATCAAATGGAAAGCAGGGCCGTTTCAAAAAGACAGCTCTGCTTTTCGTCGCCGCCGCCTTTATTGCTTTCGGACTTTGGTTGACAACAACGACAGGCTTTAAGCTGGCGTACGGTTACTTTCTCTATAAAATCGGGGCGCACAGCGAAACGGAAACGGTCGCTGCCCCAGTTGAGGAGGCACCAGAAGCTATACCGGCCTACGAGAACGATCGCCAGGACGTTGCCAGCTGGCAGCCAGAAATAGGCGAAGAAATGGGGACATTAACGATCCCAAAAATCGACGCAACCCTTCCGATTATTCACGGGACAAATGAAGATGAATTGGATAAAGGCGTCGGCCACTTTGCCGACAGTGTTCTTCCTGGAGAAAAGGACAACTCCGTTTTATCTGGACACCGTGATACCGTGTTCCGCAAACTAGGAGAAGTTGGCGAAGGGGATGAACTCATCGTCGAAACACGAAGTGGCGTCTACACGTATAAGGTGCATACGGTACGGATCGTCGATGAAGATGACCGCACCGTCATTGTTCCGACGGAAGAGGCACAGCTGACGGTGATCACTTGTTATCCATTCGATTTTATTGGCGCTGCCCCAGATCGTTATGTGCTTGTCGCTGATTTAATCGATGAAGATGTTTATGAAACACTCGCGCTTTTTCCTAAATGATCAAAACAGCCCCTTTCTTTTGGTATACTGAATGTATTCTCGAATAGAAAGGGGCTTTTTTATGCCAATTATCACCGTTCAACTGCTTGAAGGCCGTACAGATGAGCAAAAACGCGCATTAGTTGAAAAAGTAACAGATGCCGTTAGTGAAACAACAGGCGCACCAAAAGAACGTGTTTCCATCATCATTAGCGAAATGAAACCAAACGACTACGGAGTCGCTGGAAAACGGCCAAGCGATCAAAACGAACAATAAGAATGGGTGCCTTTTCCTACAATCTGAGACGGGCCGTCCTTAACGACGGGCCGTCTCCAATTGAAGACGTCACTAACATACTCACATAGTTCCTATGCTGAAACAAAGCCCGCTAAAAAGCGTTTCGCCTACGCTCATTCAAGCTTTCTCGAAATCCTCGCACTCCAACGCCAGTTCCAACCTTTAGACGAATATATCGGTTCTTTAATACGAAAAGATGGCTACGGGACAAGAGACCAATTTCCTTTTTTGGAATACAGTGTTAGTAACTGTAAAGGAGGATATTCATGTCTTATCAAAACCACGAGCCGTATGGAACAAACAGCCAATCCGCGCGCACACCCACCCAACATCTGGCCTGGCACGAAACTCTTGAGCTCCATGAATTAACGGCTTTTCAATCAATTGTTTTAATGAGGTGCAAACTGTCGCTTGCGAAAGTATCGGACCCGGTCTTACAAAACCTTTATTTAGAATCGATTCAGCTGCTTGAAAAGAACCTTAAAGAGTTGCTGCCGTTTTTTTCGTATGCACCGAGGCATGAAAATGTGGCAGCTCCACATCCCGATTCAGGTTTTTGGGCAGGCGACTTATTAGGTGCAGCCAAAACAGCTGTCCGTAATTATGCGATCGCTATTACCGAAACAGCCACCCCTGTGCTGCGGAATGTGCTAAGTAAGCAACTCCAAGGGGCAATACAGTGGCATGCCAATGTTTACTCTTATATGAACGAGCGCAGTTATTACCCGTCTTACAACCTTGGCCAATTGCTGGAAAACGACATTACCAACGCTCACCGCGCGATACAAATGGACTATTAATGGTGTAATCACATCTTTGCTCTCATGTTGTGATCCAAGACAAAACAAGAAAAAAGCCATGCAATCAAAACGCATGGCCGACGGGCTGTATCATCGGATTACAGTCCGTTTTTGTCATGGCCTGCATGCTGCATCCGCTCGTGTTTACGGTGGAGGCGTGCGGCAATGAACCAATTTATAGAAATAAAGGCGATTACACAAGCGCCGATCAACGGATAATGGAGTATCAAAATGAGAAGCAACGGAATCCCAGCCGCAAATAAAAGGAGCATGAGAAAAAAGCTGAGCACGAGTGGTTCCACCCTTCTTTCCTTGAATTCCTTTCACTTTTCTAGTGTAGCGCTAAACCGATGCCATATCTACAAAAT
This sequence comes from Shouchella clausii, assembly GCF_002250115.1. Classification (GTDB taxonomy): domain Bacteria; phylum Bacillota; class Bacilli; order Bacillales; family Bacillaceae_D; genus Shouchella; species Shouchella clausii. The sequence continues at coordinate 1,607,756 of NZ_CP019985.1, read as the reverse complement.
CCTTGTCAAACAACATGTAAAATCTATGAGCGATTCTATTTACGCACTGGCTACAACTTGGGCCAGTTTTTGCAAGTATGTATGGGCTTCATCAAAATCATCATCGCTATAATTTTGCTTTTTTTTGAGCTGACGTATTTTCTCACGCCTTGCTCCTTCTTCTAAATCGCTAAAATAAAGGATGGTAGACAATAGCTCCAAAAAACGAGCTGATTGGTTGTTCAATGATTGGCACAAGTCCTTGTAGCCGGCAACAGGGGGATGGTACATTTCCAAAAACGCTTGCCCTTGGGGCGAAAGCGTATAGCGATATTGTGAATAATGGCCTTTGTCTTCTTCGCTCTCGATTAAAAAACCAAGGTTGCACAACTCTTCTAATCGCACTGTCAGCTCGTCCGAATAAGGGCCGTACCGGTGAAAGTGGTAACGCTCATTAAATGGATAGCCCATCTGTTTTGCGATATAGACTATCTTTTGCACTTTCTTTCTGCCAACAATTTCACCTGACAGCGCAAACAGCGTCAGAACATTTAAATGGTCATGCAGCACGGCAGTCTTCCTCCTTTATGTAGTCGCAAGTAATGATTGAATGCTGTCTCGGATGTCCTTATCGACACGTGTATCCGTTAATACGTCCGCTGGGTAATAAAGTTTATGATCGGTTCGTTTTTTTCCGGATATGGCTTCGACAACATCCGAGTGTGTCGATAACTCTTTTAGTGAACCGTCTGGCATTAATAAATGAATCGGCAACCGCTCTTCCTCCCCTGGACGATACACATCGTAAGGCAAATCAGAAGAAGAGTCCATGACAAGATAATAACTTGGATCAACCCCAGCTTCCGCAAACAAAGCCTCAAGTTTCGGCCAGTCTTTCATCCGCTCGTTCGGATGAAATTCGATATACTGGAATAAGCGCCGATTTAAAAAACGATTGCACAAATCTTTCAAGATGGCGTCGTCTTCTTCCTGCCAACTTTGAAAATAATAATGGACAATCGATTCATCAAGACGCAAATAATCCTCTAACGTAATCTCACCTGCAAACAAGGATAAAAAATGAAGTGGTTTTTGCTTAAAGTCATAGCCACGTTCTTGCAAATCTTTCACGCGCATTAAAATTTTGCTAAGAATGACTTCTGAGCTTCGCGTCACTGGGTGGAAATACACTTGCCAATACATTTGGTATCGGCTCATAATATAATCTTCAACAGCATGCATGCCACTAGCTTTAATCACGACTTCATCATTTTTTGGTCGCATGACACGCAAGATTCGCTCCAAGTCAAACTGGCCGTAGCTGACTCCTGTGTAATAGGCGTCTCGCAACAAATAATCCATCCGATCAGCATCGATTTGGCTTGAGATCATACTAGACACTAATTTATTGGTTGACGTTTTTTCAATTACATCGGCAACAGCTTGAGGAAAACAACGATCCATTTTCCGTAAAATCCGATTGACTTCTGTATCGCCTAAAATGATTCGCCTAGTCCACTCCTCATGGTCTGTGTGAAACACTTTCTCAAACGAATGGGAAAAAGGCCCATGGCCAATATCATGCAGAAGTGCGACCGTCAAGGCAAGAAGCCTATCATCTTCATTCCAATCGGCCTTGCCGGAAAAAATCTCCGTCATGCGCCTCGTAATCTCATACACTCCAAGCGAGTGGTTGAAACGTGAATGTTCCGCGCCGTGAAAGGTGAATGACGTCGTCCCCAGTTGCCTAATTCGCCGCAACCGCTGAAACTCTTTCGTGCCAATCAACTCCCAAATCAACCCGTCACGTACATGGATATAGCGATGGACCGGATCTTTGAAGACTTTTTCTTCATGAAGGGTCGTAAACATTCTTTCTCCCCCTTTCTATTGATTATCCTGTCCTTATTATAAGTCGCGGTTTCGTGAAAACAAAGAGCCAGCTAAAACTCGCTGGCTCTTTCAGACTGGTCATTCTGCTCGCATACTTAGGAGGCTTCTGTCACATTATCATCAATAGCGCCGCGTTTCTTCTCTCCACGGTCGACAATGACTGCAAGTACAGCATCACCGGTAATATTGACGGAAGTGCGCAGCATATCAAGAATACGGTCAACGCCAATAATAAGCGCTATGCCGTCAGTAGGCAAGCCGACGGAAGTAAGCACCATCGCGAGCATAATCATGCCAACGCCAGGAACTCCTGCTGTGCCAATGCTTGCTAGCGTCGCTGTCAAAACGATAATCACCATATCGGCGAGCGACAAGTCAACGACATATACTTGGGCAATAAAAACGGTTGCAACGGCCTGCATGATCCCCGTGCCATCCATATTGATGGTGGCGCCAAGAGGCTGGACAAAGCCTGACACTTGTTTAGAGACGCCTAGATTTTCTTGCGCCGATTTCATTGATAGTGGCAAAACGCCATTCGAACTGGACAAACTAAACGCCATTGTCATTGCTGGCATAAAACCTTTAAAGAATTTCAACGGGCTCATTTTTCCTAAGAAATAAACGAGTAGCCCGTAGACGACAAATAAATGGAAAAATAGCACCCCCGTAACAGTCAGCATATAAGAAGCCAATGAACCGACAGCTGCCCAGCCAGCTTCGCCAAGAGCCGAAGCGATTAAAGCAAAAGCCCCATATGGAGCAAATTTCATCACAAACGTGACAATTTGCATCATAATGTCATTAGCTTGCTTGAAAAACGACTTTACTGTGCTCACTTTATTTCCTAGTACAGCCATTGCAATGCCGACAAAAATCGCAAAGGCGATAATTTGTAGCATGTTCATCTCCGACATGGACGCAACTGGATTGCTCGGAATAATGTTGACCAGTGTATCCATGATCGGCACTGACTCAGACGGCTCGTACTCTTCAGCTATGCCTTCGCCAAGTAAGCCAGGATCACCTGGTTGGATAACCGAAGCAGCAAAAAGAGCAATTGATAAGGAAATAGCAGAAGTTGCCATGAAGAAAACAATCGTTTTGACGCCCATGCGGCCAAGTTGCTTCGGGTCACCTAAATCGGAAACCCCCACTACAAGCGAGAAAAACACAAGGGGCACAACGACCATCATAATCATATTTAAAAAGACGCTTCCTACAGGATCAAACACATATTGGTTTAGCCATTCAAAGGTGCCTTGATGGATCGCAGGCAATGACAACCCAACAATCACCCCGATGCCTAGGGCAATTAAAATCTTTTTTGTTAAATTATTCATGAAATCCCCCCAAACACATCAACTATAATCTTTACGTACCCCAGCACGAACAAAAAATAACGATTTTATTAAAACTTGTCGGTTTTGACCGATAAATCGCCTTTCTCCCTGAGAAATTAAAAAAATAGAACAGTTGCTTAATAATCGGCTTTTTGGTTATGATTTTTCAGAACATAGCCATAATGATGGCCATTGAAAACCGATTCATACTGGAGCGAAAAACTTTTTTCAGTATACCTTCTTCCGACATATTTCGCAACTTCCTTTTCTTAGTGGATATGAAATCTGGTATAATGGCTAGTAGACGTTGGAGGGATTTCGAAATGGCAACTGTAGACAAACCACTACCCCCGAGCGCTTGGAAAGTAGTGGACAATAGCAAAACATATTTGAAAGAAAGTGCGCTCCGTTCATTTGCTTTTGACGACACACTATGCACGCTTGCAGGAAAAACGGGGCAATCGTTTATCCGTTTTTGGGTTCACGAAAACACAGTGGTGCTCGGTACACAAGACACACGCCTTCCCTTTATTAGCGAAGCGATTGAATTTATTGAGCACGAAGGCTATCGTGCTGTTGTTCGCAACTCCGGCGGATTAGCCGTTTGTTTGGATGCAGGCATATTAAATCTATCGCTTGTGTTCCCAGGGGAAGCAACCTTTTCAATTGATGAAGGCTACGAACGAATGGTAACGCTTGTAAAAGCGATTTTTAAAGAGGAACAAATTGAAGCAGGAGAAATTGCTGGATCTTACTGCCCAGGAAGTTACGATTTGAGTATTAATGGCAAGAAATTTGCAGGCATTTCCCAAAGAAGGATTCGAGGCGGCATTGCTGTACAAATATACCTTTGTGTACATGGAAGCGGCAGCGATAGAGCCGCGTTTATCCGCTCTGTTTACAATAAAGCTGTACAAACGAGTGAACCAGCGTTTTCCTATCCTGACATTAAACCTGAAGTGATGGCGTCTTTATCTGAACTGACGAACCAATCTTATCCGATTGAAACCATTATTGCACGGGCGAAAACAGCCATTCTTGAAAGCGGTGGGCAATTAGAGACAGCGGTTCTATCACCTGAAGAAGAGCTGCTGTACGAAACACAGCTTGACCGGGTCATTGACCGCCACAACCGTTGTTTGCGCTAAAAAGAAGAAAAAAGGCCTTGGATTTGTTTACTCCAAAGCTTTTTTGCATCAAAATGGCCAAGCAGCATTTAAACTCCTTGTCCTGTTTTTTGTGTAATAGCTTGCATTCCCGTTATTAAGCAGAGTTTGTATACATCGTCAACATTACAACCACGGGACAGATCGTTAACTGGCTTGTTCAACCCTTGCAAAATTGGACCAATTGCATCGTAACCGCCAAGGCGTTGCGCAATTTTGTAGCCAAGGTTTCCTGATTCAAGGCTTGGAAAAATAAATACGTTAGCTTCTCCTTTTAAAGGGGAATCAGGCGCTTTCTTTTGAGCAACAGCAGGAACAAAAGCAGCATCAAACTGAAATTCACCGTCAATGATAAGGTCAGGACGGCTTTCTTGCGCAATTTTAGTAGCAGCAGACACTTTTTTCGTTTCTTGCGATGAAGCAGAACCAAGCGTTGAAAAACTAAGCATCGCGACTTTTGGTTCTATACCAAATAGCTTCGCGGTATCCGCTGTAGCAGTGGCAATTTCCGCCAACTCTTCTTCATTTGGCGATATGTTGATCGCGCAATCACCAAAGACAAATTTTTTGTCTTCTTTGACCATGACAAAAACGCCAGACGTGCGCTTAATCCCAGGTTGTGTTTTAATAATCTGTAAGGCTGGGCGAACCGTATCTCCCGTAGAATGGGCAGCGCCGCTAACGAGGCCGTCGGCTTTTTCCATGTAGACAAGCATTGTCCCAAAATAGTTCACATCTTGTAACAGCTTGCGCGCAGACTCCTCCGTTTCTTTGCCTTTGCGCCGGGCAACGAAGGCGTCAACCATTTCATCGATTCCAGGATATGTCTCTGGATTGTAAATCGTCATTCCTTCTAGTGTAATCTTTAATTTATCAGCAAGCGCTAAAATTGCATCGTTATCCCCTATGACAATCGGTTTTACAACGTTATCGGCAGCAAGTTTGGCCGCTGCTTGCAATACCCGTTCGTCTGTTCCTTCAGGTAAGACGATACTTGGCTTATGAGACTCTACTTGCCGTTTAATGTCAGCAAATAAATCGCCCACGATTTAACCTCCTTAAAAAGTCATCATTTCCTTCTATATTTAGGATACCCCTCTTTATTTAAAAAGGAAACCTCCTTTGCTGAAGCGTCAATTTTAAAAATCCTCATTTAGATTACGCTTCCATATAAGGAAAGGGTTTTCAAGCCTATAAGTCGAATACTAAACGGATAAAGGAGGATGCAATGTCAATGGATCAACCACTCATAACACTCCAAGTCGAAAACAAAGTCGCCACAATTACGATTAACAGGCCAGAAGTCAAAAATGCATTGAATGACGCCTGCCATGAACAGTTGTATAACCTGCTTTCGGAAGCAAATGAACGGGAAGACGTGACCGTAATTGTCCTAACAGGCAGTGGCGATGCTTTTTGTTCAGGTGCTGATTTAAAGTCAATTGATTTAGCGGAACAAGAGCATTTCAATTACGGAAAGGCGCTGCGGGAAACCTATAACCGCCTCATTGCTTTCATGGTGCAAATTGGCAAGCCGCTTATCGCCGATATAAATGGCACTGCCGTAGGCGCTGGTTTGAGCATTGCCCTTGCTTGTGATTTTCGCGTCGCCCGCAAAGAGGCACGATTTGCGCTAGGCTTTTTAGAGATAGGGCTTGTGCCTGATGCCGGAGCATCCTACTTTTTGCCGCGTTTGATCGGCTACCCGCAAAGCTTGGAACTAGCGGTTAAAGGAATGTTCGACGCCGACGAAGCAAAAGCAATGGGCCTTATCCATAGCATTGGCGAAGCCACACCTTACATTAAACGCTGTAAACAATTGCCTCCTACCGCTTACCGACTCATGAAACAGAATTTCCGCGAAAGTTTTGACCACCACTTAGCGGAACTACTGGAAATGGAAGTCACGGCCCAGCGGGAAGCAGGCGCCTCTCGTGAACACCGCTTGGCGCTTGAGCGTTTCTTAAAAGTACCTGCAAACGGAAAAGCCCTAGACATGGAAGACACGAAAAGGTAAACGGATCCGCTGGCTTACTGACCAGCGGATCGTTCTTTATTTACTTCTATTTTGGGCTTCCATCCTGCAACCACATTTGCCTGGCGATGATTTGCTTGATTCGCTTCAGCGGGCAGAAATGATGAAAAAACGTCCATCTATGTTATAGTGGAGGTAATATGAATATACTGGAGGTCCATCTACAATGAATGAAGCTGCAAAAACATTGGACGGCTGGTACGTCCTGCATGATTTTCGCAAAATCGACTGGAATTCCTGGAAAACCGTTTCTGCTTCAGAACGGGAACAAATGCTCAATGAATTTGAAGCACTTGTGTCGAAATGGGAAGGGACGGAAAAAGCCGGAAAAGGCAGCCACGCCCTCTATTCGATTGTCGGTCAAAAAGCAGACATCATGATTATGCTGCTGCGCCCGACAATGGAAGAATTAAATGAGATTGAGAATGCCTTTAACAAATCAGGGCTTGCCGCTTATACGATTCCAACGTATTCATACGTTTCCGTTGTAGAATTGAGCAATTATTTAGCTGGTGATTCAGACGAAGATCCGTATGAAAACCCATATGTGCGGGCACGCTTATATCCAGAATTGCCGCGGTGGAAGCATGTCTGTTTTTACCCGATGGACAAGCGCCGCGAAGGCAACGACAATTGGTATAGGTTGCCGATGGAAGAGCGTAAAAACCTAATGCGCAGTCATGGCATGATCGGACGAGGCTACGCAGGCGTCGTGAAACAAATCATTTCCGGGTCTGTCGGATTTGACGATTGGGAATGGGGCGTCACTCTCTTTTCAGACGACGTCCTGCAATTTAAGAAGCTTGTTTACGAAATGCGTTTTGATGAAGTTTCTGCCCGTTACGGCGAGTTTGGCTCTTTTTACGTAGGCAACATTCTTGAAAAAGAGCGGATTCCCGCTTATTTCCATATTTAAAAAACAGCCTTGACTCACGTCAAGGCTGTTTTTAGACTAGACAAACGCTCCTCATAGATCATCGTTTGCCTCGTCTGATTGGTTCAAATTAAGCTTTGTCTTTTTGCACTTCTTCTTTTGTCACATTAGGGCGGACAATAATAAAGTACGTTTGAACAATCATAAACAAGTTACCAACTACCCAATAAAGAGCAAGCGCAGATGGCAATGTAATTCCAGCAATCACAATCATAGCTGGCATAATGTAAAGCATGATGTTCATTGGATTCGGCATGCCTTCGCCCAATGGGTTCGCTGGCATTTGGCTCATAGACATTTTAAACTGGATAAACGTCGTAATGCCGGCAATGACAGGCAAAATATAGTCAGGGCTGCCTAAGTTAAACCAGAGGAACGCACTAGCTGGGCCAACGCCAATTTCTTCGGTCCGCATAATCGCAAAATAAAGTGCCATTACGATTGGAATTTGCACAAGCGCAGGCAAACATCCAGCAGCAGGATTCACACCGTGTTTTTGATAAAGGCTCAACATCTCGGCTTGTACTTCCCGTTGTTTTTCCGGATTGCCTTGTGCTTTTTTCATTTTCTCCTGAATTTCTTGCATTTCAGGACGGAGCGCCTGCATCGCCCGTGTGCTTTTTTGCGACTTTAACGCAAGGGGCAAAATCAGCAAACGGATCAAAATGGTAACAATAATGATGCCCCAACCAAAGTGTCCCCCTGTCAAATCAGAAAAAAAGGTGATCAAAAATGACATCGGGTAGACGAAAAACGAGTTCCAAAAACCAGTTGATTCAGCTGTGATCGGTTCATTCGTGTTACAGGCTGCTAAAACGAAAGCAACCATTACAACGCTAAGCGTAAGCATGACTTTCTTTTTATTCATTTCTTTCTTTTCCTCCCTTTGTTGTCTATGCAGCTATTTGTTGGTGCATGCAACAAGGGTAAGGACCATCATCGTCTTGGCAGCCTTTGTCGCGGAAATAAGGAATTTTTGGCCGCGCCCACAGCGCCAAGGGGCGGACTGGAGTCATGTCAACACAGCCTGTCTTATCCGTGTCATGCACTGTACGCTTCATCCGCATGTGCATGCGACGGAGCTTAAAATTTTCATAGGCAACCATCGCGACCACAACCATGACAGGGGCTACGCTGACCCATAGCATCGGCAACTCCATTATAAGATCAATCACATCATCCGCCTCCTTTCTGCCTCGATTCACAATATTTCCATCTTACCATACTCGTATCTTCAGGACAAACCTTTGCCGCGCTTATTTTTCCTTTTTCGACAAAGCCAACGCCTGCTTTATGCCTTCTTTCATCGACACTTTGCCATACATCAAAACCCCGCCTTTATACACACGGGCAGCCAAAATATTGACGGCGACCACACTTGCAATTAAAAGCGCAAACAAGAGCGCAATTTCCCAGCCAGCAATGACGCCCATACCAATGCGCATTGTCAAAAGCTGCGGCGTGAAAAATGGAATATAAGAGGCAACTGTAATAAATGGCGCATCTGGAGTGCTTAAACCAAATGAAACGATAAAGAATCCAGCCATAGCGATAAAGGTCAGTGGCTGTATCGATGAATTGACGTCTTCCGTTCGGCTGACAAGGGCGCCCAACGTAGCCGCAACGCCGCCAAACAAGAAATAGCCAAGAATTGTTAAGAAAAACGCGTAACCGAGCAAACTCATGTCAATGAAATCGCCGCTTAAAAGTTCGCCAATCTCATTCCCGCCAACTAACATACCGATGACTAACGCTGCCCCAATTGCAACCATATTGACAATGCCGACAAGACCAATGCCGACTAATTTGCCAAACATTTGCACAACCGGATTGACGCTGGAAACAATCAATTCCATCACACGAGAGGACTTTTCGACGGCTACCTCTGTGGCAATCATGACACCAAAAGAAACAATGATAAAAAACAACACATAGGTCACGCCTAATACAGTAAAGGACGCCTGCATTTGCGATTCTTCCGTCTCTATCGCTCCCCCTTCTTCCAATGGCTCCTGGGCAAAAGAGATCGGTTCAAAAATAGCGGCAAGGTCCGACTCGCTTAAATTAAGTGCACTCGTTAATACAGCTTCTTTGACGCGCTGCACTTCCTGCTCAATCGCAGCTACCGCTTCGTAATCATCGCCCCCGCCATAGAGTGTGGCGTTTAATTCACTTTGCGATCCATTTAAATGAAGGACATAATCATAGTCGCCGTCTCGGGCGCTTTCGAGAGTCGCTTTCAAAGATGCATCTTCCACGACTGAAAATGAATACAACGATTCTTCGTGGGTAGTTGCAAGTATTGTTGCCACATCCCCTGCGTTTTCGGTTTCATCGATAATAGCGACTTGCTGGACTTCATTTTCCTCATCTCCGGAAAATGCAGAGATGATCGATGAAAGGTTTGTGGCAATAATAACAATTGCCATGATCACCACTGTAGAAATGATAAACGATTTTGCCTTTAGCCGGCTTCCCGCCGTATGGCCGACTATCGTCCAAAAATTATTCATTCGCTCCGCCTCCCACTTGGTCAATGAAAATATCATGCAAGCTTGGTTCTTCCACTTCAAATTTGCGAACAAAGCCTTTTTCGGCAACGCGAGCGAACACGGCTTTTGCCGCTTCTTCATTTTCAACCCGGGCGATAACGCCATTTTTAATTGGCGTCAAATTAGTCACATGAGGATCAGAAGCTAAAAACGACAAATCATAATCAGCATGAATCGAGACATTTTTTATGCCATAGCTCCGTTTAATATCAGTCAGACTGCCTTGCAGCACCGCTTTCCCACGCTTTAGCATAATAATGTCTTCGCACATTTCCTCGACATTGCGCATTTGGTGGCTTGAAAACACAATCGTCGTGCCAAGTTCCTGCAAATAACGGACAGCGTTTTTCAACATGTCGGAGTTTACTGGATCAAGGCCGCTAAACGGTTCGTCTAAAATTAACAGCTCTGGCTTATGGAGCACTGCTGCAACAAATTGGATCTTTTGTTGGTTTCCTTTCGACAGTTCTTCCACTTTCTTTGTTTCGTATTCTTCCACTTGAAATCGTTTAAGCCATTGCTTGATCTCTTTGTGGATCTCTTGCACTTTCATTCCTTTTAATTTCCCTAAGTACGTAAGTTGATCGCGGACAGTAAGTTTTGGGTACAGCCCCCGTTCTTCAGGCAAGTAGCCAATCAAATGGGTATTTTTATAAGAAAGTTGCTTGTTTTCCCAAGTAATCGACCCTTCCGTTGGCTCGAGCAATCCTAAAATCATTCGAAATGTCGTTGTTTTTCCAGCCCCATTCGCGCCAAGCATCCCGAACATATTGCCTTTTTCAACGCTAACGGAAATCCCGTCGACGGCAACATGTTGGTTGAACCGTTTGCGCACTTGCTTAATTTCAAGCGTCATCTTCCATCTCCCTTTCTTGGATAAGCAACCGTAAGATCTCTGCCATTTTAAGCGGCTGCTTCATAGTAATTTCGAAACCGGCGGCAAGCATCGCTGCTTCTGTTTGCCCATTGTCACTTGAAATGATTTCGATTTGTGGTCCTCTCTGTATTACGGAGTGCACCCCGGCCATGTTTCGCACAACATTTAAATCGGCAACCGCCCAAAAGCGAGCCCAACTGCTCAGCAACGTGTCTTTTTCATAGTAGCCTGTCTGTTTGCCGTCTTGCACGCAAATAATAAAATCGGCTAAATCTTTGATTTCATCAGGCACGTGACTCGAAAAGACAATCGCCCTTTCTGGGTCTTCTTCCAAGTACTGAAGCCATTCGTTACGAAGCCATTCTTGTGATTCAATATCGACGCCTGCAAAAGGCTCATCCATAATGAGCACTTTAGAGTTTCTGGAAAGTGCTAAAACGGCAAGTGCGACTCTCTGCATACCCCCGGAAAATTGGCTTATTTGTTTATTGAGCGGCAGACGGTACTGCTCCACAAGCTGCAAAAACCGCTGTTCGTTCCAAGTTTGAAAGCCAATCCGGTATATGGCGGCTAAATGAGAAAGCGTGTACTTTTCAAACGATTTGCTTGTTTGTGGAATAAAGGCGAGCTGATTTTTCCACTCCCTCTCTCCCACTTGTTGGCGAAACCGTTCGATTGTCCCTGCATCGGGATGTACCATGCCAGATATCATCCGTAAAATCGTGCTTTTTCCTGAGCCATTTTTCCCTACGAGAGCCGTAACGGTTCCTCGTTCAACCTGAAAGGAAATCGGACCCGTTGAAAAACGAGCGTCCACCCGCTTTTCGATCTCCGTACATATGATCATCTTTCTTCCCCCCCTTCTAAAACGGCAGCAAACCAATTGGACAGCTCTTCCTTGCTATAACCATAGCTGCGCCCTACTGCGGCAGCTTGCTCTAACGCTTTTTGCACCGCTTCTTGTTTTTGCTCCGACTGGTCTTGCATACTCATTTCGCTCACAAACGTTCCTTTCCCTTGGATCGTTTTAATGTAGCCTTGTTGCTCAAGGTTTTGGTATGACCGCCTCGTCGTAATCACACTGCAAGACAGTGACGCTGCTAGTTTCCGAATTGACGGCAATGCCGTTCCAGCCGGAAGTTGGCCGCTCACAATCAGCGATTTCAGCTGTGCTTCAATTTGATCGTAAATGGGGGTGCGGCTTGACTCATCTAGTTGAATCGGCAACCGATCAGACATAGTAATCCACCTTTTCAAAAGCGGATGAGACTACTTTGAACGTTACAAAAAACTGGATAACTAGCAGCACAAACAGCACTGCCAACGTCACCTGCGGCGCATGGTATAGAAAATAAATAACAATGCCGAAGAACCATAAATCACTGAGCCATCCAACCAATGATAAAACAATAACGACAGGGGCCATCCAAGCAAAAAATTCTAACCAATCCCGATGGCGGTATGTTCGCGCGTAAGGCTCACATGCCACCCATATAAGCCCGCTCACCCACGTTAGGAGTAGCCAAGCTAATGCCGCCTTTACGCCCCAAAGGGGCGAATGTCCGATTAAAAAAGAACTGGCAAAAATTGACACATTGAGAAAGGCGTTAGCCACTAAAATAAAAGCCGACATGCTTAACATCCGGTTTAGCGCCTTTTCACTATTTTTGAGCGGCATCATTTTCAAAAGCACGTAAATATCAGGCACGGCAACTTTGCCGTATGGATCCCGTATCCGATAAGCTTCCCCACGCACAAAAAAAATAGGGTAGAAAAACAACACCACGAGCAATACGACGCCTAAGCCTGGGGCAATAATCCCATTTTCAATCCGTGGGCCAATGTCAACAACAAGCATGCTATACAAGACGCCCCATAGCAAAGCCGTTGCCACAATCCCGATCCAACGGCCAATTCCCATTTTCCGGAACTCGACTAGCAGCAGTTTGTAGGCATTCGCCATATGCAACAGTCCTTTTCAATGTTCATCTGTTTATATCTACATACACAGTATTACACACCTTTTCTTTCTGTGCAAGTAAAAAAAGTAAAGCACGTTTTTCCGCCTCTTGTTTTTCAAATGGATACAAGCTGAAGTCTCCTTATCTAGGGCATATTCTTAATTGCCTGATCATATCTTTAAAAATGACTCGATTTAAGCAAAAACCCCGTTTTTTAAGCTTTTCTTATTGTTGGCAGATCGGATCCGTTCACCAACCTTGCGTGCATTCATATGTGGAGGTGTCAAATTGGCTGTGATTCAAGCATCATCCAATGATATTGATATGCTGGCCCGTCTTATAAGAGCAGAGGCAGAAGGCGAAGGCGAGGAAGGCATGCTTATGGCAGGAAATGTGATGGTCAACCGCGTGCGCGTCGACTGTCTTGATTTCGCAAATATAAGGACGATTCCACAAATGGCGTTCCAATCCCCTGGTGGATTTGAGGCGGTTCAGAAAAGCTATTTTTATCAAAGGGCACGAGAAAGGGAACGGCGCTTGGCACGGCGGCTCGTAAACGGGGAGAGAACCCACCCAGCCAGCTTTTCGCTCTGGTTTTTCCGGCCTGAAGGTGCCTGTCCGGCGCAATGGTGGGGGCAATGGAATGCCGGGCGTTTCAAAAACCACTGTTTTTACCAGCCGCTCGAAGCAGAGTGCGCCGACGTGTTTAGCACATTTTAAGGATAGAAAGGGTGGCAAACATGTATTCATACGACGAGAATGAAGCCAATCGCCAGCAACAAGGATACGGCCAATATGGAGGCCAAGGGCAAGGCCAACAACAAATGATGCAACAACCGCAATTTTCAGCACAAGGGTACCAAGTGCCTGGATTTGTGCAGCAACAACAAACACCGCCTGCTGGGCAAGGAGGCATGTTGCCGTTAGAGCAATCGTTCATTGAAAACATTTTGCGTTTAAACCGGGGCAAATTTGTGACCGTCCATCAAACATTTGAAGGGAACAGCGAATGGAATGCGCGAGTCTTTCGCGGCAGGATTGAAGAGGCAGGGCGCGACCACATTGTACTTGGAAACCCGGAGACAGGCGAGCATTACTTGCTGTTAATGGTCAACCTCGACTTCGTTACATTTGATGAGCCAATCGCCTATACATATCAGTATGGATATGAACCAGGCTTGTCTCAATACCCGCCTCGTTAAAGAATGAACGGCTGAGCTTTGCTCAGCCGTTCATAGTTATAAATGCCGCATTGCTGCCAAGCCTAGCAATACCCAGCCGACGATAAACGCAACGCCGCCAATTGGCGTAATCGCCCCTAGTTTCGTAATTCCCGTTAATGCCATGACGTAGAGGCTGCCTGAAAATAGGACAATTCCGGCTAAAAACGCCCAGCCTGCTCCATTCACAAGCCCGGAACTGCCTAGTTTTAGAGCAAATAAGCCGGCTGCAATTAAGCCAAGCCCGTGCACCATGTGGTAGTGAACGCCAGTCTGATAGTTGCTCATCATCCGCTCACTTATTTTTCCGTCAAGCCCATGGGCGCCGAATGCGCCAATCGCTACCCCAAGGGCCATCGCCAGTGCGCCTAATAGCAAAAAGAGTTTTGCCACGCTTTGATCACCTCCACTTGTTTCGTCCATGCTTCCACTATAGCATAGTTCCTTACTAGCAACACGCCATGCGCAGCGAAGGAAATGGTATAATTGAATGAAACGTGAAGAAAGGATGAACGATTTGTGATTGCGATTAGGCGCTATAGCGCAGCCGATTATAGAGCGTTGCTGCAAATCCAAAAAGAAGCGTTTCCGCCGCCGTTCCCTTCAGAGTTATGGTGGACCGTAGAACAAGTCGAAGCACATGCAGCTGTTTTCCCTGCAGGCGCTTTGCTTGCTGAAATCAATGGCGAAGTCGCTGGTTCAGCCACTTCCCTTCTCGTCAGTAATGCCGACCGCTCTCATACATGGGAAGAAATAAGCGACAACGGCCTCATCCGCGCTTCCCACCAACCTGATGGAGACACACTGTATGGCATCGACTTATGCGTCCGTCCCCGTTACCGTGGCAAAGGGGTTGCCGCAGCACTCTATGAAGCGCGCAAGCAGACGGTCATCCAACTTGGTCTGACACGGTTTGCCGCTGTCTGCCGTATTCCTGGCTATCATGCCGTTTCAACAGAAATTGGACCAGAACAATATGTTTCCGAAGTAAAAAACGGCAAGCGCAGCGACCAAGTCCTTTCGTTTATGATGAAACAAGGACTTACTCCTACCCATGTGCTTAACGGTTATGTAGAAGATGCAGAATCGTTGAACTATGGCGTTTTTGTGGAGTGGCGCCCTCCTGTCCGTTAGACGTTTAAGCCCCGCCTAAAACATAGGCGGGGCTCAGGC
Organism: Shouchella clausii; assembly: GCF_002250115.1. Lineage (GTDB taxonomy): Bacteria > Bacillota > Bacilli > Bacillales > Bacillaceae_D > Shouchella > Shouchella clausii. The sequence continues at coordinate 1,592,623 of NZ_CP019985.1, read as the reverse complement.
TGTAGACAAACGCTCGCATAATTCGTCGTTTGCCTTGGTCCTATTACTTGGTTTCATCGAGCCGCTGCTTAAACACATCAAACCCTTCCTGGACTTGCTTTGGATTCGTTGTCAGCTTGCTAACAACATAAATCACAAGGGCAGCGACGATAAAGCCAGGCAACAACTCATAAACTCGTTCATTCATTCCAAGCAATGCATAAAGGTTCGTATTGGCCCAAATGACAACGACAAGCGCCCCAGCACCCATGCCTGCAAGCGCCCCCCATTTCGTCATCCCCTTCCAGTAAAGGGAAATCAACATCACAGGTCCAAAAGCAGCGCCAAATCCAGCCCAGGCATAACTGACAAGCTCTAGAATGGTACTGTTTTGTTGCCAAGATAAGGCTAAAGCGACCAATGAAACGACTAAAACCGCGCCACGTCCGAGCATGACCATTTCACGATCGCTCGGTTCTCGCTTTAAAAACGTCTTATAAATATCTTCCGTCAGTGAACTGGATGTGACGAGCAATTGCGAGGAAATCGTACTCATTACGGCAGCAAGTATGGCGCTAAAAATAAAGCCAATGACATATGGGTGAAACAGCATATCGCCCATGACAACAAAGACCGTTTCCGACGCTTCTGCTGTCTCTAAGAAAACCCCTTCCCCTGTTAAATAAGCTCTTCCGACAAGGCCAGTAAACATGGCGCCAACAATAGACAATCCCATCCAAGTCATGCCAATGCGCCGCGCCGGTTTTGCCTCTTTCGCCGTCCTTAGCGCCATAAACCGGACAATGATATGTGGCTGCCCGAAATAACCAAGCCCCCAAGCAAGGGACCCTATAATGCCAATAACCGACACGCCACGGAAAATGTCCATTAAAAACGGATCGATGTCGCGGATTTGCGTAAAGGTGCTTGAAACCCCGCCAACCTCAGCCAGTGCAAAAGCTGGCACAAGCAATAACGCCAACATCATGACGCCGCCTTGGACAACATCTGTCCAGCTCACTGCTAAAAAACCGCCAAACAGCGTGTACGCAATCGTCACTCCTGCCACAATCAAAAGCCCTGTCCGGTACTCAATTCCAAGCACCGACTCAAACACGACGCCGCCCGATACCATGCCTGACGAAACATAAAGCGTAAAAAAGCCAATGATAATCAAACTTGACAGCATGCGCAATAGTTTGGATGTGTCATTAAATCGGTTTTCTAGAAAGGCTGGAATGGTAATCGAATCATTCGCCGTTTCTGTATAAGTGCGCAACCTCGGAGCAAGAAAAACCCAGTTTAAATAAGCGCCTAAAATTAAGCCAAATGCCAGCCAGCCGGCGCCAATGCCTGTCAAATACATCGAACCAGGCAAAGCCAACATTAACCAACCACTCATATCAGAGGCGCCTGCGCTCAACGCTGCTACTGTTGGCGAAAGACCTCTGCCACCGAGCGTATAATCGGAATGGCTTACTGTTTTTTTATAGCCATAGTAACCAATCACTAGCATAATCAGCAAATAAATTATAACGGAAACAATAATTTCATAACGAATGAGCATCTACATCCTTTCTATTAAAAGGCAGCCTCTATTAGGAGGCGACTTTATCAAAAATCAAGTAAATTTCGCTTTTCCTCTTGTTCACCTTCCGTTTCGGCCAAAGGAGAACCAAATTCCTTCGTTTCCGGAACTCGCTTTTGAACAGGCAATGGATACGAAATCGGCTTTGTTTTCTCTTGCTGTAACCTAGACTCAAGAGGATGCCCTTTTAACAACTGGCAATAGCTCTCCAACACAGCAGCCGCTTCTTTTAATTCGTCCCCGTCATTGTCTTTAACGGCTTTCGCGATTCTCCCCATTTGCCGTTCCATTTGCAACAGCACATCTTCTGCGTGTATATGCATAAACGCCTCCTTTCTCATCATGGAAAAACGAATGCGACAACGTGAAGCTTGTGAAAAGAAAGACCACCACGTTCGCTCATGATGAAATCAACTTATCCATCATAGCACGGTGCATTGCCTTAAAGAAAATCGTGTTTTCACGGCGAAAAACGAGTCCGTTTTCATTTCTCCAGGTTAAGTTAGGTCACCTCTCCGATTCGCTAGAAACAGCAACGATTCTCATTCTTCTTCTTTTATTCTCCAAAAAGAGCTTGCTCCCTTTATTTTCTTAGGGCAAGCTCTTTATAAATATCCCCGAGGCAATAATAGCCTGCATGTTCTGCCAGTGTAATATGTTTCGCCCAAAGCTTGGCCGTCATATGTGCATCCGCTAAAGCATGGTGGCGCTGGCTAATCGCTATCCCATAAGCATCGCACCAGTCATCAAGTGTTTGAAACTGCTGGTGGGCGGCGGTTATTTTCGTTAAAAACGTTGTATCGATGAGCCGATGTGTAAACGTACGGCCTAGCTCTTGCCATGTCGCATGGCGCATAAACTTGCGCTCATGGGCGGCATGGTGGGCAACAAGTGTTGCTGCGCCAGTGAAATCGTAGAATCGAAGCAACACGTCATTTATTGGCGGAGATTGGTCTAGCTCCTGCAAAGACAAACCGGTCAGGCGCAGCACCTCCTCACATGGAGGCTGCTTTGGTTTGATCGTCTCATAAAAATGATCGTTGTGAACTTCATTTCCAGTTACTTTCACGGCCCCTATCGATAAAATGCCATCGCCTTGGTCTGGATGGAATCCGCTTGTTTCTAAATCAAATACAACAATCGGGAGCTGAGCAAAAGGAATGTGGAGGACATCGAGCTGAGCTTCCTTTTGAAAACGGCGAAAACGTGCCATTTGGGCAGCATTCCCCGTTTCCGCCGCCGACATGGCGAACCCGAAGCGATTTGATAATTGCCGCATAAATTGCATCATGTTGTTCATCATTTGCTTCCGCCTGCCTCAACGATTTTCTGGATTGTTTCATAAAGGCGGCGCCCCTCTTTTGCCCACGTTTTCAAGTCATTGCGTTCTTCTTTTGTTAGTTGGCTAGGGATAATGTACTTATAGGAAGAAAACTGCTTAATCCAGTAAGCCCGCCGCTCAAATAAGGAGGCAAAAGAGCGTTCAGCTTCCTCAAAACCGCTACCCGGCGGGAGAGCCGCGAATCGTTCTAAAGTTGACGTAGCCATCATGCGCTGCTGAAGAGCAAGCAAGCGCATGCCATTGACATACGGAAACAGAATTTGCTCTTTCACATTTAAGGCCCCTTGGTGTTCACCGCGCTGCTCAACAAGGAGTTGCCCAAATAAATTGCGAGCTTGTGGCATTCTTCCGGTATTGTCAGCAAACCGTTTCATTAAGTGGGGAGAGCGCTCCATTTGGGCAAACAATTGTTTTTTCAAGTCTAAAACTAATGCATGTTCTCCTAGAATCGTCCGGGCATCGAAAAATGTGAGAACATAGCGCACATGTTCAAACGTATCTTCTGTGAGCCAATGTTCCAGCTGTTGAGACCATTTTTCGGCTGAACCGCACCACCGTTCACATGAGGCCATCACGCCGCCAATACAACGTTCATAGCCAGCAGCTTCAAGCCGTGTCACAATCCTTTCGCCAAAAGTTAAAAAATAGGGCAAATGGCGATCATCTTCTCCTTTGAAAACAATGCCATGGTCTTGATCACTGTCGTAAATTTGCTCCTTGCGCCCCGCGCTGCCCATAACAAAAAAGGCAAAGGGAGCGGGGAATTCTCCCAGCTCCTTTTTTATTTCTTCTCCTGCAGCCCAAACAGCAGCATGTAATTTTTGTTCATGGTAAGCCTGCAATTCTTTTGCATAGGCCAATGGTTTGCTCATGTTAAGAACCTGTTTGCGTAGACGTTTTTTCAGACTTGACAGTTTCAGGATACCCGTAAGAACCGTGCTCACTCATATCGAGCCCTAGAATTTCTTCTTCCTCTGTAACGCGCAAGTTTCCGCCGAGAAGCCCTTTTGTTATTAACAACAATACGTAAGAAGCGACAAAAGCAAACACACCGCAAACCACCACGCTTAATAGTTGGACGCCAAGCTGTTCGAAACCACCGCCATAAAACAACCCAGGCAGACCACCGTTCATTTCTGCTAATTCAGGCGTTGCAAATAGTCCGTTTGATAGAGTTCCCCATACACCAGCAACACCGTGAACGCTTAATGCAAAAATAGGATCGTCAATTTTAAGTTTATCAAACATGTTCATGCTAACGACGACAATTAATCCGCCAATGACACCTATAAGGACTGCAGCCCACGGCGCAACGAATGCACAGGAAGCAGTGATGGCAACAAGGCCGGCGAGCGTTCCGTTTAATGTCGTCGGCACGTCGGCCTTTCCATTAAGTGCCCAAACAAGAAACAGTGCTGCAATGGTGCCAGCTCCAGCCGCAAGCTGTGTATTTAGTGCTACATAACCAAAGAACGCATCAGCGACGCCGCCAGTCGAACCAGCGTTAAACCCAAACCAACCGACCCACAAAATCAACACGCCAAGGGCGGTATACACTTGGTTATGGCCAAACAAGTCATTGACTTTGCCATTTTTGTCATACTTGCCAAGACGTGGCTTTAAAATCAATGTAGCTGCTAGAGCGGCCATTGCACCCGTCAAGTGAACGACTGTCGAACCGGCAAAATCTTGCTTTCCTAAATTAGCCAGCCAGCCTTGGTCTGACCAAATCCAGTGTGCGACGAGCGGGTAAACAAAGGCAGAGAACAATACAGCAAAAATCGCGTATGCGGCAAGCTTCCCCCGTTCAGCAAAACCACCAAAGGCAATCGTTAACGCAATTGCAGCAAACGTAAGTTGGAAGAAGAAGTCAACCGAACCAACACCATCTGCATAGTTGCCAAAAAAGAAATCAGCCATGCCAATAAACGGATTGCCGTCCCCATATATAAAGCCATAACCAACGGCCCAAAAAACAAGCGAAGCGATACCGACCGTAAAAATCGTTTTACCTGCGATATGACCGGCATTTTTCATCCGAGTTGAGCCAGCTTCAAGCAAAATAAAACCGCCTTGCATAAGAAGAACTAATATTGCGGAAATGGTAAGCCATAAATTATCCATAAGTACAGTTTCCAATTCGTCTCCCCCCAGCCCTTGTTTTATATCGTCATTATAATCTGATGTCAGAATTGTTCTATAAGTATGTCAGGATATCTAACATTGTTTTTGTAGCAGATAGGATTATTTCCTGCGACGGAAGAACTATAAAACAAGCTTCACTGACGAGCGGGCTGGAAATGATCGTTAAGGCTGAAAACCTCCGAAAACGTATGTTTTCGGAGGTTTTCCTTTGTTATGAAGCGTGTTGATTTTCCTTCTTAGCAAATAATTTGATCAGAAACGGCAAAGCGATGAATAAGGCAAGCACGCGCAGCATTTGCAGTGTTGCTACTGCGGTCGCGTCTAGTTCTAGCTGAGCCGCTGTCGAAGCCATTTCCGCAGCCCCAGCTGGCACAATCGCTAGCAAACTTGTAAAAAACGGCAGCGGCGTAAGCAAGAAAAAAATTAGCGCTAGCCCGACGCTCATCAAAACATAAAGCGCCAATGCCGCTGCACTTGCTGCGCCGATACGGCTAAGTTCCTTAAGTGTTTTCCGGTCAAAGCGCATGCCAATCAACGAGCCGATCAGCACTTGGGCGCTGCCAAGAACAATATTAGGCATGCTATATTCAGGCACAAGCAGCTGGTGGATGGCAAAGCCAAGGGCAATTGCTAAAAACATCGGCGCTCCTGGAAACGTGACAAAGCGTGCTAAGCAAAAAATGACCGCTGCACCAAGCAACGCGAGAAAAACAAGCCAGGCATCTGCTGCAAATGGCTGTGTCGCTGCAGCCGGCAGAGACACGCCTCCTCCAGTAGCGAGGCCTACGAGAAGGGGGACGACGAGCACAAACAAAGTAATCCTAGTTGTATGGAATGCCGCTACAATCCGCTGGTCTGCTTGGTAACGCTCGCTTAAAGCAATAACTTCCGAGGCGCCCCCTGGCAGGCAACAAAAGAATGCTGTATTCCCTGTCGTATGCGCCCACTTCTCAAAGCCTTTTCCAAGTAAGATTCCACCTGCAAGAGTCAATGCCAACGTCAGTAAAAAAGCGGGCAACAACATCCTGTATGCCCATAGCTCCTCGGGAATGACCATAAACCCAATAGAAATGCCGACTAACGCAAGTGAAACAGTGAACAGTTCGCTTTTGAAGATAAGCTTTTGGACAAAAAAAGACCAAAAAATGCCCGTCGCCAAAGCGCCAAGCAACCAACCTGCTGGCATGCCAATCGTTTGCACCAACCAGCCAACTGCAAAAGATACAGCGAGGAAAACAAGTTTACTTCCCATAAGAATAGAGCTCTGCTTTCATAGGCAGCTGCCAATCGATCGGGGCTTTACCCTGTTCTTGCAGCCAACGGTTGATTTTCGAAAACGGGCGGCTGCCAAAGAAACCTCGATTTGCAGAAAAAGGGCTCGGGTGGGCCGACTCGATAATCAAATGGCGTGTTGCATCAATCGCCTCTTTTTTCGCTTGGGCATGCCTTCCCCACAGCACAAATGCAACCGGTTCTTCCCGTTTATTTAAGGCATGAATGACTTCGTTCGTAAACAGTTCCCAGCCTTTTCCTTTGTGGGAGCCTGGCTGCCTTTTACGGACGCTGAGCACAGTGTTTAACAACAGCACGCCTTGATCGGCCCACGGCTCTAAATAGCCATGGTCTACAGGCATAACGCCCAAATCGTCTTGTAATTCTTTATACATATTTTTAAGCGATGGTGGGACAGCCACTTCTGGTTTAACAGAAAAACTTAATCCATGGGCTTGGTTTGGGCCATGATAAGGGTCTTGCCCAAGAATAACGACTTTCACTTGTTCAAACGGCGTATAGTGGAAAGCATTAAACAAATCATTCATATGGGGGTAGACCGTCTGCTCTTTGTACTCTCGTTTCAAGAATTCACGCAGCTCTAAGTAATACGTTTTATGAAATTCGCCGCCAATCACATCGTTCCAATCGTTACGAAGAATAGGCATGTTCAGTTCCTCCTCTTCATCTAGTTGTCTCTATATCTATCATAACGTTAATGGCCAATGTTGCCAAACAGCAAAAACCAGCGGAGAAGTTCCGCTGGCCATACGAGCAGTTTGTGGTTTTAAAGCAGAAGATGGGCCATGAGCACAATAATCGGCAATGTAATGATCGTGCGAACTAAAAAGAGCAACACACAATCGAAAAAGCTGACAGGAATTTTGGAAGCGATTAAAACGCCCCCTGTTTCCGACATATAAATGAGCTGCGAGACAGACAGTGTGCCGATCACGAACAATGTAAATTCATTGGTGATGCCAAACGGTTCTGCAAGGACTGTCGGCAACAGCATATCTGCAAAGCCAACTAAAATCGTTTTGCTTGCCTCGGCAGCCTGGGGCACGTTCATCCATTCAAGGAGTGGAATAAAAGGCACAGCCAGCCATTCAAACAGTGGCGTGTAGGTTGCCACTGCAGCTGCGAGCGTTCCAATCGTCATGACGACAGGCAATACACCAAACCAGAGGTCCAACACATTTTTGAAACCGTTTTTTGCGTTATTGCCACTTTTGGCGCTCGTTTCAGCCCTGCTGACTGCTTCGTAAAAACCGTGCTTCCAGACGCCTTTCACTTTTGGCTCCCGTTTTCCTGGAGAGCCATCAATATACGTGTCTTTTTTCCGAGAAAGCGGCGGAATTCGCGGCGTGATAATCGCTGCAAGAAAACCAGCAACAAACAAGGTTAAGAAAAACTGCCAAAACAAATGGCTAATGCCTAGTTGCGATAAAATATAAATGCTAAAGGTAATCGAAACAACAGAGAATGCCGAAGCGACAATTGCTGCTTCCCTTTGCGTATACTTCCCAGACTCGTACTGTTGGTTCGAGAGCATGACGCCTACTGTTCCATCGCCAATCCAAGAAGCAATACAGTCAATCGAGGCACGCCCAGGCAAGCGGAATAACGGGCGCATTAAGTTTTTCAACAACGAGCCGACAAACTCCATCAAACCGAAGTTAAGCAAAAGCGGCAACAGCATGCCAGCAAATAAAAAGATGGTAAACAAAAACGGCAATAGATCGTTCAACAATACTTGGCCGGTGTCGCCGGAAATTAGGAACTGGGGCCCGATTTGGACGTACACCATCACTCCTAAAATAGCTCCGACAACACGAATGACGATCCACCCAGGAGTGGTTGCAAAAACGCCTTCCCAAAGTGTGTTAATCTCGCTGCCTCTCTTTTTCACGGAAAAAACAACCGATAACAACGCAGAAATGACCATCGCTATGACCGTGATTAAAATAATCGTGTCTACCGTAAGAAGCGCCATTAGCCAATCAGCGGCAAGGGCTACGGGCAGCTTGACACTCGTTTCGCCTTCTTCGACCACCGTAAAAGGAGTCATAAACAACACAATGCCAATCAGAGATGGCAGTACAAACAGCAGTGTATTTTTTACATTTACTTTCGTTCCCATAAAAGGACCTCCGAAATGGATAAGAATAAGATAACATGAATCATTATACACAACTATCCCTCTCCAGGCTATTACATTTTTTACAGGAGGTCTATCTCAGTAAAGGGAAATCATTTCCAAAAGCGCCACTGCTTTTAAGGACGCCCATGCTTTAGTATAATGGAAAGCACGGACAAGGAAGGAGAGAGAAAAATGGAACGTTATAAAGCATTAACAATTGCTGGCTCAGATACAAGCGGTGGTGCCGGCATCCAAGCGGACTTGAAGACATTTCAAGAACTTGGCGTTTATGGCATGAATGCCTTGACGACTATTGTTGCGCAAAATCCGTTTGAAAACTGGGCCCATGAAGTATTCCCCCAAGATGCCAAACTCGTCGGCAAACAAATAGACACAGTGTTAAAAGGCATTGGCGCTGATGCGGTTAAAACAGGAATGCTTGGATCGATTGAAATCATTGAACTTGTTGCCAACAAAATTGAAGAGTATGGCGTTAACAAGGTTGTTGTCGATCCAGTGATGGTTTGCAAAGGCGCAGATGAAGCGCTCAATCCAGAAACGGATGCATGCCTGCGCGATGTCCTCGTACCAAAAGCATTTGTCGTTACGCCAAACTTGTTTGAAGCCACGCAGCTTTCTGGGCAACGTATTGAAACACTCGACGATGTCAAACGTGCAGCGCAAACGATTCACCAACTAGGCGCAGACCATGTTGTCATTAAGGGTGGAAGCAAGCTTAACCACCCGCAAGCAGTTGATGTTTGGTATGATGGCCAGTCTTTCACATTGCTTGAAAATCCAGAAATCGATACGACCTATACCCACGGAGCAGGCTGCACGTTTGCCGCAGCCATCACTGCTATGCTTGCAAAAGGCAAATCGGTTGAGGAAGCGATCCACACAGCGAAAGACTTTGTCACTGCCGCGATCAAGCACGGCAGCAGACTCAACGAATACGTCGGTTCCGTTGCCCACGGCGCCTACCGCCACGAAAAACAAAACTAACCAGTCTCAACAAAATCATTCAGACTGATAGAAAGCGCTTGTCAGACGAGGAGTGCAGCCGAGGAAAGATGCAAATAGAACGTGGGTTCATGAGCAGCGGTTTTCTTGCGCATGATACGACAGTTTCAAGCATATGAGTGAGGCAAACGACGACGTACGCGAGCGTTTGCCTACAGTCTGGAAGCAGGGCTCCATCCCTGCTTCTTTTTTTCGCCTCTTAACTCGGCACTGCTGCTGCTTTTCCCCCATGGTGAAGCCACTGCGCCATCGCTTCAATATCTTTGGCAAATACTCGGTCAGCCGTAATCGTTGGTACAACTCGGCGCGCCTCTACAAAAAAGGCTTTTGTGGCTGGAGCCATCGCCGCTATGCCTCGATATTCAACAGCTTGCAGCGCGCAAATCGCTTCAATTGCGCATATGCGGCGTACATTTTCGACAATCTGCAAAGCATGGCGGGCGGCAATGGTCCCCATGCTGACATGGTCTTCTTGATTGGCCGAGGATGGAATGGAGTCAACGCTTGCTGGATGCGCCAACGTTTTATTTTCTGAGACAAGGGAGGCTGCAACATACTGCATGATCATCGCCCCTGACTGGAGCCCAGGAGCCGGGCTTAAAAATGGCGGCAAATCATTCAGCTGTGGATTGACGAGTCGTTCGACGCGCCGCTCTGCAATATTGCCAAGCTCCGCCATCGCAATGCAAAGAAAGTCCATCGCAAACGCAATCGGCTCGCCATGAAAGTTACCGCCAGAAATCACTTTCTCCCCTTCATCAAACAAAAGAGGATTGTCTGTCGCGGCATTCATTTCAATAAGCAACTTATCCTTTACATAGCCGAGCGCTTGCCAAACGGCGCCGTGAACTTGGGGGATGCAGCGAAGGGAATAGGCATCTTGAACCCGTTTCTCCCCTTGTTTAGTCGTTAATTTACTCCCTTGCAAAAGATGCCGCATCCGTGCAGCAACGTCTATTTGTTCTTGGTAGCCTCTAGCAACATGAACGGCTTGATCGAAAGCATCTATAATGCCTTGAAGCCCTTCCATCGTCACCGCAGCAATCTGCTCCCCTTGATACGCCAATTTTTCTGCTTCTAAGTAAGCGACAACCCCGACGGCTGTCATCGCTTGTGTGCCGTTTATGAGGGCTAACCCTTCTTTCGCTTGCAGCGTAAGAGGTTGAATACCGAGTTTAGCAAAGCACGATGCAGTACTCATACACTCGCCGCGATAACGGACTTCTCCCTCTCCGATTAACACAAGGGCTAAATGGGATAATGGCGCCAAGTCGCCGCTCGCCCCGAGCGACCCTTGTGAAGGAATACACGGATATACATCTTTATTGATCAACTCGAGCAGCATTTCCACAACTTCTAATCGGACGCCGGAGAACCCTTTTGCGAGTGCATTAGCCCGCAGCACCATCATTGCCTGGGAAATTTCATCGGAAAAATAACCGCCTACCCCACATGCATGGGATAAGATTAAGTTTCGTTGAAGCTCTTCAGTATCGGCAGCAGCAATTTGAACGTCACTGAACTTTCCAAACCCCGTATTGATGCCATATACGGTTCGTCCGTCTTGGACGATCTTTTCAACAGCCCGACGGCTTGCTTCAATCTCGTTAATGCACGATTGGCTTAAGCCTACCTTCACCCCTTTGTACAAAATCGCTTCCATGTCATCCAGCGTCAACGAACGCCCTGTTAAAATAACCATATCTTCACCCCTCTATTAGACTAAAGGCCACAAAAAAGAGGCTGCCGCTTTGAAATCCGGTGATTTCAAAAAGCGGCAGCCTCTGTGCCCTACATGACAGGCTAGGCGATGTATGGAATTGAGCCTCTGTGGCATCGCCATAAGATCCTCTCCAAAAGTTCCGACTATTAGGATACAGTTTATGCTTACATGGTCCAATTGTCAATGGTAGAAAATAGCGTGCTTCGGATGGTAACTGAAATGCTTCACCATAAGTCGACAGACTAAAAAAGATATTGCAAGACCATCATGGTGAACACCCCCGATAAAACAGTGGCTAATAAGCTACGGGAAATGATCGCTACTAAAAAAGTCGGTATAATGGCGTAAATGTTTAAATTATACAACGAAAAGGATATATTCCCCTCTTGATTAATGAAGATTTCTTGACCTAGTAATGCAGCAATAATCGCTATAGGCACGTAATCAAGCCATTTTAATAACCACGCTGGTAACTCCATTCTAGTAAGGACAACTAATGGAAGGACTCGTGGGATAAAGGTAACAAGTGCTGTGGCTATAATGACCAATAAAATATACGAATTTATTTCCATTGTTTTATCACCATCCCAATAGTCGTCGCAATTAACGTTGCAATAATGACCGACCAGCTTCCTGGGATCAAGTAATGAACACCAATCACCAATGCAATTGCAAGCAAGGCAACGGTTAAATCAATGGCATATTTCGAACGACTGATCATTTGCAATACTAATAAACCCGCGAACATGGCAGGCAAAGCAAAGTCGATTCCTAATGCGCTTATATCCGTGACCAGTTCACCAAATAGCCCTCCTAGCACATTTGCTAATACCCAATTGATATAAGCTGTTATATTTAGCCCAAGCATCCAATAAAACCGGTTTCCGTTCATATTTGGTAAACGGTTTGCTGCTACGCCAAATGTTTCGTCTGTTACTTGTGCACCAATCAATATATTCTTCCCGATAGAAAGATTCTTTAAATAAGGTGCTAAAGCAGCAGTCATTAACAAATGGCGAATGTTTATAAAGAAAATCGTAATCGCAATGGCAATGACTGAAAAGGAAGCTCCGATCATGCTTGCAGCAATAAATTGTGCAGAACCAGCATAGAGAAATAACGACATTAATGTAATTTCAAGTACACTTAAACCTGCCGTTTTTGCAACGACACCCGCAGCAAAACCAATGCTTAAATAACCTAACAATGTAGGTACACACGCATAGACGCCATCCATAAATGCTGCTTTTTTTTCTGTAGACTGCCAAGGATTTTCTTTTGTTTCCGCCTTCATTTTTTGTTCTCCACTTCCTCCACCTGTTAATTGTTATATGTTACAATTCATTTAAACTAATTTTAGAATAAGACTGTATAACAGTAAATAAACACACATAACAGATGGAGGTGTTTTTTTGAAAATAGAAATAAATCGGCATTCTGACATACCGATTGCCCAACAAATTCAAGAGAACATCGCTGACCGGATTCGCTCCAACTTGCTCGAAGAAGGAAGCAAGTTACCATCTGTCCGTAAACTAGCAGAACAAACTGGGGTAAGTCTTATGACTGCAAACAAAGCTTATAACCATTTAGAGAAACAAGGGTTGATCGAAAAAGTCCAAGGAAAAGGGACTTTTGTCCGAAAAAATAGCGGGGCAAGCAAAACGGAAAACGAAAAAAAGCTGCTATCTTATGATTGGCAATTAACGGTTACTGATTACTTGCCACGTGCTCAGTACATGCAATTTAATACAGGGAAAGAAAAAATCCAGTTTTCCTCCTCTAAGATATGGCCCAACTTACTTCCGAACCGTTACCTCATAAAAGAAACAATAAGAATCCTTTCTGAGGAACCTTATATACTTTCTACTTATGGAGAAGGACGAGGAGACATCACACTAAGGAAAGAAATGTCAGCTTATTTAAAACATTTAAAGATAGCGATTGAACCAGACGATATTGTCATTACGAATGGGGTGCAACAAGGCATTGATATTGTTGCCCGTAGTTTTGTTGGCCCAGGAGACATTGTGGTTACCGAGACTCCTACTTACTCGGCGGCAATTGACGTATTCAGAGGCAGAGGGGCATCGATTGTATCGATTCCAGTCGACGAGAACGGAATGAGAGTGGATTTACTGCCATCATTGAAAAATAAACCAAAGGTGATTTATACAATCCCCTCTTTTCAAAATCCAACTGGAACATTGCTCAGTAAAAAGCGACGGCAACTACTGCTTGATTTTGCGCAATCAAACGAGATTATTGTGATCGAAGACGATTCTTGGAGTGAAATTTATTTTGACGGTAAACCCCCGCTGCCAATAAAAAGCCTAGATGAGTATGGTCATGTGATTTATTTGAAAGGATTAAGCAAAACACTGTCCCCAGGATGTCGAATTGGGGTGATGGCTACTTCAGGTACGAATTTGAACAGAATCATAGCCGCCAAAACCATTAGCGATTTAGGTACTCCTTTGTTAAACCAAAAGGCGGTACTGTCTTTTTTACGTTCGAATCGAATGAAAGAGCATGTAAAAAAGCTGCGGATCGCTTTAAAATTAAGAAGGGATCGTGTTATCGACCTTCTCACTGTATATGCCCCGAAGGAAGTAACGTGGATTGTCCCAAAAGGAGGAGTCAATATTTGGATATCGCTGCCCCCTTGGGTCGATACCAATGAAATGCTGTTTGAAGCAAAGAAATTTGGCATCTCCTTTCTCCCTGGATCTGCTTGCTACCCTAAAGAACCTGCCATGAATCATCTGCGGTTGTGTTTTGCTGCTGTAGAGGATCAATTATTAGAAACTGGCATCAAGACACTTTGTAAAATTTTTACGACTTTTATTGAAGAACGACATGAAGAATCAAACATGCCTCTTGTTTAACCAAGTCATTCTGTAGACTTTCAGTCACCGAATGGCTTTTTTTGCCGTGTATCCAGTAGCAAACATGCTAAAAAGGAACGTTTTTTAACTGTTATACATCAAACTATACTGTTATACCTAATAAATACTAGAATGATAGAAGATAGAACTATATGACATTTTGATAAATTAGTAATAGTCTACCTGAGCTAAAACAACTTAACTGAAAATGGAGGACAACGCGTTGGCTAACTTAGAGATCGCTATTTCCGATGAAGTGCTCAAAAGCTACCCAGACGTAACCATTTCTGGATTGGCGGTAAAAGGGATTGATACAAAAACAGACAAATCGGAGGAACTCGAAAGGTACATGAATCATGCCGTTTATCAGCATGAAGACACAGATGACTCGTTAGCAAAGAGTGAGATACAAAACTGGAGATCTATTTACAGTGATATGGGAGTTAAACCGAGCAAAGTATTGTGTTCATTTGAAAGTTTATATAAAAGAGTCTCTAAAGGAAAAAAGGTGTTCGGTATCAATAAGTTGGTAGATGCCTACAATGCTGTATCTTTAAAGCATTGTTTGTGCATGGGAGGATATGATCTCGACCAAATTACCGGAAGTATTTCTTTAAGGTATGGGAGAAAAGGCGAAGAAATGCTTCCTATAGGCGGTGATAAACCTATACGAATAGATGAAAAAGTGGTTGCCTATTCAGATGCAGGATCAATCTTATGTGTCTATTGGAACCACCGGGATGCTGATCATACTCAAATTACGGACAAGACCAAAAATGTTGTCTTTTTTGTTGACCAAATACAAGGGGGCGATAACAGAGCAAAATTGGCATTAACAGATTTATCCAAACTAATAAGTGATTTTTCTAATAACGACGTTACAATCGATTTCTTCAGTTTGGATAAACAAAAGCCGGTGTACCAACTTTAACCGTTTACGATGCGATCTACTATATCCCAAAGTTGAAAAGGAGCTAAAGATCATGAAACCTATCGCTACTGGAATAGAAACAAACAAAACTCGTTTAGGATTTCAAACAGCCTGTACACACGGAGGGGATCATTGGAATAAATCAGGCCATTTAAGTCCCCCTATTTGTCAGTCCACTGCTTTCGAATTCCCGACTACTTCAGAAGGTGCGGTTCGTGCAGCAGACATTAAGGCAGATGAATTTTATGGAAGGTGGGGGAGCAGGAATGAACGTGAGTTAGAAGCTTTGATCGCTGCACTAGAAGAAGCAGACGATGCGCTTTGTGCTTCTTCTGGATTAGGTGCTATCTCCATGATTACACATGCGTTTTTAAATCCAGGAGATCATTTTATCGCTGTTCATAACTGTTACTCTGAAACGAAAATATTACATGAGTCTTTAGCAGAGCAATTATCTGTTAATGTCACGTTTATTGATTCTAGTGACATCAATAACTACAAACAGGCGATTCAACCGAATACAAAGTTAGTTTTTGCTGAAACCCCAGCCAACCCCACTTTAAGTTTAGTAGATATTTCTAAAGTAGCTGCACTCGTTCATGAACAAAGCGACGCAGTCTTTGTAGTCGATTCAACATTTGCTACACCTTATAATCAAAAACCGCTGAAGCATGGGGCGGATATCGTTGTCCATTCTGCCACAAAATATTTAGGTGGGCATTCTGATGTTGTAGCGGGTGTATGTGCTGGTTCAACGGAGTTGATCGATAAAGTTCGCCATAAATATTCCTTCCATGGTCCGCACCTAGACCCTTTTGGAGCGTGGCTGCTATGTAGAGGTATTCGAACTCTTGGGCTAAGGATGGAAAAGCATAACGAAAACGCGTTGAAATTAGCTCAATTTCTAGAGACACACCCGAAAATTAGACAAGTGTTTTATCCATTTTCTGAAAGCCATCCTCAATACAAACTAGCTACTAAACAAATGACTGGCGGCGGTGGCATGATTTGTTTTGAACTTAAAGATGGTATGGATGGCGGGCTTGGCTTGATTTCAAACGTGAAACTAAACAAGATGGCTGTCAGTTTAGGCGGGTATGCGAGCACCATTACCCATCCAGCGTCGATGACGCATAATTTATTGCCGAGAGAAGAACGTGAAAAAGGCGGCATTACAGATGGCATGATAAGGTTTTCTGTCGGAATTGAAGAATATGAAGATATAAGAGACGACTTATCCCAAGCGCTTGATAAAATATAAGGCATTGACGACACGCATGTGAAATTGGCAGTGAGAGGAGGAAAAGGAATGGAACACAAATTGGAAAAAGCTACTTTTTCAAAAGATATTAAAGATCGAGTGAGAGCCCTCCAGGAACGAGATAACTGGCGGAATTTGTTCACAATTGCTTTTGACTGGCTTGTCATTATTGGAGCGATTGCGTTAGTTCGAACATTTCCTATGTGGTGGGTGTATTTAATATCTATAGCCATCATAGGAAGTAGAATGAGGGCATTTGACAATCTTATGCATGAGGCTAGCCATTTTCAATTATTTAAGAATAGAATAATGAATAAATGGATTGCCTGTTTTTTTGTAGCTTTTCCGGTGTTTACTTCGTTTACTGCCTACTGTCAATCCCATTATTTGCATCATCGTCATTTATGGCATGAGCAAAAAGATCCAGATACGAAACGATATGCGTTAATGGGGTTAGATAAACCACAAGACGACATTCGGACATTTGTCCTTAGACATGTTTTAAAACCGTTAACGTTAATCCACGTCCCTAAATACATTTACGGGACCATTAAAGTTAATATTTTGACAAAAGAAGAACCACTCTCGGAAAAAGTCGCGAAGTTTTTATTTTGGCCAGTTATCGTGCTATTAAGTGTGGTATTTGATTTTTGGTTAGAGCTTTTCCTATTTTGGTTTATTCCTTTATTGACCACATTTCAGATTATACGCTACTGGGCGGAAATGGCTGAACATTCAGGTTTAAAAAACACGCATGAGCTGTATTCAAGCAGAAACACGTTTGGGAACCCAATCCAACGTTTCTTTCTCCATCCTCATCACGACAATTATCATTTGGTTCATCATCTCTTTCCAGCGGTTCCCCATTATCGTTTAAAAAAAGCGCACACGATCCTAATGGAGAATGAGAGCTATAGAGAAGCGCATCATTGTACCGGTTTCTTTAAATCATTTTTACCGGGTTTCTATAGTGTCATTCAGGATATTTGCGGATTACGTTTCCGAGAAAATCGGCCAACTAAAAAAGCAGAATGAGCGTACTATAAATTGGACGTTAGTGGCTCAGTAAGTCGACAAGATCACCTACGCTTAAACTGCCTCGCTGGACAAGCAGACAATAGACATAAAAGCGCTCGCGAAAAAGATGTTATTGAGGAATGGAACGATATGTTTCATTCCTTATTCTATTGTTATTATTGATATATAGAAGTAGACGTCTTCCACTTTACATCCTTTCTCAGTACGTGAAATCCCTCTGTGCGGCTTCTTACTATATGTTTCAGCAATCGATTGGACACAAAAATCCCGCACCACTGCTTGCGTGGTGCGGGATTGATTTGGAATGAGCCCATTGCTCCCCTATTGGCAAATTAAAACTTGCTTTGGTAAGAGGCAACTTCCCAAGGATGCACACTCGTACGGAAGTCATCCCATTCGCTGCGTTTTAATTCAATGTATTCTTCAAACGCATGATCGCCAAGAGTTTTACGGCCAATGGCCCCTGTTTCAAAACGATTAATCGCATCTTCAAGGCTTGTAGGTAAGTTCTCAATCGCCCGCTCCTTAATTTCCGCGGAAGACATGCTGAAAATATCCGCATCTACAGACGCTGGGCATTCGATTTCGTTCTCAACGCCGTCCAATCCAGCAGAGGCGATAACCGCAAAAGCAAGATAAGGGTTTGCGGACGGATCTGGACAACGGATTTCCACACGAGTGCCAGGGCCCCTCGTAGCCGGGATGCGGACAAGCGCCGAACGGTTGGAAGCAGACCAAGCAATGTAACATGGTGCTTCGTAGCCTGGAACAAGGCGTTTGTATGAGTTAACAAGTGGATTTGTTATTGCCACAAAGTCTTTGACGTTGTCAAGCAAGCCCGCGATAAAGTGATAGGCCGTCTTGGAAAGCGCATTTTTATCGTCTTCATTGTAGAAACTGTTTTCTTGCTTTTCGATATCGAACAACGACATATTGACGTGCATGCCGTTTCCGTTTGCTCCGCCAAGTGGTTTTGGCATGAATGTAGCGTGGAGGCCAAATTGTTTCGCAACTGTTTTTACAACCCATTTATACGTCGTTGCTGCATCGGCAGACCCTAATGCATCCGAATATTTAAAATTAATTTCATGCTGACCGACTGCCACTTCATGGTGAGAAGCTTCAATCGTGAAGCCCATCATCCGCAGTGCTTTGTAAATAGCGAGGCGCACTTTTTCACCGTCGTCTTTTGGAGAAGGTTCAAAATAGCCACCAGCGTCTTGAGTGCGCATCGTCGGTTCGCCATGTTCATCCGTGTCGAAAAGGAAAAACTCAAGCTCTGGGCCTACGCTAATCGAGTAGCCTTTGTCGGCTGCACGCTTAACCGTTTTTTTTAAAATGTTCCGTGGATCGCCCTCAAAATCAGAGCCATCAGGATTTTTCACGCTGCATAAAAAACGTGCTTCTGAGTAGCCTTCTTCTTCCGTCCAAGGAAGAACGGCAAACGTCGTCAAGTCGGGGGACAAGTACAAGTCTGATTGGTTAATTGGCGTAAAACCTGTAATCGAAGAACCGTCAAACATGGTTTTGCCGTTCACAGCTTGATCCAATTGCTCTGCCGTAATCGTCACATGTTTGAGCATGCCTTCAAGATCAACAAACTGCATATGAAGCAGCTCGACATTTTTCTTTTCAATCGTTTCCCGGATCGTCTCAATTAAGCTTTCGCGAGTTGGCGCTTGTGTCGTCATCTCTAACACTCCCCTAAAGTAGATGAACAGTTCATCTTTTTCTTGTTTTCTACTTTATGACGACACTACCCTTTATGCAATCGATTTGTCAGATTATCTGACACACTAATATTCAGATAATAATGGCAAAACCATCCAAATTGGATGGTTTTGCTGTCAGCTCAACTCTGGCTGTTTTGGTTTGCGCACAAGCGCCATAATTCCAGCAATAATATACAACAGCATTGGCAAGAATGGGATAATGAATGCAAGCGTAAAGGCGGCCATGATCGCATAAAGAAGTGTAGACCCTAAAAACAAAATGCTTGCCACCACGGGCTTTTTGCCAACAAGGACAACAGCAACAATCCCTGCAACTCCCGCTATAAAGGAAGCAAGCGTGTACATCCCGAAATTGAGGTCTTCAAAAAACGCAGACGTCGCAGCAGCATCTTCTTCGCTGACTGTAGGCGGGTTTTCTTGCCCTTCCCATAGCTCACTATCTTCATTGGCCATTTCCATAAAAAAGTCTTCATAAAAGCCTTGGCCTTGGAGTACCGTAGCGCCTCCTAAAAACAATGTTCCGAGCATAAACAACACTATTCCGATAATGCCAAGAACACGTTCGCCAGTTCGTTTCACCATGTTTGACACCCTTTCATATTTAGTTAGTTACATAGGTTATACGTATGTCTTCGTCTATTTGTTTCATCCTTATCGTACCATGTTCCCCGCCAAAAATATAATAATCGACCATCTGAAAAGAAGCAACGGGAAACCCTTTGTCTCGTTCTATTTTTAGTGATAGGCTAACAGTAAAGACCATCAACATAAAGAGGGATACGATGATACGACCATTTAGACCAGCGGACAAAGATTACATTATTCAGTCACATTACGAGTTATATAACAGAGAATTTCAATATGACTTATCGTTTCGTGATTTTATTGCAGACAGTGTAACGGGGTTTATGGACAGGTCCAATCGTCGAGAAAACATTTGGATCCTAGAGATTAACGGCAAACAAAAAGGCTCAATTAGTATAAAAGAGGCGAGCGATGAGACAGCACAACTCGGTTTGTTTCTCCTTGACCCTTCCACAAGAGGGTGTGGCTACGGACAGGAGTTGCTAGAAACAGCGATTGCGTTTTGTAAGGAAACAAGCTTTGAGAACATCATTCTGTGGACAAATAGTGATCACAAAGCGGCACGAAAGCTCTATCAACGAAATGGATTTGAACTTACAGAAACAAGAGTTCGACTGTTGTCAAATAAACAACTAACCGAAGAGCAATGGGCGCGGCCCCTCTCGTTTCGCTAATTGTGTGAATAGACAACTTGCCTTAATAAAAGAAGGTCAATCAACAATGCATGTAATGCCATTGTGATTGACCTTCTTCTTATGCACTTACGATAAGCGCTTGCCTGCTTTGTTCGATGAAGCCCACTTCCGTTGATGACCGCTGCGCCGTCCGTCGCGGCCCCGTTTTTGCCCCCAAGGGCGACGATCGCGATCATTATGACGGCGGCCATCACGGCCCCCATTTCCGTGGCGCTTTTTCGTACGCAGTGGCGCTTCGCTTGTAAGTTTCACTGGCGTTTGGTCAGGTTCTTTCGTTAACAACTTCAACGCTGCCGCTAAGGCCGTGACTGCATCTGTTTCTTGAAGCAGTTCTTTGGCTGCTACTCGGTAGCTGTCTTGCTCGCCCTTTGCAGCCAATTCACGAAGTTCGTTTAAAGTTGACTGTTTTTGACCTTCAAGCGCTTCCTCATATGTCGGCTTCGGCCGCTGAGTCATCCGTCTTTTCGAGACACTTTCAATCAATTTGACGTGCTCACGCTCTGGTTTTGTCGCAAGCGTAATCGCAATGCCAGAACGGCCAGCTCGTCCAGTACGGCCGATACGATGGACGTAGCTTTCTGGGTCTTGAGGCAAATCAAAGTTAAAGACGTGTGTAACGCCGCTAATATCAAGGCCACGTGCTGCAACGTCGGTAGCAACGAGGACATCGATTAAACCCTCTTTAAATTTGCGCAAGACGCTGTTACGTTTGGCTTGGTTTAAATCGCCATGCAACCCTTCAGCCCGGTAACCTCGTTTAATAAGAGCTTCCGCTAGCTCATCGACGCGCCGTTTAGTCCGTCCGAACACAATGGAAAGATCAGGCGTCTCTAGATCAATTAGGCGGCAGAGCACATCAAATTTTTCCCGTTCATGGACTTCAATAAACTGCTGGGCAATGTTTTCCATTGTAACTTCTTTTGCTTTCACAGCTATCCGTGTTGGGTTTTTCATAAACTTGCTGGCAAGAGATTCCATCCGCTTTGGCATTGTTGCTGAAAAAAGCAATGTTTGCCGTGTTTCTTGAGGTGTCTCCGCCAAAATCGTTTCAATGTCCTCGATAAAACCCATGTTCAACATTTCGTCCGCCTCATCCAATACGACCGTCTCAATCGATTCAAGGCGTATTGTTTTACGACGCATATGGTCAAGCAAACGCCCAGGTGTAGCAACAATAATGTGTGGGCGCTGTTTCAAAGAACGGATTTGTTTGCCAAAGTCTTCACCGCCGTATACGACGGTTGTGCGTACTCCTTTGACACGTCCAAATTGACGCAATGCCTGCTCGACTTGGTTGGCAAGCTCCCTCGTTGGCGCCAATACAAGACCTTGGACAAGAGAATTGCTAGGGTCTATGCGATTGACTAATGGAATGCCAAACGCACCTGTTTTGCCAGTGCCTGTCTGGGCTTGGCCAATCACATCTTTGCCTGCGAGTACGAGCTCAATCGTCTCTTGTTGGATTGGCGTGGCTTCCGTAAAGCCGATATTCGTTACTGCTTGGACGACAGAAGCATCCAAGCCAAATTGTTCAAAATTTGCCAAGTGATAAAAACTCCCTATATATAGATTGAACGCCTTTCGTACTTAGAAAAGGCTGCCTGGATGCAAAAAGCCAGTCGCTAGGCTCGCTTTCAACATCGAGACAGCCTTATGATCAATTGCTTTCTTACATAGACGCACTATCGCTAAGCGCATACCGCACAAAAGGCGCTCCGTTGTTCTCAAAAAAATATCATACCATAAACAGAATATGGATGCAAGAGTAGTGAAGACAACAAGAAGGGCGGCTTAAGCGATTGCCACCCAAAAAAACGATTTGATCACATGCTACTGCGCTTTTGTCGTTTCGAGAAAATCACGAAACTCATCTTCTGTATGGTCGCCGACAATCCGGTTGACTTCCTTGCCGTCTTCAAAGTAAATAAGCGTTGGCGTATATTCAATGCCATAAGCGGAATCATCGTACTCTAGCACATTGAATTGGTCAATATGGATGTCTTCTTCTCCGGCAACATCCATTAATTTTGGTGTTGCTTTCTTGCAATACTGGCAAGTAGGAGAGAAAAAGTAAACAACTGCATCTTCTCCCGCTTCAAGTTTTTCGGCCAATGCATCAGGCATAATAATGTTTTGGTAATTTTCATCGTTCAGCTGGTCAATTGTTGCCGCGTTTAAGTCATCTTTATCATACAGGTCGTTATTTGCTACACGGTTGTTGTTATTAACGGTTTGAATAATGATGAGTACAATGAACAGCGCTAATACGCCTGCGCCAATAATCAGTAACTTCTTCATACGTCTGTCTCACTCCTAGCGGTTTCGGATGATATACATGCTTGTTAAAAAAATCATCAAGAAGGCAGTTCCAGCAAGAAAAGGAATCGTTATAAAGCCAAGCCAATTAATATATTCTCCTGTACATGGGACGGACCCGCACCCTAAAACAGTGCCTTCCTGGACTGGAAGTTTTTGAATCGAATAATGGTAAGCCGATATGCAGAAGCCAATGCCAGCAAGAACAGCAGAATAAATCGCGGCACTTGAGTCTTTGCGAATGATGCCAATCGCTAAAAGGACAACTAGAGGATACATTAAAATCCGCTGATACCAGCAAAGAGCGCAAGGTTCAAACTGGCGAATTTCAGAGAAATACAGCGAGCCAAGCATTGCGATCAAGGCCGTCACCCATGCGAATAAAAGGCCGTTTTCAACTTGTTTTTTCACAGCGTCTCCTTTCTCAAACTCACTTTCTATTTCTTTTCTTAAAGAGTAGCTCAGACAAGCCAATGTTGCAAATGGCGAATTTCGCAAAACTAAAAATAGCCCTTTTTGCTCATAAAATCTTGGAAACATGACCATAGTGATAACAGACAAGAAAATGGAGGACGAAAAAATGAGTGAACAACAATTAAATTTAGGATCTGTTTGGCAAAAAGTAGATTTCCCTAACTTCCCCGCTTTACAAGAAGATATCGAAGTCGATGTCGCCATTGCCGGTGGCGGTTTGACCGGGATCACGACCGCTTATTTGCTAACAGAAGCAGGCAAAAAGGTCGCCGTACTAGATGCAACTAAAATTGGTGGTGGCACAACTGGTCATACAACTGCAAAGATCACAGCCCAACATGATGTGATTTACCATGAATTATTGAGCCATATCGGCAAAGAGCAAACGAAGCTTTATTACAAAGCGCAAGATGAAGCGATTAGCTGGATGCGCAATCTCGTCAACAATCATAACATTGAGTGTGATTTTCACGACGAAGACCACTATCTTTATGCAACTACTCACCATGGGGAGCATAAACTCAAGCGGGAATTAGAAGCCTACAAACAGCTCGACATTCCAGGGGAGTGGCTTACGTCTCTGCCTATTTCCTTGGAAATTCGCGCTGCCCTTAAATTAAGGGGCCAAGCGCGATTTCACCCACTGCATTATATGGCTTATTTATGCCAAAAAATAAGCGAAAAAGGCGGCCTGATTTACGAAAACACCGTTTGTGAAAAAGTCGTTCAAGGCAATGATAAACGCCCGGCCATTCAAACGAGGGGCGGAGCGACAGTAACGGCTAAAAAAGTCGTCTCGGCAACACACTTCCCATTTGTGGACGGCGGCGGCCTGTACATGACACGTTTGCGGGCAGATCGATCCTACGTCATTGCTGGTACATGCGCAAAACCTTGGCCTGGCGGCATGTATTTAAGCGTAGACCAAACAAGCCGTTCTCTTCGCAGCGCCACAATAAACGGCGAAGAAATGATTTTAGTTGGCGGAGAAGGGCATAAAGCGGGGCAAGGGATGAATGCGCTCAAACATTACGATGCAATCAAACAATTCGCGACCAAAACGTTAGAAGGATTTACACAAGAAGAACAATGGTCGGCACAAGACTTGATTACACTTGACAAAGTCCCTTATATCGGAGAATTGTCCGCCCTCCGACCGGATGTGCTCATTGCTACAGGATTCAGGAAATGGGGCATGACCAATTCGGCTGTGGCAGCACACGTCTTGTGCGATTTAATTGTGGACGGCAACAGCTTATACAGCCAATTATTTAAGCCATCACGGTTCCATGCCGATCCAAGCATCCGTTCCTTTTTAAAAGAAAATGCAGACGTGGCTAAACATTTGATCCGTGGAAAACTACATCAGGATATTGAACATGTTGAGGAACTTGAAGCTGGGGAGGGAGCCGTTATTGACAAAGACGGCGAACGAGTAGGCGCCTACCGCGATAAAGACGGGACACTCCACCTCGTCGATACAACGTGCACCCACATGGGCTGTGAAGTAAATTGGAACCACGCAGACAATACATGGGATTGTCCATGTCATGGCTCACGTTTTTCTTATACAGGCGATGTCATTGAAGGGCCTGCCAAAAAACCACTTGGAAAAAAAGAATAGAAGCCATTTAAGGGATGCCTCCCTTAAATGGCTTTTTTACGTTCATCATCCTTTTAACGACGATGAAGCATGCTTTCGATCCGCTTCATTTGCCATTGTAATTGCTTCATCTCGCGCTCCATGTTTTCCACTTTCCTTTGCATACTAGACTGGTTTTCTGTGCTTTGCCCGTCTCTCCCATTATTCCTTGGCTCAGTAAAACCAACTGGCGGCTGTTGCGGAAACGGCGTCTCCAATTCCTCCTCCACTTCAGTTTCTGCTTTTCGCGCTTCCTCTCTGGCAATTGTTAAGCCGACAAGATCCATCGCCGTCGCAATTCCGCCAAGAATCGCAGCATAGTAAATCAGATCTTCAGCAAATCGAAGCGTTTCTTCTGAACGCCTTGCTTCCTCTTCCCTTAATTGTTCATCCCTTTCTGGCATTTGCCCTCACCTGCCCACTTGGCAATAAATCCAACACATTACATTCAAGTATATGAACAAGGCATAGGAACTATGCTTTAGTAAGGAACCGTTCGCTGTTTAAAAATTGAAACCTTTTCCAAAAGCACTTCGTATATCATTATAAATAAAGAATAGAAAGGAGGGCAGCTCATGGAGCTAGATACGCTGTATCTGACGGTTTTGCTTGTAAGCGGAGGTGTAACGATCATTTATGTCCTGCTTTCAGATATTTTTGATAGCATTGCCATTTTTGACAGTTGGCTTTCACCGGCATTTGTGCTATCGACCATTAGTTTTTTTAGTGCAAGTGCATACTTACTGGAAAAGTTTTCGCCCTTATCCAGCGTGGTTAGCGCAGGCATTAGTCTAGTCGTCGCCTCTATGCTTGCCATTTTATTTAACTTATTTATTTTAACTCCGCTACAGCATACGGAGGAATCGACGGCATACAGCGAGGAAGATCTAGAAGGGGAGTACGGCGAAATCATTCTCTCGATCCCTGCGGAAGGCTTTGGCGAAATCGTCGTTCGCCTCGACAGCGGCACCATTGCCAAAACGGCCACAAGCATGGACGGGAAACCGATTTCCGCAGGGGCAACGGCGGTCATTATGAAAATCGAAAACAATATCGCTTACGTCTCAGAATTAACAGATCCATTACTTGATTAATTGGAGGTATATAATGGCAGTAGAAATCATGATTATTATTGGAATTGTCCTTGTTATTCTTGCTGTGCTTGTTGGCGTGTTCGTAACTCGCTACAGAACAGCAGGCCCTGATGAAGCATTGATTGTCACAGGCAGTTACCTTGGCGGCAAAAATGTGAACATGGATGAGGCTGGGAACCGCATTAAAATTGTCAGAGGCGGCGGAACATTCGTCATGCCTGTATTCCAGCAAGCAAAACCACTTTCACTCTTGTCGAGCAAACTCGACGTACAAACACCAGAAGTTTATACCGAACAAGGCGTGCCTGTCATCGCCGACGGTACCGCCATCATTAAAATTGGCGGCTCCATTGGCGAAATTGCGACAGCAGCAGAACAGTTCCTCGGCAAAACTCGGGATGACCGGGAACAAGAAGCAAAAGAAGTACTTGAAGGGCATCTTCGCTCGATTCTAGGTTCGATGACTGTCGAAGAAATTTATAAAAACCGCGAACGGTTTTCACAAGAAGTGCAAAAAGTTGCTTCTCAAGACCTGGCCAAAATGGGACTTGTGATTGTATCATTTACGATTAAAGATTTACGGGATACCAACGGCTACTTAGAATCACTCGGAAAACCGCGCATTGCCCAAGTGAAGCGTGATGCAGACATTGCCACTGCTGAAGCCGATAAAGAAACGCGCATCCGCCAGGCAAACGCCAATATGGAGGCGCAGCGTTCCGAGATTGAACGTGCCACTGAAATTGCTGAGGCAGAAAAGAATAACCAATTGAAAGTAGCTGCGTACCGCAGCGAGCAAGAACAAGCAAAAGCGCAAGCGGACCAAGCCTACCACTTACAAGAAGCCCGTTCAAAACAAGAGGTAACGGAACAGCAAATGCAAATCCAAATCATTGAACGGCAAAAGCAAATCGAGCTTGAAGAAAAAGAAATTGCCCGCCGCGAACGGCAGTATGACGCAGAAGTGAAGAAAAAAGCAGACGCCGACCGTTATTCCGTCGAGCAAGCGGCAGCCGCCCAAAAAAGCAGGCAATTCGCTGAAGCAGACGCCGACAAATACCGTGTCGAAGCAATGGCGAAAGCGGAAGCAGAACGTATCCGCGTAGACGGCCTGGCCGAAGCGGAAGCAGAACGAGCACGTGGGGAAGCCGAAGCAGAAGTCATTCGCCTTAAAGGTCTTGCAGAAGCGGAAGCAAAAGAAAAAATTGCCGAAGCGTTTGAAAAATACGGAGAGGCTGCTAAACTTAGCATGTTAATCGAAATGCTCCCTGATTACGCTCGCGAAGTAGCAGCACCGCTCGCGAACATCGATAAGATTACCGTTGTCGATACCGGCGCAGGCGGCCAAGGGAGCGGCGCTAACAAAGTAACTGGCTACGCAACTGATTTAATGGCTGGCCTCCAAGAATCATTAAAAGCATCTAGCGGCATTGATGTAAAAGAGCTAGTTGAAAACTTATCGAAGAAATAAACACTCCTTCCATTGGTTTGAATGCTTTAGGGATTTACGCACCATAAAAAGCAACAACGAAAGCTTGCCGGCGACTCCCTCTTGAGAATACCGGCAAGCTTTTTAGTGATAAGAATTTATTGGCCTTTTCGTTAAAAAACAGCTGCCCTTTCTTTCAAGGGCAACCGTTTTCTTGAATGGATTAAGCTCCATGACAACGTTACGCTGTTAAAATCAGCGGCTTATCTTTGGTAATGACAATCGTGTGCTCAAACTGTGCAGCGTAGTGATTGTCCGGCAGCAGCAGCCCCCAACCGTCAGCACCCTCATCTACAAATTCCGCTCCGTCCGATACAAAAGTTTCCACTGCGAGCACCAGTCCGTTCGTGAGCAACCTGTTGTCTCGTGGATCATAGTAATTCAAAATGCCGTCTGGCATCTCATGCAACTTGCGGCCAATGCCGTGCCCGGCCAAATTGCGGATTACAGTGAAGCCATCTTTGCGAGCCTCGTTGTGAATCGCCCGTCCGATGCCACTGATCTTCGTACCCGCCCTGGCCTTCTTAAGGCCCTGCTGCAGCGCACGAAGCGAGCTCTGACATAGCTTTTCCTTGTGCGGCGAACGAGATCCTACCACTGTCGTTGCCCCGGTGTCAGCATAATATCCGCCCAGCTCCGCCGACACATCAATATTAACGACATCCCCTTCCTTCAGCACCCGCGGGCCTGGGATGCCATGGGCAGCTACCTCATTTACAGAGATACAAGTTGTTCCCGGAAAACCATAGGTAATATAAGGCGCGGAGACAGCTCCATGCTCATCCAGCACCCTTTCGCCGATGCGGTCAAGCTCTGCCGTCGTAATTCCAGCCCGGACAGAGGACAACATCTCTTCACGGGCCATTGCCACAATACGGCCAATCTTCTGTAGAGCGATGAGATCGTGTTCTGATTCGATGGACACGTTTTAACCTCCAGTATTTGTCATTTAACTCAAATTTACTTCCAGTATACTCGAAAAAGAGCCTTATGTCCCTCTGGGCGTTTCATTTGGGTTCTTCGTATCTGCTTGTTTAATGAGGTGGCAGCTGCATTAACAAAGGAAGAGGCGCCGTCGGCGTCCTCTTCCTTTAATAATGCTATTCCCGGCTTAAAAACCAACTGGATTAAATCCCTAGTGCTGCTTTCATTATTTTCGGCACTTCGGTGTTGTCGATCGTGCCGCTAAACCGTTCTGCCCCGGCGCCGTAAGCGTACAATGGCACATCAATCCCTGTATGATCTAACGACGACCAGGCTACGCCTGCTTTTTCACTGATGGCCATATTGATCGCTAATTCCAGTGAGTCGCTTTCTTTCAGTTGATCTAGTTCTTCTTCTGTCCATTCAAAATCCGTGTATGTTTCAAGCACTTCTTTTAAGTTGCTATAATTCCGTTCGACTTCAGCAGCCATATCGCTGCCCAATGCAGAGACACTATGAAGCTTAGACGGATCTCCCTCCTCCGAGGCATGGACGGCCATCCCACCTGTATCATGATCACCGACCATGACGACGAGCGTCTCGCCATTTTCATCGGCAAAATCGACCGCCGCTTCGACTGCTTCTTCAAAAGCGGCCGTATCCGTCATGGCGTAATAGGCGTCATTGGCGTGTCCAGCCCAGTCAATTTGGCTGCCTTCTACCATTAAGAAAAACCCATTGTCCTCTTTTGATAAGAACTCAATTGCTTTTTCGGTCATTTCCCCTAAACTAGGCTCGTCGGTCCGTTTATTAGCTGCCGGCGACAGCGCTTCTTCAGCAAACAAGCCAAGCAGGCGATCCTCTTCGCCATTCCAGTTCGCTAATTGCCGCGCTGTCTCTACAAATGCAAACCCTTTTTCTTCTGCTTCGCTTATTAAATCAACGCCATCTTCGCGAATACCGCCTTGGTCTTCAGGCACAAATTCCGTCCGGCCACCGCCAAGCATTAAATCGATATGATCGTTTGCGACCATTTGCGAGGCGATTTCTGTGTAGCTGTTCCGTGACTCTACGCTAACAGCAAAAGCGGCAGGCGTCGCGTGTGTAATCGTTGATGTCGCCACAAGTCCTGTGCGCTTGCCGTTTTCTTTCGCCGAGTCAAGAATTGTCGACAATGTTTGTCCATCAGGGGTTACGCCGATCATGCCATTATTCGTTTTTTCCCCGGTTGCTAAAGCAGTGCCTGCTGCGGCTGAATCGGTCACTTCTGCATTTGCCGAGTGCGTTTGCACGAAGGCGCGCAGCATGTTGCGTTCGTCCCAAATAGGCTCGCCATCTTCCTTGTATAAACGGTAATTGTTTGTATAGCCTTGCGAAAAGCCATCAGGAATTAAAAAGATGACATTTTTGGCTTGTCCACTGCTAGGCTGATTGCCGCCTTCTCCTACTTCCCCACTGTCTGATGCAAATGCTGCCGTGTAGGTCGCTCCAAGACACACGATCCCAACCAGCCCTGCCACTGCCAATTTCTTTGAACGTTTCATGCTTTTCGCCTCCCATTAGGGTAAGAATAATCTCCATTTGTAAGTATAAAGGCCCGTTGTAAAGCAACCGCAAATAAACCGTTAACATTCGTAAAGATTGGCTAAAGAGACGAGGCAGTGGTTGAACTATGTAAAAACAGAAGTACAACAAAGCCCGCATGCTTTTTCGCTGCATACGGGCTTAATATTTATCAAATCACGAGTCGTCGCCTTTTCCGAGGCCTAGCTTAGCAAGCTGGTCGGCAAGCGCTGAATTCGCAAACTGGTCTTGCTTGTTTTGCTTCTTCATATAGTTCTGCACTTCTCGTTTTGATACGTTTTTATGTTTGTTTTGTTTGCGCCGTTGTTCAAATTGCGCCTTTTTCTCGCGGTGGCCGCAAACACACGCAAACACTTGGCCTTCGCCTTCACCGCGAAGTTCAAGTTTCTTTTTGCATTTTGGACAGCGTGCATTTGTCGTCATTGCAATGTTTTTTCGATAACCGCATTCCCGATCTTGGCATACACGCATTTTGCCCTTTTTGCCATTTACTTCGAGGAGGAATTTGCCGCATTCAGGGCATTTTTCCCCTGTTTTGTTGTCATGGCGGAAAGTGGCTGTGTCAGCTTTCACTTGGGCGACAACGGCTTTGGCGTATTCCTTCATTTCTGCAATAAACGCTTGTTTTTGTTCTTTGCCTTGGACAATCTTTTCGAGCCGTTGCTCCCATTCTGCTGTAAGTGCCGGCGACTTCAATTCAGCCGGAACAAGCTCAAGCAGCTGCTTGCCTTTTGAAGTGATATATAAATCTTTGCCTTTCTTTTCAATGTAGAAGCTAGAGAAAAGCTTTTCAATAATATCGGCCCGCGTCGCTACTGTCCCAATTCCCCCAGCTTGTGCAAGCGTCTTTTTAATCGTCTCATCTTTCGCTTCCATATGCTGGGCAGGTTTTTCCATCGCCGCTAATAACGTACCCTCATTAAAACGAGGCGGTGGGCTAGTTTTGCCTTGTGTCATGCCTACAAATTTAACAGCCTTTTTATCGCCTTTGCTCATAGCTGGCAACAAACGAGCCAACGCTTCGTCTTCCTCACCTGTTTCCTGTCCGCGCCAGCCAGCAGACACAAGGCGTTCGCCTTTGGCCCGGAGCAGCTCTCCGTTTGCCGTCGCTTCTACTGACGTTAACTCTGATTCACTTGGTGGGAAAAAGTTTGCCAGAAAACGGCGTACAATTAAATGATACAGCTTTGTTTCCTTGTCGCTCATTGCGCTTGCGCTCTGAGGTTGTTCCGTTGGAATGAGCGCGTGATGGTCCGACACTTTTGCATCGTTGACCATTTGCCGTTTTGCATTAGCAAGCCCTTGTTTTTTGGCGTTTGCTACCATTTTGCGGAAAGGCTGGACATCGACGGCATGGAGGCGTTCTTTCAACGTTTCGACTAGATCAGAAGAAAGATAGCGCGAATCTGTGCGCGGATACGTAATCGCTTTATGTTGTTCATACAAACGTTGCAAAGCAGCAAGCGTTTCTTTAGCCGAATAGCCAAAGCGCTTGTTTGCCTCGCGCTGCAGTTCCGTTAAGTCGTAAAGAGGCGGTGGAGGCGTCCTTTTTGTTTTTGCGTTGATAGAATCAATGACAACGGCAGACTGCTGCAGCTTCTCTTGCAGCATGTTCGCCCGCTTTTCGTCAAAAATCCGTTCCTCTTTTGAGCGCCTGTCCGCCCAGCGGAATGTGACACCGTCTTTCGTTTCGACCGAAATGGTGTGGTACGGTTTTGGCACAAACTTGCGGATCGCTTCCTCCCGGTCAGCTAGAATGGCAAGTGTAGGCGTCTGCACACGGCCGCAGGACAGCTGGGCGTTATGCTTCGTCGTCAATGCCCTTGTTCCGTTAATTCCGACGTACCAATCTGCCTCGGCTCTTGCTGCTGCTGCAGCGTATAACGTTTCGTAACGTTTGCCGTCTTTCAGTTGTTTAAATCCATCTTTAATGGCTTTATCCGTAACGGACGAAATCCATAATCGTTTTACAGGTTTTTTGACATGGGCTTTCTCCAAAATCCAGCGGGCGACGAGCTCCCCTTCGCGTCCGGCATCAGTCGCAATTACGACCTCTCCTACATCTTGGCGGTTTAATACGTGCTTAACAGCATGGAACTGTTTCGCTGTTTGTTTGATAACGACAAGTTCCAGGCGTTTTGGCAACATCGGCAGTTCTTCTAGCTTCCAGGTTTTATACTGCTTGCCGTAATGCTCAGGATCTGCGTGTGTTACTAAATGGCCAAGCGCCCACGTGATAATATAGCCGTTTCCTTCCAAATAACCGTTTCCTTTTTGATTGCATCCAAGAACCCTGGCAATGTCCCGGGCTACAGACGGCTTTTCGGCTAATACTGCTTTTTTCTTCATTCAATCACTCCTTGCCCGTTATTCTGATGATGAGCACTTTTAAATATTGTCCTTGAGGATAGGCCGGCGAAGTGGCAAAATCCTCTGGAAGCCGCTGTTCTTCAAGCAGTTCATAGCGGCAGTTTTTGGCTGTGCATGCCTGTTCTACAAATTGTTTAAAACGCTTCAATTCAACGTTGGCAGCATTGGTGGAGGCCACAATAATACCGTTTGGCGCTGTTACCGACAGCGCCTTCTCCAACAAAAGCGTGTAGTCTTTTGCCGCGCTGAATGTCCGTTTTTTTGAACGGGCAAAGCTAGGCGGGTCAAGGACTACCAAATCAAACTCAAGCCGATTTTTTTCAGCGTAGGATAGATAGCGAAATGCGTCCATGACGACAATATGCTGATCTTCAACGGCAATGCCATTAATTAAAAATTGTTCTTCTGTTTTCGGACGGCTCCTGTTGGCAAGGTCAACGCTTGTCGTGTTAGCTGCCCCGCCAAGCGCAGCGGCGACAGAAAAAGCACCTGTATAGGAAAAAAGGTTTAACATCCGTGCTCCAGGCGCGTATTGGTCACGAATCCGTTTTCTTACGTGGCGCTGGTCGAGAAAAATACCCGTCATCGGTCCATCATTTAAATAAACAGCGAAATACATGCCATTTTCTTTAACAAGCAAAGGAAACTGGCCTCGCTCGCCACAAACGAAATCGTCATCTTCGACATATTGGCCTTCACTAGCAAAACGTTTCTTCTCATAGATGCCTTTGTAGGCCGTACACGCAGTAAGCGCCTCAAGAACTTGGCTGCGAAATGAATAAATGCCTTTGCTGTACCACGTTACTACAAAAAACCCTTCATAATAGTCAATCGTAAGTCCGCCGACTCCGTCTCCTTCCCCATTTAAAACACGGAATGCGGTTGTCTCTTCATTGACAAAAAGCCCAGCCCTTTTGTTTAAAGCCGTTTCAATTTTCCCCTTAAAAAAACGGGCGTCAATCGGCTCATTTTTGTTAGTGGAAAGCACCCAGCCTTGGCCGACATTCTGTTTTCCGTAATAGCCACGCGCCAAAAAACGGCCGCCACCATCTGTAACGCGAAGAATCATCCCCTCGCGGACGTCAGCAGGCAAGTGAAAATCATCTTTATGGAAAAGGGGGTATCCCCTTTTTAATCGAACAGCTACTTTATCACTAACCGTAACGGTTTGCTCGTAGGCTTTCATTTGCTCACCTCTTTTAAGTAGTATAACATAGACAAAATTGATAAGCTGTTTGAGAGGGAAGGCTTCTGACTAATTGGCTTTGTCGACTTCAGTTAAGGCCAATCAATGGAATGAAGCGCTCTTCCTTTCGGCGGACACTAATCTTACTACCAGAACGACGTCTCCTTTTAAAAATTGACCATTTTTCAAAAAAAGTCCTGTTTTCTCTTTCTACGCTACATCACTGCCAAGCTTGCTGTTATACTAAAGGAAAGAGTAAGGAGGGCACGTATGTTCAAATGGATTAGTTATATAGAAGGCATCTCGTTGCTGCTATTGCTGTTTGTAGCAATGCCACTAAAATATTTTGCGGGTATTCCTGAAGCGGTAAGCATTGTCGGGATGGCACATGGCGTTTTGTTTATTGTTTATATGCTGTTTGTCGCTTCCTATTTTTTCAGCCGCGCTTGGTCATTTAAAACTGCGCTGTTGGCAAGCATCGCCTCCGTTATTCCATTCGGCCCGTTTGTGTTTGATAGCCGAATTTTAAAACAACAGCGTCCTCCAGCTTTATAGCATTTTTGCTTTCCTACGTTTTAAGATTTTGAGAGCGGGGTAAGCAAAAAACAGGGAGGCGATACAACATGAAACCTGTTTATAAAGAATTTTTTAATGATGAAGAAGTTGTCCAAGCAGTCAATGCCCTGAAAGCAAAGAACGTATCCGAAGACGACATTTATGTCATCACTCACGACGACGACCGGACAGAGCGTGTGGCCGATAATGCCGACGCTAACAAAATCAGTGCAGCTGAGACCGGGTTAGGCACTGCACTTAAAAATACGTTCCGGAAAAAGGGCGATGAGCTTCGGGCCAAATTTGAAGAAATTGGCTTTACTGCAGATGAAGCTGAACAATTGGAAGAGCGTCTTGACCAAGGCAAAGTGATTGTCGCTGTAACGAATCAAGACGCCCAGTTTACCTTTTAAGCTCTTAAAAGGCCGTCCTCTGCATGGAGGGCGGTTTTTTACATAAACATACCAATAACAGAAAAGGAGGAGCGTGCCTTGAGCGATCAACTGAAAAAACAATTTTTAGAATGGTTTCTGAACAAACACCATTTGAAGCATCGCGATGCACGAGATTTGCTTCTCCACATCAAATCAACACCTCACTTGCTTCAACATTTGTATTTTACCGAAAAACGACGTCCTCGGGCCCGTACGCTCATCGTTGCCAGCACTCAATCGGATGAGCCTGGATTTGTGTACTACTATGGAGCAAAAAAGACAGAAAGTGTCGCAAAAGCGTGGGACGACATCGTCACAAACCCATCTGCTCCCTTTTATTTAATTGTCCATTTTTATGGGCGGAATTTAAACCACCTTTATCGACAGTTGCTTGATACACCCCTATCCCGCCCTTACAAAACATATAAACAATTTCAAATGTATGAGCAGGAAACGAAACAGTTTCTCGACTACGTATCAGAGGCTAATCAAATCAATCGCCTTCGGGCTGCCATCGATAAAGCACTCGATGAACGCAATCATGAAGAGTTTGCCCGATTGACGCGGAAACTCCGGCAACTGCAAGAAAACCACCAACGCCCCTCGTAATAGCTTTTCGCCTAAAAACACAAAACAGCCCAGACCTCATTGTCCAAAAAAGTCTGGGCTTCCTTCTCTTATTGTGCTCTCGTTGTCTCCTCAGGCCGTACCCATCTTGAGACAAGCCCATGCGATGGGGAACAAATAAAACTAACAAGAAACACAGCGCCGGTCATTAACGCCATCGAACCTGAAATCGAACTATCTAGCCAGACAGCGACATAATAGCCGAGAATAGCCGACAACGCACCAAAGGCAGCACTTAAAACGAGCATGATCGATAAGCGGTTGGTCCATAAGTAGGCAGAAGCAGCCGGTGTAATGAGCATAGCCACAACCATAATCGCCCCAACGGCATCAAACGAAGCGACTGTCGTAATTGAGACAAGCGTCATAAATAGATAGTGAAGCAACATCACAGGAAAACCGAGGCTTACGGCCAATGCTGGATCAAAAGAGGTGATTTTCCATTCTTTGTAGAAAGCGAGCACAAAAAACAAAACGATCGCCAACACAAGCAGCAACGTGGCTGTAGCCACAGGAATCTCAAAGCCAAAGAGCGTCAATCGATTCCAAGGAATAAAAGCAATCTCTCCCATTAAGGCATGCTTAATATCAAGGTGGACATTGCCTACAGCCGTTGATATTAAAATGACCCCTAGAGCGAATAGCGACGTAAACACAACGCCAATTGAAGCGTCATGTTCGACCCCTTTGGAATGGAACCATTGAACAAGAAATGTGGTCAATATCCCTGCGCCAATCGCGCCAATGAGCATATGAACGCCTTCTAAGCTTTGGGTAATGAGAAATGCGATGACAATGCCAAGCAAAACGGTATGACTGATGGCGTCGGCCATCATCGCCATCCGCCGCAAAATTAAATAGGCGCCGACGATGCCGCATGTAATGCCAACGAGGGCTCCGGTTATTAGAATCCACCCTTCATACGAAATCATGGCTGCCCGCCCCCTTCTGCTGCAATCCGCTTTGCTTCCTCATCATGTTGGGCCCGCGCATCCCGTTGCTGCTTTTTGAATTCGATTCGTTCAGTAAGCAAACCTTTTTCTTTTCCAAATACAAGGGAAACGAGGAAAAAGGCTGTTGCCGAAAGAACAATGAACGGGCCAGTAGGCCAGCCCGCTCCTTGAGCGCTAATAAACGTGCCAAATGCGCCAGAAAAACCGCCAAAAACAGCAGAGAGGACCATCATCCCCTTAAAGGAATGGGTCCAATAACGGGCGCTAACAGCAGGGATGATTAAAAGAGCAGCCATTAAAATCACTCCGACGGCTTGTATGCCGATTACAATCGTCGTAACGAGTCCAAACACGTAGAGCCCATTCATAACAGGTACTGGCAGCCCCAGCCCTTTGGCAAAATCAGCATCAAACAAATAGAGTTTCCACTCTTTAAAGGCAATCACAATTAGCAAAATAACCGCTGCCGCCAGCGCCGCCATTGTGTACACGTCTTGGCGCACCATGCTCGCCGCCTGGCCAAAAATAAATGTATCAAGTCCGCTTTGGTTGCCGCCAGCAGTGCGGTTAACAATCGTTAACAACACAATCCCGCCGCCAAAAAAGACGGACAAAATAATGCCCATTGCCGCATCTTCCTTTATACGTGTCGCAGACCGGATCGCATAAATGAGCCAAGCGCCTAGTAAGGCACTTAAAGCGGCGCCGACAATCAAAAACAGCAACTGTTTCTCTTGAATGATCATAAAGGCAATGACAACGCCTGGCAATGCTGCGTGAGACAAAGCATCGCTCATTAAGCTTTGCTTTTTCCAGTAAGCTAGCGTGCCGAACATGCCTGATGCGACACCGAGCAAAATCGCACTAACGAGGACCCATTGAAAGTTAATGGATGATAGCACTGACATTGCGCCCATCCCCTTTCATGAAGTGGATCGCGCCGCCGTATGTTTTTTCAATATTAGCAGCGGTATACACTTCTTCCGTCGGCCCATGGGCAATAACCGTCTTGTTTAGAAAAAGCACGTGGTCAAAATAATCAGCCACTGTCTGTAAATCATGGTGAACGACAAGAACCGTTTTTCCTTCTTTACGCAACTCTTTTAATATCGCCATAATTGCTCGTTCTGTAGCAGCATCAACTCCAGCAAGTGGCTCATCCATAAAATAGAGATCAGCCTCTTGTACGAGGGCACGCGCTAAAAACACACGTTGCTGCTGCCCGCCAGATAGCTGGCTAATTTGCCGATTTGCGTACTCAGTCATCCCGACTTTTTCAAGTGCTTGCATTGCTTGTTCCCGATGTTTTTTTTGCGGCCATTTCAGCCAGCCAATCCGGCCATACAGACCCATCAGCACAACATCTAGAGCGTTTGTCGGAAAATCCCAATCAACTGAGCCTCGCTGTGGAACGTAACCAATCCGCGTTTTTACTTTTTTAAGGGGTTCGCCGAAAAAAGTTACGTCTCCTGACAAGTAAGGGTGCAATTGGAGCACCGTTTTGATTAACGTCGACTTTCCTGCTCCGTTTGGCCCCACAATGCCCGTCAATGTACCTGGGGCGATTTCAAATGAGACATTTTGCAACACCGTGTTTTTTCGGTAAGCAGCGCTAAGCTGCCGGACTTCAATTACATTCATGTTCTGT
The DNA here is from genome assembly GCF_002250115.1 of Shouchella clausii. Taxonomy (GTDB): domain Bacteria; phylum Bacillota; class Bacilli; order Bacillales; family Bacillaceae_D; genus Shouchella; species Shouchella clausii. Next base: position 1,554,981 of record NZ_CP019985.1, on the reverse strand, counting down.
TCATCTCCTGTTGGTGCGCTCCGCCACTAATCCGCCATCATTTAATTAGTCTTGGCCGCCTCCATTCATAAGCGCATCATAAATGGTTTCGACATTGTGTCGGTACATCCCAATATATGTGCCTTCCTCTGTCCCTGCTTCTCCCATTGCGTCAGAATAAAGCGTGCCCCCTAATTCAATATCAACGCCAGCTTCTCCAGCGCCTTCAATCACAGCCTGTATCGAAGAATCATTGACACTGCTTTCTACAAATACAGCAGGCACTTGCTTTTCAACAATTGTATCAATCGTTGATTGAATATCAGAAATGCCAACCTCGTCTTCTGTGCTTAAACCTTGCAAGCCGACCACTTCTATGTTATTCATACGCCCAAAATATTGGAACGCGTCATGGGCTGTTACTAAAATCCGCTGCTCTTCAGGAATTTCGCCTAACTTCTCGACCGAAAATGTATATAGCTCATCTAACTCTGCAAAATAATCTTGCTTGTTTTGTTCAAAATAATCGGCTTCGCTTGGCGCTATTTCCTTTAATTGTTCAACGGCGGCGTCAATCGCCTGTTGCCACATGTTTACGTCAAACCAAATATGCGGGTCTGTCGCCGAAGCGTCCTCTTCATCATCTAGCAATTCACTTTCCGCCACTTCTTCGCCAATCGCCAGTGCAGGTACATCCACATTGGCAAATACGTCAGACATTTGTGCTTCTAAATGAAGGCCATTATAGAAAATGACATCCGCATTACCAATCGTTTGCAAATCACTTTGCGATGCCTCATATAAATGGGGGTCTACCCCAGGCCCCATAATCGTTTTTACTTCCACAAAATCGCCGCCAATTCTTTCTAATGGCTCGCCAATTTGGGCAATCGTGGCGACGACTTGAATGGGGTCGTCCTCACTTGGCTCGACTTCTCCTCCTGCTCCATTTGAACACCCTGTTGCAGCAAGTAAAACAACCGCTGCACTTATTGAACTTATACCCCATATGTTCTTTTTCAATGACATATCCCCCTTTAGCCATATTCTCCATTCATTACTTTATGCATAAATACAGGACACTTTCCTGTCCACAATAAAGTTTCTCTAATGCAACTTTAATAACCAATGCCAACTTTGTCAAGACTCATAGACAAAAAATATTCACAACAAGCAACAAGCGAACCGAGGCCTTTTTCTGTTCTTCTGCATAGCGTGCGTCTAGTTTAGCGTTATCATACTTGCCAGTAAAAAGCGTTCACACCGTTTCTGCGACAACATTAACGAGCCTGACCCATCTTCAGGTTTCACATAAAATAAAAAAAGAGCCGTCTTAAGGGCGCTCATAAATGCCTCAGACAACTCCATAACAATTATATCCGTTTTTCTTTAATTGGTTCAAATTCCAATAAATACTTAATACGTGAAAGGCTTTGAAGCAACTGGACGAACAACGCCTCTTTAAAACATCTCGTTTTCCATTAAAGCTTGTTTTGACAAATGTTTAATGGGAACCTGATTTCTCCTCTGCTTTCCGCTTTTCCTTCTGTTGCGGCAATACGACCCAGCGCTGAATAGCAGCGGCAACGCCATCATTGGTGTTTGTTGCTGTAATCCAATCAGCTTTCCTCTTTACAGCCTCTTGGGCATTGCCCATGGCGATTCCAAGGCCTGCCTCGGTAATCATAGCAATGTCATTTAAACTGTCGCCAACAGCCATGACGTTTTGCAACGAAATGCCTAAGTCGTCGCATACTTTCTTTAACGCAAACGCTTTGTTAATGCCTAGGGCATTGATTTCGATATTGGTTGGGCTTGAATTGGTTATCTCTGTAATGGCGCGCAGCTGGAGCTCAGCGATAATCGCTTTGCGCACTTCATCATCTTCTGTATCAAACCCGAACTTTAGCCACTCGTGGCCATGCCTGTCATCGGGCAACTTGCCGCGGAATATCGATTCCCTTGAAGCGCCCCATACATGAACGCCATGCTTCTCCGTTAGTTCGTATATGTGGTCAACCGCCTCTGGCGGCACCAAACTCGTATTAAAAACACTCCCTTCACAGTCATAAATCTCACCGCCATTAGCGGTCACTAAGAAAGACTTCAACCCAAGCGATGTGGCATACTTCCCGCAACTTGCTAATGTCCTGCCTGTTGCCAACACAACATGAACACCTAATTCCTGGGCTTCTGCAATCGCCTCACGATTGCCTTCCGAAATTTCGTGATTGTCATCCAGCAGTGTCCCATCCATATCAAGGGCGATTAACTGAATGTGCGGTCCTATTTGTTGGTCCATACGAATATGTCTCCTCCATTCACAGTGCGTTCTATATCTAGTTTACTATAAACAAATCGTGCTTGATGCCTATGCAAACGAATCTTAAAGCTGACTTCACAAAGGCTTACGCCATATCATTGACGAATGAAAGGAAAAGGCCTCTCGACCGTTTTGGTTACGCGTCCAAAACGTAGTCGACAGGCCGGCGACGAACATGGCGATCCGTTTTCCTTTAGCTATTTGCATATTGGTTCCAAAAAGCGACAATGGTTTCCATCCCTTTGTCAAAATTTTCGAGATGAAAATGTTCATTTGGAGCATGGAAATTCTCGCTCGGCAAACCGAATCCCATAAGGACAATCGGAATATGAAGTTGCGAATCAAATGTCTCCACTACTGGAATGGACCCACCCATCCTCGTATACGCCACTTCTGTCTTATAGACTTCCTCGTAAGCGCGGGCACATGCAGCAAATACAGGATCTGTCACAGGAGCTACAAAAGGCTTGCCTGTATCATGACGTTCTGTTGCCACTGTCACTCCAGGCGGCGTATGTGCTTGAATATGGGCTTCGATTTTTTCCAATATGTCAATTGGGTCTTGTCCTGGCACTAAGCGGCATGTGATTTTCGCGGTTGCTTCCGCTGGGATGACTGTTTTAACGCCTTCCCCTTGGAAACCGCCATACACTCCGTTTAATTCAAGCGTCGGCCTAATCCACGTGCGCTCTCGGGCTGTATACCCTTTTTCTCCGAACAGTTCGTTGACACCAAGCTCCTCTTTCAGCGCCTCTTCTCCGCTTCCTAACGACTTGATGCTTTCCATTTCTTCTGCAGAAGGGATTTCAATCCCTTCATAAAAGCCGTCAATCGTGATTTTGCCGTTCTCATCGCGCATCGAAGCGAGCAATTGAACAAGGGCATGCAAGGCATTTTGTACAGCGCCTCCATACAGGCCAGAGTGCAAATCGCTTTTTGCTCCTTTTACGCGGACTTCTAACGCAGCAATGCCGCGCAGTCCAGAACAGATAGCCGGTTTGCCCGGTTCAAGCATCGTCGTATCAGAAATGAGCAACACATCGGCAGCTAAACGTTCTTTGTCGTTAGCCACAAACTCATCAAGATTAGGCGAGCCAATTTCCTCTTCACCCTCAATTAAAAATTTGACGTTAAACGGCAATGTCCCTTCTACTTCAAGCATCGTTTGCACCGCTTTCAAATGCATGAACACTTGGCCTTTGTCATCACTAGCCCCACGGGCATAAAGCTTGCCGTCGCGAACAGTCGGCTCAAACGGTTCCGTTTCCCATAAATGCAAAGGGTCGACTGGCTGAACATCGTAATGGCCATAGATCAATATCGTTTTTGCATCTGGCCCTGCGCCAAGCCACTCTGCATAAACGATTGGATGCTTTTTCGTTTCAATGATTTCCACTTTCTCCATTTTTGCGTTAAGAAACGCTTGCTTCAACCATTCCGCTGCAGCACGGATATCGTCCTTATGCTCAGAAATGGAGCTAATGCTTGGAATTTTTAAAAATGCACTCAATTCTTCTAAATGCGCGGCGCGGTCTTGACGCAGCCGTTCCTTCACTGAACTTGCCATTCACGCTACACCCCATTATGATTAAGTTCTTTTCATCGTATTGTATCATATTTTTTCGCTTTCATTCTCCGTCTGCCATGCTAAACTTAACATAGCCTGCAAAACCTAGGGGGATGCTTACTATGACGATTCATAGACTAACTGACAAAGATTTCGAGCAAGCTTTTCAGCTTAGCTGCTATGCTTTTCAAGTTGAGAACCCTGATGACCACCGCCAGCGTGCCCAAAAAGCATGGGACAAATCGATTAACATCGGCGCCACGGAGAACGGCCAGCTCCTCTCAAAACTAGCACTTTTGCCTTTAGCTGTCCACATCCACGGAAAAACGATGCCAATGGGCGGCCTTGCCGGCGTTGCTTCCTACCCTGAACAACGGCGCAAAGGCCATGTGCGCCAACTGCTTGGCCACACGTTGCAAATGATGCGCGCAGAAGGCCACTTATTGTCGTATTTAGCACCATTTTCGGTGAGCTTTTACCGCAAATTCGGCTGGGAAATTCTATGTGAGAACACAACGTATACACTTAATGCCAAGCAACTACCAAAGCCCTTGCCAATTGCTGACGGCAAGTTAGAACGGGTCGACCCATCTGATCCGAGAATCTGTGCCGTCTACGAGAAGCACCTCTGCCATGGGATGCTCGTCCGCGATCCACAATGGTGGGAGCATCTGCAAAACGGAGCGTATAAAGCAAAGAAAGCCGTTTTGTACATAGACGCGGCGGGAGAGCCGAGCGCCTATATGATCTATACAATTCAAAAACGGAAATTTGCAACAGAGGAATTGATCTTTGGCGACCAAGAAGGCTTAACCGCTTTGTTTGCCTTTATCGGCCAGCACGATTCCATGGCTGACACAGCTGAGTTAACGGTGCCAGCAGCAGAAGGCTTGTCGTATTTTCTGCCAGACGCAAAAACAAAAGCTGAGACGATTCCATACTTTATGGCCCGCATTGTTGATGTCGCTCCGTTTTTCCAAGCTTACCCGTTTCTTGCCAATGGGCAAGGCGACTTTGTGTTCCGTATCAGTGACCCAGTCGCAGAGTGGAACGATCAATTGTTTGCATTCTCGGTTAAAAATGGAAAAGCACAACCGACTACTGTTCGTGGCGAGGAGCCGGTGTTCGAAACGGACATTCAAACACTGACGGCGCTCATGCTTGGCTATAAACGCCCTACTTTCTTCAAGCATGCTGGCTTCATCCGCGGCGACGAAAAAGCACTACAAGATTTTTTCCGCCTTATTCCCGGTGAACAGCCAGCTCTTGTCGATTTCTTTTAAGACTAAAAAGCAGGGGTTGTCCCAAAAGATAGCGGCAAAGCGCTTTTGGGGCAACCCCTGTTGTCGTTACCATTTAAATCGCTGAATCATTTCTTCCAGTTCCTCAGCCAACGCCGACAGGTTGGTGGTCGAACTTAAAATTTCTTCCATTGAGGCAAGCTGCTCTTCAGTTGCTGCTGACACGTTTTGGACATGAGCAGACGTCGTTTCAGCCGCTTGGGAAATATTGTCGTACGAAAGCATAAACTGTTCAGTTTGAATAGACATTTGTTTCGCTTCATTTGTGACTTGATTGATTTTTTCGCGCACTTCATCCATATGTGACTGGATAGCTGTAAAGGAATCACCTGCATCTTGAATGACTTCGACCCCTTTTGCCACTTCGCCTTTGCCTGCTTGCATCGCTTTTCCAGCACTCATCGTCCCTGTTTGAATGCCGCGTATTTGCTCCTGCACGTTTTGGGCAGCTTCGTTTGTTTGTTCTGCCAGCTTCCTGACTTCATCGGCAACGACCGCGAAACCGCGGCCATGCTCGCCAGCTCGTGCTGCTTCAATCGAAGCGTTTAAAGCGAGCAAGTTCGTTTGCTCGGAAATATCGGAAATTAAGCGAATCACTTGGCCAATTGTTTTCGCTTGCTGTTCCAGCGACTCAATTGTGCTAGCAAGTTCAGACACGTGGGCATCAATGGCATTCATTTGCGAAACGCTGCGTTCCACACCTTTCTGTCCACTGTCCACCATTGCAGCTGCTTGGTCAACTGCTGTTTGCACGCTAGATGCAGACAAGACAATATCGGAAATGCCCTGTGACACAGACGTGGTTGCTTTCCGCCCCTGGTCCATGCTGGACGATTGGGCGTCAACCCCAGAAGAAACCTCTTGGACGGCGAGTGTGATTTGCTCAGTTGCCTGCATATTTTGCTCAGTGCTCGCTTGCAATTCTTCAGAGGAAGAAGCCAAATAAGTAGCTTTATCTTGAATATGGCTTAATGTCAGAATAAGTGAATTCCGCATATCGTCAAACGCTTCAGCAAGGGCGCCAATTTCGTCATTGGCAAGTGCCTTTCCGTCGTACTTCGCACCTAAATTGCCGCTTTTAATCACGTTTGCCATTTTAGCCAATCCGGAAAGAGGCGCAACGACGGACCGAACGACAAAGTAAATGATGACACACCCAACCACCAATGTCGCTGCAATGACAATTAGCATCGTCTGCAAGATTGGTTGAACTGTTTGGCTTGCCTCATTCGGCAACATTGTCCCAACTAACACCCAGTCGGTTGAGCTAATTTTGTTGTAATTCAGCTCCCGCACAACGCCGTCTTCCTCAGATTGGAATTGTCCGCTTTCATCTTCAAATTGCTGCATTAAGTTAACCGGCAAAAATTCACCTGTTTCCTTAGTCGGATGTGTGACAATCCGCCCAAATTGGTCGGCTAAATACATATAGCCTGTACTGCCGATTTTTGCTGCATTGACTTGGTCTGTCAGCTCTTTTAGGCTAATGCGAATGCCAAGGACGTTCGTAGAGTCAGCAGTTAACGTACCCATAATGACTTCGACGTGCTCCTCTTCCCCTTCGACTGTCAAAATCGGTTCGCTAATCGACACCTCGACTTGCCTGGCATTCGCCTGTTTAAACCATGACGATTCTTGGAGCTCTTCTTCTGCGCCAAATCCAGTTGAGCTGTTATAGGCCACCGCTTCGCCTGTCTGTCCAACTAAATAGACTTCTAAAATATTCTCGTTAATGTTCGTTAAATCAACAAGGCGCTGCTCAAGCTGTTCATCTGAGAGTTCCTTTACATTGATCGTACGACCAGCGTAATGGACGCTATCTGTTTGCAGCTCCATAAATTGTTGCAGCGATGCATGGACATTGGCTGTCGTGTGGCTTGCTTGCTCAAGCATTGTTTCTTCGACATTGCCCCTCGTACTCGAATAAGAAAACAACCCGATGACTAAGCTTGGTATAAGTAGAAAAAGGCCAAAAGCCAAAAACAGTTTCCATTTTAAGTTAAGCGTCTTTTTTCCGATCATCTCTTCCCTCGCCTTTTACGTCCTTTTCTTTTACATCGGCAAAATTGTAAGCAAAGTAAAGAGATTTGTAGAAAATTTGACAATCTTTTCTGTAATTGGGCAACCTGGCCTGGATAAGCAAGCTAAAAAAGAGCTGCGCCTTTGGCGCAACTCTCAGATATTTGCATATTCCCCTCTTCACCTAAAACGTGTTGCTGTTGTTACACATCATCATGTTGCCGTTTTTCTTCAATCAGTCGTTCTTTCATGTTTCTTAGTTCGTCAGAAAGGGAAACCGGATACACTTCCGGAACTTCTAAGCGCAAATATTCTTCCCAAAACGTGTTTTTTTGGCGTTGATGGTAGGCCCGCACTTCTTCTAATGTTGGGACAGCGTACACGCATTTGCCTTGCTTAAAAATTTGCTTATGGAGTTCGACTGCCTCAAAATCACGGATTTTCTTCGCTTTCAACGGATTGGTCGGATGTTTTAAGACAATTTCTGATTGACCATCCAGGCTTTCATGGGCTAAGCAAATGTAGTCCCCTTTTGCCATCCCGTCTGGGCCGAATAAACGATACACTTTTTTGCGGCCTGGATTGAGAATTTTTTCGATGCTCTCTGATATTTTAATAAGCGGAATCCAGTCATCCTCATTGTAGATACCCGCTTGCAACTCTTGTGGTAGCGCCCGTCGGGCCACAATTTTATGGACGCCTCCTAAGGCTGGGTTGTCGTAAGCGGTAATAAACTTTGTGCCTACGCCCCAAATGTCAATTTGTGCCCCTTGCTGTTTTAAAGAAGCGATGGTGTATTCGTCTAAATCATTGGTCGCTGCAATTTTAACATGCTCAAGCCCTTCTTCATCGAGGCGTTTGCGCACTTTCTTCGACAAATACGCCAAGTCGCCGCTATCAAGGCGGACAGCCGTCATCTCAAAGCCTTTTTCTTGCAGCTTGCGTGCAGTCGTAATCGCATGAGGCAAACCGCTGTTTAACGTATCGGTCGTGTCGAGCAGAGGAATCGTCTTTTGTGGGAAGACGTTGGCATAAGCGAGAAACGCCTCTAACTCTGATGGATGAAACATAATATATACATGGGCTTGTGTTCCTGTAATTGGCATCGAAAATTGTTTGCCCGCCTTCACGTTGCTTGTCGCATCGAAGCCTGCGATGTATGCCATTTTGGCGCCATATACACTGGCATCCCGCCCTTGCGCTCGGCGTTTTCCCATTTCAAGCAGGCCGTCTTTTCCGGCAATGGTTTTAATACGCGATCCCTTCGTCAACACAAGGGACTCAGCGTTGATAATGTTTAACAGCATCGCCTCAATCCAAATGCACTCCCATACCGGCGCTTCTAAGCGGATTAGGGGAGTATTCGGGAACACGAGGTTGCCTTCTTCGACTGCATACATATCACCGCTAAAGCGCAATTTGCGCAAATCTTCAAGAAACGCTTCTTCAAATCCTTCTGGTTGCTGGCGCAAATAGTCGAGATCAGCCTCCGAAAAATGGAGGTTGTTTATCGTTTCAATCAAGTGACCAAGACCACCGAAAGCAACGTAACCGCCAAGCTCGCCGCTAAAATCGCCAACTCCTTTTACAAACGGCGCTTTTCGATAAAAATCATCGTAAACAACTTGCGTTTTGTGCAATCCTTCCTTCCACAGCGCATACATCATTGTGATCGCATAATAGTCAACATCTAAACCATAATCTTGCGCTGGGTTGTAATAAGGAACAACGTGGAACGAGTCACTTCCACAGCGGACGCATGCTTCTGCTGGCTCTCGTTCATTTGAAAATTGCGGCTGGTCACAGCGCCTGCATATATGTACAAAACGATAGTCGGTCGGCTTAATGTAATCAAATATGGTTTTCGCTTGTGGCATCGGTGCTTCTCCTTTTGTCACGGGAATCTCTCTGATTCCGTAGTCATTGCCAGTATAACGCTGTCACGTGCTTAATTCAAATCAAGTCTTCAATTAGGCTTCTCTTAATATAAAAGGACAGCCACAAAACGCCAAAAGATGGTAAGATGATGGATGAAAGCAAGGAGGAATGCCCGTGTCTATTGCATTGAAACGAAGACACCATCTCGTCTTTTTGGCGTCTGTTTTCTGTTTTTGGCTATGCACTTACAGCTATGTGCCAATATTTAGCCTTTATTTAGAACAAATCCCCTTTACGTATGCGGCGATTGGAATTATTCTCGGCAGTTACGGCATTACGCAAGTATTGCTCCGTTTTCCACTTGGTGTCTTGCTTGATTCATTGCGACATTTACGCAAGCATTTTTATGTAGGCGGCTTTGTAGTCGCTATCCTAAGCGGAATCATCTTACTATCGTCGACTTCGTTTGCATGGGTTTTGACAGGACGTTTGCTAGCAGGCGTTACTGCTGCCATGTGGGTGATGGCGACAATTATGTACGCAGACTATTTTGATCCAGGCCAATCTGGCCGAGCAATGGGAACATTGCAATTTTTGACGGTCATGCCCCAATTTCTCAGCATGGTAACAGCCGGCATTCTCGTTGAACAATTTGGCTGGAGCATTCCGTTTTGGGTAGGAATTGTCGCGGCAGGAATCGGACTCTTATTTGCCCTCTTTATTAAGGAAGTGCCGCAAGAAATAGAGAATCATCGATCTCAACGTTTAGGGAAACAAGTCAAGGCAGTGTTGTCAATCAAACACCTGCTGCCGTTAACGTTTGTTTCATTATTTACACACGCTCTGTTGTTTATTTCTATTTTTGGGTTTACGCCTGTTTATGCAAATGCCCACGGCGTTCGTGAAGGCCAGCTTATTTGGCTAATGGCTGCTTTCTTTATTCCACACGCTGCTGCATCTTTAGGAGTTGCTTTTTTCAATGTTTCAAAGCGCAATGAAATTCGGTTGATTGTGCTCTCTCTCATTGTCGCTTGCTTCACTTTTTTTTGTATGCCGTTTGCTACGACACTGGCAACGATCAGTCTGTTGCACGGCGTTATTGGCTTAACAGTCGGCGTAGTATTGCCGCTTTTGCTCTCACAAATTGCTTCACTCCCGCAGCCTACCTTAAAAACGTCTGTTATGGGTTTCTACCAATCTGTCTATGCAATCGGCATTTTTATTGGCCCGTACGGCGCAGGCTTTGTTGCTGAACATATTGGCATCGCTCATATTTTCACATTAGCAGGAATCGTCTCGCTTCTCGCTTTGGCGATTACAATGCCACTTTTGCGGCGAGCCAAGAACGAGACGAGCAAAAGCGACGAAGCCTCTTAGGACAAAAGTCGAAGCTAGTTGAAAGCCGGTTGAGGGTCGCTAATAGGCGATCTTCAACTGTTGTTCAAAGCGAAATTCCTATTAGAGCATTACGAGGAGGCGTTATGAGGAGCAGTTATATGGAAGAGCATTTTCACACACTTTACAAGCAAAGGGATGAAATGTCGATTGCGATGGAGCCTTTTAAAGGGGAAGAATGGAAAAGACCTTGTAAAGATAAATGGTCGTTTGGAGAAACGTATTACCATTTGTTTTTAATGGTGAAACGTTTTAAACAGCTAAATAAGCTGTATTTGCCATTGTCAAAGCCAATTGCCGCAATCATGAAAAACAAGCCTTATGAAACGCACAGTAAAGACGTATACAAGCAATATCATAAAAAGCATCACAACCCAATGAAAGCACCAAGTGTGTTAATACCGCCAAAAGAGATCCAAAAGAACACCTCATTCCCTCAATTAGTGACAAGCATAGACGCCGAAACAAAACAATTAGAGAACATGCTTGATCGAATAAAAGACGAAATTGCTGGCCATATTCGCTATCCAGACCCAATCGCCGATTATCCTAATTTAATACAAAGTATACATTTGCTTTGTATACATGAAAATCACCATTTTCAACTTTGCAAAAAGTATTACAAGTTCGATTGATAAAAAACCGTAGGTGTCGAATTGACGCCTACGGTTTTTCCTTTTTTCGCGTACGTTTTTTTTAATAAGGATCAGATGGCATTCCTTCTTGTTCCGCTTCCTTGACCGCATGTCCTTCTTTGTCGTCTACGCTTTCTTGAACACGTTTGATCGCTTCTTCTAGACGCTTGCCGTAGTCGCGGTCCGCTTCTGTCACATTCTCGATCATTTGCTTTTGGATCCTTTTATCGACATCCGCCAGGGCATTAGCTAAATTGGCGATTAGCTCATCCCGTTCCCAATCGGAAAAGCGGCGATACGTTTCCCCTGCTTGGCCGAAGTTGTTCGGGCGGCTGATCGCTTCATATTTCACTTCGCCTGATACGTGCGGCGTGTGGTCTGGGCCGACTTTTTCTGCTTCCTTTAAACCATTAAGTACAGATGGCTCATAGTTAACGTGCGGATTGATTCCTGGAGGACTATCGACATGGTATGTCATTTGCCCATCTCGTTGGTTGGTCGCTACCCGTTTTTTCGGGGCATTGATTGGCAGTTGCAAATAGTTCGGGCCAACGCGGTAACGCTGCGTGTCCGAATAGGAGAACGTGCGTCCTTGCAACAGTTTGTCATCGGAAAAGTCAAGGCCATCGACAAGGACGCCAGTACCAAAGGCGGCTTGTTCCACTTCCGCAAAATAATTTTCTGGATTTTTGTTGAGCACCATCTTGCCGACTTTGTGCCAAGGAAACTGGTCTTTATACCAAAGCTTAGTCGGGTCAAGAGGATCGAAGTCAAGCTCTGGATGTTCGCCGTCCTCCATCAATTGCACATAAAGTTCCCATTCAGGGTAATCGCCTTTTTCAATTGCTTCATACAAATCTTGCGTCGCGTGGTTGAAGTTTTTTCCTTGAATTTGCTCTGCTTCTTTTTGGGTCAAGTTTTTGATTCCTTGTACAGGCTCCCAATGGTATTTGACAAGCATCGCTTTCCCTTCCTCGTTGACCCATTTATACGCATGAACACCCGATCCTTGCATATTCCGGTAGTTTGCCGGAATGCCCCACGGGGAGAACACAAACGTGATCATATGGGTCGATTCTGGGCTTTGCGAGACAAAATCAAAAAACCGTTCCATGCTTTGCCGGTTCGTTACTGGATCCGGTTTAAACGCATGGACCATATCTGGAAATTTTAGCGGATCGCGAATGAAGAAAATCTTCAAGTTATTTCCAACTAAGTCCCAGTTGCCGTCTTCTGTGTAAAATTTCACCGCAAAGCCGCGGGGATCACGAAGTGTTTCGGGGGAATGGATGCCATGTATAACAGATGAAAACCGGACAAATACAGGCGTTTTCACTTCCGTGTTTGTAAACACTTTTGCTCTTGTGTATTTGGAAATTGGTTCATCTCCTACTTTTCCATACGATTGAAAATAGCCGTGTGCTCCTGCACCGCGGGCATGGACAACTCGTTCGGGAATACGCTCCCGGTCGAAATGGCTAATTTTCTCCAAAAAATCGTAATTCTCTAACGTCATAGGCCCGCGGTTGCCGACAGTGCGTACATTTTGATTGTCTTTCACGGGATGCCCTTGACGGGTGGTTAATGTATCGTCCTTTTCATTTGCGGCTTTGCGCTGATCAAGCGCATCGCCTTGCCCCGTTACATTGGTTCCAAACGAAGGCGACTTTTTTGATTCATCCATTGGTTAGCCAACTCCTTCCTTTTATTCCAGCCTAGCTTTTCCAATAGACGTAAAACTATGCAAAAAAGCAGAGGGGGTGTTCCCTCTGCTTACACATGTGTCAACTGGACATTGTTTAAAGTCGCAAACACGCCATTTTTGGCGACTAGTTCTTCGTAATTCCCTTGCTCGGCAATGCCGTCTTTCGTGACGACGACAATATGGTCGGCATGGCGGATCGTTGCTAGTCGGTGGGCGATAACAAGCGTTGTCCGGTCTGCCGCCAACTCTTGCAATGATTCTTGAATAAGCGCTTCTGTTTCTGTATCTAATGCAGAAGTCGCCTCGTCTAAAATCAAGATAGGCGGATTTTTTAAGAATGTGCGCGCAATCGCAATCCGCTGTTTCTGTCCACCAGACAACTTCAAGCCGCGCTGGCCGATTTGCGTTTCATAGCCTTCCGGCAGCGATTCGATGAGCCCGTCCAAATTCGCCAACTTGGCGGCGCGGTAAATGTCTTCGTCGCTTGCATCCAGTTTGCCATAGCGGATGTTTTCTTTTAGTGTGCCGCTAAATAAAAAGACATCTTGCTGGACAATGCCAATTTGCGAACGCAAGGACTTCTTCGTCATGTCGCGAATGTCGGTGCCATTAATGGTAATAGCGCCACTGTCTACATCGTAAAAGCGCGGAATGAGCGAGCTAATCGTTGTTTTCCCAGCGCCAGACGGACCAACAAAGGCGACCGTTTTTCCAGCCGGGATAAAGAGATTGAGATCGTTAAGAACCGGCCGATTGTTTTCATAACTGAACGTGACATTGTGGAATTCAATATCGCCATTGAGCACAGGCGCCACTTTAGCGTCTGGCTTGTCCTCAATATCTACTTCTGTATCAAGGACTTCAGTGAAACGTTTAAAGCCGGCCATCCCTTTTGGATAAAGCTCTAAAATCGCACTAATTTTCTCAATCGGCTTGAACAAAATGTTGATGTAGAGAATGAAGAGAACAAACTCGCCAACATCAAGGGAATTAGTATAGAGCAGCCATGCACCGACAAGGAGCACAGATAAAATCATCAGTCGCGTTGCTAAAAAGATGCCCGAAGAGGTATAGCCCATTACTTTGTAGCCGCCTACTTTTGCCTTCTGGTAACGGCGGTTATTCTTACGGAACTCTTCAACTTCATGGGCTTCGTTCGTAAACGATTGGACAACACGCATGCCAGAAACGCTGTCTTCTACACGGGCATTGACATCGCCAATTTCCGCATACATTTTCGACCATGCCTGATTCATTTTAATATTGGTATAAGTAATCAAGGCAATCAGGAACGGTACAAATACGAGTGCTACAATAGCCAGCGTCGGGTTCACATAAAACATAATGCCAAAAGCACCTACAAACGTCATTAACGCAATAAATAAGTCCTCTGGGCCATGGTGCGCTAATTCGCCAATGTCAAACAGGTCATTTGTAATGCGGCTAATAATATGGCCAGTTTTCGTATTGTCAAAATAACGGAACGATTGGCGCTGGATGCTTTCAAACAAGTCTTGGCGCATGTCCGTCTCAATGTGAATCCCGAGTTTATGCCCAAGAAAATTGACATTGTACTGTAAGTACGCGCTGATTAAATAGGTGAGCAACAGCCCCCCTGAAACCCAGACGACCTTGTCCCACTCTTGTTGTGGCAAAAGCGTGTTAATGAACCATTGGACGACAATCGGAAAAAACAAATCTAAAACAGCGACGACAATGGCGCTGAAAAAGTCAATAAAAAACAACTTTTTATGCGGTACATAATAGGAAAAAAAACGTTTAATCATTGCTCCAACCTTCTTTCTGATCTAACAGGCCGGCAACCCCCTCTTTTATTTAACCAAGAACCGTTTTGAATTGCAAAATAAACATTCATACATTTGGCACTAGTTAGCAGCGCAGCCCTTCTAACACAACGGGCAGCACCGAAAAACCTATTAACTAATCGCTAACAGGTTCTTCGAGGTCTTCACCAATTGTAATCACTTCGGTTTCCAACTCAACGCCAAACTTGTCTTTTACCGTTTGCTGAACATGGCGGACAAGGCTCATATACTCTGTTGCAGTCGCATTATCAACATTGACAATAAAGCCGGCATGTTTTTTTGACACTTCCGCTCCGCCGATGCGTGTCCCTTGGAGGCCGCTGTCTTGGATCAGCTTGCCGGCAAACATGCCAGGCGGACGCTTAAATACGCTACCACATGAAGGGTATTCGAGTGGTTGTTTCGTTTCACGCGCAATCGTCAACTCATCCATCTTCGCTTGTATTTGCGCCTTGTCGCCTGTTTGCAGTCGGAAAGTGCCCTCCAAGGCGATATAACGTTTTGCTGAGAACACACTTTTGCGGTAATCAAAATCAAACTCTTCTTTCGAGAGCGTTTTAAATTCCCCTTGTTCTGTTAACACCAATACACTTTCAAGCACATCGGCGATCTGTCCGCCATAAGCGCCGGCATTCATATAAAAAGCACCACCTACCGTGCCGGGAATGCCACAAGCAAACTCAAGCCCAGTCAGCCCCGCATCACGGGCTCTCCGTGACGCTTCAATAATCGTCGCTCCCGTCTGCGCAACTAACTCCGCTCCTGTGCATGTGATCGTATTAAGTTTTTTTAAACTTAATGTAATTCCACGAATGCCCCCGTCTTTTACAATGACATTCGACCCATTGCCGAGCAACGTAACAGGCACCCGATGTTCATGGGCAAATTTCAAAACGGTTTGCGTTTCCTCATACGATTGGGGCGTAATAAACAAATCGGCTGCGCCGCCCATTTGCGTATACGTATGTTTGCATAATCGCTCATTTTCATGAATCGTTCCTTCTGGTAATAACGTCCATAAAGGCTTGCATACTTCAATATATCGTTTCATCATCATCTTCCTCTAACCTAATCATTTCAAAAAAATGACGGACGCCTATATGAGCTATATATGCGCCATCCTCATTTGTCGTGCGTCAGTTATTTTTAGGAAGCATTTCCTCTTTCACTGATCGCGGCTCCTTCATTATGACGGATTTGCGCAAAAAAAAACAGACCATACATCATTTTCATCTGTTTTTCATTACTTTCACAGACTTTTACGAAGCTATTTTGGCCGCTTAAGGAAATAACGTGCGCCTAGCCCTGCATAGTTCGGTCCCGCTAATCGGGCAACAGGTTGAAGAGCGTCCATGTCGACGCCATTCGCTTCTTGATCGACAACGTCCTCTGCAATATGCATAGCCAAGACACGAGCAATAAGCAAATCAAATGAAAGCTCCCCCGCATCGTTTTTGGTCGGCAAGTGGAATTCGAGCTTGCACTCAAATCGAATACGGGCTTCCTTAATTGCCGGCACTGAGACCGTAACACTTTCCGTCAAATGAAAAGACGTCCGTTCCAGCTCACTCTCATCTGGCGCAAGCGTTGCTGCTGTCTCATTCATATCGGCGACGATTTTTTCACTGACGACATGAATCACCATTTCTTCCATGGCCACCGCATTACGCGCCGTATCTTTCATTTGCCCCTCACGCCTGCCTACAGCAATGGACAAAAGCGGCGGATCGCTAGCAAGCATCGTAAAAAAGCTGAATGGTGCGGCATTAACCACGCCTCCTTTTTCCGTTAGCGTCGTGACCAACGCGATCGGGCGAGGCACAATGGCCCCGCTCATCCAGCGGTAGCGGTCTCTTGCTGATAGTTCGTCCATTCGCAGTAAACGCATAACATCCCCTCCATTTGCCTTTTGTTCATTGTCCCTGTTTTTGTAGACTGGTTCAAGAAAAAGGTTCACGTTTACCTTCGTCCGCTTTCGCCAATACTGAATCTGAGGTGATAGAAAGTGGAAGAGCTCATTTCCATCTCAGGACGAACGATCATTATGTTTGTTGCAGTCCTGCTTTTTTTCCGCTTAACAGGCAAAAAGGACGTCGGCGAAGTCAGCGTCCTTGATATCATTATTACGATCATGGTCGCAGAGCTAGCTGTCATTTTAATTGAAGATACAAAAATGCCCCTCATTCGCGGCCTTACACCGATTGCGCTGCTCATATTGTTATCCCGTGTTTTCTCCTATGTACAAGTCAAAAATCAGCGTTTCCGCGACGTCGTTGATGGCAAACCGGTACTGTTAATACGAGATGGCGTTTTTATTGAGGAAAATTTGTTGAAACAAAACTACAATATCGATGACATTATGATGCAGTTGCGTGATAAAGACATTGCCGAC
Source organism: Shouchella clausii (assembly GCF_002250115.1). GTDB lineage: Bacteria > Bacillota > Bacilli > Bacillales > Bacillaceae_D > Shouchella > Shouchella clausii. The sequence goes on along the minus strand of NZ_CP019985.1, from coordinate 1,537,961 downwards.
ATTCAAGAAGTGGATTGGGCGCTGTTAGAGTCATCTGGTTCATTGTCTGTATTTAAAAAAGACGACAACAGCCCCCTTTCACTCCCGCTTATTATGGATGGCATCCTCCAACATAAGCATTTAGACATTCTCGACATTCCTGAAGAAGAGGTTCACCAAGCATTGCGCAAGGAGGGCATTCACGACATTCGCCATGTGTTTTATTGCAGTCGTTTCCAAGGAAACTTTTTCATCCAAAAGAAAAACAGTGCAAATACAGACTAAAATGCTAAAAAACGGGTACATGTATGACAAAGCATGGAAAACGATTCCTTCGTTGCCAATTGGAAAGTGATCTTAAGCTGAAAGGTGGACATGGCATGCCCCGTTACGAAAAAGCCATTCTGCTCTACAATAGGAACGCAGGGCAAGGAGACGTCAACGAACTGCTGCAACAAACATTGGCAACACTCGCCCCTGAAGTAATAGAGCTGACATTGATCCAGACGCAAGCGCCAGGCGAAGCAAAACAACGATGCAAACAGTTGCCTGAGGACATCGAACTATTGATCATTGTTGGCGGCGACGGCACCGTCCATGAATGCGTCAACGGGTTGATGGCAGGAAACAACCAACCAACTGTGGCAATTGTGCCAGCTGGCACGTGCAATGACTTGGCTAGAGGCTTGCAAATTCCTACAGTAGACGACGCCCTCACGGCAGCTGTAAACGGCACAACTGTTGCGATTGACATCGGCCAACAAAACGACAGCTACTTTGCCAACTTTTCTGGAGTAGGCATGATTGTCGAGGCTTCAAAAGAAATAGAAGCAGAAACAAAAGCACGTTTTGGAAAACTTGGGTATATTATCAGCGCAATTCGATCGATCAAAGAACCAAAACCATTTTCGTACACGATCACAACAGCAAAAGGAGAAACATATAGCGGCGATGCCGTTATGATCTTAGCGATGAACGGCCAATACATTGGCACAATCGGCCTATTCTTAAAAGACATCTCCCTATCAGACGGCAAACTTCATCTGTTTATTGTCAAAGAGGCAGGCTTCACGCTCTTAAAAAATATGTACAGCCACGCTTTCACCGATGAAAATTGGCTTAACGACGCAGAAGGGATCGAAGCACTCGAACTCAATCAATTTACGCTCACATGCCGCCAAACGCTCGATGTCGACAGCGACGGCGAAATCAATGAACAGACACCCGTCTCCTATACACTTCATCAACAGGCCCTTGCTTTTATTACAGGACAACAAGAAAAAGACTAAGGGAGCGATGAGGACAGGGAAACCGGTTTGTTTGATCATTGGCGTTAAAAGAAAGATGTTAAGCGGTGGTTGGTAGCGAGATCATACGATGATCGTTTGGAAATGGCCTAGGTATCCAATGGAGAGAAAAACACCTTCGATTTCGACTCTACATTGCAGTGAACGCGAAGGTGCTTGTTTTCTTCTCTTATTCTAGATTGGCGTGCTTGCCATACATTTGCTTTGAGTTCAGCTCTCGTTTCTCCATAAAACGCAAAATCACTGCATCATAGAAAAGAAGAGAGGTTTGTTCAAAAAGTGAGCCCATTGGTTGAATGGTTTCGTATTGGCTGTCTTCTTCTCGATCCTTTGGTGCTCCTGGTAGGATCACCTTTAAATCTGCAAGTTTTCCAATCGTAGATTCTGGAGATAGTGTCACTGCAGCGACTGCACCGCCCAAACTTTTCGCTTTTTCTATGATTGGAATCAAGGTCTTCGTTTCTCCTGAGCCGGTCCCAACTATCAGTAGGTCACCTTCTTCAAGATTCGCTGTCACTGTCTCCCCGACTGCATAAGCATCAATGCCCATATGCATCATGCGCATGACAAACGATTTGCCCATAAAGCCAGAACGACCAGCCCCCGTTACAAAGACTTTTTTCGCTTTAAAAATGGCTTCGACTAGCTGGTCAGCCTCCGTCTCAGAGATGGCTTGCACCGTTCCATGGAGCTCCTGAATAATCGCCTTAAGATACTCAGTGGTGTTCATGGTTACCCTTGGTTGATAAGTGCTTTGATTTCTTGTGCAGCTGTTTTCTTATCTTCTTTAGACGTAATGCCGCCCCCAACAATGACAAGGTCTGGTTGAGCTTTGATTACTTCTGGAAGAGTCTCAAGCTTGATACCGCCAGCGATCGCTGTTTTTGCATTTTTAACGACAGTTTTAATTTTGCGAAGATCTTCGAAAGAATCTTTTCCTTCTGCTTGAAGATCATATCCAGTATGAACGCAGATATAGTCTACTCCGAGCTGATCCAATTCTTTTGCACGTGTTTCGATGTCCTTCACGGCAATCATATCAACTAGGATTTCTTTTCCTTCTTCTTTAGCTGCTTCAACAGCACCACGGATGGAGCTATCTTCTGCTGCACCTAGAATCGTTACGATGTCAGCTCCAGCAGCTGATGCTTGTTGTACTTCATATCCAGCAGCATCCATGATTTTCACGTCTGCCAGGACTGTTAAGTTTGGATAAGCCTTTTTCATTGCACGTACAGCTTCGTGACCTAAGCTATTAATGATTGGCGTTCCAATTTCTACTACATCAATAGAATCTTGAACTTCCGCTACAAGCTCAATCGCTTCCGGTATGTTAACAAGATCTAATGCTAATTGTAATTTCATGTGCACAATCTCCCTTAGTAAATGTGATTTGACAGAGCGTACCTAGTCTTGCCAATTTCGGTTAGACTATTTACTTCGCTGCCTGGATGCCATTATACTAAGTACACATTAAGTTTGAAAGTACGCACATTTAACACATATAGTGTATAAAAGTATACTTTGACTAATCGTTAAAGGGATGAACGCTATGCCTAATCTAGGAGAACGAACATTTAATTGTGAAAAAGAGCTGACTCTATCAGTCATTGGAGGAAAATGGAAAATGTTGATTCTTTGGCATTTAGGCAAAGAAGGGACTAAACGCTTTGGAGAGCTGAAAGCCCTGATGCCTGGAATAACCCAACGAATGCTAGTGAATCAACTGCGCGAACTAGAGGATCATCAAATTCTTCACCGTGAAGTGTATCCTGTTGTTCCACCTAAGGTTGAATATTCCCTTACTGAGCACGGAAGAAGTTTAATGCCTATATTAGATGCGATGTATGAATGGGGCAGGGATTACATCGAGAATGTATTAGAAAAAGAATGATTGTTAGCAACCGATTTGTAGCTGTTCTTCTTAATTAAGGAGAACGGCTTTTTTGTCGTTCCCTTTAACACACATAGTAAGAAATTGCACACTATCTGCAAAAAAAGTGCGTACTTACAGGATCTGAACACGAGGACTATACTAAGTCCAGACAGGCAAGGTGAATCTATTTTTTACGACAAAGGATGCGTTTTAGATGGAATCCACATCATTTATTTTATTTGGAGCAACTGGAGATTTGGCAAATCGAAAAATTTATCCAGCCCTCTTTAATCTTTATATGGACAAGAAGCTTCCAGCATCGTTTACTATTATAGGTGTTGGGAGAGAGCCGCTCTCAAAAGAAGCGTATCAAGCAAACATCATTGATTCTCTATATAAATTTTCAAGACATTCAACCGATGATAAGCGACAGAAGTTGGCATTTGTAAAACAGTTCTCATATATCAGCTTGGATCTGACGAAAGAAGCTAGCTACCAGGAGCTATCCACTCATGTACGACGATTAGAATCGAAAAATAAGCTTCAAGAAAATCGAATCTTTTACTTATCGGTGGCTCCTGAATTGTTTGATGTAATTACAACAAACATCAAACAAAGTGGCTTAGCAAACACCAAGGGATGGAAAAGAGTCATGATTGAAAAACCATTTGGTCATGACCTTCAATCGGCTCGGCAATTAAACAACATTGTTCAGCAAGCGTTTAGTGAGGAGGAGATTTTCCGGATTGACCACTATCTCGGGAAGCCGATGGTTCAAAATCTTGAAACACTTATCTCCGTCAATCCGATCTTGCAGTCAATCTGGCGAAAAGACATGATTTCGAATGTGCAGATTACCGCGAACGAGACGGTAGGAGTTGGGTCAAGAGCTGCGTATTATGAGCAAACTGGCGCGCTCCGCGATATGGTGCAAAATCACATGCTGCAATTAGTGATGATGACGGCTGTCCAAATGGCCGAGAGAGAAGACGCAGCTAAACTGCGAAGTGAAAAGATTAACTTAATGAAAGCCATTCAAATCATACCAGAGCGTGATGTGGTCCGGGGACAGTACTCACGATTAGATGTAGATCATCATTCCGTCATTACAGGCTATAGAGAAGAAGCAGGCGTCGATTCATTCTCAACGGTTGATACATTTGTTGCTGCTCGACTTACCATTCAAACCCCTTTGTGGGAAGGCGTCCCTTTCTTTATTCGCACGGGCAAGCGACTCAATAAAAAAGAGACGAAGATTGTCGTTGAATTTAAAAACTTGATTGGGAAGACGAATGAAGGAGAACCAAACCTCCTCATTATTAGGATCAACCCGAATGATGGTGTCACTCTTCAATTGAACAGCAAACACCCACTAACAGGTGAGTTAGAGCCCATTCAGATTAATTTTTCATCCAGTGATAGAGAGATCCCAGAGGCTTACGAATATTTGCTTGCCGATGCAATAAAGGGCAATCCCTTTTACTTTACACACTGGAATGAAGTAGAACTAGCTTGGCGAGCCGTTCAACCAGTCATCGAGAATTTTGAGACTAATGCCATCCCCCTTCATCTATATCCAGCAGGGTCCAATGGACCAGAAGCAGCAAATCAATTAGTAAATACACACGGATACAAATGGTGGTAATTTGAAGACAGAAAAAGAACCAATTTAAAGCGTTTAGGAAGATCTATTTAAATCTAGTAGCAGTATAAAATTTATCACCTGACCATCTAAAACTGAGGGAAGTCTCTTAGTAAATGAAACCTCTGGATCTGTTTCGCAAGTGCTCATAGAGAATCAACACTTGTCTAAGCCTGGATAGGCATGTCCAGACCGACTGACTTTGGAGCTGGAGGGGTTTTCCTCCCAACTCCAGGTCGCTCATTTTTTCTAGTTCCTCGTCGCCAAAACAGGCACCGCCTACACTAGGTTTTTTCCAACCCTTTCAGGTTGGCCCAAGGCAGAATATGCTTTTTATCGGACTTTGAACTATCTACTCTATCATTCATTCGATCTGTCTTTTCCATATACCGCCACATCTCACTTCTCTCTCTTACTTTCACCCAATCCCTGCACATAATACATAACCGCCTCATGCATGAATGCTGCTAAATCTCCTTGCTCACTGAACGAATTAAAATACTGCTTGAATCGGGCATCGGCTTGGTACGTGTTGGCGATGCACATTAATAAGTGCCCGTCGCATGGCATCGACTGCTCGAGGATTCCCCGCCACTCATCGACGAGTTGCTGTACTTCCACCGCATCCGGCTGGAAATGCATGCAGGCGGCAATTTTTCGGAACACGCCCTCCATCTGGTGCCACTGGCGTTCTTTGTCGATGGGAGACAGTTCTTGCAGCTTCTTCTCAAAGGATTGGTAAGCCTCCGTCTCACCGTAGCGCCACCTCGCTTCTCGGTCATATTGCTCTGGCAAGGGCAAAATCGCAGAATCATTGAAAATGCTTAGATGGTAAACATCCTTTCCAGCCACAAACTCTTCCAATGCCGTGGAGATCCGCTCTAAGCGCTGTTTTTTCAAACGTAACGTATCGTTGTGCTGCTTTAATACTTCGCGTTGCTCCTCAAGCGGAAGCTTCAAGATAGCTGCAATCTCTTTCAGAGGCACATCCATTTCCTTCAGGAACAAAATCGTCTGCAGTTTAGCCAAGCCTTCCTGATCGTAATAGCGATAGCCGTTGTCGGCGACGAACGTGGGCTTCAACAGCTCGATCTCGTCATAATAATGTAAGGTTCTGGTGGTAATGCCGGTGATGTGCACGATGTCTTTAACCGCTAATAATCGTTGTTTCATTCCAGTATCCCCTGACTTCGTCCAGGATTTGATCGGCTGGGGTGATGGTCGCTTCGACGATCGATTTTCCCGTCTTCTTTAGATAGTATTGTACTAAATAATATCCGCAAGCATAACCCGCGCTATAAGGCATGCCGACTGGCGTGAAATTCTGAAGCTTCGCCAATTCGTCGCCGTACAAATACGGAGCAATTTGGTCAAACCCCGTTACATCCAGCTGTTCCTTCAATACAGGTTTGATCTGGCGATTTAATGTTTCGGCGCCTGTCTTCGACACCCAAGGGCCGAGAAGCTCCTCCCCGTACAGCAGTGTTGCAAAATTTTCCGCCAGCCCTTCGCTAACGATCAACTCGCCTAGGGTAACAGTGTGGTCCCACTGGATATACTGGTAACGTACGTTATGATTGACTTCATGCGCCAGTGCTGCCTTCATGCGGGGCAGCGTATAAGCATTTGGAAGCAATGTGCACAAAATGTATCCGGGAATTCCCCCGTCGCCGCTGTACCCCTCGTTTAGCAACAAAGACTGGCTCTTCGGGTTGCCTAGAAGAACGGTGAACAAGTACTCGGATACCGGGAGTTTCACGCCGTTTTCTGTAAATTGGCCCAGGCTCCGGGCTACAACTGCTTCGCATTCCTGCCAGAATGCATCGGACGATATAAGTTCGAGTTCCGTGGAAATCTCAGGCGTTATCTCTTCCGGCGCACGGAATATGAAATTATTGATTGTCATCACGTCAAAACCGCCTGGATCAGCAGCCTTATATGGAACATGCTGAGTCTCCCATTTTTTCATGAACGGAGCCAGCATCTCTTCCCGGTATAACTCTGTTTTCTCTGCTAGCGGAACTTGCATAACTTGGCGGTAAATGTGGTCTGAGCGCAGTGCTTGAATGTTCATATCGTTTCACCTCTACGTTTTGATCATTCAAAGTGTGAAGTATTACGTAACGTGAGAGTCAAGCCTTCATTTTTATTGTCAATGAAAACTCGAAACCCACTCATACAGCTGGCCCCGACTGTACCACTCAGATTATTTTGCAAACACGCGTTAACAATCAAAGATGGTACGGACTTTTTTACCGCTATTACGAACTGGCCGGCGAAATTGAAGGAGAATAACGGCTCAACTTTTTTCAACCGTTATGGTAAGATGAAATGCTAAACTGATAACTAGGGAGTGATCTCATGCAGAGTCATTCAAACCCGCCACGTAAAAGTGATGAAGATCTTCAAAAGGTCACAGTTGGTGAGCGTAAACCCCACAATGCGCCCGTTACCCTCCTAGAGTATGATCCAGAGTGGCCTAATCAATTCGATCGAGAGGCTACCCGAATTCGTTCTGTGCTCGGAAACAAGGCATTGCAACTCGAACATGTTGGCTCAACTTCGGTTCCAGGCCTTTGTGCCAAGCCTATCATTGATATACTACTAGTTGTCATCGATTCCGCTAACGAGACGACTTATGTCCCGGACTTAGAAAAAGCTGGTTACACACTACGCATTCGGGAACCTGAATGGTTTGAACATCGCTTGTTGAAAGGGCCAGACACAGACATCAACCTGCATGTATTCAGCAAAGGCGCTTCTGAAGTCAATAGAATGTTGCGTTTCCGTGATTGGCTCCGAAGCAACAATGCCGACCGGGATAAGTACGCAAGCGTCAAACGCCACCTTGCTCAACGTCAATGGCGCCACGTACAACATTATGCTGATGCGAAAAGTGCGATCGTCCAGGAAATCATGGAGCGAGCAAACTCGGTTGAGTAGAAACTTTATCTTGGTTTGAATAAAAGATCACTATATATTTTCTTCACAAAGGGTACAGCCATTTCATGTTGGCTATACCCCACAATTACCTGGTATCCCCTCCTGAAAGGCTAATAGCAGGAACGGTTGTTAACATGCTGTTGCGGCCCTGAGTCTTAATAATTCTTATTAAATGCTCCGTTCTTTAATCTGTCGCACAAGTTTCTCTTTAAAATATTCAAAAGGAACCCTTTCTGTTTCCGGTTTCCCGTACTGTCTAACCGTGACTGTTTCTTCTTTTAATTCGTTGTCACCTAGCACGATTGTATAAGGGATTTTTTGCATTTGTGCTTTTCTAATTTTGTAACCTAGTTTTTCATCACTTTCATCCATGTTTACCCTTACCCCTACTTGTTTCAGTTCTGATTGTATCGTTAAACAATAGTCCAAGTGAACGTGGGAAACAGGGACAATTTGTACTTGTACCGGCGCAAGCCAAACAGGAAAAGCACCTGCAAAATGTTCGATTAAAATTCCTAAAAAACGGTCAATTGAACCAAATACAGCTCGGTGAATAACAACTGGACGCTTTTTTTCGTTTTGTTTATCTATATAGGATAAATCAAACTTTTCAGGTAGTTGGAAATCAAGTTGAACCGTGGCGCATTGGTGGCTGCGTTGAATGGCATCTTTAATGTGAATATCAATTTTCGGACCATAAAACGCCCCATCGCCTTCATTGACTTTATAAGCATAATTAAGTTTTTGCAGTACATTCTCTAAAGCAGTTTCAGCCTGCTCCCAAAGGTCTTCACTCCCCATAAAATCATCTGGACGTGTCGATAATTCAATTTCGTACTTAAACCCAAATACTTGGTAGACATGGTCGATTATTTTTAATGCAAGTGTGATTTCCTCTTCAATTTGTTGCGGTGTTACGAAAATGTGGGCATCATCTTGGCAAAATGTACGGACACGCAATAAACCATTCAAGGCACCACTGAATTCATGACGATGCACTTGACCAAACTCTGCCATGCGAATTGGTAAATCTCGGTACGAATGCAGCCCGTTTTTAAAAATGAGCATATGGCCAGGGCAATTCATCGGTTTTAGCGCAAATTGTTGCTCATCCACTTGTGTAAAATACATATTCTCTTTGTAGTGATCCCAGTGACCAGATTGTTCCCATAGCCGTTGATTCATCATGATCGGCGTGCGAACTTCTTTATAGTCGTATTTGGCTTGAAGATTTCGCAAAAAAGATTCAAGCTCATTTCGGATAATTTGACCATTGGCAAGATAGAAAGGCATTCCTGGAGCTTCTTCTGAGAACATGAACAATTCCAGCTCTTTTCCAAGCTTACGGTGATTTCTCTTTTCAGCTTCCTCTAGAAAGGCAAAATAATCTTGTAACTCATCTTTTGTCGCAAACGCAACACCGTAAATACGTTGAAGCATTTGATTATCGCTATTGCCCCGCCAATATGCACCAGACACTTTCGTTAACTTAAAATGCTTGATTTTGCCTGTTGAAGGTATATGAGGACCACGACATAAATCATAAAAATCACCTTGTTCGTACACAGTCACTGTTTCATCTGGCGGTATATCTTCAAGCAACTCAAGTTTTAAAGGGTCCTGTTTGAACAACTGTTTAGCTTTTTCGCGCGTAACTTCCTTACGTGTTATCTCCATGTTCTCTTTGATGATTTGCTTCATCATCTGTTCAATTTTTGGCAAATCACCCACGGTAATCGGTTGGTCCAACGCAACATCATAAAAAAATCCATCTCCGATGACAGGACCCACTCCTAAATGAACAGCCGGGTATAATCGCTTTAATGCATGTGCCAATAAGTGGGCTGTTGAATGACGAAGCACTTCTATTCCTTCTTTTGAAGCCACATCATACAAGGAAATATGAGCGTTTTCTGTGATTGGATGTGCTAAATCGGAAGGCACACCATTTATACATCCAACAATCGTCTTTTTGTAAAGACTCGGACTAATGGATTGTGCAAGCTCAGCTAGTGTTACACCTTGCGGAAATTGCTTGCTCTTTCCATCTGGAAATTGAATAGCTATTAATGGTTCACTCATAACAAGAAACACTCCTTTTAAAGTAAATAAAATAAAAAAACACTCATCCCTCAAGAAGGGACGAGTGCGTTCTACCCGTGGTTCCACCCAATTTCCCATAAGCTAAAAAGAAAAGCTTATGGCTTTGGTGCTGTAACGTAGCATAAACGGTATTAGATACTAAGTTCCCCAATACAGCTCAAAGGTGGTAAATTATTTTCCTAAGCTAGGAAGATCACAGCTTACCCTTCCCTCTCTGAAAACCGTAAAAATAATTCCTGTCCTTTTCATCGCTTTTGCTTTGTAATTTTGTAAAAACAAAAACGCACTCATCCCCCAAGAAGGGACGAGTGCGTTCTACCCGTGGTTCCACCCAATTTCCCATAAGTAAAAAGAACTTACGGCTCTGGTGCTGTAACGTAGCATAGACGGTATTGGGTACTTCATTCTCCAATACAGCTCAAAGGTGGTAAGTTACTCTCCTGCGTTAGGAAGATTTCAGCTCTCCTTCCCTCTCTGGAAACCGTAAAAAGTAACTCATGTCCTTATCAGTGCTTTTAAAAAATCAAACGATAACATTAAATTGTTTTACATGATACAGTAAATGTCTCCTAACCGCAACCCTTCTTTTCGCTTTTTGTAGATCCAATTTAAATAAATTTCAAAATTAATAGGATATTAAAGTTATAACATTTAAACATCATATCTGTGTCATTTTCTTATGGTGGTTCCTGCAGTTAGATCTGAAATACATAGTAGGTGTGTCAGTTGTTCGTCCTTTAAATAGAAGGTAGGAAATGTCCCTGCTTCGTTACTGTATAGGAACTAATATTTCACACAAATGATTATCAATCATTTGTGAAGTATATCTTTCTATAATTGGTTGTTCTCTTATTGATAGATTATTTCTTTCTATCTCAGAAAAAATATTGCCCCAAAATTCACTGACTGCCTCTTTTGTATGGTCAAGCAAAAAAACAGCGTATTTCCCACCAGAAAATTCTCCAATATGAGCTGGTTTTTCCACATTAAAACCTTTATTTATAACAACGCAAACATCATAACGACATTCCTCTTTAGGCGTAATCTCTGGGTTATCTTGCGGTATGCCTAAAATTATAGAATCATCAAACACACCATTTAATTTTGCCCACTTTTTAAAATTCTCCATTAATTTTTTGTTTTGCTTTTCACCATACTCCCCAACATTTCGGAAATAAGCAATCCTGGATTCAGGTACTTCTTCAATAGTTATTTTCATATTTTAATTCTCCTTTCTTAGATAAAGTAATTCGATTTAAAATATTTTTCAAGTTATTTTTTAAAACTATTTCTGATATATTAGTTTAATTAATCCATTAGTCCACTATATATTCTGAAGACCCCTATAACTCTTTTAAAAGGAGATCATCTCTAAACAAAGGCCGTTAGTTGAAAAGGGATAGCCCACCGCCCATAATGACGGACAATAATGAACCGTATTCAAAACATTCGCTTCAAAAAGTAGGTGAAAAAGAGACGGGCCATGAGACCAACCTTGGCAATCCCACGGTTAGAATGCGACACAAAACTTCCCCATCACACTCAGTTGCTTTCCCCTCCTAAACACTAACTCCTTTTTTAACAACACGCTCAAAAATCAAGACTATTTCACTACGCACAAAGTGCCTTTCTCCCATTTATTGCAGGTACTAGTGGAATTTTCCCTTTGTCTTTTCTATGATAAAACTAAGCACCACATGGCGAGAGCGAAGGTGGGATAGATGATGAAAAAAAGCATTTGGATTCCGATCGTTGTCTTGATTGTATTAGGAGGAGGGGTGGCCATGGGGTTCGCACTCAACGGTTCAGACGATATTGCCTTAACAGATGATTTTACAAGTAGCTTTCTTGACCCAGATGTTGAAACAGACGAAGGGTTCCATTATTTCAGGTCAGAAAAAAACAACTTTTCCATGTGGTTTCCTGCGGGGTATTACATTGAAGATGATCCTACCCTGTACGAGAGCAAAGACCATTTTGAATTTCTCGATTTTTATGAAGATCAAAGACGTTTAAATGAAAATGGATTCTCGGGATTTATTCAGTTAAAATACCGTGACAATATGACGGAGTATGACGGCGAATTAGAATTAGCAATTTTACTAAAGGATCTTGGATTCAAGGACCAGCATGAAAAACTTCAAACTGAAGAAACAATCATTTATTACGGCTCATCCTATCTAACATTGGAAGATAAAAAAGGGGTTATCTATGACCCGGAAACACACCCTGCTAATCGGTATTTTGCCTTGGTTCAAAGTCTGGATTACAAACAATTTATTGTTGTTAAGTATGGTATATTTTGCAAAGATGAAAAAGACTGTGCCATCAACAATGAGCAAGAAAGCAGTTTTTTCGATACTATTATCCAAAGCATTCGTTTCCAAAAGTAGGTGAATTTAGATGGGTCTTGAGGACCACACCCGCAATTCTATTACCGCTCTCCAGTATGAAAACGGAAAGCAATTAGATATTGACTCCTTTAAACAAGTGCTCCATTCCTATAACATTACTGACATCGACTACAACGACATTACGATATATAAAAGCAGCGGCAAAAATATTGACTCCCCTATCGGCAACGAGTCTGGCTTTGACGGCGCTGCGATCCACCACCACAACGAAGAAAAAGGCATTAACGACGTTTACTACATTTTTCGCGGCACTGAAGTTGACCTCGACGCACCCGAAGATGTCATTTACGATGCTTTCGGTGTTGTTGCAGGTGTTTCAGATGAGCAAATCGATGATGCTCGCCGCTTTTATAACAGGGTTGAATCAGATATTGCCAAAAAGACAAATGGTGACGAAATTACACGCTACGGTGATGGCCATTCCCTTGGAGGCCATTTAATCGTTAGTGTCGCCTTAATTGAAAAAAACTTTGATGATGTGCGCGGTCTGAATGATGCGCCCGTTAACCTAAAGCAACTTGCTAGGCTTGATGAATACTTTAAAGACCATGTTATGCAAAATATAGGAACAACAAACATCTCCGACATCCCCCAAGAAGAGCTTGTTCTTCTTGCTCGCGATTTTTATGCCGCTGAAGCGAACACTATTAGCCATACACGCGTGAAAGGGGAGCCTCTTTACGCACAATCGATTCCGTATACGTTTTATCCAGGGGCAGCCATTCATTACTTAGGCGATATGGAAACGCCTGAATTTCCTGATGTGCTGACGCCAAGGACGCCGTGGCCTGGATTAACGGAGGTATTTTCCAGACCCCCTATGTTTGGTACGTTTGTTTCTCTTGGACTTGGCATAAATGCAGATTTAGATCGGGTTGCCTATAACGCCAATATCAATCATCTTTTGCAATTTATCACGATCATTGGCGAGGAAATGACGGTTGCCGAGCTTTCGGAATTAATCGGCACAGCTAAAGACAATCCGTGGGCAGCACTTTCAGGCATGCCTGAATCTGTAAAAGAGCGCCTGAAAGAGGAGGTAGGACTCGGCCATATCGTCGGCGGGTTATGGGCCTTAAAAAATACAGCCGTCTATGAAAAAGTGCTTGCTGTGATCAATGCCAAGGAGCAATTTGACTTGCACAGCATCCAGGCATTAATTGAACTGTATGACCAGCCTGGCCAACAACGAGTTACGTATCGACTTGAGCCTGGGACAGGCACACACATTTTGGTTGATGAAGACAGTCTTGTTAACGCGTTGCAGGCCATGGAAGGGGCACTGGAACAAAAGCGCGAGGCTCTTGGTCTTCTTTACCACTACCGTAATATGGAACTTCATGAACGGGTGTTTGAACAACGGGAACGGGTCGAAGGCATGATGAGCAATAAAGAAGCGAATTGGCGAGCGTTTTTGCAAGAAGCAGGCCATACGTATTCCAAGGATGCCATCCGCAAGCCAACAGGGGTGACTTTCCGGAAGGAGTTTGATCCTGTTCCCGCCAGTGCGATTGAACAAATCGACGGAATCATTGAAATGTATGAGTTGGATATGCGCGAGCTGGAACAATTGGTGCTTGACTACAAAGAAAATTTGCGTGGATTGTTTGCGGCTGATGAAGCATTGGCCCAATCAATTAAGTGAGGGGGAATATCGTTGTTTGATTGGCTGAATCCGAATGTGGGCACCCACCGCTTTCCTTTTAATCAAAGTGGCTTTGAAGAAGATGTACGGCGACAGCCTAACCGTGCCCAAGAACAAATGGAGACAGGCACCGACCAACTTATCCATGCGTTAACATGCCTTGAAGGGCAAGAAGGCAAGTTTGCTGATCGTTTGAGGGAACGCCTTGAATTCCAGATTTCCTCCGAGCAAACAAAAGGATTGTTTGTTCGTAATGCCATTTTCCTCCATACTGCAACGTTAGGGAACACTGTCGCTGATTACCATAAACAAAAGTACGACATTCATACAGAAATGGACCAAGACGCAATGGACCGGCTTACTGAGCGTTTGTCAAACAGAGGGCCTGGCCTTTTGTGAAAAGGAATGGTGCAGAGAAACGGTGCGCTGTTCCTTTTACTCTGTCTATGTAGACTAGTGTTCCGCCACTTCAATTCACCTCCTCGTTTATTCTTCTCCTAACTATCTTTCCTCCGTTCCTTCCCAGTAAGAAAGAAGACACGGGAACTATTCCGACTACAAAAGCGTAAATTAAAATGCTCTTTAGAAAGACAAATAGCAACACAGCCCCCTTCAAACCCATATTCACCAAAATAGGATAGCATTTCTTATTCTTTTTCTTCTAACTACTTCCAAGTGGATGATTATATTGTATTATTTTAATAAAAGGAGGGTCGTTATGCATTGGAAGATTAGCGCTCTTTTAGCAGTGGTATTTTTTATGTCTATGTCCGGGTGTTCAAACGGCGAGGAGTTGTTAATCGGTTCTTACCAAAGTGATGATCAAATTGTTTTTAACGAGGAGAAGACAATCAAAGACCCAGACACAATTAATGAGTTTAAGACCATTATTCATGAGTCGGCTATTAGCGAAGAGCCGGCCTCTACAGAGGGATATCCTAATAGTGTGATCCATATAAATAACTGGGATAACTCGACGATGGTGATGATGGTCTATCTTTGGTTTGAAAATAATTCTACTATCACTTTTCGTCGGGGTATTGAAGAAGATCAGTATTATTCAGTCTCTAAAAATGACTCGAAGCGCATAAAGGAATTATTGCGTCTAGACGAGTCTGAGTAAAATTTGTTATGTATCGGAATCATAGAAGCTATTCAGCATTCCCACTGTTTTAATTGACCCATCTTTTTATTTATCCTTTTATTCAATCAAACAGAGAGGATCCATCTTCAATGAACCAATTGGACGACTTGTATGAAGCAAACTGGAAAAACACTGCTAACAAATTGATGGAGTATCATGTTGAAGCGTTGTTTGTCCACGATCAACATTCACGGCTGTTAACAATAAACGAAAATTTGGATCCAATTGATCCCGCTCCTACATTTTTCTTAGGCCGAACGATTGACGGTAAGGCCGTTTGCCGATTTCGCTATGATGTAGCAGACAAGACTGCTAAGCGTTTACAAGAGTTGTCTTTAGAAGAGCCCTCCATAAGTGAGTTCCCAGCAAAGCCAAAGTACTTTGCAGAATACATGGCTCTCCTTCATGGGCAACAATATACAATGGGACCGTGCTATTTTGTCCCTAGAATCGTCACTTCCTCACTGCAAGTCAAAAGCCTCACGCGTGAAAATGCTACTAACTGGTTGCCACGTGATTTTGAGTGGCTATTCCTGAATTAGATGTGTCTCAACCTTGCGTTGCCCTTGTCCATCAAAATATAGCCGTTTCCATCTGCCAAAGCGTTTGTATTACCAATTTCGCGCATGAAGCGGGAATCGAAACATTAAAGGAATATCGCGGAAATGGGTTTGCGCCTGCCGTTGTTGCTGCCTGGGCGATCGCTGTACGGAAGTTGGGTTGTTTGCCATTATATAGCACGTTAGCGGAAAACCATTCCTCTCAAAGCGTTGCAAGTAAATTAGGTTTAGCCTACTATGGAAGTAATTTTACGATTGCTTGATTTAATGGGAATCTGTTGTATGTAGCTTTGTACGCGGGCAAAACGGGCCTCGTTTCTTTTTACCTATTCCACGCACCGGGCAGAATGGCCTCTATTGAAAGGATTTGATCGAATGCATGAACGTTATATGAGATTAGCACTAGACAACGCTAAAGCAATGAAGGGGCAAACAGACCCAAATCCTCTTGTCGGCTGCGTGCTTGTAAAAGAAGGACGGATTATTGGCGTGGGCGCCCATTTGAAAGCTGGGGAAGCCCATGCAGAAATAAACGCGTTGCGCATGGCTGGCTCTGAAGCGAAAGGCAGCACTGCTTATGTTACGCTAGAGCCTTGTTCCCATACAGGGCGGACAGGTCCTTGCGCTGTCGCGTTAGTGGAAGCTGGCGTCAAGGAAGTGATAATTGCTACCCTTGATCCAAATCCCTTGGTCTCTGGTAATGGCGTACGTATCCTTGAGGAAGGCGGCGTCTATGTTCAAACCGGCATCTTGGAAAAAGAAGCGGTGCAGTTAAACGACGTGTTTAATTACTCGATTGTCCATCGTATGCCATACGTGACGCTAAAAGCAGCTGTCTCAATGGATGGAAAGATTGCTGCAAAATCAGGCGACAGCAAATGGATTACTTCCAGTGAAGCGCGCCAAGATGTCCACCGCCTGCGTACAGAAAACCAAGCGATTATCGTTGGTGTTGACACTGTTTTAAAAGACAACCCTTCATTGACGGCGCGAATTGCCAATGGTCGCAACCCGATCCGAGTGATTGTTGACTCCCATTTGCGCACACCTGTCGATTCAATTGTAACGACAGATGGCCTTGCCCCGACATGGATTTTTACGGCAGCGGAACCTAAGCATTTGCCAGAGAAGCAGGAGCGGCTGGAAAAGGCCGGCGTCCGCCTCGTACAAACGAGCGGGACAACGAAAGTCGATCTCAAGGAAATGATGGCGTATTTGTACAAAGAGTCGATTTCCTCTGCCCTTCTCGAAGCAGGGGGAACGTTGAATGCCGCTTTTCTTGAAGCCCAGCTTGTGCAAAAACTAATCGTCTATGTGGCGCCAAAGCTCATTGGCGGCGCATTGGCGCCAACCTTTTTAGAAGGAAGCGGCATTGGCAAAATGGCTGATGCGTTGCCGCTTGTTTTTAGTGAAGCCACGCAAATCGGGCCGGACGTAAAACTAACTGCCTATGTCATTTCAGATAAGACGGCGAACTAGACTGTTTAAAATACGCAGCGGTTAGGAGAGACCTTTTAGCCGCTGCAAATGTATGTGTGGGCCCCCTTATCGACTTTGACGAGCAAATTCATCACACTCTCTTCCTCATCCCCATTGCTCCTTACTAAAAATGATAAGACCTCCCAAGTAACCACATAGCAGTTTTAGCACGGCATAAAGCATAGGGGAGGGGGTATATCTTCCCGTTATAGCTCATTAAGTGGTACGAGAAATCATACATGGTTGCTGGCAGGTTCGATTTCTATTTCGCTGGCCTTACATAACTTCTTACCAATTACACACGTAAAAAACGTATTCCACGATTATCGCCATTTCCTTTGACCCATTAATAAACAAATAGCCAAATAAACAGGGGGTTTTTTAGTGAAAATGCCCTGTAATATGACAAAATTTACGCCTCTTTAAAATCCAATTGTAAAATAAAAGAAAATAATGATGTCTCATTCCCTATCCCCTCCAAACCACTAATCGCCTTAATTACCAATTAATAAAAACAAACAAACTCCATCATCTCACTAATATCAACAGATTAAGCGTTTCTTCCGATAAAAAAGAACACATTATCGCATCCAAAAAAATGATCTCAAAGAACCTGTTCATAAGGACTACAAAATAGTAAAAATAAACATTAACTCCATTTTAAAGGAATAAAACGAGAGACTAGTCGTGTCGTTCTTCAGAACGCTTGACGTGTTTTTGGAAGCGAATTAAATTGAAAATAGATTGCTATTTTCATAGATAAACGCTTTTAGCAAGAACGATTCCGAAAAGATTGGTTTTATTTCATTAGACAAACAGGAAAAGCGAGTTGCTGTAGGACATCTTATAAGAACAGCTTCGTTTTCCCAGGATCGTTCGCTATTGAGATATACCAAACAGCCAACAATTGCTTTAGAAACAGTCATGGATGGAAGTGGAGAAGCACAAAAACGGATTGGCGAAATTTTGCGACAAAAAAGGTTTTTCGCCGGACAAGGCGATGCTTATGCGGCATCGGATATTTCTAATCTGGAAAGGAGGCTTCCTGTTGTGGAAGGGGCCAATCCTGATTTACTGGATGCCAGAGTAGGGTATTTGCCAAAAGCGGCTTTGCCCTTCCTAGGAAAACATATTGTTCTGTTCATTCTTGTTTCCAACGTGAGCATGGCAATATCAATTGTTAAAAGGATTTTCAATCATAGAAAGGGCCCTCTTTTACTACTGACTTCTATATCTTGCGCTGCTGCGCTAGTCCCTTTGAACACTCGTTCGGGAAAGCGGTTTGGCATTGTGTACTATCCGTTCGATTTGATTGATTTAATGGGTAGTGCTGTCTCTATCTGGTTTAAGGATGACTTCACATGCATACTAGAACATAAAAGCATGCGGCAACACTGCATAAGATGAATGAATACAGAGATCAATTTTTGGCAAACATGTCAGAGGAATTTAAGAATCCGCTCCATGGAATCCTTAACATGTCCCAATCCGTTTTAAAGAGAGAACGGCATATGTTACAGGAAAGAAGCATTAAAGAGCTTGAAACCGTTTTGTCAATCGGACATCGGCTGACATTGCGTTTGAACGATTTGATTGACATGATGAGCCTGCAAGAAGGATCCCTACGTCTACAGAAAAAAGCGATAGCGATTCAACCTATTGTCACTGGCGTCCTTGACATGCTGCAATACAGCACGGAAGTCAAGCCTATTAAAATGGTCAATCAAATTGCTGAAGACTTCCCGCCTGTCATCGCTGATGAAAGTCGGCTCGTTCAAATTGTTTACAATTTATTGCATAATGCGGTCAAATATACGGATGAAGGGGTTATTTCCGTCCGAGCTTTTAAGGAGAACGAAAATGCTTTTATTGTGATTTCCGATACAGGAATTGGCATGGACGAGGACATCCTTAAGCGCCTATTTCGTCCGTACGAGCAAGCAAGTGCGAATGAGACCATGATTGAAGGGGGTTTTGGGCTAGGTCTAAGCATAAGTAAGCAATTAGTTGAGCTTCATGGAGGCACATTAGAAGTGTCATCTACTTTAGGAGAAGGCTCAACATTTACATTTTCATTAAAATTAGCTGAATTGAAAGACGAGCAAGACAAGAGGATTCATCACACATTCGAACAGTCGTCATTGCCATTCGTGCCAACCCTGGAAAAGAAGCCACTCTATATGAAAGAAGTCGAAGCCCAGTTAGCTACGACGCAAGCTAGTTTAAGCGAAATCAATCGTGGCCGCCCACGTATACTAATGGTTGATGACGATCCAGCCAATCTCCAAGTACTTGAAGGGATACTATCACCAGAAGATTATGATGTAACAATGGTAACGAGCGGCAAAGAGGCGTTGGCGATGTTAGATGCCCAGGAGTGGGATCTCGTTATCTCGGATACGATGATGCCACAGATGTCTGGTTACGAGCTAACCCGGATGATCCGTAAGCGGTTCACACTGTTTGAGCTCCCTGTGTTGCTCCTTACATCTAGAAGCCAATCGAAAGATATTCAAAGTGGCTTCTTAGCCGGGGCCAACGACTATGTGACAAAACCAGTCAAAGCGCTAGAATTAAGAGCACGGATTGAGGCACTAACGACGATCAAACAAATGGTTCAGGAACAATTGCGGTTGGAAGCGGCATGGCTGCAAGCACAAATACAACCACACTTTTTATTCAATGCCTTAAATGCGGTAGCAGCTTTAAGTGAAACCGACCTGGATAAAATGCATGATTTGCTACAGGAATTTAGCGACTTTTTGCGCGCCAAATTCCAATTTCAAAATATGGATGAACTCGTTCCGATTGAGGAAGAGCTTAGCCTGGTGCGCTCCTATCTTTATATTGAAAAAGTCCGATTTGAAGAGAGGCTGGAAATTGATTGGAAAGTAGAAGATAGCGACATAAAAGTCCCGTTTCTTTCCATTCAACCTTTAGTGGAAAATGCGATTAGGCACGGCATTATGAAACGCCCTCATGGCGGAAAGGTTCTTATTCAAGTTTCTAACAATAAAACGCATGCCATCGTATCAGTAGAAGATGATGGAGTCGGAATGGACGACGTTCAACAGCAACGGATTTTAGAGAGAAAAGCCGCTAGCCGTTCAGGGGTTGGATTAATTAATACGGACCAGCGGTTAAAACGGCACTTCGGCACGGGGCTTCAAATTGATAGTGAAAAAGGCAAAGGAACAAAGGTATCGTTTCATGTAAAGCACAGAAATAGATAAAACGAAACTTCACAACTTTACTAGCATGGCGGCCCTAACTAGGGATAAGATCCGCCATGCTCTGCTTTAAGGTGTAACCGGAAGAAAAAGAATGCGATCAACGGCACGCATCGTCTGTATGAACGCTCCCCTTCCCCGTCTATTCCCATTCCAACCGAAATACAAATACATATTCACACGCCTCAATAATTTGCGCTACCCCTTCTTCCGTTCCCGCTGGGCCAGAAGACACTTCCTCTCCATTAAAGAAAACGACAAGGTTTTGCCCTTCTTTCTCAAAATCAAGCGTTGTATTGGCTATACTTGTAAACGTGTCATCTTTCGGATTTGGGAGCTCCATCCGTTGACTGCTTTCCATAGACCCTGATTCTTCGATAAGCATAAACCTAGCTTCGTATATCGCCATCTCGCCTTCCTCTTCGTAAAGCCTAGGGCTGTCAATCGTTACAATCATTTCTTCCCATCCTGAAAACAACCCCTCGCCTTCCTCTGCGTGCATCGAATAAATCTCTCGTGTCCACTCTTCTGAGCGTTCGCCATTTTCATAGGCTTGGAGCTTGAATGATAGTGTCGTCGCCTCTGGGTCGAAACGAGAAACTTCATACACAAATGAATGGCTGTTACCAACTTGCAAATAACGTTGTTCGATTTCAGAAAGTTGTTTAGGCTCCAACTGATTCGCTTCTGCTTGGCTGCAAGCCGTTACCAACAGGGCAGATAGCAATAAAACCGCTTGTTTCTTTATCATAAGGACATCTCCTTTTGCCAACTTAATTTTTTAAAAGGGATCTTTGGGTATATCTACACTCTCTGCAAACGGAGAAACGAATCAATTACTCCATTCAGTCATGCTTGGATAACCAAATGATAGGAATAGTTGGCTTGCCCCCCAGCCTGCACCTGCGCCGACACCAATCAGCACCACGACAATCAGCAGCCGCAGCCATAATTGCATTTGCCAAGAAGTGTTTATACGAAAAAGTGCCCAGCATAAAGCCAATACAAAAGGAAACAGGGCAATTATCAAGAAATAGTACGTCGAAACAGGAGGATTGTCGGCAGCCATTGTCCAAAAAGGCTCTTCATCATATACGTTCGCGAACGGATAAGAGGCAGTCATTTCTCGCAAATGGGCACTGATTTTTGCTGCTTCGGTTTCCAGTGGATACACAATCTCCTCTTCCGTAAACGTATCTATTTTTACATCAAGTTGCGCTGCTAAAGATGCAGGGATTAAGAACGAATAACTGCCTAAACGTTGAAAATCTTTTTTGGCTGTGCCCATCACATGAAAATCAACCCCGTCAGCTAACGTTCTCTCGCCTGTTTCCTCCTCCCACGGCACTAACTTGACTGTCTGATCAATCATATACGCGTGGCTTAGATCGCTGCCAATAATGACGGCTCCGTTGCTGGCCTTCATGTCGTCTACTGACAGCAACGGTGTCACGTCCAGCAGCGACAAAACCATTTCCCAGTGCTGATCTGGAACGGCTAACAAGTCTACATAGATTTCCGAATAACTTGTTTCGCTTTCCTCGGCAATCAGATAATTGCCTTGTTTCGTTAACGTCACAAACGAAAAACCATCGGCGCTTAGCTGTTCCAGAAACTGGTCAGCCTGCTTCTTAGGCGCTTGCAAGTGGACAAACGGCCATATGTGTCCTTCCTCATCAGTCCAACCATAAAGCGCTTCCCGCTCCTGCTGCAGCTTGTCTATCTGTTCGGTCAGTTGCTGATAAGGTGAAATGGCAAGAAAAGCAATTGCCGCTGATAAAGCGACTACTACCAATCCCCCTTTTGCTGGGTACGGTAGATTCCGGTATGGTTTAGAATCGGCTAGCGCACGAGCGATAAGCATGCTTCTTCCAAGCACTACGGCCAAAAGTAGAAGAATGGCCATTGCCAGCAAAGTAAAGCGAAGGGAAACCGGGATATAAGCCAATTGGGCAACACCTATATAAAGTGATAACCGTGTCGCCAAGTCTTCTGCTAAAGCAAAGCCAAACAGATGGAATGCCGTCAGCGCCAAAAGCGTAGAGAAGACAGCTAAAATGATCGCTAGCACCCCGCTAGTAACGACCAATTGCCGATTTAGCCTTTTAGGAGAGTACCCTAAATAGACAACTGTTCGGGCCACTGTTCGAAGCGCCAAGCCCAAACGTTTCATCGTTATGAGCCAAAACGCGATAAACATCGCTGCCGCGCCAATAAGCAAACTATAGCCAGCAAATCGTAGTTGTTGGAAAGAAGCAGCAGTTAGCCCTTCGATGTAAAATAAACCGGATTGCGTGTCAATATTTTGCCGGACGGTCTTGCCAGTCCGCGCTTCGAGATCATTTCTTACTTTAGTCTTATCGTCGGTATTTGCCCGAATGTAAATGTCGGCAGTTTCGTCGATGTCTTCAATTAATAACACCTCTTCCGACATCCCGTAAAACAGGCTGACAAAGGTGTAGGAATGACTGTTGCCGTCGCTGTCGATCAATTCAACTTTGTCTCCGTATTGAATGTCTGGAAAATGGACGGAAACAAAATCGTGCTCTAGCGCAATTTCTCCCTTTTGAACAGGTGAACGATTGGTAAAATAATAAGGGCCCGTTTCTACAAACTTTGGCTGATCAAACATCAATACTTCTATCGTTTCTCCAGCGACTGTTTTCCAACCTGTAGTTGTCATGCTCCTCCATGTTTCATGCACTTCTGGCAAAGCACCGACTTGGGCCATTGTTTCTGGAGAAGCTTGATTAATCGAAAAGTCGTATGTATAGCCAAGTTGCAATGCTTCGTTTTGCTTATAATTGGCATTCATTTGTTGTAGCATTAAAAATAGCCAGACGAAAGCGGCACATGCAAACATCGCCCCCATCAATGGGAAAAGCAGTGTTTTTTTATGGTGCTTTATGTTAAGCCAAATCACTTTCCATAGCCTATGTATTAGCATTTGCTGCCTCCCCATTCACGAATAGCGCCATTATCCAGCTCGACGATATGAGGAGCCCACAGTGCCTCTTCATACGAACTCGTCGCAAATAAAATCGTTTGCTGACGTTTTCTCGCCCATTGCTGAAGTTTTTGGAACAACTCCAGGTCAATTGGGCCATCTACTAAAAAGACAGCTGGCTCAGCAGCAGCCGCCCGGGCAAGGCGAACTGCCTGACAATCATAATGCCCTAGTTCTTTGGTAGGAAGTGCCAATAACGGAGAAACGCCAAAATGGCCAGCAACTTCTTTAAGCCACGCTTTGTTGCGCTTTTTTTGTTGCAACGCAGCTAAAAAGGCGATGTTTTCTTGTACAGTTAATTCAGCGAGCAATGGTGCTTCCTCGCTATAGACGCCGATTTCCTCACGGCGCATGAGGGCTTTTTCTTCCGTGCTGCAATTCGTTAAGTTGTATGTTCCTACGACTGCTTCTCCTTCGTCTAGCTCTAAAAGACCAGCAATGATTGCAAACAGCGTCGACTTTCCTGCGCCTTCGCTGCCAAAAATCGCCAAACATTCGCCTCGTCCCACACGCAAGGAAAGGCTTTTCAGTACTTGACGGCGTCTTTTCCCCCGTCCAAATCCAACTGTCACTTTCTCCAGCTCAATATGCTTCAACTGGCGGCCTCCTCTCCACTTCTCTATTTTGCCATGGAAAAAGCCGTTTTCCTAGTTTCATTTTAAACAATTGAACCACTATTTGAAAAATAAACGTTGCTAAACGTATATAAACGCATGACCCTACCAATGCTTAGTTGCTTTTTACGCAAGGTGAAGCCCGCCTTCTAAAAGATTTAAAAAACAAGTTTTACTGGTGCTTAAGAGAAAAAGACCAAGAATTTACAAATAGTGTGATAAGAGAAAACGAACATTACGTACCGTCCCACAAGGAAAAGTTTCTGTCGTTTTTTATTTTTAGGTTGCTTTTATTAACTAAGTATATTAAATTTAATTACAAAGTAATTTCATAGGATTAAAGGGGTATTGTTCCCTTTTTTGGAGGTGTTCTTTTGAAGGAGGTTTCAGAAATACCAACATTAATTGAGATGCGCAATGTAGGCAAAGCATTTCCTGGAAAATCAGGCATGAACACGATTCTTGATAATATTTCACTGATCGTTAAAAAAGGGGAAATGATTTCTCTTCTTGGTGAAAGCGGCTGCGGGAAAAGTACACTCCTCAATTTAGTAGGGGGGTTTTTAACACCGACAGAAGGACAAGTGTTTGTGGCAAACAAACCTGTCCAAACGCCAAACAAAAAAGCTGTCATGCTCTTTCAGAATTACGGCCTGCTTCCATGGCGGACCGTTTTAAAAAATGTTGAAATTGGACTGGAATCCATGTCGTTGTCTAAAAAAGACCGGGAAGAAAGGGCAAGATCTTATTTAAAAATAGTAGGGTTGGATCAACACCGCCATCAGTTTCCAAAGCAATTATCAGGGGGCATGAAACAGCGGGTGGCAATCGCCAGAGCACTTGCGATTCAACCTGAATTGATTTTAATGGATGAACCTTTTGCTGCGCTAGATGCCTTTAACCGTTATTTTTTGCAGGACGAATTATTGCGAATTCAAGAACAAGCAAAAACGACGATTTTGCTAGTGACTCATGATATTGATGAAGCCGTTTATTTATCGGATCGAATTGTCATTTTAGATAAACACCCTGGGCGGATCAAGACAATCATACCAATTGAGCTTGGACGCCCAAGAGACCGGAGCCACAGTGATTTTCAAACATATAGGCGGCGGATTTTTGAATCCTTCTCCCTAACGGCAAAGAAAGCAGATATAGACTTCACTATATAAATTTTTAATATAGGAGAGTACGATGAAGCGCATTTGGAAAATTGGTTTTGTATTAATGGCGAGTGCCAGTTCATTGGCTTCTTGTCAGAATCTTCCCTCAACCTCGGAAGAAAAAACGATAAAAATTGGATATTTGCCTATAACCCATGCAGCCCCACTGTATTATGCCCATGCACATCCAGAAGAGTTAGATGACAATGAACACGTAGAACTTGTACGATTTGGCTCCTGGATTGATCTGATGGACGCCCTTAATACAGGTAGAATTGACGGGGCAACCGTCTTAATTGAACTCGCTATGAAAGCCCATGAGAAAGGCATTGATTTAAAAGCAGTTGCGTTAGGGCACAAAGATGGCAATGCGGTAGTTGTCGGAGATGATATTCAAAAAACGGAGGATTTAGTCGGCAAAACAGTAGCGATCCCTCATACTTTGTCTTCCCACAATATATTACTGGACGATATGCTGCAGGCCTCGAACCTTGCCTATGAAGCGGTCAATGTTGTGGAATTGCCTCCTCCAGAAATGCCTTCCGCCTTAAGCGAGGGGCGCATATCCGGTTATATTGTGGCAGAGCCTTTTGGCGCGTTGGGGGTTCATTTAAATGCAGGGCACGTGCTTTATCAGTCCGAAGAGCTTTGGCCCGATTCGCTATGCTGCGCCCTTGTATTAAGGCAGGATTTCCTTGAAACATATCCGGAGCTTGCGCAAAAACTCATCACAAATTATGCCAAAGGAGGGCTTGCCCTCGAAGAGCATAGCCATTATGACGTCCATATGGATTATCTAAATATAGATGAAGACGTATTGGAGCTATCTCTAGAATGGATTTCTTATGATGATTTAATGATTGAGGAACAAGACTATGAACTTCTTAGGCGACGCATGCTGGAGTTAGGATTGTCAGAGGATCCCCCTGCTTATGAAGATTTTATCGATACCAGTTACCTAGAAGGGAGAAACTAAATGCTAAAATCAAAAATTGGAGCTGGTTTGATTTCATTTGTGTTCGTTATAGGCGCCTGGCAACTGGTGATATGGATTGGGGGGTATCAAGAAGCTCTACTCCCCTCCCCGTTAGCGGTTGGGAGAGCCATTTTTTCTCTAATTGAGGATGGTACGCTCTTTACCCACCTCCAAGTTAGCCTCTTCCGTTTTTTTATAGGCTATATAACTGCTGTCCTTACTGGTATCATACTGGGGTTGATTCTTGGGAGAACGCCTAAAGTTTGGGCGGTTGCTGATCCTATTGTCCAAGTCCTGAGGCCCGTTGCGCCCGTTGCATGGACGCCTTTTATTGTTCTATGGTTTGGCATTGGAAATATACCGGCGATTGCCATTATTTTTATCGCTGCTTTCTTCCCAGTCTTGCTTACGACCGTCTCAGCAGTGCGCAAAGTTCCAGATAACTATTTAAAAACAGCAATCAATTTAGAAATCCGGGGGCCAACATTGCTA
This sequence comes from Shouchella clausii, assembly GCF_002250115.1. GTDB lineage: Bacteria > Bacillota > Bacilli > Bacillales > Bacillaceae_D > Shouchella > Shouchella clausii. Next base: position 1,511,387 of record NZ_CP019985.1, on the reverse strand, counting down.
TGGAAAGTCATTTTTCCAGCTTCCTTTCCTTCCATTGCCAACGGGCTTCATATCGCAGTCGGCACGGCATGGATTTTTCTGGTAGCAGGCGAAATGGTAGGAGCCCAGTCCGGTTTAGGCTATTTAATCATTGATTCCCGAAACGCCCTTGATTTAGATTTTGTCGTGGCAGGTATTGTTTTTATTGGCTTGTTAGGTTTGGCACTTGATAAGGGCGTGGGCTCTATTGAACGGGCAATCTTAAAACAGTGGGGAGGAGTTTATTGACAAAAGCCGTAAATGATTCAATCTACGGCTTCGGTGTGCATTTCGTCTTTTTGGACGGTCTTTTGGCAAGAAGGACAGTAGTAAAGCATGTCAATATCAGCCCCGCATTCCGTGTGAACAAGCTTTTTATAGCAGCGGTCTAGATGTTTTCTTCCCCATAAAAGCAAAGAGTAAAACACGGGTTCAAGATCATCGCCTGCTTCCGTTAATACATACTCATAGCGCGGTGGATGACTCGAATACAGATTGGATGTAATTAAATCTACTTCTTCCAAATATTTGAGCCGATCTGATAACAACTTGGCAGAAATCCCTTCTAAATGATTTTTAATATCGTTAAATGTTGACTGGCCAAGCATGATTTCATGAAGAATAAGCAATGTCCAACGATCTCCCACTAGGTTTAGTGTCTGGGCAATATTACACGGCAGTTTGTAGCGTTCTTTTATCACAGATAAGACTTCCTTTCACTCGGTGGTTTCGGATATTATAACATAACTTATACTAAGTTGATTTTTTATACTTAGTATAATAAAATTATTACAACCAAAAGAAAGGAGTTACACCGCATATGGGCTTATTTTTAGTAGAAACCACCATTGATGAGAGCTTGCAAACCAAAGAGGCATTTGAAAAGGCAGTTGAACATTTAAAGACAACGTTGAATGAGGGCGAATTGATCGAGGTCCAAGTAGCAGCTGACTTTCATCGTGCTTTTTTCATTATTGAAGCAAACGAACAGCCCGCCTTGGATCAATCCTTAAAGGAAAAAAGTTTAAAACCGCTTCTAACAAAAGAAATCCGTATTGTCGGACAAGAGCTGGAAGACGTAAAAAAACAACGTGAAAAAATTAACTATTTGGTGGAGTGGAACTTACCAAAAGATTTAACGATGGACCAATATCTTGCTCGAAAAAAAGCCAATTCGGTTCACTATGCGGAAGTGCCTGAAGTTAAGTTTTCACGCACCTATGTTTGTGAAGATATGTCTAAATGCCTCTGCTTTTATGACGCTCCTGATGATGAAGCTGTCAAACGTGCACGAAAAGTGGTTAAGGCGCCAATTGATGCCATCACTCGTATTTCTGAATAAAGACGACGAAAAAAGGAGCATGTTTTATGCAGTTCGATGAAAAAGAGCTTACCAGTTTACTTGAACAGGAATTGTTGCCGAACGTCAAAGCAATTGATAAGGGCAAATACCCTGGTCGTTTTCTAAAACAGCTTGGCGGATATGGATATTTCAAATCAAAAGGAAAGTCTCCCCAACAACGTTTACAAGAGGAAATAGAAGTGGTGGAGCAAATCTCATCGTACTGTATGACAACAGGCTTTCTTGTTTGGTGTCAGTTGGCTGCGATTACGTACATCCGCCATACAAGCAATGCGCCTCTCCAAGCTGAACTTCTTAGTCGTTTGGAGAACGTTGAACAGTTGGCAGGCACCGGTTTATCAAACCCAATGAAATATTACGGGGGACTGGAGAAGCTGCATTTGACAGCGGAAAAAACAGAGGGAGGGTATCTGGTTTCCGGTGCCCTTCCTTCGGTTTCGAATCTTGGCGAGGATCATTTATTCGCCATAGTTGCCTTAGCAGAGGGCAAGCGAAGAGTCATGTTGATGGTAAATACTCATTTTGACGGGTTATCACTAAAAGACAAATCCGACTATTTAGGTATTAATGGTAGTGGAACATATGCCTGCCGATTTAATCGGGTATTTGTTCCTTCTCGTTTTCTTATCGCGGAAGACGCCGATCAATTTATACCGTATATCCGCCCTTATTTTTTAGCGTATCAAATCCCACTTGGCCTCGGCGTAGCTCAAGCTTCGATCGCAGCTATACAGAAGGCGCAGAGCCGTCAGTTTGGATGCAATTCATATTTACGGCCAAATCCGGAGCAGCTCCTTTCTAAAATCAACCAGGTAAAAAGTCAATTGCTAACTGTCACCAAACACATCCCTTCAAATACAGCGGAGATCGCAGCTATTCGGCTTAAATCCGTTTACACAGCATTGGAAACGTGCCAGACTGAAATGCTGCATGTAGGGGGACCTGCATACTTAAAATGGAGCAACTCTTCGCGGCGGTTGCGGGAAGCTTATTTTATGGTCAATTTAACGCCGACAGTAAGACATTTAGAAAAATTACTTGGAAATGAAGGAAGCATATAGTCGTCTATTATAGACTTAGCGTCAAACCGCCATTATTTTGTCTTCGCCCATCGGATTTGGTTAACTAAATTAAATGCCTTATTACAGCCAATTTGACTCCTTCCCTAAAGGGGGCCATGCATACCTCAAACAAAAAAACGAGATGATTCGCTCGTTTCTCTCTCCCAATCGAGGGGTATACTGGCTCCAGCTGCAATCATTATTGCCCGCCTGTGCATGCACAGGCGGGCAAGTGTTATTATCAGTCTCTCAAGCTATCTGGAAAAACGCTTAAATCGATGTCAAAGACGATTGGCAAGTACATGTAGACAGCGAGCACGATGAGAATCGTTGAGAAGACATTGAGCCAAAAACCAGCTCGCACCATTTCAATAATTTTCACCTTGCCTGTGCCGAAAATAATCGCATTCGGCGGCGTTCCGACTGGCAGCATGAATGCACAGTTTGCTGCAATCGCACATGGCGCCATCAATGCAAATGGATGAACATTGATCGCCACTGCCAACGAAGCGACGATCGGCATGATCATTGTCGCCGTCGCCGTGTTCGATGTGATTTCTGTCAACATCATAATAAGCAACGTTGCGCCACCGATAATGAGCAACATATGGAGGCCATCTAGCACCGTCAATTGTTCGCCAAGCCACACGGACAAACCACTTGATTGGAAACCGGCTGCAATCGCCAAACCGCCGCCAAACAAGAGCAACACGCCCCATGGAATGTCTCTTGAATCGGCCCAATCAAGAATGCGAGCGCTTGCTTTTCCAGGAATTAAGAACAAGAACATGGTTGCCATGATCGCCACCATGCCATCTGAAATCCCTGGAAGTTGGAAAATCATTGCGTTATCGCCGCTCCAGAAGAAATCTTTAGTGATCCACATAAAGGCGGCAAAGGCAAACACGCAAGCGACGATGCCTTCTTCATAAGAAATGCGGCCAAGCTTGCTTCTTTCGGATTGAATCACTTCTCTCCCGCCTGGCAGCTCTTTGATTTTTGTTTTAAAGGCAATTCTGCCTAAATAAAACCATGTAAATAGTAAAACAACAAGCATTAATGGCGTGGCAAACAGCATCCATGAAGCAAACGAGACTTCAATGCCAAACAGCTCTCTCACTTGGCCGGCAAAAATAATCGTCGGCGGCGTTCCAATTAAAGTTGCAAAACCACCAATCGTGCCAGCATAGCCGACGCCAAAAAGCATTGCTTTCTCAAATTTAGGCAGCTCGCGCCCTTCTTTTTGCCCTTTTAGTGTTTCGACGACTTGCGCTGTAATGGCAAGTGCCATTGGCACCATCATCATAACAGCAGCTGTGTTTGACACCCACATCGACAAAAACGCGGTTGCTGCCATAAAGCCGAGCAAAATCCGCTGCGTGCTCGTACCAATGACGGCAATGATGAAGAGGGCAATGCGTTTATGCAAATTCCATTTTTCCATTGCTGTTGCGATAAAAAATCCACCTAAGAATAAAAAGATAATGTCATTTCCGTAAGATGAAGCAACAGCGGAGCCTTCCATTGCCCCTGTGATCGGCAGTAAAATTAATGGCAGAAGCGATGTCGCTGGAATCGGGATCGCTTCCGTCATCCACCATGTGGCAATCCATAATGTGACCGCAAGCACATGGCGCCCTTCTGTTGGCAGTCCTTCTGGATGAAAGAACATTAGCGTCAGGAAAAACAAGAGCGGACCTAATAAAAGGCCGACAAGCTGAGCCCGGGAATAAGGCTTTTTTTCTTTTGGCTCTGGCTGGCCCCCGTTGCTTTGCTTTGCCTGTTCATACTCAGCCGCTTCTCGTTTTAATGCACTGCTCCCTTTTTGGGCATATGAAAAAACATTAAGCGCGCTTTTGGTTCTTGTATGTTGCTGCCATAAGCGGTCCCATGTGATTGATAAAGCTTGTTTCATGATGATCACCCCTAGTCTGAAAGCGTTTTCTTATTTTTCCATAAGAGAGGGGGCTCCGTCTAGTTTTTTTAATTAAATGAAACTAGCTTTTAAAAACAAGGCTGCTTCTGGACTTGCTTTATACGTTTGCAAGGGCCTGCCGGAACTTTGGTAAACGAGCTCTTTTTCAACCAACTGTTCTTCTTCAAAGAAACGCATGTATTTACGCAACGACACATGGGAGATTTCCGTGCGCGCTTCCAGTTCTGCAGCGGCAAGCCAGTCGTCTGCTTCAATCAGGCAGCTCAGTACGCGAATAGCCGTTTCCTTGGCAATGCCTTTAGGCAACGCGTACACTTTTCGCTGCCCGCCTTTATGAAGAAGCCTGTCCACATCTTGCTGTGTAAAGGATACATTGGCGTCTAGCTGGCTAGCACGGTAACGGTTTAACGCTTCTTGAAAGCGGGCAAATGAAAAGGGCTTGATCAAATAATCGACAACGCCGTATCGGGAACCCGTTTGCACAGTCTTTGCATCATTAGCGGATGTAATTAGAATCACATCCGTATTCGTGTCTTCCGCGCGGATGCGTTTTAATACATCGAGGCCATTTTCCTGGCCGACAAACACATCAAGCAAAAGCAGATCTGGTTTTTGTTTTTGGATCAAGTGAATGCCTTGTTCAAGCGTGTGGGCTTCTCCAATTAATTCAAAACCGGCTACTTTGCTTAAGAAAAGACGGTGAAACCTTGCTACATCGATATCATCTTCAATCACCGCTACTTTAATCATGGCTGTTCTCTCCTTTTTCTCCATAAGGAATATGGATCGTGACAATCGTACCTTCTCCTTTTTCCGACAAAATGTCGATCGTGCCATGAAACGGCTTCAATTTTTCTCTAATATTCGCAAGACCGTAACCACGGTCGCCACCTTTCGTAGAACGCTGTGACGCCTCCTGTTCAGTCGGTGAAAAACCGATGCCATTGTCTTCAATCACATAGCGGAGCACGCCACCTGCTTGTTTAAGCGTCACTGTCAGTTTTTTTTCATCTTTGTGTTGCATCGCTTCCCATGCATTGTCAAACGTGTTGCCAATGACCGTTACCCAGACGTCTGTTAGAGCGGTATTCATGCTTGGCCACGGTGTACCGCTTTGCACTTGCACAGACACGCCCATTTGTTCAATCCAGCCAATTTTTTGGGCTAAATAGTGGGCAATGCTGACATCCTCTACTAGCTGTTCTACTTGGCTCGCTGCACTTGCTGTCCGTTTATGGTACCGTTCAGATAATTCTTCAATATAGTTTGTTAATTCTTCGTACGACTCCGTTTCTACCATGGCATGGATGATATGGAGCTTATTCATAAACTCATGTGTTTCGCTACGCAAACTATGGGCATACACTTCAGCGCCAGCAAGGCGTCTCATTACGTCATCTAAGTGGCTCCGCTCATTAAAAGTCGCAAGGGCGCCAACACATTTTTCAGCTACATACATCGGCACGCGTGTCGCCACCGTTTCCACATCGCCTTTCTTAATCGGCTCACTAGAGAATGCGCTTGTCGCCGTCAACGCCTCTTGTAGCTTAAGCTCAGGCCAAATACGGTCGATTGGCACGCCATCAAACTCTCCATGATACCCAGTACGCCGCAAAAATTGTTTCGCCGCATCATTGGCCAAGAGCACTTCGCCATCGTTGTTGATCGCCAAAATGCCTTGATCAACTGCTTCAAGCATTGAATTACGTTCCTCGACAGCTAAAGCAATTTCCGCAGGCTCCAACCCGTTAAGTGTTTTTTTAATGCTTTGCCCTAACATCGAAGCACCGACAATGCCAATGAGCAAACTGCAAAACACGCTCCATATGAGCATCGATTGGCTATCCTTTACCGCTGCGGCGATGGCCTCAGTCGAAATGCCGACAGAAACGGCGCCAATTTGATTGCCTGCCTCGTCCCAGACAGGTTCAAAAGCACGCATTGACGGCCCAAGCGTCCCCTCCCCTTCTGATGTGTAGCGATGGCCGTCAAATACATCAGCGGCGTCTTCGCCAACAAATGTTTGGCCGATTCGTTCTGCTACAGGATGTGTATAACGGATACGATCGTTATCCATTACGACGATATACTGGAGGTCATTTTCTTCCCGAACCGTTTCTACGTAAGCTTTCAGCTCGTCATTGGTTTCTCCGGCCACAAGAGCAGCCTTAGCCATCTCACTATGGGCAATATGGCTTGCACTAATGCGCACTTTTTCCGCCAAATGTTCTCGCGCGCCAGTCGCTTGGCTATTGGCCACAAATGCGCTCAGAATCAAAATCGAAACGAGTACAATTAAACCGCTAAACAGCATAATCTGCCCTTTTAGCGGCAGGCGCTTATACCCTTTCATGGCAGGCACTCCTTTTCATACAGTAGTACTATGATAACAAGCTTTTGCGCAAATGAAAGCAAAAAAAGTCCTCATGTGAAGTGGTATACTAACCATAAACCGCTTATAAGGAGCATGCAAATGGATACAGAGACACTTGCCATTTACAATCAAGCAAAACAAAAAGTCGGCACAGCAACAAGAAAAACGACCCATGAAAAGGGGCTTTGGCACGAAACATTCCATTGTTGGATCGTCGATGATTCACAAACAGAGCCTTACATTTATTTGCAACGACGCAGCGCCCACAAAAAAGATTTCCCCAGCTTGTTTGATATTACCGCAGCCGGCCATTTGCTCGCAGGTGAAACAGCCGAGGATGGCGTGCGTGAAGTCAAAGAAGAATTAGGGATCGACATTCCTTTTGCTGACCTAGACTTTCTCGGCCAATTCCGCTGTATGCCGAAACACCGTGATATCTATGATTATGAGTTTGCTTTTACGTATGTATACCGGCAACATATCCCGTTTGAGCAATTTCAATTACAAGAGGAAGAAGTCGCTGGCATGGTGCGCGTGCCTTTTCCCGCTTTCTATCAACTCTGTTTTGGTACGGTCGAAGCGATCGAAAGTAACGGGTTTGTGGAAGAAGGCAAGATTCGCCGCCCTTATTGCGAGCGAGTGACATTGAATGATCTTGTTCCTCATCAACAACGTTTTTTGCAGCTAGTAGCCATTTCAATCGACCAATTGCTGAAAAATGAAAGACCACGCTAAATAAGGCTTACTATGTCTTGAGAGGGAAAAAGTAAACGCCTAGGTAGTTCATGGGAAGGAGAAAGGACAACAAGAAACATTCACTCGGTTCGCAAGGCATCGATCCACGACAAATAGAAGCCAATGGAAAAGCCGCCTCATCAGCTTAACAGCCGCGCTATGAAGATAACCCCACTCCTTCCTTGAACGCACGTAAAAACAGCGGATAATCGAGCGTGACCGCGATTCGGGTCCCTCCATTTCTAATGCCAGGGCGAAAATCAACGTACGTCAAACCTTGTACCTTGCCATATGTAATGACTTCAATCGGACGTTCAATATAACCAGCCATTTCCGGTGTACCGATAAGCATAAACGGCAGCAAATCATGGATCGGAGCCCCGAGGATTCCAGGCATTTTTTGCTGGTGCACCTCCATATAATAGGCGCAAATGTCCCTTATGACGTGGGAAAATGGATTTCCCGCTTGTTCTGCCCACTTGTCCACTACTATTGCTGGCAGCACCGCCTGGTTGGTGACGTTTAAGGGGGCAAGCGTTAACGGAGTAGCACGGCTTACGACAAGCTTTGCCGCATGAGGGTCGCCGTGAACATTTGCTTCAGCTAGTGGAGTGGCGTTTCCTGGAATAAAAAAGGCTCCTCCCATTACATAAAAAGAATGGACGTCCTTCATTTCTTTCTCAAACCCGACAAAAGCAGCTGCGAGCGCTGTCATTCTGCCCGTATCGACAATGATCACTTCTCCCTGAAAACGGGCAATGATTTCAGGAACCATCGCAAACGGCCGGACTAGAATCTCGTCATGGGCAGGCAATTGAATCGGACCCATTCCGCTCTCTCCATGAATATCAGGATAGTATGCTAAATTTTCCTCAACAATTGGCATGCTTGCTCCAGATATAAGCGGGATGTCTGTCCGCCCCGCTAAATGGAGCAAATACGCAGCGTTTGTAACTGCTTGCTTCTTACTGACATTCCCGTAACTAACGACAAGCCCAATTAGTTCAATAAAAGGGGCAGAAAGTGCATACATAATCGCCAATGAATCATCGATACCAGGGTCGCAAAACATCAGCACTTTTTTTGTCATGCTTTCCTCCTGTTTTTTTCTTCATATATCCTATGATGGAAACGATCTGGTTATGAGGAAACAAATGGGATTGCATGCTTTGTGTAAAATAGTCTTGATTGAAGGGCGAATAGCCAAAAAACCCCCTTCAAGCATCCATGCAAAACGGGCTGTTCACACCTCAAAATAAATGTGGTAGTGTCTAGCGCATCCGGGGTTAAAGCGTGTACCACAATGGGCACATTCCCCTTTTTCAAGATAGTCGCTAATCGCCATCGTTTTTCGGCATTTGCCACAGTAAATCGCGTTCGCGCCAAACTCACTCTTTGGCCACTTTTTAATCTCATGCCCAGCTGACTCAGCATGACACTTATAACACGGATAAAATTGGCCACAGCAAGCAAATTGGATTGCAACGACATCGATTTCTTGCTGGTAATGAATACAGCGTGTCTCTTCGTCAATTGGAAACCCCTGTATAGTTGGCAAGCGGGTCACTCCTTTGTTATAAGAAAGGGCTGCGCTCACCGCAGCCCTTCAAACTTTCCTATCAGATGATTATTTTTGAAACAACGAAACAACAAAGCCAATGACTGCACCGAGCAAGGCGGGAACTACCCAAGCTAATCCAAGCTCGGCAAACGGCAACGCCAGAAAGCCGAGGTAGCCCCAATCGGGGTTTGCAGCTAACAAGCCGTCGTTTAAGCTGACAATTCCGGTGAACAAGACAGCAATTTGGTAAATGGAGCGTCTTTCGCCAATCAGCTTATCCAGAAAAGCAAGAAAAATAAGCACCATAATAATCGGGTAAATGAAATGGAGCACTGGCACTGACAATGAAATCACATTTGCCAAGCCAAAATTGGCAATGACAAGGCTCAATAACGTAAACAATAGTACAAGCAATGGATAAGAAAGACGCGGGAACCGTCTATTAATATAAATCGCACATGACGAAATCAACCCTGTTGCTGTTGGAATACAAGCAAATAAGATTGCAAGGCCTAGAATCACATTCCCATAAACGCCAAAGTAAGCACGTGAAACGGCAGCAAGGATTTCAGGGCCCGTTTGTGCAGAAGTCGCTGTTGCGCTAGTCGCGCCGAGATAACCGAGGCCTGCGTAAACAGTCCCTAAACAAACTGCAGCGACAAGGCCTGCTTTCCATGCAGCTTTTTGGACCAACATCCGATTGTTTGCCCCTCTATCTTCAATCGCTTTAACAACAATAATGCCGAACACAATCGATGCAATCGTGTCCATCGTCAAATAGCCTTCTGTGATTCCTTTAAATAACGGATAATTCGTATATGCTTCCGTTGGAGCCTGATAGGTTCCTAATGGGCCAAACACAGCCGCAGCAAGCAATGTAAAAATGACAAGCAGCAAAAAAGGCGTGATAATTTTCCCAATCCGATCGACAAATTTGCCAGGATTGAGGGCAAGCGCATAAACGATCGCAAAATAAATCAATGTAAAGATAAAAAGGGAAAGGGAACTTCCGCCATTCGTTAAAAAAGGCACAATCGCCATTTCATAAGATACCGTTCCCGTCCGCGGCACAGCAAATAGCGGGCCAATTGTAAAGTACGCTAACGTTGTCACCGCTACAGCAAACTTAGGATGAACACGTCTGCTTAGCCCTTCCGCATCAGAACTGCCAATATACGTAATCGCGAGAACGCCTAGAATCGGTAGCCCTACGCCCGAAATTAAAAACCCAATTATGGCAGGCCATGCATGCTCTCCAGCGTTCAGCCCCAATTCCGGCGGAAAAATTAAATTTCCAGCGCCGAAGAAAAGAGAAAATAGCATGAGACCAATAAAAAATGTTTCTTTGTTTGAAATCCTTCCTGTTGACTCCATAACAATCCCTTTCTGAAAAATGCAATTATCTGACATATTACTGCGCTAGTTGATGGCAGCAAAAATGATTCTAACATAGCTTTTCTCCACTGTCTATTTCCACCTTTTCCTAGCTAACAGTTGGCTGCGTTTACATTGCATTCAAATATTGTTATATTTTCTGTAATCATAGAAAGGAGTTTATCGAGATGGAAAAAAAGACCGCTATCGACAAAGATAAGAAAAGCGAACGTCGTCTATTTCTGGCTGGCACAACGCTCATCATCCTTAGTGCCCTTCTCGCTGTATTAGATCTAAACATACATACAGGCACATTGATAAGGCTGGATATTTTACCATTAGGGATTGGACTTTTAGGACTATCGTGCATCATTATCGGGGCTGTCTCAGTCCTTTCAAGAAACATGACAAAAGAGGAATCCAGTCTCGCTGAAATGGATGATGAAAGAGAAATAATGGCCATAAAAGAGGCTCAAGCGAAATCTTTCATAGTATTGCTAACCATGACATCCATTTGCCTATATTTGCTCGCCATCTTGGGCGTTATGAATATTATTTCTTTTACTGCCTTTACAGCTGTCATTCTTATCACTGCCTTTTATTTCTTATATCGCTACGGTAAAAATCGCTCTGTCTAACTTGGAGGGCGTCAACAGCCATTTTCAACTAAAGGCAAGACGCCCTTGAGAAATGGCGTACAAAAAAGAAGATTTCCCGCTAACCCGATAGGGCTCATTTTTTTGAAATTCACGCAACACTTTATTGCCTACGCTAATTTTTCATTTGTTATTTTCTCTTCTTTTTGAACCGGCTTTCATTACTAAGAATAATAGGGAAATAAACATTAATACTTGTGATAGCCTGAATAAAAGCCAGATTGTTTCATTTGTATCACGTAAATCTGCAAAGATATGAATAATCCCCATTATCAAACCGATAACCGCAAGAATAACTGCTAACAAATACATAGTAATCTGTCCTATCTTTTAGAGTAGGAACAACACAATGACCCTAAACAGTTGTAAGTAATTAAGGATTCCAACTTTCTCCAATCCCCGTTTTGAGCCTTCTTCCGCAGTACCTGTAAAATCTAACACAAATATATTAACTACAATCGTCCCAATCAATCCCACTATTTCAAGTGCACAATATTTCGCTGACAGAACAATAAACCCACCGGTAAAAAAACGAAAACTTCTTGGGCAGACATTTCCATCATATCCTTATTGACCTTTCATATTTTCACCGTTCCCCACCACTTCTTTATAGACACGGTAAGAGTACCAGATTGCGATAATCGCCCAGCCAAAAAACAGGAGCACGAACATGATTCCAAAAGCGGTAGAATAGGTGTCATGTGAGGAGAATAAAAACGGTGCAGGAAAGGCTGTAATAATAAAGGCAAAGCCTACAATTAACAGGAGCTTTCCCCCTAATAAATTTGAGCGCTTCCATACCTCGTCATTGCTTAATGCCCATTTCGTTCGTACCCCGAACGCCAAGTTTGGTTTAGCCTTCGTTCCAAAATACCCAAGAACGACCATCATAATTCCTAAACCGATACTTATCACCATCAAAATCGTTATACCCAAGTCGGCTACCCTACCTGTATTGTCAAGTAAAACCGCTCCATGCAGCAAAGAGAGGTTCAAGACAATCACAAACACCCAGCGCACATGCCCTTCTCCCCGAAACAGAAGCAGCGCAAGTGACATTAAAACAGGCACCAAAAACAGGACCAGCCAAAGAGGATAGGAGGCTAGGAAAAATCTTGATAGTCCCTCTGGGATCAGCGGGTAAACGGTATACTGCTCAGAAACGAAGCCATCACCAAGGATGTGGCGAGTGAGCGTACGTTCACGTGCATCATCCTTTCTATCTATGTAATAAAAGCGGAACCTCGCGCTTTGCTAATGATGGTAAACCAATCGATTCTACTCATCACTTACCGTTCTTTCTAAAGGACAAGTCCCTAGACTGTTTCGTTCACTACCCTACCTCCCCTAATTTCTTGGCCTCATCTGTACTTCTTCCTCTAAATTGAATAAAGAAGACAATCCCTAAAATGATTTCGAATATAGCGACGATGAACGGTACATAGGCGAGGCCAACGTAGTCAATCACAATTCCAGTTATAAGAGCGCCAATATTGATGGAAAGCATGCTGCATGTGTTCCATAATCCAAAAATTCGCCCTCTCGCATTTGCCTCTACATGTGTCTGCATCACCATTCGTTCAAAAGGAACGACAAATCCGCCAACAGCGGCAAAAAGGAAGATCACAAATATCCCTTGATAGATAGTTTGTGTAAAACCAAACAATGCCCATGTAGCTCCCATTAATATGTAAATCCATCCATACGTATGGATTTTTGCAAACATAAATTTTCGGTTCGCTATCCATATCCCTAAAGCAACTGATGTAGCCCCTTCTGCGATATACAACAGACTTAATCCAATCGCCGGCATATCGTAAGTTATTACGGCCATCTGCTGTAACATCAAGTTAAAGGAGCCGATTATTAACCCTCCGGTTAGCGCAAATAACAATACATAGCGGATAAACACTTTATTTTTTGCAATTGTAAAGCCGACTTTCAATTCTTTTATAAAATGGCGTTCTTTCGGTTTTAATTTTTCATCTTTAACTTGAATGCGGGAAATAAGCAATGCTGAGATCACGAAAGCAATCGAAGCTAGCACCCAAAAATAATTGGGATCGATCAATGTGATGACCGTGCCGCCAGTAGCCGCTCCAATTAGCCGAATCGTACTCGTTAATGTGAAATTTAATGAATTTGCGACAATTAAGTCGTCGCCTTTAATGATTTCGGGAATGATTGTTTGCCGAGCGACAGCGTTTAATGAATTGAATACTCCGATCACAAAGCGAACGATAAAAAACAGTGTCCAGGCGAGCCACCCATCAAAAAACGGAACGAGAATAAAGAGGGCATGCAAAGGAGCACGGACCCATTCAGAAACAATTAAAACGGTGCGTGTATGAAAGCGGTCAATGATTCCGCCTAAACCAAAACTCATAAACAAAGGAACGATCCCGCTAAGCGCCCATAACGCTCCAAGTTGAACACCTGTTTCCGTGATCTCGCTCAACAGCATTAGCATCGCAATAAAGGCTCCCCATGTCGCAAGACCACTAATTGTAGTCGTGAGCAATAAATGTCTATAATTACGGTTTTCCTTTAATATTCGCATAATTTCTGATTTCTTGCCCATACCAGTCCCTTTCAAAACGCTATTTACTAGCTCGGATTGCTGCCTCTTTATTGTTTTAAACCAGTAGCCCGAGCGATAAGCAAGCCACTACTATGGCCGTTACTCGTTTTCTAGCCTCGACGAAACGTCTTCTCGGTCAAAAATAAAAGGAGAAAGCGCATACTACTCAGAAATGAAGCCTTCATTATCGGACCAACTTGGCTGATTAATAGTGGACTTTAAGCTTATGCCAAATAGCCTTCCAGTTCTTTTTCATTATCCGCTCTCTGTAAATGGCCGCTCGTTCTTTTGTTTCAGTAAAATATGGGGTCGGTTTTAATTCTAAATGGAGGACATCTTCTATTCCACAAGGAGAAGCAAGAACCAAATGATCGTCTTTGTCTAACTTCACGCCTAAAGCAGTTGCAGTTTCTGGAAACTTTGAAATCGCATCTTCTGAAGACGTGTAAGGCGGAAAATGATTCATGTCATGCATTCTAGCTTGATTTTTAACAGACCAAGGGATATCAGGCATCAAATGCTTCAAATTGTTCTCTAATCCTTTTTCGACATTCTCGTCGATGTTGGTGTTATCAAAATAAATAACATCTACATCTGGTGTCTTCGTTCTATCATTAAAGTCGTGTAACGTATCCCAGATTTTTGACCGGACAAATCCTGCACATATCCACCAATCAGGCAAATCAAGGGAGCTTGCCGCCTTAATGATTTCCATCATTTTTTCATCGCTTTGAATGAGCTTTATGACATCCTCTTTATTCTGTAACATTTTGAATGAACCCCTCTCACGAACAACGTTTACAAAAAGAGCAAGATAGGTAAGTCGAAGAGAGCGTTTTTTGCCCCCTCCCGCTACCCTTTCTACATAGCACTGAGCCATCCCTTCCTTTACCCTGAGTTTCTCGAAACGATTTATTTTACATAATTCAATGACGAAAATTTTCTTATCGCCCCCTATTCAAAATCGGTCCTATCTACACGCGGCTGGCTGTTGTACGCTAAAAGAAAAGGGCAAGGAGGCTTTCCAAATGGATTTCCATGATAAGCGCAATCAAAACAGCTATAGCGGCCGCAATGCCGATTCACGGTGGCTTACGACTATTGCCAACCATCTGTCACGGAAACACATCGATATTGCCGCTGACATTGGCTGTGGTGGAGGAATCTACACACGAGCGCTGGCAATGATCGGCATCCCTCATGTCATCGGCATCGATTCGTCAGAGCAAATGCTCGCTGATGCCAAAGAGGCCTGTCGAGATTTCAAACAAATTGAGCTTAAAAAAGGGGATTGTGAGGACCTTCCACTCGCAAGCGGGTCGATTGATTTGCTTTTGGCAAGAGCGCTCATTCACCATTTGCCAAGCGTGCAGCCTTTTTTTCAAGAAGCGTGGCGCACATTAGCTGACGGCGGCCTTTTTATCATCCAAAACCGTACGCCTGTCGATTGCTTTCTTCCCGGAAGCGCTGAGCACGTGCGGGGCTACTTTTTTTCTGCCTTCCCACGCCTGAGAAAAATAGAAGCAAAACGCCGTTTTTCTAGCGCTTACGTTCGCCAAGCTCTCCATTCTAACGGCTTTTTATTGCTGCATGAGGAAACGTTATGGGAGACACGGGCGATCCATCCAAGCAAGCAGGAACTTCTCGTTGATCTATCGAAACGGAAAGGGCGCTCGATTTTACATCAGCTTTCTGACCAGGAATTGGCTAAACTTGTACGTGTCATTGAGACCACACTCGAACAGGACGGCCCGATCATTGAGAAGGATCGTTGGACGTTATGGATTGCCGAGAAGCAGGCTGAGCGATAAGTATGCTGAGATAATTGTAAAGTCGGCCACTCTTAAAAAAGCCGGTGTTCTTTCATCATCCAACACCTCTACGATATCCATTCCGTAATCATGTGACTCGTCTCAAATCGGTTCTCGGCAAATTCGCTTTTCTGTGGTAAAGTGGAAAACAATACATAATAAGGCAGGTGACTGCTGCAAAGCCAGCAATCGTATGAGTGAACAGTGGACATCTAAAATCGGTTTTATACTTGCTTCTGCGGGCGCTGCAATTGGGCTTGGTGCTCTTTGGCGCTTTCCTTATTTGACGGGGACAAATGGCGGAGGCGCATTCTTTCTTTTATTTATTTTATTTACCGTTTTCATTGGCCTGCCGCTGCTTATTGCCGAGTTTGTCATTGGCCGTGGCGCAAAGCGAGAGGCGGTTTCGGCTTACCCGAAGCTTGTCAACAGCAAAGCGTGGTCTTGGATTGGGCGTTTTGGCGTTGTCGGCTGCTTTTTGCTGATGACGTTTTATGCGGTCGTTGGCGGCTGGATTTTGCTTTATGCGTTGTTGTCGTTCGGCAATTTTGTCCTTGCAGATGGGCGTGATTACGAGCAGTTGTTTGTCAGCATTACCGCCAGCCCTTGGGCGAGCATACTCGGTCTTGTGTTATTCGTGTTCCTTAATGTCGTCGTGTTGTCTTTCGGCATTAAAAATGGGATTGAACGGGCCAACAAGTACTTAATGCCACTTTTGTTTTTGTTTTTGCTTATAATTATTTTTCGTGGCCTCTCCCTTGAAGGCGCGATGGAAGGCGTCCGTTTTTTCCTGCAGCCTGACTTTTCAAAAATAACCGCGCCAGGCTTGCTGGAAGCATTGGGCCAATCGTTTTTCTCGCTGGCAGTTGGCTTCTCTTGTATGGTGACATACAGTTCCTATCTTGGAGAAAAGCAAAGTTTGCCAGGCTCAGCTGCGTATGTGGCAGCAATGAACGTATTTGTGTCATTATTGGCTGGGCTTGCGATTTTTCCAATTGTTTTTGCCTATGGCATTGAGCCAGCCTCTGGGCCAGGGCTGTTATTTATCGCGCTGCCTGCGATTTTTGCACAAATGCCTTTCGGTGCTTTGTTTTTAAGTTTGTTTCTGTTGTTGTTCTTCTTTGCGACCATTACTTCGTCTTTAAGTTTGTTGGAAATTATTATTTCTGCATTTACCCAAAACAAAGGCTGGAACCGTCGCAATGTGGCTATTGGAAGCGGTGTTGTCGTCATTGTCGCGGCGATTCCATCTGCCTTATCGGCAGGGTTTTTAAGCGGGTTTGCTTGGGAAGAGAAAACGGTGTTTGATTTGACCGACTTGCTTGTCTCCAATATCATGCTTCCCGTCGGCTGTTTGCTTATCGCTTTATTCGTTGGCTATAAAATCAAGCGTGACCTATTGGTTCATCAATTTCAGTTAGCATCGGGGCCTGTTGGCCGTATGGCTCCATTTTGGCTTTTTCTTATGCGTACGCTCGTGCCAGCTACAATCCTACTCGTGTTCATTGCCCAGTTTTTCTTATAAGGCAAAGCACGCACTGCCTACATTTGACGTTTAACAAGCAACAATAGTTAGGTATATAAAGGGGAGGAGGAGGATGTCAATGAGCCAAATTAAAAAAACAGCCAAAGCGCTGCCTGGCTGGACGGTTGAAGGAGAAGCGCTTTGGCGCACCTTTACATTTGATCATTTCTTAAAAGGAATTGATTTTGTGCAGAACGTCGCCGCTTATGCAGAAGGCGCACAACACCATCCTGTCATCACGATTGACCATACGGCGGTATCGATAAAGTGGACAACGGTCGATGAAGGGAAGCTAACACAAAAAGACATTGACGCCGCGCAAGCGTGCAACCAGTTTTTCGAAAACTAAGCGGAGCGGGTCAGACATTGGCCAGTTAAATCGTAATATAGTGAAGCGCATTGTTGATTTTTTGTGAAAAAGAAGCCGGTTCTTCCACTGACTGGGCGTGTACATACATAAGCACAGGGTCGGTAAAAAGCCAATGGTTGTGGATCGCGCTAACAATGACACCTTGCTCTGCCAGCCCACGGACGACTACTGGCACTTCTTCCTGCAATAGCACCATTTCTGCTAAATTCAATGCCGTGCCATTCTGGTCCAATGCTTCAAACGTGACGCCAATGTGGAGGCTGGCTTTTGTTGGCCTCCCTTGAATGGTTGCATGTAAGCTTCTTGGAATGTCGACCGAGCAGACGCCGTTTTGATGTGTTGGCTTCTGCCCGAGAATCACCCCTGCTTGTTCACAAGCCGAGTAAAACATTGTCATTTCCACTCCCCCTTCACAGAATTGGCCCTTTGGTTATTTATATGTAGAAACATAAAGGGACTGCCCATTCGCTCCAAGGGAGAGCATCACATTAAATGGAGTCTAGTTTCCTTCCTCAAACTGTTTGATTTCGCTTTCGCTTATTTCTCCGGCAAATAAAGGCTGAGTAGGCATGACGTGCATGCCCCGAGCAGTCACATGGACTTGTACCATATAAATTCCCGCTTCCTCAAGCGCTAATGGTGTTTGGTATAAACCTGATTCAGCATGGCTTGCTTCATGAAATTCCGATTCCTCCCTATCGTCATAAGGCCAGACTTCAAAAACGACTTCTTCTGCATCGTCGACAGGCTCGTCTCCTTGAGTGACTTTCGCTTCAAGGACAATGTTTTCAAGTCCAGGCTGTTCTTCTGCCATTTCAAAAGCAACCTCAATTGCTTCTGCCGACAGTGAAGGCGTTTCCTCTTTCTCAGAACAACCGCTTAATGCGACAATACCAAGTATTGTTGCTGTTAACCATCGTTGCTTCATGTTTGTTCTCCTTCCTTAAAAGCGCCAACATCGACTTCTTTAACGCGTACAATCGCTGTTGTGCCTTTCCCTTCTTGTGACACTAGCTGAAAGTCGCCGCCATGTTTGGCGACAATCTCTTGCACGATTGCAAGGCCCAGGCCCGTACCGCCGTCCTGCCTACTCCTGCCTTTCTTGACACGATAAAAACGCTTCTGTACAGACGACAGGTCTGCTTCAGGGATGCCAGCCCCTTCATCTTCAACAACCAATTCTGCCCAGCCGTTGTTCGAAATGAGCCGTACCGTAACCGTTGTAAAAGGCGGAGAATAAGCAATTGCATTTGCGAGCAAGTTCGTTAACACTTGCTGCATCCGATCCCAATCGGCATCAATAATGCTGTCCTCATCCAACTCAAGTTCCAGTTTGATGTGTTTTTGTTCAGCTTGCCAAGCGAATGTAGCTACCGCTTCACGAGCAAGCTCTGCAAATGGGAATGCCTCTTTGTCTAGACGGTAATCGCTGCCTTCTAGCTGGGCCAAATCAAGCAAATCATTGACAAGGCGATCTAATCGCTTCGCCTCTTTTTCAATAACGGCCATTCCTTTCTTTCTTTCAATAACGCCTTCTTGGATGCCCTCTGCATAGCCGATCATATAGCTTAAAGGCGTTCTCAGCTCGTGGGCGACATTGGCCAGAAACGCATTCCGTTCTCGATCTACTTGCTCTAATGATTTGGCAAGCTCATTAAAAGAATGAGCCAGTTCCGCGAGCTCATCATGGCTTTTTCCAATAGCGACACGCTTTGAAAAGTGACCATTTTCCATTTCTTTGGCGCTTGCTTTCATTTCCCTTAGCGGCTCTACAATATGTTTCGTCATGCGCTTGCCTGAAACGACGACAAAGAAAGCAGCGAACAACACTGCTGCATAAAGCGCCCACTGGATATCAACAAACGCCTCATAAACAACAGCTAATGGCATCGAAATAAAAATCGCGCCTTCTAATTTATTTTCACTGATTAACGGAAGGGCAATCCCAAGCAACTCTTGTTGAAAACGAGGATGTTCGCGACGAATCACAACTGTCTCGCCGTCCAGCAAACTTTGCCGTTCCTCAAATGTGATCAGCTGTGCATCTTCATCGGCTGCAAAAGGGGCGCCGCTCGCCAATTCCATTGGATCATCTGTCAGTAAAAATTGAGCGCGGCTTCTCTCATTCGCCCACTCCACTCGTTCATACAGCTCTGCCGATAAACCTTCTTTTTCATAAAAAGACACTATGGCACTGCCTTCTTCCATAAACTGGCCAAGTTGTTCGTCTACATATAGCTTTTCATACAAAAACGCGATTAAAAAACCACCAGAGACGACAAAGGCCAACGCTGCAGTGCCAATGGCTAGCCAAATTTTTGCGCCAATGGATAAGGGCTTCATTCGCTTCCTCCAAATTTATAACCGACGCCCCAAACGGTTTCGATAAAACGGCCTGCCCCATTAAGCTTTAAGCGCAACGTTTTAATATGCGTATCGACCGTCCGCAACGAACTAGCAGCTGTATCTGTCCATACTCGCTCAAATAAATGCTCCCGTGAAAAGGCACGGCCCGCGTTTTCAGCTAAAAACAGCAACAATTCGTATTCCCGCCTTGTCAAGCTAATAAGCGTTCCAGCAACGGTTACAGACCGGCCGTCTTTATCAAGTTCAAGTTCTCCAAAAACGAGACGTCTGCCACGGATTTTGTCCATATTCGCGCGGCGCAATGCTGCCTCTACACGGGCCATTAATTCCTTTGGGCTAAATGGTTTAACCATATAGTCATCGGCACCGGTTTTAAGGCCACGGACTTTATCAGCTTCATTGCCTCGTGCTGTCAGCATAATCACAGGGAGTGAATGCCTTTGCCGAATACGCTCACAAACGTGAAAGCCATCCATCCCTTCCATCATGACATCAAGAATGACCAAATCGATCGCTTCCTGTTCAATCCGCTTAAGAGCGTCGGCGCCATTATCAGCTGTCAGCGCCCGGTAAGACTCTTTTCGTAAATAGGTAACTACAAGCTCAAGCAGCTCAGGCTCATCGTCAACGACTAGCACTGTTTTAGCTCCCATCTTCTTCCCTCCCTGGGGCAACGGAAATCGCATAGGGCCCTGCCCCGACAGACACCTCATCCGTCAACTCAAAAGGGTCCTTCTGCAATACGGATAATGTGTCGCTGTCAAAATTGCTTACGAGCAACTCGTTTCCAAATAAATAAATATAATTAGGATTCTGCCCGACTTCTGCTTTGGCAACGACCGTTTGCGTAGCACGGTTTACTTTATAGACGTGGTGGTCGCCATGAGAGACCACATAAAAATCGTTTTCCTCACGACTGCCTGTCATTGCGATCGGCATCAAGCCAACTTCAATCTCAACCTTCATCTCGCCTGATACCACTTCATAACCGCGAATCGCGCTATTTAAGTCGCCTGTGGGGCCGTGCCCACCAGTCCATAGCAATTCGCCATCAAAAAAAAGCCCTGCCGGACGTTCGCTGACTGGAAAAGAATTGACTTGTTCCATTGTCTCCAAATTAAATACAAAAACGTTGCTTTTGTCTGTACAAAGGACAAAAAGCAGTCCACTTTCATCAGCCAAAAGCTCCGATGGCGAACCATCTAGTGCAAACGCCTCCATTACATCGCCATGTTCTACACTGACCAACTTGACTTCACTGTTCTCCGTATCAGCAACCGCTACAGCGTCACGGCCAGGAAGCGCTGTCACTGCAGTCAGGGCTTCATCAAACTGGGCAAGTTCGTCAACGGCGCCGCTGTTAGTGTCAATGGCCAAAAGCTTTGTTCCTGTTTGCGCTAAAGCGACCATGCGTCCAGAATCGATACTGACCATTTGACTCCAAGGCTCGTCTATTTTCTCAATCCTTACTGGCCGTTTATGACCGCTCTCTAGAAATGCAAGAGCAGGTTCTTTTAAATGGGTGACAACCGCATATGGTTCATTTCCATCAGGCAGCGGAAGCGACTTCTGATCGCATCCGGCAAACAAAAAACAGAACGAGGCCACTAGCATCACTGCCTTCCAGTTCACGAGTTTTCGCCTCCTTTTCGCCAGTATAGCGAATAAATGTGAAGAAAGTGAGAACTGGGAATGGGTTTCCTCCATTTTAACGATACCAGAAGGGAGTGAAAAAGCAAGGCGCCTATATGTGGACGCCTTGCCAACCAATCAGTTAAAAAAAGAGCGAAAAGCACAACGCCATGATTATCTAGTACGGATTTTCGTACGCTGCTCTCGTCTTTTTAGTTGCAAGATGAGGGATTCTTACTCAATCGCCCGGCCATGCTTTTTTAAGAGCAGCTGTACCGCTGCCATGGCCACTACAACACCCGCCATTGCAAGCAAGGCAGGGTAAAAGCTGCCAAACGTATCGAAAATGGCACCAACCGCAAGGGGGCCGATCGCAGCAAGAATGTAGCCGCCTCCTTGATTCATGGCGGACCATGCACTCGCTTCTTGCGGGCTGTCTGTTTCAACAATCGGCAGCATTAAAGCGAGAGGGAACAGCCCACCGGCGCCAATGCCAAGTAAAATGGCAGCAGGGAGGGGATGAAACCCAGCTAACAAAACGCCGATGCCAGCTAATTCGAGCATGCTGCAGCCAACTAGCACCGTTGTCAAACGGCCAAATTTAGCAACGAATGTCGGCAACACCATTGAAGTCGGAATTTGAATAAATGTAAACACAGTGAGCATCGCTGCAGCAGTCGATTTGCTATAACCCATATCTTGGACAATTGGCGCAATCCAAGCCGTTACTGAGTAAAACATGCTGGACATTAACGCGAAAAACAATGTCACTAAAATCGCCCGTTTGTTTTTTAATGGCAATCTCGCTTTCGCTGCCGTTACTTCTGTCCGTTTTTGCAGCGCCAATTTGATCCAAAACGTTAAAGCAGCAACACCAAGAACGGCCCAACTAGCAAGAGCGACTCCCCAATTATGACCAGCGCTGTTGTATATCGGTACGGACAACCCAGCAGCTATTCCCGCACCTGCTGCCATCGAGACGGAGTAAATACTGACAAGCCCTGGCCGCGTCGGGAAATACTGTTTAATAAAACCAGACAAGAGCGGGCCGGCAATGCCGATGCCGACTCCTGCCAAAAAAGCTGTTCCAATCAAGACGATGACTGAACCTGTGATCCCCCGTACGGCGGTGGCCGCAGTTAAAAGCAACAGAGAAAGAAAAATCGCTTTTTCCAAGCCAATCTTTTGACTAATCTTCGCTGCAAAAGGGGCAAAGATACCCATGCACAGCACAGGTAGTGTCGTCAACAAGCTTGACGCAAGCCCACTCATTCCTAGTTGCTGCTGAATCGTATCTAGCAATGGAGCAACCGATGTAATCGCAGGTCGCATATTAAGAGACGCTAAAATGAGCGCTAAAATGAAATAAACGGTTCGCATCTTCCAATCTCCCTACCCAAATAGAATCGATTCCAGCTGAATCGTTTCAAAAAAAGCCTATTTTAATATAAGTAAGCACACTGTTTCGCTCTTCTAAGTAATTCGACACCCATCATAACACTTCTTTAATGTTTTGGCGTAAAATGTGCTCTGTGTTTTCCAATAATTTTCGGATTGCTTTTACCTGTTCGGCGAAAAAAAGCCTTCAAATAAACGGGAATGAAATGGATGTAAATAGGGTGTTGACACGAATTTCTTTCAGGAGTATGATTCACTTAAAAATCGATCATTCCTTTGATTGATTCATTGCCTTCCCGCTATACGTTTTCTGTAGTGGAATGACATCAATTATTGTGAATTTAGTAGTATCCCAAATTTAAAGAGGTTATTGTCATGAACCGTGTCCCAAAACTAATCAAATTTCCAAAAGAGCTTGTCCAACGTGTAGAAGACTACCGAAAACAACATAAGATCAGGACGTTTTCAGGTGCCGTTTATGATCTATTAAAAAAGGGCCTTCAAGGCGATAACGACAACGCCCGTTAAATAGCTAACTTCATGTAAACGGTGTTTTATTACCGTATTCTAACTGCCGCCCGAACTCCCAACTTTTTATTGTGTAGATGCTCTTCTTCGCTACTAATGTCCCCCTTTACCGCGGTGAAACGTACCATTCCCTTCTTTCTCAGCCATCCATCTCTCGTTCAATGAAAAAACGCCAATTGTCAGGCTCAAAAGACGAAACATTTTTCCTCGTCATCCGTATGGGATAGTAATAAAAATCAAAAGGAGGAAGCAAAATGAGCGTTGCCATGAATCAAGGAGACTTTGTAAAAGTCGTATTTGTTTTCCAAAAAAACGAACAAGTAGAGGAAGTAACGCTTAACTCCGCTCAGTTAACAGCGTTGCTACACGCCAAACAAGTGTGGATTGAAGCGTTTGCCGATCATTTTAAAATCGAGAACAGCGTATGGTCTTACGGGAACGAAAATGTCTCTTTGCAGATTTATTTGAAGTAAGACAGAAGACGCAATTTTTCAGGCGATAACCTGTCTTTTTTTATAGCTTTAAAGCAAAGTGCATAAAATGAGATCATTCTCTAACAAGTAAAAAGAGAGCTTCCCCAAAAGCCAGAAGGCCAAAGCTTGGGGAAGCTCCCTTTTCGTACAGCTGCAATTTAACGATTTACAATGGAAGCTGTTGAAAAAGAGAAATGACTAGAATGAGTGTAGATAAGGAGCCAGCCGATAGTAACGTTATCATTTTTAGCCAATTTCTCTTTTTTGAGGGTTTTACAGCCTCTTGGGACACCGCTATCCATATTACAATAGAAAAGATCGCTATGATCGTAACAACCTCTGTAGACATATGAATACCTCCTCCATTTCCAAATTTAGCATCCATAAGCTTTTTTAAACGAAGAAACGTGTTCAGCCTGTTTTCAAGCAGCTTGCAGACGTTTTCCAATAATGAGCAAAAACATGCCGATTAGTACATATGTCCACCAAGCAAAAGTAAGAGGGATGCCCCAATCTGGCAACAGATAAACAATGCCTACCATGGCCATAAAGGCAACAGCACCGATCAAACCCGTTTTGATATATTGCTTCTTTGAGTTGGTCCCTTCAGTAAAGAGGTCTTTCCTTATTTGCTTAAAAATCCAATATACAGCCACGCCCGTTCCGATAATGCCCATTAGTAACGTAACCATTAAATTTCCTGTTATAACAACAGGCCCTTTTAGCCCGAATAAAGGCAAAACCAACTTGCCAAGCCCTTCCACCAAACAAACAATGCCGATCAGGACAACTACTTGGGCAATGATAAATTGGGCGACATTCCGTTTCTTTTCTCGCGGCAGTTCTGCAATTAATTCTTCTGCGTAGTCCTTCGGGTTGCCGCCAAATACATCCTTCGCCGTTTTTCCATCCTTTTGGCTGTCTACAATATGATGCAACATTTCCATCAAAATCTGTTCACTTTCATACTCTGCAAGCCGCAAGTCTGTGCGAATATAAAGCATCATATCTTCGTACAATTTTAAGTTGTCTGGTGTGAGTCGCTGGCGCAAACGGTTGTTTTCTTCAATTAACGCCTTTATTTCCTTTCGATTGTTTTTAAACATTTGCTTGGTCCTCCTTTAACATTGTTGACACAGGATTGGCAATTGCTCCCCACTCCGCCCGCATTTGCAATAATTCGTTTTTTCCTTCAGCTGTCAAAAAATAATATTTGCGTTTCGGGCCGCCACTTTCAGATGGCCTCATTTCGCTGTAAACCAGCTTCTGTTTTTGTAGACGCAAAAGGATCGGATAGATCGTACCGTCGCTAATTTCTGGCAAGCCGCTTTCCTCAAGTTTTTGCGCGAGTTCGTAACCGTAAACGGGCTGCCTGTCAATCACTGCTAGTATGCATGCTGGCAATACTCCTTTAAGCAGCTGGCTTCTTATTGCCATTTTCTACTCCTTCCCCCTCTACTTTGTTATGCAAGATAGTAAGGGTTAAACCAACTACTTTGCAATGCAAAGTAGTTGGTTTAACTATATCCTCATTTGTCGATTTCGTCAACGTTTTTTGTAGGACGCAAAAAACTAATCAAGAAAAAAAGTAGAAAAAGATGCATAAAACAGAGCAATTGGGGAATACTAAAGCTGTATTCCCCCAACTCCCCCTTTAGCCTCCAACTTAGGTTGGAGGTTTTTTATGCATACTTTGAAAAGACAAACATAGAATCAAAGTTGCAAAGCCGAATCGCAGTTATCAATATTCACCTCAATGCGTACGCCAAACTCCACAAACTGCCTTATCGAAACGCATAATCACGAACGAGCTCGTTCGCATATTTTTATATTAGAACGACTTAGTTGATTTCTTGTAAAAACATCACCGAATTCATCTCGACGGACGGAAAATGGCCTATTCGCATTTAGTTGAAAAAGCAAGCATTGACACGGATAATATAAAGATAGATACAAAGAAAGCAAGTTGCATGGCTTCATCTATTGGAGGTGGATGATGAAAATCTCGCAACTCGATCCGGCTACCCTTACTGACGAGCAGTTAACGAAGCTTCTTTACGGTTACAAAAAAGATGATGGCAAAAGCGGTGACTGCATTTTCGTCCCTGGCAGCAGCAGAGCGGTCGAGTACCGTGTGCCTAAAGCCGTTGACCTTTATAAACAGGGCCGGGCAAGGAAACTATTGTTTTCTGGCGGTGTCTCTTGGGACGAGACCAAAACGCCAGAAGCCGTACTGATGAAAGCAAAAGCATTGTCACTTGGCATTGCAGCCAAAGATATTCTTGTGGAAGACCGCTCGCTCCACACGAAAGAAAACGTGCTCGCCTCCTTGCTTGTGCTCGACCGGGCTATTGACTTGCACCGAATCAAGCGGCTGCTCCTTGTTACCGCTTCTTACCATATGCCACGTGTCTATTTGATGATGCGGACATACATGCCAAGCTGGATCGAATATTCTCTTTGTCCAGTCGACGATTACACCACAACTGCTGAAAACTGGCACCTCTCTCCTTTTGGGAGAAAACGGGTGGAAACAGAAGCGCGGAAACTGATTTCGTATGTGCAACAGGGCATTATTAAAGAATATCCCCTTATATGGTGAAAACGACAGCTAATCTAAAAAAGCCTATGCGTTCGCATAAGCTTTTTTTCTAGTGCTAACGTGTATAGTACATTAACGCGATCGCCCCTGGACCCGTATGCGTGCTAATAATCGGAGAGGTTTCGAGAATCGACACAGACAGGTCGGCGCGGACCTTTTTCAGGCTATCAACGATTTTTTTGCCAAGCTGCTCGGCTTCAATATGGGCAATGCCGACAGCGCCAATTTTTTTGCCAGCCGTCTCTAGATGGAATTTTTCTGTAAAAAACTCGACTACTTGCTTGTAAGTCCGTTTGGTCGCAACAGGTGTGTACGTGCCTTCTTTCAGAGCGGCAATTGGCTTTATTTTGAGCAACGAACCTAGCAATGCTTTTCCTTTGCCGATCCGGCCGCCTTTCGCCAAGTATTCCAGCGTATCGACGGCAATATATAAAGACGTCTTTGCGCGAATTTGTTCAATTTCCGCTAAAATGCGTTCCATTGTTTCCCCAGCAGCCGCCATTTCTGCTGCTTCTTTCACTTGAAAAGATAGGGCAGTGGAGATGAAATGCGAGTCTACTACTGTGACGCGTCCGTCCATTTCTGGTGCAGCCATTTGCGCAGATTGTACGGTGCCGCTCAGCGCCTCGGTCATATGAAGAGACAGGACTTGCACTTCTTCTCCTTCCGCAAGCAGACGCTGATACACATCCATAAATACGCCGACTGGCGGCTGTGAGCTTTTCGGCAAGGCACCGCCGGTGGTAAGGAGTGTGGCAAATTCCTTTTTGGTTATATCGACGCCGTCCCGATATGTTTTTCCGCCAATTTCGATGGAAAGCGGGACAACTGTGATGCCGAGCCGTTCCATTTCTTGTTTATCTATATCACAAGTAGAGTCAGTGACAATTTTTATGTTTGCCATCCAAACCTCCCTTTCTAGGACTTCTCAAAAATAGGCCTTGCTTTTAGTATGACACACTGCTGCTGTTCATGTAAACGCGGAGCAGAGGGGTCAATGACTTCCTTAGTCTTCCTCTTCCAGCGTCAAACCATCTACATGTTTTTTTGTTAATTGTTTTTTCGTTACCCGGTATTCTTTGCTTTTAAACAGAATGTCAAAATCATAATCAGGCGGATACAGCTCAGTTGCCGGAATCGCTAGCTTTAGCCGTTTATGGTTCAGCACCTGTTTCTCTCCTTTTAGCTGGACAACACAATTCCCCATTTTATCAGGCCCTTTATAGACAATGGCGTGTTCACCTGTCGCAATCACTGTCACCGCGTCCCCTTGGCGAAAGGATGCTTGCGTCTCTTGGCCTGCTTTTTGCGGCGCTTTCTTTCTCGCCCGAGCATATTTATTCGCCACTATTTGTTTCTGGTAAGCTGCTTGTTTTAATTGTTCGTCGCTAAATGCTGCTGAGTATGAGCGTTCTGTTTGATAAGTGAGCATATGGGCCCGTTCCACCATTTTCGGATGCAAACCTAGTTTGATCGCAATATCAAATGCCTGGCTTTTGCCGCTTTCCCCAATCATTAAGCGGTATGTCGGCGCAAGTGTGGCCATGTCAAATTCCATCGCTGCATTTACAAATCCAGGCGTCTTCGTAGCAAATTGTTTAATTTCGCTGTAATGGGTCGTTGCCATCAACGTCGCCCCTTTTTGAAAAAGCTGTTCTAAAATAACTGTTGCCAGTGCCATCCCCTCGCCTGGGTCTGTGCCTGAACCTAGTTCATCAATGAGGATCAACGACTGGTCATTGGCCTCGCGCAAAATAGCAATAATGTTGACCATTCTGGAACTGAATGTGCTCAAGTTGTCTGCTATGCTTTGCCCGTCGCCAATGTCCACAAACACTTGCCGGAAAATCGCAATCGAACTCTCTGGCTCAGCAGGAATGGGCAAACCACTTTGCGCCATTAACGTCAGCAAGCCAACCGTTTTAAGCGTCACCGTCTTCCCCCCTGTATTTGGACCTGTAATGACAAGGGCCCGTTCGTGCTCATCCACTTTTATAGAGAGGGGGACAGCTTTGTTGCCAAGTTTTGGATGGCGGGCGTTGCGCAAGTCAATCCTGTATTCTTCATTTAAAGTGGGGACAGCAGCGTCTATCGAAGCGCTATACTTCGCTTTGGCAAATAGGACATCATAATGGTGCATCGTTTCGATAGCGATGTGAATCTCTGTTTCATGGTTGAGCACCATCTCAGTCAGCTCATATAAAATCCGTTCTACCTCTGCCTCTTCAGCAATTTGCAACAATGCCCGTTCCTCTTGAATGTCACCTAAAGCGGTTGGCTCAATAAAGAGTGTCGCCCCTGAAGACGATTGGTCAATCACCGTGCCCTCCACTTTTGTGCGAAACTCTTTTTTTACAGCCAGAGCAAGTTTCCCTCCTCTGTCCACAATTGTTTTATCCTGCAAGTAGGGAGCGTAACGCTTATTGTTGACAAGCTGCTGGGCTTTGTCTTTTAGTTTTGTTTGGATGATTTGCAGTTGCCGACGGACGTAAGCCAAATCACTTGAAGCATGGTCATCCACTTGGCCAAGGCGTATGCACGCGCCTAGGCGCTCTTCCAAAGCATGAAGATCGCCAATTGAAAACGCATAAGCGCTTACAGTGGGTGCAATCGCTTGTTTGTCTTTCATGAACCGTTTTAATTTTCGGCAATGGTCTAGAAAAGAGATGAGATGTGCAAGCTGATCGGCGCGAATATAGAGCCCTTTATGGGCTTGTTGCAAATAACCTTCTAGTTCATTGGCTGAATGAATCGGCACACTGCTGCTCCTCGCTACAATGGCCATTGCTTCTCTCGTTTCATTCAATTGCTGGGCAATTCGGTTCTGCTCATAAAGGGGACGCATGTCTAAAATCGATTGTTTGCCTTTCTCTGTTCGGGTATAAGCAGCGATATCAGCAAGCAGTTCATAAAAACCAAGTGTGTCAAGCGTCTGTTCGTTCATGTAAATTTCCTCCTTTTGTAGTTCGATCCTTTAGCACCTTTCCAAAACAACAAAAAGCCGCCATGAACAATCGCTCATGACGGCAAGGTAAACTGATGGCAAGTAGCCATTGTTTTTTTGACAACACAAAAAAACCATGACACTACGCCATAGCAAATTCATCCTTTTAGCTATGATCACGTGTTCTTAACTGTTCTGAAAACGCGCAAGCCAAATAAACGCTCAATTGCTGCGTTTTTTGCGCTTTCCAGCTATCCAATTACGGATTAGTTAAGAACCACCAGATACATAAAAACGTCCCCCTCTGTGAAGGTTTAATACCTCTTCAACATACCACCGGGAAACGGTTATGTCAATCGATGTTCCACGTGTAACAAAAAAACAGCTCACGCCTGCCATACATATAGTAGGCGTGAGCTGACCTGGGGTTTACATGATGCAGGAGAACAAATGCCCTTGTTTACCAGCTTGCTTTTTTGACACCAGGAATTTGCCCTTTATGGGCTAGTTCCCGAAAAGCAATCCGAGACAATTCAAAGTCGCGCAAAACACCGCGTGGACGGCCGGTCTTCCGGCATCTTCTCGTTAGTCTGCTTGGGGAAGAATCCCGCGGCAGCTTTGCAAGTGCAACATAGTCGCCTTTTTCTTTAAGTTCTTTCCGCTTTTCAGCATACTGGGCAACAAGTTCTTGCCGTTTTAATTCCTTTTGTACTTTTGCTTTTTTCGCCATTTTTCTGGCCTCCTTATTATTGAGAATCATTATTATTACGATTTAATTCGCGCGTGAAACCACCCACGGAAATGGGTCGACAAACTGGCTCCAATCTTGCGAAAGCTCCTCATCGGTCAACAGGCATGCTTGCAGCTCTTTTCGAATTTGTGATTCATCCATGTCGATGCCAATAAATACGATTTCGTTGATACGGTCACCAAAACGGTCATCCCATTTGCTAGCGATCTCTGGATGATTTTGCTTCATATAGACTTTTTCGGCCGCAGGCAAACTGTCAATCCAATACGCAAGTGGCTGCAAAACGGCTTGCGGACCCGCCTGTGACAGTTGAAGTGCTAGTTCTTTGCGGCTTGCTACCCAAACAGTCCCCTTTGCCCGCGTCACCTCGTCAGGGTAATGGTCGCACCACTGTTTAAAGCGCAGCGGATGAAATGGCTTTCTATCCCTAAACACAAAAGACGAGATGCCATACTCATCGGTTTCTGGAACATGTTCATTTTCCAATTCCTTTTCCCATGTTTCATGGGCCATCGCTTGCTCCTCATTAAACAGTCCTGTGTTCATAATTTCGTTTGGATCTACTTGCCCATTTACCGTTTGGATGATTTTTGCATGGGGCTGTAAATGTTTTAAAAAAGAAATAAGTTTCTTCACTTCTTCTTCCTGAAGCAAGTCCACCTTATTCACGATCAGCACATCACAAAATTCAATTTGATCGACAAGCAGCTCTACGATCGTGCGTTCATCTGTTTCGTCTGTGCCTTGATTGCGGTCTAGCAACGTCTCGCCTGAATCAAAATCTTTCCAGAAGCGGTATGCATCGACGACCGTCACCATCGTATCAAGCGTACATAATGATTTTAAATCGATGCCTGTCCCTTCATCTTCATACGTAAATGTTTGGGCAACTGGAACCGGCTCTGAGATGCCTGTTGATTCGATTAATAAATAATCGATGTCCCCGTTTTCGATTAGACGCCTGACTTCAACGAGCAAATCTTCTCGCAATGTGCAACAAATGCAACCGTTGGACAGTTCCACCAGTTTTTCTTCTGACCGAGAAAATCCCCCTCGCTCTACTAAATCAGCATCAATGTTGACTTCACTCATATCATTGACAATCACGGCAATTCGCTGCTGGTGTTTTCTGTTATTCAGCACATGGTTCAACACAGATGTTTTCCCGGCTCCTAAAAAACCGCTTAACACAGTCACAGGTACGTTCATTTGCTGCCTCCTAATCACAAATCGTAATTATTACGAATTATATCAGACAAACGAACATTTCGCAACCGTCTTGCAGACAGCACGCTCCTATCAGTGCTTTTTTACACACAAAAAACAGCCCGAGAGTTGAGTTCGATTCTCGGGCTTTGTACGACTAGGCTAGTTCTAGGGCGATTTCCATCATGTTCGTGAACGAGGTTTCCCGCTCTTCAGCTGTTGTTTCTTCCTCTTTAAATATGTGGTCGCTTACCGTCAAAATGCAAAGCGCATTAACGCCGGCTTGGGCAGCATTCATATACAAGGCCGCCGCTTCCATTTCGATGCCTAAAATTCCCATATCACGCCATTTTCCTGCTGCGTCTTTATCAGCATTATAAAATGTGTCGCTGGAAAGGATGTTGCCGACATGGACAGGCACGCCTTTTTCGTCTGCCGCTTTTTTCGCTTTTTCGAGCAACGAATAAGAAGCAATCGGCGCGAATGTACCTGGCAAGTGATATTGGCTTACATAGTTGGAATTGGTTGATGCGCCCATTCCTAGAATAACGTCATACAAGTTCAAATCATCTTGAAGGGCACCGCATGACCCAATCCGGATTAAATTTTTAACACCAAACACATGAATGAGCTCATACGAGTAAATCCCCATGCTCGGCATTCCCATTCCCGTTCCCATGACAGAAATACGCTTGCCATTGTAAGTGCCGGTAAATCCAAACATATTGCGGACGCTATTAAATTGGACGACATCTGTCAAAAAACGTTCAGCGATAAATTTGGCCCGGAGCGGGTCTCCAGGGAGAAGGACCGTTTCCGCGATCTCTCCTTTTGCATTAATGTGAGGGGTTTGTTTCAATTCTGTCATTGCCAGTCTCCTTTAAGCTTTTATAAAAACACATTCTTCCAAAAGCAGTATAGTCAGCCGTTCTTTCTCCATAATAGTAAAATCAAATCGTTCACGCAATGAGCACTAAAGAAACAGGAAGGATTCGCGTGCAATTGTTGCATCTAGTACTTGACCTCTTTTACGTATAGCTTCGCTTCCCGAACATCCTGTTGAATTACTTATGTACGTAAGGTTTTTCTCGTTTTCTCGTTGTGTTAATTTTCTTGAAACCCGTGTGTCAATTGGTTGAAAAACATACACATTATGCCCTTGGCCGCCACGCTTCCGCTGAGTTAGCCCTTCAGTTGGAATTGGTTGCGAAGTAGCTTGTGACTTAGCCTTTACAGTAGCATGTAATTAATTCTCCTTCAAAATAATTCTTATATTTACAAAAGATACTAAACTACTAATGAGAAATAGAAATAAAACTGATAATGAAAAAATGATTCGGAAATTATCATTTATTACAAGCCCTAGAGCAAACGCAGCTAAGCCAAGACCTACTATTGAACACAGCATCAACCTACTCTGTTTAAATGATTTACTAGCTATAAAATGTTTCTTTTTATTTATGAGAACTAATCCTAAAACAAAAGAAGTTAAAAATGGAACTAACGCAAATAAGTTGACAGTGCTTTGGTATATAGGAACTATGAATGCAACTAGACCGCCTAATAACAAAATTAGGGTATACGTAGTCGTTCCATTCATTTTTTCCGTTAGTTCAGCATTCGAACTTTTATATTCTTCAATGTATTTACCAGCTAATTTTTGAGGTGTTGGAAATTCATTTGATAATTCAGCCGCAATTTCTCCTTTACTATAACCAGAGTGCTCAAGTTCAGATGATAAATCTTGCATATGTTGTCTTATCTCATTAGTCACATTATTTCGGGCATGGGGAGGTAGATCACATAAATAATTAGATAACTTCTCGGTGTATTCCTCAATAAAATTCATCGTCCTTTATTTTCCCTCCTCTATCAGGCTCTGTATTGCTACATTAAGTTTAGTGAACTACCCACCACTTATCACCCTTGCAGGTCGCTTGAAGTGGGGGCTTCTTGGGTAATCGCCCCTTTCGGTAGCTGGCGAAATGGACCAAGCGAACCCTCTTGTTCCAAGAGTTGATCGATTCATGAGGCAGTGGCTAATAAGCGAATCCCTTCTGTTTTGATATTGACTGCTGAATTGTAATCTCTATCAAGGCTTCGTCCACAAACACATTGATACGTACGTTCTGATAATGGCATTTCTTTTATGGAACCACATTGCTTTGGCCATATCAATTCCTGCCATACCATATGAAAAGCTTTTCGGCTATCGCCCAACCGATATTCATCTCCCCCCTACCTCCCAGCTACGCCCTTCACACGCTTGAAGAGGGAGGCCTCTTTCGGAAATATGTTAAGGAAACACATTCTTCCAAAAGCAGTATAGTCAGCCGTTCTTTCTTTATAATAGTAAAATCAAATCGTTCACGCAATGAACACTGCAAAACAAAACAAGGAACGGCTCAAGAGAAGAGCCATTCCTTGTTTGCTTTACTCTTTTTTAAACGTTTTATCGCTTCTAACTGTGTCAATCGGCCGAACGACACTCTCAATGTACTCACGCTTCGCTTCTAGAAATGGCGGCAAAGATAATTTTTCGCCTAGCGTTTCATACGGTTCGTCGCCCATAAAACCAGGTCCGTCCGTTGCAAATTCAAACAAAATTTGTGGGGAGACACGGGCGTATAGGGACTCAAAGAAATGGCGGTCTACATAGCCAGAAGTATGGAAGCCCATCTTCTCCATATGTTCCGTCCACTGATCGAGCACAACTCGGTCTTCGACGCGAAAAGCGACGTGGTGGACAGCGCCATAGCCTTGGCGGGCCCGGGGAAGAACGTTATTATGTTCGACGACGACTTGCGCCCCATTCCCCCCTGTTCCGACTTCAAACAAATGCAGCGACCCTTCTGTAGCAATTTCTTTAAAGAAAAGCGCCTGCTCCAATACTTGTTTAAAGAAATCAAAGTTGGCGACTCTAATAAAGATAGGCCCTAAGCCAGTAATCGCATATTCAAGTGGCACCGGTCCTTTTTGCCATGGCGTGCCTGATTCGATCCCTTGGTTGTTTTCATCTGAAATTAATTGGTATTGTTGCTCGTCGAAATCCACAAATGCCAGCGTCTTTTTGCCAAAAAGCGTTTGAATGCCTGTATGTTTAACGGCTAAACGGTCAAATCGTTTTTCCCAATAAGAGAGCGCCTCATCGGTTGGGACGCGGAACGATGTTTGATAAATTTCATCTGTTCCAGGCGAGCTTTTCGGAATACCTGGGAAATCAAAAAAAGTCATGTCTGTACCGGCACTGCCTTTATCATCTGCAAAAAACAAATGGTATGTTTGAATATCGTCTTGGTTCACCGTCTTCTTAACAAGGCGCATCCCTAACACATACGTAAAAAATTCATAAATTTTCTCGGCGCTGCTTGTAATCGCGGTTACATGATGGATGCCTTTTAAACTGTTCATCGGGCATGGCCCCTTTCAGTTAATTATCTCTAATTCAATTATATTAAATTCGAAATAAATGTCAACAACCTTTTCAACTCCAAATGAATGCATTAAAAAGGCCAGTTGAGTAAATTCAACTGGCCTCCGGCTGTCGACTGGCGACAACCTCTTTTCTAATGACTATGAATGGGCTAGAGGGCCGCCAGCTTGAAAAAAGCGATCGACACGCTTCTCAACGGCTTCATCTTCTACTAACGGCGGCGCATGGTGCCCTTTTATTCTCGCATCAATAATTAACGCATCGCAGCCCCAATGTTTATGCTCGATAAACGAATTGATGCCATACGTGTCATGAGAAGGGTTGCTGCGAGTAAACGTCACCCATAAAAAGTTGGCAAGCGATGCGCTCACAAACTCACTGTCGTCACATAAGACTAGAAGCGGACAGCTTGGCAGCGAGCTCTTCTTAGCAATTGCAGCAGTCAACTCGTTTAATTCTTGTTCAGCTTGCTCATAGTCGGAAAAAGCGGTTGTTTCAATCGCGACTACGCCTGGCATTACGTAGCGCGCTTTCGTAATCTTGTCACATTCATTCAGTTCCGAAGGGATGGCCGTACACAGCTCACGCAACTTTTCCCCGTAAGCAGCAAGCACCACTTTGCTTCCGCTATTTAACCCTGTTCCACTATAATCAAGCGTATCGATTGTCGTGTTTGTTTGAAAATGAATGTCGCGGCGTAAATCAATTCGTTCCAAAATATATTGGAGAAAAGCGACTTCGTCATGGGTGCTAATCGGCTTTTCCTCTTCGGCTGTAATAAATAAATACTTTGCTAAACTAAGCTGGCCAAAGCCGAGAATCGCATTGGCAATCGTCAACAATTCCATCGGCTGTTTTACTTTTTGGTACGGGGTATACCGCTCGCTGCCAATCGCAAACAAGAGAGGATGGACACCTGCAGCATCTACCGCATGGACTTCTTTAACGCCAGGCAATTGCTGTGTGACTGCATCTCCTGTAAGTTCATGGATTAACGCGCCAAATGTCGTATCTTCCTGTGGCGGGCGCCCCACTACCGTAAACGGATAGATCGCGTTTTTGCGGGCATAGACTTTATGGACTTTCATTACTGGAAATGGGTGCGTCAAACTATAATACCCTAAATGGTCGCCAAACGGGCCTTCTGGCTTCGTCTCATCTGGATAAATGTCTCCTGTAATGACAAAGTCGGCATCGTGGCTAACGGCATAGCCATCCACATAGCCGTAACGGAAACGGCGTCCAGCCAACAATCCAGCAAACAGCATTTCACTTAAACCTTCTGGGAGTGGCATCACTGCTGACAATGTGTGTGCCGGTGGACCGCCAATAAAAATGCTGACTTTTAGCGGTTCGCCCCGCTTTGCCGCCTTCGCTTGATGGACGCCAATGCCTCGCTGGATTTGATAATGGAGCCCAACTTCTTTATTTGGCTCATAGTCGTTTCCATTTAATTGCACACGGTACATTCCTAAATTGGCGTTCATCAACCCGGGCTTATCTGGGTCCTCGCTGTACACTTGGGGAAGTGTAACAAATGCGCCGCCATCGTCTGGCCATGAATGGACAAAAGGGATGTCGGAAAGTGAAATCTCTTCAAGTTGCGAGCCATTGAGGCCAGGTTTCCGCATTGGCAGCGCTTTTAAAGCGGATAAACCGTTGCCAAGCTGTTGAAGGGGGCGTTTGGCCGCTTTCATCGGGTCATCGCGCAATGCGATAACTTGCTCGACTTTGCTCCAATTTTTACGGAACAAGAACTTGCTTCGTTCCATTGTCCCGAATAAATTGGCCACAGCCCGATATTTCGATCCTTTTACCCGTTCAAATAACACAGCTGGCCCGCCTTCACGGTAAAGGCGCCTTTGAATCGCTGCCATTTCCAAATACGGGTCCACCTCTTCTTGAATGCGGACCAGGTGGCCATGTTTTTCCAAATCAAGAATGCATTCTTCTAAGTTCTCGTACATAACCGCCACCTTTGAAGCCCTATGTAAGCTTCTTCCCTTTCTTCAGTCTCTTACTGCCATTATGGGCAAAACGAACAAACAGGTCAACTAAGAGAATAAGGCGAAAAAATGGCGAAGCCAAAAGCTTCGCCTGCTTATTACACCTTTAATGCGACTTGAAAAGACGCTTCTGTTTTTTCTTGGACTTCTTCGAGCGATACGCCTTCTTGCAATTCGGTCAATGTCATTGTGCCGTCCTTAAATTCAAAGACGGCTAATTCAGTAATTAGCAAATCGACAACCCCTTTGCCAGTTAGAGGCAATGTACAGGCCTTTTTTACTTTCGTTTCGCCGTATTTATTGGTGTGGTCCATAATGACGACCGTTTTCTTGGCGCCTTGCACCAAGTCCATGGCGCCGCCCATTCCTTTCACCATTTTCCCTGGAATCATCCAATTGGCCAAGTCGCCATTTTCGGCGACTTCCATGCCGCCTAGTATCGCCAAGTCAATATGGCCGCCGCGGATCATCGCAAACGATTCGGCACTGTCAAAGTAAGAAGCGCCTACCTTTGCCGTCACCGTCTCTTTGCCAGCGTTAATTAAGTCGGGATCAACTTCTTCCTCTGTCGGATAAGCGCCAATGCCTAGCAAGCCATTTTCCGACTGGAGCATGACATGGACGTCATCTGGAATGATATTGGCGATAAGTGTTGGCATGCCGATGCCTAAATTGACGCACATTCCGTCTTTTACTTCTTTTGCCGCCCTGTTCAAAATGCGTTTTCTTGTTTCCTTCATTGTCCGTTTCCTCCTTCTACCGTCGCCACAGTACGGCGCTCAATCCGTTTTTCAAAGGAATCACCGACAAAGATATGCTGCACATAGATGCCTGGGGTATGGATCTGGTCTGGATCAAGTTCGCCCAATTCGACGAGTTCCTCTACCTCGACAATTGTTACTGTGCCAGCAGCTGCTACGAGCGGATTGAAGTTGCGTGACGTCTTCCGGTAAACGAGATTGCCAAATGGGTCTGCTTTCCACGCCTTTACTAAAGCAACGTCGCCAACAATGCCCCGTTCCATAATATATCGCTTGCCGTCAAACGTTTTCTCTTCTTTTCCTTCAGCGACTGGGGTATCGACGCCGGTTGCTGTATAAAAGGCGGGAATGCCAGCGCCACCTGCTCGAAGCCGCTCAGCGAGCGTCCCTTGGGGCACGAGTTCAACTTCTAGTTCGCCGTTTAAAAATTGCTGTTCAAACCGTTTGTTTTCCCCTACATAAGAGGCGACCATTTTGCTAATTTGTTTGTTTTCAAGCAGCTGCCCGAGGCCAAAATCATCGACGCCGCAATTGTTGCTAACAACTGTTAAATTAGAGGCGCCACTGTTTTTCACGGCAGCGATTAAATGCTCGGGGATGCCGCATAACCCGAAACCGCCTACTACTAATGTAGAACCGTCTTTGATAAACGCCATTGCTTCCTCTGTCGTCGGAATGATTTTATTCATCGTTCATCCTCCCCTGCAATATGTTTATGCAACCTTGACGTTTAAAAAAACATCAGGCCAATGGCAATTGGCACAAATGCCCAAAAAAGCAATATGACACAAAAGCCCATGATGTCACGGACTTTCAAGCCTGCGATCGCTAATAATGGCAGCGCCCAAAATGGTTGGATCATGTTCGTCCATGCGTCTCCCCAAGCGACAGCCATAGCTGTTTTCGCCATATCCGCACCAAGTTCCAATGCTGCCGGCACCATAATCGGCCCTTGAACAGCCCATTGTCCGCCTCCAGAAGGGATAAACATGTTTAGTAACCCTGCGCTAAGAAACGTCCATAGCGGGAACGTCTCTGCTGATGAAATCGAGACAAACCAAAGGGAAAGCTGTTCAGATAGTCCTGAGCCTACCATCATCCCCATAATCCCGGCATAAAACGGAAATTGAAGCATAATGCCTCCGGCGTTTTTAACGCCTTCGCCAACTGCTGTTAAAAAGCGCCTTGGCGTACGATGGCATAAAATGCCTAAAAACAAAAACGTAAAATTGACAATATTAATGTTTAAGTCAAGGCCGTTTTCGATAAAATACAGTACGACATACGTTAATCCAAACAGAGCAATGGCAAGTGACACCCATTGACTGTTCTCCAACTTTTCCGCTGGCGTTTCCGCAACAGCCGCCGCTTCCTCACGTTTTTCTTCAGCAAATCGAGCCATGTCAATTGTGTAAGAAGAAGTCGACGTCTTGAGAAGGAAATAATTTACGACAGGCAAGCTAATTAAGAAAGCGCATACAATAAAAAGGTTGGCTGGAGACAGCAATGTATCGGCAATTGGAATCGTCCCCATTACATCTGCCAAAAAGTGGTCCTCTGTTGCAATTGTAAGAGGGATAGAAGCCGATAATCCCCCATGCCATACAAGAAAACCGCTGTAGGCAGCCGCCACCAGTATACGATAGTCGACGCTTGGTACTTGGCGAACAACGTGCCTGGAAAAAAGCGCGCCGACAACAAGGCCAAAACCATAATTGATCAGACAAGCAATGCTGGCCACAAACGTTACAAGCACAATTGCCTGGCCTGGCGTTTTTGCCAATACGGCCAACGTTGATAATAGGCGTTTAAACAGCGGTGTATTCGCCAAAATGTAACCGGTTACAACAATAAGCGCCATTTGCATCGTAAAGGAAAGCAAATCCCAAAAGCCAGAGCCCCAATAATCAACCATTTGTACAGGCGAAGCATCTGTAACAAACACGCCCAATATAAAAACAAGAATC
Source organism: Shouchella clausii (assembly GCF_002250115.1). Classification (GTDB taxonomy): domain Bacteria; phylum Bacillota; class Bacilli; order Bacillales; family Bacillaceae_D; genus Shouchella; species Shouchella clausii. The sequence goes on along the minus strand of NZ_CP019985.1, from coordinate 1,471,954 downwards.
GTTAACAATACTGCAAACAAAAAGGCATCTGGCAAATAGCGTTGCACGATGCGGTCAAACCACCTAGTAACGGCCGCAAACAAGCATAGCGCCCTCCTTTCGCGGAAAGATCGATACTATGCATTTACTATAACATATATTGATTGAAAGCGTTATCATACTCCGTCTAATTATGGTCAATGTTTTAAACAAATACCCAATTTCTTTCCCGAACTATAGCCACTCGGGAGCTACCGCCGTTCTCCCGAGTAGACAGCACTTGTTTCCCGGCGGATCAATTTGTGGCTAATGATCCTCTTTTCCGCCGGCGCCTCAGGGTCGGCTATCCGTTTTTGCAAAAGCTCGGCGGCCCGGTAGCCTAGTTCATGAATATGGATGTCGAGCGTGGTCAGCGGCGGTGTCGCCAGCTCTGCCATTAGCACATTGTTGAAGCTCACAACAGACACCTCATTAGGCACGGAAATATTCATGTTAAATAACATGCGCAGCACGCCCAGTGCCATTAAGTCATCCATTACGATCATGGCTGTAGGAGGATGTTTTCGTGACATTAGTTCAATAACCGCTTGTTCGCCGCCCTCAAAAATCTCATCATGGTGGACGACGTAAGAGTCATCTGGCGTCATTCCTGCTTCCTCTAACGCTTCTATATACCCTTTCTTGCGGTCTAGCGTGACGTACGCTTCTTCACGACCACCAATAAAAGCAATCCGCTCATGTTTTAATAGCAGCAAATATTCGGTCACCATTTTCGCGGCTTTGACATTGTCATTGTTTACATAAGAAACTTGGCCGGACAACGTTTCAGGCGGTTGGCCCACAACGACAAAAGGAAATGCTTTTTCCAGCAAAAACTCAATGATTGGGTCAGAGACGGTTGAATACAGCAAAATCATCCCGTCGACGCGGCGTGTATAGTACATTTCGATGACTTCTTCTAAAATGCCTTTATCGGTTTGCGCAGTCGATAAATACAGCCCGTATTTTTTCTCATTCGCTTGTGCTGTGATGCCTCTTAACACTTCCGGGAAAAACGGATTTTGAAACGGCGCGTAAGAAACACTTGGCATAATAATGCCGACAACATTTGTGCGGTTGTTCACAAGGTTTCTGGCGTTTACATTTGGGTAGTAGCCTAACTCTTCCATTACCGCCTGGACTTTCGCTTTTGTCTTTGCGCTGATTTTTGGATTGTTCGCGATTACCCGTGACACGGTAGAAGGGGCAACATTTGCTTTTTTGGCAACATCTTTGATCGTAACACCCACTCGTTTTCCCCCTTTTCTTAACAAAACACGGCAGGAGCGGCACTACACGATGGCGTAGTAGCCCTTCCTGCCTTTATATTGAATGAACGGCTCGTATTTGTCTACTGGTGAACTTGCTCAACATGTTTGGTATACGCTTTTCTTACCCTTTCGTCGCGCCAGAAGACAAGCCTGTAATCAAATAACGCTGCAAAAATAAGAATACAGCGGCGATTGGCACCGCAATGAGTACAGAACCTGCAGCAAAGCGTGTAAAGTTGTTTGCAAATTGATCACTGACAAAATTGAACAATCCTAACGCGAGCGTATAATTTTCCGGGCTCCGTAAAATAATTCGTGGCAAAATAAAGTCCATGAACGGCGACATGAAATTAAAGAGTGCCACCACTGCTAAAATCGGCTTCGCAAGGGGAAGCATGATCGTGAAGAAAATACGAAAATGGCCGGCACCGTCTAACTTCGCCGATTCATCCAAATCACGGGGAATGGTATCAAAATAACCTTTCACCAGAAACGCGTTCATCGGAATCGAGGTTCCCACATAGATAAGGATAAGCCCAAGAAGTGTATCAAGCAATTGGACAGTATTTAATAAAATATACAGAGCAACCATCGCCATCATGACAGGGAACATTTGTAATAATAAAAACGCATACAGCCCGTGGGTCCGCCCAACAAAGCGATAACGGGAAAAGGCATAAGCCGTTAAGGCGACAAGAAATGTTGCACATAAAGACGTAATACTGGCGACAATGAGCGTGTTTTTATACCACTGCACATAATTGCTGCGCGGATCAAAGAACAACCATTCGTAATGGCGCAACGAAATTGTTTCTGGAATCATTTTTGAAGAATGTAAACTCGTCCCAGGGTTAAACGACAGCCCGATCGTCCATAGAAGAGGGTAAAGAATGATGACGCCCATAATAAGCAAAAACAGGTAAATGGCAGTCACTTCGAGCCTTGACTTTTGCTTTTTATTCATTAGATGCTCCCCTCCTCTTTAAATGAGCGGCTTCGTCTGAACTGGAACAAAGCAAAGCCCGCTACAATCAAACCAATGATAATTGAAATTGCGGCAGCCATACTGTACTGTGAGTTCTCAAATGTGAGACTGTACACCCATGAAATCAAAATATCGGTGCCGCCAGCGTTTTGCCCACGAATCGGCGGTCCCCCTTGGTTAAATAAGTAAATGATCGAGAAGTTGTTAAAGTTTCCTGTATATTGCATGATCAGTAGTGGCGCAGTCGCAAATAAAAGATGTGGCAGCGTAATATGGCGAAATTTTTGCCAACGGTTGGCTCCGTCCATATCCGCAGCTTCATACCAATCGCTCGAAATGCTTTGCAGAACACCGGTGAACAAAGCAAATACAAACGGAAAGCCGAGCCATGTTTGAATCATAATTAGCGCAAACCGTGCCCAAAAAGGATCGGTCAGCCAAGGAAAACCGTGGCCAAACAAAGGAATGAATATATCCCGATTAATTGCACCAAAATTGTCGTTAAACATTGCTGAAAAAATTAAAATGGTCACAAAGGCGGGCACAGCCCATGGGAGGATAAGGATCGTACGAATGAATTTTTTAAACTTAATTCGTGGATCGTTAACCATAATCGCTAATAATAAGCCTAGCCCAACTTGGCATGTGGTAGCGACAAATGTCCAAATTAACGTCCACGAAAAGACGCTAAAAAATGTTTCTCGCCAAATCGGTACAGTGACAAGCTGGACAAAATTTTCAAACCCTACCCAGTCAAGCAAGTTTCGTGGTGGGGCATTGTAAAGGGTATAGTTTGTAAAAGCAAGCCCGATCATAAACAAAAGAGGAAAAACGACAGTGAAAATTAAAAAGACCAGCCCTGGGCCAACTAGCAAATACGGAAACCCTTTGTCCCATGCTTGCTGGAAGCTTTCACGGAGCGAGGGTATTCGCCATCCTTGTTGAATACGTTTTGCATCCTTATATGCATCGCGTAAATTGAATAAATAGAAACCAATAGCAAAAACCGTTAAAATAAGGGCAATGATCCCTTGGGCTAACAGCATCCGCGAATCATCAACCCTCTCCAATGTCCCTAACGTTAGAATCCCCCAATAACCAATATTTAAAATGTCATAAAAGACAATGATGAAGGCAGCAAAGAGAATGAAAAAGACCGACCCTTTTCCATAACGCCTATTATACAGTTGCCCCAACCCAGGGATGATGGACAAACAGAGTGCTCGTTTTGGATGATTTCGTCCTGTCCTCTCGCCTACTTCTAGTTTCATTAGTTCTTCCTCCTCTGCATGACAATGACCTCTGCGAAATCAAGTGGATGGAGAGTAACCTCTCCATCCATTTAACAAACTTAATTTTCTTGAAGGGCGATCTTATCAGCAATTTGTTGCACTGCTTCTTCTAGCACTTCCTGTGGATCCTCACCTTGAGAAATAAATTCAAATGCGTCCCCCATCGGATCCCATACCGATGACATTGCTGGAATGTTTGGCATTGGTACCGCGTATTCTGCTTGTTGCAAAAACGGTTGCCGCAGTTCATCATCGATCTCCACGTCTGTACGGGCAGGCAATTCCCCTGCTACTTCAAAGTACGTTAGGGCGCTTTCTGGATTTGTAATGTATAGAGCTAAGTCGGTTGCCCAATATTGATTTTCGCTATACTCATTCACTAACCAACCTTTTACCCCTGAATACGAGGACAGGTTTTTCCCATCAATTGTTGGGAGAGGCGCAACTGCCAATTGATCTCCAAGCGCCTCTGAGAATTCAGAAACGTTCCAAGGTCCTGAAATGACTGCTCCTACTTGTCCATCTCGGAAATAACCTTTTATAATATCGTCGGTGATTCCTACTGGTAAGTAGCCTGCTTCATACCAAGATTGAATTAAATTCGCCCCTTCTACTGTTCCTTCATTTGCCAGTCCAATGTTGGATGTGTCATATACGCCTTCACCATCCTGGTCGAACACGTATCCTCCGTGAGCTTCTATAAACGGATAAAGGTAATAAAAGTTTGTGCCTTCAAATAAAAATCCATATTCATCGGCACTGGCATTCGTTAGATCCGCTGCAATTTGCTCTAGCTCTTCTATTGTCTTAGGCGCCTCTGGAACAAGCTCGGTATTATAGTACAGAGCATAGGTTTCAATGACGGCCGGGATTCCTAGCTGGACCCCGTCATAATTTAATGCTTGAATTGCTCCTTCTGTATAGCCTTCTAATTGTTCCGAAGTTAACTCAAGCTCAGCGGCTAACCCTTGCAAATAAATGTCACCTAGGCGATCGTTCGGTTGGTAAAAAAGGTCAGGACCGCCGCCAGCCGCCGCATCTAAGGAAAGTGACTCCAATTGGTCGAGCATACTAAACGGTGTGATCTCTACGGAAATTCCAGTCTCCTCTTCATACTTTTCTACAATTTGTTCATAAGCATCTAACTGTACTTCTTCATCGTTGACCCACATCGTTAACACTTCTGGCTTTTCTGGTGCTGCTCCATCTTGCTCCTCATTAGCAGGCGTTGCACTACCCTCACTTGCTGAGCCATTCCCTTCGTCGCGATCAGGACCACACGCAGTAAGCAAACCAGTCAACGTCACAACGAAGACGGCAGACGATAAAAGAGATGTCGCTTTTTTCACTCGTTTTTTCCCCCTTAAATGGTCTTGTTTTTTCTGCAAGGCAGAGCATCCGGCCTTGCAAGAACGCAAACAATAGTGAAATCGTTTGCACAATTAAACGCCATAAAATGAAATCGGTTACAACACACTTTCAACGCCATTATATTATGTTCATTCTTCGAAAACAACTATTTTATTTTAATTTAATTGCAAACGTTTGCCTTTTTCCTTGACTTTCACTCCTTCATCTCATAGGCTGAAAATAACAATCAAGAAAACGCTTACGATTCTCGTTTAGAAGGGAGCTTGTTTTAAATGAAAGCAGCGATCTACCATCGCCCGAAAAGTGAGGATGCTTACGCTTATGACAAAGACACGATCCACATCCGTCTTCGCACGCGCAAAGACAATGCTCATGAGGTCATTCTTATTTATGGAGATCCTTACGATTGGGCGGATAACGAATGGGTAACTGCCAAAAAAACAATGACACACGGTGGGGCCGATGGAGAACATGATTATTGGTCTGTGGAAGTGAACCCGCCATACCATCGCCTCCGTTACGGGTTCGAAATTAAGGCAAAGGATGAGACGATTTACTATGGAGAAAGCGGGTTTCGCGATACGCTAGCAAAAGACATAAGCGATTATTTTTGTTTTCCCTATATGAATCAAGCCGATTTGTTTACACCGCCTGAATGGGTAAAAGAAACGGTCTGGTATCAAATCTTTCCTGAACGTTTTGCCAATGGCGATCATTCTCGTGACCCTGAAAGTACTTTGGCTTGGGGAAGTGCACCCCCGACTGCAACCAATTATTTCGGCGGGGATCTTCAAGGGATTGTCGACCGTCTTGATTATTTGCAGAAACTAGGGATTAACGGCATTTATTTAACGCCAATCTTTAAAGCGTTTTCCAACCATAAATACGATACGATTGATTATTTAAAAGTAGATCCCCAGTTTGGAGATGAAACGACACTTAAACGGCTTGTTGATGAATGCCATAAGCGCGGAATTCGAGTCATGCTTGATGCCGTCTTCAACCATGCTGGCCTGTACTTTCCACCTTTTCAAGATGTACTCAAACACCAGCAGGAATCAGAATATAGCGATTGGTTTCATATCCGCCAATTTCCCGTTCGGGCAGAGGAACCACCTAATTACGATACGTTTGCCTTTACCCCTTTAATGCCAAAACTAAATACAGCAAATGAAAAAGTAAGAGACTATTTATTGAACGTAGCTACGTATTGGATTAAGGAGTTTGACATTGACGGTTGGCGTTTAGATGTCGCCAATGAAGTCGACCATGCCTTCTGGCGTGAGTTTCGCAAAAGAGTCAAAGCATTAAAACCAGATTTGTATATTCTCGGTGAAATATGGCATAACGCTTATCCTTGGCTGCAAGGCGACCAATTCGATGGGGTCATGAACTATCCGCTCACTGACGCGATTTTTGACTTTGTCCAACACGGCAAAAGCGCAACCACTTTTCAACACGCGGTTACAAAACATTTGTACAGTTACCCAAAATTGGTGAACGAAGTCCAGTTCAATTTGCTCGGCAGCCATGACACACCAAGAATTTTAACTGTAAGTGGGGGCAACAAAAAATTAGTCAAACTTTCCTACTTATTGCTGTTTTCCTTTCCTGGCTCACCTTGTATTTATTACGGGGATGAAATCGGCATGGCCGGAGAAAATGACCCTGGTTGCCGCGCATGCATGGTGTGGGAGGAAGACCAACAAGATCAGGAGCTATTCCAATTTCTGCAAAAACTAATTAAGCTCCGCAAAACTCACCATTCAATGGGCACCTATGACACATTGCAGTTTTATGACTCAGGCACCGAGGATGTGCTGTTGTATTCCACATCCGTTGGCGAAGAGCTGCTTTTATTTGCGGTTAACCGCAGTAAAACAGAAGCAACGGTCAAACTCCCTGACTCACTAAAGAGCCTTGCATTTGTCGATGCCATTTACGAAAGCCTATTGCAAAGCGAAGAGCTCCACGTTAAAGGCGAGTGCTTTTTGCTCCTTCATTCTGTCGACGCCAACAAACATGGCCAAGTAGACAAGTAAAAAACAGAATGGCATACCTCATGACGAGTTATGCCATTCGTGCCGTAGTCTCCCTTTCTACATATAAAAAAGCCTGTCGACCATCTTAACCCTGTCAACAAGCTGAGAAAGCCATGCCTTTTTTCCTTTAAAATAAAAATAAATTGAAAGTGACTGCTCCTAAAATACCTAAGACTACGGCTAAGGCTAAAATAGGAAGAACAAAAAAGTAAACAATTTTCTGGCTCGTTTTTAAAGACCGCCTTTGTTTGTTAGTCTGCATAAAACCAACCTCCAGCCTGATTCTGATAATTTCCCCACACACCAAGTTTTTCAGCGCCACACCTACTTGCTAACAAAGAAATTATGACATAGGGTACTAAGAATTCCCTCAATTCAGTCACTCTTCTCTAAATATAGTCGCCTTATAAAAGGCTCATCTGAGTCAAAAGCATCTTTTATAAGACGTTACTATATTTTCCACAGAGGATGATAAACCCTTTTTACCAATTATAAAGTTTTGGTCATACTAATGATACATCCCGCTATGTGATATTAACTCACAAAGAAAACCGTACTTGCTCTTCTTCATGCAAATGGACAGTCGTTTCGGCCGGGGCGGTCTTGGCGATGATCTTTCCGTTTCTAATTGAGGCAAGCACAGGCGCTTGGCGACGGATCAAGTTGAACTCATCTTTTTCATCGACAAGGATCATGTTTGCCGGCTTCCCTTCTTCGATGCCGTATTCGTCTGTAATGTACAACGTTTTAGCACTATTTTCGGTAATAAAATCAAGGGACTGGCTAATTTGCTCATACCCTGTTAGATGGCTTACATGAAGTCCCATAAATAGCACTTGCAGCATATTGCCAGTGCCTAGTGGGTACCACGGGTCAAAGATGTCGTCATGGCCGAAACAAACATTTAGCCCTGCCTCATGCAGTTGTTTGACTCGTGTAATTCCACGGCGGACAGGATGGTGGTCAAACCGCCCTTGCAAGTGCGTATTGACAAGTGGGTTGGCGATAAAATTGAGCTCAGCCAGCTGGCAAACACGGAGCAATTTGCTGACATATGGGCCATTGTACGAATGCATCGCCGTCGTATGGGATGCTGTTACCCGCTCTTTCATTCCGCTTTCGTAAGCAAGCGCCGCTACCGTTTCGATGAAGCGCGATTGCTCATCGTCTGTTTCATCACAGTGGAAATCAAGGAGTTTGTCATATTTCTCGGCTAGATGAAAGGCAACCTCAACTGATTTTACGCCCATTTCTCTTGTAAATTCATAATGGGGGATCCCGCCAACGACGTCAGCGCCTAGTTTTAGTGCTTCTTCTAGCAGCTCCTGCCCTTGCGGATAAGATAGAATGCCTTCTTGTGGGAAAGCGACCAGCTGGATATCAACAAATGGTTTCATTTCTTCCTTTACTTCAAGGAGTGCTTTGAGCGCCGTCAAATTGGGATCGGTCGTATCAACATGTGTGCGCACATGTTGAATCCCTTGGCTAATTTGCCATTTGAGCGCTTTGGTCGCCCGTTCTTTGACATCTTCGTGTGTTAGTTTTTCTTTTCGTTCAGCCCAACGCTGGATGCCTTCAAATAACGTCCCTGATAAATTCCAATTTGGATCTCCTGCCGTTAGCGTCGAGTCTAAATGGATGTGCGGTTCAATAAAAGGGGGGATGACTAGGTTTCCATCTGCTTCGATGATTTGTTCCCCTTCTGCTTCAATATTTTGAGCAATTTTAGCGATCTTTCCGTCTTTCAGCCAAATATCCCATAAACCAACTTTGCCGCGCAAAGCAGCTTGTTTAATCATCATCAGAGTTGTTCTCCTTTTCTATTTACAATTTTCTCCAAACATATATAGGAGAGTGCTGCAAAAATTAGGGCGTTAAGGGGCTGGATGCCAGGCACGAACAGCGCCCCTGCCAAGCCAATGAGCCACGCAATTAACGCATTTGCGCGCACAGCTTTAAACGAAGCTTGCTTGAAAGGAGCGTAAGTGCCTTTTTTAATTATAAAATAATCGACTAGCACAATCGCGCCTATTGGCGGCAACGTTAAATTTAAAAAGTCTAGCCAGCTGACAAAATTCGTATACAGCCAATAAGCAAGCAGCGTGCCGACTAACCCATTAACCAAGACTAGCTTTTTCTTCGAAAACTTCGTGACATTGGAAAGCCCTAGCCCTGAAGCATACAAGGCGCTGTCATTGGTCGTCCAAATGTTTAAACCGAGCGCAAAAATCGCCGGCCAAATCAGCCCTTGTGTAAACATGACTTCTGAAATTTCAGCAAAACCAGTGGATATTGCGCCGACTGCACCGAACAAAAACATTAACGAGTTGCCTAAAAAGAAGGCAATCACTGTCGTCGACACCGCGACTTTTTTGCTTGAGCCATAACGGGCAAAATCAGGAGTCAACGTGCCGCCGCTTATAAAGGAGCCAATACAAACCGATAAGGCAGCCGCGATGCCGATTCCTTCCGTCGGCTGATAAGCAAACAATTGAGCCGGGCCGCCCATATCATTGACAGCAATGGAACTAGAGATTGTCCCTAATACTGCGATCGCTGGTACTGCGACAAAGCTTAACATCGTCAATGCCTTTACACCTAAATAGGCAGTCGCTGTCATCAGGACGCCGCCTAAAAGGAGAAGCAGCCATAAGTCAACACCTGTTACTTTTTGCACAGGCACGGCAAGCATCATTAACCCTACGCCAAACCAGCCAATTTGCGTAACGCTCAGAAGCAGGGAAGGCAAATAGGAGCCTTTTTCACCAAACGCAAACCGTGTCAACAAATGGGTAGATAACCCTGTCTTTGCTGCGATGTAGGCCAGTGCCCCTGTATATACGCCAAGAATAAAATTGCCTACTAAAACAGTAATGAGAAACCGACTAAAAGACAAGCCTTGCCCAAGCGTGCCTCCCGCCAACATACTCGCCGAAAAAAATGTGAAGCCTACCATTAACACAAACATTTGCCAAAAACCACGCCGCCGCCCTTGCGGAACCGCCTGCCATTCAAAATCAGATTCGACGATTTTTCCTGCCACGTATTTTCCCTCCATGTCTGCTGAACATGTCCTTAAAAAAAGTCCGATGAAGACCACGTCATGGCCTTCACCGGACTTTTCCTCCCAGTTCAAACATCAATTGATGCCGCCTTCCCGGACCTGTCCCAATGTGTGGCGGAACCCTGAAAGGCTATGTTCATTTTTTAATAGGAGTATAGTAGCACATGTTCGTAAACGATCCCTGGTTTTTGTCAGATTATCTGACAATCCATTTATTAACGTTTCCTCGTTTCAATAAGACGTTGGCCATCGTATGGAATTTTTTGGTGATCGAAAACAAGCGATTTCCATAAATCCTGTTACATTTCTTTACGTACTTTTCCTCCAAACTGCCGCTGAACCGTATACTTAACATAGCCTCTACCATCTATTTCTAATAAGGTGATATTCATGCAAATGAAAGACTTGTTGGCGTTGCCTGTCTTTGCAAAGGCCCGTCTGCTCGCAGGCAAACGTGGGCTCGATAAGCCGCTTCGTTCTGCCAATATGATTCATTCCTTTGATCCAGGTGCCTACATGGAACCCCATCAATTGCTGCTCGCTGCTACTCTTAAAAAAAGGCATCCGTATTCCCTTGTTGCCTTTGTCCAGGAACTATCAAAGCAAAATTGCGCAGGCCTGGTGGTGCGGACTAAACGACTAGAGAAAACGATCCCTGCCGTTGTTATTGACGCATGCAACCGTCTTCAGCTGCCTTTGTTTGAACTACCAGATACGATTCATTTTAGCGAATTCGTCCATCAGTTGACGCAGTTTCTTTTAAAAGGGCAGACGACAGAGCTCCATCAAGCGTTGGAGATCCACCGCCACTTTGCCGATGTGATTGTGGCTGGCGGAAATGGCACATCTGTTGTCGTACAATTGGCCTCTATGCTCAATGTGCCCGCATTGCTGTTAAATGACCAATTGGATATAATCGCGTCTTCCGATCCTGTCACGAATGACTCCTTTTTTGAAAAATACTGGCGCCTGCGGGAGTTGATTTCAAGCAAACAGCTGCCGACGTTGCAGCTATCCATCCTGCGGGAAGGCAAGAATCCGTGCGCTGTCTTTCCGATTCGAACAGCCTGTGCACGAAAAGGGTACTTAATTGTGCTCGGCTCAGCGTCAAAAAGTGATTGCCCGTTTGCGCTTGCAATCGAACAGGCAGCCAACGTCCTGTCGTTTGAGCTGATGAAGCTTCATGCAGCTGAGCAACAAGCCCGGCTTGCCCAAAATAGCTTTTTTTCCGACTTAGTCGAAGGGCGCCGCCCTCTCGAAAAGGAGCACGGCGAAGCGTATCCTTTCTCTGCCAACAAAGAATATGTATTCATTGCTGCTCACTTAGATAACGCTAGCGGGTTGCCGACTAACGAAGAAGCGCTTAAGCAACATGAAGACCTGTATAGCCTTCTTGTACGGCTGTTTCGCGAACGGTATCCAACTAGTCATGTGTTTTGGAAGAATGATGTGTATGTTGTCGTTATTGAAAGTGACCGTTCAAACAACGAAGAAGCAAAGTTGGTTGCGGAAATAGACACCGTTCAACAAGACATACAGGCATTCTTCCGCTCTGGCGTATCGTTTGGCATCTCCAGCTTCGCCAGCTTAAGTGAAGCGGCAAGCTTATACAAGGAAGCGACGGCGGCCCTTCAGTCTGGCTACCGAGAACATTTGCAAAGCTTCATCAAAACGCACCGCGCCCAAGAGCTGGCTGACATGCTGCAAATGATTCCGTCTGAGAAGCTTACTGCCTTTTGCCAAACCGCCTTGCAAAGCTTAGCAACACCAGAATCTCCCGACCAAGCGGAACTAGCCCGTACACTGTCCATCTATATTAATCATAATTGCCAAGTGGCGGAAACCGCAAAAGTCATGGCGATCCATCGCAACACGGTCATTTACCGAATCAAAAAATGCGAGGAACTGCTTGGCTGTGATTTAAAAAAGCCTGATGAAACATTGCGTTTACGCATTGCTTTCTTGATTCGCCCACTGTTGCGGGAAAACGAGAAGTTGCTATAAACGTAGGAGCCGATGCTATTTATCGGCTCCTGCGTTTCATTTATACTGGGCAACCTTCTCTACGATCGCTTTGCCAATTTCAAGCGAAGCCGTAGCAGCAGGGGACGGGGCATTGCAAACATGCAAGCTGTTTCGGCCACGGACTAATTGAAAGTCATCAACGAGCTTTCCGTCAGTCGTTAACGCTTGGGCGCGAACACCGCTCGGTCCTGGAACAAGATCGTCCTCGGTGACATCAGGAATCAAATGCTGAAGGTTTTCCACAAACTTCTTTTTGCTGAAGGAACGAATCATTTCTTCCGTCCCTTCCTTCCAGTATTTAGTCGCTAACTGCCAAAAGCCTTTGTAGCGAATGACCTCCGCTACATCTTGCCAATCGATATCGGTTTTCCTATAGCCTTCCCGCTTAAAGCTTAAAACCGCATTTGGCCCTGCATCTACTTCTCCGTCAATCATTCGGGTGAAATGAACACCAAGGAATGGAAAATCGGGATTAGGAACGGGATAGATTAAATTTTTCACAAGATGCCGTTTTTCTGGCCTAAGCTTATAGTATTCTCCCCGGAAGGGTACGATCTTCATATCCACATGATAGCCTGCAAGCTTGGCGATTCGGTCACTATGCAAGCCTGCACAATTGATGAGATAGCTCGTCTGAAACGTCCCTTTATCTGTTTCAATCGTAGCCCCTTCATTGTTCTCGGTAATGGTCTCAACCGTCGTACCGAATTGAATTTCTCCACCTTTTTCAGCGATTAAATGAGCGAGTTTTTCGGCAACTTGCTTGTAACTGACGATCCCGGCTGTGGGCACAGATATGGCGGCAAGGCCGTTTACATACGGTTCGGCCTCATGTAATTCCTCCTTCGATAACATTCGGAGATCGAGGCCATTGTCAATCCCTCGTTGGTAGAGGTGGTCAAGCAGTGGAAGCTCTTTCTTATTTGTAGCGACAATGACCTTTCCGCAAATGTCTACTTTAAGGCCATGTTTTTGGCAAAAGGCAGTCATTGATTGGTTACCTGCTTTTGCAAACTTCGCTTTAAAGCTGCCTGGCTTATAATAAATCCCTGAATGGATGACACCACTATTATGCCCTGTTTGATGAGCGGCGACTTCCTGCTCTTTTTCAATGATTAATACACTTGCCTTTGGATAACGGGAAAATAGGGCGTGACCGACAGCTAACCCGACAATCCCACCGCCAATGATGGTAAAATCATACATTTCTTTTGCCTCCCCCTACATCACACGCTTCTGCTAGTAGTTCAATTAAATGAACCACCTTTATTTGTTCCGAGCGTCCTTCCCGTTCTACGCCGAGCTTCATTTGCAAATGACAGCCAGGGTTTGTCGTTACAATGATTTCAGGCTGAACGGCTTTTACGTTTTCCATTTTCCGATCAAGAATCTTCATCGATTGCTCATAATGAACAAGATTATAGATCCCTGCCGACCCACAGCAAAGTTCGCTCTCCTTCATCGGCACGTACGTCATCCCTGGAATCGATTGAAGCAGCTTTATTGGTTCTTCTATGCGCTTTTGAACATTTGCCATATGGCAGGACGGCTGGTATGTTGCGACTCCGTTCAATTTTTTCACAAATGGAAGTGGAAGCTGGGAAAAAACCACACTGCTGTCGACATTTTTTTCAGCAAAGTGAGACGCCCGTTCTCTCCATTCAGGCTCATCTGCTAAAAGGTCATCGTATTCTACAAGCATGGCCCCGCAGCCGCCAATACTGTTCACCATGTAATCGCAGTCGTATTGTTCAAACGCCTCAATGTTTTGCTTAGCTAAGCGCTTCGCCACGTCTCTTTCACCACTATGGTTTTGCAAAGCGCCACAACAGGTTTGCCCTTCAATTACCACGACTTCACAGCCAGCACGTTGGAGAAGCTGAATCGTTAAATCATTAATGCGCGAAAACATCGTATCCATCAAACAGCCTTTAAAAAAACCAACACGAAGCGCTGTGTTGCCTTCCGATTTGGCATCGACCAGACGGTTTTTCCTTTCCCTTCGAGAAGCAACCGCTGGTGTCACTGCCTCGAATGCAGCAAGGGACTTCGGCAACATCCGTGTTAGCTTGGCTTTTCTAGCGATACGGGCCACTCCGCTTTTTTGGTAGAGGGAAAGGCCCGTTCCAATCGCATGTAAGACCCTGTCATTTGGCAACACCGTTTCAAACATCGCTTTTTTCATCATTTTCTGATGCCAAGGGGCTGTTGTTTTCCGCTCTTCCTTTAAAGCAACCTTTGCTGAATCAAGTATTTTTCCATACTGTACATTAGTTGGACAGACGGTTTCACAAGCACGGCAACCGAGGCAAAGATCGATCGGCTCTTCAATCTCAGATAACGGCAGCTTTCCCTCTGCCGCCATTTTCACTAAATGAATCCTTCCCCTTGGGGAATGGGTTTCCTTTTCCATGCTCAAGTACGTTGGGCAGGATGGAAGGCAATAGCCGCACTGCACACAGTCAAATGTCTCTTGATAGGCTAACAGTCGTTCCGGTTTAGTCATGGCGCAGCACCAGCCTTTGTCCAGGCTCTGGGAATATCTTTCCTGGATTTAAGATGTTGTTCGGATCCCAGCTTGTTTTGATCCGCTTCATCATGTCTAGTCCAGCTTTTCCTAGTTCCATTTCCATGAATGGAGCTTTCATTGTCCCAATCCCATGCTCGCCTGAAAGGGTTCCCCCAAGTTCGACCGCTGCTGTGAAAATGTCAGCCACTGCTTTTTCGACTCGTTCCATTTCCTCGTGATCACGACCATCGGCAATAATATTCGGGTGTAAATTCCCATCGCCCGCATGGCCAAACACGACAAGATCGATTTGATATGTTTCGCGAATTTCCTTCAACCGCTGAAACATCTCTGGTATTTTACTCCGGGGCACGGTGGCATCCTCGGAAATTTTCGTTGGCTTCACTCGAACAATCGCTGGAGAAACGAGCTTCCGCGCCTGCCAAAATTCCGCCGCTTCTTTTTCATTCTCTGCCACTCGGACCGTTCTTGCTCCTACGCTTTTGCACAGTTCCTTGACTTTTGTCATCTCTTCAGCGATCGATACAGGGTGCCCATCTAGCTCGATTAACAACAACGCCCCAACGTCGGTTGGCAAACCACGTGGTTCGTATGCTTCGACTGCCTGGATGGACAGTTGGTCCATCAGCTCCATTTTGGCTGGAACAATGCCAGCAGTTAATACTTTAGAAATTGCCCGTCCTGAATCGACAATGTCTTCAAAAAGCGCCATGGCGGTTTGGCTGGCTGGTGGTTTAGGAACGAGGCGGAGCGTTGCTTCGGTAATGATCCCAAGCGTCCCTTCTGAACCAACAATGAGCTTTGTTAAGTCATAGCCGGTCACGTTTTTAACCGTTCTTCCCCCTGTACGAATAATTTCTCCTTCTGGTGTTACTACTTCTAAGCCGAGGACATAATCTTTCGTGACGCCATACTTCAATCCTCTTGGCCCTCCTGCATTTTCAGCAAGATTTCCGCCAATCGTTGATACATGAGAACTACTTGGATCGGGCGGGTACATAAAGCCAATCTCCCTTGCGGCAGCATCGATTTTTGCTGTGATCACTCCAGGAGAGACAATGGCCACCATGTCTTCTTTGTCAATCACCAGCTTGTCGTTCCACTGGGATAAATCGAGCACAACCCCTCCTTTAACTGGGAGTGGGCCACCGCTTAAACTTGTCCCTTGCCCCCTTGGATAGACGGGTATGAAGTACTGATTGGCTAACTTCATGACTGCAGCTACTTCTTCAGTGGCGGTTGGCTGGATCACAAGATCAGGTAAGTGGTAGCCGAACGACGCATCATAGCCATAACTACTGCGATCTGCCACTTCCGTTAAAATTCGGTTATCTGCTTTTATTATTCGTTTGATTTCTTTTAAAAAACGCTCAATCGTCAACAAGGCTCCCCCTCTCTTTTACGTGTGACGCTGCTTCACCCCTTGAAAATGCTGCCACATCGCTTTTCTTGCCTCCTGTGGTTTTCCGTTTATGATCGCTTCGTAAATGTTGCGGTGCTCCTCGGCAATTTCGCCTTGGAAGCGTTCATTTCTTTCTGACGCCTCTTGATTTTTAGCTAAGACGCGAAGCATGTTGTCAGAGATTAAATTCATGACATCACGCATTAATGGGTTGTTTGCTGCTTCAATAATTGCCAAATGAAATTGGTAGTCTTCCTCCACGGCGACGTTCCCTTGCTCTTCGATGGCCACAAGCCTCTCAAATACAGCTTGTAAATTCTGCTTTTGCCTGCTTGTTATTCGCTTTGCTGCATAATAGGCAGCATCCCCTTCAATCGCTTGACGAAGCTCAATCAGTTCAACAATCGATGTTTCTTTCTCCTGTAATAAATCCGCCAACTTAACCTGCAATTGCCGTGGGCTCTCCTGAACGAGGAAGGCGCCCACTCCCGGTTTAATGTGAATAACGCCTGACGATTTTAATACGGTTAACGCTTCCTTCACCGATGTTCTGGAAACGGATAACATCTCTGATAGTGCCCGTTCAGATGGAAGCTTATCGCCAGGTTGAACCTCGCCTGTAGCGACCGCGGTTTTGATTTGCTCAATAATTTCCTGATAGACACGTTTACGTTTACGAACCGGCGTTAATTTCATTCCCTTCCTCCTAATCGTCCAACTGGGCTGTGGACAGTCCACTTCTGCTAAAAAGAAGAGGGCGGCCCCTCTTTACGGTTACCTCCTCAATCAGGCAATACCCGCTTATCACCTAGCTTGCGGCGAACGTTTTGCAAGTGTGTATTCATTGCTTTTCTTGCCGCCTCTGAATGGCGCTCACGAATGGCGTTAAAAATCGTTAAATGTTCTCGGTACACTTCTTCGCGTTTTTGTTGCAAGCGGTTCTTTTTTAGTGAAAAGGCCAATGCCTTCTGGAGCAGCTCTGATACATTCGCCATCGTTTGCTCTAAAAATGGATTGTAAGAAGCTTTTATAATGACACGATGGAACATGTAATCGGCTTCATCCCCGACAACCTCTCGATCCTCTACTGTTTTTGCAAATTGAGCGAGCGCAAGCTCTAATTCCAAAATATCTTGCTTTTGATAGCGAACAGCCGCTAATGCTGCTGCCTCTGTTTCAATAATGCTTCGGAGTTCGAGCAAATCATAGACTTGGCCGATATCGACTATATCCAATGTCACTTGCTCTAACAAATTCGTTAATTGAACTTCTTTGACCCAGCTGCCGCCACCTTGTTTTGACTCGATTAAGCCGCTTGCTTCTAAAACACTTAACGCCTCACGGATGGGGGAACGACTGACACCAAAGAGTTCTGCAAGCTCCATTTCAGACGGGAGCTTACTATGAGCAGGAAATTCACCGTTTTTAATCATTTCTTTTAGCTGTTCTAGTACTTGGCTTGACACCTTTTTACGCTCAATCGGTAAACGCACCGTCCACACACTCTCCTTTTTGCTGAAAAAGGGGAAGGAGCTTGCAAGCTTCGTTCACCCTTTTCTGAAGCCCCTCTGTTGGGGGACTTGTTACATCTGATGTATACGCTCATTTTAACGGAGAGAGATACGTTTTGCTATGACTCGAACGATCTTTTCTCTTTCTGTTTACCTTTTCCATTGTTTACCCGCCTTGGGCTAACTGGTTCTCTGTTGCACTTTTTTTCTTTTTTACACGAAGAATGTGTAACGTTAACGTGACCGCCATGATGAAAACGCCAAGGCCATTCGTTAGCAATCCTGAACTCACAAGGAGAAGGGAACTTGCAAAAAACAATAAGCGCTCCAACACGACTAAATTTGTTGAAAAATAGTTTGTGAGGGCAACGGCCAATGCAAACACACCCAAGACAGAGGTAACAATGGTGACGACGACTGCTACGACTTGCACGGACCCGCTTTCAGGCTGCATCACCATCGTCGGATTGTACGCAATCATAAACGGAATAATAAAGCCGGGCAATGCTAGCCTCACAGACGTCCACGATGTTTTCATTGCATCTGCTCTGGCAATACCGGCGGCAGTATAGGACGCTAAAGCCACAGGCGGAGTTATGTTGGACAATGCCCCAAACCAGAAGACAAAGAAATGGGCGGCAATTGGGTTTACCCCTGCTTCAACTAATGCTGGAGCTGCTGTTACCGCAACAACGATGTAAAGAGCAGTCGATGGAAGCCCCATACTTAAGACGATGCAAGTAACCATGACAAGCAAAAGCGCAACCCAAAGCATGCCACTGGAAATCGAAAGAACATTGTAGGCAATCGCGGAACCAAGTCCAGACATCGTCACAACGGCAATAATAATTCCGATCGACGCACAGGCAATCCCTACTTGAATCGTACTTTTCGCTCCGTCAATAAACGCAGTCCCTATTTTTGCAAATGTCACTCTTGTTTCTTTATCTTTTGTAAGCCAACTAGCAATAATGACCGATATAATTCCAGCAAAACCAGCGAATAGTGGTGTATAGCCCATTAACAATGTCGAGATTACAATGATAATCGGCAATAACAAGACACCGCGCTCTTTCATTACTTGCCACACTTGGGGAATCGAGTCTTTGCTCATTCCTTTTAAACCATGCTTTTTCGCTTCTAAGTCAATTGCAAGCACAAGGGCAACGAAATAAAGAAACGTTGGAATAATTGCCGCTAACACAATAACGGAATAGGAAACACCTAAAAACCCGGCCATAATAAAGGCAGCAGCTCCCATAATCGGCGGCATCATCATCCCGCCTGTGGAAGCGGTCGCTTCAACCGCCGCTGCATATCTTGGCTTTAAGCCAATTTGTTTCATTAATGGAATCGTGAATGCCCCTGTTGTCGCAACATTGGCAACCGCGCTTCCATTCAATGACCCTGTTAGAGCACTAGAGAGAACAGCAACTTGCGCCGGGCCTCCCCGCCGTTGCCCTGCTATCGCAATCGCTAAATCGTTAAAAAGCTTTGACGCTCCGCTTACACTTAAAAACGCTCCAAATAATATGAAGATGACAATATACGTAGACGCGATCGAAAGTGTGAGCCCGTAAATGCCTTCTGTCGTCATGTAAACGCGATATAAGAGCCGCTCAAAGGAAAACCCCGCGTGTCCAAAAATCCCTGGAAAGTATGGACCAAACACAGCATAAATGATCGCTAAACTCGTTAAAAGCGGAATAAAGAGGCCGAGCGTCCGTCTTGCCGCCTCCAACAGCAAAACAACGGTGATCCCCGCAAAGATATAGTCCATTGTAACCGCCTGCGACATTCGGTCCACGTGAATCGTCGTATAAAATAACAAAATATAAACAGACCCAGCGATACTAGCAATGGTTAAGATGATATCCACTGTTGTAAACCGGTCATTTGCTCCCTTTTTTGTTGCTGGATAAAGCAAAAACGCTAAAACAAAAAGCAATGCAAGAAAGAGAACGTTGCGGTAAATTTCCTGCATATTGATGAAACTATTGACATAAACAGCAAACCCCGATAAAAGAATGCCTGTAAAGGCAACGATTTTTTGCTGTTTGCCTTTTAATTCCCGGCCTATACTAACAGACTCTTGAACTTCTTCATTGTTCTGGTCTATATCAACGTTTGGCTGCTTCACACTCATCATGACCTCCTCCTTTGTGAAAGAAAACTTTTTGTTAGGTTTCACTTCTATAGTTCAGGTGGGCGTAATTCGTCAGGGATGTCGACGCCTTGTTCTTGATAGTACTTATAAGCACCTGGATGAAGGGGGACTGACACACCATTTAATGCGGTATCTAAGGACATTTCCCGAGCTGAACTATGAACTTCATACATAAAATCAAGGTTTTCGTACAATGTTTTCGTTAACAAGTAAACCATCTCTTCATCTTGCTCTTTATCCGTGGCGAGAAAGTTCGACTGTGCAATGGTATGAATATCTTCCTCTTTTCTCGGATAGGTGCCAGCAGGAATGATATAGCGAAAAAACACATTGGCAGACTGATTAATGGATTCAAGTTGCTCATCGGAAACATCAAGGACATCGGCACGCACGCCACTAGCATACATATCTGTAATCGCCGTAACGGGCACACCGGCCGGCAAAGAACCTCCATGTAATCGTCCATCACGCATCGCCGAAATGGTATCATCGTAGCCAAGGTATTCTGGCTGAATGTCAGCCGTTGTCAGGTCAATACCACGCATAATCGCTAATGTTGACTGTTCCGTGCCGCTTGCCTGTGGCCCTACAGAGAAGCTTTTCCCTTCAATATCGGCAATCGTCCCCGTTTCGATTTGGCTGTTTTGCAAAACAAAGTGTTCCACATTCGGCCAGAGGAATGTGATCGAACGCAAGTCTTCATAGACCCGGCCTTCATAGATTCCCGTCCCGTTGAATGCTTGATCGCCAATTAATCCTTGTAAAATCGCAAGTTGTGCTTCTCCCTTCTGTAACAAGTCAATATTTTCGACTGATCCAGCAGAAGACTGCCCCGTTGCCCGGATCCCTTGGTCCATTAGTTCTTCTGTCCATAGATTCCCCATGCCAACACCAATCGGATAATACGTCCCACCAGTGGAAGCGGTTGCAATCGAAAAATACTGATAATCTTTGTTGTTACAGGAAGCGAGCATAATGAAAGAACATACGAATAATAACAATAACAGTCGCTTTTTCATGGCTTCGTTTTCCTCCTCACAATGAAAGCGCTTTTATAAGTTGTATTACAAGTATACAACATTACAAATTGAATTCAAGACATTTCGATAAAGAGAACATTTAGAAAAATACATTAAAAGGACATGACGATATAAGAGACCCTGTACCGTCAAGGGTCTCTCTAACCCGTAGGTTCAAGCATTAAGCCAATGATTTGACCAGCTTCACAAATGCTTCTGTTTCGGCTGAAGGCGATTTTGTCACCATGTAAGTAGAAACGGTTGGCAAAGGGAGGCCAGCCGTTTCTGCTTCTAGCATGCGGCCCTCTGCCAATTCCCGCCGCACCGCCGATTCCGGCAATATGGAACAGCCGAGTCCTTCCTCAATAAACCGCTTTGTGACATGCACTTGCGAAACGTGCATTTCCTTCAGGCCAGGCACAGTCCGCCTGCACGCAAGCAACACTTCTTCCCAATAGACAGGATGGTTGCCGCTTAAAAGCACCATCTCAGCTAGCGCCTCTTCATAATGAATAGGTGGGCCATTCTCTGCATCACGGCCGTCATGGGGAACGACAAAGAGGAGCTTTTCTGTTTGTAGACGCATACACTCGCTCCCTGTCTGTTCAACAGGCATTCTCGACAAGCCAACATCGGCACGCCCTGCTTCCACCATTTGGCCGATCACAGCTGACTCAACCACGTCGACTACCACTTCTGTTGCTGCTTGTTTTTTCACGAATGCTTTGACCCAGTAAGGCAAATAACTGGAAGCGACCAACGGCGAGACAGCGATTTTTAGCGTGCTTTCATACCCTTGCCGTTTTTTGCTGATAAAGGCAATGCCTTCATGGTACGCGTCATAGATGCTCCGTGCATAAGGAAGGTACGACTTGCCGTAAGCAGTCAACATGACTTGCCTTCCAGTCCGTTTAAACAAAGGCACGCCTAGCGCTTTCTCAAGCTGGTGAATATGGACAGTGACAGTCGGCTGGGAAACGTATAAATAGGCAGCTGCTTTACGGAAGTTTTCATATTTGGCTGCGGCAAGAAAGCTTTCAATCCAATGTATATTCATTTTCGCCCTCCACTGATTAAATATCTTAATCAAAAATGGATAAATAATTTAATTTCATTTAGATTACCATGGCGCTATGATAAAGAAAATGATTTTAGGGGGATTGAAATATGTTGTATGCAAAAGGGTTGGAGAATGTAATCGTCGCGAAAACGACGATTAGTGCAATCGATGGCGAACAAGGAACACTGCTTTACCGAGGTTATCAAGCAGAAGAACTTGCGAAATCTGCTGACTTTGAAGACGTCGCTTACTTACTGTTAAACGGAAAAAGGCCAACGGAAACAGAAAAAGACGATTTTTCCACTGCCTTGAAAACGATGCGGCCTTTGCCAGACGATTTGAAAAAGCTGCTCGCTGCTTTGCCGAAAGAACTTAGCCTAATGGACGCGTTACGAACCTTGATTTCTAGTTACACAGGCAAGGAAAGCTGGCCCCCGCAACGACAAGAAGCGATGGCCCTCATCGCGATCGTTCCAACAATTGTGGCTGCATGGGCCAACAAGAGTTGCGGCAAAGACGTAATTGAACCAGACCCATCGCTCAACCACGTTGCCAATTACTTGTATATGCTCACTGGCGATAAGCCACATGCAGCTCACGTTCGTGCTTTAAGCGCTTATTTCATATTGACAGCGGAACATGGCATGAATGCGTCAACGTTTGCGGCGCGTGTGGTCGCCTCTACAGAAGCGGATCTTCGTTCGGCTATTTGTGGGGCGCTCGGCGCGTTAAAAGGAAGGCTGCACGGCGGTGCACCCACTGGTGTACTTGAGCTTTTCAGTGAAATCCAAACGGCTGACACAAGCAGCGAAGCGTTGCTGCGGGAAAAGCTTGAACGCGGCGAGCGTTTGATGGGCTTTGGCCACCGTGTTTATAAAACGACCGACCCTCGCGCCAACGCATTGCGTGACGTTTTAAAAAACCTCGACAACCAAGAGACATTTTTAAACGAAGCAGTGGCAATTGAACAACTAGCAACGCAGCTTTTAGCGGAATACAAGCCAGGCCGCCAGCTTCATGCGAACGTTGAATATTACGCTGCTGCGATTATGGAAGCGCTTCGCCTCAAACGAGAATGGTTTACACCGACATTTTGCGTAAGCCGCATCGTCGGTTGGTGCAGCCATGTCATCGAACAAAGCCAAGACAACCGCATTATGAGGCCACAACAACAATACTGCGGCCAATAGGTCAAAAGCCTGGACTGAAGGAAACAACGATGCAGCAAGTGTTTGCTAAAAAGTAGAAGACCCTGTACCAGGTGGCACAGGGTCTCAGCCGTTTACGTCATTCAAACAAACTAGGCAAGAATAAAGATAGTTGGGGAATATAGGCGACAACCAGCAACACAACAATGGCAATCGCAAAGTATGGCACCAGTTCTTTAACGGTTTTGCCGATTGGCACTTTCGCAAAGCTAGAAGCAACAAACAAACAGACGCCTACTGGCGGAGTGGACAAACCAATCATCAATGTCAATACCATCACTACGCCAAAATGGACAGGATCCATTCCGACGCTTGTAGCGACAGGCAATAAGACAGGGAATAAAATCACAAGAGCTGCAATCGTTTCCATGAACATGCCGATCACAAGCAATAAAAGAATGATAAGAAGAATGACAAGAATTGGGTTATCTGTAATCGACAAAATCCCATTTGCGATTAATACAGGCACACCTTCGGAAACCAAAATCCAGCCGAACAGATTGGCGAAACCAACAAGCAACAGAATCGAGGACGTCGACCGCAGTGTGCTAACAAGCAGCCCTGGCACTTCTTTAAAGTTAAGCTCCCGATAAACAAAACCGCCGACGACCAATGCGTACAACACACAAACGACCGCTGCTTCTGTTGGCGTAAAATAGCCGCCAAGAATGCCCCATAAAATGATAAAGACCATAAACAACGCCCAGAAAGCGCCAAAAAACGACGTGACGACTGTTTTAAACGGCTGCCGTTCTCCTTTTGGATAACCGCGCTTCACAGAAATGATATACGTAACGACTAAAAAGCCGATCGCCAATAGAATGCCAGGAATAGCACCAGCAAGAAACAAATCGCCGATCGAGACGCTGGCGAGAGTACCAATAATGATCATTGGCAAAGATGGCGGAAGCATCGGGCCAACAGTTGAGGAAATGGACGTAACCGCAGCGGAAAAACCGGCGCCATACCCTTGTTTTTTCATCGCCGGAATCATTACTGAGCCAATGCTTGCTGTGTCGGACAATGCCGTACCTGAAATGCCCGCAAACCCAAGTGAAGAAGCGACATTTGTTAACGCTAGCCCGCCGCGGATGTGGCCAACAACGGCATTGGCAAAATCAATGATCCGTGTGGTGATTCCCCCTGCGTTCATTAAATTTCCAGCAAGAATAAAGGCTGGAATGGCGAGCAACACAAATGAATTGATCCCGGACAGCATCGTTTGGGGAATGATCGTCAAAGGAATGCCTGCGATAAGCAAATAAATCAACGAAGACAGGCCAAGGCTAAACGCAATTGGAATCCCTGCCATAATAAAAAATAAGAACAATCCGACCAATAATAACGACATCATTCTTCATTCCCCTCCTTTTCCAACGGCTTCGTCCGGTCCACAATCGAAACAAGCGAATACACCATGATTAAAAACGCCAATAAAGGGACAGCAGCATACACATAACTCATCGAAAAACCCATTGTTGGCGCGATAAAATCAAGGCCGAGCTGATAAAAGCGAATCCCTTCGACGAACAAAACGACACTAAAAGCAAAGACAAGCCCTAAAATAATGCTTTCATAAAGGCGTTTTGTCTTTTCTTTTAATGGCGCTAAGACCATATCGACACGGATAAACTCGTTCTTGCGCAATGCTAATGGAGCAGCGGTCGTAATGGCGTACACAAACAAGTATCGCGATAATTCCTCGGTCCAAATAGCGTTGTACGGAAGGTAACGGCCCAAAATTTGAATCACTACTACAGCAAGAAGGGCTGTAAATAACAATAATGTTGCCCAAGCCAATAGCTTATCAAGAATCGAAATCGCCTTCATTCGCTGCCTCCTTCCTCTCCCTCTGCTACCATTTGCAGATAAAGCTCATACTGTTCTTTTCCTAAGTTTTGTTTTAAAGCAGGCAACATCGCCTCGCGGAAAGCGTCTTGGTCGACTTCTTCATTCAATGTCATCCCTCGTGATAAAAGACGCTCCAAAACCAATTCCGTTTCTTCCTCCAACAAGCTCTGGGCATACGCCTCCGCTTCCTCTGCCGCTTCCAACACAGCGGCCTGCTCGTCTTCTGGCAACGCTTTCAATTGCTCGGTACCGACTACGACATAAATCCATGAGCGGACATGCTCCGTCAAATTTAAATATTGTTGGACTTCATAAAAGCCATTGCTATCAATTAAATCATTTGGATTTTCTTGGCCTTCAATTACCCCTTGCTGTAAACCAGTAAAGACTTCATTCAAACTAATAACTTGCGGGCTTGCCCCAGCTTCAGCCCAAGCGTCAAGGAACAGCGGCACGTTTGGCACACGCATGCTAAACCCACGCAACTCTTCCGGCGTCGAAATCGGGTAATTCGACGTCAAGTTCCGCGGCGCCCGTTGCATATAAAACAATGGCGTTAAACCGACGTCTTCCTGTATATCTTGTTCAATCTTTTTACCGATCTCGCCCTCAATCACACGCTCCATATGGTCTTGGTCTTCAAATGCATATGGAACCGCTAACAAAATAGCGTTTGGCGTCCACACTTCCAATGTTTCGCCGGTAATCGTCAAATCGGTCGCGCCAAAGCGGATCGAATTAATGTTGTCCACTTCATTGCCCAACTGACTATTCGGATAAATATCGATGATGACATTTCCATTCGTTTTTTCTTCGACAAGCCTGGCAAATTCCTCAGCGGTCTTATGCCATAAATGGCTCGAGTCGGAAATATGGGTCATTTTCCAGCGTGTGACTTCTCCATCGTCCCCGCTAACTGCTGTCGTTGTGCATCCGCTTAAGGCTAGTGCCAAGGCTGCAAAAAGAACGCCGACTGTTTTTTTCACCGTTGTCCCTCCTCATTACTCTTGTTGAACAGACATTCCTACGAATTGCGTGCCGACTTGCCCGGCCTCCAATCCTTTTTCAAAGACCGAACAAGCACAAGCGGACTCCACGTTTGTTCATATGTCATTCCTCTTCAAAATAAGTTGGATAGGCTTCCTTTAGCTCGTATTGGTCATACGTAATTAATTTAAGGTGGTCACGGACAAGCGCTTCAGCCTCATCTGCTTGTTTCGCGCGTATCGCTTGCGCCATTCCCTCATGGTGCTGGATCAATAAATTCCAATTTAGTTTTGAATGGATGCTTAGCTTCAGCGCTCTATTTAAGTGTGTGTTCATTTTTTGTACGACTTCCCAAATCCGCAATTTCCCCGTGCCCTCTGAAATGAGACGATGAAATTCACGGTCTAATGCAAACAGTTCCTCTTCATCTTCACGCTCTTTTGCCTGTTTTTGTTTAACGACATTTTCTTCTAATAAAAGCAATGCTTTTTCAGTCACTGTTTCACAGGCTAACCGAATCGTAGCCACTTCCATGTGTTCCCGTAGAAAACGGGCATCTTCCACATGAGAAAGATCAATTTTTGTCACAAACGAGCCACGTTGTGGGCGAATATCGAGCAAATCATCTTCCGATAGCCTTAGAAACGATTCACGCACAGGCGTCCGGCTTACTTCCAGTTCTTCCGCAATATCCTTTTCGGAAATTGAGGAACCTGGGGGAAGGACGAGCGTCATTATTTGCTCTTTAATCGTTTCATAGACAAAATCGGTTGTCGAATACCGCTTTCTGACAAATCGATCCATGGATTCACCTCCTCTTCATTCTTCAACTAACATACTACCATACTACCATGCAAATATGGTAGTATGAAATCAGCAGAAAGTAAAACGCTTTCATTAAGGAGGAGTTTTTATGGCCATTCGTATTCAAACCAAACAGCTGCAACATGCGGTAGCCAATGCCTTTATCAACGCCAATGTGAACGAGGAGGACGCCCACATTGCCGCGGATGTCCTTGTCCATGCAAATTTGCGCGGTGTCGATTCACACGGTGTTATGCGTGTCGAACACTATTTAAAGCGAATTGCCGCTGGCGGCTTAAAGACCAACCCACAGCCAACGATCAAGCAAATGACTCCATCAACCGCTGTTTACGACGCCGACCATGGGCTCGGGCACCCAGCTTCTAAAAAGGCGATGGACCACGCCATCCAGCTTGCGAAAAACAACGGCATCGGCGCGGTCGCTGTACAAAACAGCAGCCACTGTGGCGCATTGTCCTACTTTGTCCAACAAGCGGCACACAGCAATGTCATTGGGATCGCGATGTCGCAAACCGACAAAGCCGTTGTCCCATTTGGAGGAAAAGCGCCCTTCTTTGGCACAAACCCGATTGCTTTTGGTTTCCCTGCTGAGGCTGAAAAGCCGGTTATTTTAGATTTTGCGACAAGCGAAGCCGCATTCGGCAAAATTTTAAATGCCCAGGCAAGTGGCAACTCGATTCCCGCAAACTGGGGCGTTGACAAAGAGGGGAAAACGACAACTAATCCGAATGAAGTCGCATATTTATTGCCGTTTGGCGGCGCAAAAGGATATGGGCTCGCCATGGTTATTGAAATTTTTTCTGCGTTATTGACTGCCTCAGCGTTCGGTCCACACGTTACGAAAATGTATGGCGATTATGACCAGTACCGGCGTTTAGGCCATTTCTTTATCGCGATTGACACAGAAGCATTTGCCCCTGCTGTTTCTTTCCCTACACAAATCGACCAAATGGTTCGCGAACTCCGCCAAGTGCCGCCAGCCGATGGGTTCTCACAAGTGCTTGCCCCAGGCGATCCAGAAGCGAACACCTATGAAACTAGGCAAAAAGAAGGAATTCCTTTGCCTAAAGACGTTTGGACATTTATTGAAAGCCACCAAAGCGGCGCCAAAAGCAGCCAAGACTCTTAACGATTTCCGTCTCCCCTTAAGGTTTTTCTTAGGGGGTTTTTCGAGTCTAAAAGAGAAAGATGCCACGTCTATTTTTTTAGTCCTCGTCAACACGAACTCTTCAAACAAATAGACTCCTATCCATAGCGGGCGCCTATTTACCGATTGCCTTATGCCCCGTCCCCATAAACGAAGTATATTGTTGAAGCCATGCGATAAAAATTCACTTGCTATAAACACGCCAAATAAGTTGTCTGTTTCGATTTGCAACTGCTGTACCCCTTAAAAAATTGGAAACGGATGACGATAATAACAGTGTTGAATTTTTAAACGTAGAGGGAAAACAATAGAGGGGAGCAAAAACGTGAAAAACAAATGGACGACGCTTAAGCATTGGCCTTTAAAAGCAAAGCTCATTACAGCCTTCGCCATTGTGCTAGCCATTCCAAGTACTGTTATCGGCATAAGCTCTTACCAAAGTGCAAAGGGCAATATCATTTCGAGCATGAGCGAAGCAAATGGGGAAAGCTTACAAATTATTGACCGCACAATCGACTTATTTATAGAAGGGCAAATGGAAAATGTTGAATATGTCGCCCGTGCAAGCGACGCAGAGGCATTTTTAGAAGAAGAAACAGAAGCGCAACGCACTTTGTTGCACACGTTTCAAGAAACAAAAACCCATGTGGAACAAACTTATGTAGGGACGATAGCAGGAAACTTTATGAACGAACCGACGTCGTTTCAGAACCCTCCTGACTACGATCCAAGGGAACGTCCTTGGTACCAGCTCGCAATGGAACACACAGGGGAAACGGTTATTACAGATCCATACATCTCCAATTCATCTGGTGAGCCAGTCGTCACAATCGCCAAAACAACAGCAGATGAACACGGCGTCGCTGCCCTTAATTTGCAGTTGGACGCGATAACTGATTTACTATCGACTGTTTCTATCGGCGAAAAAGGCTACGTGTTTATTCTTGACCAGAATAACGCCTATGTTTCCCACCCACATGAAGAGTTAGGAAGCGAAGCGAGTGAGTTTTTCTTACAGCTGCAAGACGCAGAAAATGGACAATTGGATTACCCTTCAGATACAGACGGTGAAAACTTAATCCTTCACTATACAACAAATGACCGTACAGGCTGGAAAATAGTCTCCGCCATGTACGAAACAGAGATTGAACGTGCAGTAGCGCCAATTTTAAATACGACTTTATTTGTCATTTTTCTGTCCTTACTAGGCGGCGCCGTCCTTGTTTACGTTCTGACACGGTCGATTGTCTCTCCTATCCACAGGCTCACGACAGCTGCCGAGAAAATGAGTGAAGGGGACTTGGCCGCTACCTTTAAAGTCGACAAAAACCAAAACGATGAAATCGGCAGATTAGGCAAGTCATTTGAAAAAATGCGCAATGCCCTAGCAACCATGATTGCCCATATTCAAGACAAATCCCACCAATTGTCTGCTTCTGCTGAAGAAGTCATGGCCATCTCTGGAGAAAACACCCGCGCCACCGAACAAATTGCCAATTCGATGCAAGAAGTGGCTACCGGAGTCGATAAACAGGCTGTGAGCGTAAACGAGAGTGCAGGAATTGCGAAAAAAATGGCTGGTTCCATCAACGAAGCAGTCGAAAAAACGGACGGTGTTCAACAAACAGCTCAAGAGGCAGCCCAGTTCGTAGAAAACGGC
This sequence comes from Shouchella clausii, assembly GCF_002250115.1. GTDB lineage: Bacteria > Bacillota > Bacilli > Bacillales > Bacillaceae_D > Shouchella > Shouchella clausii. The sequence continues at coordinate 1,442,519 of NZ_CP019985.1, read as the reverse complement.
AATAAGGCGATCAACACAAGTATTTCCCAAATGACGCAGATTAGGGAAACAGTAGGAAACTTATCACAAAAAGTAGAGGGGCTCGGGCAACGTTCAATCGAAATTAACAAAGTGGCCGATACGATCAAAAGCATTGCTGACCAAACGAATTTGCTTGCGCTCAATGCCGCTATCGAAGCTGCCCGCGCTGGCGAAGATGGCCGCGGCTTTTCCGTCGTCGCCAATGAAGTTAAAAAACTGGCAGACCAGTCAGCCGCCGCTACGGTTGAGATTAGTGAAATGATCCAATTAACACAAAAAGATGCCCAACAAACGGTCGCACAAATGGAAACAAGCAAAGAACAAGTGGAAAAAGGGATTGAAGTCGTCAACGTTGCTGGCGAATCATTCCACAATATTAAAATTTTCGTCGATAACGTGGCCGCGGAAGTCCATGAAGTCGCGAGCTTAATTAACAGCATTGGCCAAGGAAGCGAAACATTCGTCGCCACGTTTGACGATCTCGCTTCCATCTCAGAGACGTCGTCCGCCAGCGTCCAAAACATTTCAGCCTTTACAGAAGAACAGCTAGCCTCAATGGAAGAAATCGCTGCTTCTGTAGAAAACTTAACCCAATTTGCCGAAGAGCTCCAAGGGTTAGTGCAACAGTTTGACATCGATGACAAGCAGCAATAAAAAAGCAGCCCAGCGATTTAACCATGTCGCTGGGCCATTTCTGGCAAAACAAGTCTATTTCAAATAGGGAAAAGATCAGGTAATATAGCTCTATACAAGCATAATTCCGCAAAGGATGGTTCGATCATAGTGGACATCAAACTAGTACAAACAAGCAGAGATATTAGCGAGTTAGCACGTTTAGGCGCAGACATTTGGCAACAACATTATGTAACGATAATCTCAAATGAACAAATTGCATACATGCTCGACAAATTTCAATCGGTCCAAGCCATAACCGAACAAATCGAAAAGGAAGGATATGAGTATTACTTTCTTATCGCAAACGGCGAAAAAATAGGCTATATCGGCACAAAGCAAGAAGAAGGGAAACTCTTCCTAAGCAAATGTTACATCGAAAAAAGCCACCGCGGAAAAGGCTATGCCAGCCAAGCATTTGCCTTTTTAGAAACGCTCTGCCAAAAGAGCAGTTTAACAAAAATTTGGCTGACAGTAAACCGCCATAATAAAGACTCCATCGCTGTCTACGAGAAAAAAGGCTTTCAAAAAGTACGCACACAAATAGCCGACATCGGCAATGGCTATGTGATGGATGACTATATTATGGAAAAAGAACTCGTTGATCACTAAAAGGCAAAAGCACCAAGTCAAAGTCTCATCCTTGGACTTGGTGCTTTTTTTTGTTTAAAAATGTAGACCCTCTCTTCATTTCTGGCTGTAAAACAAAATTTTTTTGAAAGTGCAACCTTTTGACCACAAAACGCCCTCTAAGTAGTAGAAAGGAGGCACAACCTATGACGGACGAAGAGCTCGCACGAAAAGCAATTCGCGGCGATGTAGCCGCTTTTGAATCTTTGTTAATGGCTCATTATGAAAAGCTTTACTATACCGCAATGAAATACACCAACCAACATAATGATGCCCTTGACGCCATTCAAGAGGCAAGCTGCAAAGCATACTTATCGATTCACAAATTGAACCATCCACAATATTTCATGACGTGGGTGACAAAAATTCTCATTCGTGAATGCTACCAACTGCTGCAAAAACAAAAGAAAATGATCCCTTTTGAAGACGTGGATCTATTCAAAAAGTTAGAAGGCAATCAAGAAGCGCCAGCACATGCTTCATCGTTATCAGCCGCCATTCTTGATCTCGATCAAAAATACCAGTCGGCCATTATCCTGCATTATTACCACGATCTCCCTATCAAAGAAGTCGCCGACATTATGAAAAAACCACAATCAACAATTAAATCCTACCTGCTTCGAGGGAGAAAACGGATGAAAGCCTATTTTGAGAGGAGCGAACGTTTGCATGGAACCATCATTTGATAAACAGATCAAACAAGAAGTGGAGCACGCTATTCGCCAAGGGATTTTAAAGGCAGAAAAAGCGAAAAAGGCAAGCTGGAAACCATGGGCTTACAGCCTTGGCGCTTCAGCAGCTGCAGTTACGCTTCTGTTTGGCTCAGCTTACTTTTCTCCTGCATTGGCCAATAGCCTTTCCCAGATTCCAGTGATCGGCTCTGTCTTTAGCGTTTCAGGAGACGAGCGACTTAAGCAAGCAAGTGAACAAGGATTGACAAATGGATTAGATGAAACAGAGACCATTAATGGAGTAGCTGTCACATTAGAAGAGCTTTTGTATGACCAAACTCGCATCTCCGTAGGTTTTACCGTTAAATCGGACGAACCGCTTACTGAAGAAGATTACAATTTCACCTTACAACCAGCCATAAACGGCAAGCTTTCTTCAGGATTTTCAGGAAGCGAAGAAATACAACAAATTAGCGCCAATGAACGAAAACACATCTATGAATTTGAGGCGAAAGAGCTTGATTCTGACTCATTTAAACTCGGTCTCATTTTAGAGAATGGAAACGGGGATACGTATTATTTTTCAGAAACGGTAGACTCGCTTGATAGCAATCAAATTGCCGTCAACGCTAGCCAACAAGCCGAAGGCATCGAACTGAACGTCGAATCGTTGTCTTTAAGCCAAACTTCAACAAGCTTAGCCTTCACCGCTTCTCAGGCAGGAGAATTAACAGACCTTTCCTTGCCTATTTACGATTTGGAGTTTGAACTTGTTGACCAAGATGGCAATACGATCCCTTCTTATTCTGGCGATATTAGTGGAGATTTTGTAGATGGGGTCTGGACAGTCCAAGGCACGAAAATGTTTGATCCGCTAAGTCCATCGGTCAAAAAAGTGGTTGTCACCCCAGTCCTCATCACGCCAGACCGCATAGGAGAAACAGGCGAACACATGGAAGAGCACGAAGAAGTCGCCATCGAACCTTACAATATTACGTTTGAACCATTTGAAATCGAGATTCCATAGCCCTTTAGGAACTATCAGACTGGAGGCCATGTGGCAGTCTATCGCGCAATGGATCAGCGCGTAGGGCTGCCACGTTCTTTATTGGGCCCACTTACCGAATCCTCACTACTTTTGGCCATCTGGATATGTCGCTCTTAAAAATTGGACTGTTTCTTTAATTAGCGACTTCAATACTTCTATATCAATATCGGCCACTTTATTAATATACACGCACGCTTTTCCAGTCGTATGTTTTCCAAAGTTCTTAAGCAATTGTTGTTTTTTCGTTTCCTCGCAAGCAACATACAAACTGATTTTTGCCTTCCTCGGCGAAAAACCAACGAGTGGTGCATCCCCTTCATGCCCAGACTTGTACACATAATGGTATGAACCAAATCCAATAATGCTCGGCCCCCACATCTTTGCTTCATAACCTGTCGTTTCCGAAAAAATCGCAAGAAGCTTGTATGCATCCTCCCGCTTCGACGGGCTTTCAACACGCTCAATAAATTCATCGACGCTGGCACCGGTTTCAATTGTTTTAGCCTTCTTCATTTGCCTTCACCCTTTTTGTTTATACGTTGTTTGCTTGCGGGCCCAGCCTTTATAAACTCCTTTGTGAAGTTATGTAGGAGTTGTCATTTTCTATTATGATAAAATCGCTTTGCTTTGGCACGATTCCCGCAGTCTGCCATGGAACACCAACGTCTGCTGCGATTGCGGCTTGTATCTAAAAACAGCCAACCACATGGATCGCCTTCACACTTTTTCACCCTGCTCCGTTCTTTTTCAGAAATCAGAACGTCTATAGCAGACTTAACAATCGGCGGAAGCATACAATCTAATGTGTCTTCGCCGTTTAAAAATTCCAATGAAAATGTAGTCCCACTAGGTACTATTTGCATTCTTCCGTAAGCATTGCCTAAAGCCTCATTCAAAATAGAAAGATCGTGAGCACCTGGCATTTCATTGTTCGATACAAGACTAAAAATGTGGTAAATCGATTCTCGCAGCTCAATCGCTTGTTGGAGAACTTCTTTCGCCTTAGAAGGTTGATTTTCTGCTTTTTTCAGCAACGAAAGCGCTTGCCGTTCGTTAAGAATATTAGCATGCAAACTCCAGTTCACTAATCTGTCATAACTCGTCAGCAACTCCTGCGATTTCTCACTGCTATCGTGCCAACTTACTGTATTGGCAAAATCCAAACACAAACGTCCGCCAAGCAATTCATGCTCGTATACATTTTTATTTATACCAGACATATGACTTCTCCTTGTTTCCCATAAATCCCTTTTCAATCTCATAACCATTATAAAAGCTATTGACAGTTAGAATCAACCAATCGATAATATAACCATCCAAGTAATTATAGCGGGTTATATTTAAATATTTCCCGTCTTCGAAAAAGCAAATGGTTAGAACACGAAAAGAGGTGTTGCCAATCGACTTTTTGACCTGACCATAGTCGGTTTTTCGTTGGATCACAAACATTTATGGAGGGCTAAACATGAGCGAAATAGTAAGGAACTCAATTAAAACATTAATCAAGGAAACATTTGAAGGGCCGGAAGCAAATGGAAGTTGGTTCACAGAGGCTGAACCGAATTCGGGAATTTTCGGTGTACTGGAAGGGATATCGAGCGACCAAGCTTCCCAATCCGTTTATGGAACAACATTGGCTGCACACACAGATCACATTCGCTATTATATATGGGGAACCAACGAAATCTTTAAAAAAGGAAAACAACCAGAAATGGATTGGGGCAAGAGTTGGACCATTCATTCAGTAGATGAACAGCAGTGGAGCCACATTCAAGCAGGTTTGCAAAATGAATACGTGACACTTTTGCAATTGGTGGACGATGCCGAATGGAATGAACGAAAGGCCAATGAACTGGTAGCTTCCCTCGCTCATTCCGCCTATCATCTAGGAGCAATTCGGCAAATGTTAAAAGTAGTTAATGGGTAGAACGAAGGTTTGGTATTAACAAAGTGTAGGTACTAATAGACGCAAATATCAGTTGAAATTGCTTTCCTTTCAAAGAGTTGGCTCCCATGTCTTTAAAAATGAAAAATGGAGTAGAGATCTGTCTCGATCTTTATTCCACTTTTCTTTATATAGCTTCATGGGCCCTTTTCCGTTGAAAGCCAAGGTTCCGTTTAGGCAGGCTTTCCTGTTACGCGCTTTGTTTATTTTCCCATTCGGAAATATCTTCTTCAATCGGAAGGTTTCCGCTCCGTCGTTTACGGGCTGCTTTAAAAAACAACACGGTCAAAAGGACGGTAAAGCCTACGCCGATGATAACGGATGCTTGCATTGGCAAGTTAAAGCCGATTGGCGCATTGACGATATAAGTCGCTGCCGTCACACTCATAAACCAGGCTGGAAAAATTGCAATCCAGTAATTTCGGCGGGCAATGTATAAGAACATGGCGCCAATCCAAAGGGCGATGACGGCGGTCGATTGGTTCGCCCAGTTAAAGTACTGCCACAGCATTGTGAAATCTACTGTCGTTAAGATGATGGACGTAATGAACAATGGCGCGGCAATCCAAATGCGGTTCATCACTTTCTTTTGTGGCACGTTGATATAATCTGCAATAATCATTCGTGCACTACGGAAAGCGGTGTCGCCAGATGTAATCGGCAAAATGATGACGCCGAGAATCGCTAGTGTGCCAACAATTGGGCCTAGCATCATTGTTGAAATTTCAGACACGATGCCGCCTGTGCCGATAGTGGAGATTAATTCATTAAGCGTGACAGGGCCATCAAATAAACTCATTGCCGCCGCTGCCCAAATCATCGCAATCATGCCTTCTGCAATCATCATGCCATAAAAAATGTTGCGCCCTTGGCTTTCATTTTGTGTCGTCCGCGAGATGATTGGCGATTGCGTGGCGTGGAAACCAGATAATGCCCCACAAGAAATGGTCAAAAATAGCAGTGGAAAAATCGCCGCTCCTCCAGGATGGGTATTGGTAAGCGACAATTCTGGAATCGGCGCTTGGTTCCATACAAGGGCCAAGCCAATTCCTACCGTGCTAAACAGCAGCAAGGCACCGATATAAGGATAAATGCTGCCAATGATTTTATTGATCGGCAGGATCGTCGCCAACAGAAAATAGAAAAAGATGAGGACAACAAAGACAACAACTGGCACAGAACCATTGACCAAATCATAAAGCAATTCAGCTGGCGAGGCGACAAAGACGGTACCGACGAGCAGCAAAAGCAAGATCGAGAATGCGTTGACAACGTGTTTCATCGCTTTCCCTAGAAACTTTCCCGCTAGCTCAGGCAAGTGGGCGCCGCCATTTCGAATGGAAATCATTCCTGTCAAATAGTCATGGACTGCGCCTGCAAAAATACAGCCGAGTACGATCCAAATGAAGGCAACAGGCCCGTAAAGCGCACCCATAATCGGCCCAAAAATCGGCCCTACCCCAGCAATGCTAATCAACTGAATCAATGCGTTTTTCTTTTTGCCCATCGGCAAATAGTCGACGCCATCGTGTTTTGTATAGGCAGGAGTCGTCCTTTCCGCCTTTGGCTGGAACACTTTTTCGACAAATTTTCCGTATGTGAAATAACCGATTATTAATAGTGCAAGCGCTCCCAAAAATGTATACATGCAATCGTCCTCCTTTTCGGACTCCCATGAATGCGGTTTCACAAGCTGAGTGTACTAAAAATGCGCGTGTTTGCGTAAAATCTGGCACAAGGCGTCGAAAAGAGGGCCTAACATGCAAAAAAATAGAGCCAAGATGCAGCTTGGCCCTAAAGTTCGATTTGCGAACGAAGGGGTTTCACGTAGTTGCGGCTTACTGGAATATGGTCGTCAATGCCTTTTAGCTTTAATTGGTAAGCCCCATTAAACCAGGCGTTCATTTCCGTAATACAGGCTGTGTTTACTAAATAGCTTTTGTGGACTCGAAAAAACGAATAGGGAGCCAACCGCGTTTCCAGTTCTTTTAACGTCAGCCGTGTTTCGTAGGCGCCTGTAGCTGTGATAACTTTGGTGCTTTTCTCATCGCGATATGCGTATGCGATCGACTCTGGTTCCAAAAAGTGAATTGCATCGTCCCCTTCGACGGCTAGTTTTGCAGGTGGCTTTGTTCGTTCCCGTTCTGCTGTGAGCGCCAGCATATCTTCCACTTGGGCAATTGTTTCGGCAAGCCGTGTTTCATCAATGGGCTTGATTAAATAGCCTTTTGCCTGTAGCTGAAAGGCTTCTACGGCAAACTGCGGGTAGGCTGTGGCAAATACAATAAATGGCGGCTGCTTCATTTGTTTGGCGATTGCTGCTATTTCCGTACCATCCATTTCCGGCATTTCAATATCTAAAAACAACAGGTCTGGTTGCAATTCCATCATTTTTGCTGCCGTTTCATGCCCAGACGCCGCTTCGCCTACCACTTCAATTTGTGGAAAAAAACCAAGCAAATACAGCAACTCCTCACGGCTATACTTTTCATCGTCAGCGACCAGCGTCCGAATCGGTTTGTTCTTCGTGTTCATGGTGCTCCCTGTCCTTTCTAGCCAATTTTGGAATTTGGAAACGGACGAGTGTTCCGCGACCAGGCTGGGCTGAGAATGCCAATGATGCTTCAGGTCCATACATCATTTGCAATCGTTTATTGCTGTTGTAGAGGCCAATGCCTGTACCGCTGTCTGTGACAAGAAGTTCATTTCCTCGTTTTTTCAGTTTGTCAGGATCAAACCCTGCCCCGTTATCTTGAACGGAAAGAACGACATCTTCCCCTTGCTCTTGCACAGTAATGATCAGCACACAATCAGAGCGTTTATTTTTAAAACCATGCTTCATCGCGTTCTCAACGAGCGGCTGCAACGTTAGCGGCGGAATCGATACATGCAAAAACCGATGATCGATCTTGTACTGGACAGTTAGCCGGCCTTCAAAGCGGACTTCTTCAATGGATAGATAAGCCTTTATATGGTTGAGCTCTTCTGCAAGAGAATGAAGCTTGGTCGTCGTCGCCGAGACATTTTGCCGTAAAAATTGCGCTAACGAATGGAGCATCGTCCTTGCTTTCATTGGCTCGATCCGAATCAAGGAAATGACTGTATTTAACGTATTAAATAAAAAATGGGGGCTGATTTGCGCTTGCAGTGCATTGATTTCTGCTTCTTTGGCAAGTTGATATGCCCGGTCGGCTTCAGCCAACTCTAACTGGCTGCTAAGCAAATTGGTTAAACCAGAAAGCATTTCCGTCTCTAATTCCGTAATTTCTTTTTTTGAATGAAAATAAAATTTAAGTGTGCCTACCACTTCAGCCCGGATAATTAAAGGGGCGATGACGGCTGCGCCAAGTGGGCAATTCGGCTCTTTGCAGTGGATTTCATCGTCGCCAGCAATAATCATTTGCTTCTTTGCGATCACTTCAGCCGTTAACTTCGTTTGAATTTTCATATTCGTTTTATGGTGGTCAGCTGCAATGCCAATATGGGCAAGAATCATATCCTTATTTGTCATTGCAATCGCACATGCGTTCAGTTCTTTATATAAAATGTGGCATACTTCCTTAGCAGATTGGCTTGATAGCCCATGCTTAAAATGGGCCAGTGTTTGTTCCGCAATGCGCAAGCTTTTTTGCGCCTGCAAAGCGCCTGCTTTTTGTTCTTCTTTCGTAACGCTTTGGATAATGAGCAAAAAGAGCGTACAGCCAATCCCATTGGCCACAATCATTGGCAACCCGATCGTTTGCACAAGGGAAATCGCAGCAGCCGTCGGATTTGCAAGCAAAGCAATTAAACCCATTTGCACGGTTTCCGCCAATGCACCGAGAAGAAAGATAGACAGCGGCCGGTTAACCGCATTCGGATTTTTCGATCGGTAAAAAGCAGCAAATAAGCCGGCGATAATCGTAGCGATCCCACATGAGAAGGCCGTGAAGCCGCCAAGCAACATCCGATGGACGCCTGCAATTAACCCGGCGCTAAGACCGACTTTATAGCCGCCAAACAGTCCGGCTAACACAACGCCAATCACCCTGAAGTTCGCAATCGCGGCATCTTCTTGAATGCCAAATGTGATCCGCTGCAGCACAAGGGATTCTGCTTGAAAAGTGACGCCAGAGTAAGTGCCAATAATGCCGAATGCGCCAAAAAACAAAATCGCCGTCCATGTCTGCTTACGCGTTAACCGAGTCGATTTAACCATGACACGGAAAAAGCGCATCCTCGTCGCAATAAATGCAAGCATGACAATGAGGCCAAGGCGCTCTAGCATTAAAAGCAATAGTTCAAACATAACGTTCCCTCATTTCAACATGAGCTTTTCCTATCTTAACGTAGCCAAAAACGAAGCGCAAAACAGGGGCAGAGCCTGTTCCAATCGAGCTGCATCTAGCACACGAAATCGTGCGTACACAGCTGGCAGGCTTCGCCCCGCCGACAAGCAAGCGGTGCTACGTTTGGCTCGCTTTCCGAAGCCCTACTAAGCCATAATTTGTAAATTGGTAGACCAATACGGCCATTTCTGCTGGGCTTTCTTTTTTGCCACCGACTAACCAGCTTTCAATCGCGTCAATCGCCCCGCTCACAATCATTAACGGGATATAAGGAGAGAGCTTTCCTCGCAATTTGTACTGGTCGATCCACTTTTCTAATATGTGTTTTTTTGCGAGCTCCATAATTCGCTTTTTAAATGTGGCATCGCCGTGCCCACTTAACAGCACTTGGCATATATCGCTTCGGTCGGCGATATACTCCATAATCTTTTCTGTCATATGCAAAGCTTCTTCTTCTTTGCCACAATGATACTCGTTCAAATGATGGTCCATATCGAGCATCACTTCTTCACTGATCGTCGTAAGCAAGTCATAAGGGTCGGCATAGTGGCTGTAAAATGTCGATCGGTTAATATCAGCAAGCTCGCATAGCTCTTTGACTGTCACAGAGGAAATTGGTTTTTCTTTCAGCAAATCAACCAAGCTTTCTTTTAAAACCATTTTTGTATATTTCTTTCTTCGATCAATCTTCTCAGACATCTTCTTCCCACCTTTTTTACGTTAGCCAACAAACAAGGGAAATATGTTGGATTCACAACAGATTATAACCGACTGTTTGTTGTTTGCCCAACACTGTGTCGTTATAATATGAAATGCATTGAAACGATTGTCAACAAAGAGGTGATACGCGCTTGTTCGTCGATACCATCATAAAGCATAAAAAAGGCATTATCCTTTTATTTGCCATCACTGCCCTTTTCGCAGCGGTAGCCCAATTTTTTGTGTCGACCAACTACAATATGGTCGATTACTTGCCAGATGATGCTCCTTCCACTGAAGGCCTGGCGTTAATGGAAGAAGAGTTTCGCTCAGCAATGCCGAATGCAAACGTGCTCATTCATGATGTCTCCATTCAAGAAGCGATTCGTTATAAAGAGCAACTAGCAAGCATTGATGGCGTGAGCGACGTATCGTGGCTCGATGATGTGTTTGATATTCGGATTCCTCTCGAAATGGCTGACTCTGGCTTAATTGAAACGTATTACAAAGACCATGACGCCCTTTTTTCGGTAACGATTGACAGTGGCGCCGAAGTAGCGGCGACAGATGACATTTACTCATTAATCGGCGAGGAAAACGCCGTTACTGGGGAAGCGGTCAACACGGCTACTTCCCAAAAAATGACTGGCTCTGAGACGCTCTATGCTGCAGCGTTGCTCGTTCCGATTATTATCATTATTTTGGTCCTATCGACCAAATCATGGGTCGAGCCATTATTTTTCCTAACAGCGATCGGCGTTTCCGTCCTCATCAATTTAGGAACGAACATTTTTTTAGGGGAAGTTTCGTTTGTGACGCAAGCGGTTGCGCCGATTTTGCAGCTTGCTGTTTCACTGGATTATGCGATCTTCCTTTTACATACCTTTTCAGACGAGCTTGACCAACAGCCATCGCCGAAAGAAGCGATGGCAAAAGCGATGCGAAAATCGTTTCCGGTTATCTTTGTCAGTGCATTAACGACGTTTTTTGGATTCATGTCGCTAATGCTAATGGACTTTGGGATTGGCGTCGATTTAGGGTTTAACCTCGTAAAAGGAATTGTGTTCAGCTTTATATCAGTCGTCGTGTTTTTGCCTGCGTTGACGCTGACTTGTTACAAATGGATCGAAAAAACGACACATCGAAGCTTCGTGCCTAGCTTCAAAGGCAGCGGAGCCAAGCTGCTTAAGCTGCGGATCCCCGCTCTCGTCCTTGTTCTGTTGCTGCTCGTTCCAAGTTTTTTGGCGCAAAGCAGCACCACGTTTCTTTATGGGCTTGGGGACTTGCCTGAACAGACACGCGCTGGCGCCGATGCGAAACGAGTCGAAGAAACGTTCGGGCAATCAACGCCGATTGTCTTGCTCGTCCCTAACGACGACATCGCCAAAGAAGAAAAGCTTGTCCAAGAGTTGGAACAGATTCCCTATGTCGAGTCAGTGCTTGCCTATGCCAACATGGTCGGGGCAGCGATCCCTTCTGATTTTCTCGATGATGAATTGACGAGCGATTTCCATTCGGAAAACTACAGCCGCATTACCGTCTATACATCTGCCGGCGTTGAGGGGGATATCCCATTTGCGCTCGTGGAACAGATACGTGAAATTGCGCAAAACTATTACGGCGATGCGTTTTATACATTAGGGGAAAGCGCGACGCTGTACGATATGAAACAAACAATCAGCAAAGACAACCAGCTCGTTAACGTCGTGACGATCATTACGATTGCCGTTGTTCTTATGTTTATGTTCCGGTCGATTTCGATACCGATAATATTGTTGCTTACCATTCAGGCGGCTGTCTGGCTCAACCTGTCTGTGCCTTATTTTACAAACGAGCCACTCGTGTTTGTCGGCTATTTAATCGTCAGTACCGTCCAGCTGGCGGCAACAATCGATTATGCGATTTTGCTGATGGAAACGTATAAACATCACCGCCAGACGATGCCGTCCTTTGCGGCAATGAAGCGGGCGCTTGATGAAAAATTGTTTCCAATTGCTGTTTCTGCAGCGATTTTATCAAGTGTTGGGTTCATTTTATGGTTTACGTCAAGCAACCCAACAGTCTCATCGATTGGGTTATTGCTCGGCAGGGGGGCTGCCCTCGCCTTCCTATTGGTCATTTTATTCCTTCCGGCTTTCCTTTTGATCGCCGACCGCTTGATCGAGAAAACAACGCATCGGGCCAACTTTTACAAGGAGGAGGACTCATTATGACGTTAAGAAAAACGGCAACTGCATGTACGATCGCTGTACTCTGCATCCCTTCGATTTCTTTTCAAGCAGAGGCAAACGGACACGGGGAAGTGGCTGCCAAAGACGAAGTCGTTTACGCCAACTTGCTTGCTAACGGCTCCTTAAAAGACATTTATGTAGTAAATGGCTTTAATGTCGCTACGGAAGGAGACATCAGCGATTATGGCGCTTACGAACAAGTCATTAACTTAACGGACTTGTCTCCAATTGAGCAATTCGAGGATGGCTGGCAAGTAACTGCTCCTGCAGGCATGTTTTATTACCAAGGCAATTTGCCAGCCGAAACGGAGCTGCCTTGGACATTTGACATTTCTTACTCATTGGACGGCCAATCCATTAACGGGCAAGAGTTGATCGGCGAAAGCGGATTGGTTGAAATCGCCATTGAGGTCAAACAGAACGAAAAAGCCGACACGACCTTTTTTGAAAATTATTTGCTGCAACTGTCCGTGCCCCTGCAAAGCGATGTGTTTCACAACATAGAAGCGCCAGACGCCACCATTGCCAATGTAGGCAAAGACAAACAAGCGGCTTTTACAATCATGCCTGAAGAAAGCGCCTCCTTCCGCCTCTCTGCTGATGTGGAGCAATTTGAGTTTAATGGCATCGAAATATCGGCATTGCCCGCTTCCATGGCAGTCGAAGCCCCTGACACAGGGGAACTGGAAGAGGAAATGGGCACGTTGACTGGCGCGATTAGCGAGCTGGCAACGGGGATGGGCGAAATCAAGAAAGGGATGGATGAACTTGCAGATGGCCTCAGCCAATTGGAGGACGGTTCAAGCGATTACCAAGCGGGCAGCGAAGAACTAGCCCCTTCTGGCGACGAGCTTGTCCAAGCTTCGAGCGAGATTGAAGCTGGTTTAAATGAACTGAGCAGCTCCTTAAGCGAAGCAAGCGCGCCAGAAGCAGATTTTGCGTTAGATGACTCGTTATTCGCCGCCTTTGACGAACTGTCAGCGGGCATGAGCGAAGCTGCGGCCAGTTTAGAAGAACTAAGCACCCATTACGGCGAAGCCTATGGGGCGTTAAAAGCAGCGGTGGAATCCATCCCTGAGAGCGATTTAACAGAGGAAGACATCCAAACGCTGTACGAAAGCAACCCTAACTCAGACACACTCGCCCAATTAGTTGCTTACTATCAAGCGGGGCAGGAAATAAAAGGCACCTATGCAGCTGTAAAAGAAGGCCTTGACGCCGTCCAGCCTGTTTTAGAAGAAAGCAAAGCGGGCTTAGAGGACATCGCTGCTGGAATCGATGAACTCGCCGGCTCGCTCCAGGAAGCGTTGGGGACGATTGGCATCGGCGAAGGCTTTGCCCAATTAAGTGCAGGCATCGACGAAGTAGCCAGCCAATATAGCCAGTTTCACGAAGGGTTGGTCGACTATACCGGCGGCGTTTCCCAATTAAAGGACTCGTATGCCCACATTCACGAGGGGATTGGCGAAACGGCAGAAGGGTCGACTGAGTTGTCATCTGGCATGGAAGAAATCGATCATGGCGCCGAAGAGCTGGCGGAAGCAACAGCAGACGTGCCAGAACAAATGCAAGCCGAAATCGACGACATGCTTTCCCAGTATGACAAATCCGATTTCGAACCGGTTTCCTTCGTCTCGCCAGAAAACAACGACGTCATTGAAAACGTCCAATTCGTCTTTCAAACAGAGCGCCTAACATTGCCTGAGGAAACGCAAACGGAAGAAGACAACACCGAAGAAAACGTGAGCTTATGGCAACGCTTTTTGCAGCTGTTTGGCTTAGGGGACTAACCAACATGAACACCCTGCCAGCGCTATAGAGCGGCAGGGTGTTTTTCTCCCTTTTAAGCGAAATGACAGGCAACGAAATGCCCTTGCTCTGCTTCCCTAAAAGCGGGCACTTCCTTCTTACAACGTTCTTTTGCAACAGGACACCTCGTATGGAACTTGCAACCAGTTGGCGGTGATGCTGGATTTGGGATGTCGCCTTTTAAAAGAATTCTCTCTTTTTTGTGTGTAGGGTCAGGGACAGGCAAAGCTGATAACAATGCTTTTGTGTATGGATGCAATGGGTTCTCGTATAACCGGTCTCTGTCGGCCAGCTCCATCATTGATCCTAAGTAGAGCACGCCAATACGCGCACATAAATGTTCCACAACGCTTAAATCATGGGAGATGAATAGAAAGGCCAACTTTTTCTTTTCTTGAAGCTCTTTAAACAAATTAATGATTTGTGCTTGAATCGATACGTCTAATGCTGAAACCGGTTCATCGGCTACAATAAAATCAGGCTCCATAATGACTGCACGGGCGATGCCAATCCGCTGGCGTTGCCCGCCACTAAATTCATGTGGGAATTTATTCACATGGTAAGACGGCAGCCCACAAAGCTCCATCGTTTCCAATACTTTTTGCCTGACTGTTTTTTTCGTCGCGAGGCCGTGATCCAATAACGGTTCTGCTAAAGCATCGCCAATTCGTAAGCGGGGATTTAACGAACTGAATGGATCTTGAAACACAAACTGAATACGGGGCCTTACCTTTCTCATTTCTTGTTTGCTTAAACGGTGGAGATTTTTTCCTCTATAAACGACTTCCCCTGCTGATAACGGCTGCAAATTAAGAATCGATTTCCCAATCGTGCTCTTGCCGCTCCCTGATTCACCGACTAAACCAAACGTTTCCCCTTCATGGATGGCGAAACTAACATCATCGACAGCCTTTACAAGCTCTGATTGGCGATTTAAAAAAGAAGCTTTTGTCTCATAGTACTTCTTTAATCGATTCACTTCCATGACGACTGGTTTGTTTGTCATTGCGCCACCTTCTCGTATAACCAGCAAGCTACCCGATGGTCTTCCTCATCGCCATCATTAATGAGGGAGGGTGCTTGCTCGAGGCATATGTCCATGCAATGTCCGCAACGATCAGCAAAGTAGCAAGACGGTTTCAAATCAATTAAAGGCGGAACTTGCCCTGGGATGGTATAAAGTTTCTTTTTCCTTTGCCCGATGACAGGCTTCGCTTGGAGCAACCCTTTCGTATAAGGGTGCTTCGGGTTAAAGAAAATCTCGTGCACCGATCCTTGTTCGATGATTTTACCTGCATACATCACAACGACATAGTCAGCAACTTCCGCGACAACCCCTAAATCGTGAGTAATTAACAACATCGACATCCCTTGACTGTCTTTCAGTTGTTTTAACAATTCAAGAATTTGCGCTTGGATCGTAACATCGAGTGCCGTCGTTGGTTCATCGGCAATCAGCATTTTTGGCTCACAAGCGAGGGCAATCGCAATCATGATTCGTTGCAGCATGCCGCCGCTCATTTGATGTGGATACGATTTCAACACTTGTTCTTCTCGCCCAATCCCGACTCGCTTGATGAGTTCAAGCGCTTTCGTCCTCGCTTGTTTCTTTGAGATCGGTTTATGTTCTAACAAGACTTCTGTCATTTGTTCACCAATCGTCAAGACAGGATTTAACGAAGTCATCGGTTCTTGGAAAATCATGGCCAGTTCGTTGCCACGCAACCGCCTCATCTCGCCCTTAGACAGCTTTGTTAATTCATTTCCAGCTAACTCCATCCTTCCTGTTACAGAAGCTTGCCCTTGGAGCAATCCCATAATCGACATCGCTGTCACACTCTTCCCACAGCCTGATTCACCTACAAGGCAAACCGTTTCACCTTGCTTTACTGAAAAACTTATATCATCAACGGCTTTTACTGAACCTTCATCTGTTTGAAAATACGTGCGCAAATTGTTTACTTGCAGTATTGGCTTACCCATATCGCTCACCTGCTTTTCATATTAGGATCAATCGCATCACGAAGCCCGTCGCCTAGGAGGTTTACAGCTATGACTGTGATGAAAATAGCTAACCCAGGAGGAACCCAAAGCCAAGGCCTGTTTGTAAAATCGATTAGCGTATTCGCTGTGTTAATCATGTTCCCCCATGAAGCCGTAGGTGGAACAACACCTAAACCGAAGAAACTAAGCACAGATTCACTTAAGATCGCTCCGCCTACGCTTAACGTCGCCGTTACGATTAATAAAGGGACGACATTCGGCAGCAAGTGGTTAAACACTTTTCTTCTGTCTCTTAAACCTAGCGCCTCTGTCGCTTGCATAAATTCCCGTTCCCTTAAGCTAAGTACTTGGCTTCGCACGAGGCGTGCCAAGCCTGGCCAATTTACGAGGCTTAACATGACCATGACGATATAGAGCCGTTGTTCCGCTGGCACCCGCCACTCAGACATAACAGCCGCCATAATAAACAACAACGGCAAGCCAGGCAATGTCATTAATACATCGGCTAGTCTCATAATGACTTGATCGACAATCCCCCTGTAATAACCAGCCAAAATCCCGAGAATGCCGCCAATCGTCACTGCCAATGCCATGGCGCCAAGTCCGACTGTCAGCGAAATGCGCCCAGCCAACATCAAACGAGTCAGCACATCGCGGCCTAAATGATCCGTTCCTAACCAATGAGAAAAACTAGGAGCTTGATGAATCGCCTGCGTATTCGTGCCAACCGTGGTATAAGGAGAAAAAAACGGGCCGACAAAGCTAAATAAAAAAACAATGATGAGGACAATTAAGCCAAACAACGCCATTCTCTTTTTGATAAAACGCCTGCCCACTTCTTTCCAGAGCGACGACCTCTTGCTGCTGCCTTTAAGAAAATGAGTCGTTGAGCGAATATTTGGTTGCTGTTCCATGCTGTCCTCCTTCCTACTTAACACGGACGCGGGGATCGGCGACGCCATAAAGCAAATCGGCGACTAAATTGCTAATCACCGTCAGGACAGCGATGAACATCGTGAATCCCATTAAGAGCGGATAATCCCTAACGGAAAAAGCTTGCATGTAAATCGCCCCTATCCCTGGCCAGTTAAAAATTTGTTCTATAATAATGGCGCCGCTAAAAAGCGCAGGCAACTCAAACGCAAACAATGTGATTGCAGGAAGCAGTGCATTTCTTAATGCATGTTTGTAAACAACGACTTTTTCTTTTAATCCTTTCGCACGGGCTGTACGAATGAAATCCTGTTTAATCACCTCTAGCATATTGGTGCGAAAGTACCGCGTTAACCCGCCAATCCCAAGCATCGTGAGCACAAGAACCGGCAGTATCATATGTTCTAATACGTCTTTCATATAAGCAAATCCACTGTACTCAACGCCGGACGTTGTCATTCCACCGGCAGGAAACCAGCCGAAATCCACTGCGAAAATTTTAATCACAATCAAGCCGAGAAAAAAGGACGGCGTGGCCATCGCCGCAAAAACAAGAACAGTAACAGCCGCGTCATAGAAAGAGTACTGCTTGGTCGCGGAAACGACGCCAACAATTAGAGCGATCCCCCATGTAAGAATGAGCGACGCCCCGGCGACAATAAACGAGCTCCATATGTAATTGCCAAGCACCTCACTGACAGGACGCTGGAATTGAAGCGAATAACCTAGATCCCCTTTCAACAGGTTTCCAATCCACACAAAATAGCGAATGATCGTCGGTTGGTCAAACCCATACAGCGCGTATAACTCTGCTTTTCGTTCAGCAGTCAAATTCGGATCGGAGTCAATGAAATTGCCAGGGATCATGGAGTACAAAAAGAAGATCAAGATCGATGCCCCAATTAACGTTGGGATTAAGTACAATAGCCGTTTGATAAAATAATTCCCCAATGCCACCCCTCCTTGTCAGAAACGTTAAAAAGAGGGGGATAGACACCCCTCTTTTTAAGGTGTGTCCACCACCCGCAAGTTTTCTAAACTTAAGCTAATGCCTCGAAACCCATTCGGTTCAAATCCTTCTACTCGTGCATTGGTTGCTGCAAGCGATTTGTTGTAATTGAGAAGAATGATCGGCGGATCTTCTTTTAACTTTTCATAAAGCTCATGGTAGGCCTCCGCCCTCGCGTCAAGATCACTTACAGCTACGGAAGCTTCTATCAAACGATCGATTTCCTCATTTTGATACCCTCTAAATGTATTGCCAGTATGGCTTGAATGAAATGCTTGCACGCCGATATGCGGATCTGGCTGCATCGTTGTCGAGAAAGACACGAGATCATGATCGCCGTTGTCGACACGTGCCAGCAACGCATTAAAATCCATTTGTTCAATTTGGAAATCGACGCCAATGTCTTTATAGTTTTCTTGCGCAAGCGTTACGAAAATATCATTGCTGCCGCTGCCATCCGTTGTAAAGAAATAGACGGTTAACTTCTGCCCATCTTTCTCTCTTATGCCGTCAGGCCCTTCCTTCCATCCCGCCTCGTCTAGAAGCCGCTTCGCTTCTTCAGGGTCATATGGAAACGCCTCTACTTCATCTGTATAGGCCCACGATATAGGCGATACCGGGACATTGGCTAGCTGTGCGTATCCTTGAAACCGAGCGTCAATGTACGCTTGCCGATCTAGCCCCAAATTAAAAGCAATCCGAACATTCGGATCTTTAAACACCTCGGACTCATGGTTAAAGGCGATATAACTGTAATTCGACGAAGTATACAGATCAATATTGGCAAACGCCATTGACTCCAACAGTTCAAAATTATCTTTCGTAGCGACAAAACCGCTGTAATCCAATTCCCCGGTTTGGAAAAATTGTTGCGAATCCCCTTCAGTCGTTCGGTACACAAATGTATCGACCTCTGGCTTACCATTATAATAATGCTCATTGGCCGAGAACCGAATCTCTTCTCCAGGATGGTACGCCTCAAATTTAAAAGGACCTGCCCCAAGTGGCTTTAAATGATAGTCACTCATATAATCCAAATCGCCTTTTTCGTATTTCTCTCCATAATAGTTTTCACTAAGCACGGTGCCGCCAAGCATAGTCAACGCTCGCGCATTTGGCTGTTCTAGCTGAAACTCAATCGTTTGATCGTCAATTACATGAATGCCCGCAATGCTGTCAGCATCGCCTTCCTTATAATCAAGGCCGCCAACCAAGTTCGTTTCTGTCAAATCCGTCGTTCCTGGGTAATCAGGGTCAAACAAAAGCGTTACCGTAAAAGCAACATCATTGGCAGTAAGAGGCGAGCCGTCATCAAATTTCAGATCATCCCGTAAATAATATGTATACGTTAATTCATCTTCCGAGATGTCCCAATCCTCTGCAAGCCGCCCGAATGGCTCCCCCTTTTCATTTATGTCAACAAGGGGCGGAAACATGACCGCTTGCACATTTCCATCATAGCCACTTGTATTAAAATGCGGCGTAAAGATGCCTCCAGGCTCCTGTAAACCAACAACAACCGTATTCCCTCGATTGCTTGCTAATGCAGGTGAGGAGGATGGATCAGTCGCTTTTACCTTTACATCTTCTACAACCGTTGGTTCCTCTTCGTTTTCGCCGTTCTCCTCTAAAGAACGGGTTGAATCATCCGCGCCCATCTCCGTATTGCAAGCGCCTAACAATGCCACTGTAAGAAAACCAGGGTAGAGCCATTTTTGTCTTAAAACCAATCTAACTCCTCCTTCACAACTCCATTCATTTTTTGCAACATAAACTAAGTCTTATTAAAACATATAATTCCGATAAGTCAACCCAATTTTATAAGGATATCACCTTCTTGTTATCCTTACTAATAAAAAGAAAATTCAATTAAATTGCCATACGCCCTTCTTCTCACCTGTAAACACGAACGATCATCTTGTAAAATGGAGATAGGAATCCCCCTTAAAACCATGTTTATGCCGATGGAGAAGAGGATAGGACCATTTCCTTTAGAGTTGGGGTGATGAACATTGAAGGAGGACGCTTGCTAAAACGCCTAAGCGGCCAAAGGAGAAGATCTGTTTAAGCCATTCTACATGAACAAAAACAGCGGCATTATTCCAAACGGTTCTCTAATATGGTACGGTAAAATCGTTAGCCACTATGGAACGTTTATTGAAATGAGGAGATCAACATGATTGCGCTCTATATCATTATTGGATTGATTTGTTTAATTGGTTTAATTGTATCGTTATTCGCTATGAAATCGACCGATTCTTCATACAGCAGCGAAAAAAGCTTAAAGACCTTTACGTGGCTCTATTTTTTAATAGTGCCGATTTCTGTTATCGTCGTTGTTATTATTGCTTTTGTTATTTAGACGATAAATGAAACCGCACTCACGCCAACCTCTCCCTCTATACCCCTACCGTGCTTTACATACAGACAAACCGCCTTTAAGAGTAAATCCTTTCTTAAAGGCGGCACGTTTACACTTATTCTAACATCATCATAATGACAACAATGACCAGCAAGATTAAATACACTTTGGAATAGACGGCATCGGGGATTTTTTGCGCCCACGACCGCCCCAGTGGTACGCCAATAAACCCACCGAGTGTAAATCCGCACAAAGCCGGAATAAAGATAAAGCCAAGCGTGGAGCCAGGCATCCCCTCTATTTGCAAACCTGTGACTAAAAAAGTGAATGCCCCCACGATCGCAATCGGCAAGCCAAGCGGCGTCGCAAGGGCGACCGCATTCAACATCCGCATCCCTTGCTTTCTTAAATAAGGAATCGTCATCACGCTGCCGCCAACACCTAACATCGTTGATATCAATCCGATGCCAACACCTACCGGTCCCCTTGATTTCCGGCTCGGCATCCGAAAATCTTGGTCCTCCACATGGGCCGTAAATGTTTTTTTTAATAGATTGCTCACAATGACGTACAACAATAAACCGATAAAGGCAAACCTTAAAATATCGCTATTGATATAGACCGCACTAACTCCTCCTATTAATGAGCCGATGGCAATATAGAAAACCATCCCTTTAAAAACCTTATTAACCACTGCCTAATGAATCGATAAACTCTTGGAACAAGAGGGTTCGCTTGGTCCATTTCGTCAGCTACTAAAAGGGGCGATTACCCAAGAAGCCCCCACTTCAAGCAGCCTGTAAGGGTGGTAAGTGGTGGGTAGTTCACCGAATTTAGATAGAATATCCAATACATCATGTCTCCCTGAGGGGTCTAGCCCAGCCGTCGCTTCATCTAAAATTAATAATTTTGGATTGTGGGATAATGCAACCGCCATCGATAACTTCATCGACATCCCTCTTGAAAATTTTCCGATTTTCTGATTTTTCGGCAATGAAAACATCGTTATGTACTCGTTAAATAATCGCTGATCCCATTCCTTATAAATATGCTTCAAAACTTTGCTTAACTTACAAATCGTTAACGAAGTAGGCAACTTCATCGTGTCAAACACTACACCTACGTCTTTTTTTAAGGCAAGATGATCACCATCAATTTCTTGTCCATCCATCAATATAGAACCGCTGTTTCGATGTAGATTGCCGATGATCGACCCCATCGTTGTCGATTTTCCAGCTCCATTGTCGCCGATAAACCCAACAATCGAGCCATACGGTATCGAAAAAGACACGTCTTGCAGCTGAAATGTAGAATCAGGGTAAGACTTGTTTAAGTTCTCCACTTTCAAGAGCACTGACATCGTGATTCTCCTTTTGTATAGATTCCTATTATCAGAGGTGTAAATCATCTCATTTCAAGATTTTATTTTTAATTCATAAATCACAGACTTTTAAGCGTACTGCTAAAGTTTGTCATGCGTTTTCATTTGTTGTGAGTTTCTTTTGACGAACGTGACCATAGTTGGGAAATAATACTTGCTAGTAAAGCAATTAGAAATCCTGCTGTCATAATATTGAACTCCAGCATTTTGTATGGGGCAAATGTTTCTTCAAAAAATCGGATCGGTGGAAATCCGACCACTAGTTCATACAATCTGTTACGATTGGGTTCCCAGCCAATAATATCAACCACAATAAAGACAACTTGAAAAGCAATAAAGACAATGATCGATCTGAAAATATGCATAAAATCCCCTTATTCAAACATATTAGAATAATTTTCCCTTTATTGTAATCGCTTTTATGTAATGCGTCAATTGTATTTCAATTCAATCTTCAATTTGTTCTTAAAGAATAGGTTTGTATCTTCTTACACTACGGTTCATCAAAAAAACAGGCTGCTTCCTGCAACCTGTTTTACATTTATTGTTTGGGTTCTCCCCACTGTCTTACCGGTTTATAGCCGGAGTGATGAAGAAACTGATGGACTGTATCGTCACTTAAACCGTTGATGGTTATGCCTTTCTCCAATGCTGTGATATGCATGCGCGCTGTGTATTCAAGCGTTTGCAACGCCGTGCGTGCTTCTTTCAGATTCACATCGCAGACGATAATGCCGTGGTTCTCTAGCAGAAAGACATTTGCCTCCTTTGCTCTCTCTTTAACGGCTTGGGCTAGCTCTTTACTGCCTGGCTGATAGTAAGGAATACGCACCATTCTCTCCAAGTAATACATCGACTCGACAAAGTAGTTCGATGGCAAATGAAGGTCGCTGTTGGCGATCAATGTGCTATAAAACGGGGATGAGTGGAGCACCGCCCCGATTTCTGGCCGCTGTTCGTAAATGCCTTCATGCATTACATATTCCTTTGAAGGCTTTTTGCCAGCAAGATGCTCTCCTCCTTGGCAATAAGCAAAATCCTCTACCTCTAATTCGCCTAAATAGGTCCCAGTAGCGGAAATTAAATAGCCATCTTCACATTTTGCACTAATATTCCCTGCTGTTCCCCAAGCGAGGTTTTTTTCCATCATAAACAAGCCTGTCTTTTGCAAGTCTTGCAAAATCGAATCATTTTGCATATTTTAACGCTCCTTTTTCACTTTGATTATTTCATCCACTCTACAACGGTCATAGTGAGAGACGGAATAAACGTAACAATCAATAGACAGATCAATATAGTGATATAAAAGGGGATGAGGCTAATCGTTAACCGATCCATCCTTAAGTTGGCGATTTTTGATACAACAAAAAGATTGAGCCCAAGTGGCGGCGTGACCATGCCGATGGCAAGTGTGACAATCATGACGATGCCGAAGTGAACAGGGTCAATCCCTAATTCCGATGCCACTGGCACAAGAATCGGCGCCAAAATAATAATCGATGCATTTGTTTCCATAAACATGCCTACGAGGAGGAGCAATAGAACAACGATACCGAGAAATACCCATGGATTTTCGGAAATTGACGTAATGACGCTTGCCACTTGCTGCGGTACATTCTCAATCGTTAAAATCCAACTAAACAAGCCTGCTGTCGCCAAAATAAGCATAATGGTTGCCGTCGTTATCGATGCTTGTGACAAAATCATTTTGATTTTCGTAAACGTGATCGCCCTATAGACAAACACCCCTACAATAAAGGCGTAGGCAACAGCTACACCGGCAGCCTCCGTTGCCGTAAACACACCTGTATAAATACCGCCTAAAATGATTACAGGCATAATCAGTGCCGGAATCGCTTTTACAAACGCTGTGCCAATTTCTTTTCCACTTTTCTTGTCTCCTTTTGCATAGTTCCGTTTTTTGGCAATTATATAAACAGTTAAAATTAGACCAATGCCAATAAGGATGCCAGGGACCATTCCAGCAATAAACAAATCACCAATCGATGCCCCGACTGCTGTGCCATACAAAATCAATGGGATGCTCGGCGGCATAATTATGCCAAGTGTCCCTGATACAGCTTGCACGCCTCCTGAAAATTCTTTTTCGTACCCTCTGCTAATCATCGCAGGCACTAAAATTGCCCCTAAAGCGGCAGTCGCAGCGACACTTGAGCCTGATATGGCGGCAAAAAACATTGTTGTCACAACCGTAACAACGGCTAGTCCTCCTGTTAAATGGCCAGTAAGGGCATTGGCGAGGTTAATAAGCCGTTGCGAAATGCCGCCGTATTCCATGATGACGCCAGCCAAAATAAATAATGGAATCGCCAGCAACGGAAACGAATCGAGTGACACAAACGCTCGTTGTGCAAGCGTTAATAAAGGAACATCGCCTGCTACAATCATGGCCATACTCGTCGATAAACCGAGCGCAATCGCTACTGGCACGCCGATAAAGAAGAGGACGAGTAACGATACAAGTAAAACGATGATCATTTGTTCTCACCAACTATTCTGTCTACACTGTCTTCAACCTTATTTGGTTTCAAAAGCAAGGCGACAATGTTTAATAACATTAATAGGGCACCAAGGGGAATTGCTGCATAGGCCCAGGCCATTGAATATTGCAACGTCGGGGTGGACTGGTCAACAACTATGAGCGTTAACTGGGCTCCGTAGTAAGCTAAAACAAGGCAAAATACAGCGCATATTGATAAAATAATCGTTTGCAATCTCGCTTTGTTTTTATGGGGAATGACATCTAACAAAAAATCGATGGCAATATGCTGATTATGGCGCATCGCTAGCCCGGACCCTAGAAATACAATGTAAATCATTAAATAACGAGCAATTTCCTCTGTCCACGCAAGGGGCACATTAATCACAAACCGTGTCGTCACTTGTAAAACAACAAGCACTGCTAAAATCGCCAACATCACAGATACAATCGACTTAACCCCATTATTAATACCATCAATGATTCGAATGTACGTATTCATAGCGTTACTCCCTCATACCTTGGATCGTGTCGTAAAGTTCTCTCCCGTATTTATCAGCTAATCTCTCATTGACACGTTGAACAGACTCACGAAACGGCTCTTGATCGACTTCGATTTGCTCGACACCTTCATCGAGCATCATTTGCAAAGCGCTCTCTTCTTCCGCGGAAACGATTTCATTTTGGTACATACGCGCTTCTTCAGCTGCTTCCATGACCGCTTGCTGTTCGTCCTCTGTTAACTCTTGGTACGTTTTGTCACTCATTAATAATTGCACATAACCAAAAACGTGGTCCGTCATTACAAGATAGTCTTGGACTTCATGAATTCTCGCACTTGCGGTGAACTCAATTGGATTTTCTTGCGCGTCAATCACGCCTGTCTGCAAAGAAGAATACACTTCACCAAAGTTCATCGGTGTCGGGCTTGCCCCCATTGCCTGCCAGCCTTCTACAGACGCCTCAATGTTTGGTACACGAATTTTTACGCCGCGAAGGTCTTCAGGTGACTCCACAAGCTTATTGGTTGTTAGCTACCGTGCTCCACGGAGCCAAAACTCCAGCCCTCTTACCCCTGTTGCTTCTAACGTCTCTTCTTGCAATCGCTTACCATCTTCTCCATAGACAAATTCCTCTAAATGATTCAAATCTTCGAATAGATAAGGGAGCTCTAAGATCGAATAGGGTTCATAAAAGTTAGACATTACGCCAGCTACTAAAGCAAAATCAACAGAGCCAATTTGCATGCCTTCAACCAAGTCGCGGTCGGCGCCAAGAGTAGAGCTTGGATAAACCTCTACCTTGACAGAGCCGCCTGTTTTTTCATGCACCAATTCGGCAAATTTGAGTGAGCCTTTGTGCCACGCATTCGACTCACTTTGAATATGGCCAAGACGTAGCTTTTTCGGCTCGCCTTCATTTGCATGCCCAACGTTGCAGCCAGTTAAAACAAGGGCAATAGCTGCAACAGGCCATAACCACTGTTTTCTTGTCATCCTTTAGCCCTCCTGTTCAAATGAAACAATCACTTTTACAGAGTTGTCTTGCTTTTTATCGACCATTTCAAACCCTTTGCCAGCCTGTTCATAAGACAATTGATGAGAAATCACTTTTTCGACTGGAAGCGCGCCTTTGGCGATGATATCCAACGCTTCTTCCGTATCGGGACGATTATACGTCATGCAGCCAACAATTTCTTTTTCATTTTGCTGTAGTTGTTCCACATCAAAATCTTGTTGGCCATGAAACATCGCGACCGTTACAGCACGTCCCCCTTTTTTTAGTAAGTTCAATGAATCATTAATGATGCCTGGCACGCCAGCGGTAATTAGCACTTTATCGAATGACCGGCCGACTTGACTTTTTGCTTCCTCAATCCAATCCGGCTTGCCCTTTATATTAATCGCGGCCGTTGCCCCCATTTCTTTGGCAACATCAAGGGAGTAGTCTAACACATCGGTCACAACTATGTGTGAAGCACCTTTCGCTTTTACCGCAATAAGCGTCAACAAGCCAATCGGCCCAGCACCTAAAATCGCGACACGGTCCCCTGGTTGGATATCCCCTTTACGTGCAGCATGGACGCCAACCGCTAACGGCTCAACTAACACCCCTTTTTCATAACTGACCGTATCGGGCAGCTTAATCACTTGCGCCTCAGGAGAGACGAAGTATTCAGCCATTGTCCCAAGCCAATCGCCCATGCCAGGAGCCAAACGCTTATCGGACAAGTTCGCCTGGCCTGTCATCACGCCTTCGCTCTCTCCCGTGCCAATTTGCGGTTCAACCGTTACCCGGTCTCCAACTTGAACACGTTTTACCGCTTGGCCAACGCTCACAACTTCGCCAGCCACTTCATGACCAATGACGACAGGCGGTTTTCGAAACGGGTGCAATCCTTTATACGTATGAATGTCCGATCCACAAATACCGGCCACGGCCACTTTAATGAGCACGTCATTGTCCTTCACGACCGGTATGTCGATTTCTTTGATGTTAATTTTTTCTGCATCGTCTACAAAAACAGCTTTCATCGTCGTTTCTCTCCTTATTGCACCAACCAATCATTGAAAATACATCATCTTTGATTCGTACAAGTGCTTTTTCATCAAATCAGAGCAGTTGTCATTTTTGGTTTTCAATGCATTTAAAATGTCGACATGCTCCGTATAAAATTTTTTGACCCGATCAGGGTCTTTCCGTAAATGCCGAAGCGTAATTCTCCGCAAATGATCCTGATAATTTAATAAAATTTTCGTGATCTCACTGTTTCCAGCAAACTCGCTTATCGCTAAATGAAACTCATGATCCAAAGTGGCAAATGCCTTCACATCTTTATTAGCCGCAGCCTCTTTCGTGGCTTCGACATTCTCTTCTAACTCGTTAATTTGGTCATCTGTTATGCGCTTATAAATTTCCTGGCAATTAAACGTCTCTAACGCAATCCGCAAATTGTAAATATCATTGATCCGTTCGATCGATATATCGACAACGATGATGCCTTGCTTAGAAGAAACGGTCACAAACCCTTCCGATTCAAGCCGCACCAATGCATTTTTAATCGGCGTTTTGCTCATGCCGAGCTCATCGATTAACGTTCGCTCCGATAAAAACTGGCCAGGTTCGTAATGCTCTTCTAAAATTTTTTCTTTAATTTTTTCATAAGCAACATCTTTCAATAACATGTCCACGTTCATTCCTTTAGTTTATTTAGAGCCAGATCGATAAACGTTTTCAAAAAAATGCTCACCGCCAAGCTGACCGCTTTTTAAGGCGATTTCCAGTCCATCAAATTTCTCGCTCTCAGAATATGCTAAACATAAAGGAGCCCCTGGCGCAACAGAATCCAATACTTCCAACCCATAAATGTCGAGATTCGATGTAACAAAACCAGAAGTGTCACCACCGGAAATAATCACCCGTCGGACATCGACACGATCTAAAATCGATTTCGTCCACGCACCGAGCTTTTCACCGATAAAAATGCCAATCTCTTCTTTCGCTACACCACTTTCGCTCAGATGCTTCCTCGTTTCCACAATAGCCGGGTCATCAGCCCCTTTAGCGGTATAAATAACCACCTTTTGCTTCGCAGCAATCATCGCTGCAACGTCCGCTAAAAACGCTTCTGCCTTTGCGGCATCTGTAAACAGCTCCACAGGAATTTGAATAGCGTGAAACCCTGCAGCTTCAGCAGCAAGCAACTGGCTTTTCGTTACATCTGACACGCTGCCAGAAACAGCAAAAATCCGCTCCGCTTGACTTGGTTTCTTCACTCTGTCTGTCCGTTCAATCGGCCTTTCTCGCTTCATCGCCTCGCCAAGCGCATACTCCACACCTGAAGACCCAACAACAAACTGAGCTCGTTCGCCCCTTTTTTCCCATAGCACTTCAGAAACCTTTTCCATATGGCCACGATTGAGGGCATCATAAACGATAAGACCCGCTTCCAACTCATCTTTCACAATCTCCGACGCTGACTTTGCCTCTAAATCAAGAATGGTAACGTTTGCAATTTTTTGCTTCGTTTGCTTCTGCAAATGCTTCGCTAAATCCGCTTCATCCATTGGCGTAACAGGATGCCTAGCCATGACCGGATGTGTATCCAATCGAAAAACTTGATTGTTAAAAGCGGCAAAATGATGCCCAAACACCGTATACCTACCTAAGTTCGGCGCCGCCACTAGCAAAGGATAGCTGCCTTTCTCAAAATAGCGTCTCGCCAAATCACTCGCAAACCCAATACTCCCCGTTTCAGGCGACGAATCAAACGTCGAGCACACTTTATAATGGACAAAGTAAGGATTGATATCACGCAAGAAAGAAAAAACAGGCTCTAACTCCTCCTTCATCCCCGCTTTCCCCTTCGCTCGCGCCGTTCCCGCCACACCAATACAATCCACATCATCAAAGCGCTTAAGCATACCTTGATCCGGTATCCTTAAAAAAAGAATCGTCTTCAACCCATACTGATCAAGCGCTTCCATTGCATCCGTCGAACCCGTGAAATCATCTCCATAAAAGCCTAACAACAACCGATTCATTCTTTTTTCACCACCATAAATCTAACTTAGATCTAAGTTGAATCTATTTGGAGCTTAACAACAGTTCACAGATTTGTCAATATGGAAGTTGGGGGGAGGGAGGGGGGAAAGACCACTTGTGTTACTTCTTGGCAATCATTTGGCATTACAAAAAGAAAAAGACAGTACAAAAAGTGGTCCTGTTTGTTTGGCGATATTATATAATTACACGAGAGCAAGGGAAGCAGTTAATGGATCGTGTTGGCGCCTTCAAATTCCTAGCAAACATAGACGAGATTGGTTCTTAGTAACGAGGGGATTGAGACAACTAAATGAAATACCTACGATATGTTATCTATTTTGTTGTGGCGAGTGTGACTTTGTATCTTCTTTCAAAGTATGTGGAAAAAAGTTTGATAGGAGCGATTATTTCCTTCTTGGTGCTTACTTCAGTCGTATTCTCAATGCTTTGTTTGGAGGTATTCAAGTTTGGGAGGAGGTAGGTTGGGTTAACATTAATTGAATAACCCAAAAAAATTAAGCGTGTATGAGCCGTTAGGCCATATACGCTTAGTTTAATTACAATTCTATAAAGGGATGTCACGGAAAAGATAGTGTCCAAATTTTAAATACAAAAAAGGAGCTGTTCTATCTCTGAATGACACAAGAAAGATAGCCGATTGCATAGCAACGTCATGATTACAGAGAAGGACAGCTAAAATTCTTATTCTCGTCAAATAGTCTCTGTATCTTCCTAGCATAATTATTAACTGTAGCACTAGAATGAGATTTAAGTTTGTCGATAACTTCTTGAATTAAATTGCTATCTACATCTTTATCTTTTCCATACCGGTCATTAACAATATGGTAAAGCGCTTCTGCCGCATCGTGAACAATAAATTCGTTCTTTTTATTTGTTAGTTTCTTTAATTGCTTTAAAAACCAATTTGTATCACTATCTGTATTGGTAAAGTGAAGAAGAGCAAAACTAATCTTTCTTACATTGTTGCCAGAAAATGCTTTTTCCCCTTCTTTATACGTAAACTCTGTTTGGTCATCTTCAAAAACGTCGTCAATAAATGACGCTTTTGAGGTCTCATCTTGATAAAGGTTGTTTATGAATTCCGCAAATGAATCAGCTAAACGGTGTTCCTTTTCCACTTCGACGTCAATGAAAATAACCGGAGGGTTTTCATTAACTGATCGATAATCTAAACAAACCCAGCCGTGACCGTCACCACTGATCAGAATTAAATGTTGTGGAAGCCCCCATTCATTAATGAAATACTCTGATTGCAAAATGCCTTCATTGTTTTTAATGCTCAATCCTAATAAATGGTCAATTTCTATGTCTTCATCTTCATTATCATGTTTAAGGATATTTGTTTCGTGATAAGTATCCACCGTTCTGTTCTTTTAACACGTTCACGTAGGATGGCGGTAACTTCACTTGAAAATGGTTTTCCACAAACTTGACTGTGTCGTTTTCTAAGGGATCAAGTTCATACTCATCCAAAACACTAGGGTCCCATATTTTTTTGCTCATCATTCAAACCTCTCCTATGAAAAATTCAATATCTCCCACACACAGCTTGCTTGTGAATAGTTGGTTTAAGTGTATAGCCAAGAAAAGTCCGGTACTAGTTAAATTAAGACATTAAATCGTTTAGATAAGCTCGTCTTCTAAGAATTTATGGATCATTCGTCTATTTTTTTCTACAACATCATTCTCTTTTATATCCATAACACCAAAGTAGATATTCATCACATCAAAAAGGACTTTCTTTATACTGGTATAGTCCATTTTCACTTCATAAGTTTTTTTAAGGCTGCTAACATGATAACTATCAATTTGATCAATAGATTTGTCAAAATCATAGTTAATGTTGTTTCGCAAGCAAATCAGCTCAATAATTTGATTTCGTATAAAGTCAATATCTTTTAGCGCTTTAATAAGATGGCCTCTTTTTAACGCTACAACTGCGCTTCTAAAAAATTGCCAAATAAAACTTAATGAATCATTTATTGCTTCATCCATATCCCTATGATTTAGTTTATTTAAAGAGTCATTTAGTTTATCGGAAAGGATCCCTTCTCGATCAAAAACAACAATCCAATTTGGCTTTGTTGCTCTAAGTTTATTAAATGACCATACACCTAAATCCAACTCAAGATAGTTTTCAAAAAAGAAACAAGTAACGAAAATATCCTTTTCATGCTGGTATACTTTCTCTTTCAGAACACAAAACCTTGATTGTAAAAATCCTCTAATTTGCTCATTAATATCAACTACATTTTCGGGATTTTCCACTACGACAAGTAAATCAAGATCCGAATACTGATCTCTAAAGCCAGTTGAACCAGAGCCAACCAGTAATAATCCTTGAATACCGTTTATTGACCTTGTGAAGTTTTCAATCTCTGACATCACTTTTATACGATCTTCATGTTGATACATTTTGATTCTTGATTCTCCTTTTGCTTATTTTTTCTAGGGTTGGTCGGAATAATCCTCTTTTTTATAGAGTAAAAGTAAAGAAATATTGGTCTTTTAAGCCTTAGCGACACAGCAAGCAAGCCTCCTACCCACATAACCAGTTATCATACGGTCAATCGGAAATAGAATTTTTGAGCTGGCAGCCAGCATTGTATATCACATTGCGATTTCAGAGGGGCAGTGACTGAAAGAGTGGCCTGGAGCTACGACACCCAGTTTTGGTTGGACAGCACTTCTAGGGCCCCCGCAGCTACACGGGGTCAAATCAATGCAATTCGTCTCGTAAGTAAAAAGCATTGATTATGTTGGAGCCAACACTCACTGCTTCTTGGCCAGCCACTTGGCATCGAAGAAGCTGGAGTTGTTTTTAGTTGTTTGCTGAAACGGAGGAGTTCGCTCCGGTTGGATCGATACTCCTGTCGATATGGGGAAAGGTACCATTAACTAGCTTAGTGGGTTGAGACAAAAGCTTGCTCTTGGAACTGTTATATCATGAACGGAAAGGCGGGGATAGCATGAGGACAACCTCATGGAAGCTAAATGAGGTGACAGAGCATTATTTAAAGCAAGTGCGTGGCGGTATTCCTTACGGTGCGGATCAGACAAAAATGATGCTCCAGGTGATCACCTACTTTCAGAGCGAGCCTGTTCAGGTACTGATGGAGTTAGCCGTTTTTGGGGGAGTTAAGTCTCGGTAATGGAGGACGGGTGTTTGGGGACAGGGGCTGGGAAAAGGACAGAACAGGTTCGTTTGCGCTCACATATAAAAACGGAATGCTCTTACCACGTTAAGCATTTTTTTATATTCTTTTTACTCATCCCAATGAGGGAAATCCCTTATACACTTCAAGAGTATTCAATATAATCCTTACCTGTTAAATTTTGTATGATTTCGTTTACTAAGGAGAATCCCTTTAATGTACTCCTTCAGGTCTATTCCAAAACTTGTAATTGCTTTATTTCATGAGTCGCCTCATTGAAAGTTAGTCAGTTCTCCATTTTATTTACGTCGATTGCCTTGCCATTTAAAGAGTTTACAGGTACACAGGAAATGATGTTTTCTGCTAATCATAAAAGGATCGAGACTAAGCCTCAACCCTTTTATTCATCACCTTTTATTTAGTTTGTCTCCAAACTTAACTGCACAGGCTCCGTTAATTCCGTCCAATCATAACTGTCCCCTGTCACAACTCTATAGTTCACACCAATTTTCTCAAAGTATTTCATTGCACAAAGGATTTTCCGTTTTTCCTGCGGGAATCGTAACTCGTCAAGTTTAAGTCCACCTTTAGTTTCCCTTACCAATTCTAACTTCAATTTATCATCGGTTTCATCTTTCCTGACGATTGCCCAGTCGGGATTATAGTTTCCAATAATTTTCGGCAGTAATATTTTAAACTTCGGCGGAAATTTAAAATAAAGAATTGTATTATCCTTCTCAACATCAGGTCGAACAAGGTTCTGGATAAAATCACGCTCTACGTCTGAATCTACCTGGACTTTGTCGTATAGGCCAGCGACACCCGCCTCTATTAACTCACGCTGTGGTTGTTTCACCATTTCTGGAAATAATTCTTCCGAATCATAGATCTCAACATTTTCGTCAATTTCAAATTCGATATTATCAACAATATGATCACTTAAAGTAATTTTAATTTGAGATAAGAATTCAGATATCCATCCTTCGGGATTAAAGAAAATCTTTTCCTTCTGTTCCGTCCTAATCCCCTTAAAAATTTCAACAATCGTCTTCTTCGTCAATTTCGTTTCATTGGCAGTACGAGTGATAAAATCGGGAATAGGATAGGTGGTCTTGTCCGCTTGTTCAATTTGTTTCTTAGGCTTTTCTGCTCTTTCTGCATGAAATCTGTATGGCTCAAACTTTTTCACTGTTACTTCATTGGTAAATTTAATATATGGTTCGCCATACAACTCGCCTGTATGAAGCACTTTGAATCCTCTGAGACGATCATCCTTTGTTACTTTCTTTAAGTCGTCATCTTTCTGTACATAAAATTCATTTTCAAAGCGACCTCCTTTTGAATCTTCCATCTCAATCTTAAGTTTTGCTCGTTCGCCTTCAGTTGCTATAAGAGAAAGCTTGTATTCACACATTACAAAGCGACCTCTTGTAATTTCAATCAAAGGTGATGGGAACTTTGCATTATTTAGACGACCCACACACTCTTCAATCAACTTGTTCGTATCAACTTCAACTTTATAACTCATTTTTTTATTCAACTTTTGCCAGAATTCCTTGAACTCTTCGGAGTTGTATACTTCTTCTTTGCGATGTACTTCTCCTTGCTCTGGCTTCTTCGGTGTTGGTGGAGCATCTGTACCGTCCTCTATATATTCCTGTTGTAAACGGGACACAAAGGATTCATATTGTTCATTTGCAACGACAGTTAAAATATTGATGTCATGATTTTCTGCTCGTTTTCCTTCTTGGTCAACAGCCAATCGTAATCCACGCCCGATCTCCTGACGCTTTTTCATAGTTGAGCTTGTTTGATTGAGTGTACAAATTTGGAAGACGTTCGGGTTATCCCATCCTTCTTTTAAAGCAGAGTGAGCAAATATAAATGAAACAGGCTCTTCAAAACTTAAGAGACGCTCTTTTTCCTTCATAATCAGTTCAAAAGCTCGCTTCTCCATTTCTCTTTGTGCTTTTGTTCTGCCTTCTGTATCTACGGCTTCTTCTTCAGGTGAATCAGCTTTGGGTTTTGCGAAATAACCTTCCCTGACCTCGTTTGCAGAAAGCCCTTTATATTCATCGTAATGGTGCTTCAATCTTTCAAAACTTTCATCAAACAATCGTTTTATTAATCCATCATGAGCGGTATAGTTCTTTACCCTGTCGATAAAAAACAAAGACAACACCTTTATTCCTTGGGCTTTCAAAGCTTGCTGACGTTGCATATGCACACTGATAGTCCGTTCAATTTGGGATCTAAAGATACTCTCTTTAGAAAGCATTGAATCACTCACCGATAAAGAAACTCCGTTTTGAAAAGATATAAATTGCTCATCCTCTTGTCTGCCAAATCGAATTTCTTCCACAACAAATTGTTTGTAATCAGGATTTTTTGTTTTCGCAAATAAATCTTCGCCTTGTCTTAATGTAATATCTCTTTCAACTGCTTCTCCTTGGTCAAATACAATGGCCCTCACAGTAGCTGTAATCGGATTCCTCTTGATTTCCATTAAGCGAAGGATCTGATCATTTAAATTACCTAATTCCGAAACTCCAATTACTTCAATTTGTTTGACGAGGTTATTTCTAAATGCGTCAATTGGTGTCAAACTATATACCATATTCGGTGCATCGCGATGCGTAGCAGAATATCTCAGCACAAATAAGGGTTTTAGTGTTCGAATAGCTTCTTTCGCCTTGCTTGTTTCGAAGTTCTGTGCCTCATCTAAAATCATTATCGGTCTTGTCGCTTGGATATACTGATATGGTTTCCACTCACCCGACAATTTCTCAGTATGCTTAAAAATGTTGTTACTTGCCTTATTAAAAGCATCAATGGTCATAACCATTACTGTTAAATCCGTATTACTGGCAAATGTATTTAACTCACCAATCTTATCACCGTCATATGAAATTACAGAAATGTCCTGGTTATCATATAATTGGCGAAAGTGGTTTCTCATCGTCTTTATGGATTTCAAGACACCTTGGTAAATCGCTACGCTGGGTACAACGATAATAAACTTTGTAAACCCATATCGCATTTTCAATTCATATAATGTACGTAGATACACATATGTTTTTCCTGTTCCCGTTTCCATCTCAACAGTAAAGTGAGGTACACGAATAGAATCATTTCCCGTTACTTCTAAGACCATGCCA
This sequence comes from Shouchella clausii, assembly GCF_002250115.1. GTDB lineage: Bacteria > Bacillota > Bacilli > Bacillales > Bacillaceae_D > Shouchella > Shouchella clausii. The sequence continues at coordinate 1,407,397 of NZ_CP019985.1, read as the reverse complement.
TCATCAACCACAAGTTCATCGGAAAACTCCAGTTCACTACCTCGATTCTCGTCGTTATTCCTCTCCTGTACCATTTGGAGATTATCAAATAATAGTATTTCATCTAATATTTCCTGGGGTGGAAAGTTTGGAATTATATCGTTTGAGACACCCGACAAAAGTTCTTTTTGCTCTTGATATGGTACCCCTTCAAATAAATCAACCACACTGGAGATGGCATCTAATTGGAACTGTTGATCGGCATTATATTTTAATGTTAGTTGCTTGGCCATATAGTCCATCTCCTTTAAATTGTTTTAACATTCATTGCTTCGCTTAGAAGGATTTTTTGCTTATTTGTTAAAGCATCATCAAGGCAAATGAATGTTGATTTTTCATAATTAGTTGCCAGGTAATCCCCTGATTTTTCATCTAACTTCTCGTCTAAGCAAACAACTAAAGAGAATGAAACATCTTCATGCTCAACAATCCAAAGTTCATTGTCCACTTTATTGGTTTTAATCCTACTGTCGAGTGGGAAGCCCTGGTTTAACATTAATTCAGTAATAATATTTATTTCACTTGTTTGCTCATTCAATGGGTGCGATGTAAACAGATCTAAACCTTCGTTTAATACGGTTATATCGTCACCTTCATACTCTTCCCATTTCTTAATATTTGTTTTATCCAAATTATAAACAGAGAATCCTCTGTCCAATTTTTCAGCGTTTCCGTCTTTCTCGTTTAACTGAGCTATGCTATTTCGTAAACGTTGTTTTGTCAGTTCTGTTATTCTATCGAACTCTGAGTCCTTTGGAATCTCTGGTAATTGAACTAATATAAACTTTCTTAAACCATTATCTTCGGCATTCATATCTAATACTGCATGTCCTGTTGAGCCTGAACCCGCAAAAAAGTCCATGACAATACCATCACCAGTATCATTGATTTGAATACATCTTTTAATTAATTCAATTGGCTTTTTTCCATTAGGATAAGGAATTCCACCTTCCCTACCAACATTATTGTAATCAATGTCATCCCAAAGGGTCCCCAGTTTTTCTAATTTCATAAGGGTCCCATCTACTTCTTCTACAACATCTTTTAGCCAAACTACTAACTGAATAGTGTTTCCAACATACGTTTGAACAATCCTATTCCCTTTATTTTTACCTGAGCGAGGGGTATATTCTATCTCGTAAACTTGATTATTTGATAATCCAGGGACCGCATCAATAACCCTTTGCCGAATGCTTGATTGAGCATTGGTATCCCTGAAGATATTATTCAAATACTTTTTGTATACTTGCTCTTCATCTAAACCTTCCTCTTTCATAATTTTGGCAACTGTTGTCCTTTTTACGTTTTCCCGTAAAAATATTTCAATAGGATTACCATCCCCATCCATTGTAGTTGCGATTTTTTTCCTTTCCCCCATATCTGTAAATACGCTTGTGTACTTCCAACTTCTACCTTCCTCTCTCATCTCGGAAATCAATTTCTTTAATTCCATGCGTTGGTTCAAATGAGATAATGGTTGAAGTTCATTAAGATTTTTAGCATACATATGGATATACTCAAGGTTTTTCTTTAAGCGTTTGTCCTCTCCCCCACCAGACGCACCAGCACTCACTTTTGATTTAACCGAAACTGTATTAATATGATTTTCTTCCCCAAATATTTCGTCCAATATTTTCCTCAAGTTTGCTTCTTCTATATCTGAAATTGACACACATAATATTCCATCGGGTTTCAGAAGACTCCATGCAAGCTTTAATCGTGGATACATCATATTTAACCAATTAGCATGATATCTTCCACTTGCCTTTGGATTACTGGTTAATAATCCCTCTTCATCTGCCTGGTTTGATTTTTGCAAATAACTTTCAACTGGTTCCTTAAATGTATCTTTATAAATATAATCTTTATCCGTATTGTACGGCGGGTCAATGTAAATAGTTTGTATTCTTCCAGAGTAACTCTTCTGTAAAATCCGTAAAACTTCTAAATTATCACCTTCGATAATAATATTATCAGTGTTGTCTTCGTTAATGCCTTCGCCAACCGATTTATTTAGTGTTCCTGTGGCTGGAATTGAGCTAAGCCTTCTTGCTTCTTTTTTTCCAGCCCATTGCAACCCAAAAAATTCTCCTGAATCTGCGTCTGAAAAATCATCACTTAACTTAATAAGTTCCTTAAGTAATTCTATATTCAATCTTCCATCACCAAAAGCCTCTGGAAACAATTCCTTCAGCTTCTCTATTCGATCTTCATCAATTCGTACTGGTCTTTTTAATTCTTCAATTGACATAATTACACCTCTTCTTCATCTAATGTTGCTTCTATTATTTCTACCCGCTCTTGCTCCGTTCCATAATCATCGTAGAAAGCAATATAGTCCCTTCTTGCACGACTTGATGTGAAGGCATATTCCTTATACGATTTGCAGGAGAAACGAACGTCACAGTTTCGACAGGCATGTTCGATAAATGTTTTATTATCTTTCAATTTGGTCTTTAACCTGTCAACGGGTGGAGCTTGGAATAAATGCTCTTCTATCATATCTACAACTTCACCAAAGGACTCAATATAAGTTTCTACACGCCCTGGATCTAATTCGATCGGTATTTCTGGGTCCCACTCCTTAAGTGCTTCATCTAAAAAACGTTCATTATTTGATTGATAGGCCCGTTGTTTTGCTTTTCTCAAAGCCTCCGTTTCACCAGTTGCAAGTATTGAAGTGCCGTCCAGTCCTTGTCCACGAACAGACTGCCAAATGTGAGCATAGATATTCAATTGCCCCTCATAATCCTTTTTATTGCTTCTAACAAAATCAGCATCATGAGTTTTTATATCATACATAACTGTTCTCTCATCTTCTTTTACAACGTCTACAACACCTTGTATAGTGTATGGTCTTCCAGTTGGTGTTTTTTGTTGTGGTAGGGTAAGTCTTACTTCTGTATCCGAGACATTTTCCGCAACGTTTCGAAGCTTTTTCCAATAGTTTTTCACTTGCTCCAATGCTAATTTCTTTACATGAGGTGACAAGGAGTGTCCACCTTCTAATTTCAAAAGCTCGTAATTCTCTTCAAATGCTTCCTCAATGAATTGCAACATCTCGTCGTTACTCATCTATTTCACCTCGCATTGAAATGATTCGATTATGAATATCTTCAATCGTCTGATGGACAAGGTTTCCAAAAAGCATAGTTTGGGAACGTGATGGTACAAACCCATACTTTTTGAAGACCATATAATTTCTTGGGCACTTTAAATACAAAAGGTAATCACTGGTATATGAATAAACCTTGGGAATCTCATCTTCCTTAACTTGTACATCCGATAATTTATCGACATCAATATTTGGTATCATCGGGTAGTTCATTTCAGAAAAAAGCTTTTTGAAAGCTGGTTCTACCACCTGACCTGGACCTCGTAAGTGGGTAATAATCAAAGCATTTTCTGCCCTGGATAAAGCGACATAAAATAGCCTCATTGTATCAAACTCAGGGATTCTTTCCAATGGTTCACTGTCCGCTTCAATTAATGGCCTAACAAGCTCCTCTACTCTCGGCACTCCCCAGTTTCTTTTACCAGGACTGCCGAGTACTACATAGGGGAATTCCAATCCTTTCGACTGATGGATGGTTAAAAAAGGTATACGTCCTTTTGGGAATGGTGTTTCTTCGTTCTCTACTTCTGATTCGCCTACTCGAAATAATCCATACACATAGCGACCAAAAAAGTCGTTCGAAAAACGGTCTTCGATTAACCTTGAACCAGTAAGCATTGATTGGGATTGCTCCATATAGCGTGCTAAATACTCTGAAATCATCGAGAGGTTCGAAATCGGTCCTTCATCTTCACCAGTTTCCGCCAACTTGAACATGTGTGTAAAGTAGGGAAAACCACAAAGACGGTAAAATAGATCCATTATATTCCAATCAACTGATGTTGCCCGATTTAGAATGTATTGAAGTGTAAATGGTTTTCCGCTTTTTATTCTTTGCTCAATAATTTTGTCTAAGCGATCTGTACCAAGACCCCTTAGAGTTTGCTGTGAAATAAGCGGTGTATTAGAAAGAATCCGCTTATGAGTTTGCGGTACATACATATCATTCAGTGACCAGCCATTATCACTGACAGTCTTTAAAAGACGAATATAGTCGTCTTTACATCTATTAAGCTCTTCAATTTTAACATGCACAAACCGTCCTAACCGCTCATCTTTCTCCATTAGTTCCTTAGCAATTCCCTCAGTAACATCCAACCAATCATGATAATCTTTGTATGCTCCCGCAAAGGCTTGTCTGGTTGGTTTGCCGACTATTTGAGTAAGTATTCCAAACATCGCTTTTGCTTCTTCTACTTCTAAAAAACGCCCTGCCCTTGGAGCATAAACTTTAATCCCTTCTGCTTCCAATGCTCTTTTCATGCGTTGAACATGTTTATTATTTTTTAATGCAGGGAACAAGAATGCAATCTGATTAGGATCTTCCACCTTTTTTTCTACAATTAACTTCTTAACAAATTGTGCAATTTCTTTAACAACGTCTTCTGATTTGGATGGGGTAGTTGTAATAACAGCTAAATCATTATCTCGATGATGTGACTGGATATCTTTTTCATGTAAGCGATAGTATCCAGCCCCATCTTCTCTTACCCAACTGACCTTCTCGATGAAGTTGGTATAAGTTGTTACGATTTGTTTCTTGGAACGATAATTAATATTCAACTTTATTTCCTTTGGAGGAGTTAATAAATATAGTTTAGACCTTTGAGGAAATTGAACAAAGTTCTCTACTGTAGCTCCACGAAACCGATATAGTGCTTGGTCATCATCACCTACTACACAAAGGTTTTTATTTCCTTTTGCTAATCGTAAGAACAGTTGCTCTTGAATCCGATTTGTGTCCTGAAATTCATCAATTACGACATGCTCAAATTCATTAATTACATGCTCACTTTCAAGTAATTGACTATAAGCTCTTTGTTGTAATAGTGCAAAATCAACCATATTCATTGTTTGGAGTCTTTGTTTATACCATTCATATAATCTGGCTATTTGCTGTAATGTTTCATCATTTATATTTACCGCATGGTCAATGATTCTTTCTATCTGCAGATTTTCTTCCGAAAAACGATTGAATACAGAAATAAGTGACAATGCAGTTTCATGACGTGACTCTGATCTCTTTGAAAAGTATTTCTTCATTTCGGAACGCCATTCATTTTCTTTCACATGAAGGATTTCTTCGACCATATTCCAAAATTGATTTGAATTGACAAAGAAATATTGGTCCAATTCATCCATAAGAATTGGCGGTTTTACTCTTGAACGTTGCTTTATAAACCTTCTATCTGCAATAATTCGCTGACAAAGTGAATGAACAGTTCCTATATACGCTCTCGAAATGTCATATGGAACGCCTGTAATATTTGTGACTGTACCTAATATAGACTGAAGTCCGTCTTTCAATTGTTTTGCGGCCTTCTCCGTAAAAGTAGACAAAAAAATGTTTTCTGGATTGACATTTTGGAATACAATAGCATTTACTGTTCTCCACAAAAGAACTCTTGTCTTACCTGAACCTGGACCTGCCATTAAGAAAAGTGGACCCTCTAATGTTTTAATTGCTTCTAATTGTCCCTCGTTTGGTTTAAACTTATGAATTTCAAATAAATCTTCCAAAGTAGAAGAATTCATAAAGTCCAGACCTCCTCAACAGTCTTAATAGTAACATTATACCATTACATACGGCTGATTTTCATGAAAGGTTATAAAAAAGACTTTCTACCAAAGGGTAACAAAGTCAATTTAATAGAGTTATTTTATTAACAGGGAATCCTGACTGTTCTTCCAAAATAGTGCGGTAGCTTTCTCGGTTGGAAAGGGGTGCTCTGGAAAACAAATTTATTGATCTGCATCTTTTGCTGGTATTTTACGTTGTCCCGATTACAGACTGGGCCTGGTTCCTTTCATTACTAACTTATATAAACGCAAAGATTGTACAAAGTGAAAACATCATCACTATGTCTGTTCTGATTTTCATAATAAATGATCATCTGCCTGTAAATTTAATAACATCAAAGCTATTACGCTGAAAATCAGGTGTTTGGGCAAATTGAAAACTTCCTTTTCAGAGAGACTTTATTTCAACCATTCAATCTTTAAATAAGCAATCGCTTCTCGCCATTTCTGAACTTAAAGGGGATTTATAGCATACAGAAAAAGGCTGTTATAAATAAAACAGTTTCATAGAATATATTTATGAGTATTTGAACTAAACCTCTTCCCTCTCGCAATCTTAGAAGAACGACTTCAAAAGGTGCTTAGGAAGCAATTTGAACAAAAGAAAAATAAACTCTGGATATAAGTTCATCAGATACAAAAGTCATCCCGCATGAGTTGGCTCGTTTTATATTAGAGAAGAAGTTTGTAGAAGTCTACCAACTCTCTTCAAGGGAAGGAAAAAAGGAGTTGCTCCAGCTATTTAGGTAGAATCTCAAACGACAATTAGAAAATCTCTCAAGATCTATTCATCAGGTTGAACTTGACTTCAATTTTACGGTGGTCAATATATCCTAGGCTTTTACACTTATTCATTTACTTTATCGGAAACGATAAAGACGTTACATTTTCACAGCCCTTACCCGCTTCATAAACCAAAATATCATTTTATTTACAACAATTTTCCCCCCTACTTATGATACGGCTCCCCCCTCATAATCCGAAAACTCCGATACAGTTGCTCAAATAGCACGAGTTTCATCAGTTGGTGGGGGAATGTCATTTTTGAAAATGATAGCAGTTCGTCTGCCCGTGCGTACACGTCGTTAGACAATCCTAATGAACCGCCGATTACGAAGGCGATTTTGCTTTTTCCATATGTGCCGAGCTGTTCAATATTCTTTGCAAGTTGCTCGCTTGTTTTCATGTTGCCTTCGATCGCCAGGGCGATGACGTAGCTGTCGGCGCTTATTTTGGCGAGGAGGCGTTCGCCTTCTTTTTTCTTGACGAGGCGCATGTCTTCGGTGCTTAAGTGTTCGGGTGCTTTTTCGTCTGGGACTTCGATTTCTTGGATTTTGGCGTAGGCGCTTAGGCGCTTTTTGTATTCGTCGATGCCTTGTTTTATGTATTTTTCTTTTAGTTTGCCGACGGATAGAATCGTGATATTCACTTGTGTATAACTCCTTTTTCAGATGCAAACAGTTTATCCACATAACTTATCCACATATCAACAGTGTGTATATCTGATTATTTTGCCACAGTGTATGTGGCTTTGTTTCCACAGTAGCTACATGTGGCGTCGTTGGCGTCTGTGGTTTTTTCGATTTTGGGTGCAACTTCCCATTCGTCTACGGCGACGTCTAGTGCTAGTTCGATATGTTCTGTGCAGGCGTAAAGCAATTGAATCCGTCCTTTCTTTGTCGTTTGCTATTATAGCATGGCTTGGCTATCCACAGCGAGTGCTTCTTTTGCACAATCCACAAAGCAAAAAAACAGCTCCCGCGCGTTGTTCGCGGGAGCTGTGGATTTGTTTATACGTCGCTTTGTTCTTCAAGGGTGACATCGATTGTTTGTTTGTCACCGTCACGGTAGAGTGTGACGGAAATGGTGTCGCCGATGGAGCGTTCAGCGTATAAGAGTTTGCGCAACTCTTGAGGGTTTTCAATCGCTTTGCCGTCAATTTCGACGATGACGTCTCGTTCTTGCAGGCCTGCATCGGCTGCAGCGCTGCCGTTTTGGACGCCGACGATGACGATGCCTTCTGTCACGTCTTCAGGCAAGTTCAACGTTCCTTGGAGAGCGGAACTTGGCAGTTCATTGAGCGAGCGCAAAGTGATGCCGAGTGTTGGGCGTCGCACTTCGCCGTACTGTTCTAAGTCGCTGATGGTTGGCTGCACGATGGAAGAAGGGATCGCAAAGCCTAATCCTTCTGCACCGCCGGAAATTTTCATCGAGTTAATCCCGATGACTTCGCCGTTAATGTTAATAAGTGCACCGCCACTGTTGCCGGGATTAATCGCTGCGTCCGTTTGCAGTACTTCTGCATTCCAATCAATTTGGCCATTGCCGCTTAAATCGACTGGAATGCTCCGTTCTGTCGCGCTGATAATGCCTTGTGTGACGCTGCCGGCAAATTCAAGGCCAAGCGGGTTGCCTATCGCAATCGCTGGTTCGCCGACGCTTAATTCATCGGAATTGCCGAACTCGGCAACGGTTGTGACGTTTTCGCCATCGATTTCAAGGACAGCTAAGTCTGTTATTTCATCTTGGCCTACAAGCGTAGCTGGAACGCGGGTGCCGTCCGTTAAGGCGACTTCAATTTCCGAAGCACCTTCAATGACATGGTTATTGGTAACAATGAATGCCGAGTCGCCTTCTTTCTTATAAACCACACCAGATCCTGTGCCTGTTTCGTCTGTTTCACTCGATCCGAACATGTTGGCTTGCTGCATGTTAATGACGCCGACGACTGCATCGGACACTTTGCTCACAACGTCCGTGACCGCTGAATTGACGTCGAGGTTAATGACATTCTCGGCGTTTTGCTCGGTATTCGGTTCTGTATTGGCGTTGTTGTTTTCGCTTGCTGAATCATCTATGCCAAGGCCGAGGCTCGACATAATTGGTGAAGCAATTAACACAAGCGCACCGCCGATAATGGCACCGCCAAACGCGGACAAACCAGCCACTTTTTTTGAGCTTTTATTTGGCTCACGGTAGCGCGTTTCTTGCTGGTCATCATAGTAGCCCATGATTATACCCCTTCCCTCTAAACAGTCGTATTCGTTCTATGTATCTTTATTATACCCCTGTTCGCCTGATGGTCTAGGCATTTGCGGGCATTTCAACGATTTTTGACCTTCGTTTAACAATTATCGATAACTGTTGCTGAAGTTTGATAAAAAAACGAATACTGTAGGTTCTTTCTATTTATTTACGCTTTCATCCCTTTTTAAACAATCGAGAGGGGGGTAGGGTGATACGGGTCCGTATCGTATAGGCGCAGCGTTTCGCCGACTTTATGCCCTTCTTGCTCTAACACTTGCTTGACTGTCATATGCGCTAATTCTTTCATATTGTTGTCGAGGCTTAAATGAGCTAAGTAGATGTTGGCTTGTTTGTCCTCGACGACATCGGCCAACGCCATCGCGGCATCTTCGTTGGAAACATGGCCTAAATCGCTCAGAATCCGGCGTTTGACGTTCCAGGGATAGCGGCCGACACGGAGCATGTTCATATCATGGTTGGACTCAAACACGTACGTATCGGCGCCTGCAACGGTCTTTTTAATTCGTTCGCTCACATAGCCCATATCTGTCGCTAAAACGAGTTTCTTGCCTTCGTGGCGGAAGACAAAAAACATCGGTTCAGCTGCATCGTGTGAGACGCCAAATGACTCGACTTCTATGTCGCCAAACTGCTTGACTGTCTCCCGGTCGAACTCAAACTTTTGGTCAAGAGACAACTGCCCAAGCTGTTTCTCCATCGCTTTCCACGTTTTTGCGTTCGCATAGATCGGCACTTGATGTTTTCTGGCAAAAACGCCGACTCCTTTAATATGGTCGCTATGTTCATGGGTGACAAGCAGCGCATCAATGTCTTTTGGGTTGCGGTCAATTTTTTGGAACAGCTCGTCCAGTTTTTTCCCGGTTAGACCGGCATCAATTAAAAGGCGCTGCGATGCCGTCTCTACATACATCGCGTTTCCAGTACTGCCGCTGGCCAGCACGCTGAACCGCATACTCATCTAGTTTCCCCCTTCATTTCCACACTCTAAGGCGTGCTGCCCGCTTCGTTCATCTCGTCTATACTTGGTTCCTCTAATTCTGGCGTTTCTCCATCAATCGCTTGGTTTTCATCAGGATACCATTGATGTTGTTCGCCTAAAATCGCATTCACTAAATAAATGCGTACATCGTCCTCCTCATCGGTGTTGCCCTTCACCGTCACTTCCCACATAGGCGAAAAGAAACGAGGCGTTTGTTCAGCTAGGCTATAATAGCCAAAATCAATTTCAACAATGCTATTGTTTCTTTTAATAAAATGGTTGTTTAGCAGCGTTTCGACTGCTTCCATGTACGTAATCATTTTCCGTTCATCTGGGTTTTCTTCAAAGGTGAAATGGCGTTGTGTGTAGCCAATGACCTTGTCGTCTTCATCGAGTTCTAAAATGAGAGGTGCGTCCTCGTTGACGAACGTTTCGTTTTGGTTATATAGCTGGTTAAAATAAAGGTACGATCCTTCTCGCCGTGAAAACACATAGTCATACCCGTGCAAAATATGCTGGGCTAAAAAAGCAGCATAGTCGGTTTGTTCCGCTGTTTCGTTGTTGTCGTTGCCAGGAATATCCGATAGATCAATCGGTTCATCAAAAGCCGCTTTAATCAATTCCCGTGATTGGGACAACGTCGCCGTCTGCCCTGTAAGACCGTCTAGCTCTGCTTCTGAAAAGGTTGTCCATCTTCCTTCAAGGACAACGCCTTTCGCGCCAACAATGTTGATTTCTTTCGACGGGAGAGAGATGTTGTTATCCGCAAGCCGCTTTTCGATGTCGCTTGATTGCTCAATATCAGGCACTTGTTGGATTTTGTCCAGCAACTGTATGCCTAAAAACACATTTAACAGCAAAAACGTGACAATAAAAATGGATTTGGCCCGACTCCAATTCATTGTTTGTACTCCTCATCAAACGGGACTCTTTTCCACGTATTTTGGCTTTCATAATACCACGTCGGCACAAAATTGGCATTTGAGTTGTTCTCCATATCGGCCCTGTAGCCAAGGCGGATGTCGGTGACATCGTCCCAGTTGACCGACGTTGCGGCCTTTAACGCTTCTGCAGCTGCCTCTCCTGACGGGACTTCCACTTCAGGGTCTTGCAGCGGCGCCCCGACTAAATGAAAGAGTGGCCGTTCGAATTGGATCACTTGTGTGCCTGAGCGGCTGACGGTTATTTTCATTCTGTCTTTGTTGTCGCTGCTGCTGCGGCCAAAAACAGGAATGCCGTCAATCATCATCCGGAAATCAACGGTTTCGCTATTATCCCTGGCTGCCCAACTGCTCGCCTTATAATCATCGGTCCAGCCGCCGTTTAAATTGACAAATTCAGTCGCAGCCTCAATAATGTGGCGGTTGTTTGTGTCAACGCCGTCTGCTGCAAACGGATAGCTGTAGCTTAAATACTGGAGCCGTTGGTCAATCGTGACAATTCGGCTGCCATCGGTGTAGACATTTTGCCCATCAAGCTGGTTTTGCCGGGGGACATCAGAAGCGCCGCTAAACAAACGCTGGTTGATTTGCCCGATGTCTAGACGGGCAAGCTCATACTGCTTTTCTCTCACTTTTTGTGGCTCACTGCTGACGTACAGCCGGTTTTGCAACAATTTGTTGTCATCACCCTTTTGCTTCACAATCACAGCCTCTTCGATGTCTGCTTCCTCCCCAGATTCGAGCAAATCAGTAAGCAATTCAGGATCCATCGCAGAGCCAACCGTAAATAAGCTTTCATTTTCCAATGAGGCAAATTGGATGTTGACCCCGCCGTCATAAGGGCTAACATAGACAAACATCCGATCGATGGCACTTAAATTGAAGCGAAAATCTTCATGATCGATCCCGAATTGTTTCAGCACAAATTCTTTCGGTACTGCATCGGGAAAAATCAATTCAATTCCGCTTACGGCGGAGATGTCTTCATAGTCGCGGTTGATTGATTGCAGTTGCCCTTCGGCAAACAATTGATTCACAACGTGAGAAAAATACGAAGAGCCATTTTTTATGAGCGAATACGTCCCTTCAGAGCTGTGCAGCACGACTTGCTCAGGGGCAATCAGCTCACCTGGGTCCCGTTCTGTGCCAAACATTTCTTCGGTTTGCACGTTGGAGCTATCTTCTAATGCTTCGATATTTGGTTGGAATGTCCACAATTGGTATGTGAAAAATAAACTTAGACCAATTAAGGCAATTAATGCGACAGTTTTAAACTGTTCGTACCTCACATTGTTCCTCCTTTGAATGTCGAGTAAGGCAACGTGATATAAATGGTCGTGCCTTCATTGTATTCACTATGGACCCAAATATCGCCTTCATGGGCATGGACATACTCGCTCGCAATCGCAAGGCCGAGACCTGTCCCTCCAACGTTCCGCGCCCGAGCTTTGTCCACTCGATAGAACCGCTCAAAAATCTTGTCTTGTGACTCAGCTGGAATGCCTAACCCTTCATCGGCAATGCTAATCCGTGCTTTGTTTCCTTGATGGAGGAGGGTGATGGTCACATTGCCCCCAGACGGAGAGTATTTAATCGCATTCGATAAAATGTTGTCCAGCACTTGAGTCATTTTATCGGTATCGATTTTGACGTAAGTTGGCTGTTTCGCAATATGGCGGTGAAAATCAATGTTTTTGTCCTTGACGACCATTTCAAACCGTTCGACAATGCTATGCAAAAAGGCACCGAGCTCCACCCAATGCAAGTCGAGACGGTAATCGTTTGAGTCAATTTTGGACAGCTGGAGCAAATCATTGACAAGGCGGATCATCCGGTCCGTTTCCTTTTGCGTTACCTCTAAAAAGCGCGGCGCAATGTCCTCATCTTGCATCGCCCCGTCTGCCAACGCTTCTAGGTAGCTTTTCATCGTCGTCAACGGCGTCCGCAATTCATGTGACACGTTGGCGACAAATTCGCGCCGTTCATTTTCAATTTTCTCTTTCTCGGTTACATCGTGAAGGACCGCAATCAAGCCATTGAAGGGGCCTTCATCTTCTTGAATCGCTGAAAAGTTCACTTCGAGCACAATCGGCTCTTCGCCTGTGCTTAAGTCAAGGAGCAACGGCTCGTTCCTTTCGTAGAGCTCAAAAATGCTCACTTCCTCTTCCATGCGCAGCACGTTCATAATCGGCCTGCGCAGCACATGCTTTAACGGAATGCCTAACAGTTCTTCGGCGCGGCGGTTCATCAAAATAATTAAGCCGCTTTGGTCTGTCGCAATCACGCCATCCGTCATGTGGGCCAATACCGAACGCAAACGCTTCTGCTCCCTGTCCCTCATTAATGTCGTATCATGGAGCCTATTCGTCAACTCGTTAAACGCAGTGGCAAGCTGGCCTAACTCATCGGTACTGTAGACACGGACTTGCCTCGAAAAATCGCCATGGCTCATGCGGAGCGCTTGCCGACGCATGTCAAGAATCGGCATCGTGATCGTTCGGGCCAGTAGAATGACCACTAAGAACGTCAACACCATCGCAATACCTGTCGCCGAGATAAAAATGCGGTTGATCGCTTGTGCTTGCTTACTGACACCCTCAATTGACGCTTCAATGTAGACAGCACCGAGAATTTCGCCAGTGCCATTTTCATTGGAACGAACGGGGTGTGCTTTAATAATGTAGCGCTCTTGGTCTTCTTGGTTGATCCGCTCTTGGAATTCATATGTCGGCGTTCCGGTTAAGGCGCGCTTAACAATCGTTTGGTCAGTCTGTTGGTCAATAATGTTGGCGTCTTCGTCGGAAGAGCTTGCCAGCACCACGCTATTATAGCCAATCACTTGCGCTTTCCCTTTGCGTGTATTCTCATCGTTTTGCGGGAAAGCGTTGCGTACAAGCGTATCAAGGTCCCGTTCTTCTGGGTCTTCTTGCAATTCTTGGCCGACACTTAAAGACAGCACATTTAAGCGGTCATTCAACAGTGTTTCATAGTTTTCAAGCAAATTTCTTTCCAGTTCCCGGGAAAAGTAGACACTGACAATTTGCATCGCCAATACAATCAACAGCACATAAATAATAATCAGTTTGAAGCGAATGGATTTAAAAAACCCGACATTGCGTTCCATTTACCGTTGCTCGCCCTCTGGCGCCGACAAGAAGTAGCCGACTCCCCTTCTCGTCATAATCCAGTTTGGATAGCTTGGGTTGTCTTCCACTTTTTCACGCAAGCGCCGCACTGTTACGTCTACTGTGCGCACATCGCCAAAATAATCATAGCCCCACACCGCTTGCAGCAAATGCTCCCGCGTCATTACTTGGCCTAAATGCTTGCCAAGATAATGGATTAACTCAAACTCCCGGTGCGTTAAATCAACTGGCTCGCCCCGTTTTTTTACTTGATACGCTTCAGGAAGAATCGATAGCTCGCCAATTGTAATTTCTTTTTGCGTTGTTGGCGCATCGTCAGAAGCGACTTGTTGGCGCCGCAAGTTTGCCTTTACACGTGCCAACAGTTCCCGCGTGCTAAACGGCTTGATAACATAGTCATCAGCGCCAAGCTCAAGGCCAAGCACTTTATCAATTTCCGAGTCTTTTGCCGTTAACATGATAATTGGCAAATCGTATTGCTTCCTTACTTCACGGCAAACTTCCATGCCATCTTTATAAGGGAGCATAATATCAAGGAGCATTAAATCAGGCTTCCGTTCCTTGACGCGCTCTAATGCTTCATTCCCATCATAAGCACAAGTAACATCAAAGCCTTCCTTCTCCAAGTTAAATTTTAATATATCAGCAATCGACTTTTCATCATCTACCACGAGAATATGTTTGTCCATCCTCATCCTCCTAGATTGGTCGTCGTTCTAAGATCCTTCATTTAGAAATAACAACATTCTTTCCCGGGCAATTGTTTTGCCCTATCTCTTAGTTTACCACAAACGTGCAAGTCAAGAAGAATGCAAAAAAAGAACCTTATATGCATTCGCACATAAAGTTCTTTCGCTATGCCGGCCAGAGGACTTGAACCCCCAACCTACTGATTACAAGTCAGTTGCTCTACCAATTGAGCTAGACCGGCAAATGGTGGCTCGGGACGGAATCGAACCGCCGACACACGGATTTTCAGTCCGTTGCTCTACCAACTGAGCTACCGAGCCATTTTTGCTTCTTTCGACTTTTTATCAAGATGTAAATGGCGGTCCGGACGGGACTCGAACCCGCGACCTCCTGCGTGACAGGCAGGCATTCTAACCAACTGAACTACCGGACCAAGATATGTATCTATATGAAAAGTGACCCGTACGGGATTCGAACCCGTGTTACCGCCGTGAAAGGGCGGTGTCTTAACCGCTTGACCAACGGGCCACTGTAAACATGGTGAGCCATGAAGGACTCGAACCTTCGACCCTCTGATTAAAAGTCAGATGCTCTACCAACTGAGCTAATGGCTCCTCTAAAAAAGCCGAGCAGGCGGTGCAGAAAAGCAAACCGCTTGTCCCCAAATCCCTTGGCGACAAGATTTATAATAGCATATAAAAACTAGGTGTGCAACTACTTTTTAAAAAGTTTTTTTAGCGTGATTGAATGGAAGATAAGCGGGAAAATACAGGGGCGCTTTCCCTGCATTTTCCCTTGCCAGTTAGGCAAAAACGCCGCGCACCATGTTCGTTTGGCTACGGTCGGGGCCAACGGAAAAGACAGTCAATGGAATTCCTGTCAGCTGGCAAACCCGTTCTACATACGTACGGGCATTTTCCGGCAGCTCATGCAACGTTTTTACGCCTGTAATGTCTTCTTCCCAGCCTGGAAGCTCTTCATAAATTGGCTCACATTCTGCCAAAACATTTAAGCTTGCTGGAAACTCATCAAGCACTTCGCCTTTATAGCGGTAACTCGTGCAGATTTTTAGCGTTTTAAGCCCTGTGAGCACGTCAATCGAGTTCAGGGATAAATCTGTAATGCCGCTCACTCGGCGAGCGTGGCGGACGACGACACTATCAAACCAGCCAACGCGGCGTGGGCGCCCTGTTGTCGTTCCATACTCATTTCCGACTTTGCGGATACGGTCGCCAATTTCATCATTCAATTCAGTCGGAAACGGGCCATCGCCGACGCGAGTCGTGTAAGCTTTTGAAACGCCGACAACGTGGTGGATTTTTGATGGGCCGACGCCAGAACCGATCGTCACTCCTCCGGCGATCGGATTGGAAGACGTTACGAATGGATACGTTCCTTGGTCAATATCAAGCATCACGCCTTGGGCGCCTTCGAATAAAACACGGCGGCCATCGTCCAAAGCGTCATTTAAAACGACGGATGTATCGGCAACATATTTAGCGATTTGTTCGCCATAACGGAAGTACTCTTCAACAATTTCTTCTGCTGAAAAGCCATCTGTTTCATAGTATTTTTCAAACAGGCGGTTTTTCTCTTCCAGAACAGCTGCCACTTTTGCAGCAAACGTGTCTTTCTCAAGCAAATCGGCGATTCGAATGCCAATCCGCGCTGCTTTGTCCATATAGGCAGGACCGATGCCTTTTCTTGTAGTGCCAATTTTATTGGCGCCTTTTCGGTCTTCTTCGACAATATCAAGTTTTATATGATAAGGCAAGATCACATGGGCGCGGTTTGAAATCCGCAAATTGCTCGTATCGACGCCGTGGTCATGCAAATACGCAAGCTCTTCGACAAGCGCCTTAGGATCAATTACCATGCCGTTGCCAATGACGCAAATTTTATCTTTGTAAAAAATCCCTGAAGGAATCAAATGAAGTTTGTATTTTTTACCGTCAAACACAATCGTATGGCCAGCATTGTTTCCACCTTGGTAGCGGGCAACCACTTCTGCTTTTTCTGATAAGTAGTCCGTGATTTTTCCTTTTCCTTCATCGCCCCACTGTGTTCCAACAACAACGACTGAAGACATTGCTTGCACCTCCGCTCTCTATAAAAACCATTGTAAGTATAGCAGGTCAGCCTACGGGGCGTCAATTAGACACGAACATTTCCATAATAAAAATCTCCAACATTCGTATAAAAACGAAAAAGCTCTCTTGATGAGAGCTTTTTTCCGTTAACCTGGCGGCATGTCGTTCTCGTCATGGCGCCGGTCCAAATTAACGAACTTATTGTATTCTTTTACAAATGCTAGCTCAACCGTCCCAACGGGGCCGTTTCGCTGCTTGGCAATAATAATTTCGATAATATTTTTATTCTCGGTTTCTTTATCATAGTAGTCATCACGATAGAGAAAAGCGACAATATCGGCATCTTGTTCAATACTGCCTGATTCCCGGATGTCTGACATCATTGGGCGTTTGTCCTGCCTTGATTCGACGCCCCGTGACAATTGCGACAGGGCAATAACTGGCACTTCTAGCTCACGGGCGATCGCTTTCAGCGTCCGTGAAATTTCCGATACTTCTTGCTGGCGGTTTTCACCGCTGCGGCCGTTCCCTTGAATGAGCTGCAAGTAGTCAATCAAAATCATGCCAAGCCCTTTTTCTTGCTTGAGGCGCCGGCATTTGGCACGAATTTCGCCGACTTTCACACCAGGTGTGTCATCGATGTAAATGCCTGCTTTCGACAAAGACCCCATCGCCATCGACAGTTTATGCCAATCCTCTTCCTCCAAGGCGCCTGTCCGCATCCGCTGGGCATCGATGTTCCCTTCTGCACAAAGCATCCGCGTGACGAGCTGGCTCGCTCCCATTTCCAGCGAGAAAATCGCAACCGTTTCATCGGTTTTTGTGGCAACGTTTTGGGCAATGTTAAGCGCAAATGCGGTTTTCCCTACTGACGGGCGCGCTGCAACGATAATAAGATCGTTGCGCTGGAATCCAGCAGTCATTGTATCTAGCTCCGTAAAACCAGTCGCAATGCCCGTAATTTCCCCGCGGGTTTGCTGCAATATTTCGATTTGGTCATACGTTTCAAGCAGCACATCTTTAATCGAGACAAAGCTGCTTGTATTTTTTCGTTGTGCGACTTCGAGAATCGTTTTCTCTGCTTGGTCGAGGATCGCATCGACTTCATCCTCGCTCGCATAGCCTTCTTTTGCAATGTTGGTGGCCACACGGATGAGCCGCCGTAACAGCGATTTTTCTTCGACGATGCGGCTGTAATACTCAACATTGGCGGCAGTAGGGACAGACTCGGCGACATCGGCCAAGTAGGCGACACCGCCAATATCATCAAGCCACCCTCTGTTTTGCAGCTCTGAGGTGACTGTGACTAAATCGACAGGCTCTCCCTTTTCACCGAGGTCCAGCATCACTTCGTAAATCCGCTGGTGGCTAGCACGGTAAAAATCTTCAGGCATGAGGCGCTCACTCGCCGTCGTTAACGCATGGTCAGCGAGAAAAATCGCACCTAACACGGCCTGCTCTGCTTCAATGTTTTGCGGCGGCGTCCGCTCTGTCAAAAGGTCGCTCATCCATTTCTCCCCCCCTTACAACTGACTTAAAAGGAAGCTGGCCAAAGCGAGAGCCAGCTTCCTTTTGTTTCTATGCTTCTACAACGTGGACAGTAGCCGTTGCCACCACTTCTGGGTGGATTTTAATCGGCACTTTCGTGTAGCCGAGTGAACGAATCGGTTCGTCCAATTGGATTTTGCGTTTATCGACTTTCTTGCCTTGTTTCCCAAGTGCCTCGGCAATTTGCTTTGTCGACACGGCCCCGAATAGGCGGCCGCCTTCGCCAGCTTTGGCAGGAATCTCGATCTTGAGCGCTTCAAGCTCTTCTTTCAATGCTTTCGCTTTTTGAAGTTCCGCTTCCGCCTTTTTTTGCTTGCTTTTTTCTTGTGCCTCAAGGTCTTTTATATTTCCAGACGTAGCTGCCACTGCTAAATTTTTAGGGATTAAATAGTTGCGGGCATAGCCTTCTGACACGTCTTTCAATTCGCCTTTTTTGCCTTTCCCTTTTACATCTTCAGTGAAAATGACTTTCATGCTCCGCTTCCTCCTTCTCGTACTTCATCAATGGCCTTCTCGAGCTGGAGTTTCCCTTCCTCCAGCGTCAAGTCAGGCAATTGTGTCGCTGCATTTGAGAGATGGCCGCCACCGCCGAGCTTTTCCATGATGACTTGGACATTTACGTCGCCAAGTGAACGAGCGCTAATGCCGATTCGTCCATCAGCAAGCTGACAAACGACAAAAGAGGCAAGCACGCCGCTCATTGTCAGCAACGTATCAGCAGCCTGGGCGATCACGAGCTGATCGTAAACATGGTCGTCTGGAGCCACGGCAATGGCATAGCCCTCTCGGTAAAGATAGGCGTTTTCTACAAGCTTAGCACGCTTTACGTAAGACGCCAAGTCTTCCTTTAATAGCTTTTGCACGAGCGCCGTATCGGCGCCGTTGGCCCGCAAAAACGAGGCTGCATCAAATGTCCTCGCCCCAGTACGGACGGCAAAACTTCTTGTATCGACAATAATGCCAGCGAGCAGTGCTGTCGCTTCCAGCCGGTCCATTTTGAACTGCATCGGCTGGTACTCGAGCAGCTCGGTCACAAGCTCGGCCGTAGATGACGCATACGGCTCCATATAAACGAGAACCGGATCTTCAACAAAGTCTTCGCTGCGGCGATGGTGGTCAATGACAATGATTCGGTCAATCATTTCCAATAGCCGCGGCTCAATGACAAGCGATGGCTTGTGTGTATCGACGACGACGAGCAACGTCTCTTTATCAGCTAAATCCAATGCTTCTTCCGGCGAAACAAACTGGCTCCACAAATGGTCGTGTTTCTCCGTTTCTTCCAATAACCGCTGGACATCCGGGTTAATATCCTCCACATCGAGCACAATAAAGCCTTCACGGTCATTTAAGTCAGCAATTTTTAATACGCCAATCGCTGCCCCAATCGCGTCCATATCTGGACGCTGGTGGCCCATGACAATCACTCGTTCGCTTTCTTTTACAAAATCGCGCAAAGCATGGGAGATAACGCGAGCGCGTACCCGTGTCCGTTTTTCCATCGCATTGGTCTTGCCGCCATAAAAGCGGACGCGGCCATTTTTCTTTTTGATCGCCACTTGGTCGCCGCCGCGGCCAAGCGCTAGATCTAAGCTTGACTGGGCCAAGGCGCCCAGTTGTTTTAATGACGTTTCTTCCGTGCCGACCCCAATGCTGAGCGTAATTGGCACTTTCTCCCTCGCTGTCCGTTCACGGATATCATCAAGCAATTCAAACCGGTTCTCCTCTAACAGCAATAGCGTCTTATGGTTCATCACTGCCAAAAACCGATCAGATGACGTCCTTCTTAAAAAGATATCATAATCGCTCGCCCAGTTGTTCAACGCTGTTGTCACTTTGGCGAGCAGCCGGCTGCGAACTTGATCTTCCATGCTTTGTGTGACTTCATCGTAGTTGTCTAAGTAAATATGCGCGATGACTGGCAGCATATGTTGGTACTTTTTTTGCGTTTGTTCTTTCTCGGTTACATCCACAATGTAAATAAGTTGCTCGTCGCGCTCAAACGTCATGTAATAGTAAGAGGACTCCATTTGGAACGTTTCATTGGCAACGTCCTTGCTTACATATTCGCCAAGCTCTTCATGGATGCAGGTAATAGGCTCGCCGATCAGCCCAGTCCCAAACCGTTCCTCAACAAACGGATTTACCCACTCGATCACTTCATCCTCATTATAGAGGACAATGCCTACAGGCAGCTTGGTGACAGCTTCTTCCCCTGCCTTGTTCACACGGTATGATAAAGTCGAAATATATTTGTGCAACTGCCGTTCATTGCGCTTATGGGATTGGTGAAATAAACCGATCCATACGATCAGAGCAATGCCAGCAACTGCGCCGGCTTCTAAGCGATAATAAGCGAGAACAGCAATGGACACAACGGCAATGGCAAAGAGTGTGATGACATGAAGCTGTTGCCACCACTGCTTTTTCCAATTTGGCATATTGTCATCTCCTACCTGTCATCCAAAAATTACAGTTTCATACGGTCGCGAATTCTTAAAACCATATCCAGTACGCCAATCATTTTCATGGCCCACAACAAAAATGGCACGAGTAAAAGACTGATGACAACCATGATAATAATGAAAACAGAGACGCCCTTTGCAAGCCGCCTTGCCTGCAAATACACAAACAGAAGCGACACTCCTTGGATGATAAGCAATACACTGACCAAATTTATGCCAGTTTGCGTGACTGCCGCCATATAGGAACCAGGCTCAAATGGCAAAAAGGACAGGAGCAATAGGGAAAAATAAAACCAAAGGAAAAAACGTGGAAATGCCCATTCGCGAAACTTCGGCAGCTTATGATACGGTAGGTCTACACGTTTAAAGAGCATGGTTGCCGCTCCATAGACCAAAAACGCATATACGGCAGCCATCAGTAGCAACAAAAAGGTCATCAGCGATTCAATTAATTGGACGTATTCCTCTATAAATGCTTCATCATAGGATTCCATCCCTAATTCAGACAGAAGCTGTTGCGTCTCTTGGAGGGACTCCCGGACAAATTGCAGCACGGATAGATCGGTGACGGCTGTAAGGAGTATGTAGGCAGCCGAAAGAAAGACAAACGATGCAACAATCGTTGCCAGCAACAATTCAGCCCCTTTTCTGCGCTTGTGCTGAGCATAGCCGAGCACATAGCCAATGACGGCAAAAGCAAATGCTGCCAAAGGGTTTAACGTCGCTATTGTTCCAAGCAAACCGACAGCCGCTGTTAGCACCATCCCCGGCCTTGGCCCAAAAATGGCCGTAAAATAAACAACTGGCAACGGCATGGCGACAAGTGCGAACATGTTTAATAGCGGAATGTTAAATGCAAAGATCATGAACAATGCAATGTAAATCACACCGCATAGTAGACCCTTCATCAGCTGGTTCCTGTGTTCCAAATTCTCACCTCATTTAACACGCTCAACGAACGCGTCTCATTCACACACAGTTCCCATCTATTTTAGCGTAATTACCTTTAAAGTAAAAGGCGAGCCTCTCGATTCGCCAGTAAGTAGAAGAAAAGAGGGCAACCAAGCCAGCTTTTTCTTAGCTTGGCCCGGTCCGCCCTCTTTATCCCATCTTTAGTTTACATCGTTGACGTAAGGTAGCAATGCTACTTGGCGAGCGCGTTTAATCGCTACAGTCAGCTTACGTTGGTACTTTGCAGAAGTTCCAGTTACGCGGCGCGGAAGAATTTTTCCACGTTCGGAAATAAAACGTTTCAGCAAATCAACATCTTTGTAGTCAATATGGGTAATTTTATTGGCAGTAAAAAAGCATACTTTTCTCCGTTTAGGACGACCACGACGTGCCATATGTTTCACTCCTTTCCTTTAAACATTAAAATGGAAGATCATCATCGGAAATATCAATCGAACCGTCATTCGAGAACGGGTCGTTATCATATCCATTAGAACGGCTGCCACCAGTTTGGTTGCCAGAACCTTGGCTGCCAGCGCCGTACTGATCAAAACCAGGATTCCCAGAGGATTGGTTTTGACTATTGCGAGGTTCGAGAAATTGGACGCTTTCAGCAACGACTTCCGTTACAAAAACGCGCCTGCCTTCATTATTGTCATAGCTTCGCGTTTGCACACGGCCGTCGACTCCTGCAAGGCTCCCTTTTTTAAGGAAATTGGCGACATTCTCAGCCGGTTTGCGCCAGACAACACAGTTAATGAAGTCAGCTTCTCGTTCTCCTTGCTGGTTTGAAAACGGACGGTTGACTGCAAGCGTAAAATTGGCTACAGCTACACCGTTTGGCGTGAATCGCAATTCAGGGTCACGCGTTAAGCGTCCGACAAGAACAACACGGTTTAACAATGCGATCCCTCCCAGCCTTTTAAATGGTCCCTTATTCGTCCTGGGCCCGTTAAAATATGTCTATTTCGACTTACTGTTCGTCTTTTGTTACGAGAACGCGGATAACGTTGTCGTTGATTTTAATCAAACGGTTAAACTCGTTAATTGCTTCCGTATTTGCTTGTACACTTAGCAATACATAGAAACCATCTTTGAAATCGTTGATTTCATAAGCTAGGCGTTTTTTACCGATCTCGTCCACCTTTAGAATTTCAGCACCGTTGTCAGTGAGCACTTTGTTGTAACGCTCAATGATTTCCTTGTTTGCTGATTCTTCTAGGTTTGGAGCGATAATGTACATAATTTCATACTTACGCATTCCAGTCACCTCCTTTTGGTCTAAGCGGCTCCGTTTACACAGAGCAAGGAGCAAAAGTCAATTCACTCACATTGAACGAGTATACCATTAAAATGGTCTTTATTCAAGAATTATCGAAGCAACCACCTGCCTTTTGTTCAGATTGGCACGACAATTGGGAATCAAGGGTGTAAGAGCATACGTGAGGGGGGCTTTCAAAGGGGTTACCAACTATATACGCTATCTCAACTAAAATTCCTTGTTTTTTCTTGCATTTTTTTTCGACAAAATGAATCTACAATTAAGGGGCTGCAACGTTGGCTGCAGCCCCTCCCTTTTACACATTAAACCGAAAATGGATGACATCTCCGTCTTGGACGACGTATTCTTTTCCTTCAAGGCGAACTTTGCCCCGCTCTTTTGCAGCAACCATGCCGCCAGCGGCAAGCAAATCGTCATAGGCGACAACTTCAGCACGGATAAAGCCGCGCTCAAAGTCAGTATGGATAATCCCAGCTGCTTGTGGCGCCTTCGTGCCCCGGCGGTATGTCCAGGCCCTCACTTCCTGCTCTCCTGCTGTAAAATACGTTTCCAAGCCTAGCAAAGAATATGCCGCGCGGATTAATTGGTCAAGCCCTGATTCTTGGATGCCGAGCTCTTCTAAAAACAGCGCTTTTTCATCGCCTTCCAGCTCCGCAATTTCCGATTCAATTTTGGCGCAAACGACAATCACATTGCTGTTTTCCGCTTCCGCAAATGCTTTCACTTGTTTGACGTAATCATTGTCTTCGCCAGCAAGCAAATCGTCTTCAGCAACGTTGGCTACATACAGGACAGGTTTGCTTGTAAGCAAGTGTAGCTGTTTGACAATTTTTAGTTGGTCGTCATCGAAATCAATGCTTCGTGCTGGCTTTTCATTTTCAAACGCCTCTTTTAATGCTTCTAGCACAGGCAATTCAGCAACAGCGGCTTTGTCTTTTGCTTTCGCCAGCTTCGCGACACGGCCGATCCGCTTGTCGACTGATTCCAAGTCAGCCAAAATCAATTCTAAGTTAATAACTTCAATGTCGCGCAACGGATTGACGCCTCCGGAAACATGGGTAATGTTTTCATCAGCAAAGCAGCGGACAACATGGGAAATCGCATCTACTTGGCGAATATGAGACAAAAACTGGTTGCCGAGCCCCTCGCCTTTGCTGGCGCCTTCGACAATCCCAGCTATATCTGTAAATTCAAACGCTGTCGGCACCGTTTTTTTCGGTTTGACCAGTTCGGTTAATTTTTCCAACCGCACGTCAGGCACTTCGACAATCCCTACATTTGGGTCAATCGTACAAAACGGGTAATTGGCCGATTCTGCACCGGCTTGGGTAATCGCATTGAACAGCGTTGATTTCCCCACGTTTGGCAACCCTACTATTCCAGTTGTTAAAGCCACTTCCTGTCACGTCCTTTTTATTTGTACAGGCCCGCACAAAAACAAGGTAGAGTACAGACCCTCCCTTGTTATTCGGAACCTAATACTTTTTTTAGTTTTTTTGAAAAGTCCCGGCGTGGTAGCATCACGCTGTGTTGGCAACCCAGGCATTTTATCCGGACATCCATGCCCATGCGGATAATCTTCCATCGATTTTCCCCACAAGGATGTGGTTTCTTCATTTCCACCACATCGCCTAACGCAAATTCCTTTTCTGCTGCCACCGTTTCGTCCTCCTCAAGCTCGTCTGCTTGTATTATACATGAACCAAGCAGGAGTTTGTAGTGTCACTGTTTGCTTTTCGTTGCTGGATGTTTGACAATTGGGTAAAGAACGAGTGAAGCAAGAATAAACAAATTTAAGATGCCGTACAATGGGTACAATATGGAAATTAATGTCGAGAAGCCAAACATCGTCATAGGCGCCATGCAAGCAACAAGCAACAATGCAATCAGCCAAGCCTCGCCTTGTACGTTTGTTCGTAATCTCGCTATCAGCCCAAAAACCCCTGAAGCTGCCGTTGTATAGATGGCTAGCCACAATAATAAGGAAATGGCCAAAACCATAATCGACGGATAATGTTTTAAGATCACAAACAGCGGAATCTCGTAAAAAATGATTTCTTGAGCAACAGAAAGCAACGACTCATTGTACAAATAGGAAATCGTCCCAAGCAAGAGCCCGCTCCCCATGCTGGCAATGTAAATTTCACCCTTATGTTTGATTTGGTTGCCTACCGCACTTAAAACAGCGATAATCGGCAAAATATTAAGCGACGTAAAGGTCATTGCCGCTGGCCAATTATGTTGCATATGGATGTCAAATGTGAACGAAAAGCCAATTGATGATTGGTAAACGAGTAAGACCGCTACTAAGCAAATAATGAGCACTGGAATGAGACATGCATTTATTTTAGTCATTCCTGTCATATCCTTTACAAACATGAACACTACCAACGCTGCATTAATGACAACGCCAAGCCAAAAGGGAATGTTATATACTTCGAGTGTTGCCCCTGCGCCTGCAAGCATAATAACCGTCACTGAAAATAAGTAAAGAATAATCATCCAATCATACGCTTTTGCAAAGCGCCGCCCAAGCAACTTCTCAAGTATCGGCAAATAATGGGTTGTCTTTTCTTTTTGGGCAATCGTTAATATGACCGCACAGCTGATTGTAAATAAAATCGCAAACAATACGATAGCCAGTCCGCTTTCTGCCCCGAAAAATTCCCACAGTTCCCGTCCAGAAGCATAGCCAGCGCCAATCACCGTCCCGACAATTAAAAACATCCATTTTAGTCCGTTTCCCCACATTTTCGTCACCTTCAATTTCCCCGTCATGTATAGATTCTTGCAGAATCTACTATACTGTTACTACTATGGGAGGTGAGCTTCATTTATGAGTACAAACCTATGGCCCTTTAAAAAAAGACCGACATCCTTTCGCTGCCATGCCGAGGAAGCATCATTAACGGAAGACCTAGCACACGCTCTTGTCGAATTTTGCAAACACCGCGGCAATCGCGACCTTTTGCTTATTTGCATCGGCACAGACCGTTCGACTGGCGATTCGTTAGGGCCTTTAGTTGGCAACTTATTAGAATGTCAAAACTTAAACCATTTCCACGTGCATGGGACATTAGCAGAACCGATCCATGCCGCCAACATGGAAAAACGGCTTGCCTCCATTTATAAAAAACATCCTAACGCGTTTGTTGTCGCCTTGGATGCATGCCTGGGCAAAACTGCAAACGTTGGCTATATTACATTGTCGGCAGAACCACTCAAACCTGGGGCAGCCATGGGCAAAAACTTACCTGAAATTGGCGATATTTGCTTAACAGGCATTGTCAATGTTGGAGGGCTGATGGATTTTTATATGCTGCAAAGCACAAGGCTGCATGTAGTCATGAGCATGGCCCAAAAAATAAGCAAGGCAGTTGCTGCGGCTGACCAACAATTAACCGCGCTGCAAACTGCCAAAACGAAAAAAGCCTTTTCCTTTATGCCAACAAAGACAGAGCCCCTTTAATGCCATCGTTGAGTGGCAATACAGAATAGCCAGTTGCCTAACATCCTAACGGAACGCATCGGCAATGTCTGTAATCGCATCCACAAGAGCCGAAACGTCTTCTTGTTTCGTGTAAGGTCCAAAACTGGCGCGTACGAGCCCATCTTCAGCTGTCTTGTACCAATTGTGCAGCCTCGGCGCGCAATGAAGGCCTGCTCGTACAGCCATATCATAATGTTCATCTAGTACCATTGCCGTTTCTTGGCTGCTCACGCCGTCAATTGCAAACGAAACAACCGCTACTCTTCCTTGCGTCGATAAAGAACCGACTACATGTACATGCTCATGGTTGCTAATCCCCTCTAAAAAGATCCGTGTTGCTTCCATTTCATGGGCATGCACAGCTTCCACTCCTCCTAGACGTTCAAGCTCTTGCAAACCTGCAAGCAAACCTGCAATTCCTGGTGTATTGGCCGTGCCAGCTTCATAGCGCTCAGGCCATTTGTCTGGCTGCTCTGGATGCTCGGATAAATGCCCTGTGCCGCCGTGGACGAGGGGTTTCAAGCCAACATCTCTCGCTGCTGCTAACAAGCCTGTTCCTTGTGGCCCTAATAAGCCTTTATGTCCTGGGCACGCCAACAAGTCAATTCCGTCTTGTTCCATGTCAATCGCAATTTTCCCAGCTGTTTGTGAGGCATCCACAAGCAGGACGGCGCCGATTTCTTTTGCTTTTGTGGCAATGGATTTTAAAGGCACGATTTCTCCTGTAACATTTGAAGCATGATTGATAACAACAAGGCGCGTACCTGGCGTCATTGCTTCCACGACTGCTGCTGCTGTCTCGTCCCCTGTTTTTCCACTTGCATAAACGATCGTCGCCTGCTTTTCTTTTTCGAGTATATGCAACGGCCGCAAAACCGAATTATGTTCAAAAGCTGTGCTTACTACTCGATCTCCTTGCTGTAAAGGGAAGCCAAGGATGGCTTGATTTAACGCGTACGTGGCGTTCGGATAAAACCAAATATGCTCAGGCCCGGGCGCACCAAAAAAGGCCGCCAACCGTTTTCTTGCCTGAAAAAGTGTGTCTGCAGCTTGCCTCGCTAACTTATGGCCTCCTCTTCCTGGATTCGCGCCATAGGCAAGAATCGCTTCGCTAACAGCGTCAGCAACTG
This sequence comes from Shouchella clausii, assembly GCF_002250115.1. Taxonomy (GTDB): domain Bacteria; phylum Bacillota; class Bacilli; order Bacillales; family Bacillaceae_D; genus Shouchella; species Shouchella clausii. The sequence goes on along the minus strand of NZ_CP019985.1, from coordinate 1,379,903 downwards.
CTTTTGCCATTGGAAAAGACGTTGCCGCTTGATCAAAATACCGCATCATTCCACTCCTTTAAAAAAGAAGCCATCGCAGCCGACAGCTTCATTCCTTTTCTGTATGAACCAATAACGATAAAATCCGTTCCAAGTCGTCCTCGGAAAAATAGTCAATTTCAATTTTGCCTTTTTTCTTTCCAGGTTTAATTAATACAGATGTACCAAGCGTATCTCTTAAACGTTCTTGCTGTTCTTTAATAATCGGCGGTAACTTCACTTTGACTTGCTTTGTTTCACGTGGAACATGTTCATTTAATCTCTGGACGAGTTGTTCGACTTCACGCACGCTAAGCTTGTCTTGCAGCACTTTTTCTAACAGCTGTGAAAGTTTTTGCTTATCTTGCAGCCCTAAAAGCGCACGTCCATGGCCCATTGTCAGTTTGCCAACCGAAATGAACTCTTGAACAACTTTTGGCAATTGCAACAATCGCATATGGTTGGCAATATGGGGCCTGCTTTTTCCAAGGCGCTTTGCTAACTGCTCTTGTGTGCTATTCGTATGTTCCATTAATTTCTCATAGGCGATTGCTTCCTCGATTGGATTCAAATCTTCACGCTGCAAGTTTTCGATTAAAGCAATTTCCATCATTTTATTTTCATCAAGTTCCTGGACAATGACAGGGATTTGTTTTAATCCTGCTTGTTTTGCCGCTTTTACGCGCCGCTCGCCCATTACAATTTCATACCCTTTAATTGCTTTGCGAACAGTAACAGGCTGCAAAATTCCGTGTTCGCGAATCGAGTTGCTCAATTCCGTTAATGCTTCTTCAGAAAACGTTTTTCTAGGTTGATACGGATTTGGCCTAACGTCTGCAAGATCAACTTGTACAATTTGCTCTTCTTGCGTGTCTTCTTGTTCTGGAAAGAACGCTTGTAGCCCTTTTCCCAACCCCTTTTTTCCTGCAGTTCTAGCCATTCGCAACCACTTCCTTCGCTAAGTCTATGTATACTTCGGCACCACGCGACTTGGCATCATACACGATAATTGGTTTTCCATAGCTCGGCGCTTCCCCTAAACGGACAGTTCTCGGAATAATGGTATCAAATACTTTATCACGAAAATATTTTTTCACTTCTTCAATTACTTGAATGCCTAAATTGGTCCGCGCATCTAACATCGTCAACAATACGCCTTCGATCGCTAAGTCCGTATTTAAATGTTTTTGTACGAGGCGAACAGTATTAAGCAATTGGCTAAGCCCTTCCAGTGCATAATATTCACATTGAACAGGGATCACAACTGAATCTGAAGCAGTTAACGCATTAATGGTTAGCAATCCAAGTGAAGGAGGGCAATCAATAAAAATGTAATCATAATGGGATTTCAAAGGCGTCAATGCTTTTTTCAAGCGCACTTCCCTTGAAATGGTCGGTACGAGTTCGATTTCAGCCCCTGATAACTGAATTGTAGCTGGTATAACGTCAAGATTGTCCACTTCTGTTGACCGAACAACTTTGCGTGCATCTAAATCCTCTATGAGCAAATCATAGACACATTCATCGACGTCGCCTTTTTCAATGCCAACGCCACTTGTAGCATTGCCTTGTGGGTCAATGTCTACGAGCAGCACACGTTTTCCTAAGTGAGCCAAACAAGCAGCCAAATTGACTGATGTTGTCGTTTTCCCTACACCGCCTTTTTGATTTGCGATAGCGATGATTTTTGACACATGGGCACCTCTTTCCTGCTTTCCTGCAAAACATCAAACAATCCTATTGCTAAACAATTTACGTGTTTAATGAGCGATTTTAATAGTCTAACTCTACTATACATTTTTTCTTGTAGTTTGTGAAACTGAATTAGACCCATTTTAGGGAAAAAACAACAAAAAAAGACCTATCAAAGCTGATAGATCATTTTTTCTTAGGAATGCGAATCGTAAATTGGTAAAATTCTTCATTGTCTTCTTCATCGGTATCGACTTTTAAGCCGCTTTTCATCACCATATCAACGGATTGACGAATCGTATTCATGGCAATACGCATGTCTTTCGGATAAGATTTCCGTTTTGGCTTTTTCTTTTTAGGTGCTTCTTCTTCCGCTGCTTTAAAATACGCTTTCACTCGTTCTTCCGTCTGCTTCACATTCAACTGCTCTTCAATGATTTGTTTTAAAACGGCTTCTTGGGCTTCAGCATCTTTTAAAGCAATTAACGCGCGAGCATGGCGCTCTGAAATGTCTCTATTTAAAATTGCGTCTTGGACTGCTTGTGGCAAATGAAGCAATCGAAGTTTGTTTGCAATCGTTGATTGGCCTTTGCCAAGGCGTTGCGCCAAACTTTCCTGCGTCAAGTTGTGGATTTCGATTAATTTTGCATAAGCGGTTGCTTCTTCAATTGCAGTTAAGCCTTCACGCTGCAAATTTTCAATTAGTGCAATCGAAGCTGTTTGCGAGTCATTAAATTCTTTGACAATAGCAGGGATCGTTTCCCATTGCAATGAAGTAACAGCACGCCACCTGCGCTCTCCTGCAATGATTTCGTATTTATCATCGCGAACACGGACGACTATGGGCTGTATGACTCCATGCGTCCTGATCGTTTGCGCTAATTCGGCAATCCGGTCTTCATCAAATAGAGTTCTAGGCTGGAAGCGATTCGGCACGATATCTTTAATAGCAAGCTGCTGTACCTCTTCGTTTGCAGTTAATTCAGCATCGTCGTTTTTATCATTTAAGCCAAATAGGCGTGAAAACGATTGCTTCATCGCCTCGGACACCACCTTTTGTTTTTAACCATTTGAATTGATTCGACATATATTCGCAGCATTCCTTTTCTCATTGGAAATTCACATATGTTTCACGTGGAACATTTCACGTGATTGGCTGCTTATTGGGCACCCCAGGCTTGCGAGGATACTTGTTTGGTGTTGCTTTCGCCTTTTTTATTTGCACAATTTGCCTTTCGCTATGTTCAATCGGCAGTTGGAATGAATGACTCGCGGAAAGTTCCCCGCCTAAAACGGCAATTGCTTTTTTCCCTTCGGCCACTTCTTCATTGCTGCCAGCCCCTTTTAAGGCGATAAAATCGCCGCCTACTTTCACAAAAGGCAAACATAGTTCACTTAAAACGGACATACGTGCGACTGCCCTGGCAATTGCAACATCATAAACTTCCCGGTGAAGCTTGCTTTTTCCGGCCAATTCTGCCCGGTCATGGTAAAAGGAAACGCCCGTTAATTCAAGTTCATTAGCCAAATGGGTTAAAAAACCAATCCGCTTATTTAAAGAATCAATAATTGAGATTTGCAAGTCGGGATAAAGGATTTTAAGCGGCAAACTTGGAAATCCAGCCCCAGCGCCGATATCAACAATTTTTTGGTCAGTAAACGGGTAGTAAAAACTCGGCGTGATTGAATCATAAAAATGTTTTAAGTATACATCCTTTTTTTCGGTAATAGCAGTCAAATTCATCTTTTCGTTCCACTCAACGAGCAGTTCAAAATAGCGCTTGAACTGCTCGTGCTGAGTGGACGATAAGACGATTTTTTGTTCCGCTAATAACGAGGAGAAAAATTCTTCGCCCATCTGCTCCTCCTTACGATGATGTTTTTGCCAGCCGCCCTTGTTCGAGATATACAAGCAAAATTGAAATGTCCGCTGGATTTACGCCTGAAACACGGGAAGCCTGACCTACTGAAAGAGGCCGTACTTGTTTTAGTTTTTGTCGCGCTTCTGTGGCAATGCCTTGGATCGCATCATAATTAAGATCCTCAGGAATTCGTTTTCGTTCCATCTTTTTCAAGCGTTCAATTTGTTGCCATTGTTTCTCGATATAACCTTCGTATTTGACTTGAATTTCAACTTGTTCATATACCTCTTCATCAAGCTCCACGTCTGGCCGCGGAATGATTTTCAGGAAATGGTCGTAAGTCATTTCTGGTCGTTTTAACACTGCTGTCGCTTTTAACGCTTCCGTCATCGGTCTTGAACCTAAACGTTCAAGTAGTTGGTTGACTTCGTCTGACGGTTTTATAACCAGTGCAGAAATTCGTTGTTTTTCCTGTTCAATCGCTTCCTGTTTTGCTTTAAAGCGGGAATAGCGTTCTTCAGAAATTAATCCCAACTCGTAGCCTTTTTCCGTCAAACGCAAATCAGCATTGTCATGGCGAAGAATTAAGCGAAATTCAGCCCGTGATGTCAGCAAGCGGTATGGTTCATTCGTCCCTTTCGTTACAAGGTCGTCAATCAACACGCCAATGTAAGCCTCTGAACGATCTAAGATCACGCCTTCTTTGCCAAATGCTTTTTGGGCCGCATTAATGCCAGCCATAATTCCTTGCCCGGCTGCTTCTTCATAGCCAGATGTTCCATTGATTTGCCCTGCCGTAAACAAACCGCTAATTTTTTTCGTTTCTAATGTTGGCCATAGTTGTGTTGGCACGATCGCGTCATATTCAATCGCATAGCCAGGCCGCATCATTCGGACTTCTTCTAAGCCAGGAATCGTTTTAAGCATCGACAATTGGACATCTTCTGGCAGACTTGTCGACAACCCTTGTACATAGACTTCACTTGTATCGCGCCCTTCCGGCTCCAAGAAAATCTGATGTCTTGGCTTATCGCTAAAACGAACAATTTTATCCTCTATCGAAGGGCAGTACCTTGGTCCTGTCCCTTCTATCATACCGGAATACATAGGGGAACGTCCAAGGTTAGCAGAAATAATTTGATGAGTATTTTCGCTCGTATACGTTAACCAGCACGGCAGCTGGTCTGTAATGAATTTTGTCGTCTCGTACGAAAAGGCGCGAGGTTTGTCATCTCCAGGCTGAATTTCTGTTTTCTTGTAATCAATCGTATTCCCATGGACACGAGGAGGCGTTCCTGTTTTAAAGCGAACCATGTCGAAACCGAGCTCTTTCAAGTGGTCTGACAGCTTAATGCTTGGTTGCATATTGTTCGGGCCAGACTCATAAGAAAGTTCTCCTAATATAATTTTCCCGCGCAAATACGTGCCCGTTGTAACAACAACCGCTTTCGCCCGGTATTGTGCCCCTGTGTTCGTAATAACGCCGCGGCACTCTCCGTCTTCAATAATTAAACGATCCACCATTCCTTGGCGAAGAAGCAGATTTTCTTGCTCTTCAATCGTCCGTTTCATCTCTTGTTGATAACGAAATTTATCCGCTTGCGCCCGCAGTGCTCGAACAGCAGGGCCTTTCCCCGTGTTAAGCATTCTCATTTGGATATGGGTTTTATCAATATTCCGCCCCATTTCTCCGCCAAGGGCATCAATTTCACGGACAACAATGCCTTTAGCCGGCCCTCCAACAGAAGGGTTGCACGGCATAAAAGCAACTGCATCTAGATTCAATGTCAACATGAGCGTGTTAGCGCCCATTCTGGCAGCAGCAAGGCCAGCTTCTACTCCCGCATGCCCTGCGCCGATGACAATAACATCAAACGTTCCACCTTGGTAACTCATATGGGCTGCGGCTGCTAAATTGCCTAGCAGCCTACCTTCCTTTCTACACAAAAAATGTGTTTATTTTCCTAAACAAAATTGCGAAAACAACTGGTCAATTAAACTATCTTGGACATCTTCTCCAATAATTTCGCCTAATAATTCCCACGTCCGTGTCACATCAATTTGAATCAAATCAACAGGAACGTCGGTTAAACTAGCAGCAATCGCCTCTTCAGCATGGGCTTTTGCTTGGTTTAGCAAACCAATATGACGGGCGTTTGACACATACGTCAAGTCAGCGCCTTCCACTCCACCAGCAAAAAACAAGCGACTAATTGCTTCTTCTAATTGGTCGACTCCTTCTTCCTGGAGGAAGGAAGTCGCCACAACTGGATTATCTCCTGCCAGTTGGCGGACACGCTCCATATCAATCCGCCCTGTTTGGTCGATTTTATTGACGATCACGACAACATCCAGTCCTTTAACCGCTTCGAACAAAGCTTCATCCTCTTTTGAAAGCTCTTCTGCATAGTTTAAAACAAGCAAGATTAAGTCCGCTTCTTTGAGTGCTTGGCGAGACCGTTCAACGCCAATTCGCTCGACAATGTCTTCCGTTTCGCGAATGCCGGCTGTGTCAATAAGGCGAAGAGGAACGCCGCGGACATTGACATACTCTTCAAGCGTGTCTCTCGTCGTTCCAGGTATATCGGTCACAATCGCTTTTGCTTCGTGGACGAGGCTGTTCATCAAACTGGACTTGCCAACATTCGGCCTGCCAATGATAGCGGTGGCGAGCCCTTCCCGTAACACTTTCCCTTGTTTGGCAGTCGCCAGTAACGCTTCAATTTCCGCTAAAACAATGGTCATTTTTTCGTTTATGAGCTTAGCTGTCATTGTCTCCGCATCATACTCTGGATAATCAATGTTGACCTCGATCGAAGCAATCGTTTCTAAAAGATCTTGCCGCAGCTTGCCAATTTTTTTGGACAAACGCCCTTCAACTTGGCGCAACGCGACGTTCATTGCCCGGTCCGTTTTTGAACGGATTAAGTCGATGACGCCTTCTGCTTGCGACAAATCAATACGGCCATTCAAGAAAGCGCGCTTTGTGAATTCTCCCGGCTCAGCCAATCGAGCTCCCTTTGCCAGAACAGCTTGAAGCACACGGTTGACAGACACAAGCCCGCCGTGGCAATTGATTTCCACAATGTCTTCACGTGTATAGGTCCTCGGCCCTCTCATAACCGTGACCATCGCTTCTTCAATTGTTTCCTCGCTAGCATCATCCATTAAATGGCCATACACAATCGTGTGACTCGGCGTGTCTTCTAAACGCTTTGTCCCTTTAAACAACTTATCGCCAATCGCAATTGCTTGATCTCCGCTCAGCCGGACAATCCCAATCGCCCCTTCTCCAAGTGCCGTCGATATTGCTGCAATTGTATCCATTTCCATCGTTTTCACCTCCTTAAGGCAGTATCTTCAACATATAAGCATAGCACAGGAAAACGTGAAAAGCTATCGCCTGAAATTGGCCGCACTTTTAGCAACAAGAAAAAGGAAGCATGTGCTTCCCTTTCAGACTGTAGACAATCGCTCGCATTCGTCGTTTGCCTCAGTCATATGTCATGAACACCTGTTCTATTCGCCTCTTCCCGCACTTCACTCCCAGTCGGACAACGTTCTTCAGTCTGATTGCGTCGGCTCAACAACAACATGCCGTTTTGCTCCTTCGCCTTGCGAATGGGTTTGCACGCCGGCATCGTTTGCCAAAGTAGTATGAATGACTTTACGTTCACGAGCTGGCATTGGCTCAAGGACAATCGGTTCCTTTGTCGTTTTTGCCTTATGGCTGATCCGCAATGCGAGCTGCTTGAGCGTTTCTTCCCGTTTGTGCCGGTAGCCTCCGGCATCGAGGCGGACTTTGACGAAATCCGTGCTAGGCGAATGGGAAGCAGCCAAATTCGTTAAATACTCTAATGAATCGAGCGTCTGCCCTTTGCGTCCAATCAAACGCCCTTGATCCTTTTCTTCTGTATGCAACGAAAAAAACGCTTCTTTGCCTACTTGCTCGACAGAAAGTTCAGCTTTTAACCCCATTAAAGAAATGGTTTCTTCAAGAAAGGAGCGGGCAACGTCTGCAGATCTTGGCGGCACATGAGCTTTAATCACAGCTGGCTTTCCGCCAAACAAACCGAAAAACCCTTTTTGTGGTTGTTCGATGACTTCATAGACTAACTGTTCTTCCGTAGTACCCAAATGCTGCACTGCATTGGCAACTGCTTCTTCCACCGTCCGACCTTTGAACGTATGCGCCACTTTTAATCCCCTTTCTTATTTGCGTTTTTTCTTCGGCTTTTTCTTTTTCTTGTTTGGCTTGTTCTTGTTATTTTTCCGTTGGCTGCCTTGGTTTCCTTTTGCTTTTGAAGCAGCGGCTGTTTCCACTGTTGCTTCGAGGCCCCGTTTGCCAGCATTTGGCCCGGTAATAAAATAGGTTTGTAAGATCATGAAAATGTTTCCGACAACCCAGTACAAAATGACAGCGGCAGGAAGGAAAATACCGACCACCAAAATCATAATCGGCATCGCATACAACAAAATTTTCATTTGTGGATTGTCTTGCACCATCATCATTTTTTGCTGGACAAACGTTAAAATACATGCCAAAACAGGTAAAATAAAATAAGGATCTGGATTGTTTAGTACAAACCAAGCAAACGATTCCCCTTGAAAATTAGGCGTCCGCATAATTGCGTGGTAAATCGCCAAGAAAATCGGCATTTGCACAAGCAAAGGCAAACAGCCGGCAAATGGGTTCACTTTATGCTCAGAAAACAACTTCTGCATTTCTGTATTTAGCTGCATTTGCGTGTTCTTATCTTTTGCACTGTACTTTTGACGGAGCTTTTGCATTTCGGGCTGTAGTTGCTGCATTGCTTTCATGCTCTTCGTCTGCTTGACCATTAACGGCAAAAGCACGATCCGAAACAGAACGGTTACAACAATAATCGCCCAGCCATAACTACTGACCCAGCCGGCAATTAGGATAATGAGCCGTGATAACGGATACACAAAAAACGAATTCCATATCCCTTCGCTGTCAGCCGTAACGGGCTCATTGACGCTAAAGCAGCCAGATAAAAACAACAGCATGCTCGCCAGTACAATTAGCCAGCCTGTTTTTTTCATCAAACTCGGACATCCTCCCACCAATCAGCTATCTTTCTTTACTACTTCCATATAAAGGGGCCAATACTTTCGCTTTTTTCATAACATGCTCCAAACTGCTCCGTACTTCTTTAAAGGAAAGATCCCGGGCTGGATTTCGCGCGATCACTACATAGTCACAGTCTGGCCGAAGCCGTCCTTCAAGTTCTTGAAAAGCGACGCGAACAAGGCGCTTGATCCGATTTCGACAAACGGCATTCCCGACACGCTTTGAAACGGACAGGCCGAGTCGGAAGCGGTCTTGTCCCTCTTTTGGCAACACGTATAAAACAAACTGCCGATTCGCCATTGAAGTCCCTTTTTTAAAAACCGCTGAAAACTCTCGGTTCTTTTTAATTCGTTGCTCTTTTTTCAATCTGACCACGACCTCTCGCCTGCAATGCTCCCCATACTTGAAAAAGACCACTGGCGCCAGTGGTCTATGCAGACAATACTTTTCTTCCTTTTTGACGGCGGCGCGCAATCACTTTACGCCCGTTTTTTGTCGCCATGCGGGCACGGAAGCCATGATTCTTTTTGCGTTTGCGGTTATTTGGTTGGAACGTTGGTTTTCCCATTTATTCCACCTCCTTCGAGGATTGTATCTCTGTAAGACACTCTAAAAAATTATATAGACAATAGACTACCTCTGTCAAGAGATAGTTCAATTGGCTACTGTTTCTCCCTCTTTTCGACAATTGTGGATAAAATCCGCGCTCCATTTTTTCTTGTCTACAAGTTATCGACAACCCTTTGCACATATCTAGTGTTGTGGACAACTACAAAACACTAGATACAGGGTTTTGTGGATAAGTACATAGAACCATTGCGGTATCTAGTTATTTTTGCTATGATTAAGTTGTTTTCCTTCGTGGACATTGACTTAATCAAAAAACCTGTCCACAGCCTGTGGGTAAGGTTGTGGACAGGTTTTTTATTTCTGTTGGCGTTCTTATCCACAACGTACTGCATAAGGGGGATTTCCGTTTTTCTACTATAATAATTATTATACACAACTATGCAGTGCACGCATAATTATTCGTGTTGATTTTAGATGTTGTACAAATGTTGTACAGCTTATTTATGTCGCAATAAGGGAGGGGTTTTTTTGGAAAATATTGATGATCTGTGGAACAAAGTGCTTGAAGAAATGAAAAAGAAAGTAAGCAAACCTAGTTATGAAACGTGGCTAAGAGCAACAAAAGCGAACGCGCTCCAAAATAACGACACGATCATTGTCACTGCGCCAAATGAGTTTGCACGTGACTGGCTGGAAGACCACTACTCAGGGCTGACATCCGACATTATCGAACAGCTTACAGGTGCGCGATTGACGCCAAAGTTTGTTATTCCTCAACATAACCAAGAAGAGGAAGCATTACCTGAACAAACACCTCAGACCCCGCCGGAAAAAGATGTAGCCGGCCAATCGACACTGTCGCAAACGATGCTTAACGACAAATACACGTTTAATACATTTGTCATTGGCTCCGGAAATCGCTTTGCCCATGCTGCTTCATTAGCCGTTGCGGAAGCTCCTGCGAGAGCCTATAACCCTCTGTTTATCTATGGAGGAGTCGGCCTAGGAAAAACCCATTTAATGCACGCGATTGGCCATTACGTAATGGAACATAACCCAAATGCAAAAGTTGTGTATTTGTCATCTGAAAAATTTACAAATGAATTTATTAACGCGATCCGAGACAACAAAGCTGTCCATTTTCGCAACAAATACCGCAATGTTGATGTACTGCTCATTGACGACATCCAATTTATTGCTGGCAAAATCCAAACACAGGAAGAATTTTTCCATACATTCAATGCATTGCATGAGGAATCAAAGCAGATCGTCATTTCAAGTGACCGCCCTCCAAAAGAGATACCGACTTTGGAAGACCGATTACGCTCCCGTTTTGAGTGGGGTTTGATTACCGATATTACGCCGCCTGATTTGGAAACGCGCATTGCCATTTTGCGCAAAAAAGCGAAGGCAGAAAACTTGGATATCCCTAATGAAGTGATGCTTTACATTGCCAATCAGATTGATACAAACATTCGTGAGCTAGAAGGCGCGCTCATCCGTGTTGTTGCCTATTCTTCTTTAATTAACCAAGATATGAATGCCGATCTGGCGGCTGAAGCATTAAAAGACATCATTCCAAATGCGATGCCTAAAACGCTAACGATTACAGACATCCAAAAGCTTGTCGGCGAACACTTCCAAGTAAAGCTTGAAGATTTCAAAGCAAAGAAACGAACTAAATCAGTCGCTTTCCCGCGCCAAATAGCGATGTACTTATCCCGAGAAATGACGGACGCTTCATTGCCTAAAATCGGCAGTGAATTTGGCGGCCGCGATCATACAACAGTCATCCATGCTCATGAAAAGATTTCAAAACTGCTTGCCACTGACCAGGAATTGCAGCAAAAAGTGCAAGCTATTACCGAGCAGTTGCGTCAGTAGATGTGAACATGTGCATAACGGAAACAAGCCTATCCACAAACTACCCACATGTGAATAGGCTGTCTCTTTACGCATTTCGCTCACTTATCCACAAATGCACAAGCCCTAGTACTATTACTACGACATTAAAAGACTTATATATAGATTTATGAAAAGGAGTTTCTTATTATGCATGTCATTATTGAACGGAATCGGATGGTTCACGATGTCCAACACGTTGCAAAAGCCGTTTCATCAAGAACAACGATTCCGATTTTAACGGGAATTAAATTGGTTGCTGATGCAAATGGCTTAACCCTTACTGGGAGCGACTCAGACTTATCGATTGAATCGTTTATTCCAAAAGAAGAAAACGAGCGTGAAATTGTGCAAATCGAACAAGCAGGTAGCATTGTGTTGCAATCAAAATACTTTGCTGAGATTGTGAAAAAACTGCCTGGAGAAACGATTGAAATCCAAGTCCACGACCAATTTGCAGCAACAATCCGCTCTGGCTCTTCTGTTTTTACGTTAAACGGCCTTGATCCAGAAGAATATCCTCGTCTGCCACAACTGAAGGAAGATTTGATTTTTAGCTTGCCGCAAGATATGTTGCGCAACATCATTCGCCAAACCGTTTTTGCCGTGTCCACTCAGGAAACACGTCCCGTGTTGACAGGTGTAAACATTGAAACGGAAAATGGGGAGCTTATCTGTACTGCAACAGATAGCCATCGGTTGGCGATGCGGAAAACAAAGATTGATAGCCAAGATGAGGGACTAGAATTTAAAAATGTCGTTATCCCTGGAAAAAGCTTGCAAGAGTTGAGCAAGATTTTAGAGGATACAAGCGATTTGGCTGAAATTGTTGTAACCGAGAATCAAATCCTGTTCAAACTCGGAAACTTGTTGTTTTTCTCAAGACTTCTTGAAGGGAAGTATCCAGTAACGTCGAGCATGATACCGACTCAGTTCAAAACGTCCTTTGTCGTAAAAACAAAAGAATTGGTCCATACGCTTGAACGGGCAATGTTGTTGTCAAGGGAAGCAAAAAACAATGTCATTAACGTCAAAACACTTGGCGACAACCAAATTGAAATTACGTCCACATCACAAGAAATAGGGAAAGTGACGGAAAAAATGGCCACTGACCAATTTGAAGGGGATGAAATCCGGATTTCGTTTAATGGGAAAAATATTCTTGATGCCTTGAAAGTGGTTGACAGCGATGAAGTCCAAATCTTTTTGACAGGTGCGATGAGTCCCTTCGTTATTCGCCCAATTGATTCAGACCACTATTTGCATTTATTCTCGCCAGTCAGAACGTATTAAAGTACTAGGGCGAAAAAAGGTTGGCTAACAGCGCAAACGTTTAGTACAATATAAGAAAAGATGGACAAACGAGATTTGGAAGAAAACCTATATGGCTAACGAAAAAGGCAGCATTCTCGCAAAGTATGCTGTCTTCCTTCGTCCAGCCGATTGTGAGGTATACCTTGGAACAAATACGAATTGGAACGGAGTATATTACCCTTGGCCAGCTCTTGAAGGAAATTGGCGCTATTGATACGGGAGGCATGGCAAAATGGTATTTGAGCGAGCACACCCCGCGCGTGAATAGCGAAGAAGAAAACCGGCGCGGCCGCAAATTACGAAACGGGGATGTGATTGAATTGGCCGACGGGCGCACATTGACGATTGTTGGAAAGGAATAACAATGATTATCCACACGCTTGAGCTGTCCTCTTACCGTAATTACAGCAAAACGGCTGTCGTTTTTGGCGAAAAAATCAATGTCTTTGTTGGCGAAAATGCCCAGGGGAAGACAAACTTGCTGGAAGCGATTTATGTGGTATCACTAGCCAAATCCCATCGCACCCAAAAGGACAAAGAAATGATTGGCTTTGAAGAGCCGTTCGCACGCATTCATGCGAAAGCCGAAAAACGTACAGGCGAGGTCGAACTGGATATCATTTTGTCGGCCAAAGGGAAAAAAGGGAAGATTAATGGCCTTGAACAGCGCCGCCTCAGCGACTATGTAGGGACGCTGAACGTCGTCATGTTCGCTCCTGAAGACCTTGACTTAGTGAAAGGCAGCCCGCAAGTCAGGCGCCGCTTTATCGACATGGAGCTTGGCCAGATCAGCCCAGTCTATTTAAACAACCTTTCCTTGTACGGAAAAATACTAAAGCAACGGAATGTGCTCTTAAAAAATATGCAACAAAAACGCTCGCAAAATTATGCAATGGTGGATGTCTTAACCGAGCAGCTAATTGACAAAGCGGCATTTGTCATGAAAAAGCGGGCTGAATTTATTAGCCGGCTCGAAGAATGGGCCACGCCAATCCATCAATCCATTAGCCGCGGCAAAGAAGTGCTCACTCTTTCCTATATCCCGTCAATTGAGGTATCAGACATAGAGAATATGTCGAAAATAAAAGAAGACTTATTTAAAGCGTACGAAATGAAAAGGGAAACAGAGGTACGCAGGGGGACAACATTGTTTGGGCCCCACCGTGATGACGTTTCTTTCTCTGTCAATGGTTTAGATGTCCAATCCTACGGCTCACAAGGACAACAAAGAACGACGGCGCTGTCTGTCAAACTAGCTGAAATCGATTTAATCTATGCGGAAATTGGCGATTACCCGATTTTGCTTTTGGACGACGTACTATCTGAACTAGACAATTATCGGCAATCGCATCTGTTAGAGGCGATCCAAGCCCGTGTGCAGACGTTTGTAACGACAACTTCCACAAGCGGAATCGATGAGGGCGTGTTGGCTGAAGCTTGCCTCTTTTCCGTAGACCAAGGCACAGTGAAACGATTGGAGTAAAGTATGTATATTCACATCGGTGGAGATGTCATTTTGCCAGCTACACAAATTATCGCAATCTTGCCCTATGCAGAGGGCGAACTGGCAAAAGATACAGCCGTTTTTTTACACGAATGGGATACGAAACACGATTGCAAAAAAATTGCATCAGAAGATTCAGTGAAAAGTGTCATTGTAACCGATACTTGCATCTATTTTTCCCCGGTTTCCTCGCAGACGTTAAAACGCCGGTCCATGTCTGATGGATTGGAATTGCTAAATGACGAATTGGGGGAGGCGCTTTTAAGCGATAGTGAGTAGACGATCCCTGATGAGAAGGTGAAGAATGTTGGTAAATGAGCAAAATCAAACATACGATGAAAGCCAAATTCAAGTTTTAGAAGGGCTTGAAGCCGTGCGCAAGCGCCCCGGCATGTATATCGGGTCGACAAGCCAAAGAGGGCTGCACCATCTAGTATGGGAAATTGTCGACAACAGCATTGACGAAGCGATGGCTGGTTTCTGTGATGAAATTAAAGTAATAATCGAGGAAGGAAATGCCCTGACGGTTGAGGATAACGGCCGTGGCATTCCTGTCGGCATCCAAGAAAAAATGGGTCGTCCAGCGGTCGAGGTCATTATGACTACCCTTCATGCCGGAGGGAAATTTGGCGGTGGCGGTTATAAAGTGTCAGGCGGCCTTCACGGAGTTGGTGCTTCCGTCGTCAACGCGCTGTCGACACATTTAACGGTCAATGTCCATTTAGACGGGAAAATCCATAGCCAATCTTATAGCCGTGGTATTCCCGATGCTGATTTGACCGTCATAGGTGAAACCGATAAAACCGGCACGATTATTACGTTCCAGCCAGACCCAGAAATTTTCCGGGAGACGGTTGAATTTGATTATGAAACACTTGCTGCCCGCATTCGCGAGTTGGCGTTTTTAAACAAAGGGCTGACGATCAAAATTGAGGACAAACGCACAGAGGACGGCAAAAAGGCCACCTACCATTACGAGGGTGGGATTTCGTCGTTTGTCAAACACCTCAACCGTTCAAAAGAAACGCTCCATGAAGAGCCGATTTATGTGGAAAGCGAAAAAGACGGCATTTCCGTTGAAGTAGCAGTCCAATACAATGACGGATTTACGAGCAGCATTTACTCCTTTGCGAATAACATTAATACCCATGAAGGAGGCACGCATGAATCAGGCTTTAAAACAGGCTTGACGCGCGTTATTAATGATTACGCCCGCAAAAATGGGTTGTTTAAAGAAAACGATCCAAACTTAAGTGGCGAAGATGTCCGTGAAGGGCTGACAGCGATCATTTCCGTCAAAATTCCTGAGCCCCAGTTTGAAGGGCAAACGAAAACAAAGCTAGGAAACAGTGAAGCACGTACAATTACTGACTCTTTATTCAGCGAAAGTTTTGCACGGTTCCTGTCTGAGAATCCAGGAGTTGCCCGCAAGATTGTCGATAAAGGATTGATGGCTTCCCGTGCCCGTGAGGCTGCTAAAAAGGCTCGTGAGTTGACACGGCGGAAAAGCGCCTTAGAAGTAAGCTCGCTTCCTGGAAAGCTTACCGACTGTACATCAAAAGATGCGTCGATTAGCGAATTGTTTATCGTTGAGGGCGATTCTGCCGGCGGTTCGGCAAAAGGGGGCCGAGATCCCCACTTCCAAGCGATTCTTCCTCTGCGAGGGAAAATCCTTAACGTAGAAAAAGCCCGTCTGGACAAAATTTTAGCAAACAATGAAATTCGGATGATCATCACGGCAATTGGCACGGGAATTGGCGATGAATTTGATATTTCAAAAGCACGCTACCATAAAATCGTCATCATGACCGATGCCGACGTAGACGGCGCCCATATCCGGACATTGATCTTAACGTTTTTCTATCGCTATATGCGCGAACTTCTTGAAAATGGCTATGTGTACATTGCGCAACCGCCGCTTTATAAAATTGAGCAAGGAAAAAACAATGTAACGTATGTTTATTCTGATCGGGAGCTTGATGCGCATTTAGCAACTGTGGCAGACCGCAGCAAAGTGAGCGTCCAACGCTACAAAGGTCTTGGCGAAATGAACGCTGGCCAACTGTGGGAAACAACGATGGACCCACAGGTTCGCAATATGCTCCAAGTGACTCTCGCTGATGCGATCAAAGCAGATGAGATATTTGAAATTCTCATGGGCGACCGAGTGGAGCCAAGGCGCGATTTTATTCAAGAAAATGCACATTACGTGAAAAATTTGGATGTGTAGAAGAACGGCTGACGCAAATCATTGCCAGCTGCCCTGGAGGTTTACGGAATGGCTGAAGAAGATGTACCAAGACTAAGAGAAAGACAAATAGACGAGGAAATGAAAGAATCGTTCATCGATTACGCGATGAGCGTCATTGTCAGCCGGGCGCTGCCAGACGTAAGGGATGGCATGAAGCCCGTGCATCGCCGTATTCTGTATGCCATGTTTGAGCTTGGGATGACGCCAGACAAACCATATAAAAAGTCGGCGCGGATCGTAGGCGAAGTGCTTGGGAAGTACCACCCACACGGCGATACTTCTGTATATGACGCAATGGTACGGATGGCACAAGATTTTAGTTATCGTTATATGCTCGTCAACGGACACGGCAACTTCGGTTCTATTGATGGCGACTCTGCTGCGGCGATGCGTTATACAGAATCAAAAATGTCCAAGATTTCAATGGAGCTAGTCCGGGATTTAAACAAAGATACCGTTGATTTTATCGATAACTATGACGGTACTGAGCGAGAACCGAAAGTGCTGCCCTCCCGCTTTCCGAATTTACTCGTCAACGGCACGTCGGGGATTGCAGTCGGGATGGCAACCAATATTCCGCCACATCAATTAGGCGAAGTAATTGACGGTGTACTTGCTTTAGCAAAAAATCCTGACATTAGTATTCCTGAGCTCATGGAATATATTCCAGGCCCTGATTTTCCAACAGGCGGCGAGATTCTCGGCCGCTCTGGCATACGCAAAGCCTATTCAACAGGACGAGGCTCAATTACCGTACGCGCTAAAACCGAAATTGTCGAAAACAAAGGCAAACAGTCGATTATCGTCACGGAACTGCCATACCAAGTCAATAAAGCGCGTCTGATTGAAAAAATCGCCGAACTAGTGCGTGACAAGAAAATCGATGGCATTACCGAACTGCGTGATTCTTCAGACCGCAATGGCATGAACATTGTCATCGATGTGCGTAGAGACGCAAATCCAAACGTCATTTTAAACAATTTGTTTAAACAGACAGCCTTGCAAACAAGTTTTGGCATTAATATGCTTGCTCTTGTGAACGGCCGGCCTGAAGTCTTAAACTTGAAACAGACGCTGGAACAATATTTGGCTCACCAAGTAGAAGTGATCCGCAGGCGCACTCAGTTTGACCTAAACAAAGCGGAAGCCCGTGCCCACATTCTGGAAGGGTTGCGCATTGCCCTTGATCATATTGATGAAATCATTGCCTTAATCCGTGGTTCGGAAACGGCAGAAATCGCTAGAAACGGCTTAATGGAACGATTCGAACTCAGCTATGACCAAGCACAAGCGATTCTCGATATGCGCTTGCAACGGTTAACTGGTTTGGAACGGGATAAACTTGAACAAGAATACAACGACGTGTTGGCGCGAATTGCTGAACTTCGTGCAATTTTGGCTAGTGACGAGAAAGTCATTGCCGTCATCCAAGAAGAAATCCTTGCCATTAAAGAGAAATTTAATGACGAACGGCGGACGGTCATTTCGGCGAGCGAAGAACATTTGGAAGATGAGGATTTAATTCCACGGCAAAATATTGTTATTACTATTACCCATAACGGCTATATTAAACGCCTGCCTATTTCTACGTACCGTGCTCAAAAACGGGGCGGAAAAGGCGTACAGGGCATGGGTACGAACGATGACGACTTTGTCCAGCACTTGTTTACGACCAACACGCACCATACTGTGTTAGTCTTCACAAACAAAGGGAAAGCCTACCGCCTAAAAGGGTATGAAATCCCTGAATTAGGTCGAACAGCAAAAGGCATTCCGGCGATTAATCTGTTGCCGTTTGATCCAGGCGAAACGATCAGTACAGTCATCCCGATTGAATGCTTTGATGACGATTCATATTTGTTTTTCGTAACAGAGCACGGCATCGCCAAACGAACAAAGTTGTCTGCATTTGCGAATATCCGTAAAGGTGGTTTATTCGCGATCAATTTAAGAGAAGGCGATTCGCTCCACGGCGTACGCTTAACCGATGGCAACCGTGAAGTGATGATCGGGACGAAACAAGGAATGGCAATCCGTTTTCCAGAAACAGATGTCCGCTTAATGGGACGTACTGCAGGCGGCGTCAAAGGCATTACCCTTTCGGAGAATGACGGTGTTGTCGGCATGGACGTAGTTGATGAAAACCAAAGCGTCCTCGTCGTTACCGAGAAAGGCTACGGCAAACGGACGCCACTTGAGGAATACCGAGTCCAAAGCCGCGGCGGTAAAGGGATTAAAACATGCAACATTACCGATAAAAACGGTCCTCTTGTCTCTTTGAAAATGGTGGCCGACGAAGACGACATTATGATTGTTACCGCCAATGGGATTATTATTCGCACCAACGTAGACGGCATTTCAACAACTGGCCGAAATACTCAAGGCGTGACGTTGATTCGTGTCGGCGAAGGAGAAGAAGTAGCGACAGTGGCCCGTGTGAACATTAACGACGACGAAGTCGATGACTTAGAAGACGATGATGAGCAAGAGCAACCGACATCAGAGGAAAACACAGAATAAAAAAGCAAAAAACCAGTTAGCATCCTTATTGAGCTAGCTGGTTTTTTTCGTATACGTCTCACATTAAATAATCGGGTAGGAAGGACCATAGCGAGGATAGGCATAAAAAGGTGGGCGAGGCCCGATTTTAGGAACTAGCCAAGAGTCCTTTAAATAAAACATCCGTTCTTTTTGATTGACGTCTTTTTCCAACAGCAAAGTTACTTCAGGATAAAAAGTATACAAGCGAAAACACTCCTTTTTCTTTACTGTACGCAAGCATGTTATTTACGAGCCTATCCTTTTTTAAGCGAAGACGGGCACAAAGGCAACTGCCTATACATACGGTGGCAATAGCTAAAAAGGGACGGAGGAGAGGCAAATGGCAAGCAAAAATGACGGCGACTTTAAAGAAAAGGAAATAAAAGCGCTACAAGACTGGTTTGAACGCCATAAGCAAACAAAACCCTATCCCCAATATCCATACTATGGAAAAATCACACGTTACGAAGACATTCCACTGGCGGCTCCAGAACAAAGGCAATTAAAGCACCCTGGCGTTGAACGGTTAATGGTACCAAAACCCATTATTGAAAACCCAAATGTACAAGGAAGCGGAAAATTAACAGGGAAAACGGCAATCATTACTGGTGGCGACAGTGGCATCGGCGCTGCGGCAGCAATTGCCTTTGCCAAAGAAGGTGCAGATGTAGTAATTAGCTATTTGGATGAACATGAAGATGCCCAGCGCACGAAAAAGCGGATTGAAGAATTGGGGCAACGTTGTTTGCTTTTGCCTGGCGACGTCAGTGAAAAGCAGATGTGTGAAACAATTGTTGCGAAAACGATCGAAGCATTTGGGAAAATCGATATTCTTTGCAATAACGTCGGCATTCAATTTCCACAACACTCCATCGTCGATATTACTGATGAACAATTTGACCATACATTTAAAGTCAATTTTTATTCCCACTTTTATTTAACGCGCGCAGCCCTTCCACATTTAAAGGCAGGCAGTTCTATTATTGGAACGACATCGGTCGTTACCTATGTCGGAGAGCCTCAGCTTGTAGATTATACGGCGACAAAAGGGGCGATTGTCGGATGGACCCGTGCACTTGCCAAACAAATTGGCGATAAAGGGATCCGCGTAAACGCCGTCGCTCCAGGGAAAATATGGACACCGCTCATTCCCGCTAGTTTCTCCGCTGACAATAATGCCCTTCCAGGGGACAATGTCTTTAACCGGGTAGGGCAGCCATTTGAATTAGCGCCTACTTACGTCTATTTGGCATCTGATGATTCCCGGTTTGTGACAGGGCAAGTTCTCCATGTAGATGGCGGGCAATCGACGAATTCATAAAGCAAAAGCTTCCTGTCTAGTCTAGGAAACTGCACGAGCTGCATGAATACATTAAACTAAATTTTATGGGGACTGTTGGAGGATGTTGAAAACAACGGTCTCTTTTTTAGATAGATATGTCATTAAACGAAGAAGCAAAATAGTGTAAGAATAAAAATAACTTAAATTTTATTACATAATTGTAAGAGTAGTATTGCATAATTGTAAGGTTTACGTAAGGAAAATCGATTATTAACTAACAACACATTGCTTATACTTCTCCTATATCAATATAAAATTCAAGGAGAGGCATAATCATGGATTTATTTCAAATGAATGTTGATTTGTTTAGACTAATTAATGATTTTGGTAAAGAACATACATATCTAAACGATACTTTTATATTTATAGCTGAATATATGGTTTTTGTTCTTGCTTTAATTGTTTTAATGTTCTGGTTTACTAGGATAAGGGAAAATAGGATGATGATAATTTCGGCTATTATAGCCTTTATTGTTGCCGAGGTTATCGGGAAAATTGCTGGGAAGTTACATGCAAATAATCAACCATTTGCGGAATTGTCTAATGTAAATCAATTAATAGAGAAAGCAGTAGATAATTCCTTTCCGAGCGACCATACCATTTTATTCTTTGCGTTTTGTACAACTTTCTGCATATATCGAAAAAGATGGAGTTACATATGGATGACGGTTGCTTTTTTTGTTGGCCTTTCTCGTATTTGGGTGGGTGTGCACTATCCTGCAGATGTCTTAGTCGGGGCGCTAATTAGTATCGTTTCAGCTTTAATGGTTTCTTTTATGGTCCCTCGTCTTAAATTCGTAAGGAAATTACTATGGTTTTATGAAAAACAGGAACAACAGTTTTTACCTACTAGGGAAAAATCTAAAGAATTATAAGCTAAGATATTAAGATATTGGGAAGTAACTATACGGACGGCCAGTTCCAACTAAGTACCGCTAAGGCCGTCTTTTATAGTTTACAAGCATTACTTTAAAAAACCACAAATTATTTTCCTGAAATAGTTGACGCTATTTAACAAACATGATATATTAATTGAGTCGCCAAGAGAGAACGGCGACAAACGAGTCCTTTGAAAACTGAACAAAAGCCAAGCGTAAAAAGAGATACAAGGTATCTCGTCAATCATAGTGAGCCACAACTTCGGTTGTGCAATGAGCAAGTCAAACTACTTTTTAACGGAGAGTTTGATCCTGGCTCAGGACGAACGCTGGCGGCGTGCCTAATACATGCAAGTCGAGCGGAGTTTCAAGAAGCTTGCTTTTTGAAACTTAGCGGCGGACGGGTGAGTAACACGTGGGCAACCTGCCCCTTAGACTGGGATAACTCCGGGAAACCGGAGCTAATACCGGATAAACCCTTTCTCCACCTGGAGAGAGGGTGAAAGATGGCTTCGGCTATCACTAAGGGATGGGCCCGCGGCGCATTAGCTAGTTGGTAAGGTAACGGCTTACCAAGGCAACGATGCGTAGCCGACCTGAGAGGGTGATCGGCCACACTGGGACTGAGACACGGCCCAGACTCCTACGGGAGGCAGCAGTAGGGAATCTTCCGCAATGGACGAAAGTCTGACGGAGCAACGCCGCGTGAGTGAGGAAGGCCTTCGGGTCGTAAAGCTCTGTTGTGAGGGAAGAAGCGGTACCGTTCGAATAGGGCGGTACCTTGACGGTACCTCACCAGAAAGCCACGGCTAACTACGTGCCAGCAGCCGCGGTAATACGTAGGTGGCAAGCGTTGTCCGGAATTATTGGGCGTAAAGCGCGCGCAGGCGGCTTCTTAAGTCTGATGTGAAATCTCGGGGCTCAACCCCGAGCGGCCATTGGAAACTGGGGAGCTTGAGTGCAGAAGAGGAGAGTGGAATTCCACGTGTAGCGGTGAAATGCGTAGAGATGTGGAGGAACACCAGTGGCGAAGGCGACTCTCTGGTCTGTAACTGACGCTGAGGCGCGAAAGCGTGGGGAGCAAACAGGATTAGATACCCTGGTAGTCCACGCCGTAAACGATGAGTGCTAGGTGTTAGGGGTTTCGATGCCCGTAGTGCCGAAGTTAACACATTAAGCACTCCGCCTGGGGAGTACGGCCGCAAGGCTGAAACTCAAAGGAATTGACGGGGACCCGCACAAGCAGTGGAGCATGTGGTTTAATTCGAAGCAACGCGAAGAACCTTACCAGGTCTTGACATCCTTTGACCACCCAAGAGATTGGGCTTCCCCTTCGGGGGCAAAGTGACAGGTGGTGCATGGTTGTCGTCAGCTCGTGTCGTGAGATGTTGGGTTAAGTCCCGCAACGAGCGCAACCCTTGATCTTAGTTGCCAGCATTGAGTTGGGCACTCTAAGGTGACTGCCGGTGACAAACCGGAGGAAGGTGGGGATGACGTCAAATCATCATGCCCCTTATGACCTGGGCTACACACGTGCTACAATGGATGGTACAAAGGGCAGCGAAACCGCGAGGTGAAGCCAATCCCATAAAGCCATTCTCAGTTCGGATTGCAGGCTGCAACTCGCCTGCATGAAGCCGGAATTGCTAGTAATCGCGGATCAGCATGCCGCGGTGAATACGTTCCCGGGTCTTGTACACACCGCCCGTCACACCACGAGAGTTTGTAACACCCGAAGTCGGTGAGGCAACCTTTTGGAGCCAGCCGCCTAAGGTGGGACAAATGATTGGGGTGAAGTCGTAACAAGGTAGCCGTATCGGAAGGTGCGGCTGGATCACCTCCTTTCTATGGAGTTTTTACTCTAGTCGATGTATGACCTTCTGGTCATATAGCGCTTAGGCTATTTGTTCAGTTTTGAGAGGACTCAAAACTCTCGATTAAATGCTATTGCTCCTGCGATTACTCGTCGCAAGGCAGCACGAAGCATAAACTGAGAAGTGTTACATGATGGGATTGAAATCAGTAGCCTTGTTCAGTTTTGAGAGGACTCACTCTCAGGTTCTTTGAAAACTAAATCCAGAAATAACTCAAATTGATCTTTGTTCATCGGTTGTATAACTGTTTGAACGAGACGTCAAGAATTCAATGCATACCTTTTTTATGTATTTTTTATTTTTGCGAAGAGAACCAAGCAGGTCGAGGATGGGAAATGTTCGAAGGAGGGAGCGTAGTTGCCTACGTGACCGACTGAGAAGCATGAACCAGACGAAGAGATGTGACGGTTATCTGAAGCAAAAAAGGATAAGTTAGAAAGGGCGCACGGTGAATGCCTTGGCACTAGGAGCCGATGAAGGACGCGACGAACCGCGATAGGCTTCGGGGAGCTGTAAGTAAGCTTCGATCCGGAGATTTCCGAATGGGGGAACCCACCATCCGTAATGGGATGGTACTGGCATCTGAACACATAGGATGTCGAGAGGCAGACCCGGGGAACTGAAACATCTAAGTACCCGGAGGAAGAGAAAGCAAATGCGATTTCCTGAGTAGCGGCGAGCGAAACGGAAACAGCCCAAACCAAGAGGCTTGCCTCTTGGGGTTGTAGGACACTCAACAACGGAGTGATCAAGAAACGGAGTAGGTGAACTGTCTGGAAAGGCAGGCCGAAGAAGGTAACAGCCCTGTAGCTGAAACTTCGTTTCCTCCAGAGTGGATCCTGAGTACGGCGGGACACGTGAAACCCCGTCGGAATCCGGGAGGACCATCTCCCAAGGCTAAATACTCCCTAGTGACCGATAGTGAACCAGTACCGTGAGGGAAAGGTGAAAAGCACCCCGGAAGGGGAGTGAAAGAGATCCTGAAACCGTGTGCCTACAACTAGTCAGAGCCCGTTAACGGGTGATGGCGTGCCTTTTGTAGAATGAACCGGCGAGTTACGGTATCGTGCAAGGTTAAGCTGATGAAGCGGAGCCGCAGCGAAAGCGAGTCTGAATAGGGCGCCTTTAGTACGATGCCGTAGACCCGAAACCGGGTGATCTACCCATGTCCAGGGTGAAGGTCGGGTAACACCGACTGGAGGCCCGAACCCACGCAAGTTGAAAATTGCGGGGATGAGGTGTGGGTAGGGGTGAAATGCCAATCGAACTCGGAAATAGCTGGTTCTCCCCGAAATAGCTTTAGGGCTAGCCTCGAGTGATGAGTCTTGGAGGTAGAGCACTGATTGGACGAGGGGTCCCCACAGGATTACCGAATTCAGTCAAACTCCGAATGCCAATGACTTTAACTCGGGAGTCAGACTGCGAGTGCTAAGATCCGTAGTCAAGAGGGAAACAGCCCAGACCATCAGCTAAGGTCCCCAAGTATACGTTAAGTGGAAAAGGATGTGGAGTTGCCCAGACAACCAGGATGTTGGCTTAGAAGCAGCCATCATTGAAAGAGTGCGTAATAGCTCACTGGTCGAGTGACTCTGCGCCGAAAATGTACCGGGGCTAAACGTATCACCGAAGCTATGGCAATCCCGTATGGGATTGGGTAGGGGAGCGTTCCAAGGACAGCGAAGCCAGATCGTGAGGACTGGTGGAGTGCTTGGAAGTGAGAATGCCGGTATGAGTAGCGAAAAGATAGGTGAGAATCCTATCCGTCGAAAGCCCAAGGTTTCCTGAGGAAGGCTCGTCCGCTCAGGGTTAGTCGGGACCTAAGCCGAGGCCGAAAGGCGTAGGCGATGGACAACAGGTTGATATTCCTGTACCACCTCGTATTCGTTTGAACGATGGGGGGACGCAGAAAGGTAGGGTGAGCGCGCCGCTGGCTGTGCGCGTCGAAGCATGCGAGGCTGGAACATAGGCAAATCCGTGTTCCGTAAGGCTGAGCTGTGACCGTGAAGGACCTTCGGGTCCGAAATCCCTGATCCTCCGCTGCCGAGAAAAGCCTCTAGTGAGAATACAGGTGCCCGTACCGCAAACCGACACAGGTAGGCGAGAAGAGAATTCTAAGACGCTCGGGAGAACTCTCGTTAAGGAACTCGGCAAAATGACCCCGTAACTTCGGGAGAAGGGGTGCTCTAGTAGGGTTAACCGCCCGAGAGAGCCGCAGTGAAAGGATCCAAGCGACTGTTTAGCAAAAACACAGGTCTCTGCGAAGCCGTAAGGCGAAGTATAGGGGCTGACACCTGCCCGGTGCTGGAAGGTTAAGAGGAAGGGTCATCCCTTGCGGGAGAAGCTCTGAATTGAAGCCCCAGTAAACGGCGGCCGTAACTATAACGGTCCTAAGGTAGCGAAATTCCTTGTCGGGTAAGTTCCGACCCGCACGAATGGTGCAACGACTTGGATACTGTCTCAACGAGAGACCCGGTGAAATTATAGTACCTGTGAAGATGCAGGTTACCCGCGACAGGACGGAAAGACCCCATGGAGCTTTACTGTAGCTTGATAGTGAGTGTTGGTATCATCTGTACAGGATAGGTAGGAGCCTTGGAAACCGGAGCGCTAGCTTCGGTGGAGGCGTCGGTGGGATACTACCCTGATGGTGCTGGCATTCTAACCTCGACCCGTGATCCGGGCCAGGGACATTGTCAGGTGGGCAGTTTGACTGGGGCGGTCGCCTCCTAAACAGTAACGGAGGCGCCCAAAGGTTCCCTCAGAATGGTTGGAAATCATTCGTAGAGTGCAAAGGCAGAAGGGAGCTTGACTGCGAGACCTACAAGTCGAGCAGGGACGAAAGTCGGGCTTAGTGATCCGGCGGTGCCGTATGGAAGGGCCGTCGCTCAACGGATAAAAGCTACCCTGGGGATAACAGGCTTATCTCCCCCAAGAGTCCACATCGACGGGGAGGTTTGGCACCTCGATGTCGGCTCGTCGCATCCTGGGGCTGAAGTAGGTCCCAAGGGTTGGGCTGTTCGCCCATTAAAGCGGCACGCGAGCTGGGTTCAGAACGTCGTGAGACAGTTCGGTCCCTATCCGTCGCGGGCGTAGGAAATTTGAGAGGAGCTGTCCTTAGTACGAGAGGACCGGGATGGACATACCGCTGGTGTACCAGTTGTTCCGCCAGGAGCATCGCTGGGTAGCTACGTATGGACGGGATAAGTGCTGAAAGCATCTAAGCATGAAGCCCCCCTCAAGATGAGATTTCCCATGGCGTAAGCCAGTAAGACCCCTTAGAGATGATGAGGTTGATAGGTCAGAAGTGGAAGCGTGGCGACACGTGGAGCGGACTGATACTAATCGGTCGAGGACTTATCCTATACACATTCTTGACAATTGAGTCTATTTCGGATTTAGTTTTGAAAGAATCACCGATTCTTTCTATACCCTTCAGATCACTCTGAAGATAAAAAAACTACGAAGACAAGCAGGAATTCGAGGGCCGGAGTGCTCGAAGAAATCCAAAGCTTATCTGAAGTAGAGTCCGGTGACAATGGCAAAGAGGTCACACCCGTTCCCATGCCGAACACGGCCGTTAAGCTCTTTTGCGCCGATGGTAGTTGGAGGCTTCCTCCCGCGAGAGTAGGACGTTGCCGGGCAACAGTAAAGACACCTGAATAGGTGTCTTTTTTGTTATGGGCAGGAAGCAAAAGAGTGCTGCTTCGAAGAAGCAGAGTTAAATGCTTAATTAGGAGTATATGGAGATAAGCTCCTATAAAAAAACTACGTGAATAGGCTTCACTGGAAAAGCATCGTGTCCTCCTGTGAGACGTAGGGATCATTTTCGTAGAACAGCGTGAAAAGCATCATTGAAAAAGACCCATGCCCCACATCCCCGTAGGAAATAATCCCGGAGCCAGGACGTTGCCGGGCAACAGTAAAGACACCTGAATAGGTGTCTTTTTTGTCATGGGCAGGAAGCAAAAGAGTGCTGCTTCGAAGAAGCAGAGTTAAATGGTTATTAAGAGTATATGGAGATAAGCTCCTATAAAAAAACTACGTGAATAGACATCACAGAAAAGCATCGTGTCCTCCTGTGAGACGTAGGGATCATTTGTAAAACAACATGAAAAACATCCTAGAAAAAACCCCGTGCCCCACTTCCCCGTAGAAAATGATCCCGGAGCCAGGACGTTGCCGGGCTTTTGTTATATGCAGGAAGCAAAAGAGCGACTGCTTCGGAGAAGCAGAGCTAAACGCTTATTAATTGAAATAGCTGACGTTCGATAAGCTTCTTTGTCCGTGCTTGGACGGTCTCTAGAAATTGTTTAATAAAAGGGATCTCATCGCAATCCATTGTATGGATTCGTTCTCCCCACCATTCTGTTTCATAACGGCAGATCATGCTCAAGTTATAAAGCACGAGATAGTAAATAGCCAACTCAGGCAATGGCAAGTGATTGGCTTTTGAACGGTGGATGAGGGGGGAGCCATCATTATCAAAATGAAAAGGGGGAGCCGCATTTCTGGCTGCTTGGGCGTTTGCAAAGCGGATTTCTACTTGTTTTTTTGTTTCTACTACGGTAATTGCTCGCGTCTTTGGCACGAGCTTACGCATTTGCTCGAGTGCGTATTGTTGAAAGCGGTTAGCAGTCATATGATACAGGTCAAGCAAGGTCGGCTCGAAAACCATCTTATCGGCGGCAGCCCATTTTCCTTTCATAAAAGGTTCTTCATGAACCAGGAATGCAAAACAAGCATGCATATCAGGAAGTTGCTTAAGTAAAGTTTTCATTGCGTATTTATTCTCCGAATGTTCCATGTGAAACAATTTCTCAATCATGAGAGGGTAAAGGCCGTTCCGTTGCTCCTTCACTTCGTCTTCTAAAAAAGAGTAGCCTTGCTTCTTTCTTTTCCTCGTTGTGATGCCATGAGCGAGCACAGCAGCATTTTCAGGGTAATAAGGGTCAACAGATAAAACACATGACTTGATTAGCTGTGAAAGGCCATAAAATAAAAGCATGGGCTTAATCGCGAAAGGAGCAATTTGCGCTTGGGCTAAGTACAAACAACCATGCTGCAATTGGTACATAAATCGGTAACAATTTTGGTAACTCATAGAGGATGCATCATCGTATGAGTGGCTTTGATAACACTCAAATAAATAGTTCCGCGTAAAAGATGCTGAATCAAAAAAAGTTAAACGCTCCACTTTATATACACTCCCATTTTTTTGCGCACTGAATTCAGAAAAGTACTACTTAAACCCTTGTCTTGACAGTAGTTTGCCCAATTGTTAAGCTACTAATAATATTTTCAGGCGTTTGAGGGGAGCTAGTATAAATGTGGGAAACAAAATTTCAAAAAGAAGGATTGACGTTTGATGATGTTCTCTTGGTGCCGGCTAAGTCGGAAGTGTTGCCAAGAGATGTTTCAGTTGCCACGAAATTAAGCGAGAATGTGAAATTGAATATCCCAATTTTAAGTGCGGGGATGGATACAGTGACAGAATCGGAAATGGCGATTGCGATTGCCCGAGAAGGCGGCATCGGCATTATCCATAAGAACATGTCCATCGAAGAACAAGCTGAGCAAATCGATAAAGTGAAGCGGTCTGAAAGTGGTGTTATTACTGATCCGTTCTTTCTTACTCCCGATCGCCAAGTATTTGACGCGGAGCATTTAATGGGAAAATACCGGATCTCAGGTGTGCCAATTGTGAATGAGGAGCAAAAACTTGTTGGCATTTTAACGAACCGGGATTTGCGCTTTATTGAGGACTACTCGATCAAAATTGACGACGTCATGACAAAAGAAGGGCTTGTAACAGCGCCTGTAGGGACAACACTTGAACAAGCAGAGAAAATATTGCAACAGCATAAAATTGAAAAACTGCCTCTTGTCGATGACAATGGCATTTTAAAAGGGCTCATTACAATCAAGGATATTGAAAAAGTGATTGAATTCCCGAATTCTGCAAAAGACAAGCAAGGGCGTTTGCTTGTCGGGGCAGCGATTGGCGTGTCTGCTGATGCCGATGCTCGCATTGCCGCTGTCGTAAAGGCAGGCGTAGATGCGATTGTGATTGATACTGCTCATGGCCACTCAAAAGGCGTTCTGGATAAAATTAAACAAGTTCGCAATGACTACCCTGACCTGACGATCATTGCAGGAAATGTAGCTACAGCTGAAGGGACAAGGGCACTAATTGAAGCAGGTGCCAGTGTAGTAAAAGTTGGCATTGGTCCTGGATCTATTTGTACAACAAGGGTTGTGGCAGGAATCGGCGTTCCGCAAATAACAGCTGTTTACGATTGTGCGACAGAGGCAAGAAAACACGGCGTGCCGATTATTGCTGACGGCGGCATTAAATATTCAGGTGACATCGTAAAAGCACTTGCCGCCGGTGGACATGCTGTCATGCTTGGTAGCTTGCTTGCTGGTGTGAGCGAAAGCCCTGGAGAAACAGAGATCTATCAAGGGCGCCAATATAAAGTTTACCGTGGCATGGGTTCACTTGGAGCAATGGAAAAGGGAAGCAAAGACCGTTATTTCCAAGAAAATAACCAAAAGCTTGTACCAGAAGGAATTGAGGGAAGAACGTCCTACAAAGGCCCTCTAGCTGACACTGTGCACCAATTAGTTGGTGGCATCAGGGCTGGCATGGGCTATTGCGGCACACCGACAATTGATGAGTTGCGGGAAAATAGTCAGTTCATCCGTATTACCGCTGCTGGTTTACGGGAAAGCCATCCTCATGATGTGCAAATCACCAAAGAAGCACCAAACTATACATTGTAAAAAATTCCACATTTTTTTACCGATAGATAGGGACTTCCCTATCTATTTTTTTTGGTGTCACCATGTTAAAATAGCAAATGTGTGTTATACAAGCGGGGGTGTAAAGGTGAAACAAAAGGGTTTACCAAGCTGGACAATGCGTATTATGGCTGCATTGGCTATGCTTGCTTTCGTACTAGGACCAATTAAGCCTGCGAATGCGCAGTCTTTAACAGTAGATGCCAGTGCAGCGATTGTCGTTAATGCCGATACTGGACAAATTTTATTTGAACAAAATAGCGATGAGCAATTGGCGATTGCCAGCATGACAAAAATGATGACCGAGTACATAGTGCTTGAATCAATCGCCAATGGTGACATCTCTTGGGAAGATGAAGTAACGATAACCGATCATTTGCTTCCATTATCCCACCAAAGAGAGCTATCCAATGTTCCATTGCGCCAGGATTATACGTATACCGTAAAAGATCTGTATGAATCAATGGCGATTTATTCGGCAAATGCTTCGACGATGGCGTTAGCTGAGCATGTGGCTGGTACGGAAGCTCAGTTTGTCGCCAAAATGAATGAAAAAGCAGAAGAGCTAGGGCTCGAAAAGTATGAGTTTATTAACGCGAGTGGCCTAAACAATGCTGACTTGCAAGGTGAGCATCCAGAGGGGACGCCAGCCGACGGGGAAACGACGCTTTCTGCCCGTTCTGTTGCACAACTTGCGTATCATTTGTTGAAAGATTTCCCTGAAGTGCTTGATACGGCAAGTGTGCCTGAAGCTGTATTTGATTCAGGGCCAGAAGAAAAAATTGACATGCAAAATTGGAACTGGATGCTACCAAACAGCCCCCATTATTATGAAGGGGTAGATGGCCTGAAAACAGGATATACGGATGCTGCAGGCAATAGTTTTACGGCAACGGCTGAACGTGATGGTGTCCGTCTCATTACTGTAGTAATGGGAACAGATACCCGGGATGACCGTTTTAACGAGACGAAAAAACTGCTCGATTACGGGTTTAATCAATTTGAAGAGCACCGGATCATGGATGCTGGAACGGAACCGGAAGGCGGTGTCGTTCCTGTAGCGCGCGGGAAAGAAAAAGAAATCCAACTCGTGACTGACCGCGATTTAACTTTTATGCTCGGAAAAGGGCAGAACGAAAACTACTCCGTTGAAATTGAACTGGATGAAAGCAAAACGAATGAAAACGGAGAACTTGTCGCTCCTATAGAAGAGGGAGAAACGGTGGGGACATTAAAAGTCATCATGGACGAGCCAGTTGAATATCTTCCAGGCAGCCAGCAAAGCGGGATTGAACTCGTTGCAGCAGCAGATGTGGAGGAAGCAGGCTGGTTCACTATGTCGATGAGAGGAATTGGCGGTTTCTTTTCAAATTTATGGTCCAGCGTTTCTGACACCATTAGCGGTTGGTTCAGTTAAATTTAAGCTAATGGACAAATAGCATCAAGGGATAAGAAAACAACGGACAGTCGATCACAAGCAGGGCGTATGCCCTGCTTGTGTGCTTTTCTTTCTCCTATGAATTTTGGTAAAATGGATAGGAGTAACGAGGAGGTCGTTTAGATGTTAGACGTGAAAAAATTGCGCAGCGATTTTGAGGGCGTGAAAGCGCAGCTAGAAAGACGTAACGGCACGATAGAGGGGCTTGAACGCTTCTCTCAATTGGATGCTTCACGCCGCACAATGATACAGGAAGTCGAAGAGCTAAAAAGCAAACGAAATGACGTATCTGAGCAAATTGCTGCCCTAAAAAGAGACAAAAAAGATGCTGATTCGCTCATTGCGGAAATGAAACAAGTCTCAGAACGGATTAAAGAGCAAGATGAGCAGCTCCGCAGCATCGAAACGGAATTAGAAGCGCTCTTGCTCACAATTCCGAATATCCCACAGGAAGACATCCCTTATGGCGAATCGGAAGAGGATAACCGGGAAGAGCGTAAATGGGGAGAAGTGCCTGACTTTTCGTTTGAGCCGCGGCCTCATTGGGAACTGGGAACAGCGCTCGATATTCTTGATTTTGAGCGTGCCGCAAAAGTGACAGGTAGCCGGTTTACAGTTTATAAAGGGCTCGGGGCACGCTTAGAACGAGCGCTCATTAATTTTATGATGGATATGCATGCAACTGAGCATGGCTATACGGAAGTGCTGCCTCCTTATATCGTCAATCGCGCAAGTATGATTGGCACAGGGCAGTTGCCTAAATTTGAGGAAGATGTTTTTAAAATTAGCGAAGAAGATTATTTTTTGATCCCGACTGCAGAAGTGCCGGTCACGAACTTGCATCGCGGGGAAGTGCTGCAAGGAGAGCAGCTCCCGATTGCTTATAACGCCTACAGCACGAATTTCCGCTCTGAAGCTGGTTCTGCTGGTCGCGATACACGGGGGCTCATTCGCCAACACCAATTTAACAAAGTAGAGCTTGTTCGTTTTTCATTGCCGGAGGATTCCAACAACCAGCTCGAAATCATGACAACACACGCTGAAAACGTGTTGAAGCGCTTAGGATTGCCTTACCGGGTCGTTACGTTGTGTACAGGAGATTTGACCTTTGCCTCTACGAAAACGTACGATTTGGAAGTATGGATGCCGAGCGCCAATACGTATCGTGAAATTTCTTCGTGCTCCAATATTGGTGACTTCCAAGCAAGGCGTGCCAATATCAAATTCCGTCGCGATCCAAAAAGCAAGCCTGAGTATGTCCATACGCTCAATGGTTCAGGGGTAGCGGTTGGCCGTACGGTAGCGGCCATTCTTGAAAATTACCAGCAAGAAGATGGCTCCATTGTCATCCCGGAAGCACTGCGGCCATATATGGGTAATGTGAACGTTCTTTCATAAAGAAAAAGAAAGCTGCAGCGTGCTCGTGCTGCAGCTTTTTACAAAGGAGCTAAAAACGATGCATGTCGCTGTTTTCCAAATGGAAGTATTAGCAGGAAAGCCAGGCCAGAACCGAGAACGTGTTAAAACGTGGGTTGAGCAACTATGCCGCGAGCAACAAGAGCGGCCGCTTACGATCGTGTTGCCTGAATTATGGACGACTGGGTATCAGCTTGAGGACCTTGGCGAACTGGCGGAAGAAGAGGGAAAGGAGACGATTGCATTTTTGCAACAACTCGCGCGAACGCATCGCATTCATATGGTCGCCGGTTCGATTGCAACAAAGAAAGACGGCGGCATTTACAATACAGCGCTTGTCATCGATGCGCAGGGCAAGCTTGTCTACACGTACGACAAAGTCCACCTTGTCCCTATGCTGAATGAACCTGCTTACATGCAAGGCGGAAGCGTGCCACCTGCCTTATTTGAATTAGATGGTGTCAAAATGGCGGTCCTGATTTGCTATGATTTGCGTTTTCCCGAGTTAGCGCGCCGTCTTGCATTAGAAGGGGCAGAAGTGCTTTTTATTGTTGCTGAATGGCCGTTAGCGCGTGCGATGCACTGGAAGGCATTGCAGCAAGCCAGAGCAATTGAAAATCAGTTTTATCTCCTTTCTTGCAATAGCGTCGGCAGCCACAATGGAACTGCTTATGCAGGCACATCGATGGTAATTGACCCGTGGGGGGAAATTATCGTCGAAGGCAGCGGCACTGAAGAAGAATGGCTTCAATGTAAAGTTGATTTTAGCAAAGCTGCTGAAGTGCGGGAGAGAGTGCCGGTGTTTTCAAGCAGGCGGCCCGATTTATATCGGTAACGATTCCAAATGGGGGTGGGTTGAATGAAGATTACATTGGCGCAAGTAATGGAATTGGACATTATGAAGCCTGCTATCATTAAGACTGCACAAGAACAGTTGCCTTACCGACAAGTCGAATGGGTGTCGATTACGGAAGCACCAGTGGAAAACTTTATCAGGCAAAATGAGCTTGTCCTTACGACTGGCATCGGCTGCACCCAAGAGCCGAAGGCGTTTTATTCCTTTGTGCAAGATGTGATTAAGTCGGAAGCGTCGGGGCTTGCGGTTGCGATCGGCCGGTTTGTGTTCGAATTGTCCGAAGATGTCCGCGCCCTTGCAGAGAATGCGCAGTTTCCGATTCTTTTTTTGCCATGGGAGATCCGCTTTGCTGACATTACACAAGCAGTTACCGCCAAGCTTGTTGATTCAAAGCAGGACGATTGGCAATTTACCCAAAAGGTACAGCAGGAACTCTTGTCTTTAATGCTTGCTGGGAACCACTTGTCTGCTCTAGCTGAACATGTTGCTGGCTATGCTGCCGTACCCATTGTCATCACGGATGCCCAAGGGCGAATAAAAGGGAAAAGCCATGGGGCTGAACCGGTAGCAGGCCTAGTTAGTCAAGTGTATAAACAAATGCGCACAAGCGACCAGGAAAGTGAGCACCACCCCCTTGAACGAAAAATCCAAACGCTCCATACAGATGGCACAGACGTCCATATATTGCCGATCATCCAAGCAAATGAGCAGATTCAAGGGTATGTATTTGCCGTCAATAGAGATAAAATGGCTTCAAGCGACCTAGCGACAGCCTTTATATTGCTTGAACATGCCGGGACAGCCGCTGCATTTTGGTTTCTGCAAGAGAACACAGTGCAAGAAACGGAAGCACGTATGCGCAATCATTTCGTCGCCGACTTGTCCCACGGTTCGATTGAAACGGAAGCACAACTTAAAACACGGGCTGAAGCGCTAGGATATGAGGTTTCCGTTCCATATATCGCGATAGTAGGAATGCTGCACAATATGGAAGAGCTGTATAGCCGTTCTGATCAAGTAGCCTCCTTTAAAGACTGGCAACTAAGCATGGTCCATTATATCGAGGAAGAGATCTACTATGCAGGCGTAACCGTTGAACGGGAAACGATGTCGACGTTTATGGATGGGCAGCTATTGATCTATTTAGCTGTTCCCTGTGATGATTACCAGACGATAGTCAATGGTTTTCTTGACTTGCTTGATCGCCGTTTGGCCCATTTGCTTCCCGACGTCGAAATAACGTGGGGAATTGGTGACCAGCAAATAAACACCTATGCATTTGAAGACCGGTATCAAGAAGCGAAACAGGCATTATTGCTCGGCATCGGCAGAAAAGGGCAAGGAAGCCGGATTTTTTATACAGATACGCGCATTGACCGTGTCCTTTATAAAATTGGGCAAGAGCCAGAACTGCGAAGCCTCGTGTTAGATTATGCAGCACCGTTGTTTGCCTACGATGAGCAAAGGCAAATGGACTTAGTCGGCACATTTGTCGCATACCAAAGAAACCAAAACAAAGTGACGCAGACAGCGCGCTTTCTTCATTTGCACCGCCAATCACTGCTATATCGGCTTCGGAAAATTGAGGCGCTGACTCATTTATCTCTGGCGAATCCGGATGATGTCTTTTTGCTTGATCTTAGCATTCGCATATCGATGATCCAACACCACATGCAAACGCCTAACTCTTAGACCGTTGCTTCACGCAATGCTTTAAAACTGTTGTTCCATTGCACTAAACTACTGTTTATACCTATATTTTCTCATCTGATAGGCACTTGCAATCAGTCTGACTAATTGCAACGTTGTTCGACCACCATCTGTATTACACGGGCTTTCCATGGAGAGGCGAGCGTATCTCCTGTCGGGGATGGCCACTTTGCCGCCTCTTCGTATCGCTAAGTTCACACACGAACTGGTGGATGACTGTAGGGCAACGTAATTACTTCAATGAAAGGTGAAACTTTTTCAGCCGATATTGGAGATTTTGTCTGCTCATGCCAAGAATTTTTGCAGTTTGGGAAACGTTGTTGTTGTTTTCTCTTAACGCTTGTAAAATATAGAGCTTTTCGATCTCTGCCATTTTTTCTTGTAATGTTTTTGTAGGCACGTTGCCTGTTTCCGTGTCTTTACCTTCTTTCTGATAGCGATTGCGTAATCGAAACGGCAGGTTGTGTATGTGAATCTCTGTTTCATCACTAATTAAATTCATTGTGCCTTCAATCGTATGTTCAAGTTCTCGCGCATTTCCCGGCCAATCGTGCTGGAACAGAATCGCTTTTGCCTCTTCACTAATCGTCTTTACATTCATCTGAAATAGCGTGTTGTACTTGTGAATGAATTCCTCGATAAGTGGAAGAATGTCTTCTTTTCTTTCGCGCAATGGCGGGATAAATAAAGTGACGACACTGAGGCGATAGTACAAATCTTTGCGTAAGCGATTCTTTGCAATCATATCTATCGGATCTTCATTAATCGTAGCAATAATTCGAACATCGACTTTTTTGTCTTTGGTATCGCCGATTCGACGGATGGTTTTTTCCTGAATAACGCGTAATAATTTCGCTTGCAGAGCTGGATCGAGAGAATTTATTTCGTCCAGAAGCAACGTTCCGCCATCAGCTTGCTCGAATAAGCCTGGCGTATCCAGTGCCCCAGTAAATGCTCCTTTTTTCGTGCCAAATAATAAACTTTCCATTAAATTTTCAGGGATCGCTGCGCAATTCTGTGCTAGAAAAGGGGCGTGTGATCTTGGGCTGGCATAGTGAATGCTTTGGGCAAATAACTCTTTCCCCGTCCCTGTTTCCCCAACGATTAGCACAGAAGACGACGTGCGGGCGGCTCGTTTTGCTTCTTCTACAACTGCTAAAAATGCTTGGCTGTTGCCGATAATTTGCTCAAAGGTATAATGACTTTCTCTTTTTCGCAGCACGTTTTTCTTAATGACATGATCCAGCTGGGTAATATCTTTCGCAATTTCCACAGCAGCTGTAATTTCCCCATTTTCGATAAAAGGAAAGGTATTGTTAATGGTTGTGATTTCTTCCCCTTTATTATTAAAATACGTTTGTTTGACATCCTTCGTTACTTTCCCTGTCTTTAATGCTTGTACAAGTGTACTGCGTTCATTCTCGTGAAATGTAAAAACCTCTAAAAGATTTTTATGGAGCACATCGGTATCTACCATCGATTCGATTTCCATCATTTTTTTATTGTATATAATCGTATGTCCATTTTGGTCAATAACGTGGATACCAACATTTATTTCGTCTACTAGCATTTGATATAGATGATTCATTTGCGCTACATTTTTTTGTGTTTTATTTTTTTTCAAAATACCCCTCCTTTAAAAGTGAGTGTAATCGATAAAGCGATAAAGTGCAAAAATTTTTTTTGTGTGTTCTTTTAATGCTGCAAAAAATTTTTTCTGCAATCTTGTTAAAACCGTTTCAGCATCTGGATTTATCGTTTGGCATGAAGTTTGCATATAAAACAGTGAGTACAAAATAGAAACGATTGTGATTGATAACTTAAAAGGAGGAATTTTTTATGACGATTGTAAAATCAGGTCACATTATTGAACAAACAAATGCTTATGGGGCGCATAACTATCATCCGCTGCCAGTTGTTATTGCCGAGGCAGAAGGAGTGTGGGTGAAGGATCCTGAAGGAAATAAATACATGGATATGCTTAGCGCTTATTCAGCTTTGAACCAGGGACATCGCCATCCAAAGATCATCCAGGCATTAAAGGAACAGGCCGATAAAGTAACATTGACTTCCCGTGCTTTTCATAATGACCAGCTTGGCCGATGGACCAAGCGTATCGCGGAATTGACAGGAAAAGACAAAGTGTTGCCGATGAATACAGGGGTAGAAGCGGTTGAGACAGCGATTAAAGCAGCTCGTCGCTGGGCTTATGAAGTCAAAGGAGTAGAAGACAATAAAGCAGAAATTATTGCAGCCAAAGGCAATTTTCATGGGCGGACATTAAATGCGATCTCCTTGTCGAATGATCCAGGAGCGACCAAACATTACGGTCCTTTTGTACCAGGGATAAAAAAGGTAGCGTATGGGAATGTGGAAGCCATTCGTGAAGCAATTACGCCTAATACAGCGGCTGTGATTGTAGAGCCAATTCAAGGAGAAGCAGGCATCATTATCCCGCCTGAAGGTTACTTACAAGCCGTTCGTGATCTCTGTACGGAAAACGATATTCTCTTTATTGCCGATGAAGTGCAAACAGGTTTTGCACGAACTGGAAAGATGTTTGCGTGTGAATGGGAAAATGTCGTTCCTGATATTTATGTAATGGGAAAAGCATTGGGGGGCGGCGTTTTTCCAATATCGGCTATTGCTGCTGACAAAGACATTATGGATGTATTTACGCCAGGTTCACATGGATCTACTTTTGGCGGAAATCCGTTAGCTTGTGCCGTTTCTCTAGCTGCAATTGAAGTAATTGAGGAAGAAAATTTAGCGAAAAAATCGTTAGAATTAGGGGAGTATTTCACAACAGCTTTACGGGCAATTGATAATGATGATTTAACAGCCGTTCGAGCACGAGGATTATTTATCGGTGTTGAGTTCAATCATCCTGTCCGTCAGTATTGTGAACAGTTGAAAGAAGCAGGGGTATTATGCAAAGAAACACATGAAAACACGATCCGGTTTGCTCCCCCGCTCGTCATCACAAAAGAAGAATTAGATTGGGCTATCGAAAAAATAAACCATGTTCTATCAAAAAAGGAAGCATGTTAAATGAGGTGTGACAAATGGAAGCAGTAAAAGAGCATATTCAAGCAAAAGGGGAGCAAGCCCAATTAGATCTTTTTCAATCAACACAGAAAATTATTAAAGAAGCAGTTGGCTATCTAGGCTATTCAGATGGAATGTATGAATTATTAAAAGAACCAATACGCATGCTAACGGTTCGTATTCCGATCCGAATGGATAATGGAAAAACAAAAGTATTTACAGGCTATCGGGCCCAGCACAATGATGCTGTTGGCCCGACCAAAGGCGGAGTGCGTTTTCATCCAGAAGTCAATGAAACAGAAGTAAAAGCATTATCGATGTGGATGAGCTTAAAAGCTGGAATTGTAGACTTGCCTTATGGTGGGGGGAAAGGCGGCATTATTTGCGATCCTCGTGTAATGTCTTTAGGTGAAATTGAGCGATTAAGTCGTGGGTATGTGCGAGCGATTAGTCAAATTGTTGGCCCGACAAAAGATATTCCGGCGCCAGATGTATTTACAAACGCACAAATTATGGCATGGATGATGGATGAATATAGCCATATCCGTGAATTTGACTCCCCTGGATTTATTACCGGGAAACCACTTGTCCTTGGTGGATCCCATGGTCGGGAAACAGCAACGGCAAAAGGCGTCACCATATGCATTGAGGAAGCTGCACGAAAAACAGGCTTGGAGTTGAAAGATGCTCGAATTATTATCCAAGGGTTTGGAAACGCAGGCAGTTTTCTTGCTAAGTTTTTGAAGGAAAAAGGAGCTAGAATCGTTGGCATTTCCGATGCCCATGGTGCTTTATATAATGTTGGAGGATTAGATATTGACTATTTGCTGGAACGTCGTGATCGTTTTGGTTCGGTAACAAATTTATTTCATAATCGAATTTCCAATAAAGAATTGCTGGAAAAAGAATGTGATATTTTAGTTCCAGCGGCGATCGCTAATCAACTAACAGCCGATAACGCTGCAAACATTCAAGCGTCCATTATTGTCGAAGCAGCTAATGGCCCGACAACATGGGAAGCAACAGAAATCTTAAGTAAAAGAGGAATTTTAATCATTCCTGATGTACTTGCAAGTGCTGGAGGAGTAACCGTATCTTATTTTGAATGGGTGCAAAATAACCAAGGATTTTACTGGACGAAAGAGGAAGTTACTGATCGTATGCGTGACGTACTTATTACTTCGATGAATAAAGTATTTGCAACAGCCGAAAAACATCAAGTAAACATGCGACTCGCTTCTTATATTGTCGGTATTCGAAAAACAGCTGAAGCTGCACATTTTAGGGGATGGGCGTAGCTCTTATTATACTTTCTACATAAATGTAAGCGCTTGCCTGTTGGTCAGGGACATACAAGGGGGAGAAAAATGAAGAAAGACATTTCGTTTTGGTTAGCACTGTTGCCACTCATTATCATGATTACAGCAATGGCTGTGACAATCGTGGGGTTAGAAGGAGACCCCCATATTCCATTGATGATTGGAACCGCTGTAGCTGCATTAATTGCGATAAAAGCAGGTTTCAAATGGAAAGATATTGAAGAAAGCATGT
This sequence comes from Shouchella clausii, assembly GCF_002250115.1. Lineage (GTDB taxonomy): Bacteria > Bacillota > Bacilli > Bacillales > Bacillaceae_D > Shouchella > Shouchella clausii. The sequence continues at coordinate 1,340,240 of NZ_CP019985.1, read as the reverse complement.
ATAAAGGGATTAAACTTGCTTTACCAGCCGTTGTCATTATTATTCTTGTCGGATTAACGATCGGTGCATGGATAGGCGGGGGAATTGTAGCAACAATGGTCTTTTACGGATTAAAAATAATGAGTCCGTCTTTCTTTTTAGTTTCGATCTGTGTCATATGCGCTGCTGTGTCTCTGTCGATTGGCAGTTCATGGTCTACGATGGCAACGATTGGCGTAGCTGGCATGGGGATTGGCTTAAGTATGGGAATACCGGCAGCAATGGTCGCTGGGGCGGTGATCTCAGGAGCGTATTTTGGGGATAAACTTTCGCCATTATCCGATACAACGAATCTTGCTGCTGGCTTAACTGGGACAGACTTGTTTGAACATATTAAATTTATGCTTGTGTCCACGATTCCTGCATTTCTGATCTCGCTAATTGTTTATTGGTTTCTTGGCAGAAACGAGGTAGAGAGAAATACAGCCAGTTTTGCTGACATAGAAAGAACCATGGCTTCACTTCAAGAAAACTTTGTGCTCTCTCCTTGGCTATTAATTGTACCACTAGCGGTAATCGTATTCGTGATGTTTAAAGTGCCAGCTATTCCAGCATTGGTTGTAGGAATCGTATTAGGATTTTTCAGTCAAATCTATGTCCAAGGAGATGCATGGAGTATTGCTGTCTCTACACTTCAGAACGGATACGTGATTGACACAGGTAATCATATGATAGATGAACTATTCAACGGCGGTGGAATTGAGGCCATGATGTACACCGTCTCTTTAACGATTGTGGCGATGACGTTTGGAGGCATACTTGAAAACACTGGCATGCTCCAGGCAATTGTTCAGCAAATTTTAAAATTGGCAAAGACAGCTAAACGTTTAATTATCACTACGGTTCTTTCCAGTTTTGCCACCAATGTTTCTTGTTCGGAACAATATATTTCGATCGTTGTTCCGGCTAGAATGTATGCAAAATCGTACGAAGACCAACAGTTGCATTCGAAAAACTTATCGCGCGCAGTAGAAGATGGAGGGACATTGACGTCTGTTTTTGTTCCATGGAATACATGTGGGGTATTTATCTTTGCTACATTAGGCGTACATGCTTTTCAATATGCACCATACGCTATATTAAATTTCACTGTACCGCTCCTATCGATTATCTTAACTTTACTTGGAAAATCAATTATATACCGTCATCCGAATAAAACAACAGATCGTTTAAAGCAAACAGAAACGGCAATCTAGAGTAATGAACGCCATGCCCGTCTTCCTGTGTCATTCGAATCGTGTAGGCTTATCCCCTTTTGGTGGACTTGTGTTTAAATCGTCCCTATGATTTGCTGCCCTTAGCTACACTCTTCAGTGGGTTGATGATTTTGACGATTGGTCTTTCGGAGTTTAAAAAAGAGAGACCATTTTTAGCTTGCTTTGTATTTGTTCTTTCTGGTTTTTGTATTTATGTTGGAGTTTTTACGTTTATAAGTTAACCCTGATAGTAGGAGTATCTACTAACATTCTTGGATAAGAGTTATCTTTTTCTTGAGGGATGATGGCGGGTAAGAAACGCCATCTTTTTCAGATTGATGGCCAGTCACACGATGGATTCGTCAAAATGTCTACAGAAGCGATCGAATTTTCATACATTCAAAATATTGCATAGCTTCTGCTTATGAGTAGAATGAAAGAAACGAATGACCTACTCAAAAGGAGGCTGGTTTACATGTTCCCGTTCACATTGGAGGAGTATCAGGTCCGCTTGGCAAAAACAAAGGAAAGCATGAGTGAAAAAGGCATTGACGTGCTTTTGCTCACTGACCCAGCCAATATGAATTATTTATCCGGTTATAATGGCTGGTGCTTTTATGTTCATCAAATGCTAGTCGTCCTCATCGATGAGGACCAGCCGATTTGGATTGGGCGGGGCATGGACGCGAACGTTGCCAAGCAGACAACTTGGTTAATGCATGAACGGATTATTCCGTACCCTGACCATTATGTCCAATCGGATGACCGCCACCCGATGGACTTTATCGCCAAAGTTCTGGCAGATATTGGCCAAGGCAACCGCCGCATTGGCGTCGAATTAGATACGTATTACTACACGGCAAAAGCACATGAACGCCTTAAGCAACGCTTGGCTGACGCCCGGTTTGTCGACGCGACTAACCTTGTCAACTATGTGCGTATCATCAAGTCAGACATGGAAATCCACTATATGAAATGCGCAGGCAAAATTGCGGCCAAGGCGATGTATGCCGGTATGAATGCCATTAATGCAGGCGCACGGGAAAGCGATGTCGTTGCAGCCATATACCACGCACAAATTGCCGGGACAGAGGAGTTTGGTGGCGATTATCCGGCAATTGTCCCACTCTTGCCGTCAGGCGTAAAAACAAGCGCTCCTCATATTACGTGGTCTGACCAACGCTATCCTAGCGAAGATACAGTCATTATTGAGTTAGCTGGCTGCTATCAACGTTACCATGCTCCACTCGCAAGAACAGTGACGATTGGAAAGCCGCAGCAGCGTGTCGTCGATATAGCCAAAATTGCCGTTGAAGGGCTCAATGAAGTGCTTGCATGGATGAAGCCTGGAGTCACGTGCGAAGAAGTGGAAGCCGTCTGGAGGAAGACAATTGGGCGCTACGGACTCGAAAAAGAAGCACGTATTGGCTATTCAGCTGGATTGAATTATCCACCTGATTGGGGCGAACATACGGCAAGCATTCGAAAGGGAGATAAAACGGTGCTGCAAGCCAATATGACGTTCCATATTATCCCTGGCATGTGGTACGACGACTTTGGAGTCGAAATTAGTGAATCGGTACGGGTGACGGAAAATGGCTGTGAGCTTCTTTGCGATTTTCCGCGGCAGCTGTTGAGCAATGATCCAAATGCATCTGCTTCATAATTCGATTGGAGGGCTTATCATGACAAAAATGAACAATGCCAAGTTTGCTACGAAAGCAGTATGGGCAGGAGAAAAAGACTATTTGGTTCACGGAGCGACACAAGTTCCGGTTATTCCGAGTGTGGCTTTTGGCTATGACGATATGGACGAATGGTATGAAGTGGCTGTTGGCAGAAAAAAAGGCCATATTTATGGCCGTAATACAAACCCGACTGTGCAAGCGTTTGAAGATAAAGTGAAAGTGCTGGAAAAAGCGAATGCAGCAACTAGTTTTTCAACCGGTATGGCGGCTATTTCCAACACGCTTTATACGTTTTTAAGGCCAGGAGACCGCGTAGTGACAATTAAAGATACGTATGGCGGCACCAATAAAATTTTTACTGAATTTCTGCCAAAGTTAAATATCGAGGTTGTTTTTTGTGAAACAGGGGATGTCGAGCAAATTAAAAAAGAAACGGCTAAAGGCTGCACGATCGTTTATTTAGAGACGCCAACCAATCCGACCGTAAAAATTACTGACATCCGCGCTTGCGCAGAAGCTGGAAAACAAGCTGGCGCACTTGTTGTCGTCGACAATACGTTTGCCACGCCAGTTAATCAAAACCCACTCACACTCGGCGCTGATCTCGTTCTTCATAGCGCAACAAAATTTTTAGGTGGCCATGCAGATGCCCTTGGAGGGGTTGTCGTCGGTTTAGATGAGTCTCTGATTGAAGCGATTTACCACTATCGGGAAATCAACGGGGCAACAATGGACCCTTGGGCCGCTTATTTGATATTGCGCGGCATGAAAACACTTGAATTACGAGTGAAACGCCAAGCTGAAAATGCCCAGAAGCTAGCTGCCTATTTGCAAACGGTCGAAGAAGTCGAAACCGTTTTTTATCCTGGCCTCATTGACCACCCTAACCACGAAATCGCCAAAGCGCAAATGTCTGGTTTTGGCGGCATGCTAAGCTTTGCTGTTGCTGGCGGTGTCGATACAGTGCGCCACTTATTGCCAAAGCTAGCATTTGCCAATCGAGCTGCAAATTTAGGGGCGGTTGAAACGACAGTAGGACCGGCACGGACAACAAGCCATGTCGAATGCACGCCACAAGAGCGTGCAGCTATGGGCATTCCTGAAGGATTAATTCGCGTGTCGTGTGGCATTGAGGATGGAGAGGACATCATCGCAGACTTTAAGCAGGCATTCGAGGCTGCCAAAATTGAGGTCTGAAAATGAATGTTGTTGGAATTCGAGAGCGAGCTGAACAATTGCAAGATCAGCTTATGACATGGCGCCGCCACCTGCATAAACATCCAGAACGTAGCTTTCAAGAAAAGGAAACGGCTGCTTTTGTGGCACAGGTGCTTCGGCGTTTGCCGGGGATGGTCGTAACGGAACAAGTCGGTGGATATGGCGTCGTTGCTGAACTTGCCGGAAAGCAAGGGAAAACCGTGGTTTTGCGCGCTGACATGGATGCATTGCCGATCGAGGAACAACTGCCACATTCATTTGCTAGCATCAAAAAAGGGACGATGCACGCTTGTGGGCATGACGCCCATACGGCAATTTTACTTGGCGCAGCGACGATATTAAGCGAGCGGCACCAGGCAGGTTTCCTAAACGGCACAGTCCGTTTTTTGTTTCAGCCAGCTGAAGAGAAGATGGATGAAGCTGGGAAGACTGGCGCTATCTATATGATAGAAGCAGGGGCGATGGCTGGAGCCGATATCGCCTTTGCGCTTCATATGTGTCCTTGGCTGCGCCCGAATGCGATTCAAGTTCATAGCGGTGCTAGCATGGCCAGCTTTGATGCATTTAAAGGGACGATTACAGGCAGCGGGGGGCACGGAGCGTATCCCCATTTAGGCGTTGACGCCATATGGTTGCTTTCGCAAGTGCTGCCGGCGATTTACGGACTGACTGGTCGCTTTTCCTCCCCGCTTGAACCGGCCGTGATTAGCATTGGCCAAATTCATGGCGGCAAAGCAAACAACGTCATCCCTGAAATCGTTGAAGTAGAAGGCACGATCCGTTGTTACAACGACGATGTTCGCAAAAAACTTACGGAAGAAGTAAGCAATGCTTTTGCTATAGCCAATGTGTTTGGCGGTGAAGGCGCATGTACAGTCGAACGTGGCGAGCCGGCGCTCGTAAATGACAGTGAGGCGATTGCGCTAATCAAACAGGCGGCCCACCATCTTTATCCAAATGATCGTATTGTTACTGGGCCTTACGGGTTAGGAAGTGAGGATTTTGCCCATATGGCCAAAACGACAAAAGCGGCGCTGTTTTTCTTAGGTTGCCAGCCTCGACATGGCGAGTTTGATTTGCATACGCCACAGTTCCAAATCGATGAAGCTTGCCTTCCAAAAGGAGCAGCGCTTATGGCAGGCGTATGCGCGTATGCCTTAAATAAAAAGGAGTGAGTGCGACCATGATATTGGCGATTCTTGGTTTTGGCGTTGTCGGCCAAGGACTGGCAGAAATTTTGGCCAATCAATGTGAAAAAACGAGGCAACAAACGGGAATGGCGCCTAAAGTAGTGGCGATTTCCGATTTTAAAATTGGGTCATTGTATGATCGAAATGGTCTCGATCTCGATAAAGTGCTTCACTTGGCAGCAACTGTTGGCTCATTAGAGGGCTATCCTGATTCCGCTACGCTTGTGAGGGGTCTTGATGCAATGACGACAATCGTGCAGACCGATGCGGATGTCATAGTTGAAGCGACGTTTACGGATATCAAAACAGGCGAACCAGCCATCACACACTGCAAAACGGCATTTGCGGCAAAAAAGCATGTAGTGATGACGAATAAAGGGCCGATAGCAATGGCTTACAAACAACTGTCAGAGTTAGCGGCTGAAAACGGTGTCTATCTTGGTTTTGAAGGCACGGTTATGAGCGGAACGCCGGCTTTACGCTTAGCCCGTACAGCACTCATTGGAAATACGTTTACGGAAGTGAACGGAATTTTAAATGGGACAACGAATTATATGTTAACACAGATGGAAGACGGCATGTCCTATCATGACGCTTTAAAACAAGCTCAGGAAAAAGGATATGCTGAAGCCGATCCGACAAGCGATGTGGAAGGCTACGATGCTTTATACAAAATCGTCATTCTGGCCAATACCGTTATGGGAGAAGCGCTTACGCCTGGCGATGTGGAACGGGTCGGTTTAAAGGCGTTATCAGCTGCCGAGATTCAGACCGCGAAACAGCAAGGGAAGCGTTGGAAAATGCTTGGCACAATTCGAAGAACCGCTGACGGTGTGAAGGCGGCTGTCAAACCGATGTTGCTTGATTCAAATCATCCCCTTTCATCAATTGATGGTGCCACGAATGCGATTACGTACAGCTGCGACCTAGCGGGGGATATTACGTTGACAGGTGCGGGGGCAGGCAAGAAAGAAACTGGCTATGCCTTGTTAAGTGATTTGATCGATTGCCACTTTTTTATGGAGGAGAATAGAAAAGTGACGAATCAGTAAAGGAGGCGGTCCAATGAAACTGGATTTAAGGCGGCAACAAATGTTGCTCGCAGGCGAATGGGTAGACCGGACCGAGACAATGGAAGTCCGAAATCCAGAAAATGATCAGTTGGTCGCGCTTGTCCCAAAAGCGTCAAAAACAGATATGGAGCAGGCGATTGCTCGTGCAAAGGAGGGGGCGAAAGCATCGGCTGCTCTTCCTGTTTACAAGCGAATGGCGATTTTAAATCGAGCTGCCGATTTTGTTGAAGCCCACAAAGAACGATTTGCACGTACCATTGCTACAGAAGGAAGCAAAACGATTCGCGAAGCGCGGAAGGAGACGGGTCGGTGTGTCGAGACATTGCGATTATGTGCAGAGGAAGCACGGCGCGTAACGGGTGAAACAATTCCGTTTGACCAGTCCCCAGGGGGAACAGGGCGCTTTGGTTATTATGAACGACATCCTCTTGGCATCATTGGCGCCATTACGCCGTTTAACGACCCTCTGAATTTGGTCGCCCATAAGATTGGCCCAGCTATTGCTGCAGGCAATGCGATTGTGTTAAAACCGGCAACAGCAACGCCATTAAGCGCACTCTTGTTAGCCGAAGCCTTTATGGATGCAGGATTGCCAAAAGGGATTCTGTCCGTTATGACCGGATTGGGCAGTGAAGTTGGCGATGTGCTCATCACCCATTCTGACGTGCGAATGGTTTCCTTCACAGGGGGAATAGAGGCTGGACTTGAAATTGCCAAAAAGGCAGGTTTGAAGAAAAAAAGCATGGAACTTGGCTCTAATTCACCAGTCATCGTCCTCGAAGATGCCCAGATTGAAGACGCAGTAAAAGCAAATGTGAGCGGTGCCTTCTGGGCAGCGGGGCAAAACTGCATAGGCGTGCAGCGCTTGTACGTCCATGCAGAGGTTTATGACCACTTTAAAGATCTGTTTGTCAAACAGTCCTGTGCTTACATGATGGGTGAGAAACTATCTGAAAAGACCGATATGGGACCCCTTATATCTGAAAAAGAAGCAAAGCGTGTTGCGTTCATGGTAGACGACGCCCTGCGGATGGGCGCAGTCCTTTTATGCGGAGGCAAGCGGAGCGGCGCTTTTTATGAACCAACGGTTCTTGAAAACGTTCCAGATGAGTGCATGCTCGCTAAAGAAGAAATTTTTGGGCCAGTGGTCTTGCTTTATAAGATCAAGTCTCTTGCAGAGGGAATTGAAAGGGCCAACCAATCGGAATATGGCTTGCACGCTGGCTTATTTACAGAGAATATGAATGCTGTTTTTCAGGCAATTCGAGAGCTGGAAGCAGGCGGTGTCATGGTCAATGATAGCTCCGATTTCCGTATTGATGCGATGCCGTTTGGAGGAACAAAGCAATCAGGATTAGGGCGAGAAGGGGTAAAGTTTTCTATATTAGAGATGACAGAACAGAAAGTGGTTTGTTTTAAATTGCGCAATAATGGGTAAAGAGGTTGGGAACAGATCGTTCCCAACCTCGGCTTATAGCCTAACGCTCTCATTTTTTATCAGGCTAGGTGATTGGTTTTTAAGCATAGGTAGATAAGCCGCCCCAGTCGAAAACGATTTTTAACGTTGAGCCAGTCTTAGAGATTCGTCGACGAACTGGATTTTTAGCATCCTATTACTTTCTTTTTGTTTGCTTTATGTTTATACCAGGATTGATCCTTTTCACTTGTTCTATGAATAACTGCTTCTCTTTAGGAGAAATTCGAATAAGATTAGAGTGACTGTATTCGATTTCAATTTTGTTGCTTGAGAGCGCAGGGGAAGCGAAAAAATCCTTTGTAAACCTCATCGCGTTAATCGTATTGATGTTGATTGTTTTCTTATAAAAACCAAACACAACGACGATGGTTTTTGACTTTGGTTTAAGGACATACTTTGTCCTGAAAAATATCGAACCAATCAGGAGCAAAAACAGTACCAATACTGGCTTTTTTATAAAAGCGTTTTGCACTGGGAAAGCGGCTACATTCAAGTCAAAGACAATATCAATGCTTAATACGATCATGAGGGAATACATGATCACTGAATAAGTGATTCCTTTTTCGCTTTTAAACACCAATTACGGCCACCGCCTGTTTTTTGTAGAATTATATCATATGAATGAGGGGTTTATTGGCTGCTAAATAGCGAATGAACTAGAAAAGCGAGGTATTCCTTAACCATGCTTGTGCTCACCGAGGGAGAACAAGGATAAACGCTTTTGTACTAACAGTACCAACATGCTAAACTAGCATAATTAACAGAAAAAAAGAAAAAGGGGGATGGCTATGACCATACGATTAGGGACTGCCTTTGTAGCAAGTGCTGTTCTCGTCCTCGCAGCTTGTAATAATAGTGAAACAGGGGCGAGCGACCATACAGGCGGGGCGGATGGTGACAATGTTGAGACTTACCAAGTGGCTACCGATAATAATTTTGTCCCATTTGAATTTATTGATTTAGAGACAAATGAACTAACAGGCTTTGACATCGAATTAATGAAAGCGATCGCTGAAGAAGCTGGTTTTGCTGTTGAATTTCAGCAAATGGATTTTTCCGGGGCGTTGTCAGGGATTGAACAAGGAAGTTATGACGCTGCCATTAATGGGATGACCATTACTGAAGAACGTAAAGAAAACATTGATTTTTCCGACCCTTATTATGAATCGGGCTTAGTCCTTGCGGTAGCAGAAGAGGATGATGTGATCCAATCGATAGATGACATCACTTCGTCCACAAAAGTGGCAACGAGGCTGTCATCGACGAGCCAAACGTATTTAGAAGATAATACGGAGGCGCAAGTGGATGCTTACCCTGAAATTACAGAAGCCTACCAAGCGTTGCTTGCTGGCCATGTCGATGCCGTTTTATATGACATGCCTAATGTGCAGTATTTCATGCAACAGCAAGGAGAAGGGCAAATGAAAATGGTAGGCGAGCGTTTAACAGGTGAGGAATATGGGATTGCCTTTCCAAAAGGCTCAGACCTCGTTGAACCAGTAAATGAAGCGCTGGCGACGCTCATGGAAAACGGCACGTACGGCGATATTTATGAAAAGTACTTCGGAGAACGACCAGAAGGCATGTGAAACATCGCTATGCCAGCTTTCATCAAGAGGTGAGATAAAAAATGGATTTTGGGGCATTGCCTTTTTTATGGGAAGGTTTGAAATACACGGTTTTAATTACGCTCGTCGGTGTTTTTTTAGGAAGTATCGTTGGCTCGACTTTCGGATTGATGCGCCTGTCTCGTATTGGATTCGTGAGAGCAATTGCAGCAATTTTTGTGGAAGCCATTCGGGGAACGCCTTTGCTGGCACAAATCTTTTTTATCCATTTCGGGATTCCAGGTCTGTTGGATTTACGGTTTGATCCGCTTTACACTGGTATTTTTGTCATTGCGATTAACTCAGGCGCCTATATTGCCGAGATTGTCCGCGGCGGGGTACAATCGATAGACAAAGGGCAAATGGAAGCTGGCAGGTCGCTAGGTTTAACAGGGAGTCAAACAATGCGCTATATTATTTGGCCTCAAGCTATTAAGGTAATGATTCCTCCATTCGGCAACCAATTTATTATCAGTTTAAAAGATACGTCGCTCTTATCGACAATCGCCGTTGCCGATTTAATGTATCAAAGCAGAACGTATACAGGTTTATCTGCTTCGTATTTTGATACATATTTGCTTGTCTGCCTGTTTTACTTAGCGATCACGATTCCGGCTTCCCTTTTATTACGCTACACAGAACGGAGATTGGAACGGACATGATTAAAGTAAATGATTTGCATAAATCGTTTGGAGAACATGAAGTGCTAAAGGGGATTACGACGGACATTCGCGAAAAGGAAGTTGTTTGCATTATTGGCCCGTCTGGCTCCGGGAAAAGTACGTTTCTCCGCTGTTTAAACCGGCTTGAAGACATTACGGCTGGGGAAGTCGTCATTGATGGCGTCAATATTGCCGATCCGAAAACGAATATTAATGCTGTGCGCCAGGAGGTTGGCATGGTGTTTCAACATTTTAATTTGTTTCCTCACAAGACGGTATTGGAAAATATCACGCTTGCGCCATTGAAAGTGCGGGGCATTGAAAAAGGGGAAGCGGTTGCGGCAGCCAAGAAGCTTCTTGAGAAAGTCGGTTTAGGGGATAAAGCAGATGCTTACCCGGCCAGCTTGTCAGGCGGGCAAAAACAGCGTGTTGCGATTGCAAGAGCGTTGTCAATGAATCCGAAAGTGATGCTGTTTGATGAACCGACGTCAGCACTAGACCCTGAGCTTGTCGGCGACGTCCTTTCTGTCATGAAAGAATTGGCATTGGAAGGGATGACGATGATTGTCGTCACACATGAAATGGGGTTTGCCCGTGAAGTCGGTGATCGCGTTATCTTTATGGATGAGGGTCGCCTTGTTGAAGAGGGCACGCCTGTAGAGATTTTTGAACAAACGAAAAACGAGCGTACAAAATCGTTTTTAAGCAAAGTCTTGTAAACATAAAAGCCTGCTTTTGGCCATTTTGATGGCCGAAAGCAGGCTTTTTCGTGTTTTTAAGAATAAGCAGGTTGGTGTTCGCCAGAAGAAATTTCCTCCATATAATGGCATGCCCCGGCATGGCTATTTGCCATTCCTTTGGTTGTCCGCAATTCAGGGACTTCTGTTTTGCATTTTTCTGTTGCAAATGGGCAACGTGTATGAAAACGGCATCCGCTTGGGGGATCAATTGGCGATGGCACGTCGCCTTGCAAAATGATGCGCTCCTTTTTAATGCTCGGATCCGGTTTTGGAATCGCAGACAGCAGCGCTTTTGTATACGGATGCTGTGGATTATCGAAAACTGATTTTTTATCGCCCATTTCGACAATGCGGCCAAGATACATGACAATGACGCGGTCTGAAATATGACGGACAACGCCTAAGTCATGGGAAATAAACAAATACGTTAATTTTAGTTCACGCTGCAGTTTTTTGAGCAAATTAATTACTTGTGCTTGGATCGATACATCAAGCGCGGAAACGGCTTCGTCGCAAATGATCAATTTTGGATTGACAGCCAAAGCTCTGGCGATACCAACGCGTTGACGCTGGCCGCCACTAAATTCGTGAGGGAAGCGATCAATTTGGTGTTCGCCTAAACCGACCGTTTTCATTAGTTCGCGAATAAGCCGATCATGATCTTTGGCAGGCGCAACCCCTTGGATGGTCATCGCTTCCGACAGCACTTGGCGAACCGTTTGCCGCGGATTAATTGATGCATAAGGATCTTGGAAAATAATTTGCAAGTCTTTGCGTTTTTTACGCATTTGGGCGCGGTTCAGTGAAAGCAAATCTTCGCCTTGGAACTGGATTTTTCCTGAAGTCGGTTCGTCAAGTCGGAGAATTGCTCGGCCAGTTGTAGACTTTCCGCAGCCGGATTCCCCTACAATCGAAACCGTTTCGCCTTCTTTCACTTCAAACGAAATGTCATCAACCGCTTTGACATGGTTGACCGTCCGCCCTAAAAAGCCCCCTTTAATCGGGAAATACTGCTTTAAATGGTCAACTTTTAGTAGCGTATTGCTCACGTACATTCACCTCCGGCTTATCCCATTTATCCGTGTAAATCCAGCAGCGGATTTGGCTGCCGTCTTCATTTGTTTCGAGTTCAGGCAGCTCTTTGCAAATGTCGCTTGCAAATGGGCAGCGAGGCGCAAAACGGCAGCCCTTTGGCATATCGGCTGGCGCTGGCACAGAACCTTTTATAATAGACAAATCGCCTTCTACGTCTTCATCATGGCGCGGCAACGATTGCATAAGGCCGACTGTATATGGGTGGCGCGGTTTTGTAAACAAGTCATGGACAGAAGCGTACTCCACGACTTGTCCACCGTACATTACGGCGACGTTGTCGCATGTCTCCGCTACAACCCCAAGGTCGTGAGTAATCATGATAACAGACATGCCAAGGCGATTTTGCAAGTCTTTAATTAACTCAAGAATTTGCGCTTGAATCGTCACATCGAGTGCGGTTGTCGGTTCATCCGCAATGAGCAAGTCTGGGTTGCACGCAAGAGCGATTGCAATCATGACACGTTGCCGCATTCCGCCTGAAAGCTCAAACGGGTATTGGTCAATCCGTTTCTCAGGAGAAGGAATGCCAACCAGTTTCAACATCTCAATGGAACGAGCGCGTGCTTGTTTTTTGGATAAATGTTCATGAATGCGAAAAGACTCACTAATTTGCTGGCCGACTGTAAAGGTCGGGTTTAACGATGTCATCGGCTCTTGGAAAATCATCGAAATTTCGTTGCCGCGAATTTTCCGCATTTGCGCAGGCGTTTTTTTCAACAAATCATCGCCCTTAAACAAAATCTCCCCACCGACCACTTTTCCTGGATGTGAGAGCAAATTTAATATTGATAGGGACGTAATGCTTTTACCAGAACCAGATTCCCCAACAATGCCAAGCGTCTTTCCTTTTTCAACATCAAATGTCACACCATCTACTGCTTTTACTTCCAATTCCTTCGTGAAAAAAGAAGTACGTAGATCACGTATTTGCAAGATCGGATCATTAGCCAATCGTCTCACTCCTTTCTCTTAAACGATTTATTCAGTTTCAACCCGTTTGTTTACGAATCGATAGGCAATGTCTACAAGCAAGTTAACAAGGACGAATAAAAGCGAAGCAACTAAAATGCCACCTTGCATGACAGGAAAGTCACGGTTGTTAATCGCGTCGTAAATCAGCCTGCCCATTCCGTTAATGGCAAACACGCTCTCGGCAAGAACGGCGCCGCCAAGCAAGCTGCCAAAGCTCAAACCAACTACGGTAATAACTGGAATTAACGCGTTTTTTAAAGCATGTTGATATATAACAATCCGCTCCCTAACCCCTTTGGCACGGGCCGTGCGAATATAGTCTTGGTTAATAACCTCTAGCATGCTGGAACGAGTCATCCGGGCAACAATCGCTGCCCCTGAAATTCCAAGCATAAATACAGGTAGTACAAGTTGTTCAAAGCTGCCCCACCCAGAAGGAGGAAACCAAGCCGTATCGATAAATTTTCCGATAAATGGGATGTTGCCTAATGCGAACCATTGGATCAGCACAAGGCCTAGCCAAAAGTTTGGCATGGACATCCCAAACAAAGCCAACACCATAATCGCAGAATCACGGAATGAACCACGCTTTGTTGCAGACAAGACACCTGCAATCAAGCCAAGGAAAATACTGAGAATCGTACTGTATATCGAAAGTTCGAGTGTTATGCCTATTCGCTGGAGAATTAAATCAGAAACAGGCTGTCCATTCCGTAAAGAATTCCCTAAATCGAATTGAACTAAGTTGGTCATATAACGAAAATATTGGACGGGATAAGGGTCATTCAGACCGAGTCTTTCATTAATGGCTTCAATTTGTTGAGGCGTAGCCGATTCGCCTGCAAGTACTTGAGCGGGGTCGCCAGGAATAAAATGCATTAATGAAAAAACAATTAATGTTACCCCGATGATAACAGGTATGAGCTGGAGCAATCTGCGGACTAAAAACTTAAACATAGGCGCACCTCTTTTCTATAAATTATTTCGTCTTTGGATCAAGCGCATCACGGAGCCCATCGCCAAACAGGTTAAAGGCGAGGACAAACAAGACAATTGCTAGTCCAGGGGCGTAAGTCATATGCGGAGCCTGGAACATGTATACTTTTCCGCTGTTTAACATCGCACCCCATTCAGGGCTAGGAGGCGAAACGCCTAAACCAAGAAAAGAGAGGCCTGCGGCAGATAAAACACCAGTTGCAATCGATAAAGTCGATTGTACAATTAATGGCGACATTGTATTTGGTAAGATATGCTTAAAAATAATACGAGTATCGCTAGCACCCAGCGCTTTTACAGCATCGATATATTCTAATTTTTTGACAGATAGTGTTGAGCCTCTTGCAATCCGTGCAAATACTGGAAATGCGCTGATTGCTACCGCAAGAATAATGTTATTCAAGCCAGGCCCGAGTGTCGCAACGATTGCAAGCGCAAGGATAATACTTGGAAACGCTAAAAGAATATCCATAATCCGCATAATAATGGCATCAATTTTACCGCCATAGTAGCCAGAAATAATGCCAATGACGGTTCCGACTGTTCCTGCGATGGCGACAGAAACGAAGCCAATACGAAACGTAATGCTTAAACCGTGTAAAATACGTGAGAACACATCACGGCCAAAATCATCGGTGCCGAACCAATGTTCACTAGAAGGCCCTTGTAATTTAAGTGCAAAGTCTTGTTCATTAATGCCTTGAGGGGCAATCCAAGGGCCGATGACGGCTAAGATTGCTAGAATAATAATCAGCGATCCGCCAAAGACGGCAGACTTGTTCGACAACAAACGACCTAAAAAAGCCTTCCAATTTCGCACCCAAGGCTTTTGTGCAACTTGGCCGATTGGCTGACTTGCAGTATCCTGAGACATATTCAACTTCCTTTCTTTTCAGCTTATACGCATCATCTGATTATACAACACGTCTTAAAACGAAAACAATCTAAAATAGCAATCTTAATATAGTATTTTAGCGAATAATGTCGACATATGCAAAGGGAATTTTCGGATTTGAACACAGTTTTATAAAGATTTATCGAATCAGGGATGAGTCACTATAAATCCACTGGGCATCCTTGAGACAGATTGTGAGATAAATAGCGTCCTATTTTTCCGTCCACACTTGTTAACCAAGAGTGGAAAATGGTCGCTATTATAATAGGAAAATAAAAGAAATGGGCTATAGAAAGCAAGAAAACATAAGATATTACCATTAAAATGAAGTGAATCAATATATTAGGGTAAAAATTTAAGTCTAAAGTCCTAATTAATGTGAATGTTTAAAGCAGGACATTGTTTATTTGTGTAAAATAGTATATAGTGAAATTTGTTTTACAGAAATTTAAGAGAACAAGGGGGATAAAATAATGAATGTAAAAAAACCGTTTTACGGTGTTATGGCTTTAACTGTAGCTGCTGGACTAGCTGCATGCTCCAGTGAACCAGATGAAAACACAAACACGGGCGGCGGCGGTGAAGGCGCAGAAGAAAGCGGACAAGGCGGCGATCTTGTCGTTGCAATGAATGCTGACATTGTTGCTTTAGATCCGCACCAAGTCAATGACGTGCCATCTGGCCAAGTCCAAGGGCAAATTTATGAAACCTTAATTGATTTTGACGAAAACATGGAATTACAACCGGCTCTGGCAACGGGTTATGAGTGGAATGACGACGGAACAGCGTTGACGTTCAAATTGCAAGAAGGTGTTAAATTCCATGACGGCGCTGAATTCAATGCAGAAGCCGTTAAAAAGAATATCGAACGTATTACTGATGAAGCACTTGCCTCACAACGGGCATTTTTATTTGAAGAGATTTCAGAAATTAACGTCATCAACGATTATGAAATTGAGTTCGTGACAGAAGAGCCGTTTGCGCCGCTCATTTATAGCTTTGCTCACAACGCCGGTTTTATGATTAGTCCTGACGTTATCGACGCTGACTATGCGGCGATGGAAAACGGCGAACAACCATCGACTGAAGTGAATGCAAACCCAGCAGGAACAGGTTATTTTAAATATGAAAGCGGCCAAATCGGTTCTTCTGAACTTGTCTTCAAGAAGAACGAAGAGTACTGGGGCGAGCCAGCAAAACTTGATTCTGTCACGTTCAAAACGGTTCCAGATGGCAACACCCGCCTAGCGGAACTTGAAACAGGAAGCTCTCATTTTATTGAACCTCTTGACGTGTCAGGTGTTGCTCAATTGGAAGCAACAGACGGCGCACATTTGCTAGAAACGGAAAGCATCTCTGCTTCTTACTTTGGCTTTAATGTCGAGAAAGAGCCTTTTGATGATGTCCGCGTCCGCCAAGCGATTGCAATGGCGATTGATAAAAATGTAATTGCCAACGATATTTTAGATGGCTTCGAACTTCCGGCGACAAGCCCAGTGTCTCCTGGCGTTATAGGCCATGACCCAAATGCAGAGCCGCTTCCATATGATGTAGATGCTGCGAAAGAATTGCTTGCAGAAGCAGGCTATGAAGATGGCTTTGAAGTAACGCTTTCTACGAATGATTCAGCTGCACGTGTTGACTTAGCGCAATACATCCAAAATCAATTAGCTGATCTGAACATTACCGTTGACATCAATATCCAAGAATGGGCGACATATTTGGATGCAACAGGAAATGGTGAACATGAAATGTTTATCCTTGGCTGGAGTTCAGCTACAGGAGATGCAGACTACGCGTTAGCGCCGCTGTTCCATTCTGATAACATGGGCGAGCCAGGCAACCGTTCGTTCTATTCAAATCCTGAATTGGATGCGATTTTAGATGAAGCTGCCAAAGAAGTTGATGAAGACAAGCGTAATGAGCTTTATGCAGAAGCACAAGCAATCTTAAATGAAGAAGTACCAGTTGTATTCACAACAACGAAAAATTACTTGAATGGCGTCCGCGATGAAGTGAAAAACATTGCCGTTTCTCCTTCAGGCGACTTCTTGTTCCACGACACGTATATTGAGCAATAAAAATGAAAGGCTGCCAATTTTGGCAGCCTTTTAAGTTGTAGACAAGTGCTCGCATCCGTCCTCGTCTGACAATCGTTTTCTATTCGTCTAATAGGTTGTCGACAGAATCATCGAGACAGACACTTGCATTTTCGCTTAAAATTGCTTATACTAGCTTTTGTCAGTTAAACGGAGGAATACCCAAGTCTGGCTGAAGGGATCGGTCTTGAAAACCGACAGGCGGGTC
The DNA here is from genome assembly GCF_002250115.1 of Shouchella clausii. Lineage (GTDB taxonomy): Bacteria > Bacillota > Bacilli > Bacillales > Bacillaceae_D > Shouchella > Shouchella clausii. The sequence goes on along the minus strand of NZ_CP019985.1, from coordinate 1,323,085 downwards.
ACACCGCGCGGGGGTTCGAATCCCTCTTCCTCCGCCATATTCGCATATACACACGACCACTAGAGTGGCCGTGTTTTTCTTTATCATTATATAGTGATAACAAAGCCGTTTAAGTTTAAAGATCAAACAAGAATAAATGCATAAGGAGAATGGATTAGGCTCTTTGGCACCTTTTTAAACACGATTAGGAGTGTGATGATCATCGATGGATCAAGGAACACATGAAAAATGGATGAATGTGGCTTTAGAAGAGGCGGCAAAGGCAGAGGAAATCGGTGAAGTGCCGATTGGCGCAGTGATTATAAAAGAAGGCAAGCTCATCGCCTCTGCCTACAATTTACGCGAGGCCAATCATTCAGCGCTCGCCCATGCTGAACTGTTGGCGATTGAACAGGCAAACAAAAAACTTGGCGCTTGGCGGCTGGAAGGCTGCACGTTATATGTCACCCTTGAACCATGCCCGATGTGTGCTGGCGCGATTGTGCAATCGCGTATTCCAACCGTTGTTTACGGGGCAAGGGACCAAAAAGCAGGCTGTGCTGGCACATTGATGAATCTTTTACAAGAGGAGCGCTTTAACCATCGTTGTGAAGTAATTAGCGGCGTGCTGGAAGAAAGATGTGGAGAGAAATTGTCGGCATTTTTCCGGGAATTGCGCGCTAACCAAAAAAGGAAGAAACAGGATTTGTAAGAAGACCGTTAACGGTTGCATTTGTCTAGTTGATCTAGTATACTTGAACTTGCACCTTACCTTTAGGTGCTTACCTTTATTTACAATTTGCCGTGCTAGATGGGGAGGTAGCGGTGCCCTGTAACTCGCAATCCGCTATAGCGAGGTTGAATCCCTTTTTGAGGTTTCGGTGCTGCAAGGCCTGCCCTGAGTAAGTGGTGTTGACGTTTGGGTTCTGCGCAACGGAAACCCATGAACCCTGTCAGGTCCGGAAGGAAGCAGCAGTAAGTGGACCCTTCCGTGTGCCGCAGAGGTGCCTGGATCGAGCTAACTGCTCAGGTAACGCTTGTGGCGCTGTTATCGAGGAAAGGTGCACGGTATTTACTATATTTTTGTAGATGCGACATAATGTGTGCCGCATAGCTTAAAAACGAAATGAATGAAACAACGTTCCATCGGTCAGTATTTGCCTGGCTGAATGGGGCGTTTTTATTTTAGCCAATGACTTTTCATACTAATTCAATCGATAGGCAATACGAAAGTTTGCTCTATTATATGTAAAACGAGCGACAGTGACCCGCCGCTCGACGCAAGTTAAACTGGAAGAATGTTATCGATCACGCCATAGTCTTTTGCTTCCGCAGCGCTCATAAAGTAGTCACGTTCGCTGTCGTTGGCGATTTTGTCAGGCGTTTGTCCAGTCCTTTCCGCGATGAAGTTGTTAATTTCTTTGCGTTGTTTTAAAATCCGCTGTGCGTAAATGTCCATATCAGACGCTTGCCCTTTCATACCTCCATGGGGTTGGTGAATCATGACTTCTGCATGAGGTAAAGCGCAGCGTTTCCCTTTAGTCCCTCCTACAAGAAGAACAGCTGCAAATGAGGCGGCCATCCCCGTGCAAATCGTTTGGATGTCTGGTTTGATGTATAGCATCGTATCGAGAATGGCAAAGCCCGCAGATACGGAGCCGCCAGGGCTGTTAATGTAAATGGAAATGTCTTTTTCAGGATCGGTAGAGGCTAGAAAAAGTAGTTGGGCTGTGACGCTGTTCGCAAGAGGGTCGGTAATTTCATCGCCGATAAAAATAATCCGGTCTTTCAAGAGACGAGAGTAAATGTCGTAACTCCGCTCCCCATAATGGGTTTGTTCCATAACATATGGAATCGGTGTGCTCATCAAAATCGCTCCTTTTTTACTTAAGCAGCCAGCGCCTGTGATGCTGGCGTGTTCATTTTCATTTGTATATGCTTGCCATGCAAAATAGACGCTGGAACGGTCTCGTTTACCAATTGCACAATCAATGCGGTATTTTCTTCAGCCAGTGCTTTAACAAGCAGTTGGACATGCAACGCTTGCTCGTCTGCCAGTTGCCAGTCCTTCTCCAAATGTTCGCGCACATGTTTTGAAACGTTTTGCCGTGCCCGAAAAAGAGTGGCTTTTACCGATCCTAGTGACTGCTGGCACGCCTGGGCAATGTCTTTTAACGGCCATTTGTACACGTCTGCAAGCAAAAACATGCCAAGTTGCTTGACTGTCAGGCTCGACACAAGCGGTTTAAGCAAATAATCAATGTCTGAGCCGGCGTTAAATGTGGCAGCGCTCGTTTCAGCCAAAGGTTTTTGCGAAGGCTGCCTTTTTGTTTTGCGGCAGTAGTCGATAAATGTATGCTTGGCAATCTTAGTAAAATAAGCATTTGTGAGCTGAGTTAAGCCTGCCTTGTGCCAATGGGACCAAGCTTTGAGCCATGTGTCATGGTATAAATCTTCCGCTTCCCAACGATTTTTTGTTAAAGCCAAACAGTGATTTTTGTGCTTTGGGCATATTTGTCCCAAGCCTTTTGAAAGTCAACTGTGCGGTTGTTTGTCATCGAAGCATCTCCTTTCTTTTGCTTTCTATATAAATAAGAACGTTTTTGCGAGCAAAAAGGATACGGGCAAAACAAGTTTTTATGGAGCGCTCTTTAAACCGGAAATAGAAAAGGCTATAATAATGATACCGAATGAAGAAGAAGGGGGGAGCCGATGAGCTATCAAGCCCTTTACCGTGTGTGGCGCCCGCAGTTACTAGAAGATGTTGTCGGGCAATCACATATTACAAAAACATTAAAAAACGCACTTTTGCAACAAAAGCTTGCGCACGCCTACTTGTTTTCAGGCCCACGGGGGACGGGGAAAACGAGTGCAGCGAAAATTGTCGCCAAAGCGATCAACTGCAAACAAGCTCCAGTCGCAGAACCTTGTAATGAGTGCGATGCCTGTGTAGGAATTACGACTGGTTCGGTTGTCGATGTGATTGAAATTGACGCGGCTTCCAATAATGGCGTAGATGAAATACGTGATATACGCGACAAAGTGAAATTTGCGCCGAGCGAAGTTGCCTATAAAGTGTATATTATAGATGAAGTCCATATGCTTTCAACAGGGGCTTTTAATGCCCTTCTAAAAACATTAGAAGAACCGCCAGCTCATGTGATTTTTATTTTGGCAACGACGGAGCCCCACAAAATTCCGTTAACGATTCTTTCGCGGTGTCAACGCTTTGATTTTAAACCAATCTCAAATGAAGCGCTAATCAATCGGATGAAGTTCATACTTGACAGCAACCAACAGCCTTATGAAGAAGAGGCGATTGAGCTGATTGCCCGAGCAGCTGATGGAGGCGCCCGTGATGCCCTTAGTTTGCTTGATCAAGCCATTTCCTTTTCAGATGAAAAAGTCTCTACCGAAGATGTTTTAACAATTACCGGCGCTGTTTCCCGAGAAGCGCTGCATCAATTGGCAGCAGCGTTGGAAAAGCAAAATGCGCGCCTCGTCCTGGAAACCATTGACGAAACGCTCAAAGGCGGAAAAGACCCGAAAAGGCTTTTGGAAGATTTGCTGTTATACTATCGAGACTTGCTGTTGTATAAAACAGCGCCTGAAACAGCCGATTTGTTTGAAAGGGCTGTGCTTGATGATGCATTTGTTCAAGTGGCCGAATCTTATAGCAGGCCGTTTATTTATGCTGCCATCCAGAGCCTTTCGGAAAGCCAACAAGAAATGAAATGGGCGCTCCAGCCAAAGATCGTGCTTGAAATGGCTGTGATAAAATTGATGCAGCTTGCACCTGCTCAAGACATGGCGCAAGTGGGCAATGAAGAAATGCGCGCATTGCAAGAAAAAGTGAAGCGCCTTGAAGAGGAGCTTGCCTCAGTCAAACAAGGAAATACATTTGATAAAAGCGAGCCGGCGCCTGCCCAAAAAGAACGGCGGCGCATGCAGCCAAGGGCGCCACAGCAAGGAAAGGCGACTCCTGCCGCTGCCCGTGAACTAGTAGAGAACGCCAATAAAGCCGATTTGCAAGAGACGGTAAGCCAGTGGGGCGCAATTATGGAGAAAATAAAAGGCGAGAGTGTGCCTGCCCATGCATGGCTGAGCGACTCTAAACCCGTTGCCGCTTCGGATACGAAGGTACTGTTAGCGTTTCAAAATGAAATGCATCGTGATATGATGGATACAAAGTTTCGAGGCGTTCTTTGCCAAGTGCTAAAGCAAACATTTGGCAGCCGTCATGATTTTGTGACATTGCTGAACCAACAATGGCAGCAAATAAAGGCTGAATATGTGAAAGACAAACAAACTGACCATCCGCAAGAAGCTGATCCGTTGATTGATGAGGCAGTTAAGCTAGTTGGCGAAGATTTGATTGAGATCATTGATTCCTAAAGGAGATGGATTGAAATGAAGAACATGGGTAATATGATGAAGCAAATGCAAAAAATGCAAAAACAAATGATGAAAGCACAAGAGGAGTTAAAAGAAAAAACAGTTGAAGCAACTGTCGGCGGCGGAATGGTGACCGTTATTGCTTCCGGGGACAAACGGATTTTGGAAGTGAACATTTCTGAAGATGTCGTTGACCCTGATGATGTTGAAATGCTACAAGATCTTATTATTGCCGCAACAAATGAAGCGCTGAAAAAAGTTGACGAATTGGTTGAACAAGACCTTGGGAAATTCACAAAAGGACTGAACATGCCAGGAATGTTCTAGGGGGCTAAGAGATTGCAATACCCGAGACCGATTGCAAAATTAATAGAAGGGTTCACGAGGCTCCCGGGAATTGGGCCAAAAACAGCAAGCCGCCTTGCCTTTCATGTCCTTGATATGAAGGAAGACGATGTGCTTGAGTTTGCAAAAGCCCTTGTCCATGCAAAAAGGGATCTAACTTACTGCTCTCAATGCCATAACATCACAGATACGGATCCATGCCAGATTTGTGAAGATAAGCATAGAGACCGTACAACGATTTGTGTTGTCCAAGAATCACGAGATTTAATTGCAATGGAGAAAATGCGGGAATACACCGGGCTTTACCATGTTTTACACGGGGCGATTTCGCCGATGGATGGAATCGGGCCAGAAGATATTAAAATTGCGGAACTGATCAAACGTTTGCAGGATGATGAGAGCGTAAAAGAAGTCATTGTTGCCACCAATCCAACCATTGAAGGAGAGGCAACGGCAATGTATATTTCACGCTTAATTAAGCCTACTGGCATTAAAGTGACTCGCCTAGCCCACGGTTTGCCTGTCGGTGGCGATTTGGAATATGCTGATGAAGTAACGCTTTCTAAAGCAATTGAAGGTAGACGTGAATTGTAAGGTGGCATCTTGATGTTAGGTTTTCGAAAAAAGGGCGTACTTCGTAAAGAAGAAGAAGCAACGTTGTACGAAATGTTGGAACGCCAAAAAGAATCGATCGATTATCAAAAGAAGCTGTTAGCGCATAGTGTAGACCCTTCTGAAGAATTATTGAATCAAGTAAAACGAGCGGAGGCGCTTTATTCCCTCCTTCTACGGGAAGCGCGAGTCCGCCATAGGCGAAAACAAAAAGGATCCTGATTTTGGGTCTTTTTTTGTTGTGGCGATCATACAGTAAAGCAAGACGAGCTCTCTTTGAGGTGATAGGATGGAATCTTGGCTTATATTGTCCATATTAGGTGGTATTGTCGTGTTGCTCTTGATTATAGGAGCACCAGTAAAGCCATTGCGAGTAGCCGGACAAATCGGCGTCCGGTTGATTATCGCCACACTGTTGTTGTTCTTGCTAAACTCATTTGCAACCGCAACGGGTTTGTTTATTCCTATTAATGCCATTACAGCAACGACTGTCGCGCTACTTGGTTTGCCAGGGATGCTTTTGCTTGTAGCTGTGCAACAATTCATTCTTTGAAACCGCGGAAAAAATGATTCTATCTTTTTCCAGCGGTTTTTTATAATTTCTTATTGCAATCCTCAGTTGATCCATGTTATATTACTTCTTGCGCCATAAAAGATCAGTAGTTTAAAAGTTTTTTCGAAAAAAGTATTGACTTTCCTGGCGGAAACATGATATATTAATTGAGTCGCCAAGAGAGAACGGCGACAAACGAGTCCTTTGAAAACTGAACAAAAGCCAAGCGTAAAAAGAGATACAAGGTATCTCGTCAATGATAGTGAGCCACAACTTCGGTTGTGCAATGAGCAAGTCAAACTACTTTTTAACGGAGAGTTTGATCCTGGCTCAGGACGAACGCTGGCGGCGTGCCTAATACATGCAAGTCGAGCGGAGTTTCAAGAAGCTTGCTTTTTGAAACTTAGCGGCGGACGGGTGAGTAACACGTGGGCAACCTGCCCCTTAGACTGGGATAACTCCGGGAAACCGGAGCTAATACCGGATAAACCCTTTCTCCACCTGGAGAGAGGGTGAAAGATGGCTTCGGCTATCACTAAGGGATGGGCCCGCGGCGCATTAGCTAGTTGGTAAGGTAACGGCTTACCAAGGCAACGATGCGTAGCCGACCTGAGAGGGTGATCGGCCACACTGGGACTGAGACACGGCCCAGACTCCTACGGGAGGCAGCAGTAGGGAATCTTCCGCAATGGACGAAAGTCTGACGGAGCAACGCCGCGTGAGTGAGGAAGGCCTTCGGGTCGTAAAGCTCTGTTGTGAGGGAAGAAGCGGTACCGTTCGAATAGGGCGGTACCTTGACGGTACCTCACCAGAAAGCCACGGCTAACTACGTGCCAGCAGCCGCGGTAATACGTAGGTGGCAAGCGTTGTCCGGAATTATTGGGCGTAAAGCGCGCGCAGGCGGCTTCTTAAGTCTGATGTGAAATCTCGGGGCTCAACCCCGAGCGGCCATTGGAAACTGGGGAGCTTGAGTGCAGAAGAGGAGAGTGGAATTCCACGTGTAGCGGTGAAATGCGTAGAGATGTGGAGGAACACCAGTGGCGAAGGCGACTCTCTGGTCTGTAACTGACGCTGAGGCGCGAAAGCGTGGGGAGCAAACAGGATTAGATACCCTGGTAGTCCACGCCGTAAACGATGAGTGCTAGGTGTTAGGGGTTTCGATGCCCGTAGTGCCGAAGTTAACACATTAAGCACTCCGCCTGGGGAGTACGGCCGCAAGGCTGAAACTCAAAGGAATTGACGGGGACCCGCACAAGCAGTGGAGCATGTGGTTTAATTCGAAGCAACGCGAAGAACCTTACCAGGTCTTGACATCCTTTGACCACCCAAGAGATTGGGCTTCCCCTTCGGGGGCAAAGTGACAGGTGGTGCATGGTTGTCGTCAGCTCGTGTCGTGAGATGTTGGGTTAAGTCCCGCAACGAGCGCAACCCTTGATCTTAGTTGCCAGCATTCAGTTGGGCACTCTAAGGTGACTGCCGGTGACAAACCGGAGGAAGGTGGGGATGACGTCAAATCATCATGCCCCTTATGACCTGGGCTACACACGTGCTACAATGGATGGTACAAAGGGCAGCGAAACCGCGAGGTGAAGCCAATCCCATAAAGCCATTCTCAGTTCGGATTGCAGGCTGCAACTCGCCTGCATGAAGCCGGAATTGCTAGTAATCGCGGATCAGCATGCCGCGGTGAATACGTTCCCGGGTCTTGTACACACCGCCCGTCACACCACGAGAGTTTGTAACACCCGAAGTCGGTGAGGCAACCTTTTGGAGCCAGCCGCCTAAGGTGGGACAAATGATTGGGGTGAAGTCGTAACAAGGTAGCCGTATCGGAAGGTGCGGCTGGATCACCTCCTTTCTATGGAGTTTTTACTCTAGTCGATGTATGACCTTCTGGTCATATAGCGCTTAGGCTATTTGTTCAGTTTTGAGAGGACTCAAAACTCTCGATTAAAATGCTTTTGCTCCTGCGGTTACTCGTCGCAAGGCAGCACGAAGCATAAACTGAGAAGTGTTACATGATGTAATTGAAATCAGTAGCCTTGTTCAGTTTTGAGAGGACTCAACACTCTCAGGTTCTTTGAAAACTAAATCCAGAAATAACTCAAATTGATCTTTGTTCATCGGTTGTAAAACTGTTTGAACGAGACGTCAAGAATTCAATGCATACCTTTTTATGTATTTTTTTCATTTCACAAAGAGAACCAAGCAGGTCGAGGATGGGAAATGTTCGAAGGAGGGAGCGTAGTTGCCTACGTGACCGACTGAGAATCATGAACCAGACGAAGAGATGCGACGGTTATCTGACGTGAAAAAGGATAAGTTAGAAAGGGCGCACGGTGAATGCCTTGGCACTAGGAGCCGATGAAGGACGCGACGAACCGCGATAGGCTTCGGGGAGCTGTAAGTAAGCTTCGATCCGGAGATTTCCGAATGGGGGAACCCACCATCCGTAATGGGATGGTACTGGCATCTGAACACATAGGATGTCGAGAGGCAGACCCGGGGAACTGAAACATCTAAGTACCCGGAGGAAGAGAAAGCAAATGCGATTTCCTGAGTAGCGGCGAGCGAAACGGAAACAGCCCAAACCAAGAGGCTTGCCTCTTGGGGTTGTAGGACACTCAACAACGGAGTGATCAAGAAACGGAGTAGGTGAACTGTCTGGAAAGGCAGGCCGAAGAAGGTAACAGCCCTGTAGCTGAAACTTCGTTTCCTCCAGAGTGGATCCTGAGTACGGCGGGACACGTGAAACCCCGTCGGAATCCGGGAGGACCATCTCCCAAGGCTAAATACTCCCTAGTGACCGATAGTGAACCAGTACCGTGAGGGAAAGGTGAAAAGCACCCCGGAAGGGGAGTGAAAGAGATCCTGAAACCGTGTGCCTACAACTAGTCAGAGCCCGTTAACGGGTGATGGCGTGCCTTTTGTAGAATGAACCGGCGAGTTACGGTATCGTGCAAGGTTAAGCTGATGAAGCGGAGCCGCAGCGAAAGCGAGTCTGAATAGGGCGCCTTTAGTACGATGCCGTAGACCCGAAACCGGGTGATCTACCCATGTCCAGGGTGAAGGTCGGGTAACACCGACTGGAGGCCCGAACCCACGCAAGTTGAAAATTGCGGGGATGAGGTGTGGGTAGGGGTGAAATGCCAATCGAACTCGGAAATAGCTGGTTCTCCCCGAAATAGCTTTAGGGCTAGCCTCGAGTGATGAGTCTTGGAGGTAGAGCACTGATTGGACGAGGGGTCCCCACAGGATTACCGAATTCAGTCAAACTCCGAATGCCAATGACTTTAACTCGGGAGTCAGACTGCGAGTGCTAAGATCCGTAGTCAAGAGGGAAACAGCCCAGACCATCAGCTAAGGTCCCCAAGTATACGTTAAGTGGAAAAGGATGTGGAGTTGCCCAGACAACCAGGATGTTGGCTTAGAAGCAGCCATCATTGAAAGAGTGCGTAATAGCTCACTGGTCGAGTGACTCTGCGCCGAAAATGTACCGGGGCTAAACGTATCACCGAAGCTATGGCAATCCCGTATGGGATTGGGTAGGGGAGCGTTCCAAGGACAGCGAAGCCAGATCGTGAGGACTGGTGGAGTGCTTGGAAGTGAGAATGCCGGTATGAGTAGCGAAAAGATAGGTGAGAATCCTATCCGTCGAAAGCCCAAGGTTTCCTGAGGAAGGCTCGTCCGCTCAGGGTTAGTCGGGACCTAAGCCGAGGCCGAAAGGCGTAGGCGATGGACAACAGGTTGATATTCCTGTACCACCTCGTATTCGTTTGAACGATGGGGGGACGCAGAAAGGTAGGGTGAGCGCGCCGCTGGCTGTGCGCGTCGAAGCATGCGAGGCTGGAACATAGGCAAATCCGTGTTCCGTAAGGCTGAGCTGTGACCGTGAAGGACCTTCGGGTCCGAAATCCCTGATCCTCCGCTGCCGAGAAAAGCCTCTAGTGAGAATACAGGTGCCCGTACCGCAAACCGACACAGGTAGGCGAGAAGAGAATTCTAAGACGCTCGGGAGAACTCTCGTTAAGGAACTCGGCAAAATGACCCCGTAACTTCGGGAGAAGGGGTGCTCTAGTAGGGTTAACCGCCCGAGAGAGCCGCAGTGAAAGGATCCAAGCGACTGTTTAGCAAAAACACAGGTCTCTGCGAAGCCGTAAGGCGAAGTATAGGGGCTGACACCTGCCCGGTGCTGGAAGGTTAAGAGGAAGGGTCATCCCAAATGGTGAGAAGCTCTGAATTGAAGCCCCAGTAAACGGCGGCCGTAACTATAACGGTCCTAAGGTAGCGAAATTCCTTGTCGGGTAAGTTCCGACCCGCACGAATGGTGCAACGACTTGGATACTGTCTCAACGAGAGACCCGGTGAAATTATAGTACCTGTGAAGATGCAGGTTACCCGCGACAGGACGGAAAGACCCCATGGAGCTTTACTGTAGCTTGATAGTGAGTGTTGGTATCATCTGTACAGGATAGGTAGGAGCCTTGGAAACCGGAGCGCTAGCTTCGGTGGAGGCGTCGGTGGGATACTACCCTGATGGTGCTGGCATTCTAACCTCGACCCGTGATCCGGGCCAGGGACATTGTCAGGTGGGCAGTTTGACTGGGGCGGTCGCCTCCTAAACAGTAACGGAGGCGCCCAAAGGTTCCCTCAGAATGGTTGGAAATCATTCGTAGAGTGCAAAGGCAGAAGGGAGCTTGACTGCGAGACCTACAAGTCGAGCAGGGACGAAAGTCGGGCTTAGTGATCCGGCGGTGCCGTATGGAAGGGCCGTCGCTCAACGGATAAAAGCTACCCTGGGGATAACAGGCTTATCTCCCCCAAGAGTCCACATCGACGGGGAGGTTTGGCACCTCGATGTCGGCTCGTCGCATCCTGGGGCTGAAGTAGGTCCCAAGGGTTGGGCTGTTCGCCCATTAAAGCGGCACGCGAGCTGGGTTCAGAACGTCGTGAGACAGTTCGGTCCCTATCCGTCGCGGGCGTAGGAAATTTGAGAGGAGCTGTCCTTAGTACGAGAGGACCGGGATGGACATACCGCTGGTGTACCAGTTGTTCCGCCAGGAGCATCGCTGGGTAGCTACGTATGGACGGGATAAGTGCTGAAAGCATCTAAGCATGAAGCCCCCCTCAAGATGAGATTTCCCATGGCGTAAGCCAGTAAGACCCCTTAGAGATGATGAGGTTGATAGGTCAGAAGTGGAAGCGTGGCGACACGTGGAGCGGACTGATACTAATCGGTCGAGGACTTATCCTATACACATTCTTGACAATTGAGTCTATTTCGGATTTAGTTTTGAAAGAATCACTGATTCTTTCCATACACTTCAGTGCAGACGAAGCGATTCGCCGCATCTGAAGCAAAGCGATTGACAAAGAGAAGCAAGAAGGTCGAGGATTGGAAGTGTTCGACTGAAGGAGCGTACAAACGTACGTGACTGAAGAAGAATCACGAACAAGACGAAGAGATTCGCCGCTTATCTGAAGTCAAGCGAGGTCCGGTGACAATGGCAAAGAGGTCACACCCGTTCCCATGCCGAACACGGCCGTTAAGCTCTTTTGCGCCGATGGTAGTTGGAGGCTTCCTCCTGCAAGAGTAGGACGTTGCCGGGCTAAGCAAAGACACCTGAAGAGGTGTCTTTTTTGTTATGGGCAGGAAGCAAAAGAGTGCTGCTTCGAAGAAGCAGAGTTAAATGCTTATTAGGAGTATATGGAGATAAGCTCATATAAAAAACTACGTGAATAGGCTTCACTGGAAAAGCCTCATGCCCTCCTGCGAGACGTAGGGATCATTTTCGTAAGACTACATGAAAAACATCATCGAAGAAGCTCCGTGCCCAACATCCCCGTAGGAAAAGATCCCGGAGCCAGGACGTTGCCGGGCAAATACTAAAGACACCTGAATAGGTGTCTTTTTTTGTTATGGGCAGGAAGCAAAAGAGCGACTGCTTAATTGGCGACACATGAGAGAATCCGCTTAGGCATTTGAAAAATAACAAGCAGGAATTTAAGAACGGCATCTATAAATTTATAAGAATCAACTTCCATAAGGAGATTGGGATGAATATCAGTAAATTTGTAACACCAGAGATTATTTTTGGGAGTGACGCGATTAGGCAAGCGGGGGACGCTTGCGTGCGGCTTGGGGCGAGAAAAGTATTGATTGTTAGTGATAATGGTGTAGCTAATGCCGGCTGGCTAGAAAAAGTAATGGATCTTTGCAAAGAGTCTCATTTGCCCTTTGCCACGTTTATCGACGTGACGATAGACCCGAAAGATCGCGAAGTTGAGCAAGGGTGCCGAGTGTTTGTTCAACATGAGTGTGACGCGATTATTGGGATTGGTGGAGGAAGTGTGTTAGATGTAGCGAAAGCGATTGCCATACTCGCAACGAACGGAGGGGCGATTAGTGATTATGAAGGGATTGATAAAATTAAAAAACCCCTTCCCCCGATGATTATGATTATGACAACGGCAGGATCTGGCTCTGAGGTGTCGCAGTTTTCCATCATTGTGGATTCGACTCGAAAAAAGAAAATGACGATCATATCGAAAACATTGGTGCCTGATATCGCCATTATTGACCCTTTTACACTCGTCACGAAAGACAGCAGCCTCACTGCTACAACGGGGATGGATGTATTGACGCATGCGGTTGAAGCCTATGTCAGTGTGGCGGCTACTCCGCTTACAGATGTCCAAGCGAAAAATGCCCTCACCTTGTGTGCTCAATATTTGCGCCCCTCTGTTGCCTCGAAAACAAATAAAGAAGCGAAGGAAGCGATGGCAATGGCTAGTTTACAGGCAGGGCTTGCTTTCTCAAATGCAATCCTAGGGGCGGCACATGCGATCTCACATGCAATAGGGGGGAAGTTTCCTTTGCCGCATGGAGAGATCAATGCGATTCTTTTGCCCTATGTGATGGATTTTAATTTTATCGCAGCACCTAAACGATTTTCAGACATAGCGACATGCTTAGGGATCGATACAAGAGGATTGACCGATCGGGAAGCAGGCAATGCTGCGATCCAATCCGTTAAAGAACTATCCTCTGATATTGGGATTCCAACCAAGTTTAAACAAGTCGGGTTAACAGAAATGATTGATCATATAAGCCAAGTGGCGTTAGAAGATGCGTGTATGATTACGAATCCCCGTGACATGGATATTGAGCAAGTGAAACAAGTATTAAATCATGTTTTATAGGTGGTGACTTCTAATGTTGGATAATAAACAAGCGATGATTGCTCGTTTAACAGGTGTTGATTCATCCAAAAAAACATACTACACAGAATTAAAGAAAACAGTTGAACAGCTGAAAAAAAAAACATTCAATTAGAGATCATAAATGAAGTAATGAAAAGCATTAAGGTCGATATGTCACTAGATGATATTTTAATTAATATGATTGATAAACTAAAATTGCTTGTTCACTTTGATCGACTGAGCTTTTTGATGTTAACAAATGAAACGTTAAGATTAAGTCATGTTTATCCTGAAGATCACTATTCGTTAGAAATTGGCTCAACCATTCCAAAGGCCCAGTCCCTCTATTGGTCAGCATTAGACAAAAGGCAAACGGTTCTCCAAAGTTTAACGGATACGAATCACGCTTTTTACGAGAAACCATATTTAGCTGTACTTGAGCTTAAATCCATTTTAGTCATACCCATTTACAGTAAAAACAAACGGATTGGCGTATTGAGTATCGGTCGGAAACAAGAAATAGACTGGAGCTCTGACGACCTAGCGTTTTTAGAGCAATTAACAGATCATTTAGCCGTTAGTATCGAAAATGTCGAATTATATGGTCAAGTTTTACGATCGAAACAAGAGTGGGAAGATACGTTTAAAGCAGTAGATGATATGATCGTTGTTTTCGGTCAAGAAGGAAACGTGGTTCAATTTAATGATGCGGTTCATGAGTTTCTTCAGAACCACGAATTAACCCATATTTCTGCTTTGGTTGCCCACTGTGAGCCACTTGTTAAGGAAACGTTCTACTCCGAAAAAGCAGGCCATAAGGAAATCCATCTCCGCAATCAAACCATTTGTGAGCTTTCTACGTACCCCCTTCTCAATAACGAACAGGTGATGTATGGGGTGATTGCTTATATCAAAGATGTGACGGAAAAGCGAAAAATGGAAGTACAGCTCATCCATTCTGGCAAGCTAGCGGCTATCGGTGAAATGGCAGCAGGAGTGGCACATGAATTGAACAGCCCGTTAACGGCCATTTTAGGGAATTCACAGCTTATCCTTAGAAATATGAACAATCATGATTCGTTGTTTCCACTTTTAACCGACATAAAAAATTGTGGCGATCGTTGCAAACGAATTATTAATAGCTTGCTTACTTTTTCGAGGCAGGACGATTTTGTGTTTGAGTCTTGTTCCATCAACGATGCTGTGAATGAAACATTAAACCTGTTAAAGTATCAGTTGGAAAAAGAAAAAGTAATAATCAAAACAGAATTACAAAAAGACATCCCTTTCATTGAAGGGAACCAAGCGCAGATTGAACAAATCATTATCAACTTATTATTAAATGCTAAGGCTGCATTAGAAGAAACATTGAGGGAAAAGAAGGAAATACTCATCAAGACGTCGTTTCAATTCCATGAAGTCCATTTATCGGTTACTGACAACGGAATCGGAATTGAAGAAGAACGCCTCTCAGAAATTTTTCACCCTTTTCATACAACTAAATCGTCAAAAGAAGGAACGGGGCTAGGGCTGTCTGTAAGTATTGGTATTGCCAAATCGCATGGGGGAACGATTGAAGTTCACAGCAAATGGAATAAAGGAAGTACGTTTATATTAAAGTTGCCAACAGCTAGCAATAAGGTTGGAGGAACGATATGACAAGCATATTAATTATTGACGACGAAGTGGAGGTAGGCAACTTTCTTTCCCACTTGTTCACATCAAAAGGGTACAAGGTACGTGTTGTAAACAGTAAGAAGGAATTCGATGCGATTGATTTTGACCACCATCAGTTCCAAGGGGCAATGATTGATCTAAAGTTACCTGATGCGAATGGACTTGCATTACTTAAGCATGTTAAAAGGAGACAACCACAATGTAAAGTCATCATTATGACAGGGTACAGTACAATCAAAACAGCTGTCGAGGCAATGAAGCTAGGAGCGAGTGATTACATAGAAAAGCCTTTTGATGATATTGATTTGTTAGAAAAACAAGTGGACGACTTGCTCGTTGCCAACGGGACGTCTAATGAGCAGCGGATTCTCGATCTGGCGACAAATGTTGGCCTGATTGTGGGACATAATGAGGCCATGAGACAGGTGATTCAAACGGCTTATAAAGTAGCTGGGAAACATGTGAATGTGTTAATCGGGGGAGAAACAGGGACGGGAAAGGAAGTGTTCGCACGGTTTATACACCAAGCGAGTCAACGGTGCTATGAATCATTTATCGGAGTGAACTGTGGCGCACTGTCTGAGTCTTTATTGGAGAGTGAACTTTTTGGACATGAAAAAGGTGCTTTTACGGGAGCTACACAAAAACGAAAAGGTCTTTTTGAAATTGCCAGCAAAGGAACGTTGTTTCTGGATGAAATAGCGGAAGCATCAACTTCGATTCAAGTGAAGCTTTTGCGTGTGCTTGAAACCCGCGAGTTTATGCGTGTAGGTGGAGAGCGACCGCTGCGTACTAACACCCGTTTGCTTGCTGCAACGAACGAAGACCTTCAAGAAGCTGTGCAGCAGAAAAAATTTAGAGAAGATTTATTTTATCGATTAAACGTGGTTCATTTAGAAATTCCGCCGCTTAGAGACAGAAAAGAGGATATTCCCCTATTAATTGAACACTTTTTGAAACGATATCCTGGTATGGATGTTTCTTTTTCAGATGGGGCCTTAGAAATGTTGCAAAGCTACGAGTGGCCAGGGAACATCCGAGAGTTATCAAACTACATTACAAGAATTGTTACGTTTGCCGATTCAGGTCATGTGAACATCACTGCTGATCATCTACTGCTTACAAAGCAACGTTCTGTCACTTCAAATAAGCGAGCTACTAACGATCGTACCGAAACGCCGGAGGCGGGGATGGACAAGTATATCGAAAAGTGGCGGGATGAAGCTTTAAGCTTTTATTTGCAAAAAGAAGTGATAAATTTGGAAGAAGTTCTTGCCCAGCTCAAACAGTTGGAGTCACAACTCGGCAAAGCTCTTGTTCTACAAACGTTAGAAACCACCCATGGAAACCGAAAAGAGGCGGCGAAACGGCTACAAATTTCGATGAGAAAGCTTCGCTATCTTTTAAACGAAAAATGAAATACGGAATAGCAGACAAAGAGCTCTTTTTTAAAAGGGTTCTTTTTTTGGCTAGTCCCGATTGAACGGGTTTAACGGAAAATTGTCATGTTTTGTCCGTCAAGGCGGCTAAAAATAGCCGATTTTTTGGCCCCGAGAGAAGAAACTTGCAGAAAAGAAAGCGCTTTTATACTGGCATGGTTCTTGCTTGTTTAAAGGTAACTAAAATGAGGGGAGTGTTTTTACATGAGCAAAATAAGCGAACGAAGAATGATGAAAGCGGCGGTCGTTGATCAGTTCAATCAGCAGTTAGAGATTAAGGAAGTTCCGGTACCTACCGTAGAGTATGGAGAGGTGCTTGTTAAAATTAAGGCTTGCGGTGTTTGTCATACAGACTTGCATGCCGCTCATGGAGATTGGCCAGTAAAGCCAAAGCTTCCTCTTATCCCTGGTCATGAAGGGGTAGGCATTGTTGAGGAAATAGGAGAAGGGGTCACTTCGATAAAGGTAGGGGATCGGGTCGGCATTCCGTGGCTTTACTCTGCATGTGGAGAGTGTGAGTATTGTTTAACGGGCCGGGAGACGTTATGCCCTGACCAATTAAATGCAGGTTATTCAGTGGATGGGGGATATGCAGAGTATTGTAAGGCGCCGGCCGATTATATAGTGAAAATACCTGAGAATCTTGATTTTGCTGAAGTGTCCCCTATTTTTTGCGCAGGGGTGACGACTTACAAAGCATTGAAAGTAGCCGATGCCAAAGCCGGTGACTGGGTTGCCATTTATGGAATCGGTGGATTGGGTCACGTTGCTTTGCAGTACGCAAAAGCAATGGGTTATAACGTCGTCGCTGTAGATATTATGGAGGACAAACTCGAATTAGCGAAAAGTCTTGGAGCTGATTTAACAGTCAATGGACTTCAGGTAGACCCTGTTCAAAAAATTAAAGAAAAAGTGGGCGGAGTTCAAGCAGCCATTAGTGTGGCAGTCACAAAAAAAGCATTTGAGCAAGCTTATGGATCTGTTAAAAGAGGAGGGACATTAGTCGTTGTTGGTCTTCCAAACGATGAATTGCCGATTCCGATTTTCGATACGGTGCTAAACGGTGTAACCGTGAAAGGCTCAATCGTAGGGACGCGCAAAGACTTGCAAGAATCGATTGAATTTGCAGCCCAAGGGAAAGTCCGAACCAACATCGAAACACAACCACTCGATAAAATTAACGAAGTGTTTGAAAGAATGGAGAACGGAAAAATTAACGGTCGTGTTGTGTTAACAATTGATGAAACCGCTTAATAGGGGGTAAAAACAATGTCAAAAGTGCCAACAGGCGAAAACAGCATAAAGCCTAGGTTAGTGTCGTTTTTGAACGGCGGCTCAAAGAAACTACTGATCAATGGAGAATGGGTTGATGCAGTATCTGGCCAAACGTTTGAGACGATGAATCCAGCAACTGGTGACACATTGGCCATTGTGGCAGAAGCAGGACAAGAGGACATCGATTTTGCGGTCAAAGCTGCACGGAAGGCGTTTGATGAAGGATATTGGTCAAAAATGAGCGCGGCAGAAAGAAGTCGTCTTATCTACAAATTAGCTGATTTAATAGAGGATCATAAGGAAGAGCTGGCTCAGCTAGAGACTTTGGATAACGGCAAGCCGATTCGCGAGACGGCTAATGCGGATGTTCCATTAGCGATTGAACATTTTCGTTATTTTGCCGGATGGGCAACAAAAATAGTAGGACAAACGATCCCAGTACAAGGGAATTATTTCAATTATACGCGCCATGAAGCAATTGGCGTCGTTGGTCAAATCATTCCTTGGAACTTCCCGTTATTGATGGCTGCGTGGAAACTTGGTGCCGCCCTTGCTACAGGTTGTACGGTTGTACTAAAACCGGCTGAACAGACCCCGCTGTCTGCCTTGTATTTAGGGGAATTGATCAATGAAGCGGGATTTCCAAAAGGGGTTGTAAACATTGTCCCTGGATTCGGACATTCGGCGGGAGCAGCAATTGTCAATCACCCAGCTGTCGATAAAGTCGCTTTTACAGGCTCTACAAATGTTGGAAAATTAATTATGAAACAAGCGAGTGAATCATTGAAGAGGGTGACACTTGAACTTGGTGGCAAGTCTCCAAATATCATTTTACCTGATGCCGATCTTTCGAAGGCTGTTCCAGGATCACTAATGGGAATTATGTTTAACCAAGGCCAGGTCTGCTGCGCAGGGAGTCGATTGTATGTCCAAAAGAAACAATATGATCATGTCGTTGCTGACCTAGTGTCGTTAACAAAGGAAATTAACCAAGGGGATGGGCTGTTAGAACATACGACAATGGGGCCATTGATTTCGACTCAGCAACAAAAGCGCGTGAAAAATTATATCGATCGTGGCGTTGAGGAGGGGGCAGAGCTATTAGCAGGCGGGACTATTCCATATGACCAAGGATATTTTGTCTCCCCAACCATTTTTGCGGATGTAGATCATTCCATGACCATTGCAAAGGAGGAAATTTTTGGGCCGGTTGTGGCTGCAATGCCGTTTGACAGCGTCGATGACCTAATTGGTAAAGCGAATGATTCTGATTATGGGCTAGCTGCTGGTGTTTGGACACAAGATATTAAAAAAGCCCATTACATTGCCCACCGAATCAAAGCGGGGACGATTTGGGTGAATTGCTACAATGTATTTGATGCAGCCAGCCCGTTTGGTGGTTACAAACAATCGGGGATTGGCCGAGAAATGGGAAGCTATGCATTAGACAATTATACAGAAGTAAAAAGTGTCTGGGTCAATATGGATTAAACAGTTAAATCGTGAAAGGAGAGAAGCGATCGTCTACGCTTTTCTCCTTATTTTTATCTTTGCGCCCATCATACATGCCACGAGCCCCGGTCATTACGCCGGTTTTTTGCTGTTTATATGCGTTCGCATTTTCATAACCATTTTTTATTCACCGAACGGTTAAGAAGAGGCATAGTCTAATGGAAAGCAGCGGGCTTCTCAATTCTTTGCCCGTTCCACAGACAGTTCGTACTGCCAGAATTAAAATAACAAGGCCCACCACGGTACTAGAAGCCGCCATTCCTATATAGGCAAACAATGAATGGTATACTAAAAATACGTAGAAAAAGGGAGGCGCAAAATGAAGGAATTTGCCGAACCGCTTTACCCAGAAATAGCTCGATTGCCTCATGAAGAGAAATTATTCCAATTAAAAGCGGTAAGACGGTTAAAGTTGTTGTCCCATTACGGAGCAGGTTCATTGGTTTCTCCAGTCGTGCATTCACGTTTTGAACATACGGTGGGCGTTTGGAAATTAGCAGCCCATTTTCAACCAGCCAATAACGAACTGCGGGTTGCAGCGATACTGCATGATATTGGGCATTTGCCTTTTTCCCATAGCGTCGAGAAAGCCCTTGGTTTTGATCATCATGAGTTGACGGCGAAGCGTATTCACTCGCCTTCTATTACTGCTATGTTAACAGAAGCAAATATCGATTTCGATAAAGTCATCGCGTATCTCGATCATCCTGGGCCGCTAACAGGCACAAATACGATAATGGGGTTGGACCACTTGGACAGCTTTTTAAGGGATACGTACATGGCTGGCACGAATCGTGTCCACCCGTGGGAACTTGTTAAACAGATGGAGTGTACGGAATCTGGAGTAGCGTGTGGAGAAGAAACAGCAGCACAGTTGATGGAATTAGTTGTCCGTGCCCATGAATGGATGTGCTCGCCAACGCTGCTTGCAGCTGATGCAGTCCTTGCCGAAGCGATCCTTTGTGACTGGGCGGAAGTCGGCGATGACCGCGATGTGTTTGTTGAGCTAACAGATTGGGACGTCCTGTCCGTCTTGAAAACATCGCCATCGTTACGGGCAAGGATGTGGATACGGACGTTGCTTGAAGAACCGCACAAACTACTTGTGCGTGAAGGGGCGAGCGGATCAGGCATCCCGATCAGCGTAAGAAAATTATATGCCAAAGCGCCTTTGGTTAACGGCAAGCCTTATTTCGATACGATTCAGGAGGACCTTTCCGCGAAATTGCAGTCGTTCATTAAAACCTAT
Organism: Shouchella clausii; assembly: GCF_002250115.1. Taxonomy (GTDB): domain Bacteria; phylum Bacillota; class Bacilli; order Bacillales; family Bacillaceae_D; genus Shouchella; species Shouchella clausii. The sequence continues at coordinate 1,302,846 of NZ_CP019985.1, read as the reverse complement.
GAAGTCATCGATTTTTCGGTTGTCGCAGACCATGTTTAATAATGGCCAAACACCAATTCGAGTTGTTTTTCATAAGATGGATAAACGTCTATATGTATAAAGGCACTCTTTATGGCGACACTTATAGTGGAGGTGGCATAAAGGTGGCAACAACAACGAAAACCGTTTATATTAAAGGGAAGCGTAGCTGTGGCGTCTGCCAATTTATGAAAGAAGCGGGTTTGTCATTAGGATCGTTATTTTTGTGCCAAGACTGTGAGCAAGAGATCATGCGATTGGAACCTGGCGAAGACGCTTATCAAAAATGTGTAGATGCGTTAAAAAGATTGTGGAATTGAAAAATACGCCATTCGCTATAATAGAATGGTTAGAAGGCCAGTTGATTTTATCCGTAACTGGCTTTTTTCATTCCTTTATGTTAGCGAACAGGTTTGAAAAATAGTTATTTAGCAAATGCAAAAGAAATGATCGAGGCATAGAAGGGGATCTTAAATGAAAGCACGAACACCGATTATCGCTGCATTGCAACGGCATAGCGACAAACAGCCTTTGTCTTTTCATGTGCCAGGCCATAAAAATGGCGCCGTCTGGCCTGAAAGCTTGGCGTCTTTTCAACATGTGCTTGCCTATGATGTTACGGAGCTAGAAGGGTTGGATGACCTTCATGACCCTACTGGTCCAATTGCGGAATCGCAAGCCCTTTGCGCGGCCTTTTACGGTGCAGGCGAAACAACTTACTTGGTTGGCGGTTCTACTAGTGGAAATTTAGCGATGATTTACGGATTATGCAAAGAAGGGGACGTTGTCTTTGTTCAACGGAACTGCCACAAGTCGGTTTTGCATGCGCTCGAGTTGGCAAGAGCAAAAGCCGTTTTTCTTGCGCCTGAATATGATAAAAAGACAGGGCGGCCGCTAGGGTTGACTGCTGATGTTCTTGAAGCAGCGCTAAGGCGATACCCTGATGCAAAAGCACTCATTGCTACTTATCCCGATTATTGGGGCACGGTTCGCAATCAAGCAGCTATTTTTGCGCAGGCAAAGGAGGCAGGTTTGCTCGTGCTTGTCGATGAAGCACATGGAGCGCATTTTAAACTAGGGGAACGTGAAGGGCGCTGTCCTAAACAAGCACTTGACATTGGAGCGGATGTTGTCGTGCAATCGGCCCATAAAATGCTGCCTGCTTTAACAATGGGGGCTTGGCTGCATTTTGCAAAAGAGACGACTGCGGCTATTAGGGAGCCAGTCAAACGGGCGTTAACGTTGGTGCAGTCAAGCAGTCCGTCGTACTTGCTTCTTGCTTCATTAGATGGGGCACGTGCCTATATCGAAAGCGAAGGGGAAGCAGCATTTGCTAAAGCATGTCGCACCAGCCACCGTTTGCAAGAGACGATAGGCAGCCATCCTATGCTGGAAGTTGTCGAAAATGCAGGCGAGTGCTACCAAAATGACCCGTTAAAGGTTACAATAAAAACAAATGATTCACGTTCTGGTACATGGCTGCTTCAAGAGTTGGCAAAGGCAGGGATTTGGGCGGAGATGGCTGATCCAAACGCTATTCTTCTCGTACTAGGGGTTGGGCAGGACTTCGATGCTAGCCTGTTCAATTCGCGGCTTTCGACACGTTGTTGGCAGCCAGAAAAGCATAGAAAAACGGGTCTGTTCCAGGCAGGAGCAGGGCCGGCCATTTCCGAATTGATAGACATGAAACGGCCCGACTTTAGCTCAGAAACGGTTCCGCTGAGTGAAGCGGTTGGCAGAGTTGCAGCTGAGCCACTTGTCCCGTACCCTCCTGGAGTTCCTTTATTATATCGAGGAGAAAAGGTGACTCCTGCCCATGCCGAGCAGATTGAGCGACTGCTTGAAGCAAGCGTCCGTTTTCAAGGGCTGGACCCAGAACATGGATTACGTGTACAAATGCCGGAGGATTAGACATGAAAAAAGGGCTGTTTATTACAGTTGAAGGCGGAGAAGGCGCCGGTAAAACGACGATCATTAATCTTGTGCAAGAGCAACTTGCCACTCAAGGCTACGAGGTGATCCGCACGAGAGAACCAGGCGGCGTCGAGCTGGCTGAACAAATTCGCGACTTATTGTTGCATACGCAAGGCGTTGAAATGGATAACCGCACGGAAGCATTGCTTTACGCTGCCGCGAGAAGAGAGCATTTGATCAAAAAAATTGTTCCCGCACTTGCGGAGGGAGCCCTTGTCTTATGTGATCGTTATATAGATTCAAGCCTTGTTTACCAAGGCCATGCAAGAGGAATAGGAATGGAAGAAGTCAGAGCCATTAATGGCTTTGCGATCGAGACTTATATGCCGGATTTAACGTTGTATTTTGACGTAGAGCCGGAAATCGGGCTGGAAAGGGTGCAACAGGACGCTGTCCGCAGTTGGAATCGCTTGGACCAAGAGACGCTTGCCTTCCATAAGCGTGTCCAGGAAGGTTACAAAAAACTGCTAAAGGCGGAACCGGAGCGAATAAAGGCGATTGATGCCAACCGTTCTTTTGCAGAAGTGTTTCATGATACAATGGAAGAAATCAACCGAGTGCTTTTGTCTACTAAAGACTAAACATAAAGTGGGGTGCGATAGATGAAACTTATTATTGCCGTAGTTCAGGATAAAGACAGCACGCGTTTGTCTGACGGGCTTGTAAAAGCCGATTTTCGCGCAACGAAACTTTCTAGCACAGGTGGATTCCTTAAGGCAGGAAACACCACGTTTCTGATCGGCGTTGATGACGATAAAGTAGAAGATGTCATGGCGATTATCCAAAAAAATTGCCGTAGCCGCGAGCAGGTGGTGGCACCGATTTCGCCAATGGGCGGAAATGCCGATTCCTATGTTCCTTACCCAGTTGAAGTACAAGTCGGGGGCGCTACCGTCTTTGTTCTTCCTGTAGACCAATTTGAACAATTTTAGGAGCAGGTGAGACACGTGGATACATGGAAAGACTGGCAAGAGGCACAGCCGCAGGTTGTGCCTATGCTTGTTGCGAGCATTGAAAAAAACCGCTTGGCCCATGCCTACTTGTTTGAAGGGGAAGCGGGAAGCGGCAAACATGAAGTGGCTTTGCTGATGGCGAAACGTTTTTTCTGCAAAGAACACAACGGGGCAGAGCCGTGCCATGCATGCAGTGACTGTTTGCGGATTGAACATGGCAACCACCCTGACGTCCACCAAGTCGGACCGGACGGACAATCGATTAAAAAAGAACAGATCGAATACTTACAAAAAGAATTTACGTACAGGGGCATGGAGTCTGCTGCAAAAGTGTATATTATCTCCCACGTGGACAAAATGACCGCCAGCGCTGCAAATAGTTTATTGAAGTTTCTGGAAGAGCCACAAGGCCAAACATTGGCGATCCTTTTGACGCAAAACGGTGCAAGCATCTTGCCGACGATTCGCTCCCGTGCCCAACAAATGCGGTTCTTGCCGCCTTCGCAAACGCAAATAGCAAGCAAACTTGTTGCCGAGGGAATCGAAGAAAATCAGGCATTGTTTTTAGCTGCTTTAACGGGAAACAAAGCTTACGCGAAGGCACTAGCCGAGGGAGACTGGTCTTTTCAAGCAAGAACCGTAGTGTTACAATTGATGCATGAGCTTTTTACAAGGCCAGACCTTGCTGCAATCACACTTGCTGATAAGTGGATTCCGCTTATGAAGGAGCGGTTGCAACAAGAAATGGGGCTTGAAATGATGTTACTTTGGTTAAGAGACCTTTTATATATACAGGCTGGAAAGCAGGATAAGCTTGTCTATGCTGACAACAAAAGCAAATTTGATGAGCTGGCGCTTTCTACATCACAGCACACCATTCGCGCAGCGATGAGCCATGTGCTTGAAGCGAAAAGGCATCTTAGCGCCAACGTTTCCATCCAACTAGTGATGGAACGGCTGCTTTTCACCATACAGGAGGGCTAAGTTTTGCACGAGGTCATAGGTGTCCGTTTTAAAAAAGCGGGCAAAATTTACTACTTCTCTCCAGGCCCGTTTCAGCTTACAGGCGCAGAAGCTGTTATTGTTGAAACGTCCCGGGGCGTTGAGTACGGGAAAATTGTTGTTCCTCCAAAGTTTGTTAGTGAAGAGGACATCGTCTTGCCATTAAAGCCAGTGATGCGTGTGGCGACTAGCAAAGACGAAGAAACAGTGAGAGAAAACAAACGGGCCGCTGAAGACGCATTTGCAACATGCCACGAGAAAATTGTAGAGCATCAACTAGACATGAAGCTTGTTGATGTGGAATACACGTTTGACCGCAACAAAGTGCTCTTTTATTTTACTGCTGATGGGCGAATCGATTTTCGTGAGCTCGTTAAAGACTTAGCAGCGATTTTTCGGACAAGGATTGAGCTTCGGCAGATCGGTGTCCGCGACGAAGCAAAAATGCTTGGCGGCATTGGCCCTTGTGGTCGGATGCTTTGCTGTTCAACGTTTTTAGGCGACTTTGAGCCAGTCTCGATTAAAATGGCAAAAGACCAAAATTTATCGTTAAACCCAGCGAAAATTTCCGGTCTTTGCGGCCGGTTAATGTGTTGTTTAAAGTATGAAAATGACACATATGAGGAAGCTAAGAAAGAAATGCCTGACATTGGCAAGCCGATTGTTACGCCTGATGGCAAAGGCAAAGTCGTTGGCTTAAATTTGCTTGACCGAATCGTTCAAGTCCAACTGGCAGAAGAACAGCAAACGCTGGAGTATGCTTTTGAAGAACTGATGAGAAAGGAGACAGTCGCTTCGGAAGCAACTGAATAACGAGGTGAACCATGTGGACAAAAAAGCCATATTCACTCAAGTCTCGAGCCTTGAAGAGCGGATAGGGGATCTTCATGACGAACTAAGAGGGCTAAAAGAGCAACTGGCATACTTAATTGAAGAAAACCATTACTTGCATGTCGAAAATGAAAATCTCCGTAAACGGCTTGAACCAGAAGCTGGGACGAAAAACACGGTCACTCCCTCAGGAAAAAGCTCACGCAAAAAAATGGTTGGGGAAGGCCATGAAAACTTGGCCCGTTTGTACCAAGAAGGATTCCATATTTGCAACACCCATTACGGCAGTATAAGGCCTGAAGGGGATGACTGCTTGTTTTGCCTGTCCTTTTTGCACCAAAAATAAGCACGTGCAACCATCAAGATGTTAAATAAAGAAGTCGGCTCCGTTTGGACGATCTATTCGGGTAGCCGACTTTTTCGTTGAAATAGGAGGGGCCATGCTTTTACAAGGAGAACGGCTCGACAAAGTGGCCGGTAGCAACTTATCGATTATCCAAAGTGACCAGACATTCGCTTATTCGATTGATGCGGTGTTGCTTGGCCGCTTTGCTTATGTGCCCATCCAAAAGGGGCGTATTCTTGATTTATGCAGCGGAAATGGCATTGTCGGTCTCGTTCTGTCAGCTCGCACGAAAGCATTGATCGATTTGGTTGAAGTCCAAGCGCCCTTGCATGATATGGCAGAGCGGACGATACGCGTGAATCAACTAGAAAAACAGGTGACTTCGCTATGTTTTGATTTAAAAGACACGAAAAACAAACTTGCCCATAGCTCGTATGATACGGTTACATGCAATCCTCCTTATTTTCAACTTGGAGGAAACAAGCAAGTAAAAGAACAGCGTGCCCTCTCCCTTGCTCGCCATGAGCTTGCCTGCACGTTGGCGGACGTTGTCCAAGCAGGCAGTTATGCATTGAAATATGGCGGCAAGCTAGCGCTCGTCCATCGGCCAGAACGCCTTGCGGACATGATGGACGAGATGCGTAAATGCAACATTGAGCCAAAACGACTGCGTTTTTGCCATCCACGGGGGGAAGCAAACGCCAACATCGTCCTTTTAGAAGGGACAAAGGGTGGCAAGCCAGGGCTTGTTTGTGAACCGCCGTTAATTGTTTATAATGAAGACGAGTATACGCCAGCCTTTCAAAGGGAGTATTTTGGAAGATGACACATGTGATGTACGTGCTTGAATGCAAGGATGGCAGTTGGTACACCGGGTATACCAACCATTTGCAAAAACGATTAGCGATGCATGAAGCAGGCAAAGGGGCAAAGTATACCCGGGGAAGAGGGCCGTTTACGCTCGTATTCTTTGAAGAATTTGCTACAAAAGAAGAGGCGATGCGCTACGAATATGCCTTTAAACAACTGTCCAAAAAGGAAAAACAGCTTTATATAGCCAAGCGAAGAAAAGAGGAAGGACAATGAAAGAGCAAAAAAGTTTCCAGCACGCTGCTGGGTGCCTTTATTTAGTGCCGACGCCAATTGGCAACTTGGAGGACATGACATTCCGCGGAATTCGGATATTGAAAGAAGCCGATTTAATTGCCGCTGAAGATACAAGGCAAACTCGGAAACTTACGGCTCACTTTGACATTCATACGCCGCTAGTCAGCTATCATGAGCATAATCAAAAGCAAGCCGGCGCTGACCTTTTAGCGGAAATGGAGAAGGGAAAAACAATTGCTCTTGTCAGTGATGCAGGCATGCCCGGAATTTCCGACCCTGGTGAAGCGCTTGCCAAGCTTTGCATTGATGCAGGCATTCCAGTTGTCGCTTTGCCTGGGGCAAATGCAGCGCTGACTGCTTTGGTCGCTTCAGGCTTGCCGGCTAAGCAATTTGCTTTCCACGGTTTCTTGCCGCGAGGGAAAAAAGATCGGAAGGAAGCGTTAGCCCGTTTGGCCACAGCAAACGAAACCATGTTGTTTTACGAAGCGCCACACCGCCTTAGCCAGACGTTAGCAGCGATGTACGAAGCGTTTGGCGACAGGGAAATCGCCATTGGCCGGGAACTGACTAAGAAATTTGAAGAGTATCAGCGTGGTCTCCTAAGTGAAGCGGTCGCTTGGACAGAAACAGGGACGATCAAAGGGGAGTTTTGTTTAGTTGTAGAAGGGGCTAGCCAACAAGCAAATGAAGAGCAAGAACAATGGTGGGCATCGTTAAGTGAAACAGCGCATGTGGATCATTATATCGCCATTGGCTTAAGCCAAAAAGACGCGATTAAGCAAGTAGCTGTTGATCGTGGGGTTCCGAAACGGCAAATTTACCAAATGTACCATCAGCACTAAAAACAAAAAACCTGCACATAAGAGGCAGGTTTTAAAAGCGTCATGCTTATGATTTTTTAGCGACATATTCTTGCAGTTGGCCAATGATTGCTTCGGCACCTTGAGGACTAAGAATGATCTTGCCGTTTGCGAGTGATAGGTTGTCATCAGACACTTCGCCAGTTACTTGGCAAGTCATGTTAGCTTTATACTTCTTGAGAATGATGCGGTCATTGTCGACATAAATTTCCAACGCGTCTTTTTCGGCGATTTCCAATGTACGTCTCAGTTCGATGGGAATGACAACACGACCTAGTTCATCCACTTTGCGTACAATTCCTGTAGATTTCATTCTTAGATTTCCTCCTCAAATATGGTGGTGTGCGCTTATTTACGAAAAATAAACGGACTCTGTATGTGTCATAATTCGACATAATTCTATAGTAATCTAAGAATAACAATATTTCCAAAACAAGTCAAACAAATTTATATAAAAAATCGCATATTTTGTGAAAACTTGTGCGCCCCGGTAGTGCATTGGAAAGAATAATCCTGTAATAGCAATGGTTTAACAGAGGTAGTGTCTTAGAAAGGAGGAAAGGAAAAATGGATTTAAACGAAGAAATAATTTCCAAATTAAAGCAATCTAACAACCTTTTAAAAAAGCAGTATTCAAATAGTCATAGTCAAAAAGATTTGATTCGACAAAATTTGAGGAAGTCGGCAACGCTTATTCGACAAATGGAGACAATTTCGGCAAGCCACCTCGTTGATCTTTTAGAAGGTCGGAAAATTGGCGGCGCTGACGGCTCGGTCAACCAAACAAATGGCGAGCCACCACATGTACTTTATTTTTTTCAAGCGCTAGCGAAAACAACAGATGGAAAGGAACAATGGGCTTCTGATTTGTATGTGCCACTGTTGGAGGAACAAGATGAGTCTTCAGGCAACCGCCGCTCGTATTTACTTGCCAAGTTGGAGCTGGAAGCGGCTACTCGCTTGCTTGAAGCAGAAGATATACGCGTCATGCTCATGGACGGAGCGCTCTACCATTATCGGATCGACGCCCCAGAGGAATGGGAAGCATTGCGGGCGCTTGCGTTAAAAAACGATACGTTGCTTGTTGGCGTATCAGAAGAAATCACAACGGAAAATTTAGTTCAGTTGCCGGCCTTTGCCTCATTTGCGAAGAACCCGTATTCTTATGACAGAGACTTGCTGTTTGGCGTGTTAAACCAAAATGAAATGGTTTACCTTGAAGATATCCAACATAAAGCAGGCTTAACGTCCGTTTGGATGAGGCTTGGGGCAACGCCGGCGATCACCGGATTTGATATGCTTGAAGAACAAGCGCCACATATGGCGTTTGTCGGCGATTTGCTTTGTACGCTTACACCAAAAGAAGGCCGGGGCATTCCTCTTTGGCTTGATTACATTGACAAAGAAATCCGCATAACGGACCAGCTTGTCGAAGGGTTGGTTGAACAATATTTAGATCCCGATGTTCGTAAGCAGTTTTTTACAAAAATGCGGCAAAGCAGGCCTTATTAAAAGGAGGAAACAACGATGCAAGTGGTTGGTGTCACGACGCAGCATGAAGTCCATGTTGCTTCAAAAACCCATAAGTTCCGCATGAATGAAATGCTAGTCATTGAAGACGACGAACTGTTTAAGCCAAAGGGGGAAGTCGTCGAAACATTTTCCTACAATCGCTATATTCCAATGGGAATGGACAAAGGGTTAGTCGACCGCGACGTACTGGAAACACTCGAAGCGATTGGGTACGATATTGGCCAAGACGATATCCACCTAGCTAAAGTGCGCTTGTTTGAAGAGGCCCAAAAGCCAATCCAAACAGGGGCAGCAGTGCGCCATCCTGAGTTCAGTGAAATCGAGCATTTGCTGTTGACGACAGGGCCAGAGAAAGGGATGGTTCTCGGGGAAGTGAAGTCGACTGACTTTATCGCCGAAACGATTCCTGAGCATTTACAAGGGCTCATGCTTATGCACGAACAAGGTAAGACAACGGCACAACAGGGTGTCCCGTTTATTTTTGACATTCGCGCGATGCAGCAATATCCCCACATTGGCGTATTTGGTGGCTCGGGGTCAGGGAAATCATTCGGTTTGCGGGTGATGCTTGAGGAATTAATGAAGCTAAAAATTCCAGCGCTCGTGTTTGATCCCCATTTTGAAATGAATTTTTCAGGCAAAACCGAAGCTCATAAAGGTCAGGTTGATTACGACTCCCGCTATGAAGTCGTACAAATCGGCCGCGATGTCGGTGTCGATTTCTCCGCCTTGTCGACAAGGGACATCGAAAGGCTTCTCGGAGCTGCTGGATCGTTGACAGAGTCGATGGTCAATGTTGTGCAAACACTCCATAAAAAGAAAGACAGTTACCAATCGTTTTCCGACCGCGTTGCTAATTTAATAGAAGCACTCGATATGGGCAAACAGAAAATAGACGGCATGCTCCATGACGGCGGCATGTCCCGGGATGAAATAGCCAGATACGGCACCTTTAAAAAGTTGTTAGACCAGTTTGGCAGTTTGCCGCCGTCATCTGTAAAAGGGATCCAATGGCGCTTGCACCGGCTCAACCAAGCAGGGCTTTTCCAACAAAATATCCGTGCCATTGAGCACGGCATCCATAGTGGCAAGCTCGTTGTCGTCCAAGGGGCTGTTTGGTTGCTGCAAGTGTTCTCCAGCTATGTCATTGGTACGCTTTATTCAAAAAGACGCTCTTATAAAGATGCGAAGCTCCAGCAGCAACAAGCCCAATTTTTTCCGCCTTTTGTCATTGTGACCGATGAAGCGCACAATTTTGCCCCGAAAGGCTTTGATGCGCCAGCCAAGTCAGTGTTAAAGGAAATTGCCCAAGAAGGACGGAAGTATGGGACGTTTCTAATCTTCGCAACGCAACGACCAACGTTGCTCGATGAAACGATTACGGCACAGCTCAATTCAAAATTTGTTTTTCGTACAGTGCGGGGAACAGACATTCAAACGATTAAGGAAGAAACCGACTTAACAGCGGAAGAAGGCAAGCGTCTTCCCTATTTGCGGTCAGGCGATGTGTTTGTTTCATCGGCGATCATCGGCCGGACAATGGCGGTTCGGATAAGGCTAGCCCACTCAACGAGTCCCCATACGATGAATCCATTTGATGAGCTTGAGCAAATGAATGCAGCAGACGATGAAGAAGTTATCGCTGCATTAGCGGACTTTTTGCCGATGGCGGAAATGCATGTGATGCAAAAGCTGGATGCATTAAACAAACAAGCGTCCAAAGCATGGGATGTCTCTGAGTGGAAAGACGAACTTGAACGGTTATGCAGGGAAGGAAGGCTTAAAAAAGAGAAAACACCATTTGCGACGTTGTATGACCAGGCTTGACAAAGTGATGTATGATTGGCTATATTTTGGATAAGAATGAAGATAAATCGAATGTCTATGAACGGATGAGTACAAAGAGAGCGCTTGTGATAGAGAGCCGGGTTAGGTGAAAGCCGGACTGGCGCGCTTTGGAAGATGGTCCTGGAGATACATGCCTTCGAGCCGAGTGTAAGGGGGCAGCGCGTGCCAACGTTACTGGCTTTGAGCCTTGTCTCATGATGAGGAAAATTTGGGTGGTACCACGTGAGCAAACCTTTCGTCCCGATGCGGCGAGAGGTTTTTTGTTGTTTTATTCAAAAAAAGAGAGGATGAATAGCGTGAGTGAAAAAACGTTTTATATTACGACACCAATTTATTACCCAAGCGGCAAGCTCCATATTGGGCACACATATACGACCGTGGCTGGTGATGCAATGGCACGCTACAAACGGTTACGCGGCTATGATGTCCGCTATTTGACAGGGACAGATGAACATGGCCAAAAAATTGAGCAGAAGGCGAAGGAAAAAGGAATTTCTCCACTCGAATACACGGATGAAATGGTAAAACCGATTAAAGAGTTATGGAAGAAACTTGACATTTCACACGATGATTTTATCCGTACAACGGAAAAGCGCCATACAAACGTGGTCGAGAAAATTTTTGAACAACTTGTTGAGCAAGGCGATATTTACTTAGGGGAGTATGAAGGTTGGTATTGTGTGTCTGATGAAACGTTTTATGGTGAACGGGAGCTTATTGACCCCATTAAAGACGAATCAGGCAACATCATCGGCGGAAAAAGCCCAGACTCTGGCCATCCAGTCGAAAAAGTCCGTGAAAAATCTTACTTCTTTCGGATGAGCAAATACGCAGATCGCCTCCTCGCTTTCTATGAAGAGAACCCTGACTTTATCCAGCCAGCATCACGAAAAAATGAAATGATCAACAATTTCATTAAGCCTGGTCTGCAAGATTTGGCTGTTTCGCGGACATCCTTTACATGGGGCGTCAAAGTGCCAAGCAATCCAAAGCATGTCGTCTATGTGTGGATTGATGCGCTCACAAACTACATTACTGCACTTGGCTATGGAACAGCAGATGATGCCCTTTTTCAAAAGTACTGGCCTGCCGATGTCCATTTGGTTGGCAAAGATATTTTGCGTTTCCATACAATTTACTGGCCGATCATGTTAATGGCGCTTGATTTGCCGTTGCCGAAAAAAGTATTTGGCCATGGCTGGTTTTTGACGAAGGACGGCAAAATGTCAAAGTCTAAAGGAAACGTGGTTGACCCTGCGCCATTAATTGACCATTTTGGTCTTGATGCGATCCGCTATTACTTACTGCGGGAAGTGCCGTTCGGCGCTGATGGCGTCTTTACACCAGAAGCATTTGTAGAACGAGTCAACTATGATTTAGCCAATGACCTTGGCAACTTGCTCAATCGCACCGTAGCGATGATCAATAAATACTTTAATGGGGAAATCCCTGCTTACGTCAAAAGTGCATCGCCATTTGACGAGGACTTGCTTGACCTTGTCCAAGCAACGATTACAAAAGTGGAAGACGCGATGGAGGAAATGGAGTTCTCGATTGCTTTGACAGCGATTTGGCAACTTGTTAGCCGTACGAACAAATACATTGACGAAACGCAGCCGTGGATGCTTGCAAAAGAAGAAGATAAGCGCGAACTTCTTGGTTCAGTCATGTACCACTTAGCCGAGTCACTTCGGATCATTTCTGTGCTAATCCGCCCATTCATGACACGAACGCCAGCAAAAATATGGGCACAGCTAGGCATTGACGAGAGTCTTGCCGGCTGGGAATCGATGCGCGTGTTTGGCCAACTCCCAGCTGGTACAAAGGTTAGCAAAGGCGAGCCTGTTTTCCCACGCCTTGATGTCGAAAAAGAAGTCGATTATATTGTTGAGCTTATGGGTGGCAAGGCTGATCCAGAACCTGAGGAAGTGGAAGATGAAAATGAAATTACAATCGACGATTTTTCAAAGGTCGAGCTTAAGGTTGCGGAAGTAACTGCTGCTGAGCCAGTGGAAGGCGCGGACCGACTGTTGAAAATCCAGTTGGACCTTGGCACGGAAACGCGCCAAGTCGTTTCAGGGATTGCCAAGTATTATGCACCAAGTGATTTAGTTGGAAAAAAAGTCATTTGCGTCACGAATTTAAAGCCTGTAAAACTACGGGGTGAATTGTCCCAAGGGATGATCCTCGCCGGATCAAAAGGAAAGAAATTGCAACTCGCAACAGTTGACGGTGATCTACCAAACGGGGCGCAAGTAAAATAATATTTGCCTAATCATACAAAGAAGAACCAGTTGACCGAGTTGCCGGCCGACTGGTTCTTTTGTGAGTGCCGTCACTCACCTTTGTCTTCTTCTTTTATCTCGGTGATAGAAAATTCAACCATGCACGGGATTTGCGCGGTTTTATCGGCACGTGCTTTTTTGCCGTATTTTTTAAAGAGCTGGTACATCTCTTCCTGCATTTCATCCATTAACGTATCGGATAAGTATAAAGGCGTCCTATTTTTCACACGGTGTTCTTCCCCTATTCCCCCAGGTCCCCTGAACAAAGTCGTTTTCGCTTTATAATACTTTTCGACAATTCCTTTTACTGTTTCCACATGGTCGAGTTCCAGAATGCCATGTTCATACAATTGCTTAATATGGTAATAAATTGTTCCAGGGTTCTTTCCTAGCTCAACGGCTGTTTGCTTTGAAGTCATCGGTTTTTCTGCGAGCAAACTGATAATTTGCCCACGCAAAGGATCGGATATGATTTTTTGTTGTTTTAACGTAATGTCCATAATTTCATAATTTTGCATGATGACCCCTCATTTTTGTAAATATGCAAGTCGATTTATTTTTTTAAATTAACAGTAGCATCTATTCTACCTATTGAGAAACAAAATTGCAACTGTATTGCCAGTACAAAAATCTCTAAAACAGCCGATAACGACTCGATTGTCTGAGTAAGAAAATAACGAAAAAAGCCAGTGGACAATCAGCTTTGAATGGGTTCTGAGAGAATGATTATCATGGTTATAGCAAGCTGTGTAATAAACTGAGCATGATTTACAAATGAAAGGAGGCAAGTATGGAAGTCGGTTGTTGAGTAGAAAAAATAAAAGAAAGCAGGGGATGAGATTTGAGAAAGTTGTGGTCGTTCATGGTTGCGTTTTTGCTGGCGTTTGGTGCTTTTTCCGTACCAGCGTATGGGCAAGAAGGGGCTGAAGCAGCCAATGTTAATTTTTCAATGCAAGGGTTTGCCACTCTTAATGGAGGGACTACAGGGGGTGCTGGAGGAGATGTTGTAACCGTTTCTACCGGTGACCAATTGATAGCCGCGCTAAAAAATAAAAAGGCGAACACGCCTTTAACCATTTATATAGACGGAACGATCACGCCTGCAAACACATCGGCGAGCAAGATTGACATTAAAGATGTCAATGATGTGTCTTTGTTAGGAGTAGGAACAAATGGGGAGCTTAACGGAATTGGCATTAAAGTATGGCGGGCCAATAACGTGATCATCCGCAATTTGAAAATCCATCATGTGAATACAGGCGATAAAGATGCAATCAGCATTGAAGGCCCGTCCAAAAACATTTGGGTGGACCATAACGAACTCTATAATAGCCTTGATGTGCATAAGGACTATTATGATGGATTGTTTGATGTGAAACGGGATGCTGATTACATTACTTTTTCATGGAACTATGTACACGACAGCTGGAAGTCGATGCTGATGGGTTCGTCTGACAGCGATTCATACGGACGAAAAATCACGTTCCACAATAATTACTTTGAAAACTTGAATTCTCGTGTGCCTTCTGTTCGTTTTGGCGAAGCCCATATTTTCAGCAATTACTACGCAGATATTAGAGAGACAGGGATCAATTCTCGGATGGGGGCTCAAGTACGAATCGAGGAAAACTATTTTGAAAGGGCAAACAATCCAATTGTAAGCCGAGACAGCAAGGAAATCGGGTATTGGCATCTGGTCAATAATCGCTATGTTTCTTCGACTGGCGAGCAGCCAACTGTCTCGACAACGACTTATAATCCACCATACAGCTATCAAGCAACGCCTGTAAACCAAGTGAAGGATGTAGTGCGGGCGAACGCCGGAGTCGGGGTTATTTCGCCTTAAAGTTGTTTGAAAGCGCTGCCTAAAGAGATAGAAAGGCAACTACCTCCCGTTTTAGAAATAGAATGCTTTACATTTTTGCCTTCTTCCATTACGCTAGCAGTAATGATAAAGGAGGTGAGTAGAACATGGATCTTTTTAATGGCAGCCAGGCAAAGTTTCGCGCCTATTTGTGGATTTGTCAGGCTATTTTTTCCGCTGTTGTTGCAAAATTGGACCAGTCTGTCCTTTTTTACGCAACGGCATAGGAAAAACCATTAGGAAGAGACATTTCTACTCGCATACGGATTGAGGCGGCGGAGAATTTCTCTGCCGTCTTTTTGGTGTACACAAGTCTCTTCCTACTATCAATAGGAGGAATGAAACGTGATTCTTTGTTATGCCAATCATGTCAGCCAATCATATGGCGCTACACAAGTGTTTGCGAACCTGTCAATGGAAATCAAAAGCGGTGCCCGCATTGGCCTCGTCGGGCGGAATGGCGAGGGGAAGACAACGCTGGCCCGCATCCTTGCAGGACTAGAACCCCCTGCGACTGGCGAGGTCGGCTGGCGAAAAGGACTGGCGAAAGGCATGTTAGCCCAAGCACCTACCTATTCGCCAGATAGTTGTGTCTACACGATACTAGAAACGGTATTTAGCGATATAAAAAAAGTGAAAGAGCATATGACGCGATTGGAAGAAGTGCTCGCAATCGAGCAGCAACCAGCCAAGCTAGAACGTGTCTTAGAGGAATACGGCCGTTTACAGCAGCAGTTTGCTGATGTTGGTGGCTTTGAATATGAGGCCAATATTCGCCGCATTGCCGCAGGTCTTGGCATTACGGGATTGCTTGAGAAACGTTGGGGGGCTCTTAGCGGTGGCGAACGGACGAAAGTCGGCCTAGCCTGTTTATTGTTGCAAAAGCCTGATCTACTCATTCTAGATGAACCAACTAACCATCTTGATTTGTACGCGTTTGATTGGCTTGCTGACTGGGTGCGCCATTATGCAGGGGCTGTGCTCATTATTTCTCATGACCGTGCTTTCCTTGATGCGGCTGTAACGGAAATATGGGAAATGGAGAACGGGGTGCTGCATCAATATGCAGCCAATTACAGTGGCTATTTAATAGAGCGGGAAGAACGCCTCATGAGAGAATTCCAGCAATACGCGGATCAACAGAAAAAGATGAAGAAAATGCGGGAAGCGATTAAGCGCCTGAAAGAATGGGCGAACCGCGCTAATCCGCCTAATGCAGGGATGCACCGCCAGGCTAAGAGCATGGAAAAAGCATTGGCGCGGATGGAAGAGCTAAAAAAGCCGCCGCAAACGAAGAAAGTAGAACTGTCTTTTGAGCAGCAAGGGCGCAGTGGCGAAGACGTAGTTGAATTAAAAGCCGTTTCGAAAACATTTGCTGAACGGCAAGTGCTTGGTCAAGTTGACTTAGCTGTGCGCCATCAAGAACGAGTCGCCCTCGTTGGCGCTAATGGAGAGGGGAAGTCGACGCTATTAAAGCTGATTTTAGGGGAGATCGAGCCTGATACAGGACAATGCAAAATAGGGGCTAGTGTTTCATTAGGCTATTTGTCCCAGCATGGCACAGAACTTGATCCAAAGCAGACGGTGCTCGAAGCATTCCGCGCCAGTGCGCTTTTAGCAGATGGCGAAGCCCGAGGCCAGTTAGCGCGGTTTTTGTTTTATGGGCAAGACGTTTTTAAGCGTGTCGCCGATTTAAGTGGAGGCGAAAAAATGCGGCTGCGGCTAGCACAGTTGATTTTCGAAAAGCATAATGTGCTCGTGTTGGATGAACCGACTAACCATCTCGATATAGACTCAAAAGAAGTGCTTGAAGAGGCATTGGCTGATTTTGCAGGCACGATCATCGCAGTATCACATGACCGTTATTTTTTGAACAAACTTTTTCCTGTCACCTATTGGCTTGAAAATGGAGCTGTCACTCGTTATGAAGGCTCGTTTTCATACGCCTGGGCAAAACGAAAAAAACACGAGCAATAAGCAGCCAAAGCAAAAGCGCCAGACAAAGGGGAAATGCCCATCGTTTGGCGCTTTTTTAGATAGAAGAGGGCGATTGGCAAATAACTGGTTTCGTCCTATTATGTTTCATCGATATCGACCAGTCGGCGGACTGTGCCATCGTCAACACGAACTTCAAATATATGGCTGTCCTTAGTGAAGGAGAAAATGCCGCTATTAAAATTCGTTTGCAGCTCTTTAAAGAAGACGCCTTCATAGCTGAAGCCTTTGCTGTCGTCAAATCGCAGCTCATAAGTGCCATCTGCTTGTTCCACCAAATAGGCGGATACGCCCCTTTCAAAATTCCAATTATCCGTTTCATCGGCCCGTTCTTTAGGGACAACATGAAGATCAGCGAAAGGCGCTTTTTCAAGCAACGTGTCAATAATGGAACCGCCAAGTAAAGTAGTCCATAAATTTTCGGCAATTTGGCCGATGACAATTTGTGTTGCTTGTTTTTCTTTTGCAAAGTTGGAAATGACGTTTGTAATGTTGTAGGCATGAGACTTCTCTACACTCAAATCAGCGCCGTATTCATCAGCAAGTTCTTTAAAAAGGGACATATCGATTTTTTTATCGTGTTTATACTCCTCCTCCGGCAAAGAATCAAACACAAGAATCGATAAAGGCGCGTTTAGTTGAGAAGCAAGAGCGGCCCCTCTTTTAATGAGTTTGCTGCCGTGGTGGCCGTAATTGACGCAAACAAGAATCCGTTCGTTAGACGAAGTAGACATACATTCCCCTCCATTCCTTTTCTTATGCTTAACAAACAGTATACACATGGCAATCGCCAAATCAAAATCTGCAATTTTTGTACATGGCTTAGGAAAAGCCGTCATATACTGGACCAACCAGGCGAAGCAGGAGGTTGGTAGCGTGGAACGATTGACTGAGAACCTGTATCCCGTTTCGACGAAGACGGTAAATGGCACGAAATGGGGGTATATAAACGACAGAGGGCGCATCCGCATTTCCCTTGTTTATGATGGGGCAGAGCCTTTCCAAAAGAATGGTTTTGCAATTGTTACGTTAAATGAAAAGCAAGGGCTTATTAATCAATTTGGCCGTTTTGCCGTTAAGCCGGTCTATAAAAGTATTCAACCTTTCTCAGAAGAACGAGCAATTATCCAAACAAAAGACGGGTTTAAAATGATTGATGAGGAAGGCCATGTGCGTACGAAAAAAACGTATGCCTACATGGCTCCAATGAAACATGGCCGTGCGCTGTTTCAAACAAATGGCCGGTACGGGTTTCTTAATTCTGATGGCGAGGAAGTGATAGCAGCCCGTTATCTTTTTGCCTTTGATTTTGACGAAGGAAAAGCGGTCGTGCAAACGAAAACGGCAGAGTTTCAGCTAATTGATGAGAACGGTCATGTGCTCCATACATATCCATATGCCGATGTTGGATCACTAAGCGAAGGACGAATCGCTTTTAAGGAAGGCGATCGTTATGGCTATTTGGATGAGGCAGGAAATGTTGTTATTCCGCCCAAATATGGCATGGCTTTTGCCTACGAGGATGGCTTTGCGATTATCGCAACGAGTGGCGACAACTATTCTTATGGGTTGATTAATCAAGCAGGCGACACCGTCTTTGAACCTGTATACAACGAAATACGTTTGCTTCAAGAAGGACGTATTGCGCTTGGGAAAGCGAAGGACGCCAATAGGCCGTTTTTAAGCCGTTATGCGATCGCTAATACAAGCGGGGCGGTATTGACGGACTTTGTCTATGATGATGTTGGCTCTTTTAACAAAGGCACTGCCAGCGCGGTAAAGGACGACAAAACGTTTTTTATTGATAAAGAAGGCCGCAAAGCCAAGACATTCCCCGCTTTTTCTGGTACAGGTGTACTTCGGAAGGAAAACGGCATTGTTGCGGCGTTCATTGACCAGCGTCTTTTTTATACAGATGAGCATGGAAAAATCATTTGGCATCCAGACACGGAAATCCGACTGCGCCGTCCTTATCGCATTCAAGAACGCCTGTTTAAACATGGTCCCAGTTATTATGTTTATTATCCGCAAATTGAAGGAATGGCGAACCAACTCGAACAACAGGCCATCAACCAAAAATTGGCGAAGCAAGCAGGCGTCCGCGATGTTACGGAAGCGGAAACAAAAGAACGTACGTTTACAGGTGATTTTAATGTGCTCTTTTTTAAAAAACACCTCGTTGTGTTGGAAATTGATGGCTATACGTATCCATTTGGCGCGGCGCATGGGATGCCAACAAGGACTTTTGCAAATGTGGACGTGCGCAATGGCCATGATTATGCCCTTTCGGAACTATTTAAACATGGCCGTGATTATGTGACAGTGTTAAGCAAACTGGTAGGCGAACAAATGAAGAAACAGGCTGATGATTACTTTCCAAATGCATACAAAGGGGTGAAAAGCACACAACCTTTCTATGTTGATGAGCATGCGCTCTATCTTGTCTTTGATGTATATGAGCTGGCGCCTTATGCGGCTGGTTTTCCGACTTTCAAAATTCCCTTTGCTGAGATTGAACCAATCATTGACCAATCGGGGCCGTTTTGGCAGTCATTCCACTATCACAATCAGCCAAACTGATCGAAAACCGCAAGAAGGCGAGTGAAAGTGCGGTTGAGTGGGGTTGCAAGGCAGACGACGAAAGCATGTGCCCGTTTGTCTCTCGTCTGTAAAGAGGCCTACATTTTTTATGCTTTGCTTGCGTTCACATGGCCAAAAGGCATAAAATGCCTTTGAGGTGAATAGTGATGTTATTTGATACGCATGTCCACTTGAATGCCAAGCAGTTCCACGGAGATGTAAAGGAAACGATTGCGAGGGCCCAAGATGCAGGCGTTAAAGAAATGGTTGTCATTGGTTTTGACGAGCCTACAATTGAACGGGCGATGGAACTTGTCGAACAATACGATGATTTATATGCAGCGGTCGGTTGGCATCCGGTAGACGCCATTGATATGAAGGATAAGCATTTGCACTGGTTGGAAGAGCTGTCAGCCCATCGGAAAGTGGTTGCTCTTGGCGAAATGGGCCTTGATTATCATTGGGACAAATCGCCAAAAGATGTCCAAAAAGAAGTGTTCCGCAAACAAATTGCTTTAGCAAAAAAAGTGAAGTTGCCGATTATTATTCACAATCGCGAAGCCGACCAAGATGTCGTTCATCTCCTTGAGGAAGAAGGAGCAGCTGAAGTTGGCGGCATTATGCACTGTTTTGGCGGCAGCGTGGAAATAGCGGACCGTTGCTTAAACATGAATTTCCATATTGGCCTAGGTGGCCCTGTCACATTTAAAAACGCTAAACGGCCAAAAGAAGTAGCTGCGCATGTGCCAATCGATCGGTTGCTAATTGAAACCGATTGTCCTTATTTGGCTCCTCACCCTTATCGCGGCAAACGAAATGAGCCAGCCTATGTAAAGCGGGTGGCAGAAGATATCGCAGAATTACGCGGTATCAGCTATGAGGAGCTGAGCCAGAAAACGAGAGAAAACGCCCTAAAATTATTTGGAATTAAAGACAATAATTAGTTTTTATTCCTAGCATTTGGGCAAATTGCAAAGGTTACTGCTTTGTTACGTTTGTGTAACTGTTGTTGACACGCTATTCGTTCGTCTCTATAATTCGGTGCTTGAGGAGGGACGAACGATGAGCGATAAGCACAACCTGTTAAATAGGCCTGAAACCGACCCTGCCATTAGGCGGAGGATCTTAATTGCAGTCGCGCTTTTCCTAGGACTAATTCTTATTTTATCTGGATTATTTGAGTTGACCAAAAAAGCGGTTGCTGTTGAACAGAACGGTGAGAAGGTTACTGTGCGCACGCACGAATCGACAGTCGCGGATTTGCTTGAAAGCTTGGAGATTCAAGTAGGCGAACATGATTTGATTGAGCCGTCGTTGCAAACGGAGATTGAAGCTGGGATGGACATTGTTTACAAGCCTGCGGCTGAAGTGACATTGTCTGTTGCCGGTGATGAGACCACAGTCTACACAGTTGCTGACAATGTAAACGATTTGTTTGCTGAGTTAGGAATCGAACCAAAAGCCGAAGACGAAATTGAGCCAAGTGGAGATACCCCGATTGAGGATGGGTTACATATTGCCTATTCGCCTGCAGTGCTTTTGACTTTTGCCTATGACGGCAATGAAGACGAGTACTGGAGCACCTCAGCGACTGTCGCTGACTTTTTGAAAGAAGCCAATGTCGAGCTTGGCGAGCTTGACCGAGTTGAGCCAGGTTTAGACGAAGAATTGCGGGACGGGCTTGATATCCGCCTCGTACGTGTTGAAAAAGTCACCGATGTCATTGAGGAACCAACTGCATTTGAAACGCTTCGCGAAGAAGACAGCGATTTAAACCATGGCGTGGAGCGTGTAGTAGAACAAGGAAAAAAAGGCAAGCAAGCTCTTCACTATGAAGTGACGCTTGAAGACGGCATCGAGGTTGACAGGCAACTTGTGAAGACGGAAATGGTTGAAGAGAGTGAAAACCGTATTATTGCGGTTGGAACAAAACAAGAAGAGGCAAAAGAATATGTCTCTGAGACACAAACGGCCCATGAAACAGTAAGCCAAGAGTCAGTGGATCAAGAGCCAGTAGATCAAGAGCCAGTAAGCCAACCGGAAAAAGAACCAGCAAAGTCGGAAAAACCGAAACAGGAAAGCGAACAGAAACCGCAAGAAAAGCAAGAAGTGGAACAAGAGAAACAACAAAAGACATTGCAAATGCAATCGACTGCTTATACAGCCGCTTGTGATGGCTGCAGCGGGATTACGGCGACTGGCATTGATTTAAACAGCAACGCCAATATGAAAGTCATTGCTGTAGATCCAAGTGTCATCCCCCTCGGCACCCGCGTACACGTGGAAGGGTACGGCGAAGCCATTGCTGGTGATACAGGCGGTGCTATCAAAGGAAACAAAATTGACGTACACGTCCCGACAAAAGAAGACGCTACGAACTATGGAAGCAAAAGCGTCAAAGTAACAATACTTGATTAATAAGCGAAAAAAGCAAGTTGCTGGCAAAGCACTTGCTTTTTTTTTGTGTGAAAACAGGCTACAATAACGTCATGGTCTTTTTAGAGAACGGAGTGAACGACATTTTAGTGATCAATGAAATGATTGTTGTGGAAGGAAGAAAGGACACGGTTTCCATCAAACGGGCTGTTGAAGCCGATACGATTGAAACAAATGGGTCGGCGGTCGGCGAGTCTGTGTTAAAACAAATCGAGCTTGCGGCCAAACGCCGTGGGGTAATCGTATTTACGGATCCGGACTACGCTGGGAACCGCATTCGCCAAATTGTCAGCAAGCGAGTGCCAGGCTGCAAGCACGCATTTATCAAAAAAGCAGACGCAAACCCGAAACAGCAAGGGAAAAGTGTCGGTGTAGAACATGCCTCCCCCCATGCCATCCGCGAGGCGCTTCTTGCTGTTCGTACAGAGCAGCTTGAGCCGTTTCCAGCACAAATGACGGTCGCTGATTTAATGGAAGCAAGATTGTTATCAGGAAAAGGGGCGAGAAGCCGCCGCGAACGTTTAGGCGAACACTTGTCGATCGGCTATGCTAACGGAAAACAGCTTTTGAAACGGCTGCACATCTTTCGGATCACCCCTGAAGAATTTAACGAAGCGGTGAGGTGGATAAACAAACAGGAGGAAAGTGAAGTTGAATAAAGACATTGCGACACCAGCGCGGACAAATGCAATTTTAAAAAAGCACGGATTTACATTAAAGAAAAGTTTAGGGCAAAATTTTCTCATTGATTTAAACATCCTTGCCAAGATTGTGGAAGCAAGTGGTTTCGATGAACAAGACGGCATTGTCGAAATTGGTCCAGGCATAGGTGCCTTAACGGAACAACTGGCGAAAAAAGCAGACAAAGTGGTCGCTTTTGAAATTGACGGCCGTTTAATCCCGGTGTTGGAAGACACTCTTTCGGCTTACCCGAATGTTAAGATCATTCACTCTGACGTGCTTAAAGCCGACTTGCCTGGTGTGCTGGACGCTGAGTTTTCGAAAGGCCAAGCTATCCATGTTGTTGCCAATTTGCCCTATTATGTCACTACCCCTATTTTAATGAAATTGCTGGAAGACAGGCTCCCTTTTAAAAGCATCACCGTCATGATCCAAGCAGAAGTAGCAGAGCGAATTGCGGCGAAGCCAGGGTCGAAAGAATACGGTGCCTTATCGATCGCTGCCCAATATTACGCAGAAGCAAAGCCAATGGTGGTTGTGCCGGCCTCTGTTTTCGTGCCCCAGCCACGAGTGGATTCAAGTGTATTAAAATTAACGATTCGCGAAAAGCCGTTAGTGGAAGTCATTGATGAACGTTGGTTTTTTGACGTATTCCACGCTAGTTTTGCCAACCGCAGAAAAACGATTTTAAACAATCTTGTCCATAACCTTGCCGGGAAGGACGCCAAGGCCGCTGTTGAACAAGGGCTGTCCGAGGCGGGGATTGATCCAAAACGCCGGGGTGAGACGCTGTCACCGCAGGAATTTGCTCGTTTAAGCGATGCCCTTTATTCCACGTTGCGGAAAGCTGACCGATAAAGGAACCATCGCCGTTGCCTCTTCATAGGCTATCGCAGAGGGGGCAACGCGATGACAATACAAGTTGGTGATGTGGTAGGCCGACTCTCTTATGATTGCGATGTCTTGTTTCGTGTGCTTGCAATCGAGCGCGGCTTGGCAACATTAGTCGGTGAAGAAATGCGTTTGCTGGCGGATGCGCCAGTGACCGATCTAAAAAAGATGTCCGCAAAAGAACGGGAAACGGATAAAAAACGGCAAAAAGAGCGAGAGGATGTCTCCTACCGGTTGTTTCGCCAAGATGCGAAATTAATGAAACGAAGGCAAGAATATCAAGCGGCATCAGGCTATGAAGAGACGCCGCATTTTTTTGAGATGAGAGGCCGTGTGCTCCACTTAGATGGGGACTTAAATTATTTAAATCGTTGCACGGCGTTATATGAAAAATTCGGCGTCCCCGTTTACGGCGTCCATATGGAAGAAAAAGAAATGCCAACGCAAATGGCCTCGCTTATGGAAATGGTCCAACCAGATATAGTTGTGATTACAGGACATGATGCCTATTCAAAAGCTAAAGGAAACCGAGATGAATTAAAGGCTTATCGCCACACAAAGTATTTTGCTGACTGTGTCCGTATTGCAAGAACGACGGTACAAAGCCGTGATGACTTGCTTATTTTTGCCGGGGCCTGTCAGTCCCATTTTGAGACGTTAATTAAAGCTGGCGCTAATTTTGCCAGTTCCCCAGAACGAGTGAACATCCACGCGCTTGATCCAGTCTATATTGCATCGAGGCTTAGTCGTACTTCTTTTTTAGAGACGGTTAATTTATGGGAAATATTGCGCAATACCATTACAGGGCAAAAAGGAATAGGCGGCATTGAAACACGTGGCTCCATGCGCCTCGGTTTGCCGTTAAAAGAACAAGATGAAACGCCTCAAACCGATTGAGGCGTTTTTTGGCTGTCATTGACATTTATTAGCATACATAAAGGAAGCGTTTTTAGTATATCCTACAAACAACAAAAGTTGACAAAGATAGTTGTTGACAAACAGGTTTTCTGGTTGTTATAATTTAAAATTTGACTTTTTTGTAATTGTGTTATATACTATGAAGAGCGAGGTGGTTGTGAGTATGGCAAACACAATAATTGACATTAAACGGGCACTAGACAAAAATGTTGGCAAGCGTATTACCATTAAGGCAAATGGCGGACGCAGACGCTCTTCAGAGCAGTCAGGCATGATTGAGGAGACATATCCTGCCGTGTTTATTGTCAAGTTGGATGAAGACCAAAACTCGGTAGAACGCGTCTCTTACAGCTATGCAGATGTGCTTACGGAAACAGTTGAACTGTTTTTGTCAGGAGAAAACGGCCAAAAAGCAACAATCATATAGGAATAGGCGTTTGCCTCAGTGACTTTCTTTCCAGCAAAAAGAAAGTCTTTTTTTTGTCCATTTGCTCATACTAAGGGTGCTGGGCTAACCAGCAACAAGCAAAAGGAGCGGGTTTAAAATGGGGAGAAGACGAGGCATTATGTCAGATCGCTTAAAAGAAGAACTTGCAAAAGAGCTTGGTTTTTATGATACGGTCCAAAGAGAAGGCTGGGGCGGCATTACGACAAGAGACGCAGGGAATATGGTAAAACGCGCCATCGAAATTGCCGAACGAAACTTGCAAAATGGACAGTAATGGTTTGAAGCCTGTTGCGCAGCTGCGCAACAGGCTTGTTTAAATTCAATAAGGCGTACTTGAACAGGTTCACATCCAGAGATTATTTGCCGTTGAAGCTGGCAGGATAGAAAAGGTGGTATGTTGCACGGACAAGTGATAAAATAACGAAAGCATATGCGAGTATAGAAGGTGACGATGTGAAGTATTCAATTAAAGCGCCTGCAAAAATCAATTTGTCCCTTGATGTGATAAGGAAACGGGAAGATGGTTATCATGAAGTTGAAATGATCATGACAATGGTTGACTTAGCTGACCGAGTAGACTTATCACTTCGGGCCGATGGAGGCATATCGATAGACGTTTCTGAAGGGTTTGTCCCGAGTGATGAGCGGAACTTTGCTTACCAAGCGGCATCGTTATTAAAAAAACGGTACAACGTTAAAGAGGGCGTACACATTTACATTACGAAACGGATACCGGTAGCAGCCGGCCTGGCTGGCGGAAGCAGTGATGCAGCTGCGACGTTAAAGGGCTTAAATGAGCTTTGGCAACTTGGCCTTTCAGTGGATGAGCTGGCGACACTAGGCGCTGAGATTGGTTCTGACGTTTCTTTTTGTGTGTACGGCGGCACGGCGCTAGCGACAGGCAGAGGAGAGAAAATTAAGCCGATTGCTTCCCCACCGCCATTATGGGTGATTTTGGCAAAGCCGCCGATTGGCCTATCAACGGCGGACGTTTATAATGGCCTAAAATTAAACGAGGCAAGGCATGCAAAAACAGCGGAGATGATCGCGGCACTTGAGCGCCAAGACGCAGCATCGATTTGTGCGTTGCTCCATAATACGCTCGAAGATGTGACGCTACGCCTTTATCCAGAGGTCGCCCATATTAAAGAGCAAATGAAGCGTTTTGGCGCTAACGGTGTATTAATGAGTGGAAGCGGTCCGACGGTTTTCGGCATTGTCGAAAAGGAGTCGCGGGTTAACCGGATTTATAACGGCCTTCGTGGCTTTTGTGATGAAGTGTACGCAGTGCGGCTGATTCGTACAAGCGACACTTGTCCAAATACGGATGAAAATGGTATGTTATAAATAAATATTCGGTTATGAGTGCGGAGGGATTATGAAAAAGTTGAAGCGCAGTGGGCGCCTTGTAGATATGACTCATTTTTTGCTGCAACATCCCCATGAAATCGTATCACTAACCCATTTTTCTGAACGTTATCAAGCGGCTAAATCCTCCATTAGTGAAGACTTGGTCATTATTAAAGACATGTTTGAAGAAGAAGGCTATGGTGCGTTAGTGACGATACCAGGGGCAAGTGGCGGCGTAAAGTTTATGCCAAAGATGAACAAACAAGAAGCAGAGCAATTAATTGGCGAATTGGTACAGGCGTTAAACAAACAAGAACGGATTTTGCCAGGCGGATACCTGTATATGATGGACTTGTTAGGCAATCCAAAGTTAATGCACAAAGTGGGCCGCTTGTTTGCAGCGGTGCTTGCCGATAAGGAAATTGATGCGGTGATGACAGTAGCAACGAAAGGCATTCCCCTTGCCTATGCGGTCGGCCATTACTTAGGGGTCCCCGTTAGCATTGTAAGAAGGGATCACCGCATTACAGAAGGTTCAATGGTCAGCATCAATTATGCGTCTGGATCTTCTGACCGAATCCAGACGATGACGCTCGCACGAAGAAGCTTGGCGCCAGGGTCAAACGTGTTCATCGTCGATGACTTTATGAAAGCAGGCGGCACACTTCGAGGAATGGTCGACTTGCTCGAAGAGTTTGAAGCCGATTTAGTCGGCATTGGCGTATTAGTCGAGTCGGCGGAAGTATCAGAAAGGCTTGTTGATGATTATTTGTCTTTAACAAAGTTAACGAACGTCAATGTTCGTGAAAAAGTGATCGATGTTACAGAAGGAAACATTCTAACGAAATTAGAAACGTCTTAAAGGAGGCTGCTTTATGAAAGTCGTGCATACCAATGAAGCGCCGGCTGCAATCGGCCCTTATTCACAAGGAATTATTGTAGGAAATCTATTCTTCTCATCTGGGCAAATTCCACTTACGCCTGCTGGTGAACTAGTTACAGGCGGAGTAGAAGAGCAAACCCATCAAGTGTTTGCAAACGTAAAAGCGGTATTGGAAGAAGCCGGTTCATCACTTGAAAAAGTGGTAAAGGCGACCGTTTTCATCAAAGATATGAACGATTTCCCCCGTATTAATGAAGTGTACGGCAGCTATTTCCGTGAACATAAGCCGGCTAGGTCATGTGTGGAAGTAGCGCGGCTGCCTAAAGATGTACTAATTGAAGTCGAAGTCATTGCAACCATTTAAAACACTGATCTTCTACTATTCTGGACGCACCTTTTTCATGTGGGAAAAGGTGCTTTTTCGTTGGTAAAAAAGTTTAGCAAAAAAGATTTGAAATAGGTGAAGGTAATTTTCTTTTTACCGCGAATTGTTTAAACAGATCAACAATAAGAGAGGTGGCTAACATGGAAATTACTGACGTGAGACTTCGCCGTGTCCATACGGAAGGCCGCATGCGTGCAATCGCATCGATTACAATGGACCATGAGTTTGTTGTTCATGATATCCGCGTAATAGATGGCAACAACGGGCTTTTTGTCGCAATGCCAAGCAAGCGGACGCCTGACGGCGAATTTAGAGATATTGCCCATCCTATTTCCTCAAAAACGAGAGAAAAGATCCAGATTGCCGTTATAAACGAGTATGAGCGTGTAGGCGAATATGAAGACGCGCCTAATTATGAGGAAGCAGGAGCTTCTTGAGGTTGTCGGAAGAGTCGGCAAAATCACTTAGGCAAAGGTGCGAATTAGCACATAGCTTGTTTTCAGCTTCCAAAACGTAGAAGCGAGCCGTTTGTCTACAGTTTGAGAACGTCGAACTTTCCTGAACTTGGTAAGAGTTTTCATTTTTAGCCATTCGCTAAAAAGGGTGGCCAAAAATGGATGTTGCAGTTGTAAAAAGCCAGCCGGCAAAATGTAGGCTGGCTTTTTACAACTGCAACTGCCTAAACTGTGTAAAGGCGGTGGAATGCCTTGAAATACCGCATTTTTTAAAGTATAGTTTTAATGACAAAGGATTGGCTGGAGGGACATAATGAGCGGACGATTTGCGGTTATTTTAGCAGCAGGGCAAGGGACGCGTATGAAGTCAAAGCTTTATAAAGTACTGCACCCTGTCTGTGGCAAACCGATGGTTGAACATGTAGTCGATCAAGTTTCCAAATTGGAATTTGATACAACAGCGGTTATTGTGGGGCATGGAGCAGAGGAAGTAAAAAAAACGCTAACTGAAAAAATTGAATTTGTGATGCAACCAGAACAGCTTGGTACAGGCCATGCTGTTAAATGTGCTGAGCATCTATTGGCAAGCCAAAAAGGCACAACGGTTGTGCTGTGCGGTGACACCCCTTTGATTACTGCCGCCACAATTAAAAAATTAATGGATACCCATGAAGCAAACGGAGCCAAAGCAACTGTGTTGACAGCTCACGCTCCAGATCCTACTGGCTATGGCCGTGTGATTCGCGGAAGCCATAGGCAAGTAGAGAAAATTGTTGAACATAAAGATGCTTCTGTGGATGAGCTAGCGATTGCGGAAGTGAATACAGGTACGTACTGTTTTGACAATGAAGCATTGTTTGAAGCGCTTGCAGAAGTGAAAAATGAAAATGCCCAAGGGGAATATTATTTGCCTGACGTGATTGGCATTTTACGGCAAAAAGGCGAAACCATTTCAGCTTACCAAACAGATACCCTTTCGGAAACGATGGGCGTGAATGATCGTGTGGCGCTGTCACAAGCAGAGGCAGCGATGCGCAAGCGCATTAACGAAGAGTGGATGCGCCAAGGCGTTACGATTATTGATCCGCAAACAACGTATATTTCTGCAGACGCATCGATTGGCCAAGATACGGTCCTTTACCCAAATACGTCCATAAAAGGGCGGTCTGTTATTGGGGAAGACTGTGTGATTGAATCAGGTACAGAAATCGCTTCTGCAACGCTTGGCAGAGGCGTTCACGTGTGCAGTTCGGTAATAAGCGACAGCGTGGTGGCTGACGGCTCATCGATTGGCCCATTTGCCCATATCCGCCCTGGTTCGGATGTTGGAGAAAATGTGCGTGTTGGCAATTTTGTCGAACTAAAAAAGGCAAGCGTCGGCACTGGAAGCAAAGTTTCGCACCTTACTTATGTAGGCGATGCGGAAGTAGGCAGCGATGTCAACGTCGGCTGCGGCGTCGTGACAGTCAATTATGATGGCAAAAATAAACATAAGACGATTATTAAAGACGGCGCTTTTGTCGGTTCAGGCTCAAATTTAATTGCGCCTGTGGAGATTGGCGAGCGTGCATTTGTTGCAGCCGGCTCAACGATCACCGATGATGTTCCGAGCCAAGCGCTATCGATTGCAAGGTCGAGGCAAGTAAATAAGGACAATTACGTGAAAAAAGATGTTTAAGAACAACTGGAGGTCAAGCAACGAAATGGCAAATTACAGCGATCCAAGCTTAAAGGTGTTTACGCTCAATTCTAATAAAGGGTTGGCTGAAGAGATTGCCCGTCACATCGGCGTCTCACTTGGAAAGAACTCAGTGATGCGGTTTAGCGACGGAGAAGTGCAAATTAACATTGAAGAAAGCATCCGCGGCTGTGATGTCTATTTGATTCAATCGACGTCGGCTCCAGCCAACGAACATTTAATGGAGCTCCTCATTATGATTGACGCAGTGAAACGGGCTTCAGCACGGACGATAAATGTTGTGATCCCTTATTACGGCTATGCGCGCCAAGACAGGAAAGCGCGGGCGCGAGAGCCAATTACCGCCAAACTCGTTGCCAATTTACTTGAAACAGCAGGGGCAACCCGCGTGTTGACCATTGATTTACATGCTACGCAAATCCAAGGGTTTTTTGACATTCCAGTTGACCAGCTAATGGGCGTTCCGCTCTTGTCTGATTACTTTGAGAGCAAAAAGCTTGATGATATTGTTGTTGTATCGCCTGACCACGGCGGTGTTGTACGCGCGAGAAAAATGGCGGACCGCTTAAAAGCGCCAATTGCCATTATTGATAAGCGCCGCCCGAAACCAAATGTTTCAGAAGTAATGAATATTGTCGGCAATATTGAAGGAAAAACAGCTATTATTATTGACGATATTATTGATACGGCAGGAACGATTACACTTGCGGCGAATGCATTAGTAGAGCAAGGGGCTACAGAAGTGTACGCGTGCTGTACACATCCGGTTTTGTCGGGTCCGGCTATCGAACGTATTAGCAATTCTAAAATAAAAGAGCTAGTCGTAACCAATACGATTGCCCTAAATGAAAAGCAAAAAGGGGAAAACATTACGCAACTTTCTGTTGCCGGCTTGATGGCTGAAGCGATTATCCGCGTCCATGAAGACGCGTCGGTGTCAACGCTTTTTGATTAAGGTTAGCTGCTGATGTCAGAAGGTCA
Organism: Shouchella clausii; assembly: GCF_002250115.1. GTDB lineage: Bacteria > Bacillota > Bacilli > Bacillales > Bacillaceae_D > Shouchella > Shouchella clausii. The sequence goes on along the minus strand of NZ_CP019985.1, from coordinate 1,272,523 downwards.
CGGGGAAAAACGATCCATGTCTGTTTGAAAACCAAGCTATGAGGGAACACATGTAAGTAGTTGTGTTAAATCTTACAGTAGAGGTGAAAGATCATGACCGTATTGAATGCTCGTGAACGCAAAGACCAAAAAGCACACCAAACAAAAGAACTTCGTAATCAAGGGCATGTCCCTGGCGTATTATATGGCAAAAAGGTTAAAAGCACACCTGTATCGGTAGAAGCTGTCGCCTTTTTAAAGACATTCCGCGATGTCGGCCAAAATGGCTTATTTGACCTTCAATTAGAGAACGGCGGCAAACATCATGTCATGGTTCAAGAAGTACAAATCGATCCTCTCAACAATCAGTATATGCACGTTGATTTTTTTGAAGTTGATATGAATGAAGAACGGGATGCGAATGTCCCTGTCCATTTAGAGGGGGATGCGCCGGGAGCGAAGGAAGGCGGCATCGTCAACCACTTGCTTTATGAAATAACGGTCAATTGCCTTCCTGCTGACATTCCGGAAGCAATAACAGTTGATATTTCAAATTTAAACATTGGCGACAGCCTTTCTGTTTCTGACATTCGTGCCAATGTGCCTGTTACGATCGTCAATGAAGACGAGGAGACGGTTGTAACGGTAACACCGCCGACGGTTACTGAAGATCCAGATGCAACAGAGGAAGACAATACGACGGCAGAATCAGTGGAAGCGACAGGAGAACGGAATGACGATAACCTTGATCGGCCAGGCCGTGTAGAATAAGTGTAAAGGAAAGGTATGGCTCGTGTGAGTTATGCCTTTTTCGTAAAGGAGTAGCAAATGAAGTTAGTAGTGGGTCTAGGGAACCCTGGGAAAAAGTATGAACACACACGGCATAATATTGGGTTTGACATTATTGACCGTTGCGCACAAGAACTTGACTTGCCCCTGGACAAGCAAAAGTTTAAAGCAATTTATGGAGAAAAGCGGATCGGTAGTGAAAAAGTTGTTCTTTTAAAGCCGTTAACGTATATGAATTTATCAGGCGAAGCTGTACGCCCGTTTATGGATTATTTTAATATCAGCAACGACGAGCTTGTTGTGATTTATGATGATCTCGACTTGCCTGTAGGAAAAATACGCTTGCGAAAGAAAGGCAGCGCTGGCGGCCACAATGGCATTAAATCATTGATAGCTCATTTAGGAACAGAGGAGTTTAACCGTATTCGCGTTGGAATAGGCAGGCCTGCACATGGTGAGCCTGTAGTCAATTATGTCCTCGATACGTATCGCAAAGAGGAATTGGTCTTTATGGATGAAGCAGCTGAAAAATCGGCAAAGGCGATTGAGGCGTGGCTAGAAAAGCCTTTTCTAGAAGTGATGAATACGTTTAACTGATCTGATTTGACAACGATAACCGGTCGTTCTAGACGTGGATGAACGAGCTATCCTATGGCTTGGGCCATGTTGGAGGCACAAGGGAAAGGGCAGCTACTAGAATTCGGATATTTTCCATCTTTTTTGCCCATACTATGAAAATCAAGTGTGAAAAAGAGGTGGGAAAATGGCTGTATACTATGGCTGCCGCCATTGTGGACAGACGATCGGTGTTGTATTTGAAAACGCAACCGAAGCTGACTTAGGTTTTCATGAATTGAATGAAATGGAAAAAGACGAACTATTGACTTACTCCGAGAATGGTGATATACATGTGAAGGCCATATGTGAAGATTGCTATACAGCGTTGAGTGATAATCCTCAGCTGTATAGTTACCCGTATTTCATCCATTGAAAAGAGGCGGCTTCGTTTATAGAAAGAACAAAAATACCAACGCTTTGGTCAGCTTTTTAACCAAAGCATTTTTCCGTTCATAAGATGCATTGGCATATTCAGCGCTGTCAATGAGTAGCAATAAGCAAGTTCCTTTAAGGAGTTATCGTTAAAAAGTCGAGTATGTATCCGTAAAAATACGTACGGCGCTCGGGGTTTCTTTAACGCGTCTCGACTTGTTTGTCCGCTTATGTGAATACGCGAAGAGAAGAAATTCAGGGGGAAATAAAAGATGTTAGGATTGCAGCAATTGGTGGGCAGCGTAAAAGAAGTGCGCGCTGTTGCAAAGGGTATTGAAAATGAAATGAATGAGCAACTTCTTACTGGCCTGACCGGTTCCGCTCGCACGGTTGTAAGCGCTGCGTTATTCAGGGAAACAGGAAGAAGCCAACTCGTGGTTACCCATAATTTATACCAAGCCCAAAAAATATATGAAGATCTTGTTGAATTATTAGATGAGGACACAGTTTATCTTTATCCTGTGAATGAGCTCATCTCAGCAGAAATTGCCGTCGCCAGCCCGGAAATGAAAGCGCAGCGCTTGGATTTGCTTAATGCGCTTGTCCAAGATTTTAAGGGCATTGTCGTCGCTCCGCTAGCTGGGATTCGCCGCTTATTGCCGCCAAAGGCTTTATGGCAAAGCAGCCAGCTCCATTTGAAAACAGGCGAGGACATCGGTGATTTGGAAGAATTTATAAAAAATTTCGTCACAATGGGTTACCGCAGGTCTGATATGGTGTCAGCACCTGGGGAATTTAGTGTGCGCGGAGGCATTGTCGATCTGTATCCGCTTACGAAGGAACATCCTTTGCGAATTGAGCTGTTTGATACAGAAGTCGATTCAATGCGCTACTTTTCATTGGAGACGCAGCGTTCTGAAGGAATGATCGATGAAGTAACAATTGGTCCTGCTCAAGAAGTGCTGCTCCATCATCAACACTATAGCCACGGGGCGAAGTTGTTGGAAGAAAAATATGAGGCAACGCTAAAAAAAGTATCAAGCAAACAAACGCGGGATAAATTACAAGAACATATTCCTTTTGAAATTGCCCAACTGAAGCAATCGGCTACGTTTGAAGGCATGTATAAATACATGTCGCTTTATTATGAAACGCCGCAATCGTTATTGTCTTATATGCCAGAGAATGCGTTTGTCTGGGTTGACGAAATGAATCGCGTCAAAGAAATGGCTGAACACTTGCAAAAAGAAGAGGCAGAATGGCATACGGCGATGCTTGAACAAGGGAGCATCGTCCACGGTACGCAATTGTCCCTTGATGCCCTTGCAAGGCTGCAACAGGCGCCGCAGCCGGTTCTTTATACGTCGCTTTTCCAAAAACAAGTGCCTTCCACGAAGCCAGAGCAAATCATTAACTTGTCATGTAAGTCAATGCAAAATTTCCATGGGCAAATGGATTTGCTTACTTCCGAAGTCAATCGCTGGCTTTCAAACGATTACACCGTTTTGTTCATTGCCGGAACAGAGGACCGTGCCAATCGGCTTGCTTTAAATTTAGAAGATGAAAAAATCGATGCCCATTTGATTGAGGCGATAACGGATTTGACTCCTGGTAAAGTGCAAATTTATACAGGGCACCTGCACACCGGGTTTGAGCTATCCGAACAGAAACTTGTCGTCGTTACTGAAGAGGAAGTATTTTCAAAGCGGGCGAAACGTCCTAAGCGTCGGCAAAAGCTATCAAACGCTGAGCGGATTAAAAGCTATTCCGAATTAGCTGTTGGCGACTTGGTCGTTCATACGAATCATGGTGTCGGTAAATATTTAGGCGTCGAGACGCTTGAAATCAATGGCGTCCATAAAGACTATTTAAATTTGCGCTATGCGGGCAATGACAAGCTCTATGTGCCCGTCGAACAAATTGACCAAGTGCAGAAATATGTCGGAACAGAAGAAAAAGATCCGAAGATTTATGCACTCGGAGGAAGCGATTGGAAAAAAGTAAAAAAGAAAGTCCAATCTTCGGTTGAAGACATTGCTGATGATTTGATTAAGCTGTATGCAGAACGTGAAGCAAGTGTTGGCCACCGCTTTTCTCCTGACGGTCCGGAACAAGCTGAGTTTGAAAGCTCATTCCCGTACCAGGAAACGGAAGACCAGTTGCGGGCCATTAAGGAAATTAAGGAAGACATGGAAAAGCAACGGCCAATGGATCGCCTATTGTGCGGCGATGTTGGGTACGGAAAAACGGAAGTGGCGATTCGTGCTGCCTTTAAGGCGATAATGGATGGCAAGCAAGTCGCCATTTTAGTACCGACAACGATTTTAGCGCAACAGCATTTTGAAACGATTTCAGAACGATTTTCTGACTTTCCGATTACAGTTGGCGTTTTAAGCCGTTTCCGTTCACGAAAAGAGCAAACTGAAGTGCTGAAAGGCTTAAAAGCAGGATCTGTAGATTTGGTCGTCGGTACGCATCGTCTGCTTTCAAAAGACGTACAGTTTAAAGACTTGGGATTATTGATCGTCGATGAAGAACAGCGTTTTGGCGTTACCCATAAAGAGAAAATCAAACGCATGAAGGCCAATATCGATGTGCTGACGTTGACAGCGACGCCGATTCCGCGAACTCTCCATATGTCGATGCTCGGTGTGCGTGATTTATCGGTTATTGAGACGCCACCAGAAAACCGCTTTCCTGTCCAAACGTATGTTGTTGAGTTTAATCCAGCCATTGTACGCGAGGCGATCGAACGTGAACTAAGCCGTGGTGGCCAAGTGTATGTCCTCTATAACCGTGTAGAAGACATTGAGCGGATGACGGAGCAAATTTCTACGCTCGTCCCTGACGCAAGAGTAAGCTATGCACATGGGCAAATGAATGAGCGCGAACTCGAATCGATCATTTTGGATTTCCTTGAAGGGGAAAGCGATGTGCTCGTAACGACAACCATTATCGAAACAGGCGTTGACATTCCAAACGTGAATACGCTCATTGTTTGCAACGCTGACAAGATGGGCTTGTCCCAACTTTATCAAATCCGCGGGCGTGTTGGTCGCTCGAACCGGGTGGCATACTCGTATTTTACGTACCAGCCTGACAAAGTGTTAACCGAAGTGGCTGAGAAGCGCCTACAGGCAATCAAAGAATTTACTGAGCTTGGCTCAGGCTTTAAAATAGCGATGCGTGATTTAACGATCCGCGGTGCCGGAAACTTGTTAGGGTCCCAACAGCATGGTTTTATTGACTCTGTCGGGTTTGACTTGTATTCGCAAATGTTGAAAGAAGCAATTGAGGAACGGAAAGGGGAAAAACCGAAAGAACCGCCATTTAAGGCGGAGCTGAATGTAAATATTGACGCCTACATTCCAGAGCGGTATATTCCTGACGCGAAACAAAAAATCGAGATGTACAAGCGCTTTAAAGGCGTGGAAACGTTAGAAGAAATCGCTGACTTGCAAGATGAGCTCGTTGATCGTTTCGGCGAATATCCAAAACAAGTCGCTTATCTTTTTGAAATGACAAAAATTAAGCTGATTGCCGATCAAGAAAAAGTTGAGAAAATTACAGAAGGCAAAGACGCCGTTACGATTTTATTGACAGAGGAAACAACCAATCGCATCCATGTTGCAACACTTGTCGATGCTGCCCAAAAAATCGGTCGTGATGTTAGCATCGGCTCACAAGGAAGCCAAATCAAACTGGTTATTAAGACAAAGCAACTATCTGATGAAACATTGCTTGCGTACATCATTGAATTACTGGAAGCATTGATCCGTGCTGACAAGTCAAAGAAAGCGATGTCCGCGTCGTAAGGCTAGTCCTATTTTCCGCTTTAAGAGCCTCCTTTCGAAAAAGATTACAAAATAATTCAATCGCTGGTGAATAGTTCATGGAAACGGAAGAATACTACATTTACACCCCATTGAATGTATTCTTCTGATTTGTATCATTCTGTGTAAACACCTTCAGAAAGTGAGGCTCTTCTTATGAAAGCAACAGGAATTGTACGACGCATTGACGATCTCGGGAGAGTGGTCATCCCGAAAGAAATACGGCGCACGTTGCGGATTCGCGAAGGCGACCCTTTAGAAATATTTGTTGATCGTGACGGCGAAGTGATTCTGAAAAAATACTCGCCGATTTCCGAGCTTGGCGATTTTGCAAAAGAATATGCGGAAGCCCTTTATGATAGCTTAAATCAAAATGTACTCATCTCGGATCGTGATACGTATATTGCTGTAGCGGGGGCGCCAAAGAAAGAATTTGCCAATAAGGCAATTGGCGATGCGGTTGAGTCTGCTATGGTAGAGCGTAAATCTTACTTGGAAGCCAATGCTGGTGAATACAACCTTGTTGGCGATCACAAAGACGATTATCAAGGATACGTTGTCGCGCCAATCATTGCGGGCGGCGATCCCATTGGTACAGTGGTGATCTTCTCTAAAAATGAACCATTGAACGGCAATCTTGAACAAAAAATGGCTGAAACCGCAGCTGGCTTTTTGGCTAGGCAAATGGAGCAGTAGCACAAACAAAAACACCATGGAAACGACATGGTGTTTTTTGTGTGTTCTTTGATCAATTGAAAAGAGAGTATGATACGATAAGAGTTCAAGTAAAAAAAGGAGGTATATCAAAAAACATGCAAAATTGGTTTAAAGTATGGATTCGTCCCCGTCAAGTTGTCGCTGATGAATTAAAAACAGCCAGAGAAAAGAATCAGACATGGAATTATTTGCTGATTGCTTATGTGTCTGCTGTAGTGAGCACTTTTACAAATTTTTCGAGCGAAGTTGTTCCAACATTTGCTTACGTTATTGTGTTTGCTTTACTTACTAGCATTGTGGTAGCTCCGATTAGCCTCTATGTCCTCTCTTGGCTATACAAGTGGGTCGGTAGTTGGCTTGGTGGAAAAGGGACAGCACTTGACCTTCGCGTCGCTACTGTACATACAAGCATGATCCCATTAAGTATTCTTGGCCTTATTAGCATCCCTTTTATTCTCGTTATCGGCGAAACCTATTATTGGTTTGACATCGAAAGCATTCTTTTAGGTATAGAGATCGCGCTTTCGCCACTACAACTGTGGGCACAAAACATCCTCAGCCTTATTAGTGTGACAGCGGGGATTTGGACATTCGTACTTTTGATGCATGGAATTGGCGAAGCCCATCAATTTTCTGCATGGAAATCAGTTTTGGTTGTCCTCATTTTAGGAGCGATGCTGCTCGTGATTGCGATGGTTGTTAGCTTTTTCCTCGTAATAGTTGGTGCTCTATAAGTCCAATAAAAAAACGCCCACGGGCGTTTTTTTATTGGACTTCTTGCTCAAGCTTCTCCGTAATGTAGGCAACAGCGTTTGTTGCTTGGCTCGCATTCATTGCCTCAATGTATGTTTGCCTTCCATCATAAAGTTCCTGGACTTCCTGTTGCAATGTTTCCTTTGTCAAATTTTCTTCCTCTAACATGCGGGCATAGCCATTTTTGACAAAAGTCTGGGCGTTCAAGATTTGGTCGCCCCGGCTTTGTGCTCGTGAAAGAGGGATGATGAGCATTGGAATGTGCAAAGCCAAAAACTCAAAAATGGCATTTGAACCGCCGCGTGTGACAACGAGGTCTGCCGCTTGAAGAAAGTGAGGCAGTTCATCATGAACATATTCATATTGTTTGTAGTTGCGGCGCCCTTCCAACGCTGGATCGAGGTGGCCTTTACCGCAAATATGGATGATTTGATACGTGTTTGTTAGCGTATCAAGGGATTCGCGAATGGCTTCGTTAATCCGCTTTGCCCCTAAGCTCCCGCCCATAACGAGCAATGTCGGCCGCTCTCGGCTAAAATCTGTTAAGGTCAGCCCTTGAATGCGGGAGCCTTCGAGGAGCTCGCGGCGAATTGGAGAGCCGACCGTTGTGGTTGCTCCTTTTGGGAAATGGGCGGCTGTTTCAGCGAATGATGTATAAAATGTGTTAGCAAATCGTTTAGCGAGGCGGTTTGCAAGCCCTGGCGTCAAGTCGCTTTCGTGCAAATGGACGGGAATCCGGAGCGTATAAGCTGCAGCAACAACTGGTACCGTGACAAAGCCTCCCTTGGAAAACACCACATCGGGCTTTTCCGCTTTTAAAATTTTCCGGGCTTGGCGAAAACCATTTGCAATTCGAGCAATATCGGTCACATTTTTCCAATCCATATAGCGGCGTAGCTTGCCACTGGAGATGCCAAAGTAGCGAATCCCGGCCTTTTCAACTAGTTGCCGTTCAATCCCTTCATAAGAACCGATATAGGCAATTGACCAGTCTTTGTCATTAAGCTCGTTGATAATAGCAAGATTCGGGGTGACATGGCCAGCCGACCCTCCCCCAGTAAAAATAATTTTTTTCATAAAAGTCCCTTCTGTTCAAACGAATTTCAATTCCTATATAAAAAGCCGTGTGATTTGGTCAATGACGATAAAAAGAATCGCCATGCAGCCAAGAAAAGCGATCAAAATCAGCATCGATCGCCACAGTTTAATTTTTTGCGCTTCTGCAAAAGCAACGAGAAAAATGCCGATCAACCAAATCGAAGCCACGTTATGGACAAACACGCCGATTCGGTAAACGATATACACGACGTTGCTGTGTAAAAAATAAGCCTGCACATAGGCTATACCAAAAAGGAGTATGCTGACAAGCCCTAGCAGGATTCCTGGCATAAAAAAGCCATAAACCAGTGCTTTTCTTGTCGCTTCCACATCGCCATTGCCACCATACCAACTGCCGACCCTTCCCAGAAGAAGGCCAAACACGTAGTATAGCAAAGGACCCATCAAAGAACCAATCACTAAAATAACCAATATGGAGGCGGCTGACAACTCGCCTAACAAAATAAAGGCTTGGATGTGAGAATAGGACAATGTCGTAAGCAAGCCAAACAATAATGAGATCAATAGGGCGGCTTTTTTATGTAAGCCATACTGAAGGACATCCTGCATCTGCCTACGCGGGTGGAGCCAGACCGAAAACCATAGGTTTCGCGCTTTCAAAACATCACCTTCGCTTATCAAATTCTACCCTCTATCATACCACGTTTCTCCAGTCGGATTGAAGCGCACTGGAAAAAGAAAATAATTATTAGTATCATACATAGAGAAGACGCAAAGATACCGTTGGACGGTTTGGGCCGACCACCCTACTGAGGGGATCGAAGCCCGGTGCAAATCCAACGGGGCATGTTTAGAGAACACCGTGTTAGTGTCAAAAAGGAGAGGAATGCTGCTTTTAATAACACCGTAAACAAAGGAGCGATTGGCTCGTTTTCACTTTTGTTTATGTTTTGAGTAGCAAACAATGGTTGGGTGATTCAGGCAGGACGGGAGCAGTTAAAGGCGCAGTGTTTATTGCGTTTGCAGCACTGATGGCTAAGGTACTATCGGCTGTCTACCGAATCCCATTTCAAAACATTGCTGGTGACTTTGGTTTTTACGTATACCAGCAAATCTACCCTTTTTACGGGACAATTGCCATTCTTGCCCTTTATGGCTTTCCAGTTGTTATTTCCCGGCAAGTTGCTGAGAAGAAGGCGCAAGGGCTAGATAAACAAGCAAATGAATTGGCCAGACAAGCGTTTGTGGGAATGGCCGTATTCGCTGTCATAGCTAGCATTGGATTCGCAGCAGCAGCGCCGTTAGTTGCCCAATTTATGGGGGATGAACGCCTTGCCCCCCTTCTTCGCCTCGTAAGCGTTGGTTTTTTGTTTTTGCCTATACTGAGCGTAGGTAGGGGAGTTGGACAAGGGTACGGCGATATGAAACCGACTGCTTTTTCCCATATAGGCGAACAGCTTTTACGGGTAGCGGCGATTATTTTTGTAACATATGCTTTGGCAGCTGCCAATAGTGGACCTTATATGATCGGCACAGGTGCTGTGTACGGCTCGCTTTTAGGAAGCTTTGCTGGCTGTATCATTGTCGTAGTTGCTACAAGGCAGATTAAATGGAAAAAATGGAAGCTTTCCTTCGCCTCTATAGGCTCAGCGCTTAGGCAAAGTACATCGACTTTATCGCAAAGCGTGTACGTGTGTATCAACGCTTTAGTCTTATTGCTGTTTCAAATGGTTGACGTTTTTACTGTCGTTCGTTTGCTCCAAGAAGCAGGCTTACAAGAAGAACAAGCTTATTTGGCAAAGGGTGTGTATGACCGAGGCCAGCCGCTCATACAGCTTGGCACGGTGCTTGCCACTTCCCTCGCTCTCGCCCTTGTTCCCCTGTTAGCTAAAGCGCTGGCAGGAGGAAAGGAGCGACATGCGCAGATATACCGCGATGCAGCAGTTCGGATGACGATTTTGCTAGGGGGAGGGGCCGCGATTGGCTTGGTTGTACTAATGGGACCTGTCAACCATATGCTGTTTACGGACCGTGCAGGAACAGACATCATGCAAGTTGTTGCTGTCTCGATTTTCCCTGCTTCGCTCTACTTGACGGCTGCAGCCATTTTGCAAGGCTATGGCAAAATCCATATTCCCCTCTATGCCGTGGCTGTTGGTCTTGCAGTAAAGCTGGCGGGTAACCTCTTGTTTATACCAGTTATGGCATCAGCAATGGGAGGGGCGTATGCAAGTTTACTTGCCTTTTTGGCGATGGCGGCTATCGCTCTGTACGCGATTAGGCGCCAAGATGGTGTTCTGCTTGTGCAAAAACGTTCCTATATAAGCACTGGTGTAACGCTTTTCCTGCTGTTCCTAGTCGCTTACGGATGGAAGTGGCTGTTGGAGGCGTTTCTTTTCACAAGTGAAGACCGAGTAGGCGATACAGTGATTGCCCTATCAACCTCGCTTGTCGGGGTAGCCGCCGTTGCTTGTTGTTTGCTTGCCAGTTCTGTCTTGACATTGCGTGAGTGGGCAAGTGTTCCAAAGCTGGCAAATTGGCGGCGAAAAGCAATGAATATTTTAAAGTAAAGGCAAGGTGACTATGGGAACCATATCAGTTGTAGGACTAGGAGCAGGCAATCTTGCGCAACTGCCCCTTGGCATTTACCGTGCCTTAAAAAAGGCGAATCGCATTTATGTACGTACAGACAACCATCCCGTCCTAGTGGAACTAGCGGAAGAGGGGCTGGCGTTTACGTCATTTGATGCTGTTTATGAACAACATAGCGAATTTGAAGATGTTTATAAAGAGATTGCGACGCGCTTGCTGGAAGAGGCAAAACAAGGTGACGTCCTTTATGCTGTGCCTGGGCATCCATTTGTGGCGGAGCGGACGGTCCAACTTTTGCAAAAACAAGCGCAAGGAACAGGCGTAACGATCGATGTACTTGGCGGTGCCTCGTTTTTGGACAACATGTATACGGCTTTGGCAATCGATCCAATTGAAGGCTGCCAAATTGTTGACGGCACGGCACTACGAGCGGAGGAGTTGCAAATTCGCCATCACCTCATCATCGTGCAAGTATACGATACACTGATCGCCTCAGAAGTAAAACTAACGTTAATGGAAAAATTGCCAGACGATTATGAAGTGTCGATTGTGACCGCAGCCGGCACGCCAGAGCAATCAATTTTGCGAGTGCCTTTGTTTGAATTGGACCATTATGTAAAAACAAACAATTTAACCGCTGTATATGTGCCGCCTGTAATAGAGGATCAATTATTGCATCGCGACTTCTCCTATTTGCGAGGCGTGATTGCAACGTTGCGGGGGCCAAAAGGCTGTCCTTGGGACCAGAAGCAAACACACCAGTCATTAAAACGGTACTTGCTTGAGGAAGCATTTGAAGTGTTTGAGGCGATTGATGAAGAAGACGACAGCCATTTGGCAGAAGAGTTGGGCGATGTCTTGCTCCAAGTGCTCCTGCATGCGCAAATTGGCGAAGAACAAGGGTATTTTAACGTGGATGATGTGATTGGGGCGCTTACGGAAAAAATGATTCGCCGCCACCCCCATGTGTTTGGCGGGGCAAAGGCGGAAACAGCTGGCGAAGCGTTACAGACGTGGCAGCAAATAAAAGCGCAAGAACAAGAAGAACAGCCCAAGCCCAAGTCTGCATTAGACGGGCTAGCTGAAACGAATTCCATGCTTGTAGATGCAGCCGCCTTGCAAAAGCGTGCAGCCAAGACCGGTTTTGAATGGGCAAACGTCGAAGAAGTGTGGGAAAAATTGTTTGAGGAAATAGAAGAATTTAAAGTGGAAGCGGCCAAGTCAAGCAAAAGCAAAATGGAAAAAGAATATGGAGACATCCTGCTTGCAGCGGTAAGCTTGGCTCGATTTTATGATCTCTCCCCAGAGATCGCGCTCCATCGTTCGTTGACTACATTTAAGAAGCGATTTTTGTATGTGGAACAAAAAGCGCAGGAAAAAGGGCAGGCGATAGCCGACATAGAGATGCGCGAACTGGATCGCTGGTGGAATGAAGCGAAAGGCAAATTTAGCGAATAAGAGGAGTGATTGGATGCGGTTGGATAAATTTTTAAAAGTCTCGCGCCTGATTAAAAGGAGAACGTTAGCGAAAGAAGTTAGTGACCAAGGCAGAGTCACGGTCAATGGCCAAGTAGCAAAAGCGGGGACAACAGTAAAAGCAGGAGATGAACTGGCGATTCGGTTTGGGCAAAAAGTTGTCACGGTAAAAATAAACGATGTACGTGAGACAACGCGAAAAGAAGAAGCTGCTGAAATGTATACGATTGTTAAAGAGGAGTCTGTATAATGCGCGGTTTTATTTTTGATATGGATGGCGTCATCATTGACAGCGAGCCGCTCCATTTCCAAGTAGAGCAAGATTTGTGTAAGAAATACGGCGTTGAGCTGGCGGAAAAAGAATTAGAATCCTATGTAGGCACCCGCGCGAGGGATATGTGGCAGCAAATCAAGAAAACACACGGTGCCACGTTTGAAGTATCTGCCGTGCTGAACGAGGCCAATGAGCGAAAGCAAGCCTATGTGGTCAGCGGGGAAGTCGAACCGATCCCTGGCATTAAAGAACTGCTTGCCGCTTTAAAAAATAACGGGTACCGCATTGGTTTAGCGTCTTCGTCGCCACGGCCGTTCATTGAAGCGGTGCTTAACGGTTTTGGCATCAGCGACTATTTTGATGTTGTCATGAGCGGAGAGGAAGTCGCTAACGGGAAGCCTGCACCTGACATTTATAGGGAAACAGCCGAAAAACTGGGCGTTCAACCGGATGCTTGCACGGTATTAGAAGACGCTGCACATGGCGTGCAGGCTGCCTTGGCCGCAGGAATGCGCGCCATTGGCTTTGTGAACCCAAATTCAGGCAGCCAAGACTTAAGTGCAGCACACGACCAAGTAAACGAGATACGGCAAATCCAACCGCGAGCTGCGGAAATCGTGATTGAGAACAATCGATAACTGCACTCAGACTGATAAGTGCAGGTGAGGGAAGCTGCGAATTGAACCGGGTTCAGCGACGACGTATGCGGGCGTTTGTCCACAATTTGAAGGGGTTGTCCCAAAAACCTTTAAAATGAAGAAGGGCCGTAAACAATTTTTGTTTACGGCTAGTATGTTCGACGCTATTAGGAAAGAGCATCACGAGGCTTTTGCCCGAGTGCTCCAGCCACAAGGTTTTCTGCAGCGCGGAGCGCCATTGCTTCACGGGTAGCAGCTGTGGCTGAACCAGTATGAGGTGTTAATGTAACATTATCCAACTCTAGCAATGGATGTCCTGGTGGCAATGGTTCGATTTCAAACACATCAAGAGCAGCACCAAAAATCGTTTTTTGCTTTAATGCTTCAATCAGGGCAGCTTCGTCGATAACGGCACCACGGGCCCCATTAACGAGAATGGCCGTTTCTTTCATTTTGCTTAGCTCTTCTTTCCCGATTAAATGCCTTGTTGCCTCAGTAAGTGGTACCATGACGACAACAACATCCGCTTGTTCAAGCAGTTCATGTAATTCTAGTTTTTTGGCGCCATACTTCTTTTCGATTTCCGGCCTGCTTGAGCGGTTATGGTAAAGAATCTTCATCCCAAAACCTTCCTTGGCCCGATGAACGATTTTTTCGCCAATGCGCCCCATGCCGACAATACCGAGTGTTTGGTTGTAGACATCCTGTCCATATAAAGATTGTGCCGTCGTCTGTTTTGTCCAGTTGCCTGCCTTCACTTGTTCGTGCAGTGGAGCGATACGGCGAGCCCCTGATAGAATGAGGCCAAACAGCAAGTCTGCAACCGTTTCGTCAAGAACATACGGCGTGTTTGTGACATAAATGTTTTGCTCTGATAGGCCTGCAACATCAAAGCCATCGTAACCAACGGTGGCGGTGCTAATGACTTTTAGCTTGCTAGCATGTTTGACGAGCTCGGCATCTGCGCCAATTCCTGTCAGCATCGCGCCGTCGACATCAGCCAATTCGTGTGCCAATGCTTCTCTAGTGAGCGGTTTGCTTTCGTCCCATATCCGCAAATGGCAGAATTGTGAGACATGGTTAAGCGCAGCTTCAGGCAAAGAACGTGCTAAGAAAACAGTCGGTTTGCTCATATGTACCCCTCCTCTAAGTTTAACGATAGCAATCTATGCTTGATTTGTCACCTCCCATCTTAATGCAGGAGAGAACAAATCAATGTAGAATGATCTGAGAAAGTAAATTAGGTATATGGGGGCGAGTAGCTGTGCAACTTCGAGAAATAACAATTAGCGATGCAAAGCCGTTTTTGCAGTTGCAGTTGCAATTAGATAAAGAAGCGAGTTACATGCTCTATGAGCCTGGGGAAAGAACGACAACGGTACGAGAACAGCGGAAGGCGATTGCCGATATTCAGCAATCTCCGTCATCTACCATTTTTGTAGCGGAACACAACAAGAAGCTTATTGGCTATCTGAGTGTGTTTGGTTCCCGCTTGCAGCGCATTCGCCATGTTGGCTATATTACGATCGGGATTTTAGAGGAGTATTGCAACCAAGGGATTGGCAGGAAGCTGTTAGAGCAAGCGGACCATTTTGCCCAGAGCGTTCAGCTTCACCGGCTAGAGCTAACGGTGATTGAAGAGAATGGACGGGCGCTGCACTTGTACCAAAAATGCGGTTATGAGCAAGAAGGCGTCCGCCGCCGGGCAATCCGACATGGCGACAAGTGGCTTAATGAGATTTATATGGGGAAATTGTTGTAAACCTCGTTTTGGCGCTTGAAAATGGTGCATTCCTCCTCTAAACTAAAAGAAAAGTGAGAATGATTTTCATTATCCTAGAGAGTGGACGGAGGAATAACCGTGCAGGAAAAAGAGATGTTTGACCTAACCATTATTGGCGGCGGGCCAGCCGGTTTATATAGCACGTTTTATGCAGGGATGCGCGATTTAAAAGTAAAGCTCGTTGAATACAATAAAGAGCTAGGCGGCAAAATTTTGTTTTACCCAGAAAAAATTATTTGGGATGTTGGGGGAATGCCGCCTACAACAGGCAGAAAATTAATTGACCAGCTTGTGGAACAGGCAACGACCTTTAACCCAACGATATGTTTAAATGAACACATCGTACGGATGGTGCGGGAGCCTGATAACACGTACACCCTAATGAACGAGCAAGGTGAGGCCCATTATACACGGGCGGTAATGCTTGCTTCTGGGCATGGCATCCCTGTTATGCAGAAGCTTGAAATTGAGGGCGCCGACCGGTATGAAGTTTCCAATCTCCATTACACGGTCACGCAAATGGACATATTTGCAAACAAACGGGTTTTAATCTCTGGAGGGGGCAATGCAGCTGTCGACTGGGCGAACGAACTGGCCAACATTTCAAAAGAAGTGGTTGTGTGCCATCGGCGCAATGAGTTTGGCGGCCATGAAAAAAATGTAGAACAAATGAGATCAGTGACAAAAATACACACCCCCTACCAAATAAAAGAACTGCATGGCGTAGGCTCTGCGATTGAAGCGGTTACCCTTGCTCATTGTGATACAGGCGAACAACGACAAATCGAAGTCGATGCTGTCATTGTAAACCATGGAATGAAACTAGATGGCTGCTTTTTAATTGAAGCAGGCCTTGAATTGGAAGAAGACGGCTTTCTCCGCGTATCGGCCTGTATGGAGACAAGTCAGCCTGGCATTTTTGCTGCTGGAGATGTGACAAGGCACGAAGGGAAACTTCAGCTCATATCAGGGGCGTTTGTTGAAGGGGCAACAGCAGTAAATGGCGTTAAGCAGTTTTTGGACCCAAAAGCGGATAAGCAAGCGTATGTATCTTCCCATAATGAAAAATTTAAGAAAAAAAATGAGCAGCTAAAGCAGGAGAAACAAGCACAGCTAATGAACTAAGTTGGCAAGGCTGTACTTAGACAGCGGAAGCGCTCATAAAATAGAGAATAAAAGAAGCTCTTGTTTCAGAGAGGGGCGCCTATCGATTGGACGGAATAATGGGGTTTTTAGAAGATTTTGGTTACTGGGGGTTATTCGTGCATGCCTTTGCAGATGCTGTGATTTTTCCAGTGCCTGCGTTTTTTCTACAAGTGTCCTTAAGCTTGCTTCACCCAAACCAAGCCATTTGGTTTGCAACAGTAGGGTATATCGCTTGTCTTCTTGGCACGCCAGTAGGGTATATGCTTGGCCGTTTGCTCGGAAATTCTGTCTTGCAAAAGTGGTTAAAGCCAAGCGCTTTAACAAAGGCCGAGAATCTGTTTAAGAAGAACGGTGAGGCAGCTATATTAATTGGCGCGTTTACGCCGATCCCTTTTAAAGTATTTACGATTTTATCAGGGGCGCTCCACTTTTCGCTATGGAAACTGATGGTTTACGCCGCACTTGGGAGAGCTGTTAAGTTTTATGCAGTTGGCATCCTCTTTTATGTATATGGGCGTGCAGCCGAGAACATGGTTCATTCATACTTGACGTACGCAATGTTAGGAGTGGCTATTCTTCTTGCCGTCGGCATCTACTTAAAGCGCCGCATTCAAGAGCGCCCAAAAACAGAACCGCAAAAGGGCAAAGAACTTTCATGATTGGAAGCAACATCCTTTAAACAAATAGAGCCGGACCGTCTCCATTAGAGTGTGTTTTGTGCTAGCAGCTTGTTCTAGGGGCAAAGCCCCATGCATACATTGCAATAAAGACATGCTTTCTAGGAGGGTGCAAAAAATGGACGGTTCTACTTACGAGTTTGGCACACCAATGGGACGTGAAAGAAAAAACAACGACCACGACGTTACGTTGCGCGGGCGCAAGCAATTAGATATAACAGGCGTCAAACAAGTAGACAGTTTCGATAGCGAAGAATTTTTGCTGGAAACGGTACAAGGCTATTTGTCGGTCCGAGGCGAAAACCTTTATATGAAAAACTTAAATGTCGAGCAAGGGAATGTTTCGATTGAGGGAAAAATCCACGACCTGATTTATGTCGATCAAAACCAGCAAGGAAAATCCAAAGGGCTCTTTGGAAAACTGTTTAAATAATGGCTTTAACTGTTCAGTTCTATACAATGGTCGCTATGGCCGCAATGGGCATCTGTCTTGGCGCGGCTGTTGATACGTACGGCCGTTTTCTGCCAAGGCAACGTACTTTCCGGATTCACATCGCCTTGCTTGACATTGCCTTTTGGATTGTCCAAGCGCTGCTTGTCTTTTATATTTTATTTAAGACAAACCAGGGAGATATTCGAATTTACGTATTTTTGGCGCTACTATGTGGCTATGCTGCCTACCAAGCATTGTTTAAAGGCGTGTATAACTGGCTCGTCAATTTAGTCATTACAATCGTTCAAGCTGTATTACGGTTTGTTTGGGGTTTGTTAAAAGCATTCATTGTCATGCCGATAAAATGGTTGTTGATGTCCGTGCGCCGCTTGGTTATGATTATAGTAATCTCTGTGTGGAGCATCATTCTTTATGTCCTGCTTAAACCCCTATATTGGCTAATGAAAAAACTAGGCGTTGTTGGCCTGTTAAAAAAAGGACAGCCTATCTTGCGTAAATGGCAGGAACGATTGGAGCGTTTTAGGAAAAAAGACGAGAGGTGAGCGACTTGGCAGTGAAACACCGGGCAACGATTAAAGAACTTGACACAGACTATATGGAGCAAAGGCAGCAAGAACTAATCCGACAAGCGAAAAGGCGAAAAGGTCTCTATCGCAGGCTTGGGTTTATGGGCGTCGTCTTTAGTGTGCTCGCTATTTGTTGCAGTGTAACGCTGTTTTCGCAACGAGCTGATATTAATGAAAAACGGCAAGAACAACAAGCTGCGGCTGAACAATTGGAACAGTTAAAGAATGAGGAAGAACAGCTCTTGCGCGACATTGCCAATTTTCAAGACGATGAATTCATTAAAGAGATTGCCAGACGTGATTATTACCTCACTCTTCCAGGCGAAACAAGAATTAACGTCTCCAAGCAGCAGTCGAGCGATTGACACCAAAATTTCAGGTCGGGTATAATATATTGGAGTACGTTTAGTTCACCCAAAATTTAAGGAGGATGTACGTTTTCATGTCCATTGAAGCAGGCAGCAAGCTGCAAGGCAAGGTGACTGGCATTACACATTTCGGTGCATTTGTGGAATTGCCAGGCGGATCAACGGGTCTGGTTCACATTAGTGAGGTTGCGGATCATTATGTAAAAGATATAAATGAACTTCTAAAGGTTGGCGATGAAGTGACAGTCAAAGTCGTCAATGTAGAAAAAGACGGCAAAATTGGTCTTTCGATCCGTAAAGCGGTTGACCGTCCCGAAGGAGAAAGCCGCCCTCCGCGCCCTCATCCGCGCTCCGGTAACAATCGGGGAGGCGGAAAGTCGCGCCCTGCTGCGTCTTTTGAAGACAAGATGAGCCGTTTCCTAAAAGATAGCGAAGAACGTTTGTCGACGATCAAAAGGCAAACAGAGTCTAAACGCGGCGGTCGGGGTGCAAAACGCGGATAGCGATGTTGCTTGTGTAACGTATATCTGTTTGTAAATAGGAGTGAGAGAGGAGCAGGGCAATCCTGCTCCTCTAATGTTGTCGACAACATTACTCAGACTGATAGAAACGCTCGATCATGTTTGTGGGAAGGAAATTCGGTTCGCTCTAGATTTTAATGTTGACTTTCATCCAAAAAACAAGTATATTAACTAATGTCGTGAAAAGCGAGGCGGTGTAGCTCAGCTGGCTAGAGCGTACGGTTCATACCCGTGAGGTCGGGGGTTCGATCCCCTCCGCCGCTATCTATCATTTGTCAGACTAGTAGATAGACATTGAGCGTTTTCTACAGGATGAACCCCTCTTTTCTGTTTAGGAAAAGAGGGGTTTTTTTGTCTCATAAACAAAATGGACAAAATAAAAAAAATGAATAGAATGCCCATTAAATTGAAAACGGTTACAAAGTGCGCCTGTTTCGTTAAGATAAGAGAAATCTCATTATAAGATGGATTAATTGCTTGGAAGGAGACCAGTATGTTTAGTCTTAGTTTTATTGGACTGATTGCGATTGTGGCAGTCGTCGCTTTGCTTATCAGCAAAAAAGTGTCGCCAATCGTTGCTTTTACGCTTATTCCCATTATAGCTGCGGCTGTTGCAGGCTTCGATTTAAATGACATTGGTAGCTTTTTCAGTGTAGGTGTCAATGATGTGATTTCTGTCGCCGTCATGTTTATTTTTGCGATACTCTTTTTTGGCATTATGCAAGATGCAGGCTTGTTTGACCCTGTTATCAATAAAGTGCTTGCCCTCTCAAAAGGAAATGTCATTGGCGTAGCAGTAGCAACAGTGATCGTTGCCTGCGTCGCTCATCTCGATGGCTCGGGAGCAACAACGTTCTTGCTGACAATCCCGGCGCTTTTGCCTACTTACAAGCGTTTACAGATGAGCCCGTATTTGCTCTTGCTTTTAGTCGGTCTAGGGGCAAGCATTATGAATATGGTGCCGTGGGCAGGACCGGTGGCGCGCGTTGGTACCGTACTTAATATGAGCGCCGGGGAACTTTGGTTGCCGCTTATCCCTTTGCAGCTTATTGGCATCGCCTTGCTGATCGGGCTAGCGGTGTTGCTTGCTATTAGAGAAAAGAAGAGAATTGCTAATCGCCACGTATGGAATGAAGCAGCAGCTACAGCTTACGCGGCAAATGACTCGAAAGAAACAGAAAGCCAAAAGAAAGCAGGCGCTCTGCAAATGACCGTCAATGCTCTCCTAATGGCTGCCGTCATTATTGTTTTGGCAATCGACGTCTTGCCGGCCCCGCTCGTATTTATGCTTGGCGTGGCACTGGCGCTGCCGTTTAATTTACGGAACGTAGACGACCAAATGGAAGCCATTAAAAAGCATGCACCCAATGCGTTAATGATGGCAACGATCATCATTGCTGCAGGCTGTTTTTTAGGGATTTTAAACGAGTCGGGAATGCTCCAGGCGCTAGCAGTCGATATAGTCGGCGTGCTTCCACACGCTGTTGTTCCTTATATTCACGTCATTATCGGTTTTTTTGGCGTCCCATTTGACTTAATTTTAAGCACAGATGCCTATTATTTTGCATTGTTGCCACTCGTTGAACAGATTGTAACGGAAGTCGGAGTTTCTTCTACTTCAGCCGCATATGCGCTCGTGATCGGAAACATCATTGGGACATTTGTTAGCCCCCTTGCTCCGGCTGTATGGCTGGCATTGCAACTTGCAGGCCTTGAAATGGGCAAACATATCCGCTATTCCTTTTTTATCATGTGGGGATTTAGCATCGTCATGCTTGTGATCGCTTACATCCTCGGCATTATTACATTTGCATAAAAGCTCTACTCAGACTGATAGAAAGCACGTTTGCCTACTGTCTGAAGCCGCATCGTTAGGTGCGGCTTTTTATGTTGGCGGTAAAGCAACAGACTGAGAAAAAAGATTTTTCCCCATGCCTAAATTCGTACGTCATTTCTAGCCAACCATTGAGCATCTATCCAAAGATACGCTAACATCAAACCCCCATTATTCGATTTTTGTGAATCATCCACACTGATTTGCCCGAAGTACGTCGAAATAATTTTTCATATTGGCCCTTAATTCTGACAAATTGCTCCAGCTTTGCTTGCTATAGTGGACGTACGATATTAATAGGGTGGTGGCGAGAATGATCAGTAAAGTGATAAAGACGTCAGAAGAAATGGGTACAGCGAAAGTAGCCGAAAAGCTAAACGGCATATGGACCAAATGTGCAAGCAGTGGACAAGCCCTTAAAAGCGGAGCCAAAACGGTGCTTTATGATTGGGGCATATTCATTGCCATTCTTGGTTTTCTGCTAGGAAGGGCTATGATTTTATCAGAGTTGACGCCATTTATCTTGCCATTCTTGGCGGCTGTGTTTTTGTTAAGGCGCTCTCAATCACTCATTGCTGCAGCTTCGTTATTAGCAGGTGCCGTGTTTAGTTTTCATGGTCAGTTTATTTTTGCGATTGCAGGGATCGGGTTTTTTCTTATCCTGTACAAATGTATGAAAATGTTCATGAAACACCCTACTAAATCGCTCCCTTATCTCGTGTTTTCAGCTAGCATCGCTACAAGGCTGTCACTCGTATTTTTAACAGAAGGTGGATTAAGCCAATATGCGATGATGATGGCTACAGTCGAAGCGGCGCTTAGCTTTATCCTGACAATGATCTTTATTCAAAGCATACCGCTTGTGACAGGAAAAAGAGGTGGACAAGCACTCCGTAATGAAGAAATTATTTGTTTAATTATCTTGCTTGCCTCTGTAATGACAGGAACAGTCGGTTGGACGATAAATGAGGCTGTGCTTCAGCATAGCTTTGCCAGTTATCTCGTTTTAGTGTTTGCTTTTGTTGGCGGGGCTGCAATAGGCTCGACCGTCGGAGTGGTGACCGGCTTGATTTTAAGCTTGGCGAGTTTAGCAAGTCTTTATCAGATGAGCCTGCTTGCCTTTGCAGGCTTGTTAGGAGGGTTGTTAAAGGAAGGGAAACGGATCGGCGTGTCACTTGGCTTACTTGTAGGAACGCTCTTAATTGGCATGTATGGCCAAGGGGGCGGGCTTGGGGCAAGTGTGTCAGAATCTGCCATTGCGATCACGCTATTTTTGCTGACGCCGAAGAGCTGGCTGACGAAAGTAGCACGCTATATTCCTGGGACAGTTGAGCATTCCCAGGAACAGCAGCAATATTTACGGAAAGTCCGGGACGCGACAGCGGGAAAGGTTGAACGGTTTTCGTCTTTATTCCAAACGCTATCGAACAGCTTTCATACACCTTCTAAAAATGAGGAAGAAGAGCATGACCATGAGGTCGATGTCCTCCTGAGCCGCGTGACAGAAAAAACATGCCAAACGTGCATGTTGAAAGAAAAGTGCTGGATGCAAAATTTTAATGCTACTTATGATTCTATGAAGCAAATGGTCCAGGAAAGTGAGGCGCATGGAACAGTTGTCGATCCAAAATTACAAAGGCAATGGCGCAGCCATTGCCGTAAGCCTGACCAAGTTATGGCTGCCCTTAATGCGGAAGTGAACCATTACCGGGCAAACAAGGAATTGAAGAGGCAAGTGTTAGAGAGCCAACGGCTAGTCGCCGACCAATTGCTTGGCGTTTCCCGGGTAATGGGGGATTTCGCCAAAGAAATCCAAAAAGAAAAGCAACCTCATGTCATCCAAGAAGAAGACATGGTGGATGCTTTGAGGAACGCTGGCCTTGAGGTTGGGCATATAGATATTTACAGCATGGAGAGTGGCAGTATTGAAATTGAAATGAGTGTTTTATGCAGCCATGAAAATGGCGAGGCGGAAAAAATCATCGCGCCAATGCTTTCTGATTTAGTCAAGGAAACGATTGTGTTAATGCGGGAAGAACCAGGCTTTTATTCAAATGGATATAGCCATATTTCATTTGGGTCAGCAAAGCCTTTTACTGTTGAAACAGGCATTGCCAAAGTCGCCAAAGGCGGCGAATGGCTGTCTGGAGACAATTATGCCATGATCAAATTAAATAGCGAAAAGTTCGCAGTTGCGATAAGCGACGGCATGGGCAACGGCGAAAAAGCCCATTTGGAAAGCAGTGAGACGTTAAAGTTGCTGCAAAAAGTGCTGCAATCAGGAATTGAAGAAACAGTGGCAATCAAATCAGTCAATTCCATCTTGTCATTGCGCAACACCGAAGAAATGTTCTCCACCCTCGATCTGGCGATGATCGATATGCAAGATGCAGGAGCAAAATTCCTGAAAATTGGATCAACGCCAAGCTTTATTAAGCGGAAAGACCACGTCATAAAAATTGAAGCAGGCAACTTGCCAATGGGCATTCTCCACGAATTTGAAGTAGACGTTGTTAGCGAGCAGCTTAAGCCAGGTGACTTGCTGATTATGTGCAGCGATGGGGTGTTTGATGCGAAAAGGCAAATTGAAAACAAAGAGCAGTGGATGAAACGTATGATTAAGGAAATTGAAACCGATGACCCCCAAGAAGTGGCCGATGTGCTATTAGAAAAAGTCATTCGTTCGGAAAAAGGGATTGTGATTGAGGATGACATGACGATCGTTGTTACTCAGTTGAAACATAATACGCCGAAATGGTCTTCGATTCCGATCCATCCGAAAACGACTAAAAACAAGAAAACCGCGCCGTTCTATAAACAGGCAACAGGCACGTAAAGGTATATTTTCCCTCCAATATGATCATGATGGTAACACGAAATCAGATGGAGGGGAAACGAATGAATGGGACATTAAGGCAAATTTTGCTCATGACCGACGGGCATTCGAATTACGGCGAAGATCCTGTAGCGATTGCGCGCTTGGCTCAAGAGTATGACGTTACGGTAAATGTAATCGGCATTACTGATGAAAACCGCGAAAATGAAAAAGGGCTTCAAGAGGTTGAAGCGATTGCTCTAGCTGGTGGAGGGGTAAGCGAAATTGTATTTGCCAGGCAACTGGCCAAAACAGTTCAGATGGTAACAAGAAAAGCGATGACGCAAACACTCCACGGTGTCGTTAACCAAGAACTTAAACAAATATTAGGTCAAAATGATGAAATGGAGGACTTGCCGCCGGAAAAACGCGGGCAAGTGATGGAAGTAGTGGATGATCTAGGGGAGAAAGTGCTCTTGGAGGTACTTGTGTTAATCGACACGAGTGCAAGCATGACAAATAAATTACCGATGGTGCAGGAAGCGTTATTGGATTTGTCCATTAGCTTAAATTCCCGCTCAGGGGATACGAAATTTTCTCTGTATTCATTTCCCGGGAAAAGAAATCCGATTGAGAGATTGCTTGATTGGACTCCAAAGCTCCAATCACTAACGGCAACTTTTACAAAACTGTCGACGGCGGGAATGACACCGACTGGCCCAGCTTTGCAAGCAGCACTCCAAGTGTTTGAGGAAAGACGGGGCAAAAGGAGATTGGAAGACGATGAGAATGAACAGCGCCAAGGGCGATTTGGATTTTGAACTTTACCCAGGACTGGCATTTCGCGGCAAGTGGAACCGTAAACCTTATAAGTTGATTCGAAAACTTGGGGCAGGGGTCACTGGCTATGTTTACTTGGCAGAAGGAGAAACGGGTTCAGTTGCTTTAAAGATTGGCACAGAACCGATGTCAATTACAGCAGAAGCGAATGTACTGAAACAGTTCAGCAAGGTCCAAGGCAAGCCGCTTGGGCCTTGCTTATTTGACGTTGACGACTTTCTTTCTGCCAATAGTGTCCTTCCTTTTTACGCAATGGAGTATATTGAAGGTGAAAATTTTGTTGACTTCCTCCGGGGCAAAGGGCCAGAGTGGCTGCCTGTATTGGCATTGCAATTGTTGAGTGCATTAAGCGCGCTCCATCAACAAGGCTGGGTATTTGGCGATTTAAAGCCCGAAAATGTGATCGTTACGCGTCGTTCGGCTGAAGTCAGACTGTTGGATGTAGGCGGAACGACACGAGTGGGCCGCGCGATCAAGGAATATACTGAGTATTATGACCGAGGTTACTGGGAACAAGGTACACGAAAGGCGGAGCCGACCTATGACTTATTTGCGGCGGCAATGATGGTCGTCGACTGTGCGTACCCACGGCAAGTAAAAAAAGAGCGGGGCAATACGGCAAGCCAATTAAAAAAGCTTGTTTATCAAGCGCCGCTATTAAAACCTTACCGGGAAATTGTTTATAAAGCGTTAATGGGAGGGTATGGATCTGCAGAAGCAATGAAAAACGACTTTCTTGCCTCGGTAAAGCAAACCGAAGAGCGTAGCCGAGTGAAACGGAAACAGCAACGTAAAGCTAGAAAACAGAAAGGTGCGCCGATCGACTTAATCCTAGTGATGTCTTTTGTTCTCATCCTTTTTGTCCTATACTTATTGATACAATCATTTTGAAGAGCTATAGGGGCGAATAGAATGGAAGCACGCGTGGAACAGTTTATAGAAAACAATCGATTGTTTGGAATGGAAACAAACGTACTTGTTGCCGTCTCAGGCGGCCCTGATTCAATGGCGCTGCTTGCCATTATCGCCAATTTGCGAGAAAAGTGGAGGCTCAATTTGTTTGTTGTTCATGTTAACCACCGACTTCGAGGCGAAGAGTCAAATAAAGATGCCGAACTAGTTCAGGCTTTCTCTGCTCGCCTTGGCGTGCCGTGCAATGTGAAAGACGTTGACGTCGCGGCCTTTAAAGCCGAGCGCCATGTTGGAACGCAACAAGCGGCCCGTGCCCTCCGCTACCAAGTCTTCCAAGGGGAAATGGAGCGAGTACATGCTACTGTGCTTTTGACTGCCCACCATGGCGACGACGAAGTGGAAACGGCTTTTATGAAACTGACTCGCGGTACGACACCGTTGACGAAGCTAGGCATTGCGGCTACAAGGCCATTCGCAAATGGTGTATTGGCGCGGCCGCTTCTTGAAGAAACGAAGCGTTCCATCGTCGCCTACTGCAACGAAAAGGACATTCCTTACCGAATCGACCGGAGCAATTTTTCCGATGCTTATACGCGCAATCGGTTTCGAATGAACATCGCGCCTTATCTTGTTGAGGAGAACCCCCATATCCATAAACATATTGGCCGTTTTGACCGCTGGCAGGATGATGACAACCATTATTTAATGGAGCAGGCAAAAGCTCATTTGGATCAAATTTTAACGAAAAAAAGCGAGAAAAGCATTGAACTTGAAATTCAGGCGCTTTGTCTTGCCCCCTTTCCTTTACAAAGAAGAATGATTCATCTAATATTAAATTATCTTCACTTAAATGTTTACGGAGTAAATGACATGCGTGCTTTTCCTGATGCAATTGAGCAGATCCAAGCGTTTCTCCAAACAAGTGCCCCTTCCGCTCAACTAAATTTGCCAGGTGGGGTACAAGTGAAACGTTCCTACGGGACGTGCTTGTTCACAACAGCCCCTTTTATAGAAACAAAAGCTTATTGTCATCTGCTTAGTATCCCAGGTAAAGTAGACACGCCCCTTGGAGTAATCAGGGCGGATACACGAGAAGAACTATTGGAATTGGAACATACGGATGCTGTTTCATTTCAGGCGAGCCAAGTGGCTTTTCCGCTATACATACGAAATCGCAAGCCGGGAGATAAGCTTTCCCCAAGCGGAATGAGCGGAAGCAAAAAAGTGAACCGTTTGTTTATCGATCGAAAAGTAGATCGCGCCAAAAGAGATGCTTGGCCTCTGCTTGTCGATGCAAATGACTCGATTCTTTGGGTGCCTTCACTTCAAACATCCCGCATTCTCACCCGCTCCGCTAATGAACAAGGCGAGCTACTCCATGTTACTTTTTCCCAACATAAATGGCCATAACGAAAAAAGGCACCAACTTACAGGAGGTACATGACCGTACATGAAGAACGACATGAAAGAAATTTTATTGACTGAGGAACAAATTCAGCAAAAAATCAAGGAATTGGGGCAGGCTATCACAAAAGAGTATGAAGGCCGTTTTCCACTATTTGTCGGTGTTTTAAAAGGCGCCCTTCCTTTCATGGCTGATTTGATTAAAGCTGTGGACACTCATTTGGAAATTGATTTTATGGACGTGTCCAGCTATGGAAAAAGCACTGTCTCCTCAGGTGAAGTGAAAATTGTAAAAGACCTTGACACGAAAGTGGAAGGGCGTGATGTCTTAATTGTCGAAGACATCATTGACAGCGGCTTAACGCTAAGCTATTTAATCGAGTTGTTTAAATACCGGAAGGCTAAGTCCGTAAAAGTGGTAACGCTTCTCGATAAGCCTGAAGGCAGAAAAGTGGATTTGGTGCCGGATATGACAGGTTTTGTTGTCCCGGACGAATTTGTTGTAGGATACGGTCTAGACTTTGCAGAACGCTACCGGAATTTGCCTTATGTCGGAATACTGAAACCTGAAGTTTATGAAGGCTAATTATTGGTATAGAACGATTTCTTATGGTAAGATAGGTGCAGTTTTGTTGGACGCGGGAGGAGGTACAGAATGAATCGTACAGTACGCACGATAGTCATCTTGACGATACTGATGCTGATTATTATTGCAGGGGTCCAAAGCTTTTCAAATGATCCTACAGAAACCCAGCAAGTTCGCTATGATGAGTTCTTAGAGAAGCTCGAGCAAGGAGAAGTGGAAAATATTACTGTTCAGCCTGAACGTTCTGTTTTAGTTGTTACAGGACAGTTTGCAGGGCAAACAGATGGCGAAAATTTCACCACAACGATTCTGAATTCAGATATTACAGCAGACCTTCTCTCTAATATAGAAGGCGTCGAATTGACGGTTGAACCAGAAGAAGAACAAAGCAACTGGTTGTCAACCATCATTATGATCGCGCCGTTTTTACTAATCTTTCTGATCATCATTTTTCTCATGAGTTCTGCCCAAGGCGGTGGCGGCGGTGGCGGTAACCGCGTCATGAACTTTGGCAAAAGCAAAGCGAAAATGGTTAGCGATGAGAAGAAAAAGGCGAAGTTTAAAGACGTCGCCGGTGCTGACGAAGAGAAGCAGGAGCTTGTCGAGGTCGTCGAGTTTTTAAAAGACCCGCGCAAGTTTGCCGCGATTGGGGCGCGGATTCCTAAAGGGGTGCTGCTTGTCGGTCCTCCAGGTACAGGGAAAACGCTTCTTGCCCGAGCTGTTGCCGGGGAAGCAGGCGTGCCGTTTTTCTCAATTAGTGGTTCTGATTTCGTCGAAATGTTTGTTGGGGTTGGGGCTTCCCGTGTGCGTGATTTATTTGAGAACGCTAAAAAGAATTCCCCGTGTATTATTTTTATTGATGAAATTGACGCAGTTGGGCGCCAGCGTGGCGCAGGGCTTGGCGGCGGCCATGATGAACGTGAGCAAACGTTGAACCAATTGCTTGTGGAAATGGACGGTTTTAGCGCAAATGAAGGCATCATCATCATTGCTGCTACAAACCGTGCTGATATCCTTGATCCAGCCCTCCTTCGTCCAGGTCGTTTTGACAGGCAAATTCAAGTGAACGCCCCTGATGTTAAAGGGCGTGAAGAAGTGCTCAAAGTCCATGCGAGAAACAAGCCACTTAGTGAGGAAGTAAAGCTTGATCTCATTGCTATTCGGACGCCTGGTTTTTCCGGCGCAGATCTTGAAAACTTGTTGAATGAAGCAGCGCTTGTGGCAGCAAGAAACGACAAAAAAGAAATTGGCATGGAACATATTGAAGAGGCAATTGACCGTGTCATTGCGGGACCAGCTAAAAAAAGCCGCGTTATTTCCGAAAAAGAAAAGAACATTGTGGCGTGGCATGAAGCTGGGCATACTGTTGTTGGCGTCAAGTTGGAAAGCGCCGACATGGTCCACAAAGTAACGATTGTCCCTCGTGGAATGGCAGGCGGTTACGCGATGATGCTGCCAAAAGAAGACCGTTATTTTATGACAAAGCCTGAGCTGCTTGATAAAATTGTCGGCTTGCTTGGTGGGCGTGTCGCTGAAGAAATCCAGTTTGGCGAAGTTTCCACCGGTGCTCATAATGACTTCCAACGAGCGACAAGCATAGCGCGGAAAATGGTAACGGAATATGGCATGAGCGACAAATTGGGGCCTATGCAATTTGGGCAAAGTTCTGGCGGTCAAGTTTTCCTAGGAAGAGACATCCAAAACGACCAAAATTATTCAGATGCGATTGCTCATGAAATTGATTTGGAAGTTCAACGCATCATTAAAGACAGTTATGAGCGTTGTAAACAAATCTTGCTTGCGAATAAGGATAGTCTAGACCTTATTGCCAAGAATTTGCTTGAGCTCGAAACGCTTGATGCCGAACAAATCCAATCCCTCATTAATGAAGGCAAGCTGCCTGAAAACCATCATGCGTCGAAGAAAAATGGCGACATGAAAGTGAACATCCAGTCAAAAGATTCAGCGGAAGAAGTGGAAGGCGCTTATGAAGAAACGACAAACGTAGGCGAAAACCGTCCGCCGTCTTCAGAGGAAACAAAGGAGAACCGCGATTAAGCAAAAAATAGAGGGTGCCTAGATGGCACTCTCTTTTTGGTAAGAAAGGGGTTGAAGCCAATGATGTTGGCCATTGATATTGGCAATTCTTCGATCGTAACAGGCGTCTACGACGAGAACGACCAACTTGCATTCATATTTCGGATCGCAACCACGCACGATAAAACGAGTGATGAATATGCCATGTTGCTGCACTCTTTTTTTGAGCAAAAAGGTTGCCGTTTCAACGACGTCACCGGTGTGATCATCGCGTCTGTCGTTCCAACAATTATGCACCGCTTTCGCCGCATGTGCCAAGATTATTTACACGTAACCCCCTTAATTGTCGGACCTGGCATTCGCACCGGCCTTTCAATCCATTATCAAGATCCGAAAGAAGTCGGTGCCGACCGGATTGCTAATGCCGTTGCAGCAATTGCTCGCTACGGTGCTCCGTGTATTGTAGTCGACATTGGTACGGCTACGACATTTTGCTGCATTGATGCAAAGCACCGTTACCGAGGGGGCGTTATTGCCCCTGGAGCGGCTATTTCGACGGCAGCTTTGTCGAATAAAGCATCTAAATTGCCGAAAATTGAACTTACAAAGCCGGCATCTGTTGTAGGAAAGACAACGGTTGCCTCCATGGAAAGTGGGACATTCTATGGGCATATAGCGATGATTGACGGCGTGGTTGAACGAATCAAGGAGGAGCAACGTCTTGACGATGCTAAAGTCATTGCAACAGGCGGACTAGCCTATCTTTATGCGGAAGAATCAAAGCAAATTCAACATTTGGAACAAGAGTTAACGTTAAGTGGGCTAAAATATATTTACGATAAAAACCAATGATTGGAGCGGGTTTTGAATGAAAGATTATGTAGTAAAAGCAACAGCCTACGACGGTGAGGTACGGGCGATTGCCCTTAGAGCGACAGAAATGGTCAAAGAAGCATGCAAAAGGCAGGGCACTTGGCCGACTGCTTCCGCTGCCCTTGGACGGACAATGATGGGCGGAGCCCTTATGGCATCGATGTTAAAAGGCAAGGATAAGCTAACTGTACGAATTCAAGGAAATGGACCGATTGGAGAAATCATCGTTGATGCCCATGCATCAGGGGCAACGCGTGGGACAGTGACCAACCCTCATGTCAGCCCAGAGTTAAACAGCCAAGGCAAGCTCGACGTTGCACGAGTTGTCGGGAATGAAGGGACGCTTTCAGTTGTAAAAGACATCGGCATGAAAGAACCATTTACAGGAAGCGTGCCAATTGTTTCAGGCGAAATAGGCGATGACTTCACGTACTACTTTGCCAACTCAGAGCAAACACCTTCCTCGGTTGGTGTCGGTGTCCTTGTCAATCCTGATGAAAGCGTCCTTGCAGCGGGAGGGTTTGTCATCCAACTACTGCCTGGAGCAAAGGAAGCAACCATTACAGAAATTGAAAGACGGATTGGGGAAACGCCGCCTATTTCAAAGCTGGTGGAACAGGGCAAAACACCTGAAGAAATAATTACAGGCCTTCTTGGAGAGGAAAATGTCAAATTCCTTGAAACAAAACCTGTTTTCTTCGAATGCACGTGCTCGAAGGAGAGGATCGGCAACGCGATTATTAGCCTTGGGCCGAAGGAGATTGAAGCGATGATTACAGAGGATGCTGGCGCTGAAACGGTGTGCCATTTTTGCAATGAATCGTATTCATTCACAGAAACAGAACTAGAAGCGTTGTTAGAAGAAGCTGAGAGCAAACGGTAGCCAAAAACCATGCTTCATTGACGCAAGCGAAAAGCGTGAAAATCAAAGATGTCTGATTGACTTATCTGAAAATGTTTGCTATCCTATTTTTATAAAACCAATGAAGATACTAGGGATTGAGGAGGCGTTTGATTGTGACCGTTGTAAACAACATTACGGAATTGATCGGCAATACCCCGCTTGTAAAATTAAATCGCCTGGCGACTGCTGAGCATGCAGACGTGTACTTAAAGCTTGAATACCAAAATCCAGGAAGCAGCGTAAAAGATCGGATTGCACTGGCGATGGTGAATGCAGCTGAAGAATCGGGAGAACTAAAGCCAGGAGCGACCATTGTTGAACCGACAAGTGGCAACACGGGAATTGGCCTTGCGATGGTTGCAGCGGCAAAAGGCTATAAAACAAAGCTGGTTATGCCTGAAACCATGAGTATGGAGCGGCGTAACTTGCTGCGCGCTTACGGAGCCGAGCTTGTGTTGACCCCAGGTCCAGAAGGCATGGGCGGGGCAATCCGAAAAGCGACAGAGCTAGCCAAACAAGACGGGCATTTTATGCCGCAGCAATTTGAAAACAGCGCAAATCCGAAAATCCACCGTGAAACGACTGGTAAAGAACTGCTTAAGCAAGTCGATGGGCAGCTTGACGGCTTTGTCGCCGGCATCGGCACAGGCGGCACGATAACTGGAGCAGGCGGCCTATTAAAAGAGCATTTTCCAGAATTAAAAATTGTCGCGATTGAACCGAAAGACTCTCCTGTGCTGTCAGGCGGCAAGCCTGGCCCTCATAAACTTCAAGGTATTG
The DNA here is from genome assembly GCF_002250115.1 of Shouchella clausii. Lineage (GTDB taxonomy): Bacteria > Bacillota > Bacilli > Bacillales > Bacillaceae_D > Shouchella > Shouchella clausii. The sequence goes on along the minus strand of NZ_CP019985.1, from coordinate 1,240,923 downwards.
GCCCAGGCTTTGTGCCAGGCATCTTAAATACAGATGTGTATGATTCGGTTTTGCAAGTATCGACTGAACAAGCGTTTGAATATGCACGCCGTGCGGCACGTGAAGAAGGTATTTTAGGCGGTATTTCCTCAGGGGCAGCGATTTATGGAGCATTAGAGCTTGCGAAAGAGCTAGGCCCAGGTAAAAAAGTGGTTGCCATCATTCCTTCAAACGGAGAACGGTACTTGAGCACGCCGCTGTACCAATTTGAGGAAGAAACGACCCATTCATAATTTACCAACTTCTGTTTGTCGGCCACTCGACATGAGGGTTTAAAAGATATGAACAAGGCAAACGATGCGTCTGTCTACAGTCTGTAGCAGTCTCTTTTCGAAGAGGCTGCTTTTCTTCTTAGAAATTGTTTAGTAGAATAAGCACATATGCTTTAGAGACGGAGTGAGTCTATGGCGCAAAGGTCTGCCATTCGCACATCAATAAATAAAAAAATCGCCATGCCGCAAAACGAGTGGTTTCACCGATTTTCAGCATTGGCGAAAGACGAGCCCCATCATGTACTGTTGGAAAGTGGACAGACAGGGCGGTATAGCATAATCGGCTTAACGCCTGTTGCTGTGATCGAAGGCAAGGGCCACACATTAATGGTCAGCGACCAAAACGGCAACCATCTTTTTAAAGGCCCACTGTTATCTTCGTTAGAAACGGTGCTTGCCCCCTACCAAACAGAGGACACCTTAACAGGTCCACCAATGCAAGGTGGGGCGATTGGATACTTGTCTTATGATGTTGTCCGAGAAATTGAGTCATTAAAGGAAACTGCGGTTGATGATTTGCAACTGCCTGAAGTCTATTTTCTCGTTTTTGAGGAAGTAGCTGTGTACGACCATGAGGAAGAGCAGTTGTGGCTGTGCGCCAATGGAAGCGATAGCCAATTGCTGCAGGAGAAGGTGGCGCTCCTTGAACAGCGGTGGCTACAAGCAGAGCCTGCTCCGACGTCAAGTAGAAACCCATTTACATCCCGTTCACGCAAAGAAGCGACATTCACAAAAGAGCAGTTTGTTCGTGCTGTCGAAAAGGTGCAAGACTACATTCGAAGCGGCGATGTATTTCAAGTCAATTTGTCCGTTCGCCATACCCGCAGCCTTCAAGTAGACCCTCTTAGTGTGTATAAAGAGCTAAGGCAGCTTAATCCATCGCCATATATGAGTTATATTCATAGCCCAAAAACTCAAATTGTTAGCGCATCGCCCGAGTTGTTGATTAAAAAGCGGGGCAATGAACTGGAAACAAGGCCAATAGCTGGAACACGCTCAAGAGGAGCGAATGAGGAAGAAGATGCCTGGCTTGAAGCAGAACTTTTAAGCAATGAAAAAGAGCGGGCTGAGCACGTAATGCTCGTTGATCTGGAACGTAACGATCTTGGCAGGGTGAGCCAATACGGCACGGTAGCTGTTGACGATTTATTAGTGGTTGAACGGTACTCACATGTCATGCACCTTGTTTCCAGTGTAAAGGGGCAATTGGCAGAGGGTCTGACGCTATACGATTGCATTCGGGCCACGTTCCCAGGGGGGACGATAACGGGAGCGCCAAAAGTAAGGACAATGGAGATCATCGAAGAGTTGGAGCCCGTTCGCCGCGGCCTATATACAGGATCCATTGGTTGGATTGGTTTTAATGGCGACATGGAACTAAACATAGTCATTCGCACGATGCTGTGCCAGGATGGGAACGCCCATGTCCAGGCAGGCGCTGGAATAGTGATTGATTCCAATGCCGAAAACGAGTACAAAGAATCAATGAAAAAGGCGCAGGCACTATGGCGTGCGCTTGAATTAGCAGAGCAGAGAGTTTTAACAAAAACGAGCAGAGCTTAGGAGGAGCAAGAGATGATTTTAATGATCGACAATTATGATTCATTTACGTACAATTTGGTTCAGTATTTAGGCGAAATGGGACAAGAGCTGGTCGTCAAACGAAATGACGCTATAACGATTACGGAAATAGCGGACTTAAATCCTGATTGTATTATGATTTCTCCAGGGCCATGTAGCCCAAACGAAGCAGGAATCAGCTTAGAAGCGATCCGCGCTTTTGCTGGGAAAGTGCCGATTTTTGGCGTTTGCCTAGGACACCAGGCGATTGCCCAGGCGTTTGGCGGCCATGTTGTCCAGGCGGACCGGCTGATGCACGGAAAAACATCGAATGTCCAGCATGATGGAAAAACGATATTTGCTGGCCTTTCAAGCCCGCTTGTCGTGACACGTTACCATTCGCTTATTGTTAAACGGGAAACGTTGCCTGGATGTTTTGAAATTAGCGCGGAAACAGCGGAAGGGGAAGTGATGGCGATTCGCCATAAGGAGTTGACGATTGAAGGCGTCCAATTCCATCCTGAATCGATTATGACGAAAGAAGGGAAAACGTTGTTGCGTCAATTTATTGATTCTTACCAAGGTGGCACGGCATGTTCCTCAGTATAAACGGAGCTGTCGTTGCAAAAGAGCAGGCCGCCATTTCTGCGTTTGACCATGGTTTTTTATATGGCATTGGTCTGTTTGAGACTTTTGCTGCTGATAAAAACGGTGTGTTTTTGCTCGAAGCGCATATTGAACGTCTTTTAAAAGGCTTGGAATCAGTCGGCATTGCCTACTCATTGACAAAAGAACGGGCGCTTGAAACCATCTATACATTGCTTGAAGCAAACCAGCTCGAGGAAGGGTATGTCCGCTGGAATGTATCAGCTGGCATGCGCGAGATTGGCTTATTTTCAGATCGCTATGAGGCGCCAACGGAAATCGTGTATATGAAGCCATTGCCTAAAAAGCCGCTTCGCAAAGAAGCCGTTGTTTTACACACTGTTCGCAACACGCCTGAAGGGGGCGTACGGCTAAAATCACATCATTATTTAAATAATGTCCTCGCCAAACAAGAGCTAAAACAGTCCCCCCATGCTGAAGGCATTTTTTTAACAAAAGAAGGGTATGTAGCAGAAGGCATTGTCTCCAATCTATTTTGGATAAAAGGCGATGTCGTCTTCACACCCTCGTTAGAAACGGGCATCTTAGGCGGAGTAACGAGAAGCTTTGTGATCAAACAATTACAAAGTGTAGGGCATGAAGTGCGCGTAGGCTTATTTAAAGCGGAAGCTATTCATAAAGCCGATGCCCTTTTTCTCACGAATTCAATTCAAGGCGTCGTGCCTGTTACAAAATTGGACGGCCGGGAGCTGGAAATCGGCTCGCTTGTGCCGGTCATTGCTGCCAATTACACACATGCAGCGAATGGAGGAAGCAAAACAACATGAGCAAGCGATTTTCTCTTCAAGTCAATAGGGGAGCACGAACAAAAGTGATGGGCATCTTAAACGTAACGCCTGACTCTTTTTCAGATGGAGGGCGCTACAATCGCCTTGACGCGGCAATTGACCGTGCCCATAAGCTTGTGAAAGCTGGCGCTGACTTAATTGATATTGGCGGAGAATCAACGAGGCCAGGGTACACGCCTGTGCCAGCAGAGGAAGAAATGGAGCGGGTTATTCCCGTCATTGAAGCGATATCAGCGCGGATGGACGTACCGATTTCCATTGACACGTATAAAGCCAAAACGGCAAAAGCGGCAGTACATGCCGGCGCAGCCATTATTAACGATGTTTGGGGAGCAAAAGCGGACCCGGAAATGGCGACAGTTGCTGCCAACCTTGCTGTTCCAATCATTTTGATGCACAACCGCGAGAATATGAATTACCAATCGTTCATGGAAGATGTGAAAGCTGATTTGCAAGAAAGCATAGATATCTGCGTCAGAGCAGGTGTACAAAAAGAGCAAATTTGGCTTGATCCAGGGGTCGGCTTTGCGAAAACGTATGAACAAAATTTGGAAGTTATTCGTGAACTAGACCAAATTGTCGAAATGGGCTATCCAGTGTTGCTTGGTACTTCAAGAAAATCTTTAATTGCCAAAACCTTGAATTTGCCGGTTGAGGACCGTATAGAGGGTACTGGCGCGACAATTTGCTTAGGAATTGCGAAAGGCTGTCAAATCATTCGTGTCCATGATGTGAAGGAAATGGCACGCATGGCCATTATGATGGACGCCATGCTGAAACGGAGTGATGATGTTGGATAAAATCTTTTTAAATCAACTGTCTTTTTACGGATACCATGGCGTCTACTCAGAAGAAACAAAGTTGGGCCAACACTTTATCGTCGATTTAGTGCTTGAGCTCGATTTAAGGCATGCTGCACGCCATGATGATTTGCAGGCATCCATTGATTACGGAGACGTACATGAGCGTGTAAAAGCGATTGTTGAAGGGAAACCGTACAAGCTGGTAGAAGCAGTTGCTGAACGGATTTGCGCCGAACTTTTACAGGCGTATGACCAACTGCAAACCTGTACAGTGAAAGTGATCAAGCCTAATCCGCCCATTGCAGGGCATTACGACTCGGTTGCAGTAGAGCTAACGAGGTCACGCCATGCATAAGGCTTATATTGCGTTAGGTTCGAATGTAGGAGACCGGGAAAATTATTTGCAGGAAGCAATGAAGCTGCTTGACGCCGATGGTTCGATTCAAGTCATTCGAGCTTCTTCCATATATGAAACGGAGCCTGTTGGCTTTACGGACCAAGGGCCATTTTTAAATATGGTCGCTGAAGTCAAAACCACCCTTAGCCCGTTTTCATTGCTTGCGGCAACACAAGCAATAGAGAGGAAACTTGGCCGAAAGCGCCTTATCCGCTTCGGCCCTCGTACACTAGATCTTGACATTTTGTTGTTTGATCATGAAAATATAGAGACGGGTGAGCTGCAAATCCCCCATCCACGAATGTGGGAACGGGCGTTTGTACTCGTTCCGCTTGCAGAAATAGCGCCTGATGTATACAGTGAAACCTGTAAGCAAACAGTTGTTGAATTAGCTTCGGCGACTCAAGCTGGCGTAACATGGTGGAGAGATTGGAGCGGCATTGACCAATACGTTCATACAGAAAGCTAAACGCTGTTGTTGTAAGCGCATCTGTATTTAGGTGAATATAGCAGGATTATCGATCCTGAAGTGTTTATACATCTCCAAAGCGGAGATGATACAAAGGAGAGCAAATGGAGGTGTGACCTATGCTGAAAATAGGCGACATAGAAATGAAAAACCAAGTCGTACTCGCGCCTATGGCAGGAGTATGCAACCCGGCGTTTCGCTTAATTGCGAAAGAATTTGGCGCCGGCCTAGTTTGCGCGGAAATGGTTAGTGACAAAGCCATCTTGCATAAAAATGAAAAATCGTTACAAATGCTTTATGTAGATGAGCGAGAAAAGCCGCTTAGTTTGCAAATTTTTGGTGGGGAAAAAGATACACTAGTAGAAGCAGCACGATTCGTAGACCAAAATACCAATGCCGATATCATCGACATTAACATGGGTTGTCCAGTGCCGAAAATTACAAAGTGTGATGCTGGAGCCCGATGGCTTCTCGACCCCAAAAAAATTTACGAAATGGTCGCTGCCGTTGTGGATGCAGTCAAAAAGCCGGTAACTGTCAAAATGCGGATTGGCTGGGATGAAGACCATATTTATGCAATCGAGAATGCTCGTGCAGTTGAACGAGCGGGCGGAAGTGCAGTGGCCGTACATGGTCGCACGCGCGTTCAGATGTACGAGGGTGTGGCTGATTGGAATATTATTGGCGATGTGAAAAAGGCAGTGAACATTCCGGTTATAGGCAACGGTGATGTTGCTACACCGCAAGACGCCAAGCGGATGCTCGACGAGTATGGCGTTGATGGTGTGATGATTGGCCGTGCAGCTCTCGGGAACCCGTGGATGTTGTACCGTACAATCCAATATCTTGAGAATGGTACTCTTCCTCCAGAACCGACTCCACGTGAGAAAATTGAAGTTTGTTTAATCCATTTGGATCGTTTGGTTGCTTTAAAAGGCGAGCGTGTTGCAGTGCGCGAAATGCGTAAACATACAGCTTGGTATATTAAAGGATTGCGCGGCAAAGCGAAAATCCGCGACAAAGTCAACCAATTTGAAACAAGGGATGATGTAGTAAAAGCCCTTTATGAATACGTTGATTACTTAGAGGGGCGCGAACTGGCGGAGAGTTCTGCGATATAGTACACTGTTCGTAGTGATGAACGGCAAAGGGTTTGACCGGTTTACTCGGTCTACCCTTTTTCAGTGAATGAGGACAAGGGGTTGAGAGCGATGACGGAAGGATTGGAAATGCATGATTTGCTTGCCGTGCGCCGAGACAAGTTAAATCAATTGTATGATGAAGGGGTTAACCCATTTGGCGGAAAGTTTGAACGGACGCATACATCAAACGAAGTGATTGAGCAATTTGCTGCGTTTACGAAAGAAGAGCTTGAAGAAAAAGACGATCATGTCGTCCTTGCAGGGCGATTAATGACAAAACGCGGCAAAGGAAAGGCGGGATTTGCCCACATTCAAGATATAGGAGGGCAGATTCAAATATACGTTCGTCAAGACGCCGTAGGGGAAGAAGCGTATGGTTTATTCAAATCATTAGATATTGGCGACATGGTTGGTGTCGGCGGGCGTCCATTTAAGACGAAGGTAGGAGAAATGTCTGTGAAAGTGACGGAGCTGGTGATACTAGGGAAATCATTGCGTCCGTTGCCAGACAAATATCACGGTTTAAAAGACGTTGAGCAACGTTACCGCCAGCGTTATCTTGATCTAATTACGAGTCCTGAATCAAGAACCGCGTTTATAACAAGAAGTAAAATCATTCAAGTCATGCGCCGTTATTTAGATGAAAAAGGCTTTCTTGAAGTGGAAACGCCGATGATGCATAGCATCCCTGGTGGAGCTTCTGCTAGGCCATTTGTCACTCACCATAATACGCTCGATATGGAATTATACATGCGTATTGCGATCGAGCTTCATTTAAAGCGTTTGATCGTTGGCGGCTTGGAAAAAGTATACGAAATAGGCCGTGTGTTCCGAAATGAAGGGATATCAACTCGCCATAACCCAGAATTTACAATGATTGAACTTTATGAAGCGTATGCTGATTACCATGACATTATGGAACTGACAGAAGGTGTAATCGCGCACATTGCTAAGGAAGTCTTAGGCACGACCACGGTCCAGTACGGAGAACACACCGTTGAACTGGCACCTAGTTGGAAGCGAGTCCATATGGTTGATGCGATTAAAGAAAAGACTGGCGTCGATTTTTGGCAGCAGATGAGCGATGGAGAAGCGCGGGCACTTGCAAAAGAACATGGAGTGCCAGTAAAAGAAACAATGACATTCGGCCATGTTGTAAACGAGTTTTTTGAGCACTTTATAGAAGAAACGCTTATTCAGCCTACATTTGTATATGGCCATCCTTTGGCGATCTCCCCGCTTGCAAAGAAAAATGAGGAAGACCCGCGCTTTACTGATCGCTTTGAGCTGTTTATTGTTGGGCGTGAACATGCCAATGCATTCTCTGAACTTAATGATCCGATTGACCAGAGAAAACGCTTTGAAGCACAATTAATTGAACGTGAGCAAGGTGACGATGAGGCCCACCGAATGGATGAAGATTTTATTGAAGCACTTGAATACGGCATGCCTCCAACAGGCGGTCTCGGTATTGGCATTGATAGACTTGTGATGTTGTTGACAAATTCACCTTCCATCCGGGATGTCATTCTCTTCCCGCAAATGCGTAACCGCGAGCAAGGCGAATAAGCAATGGTTGGCTGATCTGTCGTTTTCTACAGGTCAGCCAACTGCCTGTTCAAACAGATAAGAAAATCTTTTAAAAAAGTATTGCGCTTTTTGTTTTATAGTGGTATATTATTTCTTGTCGCTAAGATGCGATGTTCACCAAACGAAGCAAAAACAAAAGATTTTATTGACAAACGTCGCTGTTTTTGCTACAATGAAAAAGTTGCTGAAATGGCAACCAAGTCCTTTGAAAACTGAACAAAAGCCAAGCGTAAAAGAGATACAAGGTATCTCGTCAATCATAGTGAGCCACAACTTCGGTTGTGCAATGAGCTAATCGAACTTTTTAACGGAGAGTTTGATCCTGGCTCAGGACGAACGCTGGCGGCGTGCCTAATACATGCAAGTCGAGCGGACAGATAAGGAGCTTGCTCCTTTGACGTTAGCGGCGGACGGGTGAGTAACACGTGGGCAACCTGCCCCTTAGACTGGGATAACTCCGGGAAACCGGAGCTAATACCGGATAATCCCTTTCTCCACCTGGAGAGAGGGTGAAAGATGGCTTCGGCTATCACTAAGGGATGGGCCCGCGGCGCATTAGCTAGTTGGTAAGGTAACGGCTTACCAAGGCAACGATGCGTAGCCGACCTGAGAGGGTGATCGGCCACACTGGGACTGAGACACGGCCCAGACTCCTACGGGAGGCAGCAGTAGGGAATCTTCCGCAATGGACGAAAGTCTGACGGAGCAACGCCGCGTGAGTGAGGAAGGCCTTCGGGTCGTAAAGCTCTGTTGTGAGGGAAGAAGCGGTACCGTTCGAATAGGGCGGTACCTTGACGGTACCTCACCAGAAAGCCACGGCTAACTACGTGCCAGCAGCCGCGGTAATACGTAGGTGGCAAGCGTTGTCCGGAATTATTGGGCGTAAAGCGCGCGCAGGCGGCTTCTTAAGTCTGATGTGAAATCTCGGGGCTCAACCCCGAGCGGCCATTGGAAACTGGGGAGCTTGAGTGCAGAAGAGGAGAGTGGAATTCCACGTGTAGCGGTGAAATGCGTAGAGATGTGGAGGAACACCAGTGGCGAAGGCGACTCTCTGGTCTGTAACTGACGCTGAGGCGCGAAAGCGTGGGGAGCAAACAGGATTAGATACCCTGGTAGTCCACGCCGTAAACGATGAGTGCTAGGTGTTAGGGGTTTCGATGCCCGTAGTGCCGAAGTTAACACATTAAGCACTCCGCCTGGGGAGTACGGCCGCAAGGCTGAAACTCAAAGGAATTGACGGGGACCCGCACAAGCAGTGGAGCATGTGGTTTAATTCGAAGCAACGCGAAGAACCTTACCAGGTCTTGACATCCTTTGACCACCCAAGAGATTGGGCTTCCCCTTCGGGGGCAAAGTGACAGGTGGTGCATGGTTGTCGTCAGCTCGTGTCGTGAGATGTTGGGTTAAGTCCCGCAACGAGCGCAACCCTTGATCTTAGTTGCCAGCATTGAGTTGGGCACTCTAAGGTGACTGCCGGTGACAAACCGGAGGAAGGTGGGGATGACGTCAAATCATCATGCCCCTTATGACCTGGGCTACACACGTGCTACAATGGATGGTACAAAGGGCAGCGAAACCGCGAGGTGAAGCCAATCCCATAAAGCCATTCTCAGTTCGGATTGCAGGCTGCAACTCGCCTGCATGAAGCCGGAATTGCTAGTAATCGCGGATCAGCATGCCGCGGTGAATACGTTCCCGGGTCTTGTACACACCGCCCGTCACACCACGAGAGTTTGTAACACCCGAAGTCGGTGAGGCAACCTTTTGGAGCCAGCCGCCTAAGGTGGGACAAATGATTGGGGTGAAGTCGTAACAAGGTAGCCGTATCGGAAGGTGCGGCTGGATCACCTCCTTTCTATGGAGTTTTTACTCTAGTCGATGTATGACCTTCGGTCATATAACGCTTAGGCTATTTGTTCAGTTTTGAGAGGACTCAAAACTCTCGATTAAATGCTATTGCTCCTGCGGTTACTCGTCGCAGGAAACATCGTTGCTCCTGCGGTTACTCGTCGCAAGGCAGCACGAAGCATAAACTGAGAAGTGTTACATGATGGAATTGAAATCAGTAGCCTTGTTCAGTTTTGAGAGGACTTACTCTCAGGTTCTTTGAAAACTAAATCCAGAAATAACTCAAATTGATCTTTGTTCATCGGTTGTAAAACTGTTTGAACGAGACGTCAAGAATTCAATGCATACCTTTTTATGTATTTTTTTATTTTTGCGAAGAGCAGCAAGGAGATCGAGGACACACGTTTTCGAATGAGGGAGCGTACGAGTGTACGTGACCGAGTGAGAACAACGTAAGTGGACGAAGAGATCCGCCGCTGATCTGAAGCAAAAAAGGATAAGTTAGAAAGGGCGCACGGTGAATGCCTTGGCACTAGGAGCCGATGAAGGACGCGACGAACCGCGATAGGCTTCGGGGAGCTGTAAGTAAGCTTCGATCCGGAGATTTCCGAATGGGGGAACCCACCATCCGTAATGGGATGGTACTGGCATCTGAACACATAGGATGTCGAGAGGCAGACCCGGGGAACTGAAACATCTAAGTACCCGGAGGAAGAGAAAGCAAATGCGATTTCCTGAGTAGCGGCGAGCGAAACGGAAACAGCCCAAACCAAGAGGCTTGCCTCTTGGGGTTGTAGGACACTCAACAACGGAGTGATCAAGAAACGGAGTAGGTGAACTGTCTGGAAAGGCAGGCCGAAGAAGGTAACAGCCCTGTAGCTGAAACTTCGTTTCCTCCAGAGTGGATCCTGAGTACGGCGGGACACGTGAAACCCCGTCGGAATCCGGGAGGACCATCTCCCAAGGCTAAATACTCCCTAGTGACCGATAGTGAACCAGTACCGTGAGGGAAAGGTGAAAAGCACCCCGGAAGGGGAGTGAAAGAGATCCTGAAACCGTGTGCCTACAACTAGTCAGAGCCCGTTAACGGGTGATGGCGTGCCTTTTGTAGAATGAACCGGCGAGTTACGGTATCGTGCAAGGTTAAGCTGATGAAGCGGAGCCGCAGCGAAAGCGAGTCTGAATAGGGCGCATAAGTACGATGCCGTAGACCCGAAACCGGGTGATCTACCCATGTCCAGGGTGAAGGTCGGGTAACACCGACTGGAGGCCCGAACCCACGCAAGTTGAAAATTGCGGGGATGAGGTGTGGGTAGGGGTGAAATGCCAATCGAACTCGGAAATAGCTGGTTCTCCCCGAAATAGCTTTAGGGCTAGCCTCGAGTGATGAGTCTTGGAGGTAGAGCACTGATTGGACGAGGGGTCCCCACAGGATTACCGAATTCAGTCAAACTCCGAATGCCAATGACTTTAACTCGGGAGTCAGACTGCGAGTGCTAAGATCCGTAGTCAAGAGGGAAACAGCCCAGACCATCAGCTAAGGTCCCCAAGTATACGTTAAGTGGAAAAGGATGTGGAGTTGCCCAGACAACCAGGATGTTGGCTTAGAAGCAGCCATCATTGAAAGAGTGCGTAATAGCTCACTGGTCGAGTGACTCTGCGCCGAAAATGTACCGGGGCTAAACGTATCACCGAAGCTATGGCAATCCCGTATGGGATTGGGTAGGGGAGCGTTCCAAGGACAGCGAAGCCAGATCGTGAGGACTGGTGGAGTGCTTGGAAGTGAGAATGCCGGTATGAGTAGCGAAAAGATAGGTGAGAATCCTATCCGTCGAAAGCCCAAGGTTTCCTGAGGAAGGCTCGTCCGCTCAGGGTTAGTCGGGACCTAAGCCGAGGCCGAAAGGCGTAGGCGATGGACAACAGGTTGATATTCCTGTACCACCTCGTATTCGTTTGAACGATGGGGGGACGCAGAAAGGTAGGGTGAGCGCGCCGCTGGCTGTGCGCGTCGAAGCATGCGAGGCTGGAACATAGGCAAATCCGTGTTCCGTAAGGCTGAGCTGTGACCGTGAAGGACCTTCGGGTCCGAAATCCCTGATCCTCCGCTGCCGAGAAAAGCCTCTAGTGAGAATACAGGTGCCCGTACCGCAAACCGACACAGGTAGGCGAGAAGAGAATTCTAAGACGCTCGGGAGAACTCTCGTTAAGGAACTCGGCAAAATGACCCCGTAACTTCGGGAGAAGGGGTGCTCTAGTAGGGTTAATCGCCCGAGAGAGCCGCAGTGAAAGGATCCAAGCGACTGTTTAGCAAAAACACAGGTCTCTGCGAAGCCGTAAGGCGAAGTATAGGGGCTGACACCTGCCCGGTGCTGGAAGGTTAAGAGGAAGGGTCATCCCAAATGGTGAGAAGCTCTGAATTGAAGCCCCAGTAAACGGCGGCCGTAACTATAACGGTCCTAAGGTAGCGAAATTCCTTGTCGGGTAAGTTCCGACCCGCACGAATGGTGCAACGACTTGGATACTGTCTCAACGAGAGACCCGGTGAAATTATAGTACCTGTGAAGATGCAGGTTACCCGCGACAGGACGGAAAGACCCCATGGAGCTTTACTGTAGCTTGATAGTGAGTGTTGGTATCATCTGTACAGGATAGGTAGGAGCCTTGGAAACCGGAGCGCTAGCTTCGGTGGAGGCGTCGGTGGGATACTACCCTGATGGTGCTGGCATTCTAACCTCGACCCGTGATCCGGGCCAGGGACATTGTCAGGTGGGCAGTTTGACTGGGGCGGTCGCCTCCTAAACAGTAACGGAGGCGCCCAAAGGTTCCCTCAGAATGGTTGGAAATCATTCGTAGAGTGCAAAGGCAGAAGGGAGCTTGACTGCGAGACCTACAAGTCGAGCAGGGACGAAAGTCGGGCTTAGTGATCCGGCGGTGCCGTATGGAAGGGCCGTCGCTCAACGGATAAAAGCTACCCTGGGGATAACAGGCTTATCTCCCCCAAGAGTCCACATCGACGGGGAGGTTTGGCACCTCGATGTCGGCTCGTCGCATCCTGGGGCTGAAGTAGGTCCCAAGGGTTGGGCTGTTCGCCCATTAAAGCGGCACGCGAGCTGGGTTCAGAACGTCGTGAGACAGTTCGGTCCCTATCCGTCGCGGGCGTAGGAAATTTGAGAGGAGCTGTCCTTAGTACGAGAGGACCGGGATGGACATACCGCTGGTGTACCAGTTGTTCCGCCAGGAGCATCGCTGGGTAGCTACGTATGGACGGGATAAGTGCTGAAAGCATCTAAGCATGAAGCCCCCCTCAAGATGAGATTTCCCATGGCGTAAGCCAGTAAGACCCCTTAGAGATGATGAGGTTGATAGGTCAGAAGTGGAAGCGTGGCGACACGTGGAGCGGACTGATACTAATCGGTCGAGGACTTATCCTATACACATTCTTGACAATTGAGTCTATTTCGGATTTAGTTTTGAAAGAATCACCGATTCTTTCCATACCCTTCAGATCACTCTGAAAAACTACGCAGACAAGCGAGGAGTTCGAGGACAAGAGTGCTCGAAGAAATCCGAAGCTTATCTGAAGTAGAGTCCGGTGACAATGGCAAAGAGGTCACACCCGTTCCCATGCCGAACACGGCCGTTAAGCTCTTTTGCGCCGATGGTAGTTGGAGGCTTCCTCCCGCGAGAGTAGGACGTTGCCGGGCAATATTTTATTGGTAAATGGAGGATTAGCTCAGCTGGGAGAGCATCTGCCTTACAAGCAGAGGGTCGGCGGTTCGATCCCGTCATCCTCCACCATGCTTTGCTCTGTATTCTCAAGATTCTATTTTTAAGACAGGCTTAAAAAAGCCACTTGACGAATTGAGTGTAAAACGTTATTTTAGTAAACGGAGATATTTTTCAACAAAAACCAACGTTATTTTTACAATTATGCCGGTCTAGCTCAATTGGTAGAGCAACTGACTTGTAATCAGTAGGTTGGGGGTTCAAGTCCTCTGGCCGGCACCACTAATCCAAGTTAAGTCAGAGCCATTAGCTCAGTTGGTAGAGCATCTGACTTTTAATCAGAGGGTCGAAGGTTCGAGTCCTTCATGGCTCACCATAATATTGTTTTGCGGGTGTGGCGGAATTGGCAGACGCGCTAGACTTAGGATCTAGTGTCTTTATGACGTGGGGGTTCAAGTCCCTTCACCCGCACTTATAAAATTTGTAAATTGCGGAAGTAGTTCAGTGGTAGAATATCACCTTGCCAAGGTGGGGGTCGCGGGTTCGAATCCCGTCTTCCGCTTTTTGTTTTTGCATCCCGTGCCGGGATGGTGGAATTGGCAGACACACAGGACTTAAAATCCTGCGGTAGGTGACTACCGTGCCGGTTCAAGTCCGGCTCTCGGCATATTGCCAACAATTTAATTGCGCCCGTAGCTCAACTGGATAGAGTACTTGACTACGAATCAAGCGGTTAGAGGTTCGAATCCTCTCGGGCGCGCCATTTACGGGAAGTAGCTCAGCTTGGCAGAGCACTTGGTTTGGGACCAAGGGGTCGCAGGTTCAAATCCTGTCTTCCCGACCATTATTATGGGGCCTTAGCTCAGCTGGGAGAGCGCCTGCTTTGCACGCAGGAGGTCAGCGGTTCGATCCCGCTAGGCTCCACCAAAAAAAGTGTTGACATTCGCACTTGATAATGTTATATTAATTAAGTTGCCTCTAGAACGGCAACCGAGTCCTTTGAAAACTGAACAAAAGCCAAGCGTAAAAGAGATACAAGGTATCTCGTCAATGATAGTGAGCCACAACTTCGGTTGTGCAATGAGCTAATCGAACTTTTTAACGGAGAGTTTGATCCTGGCTCAGGACGAACGCTGGCGGCGTGCCTAATACATGCAAGTCGAGCGGACAGATAAGGAGCTTGCTCCTTTGACGTTAGCGGCGGACGGGTGAGTAACACGTGGGCAACCTGCCCCTTAGACTGGGATAACTCCGGGAAACCGGAGCTAATACCGGATAATCCCTTTCTCCACCTGGAGAGAGGGTGAAAGATGGCTTCGGCTATCACTAAGGGATGGGCCCGCGGCGCATTAGCTAGTTGGTAAGGTAACGGCTTACCAAGGCAACGATGCGTAGCCGACCTGAGAGGGTGATCGGCCACACTGGGACTGAGACACGGCCCAGACTCCTACGGGAGGCAGCAGTAGGGAATCTTCCGCAATGGACGAAAGTCTGACGGAGCAACGCCGCGTGAGTGAGGAAGGCCTTCGGGTCGTAAAGCTCTGTTGTGAGGGAAGAAGCGGTACCGTTCGAATAGGGCGGTACCTTGACGGTACCTCACCAGAAAGCCACGGCTAACTACGTGCCAGCAGCCGCGGTAATACGTAGGTGGCAAGCGTTGTCCGGAATTATTGGGCGTAAAGCGCGCGCAGGCGGCTTCTTAAGTCTGATGTGAAATCTCGGGGCTCAACCCCGAGCGGCCATTGGAAACTGGGGAGCTTGAGTGCAGAAGAGGAGAGTGGAATTCCACGTGTAGCGGTGAAATGCGTAGAGATGTGGAGGAACACCAGTGGCGAAGGCGACTCTCTGGTCTGTAACTGACGCTGAGGCGCGAAAGCGTGGGGAGCAAACAGGATTAGATACCCTGGTAGTCCACGCCGTAAACGATGAGTGCTAGGTGTTAGGGGTTTCGATGCCCGTAGTGCCGAAGTTAACACATTAAGCACTCCGCCTGGGGAGTACGGCCGCAAGGCTGAAACTCAAAGGAATTGACGGGGACCCGCACAAGCAGTGGAGCATGTGGTTTAATTCGAAGCAACGCGAAGAACCTTACCAGGTCTTGACATCCTTTGACCACCCAAGAGATTGGGCTTCCCCTTCGGGGGCAAAGTGACAGGTGGTGCATGGTTGTCGTCAGCTCGTGTCGTGAGATGTTGGGTTAAGTCCCGCAACGAGCGCAACCCTTGATCTTAGTTGCCAGCATTCAGTTGGGCACTCTAAGGTGACTGCCGGTGACAAACCGGAGGAAGGTGGGGATGACGTCAAATCATCATGCCCCTTATGACCTGGGCTACACACGTGCTACAATGGATGGTACAAAGGGCAGCGAAACCGCGAGGTGAAGCCAATCCCATAAAGCCATTCTCAGTTCGGATTGCAGGCTGCAACTCGCCTGCATGAAGCCGGAATTGCTAGTAATCGCGGATCAGCATGCCGCGGTGAATACGTTCCCGGGTCTTGTACACACCGCCCGTCACACCACGAGAGTTTGTAACACCCGAAGTCGGTGAGGCAACCTTTTGGAGCCAGCCGCCTAAGGTGGGACAAATGATTGGGGTGAAGTCGTAACAAGGTAGCCGTATCGGAAGGTGCGGCTGGATCACCTCCTTTCTATGGAGTTTTTACTCTAGTCGACAAACAACTTACGTTGTTTGACGCTTGTGCTTTTGGTCAGTTTTGAGAGGACTTACTCTCAGGTTCTTTGAAAACTAAATCCAGAAATAACTCAAATTGATCTTTGTTCATCGGTTGTAAAACTGTTTGAACGAGACGTCAAGAATTCAATGCATACCTTTTTATGTATTTTTTTCATTTCACAAAGAGAACCAAGCAGGTCGAGGATGGGAAATGTTCGAAGGAGGGAGCGTAGTTGCCTACGTGACCGACTGAGAAGCATGAACCAGACGAAGAGATGCGACGGTTATCTGACGTGAAAAAGGATAAGTTAGAAAGGGCGCACGGTGAATGCCTTGGCACTAGGAGCCGATGAAGGACGCGACGAACCGCGATAGGCTTCGGGGAGCTGTAAGTAAGCTTCGATCCGGAGATTTCCGAATGGGGGAACCCACCATCCGTAATGGGATGGTACTGGCATCTGAACACATAGGATGTCGAGAGGCAGACCCGGGGAACTGAAACATCTAAGTACCCGGAGGAAGAGAAAGCAAATGCGATTTCCTGAGTAGCGGCGAGCGAAACGGAAACAGCCCAAACCAAGAGGCTTGCCTCTTGGGGTTGTAGGACACTCAATACGGAGTGATCAAGAAACGGAGTAGGTGAACTGTCTGGAAAGGCAGGCCGAAGAAGGTAACAGCCCTGTAGCTGAAACTTCGTTTCCTCCAGAGTGGATCCTGAGTACGGCGGGACACGTGAAACCCCGTCGGAATCCGGGAGGACCATCTCCCAAGGCTAAATACTCCCTAGTGACCGATAGTGAACCAGTACCGTGAGGGAAAGGTGAAAAGCACCCCGGAAGGGGAGTGAAAGAGATCCTGAAACCGTGTGCCTACAACTAGTCAGAGCCCGTTAACGGGTGATGGCGTGCCTTTTGTAGAATGAACCGGCGAGTTACGGTATCGTGCAAGGTTAAGCTGATGAAGCGGAGCCGCAGCGAAAGCGAGTCTGAATAGGGCGCCTTTAGTACGATGCCGTAGACCCGAAACCGGGTGATCTACCCATGTCCAGGGTGAAGGTCGGGTAACACCGACTGGAGGCCCGAACCCACGCAAGTTGAAAATTGCGGGGATGAGGTGTGGGTAGGGGTGAAATGCCAATCGAACTCGGAAATAGCTGGTTCTCCCCGAAATAGCTTTAGGGCTAGCCTCGAGTGATGAGTCTTGGAGGTAGAGCACTGATTGGACGAGGGGTCCCCACAGGATTACCGAATTCAGTCAAACTCCGAATGCCAATGACTTTAACTCGGGAGTCAGACTGCGAGTGCTAAGATCCGTAGTCAAGAGGGAAACAGCCCAGACCATCAGCTAAGGTCCCCAAGTATACGTTAAGTGGAAAAGGATGTGGAGTTGCCCAGACAACCAGGATGTTGGCTTAGAAGCAGCCATCATTGAAAGAGTGCGTAATAGCTCACTGGTCGAGTGACTCTGCGCCGAAAATGTACCGGGGCTAAACGTATCACCGAAGCTATGGCAATCCCGTATGGGATTGGGTAGGGGAGCGTTCCAAGGACAGCGAAGCCAGATCGTGAGGACTGGTGGAGTGCTTGGAAGTGAGAATGCCGGTATGAGTAGCGAAAAGATAGGTGAGAATCCTATCCGTCGAAAGCCCAAGGTTTCCTGAGGAAGGCTCGTCCGCTCAGGGTTAGTCGGGACCTAAGCCGAGGCCGAAAGGCGTAGGCGATGGACAACAGGTTGATATTCCTGTACCACCTCGTATTCGTTTGAACGATGGGGGGACGCAGAAAGGTAGGGTGAGCGCGCCGCTGGCTGTGCGCGTCGAAGCATGCGAGGCTGGAACATAGGCAAATCCGTGTTCCGTAAGGCTGAGCTGTGACCGTGAAGGACCTTCGGGTCCGAAATCCCTGATCCTCCGCTGCCGAGAAAAGCCTCTAGTGAGAATACAGGTGCCCGTACCGCAAACCGACACAGGTAGGCGAGAAGAGAATTCTAAGACGCTCGGGAGAACTCTCGTTAAGGAACTCGGCAAAATGACCCCGTAACTTCGGGAGAAGGGGTGCTCTAGTAGGGTTAACCGCCCGAGAGAGCCGCAGTGAAAGGATCCAAGCGACTGTTTAGCAAAAACACAGGTCTCTGCGAAGCCGTAAGGCGAAGTATAGGGGCTGACACCTGCCCGGTGCTGGAAGGTTAAGAGGAAGGGTCATCCCTCACGGGAGAAGCTCTGAATTGAAGCCCCAGTAAACGGCGGCCGTAACTATAACGGTCCTAAGGTAGCGAAATTCCTTGTCGGGTAAGTTCCGACCCGCACGAATGGTGCAACGACTTGGATACTGTCTCAACGAGAGACCCGGTGAAATTATAGTACCTGTGAAGATGCAGGTTACCCGCGACAGGACGGAAAGACCCCATGGAGCTTTACTGTAGCTTGATAGTGAGTGTTGGTATCATCTGTACAGGATAGGTAGGAGCCTTGGAAACCGGAGCGCTAGCTTCGGTGGAGGCGTCGGTGGGATACTACCCTGATGGTGCTGGCATTCTAACCTCGACCCGTGATCCGGGCCAGGGACATTGTCAGGTGGGCAGTTTGACTGGGGCGGTCGCCTCCTAAACAGTAACGGAGGCGCCCAAAGGTTCCCTCAGAATGGTTGGAAATCATTCGTAGAGTGCAAAGGCAGAAGGGAGCTTGACTGCGAGACCTACAAGTCGAGCAGGGACGAAAGTCGGGCTTAGTGATCCGGCGGTGCCGTATGGAAGGGCCGTCGCTCAACGGATAAAAGCTACCCTGGGGATAACAGGCTTATCTCCCCCAAGAGTCCACATCGACGGGGAGGTTTGGCACCTCGATGTCGGCTCGTCGCATCCTGGGGCTGAAGTAGGTCCCAAGGGTTGGGCTGTTCGCCCATTAAAGCGGCACGCGAGCTGGGTTCAGAACGTCGTGAGACAGTTCGGTCCCTATCCGTCGCGGGCGTAGGAAATTTGAGAGGAGCTGTCCTTAGTACGAGAGGACCGGGATGGACATACCGCTGGTGTACCAGTTGTTCCGCCAGGAGCATCGCTGGGTAGCTACGTATGGACGGGATAAGTGCTGAAAGCATCTAAGCATGAAGCCCCCCTCAAGATGAGATTTCCCATGGCGTAAGCCAGTAAGACCCCTTAGAGATGATGAGGTTGATAGGTCAGAAGTGGAAGCGTGGCGACACGTGGAGCGGACTGATACTAATCGGTCGAGGACTTATCCTATACACATTCTTGACAATTGAGTCTATTTCGGATTTAGTTTTGAAAGAATCACCGATTCTTTCCATACCCTTCAGATCACTCTGAAGATAAAAAAACTACGAAGACAAGCAGGAATTCGAGGGCCGGAGTGCTCGAAGAAATCCGAAGCTTATCTGAAGTAGAGTCCGGTGACAATGGCAAAGAGGTCACACCCGTTCCCATGCCGAACACGGCCGTTAAGCTCTTTTGCGCCGATGGTAGTTGGAGGCTTCCTCCTGTGAGAGTAGGACGTTGCCGGGCTAAGCAAAGACACCTGAAAAGGTGTCTTTTTTGTTATATGCAGGAAGCAAAAGAGTACTGCTTCGAAGAAGCAGAGTTAAATGGTTATTAAGAGTATATGGAGATAAGCTCCTATAAAAAAACTACGTGAATAGGCTTCACTGGAAAAGCCACGTTCCCTCCTGTGAGACGTAGGGATCATTTTCGTAAAACAGCGTGAAAAGCATCATTGAAAAAGCCCCATGCCCCACATCCCCGTAGGAAATAATCCCGGAGCCAGTAGGGATCATTTTCGTAAAACAACATGAAAAACATCCTAGGAAAAGCCCCGTGCCAGCATCCCCGTAGGAAAAGATCCCGGAGCCAGGACGTTGCCGGGCAAATACTAAAGACACCTGAATAGGTGTCTTTTTTGTTATGGGCAGGAAGCAAAAGAGTGCTGCTTCCAAGAAGCAGAGTTAAATGCTTATAGGAGCATACAGATATAGGCTCTTATAAATAGGCTCCATGAAAAGGCTTCATCGAAAAAACACCGTGCCCTCCTGCGAGACGCAGGGATCATTTTCGTAAGACTACCTGAAAGACTTCCTAGAAAAAGCCCCATGCCCAGCATCCCCGTAGGAAATGATTCCGGAGCCAGTAGGGATCATTTTCGTAAAACAAAAAGACATGAATCAAAATTTTCCTTAGGACAAGGGCCAAAAGATGCACCATTAAAAACAGAAGAAAATATCCTATAAATAGACGGAACCACGTCTAGAACCCCAATCCTTGGCGATAATAAAAAAGAGTTACTGGTTGAAGTTTTTTATAAAACTAGCTATAATTAAACCAACAAAAGTCAAATATAGTCAAAGTCAATGGCGGAAAGGGGTTGGTGGAATGCGCAATATTAGTGATTTGATTGAACAATACTTAAAGACAACATTAATGCGAAGCGGCAATGAGCTATTAGAAATTAAACGTAGTGAGTTGGCTAAGCAATTTCAATGTGTCCCGTCTCAAATCAATTACGTCATCAGCACCCGCTTTACTTTGGAAAAAGGCTATATTGTCGAAAGCAAAAGGGGCGGCGGAGGCTATATTCGTATAACGAAAGTTGAATCCCATGAAGACATTGCTTTATTTGAGCACATGTGTCAGCTTATCGGAAATAAAATAGACCAGCAAACGGCGCAAAACATTGTATTTCGTTTGTATGAAGAGGAAGCCATTACAAGACGGGAAGCTAATTTGATGATGAGCGCATTAGATCGTGCCCATTATAAATCAACAGTTGCCCATAGGGATGAGATTAGAGCGAATGTGCTGAAGGCAATGATTGAGACGCTTAAATACAAAGAAAACGAAACGTAGAAGGAGGGGTGAAAAATGGTCTGCCAAGAATGTAAAGAACGGCAAGCAACTCTTCATTTTACTAAAATTATAAATGGCCAAAAACATGAAATGCACCTATGTGATCAATGTGCACGTGAGAAAGGCGAGTCCATTCCAGGGACCGATAGCTTTTCCATACACCATTTATTCTCAGGCTTGTTTAACATGGGAGCCGAACAAACGAGAGAAACAGCCGAACAAAAGCATAGGTGCCCGAATTGTGGGATGAGTTATGAAAAATTCCTTCACATTGGTCGTTTCGGCTGTGCCCATTGCTACAAAGCGTTTGGTCCTCAATTAAGTTCGGTGTTTAAAAGAGTGCATGCTGGCAATGACACTCACAAAGGAAAAATTCCAAAAAGGATTGGCAAGTCCCTCAAAATTGAAAAACGGCTATTAGAGCTCAAAGCGCTATTAGATAGGCATATTCAAAAAGAAGAATTTGAAGAAGCGGCCGAATTGCGTGATGAAATTAAAAAATTGAAAGAGCAAATGGAAGGAGGCGAGTAGGAGCTGTGAGCTTGGATCGTTTTCTGAAAAATGCTATTAGCCCTTGGATGAAAAAAGATGGTTCGGATGCGGATATTGTACTTAGTAGCCGAATAAGGTTAGCAAGAAATATGAGTGCTTTTACATTTCCGATGCTCTCTTCTAAGGAAGAAGCATACGCAGTTGCAAAACATGTAAAAGATGCCTTAGGAGGAACGCAAGGTGACGCCTTAGGTAAAGCTGAAATGTTGGCTATGGAAGATATGCGCACAAATGATAAACGGATGCTTGTCGAAAAGCATTTGATAAGTCCTCATTTGGCTGAGCAATCAAAGTATGGCATGGTGCTTTTAAGCGGCGATGAATCTCTCAGCATTATGATTAATGAAGAGGACCATATTCGCATCCAAAGTTTAAGTGCTGGATTTGAACTTGAAAATTGTTTGCAGGCCGCTAATGCGGTAGACGATTGGATTGAATCGCATTTAACTTATGCCTATGACAGCCAGTACGGTTATTTGACTAGCTGCCCAACGAATGTGGGAACGGGCATGCGTGCTTCCGTAATGATTCATCTACCTGCATTAGCGATGACCCGGCAACTGCAACGAATTTTGCCGGCAATTAACCAATTGGGCTTAGTTGTAAGAGGAATTTATGGGGAAGGCAGCGAAGCTTTAGGTAACCTATTTCAAATTTCTAATCAAATAACGCTTGGAAAAACGGAACAGGATATTGTCGATGATTTACAAGGCGTAGTAAAGCAATTGATACGGCAAGAGCGTGTTGCCCGAGATTCGCTTTTACAGCATTCAAAGCTAGAACTTAAAGACCGTGTTTTTAGGTCTTACGGGATTTTAGCGAACAGCTATATTATTGATTCCAAAGAAGCGACGAGAAGGTTGTCTGATGTGCGCTTAGGAATCGATCTAGGTTTTATTGAAAACACGGCAGGGAAAATTCTAGATGAACTAATGATTTTGACACAACCAGGTTTCCTGCAACAATACGCGAAAACCGTTCTCACTCCAGAGCAACGCGATGAGAGACGGGCAGCTTTAATTCGTGAACGCTTAAAACTAGAACATGAAACAGCTGATTGAATAATTTGGAGGTGGATGGAATGATTTTTGGACGGTTTACTGAACGAGCCCAGAAAGTATTAGCGCTATCGCAAGAAGAGGCAATTCGTTTAAGCCACCATAATATTGGCACTGAACATATATTGCTCGGACTAATCCGCGAGGGTGAAGGGATTGCAGCGAAAGCTCTGCAACAGCTTGGACTTGGCTCCGAAAAATTGCAAAAAGAAGTAGAAACCCTAGTGGGAAAAGGGCAAGAAGGGCAAAAAAGCATTCATAGTACGCCTCATTATACGCCAAGAGCAAAGAAAGTGATTGAGCTGTCTATGGATGAAGCAAGAAAGCTCGGCCATTCATACGTTGGAACCGAACATATATTGCTTGGCCTCATTCGCGAAGGAGAAGGAGTAGCAGCACGAGTCCTTAACAATTTAGGGGTCAGCTTAAATAAAGCGAGACAGCAAGTATTGCAGTTGCTTGGAAGCAATGAAGGAGGAAGCTCGTCACAATCAAACGGTGCGGCAACTAATGCCAATACGCCGACATTGGATAGCCTTGCCCGTGATTTAACAGCGATTGCTAGGGAGGAAACACTTGACCCAGTTATCGGACGTAGCCGTGAAATAGAACGAGTCATTCAAGTGCTTAGCCGCCGTACGAAAAACAACCCAGTATTAATTGGAGAGCCCGGTGTCGGAAAAACGGCAATTGCCGAAGGGCTTGCCCAAAGCATTGTTGCCAATGAAGTGCCAGAAACATTGCGCAATAAGCGAGTGATGACACTCGACATGGGGACTGTTGTTGCTGGGACAAAATACCGCGGTGAATTCGAAGATCGGCTGAAAAAAGTGATGGACGAAATTCGCCAAGCAGGCAACGTGATTTTGTTTATTGACGAATTGCATACATTAATTGGCGCGGGAGGCGCCGAAGGAGCAATTGATGCTTCTAATATTTTGAAACCGTCCTTGGCTAGAGGGGAACTTCAATGCATTGGCGCTACGACACTAGATGAATACCGCAAGTATATTGAAAAAGATGCGGCATTGGAACGCCGATTCCAACCAATTCAAGTTGACGAGCCAACGATTGATGAATCGATCCAAATCCTTTATGGTTTGCGTGATCGCTATGAAGCCCATCACCGTGTGACCATTACGGACGAGGCTGTGGAAGAAGCAGTAAAGCTGTCTGACCGTTATATTTCGGACCGTTTTTTGCCAGATAAAGCGATTGACTTAATTGACGAAGCAGCTTCAAAAGTCCGTCTTCGTTCTTACACGGCTCCGCCAAATTTAAAAGAGTTAGAGGCGAAGCTTGAAGAAACAAGAAAAGAAAAAGACGCTTCTGTCCAAAGCCAAGAATTTGAAAAGGCCGCTTCCTTACGTGATACCGAACAACGGTTGCGCGAAGAGCTGGAAGAAATGAAAAATGAGTGGAAGAAAAAGCAAGGTCAAGAAAACACGGAAGTATTGGTTGAGGATATTGCCCAAGTTGTTTCTAGCTGGACAGGAATTCCTGTTTCCAAACTAGCGGAAGAGGAAACGGAACGCTTGTTGAAAATGGAAGAGATTCTCCATGAGCGTGTCGTTGGCCAAGAAGAAGCTGTTAAATCCATTTCGAAAGCGATTCGCCGTGCCCGCGCTGGATTAAAAGATCCAAAGCGGCCAATAGGATCATTTATTTTCCTTGGTCCAACTGGTGTTGGTAAAACTGAGCTTGCCCGGGCTGTAGCAGAAACGTTATTTGGCGATGAAGATGCTGTCATTCGGATTGACATGTCTGAGTATATGGAAAAACATGCAACAAGCCGGCTAGTTGGCTCACCTCCAGGTTATGTCGGCCACGAAGAGGGTGGGCAATTAACGGAAAAAATCCGTAGAAAGCCATACTCTGTTATACTGCTTGATGAAATCGAAAAGGCGCACCCAGATGTATTTAACTTGCTTTTGCAAGTATTGGAAGATGGGCGTTTAACGGATTCAAAAGGACGGACTGTCGATTTCCGTAATACAGCCGTCATCATGACATCCAATGTGGGTGCTTCCCAGCTTAAACGCAACAAGTATCTCGGCTTTACGATTGAATCGGAAGGGCAAGAGTACAAAGACATGAAAGACCGTGTCATGTCTGAACTGAAAAACAGCTTCCGCCCAGAATTTTTAAACCGTATAGACGAAATTATTGTGTTCCACTCTCTTGAGAAAAAGCATGTGCGCAAAATTATTACAATGATGGCCGACCAACTGAAAGAGCGACTTTCAGAGCAAGGCATAGACTTTGAGCTGACAGAAGAAGCAAAGGATAAAATCACTGATATCGGTTTTGATCCAGAATACGGGGCACGCCCATTACGTCGGGCTTTGCAAAA
Source organism: Shouchella clausii (assembly GCF_002250115.1). Taxonomy (GTDB): domain Bacteria; phylum Bacillota; class Bacilli; order Bacillales; family Bacillaceae_D; genus Shouchella; species Shouchella clausii. The sequence goes on along the minus strand of NZ_CP019985.1, from coordinate 1,216,134 downwards.
AGAAGTAGAAGACCGTTTGTCAGAGGAACTGTTAAAAGGCACGATTGTCAAAGGCCAAAAAGCGGTTATTTATGTGAAAGATGGCAAGCTTATGGTAGAAGGAAAAGAAAAATCAAGCATTTCCTAATGTGGAGAACCGGAGGCACAACCTCCGGTTCTTTTAAAAAAGAACAGTTGGCGTCCTCGCCTAGTTGTTTTTCGCCTCACCTATGCAGACAATCTGCACCTCTTGTTCATTTACTCCTGTGTTAATTTCACTTTGTTTTTTTGCACTCAGTGACACGATTTCATGGAGCTTTTCTTAAAAACCAAGCGTTTCTTTTTGCTTTTTGGTACACTACATGTAGTGAATCCAAACGGGGGAATGGGATACATGGCGAAACAAAAAACGAAGTTTGTCTGCCAAGAGTGCGGCTATGAATCGGCAAAATGGATGGGCAAATGCCCTGGTTGCCAAAGCTGGAACACAATGGTAGAAGAAAGAAACATCCTTGAAAAACAAAAAAACCGTAGCTATGTAACTTCCAGCGGTACACGGCAAAAGCCGCAACCGATTACGGCGGTGCAAGGAGAAAAGGAACCGCGTGTTAGCACGACAATGGCAGAACTGGACCGTGTCCTTGGCGGGGGAATCGTTCCAGGTTCACTCGTTTTAGTTGGCGGCGATCCGGGTATCGGAAAATCAACGTTGCTCTTACAATTATCAGCGAAGCTGGCAAACGCAAACGAACGAGTACTCTATATTTCTGGAGAAGAATCAGTTAAACAAACGAAATTAAGGGCTGACCGCCTTGAATTAGCATCAGAGCAGCTATACGTATTAGCAGAAACAGACATTGCTTTAATTGAAGGGGCTATAGATGAAGTCCAGCCGTCTTTGGTCATTATTGATTCGATCCAAACCGTTTACCAGGACGAGATTACGTCTGCTCCAGGAAGCGTTGCTCAAGTGCGGGAATGCACGGCTGCGTTTATGCGTGTCGCAAAAACAAAGGGAGTGGCAGTATTTATTGTCGGCCATGTTACAAAGCAAGGCTCCATTGCCGGTCCAAAGCTGCTCGAGCATATGGTTGACTCTGTTCTCTATTTTGAAGGAGAGCGGCACCACAGTTACCGCATATTGCGTGCAGTGAAAAACCGATTTGGCTCCACCAATGAAATGGGCATCTTTGAAATGAAACAGCTTGGCTTAGAGGAAGTGAAAAACCCATCGGAAATCTTTTTGGAAGAACGTTCTCAAGGAGCAGCTGGCTCTGTCGTTGTCGCTTCCATGGAAGGCACAAGGCCTGTTCTCGTAGAATTACAAGCGCTCATTTCGCCTATGGGTTTTGGCAATCCTCGCAGAATGGCCACAGGGCTTGACCATAACCGTGTCTCTCTTTTAATGGCCGTCTTGGAAAAGCGGGCGGGCATGCTCTTGCAAAACCAAGATGCTTATTTAAAAGTAGCTGGAGGCGTAAAGTTAGACGAACCAGCGATCGATTTGGCGATTGCTCTTAGCATTGCTTCAAGTTTCCGAGACCAGCCAACAGAACCGATGGATGTAGCGATTGGCGAAGTAGGGTTGACGGGGGAAATCCGCCGCGTCTCTAGAATTGACCAACGCGTTAATGAAGCCGCGAAACTAGGCTTTAAACGTGTCATCATACCTGAAAAAAACAAAGGCGGCTGGACTGCGCCAGCAGGCATCGAAGTGATTGGCGTGCAGACGCTCGAACAAGCGATTGAAGTTGTTTTAGGGAGGTAAAAATGGATGGAAGAACGGAATCGAACTGCATTTATCCAAAACTTATTAAAGTTAGTAGCGCCAGGCACGCCGCTTAGGGCTGGGATTGACAATGTACTCCGCGCTAAAACAGGAGGGCTGATCGTCCTTGGCTACAACAGCGAAATGATGAATATTGTGGACGGCGGTTTCTTTATTAATAGTGATTTTTCACCGGCTTATTTGTATGAGCTAGCTAAAATGGACGGTGCCATTATTTTGAGTGAAGACGGCAAACGTATTTTATATGCCAATACGCAGTTGGTGCCGAATAATAATATAAGCTCGAGCGAAACAGGGATTCGTCACCGTTCTGCTGAACGGGTTGCTAAACAAACAGGCAATTTGACGATTTCCATTTCCCAGCGCCGAAACGTCATCACTCTCTACCAAGGGGAATATCGTTACGCGCTAAAAGACATTGGCGTCATTTTGACGAAAGCCAATCAAGCCATCCAAACGCTTGAAAAATATAAAGCGGTATTAGACCAAGGAATTACAAATTTAGGAGCGCTTGAATTTGAACAGCTTGTTACTTACAGCGATGTGATTCAAGTCATTCACCGTGTGCAAATGGTGCTGCGCATTAAACAAGAGATCCAAAATTTTATCCTTGAGCTAGGAGACGAAGGCCGCTTAATCACGATGCAGTTAAAAGAGCTTGTTTCCAATACAGAGCAGGAAGCCCTTTATTTGCTAAAGGATTACGCTAAAGAGCGGACGCAGGACGTAAAGAAAACACTAAAGGAACTCACGACGTTGTTAAACGAAGACTTGCTCGACGAACAAGCGATTATAAAAGCGCTTGGCTATTCAAGAACAAGCAATTTTCTAGAACAACCAGCATCGCCGCGTGGATACCGAATTTTGCACCGAATCCCACGGTTGCCTTCACAAATCATTGAAAATGTCATTGACGAATACGGTCATCTCTCAAGCGTAATGGTTGCTACGGAAGACCAGCTTGATGAAGTCGACGGCATCGGCGAAGCAAGAGCCAAAATGATTAAGGACGGATTAAACCGCATTCAAGAGCAGCTATTCGTTGATCGCCACATTTGACAAGGAGTGTTTCACTCCTTAGGAATATGTTTCTTAATATTCAGCAAAAATATTTTTTACGTGATCTCGTGTTTTTTTATGGGAAATCCAGACTACTAGGTTTGAGAGTTGTAAACTTGTCTATAATAGCTAAAAGGAGGTGTAAGAGTGAATGCTTAATTGGATTGTTCGGATTTTCTTTTTATTAGCGGGAGGAACATTAGGGTTCTTGTTTGTCCCTGAATTCATTGCAGTGATAGCGCTAGAAGTACCGGCATGGTTGGCTAGTCCTTATACAGGGGCAGTACTCGGTGCTTTGCTCTTATATGGTCTGTCCTTGTTTATTGTCGATCTTATTGTTAATTTCTTTCGGGTTGTCGAGGAAACAATTGTCAAAGCGCCGCTTGCTGATGTGTTGTCTGGATCAATGGGCTTAACGGTCGGACTTGTGGCTGGTTATTTTCTCGGAACGCCGTTAAGTGGATTGGATTTGCCGGTTATCAGCAATATTTTGCCTATGTTTATTACGATTCTTCTCGGTTATCTAGGCTTCCAAATCGGCTTCAAAAAACGAGATGAGCTATTTCAATTAGTTGTCTCTATGCGAGTGCCAAGAGATAAAGAGCGTGACAAAAAGAAAGAAGAGACTGACTCTAATCTCGGCGGCAAACAAATGAAAATTCTTGATACAAGCGTCATTATTGATGGGCGGATTGCTGATATTTGCCAAACCGGCTTTCTAGAAGGCACGCTTGTCATCCCTGGATTCGTGTTAGATGAATTACAGCATATCGCTGATTCTTCTGATGCATTGAAACGAAATCGTGGCCGTAGAGGCCTTGACATACTAAATAAAATACAAAAAGAATTGCCTGTCAATGTTGAGATATACGAAGGCGATTTTGAAGACATTCAAGAAGTGGACAGCAAGCTCGTCAAATTGGCAAAAATCACTTCCGGAATTGTGGTAACCAATGATTTTAATTTAAACAAAGTCTGTGAATTGCAAGGTCTAAAAGTGCTAAACATCAACGATTTGGCAAATGCGGTCAAGCCAGTTGTTTTGCCAGGTGAGGTTCTTAATGTGAATGTCATTAAGGATGGGAAGGAAAACCATCAAGGAATTGCTTACTTAGATGATGGCACTATGATCGTCGTCGAAGGGGGCCGTGATTATATGAATAAACAAATTGATGTCACGGTAACAAGTGTCCTGCAAACAAGTGCAGGGCGGATGATTTTTGCCAAACCTAAATCGCTTGAAAAAGCACTATAGAAAAGTAGTACGAGCAAGACGCTGCACGATCATGCACTGCCTGATATGCTCTTACAGTGAAGGATTAATTCCGTTCTATAGTTTGAAGCCTGTGCCCCTAGGGGTGTAGGCTTTTTGTCTGTTTTTACGCCATTTGTTTCTAAAGGGGCGTTTTTTTAGGCATACTGGCGTACCCATGGTAAACTAGGCATATAACGAAAAAAAACGAAAAAAAGGGAGAACATAGATGGAGTACGCTGCAATTGTCCTAGCGGCCGGACAAGGAAAACGAATGAAAGCAGGTATGAACAAACAGTTAATCGATTTAAACGGCATTCCTCTTATCGTCCATTCACTCAGGCTGTTTGAAGAAGATGCGGCTTGCAAAGCGATCTGGCTTGTAGTGAGTGAACCGGAAAGGCAGACAATGGAAAAGCTTGTTGCAGAGTACCGGATAGGTAAAGTAAAAGGGCTTGTAAATGGAGGAGCTGAACGGCAAGACAGCGTTTATGCCGGGTTAAAAGGAATGGAAGAGGCAGAAATCGTCCTTATTCACGATGGCGCCCGGCCGTTTGTCGCTAAACCTATTTTGACAAAATTGGCCGATGAAGCGGCTCAAAGCGGCGCAGCGATTGCCGCTGTACCGGTCAAAGATACAGTCAAGCTTGCAAACAAAAACAGCGTTGCGCGTACAGTTGAACGGAAAAACCTCTGGGCTGCGCAAACACCACAAGCTTTCCAGTATGAGCTCGTTTTGGCCGCCCACGAAGACGCTAAAAAACACGGGTTTCTCGGTACCGACGATGCAAGTCTTGTAGAAAGATTGGACAAGCAAGTAACCATTGTCGAGAGCGACTACTTAAACATTAAATTAACGACTGAGGAAGACCTGTTATTTGCTGAAACGATATTAAAGAAAAGGGAGAACCAATTATGATTCGGATTGGACAAGGATTTGACGTACACCAGCTCGCCGAAGGCAGGCCGCTATTATTAGGAGGGGTTCACATCCCCCATCCGACGGGGCTTCTCGGCCATTCGGACGCTGATGTCCTTTTGCATACAATAACCGATGCAGCCCTTGGTGCGATTGGGGCAGGCGACTTGGGAAAACATTTCCCAGATACGGATGAAGCGTTCAAGGATGCGGACTCTAAACACCTATTAAGCCAAGCTTGGCAGCTTGTGAAAAACGCTGGTTATACGCTAGGGAATGTTGATTGTACGGTGATGGCACAAAAGCCAAAGCTGGCGCCTTATATTGAAGCGATGCGGAAACAAATTGCTGAATTGCTGGAAACAGACGTGGCCAACGTTAGCGTTAAAGCGACAACGACGGAAACGCTAGGGTTTGTAGGTCGTGAGGAGGGGATTGCTGCACAGGCAGTAATCTTGCTGAAGAAAGCAGAGTAGCCTTTGTTTTTACCGAAGAACGTGCTATGATGATTCAGAATAAGGTAGCCAAAGGAGTGCGTCGTGATGACGAAAGATATACGGGTCCGGTTTGCCCCTAGTCCTACGGGGCATTTGCATATAGGTGGAGCGCGTTCGGCGCTGTTTAATTACTTGTTTGCTAAATCTGCAGGCGGCGCGTTTGTGCTGCGAATTGAAGATACAGACCAAGCACGGAATGTGGATACAGCAACTGAAAAATTAATGAACAGTTTAAGATGGCTTGGCCTAGAGTGGGATGAAAGCATTGACACAGAGACTGGCCAATATGGCCCATACCGCTCAATGGAACGGGTTGATATTTATAAAAACTATATTCAACAGCTGTTGGATGAGAAAAAAGCATACTATTGTTACATGACGGAAGAAGAATTAGAAGCAGAGCGCGAGGCGCAAAAAGCGCGGGGCGAAATGCCAAAATACAGCGGCCGTGACCGCGACTTAACAGCGGAACAGCGGGCAGCTTACGAGGCGAAGGGGATTCAGCCCGTTGTTCGTTTCCGAGTGCCTGAGGGGCAAACTGTTTCGTTTCATGATGCCGTTCGTGGCGAGGTGTCTTTTGAAACAGACGGGATTGGCGATTTCGTGATTGCTCGTAAAGATGGTGTACCGATGTACAACTTTGCCGTTGTCGTCGATGACCATTTGATGAACATTTCTCATGTGATCCGTGGGGAAGAGCATCTTTCCAATACGCCACGGCAAATTTTACTCTATGAGGCATTTGGATGGGATGTGCCAAAATTTGCCCACGCTTCCTTGATTTTAAACCCAGACAGGCAGAAAATGAGTAAACGTGATGAATCGATTATCCAATTTGTCGAGCAGTATAAATCATTGGGCTATATGCCTGAAGCGATTGTCAATTTCCTAGCATTGCTTGGTTGGTCGCCAGTTGGCGAGGAAGAAATCTTTTCGCTTGAGGAACTATGCGACCAATTTACACTCGATCGCGTTTCAAAAGCGCCGGCTATTTTTGATACTGATAAGCTCGCCTGGATGAACAATCAATACATGAAAAACGCTGATTTGGACACCGTTGTCGACTTGGCTTTGCCCCACTTAGTTGCCAGCGGTAAACTGCCAGAACAGTTGGATGAAGGCAAGCGTGAATGGGCGCGCCGTTTAATTGGCTTATACCAGGAGCAAATGCATTACGGGGCTGAAATCGTCGAACTGACGGAAATGTTCTTCAAAGAAGAAGTCGATTATACAGAAGAAGCGAAAACCGTGCTGGCAGAAGAACAGGTTCCTGAAGTGCTAAGTCAATTTGCAAAAGAGCTAGAATCGCTAGAAGGATTTTTTGCCGCTGACATCAAAAAAGCGATTAAAGCAACGCAAAAAGCGACTGGGCAAAAAGGGAAAAAACTATTTATGCCAATTCGCGCAGCAGTGAGCGGGCAAACACATGGCCCAGAGCTTGGCGATACGATCGAGCTTTTAGGAAAAAGCGTTGTGAAAGCACGCTTGCAAGCTGCTATTTAATAAGAATAGGGACAAAAACGTTGAATGGGAATGCCAGCGAAGAACTTTCGCAGAGAGGGCGGTCACCGGCTGAAAGCCGCCTGTAAGGGATGCGCATGGTTTGCCCCCATGAGTCTTTTTTTGAACAGGAACACGTAGGGAAAAGCGGGTCGCTCCGTTACAAGCGATTAGAGATTCAGCAAAAAGCTGAAAAAAGCAGAGTGGAACCGTGCAGTAAGCGCCTCTGTACCTTCGTTGGGAGGTGCAGGGGCGTTTTTTATTGCGATGAAGGAGGGGGATCAGATGGGGATTGCTCGTACATTGTTGAATGATATTGATGTCGTCTTTGAACAAGATCCTGCTGCACGTAGTCGGCTAGAAGTCATTTTTACGTACTCGGGTGTGCATGCTGTTTGGGGGCATCGGATTGCTCACGGTCTATGGAAACGGAAATGGTACTTCTTAGCGCGCCTGCTTTCGCAAATTGTCCGCTTTATGACAGGGATTGAAATCCATCCAGGGGCAAAAATCGGGCAAAGGCTATTTATTGACCACGGCATGGGCGTCGTCATTGGCGAGACTTGCGAAATTGGCGACAATGTCACGATTTTCCAAGGCGTAACGTTAGGGGGCACCGGCAAAGAAAAAGGCAAGCGCCATCCAACTGTAAAAGACGGCGTGCTCATTGCCAGTGGGGCTAAAGTGCTTGGCTCATTTACAATCGGCGAGGGCGCCCGGATAGGCGCAGGCTCTGTCGTGTTAAACGAAGTGCCACCCCATTCGACGGTTGTAGGTATCCCTGGGAAAATTGTTGTGCAAAATGGAATAAAAGTGAGCTCGGCCCGTTCCCTTGACCACCATGCCTTGCCTGACCCTGTTGCTGACAAGATTGCTGAATTAGAACGGGAAATCGCACGTTTAAAAGCAGATTACAGCAAGCTTGCCGACAAACAAAGCACATTGGACTAGAGTGGCTTCATAAAGTATGGATACCAAGCAAGAAGAAAGGACGACAGACGATGATTAAGCTGTTTAATAGTTTGACAAATAAAAAAGAACCATTCGTTCCGATTGAGGAAGGCAAAGTTAAGATGTATTGCTGCGGACCGACAGTGTACAATTACATTCACATCGGCAATGCCCGGCCGCCCATTGTTTACGACATGGTGCGCCGGTATTTGACTTACCGAGGCTACGACGTAACTTTTGTCTCAAATTTTACGGATGTGGATGATAAAATTATACGCGCTGCCAATGAACTTGGCGAAGAAGTAGCAGATGTCGCTGAACGGTTTATTAAAGCGTATTACGCCGATACATGTGCTTTGAATGTGAAGGAAGCCGATCTTCACCCTCGTGTGACAGAAACGATGGATGACATCATTGCCTTTATTGCCGAACTAGAGAAAAAAGGATTTGCATATGAAGCAGGGGGCGATGTCTATTTCCGCACCCGCAAATTTGATGGCTATGGCAAATTATCTGGGCAAGCGCTCGACGATTTGCAAAGCGGCGCTAGAATAGAAGTGGATGAGCGTAAGGAAGACCCACTCGATTTCGTATTATGGAAAGCAGCAAAACCAAATGAAATTTCGTGGAGCAGCCCGTGGGGCGAAGGTCGTCCTGGTTGGCATATTGAGTGCTCGGCCATGATTAAGAAGAGTTTAGGGGACACAATTGACATCCACGCCGGCGGCAAGGATTTGACGTTTCCCCATCATGAAAATGAAATTGCCCAGTCAGAAGCGTTAACAGGCAAAAAATTGGCCAATTATTGGATGCACAACGGATTTGTTAACATAAATAACGAAAAAATGTCGAAATCACTCGGAAACTTTGTGCTTGCACATGACATCATCCAACAATATTCGCCAGAAGTCGTTCGATTTTTCATGCTCACTGCCCATTATCGTACACCAATTAACTTTAGTGATGAGCTTCTTCAAGGGGCTGAAGCAGGACTAGAGCGCCTGAAAAATACAATCGCCAATTTGCAGCACCGCTTGGCGGAAACAGCTGATATGGGGGCAGAAGAAGAGTGGCTCGAAAAAATCGCTGGCGCAAAACAACGTTTTATCGAAGAAATGGATGACGATTTCAATAGCGCCAATGGAATAAGTGTCTTGTTTGACCTTGCTAAAGAAGCCAATATTTATATGAGCGAAGCACAAACGTCCAAAAAAGTGCTAAATGCTTTTTTGGAGTTGTTTACCGAGTTTGGCGAAGTGCTTGGTGTAAGCTTTACACAACAAGGCGAAGAGCTTCTTGACGCTGAAATTGAGGCGTTGATTGAAGAGCGCAATGTTGCCCGGAAAGAACGGAACTTCGCCCGTGCGGATGAAATTCGTGACCTCTTAAAAGAGAAAAACATCGTGCTGGAAGATACGCCCCAAGGCGTGCGTTGGAAGCGGGGGTCATGATGAGTACGAATAGAGAATGGCGCCAGCTGAATGGGCTTGCGCTTGCTTATATGGGAGACGCTGTGTATGAACAGCGTGTCCGCTATGAGCTGTTGAAACAAGGGGCAGTGCGGCCAAACCGCTTGCACAAAGCAGCGACTATGTACGTCTCTGCAAAAGCGCAGGCCGCCGTTCTTTTCCAAATGGGTGAACAAGGCGTTTTAACAGAAGAAGAACAAGCAATTGTCCGCCGGGGCCGGAATGCCAAATCCCATACAACGCCAAAAAATACCGACGTGGCTACTTACCGGAATGCAACTGGTTTTGAAGCGCTCCTTGGGTATTTGTATTTGACGAATAAACATGAGCGATTGGAAGAGCTGCTAAAGCTGGCATTGACAATGGCTGCACAGAAAGAAGGGAACCCGTCATGAGCAAACGTACCAACCCCCAACCAAAAAAACAGCTGAAGGGCGACAACCGCCAAGAAGAATTCATTGTCGGCAAAAACCCAGTGATCGAAGCAATCAAATCGGGGCACCCCATCCATAAAATTTGGATTGGCGACCAATCGCAAAAGGGGCAAATGACGAAACTGACACAATTGGCAAAAGAACAAAATGTGTTGGTGCAAACGGCTCCTAAGCGCAAGCTTGACCAACTTGTCGGCCATAGCAACCACCAAGGCGTCGTCGCCTCCGTTGCTGCGTACGAATATGCAGACATGGATACGTTATTTGCCAAAGCAGCTGCCGCTAATGAAGCCCCATTTTTCCTCGTGCTTGACGAAATAGAGGATCCTCATAATTTAGGCTCCATTATGCGGACCGCCGACGCCGTAGGAGCACACGGCATCATCATTCCAAAACGCCGTTCGGTCGGGCTGACGCAAACAGTCGCAAAAGCATCGACAGGAGCAATTGAATACATTCCTGTTGTTCGTGTCACCAATCTGGCGCGAACAATGGACGAGCTTAAAAAGCAAGGTCTGTGGTTTGCCGGCACGGACGCAGCCGCAGAGGGTGACTATCGCGAAGCCGATTACAACTTGCCACTTTGCCTCGTCATCGGCAGTGAAGGCAAAGGGATAAGCCGCCTGATTAAAGAAAAATGCGATTTTCTCGTCAGCATTCCGATGAAAGGGCGCGTCACTTCATTGAATGCGTCCGTTGCGGCAAGCTTGCTGATGTACGAAGTGTTCCACAAGCGGGCTGGGCAGTGAGCGAGCAATGGAGAATATTCTGCTCGTTGACGGCTACAACATGATTGGGGCATGGCCATCTTTGCAGAAATTGAAGGAAAAGGATTTTGGCGCGGCTAGGGATCAACTGGTTGACTTATTGGCGGAATATGCGGCATATACAGGTTACCGCGTTATTGCCGTTTTTGACGCCCATATGGTTGCTGGGATTGGCAAATCGTATAATCGCCATCGGGTCGAGATTGTCTATACGAAGAAAAACGAGACAGCCGATGAGCGGATCGAGAAGCTTGTTCAGACATTGAAGCGGATCGACCGGGTGATCCACGTAGCCACTTCTGATTTGGCAGAGCAGTCTCACGCTTTTGGGAGTGGGGCATTGCGGAAGTCGGCTAGGGAGATGGCAATCGAAATGGGAATTGCAACAAAAGAAATCGACAAAATCGTACAAAAAACGAAGAAAGCGCAAGAGTCGTCGAAAATTATGTTATCAGAGGAAGTTGCCGAAGTTTTTGAGAGATGGCGTCGAGGCGGCAAATGAATAGTTGACCTGCTAGAAAAAAGTGCTATATAATGTGTATAACTTTTCACAACATTATGTCGATGCTATCGCGGAGGAGTGATTAGTTTGGGTGCAAGTCTAGCAGAAGGAACATCAACGTACAAAGAAAGTCCGTTTGAAGAGTGGGAAGATGATTCTTTGATTAAAGAAGTCCGAACTGGCAATACGTTAGCTTTAGAGCACTTAATTGGAAAGTACCGCAACTTTGTTCGGGCTAAAGCACGGTCGTATTTTCTTATTGGCGCTGATCACGAAGACATTGTGCAAGAAGGTATGATTGGTTTATATAAGGCTGTAAGAGACTTTAATGTGGACAAGCTTTCTTCGTTTAAGGCTTTCGCAGAATTGTGCATCACAAGGCAAATTATTACCGCGATAAAAACAGCTACAAGGCAAAAGCACATACCCCTCAATTCATATGTGTCGTTGGACAAGCCTCTTTATGATGAGGAGTCGGACAGAACATTAATGGATGTCATTTGCGGCAACAAGGTAACCGATCCAGAAGCGCTTTTAATCAATCAAGAAGATTTTGCTTACATTGAAGGGAAGATGAGCGAGATCTTAAGTGAGCTGGAAAGGCAAGTGCTGATGCTCTATTTGGATGGCAGAACGTACCAGGAAATATCGATTGATTTAAAGCGACACGTCAAATCGATAGACAATGCCCTCCAGCGTGTAAAACGTAAACTGGAAAGGTATGTGGAACTGAAAAGCGTAATGTTGTGATTGAAAGGGCGGGGCGATTAGCTTCCGTCCTTTGTATATTACGCTTCAGCCCAGCATTGACACCCGTTTAGTGCTGTGCTAGAGTCAAAGAGTGTGTGCAAAGTACGGAGGTGTGCCCGTGAGTGGCAAACGTGTCTTGGCTTGCGACATCTGCAAGTCACGTAATTACTCGGTAACAAGCGCTAAAAAAAGCGATACCCGGCTTGCGGTAAAAAAATTTTGCAAACGGTGCAATGGACATACACTGCATGTAGAAACGCGTTGATAAATACAGGAAATCGCAAAGCTTTGACGTTTATCTTTTCGATATTGTGTAATGCTGGAGGTGTACGGATCACATGGCAGATGAAAACAAAGGACCAGTTACTTTTCTTCGGAATGTAGGCAGGGAAATGAAACGCGTAACATGGCCAACTAAAAAAGAGTTAACCCGTTATACGTTAGTTGTCCTAACAACGCTTATTTTTATGGTTGCTTTTTTCTATCTAGTCGATCTAGGTATTTCGACGTTGCTGCGGATGCTGTAGCGTAAAGTTGAAGCTCTGGGAATGTTAAAGGAGGGAAGGACGCTGTCCTGAACAATGGAAAAAAACTGGTTTGTGGTACACACATACTCTGGCTATGAAAACAAAGTGAAAGCGAACCTTGAAAAGCGGGTTGAGTCAATGGAAATGACTGACCATATTTTTCGTGTGCTTGTACCTGTCGAAGAAGAGACAGAAATAAAAAACGGAAAAACGAAACAAGTGTCACGCAAAGTGTTCCCAGGCTATGTGCTAGTGGAAATGGTCATGACTGACGATTCGTGGTATGTTGTCCGCAATACACCAGGGGTAACAGGGTTCGTTGGTTCAGCTGGAGCAGGCTCCAAGCCGACGCCGCTCATGCCCGATGAGGTTGAGCGGATCTTGAAGCAAATGGGCGTTGTTGAAGCCCAAGAAGAAGTAGACTTTGAACTGAAAGAATCGGTTAAAGTGAAATCAGGTCCGTTTGCTGATTTTGTCGGCACAATCGAAGAGATACAGGTGGAAAAACGGAAACTGAAAGTCCATGTGAATATGTTCGGGCGCGAAACGCCAGTGGAGCTTGAGTTCGGTCAAGTTGAAAAGATTTCTTAAAAAACCTTGCTTCTTGGCGGTATTGGTGATAGAATTTCAATGTTTAGTATAGATTTCACTATGCTTGTCGGATGCATGTGCATCCGTCTTTTTGAGTGGGAGGGTACAAGTTGTGTATCCGGTAACCACATCACGGACTTAAGGAGGTGTGTCACGTGGCTAAAAAGGTAATTAAAATGGTTAAGCTACAAATCCCTGCGGGTAAAGCCAATCCGGCACCACCAGTTGGACCGGCTCTCGGTCAAGCAGGTGTGAACATTATGGGATTTTGTAAAGAATTTAACGCTCGTACATCTGACCAAGCAGGTTTGATTATTCCAGTGGAAATCACTGTATTTGAAGACCGTTCGTTTACATTCATCACGAAAACGCCACCTGCTGCTGTGCTATTGAAAAAAGCGGCAGGAATTGACTCAGGTTCTGGCGAGCCGAATCGTACAAAAGTTGCAACGGTTAAACGCGATAAAGTACGTGAAATTGCTGAAACAAAAATGCCAGATCTGAATGCGGCTTCTGTAGAAGCGGCTATGCGCATGGTTGAGGGTACAGCCCGCAGCATGGGCATTGTGATTGAAGACTAATTGGTTGCTGTGAGAGGTTGCGCCCGAGCTGGAGTCGCAGCCTTTCAAATAGTGGGAGGAATTTCCGTTAACACCACATACGAGGAGGAAATAAAATGGCTAAAAAAGGCAAGAAATATGCAGACGCTTTAAAGCTTGTAGACCGCGATACGGCTTACCAAGCGGAAGAAGCGCTTGAACTAGTAAAGAAAACATCAGTCGCTAAGTTTGACGAAACAGTAGAAGTTGCTGTTCGCCTTGGTGTTGACCCTAAAAAAGCGGACCAACAAATCCGCGGCGCGGTTGTGCTTCCTCATGGAACAGGCAAAACCCAACGTGTGCTAGTATTTGCAAAAGGCGAAAAAGCAAAAGAAGCGGAAGCGGCTGGAGCAGATTACGTTGGCGAAGACGACCTCATCAACAAAATTAACCAAGGTTGGTTTGATTTTGACGTGATCGTTGCAACGCCTGATATGATGGCGCAAGTCGGTAGACTTGGACGGGTGCTTGGACCGAAAGGCCTAATGCCAAACCCGAAAACAGGCACGGTTACATTTGATGTAACAAAAGCCGTTGAAGAAATCAAAGCGGGTAAAGTGGAGTACCGTGTTGATAAATCAGGCAACATCCATGTGCCAATCGGCAAAGTATCATTCGATACGCCTAAATTGCTGGAAAACTTCCAAACAATCGTAGAAACACTTCACAAAGTGAAACCGGCAGCTGCAAAAGGAACATACGTGAAAAACATTGCAGTAGCCTCAACGATGGGTCCTGGGATCCGTGTGACTACGACTGCTTTTGCAAAATAAAAGTTGCGCTAGCAATATAACTTGTGTTATGTTGGTAGTTGGAAATAGAATAGTCATACCGTAGACAGCAGGTGCTTTATCAGCTTAAATATCCTGCCGAGGTGAGCGAATAGATCTCTTTTTAATAGAGCTTAGAGCCCTCGTGTGTCTTCGTGCCACGAGGGCTTTTCTATGGAAACTCAAGCGGTGTGCGAACAGTTTTACAGGAGGTGTAACGATGAGCAAAGTTTTAGAGCAAAAACAACAAGTTGTAGCTGAAGTTGCGGCAAAATTGCGCGACAGCAAATCAACGGTCATTGTTGATTACCGCGGACTGAATGTAGCGCAAGTTACTGAACTTCGTAAACAGTTGCGTGAAGCTGGCGTTGAGTACAAAGTATACAAAAATACGCTTGTGCGCCGTGCAACAGCAGAAGCTGGTCTTACTGGCTTGGATGAGCATCTCGTTGGCCCAACTGCGATTGCGTTTGGTGTCGATGATGTTATTGCTCCTGCAAAAGTGCTAAACGAATTTGCGAAAAACAACGAAGCATTAACAATTAAAACAGGCGTCATCGAAGGGAACATTTCGACTGCAGATGAAGTGAAAGCCTTGGCTGAGCTTCCTTCACGCGAAGGGCTTCTTTCTATGCTTGCCAACGTCCTTCAAGCGCCAGTTCGCCAATTTGCACTTGCTGCAAAAGCGGTGGCCGAGCAAAAAGAAGAGCAAGGTGCGTAAATTGTTGCTTGCTTAAATGCATTTCATAATGAAAATTGACTAGGAGGATTTACAATGAGCAAAGACCAAATCATTGAAGCGATTAAAGAAATGACTGTTCTTGAACTTAATGACCTTGTAAAAGCAATCGAAGAGGAGTTTGGTGTAACAGCAGCAGCACCTGTAGCAGTTGCTGGCGGCGCAGCAGAAGGTGGCGCAGCTGAACAAACTGAATTCGATGTTGTTCTTGAGTCTGCTGGTTCTTCTAAAATTGGCGTTATCAAAGTGGTTCGCGAAATCACTGGCCTTGGCTTGAAAGAAGCAAAAGCCCTTGTTGACGGTGCTCCGGCTCCAATTAAAGAAGGCGTTGCGAAAGAAGAAGCCGAAGAAATCAAAGGCAAGCTTGAAGAAGCAGGCGCTAGCGTCGAGTTGAAGTAGGCGTTTAGCATCGCACAAGAAGGCCCGCGGATGTCCGCGGGCCTTCTTTTCCCATTCATGAAAGGAGTGAGTGCCTTGAGTGAGCATTATTATACAAACCAACCGTCTTCGCCCCATGATGAGAAAACATGGACGTTCACCTTGCGAGGCGAACCGTTTTCCTTTACAACAGACCGCGGTGTGTTTTCGAAAGGCGAAGTTGATTTTGGAAGTCGGCTTCTCATTGAGACATTTGTTTTTCCTAGGCTCGATGGCGATATACTTGATGTTGGCTGCGGGTATGGGCCGATTGGGCTAGCATTGGCAAAAGCGGACCCTTCAAGGCGGGTTGTGATGGTAGACGTCAATGAACGCGCTTGCCAATTGGCGAAAAAAAACGCCAAAGCGAACGGTGTGAAAAATGCCGACGTTTGTTTCGATGAACGGGGCTTAACTGGGTTTGAGCGAGTGGCCCGTTATGCTGCAATTGTAACGAATCCGCCGATACGTGCTGGAAAGAACGTCGTCCACGACATTTATGAACAAGCGTACGAACGGTTAATTCCTGAGGGAGAATTTTGGGTAGTGATCCAAAAAAAGCAAGGGGCGCCATCGACCAAGCAAAAGTTAGCTGAGCTATTTGGAGCAGAAAATGTCGAGGTCAAGGGGAAAAAGAAGGGTTATTATGTCTTTCTTGCAAAAAAGAATTGACTGCTGGCTTTGACTATGATATTATCATTTAATGCGTATAACTGCCTAATTTGCCGTTTCCAGATTCATGAGGAAAGACTCAGTGATTGAAACGGTTCATTTTTGGTTATGCTAGTACAATGGGTTTTGTTCTCGTAAAAAAGGTTCCTGATTTTCATACTATAAAGCTTTTTTGCGGTTTTGTATAGTCTCTTCGCAGATTCGATACAAAAACAAGCCTTTTTGTCTGAACGGGTACCTCTGTTTATAGGTTTATTATGCAACTTATAAACAGTGTTTTTTAGATACTATAACGCGAGATTTAAGGGGTGAATCAGTTGACAGGTCAACTAATTCAGTATGGACGTCACCGCCAGCGGAGAAGCTATGCGCGAATTAATGAAGTGCTCGAACTGCCAAACTTGATTGAAATTCAAACAGCTTCTTATCAATGGTTTCTTGATGAGGGTTTGCGGGAGATGTTTCAAGACATTTCACCGATCCAAGACTTCACTGGCAATTTAGTGTTAGAGTTTATTGATTACAGTCTAGGAGAACCAAAGTATCCTGTTGATGAGTCAAAAGAGCGTGACGTGACGTTTGCCGCTCCTCTACGTGTCAAAGTTCGCCTTATTAATAAAGAGACAGGCGAAGTAAAAGAACAGGAAGTCTTTATGGGCGATTTCCCGTTGATGACAGAAACAGGGACATTTATCATCAATGGCGCTGAGCGCGTTATCGTTTCTCAGCTTGTTCGCTCACCGAGCGTTTACTATAGCCAAAAGCTCGACAAAAACGGAAAAAAAGGCTTTACTGCCACTGTCATTCCGAACCGCGGAGCGTGGCTTGAGCTTGAGACAGATGCAAAAGATATTGTTTATGTACGTATTGACCGTACTCGTAAAATTCCAGTAACAGTACTTTTGCGTGCTCTAGGCTTTGGGTCTGATCAAGAAATCGTTGACCTTTTAGGCGAAAACGAGTATTTGCGCAACACGCTTGAGAAAGATAATACGGACTCAACTGATAAAGCGCTGCTTGAAATCTATGAGCGTTTGCGCCCGGGCGAGCCGCCAACAGTAGAAAATGCGAAAAGCTTGCTTGAATCTCGCTTTTTCGATCCTAAGCGTTATGACCTCGCAAATGTCGGTCGTTATAAAATAAATAAAAAGCTTCATATCAAAAATCGGCTATTTAACCAACGTTTGGCGGAAAAGCTTGTTGATCCGGAAACAGGCGAAGTTCTAGCTGAAGAGGGAACACTTCTTGACCGCAGAACGTTGGATAAACTGATCCCGCATTTGGAGAAAAATGTTGGTTTCCGTACAGCCCGTACATCTGGCGGCGTTCTTGAGGAATCCGACGTCGAAATCCAATCGGTTAAAATTTATGTAGCAGATGACTACGAGGGCGAGCGCGTCATTTCCGTTATTAGCAACGGCATGGTTGAACGTGACGTGAAGCATATTGCCCCTGCTGATATCATCGCTTCCATCAGCTATTTCTTCAACTTGCTGCATGGTGTCGGCGATACAGACGACATTGACCATTTGGGCAACCGCCGTCTCCGTTCGGTTGGGGAACTGTTGCAAAACCAATTCCGAATTGGCCTTTCTCGGATGGAACGCGTCGTCCGTGAACGGATGTCGATTCAAGACCCGAATGTAATTACGCCACAAGCGCTTATTAACATTCGCCCAGTCATCGCATCGATAAAAGAGTTCTTTGGCAGCTCGCAGCTTTCACAGTTCATGGACCAAACGAACCCGCTCGCTGAACTGACGCATAAGCGCCGTCTTTCCGCGCTTGGCCCAGGCGGCTTAACTCGTGAGCGCGCTGGAATGGAAGTGCGTGACGTTCACTACTCCCATTACGGCCGGATGTGTCCGATTGAAACGCCGGAAGGTCCGAACATTGGCTTAATTAACACGCTGTCCTCTTATGCGAAAGTGAATGAGTTCGGCTTTATGGAAACACCATATCGCCGTGTTGACCCTGAAACAGGGAAAGTGACAGCGCGTATCGACTATTTAACAGCCGATGAAGAGGACAATTATGTAGTTGCCCAAGCAAATGCGAAGCTGAATGAAGACGGATCGTTTGTCGATGATAACATCATTGCCCGCTTCCGCGGTGAAAACACCGTCGTTCCTTGCGACCGTGTCGACTATATGGACGTTTCGCCTAAACAAGTTGTCTCTGCGGCGACGTCATGTATTCCGTTTTTGGAAAATGACGACTCGAACCGCGCACTAATGGGCGCAAACATGCAGCGCCAGGCCGTGCCTTTGCTCGTTCCAGAAGCACCGCTTGTCGGAACAGGGATGGAGCACGTGTCTGCTAAAGATTCAGGGGCTGCTGTTGTCTCAAAATATGCCGGTATCGTTGAACGCGTTACTGCTAAAGAAATTTGGGTCCGCCGCATTGAAGAAGTAGATGGCAAAGAAACGAAAGGCGACCTTGATAAATACAAACTACAAAAATTTGTGCGCTCCAACCAGGGCACAAGTTATAATCAGCGCCCGATTGTACGCGAAGGCGATCGCGTTGAAAAACGTGAAATCCTCGCAGATGGTCCTTCAATGGAGATGGGCGAAATGGCGCTTGGCCGCAACGTGCTTGTCGCCTTTATGACATGGGACGGCTACAACTACGAGGATGCGATCATTTTAAGTGAGCGCCTAGTCAAAGATGACGTTTATACGTCCATCCATATTGAGGAATATGAATCGGATGCCCGTGATACAAAACTCGGACCTGAAGAGATTACGCGCGATATTCCGAACGTTGGTGAGGATGCATTACGCAACCTTGATGAGCGGGGAATTATTCGCATCGGGGCTGAAGTCAAAGATGGCGACATTCTTGTTGGTAAAGTGACGCCAAAGGGCGTAACGGAGCTGACGGCGGAAGAACGCCTCTTGCATGCGATTTTTGGAGAGAAAGCCCGTGAAGTGCGGGATACTTCATTGCGTGCACCGCATGGTGGAGACGGAATCGTTCTTGACGTGAAAATCTTTAACCGTGAAGACGGCGATGAACTTCCTCCAGGCGTCAACCAACTTGTCCGTGTCTACATTGTACAAAAGCGGAAAATTAACCAGGGCGATAAAATGGCTGGCCGTCACGGGAACAAAGGTGTTATTTCCCGAATCCTGCCAGAAGAAGATATGCCGTTTTTACCAGACGGAACGCCTGTTGACATTATGTTAAACCCACTTGGCGTGCCTTCGCGGATGAATATCGGACAAGTGCTTGAACTCCATCTTGGTATGGCTGCCCGCAAGCTAGGCATCCATGTTGCGTCTCCAGTATTTGACGGCGCCAGTGAAGAAGATGTTTGGGGCACATTGGAAGAAGCAGGCATGGCCCGAGACGGAAAAACAATTTTATATGATGGCCGTACTGGCGAACCGTTTGACAACCGCGTATCAGTTGGGATTATGTATATGATCAAGCTTGCCCATATGGTTGACGACAAGCTCCATGCGCGGTCAACAGGCCCGTACTCACTCGTTACGCAGCAGCCTCTTGGCGGTAAAGCCCAATTTGGTGGACAGCGTTTCGGGGAGATGGAAGTATGGGCACTGGAAGCATATGGTGCTGCTTACACGCTCCAAGAAATCCTCACTGTTAAATCAGATGACGTTGTTGGGCGTGTGAAAACGTACGAGGCAATTGTAAAAGGGGAAAACGTTCCTGAGCCAGGGGTGCCAGAATCGTTTAAAGTCCTCATTAAAGAATTGCAATCGTTGGGCATGGATGTGAAGATGCTCTCCAGCAACGAAGAGGAAATTGAAATGCGTGAGCTGGATGACGAAGAAGACCAAACGTCTGAAAAACTCAACCTCAACTTAGAGACGAACGAATCACAACTATAAAGGGCAGGGGAGATGCGAATAGAACGACTGTTCATGAGCAACAGTGCTTGCGCATGGAACGACCGTTCTAAAGCAGATGACCGAGGCAAGCGACGACGTATGCGAGCGTTTGCCTACAGTCTGAAACAGGCTGATAGAAAACGCTTGTCAGACGAGGAGTGCAGCCGAGGGAAGATGCGAATAGAACGTGTGTTCATGAGCATATGACCGAGGCAAACGACGACGTATGCGAGCGTTTGCCTACAGTCTGAGGGGAGAAACATTCGTTTCTTCCCCTTTGCCCCTCAAGAATAATCCGCATTGAACAGTTACCCACATTGGGTGAAATCATAAGGGAGGTTGGCCCCTTGATCGATGTAAATAACTTTGAATACATGAAAATTGGTTTGGCATCACCAAATAAAATCCGCTCGTGGTCCCGTGGAGAAGTCAAAAAACCAGAAACAATCAACTACCGGACATTAAAGCCGGAAAAAGATGGTTTGTTCTGTGAGCGTATTTTTGGGCCGCAGAAAGACTGGGAATGCCACTGCGGAAAATATAAGCGTGTCCGTTACAAAGGGGTCGTTTGCGATCGCTGCGGCGTTGAAGTTACCCGTGCAAAAGTGCGCCGGGAACGGATGGGGCATATTGAGCTTGCCGCTCCTGTGTCGCATATTTGGTATTTTAAAGGGATTCCAAGTCGGATGGGCCTTGTGCTGGATATGTCGCCCCGTTCCCTTGAGGAAGTCATATACTTCGCTTCTTATGTAGTGACTGAACCAGGCGATACACCACTAGAGAAAAAACAGCTTTTGTCAGAGAAAGAGTACCGTGCTTATTACGATAAATATGGCCGTACGTTTACAGCTTCTATGGGTGCGGAAGCGATTCGCAAATTGCTTGCCGACATTGACTTACAAAAAGAAGTCAATGCCCTGAAAGAAGAGCTCGAAACAGCACAAGGGCAACGGCGTACACGTGCGATTAAACGGCTAGAAGTGCTGGAAGCATTCCGCAATTCTGGTAATGAACCGTCATGGATGGTGCTTGATGTTCTTCCTGTCATTCCGCCAGAATTACGGCCAATGGTACAGCTAGATGGCGGCCGCTTTGCTACTTCTGATTTAAATGACTTGTACCGCCGCGTCATTAACCGCAATAATCGTTTGAAACGGTTGCTTGATTTAGGAGCGCCGAACATTATTGTGCAAAATGAGAAGCGGATGCTTCAAGAAGCTGTCGATGCCTTGATTGATAATGGACGCCGCGGCCGCCCAGTTACTGGCCCAGGGAACCGTCCGTTAAAATCATTGTCCCATATGCTAAAAGGGAAACAAGGGCGTTTCCGCCAAAACTTGCTCGGAAAACGGGTTGACTATTCCGGCCGTTCGGTTATCGTAGTTGGCCCTAACTTGAAAATGTACCAATGCGGGCTTCCAAAAGAAATGGCGCTAGAATTATTCAAGCCTTTTGTGATGAAAGAGCTTGTTTCTAAAGGGCTTGCCCATAACATTAAGAGCGCTAAGCGGAAAGTCGAGCGTGTCCAGCCGGAAGTTTGGGATGTGCTTGAAGAAGTCATCCGCGAGCACCCTGTCCTCCTGAACCGTGCGCCAACATTGCACCGTCTTGGAATTCAAGCGTTCGAGCCTATCTTAGTAGAAGGGCGTGCAATTAAATTGCATCCGCTTGTCTGTACAGCATACAACGCCGACTTTGACGGCGACCAAATGGCTGTCCACGTGCCGTTGTCGGCGGAAGCACAAGCGGAAGCACGGATTCTCATGCTTGCTGCACAAAACATCTTGAACCCTAAAGATGGCAAACCGGTTGTAACGCCTTCTCAAGATATGGTTTTAGGCAACTATTATTTGACAATGGAAAATGCAAATGCCCGTGGGGAAGGCTCTGTATTTAAAGATTCCAACGAAGCGCTAATCGCGTATCAAAACGGCTATGTCCACTTGCATACACGTATTGCTGTTCCAGTGGCATCGCTGAATAAACCGACGTTTGCTGACGAAGAGTCGAACATGTTGCTATTGACAACAGTCGGAAAACTTTTGTTTAACGAGATTATGCCTGACTCGTTCCCGTACATCAATGAGCCGACGGCGTCGAACTTGGAAGTGAAGACGCCAGAAAAATACTTGGTGCCAAGCAACACCAATGTAAAACAACTCTTGAAAGAACGGGATCTTGTTCCGCCATTTAAAAAAGGGTTTCTTGGAAACATCATTTCGGAAGTCTTCAAGAAATTCAAGATTACGGAAACGTCTAAAATGCTTGACCGGATGAAAGACCTTGGCTTTAAGTATTCGACGAAAGCCGGCATCACCGTAGGCGTGTCAGACATTGTCGTCCTTTCCGAGAAGAAAGAGATCCTTGATGAAGCGGACAAAAAAGTAGAACGCATTATGAAGCAATTCCGCCGTGGTTTGATCACGGAAGAAGAGCGTTACGACCGCGTCATCTCAATTTGGAGCGACGCCAAAGACTTAATCCAAAGCAAGCTTATGGGTACGCTTGATGCCCGCAACCCAATCTTCATGATGAGTGATTCAGGCGCTCGTGGTAATGCCTCAAACTTTACACAGCTTGCTGGTATGCGTGGTTTGATGGCCAACCCATCTGGACGGATCATTGAACTTCCAATTAAATCGAGCTTCCGTGAAGGGCTGACAGTCCTTGAGTACTTTATTTCAACGCACGGCGCCCGGAAAGGTCTTGCTGATACAGCGCTGAAAACAGCTGACTCAGGTTACTTAACGCGCCGCCTTGTTGACGTAGCCCAAGACGTCATTGTTCGTGAAAATGACTGTGGCACAGACCGAGGTTTGGAAGTGACGGCGATCCAAGAAGGCACCGAAACGATTGAAGGCCTTTATGACCGTTTAGTCGGCCGTGTTGCTTTTAAAACGGTGCGTCATCCAGAAACGGATGAAGTCCTTGTCCGCCGCGGCGAGTTGATGAATGAAGACACAGCTAAACAAATTGTTGATGCTGGCGTTGAATCAGTAACAATCCGGTCTGTCTTCACTTGTAACACACATCACGGCGTGTGCAAGGCTTGCTATGGCCGCAACCTCGCTACTGGGAGCGATGTAGAAGTTGGCGAAGCAGTAGGCATTATCGCCGCTCAGTCCATCGGGGAACCAGGAACGCAGCTAACAATGCGGACGTTCCACACAGGCGGTGTTGCTGGAGACGATATTACCCAAGGTCTTCCGCGTATTCAAGAGCTGTTTGAAGCCCGTAATCCAAAAGGGCAAGCCGTTATTACCGAAATCGACGGCGATGTAGTCGATGTTAGAGACGGTGACAAACGTGAAGTCACTATACAAAGTGAACTCGAGACGAAAAGTTACTCGATTCCGTATGGCTCTCGCCTGAAAGTGGCAGTCGGGGACAAGGTTGTTGCTGGCCAAACGTTAACAGAAGGTTCGATTGATCCAAAAGAACTTCTGAAAGTAACGGGTATGGGCGGCGTACAAGAATACTTGCTCCGTGAAGTCCAAAAAGTATACCGTCTCCAAGGGGTAGAAATTGGCGATAAGCACGTTGAAGTAATGGTTCGGCAAATGCTTCGCAAAGTGCGTGTCGTTGATGCTGGAGATACAGGCATTCTTCCTGGCTCTCTCGTTGAAATTCAACGCTTTAACGAAGCAAACAAGAAAGTGTTGTTAAGCAATATGCGTCCAGCTACTGGCCGCCCAGTGCTGTTAGGCATTACGAAAGCTTCACTTGAAACGGATTCCTTCTTGTCTGCTGCTTCCTTCCAAGAAACAACACGTGTCTTGACGGACGCAGCCATTAAAGGAAAACGCGACGAGTTGCTTGGCTTGAAAGAAAATGTCATCATCGGCAAACTCGTTCCTGCGGGAACTGGATTGGCTCGCTATAAAACGCTCGGCATTCATTCCACTCATGATGAAAGAGCTGAGAATGAAGAAGCGGGTACGCCAGAAGAAGTGCTTGTCCAAGATTAATTTTAGAATCGCCGCGATAGGCTGTTGACACAGCCTATCAGGCGGTGATAATATATCAAAGTGTGCCTGATGAGGCCTGTTGCTTTGGAGGATGAGAATGATGTCTTATGAAAAAGTGGAGCAGGCAAAAGATCCGATTATCGGTAAGAAACAGACACAAAAAGCTTTACACGCTCGTTTAGTCAGTGAATTGTACGTGGCAAAAGACGCTGACCCACGAGTTGTGGCAGACGTACTTGAAGCCGCGAAAGATACAGATGCGACGGTCGTGTATGTCGACTCAATGAAACGGCTAGGAAAAGCTTGCGGAATTGATGTTGGCGCTGCTGCTGTAGCGTTAAGGAAGTAAAGATATTGTTTGGCGCTTACGCCTTACAATATATTCTTTTGCCTAAACATGAACCACCTGGATCAGTGGTCTTAAAAATGTGGAAGGGAGGAACACAAACATGCCTACTATTAACCAGTTAATCCGCAAAGGCCGTGTAGACAAAGTGAAAAAGTCTGACTCGCCTGCGTTGAACAAAGGGTACAACAGTTTCAAGAAGTCACAAACGGATGTGTCTTCTCCGCAAAAACGCGGTGTTTGTACTCGTGTCGGCACAATGACGCCGAAGAAACCGAACTCGGCTCTTCGTAAATATGCGCGTGTGCGTTTGACAAACCAAATTGAGGTTACTGCATACATCCCAGGCATTGGCCATAACTTGCAAGAGCACAGTGTTGTGCTTATCCGCGGTGGCCGTGTAAAAGACTTGCCAGGGGTACGCTACCACATCGTGCGTGGCGCTCTTGACACTGCTGGTGTTCAAAACCGTATGCAAGGCCGTTCAAAATACGGTACAAAAAAGCCAAAAGATAAGAAATAACCTACGTTTTTAATGTAGATAAATGTTGAAAGGAGGGGGAAACATGCCTCGTAAAGGTCCAGTTGCACGTCGTGACGTATTGCCTGATCCAATATACAATTCTAAACTTGTTACCCGCCTCATTAACCGCATCATGGTTGACGGGAAGCGTGGAACAGCACAAACGATTCTTTATAATGCGTTTGAACTAGTAAAAGAGCGTAGCGGTAACGATCCAATGGAAGTATTTGATCAAGCGTTGAAAAACATTATGCCTGTCCTTGAAGTAAAAGCTCGCCGTGTCGGCGGTTCTAACTATCAAGTGCCAATTGAAGTAAAACCAGAGCGTCGTACGACTCTAGGTTTGCGTTGGTTGGTCAATTATGCGCGTCTTCGTGGAGAAAAGACAATGGAAGAGCGTCTCGCTAACGAAATTCTTGATGCAGCCAACAATGCTGGCGCAGCTGTCAAGAAGCGCGAAGACACGCACAAAATGGCAGAAGCGAACAAAGCGTTTGCTCATTATCGTTGGTAAGAATCTTATTCACTCGATAGAGAAAGGAGAACGAACCTATGGCAAGAGAATTCTCCTTAAAAGATACGCGTAATATCGGCATCATGGCTCACATCGATGCCGGTAAAACGACGACAACAGAACGTATTTTGTTCTACACAGGTCGTGTGCACAAGATTGGTGAAACACACGAAGGTGCCTCCCAAATGGACTGGATGGAGCAAGAGCAAGAACGTGGCATTACGATCACGTCTGCGGCTACAACAGCTCAGTGGAAAGGCCACCGTATCAACATTATTGATACACCTGGACACGTAGACTTTACGGTTGAAGTTGAACGTTCGTTACGTGTACTTGATGGAGCTGTTGCGGTACTTGATGCGCAATCAGGCGTTGAGCCGCAAACAGAAACAGTATGGCGTCAAGCGACGACATACGGGGTGCCGCGTATTGTATTCATCAACAAAATGGACAAAACCGGTGCCGATTTCATGTATTCTGTAAGTACTTTGCGTGACCGTTTGCAGGCCAATGCACATCCAATCCAGTTGCCGATCGGCGCTGAAGACGATTTTGTCGGCTTTGTCGATTTGATCGAAATGCAAGCGCATATTTCGAAAGACGACTTAGGACAAGATTGGGAAGTTACTGAAGTTCCTGCTGACTATAAAGACGAAGCGGAAAGCCTTCGTGAATCGTTGGTTGAAGCTGTAGCAGAATTAGACGAAGAGCTCATGATGAAGTATCTAGAAGGCGAAGAATTAACAAAAGACGAACTAAAAGCGGCTATCCGCAAAGGAACTTGTAATGTTGAGTTCTACCCAGTCGTTTGTGGTACTGCCTTTAAGAACAAAGGGGTTCAAGCGCTTCTTGACGCAGTGCTTGACTACTTGCCATCACCGCTTGACGTCGCAGCAATCCGCGGCCAAGTCCCTGGAACAGATGAAGAAGTAACGCGTGAGCCTGGCGACGACCAACCGTTTGCCGCATTGGCTTTTAAAGTAATGACGGATCCGTTTGTAGGGAAACTTACATTCTTCCGTGTTTACTCAGGTACGCTTAACTCTGGTTCCTACGTGCGCAATGCAACGAAAGACAAGCGTGAGCGTATCGGACGTATCCTGCAAATGCACGCAAACTCCCGTGAGGAAATTTCAACTGTTTACTCCGGCGATATTGCAGCTGCTGTTGGTTTGAAAGATACAACAACTGGCGATACTCTATGCGACGAGAAAAATCTTGTTATTTTAGAGTCTATGGAATTTCCAGAGCCAGTTATCCATTTGTCTGTTGAGCCGAAATCAAAGGCCGACCAAGACAAAATGGGCATTGCGCTTGCAAAGCTTGCTGAGGAAGATCCGACTTTCAAAACATTTACGGACGAAGAGACGGGTGAAACGGTTATTGGTGGTATGGGTGAACTTCACCTTGACATTATCGTTGATCGCCTACGCCGCGAGTTTAAAGTTGAAGCGAACGTTGGCGCGCCGCAAGTTTCTTACCGTGAAACAATCCGTACTGCTGCACAAGTGGAAGGCAAATTCGTTCGCCAATCTGGTGGACGCGGTCAGTTCGGACACGTTTGGGTCGAGTTCTCGCCAAACGAAGAAGGCGCTGGCTTTGAATTTGAAAACGCGATTGTCGGAGGCGTCGTTCCTCGTGAATACATCCCATCCGTTCAAGCGGGTATTGAAGAAGCGTTGCAAAACGGTATGATTGCAGGCTATCCTGTAATCGACATTAAAGCAAAGCTTTATGACGGTTCATACCATGATGTCGACTCTTCTGAAATGGCCTTTAAGATCGCCGCTTCAATGGCGCTTAAAAACGCTAAGTCAAAATGTGACCCAGTTCTGCTTGAGCCGATTTCAAAAGTTGAAATTGTCGTCCCAGAAGAATACATGGGTGACATTATGGGTGACGTAACAGCACGCCGCGGCCGTGTCGAAGGCATGGAAGCACGTGGAAATGCGCAAGTTGTAAAAGCGTTTGTACCGCTTGCGGAAATGTTCGGTTATGCAACAAGCCTTCGTTCTCGTACGCAAGGACGTGGCACATACTCGATGGTTTTCGACCACTACGAAGAAGTACCTAAGAGCATTGCCGAAGAAATTATCAAAAAACAAACGGGTGCTTAATTACTTCTCGTTGTTTTGCGACATTTTTTGTTGTAAGCTAGGGGAGGAATAGGCTGACCATTCAGCCGTCCTTTCTTATTGACATAAAATCAAATCCGTATTTAAGGGAGGAAAATGACTCATGGCAAAAGAAAAATTCGACCGCTCCAAAACACATGCCAACATTGGTACAATTGGACACGTTGACCATGGTAAAACAACTCTAACAGCTGCAATTACAACTGTACTTGCAAAGCGTTCTGGTAAAGGCCAAGCAATGGCATATGACGCGATCGACGGTGCTCCAGAAGAGCGCGAGCGTGGTATCACCATTTCAACAGCACACGTTGAATATGAAACAGACTCTCGTCACTATGCACACGTTGACTGCCCAGGCCACGCTGACTATGTTAAAAACATGATCACTGGTGCTGCACAAATGGACGGCGGTATTCTAGTTGTATCTGCTGCTGACGGCCCAATGCCACAAACTCGTGAGCACATCTTGCTTTCTCGTAACGTAGGTGTTCCTTACCTTGTTGTATTCTTAAACAAATGCGACATGGTTGATGACGAAGAACTTCTTGAGCTTGTTGAAATGGAAGTACGTGACCTTCTTTCTGAGTACGACTTCCCTGGCGACGATGTTCCTGTTATCCAAGGTTCTGCTCTTAAAGCTCTTCAAGGTGAAGCTGAGTGGGAAGAAAAAATCATCGAATTGATGAATGCAGTCGATGAGTACATCCCAACTCCAGAACGCGACAAAGACAAACCATTTATGATGCCAGTTGAGGACGTATTCTCTATCACTGGTCGTGGTACAGTTGCGACTGGCCGTGTAGAGCGTGGACAATTGAATGTTGGCGACACGGTTGAAATTCTTGGTATCAACGAAGAGAAAAAATCTACAACTGTTACAGGTGTAGAAATGTTCCGTAAGCTTCTTGACTATGCAGAAGCTGGCGACAACATTGGCGCACTTCTTCGTGGCGTTTCCCGCGAAGAAATCCAACGTGGCCAAGTGCTTGCAAAACCAGGCACAATCACGCCACACACAAAGTTCTCTGCTGAAGTGTATGTCCTTTCTAAAGACGAGGGTGGACGTCATACGCCATTCTTCTCTAACTATCGTCCACAATTCTATTTCCGTACAACGGACGTAACTGGCGTTGTAAACCTTCCAGAAGGAACGGAAATGGTAATGCCTGGCGACAACACTGAAATGACAGTTGAACTAATTGCGCCTATCGCAATTGAAGAAGGTACGCGCTTCTCTATCCGTGAAGGCGGACGTACTGTTGGTTCAGGCGTTGTTTCTACGATTATTGAATAAGCTGATGCTTATGCCAAAAGAGGACGGTTATCGATCGTCCTCTTTTGTTTTATGTTTTTTTCTTGAATCCCTTGCGTTCATTGGCCTAAATCTATATAATAGTAGAAGTGTGCCCGATGGTTACGTTTCATGCCTAGGAGAAAGGTAGGAAACGGTTATTTTCGTGTTTGCACGTTGACAGCGATGATGCGGAAGGTTGCTGACACACCCGGCCCCTTTGCCATGGGAGGGTGAGGAAATTTCCGCGGAGTATGTCTATTTTAAAAATGGACGATAAAGGAGGGCTATCATGGCAAAACAAAAGATTCGTATTCGTTTAAAAGCGTATGATCACCGTGTGTTAGATCAATCAGCTGAGAAGATTGTAGAAACGGCAAAACGTTCAGGTGCGAGCGTTTCAGGTCCGATCCCACTTCCAACTGAAAAATCGGTCTACACGATTCTGCGTGCGGTTCATAAATACAAAGATTCCCGCGAGCAGTTCGAAATGCGTACGCACAAACGTCTAATTGACATCATTAATCCAACGCCGCAAACAGTCGATGCATTGATGCGTTTGGATTTACCATCTGGCGTTGATATTGAAATAAAACTGTAAGACTATATAAAACGAACAATAGTAGGAGGTGTAACGGATGACCAAAGGAATCTTAGGTAGAAAAATCGGTATGACTCAAGTGTTTGCAGAAAACGGCGAAGTCATTCCAGTAACAGTAATTGAAGCAGAACCAAATATTGTCCTTCAGAAGAAGACAGTGGAATCTGATGGCTACGAGGCAATTCAGATCGGTTTTGCTGATGCGAAAAAGCCGAACAAACCAGCTACTGGCCATGCTGCTAAAGCTGAAACGGCTCCTAAGCGCTTCATTAAGGAAATCCGTGGCGTTAATCTTGACGAAGTTGAGGTAGGTCAAGCGATTAACGTAACAACATTTGCAGCAGGAGATCTTGTTGACGTAACAGGTACGTCTAAAGGGAAAGGGTTCCAAGGCGCGATCAAACGCCATAACCAATCCCGTGGACCAATGTCACACGGCTCTCGTTACCACCGTCGTCCAGGTTCAATGGGCCCTGTAGCGCCAAACCGTGTATTTAAAGGCAAAGCGCTTCCTGGCCGTATGGGCGGAGAACAAATTACAATGCAAAACCTTGAGATCGTTCGCGTTGACGAAGAGCGCAACTTGCTTCTCGTTAAAGGCAACGTACCAGGGGCTAAGAAAAGCTATGTAACTGTGCAATCTGCAGTTAAGGCGTAACGCTTAAGAAAGGAGGCCATTCGAATGCCGAAAGTATCACTTTTTAACCAATCAGGTTCACAAGTAGGAGAGATCGAACTAGCGGACAACGTATTTGGTGTTGAGCCAAATGAAAGTGTCTTACATGACGCTGTTGTTATGCAACAAGCATCTCTTCGTCAAGGTACACACAAAACTAAAGGCCGTTCAGAAGTACGCGGCGGCGGAAGAAAGCCATGGCGTCAAAAAGGAACTGGGCGTGCTCGCCAAGGTTCCATTCGCAGCCCACAATGGGTTGGCGGTGGCGTAGTATTTGGCCCAACACCGCGCAGCTATAGCTATAAACTGCCGAAGAAAGTTCGTCGTCTTGCTATTAAATCAGCGCTTTCATCTAAAGTGAAAGACTCAGAGTTAGTTGTACTAGATGACTTGAAATTAGAAGCAATCAAAACGAAAGCTATGAAGGACGTGCTTGCAAGCCTTTCTGTAGATTCAAAAGCACTCGTTGTAACAGCTGACTACAACGAAAATGTTGCTTTGTCTGCACGGAACTTGCCAGGGATCACGTTCCTTACAGCCGACGGCGTAAACGTACTTGACTTGCTTAAACATGACAAGCTTGTCATCACAAAAGACGCAGTCGAAAAGGTAGAGGAGGTGCTTGCGTAATGTCAAACGCACGTGATATCATTAAGCGCCCTGTCATCACTGAACGTTCTACTGAACTGATGGAAGACAAAAAATACACGTTTGAAGTTGACGTCCGCGCCAACAAAACACAAATCAAAGATGCTGTTGAAGAAATCTTTGAAGTGAAAGTGACAAACGTTAACACAGTAAATTATAAAGGGAAAGCGAAGCGTTTCGGACGCTACACGGGCTTTACCCCTAAACGCAAAAAAGCAATTGTTCAGCTTTCTGCTGACAGTAAAGAACTAGACTTCTTTGAAGTGTAAGTAACAAGAGAAGGAGGGAATCACAAAAATGGCAATTAAAAAGTATAAACCGACCAGTGCCGGTCGTCGTAATATGAGCGTATCTGATTTTGCGGAAATTACGACTGACAAGCCGGAAAAGTCGTTGCTTGCTCCTTTGCATAAAAAAGGCGGACGCAACAACCAAGGTCGTTTAACTGTACGTCACCAAGGTGGCGGCCATAAACGTCAATATCGCATTATCGACTTTAAACGCAACAAAGATGGAATTCCAGGACGCGTTGCCACGATCGAATACGATCCAAACCGTTCCGCGAATATCGCTTTAATCAACTATGCCGATGGCGAGAAGCGTTACATTCTAGCGCCTAAAGGCCTAACAGTTGGCACTGTTATCGTGTCTGGCCCTGATGCCGACATTAAAACAGGTAACGCATTGCCGTTAGCGAATATTCCAGTAGGTACAGTGATCCACAATATCGAGCTTCGTCCAGGAAAAGGCGGCCAGCTAGTCCGTTCAGCAGGCACAGAAGCCCAGCTTCTTGGTAAAGAAGGCGATTATGCCCTCGTTCGTTTGAACTCAGGGGAAACACGCTACATTTTATCTACTTGCCGCGCTACAATTGGCCAAGTCGGAAATGTTGAGCATGAACTGATTAACATCGGTAAAGCTGGACGTTCACGTTGGAAAGGCATCCGCCCAACTGTTCGTGGTTCTGTTATGAACCCTAACGATCACCCGCATGGCGGTGGTGAAGGAAAAGCGCCAATTGGCCGTCCGTCGCCAATGTCACCATGGGGCAAACCAACGCTTGGTTACAAAACACGTAAGAAAAACAAACACTCCGACAAGTACATTGTTCGCCGTCGTAAAAAATAACGTGGTTTGCCTGCGGTTCTCACGCAGAACCGTGGACGAATCCCGAAAGGAGGAACATATATGGGCCGTAGTTTGAAAAAAGGACCTTTCGTTGATGGTCATCTCATGAAAAAAGTAGAAGCATTAAACGCAACGAATGACAAGAAAGTCGTGAAGACTTGGTCTCGTCGTTCAACGATTTTCCCTGAATTTATCGGCCACACGTTTGCTGTCTATGATGGCCGCAAGCATGTACCGGTTTACGTTTCTGAAGATATGGTTGGTCACAAACTTGGCGAATTTGCCCCTACTCGTACGTACAAAGGGCATGCCGCTGATAAGAAAACAAGACGCTAAGTAAGGAAGGAGGACCTTTTCTCATGGAACAAGCTAAAGCTGTTGCGAAGCAAGTCCGCATAGCGCCTCGCAAAGTCCGTCTTGTGATCGATCTTATTCGTGGTAAGCAAGTCGGTGAAGCCATCGCTATTTTAAAACACACGCCTAAAGCTGCTTCTCCAGTAGTTGAAAAGCTTTTAAATTCGGCAATTGCGAACGCTGAGCACAACTATGAAATGGAGCCAAACAATCTCGTAATATCTGAAGCGTACGTGAACGAAGGCGTAACGCTGAAACGTTTCCGCCCTCGCGCACAAGGCCGCGCTAGCCGGATCAATAAACGCACAAGCCATATTACATTGGTTGTAACAGAAAAGAAGGAGGGATAACATATGGGTCAAAAAGTAAATCCAGTCGGTCTGCGCGTCGGCGTCATCCGTGATTGGGATTCTAAATGGTATGCCGGCAAGAAAGACTACGCAGACTTGCTTCACGAAGACATCGCGATTCGCGAGCATGTAGAAGGCCGTCTAAAAGATGCCTCTGTTTCTAAAGTAGAAATTGAGCGTGCTGCGAACCGTGTGAACATCACAATTTCTACTGCCAAGCCAGGTATGGTGATCGGAAAAGGCGGTTCAGAAGTTGAAGCGCTTCGTAAATCTCTTAATGAGCTAACAGGAAAACGCGTGCACATTAACATTTCAGAAATTAAGCAAGCAGACCTTGATGCAAAGCTTGTTGCTGAAAACATTGCTCGTCAACTTGAAAACCGTATTTCATTCCGTCGTGCAATGAAACAAGCAATTCAACGCACTATGCGCGCTGGTGCAAAAGGAATTAAAACACAAGTGTCAGGCCGCCTTGGCGGAGCAGACATTGCTCGTGCTGAGCAC
The DNA here is from genome assembly GCF_002250115.1 of Shouchella clausii. GTDB lineage: Bacteria > Bacillota > Bacilli > Bacillales > Bacillaceae_D > Shouchella > Shouchella clausii. Next base: position 1,183,053 of record NZ_CP019985.1, on the reverse strand, counting down.
TATAGCGAAGGAACTGTTCCACTTCACACGCTTCGTGCTGATATTGACTATGGTACAGCTGAAGCTGATACAACATACGGTAAAATCGGCGTAAAAATCTGGGTTTATCGTGGTGAAGTTCTTCCAACGAAAGGAACGAACAAAGAGGAAGGAGGCAACTAATCATGTTAATGCCTAAACGTGTAAAATACCGCCGCGAACACCGCGGAAAAATGCGCGGACGTGCAAAAGGCGGTACAGAAGTCCACTTTGGCGAGTTTGGCTTGCAAGCTCTTGAAGCTTCATGGATTACAAACCGTCAAATTGAGGCAGCTCGTATTGCGATGACTCGTTACATGAAACGTGGCGGTAAAGTATGGATTAAAATTTTCCCTTCAAAGCCATACACAGCAAAGCCGCTTGAAGTTCGTATGGGTTCTGGTAAAGGGGCACCTGAAGGATGGGTTGCCGTTGTGAAACCAGGTAAGATTATGTTCGAAATTTCCGGTGTATCTGAAGAAGTTGCCCGCGAAGCATTACGTCTTGCCTCTCACAAATTACCGATTAAATGTAAGTTTGTAAAACGCGAAGAAGTGGGTGGTGACTCAAATGAAAGCAACTGATCTCCGCGATTTAACCACTGCTGAAATTGAACAAAAGACACAATCTCTTAAAGAAGAGTTATTCAATCTACGCTTTCAACTCGCAACTGGACAACTTGACAACCCAGTTCGTATCCGTGAAGTCCGTAAAAGCATCGCTCGTGCTAAAACGGTCTTGCGCGAACGTGAGCTCGGAATTAACAACGGCTAAAGGAGGGTTTGCTGCATGGACCGCAACCAGCGTAAAGTTTACCAAGGGCGTGTCGTTTCTGATAAAATGGATAAAACCATTACTGTACTCGTTGAAACGTATAAAAAAGACCGCCTTTACGGAAAACGCGTAAAATACTCAAAGAAATTTAAAGCGCATGATGAACAAAACACTGCAAAAGTAGGCGACATTGTCCGCATTATGGAAACACGCCCGCTTTCAAAAGATAAACGTTTCCGTTTAGTAGAGATCGTCGAAGAAGCGATCATCATTTGACAATGCGTCCGTTGAAGGGAGGTAAAACTGAATGATCCAACAAGAAAGCCGCTTAAAAGTCGCCGACAACTCTGGGGCCCGTGAAGTGCTCTGCATTAAAGTGCTAGGTGGCTCTGGGCGTAAGATAGCGAACATTGGCGATGTCATTGTTTGTTCGGTAAAAGAAGCAACACCAGGGGGCGTTGTCAAGAAAGGCGACGTTGTAAAAGCTGTAATTGTTCGTTCAAAAAGTGGTGTACGCCGCAATGATGGTTCTTACATCAAATTTGACGAAAACGCAGCAGTCATTGTCCGTGACGACAAAAGCCCGCGCGGAACTCGTATCTTTGGACCAGTTGCACGTGAACTTCGTGACAACCAGTTCATGAAAATCGTTTCTCTTGCTCCAGAAGTTCTTTAAGCAGAGAATTGATGAACTAAGCTTAAGGAGGTGCCATTGTATGCATGTCAAAAAAGGCGACAAAGTCGTTGTCATTACAGGCAAAGACAAAGGGAAGCAAGGGACGGTACTAGAAGCTTACCCGAAAAAAAGCCGTGTGCTCGTTGAAGGTGTAAACATGGTGAAAAAACACGCCAAGCCGTCGCAAGACAATCCACAAGGCGGAATTCTAAACCAAGAAGCACCGATCCACTCTTCCAATGTCATGCTTGTTGATCCAAAGACAGGTGAACGCACTCGAGTGGGCTACAAAGAAGAAAACGGCAAAAAAGTACGCGTTGCAAAAAAATCTGGCGAAATCATCAAGTAGTCAGTGTGTGAAAGGAGGACCACTTCAATGAATCGTTTAAAAGAGAAATACCAAAACGAAATCGTTTCTTCTCTAACAGAGAAGTTTAATTACCCATCAGTAATGGCTGTGCCAAAGATTGAAAAAATCGTTGTCAACATGGGCATTGGCGATGCCGTTCAAAATGCGAAAGTGCTCGACAAAGCGGTTGAAGAACTGCAAGCGATCACTGGTCAAAAGCCTGTCATTACGAAAGCAAAAAAATCGATTGCCGGCTTTAAACTCCGTGAAGGAATGCCAATCGGTGCAAAAGTAACATTGCGTGGCGAGCGCATGTATGACTTCTTGGATAAATTAGTATCTGTTTCATTGCCACGTGTTCGCGACTTCCGCGGTGTCTCCAAAAAAGCGTTTGACGGTCGCGGAAACTACACGCTCGGCGTGAGAGAGCAACTTATTTTCCCTGAGATTGATTACGATAAAGTCGATAAAGTCCGCGGTATGGACATTGTCATCGTCACAACTGCGAAAACAGACGAAGAAGCGCGTGAATTACTTACTCAAGTAGGCATGCCGTTCCAAAAATAATCTCTTAGAAGAGGAGGGAACACGTTGGCAAAAAAATCAATGATCGCAAAGCAAAAACGCACACCGAAATATAATGTTCAAGCTTATACTCGTTGTGAGCGTTGCGGCCGTCCTCACTCAGTGCTGCGCAAATTCAAACTTTGCCGTATTTGCTTCAGAGAACTTGCTTACAAAGGGCAAATTCCTGGCGTGAAAAAAGCAAGCTGGTAAAAACGATTGGAAGGAGGTAATTATCAATGGTCATGACTGATCCAATTGCAGATATGCTGACACGTATTCGTAATGCGAACCTTGTACGCCATGAAAAACTAGAACTGCCGGCCTCTATGCTTAAAAAAGAGATTGCCGATATTCTTAAGCGCGAGGGCTTCATTCGCGATTACGAATTCATTGAAGACAACAAACAAGGTGTAATCCGTATCTTCCTTAAATACGGCCCATCTAACGAACGTGTAATTACTGGATTGAAACGTATTTCAAAACCTGGATTGCGCGTATACGCAAAATCAAATGAACTTCCACGTGTTCTTGGTGGTTTAGGCATTGCGCTTGTTTCAACTTCAAAAGGCGTTTTGACCGACAAAGAAGCACGTCAACAACAAGTCGGCGGAGAAGTGCTCGCTTACGTTTGGTAAGTAGCTTTAAATGAATGGAGGTGGACATAAATGTCTCGCGTAGGTAAAAAACCTGTCATTATTCCTGATGGCGTCACAGTTACATTCGACGGAAACCTTTGCACTGTCAAAGGTCCAAAAGGTGAATTAAGCCGTGAGCTTCACCCGGATATTAACATTACTGTTGAGGGCAACGAAATTACATTTGAACGCCCATCTGACCATAAAGAGCACCGTGCTCTTCACGGAACGATGCGTGCGCTTGTAAACAACATGGTTGAAGGTGTAACAAAAGGATTTGAACGCGCGCTAGAACTGAACGGTGTCGGTTACCGTGCTTCCAAATCTGGCAACAAGCTTGTGCTTAACGTTGGTTACTCTCACCCAGTTGAAATCACTCCTGAAGAAGGCCTTGAAATCGAAGTTCCTTCCAATACGAAAGTGGTTGTAAAAGGAATCAACAAAGAACGAGTTGGGGCGCTTGCATCAAACATTCGCGCTGTGCGTCTGCCTGAACCTTACAAAGGCAAAGGGATTCGTTATGAAGGCGAATATGTGCGTCGCAAAGAAGGCAAAACTGGTAAATAATTAGTTTCGTATAGAAAGGAATGACGTCTCATGATTACGAAGCCTAACAAAAATGCAGGCCGTAAGAAAAGACACGCTCACGTACGCCGCACACTAAGCGGTACGCCGCAGCGTCCACGTTTGAACGTATTCCGTTCTTCTAAGCACATTTACGCTCAGCTAATTGATGATGTGAATGGCGTAACTCTTGCACAAGCTTCTACGCTTGACAAAGAGTTGGGGCTTGAGAACGGCGGCAACAAAGAAGCTGCGCGTAAAGTCGGCGAACTTGTAGGAAAACGTGCGGTTGATGCGGGATTCGAATCAGTGGTCTTTGATCGTGGAGGCTACTTATATCACGGCCGTATAGCTGAGCTCGCTGATGGCGCTCGCGAAGCTGGCCTTAAATTCTAATTACGAAGGAGGGAAACATCGTATATGCGTTCTATCGATCCAAACACATTGGAACTTGAAGAAAAAGTTGTCACAATCAACCGTGTTGCAAAAGTGGTTAAAGGTGGACGCCGTTTTCGTTTTGCCGCGCTCGTTGTCGTAGGTGACAAAAACGGACACGTCGGTTTTGGAATGGGGAAAGCACAAGAAGTGCCTGAAGCCATTCGTAAAGCTGTAGAAGATGCAAAGAAAAACTTAATTGAAGTGCCGATCGTTAATACAACGATTCCACACCAAATTGTTGGGCGTTTTGGTGCGGGTCGCGTATTTTTGAAGCCAGCCTCTGAAGGTACTGGCGTTATCGCTGGCGGTCCTGTACGTGCTGTGCTTGAACTCGCTGGCATCGGTGACGTCCTTTCCAAATCTCTTGGCTCAAGCAACCCGATCAACATGGTTCGCGCTACTATAACTGGCCTAACAAACTTGAAGCGTGCTGAAGAAGTAGCGAAACTACGTGGCAAATCCGTAGAAGAACTGTTAGGTTAAGGGAGGGATTACGATGGCGAAGAAATTAGAAATCACCCTTACACGTAGCTTGATTGGCCGCCCAAGCGATCAACGCGTGACAGTAAATACGCTTGGTTTGCGTAAATTGCACCAAACGGTCGTACAAGAAGATAATGCAGCGATCCGCGGAATGGTAAACAAAGTTAAACATTTGATTACTGTTAATGAAATCGATGCGTAAATAGATCATTTTTTCATAACGAGGAGGTGTAGGAAGCATGAAACTTCACGAACTACAACCAGCAGAAGGTTCACGCAAAGTCCGCAATCGTGTAGGTCGCGGTATCGGTTCTGGCAACGGAAAAACGGCAGGCAAAGGCCACAAAGGACAAAAAGCCCGTTCAGGCGGCGGCGTTCGTCCTGGATTTGAAGGTGGGCAAAACCCACTTTATCGCCGTTTGCCAAAACGTGGATTTACGAACATTCACCGTAAAGAGTACACAGTTGTGAACCTAGACGTGCTGAATCGTTTTGAAGCGGGCACAGAAGTGACTCCAGAACTTCTTATTGAAACAAAAACGGTAAAAAACGTTAAGCACGGCATTAAAGTTCTTGGCAATGGCAATCTAGACAAAAACTTGACTGTAAAAGCTCATAAGTTCTCTGCATCTGCAGTAAAAGCAATTGAGGCTGCTGGCGGAAAAACCGAGGTGGTTTAATGTTTAAGGCGATCTCCAACATCTTCCGTGTGAGAGATTTACGTCGAAAAATCGTCTTTACGCTTCTGATGCTTATTGTTTTTCGAATCGGCGCATTCATACCCGTGCCAGGCACGAACAGTGATGCGCTTGAGATGCTTTTTGGCGGCGCTAATGCTTTCGGGTTTCTCGATACCTTTGGCGGCGGCGCACTAAGCAACTTCTCGATTTTTGCAATGGGGATCATGCCTTACATCACAGCCTCGATCGTTGTTCAGCTTCTTCAACTTGATGTAGTGCCGAAGTTTGCAGAATGGGCGAAACAGGGCGAGGCTGGTCGGAAAAAGCTAACGCAAGTAACTCGATATGGTACGATTGTTTTAGGGTTTGTCCAAGCGATCGCCATGTCAGTCGGTTTTAATTCAATGTATCAAGGAGCAGGCCCTGGCTTGATTGAAAATCCATCTGTGATGACGTACGTCTATATCGCCATCGTCCTTACAGCCGGTACAGCATTTTTAATGTGGCTAGGGGAGCAGATTACAGCTCACGGTGTAGGGAATGGAATCTCGCTCATTATCTTTGCAGGTATTGCAGCCGGCGTTCCAAACATGCTGAATGCTTTATATACATCTGAAATTGAAGGCGCAGGCGACCAGTTGTTTTTGAGCATCGCCACCGTTGCATTGCTCGCTTTAATCGTTTTACTGATTATCATTGGCGTCATTTACGTGCACCAAGCCTTGCGGAAAATACCTGTCCAATATGCGAAGCGCGTCGTCAATCGCAGCCAAGTAGGCGGACAGTCAACGCATTTGCCGATTAAAGTGAACGCTGCAGGGGTCATTCCGGTCATCTTTGCCTCAGCATTGTTTTATTTTCCGTCAACCATTGCTTCATTTGTTGGGCCAGAGGACAAGGCATGGGCAAGATGGATTGTGGAACATTTCGTGCCGAGTTCATGGATCGGCGGCAGCATTTTTGTTGTCTTGATTATCGCGTTTACGTATTTTTACACATTTGTACAGGTTAACCCGGAAAAAATGGCCGATAATTTGAAACGGCAAGGCGGGTATATCCCTGGCATTCGTCCTGGTCAAGCAACGCAGTCTTTTATCACGAAAATTTTATATCGGCTTACGTTCGTTGGCGCTCTATTCCTTGCGACCATCGCAACGATACCGGTTGTGTTTATTGCGCTACTTGACTTGCCGCAGCAAGTGCAAATTGGCGGCACGGGCTTGTTAATCATCGTCGGCGTTGCGCTAGATACGATGAAACAAATCGAAGGGCAGCTCATTAAACGTTCGTATAAAGGCTTCATTAACTAAAAAGAAGGACGGGCAGGACAAAAGCCTTACCCGTTCGTCTTTTTGACTTGCAGGAAGGGGATCTTAATGAATTTAATTTTAATGGGATTGCCAGGCGCCGGCAAAGGAACACAGGCGGAGAAAATTGTGAACGACTATGGCATTCCGCACATTTCTACAGGCGATATGTTTCGCGCTGCGATAAAAAACGAAACGGAGCTTGGCTTGAAAGCGAAGTCGTTTATAGACGCAGGTGATCTTGTCCCTGACGAAGTAACAATTGGAATAGTCAAAGAGCGTTTGTCGGAAGACGATTGCGAGAATGGTTTTTTGCTCGATGGTTTTCCTCGTACCATTGCCCAGGCGGAAGCGCTGGAAGGCATTCTTTCATCCCTCGGCAAACAGCTTGACCATGTGTTGAATATTGCGGTCCCGAAAGAACTTCTGATGGAGCGTTTAACGGGGCGCCGCGTGTCTCCTACTTCGGGTAAGACGTACCATATTGTTTATAACCCGCCAAAAGTAGAAGGCAAATGTGATATTGACGGCAGCGATTTAATTCAACGCGACGACGACAAGCCGGAAACAGTCAAAAGACGCCTAGAAGTAAATGAAAAGCAAACGAAGCCACTCATTGACTTTTATGAAGCAAAAGGCTACTTAAGACAAGTAGACGGCAACCAAGACATGAACACTGTGTATGCTGAGATAAAAGCGATTCTATCGGAGAAGCGTGCATGATTGTCATTAAAACGGAACGCGAGCTTGACGTGATGCGAAAAGCCGGGCAGATTGTCGCCCTAACGCATGCCCACTTGAAGCCTTACATTAAGCCAGGCATTACAACTGGTGAGTTGGATGCACTAGCTGAAGCGTTTATTCGTTCTCATGATGCAACGCCTTCTTTTCTTGGATACGGCGGTTTCACAGGAAGCATTTGTGCGTCGGTGAACGAAGAGTTGGTGCACGGCATACCTGGCGATCGCGTGCTTGCAGATGGAGATGTTATCAGCTTAGATATAGGCGCCTATTACAATGGCTATCATGGCGATTCGGCTTGGACGTATGGAGTCGGGACGATTAAAGAAGAAGACCAAAAGCTGCTTGATGCAACGGAGGCTTCTTTGTACAAAGGGTTAGAACTGGCACGCCCTGGAAATCGCCTATCGGACATTTCCCATGCGGTTCAAACTTACGTCGAACAGTCAGGATACGCAGTCGTACGTGAGTATGCCGGCCACGGCATTGGGAAAGACTTGCATGAAGACCCGAACATTCCCAACTACGGTCCTCCTGGGAAAGGGCCGAAGTTGAAGCCGGGAATGGTATTGGCAATTGAGCCAATGGTCAATGCTGGCTCTCGTTACGTACGGACGCTTGCTGATAACTGGACAGTGGTGACAGTCGATAAAAAGAACTGTGCCCATTTTGAGCATACGGTTGCAATCACAGAAACAGGATACGAGATCTTGACGAAAGCATAATTTTTCAGGTAAGATAGACTGTCTGTATAGTGATGAAGACAAAAAGGTATTGCTTGCATCTACTCGAAGGGAGGATATCCATTCATGGCAAAAGAAGACGTGATAGAAGTGGAAGGCACGGTGATTGAGCCGTTGCCAAACGCAATGTTTCGTGTAGAACTTGAAAACGGTCATAAAATTCTTGCGCATGTATCTGGAAAAATTCGCATGAACTTTATCCGCATCTTGCCTGGCGATAAAGTAACGGTTGAACTTTCTCCTTACGATTTGACGCGCGGGCGGATTACGTACCGTTATAAATAAAAACACTCTCCGTATATAAGGAGGTTTATACAATGAAGGTAAGACCATCAGTCAAACCGATTTGCGAAAAATGCAAGGTTATTCGCCGCAAAGGCAATGTTATGGTAATTTGTGAAAACCCGAAACACAAACAAAAACAAGGTTAAATGATAAGGAGGTGCCTAGCCCATGGCACGTGTTGCAGGTGTTGACATTCCTCGCGATAAGCGCGTTGTAATCTCACTCACTTACGTATTTGGTATTGGTAAATCAACAGCAGCAAAAATCCTTGAAACAGCTGGCGTTGATGAAAATACACGCGTTCGTGACCTAACGGAAGAAGAACTTGGCCGTATTCGTGAAGCAGTTGAAGGTTATCAAGTGGAAGGCGATTTGCGCCGTGAAGTTTCCTTGAACATCAAACGTCTAATCGAAATCGGCAGCTATCGTGGAATTCGTCATCGTCGTGGCTTACCGGTCCGCGGCCAAAATTCAAAAAACAATGCTCGTACGCGCAAAGGTCCAAAACGTACGGTTGCGAATAAGAAAAAATAAGCAAGGAGGGAAATGAAAAACATGGCTAAAAAAACGAATACTCGTCCAAAACGTCGTCAAAGAAAAAACATTGACAGTGGTGTGGCTCACATCCGTTCTACATTCAACAACACAATTGTGACGATTACAGATCCTCATGGCAATGCGATTTCTTGGGCTAGCGCTGGCGCACTTGGTTTTAAAGGCTCTCGTAAGTCAACACCATTTGCTGCGCAAATGGCGGCTGAATCAGCTGCCAAAACAGCGATGGAGCATGGCATGAAAACGATCGAAGTTTCAGTTAAAGGCCCAGGAGCTGGCCGTGAAGCGGCAATCCGTTCATTGCAAGCTGTAGGGCTTGAAGTGAACATGATTAAAGATGTGACACCAGTTCCACACAATGGCTGCCGTCCGCCGAAACGTCGTAGAGTGTAAGAAAATCGTCATTGTATAGATTTCCTGCTAATGTCTATAATGGATAAGACGAGATCTATAGACAATGAAGGTAAGACTAATAGGATTTGCTCAGGTGGAAGCCCAAATAAAGGAGCTCTTTGGGCAATCCTTGCGTTTGCCGGAGTTCGACGTTTTGAAGGAGGGTTTGTTTAATGATTGAAATTGAAAAGCCGAATATTGAAACGGTGGAAGTTAGCGAAGACGCGAAATACGGCAAATTTGTCGTAGAGCCTCTAGAGCGCGGTTATGGAACAACACTAGGAAACTCCTTGCGTCGCATCCTTTTGTCCTCGCTTCCAGGAGCTGCGGTTACATCTGTTCAAATTGACGGTGTCCTTCACGAATTTTCAACAATTGAAGGCGTGGTAGAAGATGTTACGACAATCATCTTGAATCTGAAAAAATTGGCTTTGAAAATTTATTCAGATGAAGAAAAAACGCTTGAAATTGATGTACAAGGTGAAGGCAATGTAACTGCTGGTGATTTAACTCATGACAGTGACGTTGAAGTATTAAATCCTGATCTTCATATCGCTACGCTTACAAAAGGAGCATCGTTCCGCATGCGCTTGCAGGCGAAACGAGGTCGTGGGTACGTTCTTGCTGAAGGCAACAAAAATGATGACCAGCCAATTGGCGTTCTTCCGATTGACTCGATCTATACACCGGTGGCGCGCGTTAACTACCAAGTTGAAAACACGCGTGTCGGGCAAGTCACAAACTATGATAAACTAACCCTTGATGTGTGGACCGATGGAAGTACTCGCCCAGAAGAAGCCGTTTCTCTTGGCGCGAAAATTCTTACGGAGCACTTAAATATTTTCGTAGGTTTAACAGACCAAGCGCAAAATGCGGAAATCATGGTCGAAAAAGAAGAGGACCAAAAAGAAAAAGTACTTGAAATGACCATTGAGGAACTTGACTTATCGGTCCGTTCGTACAACTGTTTGAAGCGTGCTGGCATTAATACTGTACAGGAATTGACGCACAAAACAGAGGAAGACATGATGAAAGTCCGCAACCTTGGCCGTAAATCACTTGAAGAAGTACAAGAGAAGTTGGGCGAACTTGGCCTCGGGCTTCGCAATGAAGAATAAGGAATAGGTTTTTGTCTCAAAGGAGGGAATTAGCATGGCATACGCAAAACTTGGCCGTACGAGCTCACAACGCAAAGCGTTGCTTCGTGATTTGGTGACAGACCTTATCATCAACGAACGCATTGAAACGACTGAAGCAAAAGCAAAGGAGCTGCGCCCAATCGTTGAAAAAATGATTACGCTTGGAAAACGCGGTGATTTGCATGCCCGTCGTCAAGCTGCAGCGTTCGTTCGCAACGAAACAGCAGACGTTGAATCAGGGCAAGATGCAATCCAAAAGCTGTTTGCAGATATCGCTCCGCGCTTTGCAGAGCGTCAAGGTGGATATACACGCATTCTTAAAGTTGGTCCTCGTCGTGGTGACGGTGCACCAATGGCAATCATTGAGTTTGTTTAAAAAGCTCAGGTAAGCGGCGATTAAGGGCAGGAGACAATAGGAGCAAGGTGCTTCTTTCACTCTATGCCCTTTTTTGTTACGTAAAAAAATGGGGTGTGGGGATGCTTGTTTGTGAGCATGTTTCCTATCGTTATGCCAATCATGCTACCGACGCGCTCACGGACATTTCGCTGCACGTTCAAAAGGGTGAGTGGGTTGCAGTAGTCGGGCGCAGTGGCTCTGGGAAATCGACGTTGGCAAGGCTATTAAATGGCTTATTGCTGCCCTCTTCCGGAACAGTGACGGTCCAAAAGTGGACAACAGAAGCAAATGCCGAGAAAATCCGCCTAGCAGTGGGGTTTGTTTTTCAAAATCCCGACAATCAAATTGTCACAACCATTGTGGAAGATGATCTTGCGTTTGGGCTGGAAAACCGTGGGTGGCCACCTGAGCAAATTTCACGGCGTGTTGCAGCAGTGGCAAAGGAACTAGGCATTGAAACATTGCTAAAGCGGGATGTGAGCCGCTTATCAGGTGGTCAAAAGCAACGAGTTGCCCTTGGGGGTGTGCTAGCACCTGACCCAGACATTCTCGTTCTCGATGAAGCCACTTCCATGCTAGATCCGGCTGGGCAAAGGGAATGGCTTTCGCTATTAAAGAAACTCCATCGCAAAGGCAAGACCATCTTGTCCATTACCCACGATCCAGAAGAACTGCTCTTTGCAGACCGTGTTTTAGCGCTTAAAGAGGGCCGTTTGGTTTTTGATGGCACACCGGCCCAGCTATTTTTTACCCACGACCAAGTAGAACAGCTCGATATCGCGCTTCCTTTTTTATATGAGCTCCAAGCTGAATTGCACAAGCGCGGTGCGGCGATAGGCAATTCCCAAACGGAAGAGGAGCTATTGCAGGCATTATGGACGTTGCATTTAACGAAGTAAGCTACGAATACAACGATGCAGGCACCACAGTCCAAGCGCTTAATCGCGTTACGCTCCGTGTGCCTGCAGGTCGGTTTGTTGCTGTGATTGGTGCGAGCGGAGCGGGGAAATCGACATTGGTCCAGCATTTAAACGGTTTGCTTTTGCCAACAAAAGGAACAGTCGAAATTGGGGACGTTTGTCTGCCTGAGCAAAAAAAGCAGCTACAACAATTAAGGAAAAAGGTCGGCTTTGTTTTTCAATATCCGGAACATCAGCTATTTGAAGAAACAGTCGAAAAAGAGATTGGCTATGCACTACGGATGCAGGGCGTCTCAAAAGTCGAGGCGGCGAAAACCGCTGCCGCAGCCCTTAACTCAGTTGGGCTGCCGCCTTCGTTGCTCAGCGCTTCCCCGTTTCAGCTTTCAGGGGGGCAAAAACGACGAGTCGCCATTGCTTCAGTCCTCGTCCAGCAGCCGAAATTGCTTGTGTTAGACGAGCCTGGAGCCGGGCTTGACCCAGCATCCAAAGAGGCGCTGTTCCAATTGCTTTGCAACTATCGCCAAACAAACAATGCATCGATTTGGATGGTGACCCATTCGATGGACGACGTGGCCAAATACGCCGATTTTTGCATAGTGATGCAGAATGGGACGCCGCTAATGGTGGGCGAGCCTGCTGCCGTGTTTCAAGCGCGAGACGTGGTACAAACGGCAAAACTGGCTTTGCCAAGAGCGATGGCTTTTGCACAAAAAGCAATAGCGCCAAAAGAGACGATTCCTTTTTTACGCGATGCAGCAACGTTGGCAGATTGGCTCATCGATCGCAAAGGAGGACAGCAATGAAAGGACCATCGCTTTTAATGGGGCAATACAGACAAAGCGAGTCATTTGTGCATCGCCTTGACCCGCGCAGCAAGCTGCTTAGCGTGTTCATTGTCGCATTCGCGCTGTTTTTTGTTGCTTCTCCTGCAACGCTGGCGATGTCAGCGTGCTATTTTGCAGCAGCGATCGCTTCTAGCAAGGTGCCGCTCCCTGTTCTTGCCAAATCGCTGAAACCGATTATGTGGTTTGTCATTGCCTTTGCTTTGTTGCAAGTGATTGTAACGCGGGAAGGCCACTTGGTTTTTCAACTATTTGGCTGGCCCGTTTATGCCGAAGGCCTTGCTGAAGGCGGGATTTTAGCATGGCGCACTTTGTGTCTTTTTCTTGCTGCAACGCTATTGACGATGACGACAAGCCCGTTGCATATTACGTGGGCGATTGAATCGCTTCTGAAGCCGTTAAAGGCTGTAAAATTTCCCGTTTCAGACCTTGCGATGATGATGTCGATTACATTACGCTTTATTCCGATTTTAAGTGGTGAATTATACATGATATCCCGGGCTCAAGCAGCAAGGGGGATTGGCGTCCGTGACCTGCCATTCATGAAACGCGTACTAGCGTACGTGCCACTGCTTGTGCCGCTATTTGTCCGCTCTTTAAAGCGTGCAGAAGAGTTGGCTCAAGCCATGGAAGCGCGGGGATATAGCCGCAACAGGGAACGGTCGTCCTGGAAAACAAACCAGTGGGCGTTTAAGGATACGTATGCGCTACTTGTCAGTGCGACTGTAGCGTTCCTGCTTGCCTGGTTTTAGTTGAAGGAGAACAAAAGGAAATGTCTAGAATGGCATGCAAACTAAGCTATGACGGCACGGCTTTTGCCGGTTACCAAGTCCAGCCCGGCAAGCGCACGGTCCAAAGCGAAGTTGAAAAAGCACTGCAAGAAATTCATAAAGGGGCACGAGTCCCAGTCGTAGCGTCAGGGCGCACAGATGCAGGAGTGCACGCCTGTGGCCAAGTGCTCCATTTTGATACAGAATTAGCGATTGCCCCTGAGCGTTGGGTATCTGCTTTAAACACCCATCTTCCTGATGACATTGTCGTCACAAACGCGGCAATAGTAGGGCCGGATTTTCATGCCCGTTATGGGGCGCAGGCGAAAGAGTACCGTTATTATATCCAATGCGGACCTTTCGAAAATGTGTTCCGCCGCCATTTTGCTGTCCACATTAAACAAGCTCTTGATGTGCCAGCGATGCAAACGGCGGCTAAGCATTTGTTAGGGACACACGACTTTTCTGCTTTTTGTGCAGCGAACACAACCGTGACCGACAAAGTCAGGACGATTACCCATGTAGCCGTCCAGCCTAGCGAAGAAGGGCTGCTTATTTCAATCCGCGGCACTGGTTTTTTATACAATATGGTCCGCATTATAGTCGGAACGCTTCTAGAAATAGGCACTGGCAAACGGGTAGCCGCTGAAATGAAAGTCATCTTGGCAGGCAAAAGCCGCAACCTGGCTGGGAAAACAGCCCCTGCGCATGGCTTGTGCCTGTATGAAGTCGACTACGGCCAGCCGCTTTTTGTGAATGAAACACCCGGACAAGTTTCTATGAATTAATTGACTTTACTAAGCCGATATTGTATGATATTAGATGGCAATTCTTAAGACCCACTGCCCCGGGTTACGGAATAAAGGACTATGCTAAAGGGAATGCGCATTAAAACAGCCAGTTTAACGTGTTTCTCTTGGCAAAACGATCAGATAAAAACGTGTTTATTATTTAGGAGGTTTAAACTATGCGTACAACATATATGGCAAAGCCAAACGAAGTTGAGCGTAAATGGTATGTAGTCGACGCTGAAGGGCAAACGCTTGGGCGTCTTGCTTCAGAAGTAGCATCTATCCTTCGCGGAAAGCACAAACCAACATTCACGCCGCACGTCGATACTGGCGACCATGTGATTGTTTTGAATGCAAGCAAAATTCAACTAACTGGAAACAAGCTCCAAGATAAGATTTACTACCGCCACACGAACCACCCAGGCGGCTTGAAACAAACAAAAGCACAAGACATGCGTGCGAACAAGCCAGAGCGTATGCTTGAGTTGGCGATCAAAGGGATGCTTCCGAAAAACACTCTTGGCCGCAAACAAGGAATGAAACTGCACGTCTATGCAGGCTCAGAACACAATCACCATGCACAAAAACCAGAAGCATACGAGCTTCGCGGTTAATCTTTAGGAGGTAATGATTATGGCTCAAGTACAATACTACGGCACAGGCCGCCGTAAGCACTCTGTTGCCCGTGTTCGCCTCATTCCTGGCGAAGGCAAAATTGTTGTAAACGGCCGTGACCTTGATGAATATTTCGGTCTTGAAACATTAAAATTGATCGTAAAACAACCACTTGTTGAAACAGGCGTAACTGGCCAATACGACGTCCACGTTAACGTCAATGGCGGTGGCTTCACTGGCCAAGCAGGCGCAATCCGCCACGGCATTGCCCGCGCCCTACTGCAAGTCGATCCTGACAACCGTGCAACACTAAAAGCAGCAGGCTTCCTTACACGCGATGCCCGCATGAAAGAACGTAAAAAATACGGTCTTAAAGCCGCTCGTCGTGCGCCTCAGTTCTCGAAGCGTTAATATCAATGTTTACAGCCTCTTCCCGAGGAAATCGGGGAGGGGTTTTTTAGTGCGGAATTGGAACCCCCTTAAAACAAGCAACAAAAATTATCGTTTGACAATAACGCATTATCGTTTTACATTAATGAATAGTTAAGGGGGGCATATAATGAATCTTTTTACCAAGACCTTTCTAAAATTCCTGTCAATTGTGTCGCTAATTGCTCAAGTATTATTTGCGTTTGCTGGATTAATACTGTTATTTGCGGCTGGAGCTTTATTGGTCGTGTCGAACGGGGTCAAAACGCAATTGCTACAGTATGCAGGGTTAAACACAAACCTATCAGTATGGTTTTTAGTATTTTCTTGCTTAGTCGCACTAGCCATCATTGCTTGTTTGTTTATCATTATGTATGCTCTACATAAAATGATTGGTAATATTTATAAACAACACTTTTTTGTTTCTCAAAATCTTACGTATCTCAAACTAATCTTAATCTCGATCACTAGCTTTACCATTTTGCAGATCATTAGTCAGCTGTTCTTTGCACAGGCGCATGTATACAATGTCAGTGATGTCTTTTCAGATTCTTCACCAGGTTTAATCGGAAACATTCTTCTGTTAGCCATTATTTATACGCTTTATGTGGTTTTTAAATATGGTATATCTTTGCAAGATGATTCTAACAACGTGATTTAGGTGGGAGGCCTAATGATAAAAATTAACTTAGATCGAGTAATGCTAGAAAGAAACATTTCTTCAAAAGAGTTAGCAGAAAAAATTGATATTACTCAAGCTAATTTATCAATACTAAAAACAGGTAAAGCGCGTGGTATTCGCTTTGCTACGTTAGAAAAAATCTGTCAAACATTAAATTGTCAGCCTGGTGATATACTCGAATACGAAGAAAAAGCCGACATATAGCAAAGCATTGGTTATCCAGTTTTTAACTAGTGGGCAATTTGGTCTGTTTGTCCTCATCCAGTTCATTAACGGAATGGGATCGAACTCAGAAAAAAGGGTATACGGAAGGTGTGTCACCATCTTCAGCCTATACAATGGCTCGGTTCTATTCAGTGGGATCGGTCCCATTTAGGAATAAAATCCACCCTAAACGAGCACGGACACTCAAGGGTGGACTTTTTTAGGGTGAACAAGCCAGCATATCTGCGAACCATTACCTCTGTATCCCATGCTATGTCGTACGGTTGTTCAGAAAACCATAAATTCCCCAAAAGAGGATTGGAAATAAAATAACAAAGATAAATCGAATGTCATCAGGAAAGAAGTAAATTATAGCGAAACATAAAAGGAATATTAAATAAGAAAGCCAAAATTTCTTTGATTTCTTTTTCATGATGTCTATCCGCCTGTTTAAAATTTAAATGCCTGTAAAATGAATGGTCGGAGTTGCAAACCAGTAGTTGCGTAAGGCTTTAAGTTCATTATCTTCCAATATTTAGTTTTAATATGGTGCTCTTTCATTATATTACGAAGTGCCTTCATTAACAGATCAAATTTATAAAATTTTTATAAATTTTATAAGAAAAGTCTGCCCATGTTTACGGGAGAGGAGTCAAGGATGGTTATTTTAGAAACAGAAAGGTTGTTGTTAAGACAGTATAACAAGGAGGATATTGTGTCTCTTCACTCCATGTTTTCAGACGCAGAAACAATGAAATATTATCCAGCGCCGTTTAGCCTCAAGAAAACGAAAAACTGGATACAAAAAAATAAAGAAAGATACGAAGAAGATGGCTATGGTTTATGGGCAGTCTGCCTGAAGGAAACAAATGAACTAATTGGAGACTGCGGTCTTGTTAAACAAATAGTGGAAGGCAATATGGAAGTTGAAATTGGGTACCATATTAATAAAAAATATTGGTCGCAAGGATACGCTTCTGAAGCAGCAAAAGGCTGCATGGAATTCGGCCTTTATCAATTAGGGCTAAACAAGCTGATAAGTATTATTGACCCAATGAATATTCCGTCCATTCGCGTTGCAGAGAAAATCGGTTTCTCTGAGGAAAAAGAATCCTTTATTTTTAATAAAAGACACTTGATCTATTCGTTTATTAAAGATGGTTGTTGAGTGCAAAAAGGGACAGCAGTGGAAAAAGCTTGTTTCTATACATAACCCTCATTACAGTGACCTCAGACATTCTTACGATACCTAAAAAAGCTCTACAGCCCCTTTCCAGGAGCCTCATCTAGAAACTCGTCATTATCCCTTCCTATAGTTTGCAACATCGCCTAAAATATATCCCTTTTTTTGAATGGCACATCCCAAACGTTACCCCCAGCAGATAATGGTTATCCCAGCATTATTTGAGCTTTTCTTATGTGTATGGCGCAAATGGGGACGACCATACTAAAAAGAAAAAAGGGGAAACGACCAATGAATGTAATTACGACACTTACCGAAAGAAGACGAGAAAAACAGTGGAATTTTGAAAAGAAGATGTTGCGCCATATTAGTATGAAGGAAATGGAGAAGGCAATAAAGGAATGGATTTTTCCGATCCTTCCGTTCCAATTTCAAGCGTATCCTTTCTTAATTGACCAATGTTTGGATATGACGATTGATGCTTATTTGCTTGGCACAGAGTTTGGCCGTTTTGGTTATTATGGCGAACCGGCGCAGGAGGTGCGCAAACGTTGTGAGGAAGAGTTGACTGATTTGTCCCATTGTCTTTGTGCAACTTTAACCGGTTGGTCTAAAGAAGAAAGAGCGCCGACTGAAGCGCTTCTTGCTGCTTCTGACATGCTGATTGGCACATGGTGGGAAAAAGGCTTTCGGGAAGCGAGCAAAGCGTACAAGCTTCGCCTTCATTAATCGTTCATAACTTCTCCTTGTCCTCGTATATATAAATACAGGACAAGGGGGAACGGACTGTGAAGAAACATAAATGGAGCATTTTTATTGGGGCGCTTTTGTTTGCAGCGGTATTATTATGGGTTCAATATGACAGTACGCTTAAAGATTCGTCTTCTACTTGGCACTTGCCGATGTCAGGGAAAGTGATTGTCCTTGACCCTGGCCATGGCGGGATGGACGGGGGAGCCGTTTCAAAGACGGGCACGCTTGAAAAAGAAGTTACGTTAGCAGTGGCTTTGAAGTTGCGTGATTATTTGCAGGAAGCTGGGGCGCTTGTCATTATGACGCGGGAGGAAGATGTTGATTTGGCCGATGCTGGTACGGCGAAAATACGGCAGCGAAAAACCGAAGACTTAAGAAAACGGGCAATGATTATCAATGATTCGGAAGCGGATGCGTTTTTGTCGATTCATATGAATGCGATTCCGGCTGAACGTTGGAATGGCGCGCAAACTTTTTACCACCTAAAAAATCAACGCAATGAAGATTTGGCTGTTTTTATACAGGAGGAAATCAAGCGCAATTTGCAAAATACAAACCGGTATCCGAAACCGATCCATCATGTGTATTTGTTAAAAGAAGCCGAAATTCCTGGGGCATTGATCGAAGCAGGTTTTTTGTCCAACCCGCAGGAGGCGGCACTGCTCGCAACAGACGAATACCAAGACAAAATGGCTGCTTCCATTTATGAAGGGATGCTTCGGTTTTTTACCGATGAAAAAGCGCCAAACAGCAATCCTTACGAGTGAACGATTAAGTTGACGTAAGTCTGTCCCTGGATTACCATGAAAGGGAAGAAGCTGTTGGAGTGATGAATGTGGGGGAGTACAAAGTAAAAAAGGCCCTTAATAACAATGTGGTCATTGCTGAGCGTGACAACCAAGAAGTGGTCGTCATTGGAAAAGGCATCGGTTTTGCCCGCAAAAATGGAGACTGGCTTGAGCAGCAAGACATTGAGAAACTGTTTGTTTTAAAAGATGAAAAAGAGCAACAAAGCTATTTGAAGCTGCTTCCACATATTTCGCAAACGATGATAGATGTGACGGTGGAAGCCATTTCTCTTATTGCCAAAAAAGCAGGCATGGATTTAAACGAGCATATCCATATCGGGCTACTGGACCATTTGTCCTTTGCCCATGCCCGGATTGCCCAAGGAATGTCGATTGAAAACCCTTTTTTGGCAGAGACGAAAGCGCTCTATCCACGTGAATATGCGATTGCCAAAGAAGTAGTAGCCCTTGTTGGCCAGCAGACCGGTGTCCAGCTCCCTGAAGGAGAAATTGGCTTTATTGCGCTTCATATCCATAGCGCCATTCAAAATAAAAGCATGAATATCGTCAATAGCCATTCGCAATTAGTTAGTCAACTTGTTTCCCTTGTGGAAAGCCAGTTTGCGATTAAATTGGAGAAAGAGAGCATGGATTATCTTCGTCTTGTGAGGCATTTGCGCTTTACGATTGAACGGGTGATGACGGGTGAAAAAGTCGAAGAGCCGAAAGCGATTGCAAAACTGTTGAAACAAGAATATCCTGTATGTTATAATCTTTCATGGAAGCTCATTAAAGTCATGCAAAGGACGCTTGGTAAACCAGTGTATGATGCTGAGGCGGTCTACTTGACGATGCATTTGCAGAGGGTGCAGAACAAAAGCAAATAAATTCGTGTAACTGATTCGATCAGGCATGAGGAAAAAGAAATGACTGGGTTTTAAAACCAATCCAGTGTCTTTTTGCTCATGCCTTTTTTGCGTTTCTACCTATAAAAAACCTATTTAGGAGGGGATTCCATTGTTTAAAAATGCATTTGGGAAGTTGCAAAAAATTGGGAAGGCGTTGATGCTCCCGGTTGCGATGCTGCCAGTGGCCGGATTGCTGCTTGGCATTGGTGCCGCTTTGCAAATGGAAAACACATTGAACTACATGCCGTTCTTAGACGCGGGCTGGATTCAACATACGGCTGGTGTGATGGAAGCCGCTGGCGGCATTATTTTTGACAACTTGGCCCTTATTTTCGCTGTCGGGGTCGCGATTGGCCTCGCTGGTGATGGTGCAGCCGCACTTGCAGCGCTAGTCGGCTACTTGGTGATGAATACCGTGATGGGCCAATGGCTTGGCGTCAGCGCGGAAATGGTAGCCGAAGATCCGAGCTTTGCCAATGTCCTAGGGATTGACACTTTGCAAACAGGCGTATTTGGCGGGATCATCGTCGGCTTAATTGCTGCATACTGTTATAACCGCTTTCATGATATTAATATGCCGGCTTTTCTGGGGTTTTTTGCCGGCAAACGGTTTGTCCCTATTATCACAGCGGTGGCTACGTTTTTAATGGCGCTTCTTTTGCTTGTTGTTTGGCCGCCGATCCAACACGGCTTAAACAGCTTTTCTGAGTTTTTGTTAGGATCGAGCTTGTATGTAGCTGTGTTTTTATTTGGCTTTATAAAACGGCTTTTGATTCCTTTTGGCTTGCACCATATTTTCCATGCTCCGTTCTGGTATGAATTCGGTTCCTATACCAATGCGGCAGGGGAAATTGTCCGTGGCGATATGCTCATTTTCTTCGCGCAACTCCGCGATGGTGTGGAATTGACGGCAGGCCACTTCATGGCAGGCGAATTTCCGATTATGATGTTTGGCCTGCCAGCTGCGGCACTGGCGATGTATCATTGTGCCAAGCCTGAGAAGAAAAAACTGGTGGCCGGTTTGTTTGGTTCTGCGGCACTGACATCGTTTTTGACAGGAATCACAGAACCGCTTGAATTTACGTTCTTGTTTATCGCGCCAGTACTGTTTTTGCTACATGCGATCCTCGATGGCCTATCGTTTGTATTGATGACGTTGTTTGACGTTCATGTAGGGTACACCTTTTCAGGCGGAGCGATTGACTTTTTCTTATTCGGGATCTTGCCGAATGAAGAACAATGGTGGATTACCATTCTTCTTGGACTCGTCTTTGCTGCGATCTATTACGTCGTTTTCCGCTTTGCGATTCAAAAATTCAATTTAATGACGCCAGGACGGGAAGACGACACAGCCGATGATAACAAAGGCATAGGAAAAACAGGCGAGTTAGCAGGACAAGTGTTGCAAGCGATGGGCGGAAAAGACAATATTGCTCATCTTGACGCATGCATTACGCGGCTGCGTGTATCGGTAAATGATATTAAAGCAGTTGACAAAGACGAATTGAAGGCGCTTGGCGCAGCTGGAGTTCTAGAAGTAGGCAACAACATCCAAGCGATTTTTGGCCCTCGTTCAGAGACGCTTAAAGGCCAAATCCAAGATGTCATGGTGGGAAAAGCGCCTCGGCCTCTAGAAACAAATCAACAGGAGGAAGTCAGTGGCAAACTGGAAGAAATCCAGCCAGACGCATTGATGAATGAGGGGGCATTCCTAGCACCAATGACAGGTACGGTCATGCCGCTCGCGGAAGTGCCAGATCAAGTCTTTTCCGAAAAAATGATGGGCGACGGCTTTGCGATTGATCCAGAAGACGGCATTGTTTATTCGCCTGTTGAAGGAAAAGTGACGACCGTCTTCCCGACGAAGCATGCGATTGGACTGACGACATCTACTGGAATGGAAGTGTTGATCCATATCGGCATCGATACAGTTAAACTTCAAGGAGAAGGGTTTGACGTCCTTGTGGAAGAAGGCGACCAGATAAGTGCAGGCGACAAATTGGCCGAATTTGATTTAGATTATATCCGGAACCACGGTGCTTCTACGATTACGCCAGTCGTGTTTACCAACTTAGGAGGGACTGTCGTCATCAACAAAAAAGGACGGGTTCTGGCATTAGAAAAAGGCATTGTTGCGGTGGACCGCTAACAGATAAGGACTAGGGCGAAGCGCTCTAGTTCTTTCTGTTATTTATGTATGCTATACTGGGGAAAATAGGAGCGATTGTTAAAGGAAGGTGCCATCGATGATAACGGATCAAGAAATAATGGAAGCGCTAAAACGAATTAAAGATCGTGACTTGAATAAGAGTATTGTAGAAACCGGCGGCATCCGCGAGCTGAAAAACAAAAATGGCCACGTCAGCCTAAAAGTCGCTTTAGCAAAAACGGGAACAGCCGAGCAAATGCAAGTCCAACAGGAAATAGTCAATGTCCTCAAAAACGAGGGCGCTGAATCAGTCGGACTCCGTTTTGATACACTTACTGAGGAAGAGCTAGAAGCGGTTGGCGGCCTAAAAGAAGAACCCTTTAAAGGTCCTGCTTTGCTTGCGCCGACAAGCAAAACAACGTTTATTACTGTGGCGAGCGGAAAAGGCGGCGTTGGCAAATCGACCGTCTCTGTCAACACGGCAGTCTCGCTTGCCCGCCTCGGCAAAAAAGTCGGCATTATAGATGCCGATATTTATGGATTTAGTGTCCCTGACATGATGGGGATAGAGGAACGGCCGAAAGTGATCAACAAGCGTATCCATCCTGTTGAACGCTTTGGCGTTAAAGTCATCTCCATGGGCTTTTTCGTGGAAGACAATGCCCCTGTTATTTGGCGGGGACCTATGCTCGGGAAAATGATCAACCAATTCTTTTCTGAATGCGAATGGGGCGAGCTTGACTATCTCATCTTGGACTTGCCGCCAGGTACAGGCGATGTCGCTCTCGATTTGCATTCCATGTTGCCAGGTTCAAAGGAACTGATTGTGACCACTCCTCACGCAACAGCAGCATTTGTTGCCGCCCGTGCTGGCGCAATGGCGATAAAAACAAACCACGAAATGCTTGGCGTTGTAGAGAATATGGCCTACTTTGAAAGCAAAGTGACTGGAGAGAAAGAGTATGTGTTTGGAACTGGCGGCGGCGAACGCTTGGCGGAAGAATTAAAAACGGAATTGCTTGCGCAGATTCCTCTTGGGCAGCCTGAGATTGATGAAAATGATTTTGCCCCATCCGTTTATGCACAAGAACATCCAATTGGCGAGATCTACCAACGTTTGGCAGAACGAATTGTTGAAAAAACAAAGTGATGGAAAGAGGGGTATCCCAAAAGCCTTTAAAATGAAGAAGGGAAGTCGAGGATTGAATTGATCTCGACTTTCCTTTTCTATGACCATTTCGGACAGGCTCTCTTTAATTTTACCTGATTGCTCGTCCATATTGTTTTGGTGGGGTAACGTGCTTATCAATTTCCTTAATAGCATGTAACCCCCAATAAGGATCGTTTAACATTCCCCGTGCCACAGCAATCAAATCTGCGTCTTGATTTGAAAGGACAGCTTCTGCTACTTGAGGCGTTTCTAGACGCCCGACAGCAATAACCGGTACGTTTAATTCATCTTTAAATCGTCTAGCGAAAGGTACTTGATAACCAGGCGAATTTAAAGGCTTTTTCTTGCCTGGCAGACCTTCTCCTCCGCTCGAAATATGAAAGACATCTACTCCCGCATCTCGAAACTTTTTAGCTATTTTTAGTGCGTGCTCTATATCATAGCCACCATCGATATATTCAATAGCGGACACACGCATAATTAAGGGCATCTCTTGCGGCATAACAGACTTTACTGCTTTTATGACTTCCACTCCAAAGCGTGACAAATCTTCTCCATATTTATCTGTTCTCGTATTAATACTTGGAGACATAAATTGATGCAATAAGTACCCATGTGCGCCATGGAGCTCAATGGTATCAAAACCTGCCTTAACTGCTCGTTTTGCAGCTTCTTTAAAACTTGTAACCACACGTTCTACTTCGTTTGTCTCTAATGCTCGAGGGGGATTAAGTTTCCCATTCTTTGTTTCCTCAGGGAGCACTTCTACAGGAATATTAGAAGCTCCTACAGGTTGTTTGGCATCTTCAGCCTTCCGGCCCGCATGAGCAATTTGTATACCAATTTTTGCACCGTGGTTATGAACTTCATTAATAATTCTTTTGTACGCGGGAACCTGGTCGTCCGACCATAATCCCAAATCTTGATTCGTAATTCTTCCGTCAGGTTCTACCCCTGTCATTTCCATAATAATTAGACCTGCTCCACCTACGGCCCGGGATACATAATGAACGAAATGCCAATCATTTGGAATTCCATCCTCCTTATCAACGGAATACTGACACATAGGTGCCATTACAATTCGATTCTTTAATTTTAACTTTTTTACTTGAAATGGTTCTGCTATCATTTAGTTCGTCTCCTTTTCTCTATCAACTTATTTATTTGCAAAAGAAAGCCATCCAGGGCGACTTTGAACATATTCGCACTCTTCTTGTTTAATTCAGTACGTATAGTGTCCGTATCCCCATTATTAGCATGTCATAGTTTTATGTTAATATAATTTGCTTGCGCATGCAAATAATTTTAATTGGCATACAAAGTTATAACTTTGTTAAGAGTAAGCGCATTTGCGCTAGCTTAGATGGTATAGTATTCTTGTGTTTATTAAGCTTTTAAGAGGCAGGGGATTATAATGGAAGAGTCTGATGAATTGATTGAGTCTTGGATTAACTTTACAAAATTTCACAGACGACTAAATAAAGCTTTAGATCATGTTTTACAACAGCAATATCGTTTAAATTTAAATGAGTATTATCTCTTATATCATTTATCAAAAGCCGAACAAGGACAATTAAGGTTGTCAGAATTGAAACCTAAAATTGGCCTAAGCCACAGTGCCTTGTCCCGATTGGTAACACGGTTAGAACACTTTAATAAAAAAATTATAACGAAATTCACCTACGATGAAGATAAGAGAAGTAATTTCATTAAGATCACCAATGAAGGTGAAAAGTTATTAATATCTATGTCTGAAACATTAAACGTCACACTTAATAATTCACTCAGCCCTCAAGACAAAGACGTTATAAAGATAATTAACCTTTAAGTTACTAATACATTCACAGTGTAGCTGGTTAATGTATAGTTACTATAAATAAAGATCAATTAATTATGACCTCTTATGCCACCGTCGTACGGAGCCGTATACGGCGTTTTAACTTTATACTAAGCATGGACGCCATTGTAATATTGTACACAAGAGATTAGCCGGGACTTGGATAATCTCTTATTTGTTATGGTTTGCTGTGATTTTGCTTTATATGCGTTCGCTTGGTAACCTTTTAAAAAAACCGAATCCTAAAATTTACATCGTAAGGTTATGTAGTCTTGCCATTTTTGCTTTTTTACCGTTAGTCTTATTTTTTCTTCGAACAACTTTATTACTAACCTCACCACTCGTTTCACCGCCATTTCGTTTTTGACCATAATCATCATTCGCATGTCCAACGCAAAATCAAAGAAGAAATTGAAAAACATAAGCACACAGTATAACAACGCCGTCGCAGAAGCTACCTTTGTAGCGATTAAAATGAGCTTGTAGTGGGAAGAGTATCTATCACGCCAAAATGAAATATTTTCTCCAAAATAATTATTGTGGTGAAAATAACTTTACATTTTTATATTCTTCTTTTAAACTATAATTGTCATTTCCATTAGAGAAAGGAGGATTCCAATGAATATTCATGAAAACGCTTTTTCCATTATTTTGCATAGCGGAAATGCAAGGAGCAAAACGATGCAAGCATTACAATCCGCTAGAGAACAGCAATTTTCAGAAGCAGACAATTTGCTAGAGGAAGCAGAGAAGGAAATCAATGTCGCCCATAAAGTGCAAACCGAGATGATCCAAAGCAATGCGCGGGGGGAGGAAATCAACCTTTCTATTCTGCTCATCCATGCACAGGATCACTTAATGACCGCTATGTTGGCGATAGACTTAGCGAAAGAAATTCTATTGTTGCATAAAGATAAAGTTCAAAAATAGGAGAAGTTGATCATGCTAAATGAAATAAAAGGTGGGCTAATTGTTTCTTGTCAAGCTTTAGAGGATGAGCCTTTGCATGGATCGATGATCATGGCAAAAATGGCGAAAGCAGCAAAGTGGGGAAACGCAGTTGGCATTCGCGCAAATTCGGTGGAAGATATTCAAGCGATAAAAAATGAAGTAGACCTTCCTGTAATCGGAATTATTAAACGGGAGTATCCCGAATCAGAAGTATATATTACACCTACCAAAGCAGAGGTAAATGAACTTTTAAGGACAGGTGTTGACATGATTGCAATCGATGCCACTAACAGGAAAAGGCCAAATGGTGAGCGTGTGGACCAGTTAGTCCGGCACATTCAGGCAAATCGCTGCTTAGTGATGGCCGATATTTCTACATTTGCTGAAGGAGTGGAGGCAGCCAAGCTAGGGGTTGATTGCATTTCGACGACGTTATCAGGGTATACGCCTTATTCACGACAACAGCCAGGGCCGGATTTTCATCTGCTCGAACAATTGATTCGCGAACTAAACTTGCCGATCATAGCTGAGGGGCGCATTCAAACACCTGAAGAAGCTAAAAAAGCGATAGAATTAGGCGCCCATGCAGTCGTGGTTGGGTCTGCAATTACTCGGCCGCAACTGATTACACACACATTTGCCGAAAAGTTAAAACAATAGGAGGGGTTGAATGATGTATAACGTGTTGGTGACCTGCAGTGCTGGAATGTCGACGAGCATGCTCGTACAAAAGGTCAAGAACGAGGCCGAAAAGCAAGGGGTAAACTTGAAAATTGAGGCTGTATCCATTACTGAAGGAAAAACGTTAGTTCAAAAACATGATTATGATCTTTTGCTATTAGGACCGCAAGTCGCATTTATGCAAAAACAAATGGAAGAGTTCGTTGATGGCCGCATGGCAGTGAAAGTGATCAACCAAGCTGATTATGGCATGCTGCGTGGAGACAAAGTGCTTCAAGATATTGTAGAAACGATTGAGCAGTCTAAATAATAGGCTTAAGGGGGGATTGTGGGTGAACAAACTATCCGATAAGATCGCAACTTGGCTGGCACCTGTTGCGAACAAATTCGCCAATCAGCGCCATTTAGGAGCTGTCCGTGATGGTTTTATTTTACTAATTCCTTTAGTCATTGTTGCTTCATTCTTCATATTAATTAACAATGTTGTGCTAGACCCAGACAATGGCATTTTGAAAAATGTCATCGATTTAAGTCAATTTAAAGGGATTGGAACCCAAGTTTATAATGGAACGCTAGGGTTTCTCTCGATATTTGTTGCATTTACTGTTGCCTATAAGCTGGCGGTAAGCTACGGCAAAGACGGGGTCATTCCTGGCGTCATGTCTGTAGCTGTCCTTGTGACGATGTTCCCTTCTGTATTAGAAGTGACCCCTCTTAATAGCGAGGCCGCCGTACAAGTAACAGGGATGATTACACAGACAGAGACATCAGCAACAGGTTTGCTGTTTGCGATCATTTCTGCGTTGCTCGGAACAGAGCTCTTTTTAAAGCTTCAAGAAAACAAGAGATTCCGAATATCGCTACCTGAAAGTGTCCCACCTGCAGTATCTAGGTCATTTGAAGCGTTGATTCCAGCCTTTGTTACACTGTCGTTCTTTGGAACATTGGTGTTTCTCCTACAATCAATGTTTGGCTTAGGACTGCAAGAAATCGTAACAGAGGTTATCCAGGTGCCTCTTAAGGCCATTTTCCAAGGTTTAGTCGGCATTAACGTTGTGATGACCTTTCAAAATCTACTGTGGGGAATGGGTATCCACGGGACGTTCGTTCTTGGGCCGATAACAGAACCGACGTTGCTCACAGCGATTCAGGAAAATATCAATGCCTTTCAAACTAATATAGAAATTCCTAATATTGTTACAAAACCATTTATTGATAGTTTCGCCATGCTTGGAGGCGGCGGATGTACGATCGGATTGATCATTGCCATTTTCATTGCCTCAAAACGAGCAGAATATCGAGAGGTTGCTAAATTTTCGCTGGCACCAGGTTTGTTTAATATTAATGAACCATTAATGTTTGGACTGCCAGTTATACTAAACCCTATTTT
The DNA here is from genome assembly GCF_002250115.1 of Shouchella clausii. Classification (GTDB taxonomy): domain Bacteria; phylum Bacillota; class Bacilli; order Bacillales; family Bacillaceae_D; genus Shouchella; species Shouchella clausii. The sequence goes on along the minus strand of NZ_CP019985.1, from coordinate 1,155,245 downwards.
AGCGATCCCCCTTATCCTTGTGCCATTGGTTAATTTAAATATTGCTTACATGGCTACTTCGTTAGGGTTCATATCAAAAACCGTTGTCATGGTTCCTTGGACAACACCTCCTGTACTATCTGCTTTTTTATCAACGGCAGGTGACTGGAGGGCTGCGCTTTTAGCGGTGCTGTTAATTGGTATTTCCGTATTCATTTACCTTCCTTTTGTTATCGCAGCGAATAAAGTTGCGAACGAGGAAAGAAGTCACTAAATCTTTTTTAAATCAGTTAGGTTGTATCGACGGCCGATACAACCTATTGGTTCTTTATTCGAAAAACGATCGTTCAGGAGGATGTCAATGACAAACCTTGTAGCATGTGATTTAGATGGAACTTTACTTGATAAACAAAATCGCATTATGGCTGGCACAAAAGATGTCATCCAAGCATTCCATCATGCAGGCGGCTCATTCATGATTGCGACAGGAAGGCTGGACCACGATATTGTTTATGTTGAAAATCAACTAGGGATTGCTGGAGAGTTTCGCATCAGTCAAAACGGCGCGGTGATTAAAGATAAAGAGAACCGAATTTTATTAAAAAAAGAGATCCATTCAGACGTTGCACAAAGATTAATGAGAGACCTTAAAGAATGGGATGTTCGTATTGAAGTATCCGATATAAATCATCGCTATTTTCCATCCCCACGGAAGGAAGGGGAAGTAGCTGAGTTTATCGACTCCTCAATTATTGAACCTGATCTTGAGCAAAAGGTAGGCGTCCAAATTCAACCAATCATTTTCCTCATTTTTGGTGATGTAGGGATCTTTGCTGAAATCAAACAAAGTCTTTCTAAAAAATACGATGGCTATGTTGATTTCATCGCCACGAGTCCACATACATTAGAAATTTTACCCCACGGCGTATCAAAAGGGACTGCCCTAGAAAAAACGATGGAAAAGCTAAAGGCCAACTCGAAGCAAGTCGTTGCAATAGGCGACTCTGAAAACGATTTATCATTATTTGACGTCGCTGGCTATTCATTTGCGATGGAACATGCCCCAGAAGCTGTAAAACAAAAGGCAACCGTAGTGAAGACAAGTGTCAAAACCTGCATGGAAGAGATCCTTGAACAGTTAAAATCGAAGTAACTTGCGTTTTCCTAAAAGGAGTGTGAAACATTTGTACACGATCGTTTATATCCCGTTAGATGAACGTCCATGCAATTATGCTTATCCGTCGTTCTTAGCCAACACTAGGTCAGATGTGCAATTACGCATGCCGCCTATCCATCTATTGGGAGACAAGAAGAAGCCTGCTGACACGGAAGCTTTATGGAAGTTTGTGTTTGATCAAGCAAAAACGGCGGATGCCCTTGTATTATCTACTGATATGCTGCTTTATGGAGGGCTACTTCCCTCTCGGCTGCATCATTTAAGCGAAGATGAAGGGTTGAAGCGTATCAATTATTTTCGAACATTACGGAAAGTGGTTGGGAATAAACCGATATTCGCGTTTAGTTTAATTATGCGAACGCCTCGTTATAACAGCGCTGATGAGGAGCCCGATTATTATGAACAGTACGGAGAACGTATATATAAACAGGCCTATTTAACCGATAAATGGGAACGAAGCGGCTTGTCTCAAAAAGAGCAAGAGGAACTTCAAACGATTCGACATGAGGTTCCAAAAGACATCATTAAAGACTATGAAGACAGACGAGCGTTTAACTTAAATATGAATGTCAAGATTACGGAATTAGTCGAGAACGGCGTCATTGACTTTTTAGCGATACCACAAGACGATTCTGCCGAATACGGCTATACATCACAGGACCAAAAACGAGTCTATGACCAAATTGTAAGCAAGAGGCTGCAATCGAAAGTGGCCGTGTACCCTGGAGCTGATGAGGCCGGTTCCTCTTTAGTAGCAAAAGCATTTAATCATTTAAACAAACGAACAATGAAAGTTTATCCATTCTTTAGCTCAACTTTGGGTGCCAATATCATTCCGTTATATGAAGACAGGCCGCTGGCAGAAAGTTTAAAATCACACTTGTTTGTCACGGATTGTATTTGGGTCTCGAATCCAGAGCAAGCCGATTTTATTTTGGCTGTGAATACGGCTGGAAAAATCATGCAAGAATCGTCCGATCAAATGGCAAAAGATAGTACGTACAATAGCTTTCGTCAATTGAGGGTTTTTGTCCATACGATTGAGCGATATGTACAAGAGGGCATCCCTGTAGCGGTCGTGGATAGTGCTTTTGCTAATGGGGGTGATCTAGAGCTAATTGCACTTTTAGATGACAGTAGGCTGCTAGACCACATTATTTCGTACAAAGCGTGGAACACAAACTGCAATACGATCGGGACTTCAATAGCAGCAGCAATTTTCGGCTTTGAGAGCACCAATCGGCATACGGTCAACTTAAAGAAAAACATTCTCTATCACCTGTTGGATGATGGGTTTTACCAGGGTGCTATAAGGAAATCGGTCACTGATACATTCCTGCCGGGCATTGGAGCTAACTATTTCGATGTGAAAGGAAAAGAAGAAGTGGTCGGGGAAAAAATAGTAACGCTCTTGAAAGAAGCGTTTGATACAAACATTCGACATAGTTTTAAAAATATAGTAGTATCCAATCTAGAGATTACATTCCCTTGGAAGCGGATGTTTGAAATCGGCATTCATCTAGACATTCGGGAAACTCATTGATAGATGAGGGGGGCATGGAGTGAATGTAACCGACGTGTTAACAGTGATCAAAAGTATTTACCCTTCCTTAACGAAAAGTGAACAACGGGTAGCCCAATATATAACAGAACATTACGATCACTTTGTTTTTCCATCACTAACGGAGTTCGCTAGGGAATGCGGGGTGGGGGAAGCGACCGTTTTTCGCTTCTTTAAAAAGCTTGGTTTTTCCGGGTACCATGAATTCAAAACGAATATGGTGAAACAACTGCGAAACCCAACACCGTCCACTTTTAGTACTGAGGTCCAAGAAACCTATGAAGAGATTATTCAAATGCTAAATGACACACGGAATTTGGCTGATAATGAGGTCCTCAAAAAGGCTGCCACTTGGATAATGGAAAGCCGATCCATCTATCTATTTGGGATTGGGTTTTCAGGGCTAGCAGCTCAAGGCGCGCAAATTAGACTCATGCGCCTCGGCTATAAAGCGTATGCTTTTTCGGATCAACATACACAATTTATTAGCTCCCACCTGATCTCTGAGGGCGACTTAGCGATTGCCTTTAGCATTACTGGAGATACGAAAGAAACAATTCGCTGGCTTGAAAATGCGAAGAAAAACAAGGCAAAGTCCATTGCGATCACAAATCATTCCCACTCGCCGATCACGAATATCGGAGAGATGATTATTCATACAGCAGGAAAAGAAATCGAACAAGAAGGTAGTACGTTAATTACACAAATGTCACAGCTTTTTGTAACCGAACAAATTTGTCAACATCTATATGAGTTAGATAAAGACAATATCGAATTAGCCAAAAAGAAAATATCTGAATCGATTGATTGAATTTGAAAAAAGCCCAGCAGGCCGCGATCTACGACCTGGTGGGCAGTTTTTTTTACGAACCTTCTTTATTCTGATCTTGTCCTTTTGTTTGCTTTTCCATTGCCTTGCTCATTAAATCAGTCATTTTTGAGGCGAAATAAGGACTTTCCAGCGCTTCGTTCATGATGCCCATAATTTGTTCACGGTACTCTTTTGACTTCATCAGTTCCAGCGCTTGCTCGCCCATTTGCGGATCTTTTAAGATGTCCATCATCATTTGCTGGTATTCAGGGTCTTTCATCAATGACTTTAAAATCTTTTCATTTTCCGATTGCATGCTCTCTGCAAATGTTTTGGCAAACTCAGGGTCTTTCATGACTTCTTGCCAAAAGGTTTTGCCTTCTTCAGATGTTAACGTATCTTGGATGGTTTTTTTGACAAAGTCACTATCCATGACAAGTTCTTCCCGCATATCTTCCTCGGCAATCAATTCATGGAACGCTTTTTTGCCCTCATCCGTTTTTAACAAATCAATGACCATTTTTTTGGTGCCCTCATAATCGGCGTTCTGTTGCGCCTCTGTCTGGGCGCACCCAGCCAACACGAGCAGACCGAGCAACGGCAATGCCAACAAAACTTTCCAATTCTTTTTGCTCATGGATGAATGATTCCTTTCTGCATTATCATGATGGCTTTAGTGTTTGTTGCCTGCGACAAAATATGCATAACGCGCTGGCGTTTCATGAAAAGGGTTGCTACAATGAAAGCGAGGCATAACGAACTGGGGGATAGGCTTGTGAACAGCAAAAAAGTTGTTTTCCTTTTTTGGTCGACGCTGCTTTTTGGAAGCGTTAGCGGCGGGATCGTCGGTTTTTTTATCAATTTAGAGGTATATCTTGGGGATGGCATTGGCAACCTAATCGTAGGCATTATCTATATGCTTGGCATTAGCGCCGCTTTTAGCTTGGTCGCCCAAATGGGGTTTTTTGCTTATTTGTTTTTACACCGATTTGGTTTAGGATTATCGAAATCGCATACGTTATGGAATCGGATACAGTGGGTACTAATCGCGTTTGTCTTTTTTGACCTTGTCTATTTCCGATACATTGCATTCGGAAAAGAGCACTCCTTTTGGGGATATTTAGTAATCCCGACATTGCTATTTATTTATGCGTTTATTGTGGCACGAATTAAGGCAAAAGAAACAAACAAAGGCGCATTTGTCCCCGCGCTTTTCTTTATGTTTGTCATTACAACGATTGAGTGGGTGCCAGCTTTAGTAGCAAACGACGGCAGGTGGTTGGTGTTATACATCACGCCTCTGCTTGTGGCAAATACATGGCAGCTGTTGATGTTGCACCGGCTAATCGCTAAACCGTAAAAAACGCCTGTACAGGCGTTTTTTAATTTACTTCATTGCTCGTTGCATCGGCGCTGTTCATGAGCTCTTCTAAGGTGGCAAGTTCATAATCGCGTTTTTCCAACTCTTTCAAAATAGTTGGCAATGCTGCCCCAGTTTGCTTAACGGTGTCTGAAGCATGGAACATTAAAACATCGCCAGAATTAGTCGCATTTAAAACATTGTCAATGATTTGCGCAGTTCCAGGATTTTTGTAATCGTAAGAATTCACGCTCCAATGGACAATGTCGAAGCCTTGCTGTTCCGCTAAAGCAAGTGTGCGTGTTGTAAATGCGCCATTTGGAGGGCGAAGGAGTGTCGGTGTTTCACCTGTTAATTCTTGCAACACTTGTTTGCTTCTTCTCATATCTTTAATGACTTGCTCATCATCCATAGCGGTATAATTTTTATAGCGGTACCCATGGCTGCCAATGTGGAAACCGGAATCTGCAATTTCTTTGACTAATTCGGGGTATGTTTCGGCCCATGAAGCCGAAACGAAAAACGTCGCATGCTCCACGTCATTCTCCTTTAAAATGTTCACAATTGGCCGTACATTTTGCTCTCCCCAGCTTATGTTAAACGTAAGCGCAATTTTATGGTCAGCGTTTTCGGCCCGGTAAAAAGCTTGCGGACCATCTGGAGTTGTAAAGACGGAAATATGGTCACGCTGGATAAACAGCCAGCTAGCAACGAATAGAGAAGCGATGCAAATAAACAGCAGTGGCTTCCATTTTTTCAAATTAAACACCCAAATTCCTTTCATGTACACCGCTCCTTCAATTGTTCTCAAAGACAAGATATGTTTGTCCGCGGAAGATATGAATAAAAAAGCAGCAAAACGAAAAGACTGTCCAACTAGGAACCCATGAAAGCGGTGAGATCGATGTTAGGAATGATGTTGTCTGATAAAGAAGTAAAAGAAATGGAATACTTAGTAAAGCGTGAGCTGGAAGCTCTATTGATTGATCTTTCCGATGAGCGGCTTGATGGTGTTATAAAAAACGTCATGATTGAAAAATACAGCATTCTTTTTCATTTATATAAACGTGTCGCTCCTCCACAGGACCATGTTCGCTATGCTCTCTCTTCATTTCGGACACAAACCAATAAAAAGTCTTAAATACAGGCGTTGACGAAAAGGCATACTAGGTGTATATTTTTATGTACCGTCTTCATTCTTTTGGGCGGTTGTATAAAAAAGTTTTTAAAAACCGTTGACAAATGGTTGGATGTAGTGTAAATTATTAAGAGTCGCCAAGAGAGAACGGCGACAAACGAGTCCTTTGAAAACTGAACAAAAGCCAAGCGTAAAAGAGATACAAGGTATCTCGTCAATGATAGTGAGCCACAACATTAGTTGTGCAATGAGCAAGTCAAACTTTTTAACGGAGAGTTTGATCCTGGCTCAGGACGAACGCTGGCGGCGTGCCTAATACATGCAAGTCGAGCGGACAGATAAGGAGCTTGCTCCTTTGACGTTAGCGGCGGACGGGTGAGTAACACGTGGGCAACCTGCCCCTTAGACTGGGATAACTCCGGGAAACCGGAGCTAATACCGGATAATCCCTTTCTCCACCTGGAGAGAGGGTGAAAGATGGCTTCGGCTATCACTAAGGGATGGGCCCGCGGCGCATTAGCTAGTTGGTAAGGTAACGGCTTACCAAGGCAACGATGCGTAGCCGACCTGAGAGGGTGATCGGCCACACTGGGACTGAGACACGGCCCAGACTCCTACGGGAGGCAGCAGTAGGGAATCTTCCGCAATGGACGAAAGTCTGACGGAGCAACGCCGCGTGAGTGAGGAAGGCCTTCGGGTCGTAAAGCTCTGTTGTGAGGGAAGAAGCGGTACCGTTCGAATAGGGCGGTACCTTGACGGTACCTCACCAGAAAGCCACGGCTAACTACGTGCCAGCAGCCGCGGTAATACGTAGGTGGCAAGCGTTGTCCGGAATTATTGGGCGTAAAGCGCGCGCAGGCGGCTTCTTAAGTCTGATGTGAAATCTCGGGGCTCAACCCCGAGCGGCCATTGGAAACTGGGGAGCTTGAGTGCAGAAGAGGAGAGTGGAATTCCACGTGTAGCGGTGAAATGCGTAGAGATGTGGAGGAACACCAGTGGCGAAGGCGACTCTCTGGTCTGTAACTGACGCTGAGGCGCGAAAGCGTGGGGAGCAAACAGGATTAGATACCCTGGTAGTCCACGCCGTAAACGATGAGTGCTAGGTGTTAGGGGTTTCGATGCCCGTAGTGCCGAAGTTAACACATTAAGCACTCCGCCTGGGGAGTACGGCCGCAAGGCTGAAACTCAAAGGAATTGACGGGGACCCGCACAAGCAGTGGAGCATGTGGTTTAATTCGAAGCAACGCGAAGAACCTTACCAGGTCTTGACATCCTTTGACCACCCAAGAGATTGGGCTTCCCCTTCGGGGGCAAAGTGACAGGTGGTGCATGGTTGTCGTCAGCTCGTGTCGTGAGATGTTGGGTTAAGTCCCGCAACGAGCGCAACCCTTGATCTTAGTTGCCAGCATTCAGTTGGGCACTCTAAGGTGACTGCCGGTGACAAACCGGAGGAAGGTGGGGATGACGTCAAATCATCATGCCCCTTATGACCTGGGCTACACACGTGCTACAATGGATGGTACAAAGGGCAGCGAAACCGCGAGGTGAAGCCAATCCCATAAAGCCATTCTCAGTTCGGATTGCAGGCTGCAACTCGCCTGCATGAAGCCGGAATTGCTAGTAATCGCGGATCAGCATGCCGCGGTGAATACGTTCCCGGGTCTTGTACACACCGCCCGTCACACCACGAGAGTTTGTAACACCCGAAGTCGGTGAGGCAACCTTTTGGAGCCAGCCGCCTAAGGTGGGACAAATGATTGGGGTGAAGTCGTAACAAGGTAGCCGTATCGGAAGGTGCGGCTGGATCACCTCCTTTCTATGGAGTTTTTACTCTAGTCGACAAACAACTTACGTTGTTTGACGCTTGTGCTTTTGGTCAGTTTTGAGAGGACTTACTCTCAGGTTCTTTGAAAACTAAATCCAGAAATAACTCAAATTGATCTTTGTTCATCGGTTGTAAAACTGTTTGAACGAGACGTCAAGAATTCAATGCATACCTTTTTATGTATTTTTTTCATTTCACAAAGAGAACCAAGCAGGTCGAGGATGGGAAATGTTCGAAGGAGGGAGCGTAGTTGCCTACGTGACCGACTGAGAAGCATGAACCAGACGAAGAGATGCGACGGTTATCTGACGTGAAAAAGGATAAGTTAGAAAGGGCGCACGGTGAATGCCTTGGCACTAGGAGCCGATGAAGGACGCGACGAACCGCGATAGGCTTCGGGGAGCTGTAAGTAAGCTTCGATCCGGAGATTTCCGAATGGGGGAACCCACCATCCGTAATGGGATGGTACTGGCATCTGAACACATAGGATGTCGAGAGGCAGACCCGGGGAACTGAAACATCTAAGTACCCGGAGGAAGAGAAAGCAAATGCGATTTCCTGAGTAGCGGCGAGCGAAACGGAAACAGCCCAAACCAAGAGGCTTGCCTCTTGGGGTTGTAGGACACTCAATACGGAGTGATCAAGAAACGGAGTAGGTGAACTGTCTGGAAAGGCAGGCCGAAGAAGGTAACAGCCCTGTAGCTGAAACTTCGTTTCCTCCAGAGTGGATCCTGAGTACGGCGGGACACGTGAAACCCCGTCGGAATCCGGGAGGACCATCTCCCAAGGCTAAATACTCCCTAGTGACCGATAGTGAACCAGTACCGTGAGGGAAAGGTGAAAAGCACCCCGGAAGGGGAGTGAAAGAGATCCTGAAACCGTGTGCCTACAACTAGTCAGAGCCCGTTAACGGGTGATGGCGTGCCTTTTGTAGAATGAACCGGCGAGTTACGGTATCGTGCAAGGTTAAGCTGATGAAGCGGAGCCGCAGCGAAAGCGAGTCTGAATAGGGCGCCTTTAGTACGATGCCGTAGACCCGAAACCGGGTGATCTACCCATGTCCAGGGTGAAGGTCGGGTAACACCGACTGGAGGCCCGAACCCACGCAAGTTGAAAATTGCGGGGATGAGGTGTGGGTAGGGGTGAAATGCCAATCGAACTCGGAAATAGCTGGTTCTCCCCGAAATAGCTTTAGGGCTAGCCTCGAGTGATGAGTCTTGGAGGTAGAGCACTGATTGGACGAGGGGTCCCCACAGGATTACCGAATTCAGTCAAACTCCGAATGCCAATGACTTTAACTCGGGAGTCAGACTGCGAGTGCTAAGATCCGTAGTCAAGAGGGAAACAGCCCAGACCATCAGCTAAGGTCCCCAAGTATACGTTAAGTGGAAAAGGATGTGGAGTTGCCCAGACAACCAGGATGTTGGCTTAGAAGCAGCCATCATTGAAAGAGTGCGTAATAGCTCACTGGTCGAGTGACTCTGCGCCGAAAATGTACCGGGGCTAAACGTATCACCGAAGCTATGGCAATCCCGTATGGGATTGGGTAGGGGAGCGTTCCAAGGACAGCGAAGCCAGATCGTGAGGACTGGTGGAGTGCTTGGAAGTGAGAATGCCGGTATGAGTAGCGAAAAGATAGGTGAGAATCCTATCCGTCGAAAGCCCAAGGTTTCCTGAGGAAGGCTCGTCCGCTCAGGGTTAGTCGGGACCTAAGCCGAGGCCGAAAGGCGTAGGCGATGGACAACAGGTTGATATTCCTGTACCACCTCGTATTCGTTTGAACGATGGGGGGACGCAGAAAGGTAGGGTGAGCGCGCCGCTGGCTGTGCGCGTCGAAGCATGCGAGGCTGGAACATAGGCAAATCCGTGTTCCGTAAGGCTGAGCTGTGACCGTGAAGGACCTTCGGGTCCGAAATCCCTGATCCTCCGCTGCCGAGAAAAGCCTCTAGTGAGAATACAGGTGCCCGTACCGCAAACCGACACAGGTAGGCGAGAAGAGAATTCTAAGACGCTCGGGAGAACTCTCGTTAAGGAACTCGGCAAAATGACCCCGTAACTTCGGGAGAAGGGGTGCTCTAGTAGGGTTAACCGCCCGAGAGAGCCGCAGTGAAAGGATCCAAGCGACTGTTTAGCAAAAACACAGGTCTCTGCGAAGCCGTAAGGCGAAGTATAGGGGCTGACACCTGCCCGGTGCTGGAAGGTTAAGAGGAAGGGTCATCCCTCACGGGAGAAGCTCTGAATTGAAGCCCCAGTAAACGGCGGCCGTAACTATAACGGTCCTAAGGTAGCGAAATTCCTTGTCGGGTAAGTTCCGACCCGCACGAATGGTGCAACGACTTGGATACTGTCTCAACGAGAGACCCGGTGAAATTATAGTACCTGTGAAGATGCAGGTTACCCGCGACAGGACGGAAAGACCCCATGGAGCTTTACTGTAGCTTGATAGTGAGTGTTGGTATCATCTGTACAGGATAGGTAGGAGCCTTGGAAACCGGAGCGCTAGCTTCGGTGGAGGCGTCGGTGGGATACTACCCTGATGGTGCTGGCATTCTAACCTCGACCCGTGATCCGGGCCAGGGACATTGTCAGGTGGGCAGTTTGACTGGGGCGGTCGCCTCCTAAACAGTAACGGAGGCGCCCAAAGGTTCCCTCAGAATGGTTGGAAATCATTCGTAGAGTGCAAAGGCAGAAGGGAGCTTGACTGCGAGACCTACAAGTCGAGCAGGGACGAAAGTCGGGCTTAGTGATCCGGCGGTGCCGTATGGAAGGGCCGTCGCTCAACGGATAAAAGCTACCCTGGGGATAACAGGCTTATCTCCCCCAAGAGTCCACATCGACGGGGAGGTTTGGCACCTCGATGTCGGCTCGTCGCATCCTGGGGCTGAAGTAGGTCCCAAGGGTTGGGCTGTTCGCCCATTAAAGCGGCACGCGAGCTGGGTTCAGAACGTCGTGAGACAGTTCGGTCCCTATCCGTCGCGGGCGTAGGAAATTTGAGAGGAGCTGTCCTTAGTACGAGAGGACCGGGATGGACATACCGCTGGTGTACCAGTTGTTCCGCCAGGAGCATCGCTGGGTAGCTACGTATGGACGGGATAAGTGCTGAAAGCATCTAAGCATGAAGCCCCCCTCAAGATGAGATTTCCCATGGCGTAAGCCAGTAAGACCCCTTAGAGATGATGAGGTTGATAGGTCAGAAGTGGAAGCGTGGCGACACGTGGAGCGGACTGATACTAATCGGTCGAGGACTTATCCTATACACATTCTTGACAATTGAGTCTATTTCGGATTTAGTTTTGAAAGAATCACTGATTCTTTCTATACCCTTCAGTGCAGACGAAGCGATTCGCCGTATCTGAAGCGATTGACAAAGAGAAGCAAGAAGGTCGAGGATCGGAAGTGTTCGACTGAAGGAGCGTACAAACGTACGTGACTGAAGAAGAATCACGAACGAGACGAAGAGATTCGCTGCTTATCTGAAGTCAAAAAAGAACTACGAAGAGAAGCGAGAAGTTCGAGGACAAGAGTGCTCGAAGAAATCCAAAGCTTATCTGAAGTAGGGTCCGGTGACAATGGCAAAGAGGTCACACCCGTTCCCATGCCGAACACGGCCGTTAAGCTCTTTTGCGCCGATGGTAGTTGGAGGCTTCCTCCCGCGAGAGTAGGACGTTGCCGGGCTTTTTTCTATATATTTTTTTCGTTCCACAGTAGCTCAGTGGTAGAGCTATCGGCTGTTAACCGATCGGTCGCAGGTTCGAATCCTGCCTGTGGAGCCATTTTTGTGCTTCCATAGCTCAGTCGGTAGAGCACCACCATGGTAAGGTGGGGGTCAGCGGTTCAAGTCCGCTTGGAAGCTTTTCTCAAACTCTTACGCACCAAGCCTTTCAGCCTTATGAAGGCTTTTTATTTTTGTCTAAAAAGTGTAGTTGGGGACAAAATGGGGATGAAATCTTAAATCTATGCGTAGCCTCAAGGTCTATTCTCCGCGTCTCTCACTGCTTCCTTTTACCGTTTTCTTCCTCTTTCCTTAATCCCTAACATCATACATGGAGTGCGGTCTTTTCGATAATGTTCATCTCCTTTAATAACGGGAGAGAATGTATGTTTGGATGACTTCATACAGCACACCGTATTCGTGCCTATCTCTGACGATGATACGGTTTTGTCCTCAGCCGCAAAATAGTTCGCCTCTTGCTCAATACGGTCTGTGGAGTAGAAAGTATGCCGTTTCAAAAAGGTGTGTTAGCTTCCGGGTGCAAGACAGCATGTCCAAGTTCATGAGCGCATATAACCTGATTATGTTGATCTGAAAGAATTGATTTCAATAAACCAGTGAAACTAGTGAATCCAAAATTACAACAAGAGCTGTTAAGAAAAAATTGAGTTTGTTAAATAATGATTTAATAACAGGAAACAACGGATTCATATAGAAGGGTTAAAATAGACGAAATGAAAGAAGTTCTTTTTTGTTTAGACAACTTAAACAAATTGGAGGTTTTTTTCTGTGAGGAGAGTTTTGAAAGTAGGGGTTGCGCTTGCTGTATTGACCTCAGTAAATTATCTGTTAGGTACTGATGAGCAAGTACATGCCTCGGAAAACCAAGAGGAGTTGGATAAAATGAAAGTAATGTCGTTTAATTTGCGCAATAGCGGGGGAAACGATCCTTCTCCTCATAGTTGGAGTGAGAGGCGTCCTACAGTTCAGTCCTTTTTAGAAACGGAAGAGCCAGATATTTTAGGCACGCAAGAAGCTCTTTATGATCAGGTTACTCACCTTGATGAAGACTTACCTGATTACGAATGGATTGGAATTGGGCGAGAAGGTGGAACCGATGGGGAATTCATGGCAATTTATTATAAAAGTGACCGTTTCAAACCAACTGATACAGGCCATTACTGGCTTTCCGATACGCCAGATGTAGTCGGCTCGACTTCTTGGGGAAATACAATTCCTCGAATGGTCACATGGGCAAAGTTTGAAGAAGAAGCAACTGGCGAACAGTTTTATTTCGTGAATACGCATTTTGATCATCAATCGGAAGAATCTAGGCAAAAAAGTGCTGAATTGATTATCGAAAAAATCAATGAGTATGATGAAAGCTTACCGATTATACTAACGGGTGATTTTAACACGACTCCAGATAGTGTTTCTCATGGTATTTTAACGGGAGAAGGATTGTTTGAAGATCCGTGGGATTATGCTGAAGAAAAAATAAACGAAGAGTTAGGTACATTCAATGGATTTAATGATCCCACAGGTGGTGGAACCGATAATAAAATTGATTGGGTTCTAACAAAGAACATTTTAGCTGAATCCATTGGGATTAATGATTATCGCAATGGTGAGCAGTATCCAAGTGACCATTTTCCAGTCATTGCAGAATTTAAGCTTGGAGAAGAATAGATACTAATAAAAAGAGGCTGTCTATGCAGCTTCTTTTTATTATTTGTAAGGGAGTAGTGATATTATTAGAGTTTGGTGTGAAACAGTGTGGAGTAGGATAAAGAGTCGCCTGTGGAAATACCGTGGCCATAGAATCACCCCTCATATGAAATATGCAGTTTGGACCAGGATTGGGTATATTTATACCTGTTTTCCTAGCTGTCCTTATTACGCAATGAAATGTTTGAGAGCACTATAAAGTGTTTATTGCATTCGACAAGTGGAATTGGTCGTTCCTAATGCCATAAGAAAAAAGTACTTGCTAATGACGTAACGTCAAGTGTTAGAGTTTAAACAGAAAGGGAATGAGAATATTGACGATGGAAAAAAATACTCCATTGGGGAATTTGCAAAACTGACTGGGATTACTGAACGAACACTGCGACACTACGATCAAACAGGGATATTGAAACCTTTTAACTACACGGAACATGGGCATCGAGTTTATAACAGCAGATCCATTGTCCAGCTTCAGAAAATATTAGTGCTAAAATTTTTGGATTTATCACTCGGAGAAATTTCAGAATACTTAGAGCGCCCGGAACAAGATTTAGCACAGACAATGGTCGAGCAGAAAAATATGCTGCTAGAAAAGAAAATACAGATTGATACAGTGATACAAATCATTACTCGTGTTCAAGGAATTGTTTCAGGTTCAGATCCTGTAGATGAACAATCATTGCTTGTCCTTATTCATGCCTTAAAAAATGCAGAGGTACGAAATCGCTGGATAACTGAACATGAGTCCGATTCTGTGTATAATAAACTACACTCACATACAGAAAAACTTGAGTTGGAGAAAGAAATGACTGGAAGAGGAATTGTTTATTGAAAAGGTTATTAATGAACTGATTCTTAGTAAAGTATCCCTTCAACAGGAAGATAAGAAAGAATGAGCAACCTAATAGAAAATGAGAAGCATACCTCTTCAGATCGGGTATGCTTTTTCAATCGTTTTCCCTCTAGTTTTCAAACCCGTGATCAGTATTCCATACTTTTTTTGTTATAACTGAATCTTTTCTGACCAAGTCTTTTTGATACAAGCCGTATCAATACTCCTATATCCTAACTCTATTGGCATTCGAAACAGCTAGAGTAGTCTCATCATTTTATTCAAAACCAACTTTTTAGGTAATAGGAAATTTAATCTTTCCTCTATACGGGGTTAACTCGAAATGTATGTGAGAGCAGATCCTTCCAATCAGAGGGGTTAGACAAATAGGAATTTATCTAAATCCTTTAATCCCACTTTCAAAGGCCTGTTTATCATCGTTCTCAATCCCGTGTAATGCTTCTTGTAAAGCGAATGTACTTTTATAAAAATTAGCTCGGTCTGATAATTCGCTATCATTAGGACATAGACTAATACACATATCAAAAAAATGTCTACCATAACTGGAAAGTATCCCAGCAAAATCATACGCAGGATCTCCTAAGCAAGAACCACCAAAATCTATTACACCTGTAATTCTACTTGATTCTGGATTCCACAAAATGTTGGATGACCCGAAATCTCCGTGTATAAGGGATAAATGTAATTTTGATAATGCTTCTCCATTTAGGAACCTCTCAAAGGAGTGTGATATTTCTTTTTTGTGCTTCTCTTCTCATAAAAGCAAATAAATTTTTTTGAATCTTATCATACAGTTTGTTTATTTCTTCACGAGGGTTATTAACCTGTAGTTTCAACTCTCGACTTAGTTTCTCTTCCGAAATGGAATGCAGCTCTACAAGAAAAGAAACAAGTTGTGTAGCTAAGCCTTTCACCAATGCATGATTCTTTATACCTCTTAAACTTTCCCCCCACAAAGGCACACCATCGATTAGATGATAGCCAGTGAAGACCTTACCGGGCTCTAATTCTTCAAGATACTGATATATTGGATTTGGAATAGGAGTGGAAATGATATCTTTAATGTATTGCAGAATTTCTGTCTCTCTTTTTAATTGAATAATTCCATTTTTATATTTGGGAAATCTAAAAACTAGAGAATGGTTTACAATTAATACATCATTATTTTGTCCCATTTCATTAAGATAAAAGTTTTCAATGGATATATTAGGATAAATCGATTTAACATTTTTCATATAGTTGTTTATCATTGAATACTATCTCCTTTTTTATTCCCAAGTTTCTTGCCCCGTTAGCTTTAGATCATTTTCAATATAAATTGAGGCTAGGTTACAAAAGAGACGTTTAGAATGCAAGCCATGATATGATAAAGTTCTAACTCATAAATGGCATTAGCTGCTAGGATAAATCCAACAATGCCAATTATCCATGCTGTTGTGTTTCTGGCATTCTTTGATAACCATACTTCTAAATGAATAAGGGGTTTTTTCAGCAAGTTATGGGCAAACACTCTTCCCATTAATAAAATTAGTGCTGGCAGAATCATAACTATGCAGTAACCAAACAGTATCAATCCAGATTGTTGAAGTGAATAATCATTGGCAGAGATCATTCCTATTGCTAATAGATATGGTAGCATGGTAGCCACCTCTAATAGACATGCGGTAAATGCAAGACTTATGAGCATAATTGAAGATTGTTTAGCAGTATTGGAGTCACTTAAAAGCTGATCTCTCCAAACAGATGGGTTTGTTTTCTCTTGTTTCTCTGTTCGTCTATCTATTGTTTTTGAGTCCATTCTATAGCTTATAATGATTAAACCCACACCTAAAATAAGTTGGAAATACTGAAACGTAGTCGATTGGAAGAATGTTTCACCTAGATTTAGCAAAGCTTCAGCACTAATTACGAGTACTAATCCAGTGATAAAATAAAAAAGCACTACAGTAACTATATAGATAGAAAATCTTTTAATTTTTATTTCTTTTGAACTTATTAATAGCCACAACGGGATTAACAAAGTCCCGAAACTCAGGGAATCGATTAAAGCTAAAAATATTAAATAAGATAGGTCGTTGATTTATTCCACCACCGTTTCATTTTCTAGTGTTTTACTGATAGGACAATATGTTATCTATAAACTTATTCTCACAAACAGCTGTGGCTAATTCTCCTTCGCTGTCGTGAGTAGCTACTTCTATTTCATCATATAAAATTTTACAGGATATCCTATCTCCATCTTCTCCAGCTGTAGCTTTAACTTTAGTTGAACTTATTGGAAATGCTGCATCGGTGGGTATTACAAATGTTTTTGAATAAGGAACCTCAATTGATAGTTCGTTAACTGTTTGAGGGCTATTTCTACTATTAATTTCCACCTCCAAATCAGAGGCGTACGAAGCGTTACTTTCGATAATAACTTGTATGATTAATTCCTCATTTTCATTATTTGGGCTACTGTTGTCTTTATTCTCAGCTACTCCACATGAAGCAAGAGAAGTACTTACACAGATTAGTAAAAAGTAAAGGCGCTTAGGCTTCTTCATTCGTTTTTCTCCTTTCGTTCTTCATTTTTGGCCTTGTTATTTTCATAGTGGTAGAACATTTTATCAATATAAGCTGTTACTTCAGTATTCATGCCAAGTACTAGTTCTTTATCGCTAGAAGGGTTTATTAGTTCCCAATAAAAATTCATTAATTCTTCATCGCCTTCAAACAATTCAAGTGTTTTTATATAAAGAGTATGAGCTATTTGTTGGACATCATTCGATTTCGGATCCATGTGCAAAATGTCACGAACTTCGTTGAAAATAGACAATATTTCTTCCAGTCTGGGATCGTCACTACCGATAACAGGTAGCCTTTCAAGTATCTCCTTTTGTTCTTTTGTAATTTCTAATGCTTCATCAAAACGAGCAGGGATAATACCATTAACCAAAGTTCTCCTATTTAAATCTTGTATAACGTCAAGCATTTCCTGTGGCTCCAAATGCCCTTTTAATTTAATAACGTGTATAGTCGCATTTAAATAGTATTGTAATCGGCTTAACCTCTCTTTTTCGGCTTCAATTAATTTAACTTGCTCTGATAGTGAATGAATCCATGTTTGATTTTCCCCTGTCTCACTTTCAGAGTCGAAAAGGATCTTTATTTGTTCTAACGTATATCCGATTGATTTTAATAACAAAATTCTTTGTAATTGTGAAATGGCTTGTTCATCATAATACCTGTAACCATTATCTTTTATTAAAGAAGGCTTTAAGATGCCTACATTTTCGAAATGGTAAAGTGTTTTTTTACTGATACCAATTTTCTTAGCTAACTGTCCAATTTTTATCATATTGCCACCCTCCATATAATGATTATAAACAATGACGTTAAGGGAATAGTCAATAGTAGTCTTAACGATAATGGCTAACTTATTCTTTTGAGAGCAAGAGAGTACGGTGCGGGCTAGCGTTTCAAGTCCGTTTGGACGCTTAGATAAAAAATGATTAATGGGACGCACTCGCACATGGGCAGTTTCTTTATGCTAAATTCAGAAAAAATAAAAAGCAATCTATTGACATCCTTTACTATTTGTATTAGGTTTAATCGAACGAATAGCTAAACATAATTTGTTTAGAAAGGAGGATCCCAATGAATTTTCGTATAACACCCCCAATCCATATAAGAGATCTTAGCATCTTCCTAGAAAAAATGAACAATAAGAGCAGTACTCATATTGGCTTTTGTGGGGAAGATAGGGGAGAAATATACGATCATTTAATGAATGATTTTTCTGATTTGGAATTGAAAGATTCATTTTTGGTTGCTTATAATCACTCTCGTATAGTTGGTGCAATCGGTTTGGATATGGACTTAAAAAGAGGATGTGCGGACGTATGGGGGCCGTTTGTTGAGGGGGAAGATATCGACATGGCTCAAGAATTGTGGGAAACGATTGCTTCGAAAACACCTCCTATGATAAAGACATTTTCTTTCTTTTTGAATGAGGATAACCACTTTGGAAAAGAGTTTGTGTTACAAAATAAAGGCATAGATCAAGGGTCGGATTTGGTTTTGAGCATAACTAGAGATCGATTTATTAATCACACGCCTAGCGATGTTGAAACGTACTCTGATGCCTACCGTCAATCTTTTATCAATCTACATAATGAAGTCTTTCCCACAACCTATTTTGATGCACATACCATTATTAGTCGATTAAATGACTTTAACCATTTATTCTTCGTTACGGAAAATGAACATGATATAAAGGGGTATGTCTATATTGAAGCAAACCCTAAACATATGGAAGCCAATATTGAATATATTGCTGTATCAGCGAAATTAAGAAAACAAGGGATAGGTAAAACTCTAATAAGAGTGGCACTCAACCAACTCTTTTCTTATTCTGAAATGAAGGAAATTACCATATGTGTGGGAGGAGACAATCTAGCTGCCATTCATTTATACAAATCGGTCGGATTCTTGGAGAAGTACAAATTAATTAGTTATAAAATCACGCGACATTAAGAAAGACAGTTATACCAGTAGCCACTGAAAAATCAATCGTCTTTTGGCATTTTTAACAACCTTTGAATAAGGGGGGGACTAATGTCAAAGAAATTAACCCCAAACTTGGTGATTTATTTAACCGTTTTCAACTAAACTCTCTCTTTACCTGTTTAAAAAATAGATCAAAGAGATATATAAGCCATATATCTCTTTGATCTACATACTGGTTACAGTGTTTTTAATAGGTCATATAATTTCTCTTTCGCTTCAAACCCAACACCAGGCGCATCTGGCAATGTAACGAAGCCGTCTTCCACTGCATGCCCGTCAGCAAACCCGCCAAATGGTTGGAAAATACCAGGGTATGATTCGTTGCCGTACAGTTTCAATCCTGCTGCAATATTCAATGACATTTGGTGGCCACCGTGTGGAATGCAATTACGAGAAGACCATCCGTTTTCTTCTAGCATGTTTAATATTTTCATGTATTCCACTAGTCCGTAGCTAAGCGCGCAATCAAATTGCAGGAAATCCGTCTTTGGATTCATACCTGCGTAACGGATTAAGTTAGTGGCATCTTGAAGGGAGAACAAATTTTCACCAGTCGCAATTGCGTGTGGGTAAACTTTCGATAATTCCTCCTGCAATTTGTAATCCAACGGGTCTCCTGCTTCTTCATACCAAAATAAATGATAGTCCTTTATCGCATTTCCAAATTCAATCGCTTCTTCTAGATTGAATCGGCCGTTCACGTCAACCATTAGGTTCTGTCCCGTACCTACGACATCAATAACTGCCTCAATCCGTTTTAGGTCTTCCTTTAAAGGTACACCGCCAACTTTCATTTTGACTTTTGAGTAACCCATATCTAAATAGGCTTTCATTTCATCTTGAAGTTCTGGCAACCCTTTACCTGGGAAGTAATAACCGCCAGCGGCGTAGACAAAGACCTTCTCGTCAATCGTGCCGTCTCCATATTGATCAGCCAATAGTTTATAAAGTGGCACTTCCTCAATTTTTGCTACTGCATCCCAAATAGCCATATCTAGTGTTCCAACCGCAACCGTTCTTTCACCATGCCCTCCTGGTTTTTCGTTTGCCATTAGAATGTCAAAAATCTTTTCGGGCGAGAAGTTGGTCCCTGATTCATTTAAGATATCTTCTGATTTTGCTTCTAATAAACGAGGAATAAATCGCTCTCTTAAAATGCCGCTCGGCGCATAACGACCATTGGAATTGAAACCGTAGCCTACTACTGGTTTACCGTTTCGAATAACATCTGTCTTTACCGCTACAATTGAGGCATTCATTTTACTAAAGTCAATAAAAGCATTTGCGATATTACTGCTAATTGGCACTGCTCTCTCTACAACATCTACAATTTTCATTTTCAAATCCTCTCCTTAGCATAATATGAGTTCGTGGGGGAATGCTCACTTTTGTTCATGCAATAACTGTGCCAAAAACTCTATTTTGGTTTGAGTAAACGAGTTTGCAATAAATTACGTGGATACTATCAGAGGGATTGCAAATGTGCCAATAAAAAAGTTGAGTCATCGAAAGACAACTCAACTTCATTTTTTGTAGAAAGAATCTTTCTGCGGTTTTATTTCAGACAGTACAGCCCACTTATTCATTTCAAAAATGAAATTATGATTTCATTTTTGAACGGATAGTTTTCGCCATAAAGTGGTTTGGCTAATTTTGTAGTGGTTGCAGAATTCCTCTTTTGTTCCATTAAATTGGCTGTATAGTTGTGCCCAAAGGTGACTTTCCATTTCTTTGAAAGAGGTTGAAATCGGAATGGTTACTTCTCCGCTCTTTTTTTTCGCTTTGTTTAATAGCAAATGAACTCCGTCTGCTGTAATCACACTTCCTTGATAAGTAATGACCAATCTTTTCATGAAGTTTTGTAGTTCACGTGCATTCCCATCCCATCTCATCGAGAGTAATGGCCGAAGTGCGCTTTTGGCATCTTTGATTTTTAAAAAACGGTTTTCTCTTTCCATTTCTTTAGTTAAAAAAACAGTAGCTAGAGGGATAATGTCTTCTTTTCTGTCTCGTAAAGGCAATAAGTCCAATGTTAAAGTAGAAATGCGGTAATAAAGATCCTCTTTAAATTTTCCACGACGTATTAGCTCGTCCATTGGTTGATTGGTTGCACAGATAATACGTACGTTGACAGGGATGTTTTTCGTCCCTCCTACTCTACGGACTTCCTTTTCTTGCAATACTCTTAGAAGCTTTATCTGAAAACTACGGGGCATCTCATTGATTTCATCAAGGAATAGTGTCCCTTCATGGGCCATTTCAAATAGCCCTGCACGCCCTCCTTTTAGTGCGCCGGTAAAAGCACCATCTTCATAACCAAATAATTCACTTTCAAGTAAGTTTTCATTTAAAGCCCCACAGTTTAATGATACAAAAGGTTGGGCATGGCGATCGCTTGCATTGTGAATGCTTTGAGCAAATAATTCTTTGCCTGTCCCTGTCTCTCCATAGATTAAGACAGAACCTTCTGAACGTGAAAAGGCGGCAGCTTCGCTAACCAATCTCTTCATTTCCTTATTCTCACAAACGATATCCGCAAAAGTATGCTTTGCTGTAAGTCCTTTTTTGTATACTTCTTTTCGAATTTTCATCTCAAGTTTCTGAAAGTCCGCTAGTCTTTCGAATACTTGAATCGCACCAACGTACATATCGTTAGAAAAAATAGGGGTGGTCGTTACGAGCATTTGTTGATTGTTAATAGGTGTCAGGATGTTTCGTTGAATCGTTCGGGCTTTAAGTTGATCTTGCAATTCCTTACTCTTAAAGATATCGGTGTAATTAAATTCAGGCAACGCTTCCTTCAATTCTGGAAAAATATGCTTAGCTTGTTCATTAAACATTTTAATGTCGTCATTTGCATCTACGTTTATAACCGCTTGAGGGACAACTTGAAGAATGGAATCAAGTTCTTTTGTTTTAGCTTCTTCTTCTAATTGAATGTTTAATGTTTCAATCGCTTGTTCAACAGCGAAAACAAGTGCTTCTTCACCTGATTTCACTAAAAAAGAAGGAATAGTTGCTTCATTACCTGCATCCGTAGCAAACCGGTCCCCGATAATGGCATCTACTGTTTTCCTTTTAGTTAACTGTTTAATGTGTTCTTTTGCATAAGCTTGGTCTCGATAACTTTCTATTTTAATTTGTAATGCACCGAAGTCACATTCAATAAAATCCATATCATTAAATATTCCTGCAAAAAACATGACCTGAATCCGTTGATAGCCTTTATTGTATACAGAAGTAATGGAACGGAGCAGATCATAGGGGGTAACGGGAATTTTAATGAATGGTATAGAGGTATGGCTTCGGAGAAATTCACCTAACCCGCCTCTTGAAACAATCGCGCTGGTCGATGGAGATATGGCGTCGAGGTTTTTCTCATAAGGAAGTAACGTTTCCATGAAACGGAATTGATAAGGGAGTTCTTTTAGAGAGTTTTCCATTTTAACGATTTGAGCATCTGTTAAATCAAACGGTGCTATTACTAAAATTTCTTTCATAATAACCCTCCAACTATATCTTACTAATTACGATTCAAAAATGTAGACTTACTATGTTGCATTTTAGTAACTGGCCATAAGAAATGTATGTATATTATAACAATGTTAATTCTATTTGGGCAGTTGTTCAAAGGCTCCAAGTAACCTCTTCACATTTGAGTGCTCTTGGAGCTTTTTTAAATATATGGAATGTAATCCTTCAGTGTAAGCATAATGTTCTCACCGTTGCCCCACAACTTTTGCAAAATTTGTTACGTAAGGTCACAATCAATTCACTTCATTGTAGTCAGGATATTTCTTATTAAAAAAGATTGCGTACGACATTACGTCACAATCTATGATGCTTATAGATTAAAACGAGAAGGAAGGTTATGCTATGGAACAACAACCATCATTATTTAAAAACAGCCGGTTTATACTTCTGTTTCTCGGAAGTTTTTTAGCGATTATCGGTTTTAGCATGTTTTTTATGACAACAACTTGGTTTGTCATTTCTGACTTAGGTTCTGCCAGTTCATTAGGGATTATACTCATTGCCATTACTGTGCCACGTATTCTCATGATGGCATTTGGCGGCGTGCTCGCAGATAAATTCAAGAAGACGACAATCATGTTCAGCACCAGTTTCATCCAAGGAGTCCTACTAATTATCATATTTGTATTAAACCATGCAAATCAATTAACATTTGAATATCTCATCATTTTGGGGTTCTTTTTTGGAATATTAGATGCGTTTTCTGGACCAGCAGGCACATCATTAATCCCTAAAATGGTAGAGAAAAACCAAATAAAACAAGCAAATGCCGTTATTCAGGGATTGGGCCAGATTGGTTTTATTGTCGGCCCTATGATCTCTGGAAGTGTCATGGAATACGCTGGCGTCACAACTGGTTATTTAGTTTCTGCTATTATCGTCTTATTGTCTGCCTTTTTTATGTTTCCACCTTTCTTAAAAGAAGGTCCTGTAGACAATACAGTCAAACAAACACCCCTTAAAGATTTAATAGAAGGTTTTTCTTACGTCAAAGCAAGTAAATTTTTACTCACAGGAATTCTGATCTTAATTACGTTAAACTTCTTTGCCTTCGGAGCAATATCGATTGCCATTCCTATTTTAGTGGAAACGTATGGAGGATCGCCCATTAATCTTAGTTACATTGAGGCTGCTTTAGGGGTTGGAATGCTAGTAAGCACAGCAATAATTGGCATCGTTAAAATACGCCGCAGGGGATTAACCTCAATTGCTGGATTGATTGCAACATTATTCGTAGCTATCGCATTTAGCCAAATTCCTAATTTGTATATTTTGACGGCATTAGCGTTCCTAATTGGATTTACCATGACATTTGTTTCAATCCCATTCTTTACTTCAGCACAAGAAGATACTGATCCCCGTATTATGGGGAGGGTCATGAGCATTGTCTTCTTAGCCATGAACGGCTTCGATCCCCTTGCCTATGCAAGTGTAACATTACTTGTAGCTAGAGGGATTGATGTCCAACACGTAATTTTGTCCTTTTCGATTGTTGGTTTAATAATTGCTCTTATCACTTTATGGAAAGGGAGAACATACAGAAAGTATACTTCTAACTATTAATACAGCGGCGTGAAAAGATCTCTTTGGGATATGTAGCTAAAATGGAAAAATAGGTACTTTCTTGAACCCATTGTTCTTATTTCGAGGGCAGTACAGTACTTATAGTCTGTATAATCTACTAGGCACCGCAAGACGCTGCACTTGGCGGCTTAGAAAATCAAGCGGGCAGTCACTTTGAACTAATTAGAGAAGGAGCGAATCAAGGATGGTAAGCACGTAAGCGTATTTATTCACCAAGAATCATCCTAGTGGAGACTGGGCTATAGAGAAACTGTCTTAAAAGGCCATAGTAAAGCGACCTTTTGAGACAGGCTTTTTTCTATTTTAGATAAGCATAAGCTCATTTAGTAGGGATGCCTGTGTTTTCCCCAAGACTTCCCTACATATGTTACGGAATTTCCCTATGCTCTCCTTCCTCCCAATCTAGTTTTAAGGGACATAATCATCCAAATAGCAGTCGGAAATGAAATTGCCCCAATTACTATATAGGCTAAAAGGCGAACGGAGCTGTCAGTGCCGACGGCAATTATTAATGTAGTCATCGCAACTAGGAAAAGAAGAGGTGGGATCATCTTCGTTAGCTTCACTAAACCTTTTCTTCCTTCTGCCTTCCATTTGTTATTGTAAATTGCAAGCACAGTCCAAGCAGTTGGAATGGCAATTATAGTGAGAATGGTAGCTATTACAACCAGCGTGGTATGTAAAAAACCTGAGCTTATGAATGTTCCAAACCATAAGAGCACTGTTAATAAAAGTGTTGGGAGTACGGTCCATTTTATCGAGTTTCCAGCGTTGTTATGTTTTTCAACCACTGTTTCCTGATCACTATAAATAGGCTTTGTACCAGGTGATGCTCGAAACAAGTGACATTCTTCTTCTGAGGCAATATGGGTCCACCCAGCAGAAGAGAAAAAGTCGAAATATTCTTCCGTTTCCTCCTCATTTAATGAACGGTAATCAATACTATAGATATAATCTGCGCTTTGTCCTTTTTTAAGTGTATATCCCATAAACTTAAAGCCGCTGACATGCCAGCCCTTTAAAGAAAATTGCCGTAACTTCTCCATGTCTTTGTCCTCAGAAAAGGCTAACCCACCTGACATCATATACTTTGTTTGTCTCATTCTCCAGCCTCCTGTAATCCTTTTTCTGCCAATTGAATGACCGTTTTTCGAATTTTCACAGCTTCCTCTAGCACTTCTATGCCTCTTTTGGTAAGTAAATATGTTTTACGTCTTGAATCCGATCCGTCATATAAGTAAATCCACTCTTGTTTTAATAACTTCTTTATAATCGTATACATCGAAGCCGGGCCTATCGTGATCGCGCCAGTTGTTGTTTCTTCAATTAAATTCATAATAGCGTAACCATGCCGCGGCTTCGTTAAAGCAGCCATAATATAAAACATTGAATCTGTTAGCGGTTCAGTCGTTTTCAAACGATCACCTCTTCTCTCTAATGAAATTGTATCAAGCCGCGATATATCCAATAACAATATATCATTATCTGATATAGATGGCAATAGTTATATCATAATTTGATACATCAATTTGTGATACGTTTAAAAAAGATCCGTACAATTGATCCTTCGCAGAAGTGGAAAGCCGCACCATAAAGACTTCTCGAATAGCGTAAGCAGTAGTGAGACGCAGAAAGACCTAATCATTTTCGCAAAAAGAGCAAATGAAAAGAAGAGGTTAGGTTTTGCGGCTTTTTCCGGTTAATGTATAATAATTGTAAGAATTTTCGTCCGAGTATTGATAAGTTAGGAGTGTGGTTGGAGATGAGTCACTTAGCAAATACATATAAATTGCCTTATTATGCGGTTGTCTTTGCTTCAGAGCGAACGGAAGGGGACAATGGGTATGGTGTTATGGCAGCAAAAATGGTCGAATTAGCAAGTAAACAAGAAGGCTATTTAGGGATCGAAAGTGCAAGAGATTCAAATTTGGGCATTACCGTTTCTTACTGGAAAACACTCGAGGATATTGCCGCTTGGAAAGCACATGCAGCTCACCAAGTCGCTCAAGAACGTGGCAAAAAAGAGTGGTATAGTCGATTCACAGTACGTGTATGCAAAGTAGAGCGTGATTATTCGTTTGAAATGTAGGAAGGCGGAAAAAACAATTAATCTATAAAATGCAATATATATTTTACATTGGGCATTGTCTATGTTACAGTAAACCTGTAATAAGAAGGTTGGTGTTTTTTTGGAGAACAGAGTGAAGCAGGCAAGAAGGGATTTAGGACTAACTCAAGGGGAACTTGCAGATAAAGTAAATGTTTCGAGACAAACGATTGGGTTGATCGAAAAAAATCACTATAATCCGTCTCTTAAACTATGTATAGCACTCGCTAAGGCACTAAACAAAACATTAGACCAATTATTTTGGGAGGCTTGAAGCCATGAGGTCTTGGATAAAAGATTTATTTCCGAACGATGAATATAAACAGCGAAAGCTTTTAAATTTTTTAGCAGAGGGTTTTGTAATAAGTATTTTTATAAGTGTTGTGTTCATATTGGCAGAAACTTTCTTCTCTTTGAATATGGATGCTTCAATAGGATTATTTATTCCTGTTGTTGTATCGATCACATATGTTCTAATAGGTTATGTCGGTAGTGGTACAGAATTTGCTAATGTAGCTACTAGCGCTGATTTCCAAAGTGAAAGAAGAAAGATAGTAGGCAGTTCAATCACTTTCGGTTTTATATTTTCTCTACTTTCCATTTTGGTAACTGGTCTTCCAAAAACAATTGGAGATTTCTTAACTATGGCAGGCCTAGGCGTAATAGCGTTTATCTTGATGTTCTTATTAAATATGTTTTCTTTACATCGATCTTATAAAAAAAACAAAGACTTACTCGATGATTAATATTATAAGAGGGGTGAAACAATCAGAGCCTCCTTGGCAAGGATGGAGTGTCAACGAGCATGACTCTTTCATTTCAGTACCAAGAAGACTCAAGATGAAGGACAATCATAGGGGGATGGACTACATGGCCTATAATCGTGGGGATAGAACAATCACGACAGAGAGATTGCGTTTGCGTTTGTTTACAGAGGCAGATGCCCAGAATGTCGTTGAGCTGTGCAATAATTATAACCTTTATAAGAGCACTTTACATTTGCCCTATCCATATTCAATCGAATGCGCCCTTTCATGGATAGCGAATCATGAGCAAAACTTTGAATTAGACTAGTTATATGAATTTGCTATAACGGATAAAGAGAGCGGGCAGCTGTATGGTGCCATTGCCATTACAAACGATAAGCAACATAAAAACGGCGAAATCGGTTACTGGATAGGAGAACCTTATTGGGGAAAGGGGTACGGAACGGAGGCTGCCAAAGCGATTATTGAATTTGCTTTTAAAGAAAAGCATTATCACCGTGTTTATGGACGCTATTTCAAAACAAATCCTGCGTCTGGGAAAGTCATGGAAAAGTGTGGAATGGAATATGAAGGAACGTTAAAAGAACATATTTATAAAATCGATGCTTTTGAGGACATTGTTTGTTATGGAATGATCAATCCTCCTAAATAAGATTTCCTTTAATCGAAGCGAGCAAATGCTGAAGTTTAGAACTAAAACCAATCATTTTGTAAGCGAAATATATAGAAAAAATCAATGAAAGGTTTTTAAATACATAAGGAGATTTAGTGGACATTTCCGTTATAATGACCATTTTTCCTTTTACAGTGCTATTATAAAGGTGTAAACAAAACACCATAGCATAATAAGGAGATGTTCTTGATGAGAGCAGCCGTATGGTACAAAGAGAAAGATATCCGTGTAGAGGAAAGAGAACCTGCGAAACTAGGCGCCCGTGACGTAAAAGTGCGTGTAGCGTGGGCTGGTATTTGCGGAAGTGATCTTCACGAATACTTGCACGGTCCGGTGATTATCCCAAAAGGAGAGCCTGATCCTATTACTGGCGGCGAACCTCCCCTTACATTAGGGCATGAATTTGCCGGTGTGATTGAGGAAGTAGGAACGGAGGTCAAATCCTTTCAGAAGGGGGACCGTGTCGTCATCAATCCACTCTTTACCTACGGAAACAAGCCCGCTTCAGTTGATCTCTATGATGGTTTCTCGTTTGCTGGTCTTGCTACAGATGGAGGGTTTGCTGATTTTGCAGTGATCCCAGAGAAAAATGTATATAAATTGCCTGATAACTTAACATTGGAAGAAGGAGCACTCGTTGAACCGATGGCGGTGGCGGTGCAAGCGGTAAAAGAAGCCGATTTTAAATTTGGACAATCAGTCGCCGTCTTTGGGGCGGGACCAATTGGTTTGTTTACCATTATTGCTGCTAAAGCTGCAGGCGCCAGCAAAATCATTGTTTTTGATTTATCGGAAGAAAGGCTGGAAAAAGCACGGCTAGTCGGCGCCACCCATACATTTAATTCTGGCGAAGTCGATCCCGTTGAAAAAGTGAAAAGCCTTGTCCCAGATGGGGTCGATGTAAGCTTTGAAGTGGCTGGCGTAAATGTAACATTTAACCAGTCTATCCAAGTAGCCAGATCACGGGGAATCGTCGTCGTTGTTTCCATTTTTGCCAAACCGATTGAGTTCAATCCGATGGATATTACGGGCAGTGGCGTTAAGATTACGTCCACTTTGGCTTATGAACCGGAAGTATTCCAAACGACCATTGATTTAATGGCAGAGGGAGCCTTAAATCCGAAAGGCGTTATAACCGACCGGATTGAGCTAGAGAATATTGTAGAGTCTGGGTTTGAAGTGTTAACAAACGATAAACGCCAGGCTAAAATTCTCGTGAAACTTAGCGGCGAGAAATAAGAGAGTTTATTGGGGAAGGTCATTCCCTGAAATGGAGCAAGTCGAGGCTTGAATGGCTTCTCGTGATAGAACAGAATAAGATAAAATGCCCCCCTTATTCAAACAAGTAAGGGGGGCACTTTTTGTTTTTGGATATTGATCAGTTGCCCGATTGTTTAAAAACGCTTCCTGCTTTCGTAAGGGAAGCAATTTTTTCTGCAATTAAATCAGAAAGCAAGTCGTAGCCTTTTTCACCAAAATGCAAGCCGTCATCCCTCGTGCCTTTTAAGCGCCATTGATAATCTGGCTTTGAAAAGAAGGTAGTAAAAAAGTCAATGAAATGACAGTTGCGCCTTTGTGCTACTTCCTTGATGCAATCGCTGTATGCCTTGAGTGCTTCGTTTGTTCTGTTTTGTTCAAGTGATTCATCGACAGGAGCAGGGGTAATCAAAATGGTCTTCTTTGGCGAAATGAGGCTAGCGATTTTGTCGATATTATGAGTAAATTCGTCTTGTTTCACTCGCTTATGGGTGGCTACGTCATTAGCTCCAAACAACACGGTTACAAGATCAGGTTGATGGCTAATGACATCGGTTTCAATTCGTGCTAAAGCTTGAACGGTTGTGTCTCCAGAAACGCCAGCGTTTATGATTTCAACCGTTGGTGGCAATTTCTTTTTAAGAAATGCGGATAACATTGGTTCGTTTAACCCTTCGTGGCCAGCAGTAATGCTATCGCCAAAGCATACTAGTTTCATAAGCACAGATCCTTTCTTTGTTCAAAAGTAATGAGCTAGGTAAAGGCTATCATCATGACGATGTTAGTATAACAGAAAAATATGAAAATAACGAAGCGTGAAATATCAAACACTCGAATAATAAAGGATAGCTAAACAAAGAGATGCTCAGCTATCCGAGTGATTTTAATCGTTTGTAAAAGCAGCATCCTTTAGGAAAACGACTCCTGTTGGAATTACGTTTACGCCTTCTAGTTCATTGCTTACCCCAGTCAAAGTTGAAGGGTAGTAGAGGAAATGAAATGGTACTTCCTCTGCAACTAATTGTTGGGCTTCTTTGAAATAAGCACTTCTTTCTGCTTCATCTTCAGCCGCCAACGTTGCATCGATGAGTTGGTCGAGATCTTGGTTTGCATAAGGATAGCGAAGTTGGTTGCTCGTTTGTTTATTGGAATGCAAAATCGTAAAGAAACCGTTGTAACCATCGCCTGTTGGGCTAGAACGTCCTAAAAGGAACATTTGCGCTTTGCCTTCGCCTGTATACTCGACAAATGTAGCAAATTCGATTTGCTCAATTTCCACATTGACGCCAATTTCCGCTAACGCATGCTGGATGTACGTAGCGATGTTAACTTGATCTCCTTCTGTGCTGACAGTTAATGTAACATCGAGATCGCCTTCTCCATACCCTGCTTCTGCGAGCAAAGCTTTCGCTTCATCCGGGTCAAAGGAAAGGCCGTCTATTTCCGTAAAACCAAAATCAAACGGCGAAAGCGGGCTGTTTGCGATAGAGCCGTAGCCGTTTACGATGCCCTCAAAAATTTCATTTTTATCAATCGCCTTGGCAAAAGCTTGGCGTACCCGTACGTCATCAAACGGGGCTTCATTGGTGTTAAAGGCAAGGAAGTTAACGTAGGTTGACTCCACTTCGATTACATTTATGTCTGAGTTTT
This sequence comes from Shouchella clausii, assembly GCF_002250115.1. Classification (GTDB taxonomy): domain Bacteria; phylum Bacillota; class Bacilli; order Bacillales; family Bacillaceae_D; genus Shouchella; species Shouchella clausii. The sequence goes on along the minus strand of NZ_CP019985.1, from coordinate 1,124,978 downwards.
CTTCGATTTCGGCCATGCTACTTGGCGAAACGGCATCAATAACGTCGGAATTGCCTGATTGTAGATTGGCTAAACGTGTAGCAGCGTCTGGAATGACGGTGAAACGAACGCCAGCTACTTGCGGGGCACCACCCCAATAATCATCATTTGCTATGAGGACAAGCTCTTCGTCAGGTGTCCAAGATTCAAATTGGAAAGGGCCTGTGCCAATTGGCTTTTCGCTTACGACAGACCCTGGTGCTTCTCCGTTGGCAACTGCTTCGTTGTCCTCGGCTATCACTTCAGGACTAATGATAGAAGCTCCGTGGTGTGATAAATGCGCTGGCAATGAAGCAAACGGAGCGTTTAAATGAAAGCGGACGGTAGCTGGATCAATGACTTCTACTTCTTCGACAGCTTGAAACAAGTATGCAGTCGGAGACGCTGTTTCCTCCGCTAGATTGCGTTCGAAATTTGCTTTTACAGCCTCTGCATCAAACACATTTCCATCATGAAAAACGACGTCTTCTCTTAAAGAGAATTCCCACGTTAACTCATCGAGCATTTTCCAGTCTGTGGCCAAACTCGGTTGCAATTCCAAGTTTTCATCTTGTTCAATTAAGCGGTCGTATATATTGGCACCGACACGCCAATTGATGACAATGTTCTGTGTATGGGGGTCAAGTGGACGAATGTCGGTTGCTATGCCGTATTCAATAAAGCGATTTTCTTCACTGGGACTCTGGCTTGCATCATTGGTGCATGCGCCTAAAGCCAATACAGTGGCAATAGACGTAGCTATGGCTAACTTCGTGATGTGTGGCATAAGTTGTCTCCTTTTGTAAAAATGCTGTAAACCGATGAAAAAACTATGTTTAATATACATGTGTTTAAATTATCTGTCAACGCATTGGTTTTGTCGACTGCCTATTTATATGTATAGGTATTTAGGCAAACAAATCATACGCTTTGCCTAGGCGTTCACTAGTAAAAAACGGTCGCAAGCCTATGTTTTTCAGGAAGGGCAGTGTGTCTTTTGCAATTCGATCGTTTTGTGTTGGTGCAGCGAAATATTAGGAACCAACGAAGGAAAAAGAACAGGCATCCTTTAGCCTGCTCTTTAAACGTTGTGGTTGCACAATTATTTAACGTAAGCTGCGCCAATGATGATAAGAAGGATGAAAAGCACAACAATTAGCGCAAAACCGCCACCGTAGCCATAGCCGCCGCAGCCGCCACCGTAACCGCCGCCAGCTGGACCGTAGCCATAGCCGCCGTCGTAGCCGCCGTAGCCTCCGCCATAGTAACCCATGCGTGTACACCACCTTTACAATTAGGAATAATATACCTTATGCGTCAATCCAATTTTGGCGACAAAACTGGGCTTTCACGGTAAAACCTCAGCGAATAAAACGAGCCCTTTTCGGCTATTCTATTAGAGCAATAATAAATTGAAAAAAACAGTTGCAATCTAAAAAAACGTTTGTTATCATATTATTTGTCAGTCAGGAGGCCCGTTGGTCAAGCGGTTAAGACACCGCCCTTTCACGGCGGTAACACGGGTTCGAATCCCGTACGGGTCATTTTATGAGTAGAAGGCAAAGCAAGAAGTTGGCTTCTCAACTCCTTGCTTTTCACTTGCCTTTTTAAGTTCGGTGGCAATGGCAAAGAGGTCACACCCGTTCCCATGCCGAACACGGTCGTTAAGCTCTTTAGCGTCGATGGTAGTTAGGGGCTTCCCCTTGCGAGAGTAGAACGCTGCCGGACCATTTTTCATAGATATGCCTCTATTATAAAACGAGGCTCCTCAACATCATTGTTTGACAAAGAGAAGCAAAAAGGTCGAGGATAAGAAGTGTTCGAAGGAAGGAGCGTACAAGCGTACGTGACTGACAGAGAATCACGAATTAGACGAAGAAATTCGCCGCTTATCTGCAGTCAAAATGGAGGATTAGCTCAGCTGGGAGAGCATCTGCCTTACAAGCAGAGGGTCGGCGGTTCGATCCCGTCATCCTCCACCATGTTCATATTGTCTTTCTTTCGTGGAGGGGTAGCGAAGTGGCTAAACGCGGCGGACTGTAAATCCGCTCCCTCCGGGTTCGGCGGTTCGAATCCGTCCCCCTCCACCATTTATCTTTTGTTGGGCTATGGCCAAGCGGTAAGGCAACGGATTTTGATTCCGTGACGCGCTGGTTCGAATCCAGCTAGCCCAGCCATTAGAGCCATTAGCTCAGTTGGTAGAGCATCTGACTTTTAATCAGAGGGTCGAAGGTTCGAGTCCTTCATGGCTCACTTCTGTAAAGACGGCGAAAGCCGTTTTTTATTGGGGCCTTAGCTCAGCTGGGAGAGCGCCTGCTTTGCACGCAGGAGGTCAGCGGTTCGATCCCGCTAGGCTCCACTTATAGAAAAGAGCGGCCTGTATAGGCTGCTCTTTTTATGTTGAAAATCGGTTTATACGCGTTTATGCGGTTTTTTTGCAGAAAGATTGGAGTATTCATTTAGTAGAGCGTCGAGTTTCTGACTGATCGTTAAAATGTGCGGTGAGCTGAGCGGATAAGCAGCAGCCGAATCATTAAGTTGCGTCCGTGTGTCTTCAATCGAACGCGACAGTGGGTGAATGTCATGCGCATTTGCCATATCCTTCCCTCCCTTTCTAAATTACATTACTCGGTTTAGGACAAAATTCCTTCTTTTTTAAAAAAAGATATTTTTTCGTGTTATGATTAGATTACACGAAACCATCTGTCAGTGAGTTCCGTATGTTTAATTTAGGTAGGGGATGAAATGGACTCGTTAACGAATCGATTAATTGCAGACATCAAACAAGGGGATGAGCAGGCTTTCGCCGAATTGGTAGACCTCTACAAAGACAAAGTGTACCAAGTTGCCTATAGAATGGTCGGCCACGTCCATGAAGCCCAAGATATCGCCCAAGAGGCGTTTTTGCGTGCTTATACCAACTTAGATAAATTTGATACCACTCGAAAGTTCTCGACTTGGTTGTTCCGCATTACAACCAATGTGTCAATTGACCGTTTGCGGAAGCGGAAGCCCGACATGCATTTGCAAGATGCGGTAAAAGGGATGGAGGAAGTGACCTATGAATCCCAACTTGCGGCAACAGATGAACTGCCTGAAGACCAGGTTGTGAAAATGGAGCTTCAAGAGTGGATACAATCAGAGATTAACCAGCTTCCTATTAAATATCGTACGGCCATCGTGCTTAAGTATTTAGAGGATCTATCGTTAAAAGAAATTAGCGAGATTATGGATATGCCTGTAGCCACCGTTAAAACGCGGATTCATCGGGGGCGTGAAGCGCTGCGTAAACGTATGCGGCACTTATAAATGTAAAGGGGTGACAAGATGAAAACCTGTCATTCTCACGATGAATTGATACACATTTATTTAGACGGAGATGCGACAAAAGAGCAGAAAGAGGAACTTTATGCTCATTTGCAATCGTGCCCGTCATGCAGAGAGCATTTGCAAGAACTGAAGAAATCCATTGCGTTTATCCAAAGTTCTTCTCATATAGAGGCACCTGACGGGTTTACTGCCGGCGTTATGGCGAAATTGCCTAAGACGAAAAAAACAGCAAAATGGAAGCTAAAAGCAAAACGTCATCCAATCTTGGTTGCAGCAGCGATATTCCTCATTATGATGTCAGCTGCCTTTTTTTCCGCATGGAGCCATACCACCGACGGAATTGCCGTATCAGGGAACGGGCCGTTTGTGATTGATAAAGAAGCAGGCGTCGTCGTTGTGCCCGAAGGCGAAGTGATTGATGGTGACTTGGTTGTCCGAAATGGCACACTCGTGCTTGAAGGGGAAGTGCGCGGCAATGTCCTTCTCATTAATAGCCGTTTCAACAGAGACGCACTTTACGCTTCGCCCAATCAAGTAACAGGGGAAATTGAGGAAGTCGACAAAGCCCTGTCTTGGGCGTGGTACAATATGAAAGAGTTTTTTAGTGAAGTTGTCGCCGTTTTCGATGCAGGAGAAGACGACCCACATTCTACCGACAATTAGAAGAAGCATGAAAAATAATGGAGTTCCTGTCGTAAAGCGGGAACTCCCTTTCTATTTCGCGTGGATCGGTGTATACTTGTTACGTTTGGCACTGCGTTTCGTTTAAGATGCGCTGGACTTGTCAAAGGTAGGACTAGACGATTAAACATGGAGGGGCATACATGTTTACGATAGACTTCGAAAATTTGCCATGGCTTGCTTACATTGGCCAAATTGTCGACATTTTGCTTGTTACATATGTTGTGTATAAACTCATTATGATTATTCGCGGCACTCGGGCTGTACAGTTGGTCAAAGGGATCGCTGTCATTTTTATGATATGGTTTGTCAGCAACTTTCTAGGGTTGAGCACATTGGAGTTCATTACCAAGCAAACCGCTACGTTTGGATTGCTGGCGATCATTATTATCTTTCAGCCTGAATTGCGCAGGGGGTTGGAACAACTCGGAAGAAGCCGCCTGTTTACAAGCCGTTCAGCTCCTAAAAATGATTCGATGCAAACGACCATTGATGCCCTCGTTAAAGCGACTTCTTATATGGGGAAGCGACGCATTGGCGCGCTCGTGTCGATTGAAAAGGAAACTGGCTTAAACGATTACGCGGAGACTGGGATTCCGATGCAGGCTGTCCTTACTTCGGAGTTGTTGATTAATATTTTTATTCCTAATACACCGTTGCACGATGGCGCCGTTGTCATCAAGAACGATAAAATTTTGGCCGCAGGCTGTTATTTGCCTCTGTCTGAAGATAATACGATTTCAAAAGAACTAGGGACGCGCCACCGTGCCGCTCTCGGGATTAGTGAAGTAACGGATTGTTTAACATTGATTGTCTCCGAGGAAACGGGAGGCATATCGATATCAAAAAGCGGCACGCTCTACCGTAACTTAAGCGAAGAACAGTTGAGGGAGATGCTTGAGCAGAACTTGCTTCGCGCTACTTCTTCTGAACACCGCTGGCAGTGGGGTGTTAGAAAAAATGGATAAACTGTTTAATAGCATTTGGTTTGTGCGGATTCTGGCTTTCTTTATTGCATTGATGTTATTTATTATGGTTAATCAAGATAATGTCGGCACCCCTTCTCTTTTGCCTGAAGTTACCAACGCTCCTTATACAATTGAAGACCAACCACTTGAAGTGTTTTATGATGAAACACGTTTTGAACTAGTTGACCAACCGGAAACAGTGAGTGTGCAGCTCCAAGGTTCGCAAGTGTCGATTTCGCTATTCCAGTTGACAAGCAACCGGTCGACAGAAGTGTTTGTGGACGCGACTGATGTAACTACTGAAGGGGAACATGTGCTAGCCGTCAACACACGCAATTTTCCGAGCGATTTGTCAGTAACAACGCAGCCTCAAGTAGTTCGCATTACTTTAAAAGAAAAACAAACGGCCTCCATCCCGGTGCGTGTGGAGCTTGAGAACGAAAGCGAACTAGGAGACGAGTTTGCTGCTGGTTCGCCAATCGCCAACCCAGTGAATGTAGAAGTGACCGCAGATGGAGACACGATTGACCAAATTGAAGAAGCCAAAGTGTTCGTAGACCTTGAAGGGGTTAAAGAAACGGTTGAAGATGAGTACCCTGTCCATTTTTACGATGAGTCAGGGCAAGAACTGGAGATTGAAGCAGACCCTAATTTTGTTTCGGTGACAGTGCCAATCACGAGCCCAAATAAACTTGTGCCAGTGAAAATGATAAAGGAGAACGAGTTGCCAGACGGAATCAGCATTGATGAAGTGACGATTGAACCTAACGAAGTAACCGTTTATGGGCCGGCTGACGTTCTAGAAGATATTGAGTTCGTAGAGAGCGAGCCAGTTGACTTAAGCAAAGTTGAAGAAAATGGCGAGGTAACGGCAAAACTGAAAACACCGAAGGATGCTGAACGAATTGAACCGAAAGAAGTCCGTGTCCACTTTAGTGTCGGAAAGGAAGAAAGGCAAGCGTTTTCCGACGTGCCGATTGAAATTGTCGGTGCAGAGGGCACTGTCCGTTTCGCAGCAGACCAGCCATCGGCAGTCCCAGTAACAGCATTTGGGACTAAAGCCAGGCTAGATCGTTTGAGCATGAACGATATACAATTGCAGGTGGATGCGAGTGGTTCCTATAAAGGAGAACAGTCGCTTCCTATATCGGTAAGTGGGCCGCCGCATATCCGCTTCGAACTAGACGATGAGGCGATGTTGCAATTCGAAGAGTGAAAGCAATGAGAACGCATAAAGAAGGAGCGATCAATCATGGGTAAATATTTTGGGACAGATGGCGTCAGGGGGGTAGCCAATTCAGAGCTTACGCCTGAACTCGCGTTTAAGTTAGGGCGCGCTGGCGGTTATGTGCTAACGAAAGAGGCGGCGCAACCTAAGGTGTTGATTGGCCGGGATACGCGTATTTCTGGAGAAATGCTTGAGGCTTCCCTAGTGGCTGGTTTGCTTTCAATTGGCGCTGAAGTTATGCGCCTTGGAGTCATTTCAACCCCTGGCGTTGCGTTCCTGACCAAACAACTGAGCGCAACTGCGGGAATTATGATTTCCGCTTCTCATAATCCGGTTGAAGACAATGGCATTAAATTTTTCGGGTCTGACGGATTTAAGCTGCTTGATTCACAAGAAGAGGAAATAGAAGCACTCATTGACGGCGAAGATACGATGCCTCGTCCGGTTGGTGGCGATGTCGGTCAGTTAAATGACTATTTTGAGGGCGCCCAGAAATACATGCAGTTTTTAAAACAAACGGTTGAGGGCGGTTTTGAAGGAATCCACGTCGCCATTGACTGTGCCAACGGTGCTGCCTCATCGCTAGCTACGCACGTACTGGCTGATCTGGACGCAGATATATCGTCGATGGGCTCTTCGCCAAACGGAACCAATATTAATGCATGCTGCGGCTCGACCCATCCTGAAGAGCTGGCAAAGCTAGTTGTGGAAAAACAGGCAGATGTAGGCCTGGCGTTTGACGGCGATGCCGATCGTTTGATCGCAGTCAATGAAAAGGGCGAAATTGTGGACGGCGACAAGATTATGTATATTATCGCTTCCTACTTGAAAGAACAAGGGCGCCTGAACAACAACACGGTTGTCACCACTGTAATGAGCAATCTCGGTTTTTACAAAGCACTCGAGGAAAAACAAATCGAGACGAAGCAGACGGCTGTAGGCGACCGGTATGTGATGGAGGAAATGCGTAAAGGAAATTACAATCTTGGCGGCGAACAGTCTGGCCATATTATTTTTCTTGATTACAACACGACAGGCGATGGCTTGCTTACAGGCGTGCAGCTTTTAAACATTATGAAACAAACAGGGAAGCCTTTGTCCGAACTTGCCGCAGGTATGAAAACATTCCCCCAATGCTTAATCAACGTCCGCGTCACGGATAAAGATGCAGTTAAAAACAATGCCCTCGTCCAACAAGAAATCCAACGTGTGGAGGAGGCAATGGCTGGCGAAGGCCGGATCCTCGTACGCCCGTCTGGCACCGAACCACTTGTGCGGGTGATGGTCGAAGCCAAAACCGATGAGTTGTGCCAACAATACGCCAACCAAATTGTCGATGTCGTAAAAGAACAGCTTGGAGCTTGATAAAAAAGCATTGCCGCAATATGGCAATGCTTTTTTATGTAGCCAAATTTCCGCTAGAACAAGTGCTGTTTTGCCCTTTTGAATAACAAACCGTTCCGCCGAACGAAACAGGTGCATATTTTAAAATTGTGGAGAACCTATGAAATCGATTGACGGCAATTCTCCATTCCTTTATTATGAGTCTTGTATGAATTTCATACACCAAAGCGCCAGGACTGGCACGATGCCAGTTGACGAGGAGAGGGCTAATCGAACTTTCGGCGGGTTCCCTCCGGCTGCGTGTGACAGCCGCAAGCTTTTGTCAAAACAATGGGGTGACCTGTTGCACAAAAACAAAAGCAGCACGCAACAAATTCAAAGAGTGGGGGCACGTCTGCCCCTGCAGGTCGATGCTCCCACTGCGGGAGGATACGAAAAATATGTGTGGAATTGTTGGGTACATCGGAAATGAGGATGCAAAGGAAATCTTGCTAAGTGGTCTGGAAAAACTGGAATACCGGGGCTACGACTCCGCTGGCATTGCAGTCCGGACAGAAAGCGGTACCGAGGTGTTTAAGGAAAAGGGCCGAATCGCCACATTGCGCAAGGCTGTTGATGAAAATGTCCACTCAACAGTCGGAATCGGGCATACGCGCTGGGCGACTCATGGCGTCCCAAGCCAATTAAACGCACACCCTCATCAAAGCGCAACAGAACGGTATACGCTCGTACACAATGGTGTCATTGAAAACTACGAGCAAATTAAGCGCGATTATTTAGCCGATGTACAGCTAAAAAGCGATACGGACACGGAAGTGATTGTTCAGTTTATTGAACAATTGGCTGGGGAAGGACTTACAACCGAAGAAGCTGTCAGCAAAGCGCTCTCGCTTATGAAGGGCTCTTATGCGATTGCTCTTCTTGATAAGGACGACCCAGACACGATTTTTGTCGGAAAAAACAAGAGCCCGCTTTTAGTTGGTGTTGGCGAAAATGCGAATGTCGTTGCCTCAGACGCAATGGCGATGCTTACTGTCACTGATCAGTTTATTGAAATCATGGATGAAGAGCTCGTGATAGTCAGACGCGATCGCATTGAAATCAAAACATTGGCCGGTGATGTGCAAGAGCGCAAGCCTTACACAGCCGAGCTTGATGTAAGCGACATTGAAAAAGGCACATACGCCCACTTTATGCTAAAAGAGATTGATGAACAACCATTCGTCATTCGCAACATCATCCAAAAGTACCAACACGAAGATGGCAGCACGCGCCTCGATGAAGACATCCGCGCAGCAATGAAAGAAAGCGACCGGATTTACATTGTTGCAGCAGGAACAAGCTACCATGCTGGCCTAGTTGGAAAACAGCTGCTCGAACGCGTTTCCGGCAAACCGACAGAAGTGCATATTGCGAGCGAATTTTTGTACAATATGCCGCTCTTATCTGAAAAACCACTCTTTGTCTTTATTTCACAAAGCGGCGAAACTGCTGATTCCCGCGGCGTGCTCGTGAACGTCAAAAAACAAGGCCACCGCACGCTTACAATTACAAATGTGCCAGGATCGACGCTTTCCCGTGAAGCCGATTATACGCTGCACACGTTTGCAGGGCCAGAAATAGCTGTCGCTTCTACAAAAGCATACACAGCACAAATTGCTGTTCTCGCCTTGCTTGCTGTTGATGTAGCCAACGCAGCAGGAAAAACGCTTGATTTTGATTTGCTGCAAGAGCTAGCCATCGCTGCCAATGCAATGGAGTCGCTCTGCAACCAAAAAGACGAAATGGAACAAATTGCCCGCGATTACTTATCCGTGACACGCAATGCATTCTTTATCGGCCGTACATCCGATTACTTCGTGGCCCTTGAAGGGGCATTGAAGTTAAAAGAGATTTCCTATATTCAAGCAGAAGGATTTGCCGGCGGCGAACTGAAGCATGGCACCATCGCGCTTATTGAAGACGGAACGCCTGTCATTGCCCTCGCTACGCAAGAGCATGTCAACTTAAGCATTCGTGGCAATGTGCAAGAAGTCGCAAGCCGAGGAGCAGCCACAGCGATCATTTCGATGGAAGGTTTAGACCAAGAAGGCGATGCGGTTGTCTTGCCGCGCGTACACGAATTGCTGACGCCACTTGTCTCGGTCATTCCGACACAGCTGATTGCCTACTATGCCGCGCTGCACAGAGGCTGCGACGTCGACAAACCACGGAACTTAGCGAAGAGCGTGACGGTGGAGTAGGGTTGTTGTTATCCTGAATGAGAAATCTGGTTTTTAAAAAATCGTGAAGGTTCACCCCTTTGGTTATGCTTAGCCAAAGGGGTGTTTTTTGTAGGTGAACAAAGAACATTTAAAAGGGGAATGGGATAGATTATAAACGATTTACATATAAAACCTTTTAGGTTGTAGAATATTTACCGTGTATTGAGGCCCGTGCCCCGTGGCAGGCACGAGAAAAATTTTGGTCAATTATTTCCCGAATTAAAAAAATAAAGTGGAATCGCCAATGTTTGTTGATCCCTGCATATTTACCATCGGCTTTTCCGTAGCGAGGCATCAATAAAGTGTTTCGCATACCAGGCATGGCGCACTTTGCCGATAACATTGCTCGAACTGGCTACAGTTTGCTAAAAGGGGGACTAAACGGGGATAGATGCACTATCCGAAGTTCAATGCTATAGAAGAGATTCATTTTAAATCAATCCCTTTTTTCACGTTCCGTTTTGTGAACAACAAGATTTTCTAACAATAAGTTCAGTGTCGACAAAGATTTTCATTTTAACATCTTCATTGTGATCTATTTCTCTAGTTAACTTCTCGACAGCAAGTGATGAAATTTTATCTTTCTTTACATGGATCGTCGTTAATTCTGGACTTATTATTTTTGACTCAGTAATATTATCGAAACCAATGACTGATATATCTTCAGGAACGGTTAAGTTTAAATCGTTAAGTGTTTTGATTACGCTAATCGCCATGTAGTCGCATTCACAAAATAAGGCTGTAGGCAAGTTGCCTTTTAAATTCAATATCGATTGCTTGAACGCTTCTTGAACAGAGACATCGGTAGGTGACATTTGAAATATGTGTTCAGGCTTGATCATTAAATTGTTTTCTGAAATGACTTTTTGGAACCCTCTTTTTCTCATATTAAAATTGTACATTCTAGAGTTAGATTCAACATAGCCAATCTTTTTATGACCTAATCCTACAAGATATTCCCCCGCTTGATAGGCCCCCAAAGCATTATTCATTACTATAAAGCTAACATCTAAGGTTTCAAAGCATGTATCTAAAACAATCAAATTTGGTTGCAATTTAGCTACAGCTTTGATTTGCTCTTCAGTTAAGTTTGTTCCTAGCATTAATATTCCAGAAGAACGTTGCTGTTTCTCTAGGTTAGTTATTTCTTGCTCCAATGAGTCAACATTGATTGAGGAAATGATTAAAGAATATCCTTTTGAGGTAATAGATTGATCTATATTATTAATTAACTCCATAAAAAAAGATTGAGATTGATATTGATCAGTGATAATTCCGGTATGTGTACATGCGACAAAACGGAAAATCTTTGATTTGTTATTGTTGGGTGCTTTTGAAAAAGGTCTTGGGTTATAATCGTGCTTTTCTGCGATTTTTAAAATTCTTTCTCTCGTTTCTTGACTGACACCAGGCTTTCCATTTAAAGCCAATGAAACGGCGGACTTGGAGACCTTGGCAATTTTTGCAATGTCATCAATCTTCATCTATATCCTCCAACTTAAATTAATTGAGATGTCCTGTATCATTCTAATAACTTATTTATACATAGTTTAGTGGAAGAATTTAGTGATGTCAAACTTGTTGAAATAGGCATCTAATCAGGTAAAACATACTAAAATAAAAAGGTTTAAGTTTAAAAATGACTAAACATAACTAAATTAAAACGGTTACATTGTATAAAAAATAAATGTAAATTTTATATAAATGTGTTGACTTCGGTTTAGTTAGGGTGATACTCTAATCTCGATAACTAACTCGTATTAATCCGGTTTTATTAGATTTTCATCGTTTTTTTAGTTTTTTGTTTACTTTTGTTTAGGAGTATTAAAGTTAAAATTGTGGGGGGAGTAATATGGATAAGCTAAAGTTGGGCTTTGCTCCAACACGGAGATTCGTGTTTAGTAAAGAAGACGCATATAAATACAAAGAGTTGATAATAAAGAAAATAAAGAGTTTTGGATTGGAAATAGAAATTGTCGATTTAGAAGGAATCAATGACGAAGGTCTACTATATAATCGTTCAGATGAAGCTGCGATTGTAAATCGATTTCAATCTAAGGGTGTAGATGCATTATTTTTTCCGCATTGTAATTTTGGTACGGAAGATCTTGTGGCCAAAATTGCCAAAGCAGTCGATAAACCTATATTAATATGGGGACCGAGAGATGAGGCTCCACTGGAAAATGGGATGCGACTGCGGGATACGCAATGTGGAATCTTTGCAACAGGCAAGGTGCTTCGCAGGTTTAACGTACCGTTTACTTATATAACAAACAGTGCTGTTGATTCTAAAGTCTTTGAAAGAGGATTTAAAAATTTTATCGGTGCCGCGAATGTTGTGAAGCAATTTAAACAGCTCCGAATCCTTCAAATCTCAACCAGACCTTCTGATTTTTGGTCAGTGATATGTAATGAAGGGGAATTGCTGGAAAAGTTCGGGATCCAAATTTACCCGATTACCTTAGATGAAATAAAGCAAAAAACGTTAAAAGTTGAGGAAGAAGGAAGTGCAGAGTTAGATCAAGCGATCGACTATATTAAAGAAACACTTGACTGGAGCATGGTTGAAGAAAAATACATTCGTCGTATTGCTTCACTAAAAGTTGCGATGAAGCGATATGCCGAAGAAACAGGCAGCTCAGCTATTGCTATTCAATGCTGGTCTACATTACAAGACATCATTGGAATTATGCCTTGTTTGGCAAATGCAATCTTAACTGATGAACAAATCCCAGTTACTTGCGAAACAGATATTCATGGTGCAATCACATCCATTATGGTTCAAGCAGCAACTTTGAACACGTTACCAACTTTTTTTGCAGATATTACAATTAGACACCCTGAAAATCCAAATGGAGAGTTGCTATTCCATTGTGGAAATTTTCCGGTTTCCCTAAGTGTGGAAGAGAAGCCTAAGTTAAATAAACACTTTTTATTTGAAGATCATTCACCTGGTACGCATGAAGGGGAGATAAAAGGCGGGGAGATGACAATCGCGCGCTTTGATGGTGACCATGGAGAGTATTCCATTTTTTTAGGGAAAGCTAAAGGAATTGAAGGGCCATATTCAAGAGGGTCGTATGTATGGGTAGAAGTGAATGATTGGCCGCTATGGGAAGAAAAATTAGTTAAAGGTCCATATATTCACCATTCAACTGGAATTCATGCCAATGTCATACCCGTTATATATGAAGCGTGTCAATATATACCTGGTTTAACACCAGACCCTGTGGATCCTACAACAGAAGAGATTCAAGCTTGGTTGCGTGGCAGTGACATTAATGAATAATGCAATTGGAGGGAGATTTATGGAGGATATAAAATTTTTGAAGCGTAAAGCTGTTGAGATCAGAAAGTTGTTGCTTGAAACAATTTATGAAGCTGGTACAGGTCATACAGGCTCATCCTTATCAAACACTGATATTTTAACAGTTCTTTACTATAGTGTGATGAATGTCGACCCGCAAAATCCAACATGGGAAGATAGGGATCGTTATATTCAGAGTAAAGGTCATGCCGTTGAATCTTATTGGGCGGTATTAGCTGATAGGGGGTTTTTCCCAAAAGAAGAATTAAAAACGTTTTCTAAATTCAAGTCTAGATTAATAGGACATCCGAATAATAAGGTTTCAGGCGTGGAGATGAACACTGGGTCATTAGGGCACGGATTATCAATATCGGTGGGAATGGCTTTAGCCGCTAAGCAGGATCATAAATCCTATAGAGTTTTCACATTAATGGGGGATGGTGAGCTAGCAGAAGGCTCTGTTTGGGAAGCCGCTATGGCTGCATCACAATATAAGCTAGACAACTTAATTGGAATCATTGATAGAAATAGATTGCAAATCACTGGTCGTACAAGCGATGTTATGAATAATGAACCACTTGATAAAAAGTGGGAAAGCTTTGGTTGGAGTGTGGTTGAAGTTGATGGCAATGATGTAGCTGAACTAGTAAGAGTTCTAAATGAAGTGCCCAAGACGATTGGAAAACCTACAATCATTCTTGCCAACACAATTAAAGGGAAGGGCATATCACTGGCAGAAAATGTGGCTGGTTGGCACCATCACGTTCCAACTAAAAAAGAGTATGAATTAGCAATGAAGGAACTTTCTGAGCAATTGGAGGTATTATCATGAATCATGCAGCACTTAAAAAGAAACCTGGAAATAAGATTGCAAACCGGAAAGTCATCAGTGATACTCTGCTACATTTGGCAAAAAAAATAAAGACATTTTAGTATTAACAAGTGATTCCAGAGGTTCAGCATCCATGGCGTCAATCGCAGATGCGCTGCCAGACCAACTGGTAGAAGTAGGAATAGCAGAGCAAAACTTAGTAGGGATTGCAGCCGGCTTGGCGGCGTCTGGAAAAAAGCCGTTTGTAGCTTCTCCGGCCTGTTTTCTAAGCATGCGAAGCATAGAGCAGATTAAAGTTGATATTGCTTACTCAAGAACGAATGTTAAGTTAATTGGAATTAGCGGCGGTGTGAGTTATGGAGCGCTTGGTATGTCACATCACTCCCTACAAGATTTGGCCGTGACCAGAGCCATACCGGATTTACACGTCATGATGCCTGCTGATCGTCATGAAGCCAAAAAAATGACCGAAGCCTTAGTGGATTATCATACACCTGTTTATATGAGAATTGGCAGAAACCCTGTGGAGGATTCTTATATAAATGAGAATTACGATTTTGAAATTGGCAAGGCAGTTACGATGCATGAAGGAAACGATCTAACCATCATTGCATCGGGAGAAACTGTACGCATTGCACTTGATGCAGCTTATTTACTTAAATCAGAAGGGATTGCTTGCAGAGTATTAAATATGCATACGATCAAGCCGCTAGATGAGAAAGCTGTTATAAAAGCAGCTAAAGAAACGGCACGAATCATTACGATAGAGGAACATAGTATTTATGGCGGACTTGGTTCTGCCGTTTCAGAAGTGATTTCACAAAATTACCCTGTTCCTATCAAAATCATTGGCATTCCGGATGAACCAGCGATAACAGGCAATACAAAAGAAGTGTTTGAACATTATGGCTTGAGTGCTCCAAATGTTTCTACTATCGCTAAAGAAATGATTGGTAACGAGTGAGGTTGTTAAAATGGATGACCAATACATTCTTGTTATAGACCAGAGCACATCTGGCACAAAAGCGCTTATTGTCGATCAACAAGGCAATGTTGTAGCAAAAAAGACAGGAAGCCACAAGCAAATATATCCTCAATCGGGTTGGGTGGAACATGACCCGATTGAGATATATGAACGTGTAAAGGAAGTAATTAATGCAATAGCTGAATCCAATCAAACAATAATTAGCAAACTAAAAGCCCTTACAATAACAAATCAGCGCGAGACGGTTATTGTTTGGGACAAGCAAACGGGAGAGCCGGTTTATAACGCAATCGTATGGCAATGTCGGAGAACTACTTCTATATGTACATTTCTGAAACAGGAAGGATATGAAGAAAAGATTCATTCGAAGACTGGTCTAACGATTGATCCTTACTTCTCTGCGACTAAAGTAAAGTGGATTCTAGATAATATTACAGGTGCACGAGAGAGGGCGGAAAATGGCGACCTTTTACTCGGAACAATGGATAGCTGGTTGTTATGGAAGCTGACAACTGGGAGCGTTCACGCTACAGACGTAACAAATGCGAGTAGAACACTACTATTTAATATTAATTCCTTAAATTGGGATGATGAATTGCTTGATATTTTTGATATACCAAAATTAATGTTACCTGAAGTGAAATTTTCTGATGAAGTATATGGGTTCATAGAAGATAGAGAATTATTCATCCCTAAGATTCCTGTATCGGGGATTATAGGTGATTCTCAAGCAGCTCTGTTTGCACAACGGTGTTTTGATAAAGGTATGGCAAAAGCTACTTTTGGGACAGGAACATCGGTAATGGTGTATACAGAAGAACACGTAGATGCGAAAGACGGTTTGGTTACTTCCATAGCTTGGGGTCTTAATGGAGAGGTTACGTATGCTTCCGAAGGAATCATCCATACGACAGGTGACATTATGAAGTGGATGAAAGAGGATTTAACTTTATTCGATGATTTCTCTGAAGCTGAAACATTGGCGGCTATGTTGGAGGATAATGGTGGCGTATATTTAGTACCTGCATTTGTTGGACTAGGTGCGCCTTATTGGAGTCCAAATACACGGGCTGGTATTACGGGTATGAGCAGAAACACGAACAAATCTCACATTATAAGAGCAGGATTAGAGAGTATCGTGTACCAGGTAAAAGACGTTGTACAGCTTATCTATCAAGATACGAATGTAGCTGTAAAAGAATTAAAAGTCGATGGCGGTGCAACAACAAATGCATTTTTAATGCAATTTCTATCTGATGTACTTGGAATTAGAGTGATCGTCTCAAATGTTTCCGAGTTATCGGCTCTAGGTTCTGCATACCTTGGTGGGCTCGGCATACGTTTATGGGATTCTATCGAAGTGATTGACCAACTAAGGAATGAACAACATATTTTTGAGCCGAAAATGAGTCCAAAAAAAAGAGAAAAGTTCTATTCAGAATGGAAAAATGCAATTCACGCACTTTTAACCTAAATGGTTCTGTTAACTCCGATACCAAAGGGGGTGAGCGACGACTTAACCTTGTAGGTGTATAGTCATTGTATGAGCGACATCGTAGAAAAATTTCAACTTTCTGTACAGGTGAGGAAGAGTGGACAGGTTTTTGTCTTACGAATGTAGAGGTATTGGTGAATACTGGATTGGAGGTCTGGAATTTGAATAATGAAAAGCTTGCGAGACAAATTATCCAAGAGGTAGGCGGTAAAGAGAATATTAACAGCGTGATACACTGTGTGACGCGCTTAAGGTTCAAGCTTAAAGATCAATCTCTTGCGAAAACAGAAGTGATAAAAAATTTGCCTGGAGTAATGACAGTTGTAATAAGCGGTGGACAGTACCAAGTTGTAATTGGTAATCAAGTTTCCAATGTTTATGCTGAAGTATCCAAATTACTCGGAAAAGAAACTGCTGAAGAGATAGATGAAACGGTTGAAGAAGAAGGGGGGATGTTTAGCAAGTTTGTATCACTGATGTCCGGAATATTTATGCCTGTAATGGGGGTATTAGCCGCTGCTGGTATTTTAAAAGGGTTTTTGGTTGCTTTAACAGTACTTGGTTGGATATCAGAGGAAATGGGCGTTTACAAGATTTTATTTGCTGCTTCAGATGCATTCTTTTATTTCCTGCCCATTTTACTTGGATTCTCAGCCGGTAAAACATTTAAAACGAATCAATATATAACAGCTACTATCGGGGCTGCGCTTGTTTATCCTACGATGTTGGAAATGTATAATGCTGGTGAAGCGTTAACTTTTCTTCAGATCCCTGTTGTCTTAATGAATTATACGCAATCAGTTATACCGATTATTCTGGCTGCATTCATTATAGCCAAATTGGAGAAATTGCTTCTTCAAGCAATTCCAAAGGCACTGCAATTAATTTTTGTTCCTTTAATCATATTAGTAATCATCGTTCCTTTATCATTTATTGTAATAGGGCCGATTTCTGTATATGCTAGTGAATTGTTAGCTAAAGGGGCTATGGCTTTGTATTCATTAAGCCCTGCTATTACAGGCTTAGTTCTTGCTGGAATATGGCAAATAGCGGTTATATTTGGACTGCATTGGGCTTTTATTCCAATTTTCATAAATAATATAACAACAATGGGCTTCGATCCTATTAATGCTTTATTGTATTGTACTGTTTTTGCTCAAACTGGTTCAGCTTTGGCTGTTGCATTAAAAACAAAAGAAACCAAAATGAAAACGTTATCAACAACAGCTACATTATCTGGATTTTTAGGTATTACAGAACCTGCAATTTATGGGGTTAACTTACCGCTGAAACGGCCATTTATTATGGCGTGTATTGGCGGCGGTGTAGGTGGCGCAATCGCAGGATTTTTTAGCGGGAAGATGTATGGAGGATTTGCTTCAGGTGGTGTTTTTGGTATCCCGATGTTTATTGATCCGAAAGGTGTTACCTCAGAATTTTATGGATTTGTCATTTCACTGATTGCCGCTTTGACAATTGCATTTATCTTGACTTACCTATTTGGGTATAACCAAAAAATGCAATTAAAACATGATAAAAAAGTAACATAACACAATGAAGACAACAACTTAATTTGTTTTCGGTGATATCCTATCTTTAAGGAACACTATTTGAGGGAGAATAGTTGATGACACACTATTTTCTCTTCTCTTTGAATTGGGAGGGAATGATTTGACAAAATTAACAGTTTCAAAAAACAAACGACATTTAGAAACGGAAAAAGGGGACAAATTCTTTTTCTTAGCTGACACGGTGTGGAGTGCATTTACCAATACGACTTTGGAGGAATGGGAAGATTACCTTAATTATAGAAAGATCCAAGGCTTTAATGTTCTTCAAATCAACATTCTCCAACAATGGGATGCTAGTGAAACGTCTTTGAATATCAAACCGTTTGAATACAAGGATGACGGTTCCTTCAACTTTTACAAGAGAAATGATACTTACTTTGAACGTGCTGAAAAGATGGTTGCAATGGCGGTAGAAAAAGGGTTTGTACCAGCACTCGTACTATTGTGGTGTAACTATGTTCCAGATACATGGGGATCTGAGATTAGTGATGTAAATAATATGCCTCTGGAATTAGTTGAGGATTATATAAAGTATATTGATGGTAGATTTTCTAAATATGATCCTATTTATTTGGTAAGTGGAGATACTGATTTTCCAACAGATCGGACCATTGAATATTACTCGTTAGCTTTAAACACAATCAAGCGATTAAGCCCTCATTGTCTAACGACTTTGCATATCAGAGGGAGATTGCAGGAAATACCCGATGCGTTTTTATATAGTGACAAATTAGACTTTTATATGTTTCAATCCGGGCACAACGCTCAATTCCAAAATATGACGTACAAACTTGCAGAAGGGTTTAGCAACAAGCCGGTCAGAAGACCTTCCCTTAATTCAGAGCCTTGTTATGAAAAAATGGGTTATAGCAGGAATTTATATGGACGATTTAATCAGTTTGATGTCAGAAAAGCTGCATGGCAAAGTTTATTATCTGGTGCTAGTGCAGGTATTACCTATGGGGCTCACGGCATATGGAGTTGGCATAAGAAGGGGAAAGGGTTCGGACTAATTGGCGAAGCTTTTGATAGACCTTATGATTGGAAGGATGCATTAAAGTTTGAAGGTGCCTGGGATTATGCTTTCGCTAAGAAGGTATTTAAACTATATGATCTTTAT
Source organism: Shouchella clausii (assembly GCF_002250115.1). Taxonomy (GTDB): domain Bacteria; phylum Bacillota; class Bacilli; order Bacillales; family Bacillaceae_D; genus Shouchella; species Shouchella clausii. Next base: position 1,105,835 of record NZ_CP019985.1, on the reverse strand, counting down.
GACTTGCAACCGCTGGATATCGTCTTAAAAAACACAGAAGAAATTAGAGTTGCGAGTAACAGTGATTCAACTAAAATTGCCATTTATGTTCCTGTTAACACAGTTTTAAAGCTAGACAAGCTTCTTGAAGATTATGAATTCACGATCATAGATTTAGAACAAAGACGTTTTGGAGAAGCCGATGTGTCATATGAAGAGAATCGAACAATTATTGATATGCATATGTTCGACTCAGATGTTCTCATAATTGGTGAAAAAAGATTTGATTAATGATTTAGGAAGGGAAGAAAATGTTAGCGAAGATATTCAAGCATAAGAAGAGAATTGAAAAAGAGAAAATTTTTTCTCCACTTACAGGTGAATTGTTACCGCTAGAGCAGGTTCCCGACCCTGTCTTCTCACAAAAAATGATGGGTGATGGTGTTGCTATCATACCGGAAGAAGGTGTCCTCGTATCTCCTGTTGAAGGAAAAGTTGTTCAAGTTTTTCACACAAAGCATGCGATAGGCATTACATCTGTTTCCGGCCTAGAAATACTTTTGCATGTCGGATTAGAGACAGTAGAACTCAACGGTGAGGGATTTACTGCTTTAATTGAAGAAGGACAAACTGTTAAAGTAGGGGATCCTTTATTAAACTTTGATATTTCATTATTAAAAGATAAAAATAAGGAAATCATTACACCGATCATCATTACAAATTATTCGGATAAAGTAGACGAGATTGAACATGTAGATCAACAAGCGGTATCAAGGGGAGAAAATCTGTTTGTATGCAACTTTAAATAGTGTGGAGGTAATGAAAATGAATCAATCTAAAATGAAATTCCCCGAAAACTTTTTATGGGGAGGAGCAACTGCAGCTAACCAGATGGAGGGCGGCTATCTTGAAGGGGGAAAAGGGTTAAATATCGCTGATGTTCTTCCTGGAGGTAAAGAGAGACTAAAAGTATTAAAAGAACCGGATTTCAATTTTGAAATTGATAAAGAAAAGTATTATCCAAATCATGAAGGAATAGACTTCTATCATCGCTACAAAGAGGATATTGCCTTATTTGCTGAAATGGGCTTCAAAGTTTATCGTATGTCAATTGCCTGGTCGCGCATTTTTCCTAATGGGAATGAATTAGAACCCAATGAAGTAGGACTTGCGTTTTATGACCGTGTATTTGATGAATTGCACAAATACGGAATTAAGCCGGTCGTAACCATTTCTCACTATGAAATGCCATTAAATCTTGTAAAAGAGTATGGCGGTTGGAGAAGTCGTGAAGTCATTGCGTTTTTTGAACGTTATGTCAATGCTATTTTCAATCGCTATAAAGACAAAGTGAAATATTGGATGACGTTTAATGAGATTAATAGTGCCTTACATTTTCCAATCATGAGCATGGGTTTTTCGATCGAAAAGGGAGAAGACAAATATCAATCGATTTTCCAGGCTTTTCACCACCAATTTGTGGCGAGTAGTATTGCTGTTCGGGCATGCCATGAAATCATTCCAGATGCTAAAATTGGGTCTATGATTATCGCCGCGCCTGTCTATTCATTTGACTGTAATCCCGAAAATGTTTTGTACGCTATGGAGGAAGAACGCATCTTTAATTATTTCTGCGGGGATGTACAAGTGCGAGGGGAATACCCTTCATTTGCGAAGCGTTTTTTTAAAAAAAACAACATATCTCTAGATATCCGTGATGGGGATTTGGAATTAATCAAAGAACATAAGGTCGACTATATCGGATTAAGTTACTATATGTCTTTAACGCAGAAAAAAGATAAAACGGGACTTGATTCTACCCCTGGTAACTTGTTAGAAGGAGTAAAAAATCCATTTTTAAAAGCAAGTGACTGGGGATGGGAAATAGATCCGACTGGTTTACGAATCGTGTTGAACAAACTTTATGACCGTTATCAAGTGCCGCTTTTCGTGGTTGAAAACGGCTTAGGCGCTTACGACAAAGTTGAAGAAGATGGTTCCATAAACGATGATTATCGAATTGATTATTTGCGTAGTCATGTTGAAGCAATGCGCGAGGCTATTCATGATGGTGTTGATTTAATAGGTTATACAAGTTGGGGATGCATTGACTTAGTGAGCGCCTCAACCGGGGAATTCTCTAAACGTTATGGATTCATATATGTTGATAAACACGATGATGGCAGTGGTACGATGAAGCGATTGAAGAAAAAATCATTCTATTGGTATAAAAATGTTATTGAAAGTAATGGCGAGGTTTTATAAAGTTTATTCGCAAGTAGATAGTGTGTAAAACCCTATCAAAGAAGTAAAAAAGAGCTAACGATATGACGTACCAAACGTTTTGTACCCCTTTTGATTTGATGATCTGAAGGGGTATTTTCATGGAACAAGGCAGAGTACCGATAGATGGGGAAGTGCCTTTACATAGTTGTGGGATGTCTTACATCTCGTCACATTGATTTAGTTCTAATCATATATTCGGCTCCATTGATCATTCTTATGTTCGAGCAGCCCATTTACTGGTCCTAGGGCAGAGACGACAATAAAACCGAAATTATCACTTGTACTATAAGATGGACAACTGGCTTCCATCATCCGCAGGATTGAGGCATTGGAGAAAAACAGGGTAAAAGAATTTATGGATTCATCGAGATAATAAAACAAATGGTATATGATCTTTATATTATTCTACCAGCTTTTTTAGTCAATATCTTACAAGAGCGCTTTACCCAAATGTGTTACACTCAGTATTAGCAATCAAAAGGAGGTTGTTCGGTGGGACGAGAGGAAAGAACAGTACGGTTTGATCATGAATTACAAATAGAAGCATACCGTTTTGAAGGAATCATGCAAAAGTTTCCGAACCACTTCCATGAATATTATGTAATTGGCTATATAGAGAGTGGGCAAAGACGGTTATCTTGTAAAAACAAAGACTATCTAATAGGCACAGGTGATGTTATCTTTTTTAACCCCATGGACAATCATGCCTGTGAATCCGTTGACAACCAGACATTAGATTATCGCTGTTTGAATATTAAGCCTGAAATTATGCGAAAAGTCGCAAAAGAGATTACAGGGCAAGATTATCTTCCTTTCTTTTCTTCTCCGGTGGCTCATCGTAGTGGACAAGCTCAATTATTACATCATCTTCACCAGATGATTATGGACGAAGTCTCAGATTTGGAGAAAGAAGAAACGTTTTATTTCTTTATTCAACAGCTTATTGAAGAATATACCGAAGCGAACACAGATACTGAACCGATAGCGATTAAACAAGAAATTGAACATGTCTGTCACTACCTAGAAGCACATTATGCAGAACAAATTACGTTAGACAATTTAGCAAAGATAGCGAACATGAACAAATATTCTTTATTACGCTCATTTACGCGAATTCGGGGGATTACTCCATATCGTTACTTACAAACCGTACGTATTAGTGAAGCGAAGAAACGGTTGGAAAAGGGTATAAAACCACTTGATGCAGCAATCGAGACAGGTTTTGTAGACCAAAGTCACTTTAGTAAGTTTTTTATGGAATTTATTGGATTGACGCCTGGGCAATACAGGGATATTTTTATCGGAGAATCGTAAATAGCTTCCGTATGGAAGTTTTCATTCTAAATGAAATGGGGATATGATGATCTTATGATTAATGAAGAAGCTCGCTTTTCTAAAGCTTTAAAATCGATTGCTAGAAATCATGAACTCAAAGCATATATTCAAAATTCCAAAGAGCTTTTTCCGATTTTAATGAAAGGTGCGAACCGATTTGTAGCTGGGGAGACACGCAGGGAAGGGATAGAACGTGTTATAAAGCTATATAACAAAGGATACCAGGTTTCACTAGAGTTTATTGGCGAAAATACAACTTCTGAAGAAGAATGTATTCATGCCAAAAATGAATTCATAGAACTAATCAAAGATCTTGGGCATAAGCTAAGGAAGGCTACCGTATCATTTGATCTTTCCCATATTGGAATGATGATTTCTGATTCAGTCGCATTTACGAATTTAAAAGAATTAGCAAAAGTAGCACAAAAACATAATATTCAACTAATGATAAGTATGGAAGAATCGCAAAAAACAGATACCATTTTATCACTATACAAACGGATAGCAAAATCGTTCTCAAATGTTGGAATAACCTTACAAGTTCATTTGGAACGTTCATTGATTGACCTAAACGATCTATTGAAGACCCCAGGTAGAATCCGTTTAGTAAAGGGCGCCTATCAAGAGCCTGAAGGCATCTATATTCCAAGATCGGAAGAATTAAATAAACGGTATATAGAATTTGTATCTATGTGTGTAGAGCGGAATCAACCATTATCTATTGCAACACATGATGAAAATCTATTGACGGAATTAAAAGCGAAAGGGCTTCTTTACAGGCCAAATGTTGAAGTAGAGATGTTGGATGGTGTACGACCTGACTTATTAAGATCTTTAAAAGAGGATGGCATTCAGGCTAAAGTGTATGTAACATATGGTAGCGAGTGGTATTTGTATGTCGTTCATCGTATTGCTGAATACCCTCCAAATATTTATACGTTCCTTTCAGATGTGATTGGACAACATACTGTCGGGGAATAGGACATGAAACGAATAGAAAACAACCATTTCCAAACTCTTAATGATTATGTGTATAAAATCCAATTGACGGTCGGGGCAACAGCAGCAGCAACATACATTATAAAAGATAATAGCATCGTAAATGAGTGGTATTCAGGTAGGCATGATTATCCTGAAAATTCACGCCCCGTGGATGAAAAAACCCAATTTAACGTTGGTTCAATCCGTAAAACATATCTCGCTCTAGCGATAAGTTTGTTAATTGAGCAAGGACGAATTAGGAGCATTAATGACGAAATTGGGACATATCTACACGAATATAAAAAGATTGCAAATGGGGTAACCTTGCGCCATCTACTTACACATACCCACGGATTAATGGAGGAACGAGGTAGGTTTGTAAGGGAATTCCCAGCTGGTGCAAACTGGGCGTACAGAAGTCCTGGTATCAGTATGCTTATTAAACTTGTTCATCATTTGTCAGGCCAACATTTGAGCACTTTTATGAGAAATAACGTATTTGATGTTTTTCAACTTATAGAAACAGGTTGGAGAACCGAGTATCATGAAAACCTTATTTACAATTACTATAAGGATAAAGATACGTGGGTTGGACCAAATAGTAGTGATGAAGGAGACCAGAGCAATTTATTCATTAGCGCACGCGACTTGGCGATGTGGGGATATATCCATCTCACAAAAGGCTGTTTAGGCGGCAAACAAGTGTTACCGAAAAGCGTGTTTGAACGAATAACAACACTTCAAACTCCTAATACCGTTCCTGCTCATCTACCACGAAATGGTTTTATATGGTGGTTACAAAGTGACACCCCTCTAAATCAAATAGGGGAACGCTTACCAAGTTGTTCTTATCAAATACTTGGCATTACCGGGTGCGCTTGTTTAGTAGTCCCGAAATACAATGCAGTGGTAGTAAGAATGTATAATCAGTTAAGCAATCCGCGCGGATACGATTATTTAAGCGATGTGAGGCAATTTGGCAATCTGGCAAATGATCTTTTAATGATGGTGTAGATCGGTATTTTGACTGATCACTCTACCTTTTGATATAAATCGCTTAGCATGAACAACACCTACATTGCCGCAAAAATAGAAGCAGCATATAGCCGCTTCTATTCGTTACTTCGTTAATTCGATTCCTTTTTCTTAGCTCCTTTATAAATAGTTACAACAATGATGACAATAATTAAAGGAACCGCTATGAACGTACCAAACAACATCATTGTATTCCAAGGCATTTAGTTAGCTCCTTCCCCATTCGTATTAATGCAATTAAGTCCAAGTGTTCGTTGTAACATCGTAAGCACCACCTGACTTTGTAAGGACAGAAGCTCTCGTCCACATTGTTGCTAAGATAGAATTGTATCTCTGTCTAGAAAAAGAAGATAACGTTAGTAGTTAAGCATTCCTTTTTAGGATATCATGGAAATCCTGTAATACAATAGGCTTGCTGAATGTGTTAATGTGATTATACAGGAACCCTCTATGCAGCACTCATTTAAGTTTGATTCGCATAACATCCAATTGAGGAGAGGTTCCCCATCTCTATGTTTCAGTTTCTACAGCCCAGTCCCCCTTCCTTTTAATCGGGACGCGTTTTCGCTAACTAGGCATAAAGCATAGAATGGCATAATTTAGAGCGATGACTCATGTGAAAAGGTGAGAGTTATGGGTAGCCATTGGGTATATAAGCTTATTGTATATTCGAAACTTAAGAATAAATTAATGCTTACTTATGACAAAAATGAATTCTCCCTACCTTCTTACCGACCTGAATTGGCTCATGTGGCAATAGTAGGACATATAAATGAATTTGTAAAAGAGCATTTTCAGCTGAAAACGACTGTACTAAGGTGCTGTCGTCAACTCGAGAATATACGAATATATGAAGTAGAGATTCTGGAAGAAGAAAGCGTCCAATTTGCTAATCACGTATGGCTAACTTTATCACAACCGAGTGATTTGAAAAAATTGAATAGTGATGACCAAACGATACTGAAAAGTTGGATAGACACTCAAAGGTCAGTTGGAATTCCATGGTTTCATGTAGGATGGAGAAACCAAATGGAGAGATGGGCAGCCAATGTTTTGTCAAACAGTTCTTTAACATTTGCACAAATTAGAAGCTGGGAAAGGTCGGCTTTGTTTCGAATCATTTCAGATACACAGAACTACTATTTTAAAGCAGTACCGGATGTATTTAATCATGAACCTTTATTGAGCGATTACTTATTTCAACATTATCCTTTGTACGTACCTGAAATTGTACAAGTCGAACCGAACAAAAACTGGTATATCATGCGAGAAATACAAGGTTCTTTACTTGGCCAGACCGGAAAAATCGCTTACTGGAGACAAGCAATTGAACAGTTAGCAGTTATGCAAAAGCAATCTACTCGACATATTGACGAATTGAAAAAACGAAATTGTCCAGTTAGGCCTGTAGCAAAGGTAATTAAATCGTATGTAAAGTGTTCATTCGATGATTTATATGAGAGCCATCCTATTTCGAGGGAGACCTATCAAAAGTTGAACGCGAGTATCCCAACCATCATAAATATATGCGACAAGATAGAAAAATCGAATATTCCACTCGCCTTAGAGCATGGTGACTTTTTTGGTGGAAATATAATGGTGCAAAACGGCCAACCGGTTATTTATGACTGGTCTGATTGTACGTTATCACACCCGTTTCTGAGTATAATGGTCATCCTAAAAGAAGTGGAACAGTTTTTTTCAGAGGAAGTTGCTCAGTCATTGTTAAATGACTATTTGGAAAAATGGAGTGGCTTTGATTCTAAGCCCCATCTCATTGAGGAATATAATTGGCTGAAGGTCATTGCTCCTGTTTATTATCTAACGATTTATCAAACGTTTATCTTTCCTGCTTTTAACGACAATTGGGATAAAAAACAATTAATAGAGGGTTACATCACGGAGTGGTTGACTATGCCAATGCTATAAATTCTCTTTTTCAAGCTGTAGAGACTAGTGTCTACCTTGCAGTCTTTGTTCAATGCTTCTTGTCGCCTAGTTCCATTATAGCTTGGGTATGAACATGGCTACGTATATGCCACAAATTTTAACAACAACTGTTATACAAAGTTGATAGACTTTACGTTGAATCGTCTGTAAATTGGGGTAGAAGGGGACGGAAGAAATGATTGGTATCAATATACGTGTTTTACGTAAAAAGCATAAACTGAGTCAGGAACAATTGGCTGAAAAGGTAAATGTCTCACGACAGACTGTAGCAAAGTGGGAAAGCGAAGAAGCTTTTCCAGATATTTTTAAATGCAAGATGCTTAGTGATATATTTCAAGTAACGATTGATCAATTATCCCGAGATATGAGTGAAGAAGAAGCAAACCAGCTTCGTCCTAAGGGAAAGCAGTTTTTTGGTGTTGTGAAGGTGGGAGAACGGGGACAAATGGTGATTCCGAAACAGGCACGAGAAATGTATCAAATTCATGCAGGAGACAAACTCGTTGTCTTGGGAGAAGATGCGACAAAGGGAATCGCTATTTTGAAAAGTGAAGGCTTTCTGGAATTTGCCGACATGATTCGAAAGGCTGAACTGAAGGGTGAAACGGAATGAGTAAAATCGTTTTTTTCTCGATACCAGCACATGGCCACACGAACCCCACTATTCCGGTGGTAAGCGAATTAGTAAATAAAGGGCACCAAGTTTGGTATTATTCTTTTTTAGAGTTTCAACATAAAATAAAAGAAGCTGGCGCTATATTTATTGCTTGTGATAATTTTTTACCTCAAGTTTCACAAAAAGAGCTGGATAGTAAAGTAGGTAAAGACTTTGCAGCATTGATTGAAATGACAGCCGAGACAACAATGGCCTTGGATCAAAAGGTTTGTAAAGAATTAAAAGAAATTCAACCAGACTGTATTGTGTACGACTCGATGTGCATGTGGGGGAAATTATTTGCTGAAAAACTAGGAATACCCTCTATTTGTTCGACTACTTCGTTTGCTTTTAATCAACATACAGCAAAATTGATGAAGAGGAGCTTCATAGAAATCTGGAGAATGATTGTAGGCATGCGAAGGGTAAACAAAAAGATTAAGCAATTAAACGATCACGGTTATCGAGTAAAGAATGTAGTGTCCTTAATTCAAAATGATAATGAAACGGACACCATTGTGTACACGTCGAAGGATTTTCAGCCTCTGGCGGATACTTTTTCAGAACGCTATACGTTTGTCGGACCATCCATAAGGCAAACGGAGCCACTACAGGATGGTATAAGAGGGAGAAAAACAATCTATATCTCCCTTGGAACGGTACTCAATCAAAATCAAGATTTTTACGAAAACTGCCTTGTTGCATTTGCAAACGCGGATTATGATGTGGTGATGTCTGTTGGTGATAAAACGGATATTTCGTCTCTTGGTCGTATACCTGAAAACTTCACAGTAAAAAACGTGGTGGAGCAGATCTCTGTATTACAGGAAGCAGATGTATTTATTACCCATTGTGGAATGAATAGCACAAGTGAGGGCCTCTATTTTGGCGTTCCATTGATTTTATTTCCACAGCATGGCGAACAAAGAATGGTCGCTGATCGGGTTGCAGAGCTAGGCGCAGGATTTAAACTTAACTCTAATAAGCCAAAGCATTTAGCGGCAGCAGTAGCTGAAGTGCTTGTGAATCCTACCTATAAAAAAGAAGCACAGAAATTGGCAAAAAGCTTTCGGGAGGCAGGCGGTGCTGCCAAAGCAGCCAGTGTGATTCTGAGTAAAATTAGCTAGAAATCTAATGGAAAATCAAAGTACTGGGTTTATATTAAGTGAAATCAATATCGCTGTCCACATTCGTAAAGTGTTTGGTCAAAATGCCGAACGCTTTATTTATTTTTATGAAGGACAAGGCGTTAATGTTTTTCCACTGAAATTACAAGACTCAATTTTCTGTGTATCGATCCTGCCCCCATACGTTGTAGGTCAGGGCACGGCAATGAAAGCTAGGTCCCTTACACCATCTGTAAGTATTTTTCTAATTTTAGACTGGTTATAATGTGTATAGCTTCATCGATCGATGATCATTCCGGAAAATGAGAATCAAAGAGGGAGAGTTATACATGGGCAGCCAAGGAAAATTATTAGAGGTGCAAGACTTACAAAAACACTACGGAAAGAAAAATAATAGAACGAAAGCTTTAAACGGTGTTCGGTTTGATATTCTTCCTGGAGAATTTTTAGGAATCATGGGACCGAGCGGCTCTGGCAAAACGACATTGTTAAACTGCATTGCGACCATTATCAAACCGACGTCAGGGCGGGTCCTGTTAAATGGGCAAAACATTAGCGCGTTTGACAGCAAGGATTTGGCAGAGTATCGCGGCAGTCGTATTGGCTATTTGTTTCAGGACTTTGAACTGCTGGATAATTTAACGGGGCAAGAAAACATATTATTGCCATTGTCCATTCATGGAATTGATTTTGCCAAAGCACAAGCGAAAATAAATGAGCTAGCAGGTTTTTTAGAAATAACCGACATTCTTAACAAATTTCCCGCTCAGATGTCTGGGGGGCAAAAGCAAAGAGTCGCCGCTGCCCGTTGTTTGATTTCTGACCCTGATATCGTCCTTGCTGACGAACCGACAGGGGCTTTGGACACACGCTCGGCAAAAACGTTAATGAACAAGTTGGAAGGGATTAACCGGAGTAGTGGAAGAACGATTTTAATGGTTAGCCATGACCCGAATGCAGCAAGCTTCTGCTCAAGAATCCTATTTATTCAAGATGGTGTCATCTTTCATGAACTGCGTCGAAAACAGGATGAGCCACAAGAAACATTTTATGAACGAATTTTACAGGTACTAGCTCAGCTTGGGGGAGGAAGCGCCAATGTTCTCTAGGTTGGTTTTTCGTAATGCCAAACGAAGCCGTAAGGAAAATGCCATTTATTTTGCTACCCTTGTAACAGCAGTCGCTTCGTTTTATATCATTCTTTCGCTCGGAAAACAAGATGTTATATTATTTTTAAGGGAGTTTGAAAGTGATGCGATTGATAAACTTCTAGCTGAAATGCGGATTGTCTATCTGTTTGCATTATTTTTATTGTTTTTCTTGGTTTTATTTGCCAATCGGTACCAATTAAATCGAAGAAGTAAAGAGTTTGGGCTTTACCTAATGTTAGGAATGCGCAAGGAGCGTCTAATTGTCCAGCTTTTGGCTGAGGGGCTGATGACCTCTATTTTGGCACTCGCTGGAGGCCTTTTAGTAGGGGGCTTTTTAGCAGAAATCATTAGTTTAACCGTTTCTAAATTAGTCGGACAGGGGATCATCGGGCATCAATTTAGTTTGTCCGTAGAGGCGATTATTTTTACGATTATTGGCTTTTTATTGATCCAGTTTATCGCATTGGTCATGCTTGGTGGAAGATTGTTTCAACAGGAGGTCCATCAATTACTGTATGAGCAAATGGACAAGAAAACGGATATGGGGCATGTGAAAGGCAATGTACTCCATGTAGGACTAGGTTCTGTCTTACTAGGTGTTGCCTATTGGATCGTCTTATATCGGTTTGCGGACTTTGGCGGACTGCTTCTGTTTGCGGCACTCCTTTTTGGAAGCTTAGGAACGATCCTTTTTATAAGGGGATTTGGAAAACTACTAGGCATTTGGGCAAGTTTGTCCAAGCGTAAATCGATGAAAGGGCTGCACACCTTTACATTAAGGCAGTTTCAAGAGAATGTTGCTAACCGGTCAACTGCGGTTGCGGTTACATCGATTCTGCTCACGTTGTCGATTATTTTGATTGCCAATGGTGCTTCAACGATTTTAAGTTTAGACAGTTTGTATAATCGAGATTCCTCAGTATATGATTTTACGGTTAACGGAGAGAGTCAAAAAGTGGAGCCATTTTTGGCTTCCGAAAAAATGCGCCCTTATGTCGAAGACTCAAACCTGTTGGAAATGGGAAAGATGAACGATCAGGGAGAGCGCGCGGAAGATGGGATGCCACTGTCATTGGTTGATTGGTCTAAATTAAAAGAGCAACTCATCTTGGCTTTGCCTAGCCACTATAAGGAGCAACTTTTGTCTGGAGAAATGCAAAGTTACGATATTAGTTCGGAGAACCCCGAAGCCCTTAATTTGCTAGGGGTGTTAGAAATGGATACAACGACACCTTATCTAATTCCTGAATCGTCATATAATGGACTTTTAACAGCGATAGGAGAACAACCCCTGAACCTTGATTCAGATGAAATCGCCTTGTACTTTAACCCGGATTTTGTCCCTATGGAAAATCTTGATCGCATGCCTGTACTTGATTCGATTCTTGATAAGGCGGCAAAAGAGGGGCAACGTTTGCTGAGTATTGATAATCAAGACATGTTCATACGCCCATCGATTCCTATGAGAGGATTGGTAGCGGACCGTTCCGTGGAAATCTTTTCAGCCTTTATTGTGACTGACCGGATGTTTGAACAATTAGTCAATAAGGAAACGTATGTGTCCTATTGGAATTTCCGAATCCCGCAAAAGTTGCAGGAGCAGCAAGGTTTAATGAAACCACTAATGGAGGCTAGAGACATATTAACAACTTCAGGCTTCGCGTTTGAAAGTTACTTGCAAAACTTCGGGCGCCGGCTCTTCTATGTCGTTGCTGGGAGTTATACTGTCTTGTATATGGGATTCTTGTTTTTAATTATTGCTTGCACGGTATTGGCTTTACAATTTTTGACGCAAATGAAGCAGACTGGAGGGCGCTATGTCACCCTGTCGATGTTAGGCGCCAAACGTGATCAAATGAAAAAATCGATGCATACACAGGTGTTGTGGGCCTTTTTGTTACCGATGTCTCTCGCATGCGTAAGTGCAGCTGTTGGGATAAGGGCAATGATTTCATTTGTGGTCATTCGCTTTGAGGACGATCCCCTCCTGTATCCTATCGCGATTGCCTTTGCCTGTATCGTGATCGCCATTGTAGCGATTTATGGAGTCGCTGTTGCCCGTTCGGCTGACCATGAGATCGATAAATTACGGTGGAAGCCAAACATCGATTAACGAGTATCTGTACAGAGGAGGTGCTAAAGTGGCGAGGATTGCAATCGTTGAAGACGATGCATGGATGAGAGAAGAGTTAATGGATATTTTGAAAAAAGAAGGATTTGATGTCGTAGCGGTTACAGATTTCCATGACATTGCCCATCAAATTGCCACTTTGGCACCTGACTTAGTCTTGTTAGACATCAATTTACCAGGGCAATCTGGATTTGATCTATGCAAAAGCCTAAAATCGAAAGGGATTGGACCGATATTGATTTTGACGTCGAGAGACAAGTTACAAGATGAGTTACATGGATTTCATTTAGGTGCGGATGATTATTTGACGAAACCATGCAATCGCGATCGCTTATTGGCCCGCATTCAAAACTTGTTAAGAAGATTTGCGAGACAGCCAGGCTTGGTCGATGGCGGCGATTTTTCGCTTGATCCCAATACCTATACGTTGTATAAGGGATCCGAGTCGCTCGTCTTATCGGCGAATGAAGGAAAAATTTTATTGGCATTAGTACAGAATCGTCCTGAGATTGTGTCAAAAAAAGCGTTGAGTGAGCTTTTATGGGGAACCGACCAATTTATAGACGAAAACGCCATTCAAGTTAATCTCACGCGTTTGCGAAAGACGCTGCGGCCATTAAACTTGGAAGACCAAATTGAAACGGTAAGGGGCCAAGGGTATCGACTGAAGGAGTATAGACGATGAATCGGATCAAACACATTTATGCGTGTTTTCATGCGCATAAGCAATGGTTTTTTATGTTAATGCTAACCAATCTTTTATTTATTTTTTTCGCTTGGTTAGCTTACCCTGAAACGTTTAACGTTTTAGTAAGCTTAATGGTTGTTTTTACGTTAGCGATAATATCGGTATCTGTATTTCTGATTATAAGAAAGGAAAGAAGAATCGAAGCTGCCTTTGCAGATTTTTTGTTAGAACCGAATGAGGCAAACGAAGAAATGTTATGCCGGGTATCTCCGAAAACAAATTGGCCATTTATCCGCAGAATTGGAAGTGTTCTAAGGTCCTACCAAGAGGAACGAAATCAACAAGTGCTTGAGCTCGCCGATTATGAAAACTACATTGAAGGTTGGGTTCATGAAATGAAAAAACCTTTGTCATTGATGACATTGGTTTTAGATAACCGCAATGACGAAATGTCTCCCCTCGTTCGACAGCGTATGCTTCATGTCAGAGATCAAATGCGTGGAGATGTCGAGCGAATTTTATATTATGCCAGACTTGGAGCTGCCCATAAAGATTATCTGTTTGAGTCGATTCCTATTCTAGCGTTTTGTAAACGGACAATTGTAGATTACCAAACACTACTTGATGAATCTGGTTTTCAAATCCAGTTCAAAGGCGAAGAGACGGAAATTCTCTCCGACCGCAAAGGGTTAGCGTTTATTATAGAACAGGTTATTGCCAATAGTACAAAACACGTTACACAACATCAGGATAATCCATTGATCACATTTGAAACCGTGTATGACGAAAACAGAGACCAAACGATTTTGCATATTCGTGATAATGGACCGGGTGTTTCGGGAGAAGATTTACCGTTTATTTTTGATAAAGGTTTTACTGGAGGGCGAGGGGCTTACACAAGGCAAGCAACAGGGATGGGGCTTTTTTTAGTGAGCAAGATGGCTGATGATTTAGCGATTCAGTTGGAGGCCACGTCAGAGCCTGGCTCGGGTTTTACGTTGTCGTTAAAATTTCCGAATGTGAAAACATAGGATGTCGTACTGATCCTGATAACCCATTTTTTATGGCTCTGCCTTTCACACGTCCTTGCTTCCATGTGAAAGGCATGGAGGGATGCAGTACGACATCTTGACATCTCAAAATCTTATGTTATTCTATTACCGACAGACAGTCGGTCTATAACGAGGAGATGCAGTCATGAGAGTTGTAAAAGAAGCAGAAGAACGCAAAAACGAAATTCTTGACGCTGCAGAAGAGCTTTTTGGAGAGAAGGGCTTTGAAGGTACAAGTACAAAAGACATTCTTGAAAAAGTCGGAATCGCACGAGGAACGCTCTATTATCATTTCAAGTCAAAAGAGGCGATTATGGACGCGTTGATTGAGCGGCATAGTACTCGTATTTTAAGCGAGGCGCGGGTAATCGCTGCCGACAAAAGCATACCTGTTAGTGAGCGTATTATTGGCGTCGTCATGGCTTTAAACGTAAGTGGCGGAAGCGGCCAAGAAATAAAGGACCATATTCATAAGCCACAAAACGCGCTCATGCACCAGAAAATTGAAAAAGTCATTATTTCCAACGTACCGCAAATATTGACGGATATCATCCACGAGGGCATCGAATTAGGCTTGTTTAACACGCCGTTCCCGTACGAATGTATGGAAATGGTTGTAATCTATCTTAATACGGTTTTCGATGATGATATGGTAGAGATGACGGACGAAGAGCGTGTAAAACGCCTACATGGGTTTGTATTTAACTTAGAACGGTTGCTTGGAGCTGAGCGCGGAAGTCTCATGTATGTATTGGAGTTGTTTGCCAGTAAGGATGGAGGCGGCCATGAATAATCCAAAAATAGAAAATGGATTGAACAAATTTTTAGTCCTGTGGGTGGGTGAATTGATATCCAATATTGGTACAGGATTGACCGCATTTGCTCTTGGCGTATATGTGTGGCTACTGACACAATCAGCAGTAGATGTGGCAATGGTGGAAATGGCGGCACTGTTGCCGATGATTTTACTAGCTCCAGCTGCGGGGGTTCTTGCAGACCGCTTTGATCGAAGGCTGCTTATGATGTTAGGGGATATTGTGTCTGGATTTGCACTAGTTGTGTTGCTCGTACTTATTATCAATGGACATATTCAAGTGTGGCAAATCTGTGTTTGTATTGGGGTTAGTTCTTTGTTTTCGGCATTGTTAAATCCAGCCTATAAAGCTACGATTACCGACCTTCTAACAGAGGAAGAGTATGCCAAAGCAAGTGGGATGGTGGGCATTGCATCGTCTTCAAAGTTTTTGATTTCCCCTATTTTAGCGGGGTTCATTCTAGCCTTTTCTACGATTGAAGTGGTGCTTATCATTGATATTCTGACTTTTGCAATAGCGGTTATTGCCATTTTTTCGATAAGGAAATCACTTGCGATAAAGCCGCAGGTCAAGGAGAAATTGAATTTTTTCAAGGATTTAAAGGAAGGATGGTTGATTATTCTTGAATCGAAAGGAGTATTGCGATTAATTGTCCTTGTATCTTTTTTAATGTTTTATATGGGGATGATCCAGGTGCTGTCCAAACCGATGCTCCTCGCAATTACAGATGAAAAAACAACAGGCATTCTACTTACGATCATTGCCTGCGGAATGTTGGTGTCCAGCATTGTCATAGGCAACGGCATCCTTAAGAAAAACTATGTCAATGTCATGGTAGGAAGCTTTATCGTCGCTGGGGTTACAATGGCGGGTTTTGGTGCTACAACAAGCATTCCGGTCATCCTTCTCTCAGGTTTTTTATTCTTTGCCTCGCTGCCATTTGCGAATGCAAGTATCGATGTGCTCATTAGAAAATCAATTGATAATCATAAACAAGGGAGAGCATGGGGGCTTATTTCATTAATATCGCAAGTAGGATTTGTTGTTGCTTTTGTCATTGGCGGCTTTCTTGCAGACCATGTATTTAACCCTGCCTTTGCAGAAGGTGGTGTGCTTGCAGGTACGGTTGGCAAAATAATTGGGACAGGTGAAGCGAGAGGGATCGGATTTTTAATTATTCTTGCTGGACTAGGGCTTATCATTACGGCACTGTTTGTCTCTAGGTCAAGGGGCATTAGAGACATGGATACCCCAAATAGAGTCGGGACAGATAGGACGGGCATCTCAAAAACGTGAATGGCAAGAAAAGGAATGCCATAGTCAGGGGGAATTTTGTGTTCTTAAAAATGGTAAGGGATGATTTTCGAAGGAATAAAATCATTACAGCCGCCGTTTTTCTATTTATTATGTTCGCCGTTATGTTAGCGGCGAGTGCTGTCCATAACATCGCTCATTTGATTCCCTCGATGGCAGAGCTGCAAAAGCATGCAGTCCCAGCAGATATTACACAGATGCATTCTGGTGAGTTTGACCAGGAAGACATTGATCGATTTACTGAAGCACAGCGTGAGCATATCGCGATGCAGGAGACGATGGTGCTGCTGACGTTGGATGGAAGCCATATTCATTTTGGTGACAATCAAACGATGGCTGGAACGGTGCAAGATATTTCATTTGTTGTTCAAAATGAAAAATTTGATTTTATATTGGATTTGAATAATGAAAAGCTCGATGTAATGGAAGGGGAAGTCGCTGTTCCCATCTACTTCATGCAGCAATACAACTTGAAAATCGGCGAGACGATTACCGTAAAAAGCGGAGAATACGCGAAAGACTTTGTCATTTCAGACTATGCAAGAGATTATGAGATGAACTCTTCCCTTACGTCTTCGAAACGTTTTGTGCTCAATCAGGCAGATTATGATGAAATGTACACGATGCAGGCTGGGGAACGGGAATATTTGATCGAATTCAAGCTGACAGAGAACGGTGATTCCCAAGCCGTACAGACTGCCTATATCGAAGCTGGGCTTCCAGCAAACGGGCCCACAGTCGAAGGGGAAGTCTTTTTGCTATTTAATGCGCTCTCAGATGCAGCCGTGGCGATGGTGATCATCCTTATCAGTATGCTGATGGTTGTGATTGCTTTTCTATGTATCAGGCTTACGTTTCTGGCCACGATTGATGAGGATGTTAGAGAAATTGGTGTCATGAAAGCAATAGGTATATCCAAAAAGGAGATAAGGAAGGTGTACCTGACGAAATACAGAATCATATCAGTGATTGCAGGCATGACAGGTTATCTCCTTTCCTTTTTCGTAGTCCATCTGTTTAACAGGAATATGAGGCTTTACCTCTCTTCGGACTCGTCAGGAATTTTACCATATGTACTATCTTTTGCTGCTCCAATCGTGATCTATTTTCTCATTGTGATGTACTGCAAAAGCGTGTTGAAACGAATTGATAAAGTCTCTGCAGTGGAAGCTTTGCGCTCCAATATGACGGAACCTGGTAAAAAACAGAATTACCGTTTTCCCTTGCTTCACAACCGTTTTTTTAGCGTCAATCGTTACATGGGATTCCGAGATGTGTGGATACGATTTAAAATATACAGGCTGCTGCTGTTAATTTATATCGTATCCACGTTTATGGCGATTCTTCCTATGCATGTATATAACACCATGAATTCACCAGAGTTTTCTACGTATATGGGAATAGGAAAGTCTGATATGAGAATAGACCTTCGAATGACAGACACGATCACAGCGGATTTTACAAGATTGCACGAAGAGCTAGTGAACGATTCGGATATCGAAAAGCATGCAGCTTACATCACCAGTGCATACCAGGTCAAAAATACAGAGGGTTCATGGGACTATATTTATATCGAGATCGGCGATTTTTCCCTATTCCCATTAAACTATTTAGAAGGGAGGGCCCCGCAAGGAGAAGGAGAAATCTCGCTGTCTTATGCCAATGCTTCCGCTAACGGATTAAATAAGAAAGTGGGCGATGAAGTCGTCGTAAAGGCTGGCGGGAAGGAAAAGACGTTAACAGTAACGGGCATTTATCAGGATATTACCAATGGCGGAAAGACCGCAAAAGCACATACTGATCTTGGCATAAATAACGACGCTGTTCTTTGGATGCATGTGAGCATGAATGTAGCTACCGGTGTAAACATCCAGGAAAAAATGAACAACTACCAGACTACTTATGGATTTGCAAAAGTCACCGATATCAAGGAATATACAAAACAAACGCTCGGGAACATCATCGATCAAATGGGCATCATTGTCATTGGTGGAATGATTATAACTGTCCTTATGATTGTATTAATTACGGCCTTATTCTTGCGGATGTTATTATCCAAGGACGTGTCGCAAATTGCCATTATGCGAAGTATAGGACTCACGTCGAAACAAATTCGTCATCAATATATGGCGGGCACGTTGATGGTATTGGTTTTAGGAATCCTATTTGGTGCTTTAGCGTCAAATTATATAGGGGAGTTCCTAGTAAGTTTGGCGATGTCTTTTATGGGAGCTGCGAAAATTGAACTGGTTCAAGTGGCTTGGCAGACTTGGTTGCTATGGCCATTATTGCTGATTGTCACCGTTGCAATAACGCTATACGTGTCGTGTAAGCCAGCTGTAAAAGGAGATCTATCTGCCAGGCTGAAAGTTTAAAGGTCTAATGGTGGAGCGTCCAGAGAAAATGACTATTGGCAAAGGCGGAATATAAATGGCGAATTTATTAGAGGCAAGAAATATAAACAAGTCAGTAGAACTTGGAAACGGTCAGTGGCTCCACATCTTAAAGAATGTAAGCTTAGAAATTGAAGCAGGGGAATTCGTATCGATAATGGGGCCGTCAGGAAGCGGGAAGTCGACGCTGATTTATCATCTAAGCGGCATGGACCGCATTTCTTCTGGAAATGTGACATTTAAAGGCATTGAAGTCGGAGGTCTGGCTGAAGAGGAACTGGCACAAATTCGCTTGAATCACATAGGATTTATTTTTCAGCACATGAACTTACTGAAGAATCTGTCTCTGATTGATAATGTGATGTTTCCTGCTCTTGTATCCAAAGGTGCTAATAAACATGCGGTGCACCAAAAAGCAAAAAAACTGTTGGAAATGACGGGAATAGAAAGGCTTGCCAATCGCCAAATCAATCAAGGCTCAGGCGGCCAGTTGCAAAGAGCCGCCATTTGTAGAGCATTGATCAATGATCCAGATATCATTTTTGGAGACGAGCCGACTGGCGCATTGGATTCCAAATCGTCGGCAGAAGTGATGTCCATTCTGGCAGAAATAAATCAACAAGGGACAACGATCGTTCTTGTAACACATGATGCAAAGGTGGCTGCAAAAACTGAAAGAGTATTGTTTATGATTGATGGCAATGTTGTGGCCGAAAAGCAATTGGGTAAGTACGATCCGCAGCATGATGATATAAAGACAAGGGAAGAAAGCATAATGAAGTGGTTAGTGGAAAATGGGTTTTGATGAACCGAAACCCATCACCGTTTTCCACTGAAACATGAGTTGGCGATCAGGTTATTTATTGGTTATTCTCAATTGGCAGATTGGGCTGTTATTTTGATTAGTACGTTTTTATTTTGGGTGATTCATGTGCCCCAATATAAAGGCGTTTCTTTAGCGCTAGTAGGCGTATTTATAAACGGGCTCCTCTTTGCTTTGTTGTTTTATGTTACAGGTTCGATCATTCCCTCCCTCCTTGCCCACGCTGTCTATAACGTTGGAATAGGGATTTACTTTATGAAAGCAAAGTAAGCCATCGGGATTGTCCACGATGGTTAGTAGAAATAAGGACCCCCTTTTCTCTCGATAAAATCGATTGAAAAGGGGTTTTTATCTCTGTTATACAACGTCGGTTACTAGGGCAATAAAGGTTGCATGGCGGATCATGCCTGTATATGATGGGCATATAGTATATATACATTATATGAAGATATCGGGATCAATGTGTTTGTGGACGGAGCCTTGATCGAGGTTACAATTCAGCAATCAATATCAAAAAGAAGGGATTCGTTTATTAGCGACTGCCTAATGAATCGATAAACTCTTGGAACAAGAGGGTTAGCTTGGTCCATTTCGTCCGCTACCAAAAGGGGCGATTACCCAAGAAGCCCCCACTTAATGACCTACAAGGGTGATAAGTGGTGGGTAGTTCACAAAATACAGAAGAGGGATTGGCATGCAAATCATTATTTCCAACAGTTCAAAGGAGCCAATTTATGAACAAATTACGAATCAAATTAAATCGGCTATTTTATCGGGTGAGCTGCCAGAGGGAACGGCAATCCCCTCTATGCGTAAACTCGCAAAGGACTTACAAATTAGTGTAATAACGACAAAGCGTGCCTATGAGGAGTTAGAAAAGGCCGGTTTTATTTATTCTATTGTCGGAAAAGGCTCTTTTGTTGCCGAGCAAAATTTGGAGGTTATGAGGGAGAAGAAGTTAAGGGTCATTGAGGAGCAGCTGAGTACGGTCATTGCAAATAGCAAGGAAATCGGGCTGTCCGTTGAAGAGCTGCAGGAATTATTGAAGATTTTATATGAGGAGTAAAAGGATGGAACATGTAATCGAATTAAAAAATGTAACGAAGACATTTAAAGATTTTTCCATTAACGATGTTGATTTACAAGTAAAGCAAGGCTTTGTAACGGGATTCATTGGTGCCAATGGAGCTGGTAAATCAACAGTGTTAAAAATAATGATGAATTTATTAAAGCCTGATGCCGGGGAAGTTAAGGTTTTTGGGCTCGACTATAAAACGCATGAGAAGGCGATCAAGGACCGGATTGGATTTGTTTATGATGCGAATGTTTTTTTTGAAGGGCTGAACTTAAAAGATATAAAGCGCATTGTGGCGCCAGCTTACAAACGCTGGGATGACACGTCGTTTTATCAATATGTTAACCAATTCGAATTACCTCTTAATAAAGCGATAAAGACATTCTCGAAAGGAATGCAAATGAAGGCTTCATTGGCGATCGCGCTATCCCATCATGCAGAGCTGATCATTATGGATGAGCCAACAGCAGGCTTAGACCCTATTTTTAGGCGGGAGCTGTTGGATCTTTTACAAGAATTGATGATTGACGGCAATCGGACGATTTTCTTTTCTACCCATATAACGACTGATTTGGATCGGATCGCTGATTATATCGCTTTTATACGAAGAGGGAAATTGGTATTTAATAAGTCGATCCACGATATCGCTGAAAATTATGCCCTTGTTAAAGGAAGAAACGAACTATTGGATAGGGACACAGAAAAGGCCTTTGTTCATACTCATCGTGCAGCAACTGGATTTGAAGCATTAACGGATAACATTGAGGCAGTGAACGATATCTTCGGCGACACGGTTGTGATAGAACGAGCCTCTTTGGAGGATATTATGTACTATTTGAAAGAGGGTACACACGATGTTTAATTTAATCAAACGTGATCTCATCTTACAGAAAAGGCAACTAATCGTGTATCTTCCCTTTATTTTATTTTTTATTATTATGGATGCTCATCCAGTTTTGATTTTTCTCGTCGCCAGTATCTTTATTCCCTTTAACACGCATGCTTACGATGAAAAAGCTGAAACAAACATATTATTAAATTCCTTACCTTATACACGGACGGAAATTATTGCATCCCGTTACATTGGTGCGATTGTTTATATGGGTTTAGCGATTGTAATTACTAGTTTGGCGTTGTTTGTTTTTAATAAGCCTTTTACGATGGCAGATATTGCCATGGGCAGTGGGTTATTCTTATTGTTTGTCTCGTTTACCTTTCCTTTATTCTATATATTTAAACCGGGCTTTATTTCCATCGTTGTTCTGATTAGTTTCTTCCTTTTCGTAGGCATTGGGCCGTCTATTGTGATATCTTTAGCTGAACAATTATCAGCAGTTACCGACTTTGTTGTCCATTTATCAGTCCCGGCTTTATATTCAGGAGCGGCACTCATTATCTTGGCAGTTTATGTTCTTTCTTGGGGAATTACCCATGTGATTTACCAACGAAAAGTGTTCTAAGCCGTCTGGCCCACATGATGCGATCCGCGTTGGGAGTAAGGTCTCCATGGCGCGTACTGCATAATAAAAGTTAGTGCCACTATCTTTGTGAAGCAGCTGCTGCAATTGGCTATCCTTTAAAAAGGTATCAGCGGCCAGCCAAATCAATCAGTTAGTTGAGCAGTTGCAGCATATGCGTGTCCAATAAAATTGGCTCTGTCGTCAGCTTTTCTAGCCGAAACTCTGGAATTAATTCCGCTGCGGTCAGTGGTTCTTGGCGCTCAATTAAACCGCTTAACGCTGCTAGTAGACCAACAATGTCCTCTGGCCGGCACCCATTTGCGCGGATCGCTGCCAATGACAAATCACGATGCCGTTTGGCCAGCCGCCGCCCATCCGGACCATAAAGCAATGGCACATGTGCAAACCGGGGAGCGGTATATCCGAGCGCGGCATAAAGCAATAGCTGTCTTGGTGTGGAGTCGTATAAATCTTGGCCACGGAGGACATCCGTAATGCCCATTAACGCATCGTCGACAACAACAGCAAGTTGATAGCTTATGATGCCGTCCGCACGCTGAACGACAAAATCGCCGCCGCGGCGGAGCAGCTTCTCCATTTCTAAGTCCATTTTTTCAGCAGTGGGCCATTTGTCTACGGCAAAGCGTAATGAAGGCGTCTTTTTGGCCGCTTTGGCAGCTCGCTCCGCCGCGGTCAGCCTTTTGCATGTTCCAGGATAGGCTTGGCCTTCCGAGGCAACGCCGTGGGGAGCGCTAGCGACTGCTTGCAGTTCAGCTCGGCTGCAATAACAATGGTATAGCAACTGTTGCTTTTGCAAGTTGTGTAGTGCTTCTTCATAAAGGTGCAGCCGCTTCGATTGGTAATAGGGGCCGTTTTCTCCGCCTTGATCTGGGCCTTCATCCCAATCCAAACCGAGCCAGTGCAAATCGTCCATCATTGGCCCAACGAGCTCGTTCCTTGACCGTGGACGATCGATGTCTTCAATACGTAAAATGAACTGTCCGCCTCCTTGCCGCACTTGCAGCCAAGAGAGCAAGGCAACGTAAAGGTTGCCGAGATGGAGCTCGCCTGACGGGGTGGGCGCGAACCGGCCTCTCAGTTGATTCATTGTAATCACCCTGTACAAAAAACGAGCGAAGGATCGTTATCCTTGCTCGTTTTATCGGTTTTAGCAACGTTCTAAGTAGATACAAAAATTTGCCGTTGCCTGTGTGACAGGCATGTTCGTACAGAAAAATCATATCATGGACTGCCTGTCTGGGCAATTTTTTTGCTGCTCAATGGGTGTAGAGAGGAGGAGGCGTTTGTGTAGAACGCCGTACCTCCTGCAATCCCATATAGTTTTTCCCATAGTTGTTGCATCGTAGCTTCAGCTAAGAATGTGGGGAGATGAAACTGGTCCCAGCCTTTTACTATTCTGTTTGGGTGAGGAGATTGATCACTTCTTCTGTCGCTTTCGCGATCAGTTCATCATCATATTCGGCATCCTTTTCGTCTTTGCTAGATAGGATGGCTAAAATAATTGGCTCTTTTTCAGGTGGCCAAAGAATGGCAATATCATTTCGAGTCCCATAGGAACCTGCTCCTGTTTTGTCACCAACTTCCCAACCTTCCGGCACCCCAGCACGTATTAAAGCATCTCCAGTCGTGTTTCCTATTAGCCAATCGATTAACAGTTCCTGTTTGTCAGCTGGCAGCGCCTCTCCTAAAGTAAATTCTTGCAAGCTTTTGGCCAACGCCTCTGGTGTACTCGTATCTTGGATCTCTCCAGGTTCAACATTATTGAGCTCAGGTTCGATTCGTTCAGGTTCGGTTACCGTGTCTCCCATTGCTCGAAGTCCTTCTTTAAAGCCCTCTGGCCCGCCAATTTCATCAAAAATTAAGTTTGCAGCAGTGTTATCGCTATAACGAATCGAAGCATCGCTTAACTCTCTTAGTGTCATGCCTGTCTCAACGTGGTTTTCGGTAATTGGATTGTAGTTTACTAAATCATCGGCCGAGTATGTAATCAATTGTTCCAACTCTTCGATTGATTTTTGTTGAAGCAGAACGCCAACAGCAAGTGGTTTATGGGCAGACGCATAGGTAAATCGCTCATCAGCGCGATAGGAAACGGTTTGTCCTGTCCCGGTGTCTAAAGCAAATACGCCAAGACGGGCAGCGTACTCTTCTTCTAACGCTTTAAAAACCGCCTCTCCAGTCTCGACAGACTCTTCAGGTTCAGGTTCGTTGGAAACCGGTTGCTCATTGCCATTCGAACAACCAAACAGTAAACAGGCACCTACAAGGATAGACGACGTCATTTTTGTTTTCAGCATAAAAAAACTCCTTTTCGTAACGTGTGATGCGCTTTGACTACGCATGTAATCTAATATTACATTTGTAGTCTTTTTTGTCAATAGAAATTTACATTCACGGATGGGAATGCTACAATTTTTTATGGTTATGGATTGTGGGGAGTCAGAAGCAAAAGGATGGAAGATGGGGATATAAATGACGTTACCGCATATTTTACTTTCTCTTATATTAATAACGGCAACGATTCTAGTGATCTTTTTTGCGAGAGCCGTTTTTTATAAACAATTATCGGCAAAATGGCGTTATCAATTATGGTTTTTACTCATTACTGTGTTGACGCTTCCGTTTATACCGATTCATCTATTGACGGGCTTGTCTTTTTTTGACCAAGGGCGTCAGCAGACCACCTATTCATCTTCGGAACGTTTCGGTTTTACGGATCAAAATGAGCAGTGGATGGTTGATTTTGGCACGTCCGTTAGTCGCTTTGACTATACGTTCCTTCATACTGCGGTTGTTTCCATCTGGATTACAGGAATGATTTTTTTCCTCTTATTGACTTTATACCATTATGCAAAGCTACAACGGTTAGTAAAAGCTGCAAGTCGCATACAAAATCAAAAAATCCAAAAGGCGTTTAGCGATTGCATGGCAGAATTGCAAATAACGAATAAATTAACGATTTTAGAATCCCCTGCCATCCAAACGCCGATGACCTTTGGATTGTTAAAGACGTACATCTTGTTGCCCAAAAATATCGAATTGTATCTATCTGATGATGAAATCAGACATGTGTTGTTGCATGAGTTGCACCATTATAAAAGCAAACATATTAAAGTGAACTATATATTTGTCGTTTACCAAATTGTTTATTGGTTCCATCCTTTAGTATGGAAAGCCTTTAAAGAGATGCGCCTTGATCGGGAATTAGCTTGTGATACGGAGGTCTTGCTTACATTGGGCCAGCGGGAGTATAAAACGTATGGCCAGACAATCATGCGTTTTCTAGAAAGAAATTCTCGATTTTTACATTTGACGAACCAGCTGCATAGTTCGAAAAAGGCTTTAAAAATACGGATCTTGAATATTGCTTCTTTTACTGGCGAGTCAAAGCGGCGCCAATTAAAAAGCATGGTTGTTTTTGCTGTTCTCACCGTTTTTGTCATTGCTCAATTTCCTTTTTTAACGGCAACCGCTGTTTCTACAGAGCGCTACCAATTTGATGATAGCCAGGCGATTGTTGAAGATTACAGCACTCATTTTGCAGGAAATGAGGGTAGTTTTGTATTATATAGCTTAAACAGCGACCAGTTCGAAATCTATAATAAAGAAAAAAGTGTAAGAAGAGTCTCCCCCAATTCTTCCTATAAAATTTACACCGCGCTCATGGCTTTGGAACTAGGAGTGATCGGGCGAGATGATTCATGGTTAGAGTGGGATGGAGTCGAATACGAGGATGAAGCCTGGAATAGCGGGCAAGATTTGAAATCGGCGATGAGCCAATCGGTCACTTGGTACTTTCAAGAGTTAGACGAGCGGATAAAACAAAGGAACATTCAATCTTTTGTAAACCAATTAGACTATGGGAATAAAGATCTTTCCGGTGGATTAAATCACTATTGGTTGGAATCTTCCTTGAAGATATCACCGGTAGAACAAGTGGAGCTTCTCCATTCCTTCTATACAAACCAACTGGACTTTAAAGAAGAGCATGTGCAATTCGTTAAAGAGGTTATGAAACTTGAACAAAATCAAAAGGGAACGCTTTATGGAAAAACGGGGACTGGCATTGTGAACGGCCATGCAATAAATGGTTGGTTTATCGGATTTGTCGAAACTGAAACGGATACGTACTTTTTTGCGACAAACATTCAACAGCAAGACCATGCATATGGAAGCACGGCTGCTGAAATCACTTTATCCATTCTGTCAAGCAAAGGAATTTATTGATTAGTTGTGGCAAAAGGAGAGGGAAAGATGTCGAACCAAACACCTAGCATATCGGAAGCAGAATGGGAAGTAATGAAAGTCTTGTGGAAAAAGGGACGGCAAACAGCCAATCAAGTCATCTCCGCGATCCAAGAGCAAACGGACTGGAAGCCGAAAACGATTCGTACGTTACTGGATCGATTAACGAAGAAGAAAGTAGTAGGCGTGGATAAAGAACAGAAAATCTATGTCTTCTTTCCGCTATATTCAGAAGAAGAGTGTAAGCACGCAGAAGCACAGTCTTTTGTAAAGAGAGTTTACGGGGGAACAGTAAAACCATTGTTGGTCCAGTTCTTGGAGGAAGAATCATTAACAAAAGAAGAGCTGGATGAACTGTATGCGATTTTAGAACAAAAACGGAAAGAATAGTCGATTCGAAAGGCAGCCTCTCAAACTGAGAGGCTGCCTCCGTTCATTTACAGAGGATGTTCGGTTTTACATTACTCAAAACGGGATTCGTTTTGAGTGAATGACATAATCATGTTCCGCTGCCCAGGCAACTAAGCCTTTCCAGAAATCTTCGCAGGCTGACACGATCTTCGTCGGTTTTGCTAAGTTTCCAGACATCGCTAACTCGGCAACATGGTCGAAGCCTTTTGGCCGATGGGGCAGTTCCAGCGCTTCAGGCAAGACCATTGCCCTCGTTGAAAAGAGTGTCTGATTGTGGAGGCCGATCAACATTGCGCCATAGTGGGCAAAGTGCAATGCCAAGGATGGCAAGTAGGAAGAAGGGCCGTTTCGGTTTACATTTCGAAGCTTGCCAACATATTCATACATTTCCGCTACAAGGATTTCATGAATAGCTTGGCGGAAATCTTCTTTTGTCGGCGATTCAGCTGCGAGCCGCAAGCGTTGAAAGAAGCCTTCAGGATCATAGAGACGAAGCGGAGAGAAGTAAGGCCCATGTGTCAGTGGCCATCGTTCTTCAACAGTTGCAGCCTCTTTTAGCAGAATACTTGCACGACAAACGTCAACTTCCGCCTTCCACGGTCCTGCTGACCATTCATAACTTTTATCTACCGTTTCAGTCGAGTCACGGAGTACGCAAAACATCTCAATATCTGAGAAAGGGCCATCTGTGCCTCTGGACACAGATCCGTAGACGCCAATGGCGAGAACGTCATTGCCATAAACCTCGTGTAATCTCTTGGCAATTTCATGGCAAGTCTGAAGTCTTTCTTTTTGCGACATTGATGCAGGTCCATTCATGTTCATTCACATCCATCTCCTTTTGTTTCAATTTGAGTGTGTGATATGAACGATGGATGGAGGACCTCGAGATTAACGGGGGACTTTTTTTCGGTGCACTCGAACCACCCCTATATGTTTGATTAAGAAAAGGTTACCTAAAAGGCATTTAATTGGCAAGGGAAATGACATAATTGTTTGCCATTTGTTCTTCAGGTAGTGATGATTTCGCACGCTCGAATTCGATCTCATGACCGTATGTCGGAGGGATGGTTGCGGGGATTATCCAAGCTATTGGTTGCGTAGGGGGAAATGTTTGAAATCGGCTCACTTTTAGAAAAGCTGTGTTAGACCGATGTTTTTTGTTGTGTAAATGAATATTGAATAAAAGCAGCAATATGGGGATTTTGCAAAGAATAAAATACCCATTTTCCGTCTTTGCGGCTTTTGGCGACGCCGGCTTGTTTTAATTGGCGCAAGTGGTGCGATGCCGTTGCTGTAGAGCTGCCGATGATATGGGCAACATCGCATACACATAGCTCTTGTTCAGTTGTAAGGGCATAAGCAATTTTCAGCCTTGTTTCATCTGCTAACGCTTTAAACATAGTAGAAAGGGGCGCAAACGTCTCCTTTTTTACATTTTCTTGGACTCGTTTCACTTTCTGCTCATCATAACAAAACACTTCACAACGGTCGCCGTCGTTTGCTTTCTTGTTCATATTCATCCCCTCCTAAGTCGTGAAAATGGTGTCATTCATTTTAGACAGATTCTGTTTTTTTGTCAATTCTCTGCTTGGACGGGCAAATGCGTCATCATTCAAATAAATGTTTGAATAATAGATTGACATAGCGCATCGTTGTCGATACACTTACATTCAAATAAATATTTGAATAATGGAGCTAGTCATAAAAGGGGGCTTAGGATATGGGGGATGAACATGCCTCTGTCTATCGTGTAGATGGCTTTACATGCGCGAACTGTGCAGGGAAATTTGAAAAAAACGTTAAGGACTTGCCAGGGGTCAAAGATGCTAAAGTGAACTTTGGTGCCTCGAAACTAACCGTCTACGGTGAGGCAACGATAGAAGCGCTGGAGGAAGCAGGTGCATTTGAACAGCTAAAAGTGACAAAGGAGCCGAGCCGGCGGCAGCCTTTTCAATATACACAAATTCCTTTTTATAAAAAACACCGCTCGATTCTTTTATCGGTCTTATTGCTTGTGTTTGGCTACGTGTTTCAATTTAAATATGGCGAGTCGAATATCGGAACGGTCGGTTTGTTTTTAACAGCAATTCTTGCCGGTGGCTTTCCTTTGCTAAAAACGGGAATTCGTAATGTAGCGCGGCTTGAATTTAATATGAAGACGTTAATGACGGTGGCTGTTATTGGCGGTGCCATCATTGGCGAATGGGGAGAAGTCGCAGTCGTTGTGATTTTATTCGCCATTAGCGAAGCGCTCGAACGATTTTCGATGGACCGGGCGAGAAAGTCGATTCAGTCGTTAATGGACATTGCCCCAAATGAAGCACTCATAAAGCGGAATGGCCAAGAGTTCACTGTTCATGTTGGTGATATTGTCGTTGGCGACATCATGATTGTGAAACCTGGCCAGAAAATCGCAATGGATGGAATAGTGGTGCATGGCCATTCTTCTGTAAACCAAGCAGCGATTACAGGAGAATCGGTTCCTGTGGAAAAGGCGGTTGATGACGAGGTTTTTGCTGGCACGTTAAATGAAGAAGGGCTGCTTGAAATCAAAGTTACAAAGTTAGTCGAGGACACGACGATTTCAAAAATTATCCACCTTGTCGAAGAAGCACAGGGTGAACGGGCTCCGGCACAAGCGTTTGTCGATAAATTTGCTAAGTATTATACACCGATTATTATGGTGGTCGCTGCCCTTGTTGCAATCATTCCCCCGTTATTTACGGGAGGGAATTGGAGTACTTGGGTTTACCAAGGGTTAGCTGTTCTTGTTGTTGGCTGCCCATGCGCATTGGTCATTTCCACGCCAATTTCGATTGTCTCTGCGATTGGCAATGCTGCTAAAAAAGGGGTGCTTGTCAAAGGTGGCGTTTATTTAGAAGAAATGGCTTCACTAAAAGCAATTGCATTTGACAAAACAGGGACATTGACGAAAGGTATTCCTGTTGTTACCGACTTTGCCTTATTGAATCCCCAACTTGATCAAAGGCAACTGTTTGCAATTGTGGCGGCATTAGAGAATCGTTCGCAACATCCTTTGGCTTCTGCCATCGTCGCCAAGGCAGAAGACGAACAACTGCCTTATCACGATTATATGGTTGAGAACGTCACGGCGCTCACGGGCAAAGGCATTACAGGAACAGTCAATGGAAAAACGTATTACGTTGGCAGTCCGAAGCTGTTCCAAGAACGGTTGCCGACTTGGGACATAACGCCATTTGCGCAAAACATCAAAAGCTTGCAACAACAAGGGAAAACAGCGATGCTGGTCGGGACAGAAACGGAGTTGCTCGCCATCGTCGCTGTCGCAGATGAAGTGCGCCCATCAAGCAAAGAAGTGATTCGTAAACTTCATGAAGCAGGCATAGCGAAGACAGTAATGCTTACAGGAGATAACAAACAGACTGCCCATGCCATCGGCCAAGCTGTAGGCGTTGCTGATATTCAGGCAGAGTTAATGCCTGAAGACAAATTACGTTTTATTAAACAATGGCAAGAGAACCATGGCCATGTGGCCATGGTTGGTGACGGCGTTAATGACGCTCCTGCACTTGCTGCGGCAACGGTTGGCATCGCTATGGGCGGAGCAGGCACAGACACGGCGTTGGAGACAGCCGACATTGCCCTAATGGGCGATGACTTAAAGAAGCTTCCCTTTACAGTGAAGCTGAGCCGCAAAACATTGAACATCATTAAAGCAAACATTGCTTTTGCAATTGCTATTAAACTAGCGGCATTGCTCCTCGTTGTCCCAGGATGGCTAACCCTTTGGATAGCAATTCTCTCAGACATGGGCGCTACGCTGTTGGTTGCCTTAAACAGCATGAGGCTAATCGGTGTAAAAGAGTAGGCCGATTTGGGTAGCTAAACTTTTGGGACTTTTGTAGGAAAGGGTTGGTCATGATGGAGTATGATGTAGTCGTTATTGGTGGCGGCCAAGCAGGCCTGGCAGTTGGTTACTATTTGAAAAAGCAAAAGCGACCATTTCTTATAGTAGATGAGCAAAACGAGGCAGGCGATTCGTGGCGAAAACGGTATGATTCCCTTGTTTTGTTTACACCAAGGTGTTACAGCAGCTTGCCTGGTCTTGCCTTTAGCGGCGATCCAAACGGTTATCCGACAAAAGATGAAATGGCCGACTATTTATGGACGTATAAAGAAACGTTTCAGCTACCAGTTGCTTACAAGACAAAGGTAGAAAGGCTAGAGAAAAAGCGTGATCGCTTTAAGGTTTGGACTACAAGTGAGGGGAAAACGTATGATGCCAAGCAAGTCATTATCGCCACAGGTGCCTTTCACACGCCTTTTATCCCACCGCTTGCCAACAGCATCCATCCTGGAATTGCCCAATTGCATGCTTCCGATTACAAGGGGCTAGAACAAATCGTTGCTGGTCCCATTTTGATTGTTGGTGCTGGCAATACAGGAGTGCAAATAGCGGCTGAATTAGTGGAGCACCACGATGTCATACTGGCTTGTGGAAACAAGCCGAACGTTTTGCCCCAGTCGGTCTTTGGAAAAAATCTATTTTGGTGGTTTGATAGGCTTGGCCTTTCGAAGGCAACGATCAACTCTGTACTCGGAAAGTGGCTGCAAAAAAGAGATCCAATTATCGGGAACGATTTTCATACAGTAAGAAAAAGGGCGAAATTAAAAGGACGCTTAATAAACGTGACTGGTTCAAAGGCTTATTTTGCGGAAGGTTCTCCTGTTTCTGTTCAAACGATTATTTGGGCAACAGGATATAGAAATGATTATTCATGGATTGATATTGATGGTGTTTTCGATCAGGAGCAAAAACCAATTCACGTTAGAGGTGTGACAAATGTAAACGGCTTGTTTTTTGTAGGCCTAAGTTGGCAATATAAACGAGGTTCTGCCCTTGTCAAAGGAGTGGGGGAAGATGCTGCATACATTGTTAGCCAACTGTCAAAACATTCATGAATAAACATGGTATGATGCAAACGAGGGGGAATACGGGTGAAGGGATGAATCAACGTGTGTATATCGATTAATAGGTTACAAGAAAGCGACGCCGAGGAATTGCATAAGTTTGAAACCGATAATCGGGCTTTTTTCGAACAAATGGTGCCAAGCCGAGGCGAAGCATATTATCAATTTGAAACGTTTAAATTTAGACATGGAGAGCTGCTGACTGAACAAGACGACACTAACTCGAGATTTTATTTAATTAGGGATGAAAGGGGAAACATAGTCGGCAGAATCAATCTTGTTGCCATTGATAAGCCTAAGCGCGTGGCCGAAGTTGGCTTTAGAGTAGGAGAAAATTATGTGGGAAAAGGAATTGCTTCTAACGCATTAAAACAGTTACTTGAAACGGAAAAAGGCTTTCAAACAATAAAAGGAAAAACGACAAGCAACAATATTGCCTCTCAAAAAACGATGGAAAACAACGGCTTTAAAAAAGTCGGCATTAGTGAGGAAGTATTTGAATTCAATGGCGAAAAAGTAATGTTTGTCCATTACATTTGGGAACGTACGGAGATTAGCTGAATTGGACAAATATACGTTGTACCAGAAAACAAAAAATAGATATAAACCTTGGCCAATTAAGAATGTCTATGACTTTTTCATAAACACTTTAAAAGCGCAGCCCCTTTCCTTGTCTGATAAAGATCTCAAACCATTTTTGATCGAGCATGAGATACCTGAAAGGAATAAAATAGGTGGAATTTATGGGATATATGATTCAGCCATTACTGCGCTTCTTAATGGCAAAGTAAAAAGTGTCAATGATATGGCATTTCAACAATTAGCTCAAAAATCCATTCCTTTAACGAATACCGACACGATTCTTACAATTGGTTCACTCGTCATTTTAGAAACAGATGATTTTGAGACGGTGTCTGGTTGTTATATTGGTGGAACGATAAACAGATTATATAACTTGGTCGCCTTTTTCGCAGGCTTGCCAGAGGTAGATAAAACGAATTTTGAAAATTATATCATTGATGATTACTTATCTTCTTTAGCCGATGTGAAAACAATTGGTTTTTTTGAACTTTAGACGAGAAATTAGAACGAATCACTTCGTTGTTTGGGGCTGCGATGTGCATAATCTCGTCGTACGTGGCGTCTATAGCCATTGTGACTGAAAAGATCCGATAGTGACGGAATGAGTGAGTGAAATGATCGATTTTGACAATTTCGAGGAGTACCATGACCCTCTATTATATGATCAAGAAAATGGCCAACACGAAAGCGAAATTCCATTCTTATTAAAATGGGCAGCCAAGCAAAAGGGGCTTATCATTGACTTGGCATGTGGAACAGGGAGAGCAACAATTCCATTGGCTGAAAAAGGGTTTGAGCTAGTAGGTGTCGATGTCCATAAAGGGATGCTAAACGAGGCAAGAAGAAAAGCAGCCCGCTTGCCAATTGAATGGGTCGAGCAAGACTGTACAAACTTGAATCTGCCGCTAAAAAGCAAATTAATTTATTGTGTTGGCCATTCGTTTCAACATTTTCTAACAAACGAGGCCCAAAATCAGCTGCTTGCTTCTGTCAATAGGCATTTGCATAGCGGCGGCGTGTTCATTTTTGATACACGGTTTCCGAGTCAGGAAGAATTGCTTCAGCCCTGCACGGAGGAGTATTGGCGGACATACGTAGATAGGGAAACGAGCTTTACAGTCGATGTTTATACGGTCAGTGAGTACGACGCGCTCAAGCAAATCCAACATTATACGACGATAAGAAAGTACAAAAACAACGTTGGCGCTATCATCAAGGAGAAACGAAGCCATATTCGTTTGCGCTACACGTTTCCGCAAGAAATGGAACGTCTTTTAACGGCGTATGGTTTTGAAATCATTCATGTTTATAAAGACTGGGACGAGACGGTTATAACAAACGATAGTAGTGAAGTGGTCTTCGTCTGTAAAAAAAGAGAGCAATAAGCCAGCCAATTTCCCTTGTAGGCCTTGATCAAATCGGCTATGATAGAAAAAACGTTTTAAGCGATGAAGAAGAGTAAGTACGCGTTGTGGAATGCTTTAGAGAGCTGATGGTTGGTGGAAATCAGTGCAGGAGCAAGGCGGAATGGGCTTCGGAGCTTCTTGGCTGAAAGAGAGAGTAGGCGAAGCGGGTGCCTTGCCGTTAAAAAAGGCAGCGCATTGAAGCAGTAGACTTCTGTGCGTCTTGAGAAGCGCTTTTTTGTGGAGCGAATGAAGGTGGCACCGCGGGTTATCCGTCCTTTTTTAGGATGGGTAGCCCTTTTTGGCGTTCAAAAATAGTTAAAAACAAAAGGAGGAAACGCAATGGCGACAAGGAGTTTAACTGGGATTAAGCCCACTGGGGAAGTCCATCTTGGCAATTACATTGGCGCGATTAAGCCGGCGCTTGCTTTTACAAAGCAGACTGGTTTAGAGTCGTTTTATTTTATTGCCAATGCCCATGGCTTGACGAAAATCACTGACAGCGAGGAAATGCGGCAATTGACACGAGGAATCGCTGCGACTTGGCTAGCTCTTGGCCTCGATCCGGAAAAGTCGGTTTTTTATCGTCAATCCGATGTGCCGGAAGTATTTGAGCTTAGTTGGATTTTGGCATGTGTAGCGCCGAAAGGACTTTTGAACCGCGCCCATGCCTATAAAGCCGCAATCGATGAAAACCAGGCAGCAGGCAAGGAAGCAGATGCTGGCGTCAATATGGGGTTGTTTACGTACCCGATTTTAATGGCGGCTGATATCCTGTTGTTTCAGCCAGATATTGTGCCAGTTGGCCGTGACCAAATCCAGCACATTGAAATTGCCCGTGATGTAGCGCGGCACTTTAATCATGTCTTTGGCGATGTGTTTAAGCAGCCTCGTGTCCACATCGAAGAAAGCGTTGCTGTTTTGCCTGGGCTGGATGGCCGAAAAATGAGCAAAAGCTATGGAAATACCATCCCTCTGTTTTCAGAGGCGAACGAACTGCAACGGCTAGTGAATCGGATCAAAACCGATTCACTGCCGCCAGAAGCGCCAAAAGATCCAGAGACATCTAACTTATTTACCCTTTATAAGGAGTTTGCTGAGCCACGGCAAGTGGAAGCGATGCGGGCCCGGTTTGCTGAGGGCATTGGCTGGGGGGAAGTTAAAAAAGAGCTGTATTGGGCGATCAATGAGTTTATGAGCGAACCGAGACGTAGGTACAACGAGTTATTGGCATCTCCAGAAGTGGACCGCCTACTGGCTGAAGGGGCGGAACGGGCTAGAGCATATAGCCAGCCATTCTTACAGGAAATAAAGAAAGCAGTCGGTCTTTGAAGGAAAGACTGTTTGAAGCGATTGACCAATTTTGAATTTAGCCGGAGTTGAGTAAAGGTGAGTTTAGAATTAGATCGAGTTGTGTTTATCGGCAGGACATTTGCTGAATATGTGGCCATGTTTGACCTAGATACAGTCAAGCTTCAAGGGCGCCGTATACTTGACTGTCCGGCGGGTGCTTGTTCTTTTACAAAGGAAGCTGCTGATTTAGGCATAGATGCAACAGCAAGCGACATGGCCTATCAGCTCTCGCAAGCAACGATTCGACAAAAAGGGCTGGCGGATCTTGGTCATACAATTGATAAAATCAAACAAGCCAAAAAGGATTACATCTGGACAAATGTTGCCGACGTTCCTGCGTTGGCTGCCCAACGAAAGCAGGCACTGCTATTGGCGACAGAAGATATGGCCAGGCGGCCAGAACGTTATGTGGCCGCTGTTTTGCCAAAGCTGCCATTCGCCAATCACACGTTTGACCTTGTTTTGTCAGCTCATTTTTTGTTCACCTATAGTGAACAATTGGATGATGCCTTCCACCAGTCTACACTTGATGAATTGCTAAGAGTCGCAAAAGAAGTGCGTGTTTTCCCGCTTGTTTCGTTGGATGGGAAGCGGTCCGTCCATGTGGACCCTCTTTTTAAACGCCTTCGGCAAAAAGGATATACGGTCACGGAAAAACGGGTGTCTTATCAATTTCAAAAAGGTGCCGATTCTGTCGCGATCATTCGGCAGCAATAACTATGCAAATTTCGCCGTATTGTTAACTTTGTTTTCCGGTTATGGCAACCGCCACTCCTGCAAGAGTAAGTGCACCGCCTGCAAGAGACAACAAGGCAGGTGTCTCCCCGAGCCAAAGCCAAGCAAGAAAAAGCGCCACGACCGGGGTTAAAAACAGAGTGCTCGTAGCTTCTGAGACGCCAACTTTTGCTGTAGCATAGGCGAGGCAAAAATAAGGAATAACCGTTGGGAAAAGCCCTAAGTACAAAACGGTCCAATTGACAGAGGAAGGTGCAGCTAACACCACTTGCCCTAGGCCAGGGGTAAACGCCAGCATAAACAGCGTCCCTGTTAAAATGGCATAAATAGTCAGTGGCAGAAAACCGTATATCGGCAAAAGGTGGCGTTGAAAAACAAAATAGATGCTTTCGCCAAAAGCGCCTACGAGGATAATAAGTGCCCCTAGCTGCAAATGAAACGAAGCGCCGCTGCCTAGCATAATGATCCCAATCCCTATAAATGCTATGAGAGCAGCAATCCCGTTTTTTAGGTGCAGGCGCTCTTTCATAAACAGGGCTGCAAGCAGCGTTGAAAAAAGCGGCGTCGTCGACACAAGCAGTGATGCTGTGCCGGCTTCGACTGTTTTTTCCCCAATGCTAAGTGCGCCATGGTAAACAGAAAAGCCGCAAAAGCCAAGCAAAAAAATGGCGGGCATGTCTTTTCGTTTCGGCAAAGGGATACGCGCAGCCAAGGCAAAGAGAAGCAAGGCAGCCGAGGCAATGAGAAGCCTTAAAGCGGCAAGGTGCTCGGGTGAGTAATAACCAAGACTCGCACGAATGGCGGGAAAAGCCGAAGCCCATAGGAGGACAGCTGTTCCGTAAACAAAAATGAGTTTCATGGTAATCATTCCTTTTTAAGCTAGTGGGTCTAGCCTAAGGCAAATCTGGTTTGGAGAAACCAACAACTTATGAGAAAATAAAACCAACAACTAGAAGGAGTGAGCATCATTTCAGGGCAACGTGCAAAAATTGCGGCTGACATTCGCGCAAAAATTGAAGCTGGCGAATGGTATCCGACGATGAAGCTGCCGACCCAACAAGAGCTTGCTGCCTATTATCAGGTAAACCGAAGCACTGTCATAGCAGCTTTAGACCGTTTAAAGGCAAGAGGCATCATTGTTTCGATTCAAGGAAAAGGCTCTTTTGTTAGCAACGATTCTGGCAATGAAGAAGGCGTTGTATGGAAAGAGTTGGCGAAATGGTCGTTTTATCCGAAAAACAAAGCGCTTGTCCAGCATTTGAACGAATGGGAAAACGATGCTACTCTTATTCAGCTAAGCAAAGGGGTGCTTGCTCATGAATTGCAGCCAAAGAATGCAATCAAGGAAGCGCTCACGGCAATGGCTGTACAAAATGTTGGTTTCGATTATGGCGATGGGAGAGGGGATGAAGGGTTAAGACAGGCACTATCTGTGTACTTACAGGAAAAGGGGATTCAAGCATCTCCTGATTCGATCTTAATTGTTTCCGGAGCGCTCGGCGGCTTGCAGTTAATAGGCACAGGGATTTTGCAGACGGGCAGTGTGTTGTTCCACGAGCCTGTTTCTTATTTGCGGTCTTTAACGTTTTTCGCAAGCTTGGGCATCCGGACGTCGCCTCTTGATTTTGCAGCCAACCATGCAAAAAAAGAGTTGGCCAAGCAGAGTGCCCATGCGTTATATGTGAACCCGACACACCACAATCCAACAGGAATGACGCTTGATGAAGGGGCGCGCCGCAAGTTGCTTTTGCTTGCAGGCAAAACAAGGATGCCGATAATCGAAGACGACATTTATGGCGATTTGTCATTTGAAGAAGGGCCAAAGCCATTAAAAGCCTATGATCGAAAAGGACAAGTATTGTATTTAGGCAGTTTTTCAAAAACGGTTAGCCCAGGTTTCCGGATTGGCTGGTTAGTGGGACCGCCCGATATTGTCCAGAAGTTGGCCGACTTGCGGATGCAAACGGATTATGGTTCGAGCATGTTGTCCCAATTTGTTTGCCGTCACCTATTGGAAACCGGTACGTACCGCCGCCATGTATGGACATTGAAAGAACATTTACGGGAGCGGAAAGACTGGTTACTTGGTTTGCTCCAGAAACACTTTGGCGAACTAGGGTCTTGTGGAGACGTGCAAGGCGGTTTTTTCATTTGGTTTACTTTTAGAAAAGAGCGAGCGCCTCATATGCAACGTTTTGTGACTGCTTGCCACAGAAGAGGCGTTGTCATTCATCCTGGATTTATTTACGGAGAGGAGAGACAGGCATCGATCCGCTTTTCTTTTGCGTTTGAAAGCTTGGAAAACATGGAGAAGGGTCTCCTGCAAGTAAGGAAAGCATATGACGACCAATTCGTAGGAGAGTGAATGACAGTGGAAGTGCGCACGTATGTTGCTGATGACGAGAGAGACTGGTTGTGCTTGCGGGTGCTTGCTTTTATGGACACGCCTTATTATGACAATGTCCTGCAAGTGAAAGAAAGGTACCGTAATCCCGCAATTGAATTGGTTTGCGTCGAAGCGGGCCAGCTAGTCGGACTTATTGACGTTGAGCTTGATAGCGATAGCCGCCCCGTCTGTTCCTTAAAAGAGGGAAAGGGCGGAATGATCTGGCACATTGCCGTTCATCCTGATTATCGTAAAAGAAGCATTGCCTCCTTGTTGCTTGCTGAAGTGGAAAAAGCAGCACATGCACACAGCCTTGATTATTTAGAAGCGTGGACGAGGGAAGATCCGGCTGCTAACCAATGGTACAAGCGCCACCTTTTTAGACAACACACGAGCTATCTTCATGTATACATGGACGCCGAAGAAGCGAAAAGGAATATACATAGCCACTGCCAAGGCATTACACCCGTAGGCGTTTTTGCCCACTACAGTGGTGATCGGAAAGAGGAAGTACGGAACGCTTTCAAACGGGTCCATGAATGCCGCTGTTATGTGAAACAATTGAAAGGAGGATCCCTTGATGCAAACGCTTAAATTTGAAGAGGCCTGGCAACGGACGATTTCGGAGAAGGATGTACAAGCAATCAAAAACGTGTTTGCAGCCCAGCAAGGGGAACTGCAGCCGTTTCTCCCGCTATGGCAAGCGCTTAACCACCGTGGCGATCTTTTGGTGACCGTTCTCGTTCAGCATACAGGGAACGGGGAGTGGCCAAATGAAGAGCGGGAGTATGTCTATTTAGAGGACGGCGAGGAAGTGGCAGCCAATCATTTTTCGCTAAAACGCCTTGGCTTGAAACCTCACGTAAGCATGCCGTGGACGTTTATTTTTCCAAAGGAAACACAAAAAAAAGCACCGCGGCTAAAAGGGGCGGCGCTTTGTCTGCGAACTTGGTAGCTTGATCGTTTTGTGAAGTCTCGGCTAAAAAAGAGGATGGTTAGTCCTCTTTCTTTTGTATCTCCGAATAGTCCTCGTCTTCGCCGAACTCTGTGTCAAAAGCAAAACGTGTTTGCGTTCTCTCGTTTGTTTCAACAGAACGGGAATGTTTTAACATATAACGGTGCACGAAAACTTCACCGACTGTGATGACGAAAGCGGAAAGGATGCTCCCCCAGGCAATCAGCATGTAATTATGGAACAAAACGGACCCGAAAATCCATACAGCCAAGTATGTGAACAAAAAATCACCAACGAGAGCAATCGTGTTTCCAAAGCGGGGAAGCAAAAACAAATCGCCGGCGATGTAGGAAACGACGGTGACGAGGAGCGCAAATGTAGTGACATCAACAAAGGTCGCTTCTGAAAAATAAAAAAATCCAATTGTAAAAGCAATAAAGGAAGCGATAAATTTGCAAAGCAACAGCAAGGAATGCTTCATAGGACGTTCCTCCTTTTTACTAACAGTGTTTCTGTCCTGGGTCGTTCGTATACGTCAAATGCCTGTTTTTCATCATAACGAATTGGAAAGGTCCACAAGCTGGCCCCGTTCCTAGGGTTGCAGCAAGGCTAATTATTGATATGATTTAGGGAGGGGCATTCGTAGAATTGGATACGCAAACAAAACGTGGCGAGAGGGATAGCCGAACTTTTTTAGAGCTGTGTTTTTTGCGCTGCTTCAACAGCAAGAAGAAGGAGGATACTCGGGTGAATTTAGATTGGCTTAACTGGGCGCAGCGTATTCAAGCCTTAGCGCAGGCGGGAATTACATTTACAAAAGACAAATACGACATGGAACGCTATGACGAGTTGTTGGCGATAAGTGCCGAAATGATGGCATGTGCGAAAAATCTTAATGCTGCGAGCGTGAAGGAAACGTTTGTCCAACAAAACGGCTACCAGACGCCGAAAATTGATGTCCGTGGCGTTGTCACAAAGGACAACCATATTTTGCTCGTGCAAGAAGAAACGGACGGCACGTGGGCGCTGCCAGGAGGCTATTGTGAAGTGGGATTGTCGCCTGTAGAAAACATCGTAAAAGAAATTAAAGAAGAGTCTGGTTATGATAGTAAATACGAGCGGGTGCTTGCCCTGTTCGATACGAAGAAACATCGTCATCCGCCTCATATGTTCCATTTTTATAAGTTGGTTTTGCATTGTACGATCACCGGGGGAACAGCAACAACAGGCGTGGAAACGAGCAACGTTGGCTTCTTTTCATTTGATGATTTGCCGCCGCTATCGGCAAACCGGAATACGCTAGAACAATTTTCAATTATCCGCAATCAGTTGAACGAAAGACAGCCGTATATGGACTAACAGGAAAAGGGTGTGAAAGGGAGGCTTCGCGAAAAATGGAACTGCGCTTTGTAGCCATGTCTGAAGACCAAGCGAAATGGCTTGCTTACCAATGGGAATATGAGGGCGCTTATGCTTTTTATCATACTGACGTTGAAAAGCTTGGATTGCACGCATTTATCGATGTTGTAAAAAGCAGTGCAAGACAATATGCCGTCTATAAAGACGAAGATATGGTAGGGTTTCTTGGAATCAAACCGAAAAAGGATGTGGCCGAGATCGGGCTCGGAATGAAACCGGACTACATAGGCAAAGGATTTGGCCGTTCATTTTTGCAAAATTGTTTGTCCTTTATTAAAAACAATTTCGAAGAGATAACGGCTGTCAAATTATTTGTTGCTGCCGATAATAAACGGGCCATTCATGTGTCTGAAGAGTGCGGCTTTGAAAAAAGAAGCCCCCATAAGCGGGAAATTAAAGGCGATGTTTACGATTTCGTTGAGATGGAGTATCGTTTTAATCATGAATAAAGAAGCACGGTGGCCTTAGCCATCGTGCTTTGCTTTATCTCATGCTTAGCCTTCTGCGCTATGTTGCTGTGTTTTGTTGTTGTTTTTCATGCCGATGAGTTGGTAACCAATTAAAGCGACAAATAAAAGCAAGCCGATTGCATCGCTGTACCCTTCTGGATAAATAAGCAAGAGCCCAGCTGCTAACGATAGAAGTCGTTCAAGCCAGTTCAGTTTTTTATACCAAAAACCGATCATGCAAGCGCCAATGGCGATCATGCCTAGAAGGGCGGAAATGAAGGCAACCGCGACTTGGAAAGGAGTCGAGTCAATCATTAGCAATTGCGGCTGCAATACAAACATGTACGGGATAATAAAGGCGGCAATGGCCAATTTTGTGGCGTTGACGCCTGTTCGAATTGGCTCTCCCCCTGATATCCCAGAGGCGGCAAATGCAGCAAGGGCTACCGGAGGAGTAATGTCTGCGACGATGCCAAAATAGAAAACAAACATATGGGCAGCTAAAATAGGGATGGCTGCCTCCAATTGCCCATTTAAGGCGATAATCGCGGGCAGGGCAATTGTTGATGTGATGATATAGTTGGCGGTGGTAGGTGAACCCATCCCAAGAATAATCGAAGTGATCATCGTGAACACAAGTGTCAACAAAAGTTGAATGTCGACAGAAGTAGTTAAAGTGCCAGCCATGTTTACAATGCCGTTGCCAAGCTTAAGGCCTAATCCCGTTTTGGTGACTACACCGACAATAATGCCTGCGCAAGCCGTTGCTGCTGCTACGCCAAGAGCAGTACGAGCCCCGCTTGTAAGGGCAAGGACAAACTTGCTTGGCGTAATGCGTGTTTCTTTTAAGAACAGGCTAACCAGTATCGTAATACCGATTCCGTATATGGCGCTACGCTCAATGCTAAAGCCCGCAAATAGCAAATACACAATTGCAAGGATCGGCAATAGCAAGTGGATTTTCTTCAAAACGACGCTTTTTTTCGGGATGCTCTCTTTAGGTAAGCCTAGTAAACCTAGACGCTTTGCTTCAAAATGAGTCATAATCCAAATTCCGGCAAAATACAAAATAGCTGGAATGAGAGCGGCACGGGCGATTTCCCAATACCCGACGCCAGCAAATTCAATCATTAAAAACGCGGCTGCTCCCATAATTGGCGGCATGATTTGGCCGCCAGTAGAAGCGGCTGCTTCTACTGCACCGGCAAAATTAGGTTTGTAGCCTAGTCGTTTCATCATTGGAATCGTATAGGCGCCGGTGGTAACGGTGTTGGCAACGGAACTCCCTGAAATCGTACCATTTAAAGCACTTGAAAAAATCGCGACTTTTGCTGGCCCGCCAACGCGCCGCCCTGCGATCGAAATAGCAAGGTCATTAAAGTAGTTGCCGACGCCCGTTTGAACCAAAAAGGCACCAAACAATAAAAACAAGAAAATGTAAGTGGACGACACTTGCAGCGGTGTTCCTAAAATGCCTTCAGTCGTAAAAAACATCGATTGCACAAATTGTTCCAACGATAACCCTCTATGTGCGAGCATGCCAGGCATATAAGGGCCGAAAAGAGCGTAAAGAACGAAGCAGCCTGCAATGATGATGATTGGCAATCCGACTGCACGCCTTGTCGCTTCCAATACGAGCATAATGGCAGTAACTCCGATAA
Source organism: Shouchella clausii (assembly GCF_002250115.1). Classification (GTDB taxonomy): domain Bacteria; phylum Bacillota; class Bacilli; order Bacillales; family Bacillaceae_D; genus Shouchella; species Shouchella clausii. The sequence continues at coordinate 1,063,009 of NZ_CP019985.1, read as the reverse complement.
TTAGCTGAGCCGTGCTAATTCCGCCAAATTGCTGTACAAGTGTGTCATAGAAAACTGGCCAGTACCCACACACAATAATGGAAGCCAATATAAGAACGTAATCATACCAAGGAACGCTGTCTTTTTTTGTCTTTCGCTTTGCCGGGAATAGAAAGAAGATCAATGTTAAGGCAAAGCCTAAGTGGACGGTGCGTTGGATATATGCGGTAAATTGGCCGAATGCACCTGTATAGAGCTGGAATAGCGAGAAGGCAAGAAGGCCGACAAAGACAATACCGGCTGAGATGCCTGTTAATTTGCGTGTGCGTGATTCGGCATCATATTTTTCCATTAGCTTGTTCTGTTCTTCAAGCGAAAGCTGATGCTCATTATTTGTCATTTATTTCTTCTCCTTTCAGCCGTTGCCATAAATTGAGGCGTTCCATTTTGACAGTAAACCAAGCGCCTGGATCAAAGTAATCAGCGAACCAAGCTATATGTTCAGCATGCTGTCCCCACACTAGCCGGTGTTCTGGTACGACTGTTCCAGTTCGTAGTGCAAAGGATGGAAAGATGTTTTCCATATTTCGTATGTAATACTTTCCGTCTTCCATGACGAATTGTTCTTTGCCGTTTGCGTTGGAAGGCATGCCGATGCCAAACTCTTCAAAAACAAATTCGTATTGCTGGATAGTAAGGTTATCTAAAATAACATATTTTTCACTTACATCTGATCGATGAATAGAGTGTGTATAAATAATCTCAAACGTATCCCCAGGTTTAAGGGGAAGATAGGCGGAAATGGAGGTCGTGTTTTCTTCATAAAAAACGAGAGCGGTACGAAAAGGAATCAGGAGCACTGAAGTGGCAAGCAACAGCAACAATACAATACCGACCCAATATTTCCTCGTTAACAACAAACGCGCCATGAATCCTCCTTATTGGAATAAGAAAACCGGCCGCAAGAGCCTTGTCGGTTTGACAGCCGGTTTTTTCTAACCTATCTCCGTTATTTTGCTGATACGCCTTGCTCATCATAATAACGCTGGGCGCCAGGATGAACGTCTGTTCCAATGCCATCTAATGCGTTTTCAAGCTTGATAAACTGCGCCTTTTCATGTGCCATGTTTTCAGCATTTTCGTAAATGGATTTGGTCATATTATAGACCAAGTCTTCCGATAATGTATCGCTGACAGCAATCATTGCAAGCACAGCTACTGTTTGGACTTCGTTTTCCATTCCGTAAGTACCAGCTTCAATGACATCGGATGCATAATATGGATACGTTTCGATTAACTCATTGACTTTATCTTCAGCAATTGGCACAATCGCGACTTCATTTGTCGCCGATAATCCTTCGACAGCCCCTGTGGGCGTTCCGGCAGTAATAAAGGCTGCGTCAATGTTGCCGTCTTGTATGCCGCTCGTCGATTCATCAAAGCTTAAAGGCTGTTGATTAATGTCATCCATGCTCATGCCGTGAATCTCGAGGATCTGTTCAGCATTTACATATGTACCTGATCCTGGAGCTCCAACAGATACCGATTTGCCGGCAAGGTCTTCGACACTCTCAATGCCTGAATCGGCAGTGGTGACAATTTGAATGGTTTCCGGGTATAGCGAGCCGAGCGCAAGCACATTGTCAACAGGCTCCCCTTCAAAAGAATTGACGCCTTCAACCGCATTGGACATTACGTCTGTCTGCACAAACGCAATCTCTGCGTCGCCACTGCTTAATTGCGCTACGTTTTCGGCTGAAGCATTAGATGATTGGGCCGTTGTTTCGACGCCAGTGCCGTCGGAAATAAAAGTGGCCATTTCTCCTCCAAGTGGATAATAAGTCCCGCTTGTGCCACCAGTTAAAAGATTTAGAAATTGAGGGTCTTCGGATGAGGCATTTCCTTCATTGTTTTCAGCTTCGTTCCCGTTTCCCCCCGTGCCAGTGTCCGTTCCCCCACATGCTGCAAGACCGACTGTCGTTGCCAATGTTAAGACAACTGGAAAAAGTCTTTTTTTAATATGCGTAGCCCCCTTAGTTTCCCAATTTTTAATTTCATTTTACATAAAATCTATAATAGTTGTCAAATTATTTTAATAGGAGCAAATACCTAGTAAAGTGAAAGCGCTTATATATAATTGCTTTATTAGTACCCGAAAAAGTAGAGGTTCCCCTAAAAGGAGAACCTCAAACAATCATGGTTACTTCCCCGATTTCGTTTCCCGTAAAATCGCCTGCAACGCTTCTTTTTGCTGAATTTCCACAAGGATATACAAATAATCGCCTGCTTTAATTTCCGTGCTTCCGGAAGGGGAGATCACATCATTGCCCCGTTCAATTGCACTTACGTTGACGTGAGGAGGGAAGCCGACTTCGGCAAGTGTTTTGCCGACAATGGCTGTATCCTCTGTCGTTTGGAAGTGGAGCATTTCCGCTGTGTTGCGCCCTGCGGCTAACAGTTCTTTGCGAAGTTCATCACGCCACTCTTGGCTTAAATCTTGTCGCAGTTCTTCGTACGCTTCTTCTTTTAAGCGTTGTTTTAATGCTTCATCGTGTGCAAGGCGTGCCTTTCGTTGCTCCGTTCGCCAGTCTCTCGCGATCATAATGCCGATCGAGACCAGCATAAAGACTAAAATGAACGCAAATGGGAGGGCAGCTGTCAGCGCAGCAGTCTGTAAGGCATCTAGTCCTCCGTCTCCACTTATTAGGAGGACGGACGCTGTGCCAGCAATTAATACGCCCCACAGCATTTTTAATTTAAAGCTTGGATTAAGCAAGCCGTTCGATGTCATCGACCCGAGTACAAACGCAGCTGAATCGGCGGATGTGACAAAAAAGATTCCGACGACAATGACTGCTAAAATGCTCGAAATCGTGGTGAACGGGAGATTTTGCAGCATATAGAAAAGAGTAAGCTCCACTTCAGACTGAGCAATCTCCGCAAGGGGGAACAAGCCGGAAATCTCAATATTTAAGGCGGTACCGCCAAACACACAAAACCAAACGACTGCCATGAGCGTCGGGACGAGCAGGACGCCTGCGATAAATTCGCGGATGGTGCGCCCTTTTGAAATCCGTGCAATAAACAAGCCGACAAATGGCGACCATGACATATGCCAAGCCCAGAAGAAAATCGTGTTTGACCCAAGCCATTCATCATTTGAAAAAGGCGTCATCGTTAATGACATTGACACGACATTGGACAAATAGCCGCCTAAAGTCGTCACCATGCTTTCAAGCAGTGTAATGGTTGGTCCTGCAAATAAAACGAATAACAGCAAGATGCCAGCAAGCACCAAATTTAAATTCGTGAGCCGTTTAATGCCTTTATTGATTCCGGCAACGGCGGAAAATAAAAACAAACAAGTGATGACGGCAATAATTGATAGCTGTAAAGGAATGTTGTTCGACAGCGGCGTTAAAAAGGAAATGCCCCCTGAAATTTGCAAAGCGCTTAAGCCAAATGTCGTTGCAACACCTGCACAAGTAGAAATAACCGCAAGCAAATCAATCGTTTTGCCCATCCAACCGTCTGTCTTAGAACCGAGAATGGGGTAAAAGGCAGAACTAATCAGGGCCGGCCGATTTTTGCGGTATTGTACAAAGGCAAGCGTTAAGCCAACGACTGAAAATGCCCCCCAAGCATGGAGCCCCCAATGGAACACGCCATAACGGAGCCCGATCGCAGCAGCGTTCGCCGACTCTTCTGGCAAGTTGAACGAATAGCCAGGTGGCGGGTCCATATAGTAAAGAATAGGTTCAGCTACGCCAAAAAAGACGAACCCGACTCCAAGGCCAGCCGCGAACAGCATCCCGACCCATGAAATGAAAGAATGCTCAGGCCTGTCGTTGTCTTTGCCGAGCCTAAGTTTGCCAAATGGCGTGACGGCCACAATAAAACCAAAAAGGATGAAAATGCTAGCAATGGTCATATAAAACCAACCGAAGTTGTCAATAATCCAAGCTAAGGCCGTTTCTGCTGTAGCGCCTAAGTGGGAAGGGTTCACGATGCCCCATAACACGAATAATGTCATTCCTGTTGCTGACGCATAGAGGACAAAGGAGGATTTTCTTGATGTTGTGTCAGAGTTTTGCGGCATGCGCAAACCACCTTTCCTGCAGTTAAAAGTTCGTTGTATGGATAAGGAGAAAGACTCTTTTTCAATTTACCCCGATTAGTCGACGGTAAACCCCAATAAAAAAGACAGGCATTTAGGTTGAATTGTTAGAATATCATTTTTTCTAGCTATAATAAACAAAAATCTTAATAAAAAGAATGAGTATAATCCGTCACTTCCTAAAGAAAAGATAAAAATTGCTGAGCACACGTTGACTTTCTTTTGCCACAGGAGTAAGATCACTCTTAGACTTAAAATCTTGCCTGCATTCAGGAGGGACAAAGTGGAAAAACAGTTTGCTGTCATAGGGCTCGGCCGTTTTGGCATAAGTGTATGCCAAGAGCTTTATGCAATGGGGCATGACGTTCTAGCCATTGACCGGTCTGAAGAAAAAGTCGAGTTTGCCAGCGACTATGCGACAAAAGCGATTGTCGCAAATGGAGTAGATGAACGTACTCTTAAAGCGCTTGGAATCCGCAATTTCGATTATGTCGTTGTGGCGATTGGCGAACACATTCAAGAGAGCGTCCTTGCTACGTTGCTTTTAAAGGAGCTCGGCGTTTCCAATGTGTGGGTGAAAGCAAGCAATGCGAAGCACTACCGTATTTTAGAGAAAGTCGGTGCCGACCGGATCATCCGCCCAGAACATGAAATGGGTATTCGTATTGCCCATTTGCTTGATTCCACTAAAGTGATTGACTATATTGAACTGTCGGATGAGCACAGCATAGTCGAATTGGCGGCGACGGAAAAGATAGCCAATAAGACCATTGCCCAACTAAACATTCGGAAAAAGTACCACTGTACATTAATTGGCTATAAACGAGATGGGCAACTGAATATCCATTTGTCACCTGAGGAGGTCATTTATGAAAATGATCTTTTAATTTTGGCAGGCGAAAACAGCGATTTAAAGCGATTCGAAAAAAAAGGATTATCATAAATATAAAGGGGATAGAGACCGATGGAAAGAGGCATCGCTTCTTTTACGTATTCAGATTGTACGCTTGAATACGCCATAACCGGAGAAGGGGAGCCAGTTTTATATTTGCATGGTGGCCATTCCAACTGCTTGGAACAACTGGGGATAGAAGAGCTTGCGCAAAATAGCTATTCCGTAATTGTGCCGTCGCGGGCAGGATATGGGCAAACATCGAGGCAAATTGGCAAGTCGCTTGAAAAGGCGTGCAGCTTTTACATTGAACTATTGAATGAATTGAATATTGATAAAGTCCATTTAATTGCGGCATCAACTGGCGGGCCGTCTGGCATTTATTTAGCGAGTCACTACCCAGAGAGAGTTCAATCATTTACATTGCAAGGGGCTGTCACGAAGCCGTGGCAAGAAGCGAGTGTCCGTGATGCAGTATTGAGCCGCTTTTTATTCCATCCTTTCATTGAGCGGTTTGTCTGGCGGAGCCTCTCTTCTTTAGCTCGGTTTTCACCAGATTATGCATTCAAAAAAATTGCGCCTGCTTACAGCACCCTCTCGTATGAAGAAATTAAACAAAGGATGCTCGCCAGAGACTGGTATTTGTTTGATCGGATGACTGAATTTCAGCGCTCAGGGCACGGTTTTTATATTGATTTGCAGCATATGCGTCAGTCCCTTGAGGAAGAATTAGAAACGATTACGGCGCCAACACTTATCGTTCATAGCAAAAATGACGCAATCGTGCCTTTGGAGCATGCCCATTATGCCCATGAACGGATTCGTTCTTCAAAGCTAATCTGCTTAGATACGTGGGGCCATCTTGTCTGCCTTGGTAAAGGATCAGAGCAGCACACCCAGGAATTGGCCGATTTTCTGCAACAGCACAAAGCTTCTTGACGAAATGAGTCAAGAGGCTTTTTTTGTGTAACAAGAAAGAGAATTGTAGGAATCGCGAATAGTAAAAAAAGGAATAAATGGACGTGGGATTTTTTGATAATTTTTTTAACTTCAATGGTGGTTGACAGTGCCAGCCGTTTTTCATAAGCTTAGCCATATTGTGTGCGTTTCTTCAGGAAAACGTGCAAAAATTGGCGCGCACCGGGAATAGTAAGCAAAAGTCCGATACGAATGACCATACAGGAGGTAAAGATGAATTTTTTATGGGGCTTAATGGGAATGGCCATCTTGCTTGGGATTGCCTATTTGCTTTCTGCAAACAGGAAAGCGATTAACTGGCGAACGATTTTGACGGCACTGGCGTTACAATTCGTTTTTGCGGTGATTGTCTTATGGACAGATGCAGGGAGTTATGTGCTTAAGCAAGTGACAGGCGCTGTCCAAGCGGCGATTGACACTTCGGCTGCTGGTATTGATATGCTCTTTGGCGGTGTCCTGCAAGCGGAAGGAGTCGGCAGCGTTTTCGCTTTTCAAGTGTTGCCTGTGATCATTTTTTTCTCAGCGATTATTAGTATTCTCTATCATTTCGGCATCATGCAGTTTGTTGTCAAATACTTAGGAGGCGGCATTGCCAAGTTGCTTGGGACAAGCCGGGCAGAGTCGATTTCGGCGACAGGCAATATTTTTGTTGGGCAGACAGAGGCGCCCTTGCTGATTAAACCTTATATTGGAAAAATGACGTCGTCTGAAATGTTTGCCGTCATGACAGGAGGGATGGCGACAGTAGCGGGGTCTGTGATGGCAGGGATATCGCAGATGGGCATTCCGCTGGAATATTTAATTGCTGCTACGTTTATGGCTGCGCCAGGCGGGCTTTTGATGGCCAAAATGCTTGTTCCAGAAACAGAGATAAGCGAAACGAAGGACAACATTCATTTCCAAGTCGAGCGCGAGTCCAAAAATGTGATCGATGCTGCTTCGAACGGAGCATTGGATGGACTAAAATTAGCGCTCAATGTGGGCGCGATGCTGATTGCCTTTGTTTCCTTAATTGCACTGATCAACTTGTTTTTAGGCACGATTGGCGGATGGTTTGGCTATGGTTCCATTACGCTAGAGCAAATCCTCGGGTACGTGTTTGCCCCGGTGGCCTGGATCATTGGCGTCCCATGGGAAGAGGCCGTGCAAGCGGGCTCGTTTATCGGGCAAAAGACGATTGTCAACGAGTTTATTGGTTTTGATGCCCTTGTGTCGGCTGCGGGCGAGGTGTCAGAACGAACATATGTCATTACGAGCTTTGCGTTGTGTGGGTTTGCGAACATTAGCTCGATCGCGATCTTGCTTGGCGGCCTTGGCGGACTCGTGCCAGAACGCCGTCCTTTAATCGCTAAATATGGGTTGAAAGCACTTATTGCCGCAACGCTTGTCAACTTAATGAACGCTGCAATTGCGGGCATGCTTGTAGGATGAGTAATGGCTATCGATTCTTCTATAAAAAATAGAGTCTTTCTTTTGTATCAGAGTCCTATTTTAAAAGCAGGCTGGCATCTAGCCTGCTTTATTGTAGCTGGAAACAACTTGAATGGAGCCTTGATGGGCATTTTAGAATAGGATCAGGAGTATGTATCTTAGAATAGAGCAAGGAGGATAAAGGGATGAATCGAATCGTTGTCATTGGATCAGCTGGCTCTGGTAAGTCTACCTTGTCTCGAAAACTCAGTGAACGTTTATCGTTGCCCGTTATTCATTTAGACCGTTTTTATTGGAAACCTAATTGGACGCCAACCCCGAACAATGAATGGGATTCGTTTCTTAAAGATTCGGTAAGCCAAAATAAATGGATTATCGATGGAAATTATTCAAGGACGCTTGACATGAGGCTGAATGAAGGAGATGCCGTCATATTTTTAGATATGCCTAGACTGTTATGCATCTATAGGATTATAAAAAGAAGACTGATTTATCATGGAAAAACAAGACCTGATTTGAACGAGGATTGCCCTGAAAAACTAGATTGGGCTTTTTTTGTTTGGGTTTGGAATTACAAGAAGAGAAGCAGGCCCAAAGTGATTCAAGCGCTTGAGCAAGTAAAAGAGCGAAAGCGCGTTGTCATACTAAAGACAAGGAAAGAAGTCCAACGTTTTTTAGACCAGGTTAACGAGAATGGACGGTTTTGAGGAGATATATCTGCCAAATACAGGCATTCATGCTGCCGGCCTTTCCAACAACCTCACCTCCTCGCTTAGCGAGGAGGTCGGCCTGGAACATAGTGCGTAGGGGGAAAAGCTTGCTGATTGTGGACGACATTGGCAACGGATGCTGAGTGCGGGAAAGTGTGCACATGGCGGTAGACACGGTTTGTGACGTACGTTGTTAAGACAGGCTGGATTTCTTGAACAATGTATTCTTGTACAAAAGGCCTTGGTGCAGGAGGCAGTGGTCTTGTAGCAGGCATGTTTGCTTTTCCCTGTCGAAACGGAAACATATTTAAGTCCCCCTCTTCCTTCTTACCGCTAGCCTATGTCACCACAGACTTATTCGATTGGGCGAGCGTCAAAGATAGGGGATGAGGGGTTAGTCTTCTTTTCGTTTGCGTAGCTCTTGCTCATAAATATAAAGAGCATTGGCATCATCTTTGATGCGGTTCAAATAATCAATATGCGTTTCAAATGTGGCCTCTTCCTCCACTTGTTCGTCGAGGAACCAGTTTAAGAAAGAAAGCGTTTGGTATTCTTGTTCTTCTTGGGCGATCTGGTACACCTTATAATAGCTTTTCGTCACTTCCCGCTCTTGGGCCAGCGCTGCCTCAAATGTGGCGACGAGTGAACCATAATCGGCTTTTGGGGCTTGGATCGCCTCAAAGACAGCTTTTTGGCCTTTGTCATTTAAATAATCATACACTTTCATGCCGTGTTCCCGCTCTTCCTCTGCTTGCTTAAGGAAGTAATCGGCGAAGCCATTGTAACTAATATGGTGGCAGTAGGCAGCCATCGCCATATAATCATGGGCAGCTTGAAACTCCATATTCATCTGGTGGTTCAACGCTTTGACAATTTTTTCTGAGAGCATGATCGATCATCCTTTCCAAGTCTGAAATAGGTGATTTGCTGACATGATTGCTAGGGTGCTTTCAAATGCGTCTAAGCAAAAAAGCAACGTGGACCTAACCGCTATTTTGCCCATATTCCCTGCCTATGTTTTTGCCAACCCTCTTTTAAACTGGCCCATTTAGGTTTTAATGTTTTTGGACCGTCTGTGGATACGTATAAGCCGGTACGTGTGCTGGACAATAACCTTGCTGACTGCATAGGCAGGCACGGCAAGGAGAATTCCGACAAAACCTGCAAGCTGGCTGGCGACAAGGAGAACAAAAATAATCGTCAGCGGGTGCACGGAAAGCTGGCGCCCCATAATTTGTGGCGAGAAGACATTGCTTTCAATTTGCTGGATAATGACGACACCGACAATGACGAGCAACGCTTTTCCAGGTTGATCGAATAATGCAACGATAACGGCAGGGGCGGTGCCAATCCACGGTCCGATAAAGGGAATAACGTTTGTAAACAGGGCGACGAGCGCTAAAATCAACGCGTAATCTAGTTTGATGATTAAATACCAAATCAGGCAGAGAACGCCGACGCAAGCACTGACGAGAATTTGCCCTTGTATGTAGGAACTTAAGGCTTTATCTAAATCGCCAAGCACGCGCTTACCTTCTTCTTGCTCCCTTGCCGGAAACTGGTTAATGACCATCATCGGCGCCTTCTTGCCTTCCTTCAGCATATAGAAAAGCACGAAAGGGATAATTACAGCAATAATGACGACATTCGCCACTGCGCCAATGAAGGAGCCAATGCTGTCAATGATCGACTGTAAATAGCCTTGCAAGTTTTCAGTCATTGTTCTAGAAAGCTCATCCAATGAAAAATTGGCACTTTCCAAGAAATTTTGCAACGCAGGCTGCTTTTGCAAATCTACGAATAAGTTGTGAATATCGTTTGCATATCCTGGCACATTGTCAACGAATGTCATAAATTGTTTTTGTAAAAGCGGCCCGACATAAAGCAAAGCGGCTGTGGCAAGGCCAGCCAACGCAAGGAAGACAATGAGAATCGAAAGGCCGCGGTGAAGTTTTTTGTTTAGCAAGTTAACAAATGGTCTTAGCAAATAGTAAATGACAAGGGAGATGACGATTGGCGTAAACAACGTTTGAAAAAGCACGGCAATCGGCATAAAAATAAAGTTAACCAGCGAACTTAAGTAAACGATCAACAAAAGGACAATAATCCAACACGCAAAACGAAATGCTTTGCTCTCCATCATTGCACGCTCAACCTTTCTTTTTCACAATACGTTTGCTTCCTTTGATAGGAAAAAAGAAACTGTATCAGTACTATACCACATTCTTTCGGAAATAGATGAATCAGTTCTCTTAAAATGCAAAAATCTCCGGTTTGTGCTACAGTTTACCGGGAAGAGAACGAATATTATAAAAAGGGTGGTAGCGATGCGGATTGTAACAGGCGAGGAAATGGCGAGCATTGATGCAATTACAATGAACAAAGTGGGTCTCCCTGGCGCTGTCCTAATGGAAAATGCCGGACGCGGAATTGCTCGTAAGCTGTTGGACCTCTATGGACGTAAGCGCCGCTTTTTTATTGTCATTGGCAGCGGAAACAATGGCGGCGATGGGTTTGTTGTCGCGAGAGTGCTAAAAGACGAAGGCGCGGAAGTACAAGTATTCATTGTGCCGGAAGAAAGCCGGTACAAAGGAGATGCCAAACTACATAAACGTGTATTCGAGCAAAGTGGCTACCGTTGGAAGTATTGGAAAGACATTGAGAGCCAATTGCCAGCCATGCTTTACGAAACGGACATTATTGTGGATGCGCTCCTCGGTACAGGCGTAAGTGGCCAAGTGAAGGAACCGTATGCTTCCGTGATCGGCAGCTTAAACAAATTGAAAAATGAAATCGTATCGGTTGATTTGCCAAGCGGCGTTCCAGCCGGCAGCGCCGAGCTGAACCATGAAGCAATAAAAGCAGACCGTACCCTTACTTTACAATGGACAAAGGTAAGCTATTATTTAGAAGAAACCAAACCCTATTTCGGAGAAGTAGACGTCGTCCCGGTCGGCATTCCACCTAACACGTTACGTCATCTCGCCTCACAACGCTACATTTGGGGCAAAAATGAAGTAGTCAATAGCTGGGTAATGAGCAAACCGAATGCCCACAAAGGCGATAACGGACGGGTTGGCATTATTGCCGGCAGCGAGGCAATGCCAGGAGCAGCAGCGCTGGCTGGGTCGGCAGCTGTGCGCAGCGGGGCAGGATTTACGACGATAGCGACAGTAGCGCAAAATGTGCCGGTGGTTGCCAGCCACGTAAAAGAAGCGATGTATACGATTTTTAGCGAACAACACGGCTATCTTGCCCCTACAGAAGCTGAATTGGCCGCTTTTATGGCCAATAAGCAATCGATTGCGGTCGGACCTGGGCTTGGACGCACGCCTGAACTGACTAAGATGGTTGCGTACTTGCTTCATCATTTCAAAGGTGTGTTGATTGTCGATGCTGACGCTTTGCATGGTTTGAAAGAGTGTGGGCCGATTGTCCGGGAGCGAACGGCTCCGACGGTGATTACGCCTCATCCTGGCGAAATGGCGATGTTAATTGACCAATCTGCTTCATATGTCAATAAAAACCGCTTTGAAGTAGCAGAGAGTTATGCGGAGCAATATGGCGTGTATGTCGTTTTGAAAGGGCCGAACACAATTGTTGCTGAACCAAGCGGTTGTATTTCTGTCAATGTAACAGGCAATGCCGGGCTTGCCAAAGGCGGTTCAGGCGACGTGCTTACAGGGATGGTCGCTGCACTTGTTGCCCGGCAACGGATTCAACCTGCTCTCTCATCAGCCGTATTTTTCCATGGCTATGCAGCGGACTTGCTGGCTAAACAACGACACGTCCTTGCCACTATCACCCCAAGCGATATTATTGAGCATTTGCCAGAGGCGTTCTCCATTGTTGATGATGATTAAGTTGAACGTTTGCCATTCCCTTTTTAGGATGCGTATCGTCATATTTACAAAGTTAATAGACAGCATGAAAAAACCACCGAACGGTGGTTTTTTGGTTTTAAGCATTAACGGTAGGGAGCAAGCCTTATAGGATAACCGCCTGCACGATTTTGCCGGGGCTGCAATATGTTTTTTCACGGTTCTCCACGGATTTACACTCACTTTTTAGTGTATAGCGGGTTTTAAATTGTGCAATGATGAGAATATAAAGGTAGGAAGATTTTCAGATGTACAAAGGAGATTGCTATGAAAAAATTACAGGTTACGTTAGCTTCGACATTTATGGTTATGGCCTTGATGGCATGCAACCAAGACAATAACGGGAATAACGACAATGCACCAGAGCACGAGGCCGATCTTGGCACAGAGCAAGGCCAAGGGGCAGATAGCACAGAAGACTTGAATAATGCAAACATTCAAGTAGACATGGAAACGGCGGTTTCTGAATTTGAGAACGTCTATCCTGATGCCTCTATTTCAAGCATCGAGTTAGAGGCGGAGCGCGGTACGTGGCAATATGAGATTCAAGGACTTGACGATGAGAAGGAATATGAGATCATCGTAGACGCAAATACACAAGAAGTAACAAACGAACGGGAAGAAGCCCTTGATGCAAATGATGCTGGAGGCGTGGAGCGTCAAGAGGATGCATTGGACATGGACAACATCATTGATCCTCAGGAAGCGGTTGATATTGCTTTATCGGAAGCGGAAGGCGCAATAAGCAGCTGGAAGTTAGAGAAGGACGACCAAGTGACGTATTATGAAGTAACAGTTACCAATGCAGGCAACAACTATGATATTAAACTTGATGCCACAAACGGAGAGGTACTTGGAACGGACCGAGATGATTGAAGCCATAAAAGCCAAGAGTCTGAAAATAGCCCAGCTACCGTCTGAAAGATGATTTAGTAGGCATATCCTTGCAAAATAGACCCTTAGAACACAACCGATCATTCTAAGGGTCTTAGCATGTTCTCATTTGTAATGAGCACAAATCATTTGCTGAATTTCAAAACAGGCTATTGCTAGACAATCTCTCCCATCTCCACCACTTCTTTCCCGTTTACAAATAAAGGTCTGCTATCGTCAGTCATGACGGTAAAACGTGCTTCTTTATAAGGCAGGGAGTAGCCTTTTGAAACAACGTTTGTGGTCACATGAATGGCATCCGCTGTTGTGGTCATTTCGATGGAGACAAGCGCGTGTGCAGACTGCCAATTTTTCGTAATGCCGTCGTCTTCGTATATTGTGTAGTTTGATGTGTGCCCAGCGCCGCGGCTAGGAAACAGCAAAAAGCCGCGTTTGTCCTTGTCTTTTTTGGCAAATGTTCGTTTTGCTTCGTTTACAGGTATAATTGCTCCTGCTTTGACGAGCAGCGGTGTTTGGTGTGCTGGAGCCGGCAAAGTAGTTGTTGTGCCGCCTTCGACATGGTTGCCTGTGTAAAAATCATACCATCCGCCATTGTGAGCAGGTGCGTAAACAGTCCGTTCGGAAACGCCTGGTTCGACAACGGAAGCGACAAGCATGGATGGGCCGACGAGAAAATCATCGTTGTCTTCCCATGTGCGTGTGTCTTCTTCAAAATCAAAAAACGTTGGTTTTATAATTGGCTCATGGTTGGCGCTGGCATGGTAAAACGCTGTGTACCAATAAGGCGTTAACATCGACCGTAGTTGGATCAATTCACGAATGGCAGGGACGGCATCTTCGTACATCCAAGGTTCGTTAACGGTCTGATCTTCATTCCATGAATGGATCGTAAAGCGCGGATGGAATATGCCATTTTGCACCCAACGGATGAAGAGCTCTTCATCAGGCTTTGGACCAGCAAATCCACCGACATCGTGCCCAAAGTTGTAAATGCCAGATAGGCTTAGACTTATGCCTGTTTTGATGTTATAGCGAATCGTTTTCCACTCAGTACGGTTATCGCCTGTCCAAGTTTGCACATAACGATGCATGCCAGGGGCGCCAGAACGTGAAATTAAGAAAGGCCGTTCTTTTGGCGTATGTTCAGCTTGTGCTTCAAATGAGGCTTTCATCATTAAAAGCGGCTGGAGAGCGCGGATCGTTTGGAATGGTAGCTCGTACCCGAATCCATTGACACGTGCGTCCTGGCTCCAAATTTCATATTCATTGTTATCATTCCAAGTGGATGTTATGCCGTATGCAAGCAATTGCTGTTGCACTTGGTTTATCCACCAACGATAAGCGGCTTCATTTGTAAAATCGATATAAGCTCCGCCGCCATCCCAAAATTGAGCCGTTTCTGTTTCGCCGTTGCCGTTTTTAATAAAAAACGATTGTTGTTCCAAGTCGCTATACTGTGGATGGTCCTTAAGCAAAGCAGGCTTAATATTGGCTGCAAGCCGTAGCCCCTTGTCGCTAAAGTCACGGGCAAGCTTTTGGACATCAGGGAATTTGTCTTTGTTCCAGTGAAAGACGTACCGTTTATCGCCAATCGATGTATAGCCAGAGGATAGTTGAAATGAATCGCATAAAATATCGTTTTCCTCGCATTTTTCGATAAACTCATATAGCCGTTCTTGGGCATTTTCAGCGTCTGTATAAGTCATGGTTGAACCAGAATAGCCAATGCTCCACTTAGGCGGGAGCGCTGTGTTCCCTGTCATCCATGTATAGGTTTGTACGACATCCTTCATCGTAGGACCGGCAATCATGTAATAATCTAGGTCACCTGCTTCAGCCTCAAAATAGCGGTATAGCCCATGGTAGTTATCCAGTTCCTTGCCAAGGTCAAAATAGCCAGGAGCCAAATTGTCATAAAACAAGCCGTAAGAAAAGGCTGATTCAGGTTGGTGTGTGATGTAAAAAGGGATATGTTTGTACAATGGATCCGAGTGTTCGGCGTCATAGCCCATAGCGTCAATCGTTACATTGCGGTAACGGCCATGGTGACGGTTCAGGGTACCTGTCCGCTCCCCTAATCCATAATAGCGTTCACGAATGTCTCGTTTTAAATAATGCTTAATCCCTGTCCCGAGCTCGCCTTTGAAATTATATGCTTGTGTGTCTCGGTCTTGGGCAAACCAAGTCCACTTGTCTTTGTCACGCCGGTGCCAAGTAATGCGAAAGCCTTCTTTTTTAATGGTCGCTTTTAACATCTCTGTTTTGACAACATAGGCGTCTTCCGTTTCACGAAAATCATATGGCGGACAGCTAAAATGTTCCGTGCTTTTGCGCTCTCGCCCTTTGTAAGGGAGATCGTCCAGACCAGGAGCGATGCTCCATGTGCGCTCAAGTTCAAGCCCGCTTTCTTTTTCAAATAACACGCGGATGATTTTAGGTTCTAGCACAAAAACATGTGCTTTTATGTCTGTGTTTGGAGCAACAAATTCGATATGAGCGTCGTGTTTCGTTGCAACAGTAAATGAATAACGGTGTTGAATATTCATAATGGGTTTCTCTCCTTTGGATGATCGATCTATCTAGTTATTTATTCCATTAATCCCGCTAGAGTCGGCAGCCACGTGCTTAAAAAAGGAAACATCGTTACGAGCAGTAAAACAACGATGATCGCGCCGTAAAATGGAAGCAAGGGGCGGATGACTTCTTCAATTTTAACTTTGCCGATGGTGCTGCCAACAAATAAAGCGCTTCCTCCTGGTGGCGTAATGTTGCCAATGCAAAGGTTGACAATTAAAATGACGCCAAAATGGACTGGGTCCATGCCAAACTCCATCACGACTGGTAAAAAGATGGGCGTAAAGATCAGGATCGCCGGTGTGACGTCCATGACAATGCCGATTATTAACAAAATCACATTAATCAACAGCAAAATAAGAATAGGGTTATCCGTCAAAGCTAAAATCGCAGAGCTAATTGCGCTCGGGATGCCAGTAAATGACATGACTAGGGAAAGCATCGCCGATGTCCCAATTAGGAACATGATGACGACGGTTAGTTCAACGGCTTCTTTAAAAATGCCTGGCAACTGCCGCAATGTTAGGCTTTTGTAGGCAAAAGACAGAAGCAACGCATACACAATCGCGACCGCAGACGCTTCGGTCGCCGTAAATAGACCGCCGATAATGCCACCAATGATAATAATGACTAAAAACAGGCTAGGGATCGCTTCCCAGATAACTTTTAAGGGAGACTCAACCTTCGTTGCTGACGATGTTGTGTAGCCTTTCTTTTTAGCAATAAAAAAAGCGACAACCAGTGTAGCAAGACCCCAAAGGATGCCAGGCAAATAACCAGCAAGGAAAAGGGCCGCCACCGACGTTCCGCCGCTAACTAAGGAATAGATAATAAACAACCCTGTTGGAGGAATAATCAATCCAGTTGGGGCGGAGGCAATGTTGACTGCGGCTGAAAATTTCCGGTCATACCCTTCTTTTTCCTGCAATGGGTTCATGACTTTGCCGATTGCAGCAGCGGAAGCGACGGAAGAGCCGGCAATCGATCCAAAAAGCATGTTTCCAACAATGTTCGTATGGGCAAGGGAACCTGGCAATTTGCCTGTAAATAGTTTCGCTACATTGACAAGCCGGAGAGCGATGCCTCCTTGGTTCATGATAATGCCTGTCAACAAAAAGAATGGGACTGCTAACAGCGTAAAGCTGTCAATGCCTGTCACCATCTTTTGCGCAGACGTAAAAATCGCGACATCAAACGGGGCGATCAAAAACATCGTGACAATCGATGCGCCTGCGACACTGATGGCGATTGGCACGCCTAGTAAAAGCAATCCTAAAAACACGACAATTAAACTGATACCTGCAAGGAGAGCCATTTTATCAATCCTTCTTTATGAAATAATCTTATAGGTCAATCGGTTCATCGGAGCCTTGGTTTGTCCCATTTTTGCCTGTTAGTAGTTCTGTCAGGCAGAACCAAGTGATCAGCAGGCCAGAGATAGGCAATGATAAATAGACAAAGCCCATTGGTATGCCAAGTGAGACCGTTTGTTGTGACATCGTTAATGACACAAGCTGGATGCCGCCATACACCATGACAAGTAAGGCAAAGGCAATGAGAAAAAGCTGGACGAGCTGGCGCACTCGTTTTTGAGTCGCATCTGAAAAGCGGTTAACGAGCATTTCAATCGCAATATGTTTTTTGAGATGGAAGGCATAAGCACCGCCAATCATTGTGACCCAGATAAGCGAGTAACGAAGAAATTCTTCTGAAAAAGTGCTAGGGGCATTGAGGACATAGCGGCTAAAGACTTGCCAAATCGCGACAAGCACCATGAGCCCAAACATGACCGACGATAGGAATATGATTATTTTTCCTAATCCACCATTGATTTTCTCAATCATTTGTGTGCCCCTCCTTACGCATTTCTTGAATACGCTCATAAAATGGCGCTAAATCTCGGTCTTGTTTTACTTGTTGATGCATGGGTTCGACACTTTCACGGAATGCCGCTTTATCGACATCTTCATGGAATGTGACGCCCATCTCTTCCGCATTGGCAATCGCTTCCGCGGTTTCAGCGGCCCATAACTCCTTGTGAAACTCACTAGACTCAAGTGCTGCTTCTTTTAAAATCCTTTGTTCCTCTGAGCTAAAACTTTCCCAGCGATTTTGGTTAAAGATAAGCAAATCAGGGACAATGGCGTGTTCTGTGTAAGAATACTCTTTTGCTACTTCCCCATGGTTGTTTGAGGTTAAAGCGGTTTCATTGTTTTCAGTACCGTCTATGACACCTTGTTGAAGGGCAGTATATACTTCACCGAACGCCATCGGGGTAGGAGCTCCGCCCATCAAGCGCGTCATTTCAATCGCCGTTTCGCTTGGCTGTACGCGAATTTTTAAGCCTCTCAGGTCCTCAGGCGCTAACACAGGTGTGCCGATCGTATACATATTGCGAATGCCTGCATCATAGTAGGTTAGACCGAAAAAGCCATTGTCAGCAGTGGAATCATAGATGTCCGTTGCGATATCGCTTTCCATGACCGTGTAATAATGGTCGGCCCCATCAAATAAATAAGGAATACTAAATAAGGCGTAAACAGGCGAAAAACTTTCTAACGCGGTAGCGCTTACTTTTGTCGCATCTACCGCCCCTGTTTGCGTTAATTCAATTGCTTCCCGTTCAGAACCAAGTTGGCCGTTGGGGAAAATTTCAAATGTCAGAGCGCCATCGCTTTTTTCTTCAGCTAATTCTGCAAAATGAAGCAAAGACTGATGAATGGGATGGCTTTCGTTCATATTGTGTGCAAGGCGCAATGTCGTTTTCTCTGTTGACAAGCTAGCTGGTGTAGCGCACGCAACAGTAAGACTAATAAAAACGCTTCCAAAAAATAGAGCTGTGCGACGCATGGAACTTCCTCCTTGAGTTTATAACAACGTTGTTATTTTTAAATAAAAAGAAACCGCTGTCATTCCTTTAATAACAACGTTGTTATTTCATCATATATCGATTAGACTAGTTTTAGCAAGTATTTTTTAGATCGAAACGCTGCCTAAAGGAGAGAAAGAATGACGGTTACGATTAAGGATATTGCAAAAGCAGCTAATGTTAGTTATTCGACGGTCTCGAAAGCATTAAATGACAGCCCCCTAGTTAAGCCGGAAACAAAGCGTATGATCGTAGAAAAGGCGAATGAACTCGGCTATACGCCTAATTTTTCGGCTAAGCATTTAGTGACGAGGCGCACGAATACGATTGGTTTGGTGTGGCCGACAATTGAGCGTGTTGCTTTGTCGGCATTGGTTACACAAGTAAATCAACATATAACAAACAGCGGACGGACAATGATTTTATCCATTAATCATGCACTTGAGGCAGTAGAGCTATTTTCAAGAATGCGAATCGACGGCATTTTGTTATTTGAAGAAGAAATTCCGCAAGACAAACTCCCAAATAACATCGGGATCCCCTTGCTCTCTTACGGGGTACCTGCTATTGAACAGTTTCCGACTGTCGGCGTCCAGCATGAATTGGCAATGGAGTTAGCAGTAAAAGAGTTTGTAGAAATCAGCCACCAATCCATTGCTTACGCTGGTGTTATAAATGGGACGGGAAGGCGACAACAAGCAAAACAAATAGGATATGAAGAGGCCATGAGAAAGAGGGGGCTTAAGTCGCAACTTATTGATACCGGGGGACTTGACGCTTGTGACGCTGATGGCGCGATCGAACGTTTGCTGACGGAGTCCACTCTCCCAACAGCGATCATTTGTTCCAGCTACGACATTGCGATCGGGGCATTACGGGCATTAAGGCGGAACGGCGTTCAAGTTCCAAATGATTTGTCGCTCATCTCCTATGACAATATCCCACAGCTAGCCGAAGCAGACGTGCCATTGACAGCAGTAGGCGTTCCAATTGACAAGCTTGCAAAAGAGTTAGTAGAAACACTGCTGGCCTTAATAGAAGGGGAGCAGGCAGCTACTGGTCGGAAACTAACTCCCGAACTGGTGCGGAGAAAATCGACGAAACCAAGGTCATAACGTTGTTTAGAGGAAGAATCATCATGAAGCGCTGCATGATGGTTCTTTTTTCGTTGTCAGATAAGTCGCTGTTGTCTTATGTGAAGTGAATCCCGTAACGGCTTCGTATCGTAAATAACGGTAATGATTTTATTCATTGAGATGAAGTTGCTTGCGTGTGACGTTACGTTACAGGTTACGATAGGGGAAAGGGGGGGAAATAGGATGGAGATGACAATCAGCATGTTCGCCAAAAAAGTCGGCACCACGGTACGGACATTACGTTATTACGACCAAATTGGTTTGTTGACGCCTGAACGGCAAAATGAAAATGGTCATAAACTGTACACCCGCAAAGAATGGGAACGGTATCAGCAAATTCAAGTTTTTAAGCATCTTGGTTTCTCGCTTGCTGATATGAAAGAGAGGCTTACTACCTCTACTTGGAGTGCACGGGAAATGCTTGTGGCCCAGAAAAACATGCTTGAACAAAAGAAAAGGGAATTAGAAGAGGTGTTGGCGACAATTAGGCGTGCGGAAGCTTTATATGATTTAGAAGGGATCGAGGAAGAAGATCTCGATGATTTGCTGTTTGTGCTCCTTGACGCTTTCCGTTTGGAGAAACGGCAGAAAGATGCATTAATCGCCCATTTTCCTGAAAGTCCATTAAGTGAATTGTTTGACTATGATGAGGATCCTGACGTACAACTAGAAATAGACAAACAAGGGGCTTATTTTTACAAACGGATGAAAAACGCGCTTCATAACGGCGTTGACCCAGGAGCCGAAGAAGTCCAAAGCTATGTAAAAGAGCTATTTTCTAGTTTTCCAATGAAATCGGTCCCGAATGTGGTTGATGAGCTTGGTGATATTGAAGCGTTTTTCGTAGAACATGAGAGGCTATTTTTCATCCTTTTCCCTGAAAGATTACAAAAATATATGGATGAAGCAATGGAAGTTTACTTTAGAAATGAAAGTGGTGAAGAAGATGGAACATGAACTAGCCGGCTCATTGGGAGCTAGACGATTTTGGTCGATGGTCAAACCTTTTTTGCCGAAGGTGGCTTGGCTCGTTCTTGCAGTTGTTCTTGTCATTGGTGAAACAAGCCTGTCGCTCATTGTCCCGCTATTGACGATGAATTTCGTGGACGAAATGAATGCAGTTGGCTTAAACGGCCAAACGGTGTTTTTGCTTGCGTCTGTGTTTTTAGCACAACTTGTGATGTCCGGTTTTGCCCTTTATACGATGATGTACATTGGCCAGAAAGTCGTGTTCGCGCTAAGGAAAGAAGCTTGGCAACGGATGCTGCACTTGCCTGTTCCTTTTTTTGACAGGCACTCGTCTGGGGAATTGATGAGCCGGATGACCAATGATACGCTTGTCATAAAAGATTTTCTAACGATGCAGTTAATCCCGTTTTTTTCGGGCATTGTTTCGATTATTGGCTCGATCGTCTTGCTTCTTGCGATTGACTGGAAAATGACGTTGATGATGCTTACTGTTGTTCCGGCTTCGCTTCTTGTAATGATTCCATTAGGCCGCAGTATGTATAAGGTGTCGAAGTCTTTACAAGATGAAACAGCCTCTTTTCAAGGCGATTTAGGCCGCGTTCTATCAGATATCCGCCTTGTCAAGGCGTCCCTTGCTGAAGGAGTCGAACAGAAAGTCGGCCTCTCGCGTATGGCAAAACTGTTTCGCTTTGGGATGCGTGAAGGGAAGATTATGGCTGTCATTCAACCATTGATGATGAGCGCCATGCTCATTATGCTCGTTGTGATTTTCGGCTACGGAGGCATGAGGGTTTCGGCAGGGACGCTGTCGGCGGGAGCTCTTGTTGCCATCATTTTTTACTTATTTCAAATTGCGATGCCTTTTACACAAATGGCCAGCTTTTTCACTCAATTTCAAAAGGCGCTTGGCGCAAGTGAACGCCTTGAGACGATTTTGCGAGCTGAGCCGGAAAAGAATGCTGAAAACGTAGATGGAGCAGTTGCGCCTGCTGGCACACTCAGCTTCCAAGGCGTTTCCTTTGGTTACACTGCTGACAAGCCAATTTTAAAAGAGGTAGATTTTGATGCTCCTATCGGCAAGGTCACCGCTTTTGTAGGGCCAAGTGGAGCAGGGAAGACGACATTGTTTTCATTGATTGAACGTTTTTATGTGCCAGACGACGGCACGATCCAATATAAGGGTCATTCCATCCATCGCCTCCCTTTGCATGAGTGGCGGCAAAAGATTGCCTATGTTTCCCAAGACTCGCCGATCATGGCAGGCACGATCCGCTCCAATTTGGTTTATGGGCTGACGGATGTTCCTGAAGAGAACATGACGGCAGCGGTTCGGCATGCAAATTTAGAGTCGTTTATTGCTTCCCTTCCAGACAGATACGATACGGAAGTAGGAGAGCGAGGCGTCCGTCTATCAGGTGGACAACGGCAACGCCTTGCGATCGCCCGGGCGATGATCCGCGATCCTGAAATCTTGCTTCTTGATGAAGCAACGGCACACTTGGACAGTTCATCGGAAAAACTCGTGCAGGAAGCGCTTGAAGTGCTGATGGAAGGACGGACGACACTTGTGATTGCCCATCGATTAGCGACCGTTAGGCATGCGGATCAATTGATTGTACTAGAGGAAGGAAACGTAACGGGCGCGGGCACACACGCTGAACTGCTGGATACACACCCACTTTATAAGGAACTGGTAAGCCAGCAGCTTCAGTTCAATTAAGGAAAGTGGGCGCCCATTCATTGTGTTCGATGAAGGCGTCATAAAAGCCATTTCCCAATTTGTAATTGCCGCCAAAGCAGGTATAATGAAACGAAAGACATGTAGGAAGGTGTGCGTCCAAAGTGGGTTCGTTGCTCGCGCAAATCGAAAAAGAATTGGAAAGCCTATCAGAGGCAGAGGCCCGAATTGGGCAAACGATATTGGACAGTCCAAGCCAAATCCCAAGCATGACGACGAAAGAGCTGTCCGCTCGCGCTGGGGTCAGTGAGGCAAGTGTCATCCGCTTCTGCAAGAAAATCGGAATTAACAGTTTCCGGCTGTTTAAAATGGAACTGATGAAAGATGTAACGGCTTCAAAAGAAAGGTTGACCGACTTTTCATCGTTGCAAGAAAAAGACGCGCCTTATGATTTGTTCCGCAGAGTGACGTTTACGAATAAAAGCGCGATCGAATTGTCACTATCATCGATAGATCGGAAGCAGCTTGAAGCTGCTGTTGCTGCCCTAATGACAGCGAAGCGCATCGTCTTTTACGGAGTCGGCGGCTCTGCCGCTGCTGCATTCGACGGCAGCTATAAGTTTACGCGAATCGGCTATCAGGCATCTTCTTCTCAAGATTTCCATTACAATCTCTCGCTCATTCCTTATATGGAAAAAGGCGATATATTTGTGGCAATCAGCTTGTCTGGAAAAACGCAGGATGTAGTGGAATTGGCCTCATTCGCAAAAAAGCAAGGCGTCACCGTTGTGGCGATTACGAAAATGGAACGCTCGCCATTGTATAGGTTGGCAGATATTACTCTTTGTACGCCAAATGTGGAGGAAGACTTCCGCATCGGCACGATCGCCTCGCGAATGACGCAGTTGAACATTATTGATACGCTTTATTTAAGTGTATTCCATGAAAAAGACGAAGACACGATTACCGCGTTTTTAAAAGCCCGTGACGAAGCATTGCGCTTACGCCGCTAAGCCAAAAGAGCCTTAGGCCAAATCAACGCCTAAAGCTCTTTTTATATAGAACGACACGAAGTTCTTTTTATTTAGGAGCAAGCTCAACCGCGTCACGATAAGCGGCCAGAAGGCTTCGTTCATCGGCTATGTTTTTGCCGGCGATGTCAAAGGCAGTACCGTGGTCAACAGACGTGCGGACAATGCCGCCTTTTAGGCCAACCGTGATGTTTACGCCTGCTTCTAAGCCCATTACCTTTATTGGCACATGGCCTTGGTCGTGGTAGCAAGCGACAACAATGTCAAAGTCGCCGCGAGCAGCCCGGAAAAACAGTGTGTCTGCTGGGTATGGTCCTTCTACATCGATCCCTTCTCCACGCGCCTTTTCAATCGCAGGGACCAATTTTTCTTCCTCTTCGCCTTCTCCGAACAGGCCGTTCTCACCAGCGTGTGGGTTAATGCCACATACAGCAATCTTTGGCTGTTTGTTTCCGGCGGCCGCAAGTGTTTCATGAGCTAAAGAAATGACTTTATATGTCCGTTCTGGGTTAATCATATCAATCGCTTTGCGCAAGCCTACGTGTGTAGTCAAGTGGATCACTTTTAAATTTGGGGCAGATAGCATCATTGAAAAATCAGTGGTTCCAGTTAGTTCAGCTAAAATTTCCGTATGGCCTGGATACAGATGCCCTGCTTTTTGCATCGCTTCTTTGTTTAATGGAGCTGTACAAATGGCATTGATTTTTTTTGCTTTCGCTAGCTCAACTGCTCGTTCAACATAACGGAAAGCTGCGTTGCCCGCTGCTTCGCTAACTTGTCCGAAAGCTACGCCTTCCGTTAACAAGCGCATGTCAATGACTTCAATCGTTCCTGGTTCAAAGACACACTCGTCAACCGTTGATACAGATACAACATTTAATTCTGTTTCGGTTATGTCGACAGCCCGTTCCATGATAGCCGCATCGCCGATCACGACAGGACGCCCAATTTTAAAGGTTGATTCATCGGCCAATGCTTTTGCGATGATTTCAGGGCCGACGCCGGCTGCGTCTCCCATGGTGATGCCAATGATTGGTCTCATTTGCTTTCCTCCTTAGTAAAGTGGCGGTATAGATTCGAGAAAGTCTGCTCGTTGCCGAAGGCGCCTGCTTTCGTAATCGCGTATGTCTGACGATGTTCGCCAGTAAACTGGGCAACAGGAATGCCCGGTTCAAATTCATCAAGCAAACGCAATTCATCGATGCTTAGCCGCCGGCATAGTGCTTTCGCGGTATCGCCGCCGGTCATAATAATCGCTTGGAAATGGCGAGTATCCATTAGTTTCGAGCCGATCGCTGCAATCGTATCGGCAATTCGTTTCGCCAATTCGCTAATTGCCGTGTTTGTTGTTTTCGCATAATCGTATACTTCAGCGACTTCTTGGCGCTCTGTCCCAGAAAAAATGACGGGTATTTTGCCGACCGCTAATGTCTTTTCAGCAGCGGCCACCACTCGCTCAAACTCTTTTGCTTGTGTATGGCGGTCATTGCTTGCTGCTGTTGCCGCATGGAGGCGAATCCCTTCTGTTTGCGGGTGCGTGAGCAAGTGGGCCACTTGTGTCTTGCTCACTTCACTCATGCTGCCAACGAGATAAAGGATGGGGTCGCTGCTAACAGGGTGGCCAGCAAAGGGTGTATTCGTGCCGGACACCATCGTTTGCGCAAGTGCATTCGATAAGCCGGCAGAACCAGCCAAGAGCAATCGTTTCGGCTGCTGCTGCGAAAAAGCAGCAATGCGTTCGAGCGTTTCCATTGAGACAGCATCACAAATAAAGACAGTTTGTTCGTTAGCGATGTTGCGATCAAGCCAAGCGCTAATCGTTTCTGGTTTTTCAGCCCATAACGATTCGGGAATATGGGCGATGGCTCCGTGAAACTGGCGGCCAATGTGGTCAGAAATGGCAGAGTCAGAAACAGGGTCTGCTTCGTTTCTGGCAAACTCTGTTTCCCCGATTGGCGTGCCATTTACGTAAAGGATCCCATCCTCGACTATACGGTTATTAGCAGGGAAACTAGGGGCCAATAAAATGCATTCCGGCTGCCAAGCTTCAGCAGTTGCTTCGAGTTCTGCCCCGACATTGCCACGCAACGTCGAATCGACTTTTTTTAAAATCAAATTTGGATTGTAAGGCGCTAATGCAGACATGGCTGCATGGACAGCCGCTTTCGCTTCTTTAGGAGAAAGGGCGCGGCTATCCGTATCGACCACGACTGCTTCTGCGCGATTTTCTGACGAACCTTTGCCATTGAGCCAGACAACTGTGTCCAAGCCTGCCTTGGCAAGCTGGACGCCGCTGTCATTTGCTCCGGTAAGGTCATCGGCAATGATGGCAATTTTCATGATGACTCTCCTATCCTTACGCTTGTTGCCTCGCTTCTTCAGGAAGCTGGCCTTTTTTCTCTAAACGTTTAGCCAAAAAGCCTATAAAAATCGGTAGCAAAATGGCTGTAGTTACGACACTGGCTGCAACTTGGACAGTCGCAAGTTCAACATTGTATGCAAAAGCAGAGCTTGCTGCGGCAATGGCCGCTGGCGTTGCTACTGCATTTCCGGCGGTAGATCCTTCAGCTGCACCGACGAGTGGATTCCATTTAAACAACTTGAATATCCAGTAGCCAGAGATGCCGGTTACTAGAACGACGAGCACACCAAGTACGACGCCTGGCAATCCTCCTTCAAGAATGGACGTAAAGCTAATGTTCATGCCAAGGGCAAAAGCGAATGCCGGGATGAGCATGTCGCTGCCTTTTCCGAGGAACGTGCGCATGTCTTCGTCAATATTCCCTAGAATAAACCCAATTAAAATTGGCAAGAGCACACCGACGAAAGCAGTGATTGAGAAATAGCCGCTTTGGATGCCCATTGCGCCAACAATAGATAACGTCAGCATTGTAAAGAGTGGGCCATCGTTCATGGCAAGCACGGAATAGGCCGCTTTGTCTTCGCCTTTTCCGTATTGCCCCGCAAGCGCGACATATAGACCGCCGTTGGAATTGGTCATTGCGGCAATGACTGCCACAGGAGCTAAGCCAAGGAATAAGCCTTCAGGCCCTCCAGCAAGTACGTAAATGAGCACACCAATAAGGCCGCCAAAAACCCATTTAACCATCAAGAGAGTAAAGCCCTTTCCAAATGAAACGCCAAAACTGCGTATGTTGATTTGCGAGCCTGCACACAAAAGGAAAAGAGCAATTAAAGTAGTCGCGCCGTCTACAAAGAGCGCTTGTGTAAAGTTGCCGATCCTAAGCAAGTCAGGGGCAACCGTATTGATAAGTGCACCAAGAAGCAACGGGACAACCATCATGCCTCCGGGGATTTTTTCAATGCTTTGTTTCACCTTCATCAGAAGATCCCTTCTTTCTGTTTCATTTTGAAACGAATTTCAAGCTGGAAACGCTTAAAAGAAATGATTACAGCAAAAATGATACGCTTTCTTTTGGAAATTGCAATACAAAACTCAAATAATGTTGCAAATAGCAACATTATTTGAGTTTTCTCCACAACGTTGTTCGATTGATTTGTAAACGTTCAGCTGTTTTTGATTGGTTATAGCCTTCCTCTTCAAGAACATGTTTAATCAACGTTTTTTCCATTTCCTCCAGCGTCTGCCCTAAATCAATTCGAGCGAAGCCTTTTTCCGACCAACTGTCACTAAAGTCAATATACGGCTGGCTTGTCGCCACCACTTTTGCAAAGATGAACTCCTTCAACCAATTTAAATTTCCCATAATCGCTGGGTGAATGCTGCCCCGGTAGCCAATAATTTGCTTGCCGTATAGCTGGTTCGCTTCTGCGATTAAGCGTCTTATAAAGCCTGGCCATTCGGATGTGCGTTCGCATAACGGCGGTATCCAGACAGTTGGCAGGTCGTTTAAAAAAGACAACTGTTTTTCGCTGTGGACAACATAAGGCGCTGTTTTAAGCACCGTCCCCTCTAGTTGTCTCCACTGTGTAGTAGAAAGTTCTTCTGCATGGGTAATAAACAGGGAAAGCCCGTTTGCTTCAAAATCAGGCATTTGCAATAAATCTTTTGCCGGGCATGTAATGGCCAATTTTGGCAAAAGCCCTTTTGCGAGCGCTTGTTCTCCAGACCCATTTTTGCCAATAAGCGCTACAGAATGTTTGCCGGTAGCGGCTTCATAGTCACGAGATAGCGAATCGTTTGCCCCGAGGACGAGCGGTACGGATAAGTGAGGTACTTCAAACATTGTAGCTCCTTTTGGCAGCGATTGGTGGAGAGCTGTCGCCGTCAACAGCCAAGTCGGCGCCTTATCAGTGCCCATATTTTTTATGGTGAAGCAAACGTCGTTTCCGCCTACTTCTGTAAAGAGAGTGCGCGTTTTATTTTGAATAAGTGAATGTAACTGGCTGGTCGCTGCTTTCAGTAACGTCTCGTTCTCTTGTAACTTGTCGCTTACAGCAAACACATGCCCCGTTCCATCAGCTAAAAGCTGGAACTGGCCAGACTGAAAAAAGGCAGAACGAAAATATTGATGCTCTTGCTTGCTGGCATTCATTTTTCTGCCTAGAAGGTCTGCTTGCTCTAAGGCAGTTCTTACAGATTCTTCTCCAGATGTAATTAAAATTCCTTCCAACCCATGTTTGTTAGCCAAGCTCGTCGTAATGGCGTCACCGACTATCATCTTCCGCCCGGCTGCCTTGGCGGCAATAATGGCTGGTTCCACTTCTTCTTCTCTTGTAACTGCTGTGATTGGAATGTCGGTTTCGATTAACTCTGTTACTTTCGTAAAGCTTAGGGAAATGTTTTCAAAGGCAATAATTTCTGTTTGTTCCCGCTCCGCTTGGATGAGCAAAATCATTCGTAAAATATCAAAGCCAGATATAGGAACTTCAACAACAGGTTTTTCTGTCCGAGTGCGAATCACTTTGGCCGTTCCACCACGGCTAATGAATATATCGGTCTGCGCTTGTACTTCTGTTGTTAAAAGAGGCAAAGATTGCTGAAGGTCCGCTATATGGATCGTCATATCGAGTTGTTCAAATTCATTTTGTGTTCGTTTAAATGTTTCTGCTAAGCCCTCATAGGGGGCAATGATCGTAACGTGTATTTTGCGCATCGTTTTCCCTCCATCATGCAACTGCACTGCAAAGCCGTCATCTTTTAGAAAGTACCACGATCAAATAAGGAAAACAATAATAGCTAGAAGGGATGGCTTATCTGAAATTTTATTTCGTAATATATTAAAATTATGTTGACGTTTTATTTCTTTGGGGTGATAATAAACATATAAATATGCGATCGATTAAGAGGTGAATGCTTTGCTTAATAAGTTAAAAACAGAAACGCGCAACCAAGCGACAATGGCGCTTGACAGTATGCCGATTAACGATATTTTAAAAACGATGAATGAGGAAGATGGGAAAGTGCCAACAGCCATCGCAGAACAACTGCCGCAAATTGAAAAGGCGGTCAAATTGGTAATTGCCTCTTTCCAACAGGGCGGACGGCTCATTTATGCTGGCGCTGGCACTTCAGGACGCCTAGGTGTCTTAGATGCCGTTGAGTGCAAGCCTACTTTCGGTGTTTCGCCGGAAATGGTTCGTGGCGTAATTGCCGGCGGCGAGCAAGCATTTACGGAAGCAGTCGAAGGAGCAGAAGACGATGAGCGTGCTGGTGCAAATGATTGCAACCGCTTAAATATAGGCGAAAAGGATACGGTTATTGCCCTTGCGGCTAGCGGCCGCACGCCGTATGCGATTGGCGTGTTGAAAGAAGCCGAGGCCCGTGGGGCTAACACGGTGTCCATTGCTTGCAACAAGGAGGCGAAAATGAGCCAATACGCTGCTGTTGCGATTGAAGTAGAAACGGGGCCGGAAGTGTTGACTGGATCAACTCGCTTAAAAGCAGGAACAGCCCAAAAACTCATTTTAAATATGATTTCAACAACAGCAATGGTTGGAATTGGCAAGGTCTATCAAAATTTAATGGTCGACGTACAACCGACAAACGAAAAACTAGTTGAGCGCGCCAAACGGATTATTATGGAAGCAACCGATTCAACCTACGAGACAGCAGACGATTATTATCAAAAAGCAAATGGGCATGTAAAGGCAGCAATTGTGATGATTTTGCTTGATTGCTCTTATGATGAAGCGCTTACGAAACTGCAAAGCGCCAAAGGGTTTATTCGCAAAACGGTAGAAAAATAATTTGTGAAAGAAGGGGAAACGTGTGAATAAAGAACAACGCATGGCCTCAGAAATTCTTGAACATATTGGTGGGAAAGGAAATGTCGCTTCCCTTACCCACTGTATGACGCGTGTCCGTGTTGCTGTAAAAGACGATGCCCTCGTCAATCAAGACGCGTTAAAGAAAATTGAAGGGGTTATGGGAGTCGTTGAAGACGACACGTGGCAAATTGTCGTTGGCCCAGGTACCGTCAATGTCGTTACAGAAGAAATGAAAAAGCTTGCCCATACGGGGTCAATGTCTTTTGAAGAACAGACCGCTAAAGCACAGGAAGAACGGAAAAAGAAAAACAAAACACCATTTAAACAATTTTTGCGGAGCTTAGGGAATATTTTTATTCCTCTTATTCCTGGCCTCGTCGCATCGGGAATCATTAATGGCGTTGCCAACTTCCTCATTAACTCAGGCATGCAAAAAGAAGAGCATACATGGCTCTTGTTAATGACCATTTTAGGAGGCGGCCTATTTACGTATTTGGCGATTGTGGTTGGGTGGAATACGGCTAAAGAATTTGGCGGGACACCGGTGCTAGGAGCGATTGCCGGTATGTTCATTTTCAACCCGGCCCTTGCCGAGGTGACTGTATTTGGCGAAGCGCTTGTGCCAGGCCGCGGCGGATTGTTTGGCGTCATTTTTGCGGCATGGTTAATGACGTTCTTTGAACGCCACATCCGCAAAGTCATACCGAAATCAGTCGATATCATTTTTACATCGCTATTTACTGTCGTCATTGTTGGCTTCTTATCGATTTATGCGATCATGCCAGTTGCCGGTATTGTATCGGATGGGATCACATCTGGCATCCACTTCATTCTAAACATGGGTGGGCCGATTGCTGGGGCGCTTATGGCAGGCTTTTTCCTTCCGCTTGTCATGGTTGGGTTGCATCATGGCTTAACGCCAATTCATGCGGAGCTCATTAATGTATTCGGATTTACAACGCTGTTGCCAATTTTAGCAATGGCAGGAGCAGGCCAGGTTGGCGCAGCAATCGCTATTTTTGTTAAAACGCGGAATCCCCGTCTACGCAATATTATTAAAGGCGGCTTGCCTGTTGGCTTCCTTGGCATCGGGGAACCGTTGCTTTATGGGGTCACGCTCCCACTTGGGCGCCCGTTTGTGACAGCCAGCTTAGGAGCAGCTGTTGGTGGGGCCATGCAAGCAATATTTGCCACAGGCTCTACAGGAATCGGGGTTTCCGGCTTGTCCCTTACACCGTTAATTGCGGAAGGCAAATACCTCTATTATTTAGGTGGTATTGCGCTAGCCTATTTGTTTGGTTTTCTGTTCACCTACATGTTCGGTTTTAAAGAAGAAATGGCGAAAGACATTTAAGCTGGAGGTGAAGAAAGAGTGGAGCTTGGTGTGTCCGTTTATCTCAGCCAGCCATTTATAGAGCAAGAAGCTTATTTAAATAAAGCCGCTGCCGCTGGATTTAATGTGCTGTTTACTTCATTGCACATCCCTGAAGACGATGCTTCTTTGTATGCAGAACGACTCAAGCAAGTTGGAATGTTTGCCAAAGCGAATCATATGCGGCTTATATGCGATGTGTCGCCTGACTCAATGAAACATGTAAACTTGTCATGGCAACAAGCGAGCAACTTAAAAGAGTGGGGCGTTACAGGACTGCGCATCGATTATGGTGTCGCGAACGAGACGGTGGTGCGCCTATCACAAGAGATGCAAATTGTCTTAAATGCAAGCACCCTCGATCATAGGGAAGCAATCGCATTGCGCCAAGCCGGCCTCGACCCAAACAAAGTCGAGGCATGGCACAATTTTTACCCTCGCCCTGAGACGGGGTTAAGCCGAGAAAACTTTCGGCAAACAAACACATTTCTTTCTGAAATGGGCTTTTCGGTAATGGCGTTTATCCCTGGCGACATACCAAGAGCTCCGTTGTTCAAGGGTTTACCGACACTTGAAGACCATCGGGAGATGTCGCCGTTTGCCTCGTTTCTAGATCTATATGAAGGCGAAGGCATTGAAACGATTTTAGTCGGCGACAAGGGCTTGTCTGATAGCAGCTTTGAGCAATTTCACGTCTATCATAATGAAAAAGCTGTGTTGTTGCGGGTGCAGGCAGCGGGAGAGAATGTCGTTGATTTAGAGGGAAAACACCGCAACCGCAAAGATGCAGCCCGTGATGTCCTCCGGTCAGAGTCGTCTCGTTCCTTCGCGTCGATTGGGAAGCGAGACGTAACGCCGGCAAACACGGTAGCGCGGCCTATTGGCACCGTGACAATCGACAATAACCGTTACGGCCGTTATCAAGGCGAAGTACAAATTACAAAAACAGACTTGCCAGCTGATGAGAAAGTAAATGTGCTAGGCCGGGTGATTGACGCCGATGTACCTTTAATCAAGCACATAAAAGGTGGGCAAAATTGGAAAATTAAATGGATGTAACAGGAGCAGGCAAGTACCTGCTCCTGTTTGTCTTGTAGTTCGTGTTGTTACTTTATCGTTAAACTTTTGTTCTTCCATCCTATGCTTAACAGAATCGTTCTAAAAAGGTAAACTATAGTTGGAACGTAAGAAGGAGTGGTAAGATGGTCACGATGGGTGATATCGCGAAAAAAGCTGGTGTGAGTACGGTAACCGTTTCAAAAGCGCTGAATGATAAAGAAGGCGTAAGCGAGGATATGAAACGAAAAATTAAGCAGATAGCTGCTGAAATGGGCTATCGCTTTCATGCGGCCGCTAAGTCGATGAGAAGCGGGCGCACCAATAATATCGTCATTTTAATCCCTGAACGATTCGCCGGTGATGAGCAAGCATTTTATTTAAAATTTTACAGGCAAATCATCTCGGTGCTT
The DNA here is from genome assembly GCF_002250115.1 of Shouchella clausii. Classification (GTDB taxonomy): domain Bacteria; phylum Bacillota; class Bacilli; order Bacillales; family Bacillaceae_D; genus Shouchella; species Shouchella clausii. Next base: position 1,030,837 of record NZ_CP019985.1, on the reverse strand, counting down.
GAATCCTATGATTACTATGGGATCTTGCAAATATTGAGTGCGGATGATGAAGAGCGGCTCATGCTGCCGAAAGCATTTCTAGAAAACAGAGCCGACGGCGTTATCGCACTGGGCCAGCCAAAAAAAGAATACATCGAACATGTAATAAAAGAAAACGTGCCCCTTGTATTCCTTGATTTTTATATGGACCAATTAAATGCAGATGTGGTCGTCACCGATAATTTTTACGCTGTTTACGAGTTGACGAATTATTTGATTAGCCAAGGCCACCGTGAAATCGGGTTCGTTGGCAATGTCCACACAACAAGTAGCATCCAAGACCGCTTTTTAGGAATGTATAAATCGTTGCTTGAACACCGGCTCCCTTTCAATGAACGTAACTTGGTCAGTGATCGGGATGATTCAGGTCGTTTTATCGACTTCGTATTACCGGAAAAGCTGCCGACTGCTTTTGTGTGCAATTGCGACCACGTAGGCTATTTGCTTATAAAAAAGTTAACGGATAGCGGGGTCCGTGTCCCAGAAGACTGCTCTGTTGTTGGCTTTGATAATGATATTTACGCAACATTGTCGACCCCGCCTTTAACAACAGTGGAAGTCGATGTAGAAGAGATGGCCAAAGTAGCCACAAAACGAATGATTGAAAAGCTTGAAGGCGATAAAGGCAGCGTTGGGTACGGTAGGATGTTAATTAAAGGATCGATTGTCTTCCGCGAATCTGTTAAAAACATTCAACATGATTGAACAACTAAACGTACTTCTTCCAACAGCTTGCAAAAGCTGTTTTTTTATTTTCAGTTTTCCTATTGACTAGTAAACGCTTTCATATTAAGGTTATCTTATCTTTATTTTTACTTAAACGTTAACTTAAAAAATGAACAAGACAACAAAATTTGTTGGAAAAGGGGAGAACGATGACGACGTATCTGTTTCCACCTGACTTTTGGTGGGGGACGGCCGTGTCGGCTACGCAAATTGAAGGTGCGGCAGACCGAGACGGCAAAGGCAAAAACATTTGGGATCACTGGTATGAAATGGAGCCGAACCGTTTTTTTAACGAGGTAGGGCCGGCCAAAACATCGCAATTTTATGATCGCTATAAGGAAGACATTGCTTTGATGAAAAAACTTGGCCATACATCATTTCGTTTCTCAATCTCGTGGTCAAGGCTTATTCCTTCAGGAAATGGCGCGGTGAACGAAAAAGCCGTTCAATTTTACGATCAAGTCATTAATGAATTACTTGCTGCAGGGATTACGCCATTTGTTAACTTGTTTCACTTTGATATGCCAATGGCGATGCAGAAAATAGGCGGCTTTGAAAACCGTGAAGTTGCGTATGCATTTGCTCGTTACGCAGAAAGATGCTTTACGCATTTCGGGGACCGTGTGAAAACGTGGTTTACCCATAATGAACCGATTGTGCCAGTGGAAGGCGGTTATTTATACGAGTTCCATTACCCGAAAGTCGTTGATTTCAAGCGTGCAGTCCAAGTTGGCTACCATACAATGCTTTCCAGTGCGCTTGCGATTGAACGTTACCGCCGTTTAGGGCAAGAGGGCAAAATCGGCATCATTTTAAACTTAACGCCATCCTACCCTCGTTCAGAGGAAGTTGAACGAGATGTAGAAGCGGCTAAACTCGCTGATGCTTTTTTTAACCGTTCTTTTCTCGATCCGTCTGTAAAAGGGACTTTTCCGCAAGAACTAGTGGAAATTTTAAAACAATATGGCCTTATGCCTCATGTAGAAGAAGGCGACAAAGCACTAATTGCCGCCAACACAGTCGACTTACTAGGCATCAATTATTATCAACCTCGGCGAGTGAAAGCGAAAGAAACGCCTATAGGAGAGAGACCGCTTATGCCTGGATCATTTTTTGACGGCTATGATATGCCTGGCAAAAAAATCAATCCCCATCGTGGCTGGGAAATTTACGAAAAAGGCATCTATGATTTATTGATGAACGTAAAGGACCATTATGGAAATATCGAATGCTTCATTTCGGAAAACGGAATGGGCGTTGAAGGCGAAGAAAAGTTTCGTGATGAAGCTGGTGTCATACAAGATGATTACCGAATTGAATTCATCGCAAACCATTTGCGCTGGCTCCATAAAGCGCTGACGGAGGGCGCCAATGTGAAAGGGTACCATTTGTGGACGTTTATGGACAATTGGTCGTGGACAAATGCTTATAAAAACCGCTATGGATTTGTATCTGTTGATTTAGAAAACGATGGCAAACGGACGGTTAAGAAAAGTGGCTGGTGGTTTAAAACGGTCATTGAAAACAATGGCTTTTAGCGAAGTTGTTGGAAGGGAGAGAAAGCATCTGAATTTGTTGGCATTCGACATCGGCGGGACGACCATTAAACATGGCGTAGTAACAGCTAAAGGGGACATATTGCAAAAGGGCAGCGATGCGACCCCTGCAAGTATGGCGCTTCTGCTTGAATTGTTACAGGACATAAAACATCGTTATGCCGCTGACTATACACTTTCAGGCGCCGCATTCAGCACGCCTGGAATACCAAACCAAATAACAGGGTTTATTGACGGCGGCAGCGCCATCCCTTACTTGCATGAAGTTCCATTTAAGCCGAAGGCACAGGAATGCATGCAGCTAGCAGTTAGCTTTGAAAATGATGCGAACTGTGCGGCTCTTGCGGAGACATGGCTAGGAAGCGCGCGAAAAATGAAAGACATCATTATGGTTGTATCCGGATCAGGCATAGGCGGTGCGATCATTAAGGACGGCGCCCTCCATCGGGGAGCGAACGGCTACGGCGGAGAATTTGGCTACATGGTAATGAATAAGCACGGCGAAACATTCAGCGGCATCACATCACCCGTTGAACTGGCGAAACGAGTGTCTGCTGCGAAACGAACAAATATTGATGCCGTTCGCGTATTTGAACTGGCTGAAGCTGGTGATGAAGTCGCCCGTAGGGAAGTTGATCGGCATTTTTATTATTTGGCAGTAGGCCTGTACAATTTACAATTTGCCTATGACCCAGAAGCGATTCTTATAGGCGGAGCAATTAGTGAACGATGCGATTACATTTCACGTATTTACGAGAAAATTGATTTGCTTATCACAGCCAATTCGATGGCGGATCTGCGACCCAATTTATGCAAATGCCGATTTGGCAATGATGCCAATTTAATTGGGGCTGTTGCTTATTTTAACCAGTCCTTTCGCCCAAAACCAGAAGTTGCAGGATAAGAAGCTATGTGTTGAGAGGAGGAAATATATGAGGCAGCCATCGTTGGCGAGGTTGCGCAGAAGCAAGACGCTAGCATTTTACTTGTTCATTTCCCCGTGGCTGATTGGATTTTTAGCATTGGCTGCGGGGCCAATGATTTACTCGTTTTATATGTCGTTTACAGAGTGGCAAGTGATGGGTAGTGCTGAATGGATCGGGCTCGAAAACTATGAACGTTTGTTTTTTCATGATCCGCTGTTTTGGAAAACGATGTGGAACACGTTTTTCTATACGTTTCTTGGTGTTCCCCTCGGGCTTGCTTTCGGCTATTTGTTGGCAGTGCTTCTCAACCAAAAAGTAAAGTTTATGGGGGTTTTTAGAACGATCTTTTATTTGCCGTCGATCGTTCCTGCTGTAGCAAGCTCGCTGCTATGGGTGCTTATTTTCCAGCCTGAATTTGGTTTGGCGAATGCGCTCCTTGATTTTATTGGTTTGCCGACTTCTCGGTGGCTATTAAGTGAGTCGATGGTGAAGCCAGCATTGATTATTATGAGTCTCTGGGGTGTCGGCGGCGGCATGATTATTTATTTGGCCGGCTTACAAGGTGTACCTCCAAGTTTGTATGAAGCGGCTGAGATTGATGGGGCCGGAAAATGGCGGAAGTTCTGGCATATTACAATCCCAATGACTTCTCATGTTATTTTTTTCAATTTGATTATGGGCGTGATCGGGTCTTTCCAAATGTTCACTCAAGCTTATGTGATGAGTGGTGGCGGGCCAAATTATGCGTCTTTGTTTTACGTGCTTTACCTCTACCAAAATGCATTTGAGTTTTTCAATATGGGCTATGCATCCGCACTTGCTTGGATATTGTTTGTCATTGTTTTGATCTTCACGTTGCTGCAATTCAAATTTTTTGGCAAGAAAGTTTATTACGAATATGACGACTGAAGAAAGGGGGAAATGCTTTGGAGGAACGGTACCAAGCAAATCGGCAAATCGAACCGGTCACGCCTGGAAGAACGCCAGGACCGATCAAGGAAACAAGGCCGGTTTTTAAAAATCACACGAGGCAAAAGAAACTAGACCGTTTAATGATTTATCTGATGCTTGTCTTGTTATCGATTCTGTTTATTCTGCCTTTTTTATGGATGATTTCCACATCAATCAAAACCGAGTCACAAGCAATCTCGTATCCGCCGACTTTATGGCCAGCGCCATTTGATTTTGCCAACTACCGAGAAGTGTTTGAATTGGTGCCTTTTTTGCAGTTTTACTGGAACACGATCGTGGTGACGGGGCTGACGGTCATCGGCACTGTCGCTTCCAGTGCCATTGTCGCTTACGCGTTTGCGCGAATTAAAGGAAAGGGCAGGAACTTCTGGTTTATTTTATTGCTGTGCACGATGATGCTGCCGCCCCAGGTGACGATGATCCCCGTGTATTTGATTTTTACAGAGCTTGGCTGGGTGAACACATTCTTGCCATTGGTCGTTCCTGCTTTTTTAGGAAACGCTTTCTTTATCTTTTTATTGCGCCAATTTTTTCGAGCTATTCCTAAAGAATTGGAGGAATCAGCTATCATTGATGGCTGCAGCTTGTTTGGCATCTTTTGGCGGATCGTCGTCCCCTTATCGAAACCGGCGCTCATAACGGTCGCAATTCTTTCATTTATGGGAAGCTGGAATGACTTTTTGACACCGTTGATTTACTTAAATGATATCGATAAATACACGCTAGCTCTTGGGTTGCAAATGTTTAATGGACAGCAAACGATGCAATGGGGGCCGATGATGGCTGCAAGCACAATGGTCATTTTCCCACTCGTCGTACTGTTTTTCATTGCCCAAAAGCATTTTATCCAAGGAATTGCCTTGTCAGGAATTAAAGGGTAGTGGCTTTTAGGCAAGCGGATTTGTTTGTTTTCGGGAACGTGGCTCCTACCTTATTAGCGGCCCATTCATCTTGACATCTATGTTCCACATTTTGCGGCCGTAAGGTGACGAACTCATATTTAAGGAGATGAGATGGATGAAAAAATCGATGTATGCACCAATCGTGTTAGCTTCGCTACTGGCCCTTTCTGCTTGTGGAGGTGAGGAAAGTGCAGGAGGCGGTGGTGGCGATGTAACGCTGCGGATGCTTGTCTGGGGAAATGGCCCGGCGGAACTGAAAGGAGAGCGTGAAATCCTTGATGTGTTTGAGGAAAGAAACCCTGGCATTAAAGTCGAACTAAGCCACGTTCCTTGGGATAATTACATTGAACGGCTAACAACGATGTCGGCTGGAGGGAACCAACCGGATGTGTTTTGGATGATTGATACAGCCTTAATCGACTATGTAAACCAAGGAATGTTAATGGAGCTTGACGAATTCATTGAAGAGAGTGGCATAAAAGAAGACGAATATTTGCCTGGAGCGTGGGACATTGGATCGTGGGAAGGCGGGCGGTATGCAATGCCAAGGGATTTGACTTCTCATCATATTGTTTATAACAAAGATATGTTTGACGAGACAGGCCATCCTTACCCGGAAGCTGGCTGGACATGGGACGACTTTTTAGAAGCGGCAAAAGCGACAACGATTGAAGAAGACGGGAAGATTGTCCAATTTGGGATTGCCGGGCTGATGTGGGAAGAAATGATTGTCCAAAACGGCGGTGCTTCGTTTAATATGGATGGGTCTAAAGTCGAGTTAGATTCACCAGAAACAATTGAAGCGATTGAGTTTATGCATGACTTGGTGCATGTCCATCGCGTCGCCCCATTGGCAACTGAATCGGAAGGGCTTGGTGATCTGTTTTTAGCGAATCGGGCAGCAATGGCCTATGCAGGGCCGTGGCATTGGCGCCAATACGCAGAAGACGGAGAGTTTGAATGGGACATTGTTGAAGTGCCGGCAGGGAAAGCTGGGAACAAATCGCAGTTGCTTGGATTGCCGATCGGCATTGGATCGCAAACAGACCATCCTGAAGAAGCATGGAAGCTGTTAGAATTTTTAACCCATGGCGAAGGCCAGTCCATCCAGGCGAACATCGTTGGCGCCAATCCGTCAGTCATTCGTGAATCACATACATTTGCCGAAGGCCAATGGGTACCAGAAAATGTCGAAGCATTCCAGACGATCATGGAAGAAAACACAGTCGTGCAAAGCATGTTTCCAGACAAGTTAGAGGCTGTCTCTAACATTCAGCCTGTGATCGACCAGATCATGGATGAAACCCGGGATGTGGATGCAGAGGGAGCTTTAGAGAAACTAGCAGACCGGCTTCGTACAGAATTTGAGATGGACTAATATCATTGGTAAGGAGGATTTTGAGCGTATGAATCGTAAGCGGTTACAATGGGTTGGAGCACTAGTGGTGGTGTTGGTTTTGTTTGTATACAGTAGCGGTTTAGCATCTGCACAAAGCGGCTTTCACGTAAAAGGTACAGAGTTGTTGGACAAAAATGGCGATCCTTACGTTATGCGTGGCGTCAACCATGGACATTCTTGGTTTAAACAAGATTTAGAGGAGGCAATCCCTGCCATAGCAGAAACAGGGGCGAACACAGTGAGAATCGTCTTATCCAATGGACAGCAATGGGAAAAAGATGATGCCTCTGAGCTTGCCCGTGTGCTTGCTGCCACAGAAACATATGGGTTGACAACCGTGCTGGAAGTCCACGATGCTACAGGAAGTGATAATCCCGATGATTTAGATAAAGCAGTCGATTACTGGATCGAAATGGCTGATGTTCTAAAGGGGACAGAAGACCGGGTAATCATTAACATTGCCAATGAATGGTATGGGGCGTGGAGGAGTGACGTTTGGGCAGAGGCATACGCACAAGCGATCCCGCGCTTGCGCAGTGCTGGCCTCGCCCATACGTTAATAGTTGATGCGGCAGGTTGGGGACAGTACCCTGCCTCTATCCATGAGCGGGGAGCCGACGTATTTGCCTCCGATCCATTAAAAAACACAATGTTTTCCATCCATATGTACGAATATGCAGGAGCGGATAGGGCGACAGTTTCTGAAAACATCGACGGTGTACTTGCTGAAAATCTTGCTGTGGTAATCGGTGAATTTGGCCATAGGCATCATGATGGCGATGTCGATGAAGATGCGATTTTGGCCTATACAGCAGAGCGGCAAGTGGGCTGGCTTGCCTGGTCATGGTATGGCAATAGCGGGGGTGTTGAATACTTGGATTTAGCTGAAGGCCCATCAGGTCCATTAACGAGTTGGGGCGAACGGATTGTCTATGGGGAAATGGGCTTAAAAGTAATTGATCACTTGTAAAGGACTGGGTGCTGCTTTTGCAGTCTCAGTCCTTTTTGCTGTATTCGTAAGATGTTAGAACAACCGATGCGAAAGAGAGCTTTTAACATTTAACGACAGAGCTGAATTCGTGTTGTTGTGGCGAAAGAAAAATGGGCGAATCGGTACAATTCGTAAATTTGAAACGAGCATAGGCCAATCTCACAAGCAAATATACTCTATTTTGCATTTACTAAAGAAGATGTAAAGGAGGGGAAAAATGTTACGTGTTTGGTATGCACTAAAAAATTTTTTCTTGTTGCTTTGGTTCCCAAGATGCTGGAAAAAGGCACGGGCGAAAAGGGAACTGCTACGCGGTCTCGTCGGTAAACAAATTGAAATTTCAACACCCTTCGGCTATCTCGCTGGCGAATTAGTGGTCGTTGGGGAAGACTATATTGAATTGTTGGATGAAATAGGTGCAGACGTGCTTGTCCGCATTGCCAAAATCGAAACGGTCAGGTCACTAAGCTGAATGCGGAAGGAGGCAAAGTACTTGTGCAATTCACTTTATAGAAGGCTAGCTCAACGCCTCGACGCGCGGGTGGAGGTAGCCACTGATACGAATTTTATTGAAGGCATCCTTGTCCGTGTGACCCCTAAATTGCTAATTATTGATGGCACCGATGGTTATGGATATGGACCAGACACAAGCCAATTTATTGACACAAAGGCTGTCAATCATGTGCGGTTTTTGCAAACAGAAGATCAACCTATACAAGGTTAAATCGACTTAAAATCGAGCGGTCCTTTTCCGATTCAGTCGGGAAAAAGACCGCTTTTAATTCTCTGAGTATTGCTGCTTGTAAGGGCCAAAATCGGTAAGTCGTCACTTGCAGTGCCAAAAACGCCATAACCCTCTAGTACATAGAACGTTTGTCAGGCAACCTGTTTCTAAAAACTATGGTAATCTATATGGAGAACAATCAATTAGGGGTGGAATGATGAAACGAATTGCAATTGACATGGATGAAGTGATGGCTGACTTTAACAAAAAGCATTTGGCACTGTTTAATAGGGATTTTGGCGAACAACTAACAACCGATGATTTACACGGCAAAAAGCTAAGAGAGCTTCGCCCTGAGTTAGTGAAAGAAATCCGCGGCTATTTGCTCGACCCTACTTATTTCCGCGACTTGGAGGTGATGGAACATTGCCAAGAGGTCGTAGAGGAACTGGCCCAGTCATACGAAATATTTGTAGCAACGGCGGCAATGGATTTTCCAACATCCTTTAATGCAAAGTACGAATGGCTTAAAGAGCATTTCCCATTTATTGATGACCAAAATATTGTCTTTTGCGGCAATAAAAGCATCATCCACGCCGACTATTTGATTGACGATAATGTGCGCCAATTAGAACGGTTTTCAGGGGAAGGGATTTTGTTTACATCGCCTCATAATGTGAACGTAACGGGCTATCCCCGTGTCCACAATTGGCTCGATGTCAGAGATTATTTCCTGTAAACCACGAGTGTAACAAAGCAGTCGTTAGGCTGCTTTGTTACTAACCGGTTTGCTTACTGCATGTTAGTCGCTATTACTTTTGCTCCTCTTTGTTTGTTGATTCCCAAGCTGTTGCGGCTCGCGTACACGTGCACGCCGGTTTTTGGCTAGTATTAGTGTTCCTAATAAAGCTCGGCTACTACTTTTCCAGTAATTTTACCGTTTTTCATTTTTTCGAGATAATCTGGAACGTCTTCTAGCTTAATTTTTGTGATTTTCGGTGGTTTTATTTTCTTGTTGGCTAACAACTTCGCAACCTCATTCCCGATCATCTTAAGGTTCTCTTCAGCTTGGCTGTCACCTGAAGTAAGGGCCAGCCCTGTAGCTAATTCATGTATGGAAAGCCCCTTTTCATAAAAACGCCATTTATCAAATGCAGGAAAGCCAGCTGTAACTGCCATCTCTCCTCCAAGTGCTAAAACATCTAGATCTTTTGTTGCGATTTCAGAACCGACGGTACTTAATACATAATCTACTCCTCGTTGATTGGTAAATTTCATTGTTTCTTCATGGACGTCTTTTGCGGTGAAGTCTATCACTTTATCCGCCCCTAGTGAGCGAACGTACGCCATATCTTTCTGAAGGCATGAGGAAATGATAGTTAGGCCCGACATTTTTGCAAGTTGTATCGCAAAGCTGCCTACACCACCTGCGTCACCGTGAATTAAGATCGTTCTTCCTGAAACAGGACGTAATTTCTGAATAATGGCTTGATAAGCTGTAAAGCCAGCACCCGGAACCACTCCGGCAACATGACTCGGTACTTCTTCAGGCACGATACTGACTAAATCCGCCGATGTAATAGCATATTCAGCAAAACCACCATGGACATTGTTTAAACTTCGTAAATAGTAAACACGGTCCCCCACTTTAAGGTTTTTCACGTTACTTCCTACTTCGTCTACAATTCCGCATACATCAATTCCTAGTACTCGTTCTTCATTAGCTACTTCGTTATTAAGGGCATATTGAAAATCGGAAGGATTAAGACCGGCAGCCAATACTTTTATGCGGACTTCACCTTTCTGAGGTTCAGGTATTTTTTTGTCAATGATCTTTAATCCATTGATTGATTTAGGTTCTTGTATAACTAACGCTCTCATTTCCGCCGTCATCTCCCTTAATTTAGGCAACAGATGTTGCTTATTTGTATAGGTGTAGTTTCAATTATATAATGATGACAGATTTAACCCGGACAGATTGCGATTTGATGTTGATTTGACGACAAATCCGTTTGGTATGTTGTTTTAAGGAGAGTGATAACAATGAATGGTAAAGTGGATCGAAGAATTGAAAGGACTAAAAGAGACATTCGAATGGCTTTTATCGATTTAATTAGAGAAAATGATGCTAAGGATCTTACAGTTAAAGAAATAACCAGCTTAGCTAATTACAATCGCACTACTTTTTATGCTCATTATTCAGGTCAAGATGAATTGATTGAAGACATTATTGATGATGCCATACAGGGGTTTATCAGTAAGATTGAACCGACATTTCAAAACGGGGAGGTGCCTCTTTCAATTAAACTCTCTTCAACCGCATCTAAAACGGTTTTTAAATACATTGAAGATAACAAAGCGATGTTCAGTTTGCTGTTTGATGTTAATAAATTCCCTAGCTTTCAAGAAAAACTTTGCTCTGCAATAAAGGATTTATTAGAGAGTGACATTCATTTCTTAAAGCAATATAAAAGTAAATTAGATCGAAGCTTATATTGTTATACTCAATCTGCTGCTTTAGTAGGAAGGATTAATTTTTGGATCAAAGAAGGGTACACATATAGTGCTGACTACATGGCTGAGCAAATGGTGGAATACTTAAAGCTTTTTAAATAAAAGTGAGATCGTTGTATGTTTGTCGTTACATGTATATGAGCACGTCGAGAGACAGGAATGAAGAAGAGGGGAGGCAATGAGTTGTCTCCCCTCAGGCTAATGTTACTTTTGTACTTATCAGCTTTACGATAGTTGTGCAAGAGCACGGATCATAGCGACGTCGCCGCCCGTTTTCTAGCAGTCCCGTTTGACGACAATAGCGCTGGACGGGCATTACTCTTCTGGACGTTTGCCTGGATCCATTTGCTCGCTTGTTGCTGTGCGAAGCGGCTTGACTTTCAAGTCATTTGCTACGCGAATTTGGCAGGACAACCGTAGGTTTTCAGCAGTGATTCCTTTTTTAGCACGAATCGCTGCTTCAGCCTCTCCGATTGGGCCAGCGTCGCCTTCGATAATTTCGCACATGCACGTAGTACATCTAGCATTTCCGCCGCAGCGGTGCAAAATGTCTACTCCGTTGTCTTCCAACGCTAATACAAGTTTCTTTCCGTTTTCGGCTTCAAAAGAATGATAGCCTTCAGCGTGAATCATTGGCATGGTCGATATTCGCCCCTTTTTATTAAACTTTCTGTCTCTAAAAATAATTGTAGCATGAAAAAGGGAATGATCGGCAGTTAATTAAACATTTGATTAATATGAAAAAAGAAATGAATCGTGATGGCAATGTTGGCCGTTTGGAAAATAGGAAACCCCTGGTTCCAGATGGGCCAGGGGAATTTGGGTTAAACCGCATATGCACATACAATAATACAGATTTATGTAAACGAAGCCTTGAGGAGGCTTCTTTCTTTGTGTTCATTTAGATGGCTTTATTCTAAGCCATAGTGGACAAGAAGCTGTGTTTCTAAATGTTCAGCTTGGTCGAAGCCGAGATCCTTGCGTTTGCTTCGAACGTATTCTTCGATGGCCCGTAAATAAGCGGAGAGTTCGCTTGTAGCTGTAGGCAAAAACACTTTCGCCCGTTCTTCGACTGCATGCAAATCTTCGTTTGAGTACATGTGCTCACCTCTCTATTCATATTGGAGCCTGTTTTTCGTTAGCTCTCATTAGTAGTGTAAAGGAGACAGGTTTCCAAATCTATTTAAGATCTGATAAAGAATGCGTGAAATGATCTTAATAAAACGAAAAAATGCTGAAATGTTCCATGCCCACAGCCACACTGTGGGGATATCATAGCCATTCACAGTTGCCTAAACGTATTCCCATTAGAATTCCTTTTTTCACATGTTTCCTTTTATTTGAAGGGAATCACTTGGCAGTAGTGAAACAATATGTACGCTGCTTCCAAACGCTTTCATGCACTCTCCCAAATTGAGTGCAGCTATACGTTAAGTTATGCAAAACAGCGAACCAAAACAATTAGACAAATTGGAATGGAGGAAATGCCGTGGTACAGCAATTGACCATCAACCAATCTGGTTTTCATGTAAGCCACTATTGGATTGAACCTGTTTCCTTTGCTCTCTATGAAAAACGGACCATTCAGGAGTGGGCCCGTCTGTTGCAGCATGCAGGCTCTTTGATCGTGCTCGTGTCAGAAGAAGATGAACCAGTTGGGGCGTTGCTTCCAGAAACGATTGTGGCAGCGATAAGCAGTGGAGAAACAGCGATTGAAAAAGCGTTAGAATCGGTAGAAGTGATGGAAATCGACGACAGCCGTACACCTAGTCCAGACGGAAGTAAAGTGGTTCTCATCAAAGAGGGCAATGAATATATTGGGGCAGTCACAAGAGAAAACTGGCGGAAGGCGCGGGAAGAGTACGAGCAAAAAGCGATACTGGAAGCGATTTTAGAAAACGCCTATGAAGGGATTGTTATTGTCGATAAGCAAGGAAAGATCGTCAAAATGAACAATGCTTACCGCAGCTTTATTGGCGGAAAGGACGAAGCGGAAGTCGAAGGCAAGTTTGTCGCTGATGTCATTGAGAATACTCGCTTGCATGAAGTTGTAAAATCAGGCATTCCTGAGCGAGGCGAGATCCAACGGATTGAGGGGCAAAATATGGTGGTCCACCGTATCCCAATTTGGGAAAATCGCCGTGTTGTCGGAGCTGTCGGCATGTTGATTTTTGAAGGCGTTTCCGAACTTTATGAAATCTTACAGCGAGCACGCGTTTTAAGTGAGGAGCGACCATCCACTGAACCAACAAAGCAAAACGAAACGTCAGTCGAGCGCCGGCTTATAGGCAGGAGCGAGGCGCTCCAATCGTGCAAATGTTTTGCCCGCAAAGTAGCACGCACAAAAGCGACAGTGCTATTGACAGGCGAAACAGGTACGGGAAAAGAGCTGTTTGCCCGTTTGATCCATCAAATGAGCAACCAAGCCAATGGACCATTTGTTGCAATTAATTGTGCTGCCATGCCGGAAACGCTTCTCGAAGCCGAGCTGTTCGGCTACGAAGAAGGGGCCTTTACTGGCGCGCGACGAGGCGGGGCTGTAGGGAAATTCGAACAAGCAAGTGGCGGTACGCTTTTTTTAGATGAAGCAGGAGAAATGTCGAATGCGTTGCAAGCAAAGCTGCTTCGTGTGCTTGAGACGAAACAAGTTGACCGGGTTGGCGGCTGCCAGCCGATCCAAACCGATTTTCGGTTAATTGCAGCGACCAATGCTAATCTCGACCAATTAGTGGCCGAGGGCAAGTTTAGAAAAGATTTGTATTATAGGCTAGTGGCGATCACACTAAACATCCCGCCGTTGCGTGAACGTAAAGAAGATATTCCTTATTTAATTAGCGCCTTTATGGACCGTTTTGCACAGGAGTACGCGATGAAACGCAAACGATTTTGTGAAGACGCTTTGCATGCTTTCCTTGAATACGATTGGCCTGGCAATGTTCGTGAGTTGGCGAATGCGATCGATTATATTATGGCAATCGGCGAAGAGGAAGAAGTGACAAGTGATACACTGCCTCCATTTTTGCAAAACCAGGCAAAGAATGAATCATTAAAGGCGGCGGCGAGGCGTTCCGAGAAGGAGCGAATCGAGCAAGCGATCGTATTAGCAAACGGAAATAAGGCAAAAGCTGCAAAATTGTTAGGCATCCACCGTGCGACACTGTACCGTAAGCTAAAAGAACAAGAGTCGTCGTAATTTAACGACAGTGGCAAGGGGCTGTGTCGCAAATTTGCGATACAGTTTATAGAAAACGCTTACAATCATCTTGATTGGTAGTTGGCATCGTTTTTGCAATGGCAGAACAACAAGGAGGGGATTAGATGCAAGCAACAACCTGTCATTTGCCAGCCACGATTATTTATGGGGAAAATAGTTTTTTGCAAGTTGGCGTTGAGGCCGCGAAGCTAGGGAGCAAGGCGCTGATCATTAGCGATGCAGTAATGGAAAGGCTAGGAAATGTTGAACGGGCTCAAGCATTGCTTAAGAAAAGCGGAATCCCATCGTATTCCTATTTAGGTGTAGCAACTGAGCCGACAGATACGTACGTGTATGAAGCGTTGGAGTTGTTTCGTACAAAAGGTTGCAATGTCATTGTTTCCATTGGGGGAGGAAGCTGTATAGATACAGCTAAAGCTGTCGCGGTGCTAGCAGCCAATGGCGGATCAATCGATGAATACATGAACGGGCGTACCATTGCGCAAAAAGGGGCGGTTCCTTTAATTGCTTTGCCGACAACAGGGGGCACTGGTTCTGAAGCAACAGACGCGACAGTGATTACGAACACAGACACCAATGTCAAAATGATGATTAAACAGCAAGCCTTTATGCCACGGACGGCTATTGTTGATCCAATGCTGACAAAATCGACGCCTAAACACATTACTGCGGCTACTGGAATTGATGCGCTTACCCATGCGTTGGAGGCTTATATTAGCAAAAAAGCACATCCGTTTACCGATGGATTGGCGCTATCGGCAATGGAGCGGATTTTCCACTATCTATTGCCCGCCTATAAAGACGGCAACGACATGAAGGCAAGGCATGAAATGTTGTATGGCTCGCTGCTTGCAGGCATGGCTTTCTCCAATTCATCGGTTTGTCTTGTCCATGGGATGTCAAGGCCAATTGGCGCTCTCTTCCATGTACCACACGGTGTTTCCAACGCTATGCTTTTACCGGTTGTGCTTGAATATACAAAGGAAAGTTGCCAGGAGCGCCTTGCTTCAATCGGCCGTGTCCTCTTTCCAGGAAAAAGCGGCGAAGGGACTGAAACATTAGCTAATGCCGTTGTCGAAGAAATCGTAGCACTGTGCGCGAAAGTCGATATTCCTACATTGCCAGACTGGGGCGTTCAAGAAGAGGCATTTATGCCAATGCTTTCTAAAATGGCTGACGATGCGCTTGAAAGCGGAAGTCCGCAAAACAACCCGCGTGTGCCGTCAAAACAAGAGTTGATTGAGCTGTACGAGGCCCTTTTTCAACGGAATTCGGCCGTTTCCCGTTAAGGAGGCGTAGACAATATGATCAGCATGATTGGCTTATTAGGTGCACTGGCCCTTTTAGTCGTATTAACGTTAAGAGGCGTCAATATTATTATTGCCGCACTTCTTTCTTCTGTTCTTCTTGCTTTAACCGGAAGGCTTAATTTAAATACGGCAATGGTCGGACACTATATGGAAGGGTTTACAAACTATTTTGCTTCTTGGTTTTTGGTTTTTCTTTTAGGGGCAATTTTTGGCAAAGTCATTCAAGACACAAGAGCGGCGGAAGCAATTGCCGATTGGATCGAGCGGAAATTGGGAGCAAAGTGGGCGCTGTTTGCTGTGATTGCCGCATGTGCGATTATGACTTATGGAGGCGTCAGCTTATTTGTGGTTGGTTTTACCGTTTACCCAATTGCCGTATCCCTGTTTAAGCTCGCCGATTATCCGCACCGCTTTATACCGGTTGCGATTGTGTTCGGTTCCATTTCGTTCACGATGACTTCACCTGGCTCACCTGAAATCCAAAACATCATTCCAACCGAGTTCTTTGGCACACAACCGACTGCTGGCGGTTGGATTGGTGTTGTAAGCGCGGTCTTCATTATGGTTGCAGGCGGCCTATGGGTCAGGTATATGTTGAAAACAGCACTGAAAAAAGGCGAGTGTTTTTCGCTCCCGCAAGACAGTCCCCTATACGGGCTAGAGGAAGAAGCGCTTGATGAACTGGCGGCAGCAAAAGAGCGCGTGTTGCCAAAGCCATTGTTTGCCTTGTTGCCGTTAGCGATTGTGCTTGTTTCTTTAAATGTGCTGTCGCTTTATATGGCGGCCAAAACGGCTGTATTGGTTGCGTTGCTTCTTGGCATCGGAACGACATGGCTGTTTAACTTGAAATTTGTGACGCAAATCGGAGAGTCACTCGCCGTAGGCGCGCAAAATTCTCTTGTCGCGATTGCCAATACGTGCGCTGTTGTCGGCTTTGGCAGTGTCGCTGCACAAGTGCCTGCTTTCGATTTGTTTTTACAATCCTTGTTGGGTGCAGCAAGTCAACCGTTCGTTAGCCTGGCTTTGTTTGTCACGGTCATTTGCGGGATTACCGGATCTGCATCAGGCGGCCTTGGTATTGCTTTGCCGCTCATTGCCCCCGATTATATGGAACGCGGCGTAGACCCAGGAGCGATGCATCGTATTTCCGCGCTTGCTTCCGGCGGTCTAGACTCATTGCCTCATAACGGTTTTGTCGTAACGACGATTCGGGCTATATGCGGAGAAACCCATAAACGAGCATATGGGCCTATTTTCTTAGTGTGCACCATGTTACCGACTGTCGCACTTGCCATTGCCGTCGCTCTCTATACGTTTTTTTACTAATCATAACTGCACCGCAATTGTAAGGCAGCGTCTATCAATTGTAGGTGCTGTTTTTTATAAGGAGGCGTTTGCGGATAAAGGGCGATGTTTATTTTCAACTCTATTTAACGAGACGCTTGTTCAGGAAGCTGTCGCCTTAAGGTAGAGAGGGAATCGAAATTTATTTAGAAAGGAAACGGTTTTTTGCATGCAATCCGCTGAAGCAGCCAAGCTAATGAAAGAGAACAAAAGAAGAGAGGCGAAATTCGCATGCTATGCCGTTCAAATGATGAACTGGAATTGCTCGTTAGCCAGGCAAGAGCGTTTGCTGGGCAAGGAGAAGTGGCTCAATATATACCTGCTTTAGCTGCTGCTCATAAACATGAGCTGTCGGTAGCCTTGTATTATCCTGATGGTAAAGGATTTATGGCTGGGGATACGGAAGAAGATTTCACGCTCCAAAGCATTTCAAAAGTGCTTTCCTTAGCGTTGGCGCTTATCGATCAAGGGGAAGAATGCGTGTTCACCCGTGTTGGAAAAGAACCGACAGGCGACCCTTTTAATTCAATCGCTAAATTGGAGACCAACAAGCCTTCCAAACCGCTCAACCCAATGATTAATGCCGGGGCTCTTGCCGTTACTCATATGATTAAAGGAAACACAGCAGGGGAGCGGTTTGAACGTTTATTGGACTTTATCCGTTGTTTGACAGGAAATGAGACCATTACGTATAACAAAGAAATCGCCAAATCAGAATTTGAAACAGCCCATTTAAACAGGGCGCTTGTTTATTTTATGAAAGAGCATGGCGTCATTGATGAAGATGTAGAAGAGCTCATGGACCTTTACACAAAACAATGCGCGATTGAAATGAATTGTATCGACTTAGCGAGGGTCGGTTGTGTTCTGGCTATGGACGGCCGTGATCCTGACACAGATAAGCAGCTTTTGCCTATAGACGTTGCTCGAATATGCAAGACATTTATGGTCACATGTGGCATGTACAATGCTTCAGGTGAATTTGCCATCAATGTCGGCATTCCAGCAAAAAGCGGAGTCGCAGGCGGAATTATGGGTGCCGTGCCGAAAAAATGCGGGATTGGCATTTGTGGGCCGTCTCTCGATGAAAAAGGCAACTCCATTGCCGGGATCAAATTGCTGGAAATGATGGCCAAACGTTATTCACTCAGCATGTTTTAAGTATAAAAAGACCAATAAAAACACAGTTGTGCTAATTAATAGTGTGAAAGAGTAAAAAAAATGCTGTTCCATATCCAGAAAAAGGGATGTTCTGCTAAAATGATGAAACAAGGAGGCAATAAAATGGTGCACATTTTTAAAAGCGCTTACAAAGTTATAGCGGGCATAGGCGCGATTTCCCATTTAGATAGTGAAATAGCAAGGTTAAAAATGAGCCATCCCCTTGTCGTAACTGATAAAATGATTAAGAAGGCCGGGCTGCTAGAGGAAGTGACAGTGGCGCTTGCAGGGCGTCGCTATGGCTTATTTTTAGAAGTGGAGCCAGAACCAGCATTTTCGGTTGTGGAAGCGTGCAAACAAACATTTGTCGCTGGCGGCCATGATGGCATGATTGCCATAGGAGGCGGCAGTGCCCTCGATACAGCGAAAGCGACGGCTGCTTACGTTCGTTATAACGGTGCACTTGCTGATTTGATTGGCACTGATTTAGTTCCTATAAAAGGGGTGCCGCTCATTGCCATTCCGACCACAGCCGGAACAGGCTCCGAGGTAACGAATATAGCGATTCTGTCCGACGATGACGCTAAGCTAAAAAAAGGGATTGTCAGTGACCATTTGCTTCCTGATGTGGCAATCGTTTCTCCGGAATTATCAAGGACAACCCCACCTGCCGTTACAGCTGCGAGCGGCATAGACGCCTTTGTCCATGGGATTGAAGCGTTTTTATCTGTAAACGCATCACCCCTTACAGATGCTTTCGCCCTTCAGGCAATTGAAAAAATTGCCCGAAGTTTGCCAGAAGCGTACGCAAAGCCGACAAACCTCGCAGCACGGGAAGAAATGGCCGTCGCCAGCTTAATGGCTGGCATGGCCTTTGGCAACGCCGGAGTTGGCGCCGTCCATGCTCTCGCTTATCCTCTCGGGGGAAGGTTTAAAGTTGCCCATGGTGTCAGCAACGCCGTACTGTTGCCCTATGTAATGAGGGAAAACAAAGTTGCCTGCGTCGACCGGCTTGCTGTTATCGCAGAAGCATTAGGCGTAAAGGAGAAAGGGATGGGGGCAAGTGAAGGGGCTGACCAGGCGATAAGCGCCATGGAGCGCCTTTGCGGTCAAGTCCATATTCCAAGCAACCTTAAAAAGTTTGGCATAAGACGTGCAGACCTTACGGCTATGGCAGATGATGCAAGCAAAATTGACCGGCTCTTAAAGAACAACCCCCGTCCGCTTGAGCGTGATACCATTTTGTCGATTTATGAAAGGGCATGGGCAGGGCGGCCAGTGTAGTGTGTGCAGTCAAAAAACGGAAATGGTGTTTTTCGAACATGAAAAGGAGTGAGCTTGTGATGAATCATGCACTGTTTATCAATAATGAGTGTGTAGCGACAGACGACATGATCGAAGTAGAAAATCCCGCGACAAAAGAAGTGATTGGCACAGTTGCAAATGGGGGAAGGCAGGAAGCTTTAGCAGCGGTTGACGCCGCTGCGGCGGCACTGCCAGAATGGCGAGCAAAAACGGCAGCAGAACGAGGCGCGTACTTGCAAAAGTGGCATGAGTTAATTCAACGGGAGGAAGAAGAAATTGCCAAGTTAATGACGCTAGAACAAGGGAAGCCTTTTGCAGAAGCCCTTGGTGAAGTCCGATATGCCAACAGTTTCTTGTCTTGGTATGCAGAAGAAGGGAAACGTGTTTATGGCGAAACGGTCCCTGCGGCAGCAGCCAATAAACGTATATTTGTGCAAAAGCAAGCCATTGGTGTTATCGCCGCGATTACACCGTGGAATTTTCCCGCTGCCATGTTAACGAGGAAGCTAGGGCCTGCTTTGGCGGCAGGTTGTACAGCGGTCATTAAACCATCAGAGTTAACGCCATTTACTGCTTACCGGATCGTGGAATTGGCTAAAGTAGCAGGCATTCCAAAGGGTGTCGTTAATATGATTACAGGAGACGCCCAACAAATCGGGGAAACGTGGATGGCCGATGAACGGGTGCGAAAAGTGTCATTTACTGGTTCAACTCGTGTCGGCAAACTATTGATACGGCAGGCAGCTGATACTGTCAAAAAACTGTCGCTCGAATTAGGCGGTCACGCTCCTTTTATCGTAACCGCACATGCCGATATTCAAAAGGCAGTAGACGGCCTCATTGCTTCAAAGTACCGCAATGGCGGCCAGACATGCGTCTGTGCAAACCGCATTTACGTTCACGAGTCGGTTAAAGCGCCTTTTGTGGAGGCTTTTGCTGCTGAAATGAAAAAGCTAAAAGTAGGCAACGGCATGGAACCAGACAGCCACATTGGTCCTCTTATTAACGAAGCAGCTGTTGCAAAAGTACAAAAGCATATTGAGGATGCGCAAGCAAAAGGAGGCGAAGTGGTCTTTGGCCAAGAAGCCGATGCCACAAATGGCTATTTCCAAACGCCTGCCCTTATTGCCAATGCGACCGATGACATGCTTTGCATGAAGGAGGAAACATTTGGCCCGCTTGCGCCGATTGCCACGTACAATTCAACGAAAGAAGTGATCGAGAGGGCCAACCATTCCCCTTATGGTTTAGCAGCATATGTGTATTCAAACGACTTATCTGAAGCTGTTACGATTGCGGAAGGGCTTGAATACGGCATTGTCGGGCTGAATGATGGTTTGCCTTCGGTCGCGCAAGCGCCATTCGGCGGCATGAAAGAAAGCGGCCTAGGCCGTGAAGGTGGCCATTGGGGCATTGAAGAATATGTAGAAGTGAAATATATATCGTTGCAACTTTAAAGAGAACCACCCATTCCTGCAGAGGAATGGGTGGTTCAGTCTGTAGACAAACGCTCTTAGGCGTTGTTTAAAGCAAGCCCATGCTTTGAGATCGGTGTCCTATCTGCTTCTTCATCTGCAAGCATTATCGAGTAGTCTGACTTTGTCGTTTTTCTCCAATTGCTGCCTTTTCAGCTGCCTCTTCGATTATTGGCAGCCTCTGCTTTTTTAAAAGGCAGCGGCGTCGGTTTGTTGATCGCCATCGTCAAAGTAGGGCGGAAAATCGTGTCATGCCATTTATCAGGCTGAAACGGAATAAACGGATAGAGATATGGAATGCCAAGGGACCTTAAATGGGCCATATGGATGATGATGGCGGTTGTCAGAGCAAACATTCCTGCAAAGCCAAAGAAATGGGCTACGATAATCAGCGTTATGCGAATAAAAAAAATCGGAGAAAGCAGCCCGCGGTTTAATACAGGAAAACTAGTTATATAACAAACGCCAATGACGACGATCGTAATCGGATGGAATAGGCTAACATTTGTAGCGATATCGCTAATGAGCATTGTGCCGATAAACGTCACCGCAAAAATCGTATTGCCAGGCAAGCGATAGGAGCCATCCATAATAAGCTGCAATAAAAGAATGACAAATACAAGCTCGATTGTATACGGTGCAAGGGTTTCATGGGTTTTCACAAGCTGGTTAGCCACTTCCGTCGGTATGTGATCAAGATGAAAACGGATGATTGCCACCGTAATAGCCGGAAAAAAGGTGGCAATAAAAAAATACAAATACCGAAGAGGACGTGCGCCAAAGCGACCAAATTCGGATAAGTAATCGTCTTGGTTTTGAAAGAAATGAAAAAACAGGCTTGGTGCCAGAATCGCCAATGGCGATCCTTCTACGAGCAAAACGATTTTCCCTTTTGCCAATGCCAATGCGCACGCATCTGGGCGGTCGTTTGCCATAGTCCGCGGGAACAAAAACCCTTTCCCTTCAAGCGCGTCAGTTGCAATTTGCGAAATGATGAATTCGGCTACATGCACTTGTTTCAGCCTTTCGCGCACTTCTTTTACAAGGTCTGGATTCGTTTTTCCGTGAAGCGAGACAATCGCCATTTTTTTTGCAGCGTTTTCTCCGACTTCTAATGTTTCGATCGCTAATTCTGGGCTACGAAAATAATTACGGAGCAAATTCATGTTAACGTCAAGGCTTTCGGTCAAAGCAGATGCTGGCCCTTCATACACACTGCTTGTAAGAGGCACGCTGACGCTGCGGACATTCCACATCGCGCAATCGATTAAAACAGGCTGTTCGTTTTTCAACAATACAACCGCTTTGCCGTTCATCATTTGCCGTTTTAATTGTTCCACAGTGGCATTTGGTATCGGGGCGCCATCTTTCAGCCAAGTCGTAACAGATTCAGCCGGGTATGACTGCTTTGCGAGACGGAAACGAGTAAGGGGATCAACGATTAACGCATGCAACTTATTTTGGTCGACAATCTCTTTAATGAATAGCACAAGCGCTTGCTCTGTTTCTAAAAGCGGAATTTCCATTGTTTGCACGCTGTTTGATTGGTAAAACGCGCTTTTAATGGCTGCCACACATGCATGTAGATCCGTTATCCTCATGCCATTTCTTCCTTATCTGTTGTTAGTTTCCAATTAGTATTAGGAATTAAGACGATGCTATACACAAAAAATGGATATTGTTCACCATTCCATGGGCAGTTGCGTAGGCTAGCAGAAAGGCTATAAAAAAAGGAGTTGCTCTTTTATGTACAATGGGCATGATTACCCGACGCGCTTTAGCCCTGGCACGTTTCCATTTCCGCCAACACAAGGTGGCCCACCTGGACCCCCGCCCACACAAGGAGGGTTTTTCCCAGGCCAGGGAGGCCCACCTACTTCCCCAGGTCAAGGAACAGGTGCGCCGCCTGGACCGCCTCCTTCCCAAGCCGCTTTAAGCACTTTAGGGGCGCCTTCTGTTTTTGCTGTTGATCCTGGAGCGATCGCAGGCTGCCTGTTTCGTTATACGTTTATCCGCCTAAATAACGGCGAATCATTTTGGTTTTACCCTACTTTTGTCGGTCGTCGCTCTGTAGCAGGCTGGCGTTGGTTTTTCTTCCGTTGGGTATTTTTTGGCATTGACACTGAGCGAATTGCTTCATTTCAGTGCGTGTGACAGTCATCAGACTGATTTAAAACGTAGACGAGAAAAAATAGGAATAGGTCGGGGGTTAATTAGCATAGTCCAGCCAAACGACAACGTATGCGAGCCCTTGACGACAGCTGAAAGGAGGGGGAACCCTCCTTCTTTGTTTTTCATAAGCAAAAGGCGAATATCGAAGGAAACGTGACTTTTAAGGAGGATATGAAAAGGAGCCTACTCTCTGCTCGACTTAGCACGACTCAGCCACATCAATCCAATTATATCCAACGATTAAGCGTTTGCATTTGCTGCCACGCCCCCCTATCATTATAGAAGGCAAAGAAAGTTGCCTACGTTCTTTTATAAATTTTTCAAAAAGGAACGTTTAGAATGATGAGAGACGGGTAAGGAAACAGTGTCTGGCAAAAACGAAATGATAAACGAAAAGGAGGCTGTTATGGTCCAGACACCAGTACTAACGTTAACAAAGCCAACCGTGGAAGATGGCGCGGCAATGTGGCAACTGGCGAAATCGTCTTCGCTCGATACAAACTCGTCCTACAAGTACATTATGATGTGCGAATATTTTGACGATACATGTATTGTGGCAAAAGACGGCGATGAAGTAGTAGGATTTATTACCGCTTTTATTCCTCCTAAACAGCAAGATACGTTGTTTATTTGGCAAATCGGGGTAGCAGCGTCCCAACGGGGGCGAGGGCTCGGCCTTGACTTGATCAATAAGCTGATTGAGCGAGAGGCATGCAAGGATATCCGTTACGTGGAAGCAACGGTAACGCCTTCAAACAAAGCTTCGCAAGCGTTATTCAGGAAATTAGCCCGAATCCATCAAACAGACTGCCAAGTGTCTAGTTGTTTTTCGGAACATTTATTTCCTGGAGAAAGCCATGAACAAGAAAACACGTTTCGCATTGGACCACTTCGTTCTTGAACGAAAAAATGAAGGAGGAACAACTGACAGTGAATGAAACAATGAGCATTTTCAATGAATTGGAATCAAAAGTGCGTAGTTACTGCCGCAGCTTCCCGGCTGTTTTCACGAAGGCAAAAGGCTGGAAAATGTGGGATGAGGACGGAACGGAATACATCGACTTTTTTTCTGGGGCAGGGGCGCTCAATTACGGCCACAATGATGAAAAAATGAAGCGTGCTCTTATCGATTATATTGCCGATGACGGAATCACCCATTCACTCGATATGGCCACAAAGCCAAAAGCAGCATTTCTAAAAAAATTGAACGAAGTAATTTTAAAGCCACGAAAGCTCAATTACAAAGTGATGTTTCCTGGTCCAACAGGCACAAATACAGTTGAATCAGCCTTGAAGCTGGCTCGCAAGGTGACAGGGAGAACAGAAATCATCAGCTTTACAAATGGCTTCCACGGGATGACAATTGGGTCGCTTTCGGTAACAGGGAATGCTTCTAAACGAAAAGGGGCAGGCATCCCTTTGACTAATGTTGTAACGATGCCGTATGACAAATTTGGAGATGAAGAAGTCGATACACTTCGCTATCTCGAACAGTTTTTACGTGACAACGGCTCTGGAGTAGACATTCCGGCGGCCGTCATTCTCGAAACTGTTCAAGGAGAGGGCGGCATTAATGCCGCACGTATGGAATGGTTACAGCAATTAGAGCGCATTTGCAAGAAATACGACATTTTAATGATTATCGATGATGTCCAAGCGGGGATTGGACGCACAGGAACGTTTTTTAGCTTTGAGGAAGCAGGCATTACGCCTGACATTGTCTGCCTGTCTAAATCAATTGGCGGATATGGATTGCCATTAGCACTCACTCTTTTCAAACCTGAACTTGATATTTGGGCTCCAGGCGAGCATAATGGCACATTCCGTGGAAACAACCATGCCTTTATTACAGCAACGGCAGCATTGTCCTACTGGGAAGACCCATCGTTTGAACAAGCGATTAAAGACAAGTCAAAGAAAATCCATGCCTTTTTAACGAAGCTCGTCGATTCATATCCAGAAATGAATGGTTGTGTAAAAGGAAGGGGCTTTATGGCTGGAATCGGTTCAAAAGTAGACGGCCTAGCTGGAAAAATAGCGGCTGAAGCATTTAAGCGCGGCCTAATCATGGAAACGGCCGGACCAGAAGATGAAGTCTTTAAGCTGTTCCCGCCGCTCACGATTTCAGATGAGGACTTAGAAAGAGGCTTTGCCATTATAGAAGAAAGCGTACGCGCTGTCCTTGGCGTAAAAGAGCCTGTCACAACTTAAACAAGCATTAGTTACTTAATCATTGGAGGAGAGAAAATGAAAGTAGTTAAACTGGCAGACATTATTGGCACGAACCGGGATGTAGACGGTGGCAATTGGCGGAGCCAGCGCATTGTTGTCGAGTCAGACGGTATGGGTTATTCTTTGCATGACACGCAAATTAAAGCTGGCACAGAAACGCATCTTTGGTACAAATACCATCTTGAATCTGTTTACGTGATTGAAGGGGAAGGCGAAGTGGAGACGGTAAAAGATGGCAAAGTATGGCCAGTCAAGCAATACGAATGTTATGTGCTCGACAAAAATGATGAGCACTTACTGCGGGCGAAGACCGATATGCGCATGGTCTGTGTGTTTAATCCACCCGTTACAGGCGAAGAAGTCCATGACGAAGACGGTGCCTATCCTCTTCCGGAACATATGAAGCCTCTAAACTCATAGCAGGGCAAAGATTGAAATCGACAAAGGGCAGTGGCTCTTTGTCTTTTTTTATTTGCTTCCTTTACAAACGTTTTACAAAATATTTGCTTATCTCTCATTAGGAATTAATAGCCTCTCTTTATACTGGACATGTATTTAACCAACAAAGGGGTGGAGAGACTGTGTGGAAGAAACATGCAGCCTTGTTATCGACACTAGGCACGGTCACTGTTTTAGCAGCTTGTGGAGGCACGGAAGGTGCAGCAACGAGTGAAGAGAAAGTCACGATTGAGTATTGGCATGTAAACAACGAAGACTGGGGTGGCAAAGCGATTAAAGAGCTGGTCGAACAGTTTAATGCTTCCCAGGACCGAATTGAAGTAAAGGAATCTTTTCAGCCTGGAAATTATCAAGGGCTGTTGCAAAATGCCCAGGCGGCGCTAAGTGGAGGCAATCCACCAGATGTCGCGCAAATTGGCTACAACTACATAGCTTATGTCGACCAAAACGTGCCCTATGTCCCTGTGTCCGAACTAGCGGCTAATGATGAAGAGGGGGAAGCGTTTTTAAATCAATCTTATCTCGACAATATTAAAGCGCTTGGGTATTCCAACGATAAAGAAACTTTGGCTGGATTGCCTTATGCCTTAAGCAATCCAATTATGTACGTCAATGCAGATTTGCTAAAAGAAGCTGGCTGGAATGTAGACGAGCTTCCGCAAACATGGGATGAAATGCAGGAAATGGCCAAGATGGTAAAGGAAAATACAGGGGAGTACGGACTCTATGTTCAACAGCCGCCAGATAGCTGGGCGGAGTATTCGCTTGTTCGTTCAAATGGCGGGGATTTCCTCGATTTTAGTGGCGACGAAGTTGTATCAACCATTGGTTCCCCGGAAAGTGTGGAAGTGTTTGATATGCTTGGACGCATGATTGAAGATCAACATGCCCTTCATGTGACGTGGGAAGAAGGCATACAGGCATTTGCAACAGGAAAAGTCGGGATGATGATGACAACCGTAGGCCGCCGGGCTGCAATTGAAGAACAAAGCAACTTTGATTTGCGTTCAGTGGAAATTCCAACCTTTGGGGATAAAGAGCGCCAAGTGGCTGCTGGTGGGAATGCGCTGTTCTCATTTTCACAAGATCCAGAGAAACAGGCAGCGGCGTGGGAATTTATGAAGTATTTATCGAGCCCAGAAGCAATGAAAATTTGGGTTGAAGGGACTGGTTATTTGCCGCCGATCACGGGACTGGCAGAAGATCCAGATACGTTAGGTCCTTTTTTTGAAGAAAATCCGATCATGCAAACCGCTAATCGGCAAATGGAATCGATTGTCCCTTGGATCAACTTTCCAGGTGCAAATGGTTTGCAGGCAGAGCAAGCAATTTTAGATGCAAGGGACCAAATTTTTGACGGTGGCGATGCGGAATCGGTTTTGAAAGAAACAGAATCAAAAATCAATGGATATATCCAATAAGCGAGAGGCGGACATGCAATGAGTGTATATATCAACTTGCTTCCTTTTATGAAAAAAATTGACGAGGCCCCAGCTTTTTTACAGGATTGGGAGGGCGGAATTGAAATCTCGACAGATGGCCCCCATTGGCATGGCGATACCGATTGGACTCAGGAGAAAGAGCGGTTTGCTTCCTTTGCAGGAGACATTGGCGTCCACTTGCCAATTTGGGAATTAAACTTGGCCTCTGTCCAGTTCCCTCAATATGCGGCCTATTCATTTGAAGCGTACCGTATGTATTTAGAATGGGCTTCTACATTTGCAAGCCATGCTGTGCTCCACACTCATCTATACAACATGCCTTTGTTTCATCGAGAAGAAGCACAAGCTTTATCGAAGCACTTCATAAAACAGCTCGGTGATATCGCTGAACAAAAGGGCATCATGCTATTGGTTGAAAATGTCGGTTTTCACGATAAGATGCTGTTTGATGAACGGGAATTTGTCCAATTGTTCGAGGAAATTCCGACGATTCAAGCATTGCTTGATGTTGGCCATGCCACAATTAACAATTGGCATATAGCAAATGTGATTGAAGCGCTAGGGACAAGGCTGTCTGCTCTTCATTTGCATGATAATGACGGCGAAAACGACTTGCATTTACCAATTGGAGCAGGGGTGACACGCTGGAATGAGATTTGGCAGGCCATTGGCGAGCAAACGCACTCTCTGCGATTGATCTTGGAGTATGACGAGTCAACTTCACTAGAAGTGTTGAAGCGCCACGGCAACGAGCTTTTACAAGCAGGAAAAGTGGTTGGGAAGATAAACGTATGAAGATTAAACCAGCAAGTGGTTGGCTGCAGCGGATAAAGCCGCTTTTGTTTATTGCTCCTGCAATGCTGCCAATTGTTCTTTTTATTTTCGTTCCTCTAGTTCGCTCAATTTATTGGAGCTTTTTAGAATGGAATATGGTTAGCCCAACCAAAACATGGCTCGGTTTAGACAATTACGTCGAATTGTTTTCAAATCGCGAGTTTTTAAACGCTGCAGCGAATACGTTATGGTACATGGGCATGCTGCTCGTTCTAATCTTGTTCGTTCCTTACATGACCGCCTACGGAGTCACGCAAGTTTCAGGACGGTGGCAACATTTTTATCGTGGTGCTCTCTTTGTACCACACGTACTGTCTCTTGCTGTTGCGTCTGTCATCTTCTTATGGTTATACAATCCATTGATTGGCTCAGTGAATGAAATCCTCCGTTTCTTTCAACTTCCCGATGTCAACTGGCTAAATGATGCAAATTGGGCACTGTTTGCGATTACGCTTGTCGTTGCCTGGAATACGTTTGGCTATCATTTTATTGTGTTGCTTGCTGGAATCTTAAGTGTCCCTGAAGAAGTGAAGGAATCGGCCCGTGTAGAAGGAATGAAAAGCAAGCTTGGCATGTTGCGCCGGATTGTTTTTCCGCTTACAGGCCCAACGATTTTGTTCGTTTTTGTGTTAACGACAGTAATGGGCATCCAATTTGCTTTTGTGCCGATTCAAATGCTAACCAATGGTGGCCCAGACCAATCAACAAGCAATTTGGTGTTTCTAACGTATCAGTATGGGTTCCAGTTCTTTCGCACAGGACTTGGGTCAGCAACTGCTGTGTTAACGTTTTTGTTTTTTGTTCTGATCATTTTGCTTCAGGCTAAAGTGCTTGATCGGAGGGTCCATTATGAAAGTTAACGGATGGCATTTGTTGTTGGCGATTTGCCTGATACTTAGTTTTTTTCCGGTTTTGACGATGGCAGCAACTGCTTTTCTTGAAACAAGCCAGTTGTTTGCAGGCGGCTTGCAATTGTTGCCGATTCCGCCTACATTAGACCATTTTAGCCAAGTGTGGGAGTCGATCCCGATTTTACGCTATATGGGCAACTCTTTCTTCGTCGCAACAGTGGTCACATTGATACAACTGTTCACTAGCATCCTTGCTGCTTACGGGTTTACTCAATTTCAATTCCGAGGAAGAGAGTTTTGCTTTTACTTGGTCATTGCGAGTATCTTCATCCCTATTCAAGTGACGATGCTGCCAAACTATATTCTTTTAAGTGATCTAGAGCTTGTAAACACCTATTTCGGTTTAATATTGCCGCAAATCGCAAATGGGATCGGCGTTTTCCTGTTAAGGCAATCGTTTCGGTCTGTCCCTGCCAGCCTAATTGAGTCTGCTCGCGTGGACGGGGCAGGGGATTGGCGCAGGCTTTGGAAAATTTTATTCCCGTCGGTTAAGCCATCGGTGATTGCTTTAGGTATTCTCTTTTTTATTACGACATGGAACGAATATTTATGGCCTTTACTAATGATTAACGACAACGACTTGATGACGATGCCTCTCGCTTTGCAAGAATTTATAAGTGCAGAAGGGGGCACATCGTGGGGGCCGATGATGGCTGTTGCATTTCTGGCGTCCGTCCCGCCACTCGCTGTGTATTTGTTGTTGCAGCGACATATTATGAGCAGCTTTTTGCATACAGGGGTGAAGTAGCGATGAAAGAAGATAAAAGCATTGTGTTTACACAAGTAGAGAAAAACTTTGGGCAGACAAATGTCATTCCGCCAATGGATTTAATGATTAACAGCGGTGAACGCCTTGTGCTTCTTGGTCCTTCTGGATGCGGTAAGTCGACATTGTTGCGACTGATCGCGGGGCTGGAACAACCTACGTCAGGCACGATTTTAATGGGCGGACAAGTGATGGCAGGGGTTGATGTTGCCGATCGCAATGTGGCAATGGTTTTCCAAAACTATGCCCTTTATCCCCATATGACCGTGTTTGATAACATCGCTTTTTCGCTCACGATTCGCAAAAAGAAAAAGCAAGACATACGCGAAGCAGTTGAATATGCCGCCGGACTGGTCGAATTAAAGCCGTATTTAGGGCGCAAACCTGCCGAACTGTCAGGTGGCCAACGCCAACGGGTCGCCCTTGCCCGAGCGGTCGTCAAACAAGCACCGTTTTTCCTGTTGGATGAACCGTTGTCCAATCTTGATGCGCTCTTGCGTGTGTCCGCACGCAATGACTTAATTGAACTTCATAACCGCTTAAAACAAACGATGGTCTATGTCACACACGACCAATTAGAGGCAATGACAATTGGACAGCGGATCGCCGTCATGAATGGTGGCGTTATCGAACAAATTGGGACGCCTGAAGACATTTACGAAAAACCTAAAACACGATTTGTCGCCACTTTTATCGGCACGCCGCCAATGAATATGCTGCCAGCCGATGCATTTGCTGACAGGGCGATGATCCCGGGAGTTGCAGAAATGGGTGTAAGGCCCGAGCACATTATGTTTAAGAAGCTGCCAGAAGCGTGTGTCCTTCACGGGGAATATGTTCGCAGGGAGTACATTGGTTCACGCTATGTCCATTACCTCTCCATCAATGGCGTCACTATCCAAGTCGTAGCAGGGACAGAATCTTATACAACTGGGCAAAAAGTCGATCTCTCGATTCCAGCCGAGCATCTTCACTTTTTTGATGAAGCTGGCAATCGGATTGAAGTAAGCGTTAATGAACGGCATGAACAATTGGCGGTTCATGCCTAAACGCACAACATACAAGATTGGAACTACGCTTTGCTTGTAAAAGTAAACATGAAAAGAAATATGGCTTAAGGAAGCATCATAAAGACAGTGGAACAAGGCTTCCATTTGTCTTTTTTATTACGCAAAATTAAAGGCTGTTTTTTGCCACATACATAGTGGAAGGAGAAAACGAATAAATTTTTGCAAAAAGAGGTTTATTTCTTGTTAGAGTGGGTAAAGGGATTATGGCAGAATAAATAATAGGTGAAAATATCGGAAAATAAAGTTTAACACCTATATATTTGAATATTTTGTTTGTAGAGACTAGTATGGTGTTATTTTTTCTTGAATTAGGAGAGGTGGATACGATGTCAACAGACAAAAAAGCCGACTCGCTATTGAAAAGCACGTTTTGGGCCATTCTTCCAGCCATTGTCGTAGCCATTGTCCTTTTTCTTGTCGATCGCTCTTCTTTGGAGCTTAATGTACGAGAAAAGGATAATGTCGCTACCAATTTCATGGGTCTATTCCCTGAGAGATTTTTTTCTGAAACGTTTGCCCCGTATGAGTTGCCGCTATTCAATCTCATTTTAGGATTAGTGATCGCATTCACTATTATTGTCGTCGTTTGGCAGGTTATTGCGAGAGCGATATCAAACCGCTAGGGTTTTCACTTCAACACCCATTCTTCAGCAACCATTCACTAATGAAAATCGCTAAGGGGGAAATGAAATGGAAGGAAATATGCTGTACCATCTTTATTTAAAAAAGGGAGCTGACTATTTCACTAAAGTTCACTCATCACGTACAGCAAAAGAATTTTCTGTTGAGCAAATGCCTAGACTGTGTTGTTATATCTGATGAAGGCTCTTCATGGAAGTATTACGATTATAAAGACAATGAACTTCCTGATCAAGGCTGGAAAATCCATATTAGTACTTACATAAAGGAAGCAAGGGCAGTCTTAAAAACAGTGAGCAACATTATGTTTAAGTATAAAGTGGCGTTTAAACAT
The DNA here is from genome assembly GCF_002250115.1 of Shouchella clausii. Lineage (GTDB taxonomy): Bacteria > Bacillota > Bacilli > Bacillales > Bacillaceae_D > Shouchella > Shouchella clausii. The sequence goes on along the minus strand of NZ_CP019985.1, from coordinate 999,420 downwards.
TTGAAAACGGAAGAGTTCCTCATTAATACGAATTCCAAAAATGCCGATAGGGCTAGGTCGGGAAAATTTATCGCCATTTACCCGAAAGATGATGAAGAATTTCTGTATTTATTGGAAGCGCTTGAAACGGAACTACGTTCGTTTGAAAAGGGCCCTTATATTTTGAATGACAAGAGATGGAAAGAAACGAATATTTACTATAGGTACGGTGGATTCAAAAGCATCCTTAATGAAAAAAAACAAATGTGCATCAAAGACCAAGATGGCCATTTAATTGTAGATAAGCGAACGCCATTTTACCAAGTTCCAGATTTCGTCCAAGATTTTGATCAATATCTTGATTCGATAAACAAAGTGCGTGACCAGGTACCGGAAACGAATGCAAAGATGGATTTGTATTCGTTTAAGGAAGCATTAGGGTTTAGTAATGGCGGAGGAATTTATTTAGCTGAGAGAAAATCTGATCGTAAAAAAGTCATCATTAAAGAAGCAAGGCCTAAAGCAGGATTAGACGCTCGTTTTCGTGATGCTGTTGATAGGCAGGAAATCGAATATGATGCATTAACAAGGTTGGCCGATGTTAAAGGGGTTGTCAATGTTATAGACCGCTTTCAAGCATGGGAACATCACTTTATGGTAGAAGAATATGTAGAAGGAATCAATCTCCATTCATGGATTGGCAAGCATTACCCGTTTATGAACAGCACTGATATTAATCACCATAAGGAGAAAATCACATTTATTTTAAAGCAATTGGTCGACATTATGAAAAACATTCATCTCAAAGGGCTTTCTATGGGGGATTTGCAACCTGCAAACATCATTATATCAGATGACTTAAACGTAACATTAATTGACTTCGAAACGGCTGCTCCTAGTGATTTAAATGAACAGCCTGGCATGCAAACAATGGCTTTTTCAAGTGCACAAATAAAAAATAATGGCGCGAGAGACTGGTATGCAGTTAAGAAAATTATCCGGTTTTGTTTGTTGCCGGTCCATTCCTCTGAGGAGCTGGACAAATACTTGACTGGCTATCATTACAAGTGGATAAAGGAAGTTTATGGAGACACATTCTTTCAATGGATAGAGCACCTTAATCAGGAGTGTAATGATTATTTAGTAGAGTATGGCGAAGAAGCGACTCCTTTAGTCATAAGTAAAAGGACCAAGAATGATGACATCCATTCAATCATTGCCGGGCTTAAAAGGGGGATAAGCAAAAATTTAACGCAAGACGGTCGCTTAATCAATGGCGACATTAGGCAATATGAATATGAAAATGGAAAACGAAATGTGTTAAATGGGGGAGCAGGAGCGTTATGGGCCTTTAAGCAGACAGGCGATATAAATGAGCAAATGATTAATTGGATAGAGGAGTATTTAGCGAAACCAATCAGTCGGATAGAAGATAACGGCTTACTTACCGGGAAAGCAGGCATGGCCGTTGTCTTGTATGAATGCGGGTATGAAAAGGAATCGACTTCTGTTTTTTCAGAAATTATCAATAATCTCGATGAATCCGATGTTTCCCTAAGGTCGGGTTTGGCAGGAATTGGGCTAGCTTTAACAAGTTTACATGCAGCGACAAATGACGAATTGTATTTACAGAAAGCCAAGTCGATTGCTCAAGGAATAGATCGAATTCTCACCGATGAAAATGAATTAACGGTCAGAGATTGGTCCGGTGTCCCGATAGGCTTAATTGATGGTTGGTCAGGTGTCAGTCTTTTCTACACAGCGCTTTATGGGATCACCAAAGAAGAAACTTACTATTCAACCGCTAAGGCTTTGATAGAGAAAGACTTAACAAAAACGGATGTAGACAAAGGTATTCTCTATACGATGGACAAAAGTGGGCGCTTATTGCCTTATTTGTCAGGAGGGTCCATTGGCGTAGCGGTGGCTATATGGTATTTAAATCGCGTCAAGCAAGAAAAGCACTATGAGCAAGAATTCAATGCAATCACGAGACTTGCTGAGACAAGAAGCACAATAAGTGGCGGCTTGTTTGAAGGCGCAGCTAGCTTTTTATTAATTCCCCCTCTTGTTGGCGAGCAAGACGAGTGTTACGAAAAGAAAAAAGAAGCCGTTTTAAACCTTTTGCGATTATTTTTAATCGAAAAAGAAGACTACTTGGTTTTCCCAGGCCAATTTTCTTACCGTTTAGCGGATGATTTGTTTTCAGGTAGTGCTGGCGTGATTCTAGCTTTGACAGGAATTTTAAAAAACAATCCGCTGTACTGGCTGCCAGTTATTCATAATGACCAGTTTTTTAACAAACAAACGGCCTCGAGCGATTCTAAAAGATTGGTCATGTAACGGGCGGAAATCATTTTTTGAAATGTGGAAATCGATTGTTTATTAAGAGCACAAAGGTTGTTCAGCTTTCGTGCACTGTAGTCTTCTTGATGTGGGACAACCCATTGAAAGGAGGTGACAACAATGAACCAAGTATTGGAATTACAAAAGCTATCATACAACGAGGAATCAGGCCAGCCTGCTGTTGATAAAACTCCAACAACATTTACAACGACAACAACGATTACAACTTTATCAACAGTAAGCAACAATTGCTAGGTCGAATGCAAAGGATCCATACCTAGTACGACTAGGAAACGTGAATGTAGTGGTGGCAATCATGAAAAGGAGGTGAAAAAAATGAACCAAGTATTGGAATTACAAAAGCTATCATACAACGAGGAGTCAGGACAGCCCGCTGTTGATAAAACACCGACAACATTTACGACAACAACAACGATTACAACTTTATCAACAGTAAGCCAAAATTGCTAAACAGCATTAGCAAACAGCCCTACTTACCTAGCTTTACTAGGTAAGTAGGCTTTCAAAAAAGAGTGACAGGTTGAAAATAAATGGGGAAACCCAAGCGGAGCCAACTGTTGCTAGTCACGAGAAAATGAGGCGTAATAATTGCTTATTCAAACGTTCCTATTAGGAGACGATTAGTTACATAAAAAGTTGACCATTTAGAAAGGGGAGTACGATTGTGAAAGAACTTTTTGACTACCTTAAAATCCCGTCTGAGCCATTTGAGACGGATGGCAACAATGTATGGTCTGAGCCGCGAATGGCTCGTTTCGTCCTTGCGTCCCATTTAGACGGCAACCTTGATGGAGCAAGTAGAGACAGCGATTTTATCGATGAATCAGTCGAATTTATCGAAGATGTTGCCCCGCTAAGCGTGTATCGAAAAGTAATCGATTTAGGTTGCGGACCAGGTTTATATGCGCAACGGCTAGCAAAAAAAGGGTACGACGTCACCGGGATTGACATATCGGAAAATTCGATTCGCTATGCAAAAGAACAAGCCCAAAAAGCGGGTTTAAACATTGACTATCGCTGTGGAAATCTCTTTGATTTTAACGAAGAAAACAAATACGACCTTGGTTTGCTGATTTATCAAATTTATTGCATGTTTAGTCCAGACCAACGGCGAATATTGTTGGAAAATGTGCATAGAAGTCTAAAAAGAGGAGGGATATTGATCATGGATGTCTTATCAGAGCAACGGTTTAATCAATTTCAAGAAGAGCAACATTGGAGTTTTAGTAGAAAAGAAAACCTTGTCTCAGATGATAAGTTTCTACTCATGTCCTCCACATGCAAGTATCGTGACAATGTCACTCTGCAAAAATCAACGTTTCTATTTGCAGAGGATGAGCCAATCAACTTATACTACTGGAACCAACATTTTAGTATTGAAACACTGCAAAAAGAAACAGAAGCGGTAGGTTTTGCCACGAAGAGCATTTATGCAGATGTAAACGGCGAGCGCTATACGGACGAAAGCGAGACGATCGCTGTCGTTTTAGAAAAAAATTAAAGGAAAAGTTCCGCTATGTAAGAACGATAATGGCTAGAACTTTTTAGAAAATCAAACTTTGCGAATAATGCGAGGTGAACAGGCATGAAAGGGCTGATGTTAAACCAATATTATTCCGTGGCGAAAAGCATCCTTTTGTATGGAATGATAAGCATTTTCGTCACAAGCATTTTATTGGTCGCCCAAATTGAGGCGGTTGAAAGGTTTGTTTCATTTATACCAACCATTCTTTTGGTTCTTCCAGCAATGGAAGTGTTAAAACATGAATCGATGTCTGGATGGAACAAATTTGCTCGAACATTGCCAGTAAGGCAAAATCAAATTGTGCAAAGCCATTATCTCTTTTTTGTCGTGCTATTGGCTATTGGGTTAGCGATTACGATTGTCCTCTCTTTGTTATCAAGCGTCATGGTCGGCCAATCATTGGATATAAGCACTGTCGCTTCCATCATGAATGGCATTGCAATCGCCGTGATTTTCGGGACTTTTTCGTTTCCATTAACGTACATGTTTGGATCTGAAAAGGCGGACGGCATTTTGGTTTTTGCAGGTCTTGCGGCATTTGGGCTTTACTTATTAAGTGCGTGGCTATATGGGGAGATTTTTGAGAACGTTTCATTCACGTTTGTCGGAGAGATGCATCCAGACCTTTTCTTCTCGATTCTCTTTCTAGGGATCTCTGCCGTCCTGTTTTTCATATCGTATCTGTTAGCTTCTCAAGTTTATAAACAAAAGGAATTTTAAGTTTATATTGAGCCAGTTCAACATGTCGCTTTTCAGCATATATTTTACTTGGGGATGTTGAATTTGGCTTTTTCTATTTAATATATGCCGACGGTTCTTTGTAGGAAGCTGTTAATTTTATACCCGTTTGTATATATGAATTTTTAAAAGGAAGGAAAAAAATGAAAAGAACTACTTGGCGGTCGTATAGTATTCTCATTTTTAGTGTACTGCTTATCCTAAATATTCTGTTGTTGGATTTTGTTTCGCAATATGTTAACCAATTTACATTAAATTTATATGGTTTTTTCATACCCTTAAGTATTATTGCTATATTTTTCTTAGCAGTGATTTGTTTTTGTTCAAAGACAGAGAGCAAGGTAATATCAATCATAGCTTCTCTCATATTCCTTGCAGGACTTGCAATAATAGCTTTCTTTATGTATTTCGGAGCCAACTTTGCTAATTGACTATGAGAACGAAGGTTGGCTTAGAAATTTCTAACTTAATATTTATTGAGGTAGTTGACATAAACATAACAGCAGTAAACGTAAATTCAATTCTTATCCATTAGCAGGTACATGTCTCATAATTTTAGGCTCACGTCGTAAAAAACGACATGAACCTATACATCAAACAGATTGCTTTTGACAAAAAAATCAAGTATGGTCATATTAAATGTAAGCGCTTTAAAAATGGTATGGCCTCATCTTATAATCGTTTAGGAGGAATTGCCGATGATGAACACGCCTTTAACGATTTCGTCGATACTGGAACGGGCAGAGCGCTATTTTCCGAGCAAAACAGTGGTATCGCGAACACATGACAACATCTACCGGTATACGTATGCAGAAATCGGCAAACGCACAAGAGCACTTGCGAGCGCACTGACGAAACTAGGGTTAAAACGGGGAGAACGGGTGGGGACGATCGCTTGGAACCACCACCGCCATTTGGAAGCATATTTTGCTGCACCTGGTATAGGAAGCGTCCTCCACATGATTAATATGCGTTTGCCGCCTGATCACCTTGCCTTTGTGATTAACCATGCAAATGACCGGATTTTGCTGATTGATGAAGATGTGCTGCCGCTCGTAGAAGCGATTAGGCCGCAACTGGAGACGGTGCATACGTTTGTAGTCATGACTGACAAAGGTCAGTTGCCTTCGTCCACACTGGAACCGCTCTATTCTTATGAAGCGTTGCTTGCAGAGGGGGATGACTGTTTTGCGTTTTACGATGACATTGATGAAAATGAACAGGCAGCTATGTGTTATACATCGGCAACAACGGGGATGCCTAAAGGGGTAGAGTATTCCCATCGTGGCATTGTTCTTCATAGTTTAGTGCAGGGGCATGTAGACACAACGGCAATTAGCGAAAACGACGTGTGCATGCCCGTAGTGCCAATGTTTCATGTGAATGCTTGGGGCTTGCCGTTTAGTGCTACGTTCTATGGAGCAACACAAGTGTTGCCAGGTCCAGCATTTACCCCTCAGCTCCTTGCTGAGTTGATCGAAAAAGAACGGGTTACCTTTACCGGTGGTGTGCCAACTGTCTGGCTCGGCCTCTTGCAAGTGCTTGAACATCGTCATTATGATTTGAGCAGCTTGCGTGCTGTCATTTGTGGCGGCTCTGCGGCACCGCAAAGCATGATCGAGCGCTTTGAACGTAAGTTGAACGTCCCGTTTTACCATGCCTATGGCTTAACGGAAACGGCCCCGCTCGTATCGTTTTCCCGTTTGAAAAGCCACCAGAAAAAGTGGAGCAAAGGTGAGCAATATCAAGCGAAGGCAAAACAAGGAATGGCCGTTCCGTTAATCGATATCAAAGGCGTGAACGCCAATGGGGAGATCCCTTGGAATGGAGAAGAAATGGGCGAGTTGCTCATCCGAGGCCCTTGGGTTGCCGACCGTTATTTTCACGATGAACGGAGTACAGAAGCATTCAAAGACGGTTGGTTCCATACTGGAGATGTAGTCACGATTGACGAGGAGGGAGCAATTAAGATTGTTGATCGTACGAAGGATTTAATCAAAAGTGGCGGGGAATGGATTTCTTCGGTTGATTTGGAAAATGCGATTATGTCTCACGAAGCCGTACTAGAAGCAGCTGTGGTGGCTGTGCCCCATGATAAGTGGCAGGAACGCCCAGTCGCTTGCGTTGTATTAAAAAAAGACAAACAGGCGACAAAAGAAGAAATTGTCGACTATTTGAAACCACAGTTTGCCAAATGGTGGCTGCCTGACGACGTCGTCTTCATGGAGGCATTGCCGAAAACATCGGTCGGCAAATTTCTAAAACGTGCTTTACGGAAGGAACTGTTCAATCAAAGCCGTTTTTTATAGGAGGAAGACGGTAAAGTTGATAAGCTTGATTTGATGACGGTACAGCAATGGTACCGTCTTTTTATTGTACATAATACAGTGCCGTCTCTACCCTTGATGATAGACAAGGGCAGTCTTGCTGTCCCTTGTATTTATGTAAACGTTAATGATTTGCAGGTTGACAATTTTGCAACGATCGCCTACGATGGCACCATTCGATGGACAAAGAGGTGGAGCGCAAGTGCATATTGCCGATCAGATTTTGAAAAATGGAGGCATGCTGCCTCATAGAACCGCATTGGTCTATAAAGACCGGACACGTACGTATCGTGACGTGGAGACAGACTTGCACAGCTATCGAAACGCCTTGTCGGCTAAAGCGAAGGAATATGGGCTCGGTCGCCCGCTTGCTTTTGCAATTGACATTGAAAACCAAGATGAGCTGTTGCTTGTGTTTTTGGCAGCAGCAAGCTTAGGGTGGACAGGCATTCCGTTAAACAGGAAATGGACAAACAATGAACGTTTGCAGGCGTTAGCGCGTGCTGAAGCAGATGTGCTCTTTACGGATAGGCCCATTTCCGAAGCTGAATGTGCAGTGTGGCACAGCAGACAGGTCAACGAAACGACTGAAATAGAGGAGGAACCATTCGCTAAAGGGAACGATCTCTTTTACCTAGGTTTTACCTCTGGCAGCACAGGAGCGCCAAAAGCGTATGTCCGTACGCATCACTCCTGGACAACAAGTTTTCAACCAGCAGCAGAGACGTTTCAGTTGCAAAGCACAAACCGAGTGAGTGTGCCAGGCTCACTGTTCCACTCACTGTTTTTGTTTGCCGCTGTCCACACGCTCCATATAGGGGCGACTCTTTATTTAGAACCGACGTTTTCGCCGTTTGACGTTTTAGAAACGATAAAGGGTGAGCAAGTCGATGTGATTTATGGAGTGCCGACAATGATTGAAGCGTTTGTGAAGGCAAGTGGCAACGAAATTCTTGAACAAGTCGATGCCATCATTGTGTCAGGGGCTAAGTGGTCCAAAGTCCAGGTTGGCCGGGCGCAAACACAGTTTCCAAACGCAAAGCTGTATGAATTTTATGGTGCCTCCGAGCTAAGTTTTATTTCTAGTTTGCACCACAGTAGCCAAAGCACCCTTCCTCCGACGGCAGTGGGGCGGCCTTTCCCAGGGGTGACGATCCAAGCCGACGATGAAGGGGTATTGCATGTAAAGAGCCCTTACTTGTTTGCTGGCTACAAAGGAGGGGCGCCTGTAAAAGAGTGGGAAACGGTTGGCGACATCGGCTTTATTGACAAAACAGGGGTCGTTCACGTAAAAGGGCGAAAAGGCAATATGCTCATCATTGGCGGCATTAATGTCTACCCTGAGGAAGTGGAACAGTTGGCAAAAGAGATCGATGACGTTGAAGAAGCGATTGCGATTGACAAGGCCCATCCCTATTGGGGGAGCCAAATGGAACTTTACATAAAAGGCCGTCATTTGTCGCAAGAAGACAAAAAGCACATTCGCACACGCCTAAAAGAAGTACTGCCTCCGATTAAACGTCCACGGCGTATCCATCTTGTAGCGGCATTTCCACTTTTGCCAAGCGGAAAAGTGGACCGCCAAGCATTAAGGAGTGGCCGTTATGAATGATGTATTCATCGTAAAGGCAAAACGGACAGCTGTTGGCAAAATTGGCGGCATTCTAGCCACGCAGCGTCCAGAAGTGTTAGCCGCCTCTGTCATAAAAGAAATCGTCGCTGGCCTTCCTTTTCCTGAGATTGATGGAGTGGTGCTCGGGAACGTAGTTGGCGAAGGGGGAAATATAGCACGCCTTTCGCTGTTGGAAAGCGGTCTGCCTGTTGACGTGCCAGGGGTAACGGTCGATGTCCAATGTGGTTCTGGATTAGAGGCAATCATCGTTGCAGCAAGGCACATACAAGCAGGAGATGGCGATGTCTATTTGGCCGGCGGCGTAGAAAGCACAAGTCTTGAGCCGAAACGGATTGCCGCTAACATGGACGGAAATAGACGAGAGTGGCACCAGACAATCGAACGTGCCCGCTTCTCGCCGGAATCGCTAGGAGACCCCGATATGGCTGAAGCGGCAGAGAATGTGGCTGAACAAAGGAAAATTGGCCGGGATGCACAGGACGAGTACACCGCTGAGAGTTACAGGCGCGCATGGGCAGCAGAACAAAAGGGCCTTTTTCGTGACGAAAAAATTGCAGCACACCGTGATCTTGCTGACGAAGGCATTCGGCAAATGCCCGATCGGCTTTTAAAACGAGTTCCACCGCTCTACAGTGGTGGAACTGTAACAGCAGCCAACTCATGCGCAAAATCGGATGGAGCGGCTCTCGTATTGCTCATGTCAAAGCAAGCGTGCGTGCGTTACCGTATGAAACCGATGCTTGCATTTGTCGATGCTGCAAGAGCAGGCTACGATCCCCACTTTGCAAGTATTAGCCCAGTGCCTGCGATCCGCAAACTGTTGGCAAAACAAAAACAGGATCTATCAGACATTGATTTGATTGAGCTGAACGAGGCGTATGCGGTTCAGATGGTTGCGCTCCAACAAGAGCTTGGCCTAGACAAAGAAAAACTAAATGTCAGTGGTGGCGCTTTAGCAATAGGCCATCCGTACGGGGCATCCGGGGCGATAAACGTATGCCGTCTAGCAGCCGAAATGAAACGTCGTGATGCCAAGTTTGGCTTGAGCGCCATTGGTGCAGCAGGAGGGTTAGGAATAGCGGCGTTGTTTGCGAATGTTGTTGATATATAAAGGGATTTCTAGCGCTTTCCCAACATGTGAGAAGGCTTGTGAATATTGTTTATGGCATGATGAAATATAAAACCCTATACATTGCCGATAGTGCACGAGAAAGAAGTAGTTTAATAGGGTGGTGAAATGGCTATTTTTTTATTTTTAGCTTTTTAGATTACAACATAGGGTAGGGTACGGGCAATACTAAAGATTTAACCAAATTAACTGTTGATGATATACCAACTGCAAAGAGTTGGAACTTTAATAAATTCTTCAATTTCCCTTACAAGCAGTGAACTAGAGGAACTTTGGATAGATAGAAAGATTAGCGTCAGCTAGAGAACCTGGAGGTTTACAAAAAACAATCGCTGTAATTGCTAGGATAGCCACACATATTACTTCCATGGTCGAGAAACAGAACATGCTTCAAATGAAAGTCGCAGTTTTAGCGGCTTTTTTGTTTGATCGGTACAAGTTCTGTCCTGATCAAGGCCAAGAACTTGTACCAATGCCGTATAGGACAAGAAGATGGTTAATTAATGCATTAAAAAATCGTCGGCACAATTCCACCGTCCATCCTAATCGGGGAGCCTTTGAAGGCTGAGGCGTGAGGGCTGCACATAAAAGCTGCGAGTCTGCCGATCTCCTCTGGCCTGATGAAGCGCTGAATTTCGGACTGAGGCAAATTGGAGGCCATAAATTTTTTTTCTTTTTCGGAAAAGGACAACGACGGTTCCTCCTCCATGAACATGCCTTCAATGATTTGAGCTACATTTTCCGATAGCGTAGGACCTGGCAGGATAGTATTGACTGTCACTTCGGCACCTGCTGTTAATTTGGACACGCTCTTTGCCAATGACAGCAGCATCGATTTAGTCGCGGCATATTGAGGCATAAGTCCTGAAGGCATGACGGCCTCTTCGCTTGCGATGAAAAGGATTCGGCCGAAGTTTTGGCTCAGCATTGTCGGCAAATAAAATCGCACTAACTGGTTGGCAGCCAGCACATTTGTGCGGAAATACGTTTCCCACACTTCGTCATCGGCATGTTCATATTGCTTGATTTCATAGATGCCCATATTGTTAACGAGAATGTCGATGCTCGGGAACTGCTGACATAGCGTTTCCATTTGCTCTTTATTAGTGAGATCACCCGCTGCATTTTGAGGCGAGGTGGATGGAAATTTCGATTTGATCTCCTCTACCGTTTGTTGGACCGCTTCCTGGTTCCGTCCGTTAATGAGGACGTGAACCCCTTCTTTGGCAAGCTCCAGGGCAATCGCTTTTCCGATGCCTCTCGTCGATCCTGTCACTAAAGCCGTTTTATTTGTTAATGCCATTTCCATCTTGTCATTGCTCCTTCTGTTTCGGATAGAGACTATAATAACTTGTCTTCATCAGCCAGTAACTAGCCGTCTCCGCCAACATTCTTGCAGAATACGCCAAAAAGCAAAGGCAAGGTGGTTGGGCCTAAAATACCAAGTTCTAGGCAAAAAACTTGTTAAAACGCTGTTTTTCCTAACTTCATCAGCCGCCAATGTGCCGGGGTATCGCCTTCCCATATGCGAAAAGCGCGGTAAAAGGAGTTCTGGTCTTCATATCCGATCAGGGAAGCAATTTGTTTAATATCAAGCGAAGGGTCTGCCAGGTAAGCAAGAGCTAGTTCATGTCTAGCTTGCGTTAACAACTGCTTGAAGCTTGTATGTTCTTCCGCAAGTCGGCGCTGCAAAGTGCGGTCACTAATTCCAAGCTCGTGCGCGATCCTCCCAATGTCAGGACATCCATCGGCGAGACGGAGCTTAATGATCGATTTCACCTTTTCGGCAATGAAATGGACGTTGTCGTGTTCATAAATTGTGCGATCTAAGGCAGGCGTCAAAATCTCCAGCAGTTCTTCGTTATAGGAGACAAACGGTCGATCCAGATCGCTTCGGCGGAGAATTAGCCGGTTTCCTGTGGCATTGGTGCAGATCGGGCAGCCGAAGTAAGCTTCAAGTGTCCGTGAATTACCCATCGGTTGGGTGAATTCAACTCGATAGGCAGACAGGTTTGTTGCTGTCCCTCGTCGTCCAAGCTCCAGAAGACATGCCAATGTTAAGCCCATCAGCATAGGCGGGCCAGCCAACTCGCGTCCGCCATAAAGCCACTCCAATTCGATGACGCACAGCTCGCCATCCTCGGTGATGCGCAGGTTTTCGGGAGGGCATAGCTGTTTATACTGTGTCATTCGATGTAGGGCGTCGTAATAATTGCGAGCGTGATAGGTTGCCAAGAGCGACGGTGGATATTGGGCAGTCTCATAGGTGGTCGCAAGTTCGATGATGGCTGCCGCAGTTTCTCCTGCAAGTTCAAAATAAGCCTGCCAAATTGCAAAATATTGAGTTGTCGTTACAGCAGGCTCGGACATAATGGTCATTGGCAATCGGGCTTGGCGGGCTACTTCATGAGCAGGGATCCCTAATCGTCCAAGTCCTTCCCAGAGACCTTGCGGGATCTTAATTTGGTCAGCAGGTACCAGATTCATCATCAATCTACGTCCTCCTTTGGCAAGTCCAAGTAGAATAAGTATACTTAAAAATTGTAAAGGGCTGTAATCTTAGTGAACTACCCACCACTTATCACCCTTCCAGGTCGCTTGAAGTGGGGGCTTCTTGAGTAATCGCCACTTTTGGTAGCTGACGAATTTGACCAAGCTAACCCTCTTGTTCCAAGAGTTTATTTATTCATTAGGCAGTGGCTAATAAGCGAATCCCTTCTTTTTTGATAGTGATTTCTGAATTGTAAACTCTATCAAGGCTTCGTCCACAAACACATTGATAAGTACGTTCTGATAATGGCGGCATCTCTTTTATGGAACCACGTTGCTTTGGCCATAGCAAATCACCTCATATCATCGAATGTATGTTCTTACCATACCATATGAAAAGCTTTTCGGCTATCGCCCAACCGATATTCGTCTCCCCCTTACCGTTGGGCTACGCCCTTCACACGCTTGAAGAGGGGGACTTCTTTCGGAAATATGTTAAAACCATTAAAAATAACTATAAAAAAGCAGGGTGAAAATCACCCTACTGTGTCTGTAATAATGCAAAGGATACAGCCCAAGAAAAAATGCCAAATAGGATTAGAATCATAAGTACAATTTCAAAAGGGGTACGTTTTCTTTCCTGCCTGGCTTTCTTGAGCCTTCTATAAAAAACAAATGCACAAAATAAAAGGACGAAGTGGCTTAAATCTGATAAGGATTCCAAAAAAGCGATCATAAATGAGTGAACTCCAATCGTGTTGTGCTAGCCTTGCATCTTTTAATGGGCATGTTGTTTGTGCCTATTCTTACGGTAATATTCGATGTGCATAGGACGAGTGAAAATCAAATTGAAAAAGCGTTGTTGTATAACGATGTCCCAAACAGCCTGCCGGGTACAGGCTGTTTGTTTGTATGGAAAAGGCACACGCATTCTTTTTTACATCTCACTACTCTGTTGTTTTAAGCTGCAGCAATGCCCGCAAGTCGTCTTCGTTTAGCACTAAGTCTTTGACTGTATATTGCTCAAGCACCCGCAAATACGCGGCGAGTGCTTCGTGCAATACGCCTTTTAAGCGGCAAGCGGGATTTAATATACAGGTGTTTGTTTCGCAGTTAAAGCATTCAACGAGCTCAAGGTTGTCTTCTGTCTGTTTGACGACTTCGCCAATGTTGATCTCCTCCGGCTCTTTCGCCAAGCGAATCCCGCCATTCCTTCCTTTGACCGTTTCAATCAGGCCAAGCTTCCCGAGTTCGTGGGTCACTTTCGTTAGATGATTATAAGAAATGCGATAAATATCAGCTACTTGTTTGACGCTGGACAGTTTATGCTTTGGTTGTAATGCTAAATACAAAAGGAGACGAAGCGAGTAATCCGTATAAGAGGTTAATTGCATAGTTTTCACTCCAGAAAGTCATCTCTTCTACAGCATACCATAATTCTGCCATGTGGGAGGAAATGGGCGCTCGTTTGTGGCGAATTTTCAACAATGCCTATAATATGCATTTTAAATATTGATTTAAGAGGGTGAATGGCATACTTTAAATATATATATAAAATACTTATTTTAAGTGAGGCGATCACTCATGAGTACAGTGATGTTAAAAGAAGAATCGAAACGATTGGTGAAAGCAACTGTTCCTATTTTAGCCGAACACGGAGAAACGATCACGAAGCATTTTTACAAGCGAATGTTTCACCATCACCCTGAACTGTTAAACATATTTAACCGAACCAATCAAAAAATAGGTAGGCAACCTCAGGCACTGGCCAATTCGATCTATGCTGCAGCCCAGCACATCGACAATTTGGAAGCGATTTTACCTGTTGTGAAACGCATCGCCCATAAGCACCGCAGCTTAAATATTAAGCCGGAACAATATCCGATTGTTGGCGAAAATCTTCTTGCCGCGATGAAAGAAGTATTAGGAGAGGCAGCTTCCGACGATGTAATTGAGGCGTGGAGAGAGGCTTATGAAATCATTGCCGGTGTGTTTATTGAAGTAGAAAAGCAAATGTACGATGAAGCCAGCAAAGCTCCTGGCGGGTGGAGTGGATTTCGTTCTTTTGTGGTAGAGAAAAAACAGCAGGAGAGCAAGACGATTACATCGTTTTATTTAAAGCCGAAAGATGGAAATGAGATCGCCTCTTACGAACCAGGCCAATACATGACGGTAAAAGTGAACATCCCTGGTGATACGTATACGCATATGCGCCAATACAGCTTGTCAGACGCTCCAGGTAAAGGATATTATCGGATTTCCGTAAAGCGGGAAGAGGGCAATGCCGAATGTCCTCCAGGCGTCGTCTCCAATTATTTACATGAGCATATTGGTGAAGGCGACGTATTAGAAATGACTGCTCCTGCCGGTGATTTTATTTTAAAACAGGGAGAAGACCGCCCGATTGTTTTAATTAGCGGCGGCGTTGGCATCACGCCACTTATGAGCATGTTTAATACCCTTATGCAGCAAGGAACAAAACAAGAGGTGACGTTTATCCATGCTGCCATTGATGGAACCTACCATGCGATGCATGAACATGTAGCACAGACAGCGAGTCAGAAAGAAAATGTCCATTACGCTGTCTGCTATGAGCGACCTACATCAGAAGACCAAATGAATCCTTATATGAAGAAGCAAGGGTATATTGATGAGCAATTCCTTCGTTCCATGATTAAAGATCATCACGCTGATTTTTACTTTTGTGGGCCTATTCCTTTTATGAAAACGGTTTACCACGTCTTGAAAAACTGGGGCGTTCCAGAAGAACAAGTCCACTATGAATTTTTCGGTCCAGCGGGGACGCTCGCTTCTTCTTAAAAGCGTTCTTGCCCTATAAACAAAACGCACGAATGTTTACAAAGCGACATTCGTGCGTTTTCTAGTTTATAACGCCAGTAAAAGTCTGGTAACCATAGTTGCAATAGCAGTTTTAGTAATTGTCCGTAACGACTAAGTCATGGCCGGAAAGGTATCATACGTTTCCATTACTTCCATTCCTCTTGAAGGATTGCGATATGGGCCTGTAATGCATCAAATGCTTCAACCGTTAAGTGGCCAGCTGCCACATACTTCATCAGTGTGGTTTCCATCTGTTCTATTGAGCGCTTTGCTAACTGATAGGCTCGCCATTTTTCAAATAGGAACGTCACTTGGCATAAAGAGAGTAGTGAAGCATAAGCGATCACAGTCATGTCTTGGCGATAGCGTTGGACCACTTCCACTAAGCGTTTGGCTGATAGGTCTGCTTTGTTCAGGACAACGAGCCGCACAGGGTTCGAATACATACGCCATTTGTCAGGCAACTTTGCTGGATCGCCTTCTGTTTCGTAGTTAAATGGCTCATATTCATGATAGAGGTGGAAAAGCGTTTCCCCTGCTTTCAATGCCGTTAAGCTACTGCCGTCTGTATAGGCAACGCCGTCGTTTTCGCCAATTATGCGAATGCCTCCGCGCAGCGTGCTTGCTACGCCAGACCGTTCATGGACAGTAGCGCCCATTTCAGCTAAATTCAGCACATCTCCTTCTTTTACGACCTTGTATAACGGAATCGGATTGACACAAATTGGCATCTGGTCGGACCATTGCGGGTAGTCGCTGTAGATCATCGTAACGCCCCGTTTTTTCTTTGCTTGAATGCTCGCTTTGCTGTTGCTCGTACCGCCGACAAGAGGGATGCCGCGGTGCTTTGCATAGGAGAGCAAAGCTTGAGTCATCGTGCCGTCGCCTGGCATGCTAAACATCCCTAATTTTGTTAAGTGACGCGCTGTTTTTTCAGCAAATTGCAGTGCAGTCATTCCGTGAGGTGAAAGCCCGGCTAAAATATGCATGGCCCCGATGGCTGGGTGATGCGCTTGGATCGCAGCCATGACAACAGGGTTGAAACCACTTAAATAGACATGGGGTTCCATCTCATACTGGCGGATTAAATCAGCTACTTGTTTTTCCAAACCGTCTGTTTTGATTTCGATAGATAGAATTAATTCTTTTTCTTTAGCATAAACCAGCACTTCTTCAAGTGTCGGGATTTTGGCGTCGGGATAAAGTTTGTAACGCTCTTCCCACTCGGAATTGTCGGTTCTGTTCGCTGTCAATTGCTTTAACTGTGCGAGTGTCAAATCCCTCACATAGCCGCTTCCATCCGTCGTTCTGTCTACCGTGTAATCGTGGATGACGACTGGAATGCCATCTTTAGACATCATAATGTCAATTTCAACTGCTTCAATGCCCAACTCGGCTGCCAGTTCGATTGCAGGCATTGTATTTTCAGGCGCTAAGGAACAAACGCCACGGTGGGCAATCAACAAAGGCTGTTGATTTGTGCTATTTTCCAACTGGTACGCTTGTAAAGCAGCAACTGCTTTTTCAGGTATTGGCGTTTCGATGCCTTGGACGCCAATGGCAGCTAAACGGTGTATCGCTAATTCACTGTTAGCCCCATATGCCCATATCGTAATCGCCCGGCTGCGAAAGTAATGGATAATTTCAGCAGAAAGTGCTTCCGCTTGTACTAGTATTGTAAAACATTGGCATTGGCGGATGGCACGAATGGCATCGTCTCTTTTTTTCTTAGGCAACGTCTGCCCAGAAAGACGCAAGGCCCC
Source organism: Shouchella clausii (assembly GCF_002250115.1). GTDB lineage: Bacteria > Bacillota > Bacilli > Bacillales > Bacillaceae_D > Shouchella > Shouchella clausii. The sequence continues at coordinate 982,628 of NZ_CP019985.1, read as the reverse complement.
CCGGTATTCATTGTTCCATGTTCTCATTGCTTCAATAATGGATGCTTGGCGAGAAAGGATAAAGACATCGTCTATCCCTTTCGTCTTAAGCAATTGATGGACATAAGGAACAAGGAAGTGCTCATTGATCTCGATCATCGGCAGCATTTTTTGTTTAACCGTATCTAGTGCCTCATCAAGCAGTACGCCACGATTGCTGGCGACAAGACTGCCGTTTCGCCATTCAGCTTTGATCAGAATAGAAGGGACATTGGCTGGCAGCGCGTCAGGCATACCGGTAGAGCTATCAATGATTGTAGGGCTTGCGACAAGAGCGGTTTTCGGCTCATTGACTTCTAGCACCTCTTCTTTAATAGAAGGTCTCGGAACAAGTGACGGATCGCCATTAGGGCCGAAAAGTAGTTTTCCTGGAGTTGGATGTGGCTGTTCCACAAAATCAACAGCAGGGTTTTTCGTGTCAATGGCGCTGACCCGTTCAAGGGAGTGCCCTTTGGCAAAAACACCAGGATGAGAAGAGAGGCCCATACAAAGGGCATTTTTAAAAACAACGGCATCGACAAGCTCTTTGTCCCGGTTAAGCAATACGACGGCATCGCCGCCGTTGGCCATTTGGAAGTTTCCACAGCCCCAATCGCAGTTTGGAAGGAGCTTAGGGACAGAGTCAATCGTTTCCTCCATTTCAAAATCAGCAGTAACGCCGTATAATTTTTTTACCGCTTGGGCATTGCGGGCAATTAAAGCAGCAGAATAAGGGGCAAGCATCGCTCCTTCCGGGAAATTGTACATCGCTTTATTCGCAACGCCGTTTTCCTCCACTTTATTGCCGAAATAAAAACCGCTAAGATCGATTGTTTCGCCAGTTATATTGGCGATTTCGACATATTCATTTGTGCCTTCATCAAAATAGGGCGTGTACATAAATTCAGTAATTAACAGCAACTTGCTTGGGGAGACAGGAATCCGTTTTGGCGGCCGCTGGATCGGCCCAGCGCGGAAAGCCGTACGCAAATCGCTAGACTGGGAAATACGGTGAATCGATTGGCCATTGCCATCCGCACGCGCCGTTACGCCACGATACTGTTTTCCCCGGTAGGTAATATCTTGCAAGTAAGGGACAAAATCAACGATACGGTTATGTCGATCCATGAGCAACAGCTTGTCGCCGTTATTGGCAAGGCGTATTTCGCCTGTGGACCAGTTCGCGTCAAGCATTGTTGGCACATCAGGGTCATCGTAAAGGCGGTTTGTGCTGAACCATGGAAATTCAAAGTCTGGAACCGCGCCATAAATGGCTTTAAAGATGAAACTAGACTGGGATAAAAACAGCTCTTGTCCAGGATGAATCAAAGTGCCATCAGGAAATTGCGCCATCCCTTCTCCTTCCCCGAGAAAAAGGGCATCGCCTATTTTGAATCCACTTAAATCAACGGTTTTGTCCTCAACGTTTTTTATGGCGACAAATTCTTTGCCATCATCTGCAGCGGGGGCGTCGTACATGTACTGGGATATAACGACTTTAGGAATGGGTGTGTCTAAAGCCCCTGTTTGTAGCGATTGTTCGGCATAGACCGTCCCAGGGGTTGCCGGACTCATTGGTAGAAAAACGGTTTGTTCTGTACTCCCGGCAGGAGGCAGCGCGAAATGAACCCCAAAACCGCCGGAAATGTCTGTAGCTTGATAACTTGCTTGAACCACCTCTTGTCCTGACAAGTTGTCAACAATGACGACAGCCCGTGCTTCACTATTAGAGAAAGCAGGGATATTTCCTGACACCTCACTCACTTGGCTTGAGCTTAATTGGCTCATGTACCTTCGGTTAAATGCCTCAAGGGTTTGTCCGCTCGTATTCAGCCAAAATACATGTGCTTGTTTGGGCAGGATCGTAATCGTCTCAAGTTCAAAAGGACGATCATCACGGCTATCTTCAGGATAGCGGAAGAGCAAATGGTAATCAGCGGACGAGTCCCGATTTCCAACAGACAAGCTGATGGAAGAGTTGTTGTATATTTCGAAAAACTCATAGTCGTCTCTGCCGTAATTATCTGGGTGGATTTCAGTAATTAGCAGAGCCGGTGTTGGTTTATTAACATGCATGGAAAGATAATCCTCCTTCATATTTAGCAATACTCTGCAACATATTCATACAAGCTCCATTTCGTAAGTTTTTTTTGCTGTTTTGTGCTCAAAAATGGCGTTTCCCCAACCTGAATAGGTTCAGAATTTGATTGTGGACTTCCCTCCCTTGTGAATGGGTTGATGCGCATCTACCATAAAAAAAGAGACAAGCGGAGAAAAAACAAGCGTTTTAAAAAAATAATTGAATGATGATGAAAGAAGCGCCAGTGGTGGGGTAAATGATGTGTAAACATTTTTAAGAGAGCAAACGGGAGAAAACTGCCAAAAAGCGGTGCCATTCTTTGTTTGTAAAGCGATACTGGATTTGTATTTCTTTAAAAAAATGTAAGTCTTCGGTTAATTTCCGTATTTAATAAAAAAGCTATGGTTAAATGGACGTACATTCCGGCTAAGGAGGAAACGTGCTTCCATGAAACAGGTGGAATTAATCAATGTAACAAAGTCATATGACAGAGAGACAAATGTCCTAAATGAAATTGATCTTGAAATTGAGCAAGGGGAGTTTTTTGTTTTAGTTGGCCCTTCTGGTTGTGGCAAGAGCACATTGCTCAGAATGATAGCGGGCCTAGAAGAAATGACGGGAGGAATCTTAAAAATAAATGGCAGGGAAGCAAATAGGCTTGCCCCGAAAGACCGCAACCTATCGATGGTTTTCCAAAATTATGCGTTATACCCCCACTTATCCGTAGAACAAAATATTCTATTTGGCTTACATGCAAAAAAAGTAAATAAAGAGGAAAGCAAACGGCGTTTGCAAGAGGCAGCTGAGATGATGGGACTTACGACGCTGTTAAAGCGAAAGCCGAGGGAACTTTCAGGCGGTCAACGGCAACGGGTAGCGCTAGCGCGCGCTGTTGTCAGTGAAGCTCCATTGTGCTTGATGGATGAGCCGCTCTCAAATCTAGACGCAAAACTAAGGGCCCATATGCGCATTGAAATCCGAAGATTGCAGCGAAAGCTCGGACTAACGATGATTTATGTAACCCATGACCAGATTGAAGCGATGACAATGGGCGATCGTATTATGGTGCTAAACGATGGGCATATCCAGCAAGTAGGCAAACCAATTGATTTGTATAACACACCAGCGAATTTATTTGTTGCTACGTTTATTGGTTCTCCTAAGATGAACATAGGCAAAGCCCGTTTTGTCTCTGAGAATGGGCAGCTGCTCGTAGAAGAGACGATTGCCTTGCCAGTCAAACAGCGATTAGACAGCAATCTATTAGGACAGCGATTGACGATTGGCATTCGCTCTGAGCACATCCGCTTTGAGAAAGAAAAGCCGACCGTAACATTGCTTGTTGCTAGTGTGGAACAGCTAGGGAATGAGACCGTCGTTGTATTCGAAGTCGGCAAGGAATTATGGACAGCTAAATGGAGTGGGCAATGGGCAATCACAGCCGGCGACCTCGTACCAGTCGCGATTGATATGGCCCATATCAGTTTCTTTGACTCGGAAACAGGCAAGCTTTTGAAACCGGCAGCCACCAATGTCCAACAAGAGGTTGTCGCCTTATGACGGAACCGTATGTCTATGTACCTGAACAGACAAGCACCGCGAAAAAAGGAAAACGCAGTACTAGGCATTTTGCCAAAGGCATGCTGTTTTTATTTCCTTCTTTGTTTTTGTTTACTGTGTTTCTGTTTTACCCAATGATACGGACGTTGTATTTAAGTTTCTTTCTGACAGATAACCGCGGAATGGCAACGGTCTTTGTCGGTTTCGAGAATTTCATGCGTATTTTTACATCAGATCTTTTTTTAAAATCACTCACATCGACCTTTTTATTTGTGCTTTACACGGTGCCAGGAACGATTCTCATCAGTTTGTTTTTGGCTATTATCGCCAATGAGCGGCTAAGGGGAATCGGTATATTTCGGATGGTGTTTTCTTCGACGATGGGCATATCAGTAGCGGCAGCATCTGTATTTTGGCTGTTTTTGTTCCATCCTAGCATCGGTTTTTTGAACCAGCTGCTTGGCTGGCTGAACGTCGGCTCAATCGGATGGCTAACAGATCCGAAATGGGCGTTATTTTCTGTTTCTGTCTCAACGATTTGGATGAATATAGGCTTTACATTCCTCATTTTGTTAGGCGGTTTGCAGTCCATTGACCGCTACTTGTATGAAAGTGCCGATATTGACGGCGCCAGCTATTTTTACAAATTAAGGCGGATTACCATTCCAATGTTATCGCCGACGCTGTTTTTTGTTGTCACTGTCACCATGATTAATGCGTTCCAGACATTTGGGCAAATTGACATGCTCACTAGAGGTGGACCGCAAAATGAAACGAACTTGATCGTTTATTCCATTTATCGGGAAGCTTTTGTCAATTACCAATATGGAACCGCCAGTGCGCAAGCAGTTGTGTTGTTTGCGATCATCTTGCTTATGACGATCGTGCAATTTAAGCTTGGCGAAAAGAAGGTGCATTACCAATGACGTTGACATGGCGTAAAAAGCTTCTTTTTTATTTGCTTCTCACCGTTTCTGCTTTTGTGCTATTTGCACCAGCGATTTTAGCATTTTTGATGAGTTTTATGACAAGCGCAGACACACTGACAGGTAAAGTGATCCCATCGGTGTGGACGTTCGACAATTATATTCAAGCGTTTCAACGGTTTCCGCTGTTGAATTACTTGTTGAACAGTTTGATTGTTTCGCTCGTCATTATGGTCGGCCAACTAATTCTATCAAGCTTAGCTGCTTATGCGTTTGTGTTCTTAACGTTTAAAGGCCGGGATATGCTGTTCTTTTTATTTGTGGCGACGATGATGATTCCGTTTGAAGCGTCGATCATTCCGAATTTCCAGACGATCCGTGAATTAGGGCTTGTCAATACGTATCCTGGTTTGACATTGCCGTTTTTTGCGATGGCATTTGGGACATTTTTGCTGCGGCAGACGTTTAAGCAAATTCCCGTTGAGCTAAAAGAGGCGAGTGAAATTTTAGGAATGGGCGACTTTAAGTTTTATTTAACGGTTGTCTTGCCGATGGCACGTACAAGCCTTGTCACACTTGGCATTTATGGCTTTCTGACTTCTTGGAATATGTATTTGTGGCCGCTTCTTGCCACTACTGATGACACCGTCCGGACTGTGCAAATTGGCTTAAAGCAATTGCAATCGCAAGAAACGTTAAACCAGTGGGGCGTTGTCATGGCAGGGGCAGTCATTGTGATTCTCCCGACGCTAATCTTGCTGTTTCTCGGCCAGAAGAAATTGCAGCAAGGCCTAGCTGAAGGAGCGCTTAAATAAATGAAAAAGGAGTGTTTTTTTATGAAAAAGGGAATCGGTCTACTTAGCAGCGCCGCGGCGCTTGTCATGTTAGCCGCATGTGGCAGTTCAGGGGGAGCAAGCGGAGGAGATAGCGACAAAACCGTTGTCACTTTTTGGCACTCAATGGGAGGACAGGCACAGGTTGCCCTTGATCAAATCGTCTCTTCTTATAACGAGTCACAGGATGAAGTCCACGTAAATGCCGAGTTCCAAGGCACGTACGAGGAATCGTTGCCAAAATTCCATAGCGTTGGTGGGACGGAGGAAGCGCCAACCATTATCCAAGTGCAGGAGATCGGCACAATGTCGATGATTAACAGCGGCAATATTGTACCGATTCAACAGTTCATTGATGAAGAAGGATATGACATGAGCGGTTTAGAAGAAAATATTATCAATTACTATCATATTGATGGCCAATTTTATTCGATGCCATTTAATTCTTCAACTCCTGTCATGTATTACAACAAGGATGCGTTTGAAGCGGCTGGGTTAGACCCTGAAAGTCCGCCAGAAACATTTGAAGGCATCGAAGAAGCAAGCAAAAAAATCGTCGAGGCCAATGAAGGCATGAAAGGTTTTGCTTTACAAGCATATGGATGGCTATTCGAAGAGTTGTTGGCCAACCAAGGCGGGCATTTGTTAAACAATGAAAACGGGCGTGACGATGTCGCCACTGAAGTGGCATTCGACAATGACAAAGGCCGCTCGATTTTTGAGTGGGTTGAGCGGATGATTGAAGAAGACACGTTTATGAATTACGGCACTAACTCAGACAACATGGTTGCTGGCTTTTTGGCAGGCGAAGTCGCCATGTTTATGCAATCGTCGGCCACATCTAGAGATGTCATTGACAATGCCCCGTTTGAAGTAGGCGTTGCCTTTATTCCCCACTCCGAAGAAGTAGAGCGTGAGGGTGTAGTCATTGGCGGAGCGAGCTTATGGATGTCAAGCGGCAAAGAGGAAGCCGAGCAAGAGGCGGCCTGGGACTTTATGAAATATTTGGCGACGCCAGAAGTGCAAGCTGAATGGCATGTCGGAACCGGTTATTTTGCCATCAATCCTGACGCTTATAACGAACAAGTGGTACAGGAGGCATATGAAGACATGCCTCAGCTGCAAACAGCCGTGCAGCAACTCCAATCGACGAAAAAGTCTGTTGCCACACAAGGAGCGCTTATGGATATGATTCCAGAAGAACGAAAAATCATAGAGACGGCACTTGAAAATGTATTTAATGGCACAGACACGCAAACAGCGTTTGATGAAGCGGTCAAACAAGTGAATGCGGCGATTGAGCAAGCGAATAAAGCACGCGGCGATTCATAAAATCAAACAAGGGAAGCTTATCCGTTCGTTGGGGAAAGGAATAATAAGAATGAAAAAAACAAACATTTATGGCCATCGCGGCGCAATGGGTACACATCCAGAAAACACGCTGCTAAGTTTTCAAGCAGCCTTTGAACAAGGCGCAGACGGAGTGGAATTTGATATTCAGGTGACGAAAGATGGGGAGCTTGTCGTCATCCATGATGACACGGTAGATCGGACGACCGATGGCACAGGCTACGTGCACGATTATTCGTTGCGTGAGCTTAAGGCTTTAAGCGCAGGCTGCCGTTTCAATCACCTTTCTGAATATGAACCGAGTTGGGATCAGGAACGGATTCCGACTTTACAAGAAGTGCTTTGCTTTCTTGCGCCGTTCGGTACCGAAGCCAATATTGAGCTGAAGCCACATTTAGCGAAACACCAAGGAATTGAGCGCCGTGTCCTCGAAACCGTCCAGGCCTGGGGAAGTCAAACGAAAATCATTTATTCTTCTTTTCACTTGCCGATGCTTCTAAGGCTCAAACAGCTCAACAACACAGCTAATATCGCGTGGTTGCTTAACATCAATTTGCCGTTGGCAGCTGATTACATGAGCTGCTTTCAATTCGAGTCGCTCCATGTCGACAAAAAGATTCTTTTAACCGAAGGAAATGCCTTTGAGCAGGAAGGATTGCTTTCCGTTATCCGCGCCTGGACAGCTAACCAAGACCAAGAAATACAGCAGTTGCTTGCAAAAGGGGTAGGCACGATCATGACAGACTATCCTAGCCGTGCCATTGCCTTACGTGATGGAATGATATGAGAAAAACGCCCGTTCTATTCCCCTCTTCCCTCGCTCTGACGGAGCTTGTAGGAAGAAGCTAGGACGGGCTTAATGTTTTTGCGTTTTTGCTGTTAAATAAGCAATAAAGGACAGTAGCGCAAGAATAGCCCAATAGAAGCTACTTAAGCGATTGGTTTCGAACCATTCGTAGAGGCTGCCGCCAGTAATGTTGCCAAGGGCGCCGCCAACAGCCATAGCCAGATTAGAAAAGCCGAGAAAAATGCCAAGCGTTTGTGAAGAAGCTTGGCTGACTATATAGGAGTGAAAGGTGGGCTGCATCAGTGTAACCGATAAGGCAATGCCTATCAATGAAACTGTAAGCGTAACGACATGTTCAAAGGCAAGCAGCGGCAAAAACGTTGTTCCAAGTATTAGATAACCTGCTTGGAGCGATTGGCGAGCGGTGAAACGGTACGTCCAAGCTGTTACTTTCATTTGTGTTGTGATGACAATCACGGTGACAAGTGTAAAGATCCAGCCTGAGCTGCCGCTGATTTTTGTCGCAACGACGGGATAGGTTAAAAATAATTGCTGGTGAATAAAATGATAAGGGATCATCAGCCCAATCATCATTAAAAGCGGCTGATTGGCGACAATTCGTTTTAATCCAGATAAGAACGAAATGTCGCTATTTGCTGTTTCTTGTTGGATCGGCAATCCTAATAATGTACAACCAATTAGAATAAACAAAAGCCCGGAAAGCAAGCTAAGGAGCGGAAATTGTTGCGCTGAAAACAACACGCCAAATAAAGGGCCAAGAATTGTACCAGCATTGCCCGTAATATTCACGTAAGAGAACAACTTTTTATGATGCGCTTTCGGTTGTTTGTAAATCAATAAAGATTTCAGTGCTGGGCTGAACAAAGCTCCTCCAAGACCGCCAATTACCGCCATAAACAACAGCAAAGCAGGGGACTGGGCGAATCCAATCCCAGCGAATCCGACGCCTCTGCAGACAAAGCCAATAAACATCATTGTTTTATAGCCAAATTTATCGCCTAAATAACCACCGAACATCATAAACCCTTGCTGGCCTGTTAAACGAAGCGCCAGCAGCAAACCGGCAAAGCTAAGGGAGTAGCCAAGTTCGCCAGTAACGTATAACGAAATATAAGGAACAAACATAAAAAAGCTGAACGTCAAAAAGAATTCCGTTCCGATCAAAAGTGTGGCCCGCCACCCGTATGTTCGCCAAATTTTCCATGTGCGGTCAGATTCCATCCATCAGTTCCTTCTTTCTTTGCCAAAGCTATGGTCGTTAAAGAAAGCATACCAACTGTTTCGCTTATCAGCAATAAACGGGATTGGCCACAATCTGTATCGGAAACAACTAGCCCCGCCGCACCCAGGCGAGGCTTAGACTATAGCAAAACGCTCGCATCCTTCGTTGCTCACCTCATTCATATGCTCATGAACCCACGTTCTATTCGCATCTTCACTCGGTTTCGCGCCTCGGCTGACAAGCGTTTTCTATTAGTCTAGGTCATTTAATCGACTTCTTGGTACCGCTCATAGGCGGCTTGCTGGATCGACATATATTCTTCCAAGCCCATCGCTTCAACTTGGGCGACATAATCTTCCCATTCGCTTAGTGGTTTTCTGCCAGTGATGAAAGCGTCTTCTGTTTCGTTGATGAATGTTTCAAGGTCGGCGCCGACAGAATCACGGAATTGTTGCTCTTCTCTTGTGTAGTTAAAAGCATTCCAAATTTCTTCAGGGGCATTTGCGGCGGCTTTTTCACCATTTTCAATTGAATTTGGCAGCGACTCTGAGCCTTTAAAATAGTGTTCTTGCACATAGCCAGGATAGCTGCCGCCAAGCCAAGTAATGTACGATGCCAATGCTTGGTCTTGCGTCAAACCATCAGGGTTGTCAGTAATGTCTTCCGTATATTCAAGGGAGCCGTCTTCCTGTTTCGTGTACGTTTCTCCTTCTTTGCCCATGAAATAAAACGTAGCGCCTTCCTCGCCAAAGAAGTAATCCATCCACCGCACGGTCGCTTCAGGGTGCTCATTTTTGTCCGTAATCGCGAATGCGCCGACATGGACAAGAGGTGGTTTGACATGGCTGTATAACTTATCACCGTGTGGGCCTTCTAACGCTTCACCGCCAGAATAATGATCTTGATTCATTAATGTTTCTGGGTTGCTCGTTATAACAGCGCCAATTCGTCCTTCAGCTCCTTTCGCCAGCAGTTGAGCACTATCATGTGTGTAAACTTCAGGATCGATCAGCTCTTCCGTATATAGTTTATTCAAGTATTCGAGAAACTCTTTGTATTTCGGGTCGGTACGGAAAAAGCGCAGTTCCCCCTCATTTTCTGGGTCGACGTCAATAAATTTATGGCCAACACCCCGGTTGCCAAATCCCCAAGCCCCTTGAAGCTGTCCGCGAATTTCTGTCATATTTGTGCCTGAAAATGGAATTATTTCTCCTTCAGCTAATTCTGGCGTGTTTTTTACTGCCGTTAAATAGTCATAAAACTCGTCCGTCGTCGTTGGCCGTTCCATCCCTAGTTCGTCAAGCCACTCGTCGTTTATCCATAGCGGCACACCAATCAGCATTGGCAAAAAATCGGGGTCGTAATAGGACGGGAACGAGTAAATGTGTCCGTCTGGCATCGTTAGTCCTTTGCGTAAATCGGGATGTTTGTCTAACGCTGCTTTAAAGTTAGGCGCATATTCTTCGATTAAGTCATCTAGCGGGATTAAAATGCCTTGCTCGCCATACGTCGCCAAATCACTCGCGGTCAGCCTGGCAGAATAAAAGGCATCAGGATAGTTGCCGCTTGCGAATAGCAAGTTTCGTTTTTCCGCTAATCCATCGAAAGCGGAAAGCTCAAAATTAATTTTCATGTCTGTCATTTCTTCATACGTTTTCCATACGTATGTTTCTTCAAAGTTGTTGGAGTTTGGTTCTGATTTGCCAGTAAAAAACGTCAATTCAATCGGCTCTTTCACAATCGGAAACCCTGATTCATTAACAATGTCTTTGTTTTCGCTTACTGTCGCTGTATCTTCGCCAGCGTCCGCACATGCTGTTGTGGCTACTCCTAATGCGGCCACGGCAATCAACAAACAATGCTTTTTCGTCATAACGATATGTCCCCCAATCAATTAAGTTCGCTCATATACGCAGAAAAACCCTAATTAACGCCATGGTTTGGCGCTAATTAGGGTTTTCTCCAGAAAGACTCCACCCGTATATGAACTGTTGTTACGCCATATTATCTGCTAAACATAGGCGAATGTCAATTAAAAAATTGTAAATAATAAGCAAATTAAATGATTGGACATTGACAAAGGAAGCGCATTCAATTATTTTAAAAGGACAACTCGTAAGTGCCTGTTTAATAGCGGGCCTCTAAATCTTAATGACAGATTCACTCTGTCTTAACATTCCTTTTTTATACTAAAAGGGAAAGGTACAAACTGAATATGTGGGTGGAGACGATGAGAAAACCCTTGTAAATGCTGGTCCTAAGCTACGTGTACCAGTGTTTATTAGGGTTTTTTGTTGTGGAAAAAAGGAGGATGGGCATGGACAAATACAGCCATTATTTCTTTGATTTAGACGGGACATTGCTCCATGGGGGCATGTTGTTGCCAGGGGCAAAAGAGCTAGTCGATGCTTTATGCGCCAACGGCAAGCATGTTTATTTTTTAACGAACCATCCTGTTCGCTCTAGGAAAGTACTAAGTGCTGATTTGCAAAAGTTAGGGCTGGAGATTACGTATAACCAGTTGCTTACCCCCGTTATGGGCTTAATCGAATACGTGCACTCGAATGGCTTGGCAAGCAGGAAACTCTATGTGGCCGGTTCGAACATGATTAGAGAAGAGCTCTCTGAACTAGGTTTGCATATAGGTGACCGTGAAAAGGGCAACGGGCCGGAGCAAATAGCTGTAGTGCTTGGCATGTCGCCTGATTTGACGTACCGCCAATTGCAAGAAGCACTTTGGCTCATTCAAAACGGGGCGAGTCTTATTTTGCTCAATGAAGATTTACTTTGCCCGAATCCAAAAGGGTTTTTAATTGATACGGGCTCTTTGGCCCGATTGCTAGACCATCCAAGGTTTGGCCACCAGACAGTATCAGTCGGCAAGCCATCTTATTGGATGCAAAAAGCGCTGTTGCGCGTAATGGAAGGAAAGATAGACAATGCGGTAATCATAGGGGACTCGCTGTTAAGTGACATTGGGATCGGCAATGCATTAGGAATGGATACCATTTTAGTCTATTCAGGCGTTACAACAAAAGACCAGCTATTCGGTACGGCTCATCACCCAACTAGTGTCTATGCATCTGTTCAAGAGATCTATCAAACAATAAAGGGGTAAAGCCGTATGTTTACGCAACCGTTTATTCATGCACTGACAGACAGCCAACAAGAAAACAGGTGCCGCAATTCAAATGTGGACACGATTTTTTTACTTACTGGAAAGATGCATTTGCTGCCTGACCAAGTTTATTGTTTCCAGAAACAGAACAAAAAAGTGTTTGTCCATGTCGATTTGATTTCTGGAATAGAAAGCCACACGCCTGATGGCATGCGTTACATCGCCGAAGTGATCGCACCTGACGGCATCATTAGCACAAGGAGCCAATCGATTATACAGGCGAAAAAATGTGGGTTAAAGACGATTCAGCGTGTATTTTTAATTGACACACAAGCAATGGAAAAGGCGGTACAAACGGTTAACAAAATCAAGCCTGACGCAGTGGAAGCGATGCCTGGGTTAATGCCAAGGGTTATAAAGGAATTAGTTGAAATGACTACCGTGCCAATTGTAGCCGGCGGATTGTTTAAAACAAAGCAAGAAATGGAAAGCGCGCTTCATGCAGGCGCAGTAGCTGTGTCAGCTAGCATTATTTAGGGGGTACGATTGTGGAAAATCGCATTGAACAGGCAAAAAAGCCGCTGAAAGCGCCGCCGAAAAGAAGGTGGAACGGGGTCAAACGCAACTGGGATCTTTATTTGCTTATCCTTCCAGTTGTAATCTATTTTTTGATCTTTAAGTATTACCCTATGTATGGCGTGCAAATTGCCTTTAAAGATTTTATCGCCGCCGAAGGAATTTGGGGCAGTCCGTGGGTCGGATGGGAACATTTTATTCGTTTTTTTGAAAGTTTTTATTTTGAACGCTTGATCGGAAATACGATTGGCTTAAGCCTCTATAACTTAGTGATTGGCTTTCCAATTCCGATTATTCTTGCCTTGCTCATTAATGAAATTCGTTATAAAAAAGCAAAGGGTTTTGTCCAGACAGTCACGTATGCGCCCCATTTCTTGTCGACTGTCGTTGTCGTAGGAATGCTGTTTTTACTGCTATCACCTAATGGCCTCGTTAACCAGATACTTGGCTTGTTAGGCATTTCGGAAATTGCCTTTATGACTTCGCCTGAATGGTTTAAAACGACATACGTGTTTTCCGATGTATGGCAGCAAATGGGTTGGAGCTCGATCATTTATTTAGCTGCTCTTGCCGGCATTGACCCACAGCTGCACGAAGCCGCTAAAATCGACGGCGCTAGCCGCTTAAGGCGAATTTGGCATGTCAACTTGCCAGGGATTCGCTCGACGATCATTATCTTGCTGATTTTGCAGACAGGGAGCATCGTGAGCGTTGGTTTTGAAAAAGTATTTTTAATGCAAAATCAGCTAAACATGGAAGCATCTGACGTGATCGCTACCCATATTTACCGAACGGGAATCGCTGGTGCCCAATACAGTTATTCGGCAGCGATCGGCCTATTTGAATCAGCGATTAACTTTTTTATTCTGATTTTTGTCAATTACACAGCAAAGAAAACAAGCCAGACGAGTTTGTGGTAGGGGAGGAATGTACATGAAACAAAGTACAGGCGATCGTTTTTTTGGTATAGCCGTTTACATGTGTGTGGCGCTTATTACATTAATCGTTTTGTATCCACTCGTTTATGTGCTCAGTGCTTCGTTTAGCGATCCAGCAGCCATTTTAAGAGGAGAATTGTGGTTGTTTCCAATCGATCCAACGATCGAGTCTTATAAAAGCGTGTTTCAAAATGAAGACGTCTGGATAGGGTTTCGCAATACTTTTCTCTATACGACTTTAGGAACGGCCTTCAATTTACTTTTGTCGATTATGGTCGCCTATCCGCTATCACGAAAAGACTTTTATGGCAGAAACGTGTTGACGATTTTCCTTGTTTTTACAATGTTCTTTAGCGGGGGAATGGTGCCGACCTATTTGCTCGTCCGTGATTTAGGAATGTTGAACACGATTTGGGCTGTGATCGTGCCTGGGGCAGTATCGGTGTACAATGTCGTTATTATCCGCACATTCTTCCAGAATATCCCTAATGAACTGCGGGAATCGGCAGAGTTGGATGGCTGTTCCAACATCCAATATTTAATCAAGATATTGTTGCCGTTGTCAAAGCCCGTAATTGCGGTCATGGTTTTGTTTTACGGCGTCGGCCAGTGGAATGCTTTTTTTGACGCATTGATTTATTTAACGGACAGAAATCTTTTTCCCCTTCAACTGTTCTTAAGGGAAATGCTGATCCAAGACCAACTGTCTGAAATGGTACAAGTTAGCGATTCGACATTAGACAACCACGCCTTAACAGTGGAAGGCTTAAAATATGCGGTTGTCGTCGTAGCCAGTTTGCCAATGTTGGTGTTGTATCCATTCTTGCAACGTTTTTTCGTAAAAGGTGTCATGATTGGTTCAATTAAAGGGTAATGAAAACGCGGTTAAAGGCCATAAACATGAAAAGACAAAGGGAGGAAATAAGATGGACGTACAAGCAATTGCCCATAGAGGCTATTCCGCAAAGTATCCCGAAAACACGCTTGCCGCTTATGAAGCAAGTATAAACCTTGGATTTTCCCATATTGAGGTTGATGTTCACTTAAGCCGTGATGAAGTGCCTGTCATTATGCATGATCAAACGGTCGATCGTACAACCAACGGCACTGGCCTTATCAACACCTATACATTAAAAGAGCTGCGCCGTTTAAAAACGAGCGGCAACGAACAGATTCCGACACTTGAGGAAGTGTTGGACTTGGCAAAAGGGCAGGTGAACATCGCAATCGAGTTAAAGCAAAACGAGAACATGTATCCTCGGTTAGAGGGGAAGGTCGCCGCATTAATAGAGGAAAAAAGAATGGCCAATGACGTTTATGTCAATTCATTTAATCATGAATCGATGGGGACGTTGAGGGAGATTGCCCCCGACTTGGAAATTGGCTTAATCAAAAGTGACGCAACGCCAGCCTTGTTTCCTTATATGGAACAAATACAGGCGTCTTCCATTGCAATGGAGCTTCGTTTCTATACAGAGGCCTTTGCCGATGAGTGTAAGGAGCGTGGCTATCAGCTCATTGTTTGGCCAGTTGACACAAAAGAAGCGTGTAAAAGAATGGCAAAAAGGCCAGACGTGCTATGTACGGTAAATGAATTGGAGCTGTTCAAAGAAAACTACCATGCCTAATTGTTATGCACATTTCTCGGAATAATAACGTAGGTGCGCAACTATGAGAAAAGCGCCATTCCTAAACGACAAAAAAGTGTAAAAGGAAAGCAAATATTTCCCAAAGGAAATAAGCCATTTTTGGCGAAATATACGAATGGAACCAATGCTTTGATGTTTTTGACAAAGGTGTGGAAATACCTGCTATCGAGCAATGCCGGAGTTGGTAGGGACATGTAGCGGACTTTGAGGGAAGCGCTAACCATTCGAAGGAGTGTGTAAAAGCATATGAAAGTAGGATTGAGTTCATACAGCCTGTTGCAAGCGTTAAAAGACGGACGCACCACGATAGTAGACGCCCTTCAGTGGGTAGCCGACAATGGCGGCGCCCATATGGAGCTCGTCCCTTATGGCTTTTCGGTTGTAGATGACTACGAACTGGCGACGAAGTTAAGAGACAAAGCAGCGGAAACAGGGATTGAGCTGTCAGCCTACTGTATGCCGGCCAATTTCATCCAGCCGACGGAACGAGCTTTTCAGGAAGAAGTTGAACGCATCCATAAACATGTCGATGTCGTCCAACATATGGGCATTAAGCTATTGCGCCACGACGTAACAGCGTTTTCCCTACCACCGGAACAGCGAACAGTTCATTATTTTGATGACCACTTTGAGGAGATGGTACGCGGGTGTCGGCTGATTGCCGATTATGCCAAACAATACGGAATGACAACGACGATTGAAAATCATGGTTTTAATGTCCAGTCAAGCGATCGTGTCCAGCGCCTGCTTCGTGCTGTAGACCGGGAAAACTTTAAAACGACGCTAGATATCGGCAACTTTCTTTGTGCAGACGAAGATCCGCTTGTTGGCATCCGTAAAAATTTGCCTCATGCAGCGACAGTCCATTTTAAAGATTTTTATGTGCGCCCATACTATGAGAATCCCGGGGAAGGGCCATGGTTTCGATCAGTAAACGGCAATTATTTGCGCGGTGCCATTGTCGGCCACGGTGAATTGCCGATTCGAGAAATTATCCGCCTACTAAAAGTCCATCATTATGATGGCTACATCGCTATTGAATTTGAAGGGATGGAAGATTGCTTTACCGGCTCGAGAATCGCTATGAATAACGTCAAGCGTTTGTGGAATGAGGTTGCACGAGATGGCTGGAAAGTAACGGCAGAGGAGGTGAGCACTGAATGCGTGTAGCGGTAATTGGTTTAGGGACAATCTCCGATATGCATATAAAATCGTACGCAGCCAATGCAAACGCGGAGCTGTATGGATTATGTGATGTCAATGAAGGGCGTGCCTATGAAAAGGCGGCGCTCTATGGCGTTGCAAATGTATTTACCGATGCAGGTGATGTCTTTGCTGATCCGAATGTCGATGCGGTCAGCATATGCACTTGGAATAAAACACATGCAGACTTGGCTGTGGCGGCGCTCCGAGCAGGAAAGCATGTTCTTGTAGAAAAGCCGCTGGCGCTGACTGTCGCCGAGGCCAAAAAAGTGCAAGCGGCAGCACAGGAGGCGAACACGATCTTGCAAGTCGGCTATGTTCGCCGTTTTGGGGCAAATGCCCAAGTGCTGAAGACGTTCATTGATAACGGAAAGCTTGGCGATATTTATTACGCAAAGGCTTCACTGTTGCGGCGCGTCGGCAATCCTGGCGGGTGGTTTTCCAACAAAGAGCTGTCTGGGGGTGGCCCGCTTATTGACTTAGGGGTCCACATCATTGACTGTTGCTGGTACTTAATGGGACGGCCAAACGTTGAACGAGTGACTGGCCATGTCTATGATAAACTCGGAAACCGCAGCAACATTGAGCACCTTTCGTTTTACAAAACGGCTGACTACGATGCAGCCACGAATACAGTTGAAGATTTAGCAAATGCCTTAATCACGTTTGAAAACGGCAGCTCGCTTATGGTGGACGTTTCTTACTCCCTTCATACTAAAAAAGACCACCTTTCCATACAGTTATTTGGAACGAAAGGCGGTGCTGAGCTAGAACCAGAGCTAATGCTTGTAGCAGAAGAACAAAATACGATTTTAAACATTGAGCCGCAATTGGATCATCCTACGTTCCATTTTGACAGTGCATTCCAAAAACAAGTTGATGCGTTTGTGGAAGCGTGCTTAACCGGCGCCCCTTCTCCTGCTCCTGCTGAAGACGGGCTAGAATTAATGAAAATGTTGGAAGGCATTTATTTGTCTTCTGAGCAGAAACGGGCGATTAGCTTGTAAAAGGCTGTCTTTGTTTAGGCTTCTGTTGGCGATTGAAAAAATCATAAGACATAAAGATTTTCCGAGCTACTAGAACGTGGGAAAACATATGTGGGTGAAAGGCAACATCATCCCTAAAATTCCCATCTATATTCATCTTTCCTATTTCGCATCATAATGTCTGAAAGGACCCCATTGGCAAATAGGAGATCGTGATGAAACTTAAACTATACTTTTTATCAGCTTGGAGTGTGCTTGATCCAATTTATTTTTATATTTCCCGGCTTCATTATCCAGAAAATGCGAAAACCAATACAACCATTTTTCGAATCAAGCAAATTCGCTATAAAGGGCCGAAAATCTGTTTGGCAGATGGACAGGAAATTTGCAAAAATGATGTGCTCATAAAAATTCACTTGCATAATGTTCGCTTAATTAGAGAACTGTTTGCCATTGATAACGATTTAAAAAAGGCAACAGTTTTAGTGCAAAAAGTAAAAGAGTCGATGCCTCCTCTCGCTTTTTACATAGAGAGGCAAGCCAATGCGGAGGACATCAAAGGGATTATTGGCGTAACGATGTTAAACAGGGGCTGTGAGCGGCTCGGGTTTGAATCACACCCTATTCGAAATCGCTTTTATAAGGGGGTAAAAAGGTTATCGCAACATCCGATTTTTTTGCTTTCCATGTCAAAGTTTCCTACTAAATCACGGAAAACGCCTTCCCCGATGTACGTGTTTTTGTCTAAACAACGGCTGTTGGAAAAGTATGGCCCAAAGCTAGTGCAGTCCTAAAGCATGACAAGACACTGCCATCACGATATAGCCATTTAACTCAGGAATTTTTACTTAGTTTTTAAATTTGCCATTAAAAAATACCTACTAATGATAAAAGGCCTGAGTATATGTGCCTTAATTGAGGGAACGAATTTTTTCTGGAACAAAAGATGTTGGCGAAATGGACTGTTTATGTCCCGAAAACATTAGCGATATGCGGAGAAAGAGCACGAATTGAGGTGTATAATAAGTCTGATTTCCTACATTTACAGGAACGTACGTTCTTTATTCGGGCGGTAAAAAGAAATATAGCCGGAAAAGTGCCTTTTGGCTTATATGGCAAAGCTTGATTGCAAGTTGATATAGAGAGAGAACAGGATCTTAGAACCAGTAATTTCCTTTAATTTACTATAATTAAAAAGTTTGAAAGGTATATTTTGGAATATAAGGCGCTTCATTCAAAATGATGCAGAGCAAAATGAGTGGTTTTAAGTGCTAGGCTATACGACTATGGACTCTGGACTATTGAAAGCCTTTTAATTTCAAGCTATGCTTCTTGGTGGAAAGAAGAAGTTATGACCTACTACTAAGAGGCTACTTTAATACGAGAGGAGTGATTGGAATGTCAACGTTATCTAGGGTGGAAACAGCCCGAACGGATAAACAAAAAAAGCGAGTTCAACGTATGGAAAGGACGAAAGCAGGTGTCCTGTCCTCTGTAGCGATTGGTATGGCAGGTTGCTCCCAAAGTTCGGCTATGGCTTCTGCTGATTTACCGGCAATAGGAACTGGTGTTGAACAAGTAGCCATTGCTGCCCAAGGGAATTTTTTAGAAGCTCCTGCCATTAGGCAATCGCCAATAGCGTATAAAATGCTGTTGGCCTCGCTAGTCGAGAAGCGAACCAGCAATACAGGTACATTTTTATATACACTTAAAGATGGTGACATAGAAACGAATGTTTATGGATTTAAAACAACCAGTGACCCTACATATGAAGAAAGTCTCGAAACCGATAATGAAACAGGCAGTCCCGAAGCAACATTTGAACATACCAAGTTGGACAAAGCGGAACCAGCGCAGAAGCAAACATATTCAAAAGAAACAACAACATTTGCTGGAGAGGATGATTCGAGTAGCCGCGGCACAGAAACGACAAATGATACGTTGAATGATGATTCTTTAAATAAATTGGAAGGCCTTGCAGCCAATAATGAGGCGGAAAAGGATGGTGGCAGCGTGGCAGAAACAGAATCAACATCACAAGATGAAACAGGAGAACGAGAGAATGAAAGCAGTGATCTAGATCAACAAGAAAGCCCGGTCAATCAGGAGATAATCCAATGGAACAATCACGGCCAAGTAGTCGACATTAACGGCAACCGCTTTGCGATCGAAACCGAATACGGCCCCAAATGGTTTGTCCTTAGCGAAGGTTTAGAGACAAGTTTTGAATCCGTGCGTACTGGCATGGTTTTAAGCATCTACTTTACAGAACAAAATGGCGAAAATGAAGTTTCAACCTTCTTTATTACATATACTCCTGATGAAGGGGAACGGGCCCAGTTTGTGGACGCAACCTTTTTAGGCTATACAGGGGAAAACAAGCAAAGCATCCTTGTTTACATCCCCCACCAAGAAGTCATTTACGACTTGTCGAAACAATTGCAAAAGCGCGATCTTGATAAGGAATTTGAGCACGGGGCAGCGATTACAATAGGCACCGTAATGCATGATGATGGTTCTGTAACGATCGAATCAATTGAGACAACTTTATAAGTGCCAATAAGTCTGACACCATTACCCTAAATAGAAAACGCTTGCGGGAAACGCGTTATCTACAGGCTGAACCTTGCGCTCAACGTGCAAGGTTTTTTCCACGTTCAAAAAGGAGGAGCGTCTCTGTTAATGAAGAATATAGAGCAAAGGGCGTCAAATGTTGTAGGGAGCGCTGGTATTAGTTAATCAAACGTTTAATGAATGACCGATAAGTCCGATGATAACAGATTGAAAAGTAAATGGAATGACATTAAAATGAAACCAAATCACCGAAGGGGAAGGAGAGGCATGGTTATGGATTTAAACGTCAAAGGCAAATCGGTACTTGTGTTTGCTTCAAGCAAAGGAATTGGTCGGGCGATTGCTGGCGAATTTGCGGCAGAAGGAGCGAGCGTTGTGCTTGCTAGCCGTGATATCGCCGCATTGGAGACAGTAGTGGGAGAAATACAGGCGCATACAGGAAATCCCCAAATTGCGTGTTGCCGCTGCGATATGACTAGGGCAGAAGATATTGAGGCAGCGCTGTCTTTTGCAAACGAAAAACACGGGGCTATCGATGTCTTAATTAACAATTCTGGAGGTCCGCCGGCTGGGGGAATCGACCAGTTTGAAGATAGCGACTGGCAAAATGCTTACGAATTAAACTTACTAAGCTACGTGCGCGCCATCCGTGGCGTGCTGCCGTACATGAGGGCGCAAGGCGGCGGCCATATATTGAATGTCACGTCTTCGTCGATAAAACAGTCACTTGACAATTTGCTGTTGTCAAATACGTTCCGCGCGGGGGTACTAGGCCTTGCCAAAAGCCTAGCGCAAGAGTTGGCTAAAGACAACATTCTCATTAATACGTTAGGTCCAGGACGCATTGCCACGGACCGGGTTGAAAGCCTCGACCGTTTAGCCGCAAAAGAAAAGCAAATGCCATACGAAGACGTAAAACAGGCTTCAGAAAAAAGCATCCCTCTTGGGCGTTACGGCAAACCAGAGGAGTTTGCCAAGCATGCCGTTTTTCTCTGCTCTGGAGCCAATACGTATGTGACTGGACAAGCGTTTCTCGTCGACGGCGGATTAGTGAAAGCCTTGTAATCTTTGGATTAGCTGAAAAGCACTGTATCATGAAGCCAAGAAGTAGACTACATGTACGTTGGAAGAGAGGGGGCCGTGTATGCGCTTGTTTCGTCCTGTTCAGGCGCCATTGTTGCAGCAAGAAAGCGATCATAGCTACCAATATGCTGAGTATGCGCCAAGCTTTGATTTATCCGCCTATGTTGCCTGTTATTGGACGAGCTCGTTTCAAGGAGGGAAAGCGCGACACCATCGTATTCTTCCAGATGGATGCGTCGATTTAATTGTTACGATCAGTGACAATAACGCGCAGGCATTTGTGGCCGGTTTTATGAATCGATTTGACGTTTTGCCGTTGACAGAGCCAACTTCTTCTTTCGGAATCCGCTTCTATTCGGATTCGGTCCATACATTACTGCGCCACCACCCTGCTGATTTTAGAGATGAAGGCATTGAACTAGAGCTAGTATGGGGAAATCCAGCCTTTGAAATTACCGAGACAATCGCACAAGCTCGCGATATGAAGGAAAGAATTGCAGTCGTTGAGGCGCTCTTACGAAGAAAACTAGATAAAGCGTATCGACCCGAACGCTTGTTTGAGCGCTGCATGGGTCATATTTTTGCAAACAAAGGTATGCTCTCTGTCCGTAAGCTTGCAGAAATGGAATATTACAGCGAGCGGACTGTGCGCCGTACGTTTGCCCATGAGCTCGGCGCTTCCCCGAAAGAAGTATTGGAAGTCGTCCAATTCCAGAGTTTGTTAGCAGGCTTGCAGCAAAACGTCCATGCACGTCTTGCTGATTTGGCTCTATTATACGGTTATGCCGACCATGCCCATTTGTCGAAGCAATTTAAGCGTTTTTACGGGTTGGCTCCGCAGACAGTAATGGCACAAATTGCGTGCCAAACAACAAATCGTTAAGTTGTCCGGTTTTTTCAAGCTCCGATTGGGATAATAGGCAATAATGGCCTTATAGCCTATTGAAAGGAGTATTTGTTATGACGATAAAATTAGATATGGTCGGAATTGTGGTTGCCAATATGAGAGAAGCACTTGATTTCTACCGGGTGCTTGGCTTTCAAATAGCGGAAACGCACAATGACGACATGCACGTTGAAATTGACCAGGAAGGCGTTCGCCTGGCGTTTGATAAGCTGGAAATGGCAAAGGGAATTTACGGCAGCTGGGAAGAGCCAACCGGGCACCGGGTTGAACTGGCCTTTCGTTGTGAAAGCAGGGAAGCGCTGGACCAGCTTTATGCGAAGATTGTCGACAAAGGCTATGTTGGCTATAAAGAGCCATGGGATGCCTTTTGGGGGCAACGTTATGCGATTGTCCAAGACCCAGATGGGAATTTAATTAGTTTGTTTGTATAAAAGACAACAGCGATTTAAACATGTCTTGTTTAAATCGCTGTTGTTGCTTATGTTTGAGCGTTTTCCCCACATTCCATCCTAGCGACAAAACAATCAAACATAATGCGCGCCGCCATAGCAGTAGTGATGTCCTGATGGTCATACAGGGGATTGACCTCTGCAATATCAAACGCATCAACGATGGGGTACAATGCATCTAAAATCGCGAAACTTTGAACAGGCGTCAGCCCGCCTGGTTCGTTGGCGCCGACTCCTGGTGCGTATGCCGGATCGAGAACATCCATATCATATGTTAAATAAACGAGATCGACGTTTTCCATTACGGCTTTAATCTGTTCGGCAATGGCCAGTGGATCAGACTGGTGAACTTCTTGTGCGGTAATTTGGTGGATGCCGATGTCTTTTAAATAGCTGGCGTACCAAGGGTAATTATAACTGCGTACCCCTACTTGGACAATGTCTTTAGCAGAAACATGTTCAAGCTCAATTGCTCTGCGCATTTGACTGCTTTGTGAAAACCTCCCTTGGACAGGGGATTCGTCAACGAGGTCAAGATGGGCATCAAACTGGATAATGCCTATCCGCTTTCCAAGGTTCTGGTCGTGCAGCGCTTTAATGAGCGGGTAGGAAATCGAGTGGTCGCCTCCTAGCACAAAGGGAAAGGCATTTTCAGCAAGCACTGCTTTCAGTTTTGCTTCTGCATGTGCAAACGTTTGGTCTGTGCTATAGGCGGCAATTTCGATATTGCCATAATCGGTTAACGCATTTTTCGGCAATGTGAACGTTTTTCGCTTTTCTACATTGTACACTTGGTTGTTTTCGATGCGATTGGCGAACCAGGCAAACGCTTCTCGTATTTTTTCGGGAGCAAACCGCGACCCGGGCCGTCCGAGGGAGGCCCCTCCATCCCAAGGGAAACCGACTATGCCAAAAGTAGAATATAGTTTCATGCTTGATGCACTCCTTTGTCTTCTAGATGTGTAACTTCTACTTTGTTTGGGACACTGCGGCGTGTGTAGCAAACATAAAGGACAGCTCCAACTGCGAGCCAGATGAAAAAGAGGACATACTCCGTCATGCCCATCGAAATCGGCGTTCCAGGAATCAGCATTGCGGCTAGCAAGATCGCTGAAAAAAGTGTAGCGGCAAAAGCCATGTAGATGCCGCCTGGCATTTTATATGGTTTTTGTAAATGTGGCTGTTTGAGGCGAATGGTGACAGCCGCAAATGCCATACAAAACCATGCAATGAGAAAAGCAATCCCTCCCATAATAACGAGTGGGAGTAGTGCGCCACTGCCAAATAAGGTTCCGACAATAGAAAAGGCCGCCATTGCCCACACCGTTGTGTGAGGCGTTTTATAACGAGTATGCTCTGCCGCAAATCCTTTAGGGATAAAACCGCGAGCCGCAAATGATTGAATCAGGCGGCTGCCGGCCAGTAAAAAGCCATTGAATGTCGTAATGACGCCAAGCAGCACGCCAAATACGACAATAAGCGGCAATAGCATTGAACCTGAACGGGCTTCCAGTGCATGGATAAGAGGAAGCGCCCCCATTTCCCCCATTTCAGATGCAGGCATTAAAAAGGCAGAAGCAAGGACAATAACCATATACAGCCCACCGCCTAAAAGGATTGTCCCGACGGTGACTTTGCCTAAGTTTTTGTAGTTAATGCTTGCTTCAGCTTCGTCGACTGTTTTTGAAACAGTATCAAAGCCATTCATAAAAAATAGAATCGAGGAGACCGCTAAAATGATGCCGCTTAACGCATGCCCATTTTCTGTCTGCAACAAAGGTGCTGCATTCTGAGGATCGCCTAGGAAAAAGCCGCCACCTAAAAAAGCAAGGAATGTGACGAGCATCATCGCTGTAGCAATCGTTTGAAAGCGTGCCGACAATTTCGCGCCGCGGTAGTTTAACCAAGATAGACCGAAGATCATCGCCAAACTGAGCAGAATGTGGGGCAAATAGACGACTTGTCCCATTAGCGTGTAAAGGGGATACGAGTTTAATAGCGGAAAAACGTAAGCGAACAAGAGCGGCACGGAAATCGCAACCCATGGCAAGATAATAAGGTAGCCTAAGATCAGAAACCAGCCACAAATAAATGCTGGCCATTTGCCAAGTGCAAAATGGGTATAGGCAAATTCGCCTCCGCTTAATTTTAGACTGGACGTGAGCTCTCCATAAACAAAGCCAATTGGAATGACAAGCAGTATTGTCGCTGCTAAGGCAATGATTGCGCCTAAGCTTCCTGCCGAGGCCATCCATTGGGGAACAGAGATTACCCAACCGATGCCGATCGTGCTGCCGAATGCCAGTCCAAAGAAGTCAGTAGTAGTCATTCCTTTTTTCTTCATCGTCTGTTGTGCTCCTGTTGCATAAGATTTTTGTATAAAAATTCATTAATTCTTATTATATTAAACGTTGTCCTTGCATTTATCAATAGTTTAATTGCTAAAAACGAATATATATTCATGGTGGCGTTTGAGTTCATATCCAGTAAAAGAAGGATTTACCTTTTTCTTTGTTGAATTTGGTTTAAAAAGGGCCAAGTCGAATCTTGAAGTCCATATATATACAATGACAGCACAGCTGTAGCGGCATGGTTGAACAAGTGCCCCTAGGCGTGCTGAGGAAAAAAGCCGATGCAAGATCAGTAGATAGTAGTCTATCAGAGACTAGACAAGCAAGACGACGAAAAAGGAGGACCAATGGTGGGGTTGCTTGAAAAAATGTTGCCGCTTACAGAGGAAGAAAAAGACATTCTTGAATATCGGCGTGT
Organism: Shouchella clausii; assembly: GCF_002250115.1. GTDB lineage: Bacteria > Bacillota > Bacilli > Bacillales > Bacillaceae_D > Shouchella > Shouchella clausii. The sequence goes on along the minus strand of NZ_CP019985.1, from coordinate 957,579 downwards.
AATGAAAGCACGTTATACGTCAAAGCAACAATTTATTATTGAAGCCAATAAGTTTCTTGCCCCAGGGACAGAAATCATGATCCGCAAGCATACGCGTTTTATTGATTTTCCTCCACACAGGCATGACTACATTGAAATGAATTATGTCTATAACGGCAGTTTAAAGCAAACGATTGGCGATCGTGCAGTCGAATTGCAAAAAGGGGAGCTGGTTGTGTTGAACCAGCATATTGAACACCAGATAGAGGCATGCGGTACAGAAGATATTATCATTAATTTTATTATTCAGCCGTCTTTTTTTAATTATATTTTCTCTTTTTTAAATGTGGAAGGGCCCTTTTATTCATTCCTTATCGACAGCATTCATGGTGGCGAACCGTTTGGCCAGTTCCTCTATTTTAAATGTGCAAAAGAAGAGTCTGTGCAACAACTGCTGCGGAAAATGGTTGAGGAAATGATGGAGCCAGACGCTTACTCGCAAGCGTCTATTAAGTTGTATGTCGGCATGCTCATGATTGAGTTAGCAAAGAAAGCGAATACATTAGATGGCAGACCAAAGCCTTCTCTGCACAACCAATGGATTCGGCAAACGTTTGCTTATATCGACGAACAGTACAAACATGCTTCTCTATATGAGCTAGCTGAACGGCTGAACCAGCCCCATTACTTGCTCAGCAAAGTCATCAAAAAGCAGACTGGGAAAACGTTTAAAGCGCTGTTACAAGAAAGGAGATTGGACATAGCAAAGGAGTTGCTCGTTCAATCGGATGTGCCTGTATCGGTTATTGCGCAAGAAATTGGCTATGACAACTTCAGCTATTTTTATCAAATTTTTAAGAAGCATTTTCATACAACTCCGCTCGTTTATCGAAAAAAACATCGATCTTCGCCGCCTCAATGATGCGTTAGACTGTAGACAAGCGCTCGCATCTGTCGTCGTTTGTCTCGGTCACCTGCTCAAGAACCCTCTGTGCTAGTCCCATCTTTCCTTACCAGCACTCTCCATCTGACAAGCGTTTTCAATCAGTCTAATTGATTCGTATATTTGCAAATAACGACAGTATTTTGGTGAATGACGCTATAGTGGCTTCCATGACAAACACGTAAGATACAAGTAATCGTTCTATAGCGAGAAAGGGGGAGAAAAATTGGGGGCATATCGGCTGGCCGTTGATATCGGCGCCTCAAGCGGCAGGGTGATGGCTGGCAAAATAAGCGAGACCGGCATCGATTTACAAGAGGTCTATCGGTTTGATAATCAAGCTCAGTTGATGGGCGGCCATTATTGTTGGGACGTTGACTACTTGTTTTGTGAAATCAAGCAAGGCATTCGAGTGGCAGTTCAATCTGGCTTGCAGCCGGTTAGCATTGGCATGAATACATGGGCGGTAGATTTTGTCCTTCTCGATGAAAAAGGCGAGCGGTTAACTGAAGCTGTCTCCTACCGTGACCCACGAACAAACGGCGTGATGGAAGATGTGATCGAGACGTACGGAAAAAAGGCATTATACGAACGGACGGGTATTGCTTTTCAGCCTTTCAACACTCTTTACCAACTGTTGGCATTAAAAAAACAAAACCCGGAGTTGTTTGAGCAAGCACATGCATTTCTAATGGTGCCCGATTATTTTCATTTCTTGCTGACAGGTGTCAAAGTCAACGAGTATACGAACGCAACGACAACTCAGTTAGTAAATGTCAATACAAAGGATTGGGATAGACAACTACTGAAAGAGCTCGGCTTGCCTTGTGGAATGTTTCAGCCATTGCAGCAACCTGGCACAAAGATCGGTTCTATAACAGAAAGCATGGAAAAAGAACTGGGCGTCCAACTCGAAGTCATTGTGCCTGCTACCCATGACACTGCTTCGGCGATTGCGGCGCTCCCAGAAAAACAAACATCGGTTTACATCAGCTCAGGTACGTGGTCGCTTATCGGTATTGAAAACCGCACGCCGATATGTAGCCAACAGGCGATGGCTGCCAATTTTACGAACGAAGGCGGCGTCGGCTCCCGTGTTCGCTTTTTAAAAAACATCATGGGCTTATGGATGATCCAAGAAGTACAAAGGCTGCTCCCTGGGCATTGGAGCTTTTCTCAACTGGCGCAAGCAGCCAGTGGGTCAACGTATACCGGGGAAATTGATGTCGATCAACATCGTTTTCTAAAGCCAGAAAACATGATTGAGGAAATTCAACAAGCTTGCCGCGAAAAGGGGCTTGCTGTTCCTGATTCACCAGGCGATTTGGCTAAGTGTATTTATGATAGTTTAATAGCTAGTTATGACAAAGCTGTAACCGAAATTGAAGCTATTTCAGGAAAGACGTATGAACAAATCCATATTATTGGCGGCGGGGCGCTAAACAAGGAAATTAACCAACGTTTAGCAAACCGGACCAACAAGACGGTGATCGCTGGTCCAACTGAGGCAACCGCTGTTGGCAATCTGCTCGTACAAGCGATTGCAGACGGAGAGCTTTCTCGTATAGAGGAAGGTCGTGCGCTAGTGCGGACAGCGTTTCCTGTCACTTACTATCTACCGCAAAGGAGTGAATGGCGCGTGACGAGTCGATTTGAAAGCGCTAAAGTGCAGTATGAACAATTAGGTATAGATGTCGAGGCAGCATTTGCGAAAGTAAAACAAGTGCCCATTTCTGTCCACTGTTGGCAAGGGGATGACCTTCATGGAACAGAAGTGATTGCGAACGAGTTGTCTGGAGGCATTGATGTAACGGGGAATCATCCCGGCAGAGCGCGGAACGGTGAAGAGCTGCGGCGTGATTTGGAAAAAGCGCTAAGTTTAATTCCTGGAAAGCACCGCGTCAATCTCCACGCCATGTATGCCGAAACGGATGGCGTGCCAATTGAACGCGATCAATTAAAGCCTGAGCATTTTGAAAAGTGGGTTAAATGGGCAAAATCATTAGGCATTGGCCTCGATTTCAACCCAACGGTGTTCAGCCACCCTAAGGCCGCTGATGGATTGACGCTTGCCCATCCAGATGAGGAAATCCGCACATTTTGGATTAACCATTGTAAGGCATGCCGGAAAATTGCTGCCTATTTTGGAGAACAATTGGGGACACCATCGCTAGTGAACATTTGGGTCCCAGACGGTTATAAAGATACGCCTAGTGATCGGCTAACGCCACGGAAGCGTTTAAAAGAGTCTTTAGATGCGATTTATGCAGACGAATACGACCCAATGCTTGTTCTTGATACCGTTGAAAGCAAATTGTTTGGCATCGGTTCAGAAGCGTACGTTGTCGGCTCACACGAATTTTATTTAAACTATGCGAACCAAAACAACAAGCTCTATTTGCTTGATACCGGTCATTTCCATCCCACGGAAGTCGTTTCTAATAAACTATCAGCAATGTTGTTATTTCACGATCAATTGGCATTGCACGTTTCCCGCCCTGTCCGCTGGGATAGTGACCATGTAGTTACCTTTGATGATGAGCTCCGAGAAATTGCGATTGAAATAGTCCGTAACGATGCTCTTGGCAACATCCATATTGGCCTTGATTTTTTTGATGCAAGCATTAATCGTGTCGCTGCCTGGGCCATTGGCACGCGCAATATGGCAAAGGCGCTATTGCACGCAGCCTTAATGCCCCATCGCCATTTAAAGCAGCTGCAAGATGAAGGCGATTTCACATCGCGCCTAGCCATGCAAGAACAGTTAAAAACGTATCCGTTTGGCGACATGTGGGATGAGTATTGCAAACGCCAAGGAGTGCCGACAGAAACGGAGTGGCTAGATGTCGTCAAGGAATACGAACAGCAAGTCCAACTGAAGCGTGGAGGCGAAAAAGCGAGGCAACGTTAATTTATTAGAAAGAGGGATCGTCATGGTACAACATCTGTGGAATGAGGAAGAAGCAAGCAAATTGTGTCAAGGACTCGATGAGTTGGTGTACCGCTCTAATTTAATTGGCGCCGACCGCGCTGTCTGCAATTGGGGCGGCGGCAATACGTCGATGAAAACGACTGAGATTGACTTTCGCGGCAATGAAGTCGACGTCATGTGGGTCAAAGGCAGCGGCTCTGATCTGGCTACAATGGGAGCAAGCAACTTTACGGGCTTGCGGCTCGACGATGTCTTGCCCCTGAAAGAACGGGAAGCAATGACAGATGAGGAGATGGTCGCTTATTTGGGGCATTGCCTAATCGACCCTCACCACCCGCGCCCATCGATTGAAACGCTGCTTCATGCCTTTTTGCCATTTAAGCATGTCGACCACACTCACCCAGATGCAATCATTAGCCTATGTTGTGCTGAAAATGGCCGCGAACTGGCAGAAGAGCTATTCGGTGACCGCTTTGTATGGGTGCCTTACATTCGCCCTGGCTTTGCGCTGTCTAAAATGATTGCAGAACAAGTAGACGCGAACCCGAAAGCGGAGCTTGTGCTAATGGAAAAACATGGCCTTGTCGTCTGGGGAGAAACAGCTAAAGAAAGTTATGACCGCACGATTTCTGTGATTAATGAAGCAGAGCAATTTATCGAGAAAAAGCGAGGCAAAAACGCGCCTTTTGGCGGAGCAGCAACAGCAGGGCTGAGAAAAGAAGAGCGCGAAGCATTGCTGGCCAACATCATGCCGGCGCTACGGGGGGCAGTGGCCCATAATGGGCGGAACATGATTGTGACCTACGATGATAGCGATTCTATCCTTGAATTTGTCAACAGCAAAGAGGCAAAGGAGTTATCGCAAATTGGCGCTGCCTGCCCTGACCATCTTGTCCATACGAAGCGATTGCCTTTGTTTATCGATTGGGTGCCTGATGCAAGTGACGAAGAAGGGTTGAAGCAAGCGGTGCTTAACGGAATAGCTGCATACAAAGAGGAATATATTCGCTATTTTGAGCGCAACCGCCGTGAAGGCGACACGATGTTTGAACCGTCGCCGCGCGTGTTGCTCATTCCAGGCATCGGCCTGATTAGCAGCGGCAAGGCGATTGAAAATGCGAAAGTGAGCCGCGCTCTTTATGAACGAGCGATTGCTGTCATGCGTGGAACGAGTGCGTTAGGCTCATTTGTTTCACTAAATGAAGCCGAATCGTATGAAATTGAATATTGGCCATTGGAGCTTTACAAACTATCGCTTGCGCCAAAAGAAGCAATTTTTTCGCGGAAAGTGGCGTTTGTAACAGGGGGAGCAGGGGGCATCGGCAGCGAAACGTCTCGGCAATTCGCTGCTCAAGGCGCACACGTCGTGTTGGCTGACCTTAATCTTGAAAGGGCAGAAGAAGTAGCGGCAGAAATAAATGGGCAATTCGGTGCTGGCCGGGCGCTTGCGCTAAAAATGGATGTCACAGATGAACAAGCAGTCGCACAAGCTTTTGCCAACGTGGCGCGGACATACGGGGGCGTTGACATTGTTGTCAACAATGCCGGCCTTGCCACATCAAGCCCTTTTGATGAGACGACTTTACAGGAATGGCAGCTCAATCTCGATGTGCTCGCGACAGGCTACTTTCTCGTCGCCCGCCAAGCCTTTACGCAAATGAAAGAGCAAGGAACAGGCGGTAGTATGGTGTTTATCGGCTCGAAAAATTCGGTTTACGCAGGGAAAAACGCATCAGCCTACAGCGCAGCCAAAGCGATGGAAGCCCATCTCGCACGCTGCATTGCAGCTGAAGGGGGCACTTACGGAATTCGCGTCAATACGGTTCTCCCTGACGCCGTCTTGCAAGGTTCAGCGATTTGGGATTCGGCTTGGCGCGAGGAAAGAGCAGCTGCTTACGGAATTGCAGCTGATGAACTTGAAGACCATTACAAAAAACGGACAACGCTAGGCGTCCATATTTTTCCGGCAGATATTGCGGAGGCTGTTTTATTCTTTGCTTCGTCCAAGTCAGAAAAGACGACGGGCTGTATGTTGACTGTAGATGGCGGCGTACCAGCAGCCTTTCCGAGATAAGGGTGGTTTCCTCTCCGCTAAACAATGCGGGGAGGAAATTTATATGAAAAGACGATGAAAGGAAAAGGAGTGAACGAGCATGATTCGCAAAGCTACAGTAATGAAGGTTTACAAAGATAAGTATGATGAATACAAACAACGCCACGATAAGCTTTGGCCTGAAATGGCAGAAATGCTAAAGGCACATGGTGTCCATCACTATTCGATTTTTCTGTTAGAGGAGACTGGGCAGCTGTTTGCCTATTTGCTGCTTGAAGACGAAGCAACTTATGCCAAAGTAGCAAAAACGGAAATATGCCAAAAATGGTGGGCGTATATGGCGCCGCTAATGGAAACAAATGATGATTTAAGTCCAGTTTCCTATGATTTAAAAGAAGTGTTTTATTTAGCATAAAGGGGTGGTAAGGATGGTGCGGCAAAATAAAGGGATGAAAGCCACGATTACGGTAGCGATGTCCAATTATTTAGAAGCAGGCGCTATTGTTGCGGGCGCTGGTGGGCTAACATTATGGGTCGAGTATTTGCAGTTGACCGACATGTGGGTAGGGTTGCTAGGCGCCTTGAGTGCTAATGGCTTTGGAGCAGCAATCGGGGCTCTGATTGGCGGTGCTTTAGTCGACCGCTATGGCAGGAAATTTATTTACAAATATGATTTGTTGCTATATATGGCAGGCATGCTTCTTATTGTCTTTGCTTTTTCCTTTCCTATGCTTCTTGCCGGCTATGTCATCGTTGGCATTGCTGTTGGCGCGTTAATTCCAGCAGCTTGGACGTATATTGCCGAAGAGGCGCCGCCTAACGAACGGGCTGCCAGAGTCGGTTGGTCCCAGTTTGCTTGGTCGATTGGGCCTGCTATTACGCTTTTTTTGTCGGTAGCGCTCGCTCCCCTTGGTTTACTAGGCAGCCGTTTGATCTTTGCGCAATTGTTTGTGGTGGCGATCATCACTTGGGTATTGCAACAGCAAATCAATGAATCGCAAATATGGGAAAAAGAGCAAGAAAAAGCACGGCTGACTCAAGCAGGCCAAGCTGTCGCGAAAGGTTCGTTAAAAGATTTGTTTACGGTAAAAGCAAATTTGAAAGCGCTTCTTTTTCTCGTCGGCATCTACTTTTTCTGGAACCTTGTTGCTGGCACAATGGGATACTTCATGCCTTACATCTATGAAACGGTAGGCGGCTTATCAGCAGCACAAGCCAATTTGCTGCAAGGGGTGCTTTGGACATTTACGGTGATAGCCACTTTTGCTGTGTTTATTAAGCTTGGCGATAAAGTCAACCGCAAGCTATTGTTTGGGATAGGAGGGGTACTCGGCATCATTGCTTGGCTCATTCTGACTTTTGGCGGCATGGGTATGACGGAGCTTGCCTTGTTTGTAACGATTTGGGGGCTTGCAGCAGGATTCGGTGCCCAAGCGTTCTATGCATTGTTTGCTAGCGAGTTATTCCATACAAAATACCGTGCCCAAGCCCAAGGGTTAATGTTTTGCATCGTACGGATTGGCGTAGGGTTGATTTCCCTTGTCGTTCCGGCAATGATTTCGAAAATTGGCTTTCAAACATCGGGAATGATCATGATTGCTTTCTTGATCATTAGCCTAGTCATTGGCGTTATCATGGCACCAGAGACAAGGAACCGGTCATTGGAAGCAATCCAACAAGAACGTTATGGAAAAAGCGCTTAACCTAGGACATAGAAAGGGATTGAGTCAAAAAGAGGATTAAAGGCAGAAAAATCGAAAATGTACGAGTAACATGACACAAGAGTGAATCGCCCTTTGAAAACGTGTAGGAAAGGAGTTGAGCTCTGTGAGGACTGGAAAAACAAAGCCAAAGGGAGCGGTTTATTTATATGAAAACAAGCATAAAGAGAAAAATTACATTCATAGCCATTTTCATTATACACACCAGCTTCTCTATGTCCTCGACGGAAAAGGGGAGTGCGAGTTAGGGAAACACAAGCATGCGCTCGCTTCTGACAATTTGCTCATCATTCGCCCTTTGACACACCACTCGATTGTCGCACAGTCAAAAATGACCATGCTCGTGCTAGAGTTTGATGAAAAGCAACTGCCTGTCGAGTACAGGCACACGCTTATAGCTGACGTGTTTGCCCGTTCAGAAGTGCTCCGCCTTAATTTGTTTAAAGGGAGTGAAGTCCGCCAATTGCTAAGGCGTATGCTTTACGAACAACTCCAGTATAGGGACAGCGAAAAAATCGGCTTGTCGCTTTTGCTTGGAGAGTTGTTGCTGCTATTAAAGCGGACGAAAAAAGGATTTACCTACCAAAACACAAATGAGTGGCGTGCGGCTGCCCTTAAAGAGTATATCGAAAATAATTACTACCAGTTAAGCCGCGCTGAAGAATTAGCTGCCAAAATGGGGGTAAGCTCCCGCTATATGCAGCAAATCTTTAAAGACGCATACGAAACGACGCCGATGCGGTATTTAACCGAAGTCCGTTTAAACCGCGTAAAGAAATTACTATTAGAAACTGACCTTGATATGGTTTCGATTTGTTTCGAAGTTGGCTTTGAATCGTTGCCTACCTTTTATCGTGTTTTTAAAAAGCAAGTTGGTGTTAGTCCGCTAGTCTATAAGCATACTCAATTAAGCCAGTATCATCATCGCAATGTTTCAAAATAATAGCCAAAAAGTCGCTTTATAGAGGCCCCTAATGACCCTAGCTGATTTAGTTCGGAAACTGAGAACGAAAAACGGGGAGTGATAAGACGAATTGGATGCGCTTTCACTAAACTGAGAGCAAGAGGTTGGCGATAAAGTCGACAAAAATCGCTTTCATTCAATTAAAAGCGAACTTAGATGAAAGGGGCATATAAGAATGGCTACGCATCCAATTGGCATTATTATGAATGGCGTCACCGGGAGAATGGGCACAAACCAGCATTTAATCCGATCGATTTTAGCAATCCGTGAACAGGGAGGGATTGCGCTTCCTAATGGGGAGACGCTTATGCCTGACCCGGTGTTAGTAGGAAGAAACGAGGCAAAACTTGAGGCGCTTGCGAGCAAATACGGGCTAAATCGGATCGAAACGGACTTAGAACAGGCGCTGGCAGACGAATACAATGTCATCTATTTTGATGCACAAACAACGAGCCGCCGCGCTGCCGCAATTAAGCAAGCCATCTCAGCAGGCAAGCATATTTATTGCGAAAAACCAACGGCGACAAGCTTAGACGAAGCCCTTGAATTAGCTGAGCTTGCCAATAAAGCAGGAGTGAAAAACGGCGTTGTACAAGATAAACTGTTTTTGCCTGGTTTGTTAAAGCTAAAACGATTGATTGACAGCCATTTTTTTGGGGACATTTATTCGGTGAAACTTGATTTTGGTTATTGGGTATTTGAAGGCGATTGGCAGGAAGGGCAGCGGCCAAGCTGGAATTATCGAGAAGAAGATGGCGGCGGCATTATTGTCGATATGTTTGCGCATTGGCGTTATGTAATCGACAACTTGTTTGGCGAAATTCAATCTCTTTCTTGCCTAGGAGCGACTCATATTCGCAAACGCGTGGATGAGGGCGGCCAACCATACAAGGCGACTGCCGATGATGCAGCCTATGCGATTTTTGAATTGGAAAATGGGATTGTTGTCCAAGCGAACTCCTCATGGGTGACACGTGTCGACCGTGATGATTTATTGACGATTCACGTTGACGGAAAATATGGAAGTGCAGTCGCGGGATTGCGGGATTGCAAAATCCAACACCGTGTGATGACGCCTCGGCCGACATGGAATCCAGATATACCAAACCCGATCGCTTTCCAGGAACTCTGGCAGCAAGTGCCTGACAATGAGCCTTACGAGAATGGCTTTAAGGCACAGTGGGAACTGTTTTTGAAACATGTTCATACAGACAGTCCATTTCCTTGGGACTTGCTTGAAGGAGCCAAAGGGACACAGTTATCAGACTTAGGTTTACAAGCATGGCGTGAGCGGAAATGGGTCGACGTGCCTAAACTGGCGGCAACTGTTCCGGCAAAGCATATTTAAGGGGGCAAAAACAATGGTATACACGATTACATTGCCAACTGAAGACAGAAACAAAATCGTTTATACGCTCCAGAATGCTGAGCCTGCATGTCTGAAGACGGCTGCTTTTTCCGCACGGCGTGCCTACTCAGCGGCACACGTCGTCGCCGATCCGTTATCGCCTGTACCGCCAGTACTGGGCGGCAAAGTTGACTGGGAAGCGACCCTTTCTTACCGCCACCACCTATGGAAACTTGGATTCGGTGTTGCTGAAGCAATGGATACAGCGCAAAGAGGAATGGGCTTAACATGGGAAGCGGCCAAACAGTTGATTGCCTATTCGGCAAAAGACGCAAAAGCAGTCGGTGGTGAAATTGCCTCAGGTGTGGGGACCGATCACTTGAGTGACAAAGAGGTATATGGGCTTGATGCAATTATATCCGCTTATGAAGAGCAAATGGAATTTGTCGAAGCGCAAGGCAGTCGTGTGATTCTCATGGCAAGCCGTGCCCTTGCGAAAACAGCACGGTCACGAGATGATTATCGGAATGTGTATAGTCGCTTGCTCCGCCAAGTGAAGGAACCGGTGATTCTCCATTGGCTTGGCGACATGTTTGATCCGAATCTAGCTGGTTATTGGGGGGACCCATCTATTGACGGGGCGATGGATGTTTGTCTCGAGATTATTCATGAACACAAGTACAAAATAGACGGGATCAAGCTATCACTGCTTGATAAAAACAAAGAAGTGGCTATGCGCAGCCTTCTTCCTAAACAGGTGAGGATGTATACAGGCGATGATTTTCATTATCCTGAACTGATTGCTGGGGAAAACGGCTTTTATAGTGATGCGCTATTAGGCATTTTTGACGCGATTGCGCCGGCAGCTGCTGAAGCTTTCCAAGCGCTTGACCGCGGCGATCTCGAAACATATAACCGGATCTTGGCGCCAACTGTCCCACTTGCCCGCCATATTTTTGAAGCGCCGACCTACGCCTACAAAACAGGGATTGTCTTTATGGCCCACTTAAATGGGCACCAAAACCATTTTCGAATGATCGGCGGCGCAGAAGGAGCAAGGTCTGCTGTTCATTTGGCAAAGCTATTTATGTTAGCCGACCAAGCAGGCTTGCTCGTTGAGCCTGAGAGAGCGATTAAACGGATGGTGCTAACGCTTGAAGCGGCTGGTATCGGCCAGGAGGTGCGCCTATGAGCGGTGCTCCTGGAATCAAGCGCTTCAGTCTAAACCAGATTACGACTGAACAATGGACGTTGCCAGAAGCAATTGAAGGCTGCGCCCGCCACGGTGTGGGCTGGCTGGCTGTTTGGCGCCATAAACTGCATGAGTACGGCTTAAAGGAAGCGAAAGAGCATATTCGTGATGCCGGCCTTTCCCTTTCCAGCTTATGCCGCGGTGGCATGTTTCCTGCTGCTAGCCAACAAGAGCGGCTCCAGCGGATTGAAGACAATCGGCGTGCCATAGACGAAGCTGCCGAACTTGGTGCGAACGTGCTTGTCCTTGTATGTGGACCAGCTGCGGGCAAAGATTTAGTGGAAGCAAGAAAGCATGTACAAGCAGGAATTGAGGCGATTGTTCCTTATGCAGAACAATGCGGCATTAAACTTGGAATCGAGCCTCTTCATCCGATGTACGCAGCCGACCGTTCTGTCATAAATACACTAAGGCAAGCTAATGATATAGCCGAAACGATCGGCACAATGCAAGTCGGTGTAATCGTTGATGCGTTCCACGTTTGGTGGGACCCAGAGCTAGATCAACAAATCGAACGGGCAGGCCGCCATATACTTGGGTTCCATGTTTCCGACTGGAACGTTCCTATTACAGACATGTTTAAAGGCAGGTCCCTTATGGGCGATGGTGTGATCGACTTAAAGAACATGCGCCGGTTAGTAGAACAAGCTGGTTATAGGGGTCCGATTGAAGTCGAAATTATGAACCAGTCGCTCTGGAATCTTTCCGGTGATGAAGCAATGGCGAAGATCATTGAACGGTTTGATGCACACGTCTAATCGCGTTGTTGGCAAGACTGCGAACGAGGAGGCTTAAAATGGCGGATTTGGTTTCAGTAGTGGTGGCTGGCATTAATGGTTATGGCAGCGGATATGTAAAAAAGCTGTTAACCCACAAACAAGCACTGCTTGCAGGGGTTGTGGACAATGCGCCGGAACGCAGCCCGTATTTGCCCGATTTACGAGAGCGCGGTGTACCGGTCTACCATTCTCTAACCTCGTTTTATAGAGAACATCATGCCGATTTGGCTGTTATTGCCACACCGATTCATTTTCATACAGTCCACGCTCTGGAAGCGTTAACGAACGGCAGCCATGTCCTGTGTGAAAAGCCGCTTTCCGCTGTGGCAAATGATTTTCCTTTGTGGGAAAAAGCAGTAAGAGAGGCGCAAAGATGGGCGGCGATTGGTTTTAATTGGTCATTTAGCAAAACCGTTCATGCGTTAAAGCGTGACCGAATGGCCGGCTTGTTTGGGCGGGCCAAGTCGCTGAAGACATTGGTGTTTTGGCCGCGAAACACAGAGTACTACCAACGTTCCAATTGGGCAGGAAAACGCTATTCCCAGCAAGGGCAGGCGATTTTTGATAGCATTGCCAACAATGCCGCAGCCCATTTTCTTCATCATTTGTTGTATGTGCTAGGCGACAAAATTGATACTTGCGCCAATGTCGTTGACATCGACGCTGAATTGTATCGGGCCAATCCAATTGAAACATTTGACACATGCATATTGCGGGCGAAAACAGACGAAGGAGCAGCGTTATTGTTTGTAGCCTCACACGCCACGGAGGAAGAGGCCGGTCCGATGTTTGCGTTGGAATTCGAAAAAGCGACAATCGAATATAGGTGCACCAATAAAACAGGGCACGTCGTCGCTTATTTTAAAGATGGTTCTACAAAAGTATATGGCAGGCTTGGCGTTACGCACGATGATTCATTTGCAAAGTTGGACGATTGTATTGAAGCAATTATTGATCCAAACAGAAAGGTCCCTTGTACGTACGAAACAGCATTTGCCCATGTACAAATCATTGAGCAATTAAAACAACATCCTATTCACGAGTTTGCTAATGTCAAGCAAGTTGATGGCTACCGGGTCGTGCCAGGTTTAGCTGACGTATTGCTTGAACGCTATGAAACCCACAGCAATGGCCGTCTACTCCCATTAAAGAAACGCTGAAAACGTAGCAGGCAGCACTCGCGTCCATCGCGGGTGCTGTAACTGTAGACGTCTTGCCGACAAATATAGCCTTGACTTGGCTGTGCGATAAGGTGGTTGCTATGTTTAAAAAGGCAAAGGTCAAAACCATTCTGTTTTTAAGCATTGCGCTGTTTATTATTTTCCTATTCTTCGTCGTAATTGGCGTAAGTTATCGCATGGTTGTGTCGGAAACGATTGCCTCGACGTCGGCTCACCAAAAGGAGCTTTTGCACTTATACCGAGATGAATTGGACAACCAGATGAAGGTGTTGGAAGAAACAGCGGTTGTTATTTCAAGAAATGCTGATTTGCAAGCCTTCATCAATAACCGACACGAACACTTTTCTTATAATCGACAACGAAACAACCTCCACAAGTATTTGCATCAAGTTGTATTAAGTTCATCAATGATTGATTCCATTGATATATACATGGATAACCCCCCAACTTTTGATAGCCAATATCCAATCCGTTTTCTTTCTAAGATTGATATGCACAGCCATCCAAAAAACAACGAAGTAAATGAGGCCAATGAAGTTTGGCTAGGAGAACACGATAAACATTTAACAGAAGAGGAAAAGGTCGTCTCTTACATGTGCAAACTGTATTCGGCAAAAGGAACGTTAAAAGCTATGTTAGTACTGAACGTCCGCGCCCGTGATTTTGAAGCCTTGTTTGTTGATAGGGAACATCAGGCAAATCAGCGCATGTTAGTTGGCAAAAATGGAGAAGCCGTTATGGTGCATGAAATGGAAGAAGAAGTAGGAAGAATCGTGGCTGAACAATCTTTTAACCAAGATGGAAATAGAGAGCTTGACCAGGGGCTAGCTGTATGGTCAGCATTAGAGCGTGCCGACTGGTTTCTTGTCGAGGTGACGCCATGGGGAGAGCTAACGAAAGGGGGGAAACGAATTACAGCTGTGCTTATAGCAATTAGCCTAGTAGCGATCGCAGGGGCGCTCCTGTTTGCTTTGTTTCTGTCTACGGCGTTTTCAAAGCCAATTCTCCAGCTACGCCAAGGGTTTGTGCAATTTGGTAAATCACAAAAAGTAAATGTGCCAAATGGCTATCAAAATGAGTTTGGCGATTTATTTGAAGGGTTTACGGAAATGACGAAGGAAATTCGTGCGTTGCACCAATCTTTAGAGGAAGAGCACCGTCGCAAAAATGAAGCCGACATAACGGCATTACAGGCAAACATCAATCCACATTTTTTGTACAATACACTCGACCAATTAAATTGGATGGCGATTGCTAAGGGCGAAGATGAGATCAGTGAAGTCATTGAATTGATGGGGAAAATGCTGCGGATTGGCCTCTCGAAAGGAAAAAGTTTCATTCCAATAGCCGATGAACTGGACCATATCCGCTACTATATGCAAATCCAGCAATGCACAAAAAACGTCGATATTTCATTTGAAATTGATGTCCCACCTGAACTCCGCCATTACTATGTACCGAAGTTTACATTGCAGCCAATTGTTGAAAACGCGATTATTCATGGATTTCATCGCCGCCAACGTGGGATGATTGACATTTCCATTCGTCCGTACAAACAAGCACTTCGGCTACAAGTGAAAGATGACGGCGTAGGGTTTGAACAAAAGGCGATTTCCCAGAAAAATGGTTATGGTTTGCAAAACGTCGCAGAGCGTTTACAAGCGTTTTTTGGTGAGGAAGGGACGATCACTGTTTACAGTGCAATAGGGGCAGGGACGACAGTATTGATTGAAATTCCGCAAAAGCAAACAAGCGATTGGGGAGGAGTAAACAAACATGTGGAAAACGGTTATTATCGACGACGACCAGCAAGTAATTGAAGGGCTAAAAGGCATTATTCCGTGGGAGACGTTTAACATGACCTTTGTTGGAGAAGCGTATGACGGCGAAGAGGGGATCAAGTTGATTCAAACCAATCAGCCGAACATTGTTGTAACCGATATTTATATGCCTGTGTTGGAAGGGTTGGCAATGGTTAAAACGGTAAGGGATGAAGGATTTGCTGGAAAGGTTGTCATTTTAAGTGGCTTCGATGATTTTGAATACGCACGACAAGCGCTGCGCTTACGTGTAGATGAGTATTTAAGCAAACCCGTTTCGAAAACGACGATTACGACTGTATTTGAAAAAATCGTTAATCACTTAACGGCAGAGGCGGAAGAAGAGACAAAAAACAAACAATTGGAAGTCCGCTTAAATGCGGTTGCGCCATTGCTTGACCGCCCTTTTGAAATAACCGGCGAGTCGCTCCCCCTTTATGAAACATTGGCAACTGCCGTACGTGGCAACGATTGGCGTAAAGCACAACAAGCAGCAAGAGCGGTCGTGTCTTATTTACGTGATGCTAAAGAACTGGAGCGGCCTTCATTGCTTCATTTCCATGCAAACAGCTTGCAAGCGTTGATCCGTGATGCGGTACGAAATAGAACCGGCCAACACATCTGTGCCAACAGAGTGGAAGTTGCACCAAACCAATTGTTGACGATCGAAGACTTCGAAGCATGGATCGAGTCGCAAGTTGATCAAGCGTGCATCGCCTCGATTTCAGAAGGCAACGCTAGGCATCGCCGCGCTGTCCAAATGACGATCGACTATGTGCATGCCCATTATAACCAAGATATTGTCCTCAAAGATATTGCGGAAGAGGTAGGTTTATCGAGGAAATACCTCGGGATTGTGTTTCAAAAAGCAGTCGGCGAATCGTTTAAGTCCTATCTTACTCGCGTTCGGATGGAAAAGGCGAAACAGTTGTTGCTTGAAGGGGAACTGTATATTTATGAAATTGCTGATCAAGTCGGTTACAGCCATGTCCATTATTTTACAAGGCAATTTAAGCGTTTTTTCCACGCCAGTCCCACTGAATTTATCAATCAAAAAGAGTGAAAGCGTCCCACGTTTCTTTTAAGTATGGTCTTTTGTGCAAACTATTTCCCTTTTTTCATCTATTCACCGGCAAAAAGAGTTTTTAAACTATTACTAAATGAAAGCGCTTTATTCTATGTGAAGGGGAGGCGACAAAATGAAAGGATGGCCAGGAGTAGCTGGAATGTGTTTAGTAAGTGTCGTGGCGCTGGCAGCATGCTCATCGTCGGAAACGGAAGTGGCCGAAGGAGAAGGCGGCGAGAAAGCGGACTTAAAAAGCGGCCAAACCGAGCTGAGAGTCGCATGGTGGGGCTCGCAAGCACGGCATGACCGCACAATCGAAGCGATTAAACTGTTTGAAGCTGAAAATCCGGATATCGCCGTTACGACCGAATTTACTGGCTGGGATGGTTATTGGGAACGGATGTCGACGCAAGCGGCAGGCAGAAACTTGCCAGACGTCATTCAAATGGATTTACAGTACATCAACGAATATGTCTCCCGTGATTTGCTTGTTGATCTAACCCCTTACGTAGAAAATGGAACGCTTGATTTTAGTGATGTTGATGACATCTATTTAGAAGGCGGTATTGTAGAAGAAGGGTTGTATGGAATTAACCTTGGTTCCAATGCGATGTCCATCGCTTACGATGCTGAGATTTTCGCCGAAGCAGGCGTTCCGGAACTAGAGCCTGGTTATACGTGGGATGATTATATAGAGGCAGTCAAAACAGTTAACGAAAACTTGGACGGCATGTATGCGTATGCTTTCGGAGATAATTTAAACTTTTTTAAGCATTATTTGCGCCAACATGATTTGTGGTTGTACAACGAAGACAACACAGGACTTGGCTACGACGACGACAAGTACCTGATCGATTTTTTAAACATGTATAAAGACTTGCTCGACAGTGGGGTGGCTGCGCCTCCTGATGTCAAAGCCGAGGTCCAAGGCATCCAAGATGAGCTAATTGTCCACAGCCGCGCTTCAACGTTTTCCCCTCACAGCAATCAAATTGTCGCACTCAATGAAGCTGCTGGCCGTAAGCTTCAGATGACAACTTTGCCAGCAATGGAAGGTGGATCAGAAGCCTCCTTTATCAAACCGTCATTGCTATTTTCTGCTACAAGCCAAGGGGACAAGAGCGAAGAGGCTGCGCGATTCATCAATTTTTTTGTCAATAGTATAGAAGCGAATGAGATTTTAAATGCTGAACGGGGCGTGCCGATTTCAGAAAAGGTTCGAGATCACCTTTATGATCATGTCAGCGAAAATACACAACTGCAATTTGATTATGTTCAGTTAGTTGAACAGAGGGCTGCGCCGATCCATCCACCAGACCCAGCAGGTACAGGTCAGATTTTGGATTTATATGCGCGAATGATAGAAGAATTCGAGTATGAGTTGCTGAGCGCCGAGGAATTTGCCGAGCGTTTCCGGGGCGAAGTTGAGATCATTTTAAGCAATTAGCCAGTGGATGATAAAGGAGAGACGAATGAAACCATCAGAAACGATAAGAGCCGAGTATCCGCCGAATAGAAAAACAAGCGCGAAATGGCGTGTTTGGAAACAGTATTTAGTCGGATTTGCCTTTATTTCTCCATGGCTAGTCGGGTTTTTAGGCTTTGTCATTGGCCCGATGATCGCGTCGCTTTATTACTCATTCACTGATTTTGATATGTTGACGAGCCCTAATTGGGTTGGCTTGGACAATTATATCACGATGTTTACCAATGATCCGAGGTTCCGTACTTCAATCACGGTCACGCTTCTTTTCGTGTTTGTGTCAACGCCAATCAAACTAGCGTTTGCCCTGTTGATTGCGATGCTGTTTAACAATAAACGCAAAGGGTCAGGGTTTTATACAACGCTGTTTTATATTCCTTCCATTATCGGCGGCAGTGTTGCTGTAGCTGTGATGTGGCGCCAGTTATTCGGCGGACAAGGAGCAATTAACGATATTTTGTTGTTTTTCGGCGTAGAAGGAAAAAGTTGGATTGCCAGCCCCGACCATGCCTTAATGGTGTTGATCTTGCTTGTTATATGGCAATTTGGTTCTCCTATGATCATCTTTTTGGCAGGGCTTAGGCAAATTCCCGAAGATTTATATGAAGCAGCTTCCGTTGATGGCGCCGGGAAGTTTCGCAAATTCTTGTCCATCACAATTCCATTGCTTACGCCTGTCATTTTCTTTAATTTGATTATGCAAATGATTGGTGCATTTCTCGTCTTTACACAAGCATTTGTGACAACACAAGGCGGCCCTCTTGACCGCACGCTATTTTACGCTTTGTATCTTTATGAACGAGCGTTTACCAATTATGAAATGGGCTATGCTTCTGCGATGGCTTGGACGTTGCTCATTGTGATTGCGATTGTCACAGGATTGCTTTTCTATAGCTCGAAAAAATGGGTGTTTTATGAATCAGAGAAAGGGTGAGCAGGTGAAAACGAAAAGGAGGTTTAAAACGTTTCTATATCACTTTACTGTTCTGCTGTTTGGGTTTTTTATGCTTTACCCCGTGCTTTGGATGATCAGCAGCTCGGTAAAGCCACCTGCAGAAATCTTCCAGCAGGCAGCTTCTTTGCTGCCGTCTGCTTTTCATTGGGACAATTACGTAGAAGGTTGGAAAGGGTTTGGCAGCGTTGGCTTTGACCAAATTTTCCGCAACTCACTCTTTGTATCAAGCATGAACATCATCGGTGCCTTGATTTCATCTTCATTTGTCGCGTTCGGATTTGCACGCTTGAAATTCCCGCTAAAGAATGTATTGTTTGCTTGTTTAATTGGAACGCTGATGCTGCCAATGCAAATTACGCTTATTCCCCAATACATTCTGTTTAACTACTTTGGCTGGGTCAATACGTTTTTGCCGTTAATTGTCCCTGCCTTTGTAGGCGGCACACCGTTTTTCATCTTCTTAATGGTCCAGTTCATCCGTGGTATCCCGAGAGAACTAGATGAAGCGGCTGTCATTGATGGGTGCTCTACCTTTGGCATCTTCTGGCGGATTATTATGCCTTTGTGCAAACCGGTGCTTGTCACCGTTACGATCTTTGCGTTCCTATGGAGTTGGGATGACTTTTTTGGTGGGTTGATTTATTTGAATGACCCGTCACTTTATACGGTAGGGCTTGGGCTTGCCAGTTTTCTGGATTCTACTAGCGCATCGTCATGGGGACCGCTTCTGGCAATGGCAACACTGTCCCTCGTTCCCCAATTTATCGTGTTTCTATTCTTCCAAAAATACCTGATTCAAGGGATTGCAACAACTGGCATCAAGTAACGATCGAGGTCATGAAAAGATAACGAAGAACTACTGGCACAGATCTCTTTTGGGGGCGGAATCGTCAAGTCCTATTAAAATCGGTTTTCTAAAAAGAAAAGGAGCCACTTTCAACATTATGTTGAAATGGCTCATATTAGATTAACGCGTAAATCTAGAATGTTGCAGCAACCGCCTATTTACATGATCTTTATTACAACTGTTTCTTTTTCATAGTAACCTTCATCACAAAACTTTTTTCATAGTTGGGATCTTTCGAATTAGGTGACTAAATAGGAAGCTCAATAAACTAGCTAAGATACTTACAATGAAAAACTTTGTTAACGCTCCAGAAGGGATTTCTTCCATAGCCCCTTGCAATATATAAACTACAAAAATGTGAATAATATAAACGGCAAAAGCGTTTTCTGCCATAAAAGCAAGTAATTTTCTGCGTTTATTCGCAAATTCCCTGCCAAACACTAGCATTCCTATTATCAAGCCAACGCCAATAAACCCTTCTAAAACTAGCCATATATAGACAGACCGTAAACCTGTTAAAACATTTAGATAGTGCATGGATGCTGCTATAATTCCTATTATGAACCAGATCACGCCTGTTTTAATTGGAATGTTTTCTAACCAATTAGAACGATAAGCAAGAATGCCAAAGGCAAAAAAACTAATATACTGTGGCAAACGTCCAACTTCTACCGGCATAAAAGGTGAAATATTCACCCATTCTCCTACAGGAAACCAAATCCGAATAAACGTATTAGCAATTATTAATGATATTGAAAATAAAAATAATTGTTTATGTCCTAATGATCTGCTTTTTGTAGGATTTGGTATCTTCATTATAACTCGTACTAGGGCGTAGCAGACAGAAAGAAAGAATAATAATGCGATAAACCAAAGATGACCAATTTCAAAATCAACTGTTCCAATATAATCAAAAATCATATATTCCCAGAACGATCCACTAACTCCATCGACAAAATAGGTGATTGGGCCAAATAGTACAATGACCACAACGATAAAAGGAATACCTAACCGTATGAATCTACTTTTTATAAAGGAGTAAACGCCTCTTTTATCGATGGAAGCAGGAATAAAATAAGCAGATATTAGAAAAAATAACCCCATAAAGAAAGCGCCATTAACATCAAAGAAAGGACCTAAAATTGCTGATTTTTCTGAACTTACAAGTGGCCAATCATCAATAGGTCCATATGCTTGACCCGCGTGATGAGCTACGACTAATAAGATTAAAAATACCTTTATATGATCTAGGTATAGTAGTCTTGATTTTTTAGTGAAAAGTTCATTTTCTAATTCCATTCATTTTATACCCCCATGCTCTTTATAAGTTGATACATGCAAGCTACTCACTAGCTATCGTTTAATTTGCGTATATCTACATGTCACGATGTTACCATTCTTTTCAGAGGCAATCGAATTAGTACTTTCGATCCTTTTTCTAATCCTTCACTATGTGCACTTATCAAACCGCCATGCATTTGAACAATATATTGAGCAATGGATAAACCTAATCCTGTACTTCCGGAAACTCTGCTGCGAGATTTATCTGCCTTATAGAATCGTTCAAATATATTTGGCAAGTCCTCTTTAGAAATGCCAATCCCATTGTCTTGAATAGAAATCAACGCATATTTTCCCTCGACTTCACAATTAAAAGAAATTGTACCCGAAGAAGGTGTATATTTTATACTGTTATCTAACACAATTCTGATGACTTGCTTAATAAGTGCAAAATCCCCATCTGCAAGAACTTCCTGTTTCTTTTCAAATATAAATGTATGGCCTGTATTCATCACCACTGAATCTCGTATGACTTCTTCAATCAATTCAGGCAAATGAATGGTTCTTACCTCCATCATTTGTTGTCCAGACTTTGCTAGCAGCAGGAGTCTTTCAACCAATTTATTTATATACGATGCCTCTTTTTTTATAGAAGAGATGGCTTCTTGCCGGATAGCAATATCTTCTCCTCCCCATCGTTCTAACAAATCAGCATATCCTTGAATGACTAATAGCGGTGTTCGAAGTTCATGGGAGGCATCGGAAACAAAACGGTCTTGTTGACGATAGGTGTCCCATATTTTATCCATTAACTCGTTAAACGTTTCTGCCAAATCACGTAATTCATCATGAGATGTTTTAATATCCAATCTTACATTTAAACTGCCTGTTCTAATGTATTTGACCATTTCTTGTATAGGACGCAACATCGTTTTAATCGTCCAACCACTAATAATTAAAATAAAAATGCCCATTATAATGAATACACATATGAGAACAAATATAATCGACCTAACAATCTCCCACTCTTGTTCAAGTGATTTTGAAATAGTAATCACAGCGCCCTTTCCATTTAGATCCACGTTAAACTTGTTTGTAATCTTCATACGATTAATGTCACTGGATATCCCTGTTGTCTTTACTGGCTCGCTTTCAACTAACAAAACGGTTATATTCGTATTAGCTGAATAGGAGTCGATTTGATCGATTTCCGCTTTAGAAACCATACTCCTAATCACTCTTTCATGGTCTTCTAATGTTAGGGAAGCCCCTGCAATTAGGAGTCTTGAAAATGCAAAAACAAGTACAAATCCGATCACAGTAAATAAAATAGTGAAAAGCCCTAAATTTGTTAAGATCGATTTTAATCCAATCGAAAATTTAAAGCGTTTATTTAGCCTTTCCCAGAGATTAGTTATCTTTAATGACATATCCAATTCCTCTAATCGTTTGTATCATTCTAACGTCCATAACATCTTCCAACTTTCGTCTGATATTCTTTATGAACACATCTACAATATTTGTATCGCCGTAATACTCATATCCCCACACATTCTCAATAATATTTTCGCGTGATAATGCAATATTTCGATTTACCAATAAATAATAAAGCAGTTCATATTCCTTCTTAGTAAGGCCCAATTCTTGTCCCTTAACGATTACTTGATACGTATCAGGGTTCATTGTCAGTTCTTCCCAATGAAGGCTATTGTTTGTCGTTTTTTCGCGAAAGATTACCCTAATACGAGCAAGTAATTCTTCTATATAAAAGGGTTTTGTCATATAATCATTCGCTCCACTATCCAACCCTGTAACTTTATCAGATACCTCTCCCTTTGCAGTAAGTAATATAACAGGGGTGGTTTCTTTCGACTTCCGAAGTCTGCGTAGAACTTCGATCCCACTAATTTTAGGAAGCATCACATCCAAAAGAATCACGTCAAACTTTTCTGATAACGCCTTAGCTAATCCGCCTTCTCCATCGTTTTCTATAATTAATTCAAATCCTTCATGTTTTAGCTCTAGTTCCAAATATCGAGCTATCGCTGCATCATCCTCAATAAGCAAAATTCTCTTCAATCAAATTCTCCTTCCAATGACGTTTTTTCTTTCTGTATTGTCGACATTTATTGGAATAATGCTTCTGCATGAATGTCAGATTAAGTTGCTTTAGATTTAGTCTAATATGAAAAAATGAAGCAATTAGGTAACGCTTTCTGAAGATTTAATGAACGTTTGTATTTTTATTTTTCATTTATAAGAAGCCGTCTTCCTTTTTATGGATCTTATCATTTTTTCATACTCTCCCTATATCAACATATTTGAAGGAATACACTTATGTTGACGTTCGGGCTTCTGATCGTTGCATGGCTGTCGTTTCACAACCACAAAAAATCATCCACCTTTGAGTTAGCGGCTCAGGTGGATGATTCGTACCATCGGCCGATCCCCCTTGCAGGGAACCAAGCTATTGTAACTTAAGGTGTCAAGCACCTGACGTCTTTTTATTTTACTCTTTTCTTATTATCAGTATTATAAATCCAACCGCATCCGATATTTGGAATCGGCAGCCAATGTGGCTCCATAAAAGAAATGGCCTTATCCGCACGTACGTATCAATGTACTTGTGGACTAACTCTTGATAGAGACTACAACTCTGCGCTGAACATCAAAAAAGAAGGAATTCGCTTATTAGCCACTGCCTAATGAATAAATCAACTCTTGGAACAAGAGGGTTCGCTTGGTCCATTTCGTCAGCTACCAAAAGGGGCGATTACCCAAGAAGCCCCCACTTTCAAGCGACCTGCAAGGGTGATAAGTGGTGGGTAGTTCACTTCATACCAATAAGCTGAAAGATTCATTTGACTAATTGTTTTCACTAATTATATAATTAACCCCAATTAAATCAATAGGAATAAAAAGAGAGTTGATTATGGTGAAGAATTTATCAATGGAAATTATGACAGCAAAAATGTTTAATGAGCTGCACGTAGCTATATTAGAAGCTTATCCTGATGAAGGGTACGACCTAATAAAAAAAGGGTTAATAGCATTTGGTTTGAAGGATGCTGAATTAATTGCTATACAAGCAACCTCAGAAGGTCAAAACCATCATTTCTTTGAGTATCTTCCACCAGTTTTAGAGGTACAAGAAAAATATGCAAGTCTAACCCCGTTTGCCCGCTTTGCCAAGATGTTCGCACAAATTGCGAAACAAGTTGTTGATGAATACGGGGAAAAAGGGGAGGCAGTTATCATGTCTGCGGTTGAACAATTTGGTAAGAAACGCGGACAAGGAATCGCGCAACGAGCTAGGTCGAATGGATTCGAAAATACAGTGGAGAATTATTTATCCCATTACGATATGGGACGTAGTGAACTATTTGAATTCGAAAGTATCTATAAAAAAGAGGAAATTGAACAGACGTTTACAAAGTGTCCATTAGGACAACAGTGGGCTGATGATGGGACAGGGGAATATGGAATTCTCTACTGTAGAATGATCGACCCCTCTATTGCGAAGGGTTACAATAAAAATTTTGACGTCGTCCATGACCAATACGTCTTAAAAGAAGGGCAATGCCATTTTAGATTTCAGATGAAGGAAGGGAGGTAAGGGGGTTCTAGGCAGAACTTATTAGAAGTAATTTTCTGCAATTTTTGTTTCATCTAAAACGGTAATGATTCGTTCTATTTTTTATTTTTAGCTCCTCTGGCTCTGTCTACTTTTTTATAGGGTCTGTGTCTGTTTTGAATATAGATTTTTCTGTAAACTTCTTTAATATAGCATAGTGTATCACAATCAGACGGTGGCTCATAATAACCACTGTCTTTTTTGGCGGCCAAAAAGCTAAGTTCGGAAACTGAGAGCAAGGAACCGTATTTAATAAGACCGATAGATAGGAGTTCGTTATTCTAATGGATAAATAAGGTTTTTTTCTAACGAAAGGAGGAGGATGGATGGCGGTTTGTTTTCGGAATATAGCTATTGCACTCATCTGTCTGGCATTGTGTTTGCCTTTGTCAAAAAGCGGACAAGCTGTAGCAAATGGGCAACCAGATTACTTGAATGTTGTGATCACGGAAGTGGCGGATGACTCCGTTACGTTGGAATGGAACAAGCTAAAAGAGGCAGATTCCTACAAAGTTTACTGGGCCGATAAAGA
This sequence comes from Shouchella clausii, assembly GCF_002250115.1. Taxonomy (GTDB): domain Bacteria; phylum Bacillota; class Bacilli; order Bacillales; family Bacillaceae_D; genus Shouchella; species Shouchella clausii. The sequence continues at coordinate 932,809 of NZ_CP019985.1, read as the reverse complement.
CACAGATTTGATGGAATACGAGGAAATAGCCGAGACGGAAGAACAGGCATTTGTGTTTAACGGTTCGACTCATGTCAACCACTTTTTTAAAGTCGCTCCTATCAAAAACGGCGATGAAGGAAGGCGTTCTTCCGCTGTAAAATCCCCTGTGGAAAAGCAGTTCGATGTGCAATTGGAAGCGCTTGACCGTGGCTTAGTAGCGGTTGATACAGGAGAAGGCGTTTTTTTAAGTTGGCGGCTGTTGAAGGAAGAAGCGGTCGGCTATTCTGACCATGGATTGGTCGGCACGGTTTTTAACGTTTACCGCGATGGACAATTTCTTAAAACGGTAACCGACAGCACCAACTATTTGGATGAGCATGGAACGCCAACGTCTAGTTATTATGTAAGCGCTATCAATGGTGGGGGGGAAGAGGCGAGTGACGTTGTTCATCCGTGGGAAAACGGCTATTATGAGTTGCCGTTGCGAAAGCCCGAGGATGGTGTAACCCCTGCAGGAGAAGCGTACACGTACCATGCCAATGACATGAGTGTCGGCGATGTCAATGGCGATGGCCAGTATGAGTTTTTTGTGAAATGGGAACCGACAAATTCTAAAGACGTGTCACAAAAAGGTTACACCGGAAACACCTATATTGATGCCTATACATTGACTGGCGATTTGCTATACCGGATAGACCTTGGTAAAAACATCCGTTCCGGGGCTCATTACACGCAGCTGCTTGTTTACGATTTTGATGGCGACGGCAAGGCGGAACTGATGTTTAAAACTGCACCAGGGACAAAGGTGATCACATTCACTGGGGATGGCAAAGTCGAATCGGAAACGTATATTACGATGCCGCAGGAAGACGTGGAAGCAGGTTACAGCCATGAAGACGATTACCGGATGAGTGCCGATGATTATTATGCCCATGTGGTCGAGATGTTTATCGGTTGGCATGAGCATGAAGAAGTAAAAAACGGCAATTGGCCAGAGACGCTTGAAGAGGCTTTCGGGATCGAACCGCTGTATGACTATCCTTTAAGCCGCGGAGATGCGGAGGCGTTAGCCGATTATTTTATCGATGAATACGCCCCTTCGAGAAGTGCGAACAACCAATTGCGGGATTTTGAAGGTTTTATCGTTGAAGGCCCTGAGTATTTAACGGTGTTTGCAGGCGAGACAGGACAGGAATTACAAACAATTCATTATAAACCAGGGCGAGAAGACGATGGCCTTATGTGGGGCGACTATGCGATGAACCGGATTGAGCCAGGCAATCGTGTCGATCGCTTTTTAGCAGGGGTTGCATACTTGGATGGTGAAAAGCCTTCTGCCATTTTTGCGAGAGGCTATTACACAAGAACCACACTTGTTGCCTATGATTGGGACGGCGAACAACTGCACGAGAATTGGTTTGTTGACAGCGGCTGGACACCGATGGAAAACCCATTTCACGATTCACCACATGGCGTAGACGGAACCAATGACGAATACGCCACCCTCACCACACAAGGGGCACATTCATTGAGTGTTGCCGATGTCGACGGGGATGGCAAACATGAGATTATTTATGGTGCTGCAACGATTGACGATGACGGGACGCTCCTGTATAGCTCGTTTGCTGAATTGCCTCCCGAAAGTGCAGCTCCAGGTGAAATGGCACGATTAGGCCATGGCGATGCCCTTCATGTTGCCGATATTGATCCAGACAGGCCAGGGTTGGAATCATTTATGGTTTTTGAAGGGGCCCAGTATGCGCCGTATGGTTTCGCTTTACGCGATGCGCGTACAGGCGATGTCCTTTACGGAGAGTATAGCGGCCGAGACACTGGCCGAGGCATGGTTGGCGATGTCATCCCTGGCGAGCGCGGCCTCGAAACGTGGGCCGTCGGCTTATACAGTGCGTCAGGCAAGCGTTTAGGCACCGAGCAGCCAGGCACAAACATGAATATTAAATGGTCCCCTGACATGACCACACAAATTGTCAATGGCGCGCTTGACGAGACACCGACGATTGATGATTGGCAACGAGGGCGTTTGTTGACAGCGGAAGGGACAAGGACAAACAACGGAACGAAAGGCAATCCGTCCCTTGTTGCAGACATATTTGGCGATTGGCGGGAAGAGCTTCTCGTCCGCACAGAAGACAGCTCTGCAATTCGTATTTATATGAACACAGAACGAACAGAGAGAAAACTGTACACATTGATGCATGATCCCCAATACCGAACGGGGATTGCTTGGCAAAATGTCACTTACAACCAACCTTCTTATCCGAGCTTCTACTTTGCTTCGGATATTGATTGGGCGTATGTGCCATTGTTCAATGAACACGAGGAAGACCGATTCGTCTTTTTGGAAAAAGCAACAGAAGCGTTTATTGTGGCGGGCGAAGTCCAAGGCCCACTCGTTGTCCAGCTTACCCAATCTCTTAAGCAGGCAAAGCACCATAACGAAGCAGGACGGACGAAGCAAGCGCTCTCGTTTATTGACAAATATAAGCGCCATTTGCATAACAGGGCAAACGAACGCCATGTATCGAAAGAAGCAAAAGAACAGCTAAATCGCCATGTCGAAACAGCCTTGCAACAATGGGAATCAGGCCAAAAATAATTGTGGTAAATAGACAAGCCGTGTTAGTCACGCACTTAAGCAGACGCGCCTGTCGAGGGACGGAAGCGCGGAATACAAGGAGGAGTTGTTGTGAAAAAAAAGCGGAGCATTGTTCTTTATTCGACATTAGCCTTATCGGTCTTTGCGGTGACAGGTTGCCAAGTTGGAACGGGAGGGGAAGACAACGGTTCTACCGCCAGCGGCGACAATGTTTTACGGGTTGCATGGTGGGGCGGGCAGGAGCGCCATACAATGACACTTGACGTGATCGATCTGTTTGAAGAAAAATATCCTGATATAACGGTTGAGCCAGAGTACACGACCTGGGACAACTATTGGGAACGGCTAACGACACAAGCCGCAGGAAGCAACTTGCCCGATGTCGTCCAATTAGACTATACGAAAATGAACGAGTACATTTCTAGAAATTTATTGAAAGATTTGGCTCCTCTGATCGAGGACGGCTCGATTGATTTGTCCAATGTGGATGATGTCTACCAAGATGTAAATACAATTGACGACTCGGTATATGGGATTTCACTCGGCTCCAATGCTCTCGGCATGCTTTACAACGCCGAGCTGTTCACCGAACATGGCATTGAGCTAGATGAAGGCTATACGTACGATGATATGAAAGCAGCGATGCTGGAATTAAAAAGCGCACTTGGCGATGGCTTTTATGGCTACGACTTTAACAATACCGAATTTGATTTGTTTTTCGCCTATGCAAGGCAGAATGGCGAAAGTGTGTTTAATGAAACAGGCGACGGGCTTGGCTACTCTGATGAAACGCTCATTTCTTATTTTCAATTTATCCAAGAAATGATTGAAGACGAAGCAGCGCCGCCCCATGAATTAACGATGGAATATATTCAAGGCGGAGATTCAACGATTGCAGACGGAACGACAAGCATGCTGCTGATCGCGAGCAATCAGATTATTGGGCAGCAGGCGTTAACGGAAGCAGAATTAGATTTGAAACCGCTTCCTGAGATGGAGGGGGGGACGGAAGGCAACTGGATAAGGCCAAGCATGTCGTTCGCCATTAGCGAGCATACGAACCAGGAAGAACATGCCGCGCTGTTTATTGACTTTATAACAAATGACCCTGAAGCAAATGAAATCCTCCAAGCCGAGCGGGGCGTGCCGATTTCAGCTGAAATCCGTTCCCATCTTGAGGGGAAAGTCTCGCCAGAAGTCGAAAAAACGTTTGCGTACTTAGAATATGTCGCTGAGAACTCGGCGTCAGCCGATCCGCTGCCCCCGCCTGGTGAAAGTGAAGTGCGCGCTGCCTTCTTACGGATTGTGGAGTCGTTAAAATACGGGCAAACCACACCGGAAGATGGAGCCGAACAGTTTCGCCAGCAAGCAGAATCGATCTTAAAGTAAGCATCGGAACAGGAGGCCAAGATGAGACCTACGCAAAGCACCGTTCAACCTTCTCTTAAACGCAAACCAATGAAAGGATCGTTTCGCAACGATTTCGTTGCCTACTTGATCATTTCTCCTTGGCTAATTGGCTTTTTAGGATTAGTCATAGGGCCGATGCTAGCATCCCTTTATTTTTCGTTTACGAATTATGACATGCTTTCACCTGCAGTTTGGACAGGGCTCGACAATTACAAAAACGTGTTGCTCAATGACCCGCGTTTTGTCCAGTCTTTAAAAGTCACACTTATATTCGTGTTTGTCTCTACGCCTCTAAAGCTGATTTTTGCCTTATTGCTGGCGCTGCTCTTTAATACAGGAAGAAAAGGGACAGGGCTGTTTACGACGATTTATTACATTCCCTCCATCATTGGCGGGAGTGTTGCGATCGCCGTTGTGTGGCGCCAGCTATTTGGCCGCGAAGGCGCAATTAATACGTTATTTGCCTCTGTTGGCCTTGATGGCATCAATTGGCTCGGCGATCCGTCATACGCGCTATCGATTTTAATTGTGCTTGTCGTTTGGCAATTTGGTTCGCCGCTCATTATCTTTTTGGCAGGGCTAAGGCAAATTCCCCAGGAGCTTTATGAAGCAGCAAGCGTTGATGGTGCGTCTACATTGACTCGTTTCTTTCGAATCACGTTGCCGATGTTGACGCCTGTCATTTTCTTTAATTTAATCATGCAAACAATTGGAGCGTTTATGACATTTACACAAGCGTTTTTAATTACAAATGGTGGGCCAATGGATGCGACTAATTTTTACGCGGTCTATTTATATGAAACGGCATTTGAGCATTTACGAATGGGCTATGCGTCGGCAATGGCATGGATTTTGCTTGTCATCATCGGCGTGATTACGCTTATTTTGTTTGCGACGTCCAAATATTGGGTGCATTATGAGGGGGGAAGCAAATGAAGAAGCGGACCAAAACGGCGGATGCGATTTATTATACGTTTGTCGTTTTATTCGGTTTTGTCATGCTGTATCCAATCTTATGGATGGTGGCCAGTTCTTTAAAACCGCAAACGGAGATCTTCGGCAACGCCGCTTCGTTATGGCCTGGCGAATTTATGTGGGAAAACTATGCAAAAGGCTGGGAAGGGTTTGGGCGGACTGGATTTGACGTCTATTTCTCTAACTCTCTTTTCATTACGACTTTGTCTGTCATAGGAGCGATTCTGTCTTCGAGCATTGTCGCCTACGGCTTTGCACGCCTGCAGTTTCGCTTTAAAAAAATCTTATTTGCCTGCTTGCTCGGCACAGTGATGTTGCCTGTGCAAATTACCTTAATACCCCAATACATCATGTTCCATAACATCGGCTGGGTCAATACGTTTTACCCGCTAATCGTTCCCGCTTTTTTAGGGGGCACGCCTTTTTTCATTTTCCTGCTCATCCAATTTATTCGCGGCATTCCACGGGAACTAGATGAGGCGGCTATCATTGACGGATGCTCGACGTTTGGGATTTTTTGGCGGATCATTCTGCCTTTAATTAAACCTGCGCTTGTGACTGTCGCCATTTTTGCCTTTATGTGGGCGTGGGATGATTTTCTCGCTCCGTTAATTTATTTAAACAGTGCCGACATCCAAACCGTCTCGCTAGGGCTAAGGAATTTTATGGATGCAGAAGGGGGCACGTCGTGGGGGCCGCTTTTGGCGATGTCGACTTTATCGCTATTGCCTCAGTTTATCATCTTCCTGTTTTTCCAAAAACATTTGGTTGAGGGCATTGCGACAACGGGGCTTAAATAAAAAGGTTTATTAAAAAAGAATCCATTATATGGGTTCTTTTTTCGTTTCTTTTAAATTTCGCGTTGACGGGTGGAAAAGGCGGGCGTATAATTCACATCAAGTAATATAAATGTTTTTGATTAACTTTTTTATTAACTATTGTTGCAATCGCTTACAAGGAGGCGCAAAATGAATCAATTGAAAAAAGGGAAGATGTCGATTGACCCGCTATTTCAGATTGGCAAAGTCGATGAACGAATTTACGGTTCTTTTATTGAGCATTTAGGCAGAGCTGTTTATGGCGGTATTTATGAACCTGGGCATCAGGATGCTGGAGAAGATGGGTTCCGCCAAGATGTCATTGACCTTGTAAAAGAGCTAAATGTCCCAATTGTCCGTTATCCTGGAGGAAACATGGTTTCTGGATACAATTGGGAGGATGGGGTTGGGCCAATTGAAAAGAGGCCGAAAAAGCTAGAATTGGCTTGGCGTGTGCTTGAACCAAACAAAGTTGGTACAAACGAATTTGCTGAGTGGGCGAAACGCGCCAACACAGAAGTCATGATGGCTGTCAATTTAGGCACAAGAGGGGCAGACGCTGCTAGAAATCTAGTAGAATACTGTAATCATCCGGGCGGTAGTTATTATAGCGATTTGCGAATAAGCCATGGTGTGAAACAGCCCCACCGCATTAAAACATGGTGCTTAGGCAATGAAATGGATGGCCCTTGGCAAATTGGTCATAAGACTGCTGATGAATACGGCAGGCTTGCTGTAGAGACAGCAAAAGCAATGAAGCTGGTAGATCCAACGATTGAACTGGTGGCGTGCGGTAGTTCAAACATCGATATGCCGACATTTCCCGAGTGGGAAGCGACAACGCTAGATTATACGTATGATGAAGTCGATTATATTTCATTGCACCAATATTATGGCAATGCCTCAGGCGACTCAGCTAGCTACTTAGCCAAGACGTTGGAAATGGACCGTTTTATCGCTACAGTGATTGCCACTTGTGATTATATAAAGGCAAAAAAACGCAGCAAGAAAACGATGTATTTAAGTTTTGATGAATGGAATGTCTGGTACCATTCCCGGGAAGCAGACAAAGCGATTGAGCCTTGGACGGTAGCGCCGCCACAGCTCGAGGACGTCTACAATTTTGAAGACGCGCTGTTAGTCGGGTCGATGCTAATGAGTTTCTTGCGGCGAGCTGACCGCGTCAAAATCGCCTGTATGGCGCAACTTGTAAACGTCATTGCTCCAATCATGACAGAGACAGGCGGGCCGTCTTGGCGGCAAACGATTTTTTACCCATTTATGCATGTCTCTCTTTATGGAAGAGGCACTTCGCTTCAGCCAGTTGTACAGACGCCATCCTATGATACAAGTAAATATACAGACGTGCCGCAGCTTGATAGCGCTGTCGTCCATAATGAAGAAGAGAAGACGTTGACCATTTTTGCGCTAAACCGCCATTTGCATGATGGCCTCGATCTTGAAATCGACGTGCGCGGTTTTGAACATTATCAGATCGTTGCTCATACCGTTCTTGAGCACAATGATTTAAAAGCAGTTAACACAAAAGAATATCAGCCTGTTAAACCACACGATCAAGGGCAGTCGACATTGCAGGATGGCAAACTAGAAGCCCGTTTGCCTCGAGCATCATGGCATGTGATTCGCTTGAAACACCAGTAAGGCATAAGGCCGCTTGCGTGCAGCTAGGCGGCTTTCTAGACAATAAATATGAAAGCGTTTTCGAAATAATGCCGTTTTCGAAAGGAGCCGGTCAATATGAAGCATGTTTTTGGCAAGTTCGCTGTCTTAGCAAGCGCGGCACTCCTTCTTGGCGCCTGTGCCCAGACAACAGGGACAACTGGTGATGGCAGGATGAAGCTCGATTATTGGGTGTTTTTTTCAGGTGGCGATTTGTCGTATATGGAAGCGATCGTCGATGACTATAACAATAGTCAAGATGAAGTGTACATTGATATGATTCTGCAAGATTGGGATGACTATTATACAAAAGTGGTCACAAGCGTAGCAGCCGATAGAGGGCCAGATATTGCTGTCTCTCATGCGGCAACGCTTCCTCAACTTATGAATCAAGGGTTGTTAGAACCTGTTGAACCGATTATGGCGGAGTCCGAATTTGATTTTGGGTTATTTCCAGACAACATCCGTGAAGCGGTTGAAGTGGAAGGCGCTGCTTATGCAGTGCCAATCGACACACACCCGTTCATCCTATACATTAACAACGACTTAGCGGAAGAAGCTGGGCTGTTGGATGAAGACGGCAGCCTTAAACTAGATGAGTCACCACAAGGCTTTAAAGCCTTTTTTCAACAAGCAAAAGAAGCGCTTCCTGATAAAACGCCGCTTTCCATTTCAACCGGAGGGGTCGATGTGTACCGCTGGTGGTGGACGGTTTATTTTCAAATGGGCGGCACGCCGATTTTCTCCGATGACTTGCGGGAACCAGAAATTACGCTTGATCGGGAAATTGCGATCGAAGCAGCTACCTATATTCACAGCTTCTTCGGGGATGTGATCCCGATGCACATTGGCGATTTTTATGAAACGTTCCAGGCTGGAAATGCTGTCGGTTTGATGACAGGCGTGTGGGCGACTGGAATTTGGGAAGGGAGCGACATGAACTTTACCGCCGTCCCTTTGCCTCAATCTTTTGAAGTCGAAGCAGCACAAGGAGACTCCCATACGTTGATCATCCCGATCAAAGAGGAGCAAACAGCAGAGAGGCAACAAGCAATTGCTGAATTCATTGCCTATGTTAGCGATCGCGGCGCCGATTGGGCGAAAGCAGGCCATATCCCAGCTAGAACGGACGTTGTCGCTTCGCCTGAGTTCCAACAACAGCCTTTTCGCTCTGAATATGCTGAAGTCGCATCAAAAGTCGTTTTTACCGATAAGACAATTTACCAAAACCCTGCTGAGACGGATATGGTGCGGGCGCTTGATGAAATTATGAGCAATCGCCTGAGCCCCGAAGAAGGCATTGATCAGATGCTCGATGCATTACGTGTCACCACGCGCCAATAATTCTGACTCATATGAAGGAGGGGAAAAAAGTGAAAAAGTTGACATGGCGAGACGACTTGCGCCCTGTTCCATTTTTAATTGCTTTTTTTGTAGCATACGTACTGTTTACGGTTTACCCCATTTTTAAAGGAATGCAAATGAGCCTTTTTAACTGGACACTAATTGAACAGCAAGATTTTGTCGGGCTTGCCCATTACGCTAATCTACTAAAGGATCCTAATTTTTGGGAAGCATTTGGCAACACCACATTGTTTGTTGTCTTGTCTACGCCGACAATGGTTATTCTGGCATTGGTGCTTGCGCTAATGGCCAACTTAAATACGAAGCTCAAAACGTTTTTTAGGGGATCTTTCTTTCTCCCTAGCATTTTAAGCGTATCGGTCATTTCGTTTGTCGCCATTTTTATGCTGCAACCTTATACAGGGGTCGTCAACAACATTTTGCAAGCGTTTGGGCTAGATAAAGAGCCATTTTGGTTGGCGACGCCATCGCTTGCCTGGGTCAGCATTATTGCTGTGACTCTTTGGTGGACAGTCGGCTTTAATATGATTCTCTACTTGACGGCGTTGCAAGGTATCCCCGATGAGCTCTATGAAGCAGCTGAAGTCGACGGAGCAACAAGGCAACAAATGTTTTGGCGTATCACATTGCCGCAACTATTGCCGATTTCAAGGTTGATTTTTCTCTTGCAAATCCTCGCTTCATTCAAAGTGTTTGCGCAAATTTTGTTAATTACTGATGGCGGTCCAGGGACGTCAACACGGCCGATCATTTTGTACATTTACGAAATGGGCTTTGAACGCTATGATCTTGGCTATGCAGCGGCTATGTCGTATTTGCTGTTTATGGTTCTCCTCGTCTTATCGGTCATTCAACTTCGTTTAGGCGGTAAGGAGGGACGGCTTCTATGAGTCAAACGAGGCTTGAAAATAAACGCGATCCATTTCGTCCTGTAAAAGTGGCTGTTGCTTTTATATCGGCGCTGTTGTTTTTGTTCCCGATTATTTGGATGTTCTTTGTTTCCCTAAAACCAGAAGGGACGGCCGCTTCATCGCCGTTAGACTGGTTTGCGCCTCCGTACACAATTGGCAACTATGTCGACATTATCCTCGGCAGCGATGTGTTTTTATGGATTTGGAACAGTTTTATTGTTGGGTTCCTGACAACGGTACTTACGCTCCTGCTAACGTCAATGGCGGCATTTGCCTTCTCGAAAATGCGTTTTCGTTACCGCAAAGCGCTTTATTTGTTCTTTTTAGCCGGTTTGATGGTGCCAGGTGAAGCGATGATTATCCCGCTCTATGAAATAATTGGCTCAATGGGGCTGCTTGACACGTATGCAGGGCTTATCTTGCCTGGGATTGCTGCCCCTTTAGGCGTCATCATATTAAAAAGCTTTTTTGACGGCGTGCCGAATGAATTAATTGAAAGCGCAAAACTTGATGGCTGTAATGATTTCCGTTTGTATTGGAACGTTGTTCTGCCTCTTGGCAAATCAGCGGTTGCCGCTGTCGGCATATTGACGTTTATAGGCTCATGGAACAATTTCCTATGGCCATTTCTAGCGATTATTTCTGAATCGCTCTATACATTGCCTGTTGGCATTCCGATGTTTAACTCTAACTATTCAGAGACGTACATTTTGCCGATGACTGTCAACGCGATTGCCTCAATCCCTGTCATTATTGCTTTTCTCGTGTTTGAGAAACAAATCGTCAAAGGCGTCAGCTTTTCAGGCATTAAGGGATAATGGATCGCAGCCAAAAGGAGGATGGGCTAATGGATGAGAAAGGCCTTCGCGGCTATGCACTCCGTCTTTGTGATTGGTTGGTGCGCTTAGCGGCATTAAACTGCTTATGGCTTGTGTTCTCCTTGTTAGGAGGAGTGATTGTCGGTTTTTTTCCCGCAATGTACGCAATGTTTGCGGTTATGAAAAGATGGTGTTTAAAAGAGGGCAATGTTCCGCTAGTGAGGACTTTTTTTCAAGAATGGAAAAGCGCGTTTTGGCGGGCGAACATTGTTGGTTTTACTGTTGCCCTTGTAGGCGCCATACTGGTGGTTGACTATTTAATTGTTTTCAGTCTCGATTTTCCAGGAGCGACAGCGGCTGCAGCTTTGTTGATGCTCTGTTTGCTCGTATATGGGTTAGGCGTCTTGTTTGTTGGCCCGGCATTAGTCGTATTTGACGGGGCGCTCATCCCGTTTTTAAAAAATGTTGCCCTCTTAGCAATTGCTTCGGTACGGTATGCAGCGTTCATGGCGGTCTTCCTCTGTCTAGCTGCTTTGTTGTTCGTGTTGGTGCCTCCTGCTGGATTTTGCTTTGCCGGAAGCTTATTCGCTTGGGTTACAACCCATTTTAGCCTAAAAGCATTCCAGCGGGCGAAGCTGTTGTCTCATCCAGCTCGATAATTTGATCGTTTTTAGTCTAGTTATAGGTCTTATAAATGGCAAGTGTGGCGTCTTCACAGACTTGTAGGTAGAAAGCGAGTTCATTATACTGGTGAGAGAGTTGATTTCTCCTTGTGTTGTTCGGTTTAATAGGGCTTTCACTGCTTGAAGGCCGTTTCTTAAATGGAGGAAATCGGTTCGAGTATGAACGGAAAAAATAGGTGGCGCGATGGAATTAGATTTAGACTTAACAGAACAGTCTTTGCCGGTTTATGAAGCATTAGCAAGCCGGATTCGTTTAAATGTCCTACGGTTGTTGGCAGAGCGGTCTATGAACATTAAGGAACTGGCCGAGTCGCAGCAAGTGAGCAGCGCGATTATGACAAAACATGTGCAGAAATTAGAAAAGGCCAGGCTCATCGACACGACGCATGTAAGGGGCAAGGCAGGCGTGCAAAAAATGTGTTCCCTCCGAGTAACACACGCCCAGATCGCTTTTCCTAATAAGGAAAATGGCTCGATTCGCACTTTTCATGAGAGCCATGTGTCTGTTGGCCATTTCACTGACTTTTATGTAGAACCTACATGTGGCTTGGCCACGCCAGAAACGATTGTTGGCGAATTTGATGAGCCTCGTTATTTTCTTGACCCAATGCGTGTGAACGCGAAAATTCTTTGGTTTTATAAAGGGTTTGTTGAGTACAAACTTTCCAATTTTATTCATGGGGGCGAAACGCCAAAGGAATTGGAAATTTCAATGGAATTATCGTCGGAAGCCCCTTTTACAAACGACAATTGGCCATCTGATGTTTCGTTTACGTTTAATGGAGTAAGCCTTGGCTATTGGCGCAGTCCCGGTGATTTTGGCGATCAAAAAGGAAAGTACACACCTGCTTGGTGGCCACGGGGCATTAACCAATATGGCCTTCTGAAAGTCATTCGGATTACAGAGACAGGTACGTTTATTGACGGCAAGCAGCTATCAGACGTTAAACTGGCTGATGTTTCAATAAGGGAAAAAGTATGGACATTCCGGGTAGCTGTAGGCGAAGAAGGCATCCATATTGGCGGCGTAACACTGTTTGGCTCTTCGTTTGGCAATTACGACCAGGATATTGTTTTTCGCTTGTATTACGAATGAGAACGAATGTGTAGGGGAGCGTCCCCCTACACAAGGCAAAGGAGAAATACGAATGAGTGTATTTGACCCTAAGTTGCAAAAGGAGCCTTATTACCCTGTCGTAAAGTTTTATTATTACAAAGAATGGCGCCAGTTTGAAATGAAATTCCATTCACATGAAGCAGCTGAGTGCATGCATGTTCTTTCAGGCAGCTGCAAAGTCGAAACAGATGAAGGGAGCTACCAGTTAAAAAAAGGACAAATTATTTTCTTAGATGCCGGTACACGGCACCGCTTAATCGTAAGCGAACGTTGCCGGATGTTTAATGTTGAGTTTTCCTTTGAGCAAGGCCGCACTGCATTTCCGCCTTTTTATAAACTATGCAAAGAGAACCAAGCATTAAGGAACATGGTTAACAAGCAGGCATCGCAATTGCTTTTGCACGACACCGACGATACGTACCAATGTTTACGAAGATTAATTTTAGAAGTGGACAAAAAAAGCATACAAACCGATTTTATGGTTCAGCTGCTTTTAAGCGAATATTTAATTCGGATAGCAGAATTGGCAGAAGCGAAAGTGGCAGAACCGGACCAGCAAGCTTATGTGAAACGGGCCCTCGCTTACATCCACCAAAATTATGACCGTGAAGTGAGCGTTGCTGATATTGCCAGTTCCGTCCATTTGCATCCTGGGTATTTGCAACGTGTATTTAAAGCGTTCACTGGCAAGTCGATTCATGAATTCCTCATTTCTTATCGAATCAATAAGGCGAAAGCGATGCTAAAGCAGACGGATATTAGCATTACGGACATTCCCCATTATATCGGCATGAACTCCCAGCAATACTTCAGCACGACTTTTAAAAAACATGTAAAGTGCACACCAAGCGAGTACCGTAAAAGGCATCAATATAATGACAATTTAAGAAGAAAAAGTGAGGATATTATACAACCGACAGAAGCATAAGTGACTTTATTGGAAGCGCTTTAATTATGGGCTGCGTTAAGATTAAATCAATATTTGCCGACAACCACAGGTTTTTGAATGCTGAGGTATGGGAGGCGAAGTAATAAAAATAGATAAAGGAAAAACGCGAAGGTGAGGATTTCATATGCTAGCAGACACGGAAGCAGTGCTCCTTGATTTAGATGGAACCGTTTTTCAGGGCGACCGCCTAATCCGAGGCGCTAAAGAGACGATTGCTTCCTTGCAAGAAGCTGGCAAGCGAATTGCCTATTTAAGCAACCGCGGCAATGTATCTAGGAAGGAAGGTCTTGAGAAACTAGAGCGCCATGGGATTATGGCGGCCCCTGAATCATTGATCCTGTCTTCAACTGTAACTGCCTCCTTTTTAAAGCAACATTATCCGAAAGCTGCCGTCTGGCCACTTGGGAATCGTGGGCTTGCCCAAGAGTTGCTGTATACCGGTGTTAAAATCGCACAGGCGCCAGAGGAGGCTGACTTTGTCGTTGTGACGCTTCACGATAAGATTACGTACGAAGAGTTGAATGCTGCTTTTAAAGCAAGTTCCGCGGGCGCCCGAATGATCGCCACCAATGCCGACAAAACCTATCCAGACGAAGCAGGCCAAGCTATTGACGTTGCCGGATTTATCGGCGCCATTGAAGCGGCGACAGGGCGCAAAACCGAGCTTGTCATTGGCAAGCCCTCTTGCTTTATGGCTGAAGCAGCCCTAATTTATGTGGAGGCGCCAGCAGAAAAATGCTTGATCGTCGGCGACAGCCTTGAATCGGATATCGGGCTTGGGCGAATGCAAGGAATGAAAACCGCCCTTGTACTAACAGGTAATACCCGGAAAGAAGCAGTGGAGCTGCTTCCACCAAAGCGACAGCCCGATTACGTTTTAAATAGCATTGATGACTTAAGGGGGTACTTATGAATATCTCAGCGTTAAAAGCACGGATTCGCGCCTCAAAAGATGACTTGTATCCTTTGCCACTCGAGCAAATTGTCGTGGCAGAAGGGGCTTTGCACGAAGCGGCTGCTTTCATAGCCAAGCAAGCCGAATCAGGCGTTGTCCTTGTTGCTGATTCCCATACTTACAAAGCTGCAGGAAGCGATTTGCATGACCACTTATGCCAAAAAGGCGTTAAAGCAGACTGGCATCTATTGGAGCCGAACAGCAATGGCGATATCATCGCCGACGAAGCGTCCCTTATTAGCGTCATGCTAAAAGTAGAGCAATCGACGAAGTTGCTTGTCGCTGTCGGCGCGGGAACGATTCATGACATCGTCCGCTTTGTAAGTGGCAAAACGAACAAACCGTTTGTGTCGATACCGACTGCCCCATCTGTGGATGGCTTCACTTCTCTCGGTGCGCCGATTGTCGTACAAGGCTCGAAAAAAACATATCAACTTGTCGCGCCAATTGCTTTATTTGCCGACACGGTTGTTTTGCAACACGCACCTCCTGCTTTGATTGCTGCTGGATTTGGCGATATGGTCGGCAAGTATACGTCATTATTCGATTGGAAAATTGGCTCTCTTCTAAAAAGTGAGGCCTATTCCGACTTGGTAGCTGATTTAACAGAGGAGGCTCTTTCTGCTTGTGTCGATAAAGTCGCAGACATTGGCAAGAGGACGTCTGCGGGCGTGCAGGTACTGATGGAAAGCCTGCTTACATCCGGTTTAGCAATGGCCTTGTTTGGTTATTCCCATCCTGCTTCAGGTGCCGAGCACCATCTTTCCCATTACTGGGAAATGGAAGCGCTTAGACTAGGGAAAAAGCAGTTGCTGCACGGCGCAAAAGTTGGCTTATCGACGCAAATCATCAACCGCTTTTATAAGAACACTGTGCTTCCAGACGTACATCGGTTTTTGGGCGACGACGAAGCGAAGCAAGTGATTGCTCTTGTTGAAGCATTGCCAGACCCTGACGATGTAAAAGCGCTGCTTGAGCAGGCAGGGTGGAACGAAGCTCTCGTACCGATTGCTCCAGAACTTGTTGAGGAAAGCTTACAGCACGCCTATTTGCTGAGAGACCGTTATACGCTTTTGCGTCTTTATCGTGAAGGCACAACAATGAAAAAAGAAGGTGAAACTCATGTTGGACGTTCTTAAACGCCAAGTATGGGAAGCAAATCAAAGTTTGCCGAAACACGGGCTTGTCACATTCACGTGGGGAAATGCCAGTGGCATTGACCGTGAAAACAACCTTGTTGCCATTAAACCAAGCGGATTAGACTACGACGAGATGCATGTAGAAGATATTGTTGTCGTTACCCTTGATGGTGAACTTGTTGAAGGGAAGCTCAACCCCTCATCGGATCTTGAGACACATCTCGTTCTATATCGAACCTTTCCAGATATACAAGGGATTGTCCACACCCATTCTCGGTGGGCAACAAGTTGGGCACAGGCGGGCATGTCCCTTCCTCCCTTTGGGACCACTCATGCAGACTATTTTTACGGGGAAGTGCCATGTACGCGAAAAATGACGCCAGAAGAAATCAATGGCGCTTATGAGAAAGAGACGGGCCATGTAATTGCCGAGACATTCCGTTTTCAAGATCCACTTGAGACACCCGCTGTTCTCGTCCACGGCCATGCACCGTTTACATGGGGGCGCTCGCCGAAAGAAGCGGTCTACCATGCGGTTGTGCTCGAAGAGGTGGCGCAAATGGCAGCTCATACAATCGGGCTTAACGCAAATGCCGAACGCATTTCACAACAGCTTCTCGATCGCCATTATTTGCGAAAGCACGGAGAACATGCCTATTACGGGCAGGAAAGGGGAGAGACAAAAGGATGAAGCGCTACACGATTGGAATTGATTATGGGACTGAATCGGGGAGGGCAGTCTTGGTTGATTTAGAAAATGGCGCCGAAGTGGCTGAACATGTAACGCCCTATGCACACGGCGTTATCGATCAGTGCTTGCCAGACAGCGGGCGTTCGCTCGAGCCGGAGTGGGCATTGCAACATCCTGGTGACTATTTAGATGTACTGCGTTTGTCGGTGCCAAAAGTTGTAGAGATCGCAGAAATAAGCGCTTCTCAAGTGATTGGCATTGGCATTGACTTTACCGCCTGTACAATGCTTCCGATTGACAAGCATGGAGAACCTTTATGCTTTGACCCCCAATTCGCCGACAGGCCCCACAGTTGGGTGAAGTTGTGGAAGCACCATGCCGCCCAAGATGAGGCAGATGAAATCAACCGCATTGCCGAGGAACGAAAAGAGGCCTTTTTAGCTCGATACGGAGGCAAATATTCATCCGAGTGGATGGTGTCGAAAATTTGGCAAATTTTTAATGAAGACCCCGACATGTTTGAGAAAGCAGATGCTTTCTTAGAAGCAACCGATTGGGTGGTGGCGCAGCTCACTGGCACAATTGTACGCAACAGTTGTACAGCAGGGTATAAGGCGATGTGGCATAAACGCGACGGCTATCCAGATGACTCTTTTTTTGCCGCGCTAGATCCAGGCCTTGCCCGGCTGACAACGACAAAACTTCGCGGTGATATCCTTGCCCCTGGCCAACGTGCCGGCGGATTAACAGTAGAAATGGCGGAAACGCTTGGCCTTAAGCCTGGAACGGCTGTTGCGGTAGGGAATGTCGATGCCCATGTGGCTGTCCCAGCCGCAGGCGTTGTCACACCAGGGAAAATGGTTATGGTAATGGGCACATCGATTTGCCATCTTGTATTGGCTAAAGAAGAAAGAGCAGTCGAAGGAATGTGCGGCGTAGTAGAAGACGGCATTGTGCCAGGATACTTTGGTTATGAGGCAGGGCAGTCTGCGGTTGGCGATATATTTGCATGGCTGATGAAACACGGCATTCCCGCTGACTTGAAACAAGAAGCGGAACAAGCAGGAAAACCGCTTCATTCGTTGCTAGAAGAAAAGGCGGCCGCTTACCGTCCTGGCGAAACCGGTTTGCTCGCTCTTGATTGGTGGAACGGAAACCGTTCAACGCTTGTCGATGCAAATTTGACAGGGCTTATTTTAGGATACACCTTGCAAACAAAAGCAGAAGAATTGTACCGAACATTGCTGGAGGCGACCGCATTTGGCACGAAAAAAATTATTGACGCTTTCAGAGACAGCGGCGTTGAGGTGAACGTTCTTTATGCTTGCGGAGGGCTGCCACAAAAAAACGAGTTGCTCATGCAAATTTACGCCGATGTCACCAATCTTGAAATAAAAGTGGCTGCTTCAAAACAAACGCCTGCTCTTGGGGCTGCCATGTTTGCAAGTGTTGCTGCAGGCCATGAAGCTGGCGGGTATGAAACGATATTTGCTGCTGCCGAAAAAATGGCCCACACGAAAGCGCGCTCCTTTAAACCGAATCGTGAAAATGTCCCTTTATATCAGGCTTTATACGAGGAATATAGCAAACTTCATGATTACTTTGGCAGGGGCGAAAACGATGTAATGAAGACACTTAAACAGTTGCGTAGCAGAGCAAAAGGAGGAGCCGTGCATGCATAAACAAGGAAAATATCAATTTTGGTTTATAACCGGAAGCCAACCGCTCTATGGACAGGAGGCTCTTGATGAAGTAGCGGCTCATTCCAAAGTGATGGTAGAGCGCCTCAAGGAAAAGTTGCCAGAGGAGCTTGTTCTTAAGCCAGTGGCTTCCTCGCCTGAGCGTATACTTGAGTTGTTTCGCGCAGCCAATGGCGACAACAACTGTGCTGGTATCATTACGTGGATGCATACATTTTCGCCAGCAAAGATGTGGATCGCTGGCCTAAACGAGTTAAACAAGCCAATGCTCCACTTCCATACTCAATATAACCGCGACATTCCGTGGGGCGACATTGACATGGACTTTATGAATTTGAACCAGTCTGCACATGGCGATCGTGAATTTGGCTTTATGGTATCGAGAATGAACATTGACCGGAAAGTCGTAGCAGGCCATTGGCAAGATGCTCGCGTTATGAAACGGATAGGCGACTGGATGAAAACGGTCAATGCCTATCAAGAGAGCAAACAGCTAAAAGTCGCTCGTTTTGGAGACAACATGCGCGAAGTTGCTGTAACAGAAGGAGATAAAGTCGAAGCACAAATTAAGCTTGGCTGGTCTGTGTCTGGCTTTGGGGTTGGCGATTTAGTTGAAGTCATTGATCGCGTATCTACAGAAGATGTCAACGCCTTAATGGATGAGTACCGGAACCTTTATACGTTTCGTCCTGACGCAAACATAGCGGCCGTTGAAGAGCAAGCCCGAATCGAGATAGGGCTCGAGCGGTTTTTGCAACAAGGCGATTTCCGCGCTTTCTCGACTACGTTTGAAGACTTGCATGGCATGAAGCAACTGCCTGGCCTCGCCGTGCAACGTCTCATGGCAAAAGGGTACGGATTTGCTGGAGAAGGCGATTGGAAAACAGCTGCCTTATTGCGTGTGCTAAAAGTGCTTGCAGGCAACGTAGGGACATCCTTTATGGAAGACTATACAAATCATTTGGAACCTGGACAGGAAATGATTTTAGGCTCCCACATGCTCGAAGTCTGTCCGACGATCAGTGCCCAAAAACCAGAGATTGTGGTTGCCCCGCTGTCAATGGGGAATAAGGAGGACCCAGCGCGGCTTGTATTCAAAGGCAAAGCAGGCCGTGCATTGAATGCGGCTCTTATTGATATGGGCTCTCGCTTTCGCTTAGTCGCCAACGAGGTCGAAGCAGTTGAAAACCCACATGAGATGCCGAAGCTGCCGGTAGCAAGCGTGCTGTGGAAGCCCCTTCCTTCTTTTTCGGAAGCGACAGAAGCATGGATTTATGCTGGTGGTGCTCATCATACCGTGTTTTCTTATGAGATTTCAAAAGAACAATTGGCTGACTGGGCTGGCCTTATGGGGATTGAATGTATCGTCATTGATGACCATTCAAATGTTGGCCAGGTGAGAAAGGAACTTTTTTGGAACCGCCGCTCTTATTAAGCAAGCATTATAGAAAGGCAAGGGGCTGACAAAGGTACAGCTTCTTGCTTTTTCATCAGCGAAATAAAGGCGTATGAAAAGCAAGCCAAAGGCATATGCATTTTGAGAAACAAGCTCCATAACATTGAAAGCGTTATCAAACTGAGTAGGAGGCACATCATGCGAAAAGCAATTGGACTTGGCGCTGTAGCCAGCCTTCTTTTCATGACAGCAGGCTGCATCCAGCAAAGCTCTGGGGAGGAAGGCAGCAAGGGGACGATCGGAATCGCGATGCCGACCCAGTCGTCTGAACGTTGGATTGCGGATGGCAACCAAATGGTTGCCTACTTTGAGGAGTTAGGGTACGACACAGATTTGCAATATGCGGAAGATATTGTCGAAAACCAATTCTCGCAAATTGAAAATATGATCACTAGAGGAGTCGATGCCCTTGTCATCGCTTCCATTGACGGAGAAACGCTCACAAGTGTACTCGAAAGCGCCAATGCTGAAAACATCCCAGTGATTTCGTATGACCGCTTAATCATGAATTCTGAGTACGTCGATTACTATGCCACGTTTGATAATTATAAAGTCGGCGTGCTCCAAGGAGAGTACATTGTAGAAGCTTTAAATCTCGAAGAAGAAGAGGGGCCTTTTAATATTGAGTTATTCGCAGGTTCTCCAGATGACAACAATGCGACGTTCTTTTTTAAAGGGGCGATGTCCGTTCTTCAGCCTTATATCGATCAAGGCAAGCTAGTGGTTCCAAGTGGTCAGACGGATTTCAACCAGATTGCCATTTTAGGCTGGGACGGCGCCAAAGCGCAAAGCAGGATGGACAATTTGCTCAGCTCTAATTATGGAGGGGGTGAAGAGCTTCATGCAGTTTTAGCGCCAGCTGACTTGTTAAGCATCGGCATTATCGCCTCTTTAAAAAATTCAGGCTACACCGTCGATACTATGCCGATTATAACGGGACAAGATGCAGATCTCCCAGCAGTCAATGCTGTCATCAAAGGGGAACAGGCCATGACTGTCTTTAAAGATACGCGGCTGCTTGCTAAAAAGGCCGTAGAGATGACGGAAGCTGTGCTCCAAGGGGAAGAACCGGAAGTCAATGACACAAACACGTACGACAATAATGCGAAAGTCGTTCCTGCATTCTTGGAAGAGCCCGTCGTTGTAGATCAAGACAACTACGAGGAAGTGCTGATTGACAGCGGCTACTATGAGGCGTCACAGCTTGATCAATAACAGCGGCTTGCTAATAGCCGCCTGCTCAAAAAGAGGTGAAGCAAATGGCCGATATGTTACTGGAAATGAATAACATTACCAAAACATTTTCCGGTGTAAAGGCATTAAGCAATGTCAATTTGAAAGTAAAACGAGGCGAAATCCATGCGCTTTGCGGGGAAAATGGCGCAGGAAAGTCGACTTTAATGAAAGTGCTGAGCGGTGTTTACGGATACGGTACGTACGAAGGCGACATCTTGTTTGAAGGCGAAGTCTGCCGTTTTAAAGACTTGAAACAAAGTGAAGAGAAACGGATTGTCATCATTCATCAAGAACTTGCCCTAATTCCAGAGCTTAGCATCGCCGAGAATATCTTTTTAGGAAATGAACAAAAACAACGAGGCATCATCGATTGGGCCGAGACCGCAACGAAAGCGCAAGCGCTCCTCAAAAAAGTGAAATTGGCAGAATCACACCAGACGCTGATTAAACATATCGGTGTCGGCAAACAACAATTGGTGGAAATCGCCAAAGCGCTCGCTAAAAACGTAAAATTGCTCATATTAGATGAACCGACGGCTTCACTAAACGAAAGCGACAGCGAAAACTTGCTGAAACTGTTAGCGGAATTAAAAGAACAAGGCGTGACGTCCATTATCATTTCCCATAAGTTGAATGAAATTAAGGCAATCGCCGATTCGGTTACGATCTTACGGGATGGCAAAACAATAGAAACGCTTGATTTGCACACGGAAGATGTGAGCGAAGACCGCATCATTCGAGGGATGGTCGGCAGAGACTTAACAAACCGCTATCCAGAAGGGCAAAGTGAGATCGGCGATATCGTGTTTTCGATCGAAAATTGGAATGTGTTTCATCCAGTGCAAAGGGATCGGCAAATCATCCATGATGTCAGTTTGCACGTAAGGAAAGGCGAGATTGTTGGCATTGCTGGCTTAATGGGTGCCGGTCGTACAGAACTGGCGATGAGTTTATTCGGCAAATCGTATGGCACAAACATAACGGGCACGATCAAGAAAGATGGCAAAGCCATCTCGATCCCTTCTGTACGGGCAGCAATCGATCACGGCCTCGCCTACGCGACCGAAGACCGAAAATCCTATGGGCTCGTGTTGATGAATGATATAAAAGAAAACATCTCACTGGCCAACTTACCTGCGGTCTCCCAAAATCAAATCATCGATCAAATGAAAGAGACACAAGTAGCAGAATCGTTTATGAGGAAATTGCAAATTAAAGCGCATTCCATCTTGCAAGAAACAGGCAAGCTCAGTGGCGGCAACCAACAAAAAGTCGTGTTAAGCAAATGGATTTTATCCGACCCTGATGTATTAATTTTAGACGAACCGACACGTGGAATTGACGTCGGCGCAAAGTATGAGATTTATACGCTCATTCGCGAGCTTGCTGCCAAAGGAAAAGCAATTCTATTGATTTCTTCTGAACTGCCAGAACTACTTGGCATGGCAGACCGTGTTTATACAATGAACAAAGGGCGCATCACAGGAGAACTTGAAAAGAAAGACCTTTCCCAAGAGCGTTTGATGAGGCGAATGACAATGGAAATGGAGGATCACCATGAAAGCATTTCTTAATATTGTCCAAAACAACGTGCGCCAATATAGCATGACTTGTGCGTTGCTGTTTATTATGCTCTTATTCCAGCTGTTAACGGATGGCATTTTGCTGCAGCCGTTAAATATTACAAATATCATTTTACAAAACAGCTATATTTTAATTCTGGCAATCGGAATGGTCATGATTATCATCACAGGCCATATTGATTTATCCGTTGGCTCCGTTGCCGCTTTTATCGGCGCGCTGTCAGCGATTTTAATGATTGAGTTAAATGTCAATCCAGTGTTAGCTGTTCTCATCTGTCTCATTGCAGGCGCTCTCGTTGGTGCTTGGCAAGGGTTTTGGGTTGCATATGTTCAAATTCCTGCCTTTATTGTGACATTAGCAGGCATGCTCATTTTTAGAGGAATTACGTTAATCATGCTTGAAGGTCAGTCAATTGCTTCCTATCCGCCTTCTTTTCAACAACTAAGCTCAGGGTTTTTGCCTGATTTGTTTAATGGCGATTCGATTCATCTTTTTTCGATGTTCCTTGGAATTGTGCTAACAGCTGTTTTGATCGCGATTCAAATTAAGGGGAGAAAGAAACAGCTTCATCATGATTTGCCGGTTGCTAGTCCTGCTTGGTTTGCTGTGAAATTAGTAGCCATTGCAGCGGTTATTTTAGTGTTTACCTATGTATTAGCCAGTTACCGCGGCATTCCAAACATTCTTATCTTGCTTGTCGCCTTGATTGCCTTTTACGCCTTCGTCACGAAAAGAACGGTGTTTGGCCGCCACATCTATGCCGTTGGAGGGAATGAAAAAGCCGCCGCGTTGTCTGGGATTAAAACAAAACGCGTGACGTTTGCTGTGTTTGTCAACATGGGTATACTTGCAGCGCTGTCAGGCCTCATTTTTGCCGCTAGGCTAAATGCTGCCACCCCACGGGCAGGGAATTTATTCGAACTCGATGCGATAGCGGCTGCCTTTATTGGTGGTGCTTCTGCCTATGGCGGCGTCGGGACGATCATTGGCGCTGTTGTCGGCGGCCTCGTCATGGGTGTAATGAACAACGGCATGTCGATTCTCGGACTTGGCATCGATTGGCAGCAGGCTATTAAAGGGCTTGTACTATTGGCTGCTGTCGCCTTCGACGTCGTCAATAAGCGCCGTGGATAACGCGGTCACCTACTAAAGAAAGGATGAAACAAATGCCATTTAAAGTTGCCTTTATTGGCGCAGGCAGCATCGGCTTTACCCGCATGTTATTGCGGGATTTGCTGTCTGTTTCTGCCTTTTCCACAATCGAAGTCGCTTTCACAGACATCAATCAGGAAAATTTGCAAATGGTGACACAGTTATGCCAACGTGATATTAATGAAAACGGCCTTCCTATTCAAATCCACGCCACCCTTGACCGTAGAGAAGCGTTAACAGGGGCGCGTTACATTTTTAACGTTGTCCGCGTTGGTGGACTTGAAGCATTTGAGCAAGACATCGATATTCCGCTCCGTTACGGCATCGACCAATGTGTGGGCGATACCCTTTCAGCAGGAGGGATTATGTACGGCCAACGAGGCATCCATGAAATGCTCGCCATTTGCGAAGACATCCGTGACGTTGCTGAACAAGACTGCCTCCTATTAAATTACGCCAATCCAATGGCGATGCTTACATGGGCGTGCAACCACTTCGGCGGCGTCAACACGGTTGGGCTATGCCACGGCGTTCAAGGCGGCCATCGTCAAATTGCCGACGTGTTTGGGCTTCAGCCAGAAGAAGTCGACATTGTCTGCGCCGGTATCAATCACCAAACATGGTACATTCAAATCAAACATGACGGCGAAGATTTAACGGGCAAGTTGCTCGAAGCGTTTGAAAACCACCCTGAATACAGCAAAACAGAAAAAGTACGCATCGATATGCTCAAGCGTTTTGGCTATTACAGCACAGAATCGAACGGCCATTTAAGCGAATATGTACCTTGGTACCGAAAACGGCAAGAGGAAATTGGCGATTGGATTGACCTCGGCACGTGGATTAACGGCGAAACCGGTGGCTATTTGCGCGTTTGCAAAGAAGGGCGCAACTGGTTTAAAGAAGACTTTCCTAATTGGATGAACGAGCCGGCTTTCGTTTTTGCTGAAAGCGAGCGCGGCCAAGAACATGGTTCTTATATTGTTGAAGCGTTAGAAACAGGGCGTATCTACAGAGGGCATTTTAATGTGGTCAACCAAAACGTCATCTCCAATTTGCCCTCTGATTGCATTATTGAAGCCCCTGGCTACGTCGATAGAAACGGCATCAATATGCCCGTCATAGGTGACTTGCCCATTGGCTGCGCCGCCGTTTGCAACGTGAGCATTAATGTCCAACGCCTTGCGGTAGAAGCAGCCGTAGCTGGAGATGACCAGCTCTTGCGGCAAGCGTTTATGATGGACCCACTCACTGGGGCCGTATGCACCCCACCTGAAATTTGGCAGCTTGTCGACGACATGCTCATTGCCCAAGAAAAATGGCTGCCCCAATATAAAACAAGCATTGCCGAAGCCAAACAAAGGCAACAAACGCAGCAACGGCTAGCGACAAAGGACACGAGCGGCGCAGCCCGCCTGAAAACGAAGACTGTTGCCGAAATGAAAGAAAATCGAGCGGAAGCAATGAAAAATGCCAGTCAAGCAGACAAAGCAATGAAGCGTCCAGCTGCAGAGCAAAGCATTCACTCTGCAAACGAGTAAAAAAGGAGGAGCTCCATAAGGGGGCTCCTTTTTCGATAGATAAGAATGTGTTTGTTTCAAAATTGATGTTCACTTTCATTTTCATTGATTTTTAGAACAAATTAAAACGTTCTGTGATAATATTATTTTGGAGTTCTATATAAATTAAAGGAAGTTCGTATTTGAAGGGATAAATAAAGTCTAGCCGTTCTAGAGGTAATGTTGAAGCGTAATTGCTAAGTCTTTATGCTCCAATACGCGTAAGAGACATTATTGGCCTAAGGAGATGGAGGGTGAAAAAATGATAAAGATAGAGAATTTAGACTTAGTGACTAGAGAAAAACTTCTTTATAATGGCAATGCTGAGCTGAAAAGAGGTTTTATTTATGGGTTATCAGCACGAAATGGTTCTGGAAAAACGACATTGTTGCGGACAATAGCAGGAATCCGCAGCGAAACAAAAGGATCGATTTATTACATTTCTAATCATGAAATCTATTCTTTGCCAGAATTAAAACGGAAACTGTTTTACTATGAAAGTTCAGAATGGTTTGATCCTAACTTGACAGGCTTTGATTATTTAACATTCATTCAAAGAGAATGGTCTAATAAAAATGCATGTATAGATGATGTGGTAGATTATTGGGAAATGAATCAATATATTAAAATCCCTATCAAAACGTATTCGCTTGGCATGAAACAGCGGGTATTATTAGGTCTGTATGAGGTTAGTGGCGCAGAATACTGGTTAATGGACGAACCGACAATTGGATTAGATACAAATAGCATTGAAAAGTTTGAAAAGTTGTTAGCACGAGAGAAAGGCAAGAATAAAGCAATTCTCTTCTCATCACATCAAGATGATCGTATTTATAAAGTTTGTGATTACATTTATGAGTTAGGCAACGGCTCTTTAGTTATGAGAGAGGCAAGTCAAAAAGGAGAAAATCGATGAGCTATAGTTACTTATTGTTTAAACAAATCTACCGAAGCAAGGCTGTAATCGTAGCGACAACGATTCTTTTTTTAGGGGTAGTCGGTCTCTATATCGTAAATGCAATCGACGGAAGTGATTTTAGAGCAGACATGCAAAGTTACTTACATCATGATCAAGAAACGCTTGCATTCTATCAGGAAGAATTAGAAAATCCTCATATCTCGGAAGAGAACCGGATCATGTTTGAAGAAGCTATCATTGAGGTCGAAGAAAACATCTCTTGGGGTCAACATATTTTAGAGGCTATTGATCAAAACGATTTCTCAGAGGCCTTAGTCTATTTTAACAAAATGATCGATCGAAATTTGGATATACATAAAGAGACGAATGGAGAATTATTTCCAGAAGAAGCAATTGATGATTTTATGATGACACGCCATGTGAACAATCGCTTAATTGAATTAAACGCGGAACCAGATACATTGCATTTTGAAAAATTTGGCGCAACGTTTACGTATCGGGTAATGGAGAGCCTTTTCCCGACATTATTTATGTTGATCGCATCACTGATTCTGTCAGAAGTATATTTTCTTTCATTCAGAGGAGGGATAAACATTGACGTATTACTCCCTAAAAGGTCTACGAGGCTGTTAATGAAGAAATTATCATTTATGGCTGGGGTGACTGTGGCATTTTATTTCGGCATTCTTGTTTTCAGCTTCTTCTTAGCAAGTATTTTTAATGGAACTGGTTCTTTCCACTATCCTATTGTTAATAATGGGAGCCCAATCTTTGAAACAATGCCTTTATGGAATGTCATGATGAAGACATTTATCCTTCAAGTGCTTGCTATTTTTAATTTGGTTCTGATCGTAGCCTTCGCTGCTGTTTTAACAAAAAACAAGATGGCGACTTTGATGATTGCTATTCTGATTACAGTTGGTTTTCCTATGACACATGAATTTATAAGCTCTTTGCACCCATTCCTACACTTAAGCCCCTTCACATACTTTCTTGGTGGAGACGTTGCTGCTGGTTTTTTAGCTGAGCGATTTAACAATGGCCGCATTGACTTTATAAGTGGAGTAATCGTATTGGTTGTTTTTGCAAGCATAATCACATTTATCTTATGTATACATGCCTATATGGTAGAGAAGCGTCAATTAATTACGTCAAAAAAGGTTGGTCAAGTGGGGGAAATAAACACAAACAACTAAAAACATTAGCCGGAGCGCCTTTATAGACCATTCTACAAAAGGCGCTTGGCCAAAAAATAACGAAAAACAAAAGAAACTTCTTTTATGAAAAGACGTTCAGGCTTGGGAAATAGTCAAATAAATTGACACCAAAGGCGAAGGCGATGCCTAGAGCGACCGACCATACAACAATGGCGATCGTTTGCCAAAGTGTGACATATTGCCTGCTTGTGCCAGCTCCAAGGGCAATGGCAGCACCGACATGGAAGCAAATAATCGGTCCGGCAAAGGAGACGCCTGGGACTCCGTAACGTTGAAAGAAACGTTGCGCTCTTTGTCGTCTACTTCCCTCGTTTTTCGTGCTTTTCCTTGTTCCGCGCAGTTTATCAACTAGCCAAATAAAGACATACACGGATAGGAGGTTTCCAGCGATCGAGAGAAGGACAACTGGAATAACCGGAAAGTTTAATACAATGCCAATCGGAATGGCCACATACGATTCAAAAAAAGGAATTAACGACACAATAAAAACGCCTATATATTGATATACGGTGTCTGCCTCCATAATGAATTCCATCAGTTCTTGCAACATTGTCATTTCCCCTTTTTCAAGTGATTGTTTCTTCGCTCATTGTATCGGAATGGGGATACACACACCTTAAAACAAGGGTGAAAAGAGGGGAAATCATGGTGAATGCAACTATAGCTAGCATGAATGGAGCAAAAATGTAGTGCCTTACCGATTTACGGAAAGGTTCACACTGTAAAGGCCTTTCGCTTTATGAGTAAACGGGTTGCGATAACGGCAACAACGGCCCATATGACTAATAACAAGAAGCAAGAAGTAAATGCAGCTCCAATTTGGCCAGATACAATCAAATCAATGCCGCTAATGAAAAGGATGTTCGGTATCAAATTGGCAAGGAAATGCAGCCCTATGTTCGACAGGAAACGGGTGATTATTTCCAGGGCAATAAAAAAGATGACGATTGGTGTTCCAAATAAATTTACTTCGACGGTGTTGTTCGCATAAGTACCAAGCAATGTCCCAGCACAAATCATAATGACGATACAGGGAACTGTAAAAAGGCTTGCCATTGCAGTATAGAAGATGGTTTGCCCTTGAAGCAAAGTGGTGACAACGATTGTCAGCAATGTGACGGATATGGTGATGACCGCTTTCGCAATCGTTAAGTGGTAAAAATGAATTCCCATTTGTTTTAATACACGCCAAGTACGTTGTTCTTTTTCTTCAGCAAGCAAATTCCCTTGAATATGGATAGGAAGCAGCAACAACGTAATCATGAGCAAGATATTTAATGGCACGTTACTTTGAAGTAGAAAAAAAGCAATGACAAACAGCAATGGAAAAAAGATAAGTACAAGCAGCTGGCCATTATAACGCAAGTCCTTTATATCTTTGTAAAGCAACGCTTTAAATGAATCAACGTTCATTTTGTCCTCCCTACATTTGCAGCAGTTCTTTTAATGCGGCATAATTGCCTTTTGACAGTGGAATCGTGTTTTTAGTTTGATCATTCAGACTGAGGCTGTAGCTGTTTTTGCTCCAGACAATGATTTCGCGCACACGCTGTAAATTCACTAAATAAGATCGATGACAGCGGAAAAAGCCAAAAGGAGCTAAACGCTGTTCCAAGTCTTTTAAAGGGATAGAAGTAAAAAAGGCTTCACTATTTACATGTAAGATCGTTTGCCCATCTTGGCTTTCCATATAATCGATCTCCAACGGGTCGAAAAGAATGATTTTATCGTCCATTTTAGCTGAAATTTTTGCTAGTTTCAGTGGGGCATCGCCTTTAGGCGCTTCGCTGGCATCTTGATCATGGCTTGTCTGTTCGACTTGATAGAAGCTGTGCTCCGTCATGCGAAACGCAGTCCCTAGCTGGATTGCTTCTTCCAGAGATGTAGTCGTGATGACAATGCATTTGTTGGATAGCATTTCTAAAATCGTATGAAATACGTGCTTGGTTTGGCGATCCACGTGCAAAGTTGGCTGGTCGAATACGTATACTTGGCTTGGCATGATCAGGCAGCGGCAAAAATGCAAACGCCTCCTTTCAGACAAAGGGAGCGAGCGGACCCGTTTGTCAGCTACCTCACTCAATTCGCATACTGCCAAAAGACGCTTCTCATTTTCTTCGCTTTTGTAGAGCTTCAGCCAAAAGCGGATCACTTCCCGTGGCGTTAAACGCTTATACAAGCCATCGGATTGATGGAACATAAAGGCGTTAGAATGGGGATCAAAAGGTTTGTCTTCTAATTTAAACTGGTTGGTTGAGCCAGAAAATGGGTTCATAAACTGGGACAAAAATGTTTGCAAAAACTCGGCCTCTCCTTGAATCGCAACAGGTTGTCCAGGTTGGACAGCTACATTGATTTCAGGAAGGAGCAAGCGATTTCCCGCAATTTTTGATGGAAGATTTATTTCAAACATGGTTTTTGGTTTCTCCTTGAAAATGGATCTCGTCTTTATAGCGTATACAGATTTTTTCATGAAGTAAATATCGAACAGCAAAAAAGACGGCATTGCAAGGCAAGCCGTCTTAGGTTGTAGGCAAACAACCTCGTGTCGTTTACCTCAGGCATATGTTTATAAGTGGGTTTCTTCCATTATCAAGCCGGTTCGTCAACAAGCATTTTCTCTCATTTTGATTGATTTGATTTTATTAATCAAACGTTTAAATAAAATTAGGAAATGGCTTTTAAGCCAGTAACACCTATGACGATGATGGCTAAGCTAAACAAGCGCAGCCAATTCCTTGATTCGCCAAAGAACATCATGTTTACCAAAACAGCAGCAACCGTTCCAAGTCCAATCCAAACGGAGTAAGCAATGCTTAGCTGCAAATAATTAAACGAAGTGTACAAAAACAGAAACGACGCACCGAAGCCGCCGAGAAACAAGATCGTATGGAGCACTGTTTTCTGTTGGCTGTATTTTTTTAAACCAATCACGCCGACGACTTCAAACAGTGCTGCTAATACAACAAAGAACCATCCCATCGTCAAGCCGCTCCTTTCTGATTGGATTTCGTTTCGTCTGTATGGTTGTCGGCCAATTTTAATAAAACCACGCCGATAACAAGAAGCGCCATAAACAACCCTTTGGCGATACTAAAGGCGCCTCCAAATATAAAGATGTCCATTAGGGCAGTCCCGACTGTTCCGATGGCAGCAAACACAGCATAGACTGTTCCGGTTGGGAGCGTTTCACATGCTTTAGAAAGAAAGTGGAAATCGATAAGAATAATGGCGACAATGATTGCCCAATGCCACCAAACAGTCGCAACATTAAAGCCAAATACCCAAAAAAGTTCAACTAGGCAAGTTAAGCCGACATAGAACCAACCGTTTTTCATTTTGAACAAACTCCTTTTGAATTAGTGAATGACATTCATTCATTTTTACCGCCAAAGAAAGGCAAGCGCCTTAGTGCAGACCGCTTGCTCCTAATGCATGGCTAATAAATGATATGAGCTCATTTTTATGTGCTTGTGCGCTCGCTTGATCATGTTGGTCGTACAAATAAAGCTGTTCTGCTGTTGATTCAATCGCACCGACCATGATTTTGGCGGTATAGGCAGTATTGATTGTCTCGCGAATTGCGTTCTTGTCAAGGGCGCGGGCTAGCATGCCGTCAAACCAGTCGTATAATGGTGCATAAATCATTTCCCACTCCTTGACATACTCCGTTTGAGTCAAGCCTGAATAAATTAATATGGCCAAATCATTATGCTCTTCCGTAATCGAGAAAATGGCTTCAACAACTTCCTCAATTTGCCTTTCGATCGAGTCGCTGCGGACGGACTTATGAAGCCGATCAATCAGCTTATTGACGAATACTTCGGCAATGCTAGGCATAACCGCCAGTTTAGAAGGAAAGTACAAATAGTAAGTCCCTTGGGCAATCCCAGCCCGTTTCACAATGTCAGTAATCGTCGTTTTTTCGACGCCTTTTTCTTTAAAGGCAACAATCGCTGCTTCAACAATGCGTTCTTTTTTATCCACTTGTACACATCCTTTAATGACTGAATGTCATTCATTTTTAATAATAGCAAGTGAAACAGCATTTGTCAATTTGCCCTTATCAGCATACGAGTTAAGGCTGGGAGCTGTCTTTTTAACTTAATTTCACATGTTCACCCATCATAGGATTTTTCCTTAAGTGCTTTGTACACGTTTATTTTTGTTGCATTTTCAACAAAAACACCGTAGAGTGAATAGGTGTTGAACCACTTCATCGGTAGGAGGTTTGGCAAAAAATGAATGAAACGACAAATTCCCATTGGCGCGAGAACATGATGGTCATTACCGTTCTGGCTGCGTCGTTCTTATTTTTATTTAATCAATTTTTATTAATTACGGCCTTTCCAACGATTATGGATGAATTTTCCATAAATGCGACGCAAGTGCAATGGCTAACTACGTCCTTTTTGCTGATGGCGACGATGCTCATCCCGACAATGGGTTATTTAATGAGCCGTTTCAGTGCACGGGCGCTGACAATGACTGCCTTAGCATGCTTTGTCATCGGCACGGTATTGTCAGCGATAGCGCCCTCATTTGTCTTACTCGTAAGTGCACGGGTCGTCCAAGCGATCGGGGCTGGCATGATGCTACCGCTTGTGCAAACGATCCTTTTGCATGTTTACCCGGCTGAAAAAAGAGGCTATGCTATGGGGCTTATGGCACTTGTCATTAATGTGGCGCCAGCTATCGGTCCGCCGATTTCCGGTTATATCGTTGATTGGCTAGGTTGGCGTTCTTTGTTTTGGCTTGTTTTGCCCCTCGCCCTCGCGATTTTCGTTCTTGCTGCAGTCTTTATGCAAAACGTAACAGAACAAAAAAGCGTTAAATTTGATTTATTGTCCCTGTTCCTTACCGTCGTTGGCTTCTCCGGCGTAATTTTCGGTTTAAGCAATATTAGCATCGCTGGGTTTTCCTCTGCTATTGTACTCGTGCCTCTTAGTGCCGGTTTCTTTGCAATAGCAATGTTTATATGGCGGCAGCTTTGTTTAGACTCACCGATGCTTGAACTTCGTTTATTTAAACATTCATGGTTTGTACACGGTGTGATCCTGTCTTTTGTAATTTCGATTTTGCTGCTTTCAACGGAAACGTTGTTGCCGTTATTTATTCAAGACGTCCAAGGGCGGTCGGCTTTCTCATCGGGGATGATTCTCTTGCCGGGAACGGTCTTGTTGGCGTTGACTTCATTTGCCTCAGGCAAGCTGTTTGACTCATTCGGCGGGAGAGCTCTTGGTTTAAGTGGTTATGGGATTCTAGTGTTGGTATTCACTATCTTTATGTTTATGGGAGATCAAACGGGCATTCCTCTGCTAGTTGTCTGTTTTTGTGCGTTTATGGTTGGAATTGGCTTCACAATGACGCCAGCGACAGCGATAGCGATGAACGCTCTAAAGCAAGCAGAACTTGCCCACGGAACGGCGATTGCCAATACGATCAGGCAGTTTGGCGCAGCGCTAGGATTAACGGTATTGACGACACTTGTCAGCGTCAACGCGAACCGAAACGACATCGACTACGTAGAAGGAACGCTAGCAGGGCTAAAGCTTGCCTTTGGCGTAATGGCCATTTTGGCACTGGTAGCATGGGTATTAGTGTATACGGCAAAAGAAAAGAACACTCAGCAACGGGAAGAACTAGGGGATAAGCAATAAAAACCTGAATTTTACAGCACAGCGTGAAACAAATAAAAAAACCACTCTATATAAACGGCACCTCGTTGTTAGGAACGAATGAAATCGGAGGTGTGCGTTTGCTTGCAGAGTGGTTTTTTGCTTTACGTAAACGTGTCTCTAGTCAGTTCGCCACATGGTGTTCAGCAGCGACCACGACATCGATATGGTGGTCTTGGCAATAGGCTGCGTACTCTTCATCGAGTGGAGCTGATGTAATTAAGTGGTCGACTCGGTTGAAGGGAGCATATGTCAATAGCGTGGATTTCCCAAATTTTGATTGGTCGGCAAGCAAAAATACCTCACGTGCTTTTTCGGCTGCGATCTTTTTAATTTCGTACTCGAGTTGGTCGGCATTGGTAAGGCCATGGGCAATGCTGACACCAGTAGCCGACATAAACGCCTTGTGGATGTTGTATTTTTGCAATATCGCAGCTTCATCGATGCCGACAAATGAGCGCGTTTTGTGTTTGTAAGAATTGCCGATCACAATTAAATGGATTTGCTCAAAACCTGTAGCCGCATTAATAACATCCAAGCTGTTTGTCAGAACAGTAATCGAGATATTCGGGTCCAATGCCGCCAAAATCGATTTTGTTGTCGTGCCCGAGTCTATAAATATTAAGTCATCGTCTTTAATGAAGTTGGCTGCCTCACGAGCAATTCTCGTTTTTTCTGCTTGGTTTCGTACTTTTCGGTTCTCAAACGAGACTAAACTTTTTTCTACTGCGGTGACCCCACCATAAACTTTGCGGATCACGCCGTTTTCGACTAGTTTGTTAATGTCTCTCCGGATCGTGTTTTTTGATACATTAAATTCCTCGCACAGCTCATCAAGGGAGGCCGAGCCATTTTTAAGAATGTATGCTTCCATTTCTTGTATACGTAATAGCTTCATTGTGAAAACCCCTTTTTTTATCTACCTAGACAATAGCATAGTCTTCAAAGTTATTCAACAAATAACCATCATTTAATCATTTTTACTCAAAAAATGATGGAAATATGTTGACCTTTTATGGCATATAGTTTTAATATATAACCAAGAAATGATCAAAAAGTAACCGATATTGAAAGCGGTTTACCCACTTTAGGAGGCTAGCACATGGGCGAAACAGCAGTAGAGGTCCGTAAAGTCAAAAATTATATTAATGGAAAATGGATTGAAAGCAGCACAAGCCTTTATGAAGATGTAGTGAATCCGGCGACTAAAGAGGTCATTTGCCAAGTGCCCCTTTCGACAAAGGCGGATGTAGAGCACGCAGTTGAAGTCGCAAAAACCGCTTTTGCTAAATGGTCGAAAGTCGCTGTGCCGCGTCGTGCGCGGATTTTATTCAATTATCAGCAACTATTGCAGCGTGATAAGGAAGAATTGGCGCGTTTGATTACAATTGAAAACGGCAAAAACTTGACGGAAGCAAGGGGGGAAGTGCAGCGCGGCATTGAAAATGTTGAATTTGCTGCAGGTGCCCCAAGCTTAATGATGGGCGATTCATTACCGACGATTGCGACAGACGTAGAAGCAAGCAATTATCGTTATCCCATTGGCGTCGTCGGCGGAATCGCGCCATTCAATTTTCCGATGATGGTGCCATGTTGGATGTTCCCAATGGCGATCGCACTCGGAAATGCATTTCTATTAAAACCTTCAGAGCGGACGCCATTATTGACTGAAAAGCTCGCCGACTTGCTTACTGAAGCTGGCCTGCCAGATGGCGTGTTCAATGTTGTCTATGGCGCCCAAGATGTCGTCAATGGCATGCTAGAGCACCCTGACGTAAAAGCGATATCGTTTGTCGGCTCTAAGCCTGTTGGCGAGTATGTTTATAAAAAAGCAAGCGAAAACTTAAAACGCGTTCAAGCGTTGACAGGAGCGAAAAACCATACAATCGTCTTAAATGATGCCGATTTGGACGACGCCGTCACCAATATTGCCGGAGCTGCTTTTGGTTCTGCTGGGGAGCGGTGCATGGCCTGTGCTGTTGTTACAGTCGAGGAAGGAATTGCCGATGCGTTTGTAGCCAAATTAAAGGCAAAAGCTGAATCGCTCGTGATTGGCAATGGTTTAGACGACGGTGTGTTTTTAGGCCCTGTCATACGTGAAGAAAACAAAAAACGAACCATTGCTTATATTGAAAAAGGAGTGGAGGAAGGGGCGACCCTTGTGTGCGACGGCCGTAGCCGGGTATCTGCCGATGGTTATTTTATTGGGCCGACGATTTTTGAACATGTGACAACGGATATGACGATTTGGAAAGATGAAATCTTCGCCCCTGTGCTTTCGATTATTCGTGTGAAAAATTTAGATGAGGGGATTCAAATAGCCAATCGCTCTGAATTTGCAAACGGAGCTTGCCTATTTACAACGAATGCGGCGGCCGTCCGCTATTTTCGTGAAAACATTGATGCTGGAATGCTTGGCATTAACCTTGGCGTTCCTGCGCCTATGGCATTTTTTCCTTTTTCAGGATGGAAATCATCGTTTTATGGGACGCTTCATGCAAACGGAAAAGATAGCGTAGACTTTTATACGCGCAAAAAAGTCGTGACCGCCCGTTATCCGAAGCCGTCATTTGACTAATTTTGTAAGGGGGAGGCATACCGGTGGGCCAGTTACTAAAAAAACCGAAAACAAAGGTGCTTAAACAAGGGGTTACACTTGTTCATGACACGGAGGCAGAAAAGGCGCCCCTTAAGTATGTATCGTTTAAGCTCGTCGATATCCAGGCAAACGCTATATACGAAGAAACGCTCGGTTCCTATGAATGTTGCATTGTTGTTGTAAGGGGAACAGTCACGGTAACGGACGGAGAGCATGTGTTTTCCAATATTGGCACACGGAGTAGCGTATTTGAACGGAAACCGACAGACAGTGTCTATCTCTCGAATGGCCGTTCATTTACGGTAACTGGAATAAGTGAGGCGTGCATCGCTCTTTGCTATGCGCCTTCAAACAAACAATTGCCGACAAAACTTATTAAAGCGAGTGACGTCGGCATTGAAAACAGGGGCCAATTACAGAACAAGCGCTTAGTCCATAATATATTGCCTGATTCAGACAAGACTGCAAACAGTTTGCTAGTCGTCGAAGTGTTTACAGAAAGCGGCAATTGGTCCAGTTATCCGCCCCACAAGCATGATGAGGATAATTTGCCCTACGAGTCTTTTCTAGAGGAAACGTATTACCATGAAATCGATCCACCGCAAGGGTTTGTGTTCCAACGTGTGTATACTGAGTCACGTAATATAGACGAAACGATGGCTGTCGAAAACGGCGATGTTGTCATTGTACCTGCTGGCTACCATCCAGTTGGCGTTCCTGACGGCTATGCGTCCTACTATTTAAACGTAATGGCAGGCCCTGTACGTATTTGGAAATTCCGTAATGAAAAAGACCATGAGTGGATTTTATCACGATAAAAGGAGCGGTAGCCTATGGGCATCCAATTTCAAGAGGGAAAGCAATTTGATGTGATTGCGCTTGGCAGGGCCTGCATTGATTTAAATGCGGCCGAATACAACCGGCCGATGGAAGAAACGCGGTCATTCACAAAATATGTCGGCGGTTCGCCAGCCAATATTGCCATTGGCAGCGCGAAGCTTGGCTTGAAAGTCGGTTTTGTCGGTAAAATTCCTGATGACCAACATGGCCGGTTTATTTCTTCTTATATGAGAGAGGCAGGCGTGGATACAAGCCAGCTCGTGATTGACCGAGAAGGGCATAAAGCAGGTTTGACGTTTACGGAAATTTTGAGCCCTGAAGAATGCAGCATTTTGATGTACCGTGAAAAAGCAGCTGACCTATATTTAAGCCCTGATGAAATCGACGCCGGTTATGTGAGATCTGCAAAAGTACTGCTCATTTCTGGAACGGCATTGGCTCAATCGCCTTCACGGGAGGCAGCCTTAAAAGCAGTGTCACTTGCAAAGGCGGCAGGTACAAAAGTTGTGTTTGAACTCGATTATCGTCCGTACACGTGGTCATCGAGGGAAGAAACGTCCGTCTACTACACACTTCTGGCAGGCATGGCTCATATCGTGATCGGCACGCGGGAAGAGTATGACATTATGGAAGGGGCAAGTGCCAGCGGCAATGAGCAAACAGCCAAAATGCTATTTGCCAAAGAGCCGGAATTGGTTGTTATTAAACATGGTGTTGATGGGTCTTACGCTTATTTGCCATCAGGAGAAACCTTTCGAGCAGGCGTGTACAAAACAAACGTGTTAAAAACGTTTGGTGCTGGAGATTCGTATGCATCTGCGTTTCTATATGGACTTTTGCGTGGTTATGACATTGATCAAGCATTGCGTTTTGGGAGCGCTTCCGCATCGATTGTTGTCAGTAAGCACAGTTCATCGGAAGCAATGCCAACTTTATCTGAAATCAAGGCGCTTGTCGAAGAACAGCATGTTTGAATGTCGAATTTTCTTTAAATAAAAACGCGTAGTGATGATGCGAGGTGTAAACAATGGCGAAAACAATACGATTGACGACTGCACAAGCGCTAGTGAAGTTCTTAAATGCCCAATATTTGCATGCTGACGGGAAAGAGGAGCCTTTCGTTGAAGGGATTTTTACGATCTTCGGACATGGAAATGTGTTAGGGATTGGCCAAGCACTAGAGCAAGATGCCGGGCGATTAAACGTATGGCAAGGCAAAAATGAACAAGGGATGGCCCATGCGGCAATGGCTTTTAGCAAGCAGATGCTCCGCAAAAAAATATATGCAGTGACAACTTCTGTAGGCCCAGGAGCCGCGAACCTTGTTGCAGCTGCTGGCACAGCGCTAGCTAACAATATACCTGTTTTGCTTCTTCCTGCCGATACATTCGCGACTCGCCAGCCTGACCCAGTTTTGCAGCAATTTGAACAAGAATACAGCCAAGCAGTGACGACAAATGATGCATTAAAGCCGGTGTCGAGATACTGGGACCGGATTACTCGCCCAGAGCAGTTAATGTCGAGCCTTATTCGTGCCTTTGAAGTCATGACAGACCCAGGAAAAGCGGGGCCCGCGACGATTTGCATCGCCCAAGATGTCGAAGGAGAAGCATATGAGTATCCAGAGGAGTTTTTCAGAAAGCGCATTCATTATTTAGAACGTAGAAAGCCAACGGAGCGGGAAATCGAAGAGGCACTTGAACGGATTCGTAGGAGCAAGCGGCCGCTTCTTGTTGTTGGCGGAGGCGCTAAATATTCAGAAGCAAAGGAAGAACTAGTAGCGCTGTCTGAACAGTGTGGCATTCCTCTCGTCGAAACACAAGCAGGAAAAGCAACTGTTGCCGCTGACTTTGCTAACAACCTAGGTGGCCTTGGCGTTACCGGCACGCTTGCAGCGAATAAGGCAGCCCGTGAAGCTGACTTGGTGATTGGCGTAGGCACTCGCTACACCGACTTTGCGACTTCGTCAAAAACGGCGTTTGATTTTGAGCATACCACGTTTTTAAATATCAATGTCAGCCGCATGCAAACGTATAAGCTTGATGCTTATCAGGTTGTTGCAGATGCGAAAGAAACGCTTAGCCTACTTATTTCCAGGTTAAAAATGTATCGGTCAGCGTTTGGCGATCGAATTGCTGCGTTGAAAGAAGAGTGGCTCGCTGAACGGAACCGCCTAAAATCAGTCGTCTTTAATAGAAAAACATTTGTGCCTGAAGTCAAAGAGCATTTTAGCCAAGAGAAGTTAAATGAGTATGCCGATGCTCTGGGTACAGAACTGCCGCAAACGACTGCCTTGCTGGCTATTAATGAAACCATTGATGAGGACAGCACAATTATTTGTTCATCGGGCTCCCTTCCAGGGGATTTGCAGCGACTTTGGCACGCAAACGAGCCGAATACGTACCATCTTGAATACGGGTATTCCTGCATGGGTTATGAAATTTCTGGCGCCCTTGGCATCAAACTAGCCGAGCCTGAGCGAGAAGTTTATTCGATCGTCGGAGATGGCAGCTTTCTTATGCTCCATTCCGAATTGATTACCGCCATCCAATATAACAAGAAAATCAATATATTGCTGTTTGACAATGCCGGTTTTGGCTGTATCAGCAACTTGCAGATGGACCATGGCGGCGGCAGTTATTATTGCGAATTCCTTACGGCAGACAATCAAGTGATGAACATCGATTATGCCAAAGTCGCTGAAGGATATGGAGCCAAAACATACCGGGCTAACACAGTTGAACAATTAAAGGCAGCGCTTGAAGATGCCAAGAAGCAAGAGACTTCCACGTTGATTGAAATGAAAGTGCTGCCAAAGACGATGACAGACGGCTATGAAAGCTGGTGGAATGTCGGCGTCGCCGAAGTGGCTGCTTCCCAGTCTATTCAAGATGCCTATCAAGCAAGGCAAGCAAAGCTCAAGGAAGCAAAACATTATTAGAGGAGTCGATCCAATGGCAAATCGCAAGATCCGCTGGGGCATTGCCCCCATTGGCTGGCGCAATGACGACATTCCGGAAATTGGCGCGGAAAACACACTTTCCCATTTGCTTGGCGATATTGTTGTTGCTCGATTTGAAGGAACGGAAGCAGGCGGCTTTTTTCCTGAGCCACAAATTTTAAACAAAGAGCTGCAGCTAAGAAATTTAAAAGTGGCTGGCAAGTGGTTTTCCAGCTATATCATTCGCGATGGCATCGCTTCAGCCGCCCAAGCCTTCGATACCCATTGCCAGTTTTTGCAAGCTATCGGCGCAGAGATGGCGATCGTTTCGGAACAAACGTATAGCATCCAAGGGCTTGAAGCAAATATTTTCCGTGACAAGCCGACTTTTTCGAAAGAAGAATGGAAGTGTTTATACGAAGGGCTTGAGGAGCTTGGGGCAATTGCTCATTTATATGGCCTTACACTTGCGTTCCATCCCCATCTCGGCACGGGCGTGCAAACAAAAGCAGAAGTTGATCAACTGATGGCCCATACGGATCCGAGCTTAGTGAGCCTTCTGTATGATACGGGGCACGCCTACGTGTCAGATCGAGCATTTTTGCCGCTCCTCGATGACTATATGGATCGGATTAAGCACGTCCATTTTAAAGATGTGCGAAGTGAGGTGACGGATGCTTGCAGGCGTGACGGGCTTTCGTTCCAACAAGCGTTTTTAAAAGGGATGTTCACAGTACCAGGCGATGGCTGCATTGACTTTACAAAAGTATACCGACGTCTTATTCGAGGGGGCTACGATGGCTGGATTGTCGTAGAGGCGGAGCAAGATCCAAACATTGCCCACCCGCTGGAGTACGCATTAAAAGCAAGACGCTATATTGATTCCTATTTGCTGGCAGGCGGCGAGAAGCAGGCAACCATTTAAACAAGATGAAGGAGGAAGGAACATGACAGTTCGAGTGGGCGTGATTGGCACGGGGGCCATTGGCCAAGACCATATTAGGCGATTAGAATGCAAACTTTCAGGAGCAAAAGTGACAGCGGTTACAGACGTTAACCAAGATCTTGCCAGGAAAGTGGCCAACACATACGCCAAACAGGCGACTGTTTATGCCAATGACAGAGAATTGATTGCCGCCCACGATGTTGATGCCGTCTTAATAGCCAGCTGGGGTCCAGCACACGAAGCGAGTGTGCTGGCAGCGCTTGAGGCAGGCAAGCGTGTTTTTTGCGAAAAGCCACTTGCGACCACGGCAGACGGGTGCATGCGCATTGTCGAAGCGGAAATGGCTCATGGCAAGCGGCTTGTCCAAGTCGGGTTTATGCGGCGTTTTGACAGCGGCTATCTTCAATTAAAGCAAGCACTTGAGCAGGAATTGGTCGGAGAACCATTGATGGTCCGTTGCGTCCACCGCAATGTCGAGTCCGCAGAAAGCTATACAACCGACATGGCGATTACGGACACATTGATTCATGAAATTGACGTACTTCATTGGCTCCTAAATGACGAGTATCAACATGTCCGTGTCCTTTATCCGAAAAAAACAAAGCATGCGCTTCCCCATTTGCAAGATCCGCAACTCGTGTTGCTTGAAACGAAAAAAGGCGTCATCATTCAAGCGGAAATTTTTGTTAACTGTAAATATGGCTACGACATCCAATGCGAAATAGCTGGCGAAGAGGGCGTTATCAGTCTGCCTGATGTCCCAGCAGTCCGTTTATGCAGCAACGGCCGCAAAGGGACGGAAGTGCTGCAAGACTGGAAAAAACGGTTTGAAGCCGCTTATGACGTCGAACTGCAAGCCTTTATTGACGATGGCTTAAAGGACGAACCGGCTTCAGGGCCGAGCGCGTGGGACGGATATGTGGCTGCGGTAACTGCCGATGCCTGTGTAAAAGCACAAGAGTCGGGGCAGGAAGAATCGATTGAGCTTCCTGAGAAACCTGCGTTTTATCAAAACTCAGCAGCCACGCCCGAGCAAGTATAGGAGGAAACAACAATGAAACTTTGTTTTAATGGGGCGACAACCCGCGACAATGCCACATTAGAGGAAGACCTGGCTTACTGCGAAAAGCATGGCTATGACTTTATTGAAATTCGTACAGAAGATAAGCTGCCTGAATATTTAAAAACCCATACATTAGCTGATTTAAACCAATTTTTTGCGGAGAGCCGTCTTAAACCACTGGCGCTTAATGCCCTTGTCTTTTTTAACAATTTAGGCGAAGCAGCCTATAAGGAAATGATGAAGCAGTTTCAAGAAATGCTCCATGTCGCCGAGCAGCTCAACATCCCTTATATCGTAGCGGTTCCACTTATAACAAAGCAGCCGCTTTTAAGAGAGGAAATCCGTAAAAGCTGTGTCGAGACATTGTCTACTTTGGCTGAGGAGGCGCAGCAGTCGAAAGTGAAGATTGCCCTTGAGTTTGTTGGCCATCCTGATTGCACTGTCAATACGTTTGCCGACGCTTACCGCATCATTGAAGATGTTAATCGGGAAAATGTCGGACTTGTGTTTGATTGTTTCCATTTTCATGCAATGGGTTCGAACCTTGAAGATTTACAACAGGCCGATGGCGAAAAAATCTTTATTGTCCATATTGACGACACAGATGATTTTCCCGTTGGCGCACTTCGGGATGAACACCGTGTCTGGCCAGGCGAGGGAGCCATTGACCTCGCTGGTCAGTTTACCGCATTAACAGCGATCGGTTATTCCGGCCCTGTGTCAGTAGAGTTGTTTCGGCCAGAATATTACCAGCTACCTGCTGAAGAAACGATTCGAAAAGCAAGAGAAACGACACTCCGAGTCCTAGAAAGTACCTTAAGTCATCTTTGAAAGGAGGGAAGGCATGGAGTTTGTGGCGATGGCTCCATTGTTGGCCGACGCGAAGAAAGACAGTTACGCAATTGGCCAATTTAATATAAATGGGCTGCAATGGGCGAAAGCGATTTTAGCAGGCGCCGAATTGCAACAATCGCCAGTAATTGCAGCTGCTTCTGATCGTTTGATTGACTACTTAGGAGGCTTTCAAACGGTTGTGGCCATGATGGGGGCATTAACCGATGAACTTGGTATAACGGTGCCTGTCGTGCTCCATCTTGACCACGGTTTAAGTATTGAGCGTTGCAAGAAAGCAGTTGACGCTGGCTTCAGTTCTGTCATGTTTGACGGCTCTCAATATCCAATTAACGAGAATATTGACATGACGAAAGAGGTAGTGGCTTACGCCCACGCACGTCATGTGTCGGTAGAGGGAGAGGTCGGTACAGTCGGTGGCATGGAAGATGGGCTAATTGCCGGAATCAAATATGCCGATGTGGAAGAATGCCAGCGGTTTGTCTGCGAAACCAATGTCGATGCTCTCGCCGCCGCGCTCGGCTCCGTCCATGGCAAATACAAGGGTGAGCCAAAGCTTGGATTTAACGAAATGGCTGCCATTTCCGCCCGCACGGATGTGCCGCTCGTCCTTCACGGTGCCTCGGGCATACCTGATGAACAACTACAACGGGCCATAAAGCTTGGCCACGCTAAAGTCAATATAAACACAGAATGCATGATCGCATGGTCTGATGCTTGCCGGACAACATTTGCCGAGCAAGAAACGGCGTTTGAGCCGCGACTGCTCTTACAAGAGGGCCTAGCGATGGTCCAGGCTACGGTTGAAAAGAAAATCAAGCAATTTGGAGCAGCTAATAAAGCAACCGGTTCTGTAAGGCTACAAAGGAGATGAAACCTATGACAGCACCATCCATCCAATGCGCCGTTCTTGGCCTTGGGCGCCTTGGCTTTTACCATGCGAAAAATTTGCTTACGGAAGTGAGTGGGGCGGCAATTGTCCAAGTCATAGACCCCCTTCCTGGCCGGGCCAAGGATGTCGCCCAGACATTTGGGGTGCCTGGTTACTCGGACGATGTGCTCGATGCATTTGCAAATCCTGCAGTCGATGCCGTTGTTATCGTCACGCCGACGCGGACGCACGCTGAGATGATCAAATTAGCAGCTAGCTATGGGAAAGATGTCTTTGTTGAAAAGCCGCTGACTTTGCAATTAGATGAATCGATAGAAGTAGTGAAAGCGGTTCAGGAGGCAGGTATTATTTGTCAAGTGGGGTTTATGCGACGGTTTGACCCGGCTTACGCAGATGCCAAGCGGCGAATTGCTGCTGGAGAGATCGGCAAACCTCTCTATTATAAAGGCTTTACCCGCGATGCAGGCGCGCCGCCGCCTGAATTTATAAAAGATAGCGGCGGGTTGTTTGTTGATTGTTCCATTCATGATTATGACATTGCCCGCTATTTGATTGGGGCGGAAATCACAGCTATTTCTGGCCACGGTCAGGTGCTGAAGTACCCGTTTATGGAAGCGTTTGACGATGTTGACCAAGCCCTTTCCTATTTTGAGTTTGACAATGGGGCGGCAGGGGATGCCGAAGCTAGCCGTAATTCGCCCTATGGCTATGACATCCGCGCTGAAATTATTGGTTCAGAAGGTAGTCTGTTTATTGGCGAACTGCGGAACAAATCATTGACGATACTGAACGCCACTGGGTCAAGTTACGAAATCATTCCTAATTTCCAGACTCGCTTTCATGACGCGTACTG
Organism: Shouchella clausii; assembly: GCF_002250115.1. Taxonomy (GTDB): domain Bacteria; phylum Bacillota; class Bacilli; order Bacillales; family Bacillaceae_D; genus Shouchella; species Shouchella clausii. The sequence continues at coordinate 889,212 of NZ_CP019985.1, read as the reverse complement.
CTTAGAATTGCAGCATTTTATTGACTGTGTCCGCTCAAGGAACACGCCAATTGTAACAGCTGAAGATGCCACAACCAACTTAAAAGTAGCGCTAGCTGCAACCGAATCAATGAAAAACGGCAAGAAAGTAGTGTTGCAGCCACAGGCCTCCCTGTAGCAAAGGGACAAACGCCAAGTTGTATGTACCTTAGATCTGGCTTGTATAAATAGAAAAAGAAGTCTATTAACCAATGATGTAAGCTTGCAGTGCTGTTGCCTATGGGTGGATTTAAGGATAGAAGCGGTGATAAAGGGGAGAGACAAATTGGGCGTATTTTCCATTACCTCATTTATAATGATCGTCGGATCAATTTGGCTATTCGCTTACAAACGAAGCCGCAATGTCGACCTTTCGAGCTCAGAAGGGTACTTTTTAGGCGGGCGGAGTTTGACCGGTTTGACGATTGCCGGTTCAGTGATTATGACCAATTTATCTACAGAGCAAATTGTTGGTCAAAACGGACAAAGCTATGTGGCCGGCATGGAAGTCATGGCTTGGGAGGTAACAGCTGCGATTGCGATCGTCACACTTGCATTAGTGTTTTTGCCAAAATACTTAAAATATGGTGTTGACACGGTGACCGATTTTATTGAACGGCGCTATGATGCAACGACGAAAAGAATTGCTTCGTTTTTATTTATATTTACCTATGTGGTTTCGTTTCTTCCTGTTGTCTTATATTCTGGTTCATTAGTATTTAACCAAATTTTTTCAGTAGATGAACTGTTAAATGTCCATCCTCTTGTGGCGGTTTCGCTCATTTCGGGCATGATTGGAATGGTTGGTCTGCTTTATTTGCTTATCGGCGGCCTGCGCCTTAGTGCATTTAGCGATACGATTTATGGCATTGGTTTGCTTGTTGGTGGCCTTTCTATTCTAGTTCTAGGGTTGATTGTATTAGGGGATGGGCATCTACTTGCAGGATTTGAAACGATTCGCCAAAATACGCCTGAAAAATTAAATTCGATTGGCGCGATTGACTCTGAAATGGTGCCGTGGCCAACGCTTTTTTTAGGCATGTTTTTTAACAATTTATTTTATTGGTGTACAAACCAGTTAATTGTTCAGAAAGTACTGGCAGGAAGAGACTTGAAAGAAGGGCAGAAGGGAGCGCTTTATGTCGGTTTTTTCAAAATTTTCGGCGCTTTGTTCTTAGTATTCCCTGGCATCATTGCATTCAACATGTTTGGCGAAGGCATCGAGCCTGCCGATAACGCCTATCCAATGTTAGTGGTTGCCGTTTTACCGGATATAGCATTCGGCATTTTTGCAGCGATTATCTTTGGCGCGATTTTAAGCTCATTTGTAGGAGCTTTAAATGCAACAGCTACTTTGTTAGCGCTTGACTTCTATAAGCCGCTGGCCAAGAAAACCGTGACAGACAAAAAAGTTGCTCGATTTGGCAAAATCGTTACGGTCATTGTGGGAGGATTATCAATTGTTATTGCGCCATTGATTTCTTTTGCTCCGGCAGGGTTATTCCATGTCGTCCAACAGTTTAATGGGTTGTATAGCATGCCTTTGCTGGCGATCATTATTCTTGGCTTCTATTCCAAATACGCGACTGCCTTTGCTGTGAAAGTGACGTTTGCCTTCCATGTTGTTGCCTATACAGCAAGCCAGGTGTTCTTAGATATCCATTATCTTTATGTATTTAGCGCGATGTTTTTCATTGATTTGTTTCTTTTATGGGCGTTAAGCCGTCTTAAGCCATTGCAGGTTCCGTTTGAATTGACAGAAGCAACAAACAAAGTTGATTTGACACCTTGGAAACACCGCCATTGGGTAAGTGCCTTCGTTATTTTAACGGTTTTAGGAACGTATTTGTTGTTTTCACCATGGGGAATAGCTAAATAACATTCAGATAAAAGAACAGCGTTGTCCTTTTGCCGAAGATACTTGGCAAAAGAAAACACCTTTTAATAGGCCAGTTGGAGTTTCAACTGGCCTAATCGTCTGAGAGTGATATTAACATGTACCTTTAGGAAATCGACTATTGCTTGGAGAATGGAGAGGACTATTGTCTACTGTTGGCTCTTTTGAAGCGCTTGGTCTAAATCACTCAGAATATCGTCTATGGTCTCGATGCCAACAGATAGGCGAACCATGTCTGGTGTGACGCCTGCTTTTGCTTGGCTTTCTTCGTCTAGTTGCTGATGTGTCGTGCTTGCTGGATGGATCACCAATGATTTAGCGTCACCAACATTAGCTAAGTGGCTGAATAGCCTCAAGCTGTTAATAAACCGTTTGCCTTCTTCCACGCCGCCTTTAATGCCAAATGTAAAAATCGACCCTGCCCCTTTTGGCATGTACTTCTGTGCCAGATCATAGTAACGGCTCGACTCTAGGCCTGGGTAATGGACCCAAGAAACATTCGGATGCTGCTGTAAGAATTCAGCAGTGCGCTTCGCATTTTCTACATGGCGCTCCATTCGTAACGGCAATGTTTCTAACCCTTGAATAAATAGAAACGTATTAAATGGAGAAGCAGAGGCGCCTATATCTCTTAGCAACGTGACTCGCGCTTTTGTAATGTAGGCGAGGGGGCCAAGTGCCTCTGTATACACAAGTCCATGGTAACTAGCGTCTGGCTCTGATAAACCAGGAAACTTGCCATTGGCAAAATCAAATCGTCCAGAGTCGACAATGACGCCCCCGATCGATGTCCCGTGGCCGCCGATAAACTTAGTAGCGGAATGGACAACAATGTCTGCACCATGTTCAATCGGTCTGCACAAATACGGGGTAGCGAATGTATTATCGACAATAAGGGGAATCCCATTTGCATGGGCAATGTCCGCAATCGCTTCAATGTCCGCTATGTTGATTTGCGGATTGCCAATCGTTTCGATAAAAATCGCTTTTGTCTTGTCTGTGATCTTTTCTTGAAATTGGGATGGTTCATCAACATCGACAAAATGGCATGTCACACCTAGTTTAGGCAACGTGTGCGCAAACAGGGCGTAAGTGCCGCCATACAAGCTGCTGGAAGCAATAATGTCGTCTCCTGCTTCCGCGATATTTAAAATCGCATACGTAATGGCAGCCTGCCCAGAAGAAGTTGCTAATGCGCCTACGCCACCTTCCAATTCAGCCATTCGCTGTTCAAACACATCGTGTGTCGGGTTCATAATGCGCGAATAAATGTTGCCTGGCTCTTGTAAAGAAAACAAATTTGCAGCGTGATCAGTATCATTAAATACGTAAGAGCTTGTCTGGTAAATGGGAACCGCTCTCGCGTTTGTTGCAGAGTCAGGCGTTTGTCCGCCATGTAGAGCAATTGTTTCAAAACCAAGAGATTGTTTTTCTGTCATTCGTCTTTCCCCACCTTTTTGTTTTGTATATTTTGAATCTTTTACTTGGAATCGTGCACAAACACTTGTCTAAATAGTTCATACGTAGGAATTAATATAACAGAATAACTGAAAAAAATAAATATTTCTCTTTCCAAAAAGGCGAGTTGAGATTTTTACACGATGGATCTGGCCGCTTAAAGCATAAATATGGTATAATGATCGTATAAACTGGCTATTTTCTGTAACAAAACCAACAAACGTTGCCTTTAAGCGACTTGAAAGTGTCTTTTCAAGTGTGCTTAAAGGCTTTTTGCCGTTGTTTGTAAAGGAATTAGAGGAGAGATGAAAATGGGAGATTTGCCATGCAGAGGATGCAATGGGTTGTGCTGTGGGCCCGTGCCTATTTCGGAAAAAGAGCTGCGACATATAAAAAAACATATCAAGAAAATGCCTGCGAAAAGGTGCCACTCCCTAAAAAACCAACAGCGTTTTTTAGGGACGTGCATCTTTTTTGACGAAGCCAATGATTGCTGTGGCATCCATTCCGTTCGTCCATCGATTTGCCGCGCATTTGGGCATCACCAAAATCTCGTTTGTTTTCGCAAACCAGAAGCTGCTTTAGCTAAAACGTATCACCCAAATGAAGAGGTTGTCGGTACGTTAAGCATTGATTTTACATGGAAAGATTTTGGTTGACCTCTTCTAGCTGCTTGCCTTCGGGGCTACAGAGACAAGCACAACAAGTGAAACAACCGCATTTATCCTTTTAAAGCGCCGCCTGTCAGACCTTTGACAACACGTTCTTGGGCGATAATAAATAATAACAAAATCGGCAAGCTAGCGAGCGTAATAGCAGCCATTAGACCAGGAACGTTGATCATCAACTCGCCGTAAAAATTTTGCAGTCCAAGAGGCAAAGTCATCTTACTTCTTGTTGTTAGCAAGATGAGTGCAAAGATAAACTCTGTCCACAAGAAGACGAAATTGTAAATAACAATTGTAGACAAGGCTGGGGTTACATTAGGGAAAATCACTTTGCGAAAAATGGTCCAGTGATTCGCGCCGTCGATTTGCGCTGCTTCTTCAAGCTCTTTAGGAATTTCCTGCATAAACTGCGTCAAGATGAAAATGGAGATTGGCAAGCTAAAAGCAACATATGGGCCTAGTAAAGCCAACAATGTATCATAAATGCCCATCTCTTGTGTTAAAACAAAAATCGGTATTAAGGTTGCATGAATGGGGAGCATCATTCCTGCAACGAAGAGCAAAAACAGAGGGCGGTTAAAGCGGAATGACAGCCGACTTAATGGATAACTGGCTAATGAAGCAATGACGACTGTCAAGGAGACGGCGCTTACAGTAATGATTAAGCTATTTAAAAAGTAGCCAGCCAGCCCCATATCGACTACGGCAAAGTAATGTTCAAACGTAAAGGTGTCGGGCACAATCGCGTAAGGGTTGTTGAAAAATTCGTCCATGCTTTTAAGCGATGTACCGACCATGTACATAAACGGATAAAACGTAAACAACAACAAGGAAACAGCCAACACATACAGCATGATGCGTTTTACGAGTTGCAGTGGATTCACGAGAGGATCCCCCGTTTCTTTCGCTGGTATTCAACAAATTGGATGATGGCTACACAAATAAAGGCAATAATAAACATGGCAGCCGCGACTGTGCTCGCATAGCCCATGCTAAACTGGATAAAGCCTTGCTTGTACATATAGGTTCCTAATATTTCTGTTGCCCCTCCAGGGCCGCCGCCAGTCATAATGTAAAAAATGTCAAATGCTTTTAGTGAACCAACAACGGCGAGAACGGAAGAACTGACAATAGTAGGAACGAGGGCTGGCAACGTGATGTAAAAAAACTGTTGCCTTCCATTTGCGCCATCAATGCTAGCCGCTTCATACAATTCATTTGGAATCCCTACCATTGCTGCTTTAAATAAAATCATATAAAAAGGAGAGAATTGCCAAATAACGACAATTAAAATGGCAATCATCGCCACATTGGCGTCCGCCAACCAGGGGATCGCATCAAAACCAAATACTTGCAACAATTGGTTAATCGGACCGTTTATCGGGTCATACATAAAAATCCAGAGAAGCCCTATCGCCACCGTAGACATTAAATAGGGAAGAAAGTAGATAACATTTAACAATCTTTTACCGATGACAGGGCTGAAGAGAACAAGTGCCATGATAAGCCCTAGCGGAATTTGTACAAAAACAGAAACAAGGACAAGCAAACTATTGTTTTGCAGCGCTTGCCAAAAAGTGGCGTCTTTAAGGAGAGTCACATAGTTATCCAGTCCAATAAAGGTGCGTTGAGGTTGTACACCATTCCACTCATGAAGGCTGTAATAGAATGTTGAAAAAATCGGATATAAAATAAATACGCTATAAACAAGAAGCGCTGGCAATACAAAGAAGAAAATCGTGCGACCATTCTTTGCCTTTCTTTGTGTAAGCGGGGGAGACGTTTCTGGTTGAACTGCGGTTTTCATATGTAGCCCTCCTTTTATAAAGATAAAGAGAGGCACTATGACGAAAAAGTGCGCTCTCTTCTATCTGTTAATCTAACAATTCTTTTGCTTTCTCCTCCATCTGGCTAGCTGCTTCTTCAGGTGTAAGCGTTTTACCGAATAGTTGCTGTGTTGTATCTAGATGTAGTTCAGCAAGAGCAGGGGGCAATGTTTGGTCATAAGGCATGTGAATGTCATTGGCATTAGCCGCGATTTCATCAATTCGCTTAATAAATGGGTCATCTGTTTCAATGTCTTTAATAGCGGCAATGCTGCCCGTTCGGTTTACATAATCTTCGGCTGTTTCAATGCTTGTAAGTTCATTAATCAGCTCAACTGCAAGGTCAGGGTGTTCTGTGGCTGAAGAAACGGACCAAACGGGGCTTGTTGCACCACCTACATTGGAAGGATCGCCATTTCCTTCAGCAATTTCAGGAAACTCGAACATCCCAAGTTTCTCTTCAAATTCAGGTGCTTCTGTACGCACGCTAGAGATAAACGTATTCGTCATTAGCATCATTGCAGACTGGCCTGAATAAAGCAGTTGCCGTCCTTGCCCTGCATCGTAAGGAACGCCGTTAAAGCCTGGATTAAAAGCACCTCTATCAACAAGGTCTTGGATGTATTCGCCTGCCTTTACATAGGACTCGTCATCAAATCCTGTACCGTCACGGTTAAAAGCCCCTTGAAAAAGGTCTTCGCCGCCTAGACGGTCGGCAAAATACATCAAATAATACGTGCCCGGCCATTTTGTTTGGTTGGTTAATGTAATCGGGATAATATCGTTCTCTTTTAACGTGTCCACAATTTCAAGAAACTCGTCATATGTTTGCGGCTCCTCTAGCCCGTATTCATTAAAAATTTCTTTGTTATAAAAGAACAGTGTTTGAGTAAGCCCTAACGGAAGCCCGTAAACATCGTCTTCAAATGTTGTATTCGTTAGCGCAACATCAAGAAATTTATCAAAGTCGATATCGTAGTCATTTAGTGACACAACTTGCCCGGCATCAGCAAACTCTTTAAGCCAGCTGCCACCCCAGGAAAAAAAGACATCTGGAGGGTCTCCTCCTGACATGGCAACAACCATGCGCTGTTTATAATCATCATTCGGAATATATTGCATGTTCACCGTTACACCTGGGTTTTTATCTTCAAAACGAGCAATCGCATCTTGATATACTTTTTCTTTTTCGCTCGCGTCATTTTGCCAAAGCTCTAATACAATGTCTCCTTGATGGCTTTCCCCCTCGCTTTCCGTTCCTGCGTCTTCATTTGAATTGCCACAAGCACTGAGAACAAACAATGCCATCATCGAAATACAAACAACTATCGCCGCTTTCTGTCTCATTGCAAAACCCCCCTTTTCATTTTTACGCGAAAATGCCAATGGGAACGGCGAGTTAATACCCATGTGCGGTACGTTCTCTCGGTTCCCTTATAAAGGAGCATTAAAATCGTTCCATAAGTCACCTCCTTAGCAAAATTGGAAGAGGAAACTATGCACAGACCATCCTTTAAAAGCATGCAAAAAAGCCCTCATCACAGGAATCAATCGATTCCTTGTCGTTTAATCAGGGTTGTATTCATCAGGCTGCGTCTATTAAGTTATGGCAATGATAGCGATAATATGATTGTCCCATGTAAGAATAAAGAGATTATGAAAAAGAGGTTTATTATTTGTAAAATTTTCATTGTTATTATATAGGATCGTTCACTCCCTAGTCAATGGTTTTAGCGCAAATGTCATTGGTGCCTTTAAAAGTCGACAAAAAAGCTCATGGAAGCGAAAGGTGCTACATCCCTCACACGGATGTGACCATGAGCGAAGTGGTGTTTCTAACATTGGTACCTCGTCCCTTTAAAAAGAAGAATCAATCGGCTGAAGGAAAAAGCAGGTTTTCTAAAAATCTATTCGGCAAAGCTACTTCGATATGCCGCCGGCGTTACGGACGTAAGCCTTTTAAATGTCCGGTAGAAGTGTGGCATGCTGTTAAAGCCACATTGTTCCGCTATAAGGGCAATGTTCTCTTTTTGTTCCTGTAGTAAATTTTTCGCCATAATGATGCGCTTCGTTGTGATGTATTCTGTTACATTCATGCCGATAAGTTTTTTAAATACCCTGCTAAAGTGCGCCGGCGACACGGCTGCTATTTTAGCGAGATTGTTCAGTTCGAGCTCATTTTCTAAATTGAGCTCGATATAGTCAAGAACCTGATTAATCCACACTGGACCAGCGTTATGATGCCCGACACGCTCGCTCTTGAGGCAGTTTCGGTTTAGAAACAAAAGAATTTGCTGCAACAAAAGGGCTAACATCTGCCTCTGGTCAATGCGCTTTTCTTTTTCCTCCTCCCAGAGCTGATCGATATACATTTCGAGCTGAGCACGGTTTTTTTGCTCTAGCCGGTGCCTGTAATTTTTGCGTCCTTTGCCTTCCTCAAACAATCTTAGATAGGATTGAGAATCCCAGAATACAGAGCGCTGCAATAAAACGGGGCTAAAAAAAATAGCTGTTGAGGTAATCAAATTTTCTGCTGTTGGGATGACACGATGGATCGTATTTCCAGGGATGGTGATAATATCTCCCTGCTCAGCTTGAAACAAATTCTGATCAATAAAAAAGGTTCCTTTCCCTTGATAGACATAGACAATTTCGTACCAGTCGTGCAGATGGTCAGGAAGCTCGCGATTAGGCGTTTTCGTATCTTTATAAGCAATGAAAAAGGGGAAATCATTCTCTGAATCAAATGTTTTGCGGACAGGCTCCAATTACGACACCTCTTTTCCAAACTTAAAATCTTAATCTTTTTATATTATATCAATAAAAGGTATATATTGAGCATAATACGCAATATTTATAACTTATTTATGGTGATAAAATGAATCTTGGCAACAATGAAGGGTGGACAGAATGAGGAGGAAAACGGTGAAAAGCATCATTTGCGAACGGCCGAATGTATTCAAGATGACAAATGAGAAAGCGCCTTCAATTAGGCCAGGTGAAGCATTAGTACGTATTAAACGCATTGGCATATGCGGGACTGATCTTCATGCTTATAAAGGAAACCAGCCCTTTTTTTCCTATCCTAGAGTACTGGGGCATGAGCTGTCTGGTGTCATTGAAGAGGTCGAGCATAATCCAGAAGGGCTGCAAGCAGGAGATCGTGTAGCGATCATCCCTTATTTAAGCTGTGGAAATTGCCATGCTTGTCGAAACGGCAAAACGAATTGTTGTACGAAGGTGAATGTGCTGGGCGTTCATATCGATGGTGGTATGAAAGAACTGGTTGCTGTTCCTACTAAACAATTAATAAAAACCAATAGTCTTTCCTATGATGAAGCGGCCCTAATTGAGCCTCTTGCTATTGGTGCCCACGCTGTAAATCGGGCGAAGCCAAGAAGAAATGAACAGGTTTTAGTGATCGGGGCAGGGCCCATCGGGTTGGGCGTGATGCTGTTTGCCAAGGAACAGGGTGCCCGTGTCATCGCTATGGATGTCAATGCAGAAAGGCTTGAATTTTGCCAGCAATGGGCCAAAGCAGATGCAGTAATCCATGCATTGGATACCCCTCTGTCCAAGCTAAATGAATTAACGAATGACGAGTTGCCGACAATTGTTTTTGATGCGACGGGAAACAACCATTCCATGACGGAAGCTTTTAACTATGTTGCTCATGGGGGGAAATTGGTTTACGTAGGGCTTGTCAACGGAATGATTCAATTTGATGATCCAGAATTTCATAAAAAAGAAATGACATTAATGGCTAGCAGGAACGCGACCAAGGAGGATTTTAACTACGTTATACAGGTGTTGGAAACAGGCTCTATTCAACTGGATCCGTACATTACCCATCGCTGCAGCTTTAGGGAGATGGTTGAACAGTTTGATAGCTGGCTATTACCGGAATCTAAAGTGATAAAGGTGGTCGTAGAGCTCTAAGGGATGAGAAATTAGCTCGTCCCTTGCCTGAGTCTATCAACGATTTAAATCGGTACAGGTCAGAATAACAGATTGTTATGGCAAAAATGAAAGCGTTATCAACAAAGACGAGCAATAAGAAAAACTATACGTAAGGACTGAATGGAATGAAGAATGGGAAAACAATGTCCTCCCTCTTACTTCTTGTAATGGTAGCTTTGTTAACGGCATGCAGTACGGCTGATGCTGGCAATAGCCCAGACCAGGTTTACACCGTGAATATCGCTTACGGAAATCAGCCAGGTGAACCAGTAGACCAAATGGCGCGGAAGTGGAAGGAGCTTGCCGAAGAACGGAGCAACGGACGGTTGAACATACGGTTATACCCTAGCTCACAGCTAGGCTCTGAAGCAGACGTAGTTGAGCAGGCGCTGTTTGGGAGCAATGTGATCATCTTTACAGGCTATGACTTCCTTATGAACTTTGTCCCTGATCTTGGAGTGATGACGGCTCCATATCTAGTAGACGACGTAGAGGATTTATTCTACTTGACGACAACCGATTGGTTTAAATCGCTTGAGGATGACTTGAGGCAGGAGGGTTTAGAGATTGTAACCACAAACACACTCTATGGTGAGCGCCATCTCATGACAACGAAAGAGGTTCTGACACCAGAGGATTTAAAAGGGTTAAAAATCCGGGTTCCAAACAATCAGATGTATATTCATACGTTCAGTGTGCTTGGTGCTTCACCGACACCGCTTCCTCTATCCGATATGTATGCTTCCTTGCAACAGGGCGTAATTGATGGGGCTGAGAATCCGCTGCCTGTCCTCTCTGGCTCAAAAACGCATGAAGTCGCGAAATTTCTAGCGTTAACGGGACATACGAAGATTATTAGCCCATGGGTGACTGGAAACGAGTTTATGGACTCTCTGCCAGCTGATTTGCGGGACATTTTACAGACAACGGGGGATGAAGCGGGAGAATTTGAAAAAATGATTGTGGCCGAGGAGGAGGAAAAGGTTCTCGAAGATTTTGCTTCACAAGGAATTAAGATAAATGAGATTGATGTTGAGCCGTTTAAAGAAAGAGCGCAGGAGATTTTTAACCGTATTCCTGAATGGAGCCCTGATCTACAGGAAACGATTCAAGAACTGCTGGATAACCGTGATTAGAAGGAATGAACAACTTCTTTGTCTATGGTAGAAGCTGGATAGATGCTTAGAGGAAAGCCTACACTCACAACAACGTAGAGGTGATAAACATGAAGCGTTTTTTTCATCATTTGGATGATTATCTAGGAGTTCTTGCTTTATCAGGAATTATTGTTCTCATTAGCGCAAACGTATTTTTCCGCTTTGTCTTAAACAGTCCGATCACATGGACTGAGGAAGTAAGTTTGGCGTTGTTTATATGGCTTACGTTTATCGGTATTAGCTCTGGAATCAAGCACAATTCACACGTAGGGATCGATTATTTCGTCCGGAAAATGCCGGGAAAAATACGCCATTATGTTCAGGTGGCAAGGCTTGTCGTGATTTTGGCTGCCACTATCCTTGTGTTTGTCTACTGGGGGGCTGCGTTTGCCATTCACGGTGTCGCCAAAGTAACCCCAGTGCTTGGGATCAGTTATACATTCATTAATTTGGCGGTGCCGATCGGTTCGTTGCTAGCCGTGTTTCATCTTCTTAACGTGTTTATCAAAAGAGACCGGGCTTATATACATCAAGAGAGAGGACTGGAGTAAGGATGGATTTAACGATTGCTTTAATCATCATGTTTGCTCTGATCATATTGAATATTCCTGTAGCCTACGCCATTATCGCCGGCTGCGCGTACTACTTTATCATGAATGACAGCTTCACCCATGAAATCTTAATCCAACGAATGATGAGCGGCGTAGAATCCTTTCCTCTCCTTGCGATCGTTTTCTTTATAACAGCAGGGATTCTGATGAACTATACCGGAATTACGGAAAGAATGCTTAACTTCGCCCAAGTCATGACTGGCCATATGACAGGAGGGCTAGCGAAAGTCAACGTATTGCTCAGTGTGCTGATGGGAGGCTTGTCGGGGTCTAATATCGCGGATGCGGCCATGCAGTCCAAAGTACTTGTGCCGCAAATGACGAAGCGCAATTATCCGCCTGCTTTCTCGACAGCATTAACGGCGGCAACGTCTCTGATTACACCGATCATTCCACCAGGGATCGCCTTAATTATGTACGGCTATATCGGGAACGTGTCTATTGGCAACCTGTTTTTAGCTGGCATTGTACCGGGTTTAATGCTTAGTGTGATTTTTTTGATCCTCGTTCATTTTATTGCTAAAAAGAGAGGCTTTGAAACGGAAAAAAAGCCAGCGGCTAAACCAAAAGAGATGCTTATTGCTTCTAAGGATGCAGCGTTTGCGATTTTGTTGCCGATTATCATTATTGGTGGAATTCGCTTTGGCGTGTTCAGCCCAACGGAGGCCGGAGCGATTGCTGTTATTTACGCTCTTATTTTAGGGTTTTTTATTTATCGCCAGATGAAGGGCAATCAGCTCGTTACCGCTTTAAAAGAATCGGTCAATTTAACGGCTACGATCATGATCATTATTGCAGCGGGAACGGCCTTCGGCTGGATTTTAACGCTTGAGCAGATTCCACAGCAACTAACTGGCACGGTAACCAATTTTATCGAGAGCCCTGCTCTGTTCCTATTTGTCATTATGGTCTTCTTACTCGTAGTAGGTATGTTTATTGAAGGCAACGTTTTACTTATTATACTAACACCTATCTTTATGCCTATGATTCAAACATTCGGTATAGATCCTGTGCATTTTGGGCTTTTCTTTATTCTTTGCCTTAGTGTTGGAACGATCACTCCTCCTATCGGGACGATTATGTTTACGACAACGGCAATTACTAAAGTGAAAATTGAAGATTTTATTAAAGAGGCATGGCCTTTTTATATTGTTTTAATCATTGCGATTTTGCTTGTTGCCTATTTCCCAGCAATTTCCCTATGGCTGCCTTCTCTGTTCTCCTAATTAAATAAGGATCGATGAAGCCATCCACTCTAACAGTATTCAGCGACAACTGGACACTGTGAGGTAGATTAAATCCGTGTTTAACAAATAAGGAGGTTTTGATTTTGTCTAACGCTTTTTTTCAAGTTCACCCGACAGACAATGTCATCGTCAGTTTAAAAGACTTGCAAAAAGATCAACGTATCCAGTTTAAAGAAGAGCATATTCCTTTATCCAGAGACGTTCCTTCTGGGCACAAAATTGCAATCAGAGACATCGCTGTAGGAGAAGACATCGTAAAATACGGATTCCCTATTGGCAAAGCAAGCAAGCCAATTCAAAAAGGCGATTGGGTACACACCGATAATGTTGTAACGAAGCTATCAGGAACGCTCGAATATCAGTATCAACATAAATCACAGCCGTTTCATGTTCGGGAATCCGCAACCACTTTTGATGGGTACTGGCGCAAAAACGGGGAAGCGGGCATTCGTAATGAAATATGGATTATCAATACCGTAGGCTGTATAAATAAAACGGCAGAGATTCTCGCGAAAATGGGAAATGAGGCATTTCAAGAGGAAGGGATCGATGGCATCTATCATTTTCCCCATCCCCTTGGCTGCTCCCAACTAGGCGATGATTTGCATAACACTCAAAAAATATTAGGAAGACTCGTAGAGCATCCTAACGCTGCAGCGGTTCTCGTATTAGGTCTAGGGTGTGAAAACAACTTTATAGAATCGTTTAAACAGGCCCTCTCGGAAATCGATGAAGAACGAGTAAAGTTTCTCGCTGTCCAAGACGTCGAGGACGAACTTGAGGAAGGGCTGGATTTACTTGGGAGTCTGGTCAGTTACGCAAAAACATTTAAAAAAGAGCCTATTCCTCTATCAAAGTTAAAAGTTGGTTTAAAATGCGGAGGATCTGACGGATTTTCAGGAATTACAGCGAATCCGATGGTCGGAGCGTTTTCCGATATGCTTATCTCCGCAGGAGGGACAACGATTTTGACGGAAGTGCCTGAAATGTTTGGCGCAGAGACGATTCTGCTGGAGCGGGTTACGGATAAAAAGGTATTTAACGATTTAGTCGATGTGGTAAATGGTTTCAAAGAGTATTTCCTTAAGTACAACCAGCCGGTCTACGAAAATCCATCTCCAGGCAATAAAAAAGGAGGCATTACAACACTGGAGGAAAAGTCACTTGGTTGTGTCCAAAAAGGTGGATTTGCCCCTGTCGTCGACGTCCTCCCTTATGGTTCTAAGGTTACAAAGCAGGGGCTGAACATCGTACAAGGGCCAGGAAACGACTTAGTATCTGTCACAAACCTTGCTGCAGCTGGTGCCCATATCGTGCTGTTCACAACAGGAAGGGGAACCCCGTTTGGCGGGCCTGTGCCAACGGTTAAAATCTCAACCAATACGGCTCTATTTGAAAAGAAGAAGAACTGGATTGATTATAACGCCGGACAGCTCATTCAAGGCAGCAGCATGGACGATGTCAAAGAGGACTTTTTCACCTATTTGCTTCAGGTCGCTTCGGGAGAAAAGAAGACAAAAAATGAGCAGTACGGTTTTAAAGAGATCGCTATTTTTAAGGATGGCGTGACCCTTTAACGCTCATCAAATAAAAAGGGGACCTCTAAATGGAACAATTATCAAAAAAATTAATAGCTCACAATCAAGCTAAAAAGCAGCTCCTACAGGACGCAAACGAAGCTTGCAACGCGCATTTGCCGGAGCGTATCATCCAGTTTGGCGAGGGGAATTTTTTGCGCGGCTTTGTCGATTGGATGATTCATACGTTGAATAAAAAGGGCTTGTTTAATGGCTCGATTGTAGCGATACAGCCGACTCCACACGGTAAAGTGGTGCCTAAATTAAACGCACAGGACGGGTTGTATACGTTGGCGCAGCGGGGAATGTTGAATGGAACAGAGGTGGATGAAAGGGAGATTGTGACGTCGATCAGCAGGGGGATTAACCCTTACACAGATTGGCAAAAGGTTCTTGAGGTAGCAGAAAACATAGACGTTCGTTTTATGTTCTCCAACACCACTGAAGCTGGATTGACGTATTTGCAAGAGGAGTACGCCATGGAGCGTTCTCCCCTGTCTTTTCCAGGAAAAGTGGCCGCTTATCTCTATCACCGCTTTCAAACGTTCCAAGGTGCGAAGGAAGCGGGCATGATCCTATTTCCTTGTGAGCTATTGGACAACAACGGGCAACTGCTAAAGGAAATTGTTATTAGGCTGGCAACGGAATGGGGCTTCCCTCAATCCTTTATAGACTGGGTCGACCAGCATAACCAGTTCTGCAATACGCTTGTAGACCGTATTGTCACAGGCTTTCCTAGGGAAGGGATTGAGCAGTTTAATCAAGAGCTAGGCTATGAGGATACTCTTTTAACCACCTGTGAACCGTTTCATTTATTCGCGATCGAAGCCAAACCGGAAATAGCGGCACAGTTGCCTTTCGAGAAGGCTGGATTAAACGTCCATTGGAAGCCTGTAGCTCCATTTCGAGAGCTGAAGGTGCGAATTCTTAATGGCGCCCACACCATGATGTTTGCGGCGGCGTATCTATCTGGCCTGGATACCGTTAAGGAAGCAATGGAGGATGAGGAACTCCAGCAATTTATCCGAACAGGGGTTTACGAAGAAATTTTGCCTTTGCTTCATATCAATGAAGAGGAAAAGATCCGCTTTGCAGACGCTACATTGGAAAGGTTTAGCAATCCATTTAATCAGCATCATCTATTAGACATTTCACTGAACTCCATCTTTAAATGGAAGACTAGGATACTGCCTTCTTTTCTCGAAGCAGTGAGAGAAAAGAAGGCCCTTCCAGCAGCTTTAACCTTTTCACTAGCCGCTTTATACGTCTTTTATCGTCCTGATCATGTGAAGGACCATGTATGGTTTGGCAAACGTGGGGATACTGTGTATCCGATTAGAGAGAATGAAAAAACGCTTCGTTCCATTCAAATTCTTTCCGATGATAATGGGGAGGATTTACAGCGTACAATTCATGCGTTTCTTAGCAATCAGCAGCTTTGGGAGACCGATTTAACCGCTGTCACACAATTGACGGAAACAGTTACATTCCATGTGCAGAGTATATTAGAGCATGGGATGAAAGCTGCATTACGATCGTTAATGGGAAATAAAGTTTAAGTAGTAAGTAAAACCGTCCCTTTCTCCAGCTTGGTTAGAGAGGGGCGGTTTTGTTATGCCTGTTGCATCGATTGTCTTATGTGGTTCCTTACAAGTATTCTTTAAAAAAGCAGGGTAACCAAGTAGTAGCCTACTCTTCTTTTTCATCCATAAAATGACGCTCTTCTGCTGCTCAAGAGGAAAATGAACCAGCTATATGAGGGCGTCTAAATTTGAGTGGGGGCAAATTTCATTAGAAGAATGGATGAAATTACTAGAAAAGAAGCTGAATCAACCATGATAAAATAAACATGGAGATAAATCGATTTATAGGTTATTCTTATCATCTCCTTTTATGACAGCGCTTACTTCCTAACCATTTAGGAAATAGGATAGCCTAGCAGGAGAAGGCGAGCCCAACTATAGTGAGAATTAGGAGGTGGTCGCATTGAAGAAACGGCATGCCAGACTGCTCCAATTATTAAAAGAAAAGGAGGGGCGTTTTTTGTCAGGCCGGGAGCTAGGCGAACAGCTAGGCGTAAGCGACCAGACGATTCGCAATGACATTCGCATTTTGAATGAAGACTATTTAATCAATGCAGAAATTGTTTCCAACAACCGCCTTGGATATAAATTGAGAGGGACATTAACGCAGTTTAACAAGCGCTCTCATTTAGATTTAGATTACCATAAACGGGCTTTTCAGCTTGTCAAAGAATTGCTTGATGCAAATGGATGGATGAGCTATGACAAGTTTGCGGAAACCCATTTCGTCTCCCCGCAAACGATCCATAGTGATGTGATGCGGATGTCGGAATGGCTGAAGCAGTATGACCGAAAAGCCATGTTTGAAACAAAGCCTTTTTGTGGAATTCGCTTGCTTGGGAACGAGCAAGATAAACGGATGTTGTTGACAAGTTTGTTCAACAATGAATTTGCTGCAAAGCAAGAAGCAATTTCACAAATGACAACGGCCTTTTCAGGATGGCATACGCCGCAAAGCATTGCCGATATAGGCAAAAAGTTAAGCGATGTTTTAGATGCAAATAGCATCTATGTGTCGGCCAGTGTCTGGGCAAAGTTATTGGCTGTAGTGCTTGTCGCTGTGCACCGCGGAAAAACGCATGAATTAAGCACAAACAAGAGCGCGCAAGCAGGAGCAAACTGGAAACTGGCTGAACAAATAGCGAATGCGATTGGTTGGCCATGTTGCCCCGATGGGGAACTTGCTTATCTTGCTTCTAATTGCATCGCCTTCAAGTTGCTTCCGATCCAAAAAAACGGCAACGCAGCCGCTTCTGAACGGCTACAGGCGGCCTGCTTAGCAGGGTTGTCGTTACTCGAGAAGCAGTACGGCGTCGATTTAATAGGCGACCAAAAGCTGCTAAGGCATTTAACGTTGCATTTGCAAAATATGTTGTCCGTATTACAAGACCAATATGAAATCGAAGCTCCATCGTTATCGATGATTAAAGCCCAATACATTCATGCGTTTCAGATGGCGGTTGTCTTTGCTGAGGAACTAGGAGAAAAGTTGTCTATTTCCGTTCCTGAAGCGGAAGTAAGCTACTTAGCTCTTCATTTGCAGGCGGCAATTGACCGAATGGAACGAAAGCCAATCCGTGTTCCTTTAATTAGCACAAAAAGTTTGGCTATGACCACACTAATGAAACAAAAAGTTGAACAAGCGTATCCGCAAGTGTCGATTCAGGAAATTTATATTCCTTATGCTCCTTCTGCAGTGCCCCGCGATGCCGCGTTTGTACTGACAACGTCCAAGGAGCTCAAGACACAGCATAAGACATTGTATATTGAAGGCGATTTCATCACAAAAGAAGATATTGCCCGCATTAAGGAATGCTTAACTTACGGGATTTTGCAGGCACGCGTTACCGAAGATTGCTTTTTCCGTTTAAATGGGCAGACAAAAGAAGAGCTGCTGCGCTTGCTTGTGAAAAAGGCAGGAGCCGAAGTGTACTTGCCATCGATTGAATCGAGAGAGCAATTGTCTGCTACAGACATTGGCAACCGCATGGCTGTGCCCCATCCGCTTATTTCAATTGATGCCCCGGAAACAAAAATTTTTGTTGGCATGAACAGCCGTGCCGTCCAATGGGGGGAGCGGACAGTCCAAATGGCGTTCTTGCTGTTGGTGAGTGAACGGGACACCGTGTTGTACGAATCAATCTTTCGCGAAATTTATCAACTTAGTAAAACGGCACGTCTTCAAGACATGAAGTCGTACCAAGGATTTCGGAATAGTTTGTCATTATAACCTTAACTTGGAGGAAACTATATGCTTATCACGATGAAAGAATTGCTTAAAGTCGCATATGAACAAAAATTTGCAGTCGGCTCCTACAATGTTTCTAATAGCGAATTGCTATCCGCCATTATTGAGACGGCAGAGGAAGAAAAATCGCCAGCAATTTTACAAATCCATCCTAATGAGTTGGCGCTTATAGGCAATGAGTTTATCGCTTACGCCAGAGAAGCAGCACACCGTGCTCGCGTGCCAATCGTGATCCACCTCGACCATGGGGCGACATTGGCTGATATTGCCCAGGCGATCCAAAATGGCTACACATCGGTGATGATGGATGCATCCCATTTGCCGTTTGAAGAAAATATTGCCTTGACGAAACAAGCGGTTGAAATAGCCCACTCAGTCGGTATTTCCGTAGAAGCCGAGCTAGGAACAATCGGCAACAATGACGGCAGCTCTGAAGGAGGCGCAGACCAAATTCTTTACACTGAACCAGATGAAGCACGGGAATTTGTTGAACGTACTGGCTGCGACACACTTGCCGTCGCGATTGGCACATCTCATGGATTCTATCCAAAGCATATGAAGCCAAAAATCCAACTGGACCGGCTGGAGAAAATCAATGAGTCAGTAGGCATCCCATTAGTCCTCCATGGCGGCTCGGATAACCCAGATGAGGACATCCGCCAATCGACACAATTAGGAGTAGCAAAAATCAACCTCTCTAGCGATATGAAACGCGCCTTTTTCAACCAGTTGCGCCAAACGCTCCAAGAGAAACCACACGATTTTGAACCGGACGTGTTAATGCCTGAAGCCCGAGAAGCGGCGAAAGCAGTGTTGCGCAAAAAAATGGCGCTTTTCGGTTCAACAGGCAAAGCACCGTTGTACAAGCTCAGTGAGTGAAAGGGGAAATAGGCCAATGAAGCTAGCGGAGTTATTGCATAAAGATGTGATCAAGCTTGATTTAAGCGCGACCTCGAAAGAAGACGCGATTAAAGAATTAATCGAATTGCTTGATGAGAATGGGGCCATCGAATCAAAAGAAGGCTTTGAAAAAGATGTATATGAGCGGGAAGCTCAAGGCATGACGGGGATTGGCGGCGGGGTCGCCATTCCCCATGGCAAGTCGGATGCTGTTCGCCACACAGCGATTGCCATCGGCCGGACGAAACAGCCAATTGGTTGGGAAACGTTAGACGGAAAACCGGTGCAGGCGATTATCTTGTTTGCGGTGCGCAAAGAAGATGAGGGCAATCTTCATTTAAAGCTTCTGGCCAAAGTAGCTGGTGCGCTTGCCCGCGATGAAGTGTGTGCCGCATTGCTTGAATCGAACTCAAAAGACGACATTATACAGGCATTTGATGAACAGGAGGGAGAATCATGAAAATTGTTGGTGTTGCGGCTTGTACGGCAGGGATTGCCCATACATTTTTAGCGAAAGAAAAGCTTGTAAAAGCGGCACAAGAAGCAGGGCACGAAGTAAAGATTGAAACACAAGGGACGATCGGCACGGAAGATGAGTTGACAGCAAACGAGATCAAGGAAGCGGACGTCGTCATCATTGCAGCAGACATTAGCATATCGGGGCGCGATCGTTTCAAAGAGAAAAAAGTTATCCGCATCCCGACACATATTGCCATCAAATCGCCAAAGCAGCTCATCAAGAAAATTGAAGCTGAATTGAACGCAAACGTGTAAAGGGGAGAAGCAACATGAAATCAATCGGCTTGACGATTAAAAAACATTTGTTGACTGGTATTTCCTATATGATCCCACTGATTGTTGCGGCCGGCTTGTGCATTGCTTTAGGGCAAATCTTCGGAGGAGCTGATGTCGCCAACCATGAAGGAACGATCCCCTTTTACTTGAACCAGATTGGCGGTTGGGGCATGACGCTCGTCGTTCCCCTGTTTACAGCAGCGATTGCCATGTCGATTGCCGATCGCCCCACTTTCGCCCCTGGCCTCGTCATTGGCTTTATTGCCAATGAAATCCAGGCCGGTTTTATCGGCGGCATACTCGGCGGCTTTTTAGTAGGTTATGTCGTTTTGGCGATCAAAAAGTATGTGAAAGTGCCAAAGAGTATGATTGGTCTGATGCCTGTCATGATTATTCCTTTAATTGCAACCGCTTTCTCTGGTTTGCTCATGTTGACAATCATTGGCCAGCCCATTGCCAGCATGCAAAACTCACTGCTAGGTCTGTTGCAATCAATGGAAGGTGGTTCGCGCTTCTTTATGGGGACGATCCTCGGCGCAATGTCCAGTTTTGACTTCGGCGGTCCTGTCAACAAAACGGCCTCGTTATTTGCCGATGGGCTGCTTGTAGAAGGCATTTATGAACCAGAAGCAGTAAAATTCATTGGCTCCATGGTGCCTGTCTTCGGTATTGCTCTATCTTTCCTATTTACAAGATACAAATATACAAAAGCAGAAAAAGAAACATTAAAAGCAGCCGTGCCAATGGGCATTTGTATGATTACCGAAGGGGTTATCCCAATTGCTGCGCGGGACTTGATCCGCGTTGTCGCTTCGTGCTCATTTGGCTCAGCAATTGCCGGCGGGCTTTCGATGGTATGGGGAGTCGGAAGCACTGTGCCACATGGCGGTTTGTTTGTTGTACCACTGATGATTGAACCTTGGTACTTTGTGTTGGCGCTTGCTATCGGCAGTCTCATTACCGGTACGATGTTGTCATTGTGGAAACCGGCAGTCAAACAAGAGGAAGAGGCAATGGAACAAGAACCTGAAGAGGAGGAAGTCGACCTTGACGACTTCAGCTTGACGAAGGGGTTGTAAGCAGTGGATATGGAAACAGCAAAGCAAAAAACACGAGAAGCCCTTGAAGAACAAGGGTTTCTCTTAACGGACCAAGAAGCGGACACTATTGAAGTTGCTGACTTTGGGCTAGGGCGCCTTGAACAAAGCGGTTTGCAGCTGTTCACTTATGTAAACAGCCAGCGCTACTGTGCCAAGGAATTGGTGCTGTTCCCGAACCAAACGTGCCCAGAACATAAACACCCACCCCGGCCAGACGGCACCCCTGGAAAAGAAGAAACATTCCGCTGCCGCTTTGGCCGTGTCCATCTATTTGTTGAAGGGGAGGCAACAGACGATCCAAGTGTCTATCCGCCAGCTGAAGATGCTGGTTATTATACAGCCGCTAACGAAATTGTGCTCCTGCCAGGGGAACAATATACGATTCCGCCAAACACGCGCCACTGGTTTCAAGCAGGGCCCCAAGGGGCAATCATAAGTGAATTTTCTTCCCACAGCGACGACGCCAGTGACATCTTTACCGATCCGCGCATTACACGATAACGCGAACGGCCAACAGCTCTAAGTTGCTGTATGTAAGCACACGCCCCCTTTAAGCAGCGTTTATTACTGCCTGAAGGGGATTTTAAGGTAGGCGGAAGGCTATTGGTTGAGGCAGGGCTTTAAGCAAGCTCCATGCTAGAGTTGCAAAACACGAGCGTTGAGTGCCAAGGAGTAGCAGTCCGCTTTGAAAAAGAAAAAAGATGGTGGCAAAATATTGAATTTTCAACTCGCTTCATGTACCCTTTTCTTAATGAGTAGAATGGGAAAGGGGTTTCTCCATGTATAGACTTTTGGCAATACCCATGCTTGCACTTGTTTTAGTGGGCTGCGCTGAGGCAAAAGACACTCCACAACCAACAAACACCCCACAACCAACAGACACGCCTCAGCTGCTACGGGAAACGATACTGAACCCACATGTCATTCACCTTGATCCTAAAGATATTCCTGATACAAATGGATTGGAGTATTTTGAGGAGGAACCCCGTCCATCTTATGTTGACCCTGATACAGGGCATACGATCCATTTAGAAAGCGATAAGTGAAAACTTCTGTTTTTAATTCCCCCCGACTAAAACCCCCACGCATTCAACACTGTCATGATCGCTTCTTCCAATTCGTCTTCAGGAATACTTCCAAAGCCGAGTACAATTTGAGGCGGGTGGATTACAGGTTCAAGGGAGTAAGCAGATAATGGATACACTTTTGCCTTGGCGGTTAATGCTTTCTCAACCAGTGTCTGTTCATCCATTCCATTTTTTACGACGAGCACGATATGGAGACCGGAACGTTCACCGATTATCGATAGCTTGTCTTCATATCGTTTCAACAGGCTCAGAACTTTTTCTAACTTGCGGCGGTAAATTTTCCGCATCCGGTTTAAGTGTTTTTCAAAGTCCCCTTGTTTCATAAATGCCGTCAGTACTTGCTGGTCAACGCGCGACACCGTTGAGTGGTAGTAAGAAAACTTGTTTTTATATAAGTGGGCAAGTGGTGCCGGCAATACCATATAACTGATGCGGACAGACGGAATCAATGATTTCGAAAAGGCGCCTAAATAAATGACTTTGTTATGGACGTCCATGCTTTGCAAAGATGGAATAGTTTTTCCTGTATAGCGGAATTCACTATCGTAATCGTCTTCAATAATATAGCGGTTTTCGTGTGCTTCTGCCCAATGAAGCAATTGCTTGCGGCGATTGATCGATAAGACAGAACCGTAAGGAAAGTGGCGCGATGGCGTTGTGTAAACGACATCTACCGGTGTGCGGACGATGCTGTCAACATCAATGCCTTCTTCATCGACTTGAAAAGGGACATAATCGTTTGGATAATGGGATAGCAATTTCCGCATTAGTTGGTAGCCTGGGTCTTCAATTCCGTAGACTTTATTTGCGCCAAGGAGCAAGAAAAGCTGTTGCAACAATGTTTCTACCCCAGCTCCGACCACTACCTGTTCTGGCGTGCAATTGACGCCCCGTGAATGATGCAAGTAATAGGCAATTTCGCGCCGAAATGAAGCCTCGCCTTGATGGTCCCCGTTCAGCAATAAACGGTGATTTTCCTTACACATCGTTTGCTTGAAATACTTGCGCCATTGCTCAAATGGAAAGCTTGTTGTGTCAATATGGGTTGGGTGGAAATTGTAGCGAATCGTGTCTTGTTTTGTTTCTAACGCATCTCCAGGTGCTTTCGGAGCTCGAATGTATTCTAAGTCTTCATAGGCCTGTACATAAAATCCCTTTCTTGGAATCACTTCGACATAACCTTCTGCTACTAACTGCTCGTAAGCTGCCTCAACCGTGTTTTGGCTTAATTTTAAAGAGTCGGCTAGTTTGCGTTTAGAGGGAAGTTTCGTGCCATAGCCAATACGGCCTTCCGTAATTTCCGTTTTGATGTGTGCGTACAATTGTTCATATAAGGGCGTTGGCAAATCTCGATTTAATTCGCACCATAGCAATTCCATGTAGACCGCTCCTTTTTCTGACCTCATCACTTTCTTGAAAACTGACACTTACAATGTGGTCAGTTGTTTTCTATACTAGTCAGCAAATCGAAAAAAAGCAACGATAAAGGAGTGGGACAAATGGAAAAAGTAGTCGGAACAGACCGGGTGAAACAAGGAATGGCGCAAATGCAAAAAGGCGGCGTTATTATGGATGTCATTAATGCCGAACAAGCCAAAATTGCTGAAGAAGCGGGTGCTGTCGCGGTCATGGCGTTGGAACGGGTGCCTTCTGATATTCGTGCAGCTGGCGGTGTGGCGAGAATGGCAGACCCAACTGTGACAGAAGAAGTGTTAAACGCTGTTTCGATTCCAGTCATGGCAAAAGCACGCATTGGCCATATCGTTGAAGCGAAAGTACTGGAAGCGATGGGCGTCGATTACATTGATGAAAGCGAAGTGCTGACACCGGCTGATGAAGTCTATCATTTAAACAAACGTGATTTTACAGTGCCGTTTGTCTGCGGAGCCCGTGACCTCGGCGAAGCGGCACGCCGGATTGGCGAAGGCGCTTCAATGATTCGCACAAAAGGCGAGCCAGGAACGGGCAATATTGTTGAAGCAGTCCGCCATATGCGGAAAATGCAGGCGCAAATCAAACAAGTAGCCCATATGTCGACAGATGAGTTGATGACGGAAGCCAAGCAGTTAGGCGCCCCTTATGAATTATTGTTGCACATTAAGGAAACGGGCCAATTGCCTGTCGTCAATTTTGCCGCAGGGGGCATCGCCACGCCGGCGGATGCCGCTCTTATGATGCATCTAGGCGCTGACGGCGTTTTTGTCGGATCGGGCATCTTTAAATCAGACAATCCTGAAAAATTTGCTCGGGCAATTGTGGAAGCGACAACCCATTACACAGATTATGAACGGATTGCCGAGCTTTCGAAAAACCTTGGCTCCGCCATGAAAGGAATTGACGTGGCGACATTGGCGCCAGCAGAACGGATGCAGGACCGTGGGTGGTAAGCCTATGAAAATCGGAGTACTAGCCTTACAAGGCGCGGTCAGTGAACATATCCGTTTATTAACGAACAGTGGCGCAGAAGCAATCGAAATAAAGCGTGCAGACCAGCTAGCAGAAGTGGATGGGCTTATTTTGCCAGGTGGTGAGTCGACGGCAATGCGTAGGTTGATTGACAAGTATCAACTTTTTAAGCCGTTGCAAGAATTTGGCGAATCAGGAAAGCCGATATTAGGCACATGTGCTGGATTGATATTGATGGCAAAGACTCTTTCTGGTGAGCAAGATGGGCACTTAGGTTTTATCGACATGGTCGTCGAGCGCAATGCGTTTGGGCGGCAACGGGATAGTTTTGAAGCAACACTTGATGTGAAAGGGGTAGCCGAAAAGCTGACTGCTGTTTTTATTCGCGCGCCGCTTGTTAAAGAAGTCGGCCCAGATGTAGACATTTTGAGCGAATACAACGGAGAAATCGTTGCCGTCAAGCAAGGCCCTTTCCTTGCATGTTCGTTCCATCCTGAATTGACGGATGACGCCCGCTTGCATCAAGCGTTTATAAAGATGGTAGCAGAGCGCTCTGTGTTGGAAGCTCATTAAAAAAGGCAACGGCTTCTGCGCAAGTTATACAGAAAAAACCGGACAATTTCCGTCCGGTTTTTTTCCAGTCTCCCAACAATTACAAACGGTGTTTCTTCATTTTATTGTATAGCGTTGCCAAGGAAATATTTAATCGTTTTGCTGCCTGCTTTTTGCCTTCTAAATGATTTGCACAATTGGCAAGTACGTTTGTAATAAGCTGCCGTTCAGCTTCCTCCATGCCTGCTTTCAATGACGTAGGAGGAGTAAACGACATTGGCGTGGACCTTTGCCATAGGTCCGTTGCCAAATGTGGCGGCAGGTGGCTTGTGTGCAAAACGGGTTCATCCATCATGCACAAGGCAAATTGGAGCGCGTTTTTTAGTTCACGCACATTCCCAGGCCAATGATAGTGCTTAAGCCTTTCCAATGCTTCGTCGCTAATGTTTACTTGCCCCACTGCCTTCGCGTCAGATTGGTTGGCAAGCAGCGTTTTGGCAAGCAAAGGGATATCTTCTTTTCGCTCACGCAACGGTGGTATGTGAAGTTGGAACACACATAAACGATAATAGAGGTCTTCGCGAAACAAACCTTTGCTCACTAAGTCCGCCAAGTTTTGGTTAGTCGCAGCAATTATACGGGTACAAACACGTTTTTCCTTTAAAGCACCTAGCCTCCGTATCGTCCCTTCTTGCAAGACGCGGAGCAGTTTGCTTTGCAAGGAAAGGGGCAGTTCGCCGATTTCATCAAGGAACAACGTACCGTTGTCAGCCAACTCAAACAAGCCAAGTTTGCCATTTTTCTGGGCACCTGTAAAAGCCCCCGTTTCGTAGCCAAACAATTCACTTTCGAGCAAGTCTGTTGGAATCGCAGCACAGTTGATTGGTACAAATGGCTGTGAGGCACTTTTCCCTCCTCTATGAATAGCCTGCGCAAAAAGCTCTTTCCCTGTTCCGCTCTCTCCTGTAATCAAGACTGGAAAAGGAGCGGTTGCTGCTTTGCGGGCAATCGCTGTTACCTCTTTTAACCCTTGATTATATCCAATGATCGATTCAAAATGATGGGCCGCTTGAAAACTGGCTTCTACTTTTTGCTGCAACCATTGAATTTGTTGTTTTTGCTGTTCGATTGTCCTTGTCAAATCCAGCACTTCTTGTTTGCCTTTACAGATTGAGACGGCTCCCACCACTTGGTCGCCGTCAAAAATAGGCGCCATATCGACTAAGTATTCTCGGCCATTGACTTTTCTATAAACGCCGACACGTACGTTTTTGTCTTTTAGCGTGGAAACAAGTTGTGCTTCTGGCCTGACTTCTAGAAGAGGCTTGCCAATAATGTCCTGTGCACAAACGCCTGTGATGCGTGTATATTCGTCATTAATTTTCTTGACAATCCCTTGCTTGTCAATGACAAGAATGCCGTCTTGAATGGCATCAAGAATGGCATGTCTATTCACTTGGAAGCCCCCTTTTTTTAAGCGTTTTCATTATCATATCAGCCTTTGCGATAAACGGCCAACTTGTTCTTAATTATTAGAATTTATTTCTTTATTTTTAGAAATGGCGCCTTTGTAGCCTAGGAAGTTCGCGTTTTAACAGTTGGCACAATGATTGCATTCAAAGAGGCATAGCAAAGATGGCAGAAAGTAGGGAGAGTATGAAATCGATACGTATTGGCACTGGCGCCGGCTATGGCGGCGACCGAATTGATGCAGCAGTGGATTTAGTGAAGCGCGGGGATTTAAATTATCTTGTGCTGGAAGGGCTTGCCGAGCGGACAACGGCGCTTGCCCACTTAGAAAAAGCGTTAGACCGTGAAAAAGGCTATGGTCAGTTTTTAGAAGAACGCATGGCAGCTTTATTGCCGTTATGCCAAGACAAAGGGGTAACGGTCATTACGAATTTAGGGGCAGCTAATCCAGAAAGTGCTGCAAAGAAAACGGCAGAAATCGCTTCTTCTCTCGGTCTAACAAAGCTGAAAGTCGCAACAGTCATTGGTGCCGATGTGCTTGAACAAGCAAAACAAGCCGACCCTCCTTTATGGGAAACGGGTGTCCCTCTTTCCACATTCGGTGATGATGTTATTTCCGCTGACGCTTATTTAGGAGTTGACGCGATTTTGCCTGCTTTGGTGCAAGGAGCCGATGTGATCCTAACTGGCCGTGTCGCAGATCCTTCATTATTTTTGGCACCAATGGTTTATGAGTTTGGCTGGGAGCTTTCAGATTGGCATTTGCTTGGTGCAGGAACAGTACTTGCCCACTTGCTTGAGTGCGGCGCCCAAGTAAGTGGTGGTTATTTTGCTGATGGCTGCAATAAGCGTGTGCCGGAGTTGCACCGGCTCGGAATGCCATTTGCTGATGTTTTTGCTGACGGGACTGGCATCATTTCGAAAACGCCAGGAAGCGGGGGAGCGGTGACGCTCCAAACATGCAAAGAGCAATTATTGTATGAAGTAATGGACCCAACTGCCTATATGACGCCCGACGTTACCGCTGATTTTTCATCTGTGTGTTTTAAGGAGGTTGCCGACAATCGGATTGCAGTGAACGGGGGAAACGGTCGTGAGCGGCCCGCTCAACTAAAAGCGACGATTGGCGTGAACCAAGGCTACATTGGTGAAGGCATGATTGCCTATGGAGGCTACGGTGCAGTTAAACGGGCCCATCTCGCTGCTGAAATCGTATTGGCGCGATTAACAAGTGCAGGGTTTAACCAGCAAGAGGTTAAACATGAATTGCTTGGGGTGAATGGGCTTTTTCAGAATGAGCCATCAGCCCGCCCATATGAAGTCCTTCTCCGTGTAGCTGCTAGAGCGAAGGACCGCCGGCAAGCTGAACGTGTTGGGGAGGAAGTGGAAGCATTGTGGCTAAATGGCCCAGGGGGTCCAGGCGGGGTTCGATCACAAGCAAAACGTGTCGTTTCTGCCTATTCAGCATCGATTCCACGAACAATGGTGAAGACAAAAGTGTTCGTAACGGAGGTAATAGCATGACTACACCTTTATATAAAATTGCCCATGCTCGGGCAGGCGACAAAGGCGAACAGACAACGATCAGCCTGTTTCTGTACGATGAACGATTTTACGAAAGCGTAAGGCAACAAATAACGGCAGCGGCGGTCAAGCAACATTTTCGCCGACTAGCCTCTGGCGGTGTTGACCGTTATGAGCTTCCTCAATTGGCTGCACTCCATTTTGTCATCCATGGCACTCGCCCAGGTGGCGTAGCGGCCGCCCTTGATTTTGATGCACATGGTAAATCGCTCTCTTGGTATTTTCTTGAAATGAACGTTCAGTTGTAAAAGAGAGGCATCGCCCGCTTCTGACAGTGGGCAACGTTTTGAAAGCGCTTAAATAAGGAGGGATTTCATGCTAGCATTACTTGGTTTTTTGACGATTGTGGTGTTTTTATATTCGATTATTTCGAAGCGGCTTTCTGTTATTGTCGCACTTGTGTTGATTCCAATTGTTTTTGGCATCATTGGCGGATTTGGACTTGAGCTCGGTGAGCATATGCTGGAGGGCATTCAACTTGTTGCTCCGACTGGCGTTATGCTAGGTTTTGCAATCCTGTTTTTCGGCGTTATGAACAATGCAGGCATGTTTGATCCGATTCTTGCCCGAATTTTAAAAGCGGTGAAAGGCGATCCTTTAAAAGTAGTAGTCGGTACGCTGTTATTTGCTATGATTGCCCAGCTTGATGGTTCAGGAGCATCGACGTTCTTAATTGTGATCCCAGCTTTGTTGCCTCTTTATGATCGGCTCGGCATGAACCGACTCGTCTTGGCAGGAATCGTTGGCCTTGGAGCGGGCCTCATGAATATTATGCCATGGGGAGGGCCGACTGCCCGCGCCGGCAGCGCGCTTGGCATTGATCCCGGCGACATATTTATCCCACTATTGCCTTCGATGGCGGTAGGATTTCTATGGCTTTTATTTGTCGCTTACTGGATTGGAAAAAAAGAGCGAAAACGCCTTGGCGTCCAATCAATCGAACATTCAATGAGCAGTGCTCAAACGGAAGAGCAATTGAAAATGAAACGCCCGAAGCTGTTTATTCCCAATTTATTGTTGACCGCCTTGACGTTAACGACATTGGTGATGCAATGGTTGCCGCTGCCCGTCGTCTTTATCATTGCCTTTGTGCTTGCGTTGCTAATGAATTATCCGAATCCAAAAGAGCAAATGCAACAAATCCAGTTGCAAGCGTCGGGCATGGTGCCGGTGTTATCGATTATTTTTGCAGCTGGAATTTTCACAGGTATCCTTACAGGCACAGGGATGATCGAAGCGATGGCAGTGGCGTTAGTCAACCTAGTGCCTGAACAAATTGGCGGTTCACTGCCGATCGTTGTCGCCATTGCCAGCATGCCCCTCAGCCTCGTCTTTAATCCAGACGCCTATTATTACGGCGTCATGCCAATTCTTGCCCAATCGGCAGAAATGTACGGCGTGCCTGGAATCGAAATTGCCCAAGCATGCGTACTCGGGCAAATGACAGTTGGCTTTCCTCTCAGTCCGCTGACAGCATCAACGTTTTTGTTGGTTGGCCTTGCGCAAGTAGAATTAGGTGACCATCAACGATTTATGTTCAAATGGGCCTTTTTAACGACACTATGGATGGCGCTATTTGCTTTGCTTACTGGCGTGTTGTCTGGCTGGTGATAAAGCTAAAACGGGTTATTGACACTAAACGAAAGAAGAATGATCGGTTTTACCTATATAGTTCGAGCTTGGTTTTCGATTATTAGGCTATGTTTAAACGGTTCTTGCGCGGACGGGAAATATGCACCCCGATATGAAACGACAATATTCATCCCTGTCACTTTTTAACCGATACAAAAAGGGGGAGGGATGTTCATGAAAAGATTTAGGAATAGAATCTTAGTTAAATTAACTGCTTTGCTTGTAGCATGTGTGCTAATGACAAGTTTAGTAATTGGCACTACTACGTATACGTTAGCGAAAAATCAGCTGATTGACGCCGGCATGCTTGATATGAAACATACTGTTGATGCAGCGCTGCCTCTATTAACAGCCATACAAGAGGATATCGAAAATGGCACGATGTCGCTAGAAGAAGGGCAGGAACGGGCACGTTTGCTAATTTCTGGACCTAAAACAGAAAACGGATATGAGCATTCCAAATCGCTGTTTTCTTATAAATCAGACGGATATATGGTAGCGTATACAGATGATTACGCAACCCAACTTCACCCCACTAATGAGATCGGTGAAATTCCGGAAGACACGACAAATCGGCAACAATTCGTCGAAAGTGCTAGAAAGGAAAATGTAGAAGATCGGTTTACGTTTTATAATCGCGTCGAAGACGGTGCACAAGTCAAAAAAATCAGCTACATGACATATTTCGAACCATGGGGCTGGCATATTGGCATGACGGCAACTGAAAGCGAATTTTATAGCGACATTCAAGAGCTTGGCTATTATATAACGGCATTAACAGCCATCGTCTCCATTGCTGCATTGCTTGCCGCTTATTTGCTAATCCGCAAAAGAGTGCAAACGCTGGAAACAGTGGCGACTGCGGCAGCTGCAATTGCCGACGGCGACATTTCCTATTCGAACTTGCCAGAGTCCAATGACGAGATTGGCCGGTTAGGTCGGTCATTCAATACAATGACGACCCAGTTGAGAAAATTGGTTGCTGATTTGCAGCAATCTGGCATCAATGTCCTCGATCGGGCCTCGGATTTGTCAGCAGTAGCAGAAGAGACATCAGCAACGGCACAGGAGATGCTTTTAGCTGTTAATGAAATCGGGTCAGGAACGCAAGATCAAGCCATCCAACTGGAAAAAACGAATGAGCAAGTCGGGGAATTGAACCAGTCGATTCAATCAATCAACGAGCAAAAGCAAAAAGTGGTTGAAACATCCGTTGAGTCTTCCATTGCTTCTGCAAAAGGAAGGGAAATGGTTTCCCACTTGGAACAGTCTCATTCCAATTCCCACCAAGCATCAGAAGACATTAGCATCGGCATTACTAAATTATATGGGAAAATCCAAGACATTTCACGGGTGACGCAAGTAATTAATGGCATCGCCGAGCAGACGAACCTCCTTGCTTTAAATGCAAGCATTGAAGCAGCACAGGCAGGGGAACATGGCAATGGATTTGCCGTCGTTGCTGCGGAAGTGCGCAAGCTTGCGAAACAGGCGAATACGCGCACGGCTGAAATAAAAGAGGTCATCTCTGGAATTGAACAAGAGATGGAGCAAATCATCATGCTAATCGGACAAACGGGCAGCTACTCAGATGAATTAAAAGAAGCAGTCAAACAAACAGCAGAAGTATTCACAGGGATCGAAGCTTCTATTCAAAAGACAAGCGGCGCCATTTATATTATCGAAAATGAAATGGAAAATATTACAGGTCAAGCAAAAACGATGACTTTCTCAGTGGAACAAGCGTTAAGTGTAGCAGAAGAGACAGCCGCATCCGTTGAAGAAATGATCGCTTCCTTTGACGAGCAAGGCGCTGCACTAGAAACAATCGCAACTGCAGCCGAAAAACTAACAGCTTTAAACCAACAAATGAATGGCGATTTAGCTTATTATAAAACAGAATAATATACATTGACAGACAGCTATTTCACCAGTATAGTAAGATTACTTGAAAGAGGAGGGTTTTAAACGATGCGCAGCCAGATTGGATTTGTTTTGGACACGTAATTTCATAGTTCAGGGCTCTGTATGATGCAGAGTAAACGGATTCAGTCTGTCTGTCCAAAGTTTATAAATCTTCTACGGGCTTTTTAAAAACCAATTGAAGAAAGGCGGATATGTCTGCCTTTCTTTTTTAGGGCGTCTTCCCAATAGTAAAGCCGTTTACGTTAAGCTGCAGAACAGGCATTCTGCAGTTTTTTTGTATGGTTAGGGCCGTAGAGGTAATCGAGTTAATGGAGGCGGCGATTCTAGACAGATTCCGTAACTATTGTGTACGCGATGCTCCCTCCCTATGATTAGGTAGGAGGAAAAACATGCCCCTTATGAAGAACATATTATAGCGAGCTTGTGGCTGTCCAATCAACTTGTTGAAGGAAAAAAGGGAGATGGCAAAGAGCTCCTAGGTTAATAGGAAAAGGACGGTTCATATGAAAAGCAGAGGAGCGTTTACCTCCAATGCTTGAGTGATGTTGGCCGAATGGAAGGATTTTTAAATTATGAAACAAACGAACAATAGCACAAAGTTAGGAAACGAACCGATCGGAAAATTGCTTCGAGATCTATCGGTTCCAGCCATGATCGGTATGTTTGTCATGGCGTTTTACAATGTCGTCGACGTTCTCTTTATTTCCTACGGCGTTGGCATTGAAGCGGTGGCGGGTCTAACGATTGCCTTCCCCGTCATGATGATTATGATGGCGGTCTCGGCAGCTGTGGGAATTGGCGGCGCGTCTGTCATTTCTAGAAGGTTAGGAGAAAACAGGCACGAAGACGCCAATCGCGTGTTCGGTACAGTGCTTGCGCTCATTGTAGTCATGAGCGTTGCCGGTTTAATCACGGCGCTATTTTTTCTGGAAGATTTGCTTGTCTTATTCGGCGCTACTCCAGATATTTTGCCGTATTCTTATGACTACATGTTCCCGATCATGCTAGGTACGGTATTCTTTGCTTTTACATTTGCGACAAACAATATTATTCGTTCGGAAGGAAACGCTCGGTTTGCGATGGTGACAATGGTCATTCCGGCCATTCTGAATATCATTCTCGACCCCATTTTCATTTTTGCTCTCGATATGGGCGTTAAAGGGGCAGGCGTCGCCACGGTTGTTGCCCAAGGAGCGGTGAGCTTCTTTATTTTGCGGTATTACGCTAAAGGTGAAAGTTCGTTGCGCCTCAGTTGGACAAGCGTGTCTCTGCCGGTTTCTGTCGTAAAGGAAATTTTGTCTGTCGGCTTTCCTGCATTTGTCCAACAAGCATCAGGGAGTTTGATGATGATCGCCATCAACGCGATGCTCATTCAACATGGAAGCGATATGCACGTCGGTGTATTTGGCATCATCCAGCGGATTATGATGTTTACGGTGATGCCAATGATTGGCGTTATGCAAGGAATGATGCCGATTGTCGGTTACAATTATGGAGCCAAACAATTTGCGCGAATGCGTGAGACCATTTGGCTGACATTAAAAGTCGTGGTCGCCTGTTCGATTGGCGTTGTCTTTATTATGATGGCTTTCCCAGCTCTTTCGATGCGAATTTTCACGACAGACACTCTTGCGATTGAGACAGGCACAACAGCGATGAGAATCATGTTCGCTGGTTTCTTTCTTGCTGGCGTGCAAGTGGTTGCCGGCGGTTTGTACCAAGCTCTTGGCAAACCAACCCCTGCCTTGATTTTATCACTGTCTCGGCAAATCATTTTCCTAATTCCCCTTGTGTTGTTGCTGCCTCAATATATGGGCATCACCGGCGTGTTCTTAGCATTTCCTATTGCCGATTTGCTATCGTTTATCCTTGCGACATTTTTGCTGTACCGAGACCGCGAGACCATTTTAGTAAAAGGCAAACAAGAACAGCAAGAAGTTTAAAGCAAACAAGCATGATTCGGCACTTTTCGGATCATGCTTGTTTTTATGAATCAAATTGTCGTAATTGCCCCACCTTGCCGATAAACCACTTTTTCCCTTCGTCACAAAAGTTGTCATTGCTATGATGGTAGGGGGATATGCCAAATGGGCAGCTCACCAGAAGAAAAAACAGAAAAAACGCCAGCAGAAATGGATCCGGCAGACTTGCCGCAAATTGATGCGTTTCAAAATGAGTATTCCCGAGAAATGATGGTGTCGACAGAGCCAGTAGCGGAAGGGTATTATTTAATGCGCTCAAAAATTGGCGCCTTTACGATATGGTTTCCAGAAGAGGCCGTGTTTATGGACAATGCGTCTGGCTTGGATGGGGACCATTATGAAAAGCTTAGAATTTCCTTTGAAAGGTGGTCTAAATAAAAGGATGGACATGTCTGCTATCCCATTTAATTTAGATTTTTATTTTGATGAAAATTTACGAGAAGTTCCTCTGTCAAAAGCTGAAATGATGAAAGGTATCGAATTTCTAAAAAAACAAATACCAATATTCCAGAACGATAAAAACGAAATAGCAAAAATCTATGGATTAATGGGCGTTTATTTGCGGACTGTTAAAGAATTGGAAGAAAGTAAAAAATATTTAAGGTTAGCGATTCAAACATATGAAAGCACAAGTAATGACAATAGCTTGTTTGTTAATAAACTACGTTTGGCCCACACATATCAATGGCAGAAAGACTTTCATACGTCTAATCAAATGTTTAAGAAACTGATGGAAGAAGCCGAAATATGTGATGAACGTCGGGGTATACTAGATTTTGTTTATCAACATTATGCCAAAAATTTGTTTGACCAAGAAAATTACGATCTTGCTATAAGTTATTTTCACAAAGCCTTAAATTTAAGAATTCAGAAGGGGCAAAAAGACTTAATAGAATCAACCGAATACGCCATTCATATTTGCAAGGGAAAATTGTGACTCACACTCGCCAAAAACACAACAAATAGGCATACAGTGCAATGAGAATGAGGCATCTCATTACGTTTTCTATCGATATATATAGTGTTGATTTTTTGGGAGATGCGTCAATTGAATAGCGATTGAACTTTTAAAGCAACTTCACTGGGTCTAACATCAATCAATGATAAACTTTCTATATCTACCCACATTGGCAAGTACGTTC
Organism: Shouchella clausii; assembly: GCF_002250115.1. GTDB lineage: Bacteria > Bacillota > Bacilli > Bacillales > Bacillaceae_D > Shouchella > Shouchella clausii. The sequence continues at coordinate 854,385 of NZ_CP019985.1, read as the reverse complement.
CGCTATCTCTATTTTTGTCCATGTATTCTTCCCCTTGTCCAGTTCCTAAAGTTCCAGAAATAATTTCAGACAGAAAAAAATATTGAGTTCCGTTGAATTCAATTTTGGAAATACACTCATTAATTTTTACATCGACTCCTAACTCCTCCAATGCTTCTCTTTTGGCACCGGCTTCTGGTGTTTCCCCTTGCTCTATTCCACCACCAGGGAAAACATAATACATAGCATCATCTCTAATTCTTTGAATTAAAACGACTTTCTCATCTTTTATTATGACCACCGAACTTCTATCTCTCATAGACAATTCCCCCTGTTATTCATCATTCGGAAAATTCACGGTGAAAAAAGTTTAACACAGGTGATTTCCATTGAGAACATTCAGCTAGTTCAAACCTCACAAGTCTTATATCAGTGTCGTTATTTTCATATTTATGTTAAGAATGATAAAAAAGCGGTAGTGAGTCCTAAGGAGTCGATCGAAGTGGACAAAAGCAAGGCATTGCTGGCAGTTGTCATTGCCATCATGTTAGGAGGATGTGGCCAAATGGGTAGCTCACCAGAAGAAGAACCAGAAAAAACACCAGCAGAAATGGACCCGGCAGACTTGCCGCAAATTGATGCGTTTCAAAATGAGTATTCCCGAGAAATGATGGTGTCGACAGAGCCAGTAGCGGATGGGTATTATTTAATGCGCTCAAAAATTGGCGCCTTTACGATATGGTTTCCGGAAGAGGCCGTGTTTATGGACAATGCGTCTGGTATTGATGGGGACCACTACGAAAAATTAAGATTTGCTTATGAAAGCGAAGAAGAAAACAGAGGGTATTTAGTTGGTTTTCAATATAACTATGGTGGAAATGCCAAAAAACCAGAACGGCTTTTAGATAATTTAAGAGGACGCTGGGATTATGAAGAGGAATGGATAGAAACGGAAGATGAACATGGTCTTACATACTATGGATATACGATAGAGGACATTGAAGGTTATCAAAGCTATATTTTTATGGGTTACAAAGTATCATCCCAAAAAGCGCCTCAAGCAATGGAATTTCTTTATATCTCTTCTTGTGTTGATGAAAAGTCTGAAAGTTGTCAAATGGATTTGGCAGAGGAAGAAGCTTATATACTCCAGTGGGTAAAGTCAATTCAGTTTTCAGGTACTCGTGGCGACGGAGGCGAGACGGATGGCGAATGACGAACTATTAATAAAAGACAACCAACAAGAGAGCAGAGTCTAGAAGCATTTCCCCTTTTCTAAGTGCTTTCAAGTAACAACTCTAGGTATAACCTCACAAGTCTTATGTCAGTGTCATTATTTTCATATTTATGTTAAGAATGATAAAAAAGCGGTAGTGAGGCCTAAGGAGTCGAGCAGAATGGACAAAAGCAAGACATTGCTGGCAGTTGTCATTGCCATCATGTTAGGAGGATGTGGCCAAATGGGTAGCTCACCAGAAGAAGAACCAGAAAAAACACCAGCAGAAATGGACCCGGCAGACTTGCCGCAAATTGATGCGTTTCAAAATGAGTATTCCCGAGAAATGATGGTGTCGACAGAGCCAGTAGCGGATGGGTATTATTTAATGCGCTCAAAAATTGGCGCCTTTACGATATGGTTTCCGGAAGAGGCCGTGTTTATGGACAATGCATCTGGGATTGATGGAGACCATTATGAAAAAATTAGTTTTGCTTATGAAAGTGAAGAGGAAAATCGGGGATACTTGATTGATTTTCAATACAATTACAGTGGGTATGCTGAAAGGCCAGACTGGTTGTTGGATAATTTACGGAATCGTTGGAGTTATGAGGAAGAATGGAAAGAAATTGAAGATGAACATGGACGGACGTACTATGGAAATACAGTAGAAGAATTTAAAGGCCATCAAAATTATATTTTCATGGGCTATAAAGTGTCACCCCAAGAAGCGCCTCAAGGAATACAATTTCTCTATATCGCTTCATGTGTGGATAAAGAAGCAGAAAGTTGTCAAATAGATTTAGCGGAAGAAGAAGAGTATGTGCTCCGTTGGGTGAAATCGATCCAGTTTTCAGGAACTCATGGCGATGGAGGTGAGACGGATGGCGAATGACGAACTATTAATAAAAGACGAAGTTTGGCTTCGCATTACTCAGTTGGAATACAAAATGAAAAATGGTATGTCTAAAGAGGAATTTGAAAAAGAAGTGCGGCGAATTTATATTGAAGAAATGGGAGAAGAGCTTCCAGCAGATATGAAAGTTTATTCCTCAAATGAAAGCAATAGGGTTAAATCTGAATACGACGGTACAGCCGTTTATTTTGAAAACGAGGAAATAGGAATTAGCCAATTGTATGTAGTTTCACAAGGCTCAAATGATTCTGGTGATTGGCTGTATAATGCGATCGGACTGTTCCAAGGAAAAGATGCTTCGCAAGCTATGGACGTTGAAATCTTTTTAAAGGAAGCCAAGGAGAAGTTAAATCTTGTTGATGAAGACGTAGCGATAATTGGGTTAGGCCACTCGCTTGCTAACAACAATAATTTGACGTCTCAAGTATTAAACAACCATTTTAACACTGTTTATGGAGTAAATGGTGCACAAATTAATGTGTATCAACTTTATACTGCAGATACCGATTTCAGACAAAAAGTTAATCAAAACTTCAATCTACCTAGAACCGACAAAAACGCCATCTACACCCTCCCCCCTCATGAACTCGAACAGTTCGCCGTCGAGTACATAGAAGAAAAAATCGACACCAGTTCTATCCATCAGCTCCGTTCGAGCAATGACCCTCTTTATGCGTTGATGGAAAATACGAGAGGGTTTGTGACTGTTCCGGAAGAAGCGAAAGAGGGGATCGTAACAAACAAAAATTATACAGGATTGTCGCCGCTTTTTGCCAATCTGCCAGATAAGGAGATTGCTAAGTGGCAAGCGATTTTTATGCCAGCGGCTGATGCGTATGTGGATAATGGGGTGGATGGTGCCCTCGGTGTGTTGGAAGAAATGACGGGCCTCAAGCGGACGGTGTTTGATGATTTTAACGAGTTGCAGGCTGATTTTCAACAATTGATGGAATCGGAAACGATTGATTTGTCAGAGTATCCTGCCTTTATGCGGGGAGAAATGGCTCGTTCCCATGCGCTAGGGCAAGTAGGGGCGAAGATTCCACAGGCCTTTGATTTGTTAAGCAAGGCATTGACAGAGTTTGACCATATTAAACAATTCCAGCGGAACGTAGGACCGATCATAGAGACAGTTCAAGGCTTAAACGATTCGGCTGAAGAGGTGTTCGGGTATTTGGTCGAGGCTGGCTACATTGATGAGGCTTCGAAAGACATCATCGTCAAAGAATTGAATGGATTGACGGAATCGCTGCAAGCCCTTCATGATTATAAGCATCTTGAAGATGTATATAAAGAATATCCGTATTTAATGCAAGATGGAGGAAGTGGATTATTAGGAAGTGACGTGGCTTTTTTGCTGCTGTTGATCGAACATGGCGAAAAGTTGTATGGCCATTGGCAGGCTTTAGAAAAGGAATTGCAGGAAGTTATGAGTGAAATCGGCCATAGCCACAGCATCCATGAACTGTTGAACGCGCTGAATGAAGAAAACGGGGTTTCGTACTACAACAACCAAATGATAGTGAGCACACAACACGGAGGCGAGGAAATCCGTGTTAATTTAAGTGCCACTGTCGAAGCGTATTACAACGGCTTATCGATAGTCGAGCAGCAACAGGAAAACGTGCAAGCGTTTGTGCGCTTGTATAAGCATGAGGTCGTAGAGGATGTCGAAAACCGAAAAAAGGCGCTCGTCCATGCGTTTAACGAGATGGAAAGCAATCCTAAGGCCTATCAGCACTTGTTAAATAAAAGCCATGCGCCAGCGGGCAGCCGCATTGAACGAATTGTCGTCCATGACCAAATCGGCGGAATCACATTGCCTGAAGGGCCAGTATGGGAAGCAGCTTTGGTGGAGCAATTGGAAAAGCAGCGCACCTTCCTTGAAAAGATGCGTGAAGGGATCGAAGATATTTTTGATGAAGAACATAACGTTGCCGCAATTTTTACACTTTCGGGGTAATAGGAAGGAGGACGAGTGATGATTCCTGATGATACAGGAGCGGTTGTGATTACACACCAATTTAAAGAACCGCCAAGCTATGCGTGGAAGCGACTTCAGCTTGAGCTGTCGCTTAAGCAGCTTTATGTGATTCAAGCCGCTTTGGGCCAATCGCTGCGAGCCAGCTTAGGCGCAAGCAGCGGCGCGTTTATTGACGCCCTTGAGGAGAAGGAAAAAGAATTGACAAGAGATATGGCGATGCGGATTGAACTTGTTTCTTCTGAAGCAAGACAAGCGACAGAATTAGCTGAGAACTACTTGGAGAATATCTCGAAGCAACGTGTCTCCCTTCATTATAGGCGTATGCTTCATGAATAAAAGACATTGATTGAAAACACGCTGATTGTGCTCAGGGTGTTTTTTTGTATAGGTGAAAATGTAATTGACTGAAATGTCTATTTGTCTTACAATTAATTTATCAAAAATTTGCTAGGGGGATCAGGAATGAGGGTATCGGTTACGACAACAACGTGTGATTTGTCAGATGGCGACTTAAAGCAAATGACACAATTGGGCGTGGATTGTATTGATTTTGGCAGTGGTTCAAGCTTCCCTGGAGTAAAGGAGCAAGGCTATCCTGATTTGGATGCGTTGCTCCGGTTGAAACGGCGAATTCGTTCCTTTGGGCTCGACATTAACCGGGTTACGCTTCCTGATTTATCAGCCGCTTTTATGGCAGGAGCTGAAGAAAGTGAGAAGGAAGTCGATCATTCGGTGGCGGCCATCAACGTATTTGCTGAAGCAGGAATACCGATTGTACGCCAGCGGTTTGCTGGAGATACGTTTAATCATTTGACTCAAAGTTACAAAGCAAGGCAACGGGGCGGGGCTTTGGCGAGAGGTGAAAGCCTTGTTTTTAGCCAAACGCCTTATGAAGCGCCGACTTTAGAAGCCCATGAGCAATGGTGGGAGCGCTTTCTTTATGCGTATGGAAAACTAGTCCCGGCGGTGGAAGAGGCAGGCATTAAGTTGGGAATGCATCCGTCAGATTCGCCGTTGCAAGGAACGCCTTTTGGCGGGCTTGGTTATAGGCGGATTATGGATGAATTCCCGAGCAAGCAAGTTGGTTACATCTATTGTATGGGAACGCGTGCAGAAGAGGGAGGAAGTTCCCTTGTTGTCGATGAAATCAATCATTACGGCCGAAAAGGGCGCTTGTTTTTGATTCATTTCCGCAATGTGCGCGGTGCTTTGCCAACAGCGGGTGCTTTTGAGGAAGCACTCCTCGATGATGGCGATATGAACATGTTTAAACTGCTGCTCGAATTAAAAAAAGTCGGCTATGATGGATGCCTCAATCCTGATCATGTCCCCGTTTTAGAAGGAGACAGCCCAGATTTAGATGCTAATTGGGCCCACTCTAATATTGGGTGGAGTTATGGAAGCATTGGCTTTGCCTATTCAATTGGCTACATAAAAGCATTGCTTAATGCCTTGAATGAAGTGACAGGAACAAAATGGTAAGCAAAAAATAAAGAGGCTATCCCATTAGGCCAGTTACTTAGCCTAATGGGATAGCCCTTTTTAGTCCATTTGTGTTTCTAGACGCTCTATCAAGCGCTCGTAGGAATGACTCACATCATCCATATATCGTGTCGCTTCTTCAGGGGCGATATAAGTCGGGATGGTGTAATACGATTCAGCCTGCTCGCGGTAGGCTTCATTGTTTTCTACGACTTCTTTTAGTGCTTCAGAAAAGCGGGCGACAATCGCATCGGGCGTTTCTTGCGGAAAAGCAAAGAAGAAAAATTTCTCAAACTCTATATCAATGCCTTGCTCTAAAAAAGTAGGCGTGTTGTCATATAGGGCATGTTGTTCTGATGACAGGACGCCGACTGAGGCGAAATCGCCATTTTCAATATAATCGGCTGTTACCCCGTAGGCGATCGGGACAATGTCAACTTGGTTGCCTAAAAGGGCTACGAGTTTGTCAGACGCGCCACCGACATCAATTGGCTTTAAGTCCGCTCCTGTCGCTTCCTCAAACGCCATCATCTGCAAATGTGTATAGCCACCGACCTCCGTTGCAAACGAAAGTTCACCAGGCTGTTCGATGGCAGCTTGCGCTAATTCGTTTGCCGTTTGGTAAGGGGCATCCCCATGAACAATAAACGTGTCGCCGTGATCCATTAGGGCAATGCCGGCAATCTTAAAATCATTGTGATTAAAAGTTGATAAGCCATATAGCTTGTTGATGAGCAAGTTGTTGTGGAAAAACAAGACTTTATAGCCGTCTGGATCGGCTTCGAGCACTTCCCTGGAGCCCATGCTTCCTCCCGCTCCGGCAATATTTGTGACAATAAACGATGTATCCATTTCTTCACCTAAATAACGGCCAAGAAGCCGTGCTCCTAAATCGGTGTCCCCGCCGGCTCCAGTCGGGACAATAATTTCAATCGGGCGGTTCGGATAGGCGTCAATCTGGCTGGCAGAGGGTAATTTCTTTTCTGAACCAGATGTCGGCGCATGAAAGCCAATCGTTGTACAGCCTGAGAACAACAGGGCAGAAGCCAAAAGAACAGGACAAAGCATATGTGTTTTCACGAACCATTCCTCCTTTATTAAATTGTTGCTGAACGCTTCCGATTTTTGCGGATTGCCATTAAAAACGAACCAGCGGCAAGCAATAGAAAGGCAGCAGCAATCGGTGACGTGACAAATGGAAGAAAGTCGCCATTGGAATGCATCAGTCCACGCCGCAAATTGGTTTCTAAAATCGGGCCGAGAATAAAACCGAGCACAATCGGCATAACCGGAAACTTTAATTTGGCGAAGATGTAACCAATGACACCACAAAGCACAAGAACGAGCGCATCAAACAGCCGGTTGTTTACGCCGAATGCGCCAATCACGCAAAGGACGACAATAATGGGCAACAGCACATGTCGCGGCACATGAAGGACACGGATAAAGAAACGCATTCCGATAATAAGCAAAAGGGCCATAAAAGCATTAGCCAAAAGGAGCGCAGCAAAAATTCCGTACATCACTTCGCCATTTTGCTCAAACAGGAGCGGACCAGGATTTAAGCCGTGGAGCATTAACCCGCCGACTAAAAGTGCCGTTACGCCGTCGCCGGGAATGCCGATCGATAAAAGCGGCACGAGCGCCCCACCAATGGCCGCATTATTGGAAGATTCAGCAGCGACAACACCTGCAGGCTCTCCTTTTCCAAACGTTTCTGGGTGCTTCGATTGATTTTTAGCGGTTACGTAGGAGATAATGTTGGCCGCTGATCCGCCAAGCCCTGGCAGAATGCCAACGGTGACGCCAATAATGGTAGAGCGAAGCCAATTCCATTTTTGTTTGAAAAAATAACTAAAACTTAAACCAAGGTCTTTTAGACGGTAAGCGGTTTGGATATTTTTCGTTTCAATTTGCTTACGGTCAGACGACGTTTTTAAAATTTCCGTTATCGCAAATAAGCCAATAAGCACTGGAAGGACATTGAAGCCAGCCTCCAGTTCAGGCAAACCAAACGTAAAACGCGGATAAGAGTCTATCGGCGCAAAGCCTACTGTAGCCAGGCTTATACCGAGCATACCTGCAATGAGGCCTTTCAACATGGAGCCGTCTGAAAGGGATGTAATCATCGTCAAAGCAAAAACCGTGATCGCAAAATACTCAAAAGGCGAAAGCTGAATCGCTACACTGGCTAAGACGGGTGAAATAAAGATCAACACCAAGAGGCTAAGCAAACCGGCTAAAAACGAAAATACAATCGTTAACGCAAAGGCTCGGCCAGCTTCCCCTTTTTGTGCCATCGGATAACCATCAAATGTCGAGGCAATACTTGAGGGAGTCCCGGGGATGTTTAGGAGGACAGAGGGGATGAAGCCCCCGGAGACGCCGCCAATGTATAAGCCCATTAACAAGGACAAACCATTAATGGGTGTCATCCCAAATGTAATCGGCAAACAAATCGCGATCGCCATTACAGCTGTTAACCCAGGAATGGCGCCAAACACAAGGCCTAGGGCAACACCGATAAAAACAATCACAATCGTTTCTATGTTAAGGATACTGAGAAAACCAGTTTCAATCAGTTCAAGCATAGACACGCCTCCTTTCATTTGTTAGCCGAATAGGCCAATGGGCAACATTAAGTTAAATCCTACCCGAAAGACGTAATACAGCAGTAAAGAGACTGCGAACGATATCGGCAAAACAAACATAAAAAAGCGCTTTTTATGTTGACTTGTCATCATCAACGATTGCCCGGCCATGTACAATGTCGATGCCAAAATAAAGCCGAGTACCGGCAGTGCTACAACGTAGCCAATCAGCAACAGGCTTGTTGCTAGAACCGTTGTCTTTTCATTGCTTGTTTTTTGCTGCGGCTGGTTGTTGTCTACGTCTGGGATGTCAACGGCAGATGCCGTTTCACTAACTGGTTCTGTTTGTTTCTTAAGCCCGCCGAACAAAAGAAGCGTACTAAGGAGAAAAATGCCAGCAGCCATCAACATCGGCAAAAAGCGTGAGCCAACGCCAATCGATAAAATCGTCAACGTTTCCATTCGCAAGGAGGCGACAAACATAAGCACCGCTAAACATTGTAAGGCGAGGCTGGCGTAAACATCGGAGTGGTAACGTTTGAGCAATCTAATTCCCCCTTTTTAGTAAGCGATTACATGTCGGATTGCAGGAGAGACCTCCTACGTTGCCTGTTATGCTTTTACAAAAACCGTTTTGGTCGCTGTAAAAAACTCTTTCGCTGCTTCCCCCTGTTCGCGGGAATGGGAGCTGGATTGTTTCATCCCGCCAAATGGGGCTTGCAGTTCAACTCCTGCGCTTTCGGCATTGACCCGAATGAGACCAGCGTCCATATCCTCAATAAAGGCAAGCATATTGGCAATATCTTTTGTGAAAATTGAAGCACTTAACCCGTATGGCACATCATTGGCCAAACGAAGCGCTTCTTCGATGCCGTCCACTTCAAATAAAGCCAGGACAGGGCCGAAAATTTCTTCTTGGGCGATGGAGGAATGGTGATCTCGGCATTCAAAAATCGTCGGCTCGATAAAGGAACCTTTTTCTTGATCGATGGCATGCCCACCAGTTAATAGCGTCGCCTTTTCACTCAGGCCTTTTTCTATGTAGGCAAGGCAATTGGCTAGCTGATTTTTGGAAGCGAGTGGTCCCATCCACGTTTTTGCATCAAGGCTGTCACCTACTACGATTTCTTTTGTCTTTTCTAATAGCAATTTCTTAAAAGTGGAGTAAACAGCACGGTCGACAAACGCTCTGCTTGTCGCTGTACACTTTTGGCCAGTTGATTTAAACGCTCCGCTTAATGTCGCGTCTACTGCTTGCTCAATGTCAGCATCGGCGGCCACAATGACAGGGTTCTTGCCCCCCATTTCAAGCTGGTACTTCGCCCCCCTGGCAAGGGCTGTTTGGCCAATTTTCTTGCCAGTTGTGTTCGAACCAGTAAATGTGATTGCGTTCACCCTATGATGTTCAACAAGGCTTTGGCCAACTTTTGCCCCTGAGCCTGTAATGAAATTTAAGACGCCAGGGGGCAACCCGGCCGCTTCAAAGCATGCAACCACTTTTGCGCACGTAACTGCCGTTTCTGAAGCAGGCTTGAGGACGACTGTATTGCCGTAAATGATAGCAGGGGCCGTTTTCCAAAGAGGAATCGCAATCGGGAAATTCCATGGCGTAATGACCGCTACGACGCCAAGGGGTACACGGGTTGTATACATAAGCGCCTTTGCATCGCTGGCAGGAATGACGTCGCCGTTCTTGCGCAGCCCTTCTCCTGCATAATAGCGGAGAATCGCAATGCCGCGCAGCGTTTCGCCTTTTGTTTCGGCCAATGTTTTGCCCATTTCCCGTGCCGCAGTCTCGGCAATATCGTCAAGGCGTTCTTCCATAATGTCTGCGGTTTTATAAAGGAAAGCCCCCCGCTCTGCCCCGCTTAACTTGCGCCACGGCTTAGCTGCTTCTCGAGCTGCTTGCACCGCCTGTTCTACATCGGCTTCGGTCGAATCCTGATACGTGCCGACTGTATCGTTTAGATTGCCAGGATTGATGCTCTTTGCTGTTTGACCGTCCACAGCAGGCACCCATTGGCCGTAAATAAAATTGCGTGCATCCATAAAAAAGACTCCTTTCTTTATTGTTATAGCGAAATATGATTGCGTGGGTACTTTTTGTGAGCGTTTTCTAAAATCTGCGCCAGCTGCTTGTAATGGCTTTTTTCGACAGGCACAAGCGGGGCACGGACATGCTCTTGAACAGGCAAGCCAACGATCTCCATTCCGGCTTTAATTAATGAAACCGCATAGCCTTTTTTCTGGCGGCGAATCACATTAATTGGCAGAAGGACATCCTTATAAAGGGTGCGAACAGCCTCATGATCGCCGCGTTTTAAAGCTTCAAAAAAGCATCTAGAAATGTGTGGAATGTAATTAGATATCGCCGATGAATACGAGTGGAAGCCAATGGGCCAATAAGCAGGCATCGTTAATTCTGCCATCGGCATGCCGTTTAGCCATAGCAACCGCTCGCCAAATCGCTGAGTGAATTCAATGTTTTGCTCCATATTGCCGATGCCATCTTTTAATCCGACTAACTGTGGGTAGACGAGCAGCGATTCAAGTGTATCCCCTTCTAATACAGCGTTATCACGCTGGTAAACAATCGCATGAAGGGAAGTTGATTCAATAATTGCTGACAAATAAGCGCGTAGACCGTTTTGTTCGCCGTTAATCAAGTAGGGGGGCAGGATTAAATAACCGTCGGCGCCTTTTTCTTCTGAAAGCCGTGCGAAGGAAAGGGCGTCTTGGATGTTTCCGCCAACTCCAGTATAGAGGGGAACGCGTTTTTGGGTCGCATCTACAGCAACATCCAATATTGTCCCATACTCGGCTTTGCTAATGGCATGGAATTCCCCCGCCCCGCAGGCGACAAAGATCGCTTCCAAGCCTTCTTCAATTAAAAACGTAATATTTCGGTGGAGTGCATGCTCATCAAGCGCCCCATTTTTATCAAAGGCCGAAACAGGGAAGCCGAGAATGCCAGTCAGCTTATTGGTTTGCATCGAATCGATCAACTCCTTATGGTAATTTCGTTTTATTGTAAGACAAATTAAATAGTTAGCCAATTTTAAATTTGGAAACCACAAAAAAACGTGCCCAAAAAAAGCACGTTTGAGGTTGTCGACAAAGTCGATCACTGCACTCAACTGATAGAAAACTTGTTAGACGAGGCAGCCAAGAGAAGATACGAATAGAGCGGGGGTTCATAGTTACTGGTTCGGCTCAAGGACTTTGTTGCGAACAAACATTAAGTGCTCATGCATTGCCCGAAAGGCAGCTTGGCCGTCGCGATTGGCAAGAGCATCGTAAATAGCTTGATGGTGCGCAACCGTCTTATCCCGTTCCCTCTGTTTAATTTGCACATTTATTTTTGCATGGGTCAGCAAAAGCGAATCGACCATTCCTTGCAAAATCGGATTGTCTACACTTTGGGCAATAATGCGGTGAAACAGCAAGTCATGCTCGCCATAATCATCGTCCACACTTTCCTTAATCGCCTGAATCGTCGTTTGCAAACGCTCCAAGTCGTGTGCTGATATTTTTTCAGTGGCAAAAACGACAAGCCCTAACTCTAGCGAAGTGCGGGCTTCAATAATCGCTTCAATATTGTCGCTCACAAGGGAAAGCATGGTCGAAAACGGTTTGCTGCTAATTTTTTCTGTGAAATAGGTTCCGTCCCGTGTTTTCCGCTTCACAATTCCCAATGATTCAAGGGAACTCATTGCTTCGCGCAGCACTGGGCGGCTGACACCAAGCATCGAAATCAATTCCATTTCTGGAGGCAATTTGTCTCCCGGCTTAAGCTTGTTTGTAATCAACAAGTCGACAATTTTTTCCTCCACCTGTTGCGCCAATGTTTGCCGGCTGACACGGCTTCCAATTAAATCAAGTTTATTTTCAGGCATTGTTGTCCCACCATTCTGCCAAAAGCATTCTTTATCTTATATTTTAATTGTAATACAAATAGGTGGAATTGCAAAATGAGAGCGGGAAAAAAGGTAAGGTATCCTATTTAGCCATCGATTGGATTATGCGAGTTTAAAGCCTCTCTTACTTGGTGTAGGTGTATCTGCTAGTTGATTTTTATTTAATGGACATGATATAATACCAATCATCCAAACATCCTATGTTTGATAACTGCAAGATCGGAGGATCGACATATGCTTCAGAGAACAAATCGGCAAACTCTAGTTGAGCAAGTGGCGCTACAAATCGAAAATATGATTGAATCGGGTAAATGGAGTGTTGGGATGCGCATCCCAGCCGAGCCGGAGTTGATGGCTGAATTAAACGTAAGTCGCAATACGTTGAGAGAAGCGATTCGGGCATTAATCCATATGGGACTTTTAAAGACGAAACAAGGAGATGGAACGTATGTTTGTTCTTCGAGTGCTTTAGGAGTTGTGTTGAAAAAACGTATTTTACGCTCCGATACGTTGCAAACGTTAGAAGTCCGGTATGCGCTCGAGCGCGAGGGAGCTCATCTAGCAGCCCAACGGAGGACAGACGACGAGGCGAACGAACTTCTGCTTCAGTTGGAACGTTGCGAGGCTGCAGCAAAACGCGGTGACATTGATCGCTTTGTAACAGCAGACATTCATTTACATCAAACGATCATCCATGCATCTCACAATGAAATACTAATTGAAATTTACAGCCATATCGGTGAAGCAATGCACGATTCGATTACAAGCCTAACTCGTTATGAAGTCGATGCCGACTTCGTGGAAATGCATCGGCAATTGGTCGAAGCGATTGTCGCTCAGGACGGTGATCGTGCCGTGGCAGCCGTTCATCGCTATATCGAGGAATCGAAGGATGTTATTACTCAAGAAGAGGGAGAACAGCTATGAGCGTACAAAGTGGCATAAAGTCAACTGTGGCGAAGCAGTCGTCTTCATTGAGTTGGGCGCTCGTCTTCGGCATCGTCCTGATCTCACTAACAATGCGGTCGCCACTAACGTCAGTTGGCCCATTGGTAGGATCGATTCGCGAATCTCTCGGGTTATCGAACACTGTCGCAGGCCTGCTGACGACATTGCCGTTGCTGGCTTTCGCGCTCCTTTCCCCGTTCACGCCTACGTTGGCGCGCCGTTTCGGGATGGAACGAGTCTTGTTTTGTGCATTGGTTCTCCTTATGACGGGAATCGCTGTTCGCTCGCTGAGTGCAACCATTTCTTTGTTTGCAGGCACTGTTTTACTTGGCCTCTCGATTGCGGTGTGCAACGTGCTCATTCCAAGTCTAGTTAAACGGGACTTTTCTAATAACGTTGGGCTAATGACAGGGATTTACGCAGTGTCGATGAATTTATGCGGTGCGATCGCATCTGGCATCAGCGTTCCGCTCGCCCGTAATCTCGGTTTCGGTTGGAATGGCGCACTTGGAGTTTGGGGCATACTCGCTTTGATCGCCGCACTATTCTGGTTCCCTAGAGTCCGTGGGAGTCACACATCAGCTGTGGTCACAACGCCTGGTGGAGTGGTAAGGCGAAGCCTGTGGCGTTCACCACTGGCATGGACAATTACCCTTTTTATGGGAATGCAGTCTCTCCTTTTCTATGTTTTGATCACTTGGCTGCCTGAAATGATGACAAGCCGGGGGTTGAGTGAAGATAGCGCTGGTTGGATGCTATCGCTGTTTCAAATGGCTACGCTTCCCGTATCCTTTATCGTGCCAATCCTTGCAGGACGCATGAAGAACCAACATTTACTGGTCACCATAATGGCTGTTTTGTTTTTTGTTTCATTAGGCGGCTTTTATTTCGGCAATCAAGCACTTATTTCGTTATGGACGATTTTACTCGGAATTGCCGGTGGATGTGCGTTTAGTTTGGCTATGATTTTTTTAAGTTTGCGGACGAAAGATGCCTACGATGCAGCGTCTTTATCCGGTATGTCCCAATCTGTTGGCTATTTGTTGGCGGCAACAGGGCCGATCTTGTTCGGTTTCCTTCATGATGTGACAGCAGGCTGGAACTTGCCACTAGTGCTGTTGTTTATCGTTAGCGCTGTGCTGTTTCTATGCGGCCTAGGTGCGTCAAAAAACTATACAGTATAAAGCTCTTACTAGAAGAGCCTATTATTAGGTACTAAGTTAAATAAATCAATGAAGTAAAGAATCCTCTTTTATAGGTTGAGGGCTAAAGTGGAATAAAGTAGGGTTGTATATTCGGACAAGCTTCTACAAGTTCCACTTTTGTTCTCGCTCTCTGCCTGATAAATTGATGTACTTATATAATCGAATTTTCTGTCATGTAGCTGAAGGGCGTTATCGGAGTAGCGCTTGCTTTGTACTTTTTCTGTTAACATGGTGGCAACACCAAAGCGTTCGTTGACTTTTGATATACTTCAGTCAAGATATCTCCAATAAAGGAGTGGTAAAGTGACATTTGATCAACTTTATGCGGAAGCGAAAGCGGTGATACACCCTCGGAAATTATCTGATGTGGTTGAAGTCGGCGGTGTCGGAGCAGCAATTGAAACTGCGAGCGGCAACATTTATACAGGTGTTTGTATTGATACGGCCTGTTCTATGGGATTTTGCGCAGAGCATGCTGCTGCTGCGGCAATGATTACGGCTGGGGAAAGCCATATTAAGAAAATGATTGCCGTTGATTGGGATGGTGGCATTTTACCTCCTTGTGGAAGATGCCGGGAATTTATAAGCCAAATGAATGACGCAAATGGCGAGACTCAAGTTATGGTATCAGAAGACCAAATCGTTTCGCTGCAAGAACTATTGCCTTACAGCTGGAGGGAGAAAAAGTGAAATTGTTCTGCAGCTTATTGCTTGCAAAGCGATCAATGCAAGCGAGGCTAGAGTTGGGAATAGCGCATTGGGCTTAAGGTTTGTAATCGTAAAAAGGAAGCAGCCTTATTTGTGAGGAAGGCGGCTTCCTTTTGTTTATATAGGACAAGCTTTATTTAGCAAATGAATAAAAAGCTGGTTTTTGCTAATTAAATATCATATGATATATAACAATTGATATATATATAATAGGAGAGTTAATATGCCACCTAAAAAGAAATTTTCAACGGAACAAATCATTGAAGCGGCGTGGAGCATTGCGAAAGAGGAAGGGATCGACAGCATGACGATCCGAAAAGTGGCTGATCGGCTTGGAAGTTCGATTGCTCCGATTTACGTGAATTTTTCGGATGTAGAGGAGCTTAAACAAGCAGTTGTAAAGAAAGTTAGCCAAATCGGGCAACAGATGATCCATGAGCAAAATACAGGCAGTCCATTCGGTGATATCGGAGCCGCGAGCCTTCAATTTGCCCAGGAGTATCCAGCGTTGGTCCGAGATTTAGCTATGAAGCCAAACGATTACTTGAAAAATTATGATCAGGATATGGGAACAGAGCTTGTAAACAATATGAAAACCGATCCGGAGTTAGCAGGTTTTGAAGAACAGGAACTGAGAATGATTTTGCTCAAAATGAGGGCTTTTCAAACAGGATTAACAATGATGGTTGTCAATCGGCAGCTGCCACCTGAGTTTGATTTAAAGAGCATGAGGAAGCTTTTGGATAGCGTTGCCGAAGACGTTGTCATTGCTGCTAAGTTACGCAAGCAAGAGGATTCGTCCGACTGATTCTCACAGACGAGGCAATTGAAAGGGAGGAAACGAGATGGAACATGAAGCGATCCGATCGGAAATCGAGCAAAAGCTAGCAGCAAAAGTGAACGCCGATCGGAAATTGCATAACGTCTACCTGTTAGTACATTCAGAACGGCTCGGCATCCACTGGCCGATGGCAGCAGGACGCACGGACAATAAGCGGGTGAACCCAGACCAGCCTTTTCATACGGCAAGTGTGGGAAAAACATTCACTTCAGCGATCGTTGCGAAGTTAGTTGAAAACGGTCTCGCCAAGTTTGAAGATCCGATTGCTCGTTACTTGCCTGAAAGCCTGATGGAAGGGCTGCACATTTATAAAGGAAAAGAGTATTCGTCTGATATTCAGATCAAACATTTATTAAGCAATACATCAGGTCTGCCCGATTTTTTCGAAGATAAACCTAAACGCCGTAAACCATTTCTACAGGAAATACTGGATGAGCCGTCCCGTTTCTGGACACCTGAAGAAACGGTTCAATGGTCGAAAGAACATCTATTACCGCGCTTTCCACCAGGGCAAGGCTTCCACTATACAGACACAGGCTACAATTTACTCGGGCTGATCATTGAGTCGATTACGTCAAAGCCCTATGCAGATGTATTGCATGAGTACATTTTTAAGCCGTTGAAGATGAAGCATTCTTATTTAGGACAGTTTTCTGAGCCTGCTGTAAAAAGTGACTACCCAGTTGCCCATCTCTTTCTTGACGATCTTAAAGTAAACGTGGAGCAATACCGCAGTTTTAGTAGTTTTTATTCTGGTGGTCAGACAGTATGTACATTAGAGGATCTCTTGCTTTTTATGAAAGCATTCGTTAACAATAAACTGTTAACGCAAGAGAGCTTGCGCCTCATGCAAAACTGGGGAAAGATGCGGTTAGGATTGAAATACGGATATGGTCTCATGAAGCTGCAATTTCTTCCGTTCACAGGAAAATATACAGTATGGGGGCATCTCGGCGCTAGCGGTTCTTTTATGCTCTATTTACCAGCGATGGATGTCTATCTTATAGGGAGTTTTAATCAGACGAGGTATCAATCGAAAAGCATGAATTATTTGTTTATAAACGTCCTGCGTAAATTAGCGAAGATCACTGATTGAGCGGCTTTGACGAACGATTCGTTTGCTGCGAGCATTTAGAAACCTGGCAGACGCCCGATATACAAAGCAAACGAGTGTTGAAAAATCGATGATTGCTGGGGCGCAAAACTTCTTTATAATAAATATATATGGTTTGCCATTATAGGGAGTTGTATGTCCATGGAAAGCGATGTAAAATCGGATTGCCTAAACTGTTTTGCGCTCTGTTGCGTGTCCCTGCCTTACATGAAATCGAATGACTTTCCTTATGATAAAGACAGTGGGGAACCGTGCCGCCACTTATGTTCCGATCATCGCTGTTCGATTCACGGGTCGCTACGAGAAAAAGGCTTTCAGGGCTGCGTCAGTTACGAATGTTTTGGGGCGGGTCAAAAAGTATCACAAGTTGTCTATAAGGGTAAGGATTGGCGTGAAGATAATCGCATGGCCGAGGAAATGTTCTCCGTCTTTCCGATTGTGCAGCAGCTACATGAAATGCTTTTCTATTTAAAGCAAGCGATCGAGTTAGAAGAAGCCAAGGACTTGAAACTAGAAATTCAGACTTTGTATGATTTGACTTATACATTAACGATTAAAAAACCGGAAGAAATATTGGCGTTAGATATTGAAGCACATAGAAGTAAAATAAATCCTGTGTTCATAAAAGTTAGTGATATATACCGGTCACAATATCGGAAGAAGAGGAAAGGCAGCGGGACAAAAAAGAAACGGGTAGATTATATAGGCGCAAACCTCGCCAACGTCGATATGAAAGGGCATGATTTAAGGGGAACGTTTCTCATTGCTGCCAACTTGACCAATAGTGATTTACGAAGAGTGGACTTTATTGGCGCTGACTTGCGAGATGCCGACTTAAGCGGGGCAAACCTGGTTGGAGCACTCTTCTTAACACAGTCACAGATTCAATCGGCTAAAGGGGATGAAACAACGGTATTGCCTGATTATGTGGAGAGGCCCCACCACTGGGGAAGTTAACAAGTGTTTTTTTATGGGGGGAACAACCTCGCTATGAGTTTGTTTGCTCTATTTTTTATGCCTGTTTTTTCCGTTTATATGGCTAATTTTCCATCATTTCCGCAGTCTGCGGAAAAAAATTAGGTGTAGTTGTAAGCGGATTCATTTTAAGATGAATGGTGAAAGACGCGAAGTTAAGGGGGAATGAACGATGAACGTGTTGTTGGCGTGTTCAGCAGGAATGTCTACGAGCTTGCTTGTAGCAAAAATGAAGGAAGCCGCAGCCGAATTAGGGGTAGAAGCGGAAATTTGGGCGGTTGCCCAAGATAAGGCATTGATAGAAATCGAAAAAGCGGACGTGCTGTTAGTAGGACCGCAAATGCGCTTTATGAAAAAGAAATACGAGGCAAAAGGCAAGGAAATTGGCGTTCCTGTCGAGATTATTGATGCGGTTGCGTATGGGCGTGTCGACGGCATGGCTGTGATAAAGCGGGCACTAGAACTAGCTGAGAAGTAAAAAAATAGTCGCCGGAAAGGGTGATGGTGGATGAATCGCTTCATGGATGTACTCGAGAATGTATTAATGCCGCTTGCAGACAAGTTAAACAACAATCGTTATTTAACAGCATTGCGTGATGGCTTTATGGTTGCGCTGCCGCTCATTATCTTCGGTTCGATTTTTGTCGTTATCGCCAATCTTCCGTTTATTGACCGCTTGATGAGTGAAGCCACTTACGCCCAATATCAGGAACTGATCGGCAGTGCTTCGTCGGCAACGTTGGCGATTATGGCGACGTTTGTCATCGTCGGCATTGGCTATAAACTGACGGAAAGCTACGGAGGCGAGGCGATTTTTGGCGGCGTGACTGCTCTTGCTGCTTTTCTGATTTTAATCCCGCAACACGTCGATGAGACGACCGGTGTTATTCCAGTTGGCGTTTTAGGCGCACAAGGAATGTTTGTCGGGATTATTACAGCATTTGTGTCTGCGGAACTGTACCGCTCTTTTGTAAACAAAAATTGGCAGATTAAGATGCCAAGCGGTGTGCCAGATGCGGTGTCCCGTTCGTTTAGTTCTTTGATTCCAATTACGATGACACTTTCGTTTTTCTTGTTGGTGCGTATCGCCTTTTCGTTTACACCTTTTGAGACCGTGCAAAATTTTGTGTACACATCGGTTCAAGCGCCGTTAACAGCACTTGGAAGCGGCTTGACTGCAACGATCATCGCCGTGCTGTTGATACAAGTTTTCTGGTTTTTCGGTTTGCATGGCCAAATTATTATCAACTCTGTCCTTGACCCGATTTGGTTCACATTGGCGGGAGAAAACTTGGATGCATACAACGCAGGCAATGAGCTGCCTCATATTGTAAGCAAGCCGTTTATGGAATCGTTTATTGTCGGTATTGGCGGGTCTGGTATGACGCTAGCCGTTATTATTGCGATTTTCTTGATTGGCCGCAGCCGCCAACTAAAACAACTTGGAAAAATCGGTGGCCCTCCTGGTTTGTTTAATGTCAATGAACCGATTATTTTTGGCTTGCCGATCATTATGAACCCACTCGTCCTTATCCCGTGGCTGTTTGCGCCAGTCGTGGTGACGATTTTCACGTACTTCACGATGGCGGCCGGGCTTGTGCCAGCCCCGTATGGAGCAATCGTACCATGGACAATGCCACCTATTATTAGCGGAGCGCTGGCGACGAATTCATGGCAAGGAGCGGTCTTGCAAGTTGTAAACATGGCGATCGTATTTGTCATTTGGTGGCCATTTTTGAAAGTGATGGATAAGCAATACTATGAAAATGAACAAAACGAAGGCAGACCAACGAAAACAGCTTAGATAGGATGGGTGAGAATAGTGGAGAAATCGACGGATATAACAGAGGTTTCCTTCCGTATCATTTTGCACGCTGGAAATGGGAAAGGAAGCGCGATGGAAGCAATTCAAGCGGCAAAAGCAGGCGCATTTGAACAAGCGGATGAGTTAATAGAAGAGGCAGGAAGAGAGCTGGCTAAAGCCCATGAATTTCAGACAAATTTAATCCAGCAAGAAGCAAATGGAGTGCGGACAGAGTTAAACGTGCTGCTGATCCATTCACAAGACCACTTGATGACGTCGATGACCGTACGCGATTTAGCAATCGAAATCATTGAAATATACCGTACGAAAAGGGGACTTTTATAAGATGGCACAAGCGTATTCTTTCCCGAAAGATTTCTGGTGGGGATCGGCTGTTTCGGCAACGCAAATGGAAGGAGCTGCCAATGAAGGTGGGAAAGGAAAAAACATCTGGGACTACTGGTATGAAATCGAGCCAAACCGCTTTTTTGAAGAAGTAGGGCCGAGTGAAACGTCTGATTTCTATCACCGGTACAAAGACGATATTGCGTTGATGAAATCGATCGGGCATAATAGTTTTCGTTTTTCCATTTCATGGTCACGGCTGATTCCTGGCGGCGAGGGAGAAGTGAATAAGGAAGCAGTCGCCTTTTACAACAATGTTATTGATGAGCTGATTACTAATGGCATTGAGCCGTTTGTCAACTTGTTCCACTTTGACATGCCGTTTGAGCTGCAAGAAAAAGGTGGCTGGGAAAATCGCGAAGTGGTCGAATTGTATGCCAAGTATGCTGCTACTTGTTATGACTTGTTTGGCGATCGAGTGAAAAAATGGTTTACATTTAACGAACCGATTGTGCCAGTCGAGGGCGGCTATCTTTACGATTTTCATTACCCAAACATAGTGGATGCAAGAAGGGCATTCCAGGTCGCCTACCATACGGTTTTAGCCCATGCACTGGCAGTGGCGGCGTTCCGTACACGTTCTATCGAAGATGGAAAGATTGGCATCATCCTTAATTTGACGCCTTCATACCCGCGCAGCGACCATCTAGGGGATCAAAAAGCAGCCGCGATTGCCGATTTGTTTTTTAACCGCAGTTTTTTAGACGCTGTTGTCCTTGGTTCTTTTCCTAAAGAGCTTGTCGCCTTGCTTGATGAGTATGGGCAATTGCCAACCTATGAAAAAGAAGATGTTGCTCTTATTAACGCACAGCGGATTGACTTGCTTGGCGTAAATTATTACCAGCCTCGGCGTGTAAAAGCAAAAGAACATTTGCCTAATCCCGCGTCGCCGTTTATGCCAGAATGGTTTTTTGACCATTATGACATGCCTGGACGGAAAATGAACCATTACCGTGGCTGGGAAATTTACGAAAAAGGCATTTATGACATTATGGTCAATTTAAAAGATAACTATGGAAACATTGAGTCGTTTGTATCTGAAAATGGCATGGGCGTACAAAACGAAGAACGGTTTATGGAAAATGGGCAAATTCAAGATGAGTACCGGATTGAGTTTATAAAAGGGCATTTAAAATGGCTTCACCAGGCGATTCAAGAAGGCTGCAATGTCCGCGGCTACCATTTATGGACGTTCATGGACAACTGGTCATGGACCAATGCCTATAAAAATCGCTATGGGTTTATTTCAGTCGATGTGCAAACGCAAAAGCGGACACTGAAAAAGAGCGCGGAATGGATAAAGGGCGTGTCGCAGCAAAATGGGTTTTAGCGAGGGCTGAGAACGTAAAAGGAGTGTTCCTTTTGCGTTCTTTTCGCAGGAAGGAGGGCATCATGAATCGACGCTTACAATCAATTTTGAGAGAGCTGCTAGGCACACAAGGGTATGTCACCAGCCGTTACTTGGCCAGCGTCAACCAAGTTACGCCGCGGACAGTGCGTGATGATGTGAAACAACTGCAGACGGAGTTGGCCAACATTCATGCTGGCATTGAATCCGTGCCTGGTAAAGGCTATAAGCTGACGATTAAAGATGAGGCACAGTTCCGCCAATTTTTACAAAGAGAAACGACGGGCAACCACGGCGCCCCGATCAGCCCAGAAGAGCGAGTCATCCGGTTAATTCAGAAACTATTGCTTGCTGAAGAGTATATTAAGTTAGACGACTTGGCTGATGATCTGTTTATTAGCAAATCAAGTTTGCAAAATGACTTGAAAAACGCCAAATTGATTTTAGCTAGGTACGGGCTTCAAGTCGCCACAAGGCCCAATTACGGTTTATATCTTAAGGGTGATGAACTTAAGCGCCGGTTTTGCATGGCTGAGTATGTGTTTGAACGAAAAACCGTGGCGGCTGATTTAACAAGCCTGCAATTGACCGCATTTATGAAAGAAGAGCACTTGGCCGACATTTGGGACATTCTGGTGACGACGATGCAGGAAAATGGGATCACGTTGTCTGATATTGCTATTAATAATTTATTTATTCATATTGTCATCGCCTTTAAACGAATCGAAGCAGGCCATCATATTTCCCTTTACCCAAAAGATGTATCGGATATTTGCAGCCAACATGAATATTACGTTGCCAAAAAAATGATTGCCCGTCTTAACACGCATCTTGGTGTATCCTTTCCTGAAATTGAAATTGCTTATATTGCTATTCATTTGCTAGGCACACGCCTAGTTGCAGAACATGAGCAAGCAAACGATAACTTAAAAAAAGTGTTTGATGACGAATATTATAAGCTCGCTAAGGCCATCGTCGAGAGAGTCGAGATGGAGCTCGATTTGAACATTGCGAATGACCAAGAGCTGCTTGTTAGCCTTATGCTCCATTTAAAGCCCGCGATAAACCGTTACCGTTACGGCATGAATATTCGCAACCCAATGCTAGCCGATATTAAACAGCATTATACGCTGGCATTTGAAGCAGCTGTCATTGGCCAAGCAGTGATTAAAGATAAGCTTCGCATCAGCATTGATGAAAACGAAATTGGCTACCTTGCCCTTCATATAGGCGCTGCCCTTGAGCGCCGCAACCAGCAAAAAGAACCGAAGCGTATCTTAATTGTATGTGCTTCGGGCAGAGGCAGCGCTCAATTATTAAAGTATAAATTAGAAGCCAATTTTAAGAAGCGGCTGTTCATTGTCGATACGACAGAATACTACCAAATCGACCAAGCCGATTTAACAAATATTGATTTAATCGTCACTTCTATCCCTATTAAAAAACAGATGCCAGTACCTGTAGTAGAGGTGAATACGATATTAGGCACGGAAGACTTGGAACGAATTGAAACCCATTTAAGACACGGTGACAGCTTGCTCTCTTACACCGAAGCAGACCTTGTGTTTTTACAACAATCGCTCGTAAGCAAGGAGGGCGTTCTCCGATTTCTGGATAAACAATTACAAGAAAGAGGGTTGGTGAGCGAAGGCTTTTATGAAGCATTAGTGAAACGAGAAAAACTTGCCTCAACAGCATACGGAAATTTAGTCGCGATCCCACACCCGATTACACCACAAACAGAAAAAACATTCCTAGCCTTTGTCACCTTAAAAGAACCGGTTAGCTGGAATGGAAAACCGGTCCAGTTGGTATGCTTATTGTGTGTCAAACAAGGCAGCACCGAAGATTTAGAACGTGTCTATAACCAATTGCTTTATGTACTTGACCATCGTGACATTGTCCAAGAGTGCATAAAGTCCGAGGAGGTAACCCGATTTCTCGCGGCTGTTTCACAGCGTTAAAGTGATTCGTGGCCGCAAAAGACTTTTCGGGGGTTCCATTCGTCTTCTAAACGACGACGTATGCAGGCGTTTGTCTACAGTCTGAAGCTGGGCGTACAGTTCAGCTTTTTTAGTACCCTCTATCCAAACTATACGACAGCGAAGCACTATTCCTAGTTCGTTGTACTATAAGTCGATAAGAGCTTTTACGGAGAAAATTACCCCATATTTGTCATAACCAGATCGATCGACACTGTAGTATAATTTACATGTGTTGAGTTATTGGGGGTGAAAGCGTGGAAAATAAATCCTATTTAGATTTACGTGTCTTGCGCACCAGAAAATCAATCCGAAATGCTTTTATTGCCTTGCTTGAAGAAAAGGAGTATAGCAAGATCTCGGTTAACGCCATTGCAAAGCGAGCTGAAATCAACCGTGTCACGTTTTACTCACACTATAAAGATATTCATGATTTAGTCGAAAGCTTTTTAAATGAACTTCTAGCAGATATTCACCAAATTTTGACGGCTAAAGCGAATGTGGAATCTTACCAGCCAGGCATAGCACGGGATTCTTTGGTTTTGTTGCTCGAACATATTGCCGAGAATGCGCAAATCTATAAAGCATTGCTTGTGTCAAAACACATCCCTTTTTTTACCCCAAAACTAATGGAATTAATGAATCAACTAGTTGCTCATACGGAAGACTGTGTGAAGAAAGACGGGACGAATCGTTTTCTCGTATTTAAGACGCCGTCTGATATCTCAAGTTGGTATGCAACATCGGCGCTAGTTGGAACAATATCGATGTGGCTCGCCCACGATATGCCTTATGCGCCACAAGAATTAGCACAACAGCTCATTGATTTAAACCCATTTAAACCTGCAGAATCTCCCAGTTGATAACGTTATAAATTTTAATTGACATCATTGCCAAATGTGTTGTCTTATTTACAGTTTGATCGAGATTGTTCATTGCCCCTTTCGTTGAAAACGCCTAACATGAATTTATAAAGGTTGTGTAGTCGTGGGAAAGTCGAATGCTTACAAGAAAGCTTCAGACTTGTCTATGGCTAACATAAGGAGGGCTTTACATGAAACTTCAAGACAATGTGGCAGTCGTAACAGGCGCGGCTTCTGGCATGGGCGCAGCAATTGCAAAAGTATATGCGAGTGAAGGGGCAAAAGTCGTTGTTGCAGATTTGAATTTGGATGGAGCAGAAGCGGTTGTCAAAGAGATTGTCGATGCTGGTGGCGTTGCGACTGCGGTGAAAGTGAATGTCGCTGAGTTAAACGATGTAAACCAAATGATCGATCACGCTGTAAATGAATATGGCACGCTCGATATTCTCGTGAATAATGCGGGCATTATGGATGGCTTTGAACCAATTGGCGATATTAGCGACGAAAGATGGGACCTTCTTTTTGACGTGAATACAAAAAGTGTTATGCGCGCAACACGCAAAGCGCTTCCTCTTTTTTTAGAAAAAGGAAAAGGCGTGATTGTGAATGTAGCGTCTTCTGGCGGTCTTAATGGCGCTCATGCTGGCGCTGCCTACACTGCCAGCAAACATGCTGTTGTAGGCCTTACTAAAAATACAGGCTATATGTATGCAGAAAAAGGAATTCGCTGCAATGCCATTGCCCCTGGCGGTGTCGTAACCAACATTGCCGCAACTTTAAAAAACATTAACGAATTTGGCGCTAGTCGCTTGCAAGCGCCACGTGAGGTCATGCCTCGAGTTGGCCAAGCAGAAGAGATCGCACAAGTCGCGCTCTTTTTAGCATCGGACGACTCAAGCTTTGTTAACGGCACTGTTGTCACTGCAGATTCTGGCTGGAGTGCTGCTTTTTAAGCGACTAGTGCATAAATCTAATAAATAGCAAAAGGAACGGTACCTGACGTTTATTTCATGGGCCGTTCTTTTTATATTTAAAGTATTGGAAAATACAATGAAGGAGTCAACTAGAAAAAGACGAATGGAATAGAGAGAGAAAATACGAGAGAAGGAAAGGAGTGCATTCGATGAAAAAAATTCACTATGATATTGTCACTTTGCCCGCTTATCGAGCGATGGGGATGAAATGGAATGGTCCCTATTCAGATGTCAGTCAGTTAAAAGAAGTTATCCATACAATGGAACATCGAGTAGAAGAGTTAAAGGATGTCATAAATCCAAATATCCAGCTTGGATTATCGTATCATACTAGAAACGATGGCTTTGAACATTATTCGGTATTTGAAGTAAAACGCACACAGCCTCTCCTTGAAGGAATGGTAGAACTATACGTGCCTGAAATGACGTATTTCGTTACAACTCATCAAAAAGGAGAAATGATTGGCCAAACGTACGAGCATATTCAGCAATGGTTAGCTGAGAGTGACTATAAACCTTTTCAAGATCCAAATAGACACTATTATGATCCATTGCCAATTAAGCATGAACGATATCCAAAGGATCGAGATTTGCAAGATCCTCATTTTGAAATTTTTATCCCGATCACGACAAAATAAACTTGGTGTACTTCCCCTATCGTAATGAATTGGCGATTTTGATTAGTTCATCCACCTTATTATCCTTGTAGTGTGAGGCTAGTGCAATGATATAGGTTAACCCATCCTGTCTAAAGATTAAGAAATTGATGTTGGAATCAGGCATAATGAAATGATAGCCTGTAATATTTTTATTTAGTAATACTTCTTTAGCCCGTTTCTCACTTTCTAGATGTTTTTCCCCGACAAAAACGTTTATACTTAGTAATTCATTATTCGATTGGTCCATATAGTCGACTCTTAGTGAACCTTGATCAATCGACCCACCTTGAGTTGTGTAATGAATCGGTAAGTATTGAGGTAAAACCACTTCAATCCCGTACAGGTAATTAAATTCTTGTACGGCTTTTTCAATTGGGAGAACGTCGCCTAAAGGTTTGTTTGGATCCGGGGTTAAAGGGTCCTCCACACCCCCTGTAAATATAGAAATAACAACAAGTAATCCAGATAGAAGCTTGTTTAAAGTCATAAAATCACTCTCCTGTAACGTTTATTTTGAACCAATATAAACAAAGCATACACTTGGCGGTTGTTTTCAATTCGGCAAGCTCAGTCGTAACGATATCCAATTTAAACAGCAACGTTTTAGTAAGGGAACGGCATGGAAAAAACATGGTTCCATTGAAATTTTTAAAGGACAATTGTGATTTCATGGAAGCGCTTTACAAGGAAACGCTATAATGAGGGCATTCGGAGGGAGGTTGAGGGATGACAACGTATCGGTTCCCAAATTCATTCTTTTTTGGCACAGCAGCCTCAGCGACGCAAATGGAAGGAGCGGCTTCTAGAGGCGGAAAAGGGAAAAACATATGGGATTATTGGCATGAGCAAGAACCGGGGCGTTTCCACGGAGGAATCGGTCCGGAGGAGGCGTCCCATTTTTATGATCGTTATCAGGAAGACATCAAGCTAATGAAAGAGATGGGCCACCATTCTTTCCGTTTTTCGATTTCATGGTCGCGGCTGATTCCAGACGGCGACGGAGCGGTTAATCAGGAAGCAGTGTCGTTTTACGAACATGTCATCGACGAACTGCTCGCCAACGGCATCGTTCCAATGGTGAACTTGTATCATTTCGATATGCCTCTGGCCCTCCAACAAAAAGGCGGATGGGAAAATCGCGATGTCGTGGATGCCTTCGCTCGGTATGCCCGTATTTGTTTTGATTGCTTTGGTGAAAAAGTCACCCATTGGTTTACACAAAACGAGCCAATTGTGCCTGTAGAGGCTGGTTATTTGTACAATATGCATTATCCCAATGTAGTCGATTTTAAGCGTGCTGTGCAAGTGGCCTACCATTCGATGCTAGCGAGCGCGAAAGGAGTAGCTGCCTTTCGGGCAAGCGGGCAAAAAGGGAAGATCGGGCTCATTTTAAATTTGACGCCTTCTTATCCACGGAGCAATCACCCTGCAGATGTGGAGGCAGCGCGTATCAGCGACTTGTTGTTTAACCGCTCGTTTCTAGATCCGGCTATCAAAGGGCATTATCCGTTTTCGCTCGTCCGTTTAATCGCTAAATTGGGCTTTTTACCGGAAGTGGAGGACGGCGATGCTGAGTTGATTCGTATGAATACGATTGATTGGCTCGGCGTGAACTATTATCAGCCTCGTCGCGTCAAGGCAAAGGAGCATTTGCCGAATCCAGAAGCTCCGTTTATGCCAGAGCATTTATTTGATCCATATGAGATGCCAGGGCGAAAAGTGAACCCTCACAGAGGGTGGGAGATTTATGAAAAAGGGATTTATGATTTGCTTATTAATGTCCGTGACCATTACGGAAACATTGAGTGCTTTATTTCTGAAAATGGCATGGGTGTCGAAGGTGAAGAACGATTTCGTAACGACCAGGGGGTTATTGAGGACGATTATCGAATCGAGTTTATAAAAGGTCATCTTAAATGGGTTCATCAAGCATTGCAGGAAGGAGCCAATGTCCAAGGTTACCATTTGTGGACGTTTATGGATAACTGGTCATGGTTGAATGCTTACAAGAACAGGTACGGCTTGGTTGCCGTCGATCTTGAAAAAGGTGGCCATCGAACCGTCAAAAAAAGCGGCTGGTGGCTAAAGAACGTCATCGAGCAAAAAGGGTTTTAGGAGGGAAAAACGATGTTCTTAACGGAACGAAAATTGGCAGCACGGCTAAATGAGCTAAAAGCGTACCGATACCGTGATCCCATTGTGATACAATCATTCGCCATGGAGGAAGGGGACGATGCTGTTGGCACCTATCCAAGAGTGCCGAGTGAGGGTGCAGAAACGGTTACACTTGGAAGCCGTTGGGGTGGTCGTGACCGCTATGTTTGGCTATACACGACAGTGAACATTCCTAGCAATTGGGGCGACAAGCAGCCGGTAGGCCGATTCCGCTTCGGCCGGACTGGCGGTGGCACAAACTCCGGGTTTGAATCGTTGTTGTTCATAAATGGGGAGCCGTATCAAGGAGTCGACTCTAACCATGAAGAAGTCTGGCTGCCGAAAGGGCAAGCAGGCGAGAAGTTGGAACTGGCTTTCCGGATGTGGACAGGCCTTGAAGGCGGGGGGCCGCCTAGAGAACAGGTTTATGAACTAGAACAAGCAGAGTTGGCATGGCTTGACAAAGCGACAGACGACTTGTATTTTACTGGTTTGGCAATCTGGCAAGCGATCGAAGAATTGCCGGAGGGCGAGCCACACCGTCCAGAATTGCGGCGCATGCTGAATGAAGCGTTTCATGAAATCGATTGGACGAGGCCACAAAGTCCATCATTCTACGAATCATGCGAACGGGCACAAAAAAAGCTGCGCAGTGAATTGGCAGCAAATGAGAAAAACCATCCGGTCACCATTCACTGCCTCGGGCACACCCATATCGACGTGGCCTGGCTTTGGCGGCTTGTTCATACGCGAGAAAAGGCGGCACGTTCGTTTTCAACAGTGTTAAGGCTAATGGAACAATTTCCAGACTACCTATTTTTACAAACACAACCGCAGCTCTATGCCTATGTGAAAGAAGACTACCCAGAGCTTTATGAACAAATCAAAGCACGGATTCAAGAAGGGCAATGGGAAGTAGAAGGCAGCATGTGGCTCGAGGCTGATTGCAACATTCCGAGCGGCGAGTCGCTTGTACGCCAGATTGTGTTTGGAAAGCGCTTTATAAAGGAAGAGTTTGGCCGTGATTGCCACGTGCTTTGGTTGCCAGATGTATTTGGCTACAGCTGGGCGTTGCCGCAAATTTTAAAGTTGGCTGGTATCTCTTCGTTTATGACGACCAAAATTAGCTGGAATCAATACAATCGTATGCCCCATGACACCTTTTGGTGGCGTGGCTTAGACGGCACTGATATGTTGACGCACTTTATTACCACACCCGAACCGTGGAATGCGGCAGACTCGTGGTTTTATACGTACAATGGACTAATTGAAGCGAAAACGGTGCTTGGTGCGTGGAAAGGGTACCGTGATAAAGCGATTAACAAAGAGCTATTGTTGGCGTATGGCTATGGCGACGGTGGTGGTGGCGTCAATCGGGATATGTTGGAGCTGCGAAGGCGTCTGGATGAAGTGCCTGGCCTTCCCCATGTGAAACCAGGGAAAGCGGGGACGTATTTCCAGCAATTAAATGAAACCGTAGCGAATGCAAAAGAATATGTGCATCGCTGGGATGGCGAACTGTACTTGGAATATCACCGCGGCACATATACATCGCAGGGATTGGTTAAACGGCACAATCGCAAGCTCGAATTAGCGCTTCGTTCCCTTGAAGCACGTGCTGTCGCGAAAACATGGCATCAAGGGTTTCGTGGTTATCCAGCTGAGGCGCTAAAAAATGCGTGGACGATCGTGCTTCGTAACCAATTTCATGACATTATACCAGGTTCATCAATACGTGAAGTGTATCAAGACGCGGAAGTCGAATATGCGGAAGCTTGGGCGTATATGAAAGTGGCAGAGGCGGAACTGGCAGGCAAGGCTATCGAAGACGGTTGGTCTGTATGGGTGCCAGGTTCTTATGAGATGCCACGACTCGTCCACATACCAGGCTTACAAGCAGACAGATTAGGTATTTACGATGGCGCCAAGCGATTGCCCGCTCAGCAAGTTGATGATGGCTGGATCGTCCTTCTCCAAACGCAAGCTGCTGTTGGCTCCGTTCGTTTGTCTGTGAAACAAGAGGCGGAGGAACAAGCTCTGGAAACGGCTTTTATTTGGCGCGATGGTACGCTAAGCACACCTTTTTACGAAGTAGAATGGAATGAAGCGGGGCAAATCGCTGTGTTGTATGACAAAGAAGCCAGGCGCCATGTCTTGCCTGAAGGAAAAGCAGCGAACGTGCTGCAATTGTTTGAAGATAAACCACTGGCTCACGACGCATGGGACATCGACTTGTTTTACCAAGAGAAAGCACCTTGCGAACCGGTATTCCAAGGCATGGAGATCATTGAAACCGGTCCGCTCCGGGCTGTTTTACGCGTGTCTTATACGTATCACCGAACAACGATTGAACAGGATATCTTGTTTTATGCCCACTCAAAACGAATCGATTTCTCGACAAATGTTGATTGGCATGAACAACAAAAACTACTAAAAGTCGCATTTCCAGTAGATGTCCGGGCAACCGCGGCCACGTATGACATCCAATTTGGAAATGTGGAACGCCCGACTCATTGGAATACATCGTGGGACATGGCGAAATTTGAATCGGTTGGGCACCAGTGGGCAGATTTGGCTGAAACCGGCTACGGAGCGAGCTTGTTGAACGACTGCAAATATGGTTACGACATAAAAGGCAATGTCCTCAGACTGTCATTATTAAAGGGAGCGACTTATCCCGACACGGAAGCAGACCAAGGAAAGCATGCGTTTACGTACGCCTTTTATCCTCATTGTGGAGACTGGCGAGAGGCCAATACACAAGGAGAAGCATGGGATTTAAACGCACCGCTAATAGCCGAACAAACGGAAGCCGTTCACAAATTGCTTTCGGTACGGTTAAGTCATGTGCATCTAGACGCAATCAAGAAAGCGGAGGATGGGGCAAGCTCGATCATCCGTTTGCATGAGTTTGAAGGGCGAAGTGGTAAGGTGGTCATTGATTGGCATGGCCCTGTCCGAAAATGGCGTGAAGTGAATTTAATGGAGGAACCGCTATCCGATTGGCAGGAAGGAGAAATAGCCTTTGCGATAAAGCCTTATGAATTAAAAACAATTGAAGTGGGCGGTTCTTAAGGGGGGGTTCTCCCCTTTTTTAATTGGAAAAAGCAAAGAAAGCTGGAGAAATCATAGAATGGCGTCGGGGAACGAGGAATAGCAAGGCGGAAAGCGTATAGTGTCATAGAATGGCATTTGAAATTGAAGGGAGAGCTGAAGTTTGAGAAAAGCTGTTTTAGTCGGTCTTGTTTGCACAGCGTGTGTATTGCTCCAGGATGATCCAGTTGCCGCATCCACGTACAACGGCCCGCTGTCTTCCTATTGGTTTCCAGAGGAGCTTGCCCAATGGGAACCAGAGAATGATCCAGACGCGCTATTTAACAAAAGCCATGTTCCGTTGGAGCCAGTCCGCGTTGCAGATGGGGTAAATGGTAATGCAGACAAGGACGCACGCCTTGTTTCGTTATCCGCGTTAAACAGGCATACATCAGGTGTTCCGTCGCAAGGAGCGCCGGTTTTCTATGAAAATACGTTCAGCTATTGGCATTATACAGATTTGATGGTTTATTGGGCTGGTTCAGCTGGCGAAGGCATTATCGTTCCGCCAAGTGCCGATGTCATTGACGCAGCGCACCGAAACGGGGTGCCCATTTTAGGGAATGTGTTCTTCCCGCCGACGGTTTATGGAGGGCAGCTAGAGTGGCTAGAACAAATGTTAGAGCAAGAGGACGACGGTTCTTTCCCTCTTGCTGATAAATTGCTGGAAGTCGCAGACTATTACGGGTTCGACGGCTGGTTTATTAACCAA
Source organism: Shouchella clausii (assembly GCF_002250115.1). Classification (GTDB taxonomy): domain Bacteria; phylum Bacillota; class Bacilli; order Bacillales; family Bacillaceae_D; genus Shouchella; species Shouchella clausii. Next base: position 822,515 of record NZ_CP019985.1, on the reverse strand, counting down.
GAAACAGAAGGGGCGGACCAAGCAACAGCCGAAGCCATGCAAGCTTTTCTCGTTTATTTGCAGGAACAAAAGCCAGAAGGCATGCACATCATGTGGTATGACTCGATGATTGATACGGGGGCGATCGCTTGGCAAAACCATTTAACGGATCGAAATAAAATGTACTTGCAAAATAGCTCAACCCGCGTCGCCGACAGCATGTTTTTGAACTTTTGGTGGCGCGACCAGCGCCAATCGAACGAATTGGCACAAGCACTTGGCAGGTCGCCGTATGACCTCTATGCCGGAGTAGATGTGGAAGCACGAGGGACAAGCACCCCTGTTCAATGGGAAGGCCTGTTTCCTGAAGGAGAAAAGGCGCATACATCACTTGGGTTATACCGCCCAGATTGGGCGTTTCAGTCAAGCGAAACAATGGAAGCGTTTTATGAAAAAGAACAACAATTTTGGGTTGGCTCGACAGGCAATCCAGCCAAAACAGACAGCCAGGCAGATTGGCCTGGCATGGCGCACTGGTTTCCCGCAAAAAGCACCGCTACGTCCGTACCATTTGTGACTCATTTTAATACGGGGAGCGGCACTCAGTTTGTGGCAGAAGGAAAAACCGTTTCGGAACAGGAATGGAATAACCGCAGCCTTCAAGATGTGTTGCCGACATGGCGTTGGATTCAGCATGGCGGTGATTTGGAAGCAGCATTTTCTTGGGAAGAAGCGTTTGAAGGGGGAAGCTCGTTACAATGGCATGGCTCATTAGCGGAAGGAGAACAAGCGCAAATCGAGCTGTACCAAACAGAGTTGCCGATAAGCGAAGGCACTTCGCTAACATGGACATATAAAAGCGAGCACGGCAACGATTTAAAAGTAGGTTTCCGTTTAGATGATGAGAAGGAATTCCGTTATGTGGAAGGAGAACAACGGGAATCGATAAATGGATGGACGCAATCGACGTTTCCACTAGATGCGTTTGCTGGTCAGACGATAACAGGGCTGGCATTTGCAGCAGAAGGGAACGAGACTGGGCTGGCAGAATTCTATATTGGACAACTGGCGGTAGTTGCTGATAGCGAAAAGCCTGCCGCTCCAAACGTGAAGGTACACCAGTACGATCCAGATCCAAGTGGTATTCAGCTCGTTTGGGAAAAACAAAGCGACGTCCACCATTACCGCATTTATAAGGAAACAAAGCACGGCAAAGAGCTGATCGGCACATCTGCTGGAGATCGAATTTACCTAGAAGGGCTAGCCGAGGAAAGCAAACAAAACGACGTGCGTCTGCATGTGGAAGCGCTGAGTGAAACATTCGTGCCAAGCGATGCTCGAATGATCGACATAAAAATTCGCTCATTTTAAGATACATGCACAGCTCGGCCACTTTGCTTTAAGTCTTTTCATTTACTTGAATGAAGGGAACGACTTTGTGAGGTGTCAATAAACTTGGCACCTTTTTTGTATGTTCGTGGATTAATGTTAAATTCATTGGAATTTGTTTATCACCTTTTAACAGGCGCTTGTTGCCTTTCGGAAAAATTGATACGTTAAGTATGAATGCGCTTACTTGAGAGGGTGAACTGGAGAAATGAAAACAACAGCACATATTATTGCCCATACCCATTGGGACCGCGAGTGGTACCGGCCTTTTGAACACCATCGCCATGACTTTGTCGTACTTATGAATCAGCTGCTTGCCCAATTTGAGCAGGATCCATCGTTTGCAAGCTTTCACTTGGACGGACAAACGATCCTGTTGGCCGATTACCTAGCTGTCCACCCAGAAAAGGAAGAGACGCTTAAAAAATGGGTTCAGGCGGGCAAGTTAAACATTGGCCCGTGGTATGTGCTCCAAGATGCCTTTTTGACAAGCGCAGAAGCGAATGTGCGCAATTTGCTATATGGAATGGCAGATGCCAGGCGATTTGGCGAACCCGTTCTTATCGGTTATTTTCCGGATACGTTCGGGATTTACGGCCAAGCCCCACAGCTTCTTAAACAAGCGGGAATAACTGCTGCTGCGTTTGGACGGGGCGTGAAGCCAACTGGTTTTAATAATACCGTTTCTGATGCTAAAGCATTTGAATCCCCTTATTCTGAACTGAATTGGTCGGCGCCGGATGGTTCATCGGTATTGGGCATCTTGTTTGCCAATTGGTATTCGAATGGAAATGAAATTCCTGTGAATGAAAACGAGGCAAAGGCATACTGGACCACGAAATTGGCTGATGCAAAAAAATATGCCTCGACGAGCCATTTGCTCTTCATGAATGGCTGTGATCACCAGCCAGTGCAACGGAATTTGCCGGAAGCAATTAAGACAGCGCAAGCGCTGTTTCCTCATATACAATTTATTCAATCAGATTTTACATCTTATATTGAACGGGTACGAACGGAATTGCCGCCAACAATCCAAACGATTACTGGCGAACTGCGGAACCAGCGGACGGACGGATGGTCGACGCTAGTCAACACAGCTTCGAGCCGTATTTATTTGAAGCAATTAAATGAAAAAGCGCAAATGCGCCTAGAAAAACAAGTTGAACCACTGCTTGCGATTGAGTGGTTGCTCGGACATGAAGTCGATGGGGCATATGTACGCTATGCCTGGAAGCAACTGATGGAAAACCATCCCCATGACAGCATTTGCGGCTGCAGCGTCGATGAAGTTCATGAGGAAATGGTCGTTCGCTTTCAGAAAACAATCCAACTGGCAGAGCGTCTGGCAGAAGCCTCTATAGATCGGCTTGCTGAGCAAGTTGATACAACCGGTTTTGGAGAAGAAGCAATTCCGATAGTATGCTTTAACGGCAGTGGCCACGCGAGTGAAACGGTCGTAGAGACTGACATTGCTTTTGAGAAAAAATACTTTACTGGAGAAGCGTTTACTGCGATGCTCCAGCAGCTTGATGAAAAGCCATTTCCTGTTTTTAAAGCGTTCGATAGTGCAGGGAATCCAGTGGAAGCAACATTTACGCAAATGGAGACGGCTTTTGGCTACGAATTGCCTGACGATGGCTTCCGAAAGCCTTATTACGCTAGACGTGTAAACATGCAAGCCCATGTAAAACTTCCCGCTTTTGGCTATACAACAATTTATGTGCTTCAAGGCAAGCAGGAAGCAAACGGAGAAACGATCGCCGCCGCTGACGGGCGGTCATTGGAAAACGAGTGGCTAAAAGTAACGATCCATGATGATGGCAGCTATGACATGATCTGCAAACAAACAGGAACCCATTACCCGAACCTTGGTGTTTATGAAGACAGCGGCGATATCGGCAATGAATATATGTATAAGGAAGCAAATGGGACGCGCTTAACGACAAAAGGCAACGAGGCGACAGTTGAAATCGTGAAAAATACAGCGCTTGAGGCAAGGATCGCGATTATCCATAAATGGGAGCTGCCTAAGTCGGCAGATCGATCGTTTGTAGATGAAAAGCGGGAGTTGCGCTGGCACCCTAACCGGCAAGCGGGCAGAAGCGACGAGCAGGTCACGTGCGAAATGGTTACGACACTATCGCTGCAAAAAAACAGTCGCAGGCTTTTCGTTGATTGGACAATCGACAATCAAGCAACGGACCATCGGATTCGTGTTCTCTACCCAACTAGCGCTCGTTGTCAAACACACTTAGCTGGCAGTGTGTTTGAAGTGGCTGAACGAAGCAACACGCCGTCCAAAGAATGGGAAAATCCAAGTTTTGACCACCATATGCAAGGGTATGTTGCCGTCGGCAATGAAGAACGTGGAGTAGCAATTGCCGCTTTTGGCTTGCACGAATACGAAGTGTTGCCTGAAAGCGACTATTCGATTGCGGTTACGTTGTTACGAGCGGTTTCTGAAATGGGCGATTGGGGCGACTTTCCAACAGCCGGCGCTCAATGCCAAGGGAAGCAAACAGCGCAATGGTCGGTTTATCCAATGCACGGTGATTTACGGAAAAGTGAACGGTTGCCAAACATTTACCACGCCTACACACAACCTGTCGTCAAGCAGGTAAAGGCTAGCCGAGGTAGCTTGCCCCATACCTTTGAAGCCGTTCCGATCGAGGCAGAAAACATGGTCATTACCGCAATCAAGCTAGCCGAGGACGGAAAGGCTGCAGCTATTCGCGCCTTTCAACCTGGTGTAGGAGAAGGGATGGTTCAAAGCCGTACCGGTGCCTCATTGTTCCGCTCTACCATTTTGGAAAAGGATTTGGGCGAAATTCAGTCAGAAGCCGTCCGGCCTTATCAAATTAAAACATACCTTGTTAAAGGAGTGAGCCGACCGTGAAGAGCATTCCAGCGGGCTTGGCCCGGCTTATCGAAAAAGTGAACGTGGCTTTCCCAGAAGACGAACACCTACAACAGTTATTCCAACAAACGTTTCTAAACACATATGAAACAACGCTGCAGCCAGGTGAAGATGGCAAGACGTTTGTGATTACCGGCGATATCCCTGCTATGTGGCTTCGCGATTCTACAGCGCAAATTAGGCCGTATTTGTTGGCTGCTGATGATCCAGAAGTAGCTGCTTTGATTAAAGGCGTGTTAAAGCAGCAAGTGGAATTTATTTTGCTTGATCCGTATGCAAACGCTTTTAATAAAGAAGCCAATGGCCAAGGGCACCAAGATGATGTGACAGAGATGGGCCCCCGCATATGGGAGCGTAAGTATGAAATTGACTCGCTTTGCTACCCGATTCAACTCGCTTACCTGTTTTGGAAACAAACTGGTATAACAGGCCATTTCGATGCCTCATTCCGCGAAGCAGCTGCATCAATTATCGAGACATGGCAAGTGGAGCAACGCCATGAACAAAAATCGCCGTATCGGTTTGAAAGAAAAGGTGTTCGACAATCGGATACACTGAACCGTAATGGGAAAGGGACAGAAGTATCGTATACCGGCATGACGTGGAGTGGATTCCGCCCAAGCGATGATGCATGCTTGTACGGCTATTTGGTGCCGGCAAACATGTTTGCCGCGGTTGTGCTTGGCTATTTGGGTGAAATATGCGATGCTGTTTGGAATGACCTAGTCCTCAAACAAAAGGCTGTTGCTTTAAAAGCTGAGATCGAGGAAGGCATTGAAAAGCATGGCATCTTCCAGCATCCCTATCATGGCACGATGTATGCGTACGAAGTGGATGGAAACGGTAGAACGTTGCTAATGGACGACGCCAACGTCCCTAGTTTGTTAGCCGCTCCTTATTTAGGCTATTGCCGATTAGACGACGATCGGTACCAGAATACACGGCGCTTTTTGTTTACAAGGGAAAATCCGTATTACTACGAAGGTGAGGTTGCTTCTGGCATCGGAAGCCCACACACGCCAGATCATTATATTTGGCATATTGCCTTATCGATGCAAGGCTTGACAGCAAGCACAGTAGAAGAGAAACAGGAAATTTTGAACATGTTGAAGGCAACCGATGGAGGCACGGGTTATATGCATGAAGGATTTTTTGCGTCAGACGCCACTGCTTTTACGCGCGAATGGTTCGCTTGGTCCAATTCGCTTTTTAGTGAGTTTGTCCTTAGCTTATGCGGCGAGTGGATTAAAGGAAGTCCCCTTGCAGAGGAGGCATAGCCATGCATCGTGTATTTTTTCAGGCTTCGGAGTGGATTTACAACATGATGAAGTTAAACGGGTTATGGCTTTTAGGCATTGTTGCTGGGCTCGGTCTGTTGGGGGTTATGCCTGCTACCACCGCTGTGGCAGCAGTAACGCGGAAGTGGGCCCATGGAAATCAGGACGTGCCCATGTGGAATCTTTTTTGGAAAACATACAAACAATCGTTTGCAACAAGCAATCAAGTGGGCGCTCTGTTTGCTGTACTGGCGCTTATCCTCCTGGCAAACTTGCGGATTAGTGTTATCGTTCCAGGAACGGTTATGATGGTAGCCCATTACTTTATTTTGTTTATCCTTTTTGCATTATTGGCAAGCACATGGCTGTTTTTTTTCATTTATGTCCATTATGAACTGCCAACAAAAGCGTATTTGTTCCAATCTGTCGCAATGGTATTTTCAAAACCTATTTCCATGCTTATGCTGGCAGCGGGCATCGGCGCGGCGGTGTGGATGATGGCCCATATGCCGGGACTCTTGCCTTTTTTTGCGATCGTTTGGCCTTCGTATTGGAGCAGCGTTGTTTGTAAAAAAATGTTTTCGAAAATGGAACAACAAACATTGGCGGCATAAACACGATAATGAAATGGCTTGGAGGGCAGCACGCTCTGCCAAGCTTTTTCGCAATCAAAGGTGGTTTGGCGATGAAAGGGAGACGGCTGCGCAGCCGCGCAAGATACCAAATTTTCAACCGGATTTTGGCCATGTATTCGATTATTATTTTGCTTGTTATTAGCTTGCTCGTCGTGCTGATCGCAAAATATGTAGCGGATGACTTCATAACTAGATCCCTTGAAGCCAATGAAAAACAAGTCGAAGCTCTGGCGGTTTATATGGCTGAACGGGAACGCTCGCTTGCAACTCACTTACGGGAATTGTATTTTTATCCAGAGCTTGTCGAGTCGATAGCTGTTGCCTTAAAAAATGACCCTGAAACGTATTTGGAATACAGACTGGATCAATACTCACTGCAGCGCTCATTTGTGCCAAGCAACGTCGAATCGTTTATGCGCGGATTTTATTATGGAGACGGCGCCATTGATGCCATCACCTTGACCAGTTATGAAACGGATCAAGTATATGCCTATGTGTTTCAATATGCGAATTGGAACCGGATTCAGAATGAGGGAGAGCAGCAAGCGATTACTTTAACGCGGCCCATTAATGATGGTTCCTCGACAACTGGGATTGGCCAGCTTACTGCTTATTATAGCAGTGAAGCATTGCGGCAAGCTGTAGCGTCTGCGAACAATGTCGGCTTCCTTCAAATGCATAAAGAAGACGGAACGCTTTTATTTACCAACAGGCCTGATCCGTTTGAATTGCCACAAGAAGAGGACTCGGGGCCTGTTTACAAAGAAATGGTGAAAAACGGCGAAACTTTCTACTACAAAGTAGAGCAGGACGCAGACAGAGGTCTCTATTATGTAGGAGTGGTGCCACGGTCTGAAATTACGGAATTGAGTTCCCTCGTATACGCCACCATTGCATTATTAATAGCCGTTGCGTGTGTAACAGTTGCTGTTGGTTATTTCGTCATGCGCCGCTATGCTAGGCGGATGCAACGGATTGAGGCATCGATGCAGCTTGTTGAGCAAGGAGATCTATCGGCGCGGATTGACATGAGCTTGCAAAATAAAAAAGACGAGCTAGGTTCGATTGCCGGGAATTTCAATCGAATGCTAGACGAATTAAAGCGCTATATAGACAAATCCTATGTACTCGAATTAAAAAAGCAAGAGGCTGAAATGAGGGCGCTGCAGGCGCAAATGAATCCCCATTTTCTCTATAATACGCTGGAGGCAATCCGTATGAAAGCGGTGATTGAGGGTGCCACTGATGCTGGCGCAATGACATTCCATTTAGCTTCAATTATGCGGTATGCATTATCGGAAAACCGCAGCGCTACGTTAGGCGAAGAATTAGAACATACGAAGCAGTATATGGCGTTAATGGAACAACGGTATCGGCATGCGCTTACGGTTGAATATGAAGTTGATTCCTCCTTGTTAATGGACAGTATCTTAAGATTTAGTTTGCAGCCATTAGCGGAAAATTACATGATCCATGGTTTTATGCCTGACAAAAAGGACAATCGGCTGCATATCTCCATTCAGAAAAAGGAACATGTGTTGACGATTGTTGTATGCGACAACGGCAAAGGCATGGCCAGTGAGCGCCTAGAAGCAATAAAAGCGAAGCTGCGTGAGGAAGAGTACCAACACATCGAGCAGTCTATTGGTTTGGCCAACATCCATAAACGGTTTCAGCTAGAATATGGACAGCCATACGGGTTATCCATCCATAGTGTTGCTGACGAGGGCACTTCTGTGCAACTAACATGTCCTTTAGAGAGGGAGGAGAGCGATTGTGATGAGAGTCCTGCTTGTTGATGATGAACCATTAATTGTTGAAGGATTACAACGTTTAATTAAGTGGGAGGAAATCGGCTGTGAAGTCATTGGCACAGCGCTTGATGGAAACGAGGCACTTGCCCGCTACAGCGAGCTCCCGTGCGACCTTGTTATTACCGATATTTGTATGCACCAATGTGACGGGTTAGAATTGATCAGGCAATGGAAGAACATCCAGCCTTCTACGCGATGGGTGGTGTTGTCTGGTTTCCAGGACTTTGAGTATGTCCAGAGCGGATTAAAGCTAGGGATTGAAAACTATTTGCTTAAACCGGTTGATGACCGTGAATTAGTGGCGACCATAGCACAAGTAAAGCGGAAACGGGAGCACGAGCAGAAAGAGCAAGTGGCTGCGCTCATTTTGCGCGATAACGCTATATGGCGCTATTTAACGGGAGAGATGGGAAGGCAGCAATACGAAGAACGGATGCAGTTGTATCGTCAACGCCAAAGCTCTTTTTTTAGGCAGCTACATGTACTTGCGGTTCCAGCCATCCCCCACTTGGACGATCAAGCCATCCAGCGTTTTCAACAGCAAGCAGAAGCGGTCATTGCTCCAGGTGTTTGCTGCCGGACACCGGAAAATGATTTTTTGCTTCTTACAAACACAGCAGTGACAGAGAAAACCATCGCTTCAATCATTGCTCTAGTCGACGACCTGTTCGCGGTTCCTTTTCTGCTTGTGAAAGGAGAGTGGGAACACAAAAGCTTGTCCCAGTTAACGAGAACATTGGATGTCGCCTCTGCATTTAAAACGAAACGCGCATTGTTTAACCAAACGGAAATCGTCACACAAAAGGAAGCGGTGCGGTTTTTGCAACAAGTGCCTGCTGAGAGCCGCGTCCACTATTCTCGTTTGCAAAAGCATTTAACGCACGGGGAGGTTCAAGAGGCGAAAGCATGGGCACAAGCGGCCATTGTCGGAAACGGCATCGATGGGGAGGCGGCCAGGCGAATCGCCGCAGAGGTGATATTAGTAACCGAACAAATGGGAAGTGAGCGTTCAGGCATAGCTGACATGCAACAATTATTCCAAGCGCCTATTCTTTCAGAGCTGCTAGACATCGTCAATGGCCTGATTGAACACAAAGCTGCCGAGTTGCAAAAAAAGCAGGAAGTCAGCCACGTCGTATTGCAAGAAGCGCTAGCCTACGTGGACGAGCATGTCGCATCCGATTTATCGCTCAAGCAATTGGGACAGCGCTTTTTTATAAACCCAATCTATTTAGGGCAACTGTTTCAACGGGAAATGGGGGTAAGTTTCTCTGAATACATCAACCAGAAAAGGATTGCACTGGCTAAGCAGCTACTAACCGAGACTAGGCGGAAAGCAGGGGAAATTGCAAAAGATGTCGGTTACGGGGATGCTACTTATTTTTACAAGCAATTTAAAAAGAAAGTCGGGGTAACCCCTAATGAATTTAGGCATGTTGTACGGCTAAGTGAAAACCCTTAATTCGTCCAATGAATGTAAACATTGTTCAGTATATGCGACGCAAATGCCTTGCTACAATGAATGTAAGGGCTTTCTTAAAAGAAGAAAGGAGGCGGTCATGAAACGTTTTATGAAACATCTCTATGATAACCGGGTATGGCTTGTAATGGTCCTCCCTGGAACGATTTGGTTTTTGTTGCTCGCTTATTTGCCGATGGCCGGCAATATATTGGCCTTTAAAGATTTTCGCTACCACCCAGACGGATTTATCGAAAGCATTCGTACAAGCGAATGGGTCGGGTGGGAGAATTTCCAGTTTCTTTTCTCAACAAGCGACGCCTGGATTATTACGAGAAATACAGTATTGTACAATGCTGTATTTATAGTGGTTGGCCTTATCTTAGCTGTGGCGTTAGCGATTTTACTCAGCCAACTTGTCAACCGGAAGCTCGCCAAGATCTACCAGACAGGCATGTTGTTTCCTCATTTCTTATCCTGGGTAGTCGTCAGTTACTTTGTGTTTACGTTTTTAAGCATGGATCGGGGATTAGCAAACACCATTTTAGGCTTTTTTAATATTCCTCCGATATCTTGGTACAATGAGCCCGCTTATTGGCCATTTGTATTAACGTTCATCAATTTTTGGAAAGGTGTTGGGTTTGCTAGCATTGTTTACTTAGCTGCCATTGCTGGAATCAACCGCGATTATTATGAAGCAGCGATGATTGATGGGGCAAACAAATGGCAACAAATTAAACATGTGACGCTGCCAGCGCTTATGCCACTCATTGTCATATTGACGATTCTCGATATCGGCAAAATATTTAGTGCTGATTTCGGCTTGTTTTACCAAGTGCCCCGTGATTCCGGCACATTGTACTCGGTGACAAATGTCATCGATACTTATGTGTACCGTGGGCTCATGCAAATGGGCGACATTAGTATGACGACGGCGGCTGGGCTATATCAAGCTTTCGTTGGTTTTCTTTTAGTGCTATTGACTAACTATATTGCCAAAAAGATAGATCCAGATTATGCGCTTTTTTAAAACGTTGTTGCCATTGAATGGAGGTGTCAAATGGAGACGAACCGCGAGGCTGGGAAAATGACCGTTGCTCGCAAACGCAAGCAAGCAGGAAATGCCCACACATTTGGGCCAAAAACAAACGCCGTTATGGTCGTCATTCTTGGCTTGGCTGCGTTTATGTGCATCTTTCCGTTCCTTTATGTCATTGTTATTTCATTTACAGCTGAAGAATCGTTAGCATTAAATGGCTACCAACTGATCCCAGAGTCATGGTCAGTGGATGCGTATACGTATTTGTGGAATATGCGTGACCAGTTGCTGCAATCGTATGGCATTACTATTGTCGTAACGGTTCTAGGAACAATCATCAGCGTGTCGATGATTGCCCTTTATTCTTATGCGATCTCACGGCCGCAGTTTCGCTACCGCAAGTTTTTTACATTTTTTGCATTCTTCACGATGTTGTTCGGAGCAGGGCTTGTTCCGCTGTATATCGTCGTTTCGCAAGTGCTTGGCCTTCGCAACACGATTTGGGCGCTCATTATTCCACTTGCGATGAATGCGTTTTACATCATTATCATGCGCACTTTTTTTATGCGCTCCGTACCGGAGTCAATTCTGGAGTCGGCGCGCATTGATGGAGCTGGGGAATGGCGGATATTTTTTAAAATTGTTGCCCCGTTGGCTGTTCCTGGTATTGCCACCATTTCGCTGTTCACAACGCTTGGTTACTGGAACGACTGGTTTAATGCATTGCTGTTTATAGACAACCCAGACTTGGTACCGCTGCAGTCGCTATTGATGAGGATTGAAAACAATATGGAATTCATGCGGCAAAACACCCAATTAGGTGCAGCGGCGCACCAAATTTATTCAACGATCCCGCAAGATGCCGCTAAGATGGCAATGGTGGTCATCGCGACATTGCCGATCGCTGTTTCCTACCCGTTTTTTCAAAAGTATTTCATTAGCGGCCTGACGATTGGCGGGGTGAAAGAATAATGATGATTGCAAAAGGGGGAGGCACTTACATGAAAACATTAAAAATGGCAGCGGCAGCTTCTGCTGTTGCGCTGATTGTAGCAGGCTGCTCCAGTGACGAACCAGCCACCAATAATGCTGGCGACGTTACGGAATTGACATGGTATATGATTGGCACGCCACAGCCTGATTTAAATGATGTCATGGCTGAATTAAATGCATATACAGAAGAAGAAATTGGTGTACGGGTCAATATGACACAAGTGGACTGGGGCGATTACGATGAACGGATGAATATTATTACTTCTTCCGGAGAAAATTTTGACATCGCCTTTGCATCAGGGGGAACATACACGTTAAACGCCCAAAGAGGCGCCTATCTAGGGCTTAACGATTTGCTAGATTCACATGGGAAAGAAATGAAAGAAGCGATTGATGATGCGCTTCTTGAAGGAGCGAGCATTGAAGGGGAATTATACGGAATTCCAGCCAATAAAGAAATAGGGCAGCAGCGCGTGTTTGTTTTTAATGGAAACTTAGTGGAGAAATACGGCTTTGACACGTCGCAAGTATCCAGCTATGAAGATTTGGAACCGATGCTTGCCGAAATAAAGGAAAATGAACCGCAAATCACCCCGTTTCCAGCCTCGAGCACGTTCCAGCCAATCATGCCATTTGACTATGTGCTTGGAGCAGACATGCCCGTTGCTTTTCCTTTAACAGGGGATACGGAACAAGCCATTAACTTCCTGGAAACGGAAGAAGCGATGGCGGTGTTTAACACAATCCGCGACTTTTATGAGAAAGGCTATATTCCAGCCGATGCTGCCAGTTCAAATGATCCATGGCCTTATAATGTCGAGAACTGGTTTGTCCGTGTAGAAGAATACAATCCATATGCAGAACTTTTATGGGAACGTGATGCGGGCTACCCAATCGTTACACAGCCGATCAATGATCCCGTTATTAAAAATGAATCGGTGACTGGCTCGCTGCAAGTCGTTTCTGCCACTTCGCGCCATCCAGAAAAAGCGGTTGAATTTTTAAATTTATTAAACACAGACCCATATGTTCGCAATCTCGTAAACTACGGTATAGAAGGAACCCACTATGAACAAGTAGAGGAAGGGATTATCCGTGACTTGCCAGCACGAGTCGAAAATTACAACATGCCGACTTATGCTTTAGGCAACCACTTTATTTTGCAGTTGTTTGAAAATGAGCCAGAAGACAAATGGGAAGCATTTGAAACGTTTAATGAATCGGCGGTCCCATCGCCAATTCTTGGTTTCCATTTTGACCCTTCCAACGTACGAACAGAAATCGCCAATTTGTCCAATGTCGCGAGCGAATATTTGGCGCCAATTTATACGGGAAGCGTTGATCCAGAGGAGTACGTGCCAATGGCAATTAAACGAATGGAAGACGCGGGGCTCGAAAAAGTAATGGATGAGGTACAGGCACAGTACGAAGAATGGAAAGAGGTTATGGAAGAATAGGCAAAGTTGGGCAGATGCATCTGCCCGTTTTTTGTGGAGGGGATACGATGTATTTAGCGATTGATCTAGGCGGCACATATATCAAGCGAGCTTTTTTTGAACAGGGCAACTGGTTTGCTCATGAGCAAATCAAAACGCCAGCAACGAAAAGAGAGCTACTGGCGCTCATTAGCAGTTGGGCAGGCCGTGACGGCATAAAAGGAATAGCAGTCAGTTCTCCTGGCACGGTCACAAAACATGGATCGATTGAAGGGACAAGCGCGATTCCCTACATTCACGAAGGCCATTTGCTGCAAGAAATTGAGCGAGCGACTGGACTGTCCGTCTCGATTGAGAATGATGCTTGTTGCGCAGCATTAGCTGAAGTGTGGAAAGGGAACGGCGTGGACTGCAAGGATGTGGCTGTGATCGTGATTGGCACAGGCATTGGCGGAGCGTTGATCAAAGATGGCCAGTTGCACCGGGGATTTGATCTCCTCGGTGGTGAATTAGGATACACACTCTTATCCATTGACCCTGTTCAGAGAACAGCTGTGCCATTTAGTGAGATGGCCTCCGCTTCTGCCATTGCCCGCCGCTACGCAACGTGGACAGGCCAGCCAGGGGATCGTTTAACCGCAAGTGATGTGTTTGCGGCTTATGAAGCAGGCGATCATGCTGCAAAAAAGGCCATCGATGCCTTTTACTTTTGTTTAGCGGCAGGTATCCATAATGTCCACTATGTTTACAATCCAGAAAAAATATTGCTTGGCGGCGGCATTTCAGCACGTGATGATTTATTGGACGGTGTCCGCCATGCCTATATGCAATTGAAAGACCAGCTTTCCGACTACACCCTTCACATGCCACGCTTTGAACGTTGCCATTTCCAAGGAAACGCCAATCTTATTGGCGCTATGCACCATTTCATGCAACAACAGGGGCAACAGTGGCGATAAAACGAGGTTCAGACTATGTATATAAACGCTAAAGAGCCTTGTTATTTATTTAGTAGATAAACGTTTTTTATAATCAATGGGCGCCAGCAGGCGCCCGTTTTTTCGTGTGTGCCCGGCATGCGCATGGGCTATAGGGTTGAAGTCCCGAACAGTGAAGGTCACTGTAACTGTTAGCCGACGACAAGGGTGTCTGGGGCGACTCAGAATCTGAAGGAAGTCCGAGGCAAACCTCCGCTCCGAGGAACACGAATCTCATCAGGCGCTTATTCTTGGATGAGGCTGCACGACAAGTCGAAGTCCTAGTGACCAAAGGGGATAGGCGTAAATGAGGCGGAGACATGGAGGGGAAGGACATGTGCTTACCCGGGGAGATCTAGTGATCGTGCGGAACACGTTCCGTAACCACTTGTGTGAACAGGTGCTGAGACACGAGAAGTCAGCAGAAGTCATAGTACATGTCTGATCTAGACAGACATGGAAGGATGGAATCAGGAAAGGAATAAGAGGACTTGGCGAACGTTGTACGTGTTGAAGCAGAAACATCTACGGAACCTACTCTCCCGCAAGAAGCGGTGAATCCCGCAGGGGGCTGGAGAGAGGGCGGAGCGTACAGCCACACAAGAAGACCCCTCTTATACGAAGGAGTAGAAATACATGTTGGATCAGATTCTATCAAGAGACAATCTCCTCCAAGCGCTCAAGCGCGTGGAGTCCAATAAAGGAAGTCCTGGTGTCGATGGGATGACGACAAAATCCGTCCGATCCTATCTCATGGAAAACTGGGACTCCTTGAGAAGGGCAATCATGGAAGGAACCTACTCTCCTCAGCCAGTAAGACGGGTCGAAATCCCGAAACCGTCTGGAGGCGTAAGGGCATTAGGCATTCCAACGGTGATTGACCGTCTGATCCAACAAGCCATCGCTCAAGTGTTGTCAAAGAAGATGGACCCAAGCTTTTCCGAAAATAGCTACGGGTTTCGTCCAGGAAAACGGGGACATGACGCGGTCAAAAAGGCGAAGACGTATATCCAAGAAGGGTACGGATGGGTCGTGGACATTGACCTCTCGAAGTTCTTCGATCGCGTCCATCATGACCGCTTAATGAGACGTCTGAGCCAGATCATTCAAGATCGACAAGTGTTGCGTCTGATTAGACGCTACCTTCAAGCAGGGATCATGGAAAACGGACTGGTTCAGCCGAGTACAGAAGGAACGCCGCAAGGCGGACCGCTCAGTCCGCTTCTTTCCAACATTGTGTTAGATGAGTGGGATCAGGAACTAGAGAAACGAGGCTACCGATTCGTTCGTTACGCGGATGACTGCCAGATTTACGTCAAGTCACGACGGGCGGCAAAACAAACGCTAACAAAGATGACGACGTTCCTAGAGGATCGTCTCCGTCTTCAAGTGAATCGGGAAAAGAGCGCATGGGGGCGCCCGTGGGAGCGGAGCCTCCTGGGGTTCACCTTCACGCGCAACCGACAAGACCCAAAGATACGAATCGCACCCGCAAGCCTTAAACGATGTAAAGATCGCATTCGCGAACTCACCTCACGTCGCCACTCGATTGAGATGGAAGAACGAATTCGCAGACTGAATCAGTTTCTTATAGGATGGATAGGCTACTTTCAGTTAGTCGAAACGCCATCTTTCCTACAGAAATTAGACGCATGGGTGAAGAGACGCCTCCGAATGATCCGCTGGAAAGAATGGAAGAAACCGAAAACGAGACAGCGGAAGCTCGTCTCACTTGGCGCCAGGATAGGAAAAGCGTGGGAATGGGCCAATACGCGAAAAGCCTATTGGCGAATCGCGAAAAGTCCGATCTTACACAAAACCCTCGACTCTGCATATTGGAAGAGTCAAGGGCTCAAGAGCTTAATGGAACGTTATGATACACTTCGTCAAACTTAACTGAAACCGCCGTATACGGAACCGTACGTGCGGTGGTGTGAGAGGTCGGGGGTTAGTCGCCCCCTCCTACTCTATTTAATAGACGTGGACGGTTACTTCTTGACGGCCGAATTGCAAAGCTTCGCTTTCATTAGGGATAAACACGTCAATTTTATTGCCTTTAATAGCTCCGCCAATATCTGCGGCAATGGCTTCACCATAGCCTTCAACATAGACCTTGCTGCCAAGAGGAATCACATTAGGGTCAACTGCGATCACTTTTTGGTTTGGGTTGGCATTTAAATCAATTCCTGTATAGGTGACACCTGTGCAACCATTGCAACTGGCGGTGTAGGCAGTGGCTTCAACAGTCAAAGTCGTTGAAACTTCCTTCGGGCTGGACTCGGTTTCAGAAGGAGCTTGTTCATTTGTTGCCGTCTCGCCTTTCAATTGCGGTTCGTTGTTTTCTTCAGCTCCTGGCATATTTAGCTGTTGCCCAGCAAAAATCAGGTTCTTATCAGAAATTTGCGGGTTGGCCTCCATTAATGCCGTTACTGAAACTTGATTATCGTTAGCAATGCCGCTTAGCGTATCTCCACTTTGTACTTCATAAGCAAAAGCAGGAGAAGCAATAAGCATTGAGCCGACTACTGCAAGTGAAGCGATTAGTTTTTTCATGTCTTGCACTCTCCTTATTCAACTAGTGAATCCCCCAACACTAGTTTGTTTGTTTTAGAACATAACGAGTTAAAAAGGGGATGTTGTGTTCGCAAGTACAAACTATACAGAAAGCAAAAGCCGTTTTCAACAGAATTGGCAACAAGTAATCTACTTGTAAGGGAATAGAAATAGTGTTATTTCGCTGTAATAGCTAGTAATCAGCGAAAAAGTCAGAATAATAGTGTAGGGTAGGGGAGACTATAAATGAGGTGAAATGCAAGATTGGAAGTCTCAATTCGATGAGAAAATTCGGCGCAGGAGAATTCTCATAAACGGGTAGTCTCGTTTAAGTAGATGTGAGACTTGCTCTCTATTTAAACGGAAACTGAACAGGCATTGTAAAGCCATAGAAACATAGCCGCGTGTGTTTTTTAAGAGTCCTTTTAAGAGAAAATAAACCCAACTGAATGGAGATCAGTTGGGCATAATCAAATAAGTTAGATTACAGGAATATCACTTGCCGTATAAGCGTTATAGCCATTCAATTATGACTTTTGTAATGCTTTTGTAATGCTAGTAGGCTATTACCAATTTAGTCGGTTGCTTAACGAAAGAGGTGATTCAAGAACTTTACCAACCGTATTTGTTTGGACCCCAATGCTGCTCAACAGTTTCTTGTTTTTTGAGCACGATGGTTTCATGAGGTACGTCCTTTTCAACAATTAAGCCAGGGTATAACGCGGAATTACTACCGATTTTATTTCCTGGCAAAAATACATTATTGATGCCTGTGCGGGTATAGTCCCCTATAAATACGGCGTTTGAATGTTTTGCTGTGTAAGTTTGGCCTGAGATTTTATGAGGTTGTTCTGTATCATTAAACCTCAAAATGCCGCATACACATGCCGCCGCAATATCTACGTAACGTCCAATAACACCAAACATTTCACTATAATGAATGGCAGAGACACCCTTCATAGAAACGCCTTTGAATTCTGCATTGTGACCAAATTTGTTTTCTTTCCCAATTACTGTTGGCCCCTCAATCTTTGCATAATCTTTTACATACGAATGATCTCCAATGAGGATATTGCCGTTTAGAATGGCCCCATTGTCGATCACAACATTATCGCCTATAATGACATTTCCGTTAATAATTACATTTTTTCCAATATAGGAGTTTTCCCCCACCTTCAATTTCCCGTTAATAGAGGCAGATGCTTCGATTTTCGCACTGGGGCTAATAGACTCTTCTGGAAGGAGGGCGACTAATCGATTCAAATGATAATTATTGGCATCGAGAATACTCCACGGAAACAACAGTTGAAATACTTTATATTGAGCAATAACGCTTTTGATTTGATTTCCGGATTCAATAAATTGATTCAAGCCGTTTTCAATATAAAACTGATCAGGTATCATAGAACCAGAAATCCTTTTATCAAACCCATTCGAACTATGAATAACATAATCTAATGCTTGTTTGCTTAAACAATAGATACCAGCAACTTCGTGTGTCACGTAATGATCGCGGGGATGCCCTAAAAAATAACTGATCTTTTCATTTGCCACATTTGCACAAATGGCTTTCGTACTTTCCTGTTTCTCAGTTAACATTACAAAGTCTGTGTCTTGGTGGTTTATCACTTTATGGAGATCGTCGTTGACAAACACATAATCAGATTTCACAATAAGTGTTTGATCATCAAAGGTCGAGGCATATGCTGAAAGAAATTCTCGGAAGTCTTTATAATTCTTACCTAAATGGATGCCTTCGTATGGTTTAAGAAGGGGAATCACTTGGTTTTGCTGATAGGCTAGATACACATATATATCATTTGGCTGTATACCATTTTGTAGAAAAAAGTCGATTTGCCGAATAATATTAGGCGTGTTTAAAATTTCTAGACTAGCCGTTTGCCATTCTTTATCATATGGAAACATCTTTTTTTGGTAATCGCTACACACCAATATTACTTTCATCGTATGATTCTCCTTTACGAAAAAAAAAGCTTATTCCTTGATTGGGGCCATCTTGTCGTTATCGATAAATCGTATGCATTAAATAAAAGGAATCGGTTTGATATAAAGCAAAGCCAACATTAAACGGTTTGCCATTTTTTAAACAAGCAATATTTTTAATCGATATGAGCGGAGACCCTATAGGAACACTTAAATGATTAGAGGAAGTCTCTTCAGCTAAAACAGCAGAAATTTTTTGATCGACAAACTCATATTCAATGCCCTTTTTTTCCAAAAATTCATAAATCGAGTGTTCGCATATTTCTTCTGTAAGATTGCCCACCAAGTGATGATCAAAATACTCTAACTCATAAGATACGGCAACATTGTCTGCATATCGGATCCGCTCAACTAGCCATAATGGATCGCCAATTGCCACTTGCATATCCTCCGCCTGTTTATCATCAGCAAACACTTTTGTTAATTGTAATAGTTCGGTGGAGGGTCGCATCCCTCTGTTTTTTGCTTCCAAAGTAAAGCTTACACCTGGCTTGAAACCCGTATATTTAGGAAGGGGGTTCACAAATGTGCCAACCCCTTTTTTCTTTGTCAATACTTTATCATGCACCAATTCCTCTAACGCTCTTCTAATGGTTATTCTTGAGACATTCAGCTTTTCCATCAATTCTAATTCTGATTCAATAATTTGATGCGGCAAATAAACCCCTTTTTTTATTTGCGCCAATATATATTCTTTTACAACTTGATATTTCGGTAATGCTTCCTTCATCCTTTTCAGTCCTTAAAGAAAATTTAATACATCTTATTATAACATGTATATTCATTTCATTTGAAAATTGAGAAGGATAAGGGATTACTTCCAGTAACCGTAGTAAGTGTCGAATAGGTGATCGTTATATTTGTCTGCACCATCTAAATTGGAACTTTGGAATACAGGAACATCCAATCCAGCTTCTTTTAACTTGTGGATGACACCAATGATAATCGTTTGGGCAATGCCTATTCCTGTGAAATCAGAGGTTGGTCCTAATCCTGCTTTGACACCAGGCATTTGAAAGGCAGCGTCTCCTTTAGGAGCATGATTATCAATCGTCACATCTGCAATTTCATGTATTTTTTTATTGGAGGAATGACGAGAAGACACATTCTTTGCATGGTCCATTGATGTCAATGCAATCACTTTTGTTCCTAGTTTCTTTGCCTCCAAACACATTTCTACAGGAATATTATTTCGTCCAGAATTCGAAACGACCATTAACGTATCCTTTTCATCTACTTTGTATAGATTTAGAATGCTCTTGGCGTATCCATCCAATCTTTCTAGGTAAGTACTTTTATTGGGCATCTCATGCAACATTAATTCTGGAGGTAAAATTCCTTTTACATAGGCTAACCCACCGGCACGAATATAGATTTCTTCGGCGATCATATGTGAGTGGCCAGATCCAAACACATAAAAACGACCTCCGTCTTTACAAGAATTAAAAATGAACTCAGCAGCTTGATTAATGTGGTCAATTTCGTTTTCCGTAACAGACTTCCATGTTTCAGTCAAATAATCCAAGTAACGAGTAATTTCCGCTTTTGTTTCCATTCATTTCTCCCCCTAAACTTGTTATACACACATGTTATAACAAGTAGTATTGACAAGTCAATAGGAAGGTTTTGATGGAAATACGTTAAGAATAATTGGCAACAAGTATTCTACTTTAAGGGAAAGGAAATAGCGTTATTTCGCTGTAATAACTAGTAAACGAACGGATATAAGCGCGAAAAGGTCAGCGCAATGTGGTGGAAAGGACAGGCATCATAAGGGGCAAAACGCCTAATTTGGCATGCCTTTTGTATTGTCCCCTCCTGTGCTATGATTTTATAAAAACTGGCTGGTTCGAGTATCCTATCCAGAAAAGAGGGATGGAACAGGAAGAAACGGAGGAGCGAATGAGCGGAGAATCAATCTTGATTATTGAGGATGAAAGAAAGATTGCCCGACTAATACAGTTAGAACTTGAACATGAAGGGTATGAAACAGAAGCGGCATCGACAGGGTTTTCTGGGTTAGAAGCTTTTAAAAGAGGGCAATGGGACTTGGTGCTCCTCGATGTCATGCTTCCTGAATTAAGCGGAATGGAAGTGTTGAGGCGCATCCGTAGCATAAGTAAGACGCCAGTGATTTTACTAACAGCACGCGATTCATTGCCTGATAAAGTTAGCGGCCTCGATTTAGGGGCAAATGATTATATTACAAAACCTTTTGAAATTGAAGAGCTGCTTGCGAGGATTCGTGCCTGTTTGCGCATGTCAGTGGCTTATAAGGCGTCGCAAAAAGAGGAGCGGTACGAACTAGGCGATTTGGCAATCGATGTGCAAACTAGGGAAGTCACAAGAGGATCTAAACCGATAGAATTGACGCCAAGGGAGTTTGACTTGCTCGTTTTTCTTGTTTCTCATAAAAGCCAAGTACTGAGCCGCGAACAGATCATCGAGCACGTTTGGGGATACGATTATTATGGAGAAACGAACGTTGTCGATGTTTATATTCGCTATTTACGCAAAAAAGTTGACACACACTTTTCTAAGCCATACATCCATACTGTCCGGGGAGTTGGCTATACGATGAAGGAATGAGCGATGAATATTAAAAACCGGATTACCTTGTTCTCCACTATTTGGCTGCTTTTATTAGTGTTGGCGGCAAATGGGGCGATTTATGTCGTTTTCCAAAAAACAATGGAGAATGAAGCAGTTGAGCGTGCTGAAACGCAAATGGACAATATGGCCGAGGCATTGCACACCGCTGATGCCAGTTTGGATATGCCTCGCTTTCTAAGAGCTTATTTGCCTGCCGATTCGATAATTCGGATCATATCGGAAGATGGAAAAAGTTTGCTTGACGTAGCGAGAAGTCGAGAGATGACAGAGCTACCTACGGTTTACCGTGAAGGAGAACAGAGCGAAATGCACCGCATAGAGGGGGAGTTGTATACTGTAGCGGCTCACCCAGTCATTTGGGAGAATGGAGAAGTAGTGTCCCTTGAACTAACGGAAAAACAGGGGACTATGGAGAATACGCTCAGAGTGCTGCAAGTCATTTTGGCGATCGCTACCTTAATGATTGTAATTCCTTCTTTTATAGGTGGGCGCGTCTTAAGCAATTTGATTGTTAATCCGATTGCTGCCATGATTCAGACAATGGAGGAAATCCAAAAACGTGGCACATTTAAACGTATCGCGTTTGAAAAGAAGTCAAATGACGAACTGACCAAAATGGCGCAAACGTTTAACCGAATGATGGATTTGCTTGAAACCAATTATAAAAAACAAGAACAATTTGTCTCAGACGCTTCCCACGAGCTAAAAACGCCATTAACGGTCGTGGAAAGTTATGCCAAATTGTTGAAAAGGTGGGGGAAGGAAAAGCCTGAGGTTTTGGAAGAAGCGGTAGAGGCCATTTACTCAGAATCTGTCCGCATGAAGGAAATGGCCCAGCAAATGTTGCTCTTGGCCGAAGATGAGTCACAGTTTAAGGTTGATTGCCAAAAAATCGACTTAGTGGAAGTGGCAAAGGAATCTGCGCTAAATTTAGAGAGAGCATTTGGACGGTCAATCATTGTAGACGCAGCCACAAACAAAGTTGAATTGGAAGGCGACCCCCAAAAAATAAAGCAGCTGCTGTTTATTTTATTGGACAATGCCATCAAATACAGCGCCGCGCCTGTCCAAATCACGGTTGCCTCAGTTGAAGCCGAAGCACAAATCGCAGTAACAGACAGGGGCATAGGCATTCCGAAAGATGAATTAGACAACGTGTATAATCGCTTTTACCGCGTGGATAAGTCCCGCACAAGGGGAACAGGTGGAACTGGTTTAGGACTGCCGATCGCTAAGCGAATCGTGGACGCCCATCATGGAAAGATCGAGCTTGTAAGCAAAGAGGGCGAAGGGACAACCGCAACTGTTTATCTTCCGCTGCACCTGAATCACTGAGCTTCTCAGCAGATTTTAATGTCTTTTTCCTGTAGCTGTAATAAAGTTGTGGGAAAATGGGAAGGGAGGATGATGGCTATGAAAAGGAAATGGTATTGGGCAATAGGCATTGTTGTCGTTACTACAGCAGCTGTATTTGGCACTACTACGCTCGTAATGGGGACAAATGACCCGCTTTTGACGGAAGAGGAAGTCAGGCAAACAGTAAGTGCCAAATATGCCGGCAACATTGTCTCCTCTGAACTGACGCACGCCAAGGGAAAAGAGCAATATAAAATTATACTAGAGGAAGACGCCAATACGTATGTGCTTTTTGTTGATGGAGCCACTGGAAAGATTGAGCAGCTTCAACAAGAAAAGAAGAACAATGACAACCAGCCAAATGATGGAGAGAATCAGGAGCGAATTCCTAAAACAGACGCTGAAAAAATTGCCTCTACTGAAGGGAACGGCATAGTGGAGTCAATCGATTATGATGAGAAAAGGAACGTTTATAATGTGATTGTAGTAAAAGAGAACAGCCAAAGAATCGAAGTGGACATTGACGGGGTTAACGGTGATGTCATACGTTCCAAAGAAAAACCAGTTGAAACTGGGGGGCAAATTTCCGTCGAAGAGGCAAAGCAAATCGCTTTAGAGGAGTTGAATGGAACGGTTGTCGACAGTGAACTAGACGAAGAAGATGGTTTGCTTGTCTATGAGATTGAAATTGAAACAGACAGCGAAGAAGGAACAATTGTCGTCAATGCATTTACCGGAGCGATTGAGAGCGTCGCTATTGAAGGCCGTGACGATGATGATTAGAAAAGACAACGCCAGTGCAGAAAGTTCGTTTCACTAACGACTTGGTTGGCACTAGACAGCAAGGTAGGACTAAAAACATTTGTGTGACACTAGGTTAATCATTGTTTAATGACTAAACACATTTTAAAGGGATTCTCATTGTTTTCTAATCTTTCCTTTCCTTTGTTTTAATATTTGTTGCTTATGATAAACGTAACAACAACAAAGGAGTGGATCATGATGAAACGAATGAATTTAGTGCTTGCGGGAACCGTTTTGATCAGTGGGCTTGCGTTGGGTGGATACGCTTTGAGCAGTGATGCCGTATTAGCGAATGAAAAGGAAGAGAATCAGTCAGGCATCACTTATAAAGAAGCTGAGGAGATTGCCATTCGTGAAACAGGAGGCGGCCATATTCTGCAATTGGAGCGAGATCGTGATGATGGGGAAGATCACTATGAAGTAGAAATCCACAAAGACGGCCAAGAATATGAATTTGACATTGCTGCTGATTCGGGCGAGGTCAAACAAAGGAAAAGTGAACGCATAGACGACGAGGATAACGACGATGACGACGAAGGCAGCAAACTGCCAGCAGATGCGCTTTCCACCGATGAAGCCATCAAACGGGCCCTTGAAGAAGTAGATGGTATTGTATCGGAAGTGGAATTGGATAAAGAGGATGGCCAATATGTGTATGAAATCGAAGTCGAAACCGGCAAGAATAATGAAACAACCATTGACATTGCTGCTGTAAGCGGAGAAGTCTTAAAAGTGGACATGGATGACTAAATTATAATAAGCCGCTCTTATACGACCAGCTAGGCATTATGCCTGGCTGCTTTTTTTGTTGCTCTATATCGGTTTTAAGCAAAATAAAACCGTTTTTTAATCGTCTTTTCATATACTTCACAGCGCTTTCTATTTTTTGCTGTTTATTCTTGGTTTATAAAAGTTAGGAGTGATCACTTATGAATATTGTCTTGGCTCCATCAGGCTTTAAAGAGAGTGTCAGCGCAGAACAAGTCGCTGCCAACATGAAGGAGGGAATTATTCGGGCTTTGCCTGAGGCGAAGGTGATCTCTGTCCCTTTAGTCGATGGAGGGGAAGGGTTTACAGAAACGATGGTAGCGTGGACGGCCGGCACATTGCATTCAGTGGAGGTGACCGGACCAATAAACCAACAAGTGACAGCGATATTTGGTTTTTTGGGCACTCGTGAGAAACGTACGGCTGTGATTGAAATTGCTCAAGCTGCGGGGTTGAAACTCGTACCGAAAGAGAAGAGGAACCCGTTGTTCACGTCATCATTTGGTGTAGGGGAATTGATTAAAAAAGCCCTCGATTTTGGGGCGGAGCGTATCCTTGTTGGCTGCGGCGATTCAGGCATTAGTGATGGGGGCATAGGGATGGGACAAGCGTTAGGCATTCGTTTTTTCGATCAAACTGGATCGGTAGTCGACGCAAGGAAGGGGGCTGTTGTTTTGCCATCTATTGCTGCTATTGACCTTAGTGGCATAGACCGCCGTCTAGCTTATATCCCCATCGATGTTGCCTGTAATTGGCATAACGTCTTATGTGGAAAAAATGGGGTTGCCCGTATCTTTGGGGCGCAAAAAGGCGCATCCCAGATGCAAATTGATTTATTGGATCGTGGTCTTCAAAATTTGGCAGAACGAATCGTGGAAACAACTAGCGTCCGTGTAAGGGACATTCCAGGAGGTGGTGCTTCAGGAGGGTTAGGCGCTTGCTTTCATGGATTATTGGGAGCGAGACTGTATCCAAGGTATGAAGTGATTTTTACATATTTAGACATTGACCGTCATATCCAACAAGCCGATTTAGTATTTACGGCAGAAGGAAGCATTGATTTTCAAACACCAAAAGGGAAAATCCCAGCAGAGGTGGCGGCACGGGCAAAAAGTTATGGTAAACCGGTGATTGTGATTGCTGGCACAATTGGGAAGGGAGCCAACATCAATTACCGTCATGGAATTGACGTTTTTACGAGCATTTTGCAAACGCCGTCAAGTTTAGAGACGGCAATGGAAAAAACAGAAAAATGGATTCGCGATTGCACAGAGGCATCCATAAGGATGGTATTAGTGGGCTTGTCCCTTGCGGATAAGGAAGAAGGTCAAGGCGGGAAAGCGTCATGACGATCGAGGCGACGAGAGTGAGGACAAAACGCAGGAAATGTTTTGTAAGTTCCGATAGTAATCGCAAGCGCGGGAAGTGGAAGGTGCTTTTTGCAGCTGTTGTTCTGTCATTAGCCGTGACTCCATCAGAGCTTACGGCTGAAGGCAGAATGTCTCTCATTATGTTAATATTGGCTATTTATTGTTGGCTGTTTACGGCTCTTCCGCCAGCGATGGTCGCTTTAGGCGCACTGTTATTGCTTGTTCTCACGAGAGCTGTCCCGCAGGAATTGCTCTTTGAATCTCTTTCCTCTGACGTAATTTGGTTAATGTTAGGGACATTTATGATTGGCGCCTGTATGCAGAAAACAGGCTTGGCCAAACGAATGTCGTTTGCGCTCACTACCAAGGCGCGCTCGACATTTTTGCTGCTGTTCGTTGTTACGATAATTACCCAAGTGCTTACGTTGTTCATTCCCTCCACTTCTGGACGGGCCTCAGTACTGCTGCCCCTATATCGCGATTTGTCGAAACAAGCGGATAACGAGCGTTTTACAAAAGCGCTTGCGCTATTAATTCCGACTGTTATTCTTTTGGCAACAAATGCAACCTTGATCGGTGCTAGCTCCCATTTGATTGCCAATGACTATTTACCGACACTCGGACACGAGCGTATATCGTTTGTCCAGTGGCTAATATGGGGGATGCCTTTTGCCTTTTTGGCCAGTATAGGTGCCTGCTTGATGATTGGGTGGTTGTTTTTAGACAAACGGGCGCGGCAACTGAATTTCCATAATGAAAATCAGATGTCAGAGCCTATGACTTCTGCTGAAAAACGGACTGTTTTAGTCATAGTCGCCATGGTGGGTTTGTGGCTAACTGAAGCGACCCATGGGATTCACATAGCGACCGTGACGATCATTGGCGCTTTCACTTTGCTTATGCCTAAGATAGGGGTAATTAAGTGGAAAGAAGGGGTAGAGGCTGTTTCATGGAATTTGCTTCTTTACGTAGGGGCAGCAATTGCATTAGGGGAAGCATTGATGCAAACAGGGGCAGCAGAATGGGCCGTACAGCTACTGTTGGGAGGAGCAGAACGGTATTTAATCCATTCAGAATCCTTGACGATCTTTTTCCTGATTGCTATTTGTATGAGCGCACACCTTTACATACCCTCCCATACTACGAGAGCGGTCATACTTGTCCCGCCATTGTTAGCTTTAGCGCTAGCAAAAGGATTCAATCCACAAGCGTTGCTGTTTATGACAATGGTTGCTCTTAATTATTGTTTAACTTTTCCGATTAGTTCTAAAGCGCTTTTAATTTATTTTGAAGAAAAACCGAGTTTTAAGGCGAATGACTTATTTCGTTTGAGCTGCTTACTGGCATTGGTTTATTTTGGGTTAATCGTCATATTTTTTAATACGTATTGGCGATGGACAGGGTTATCTTTGTAAAACGCTCTATTAGTAAATTTGTCTAAAATGAGGGTTTCTGCCTAGTGAAATAGTAATGAAAACATTTCCCAACATGGAGTTTGTTGCAAGGGGGCAGGGGTTTCGTTAGGGAAGCAGAATAACCTGAGCAAACATAATTATTATGTTTTAAACCGCGAGGGAGGAGGGATGGCGATGAAAAAGAAATCATCTAGCAACTTAAAACGAATCCGCTTGGACCAAGAGCAACCAAAAGACGGTATCACACTAGCTGTGGTAGGAGCAGGTACAGGTAGCGTGAAATTAGAAGACATGGAACTCAATTAATTTAATTGGCCTTCGGGAGGTGCAACAGCACCTCCCAGCGGTTGTCGACAACGTCGACAAAATCACTCGAACTGATAGAAAACGCTTGTCAGCCGAGGCGTGAAGTCGAGTGAAGATGCGAATAGAACGGGGGTTCATGAGCATATGAACGAGACGAACAACGAAGGATGCGAGCGTTTGGCTACAGTTTGAGGGAGGTGCAACAGCACCTCCCATTAACATAGTGGGTGGTGGTTTTAATGGTAATGATTCCGTATCAAGTAAACGACGGGGGGATTGTCGGGCTGTTGCCGACCGGGAAGGTTCACTTTTTTGAAGAGGCGGCCAAGGCGGAATTCGACCGGTTTAATAAAGGTGAGCGCATTGACCTCACAGCTTTAAATCGTTACATAATCCCTGACCCGTTAGTGGATTTAAATAAATTTCATTTAAGCGCGCCTGCGATTGCGTTTATTGAAACAACGAATTTATGCAACTTGCGCTGCAAGCATTGTTACGCTAACTCGGCGTACAAAAGGCCAAATGAGATGTCAACCGAGTTAATTAAAGAGACGATTGACCAACTTGCTGACGCTGGCATTCTCCAACTGTTTTTAAGCGGGGGAGAAATTTTCGCCCATCGGGATGCGGTGGAAATTATCAACTACGCGAGAACGAAACCTTTTTATACACAAGTTTTTACCAATGGACTTCTCATTACAGAAGAAAAGCTGGCGGCGTTAGCGCCAAATACGTCTTTTTTCATTAGCTTTGATACCGCTGATCCAGAACGGACAATTCGTGGGGGAATGGATTTCCCAAAACTGAGGCAAAAGTTTGAATGGATGAAAAAGTATGGACATGCGTTCAGGACAGCGATTTCTGTCCATCGCTATAACTTAGATGACGCTGAGGAAATTTTTGAATGGTGTGCCCAAAACGGCTATCCGCGCCCACAATGGCTCGAAACCCATCCAATTGGCCGAGCACTTATGCATCCCGACATCTTGTTGCCGCCGGAACTCGTTGATAAATCGATTGCCATTTATAAGAAATGCATGGATCGTTTCAGCAAGCCCGAATTTGAGAAACCACCTGCTAGTGAACCAGCTGAAGCGACGCGGATGTTTAGTTTAGAAACGGTTAAGTTTTGCCAAAAAGTTGAACGAGAAACGAACCAAGAGAAATGTGGAAGGACGATTGCCTACATTAACAGTGCTGGAGATGTTTACCCTTGCAGCAATTGTATGAGCAACGATGATTACAAAGCAGGCAATTTGCGAGATCATTCTTTTAAAGACATATGGGAACACGGCTTTGACGAGTTTCGCAGCATTACATTTGATGAATTTGCAGGATGCCAAAGTTGTGCTGTTTACCAAGAAGGCATTTGGTGCCAGTTCCGTTGCCCGCCATTGGCTAAGAATGTCTCTGGCGACAAGCTTGGTTGTGGCGCAACTGAATATTTACAGCGCTTTATGCTTGAGGCAAACCGTTACTGGGAAGAGAGGAAGCGAGCAGGTTACAAATTGCAATTGCAAATTGACCAATAGGGGGAGTACAGATGGCTCTGAATCAAACGGAATTGAATGTAGGCGAATTGCTTAAGAGGCATCCTGAATTGCAAATTTCTCACAATAATTATAACATTAATGTAACTGCCAATTTCGGGGAAACAGTAGAAGGAGCAGCGTTGGCTGATTTGTATAACAACTTTGATGGGGCAAACAAGCCGGCAACATTGTATTTTCATGTGCCTTTATGTTCCTACATTTGTTATTTTTGCAATTACGTGAAAAAGTACTTGCCTCAAAATGGGAATGAAGAAGAAGTGCTTGATCGGTGGGTAAACCTTTTAATTAAAGAATCAACCAGCACGATTGGGCAAGCGCCTTGGGTAACGAAAGCAAAGATCGAATCGATTTACTTAGGCGGTGGGACTGCTTCACTGATGAAACCGCATCAACTGGCAAAGATCGTTGCACATATTAGGGAACACTACACGATCGCGAATGACTGTGAAATATCACTCGAGGGAAATCCGGACAATTACCAGGGCGATGAAATTGAACAGGCGCTGGAAATGGGATTTAACCGCTTTAGCATGGGTGTGCAATCGTTGGAAGACGATGTGATTAAAGCGGTCGGCCGCAAACATGACAGAAAAATGTCGATTGATGCGATTAACAAGTTGTTGTTGTCTAACAAACCGTTCAATGTCGATATTATTTTTGGGTTGCCTCACCAAACTGCGAACAGTGTTGCCCGTGACATAGAAGTGCTCTGCGATATGGGTGTGCCGACGATTACGATTTATCGTTTGCGCAATGCCGATAGGCAAAAGATGGGGATTGGCAATGTGTCATTATGGAATAATGACCGTGTGCGGGAAAAAATGGAAGCCGAGGGGCTGTTTCCAACATTGGAGCAAACATACCAAATGCGCGAGGAGATTTTGAAGGTGTTCCTCAAATATGGCTATGAGCCTAGCCCTTGCGGGTGGTGGAGTCGAAAAAACACTTACCCTGAAGGCAATATTCCACAAATTTCGAAAAATAAATGGGAGCGCTATGACTCCATGATTGCCTACGGACCAGGCGTATATGGCTGGCTAAATGACAAGGAAGGCACTATTTTGCAAACCCATAATGTTAGCGATATTAATCGCTACGTGGAACGGATGGAAAACGATGAATCGCCGTCTTCTTTTGGCAGAATGCTAACGGGAAATGAAGCGATTTCCACTTCATTAGGGTTTAATTACAAGTCAAACCAACCAATCCAGTTGAGCCGCTATCAAAAAGAGTTTCATGTTGACTTGATCAATGACGAACCTTATGCAGGAGTTATTCGATCATTGCTCGAAAGTAATTTGTTAATGAAACTTGATGACGACCGATTGTTGCCTACCCTTGAAGGGGAAGCGCTGCATGAAGAAATTATCTCTGTCTATTTCCACGGGCAAATTGGGCAATTTTCTTCGGAAATTTGCCATAAGTAAGGCGATATCGCATGGAAATGAATCCATCTAGATATCGGTTGTACGAGAACATCCCTTTTGGTTCTAAAAAAATCGTTTTGATTGTCCAATCGGGGCAAATGGGAAAATTCGATGAAGACGGCGCTGAAGGCGAGCGGAAGCTATACGACCAATTAGAAGCAAGCTTGGTCGAAGAAAAAATCGGTGTCTGCCGGTTTGATTTTCCTGATCGGGTCAACCGCAGAGAAAGCATATCAGACGAAGAGTACGGCTATCGGGCGTCGCGTTTATGTGCGGTTTACCAATGGATTAAAACAGCACACCCTGCGTGCGGCATTACGTTTATAGGAATGTCATTAGGAGCAAACCTCGTTTTAGAGAAGCTGCAAAGCGTTACAAGCCCTTCGTCAGCAGTGTTGATTGGCTTGTATGTCGATGAGGCGGTTACTGTTGCCGAACAAGTTGAAGCGATCAGTCTTGTATATGGAAGCGAGGATTATATTGCGTTTGGTGAGAATATAAGCCTCGCTGATCTGATCGCCCCAGCGAAGTACAGCCAAACTGTCAGAGGCTGTATAAACAGCACAGCGCCAGTCGAAACATCGATTTTAAAAGGATTGGGACACTCGCTCAATCCAATGAACAGTGAGGCGGAAGGGCCAATTGCCCATCTTGTTCGCCTAGTAGGAGGAGGAAAATCGATTCATGAATAAAAGTGCCCAACGGTTTAACCAAATCGCAGACAATTTTTTAAAGAGCGAGGTTCACAAAGCAAGTCCCTCAATTGACCAGTTAAAGAAGCTGTTAGGAGATGTGCGTGACAAAGCGATTTGTGATGTTGCATGCGGATCGGGCCATTTGGGGTTGGCGCTTGCGCCCCACTCATTGACGAGTGTTGACCCTTCTGAATCTATGTTGGCCAATGTTGAAAAGCTTGCTGCTACAAAAGGAAAAAGCGTTAAAACCGTTTGCGCCTACGCTGAGGACTTGCCTTTTGAATCGGAGCAATTTGACATTGTCGTAACGCGGCTGGCAGCCCACCATTTTACCGATATCGCAGTAGCGATAAAAGAAATGAAACGAGTAACCAAAAAAGGTGGAACAATCGCGATTATTGACTTGGAAGGGTATGAAGACAAACAAGTTGACCAATTCAATCATGAATTGGAACTGCTCCATGACGAAACGCATATTAAAAGCTACTCGTATCAAGAATGGCTCGGCCTTTTGACATACGCAGGACTTACAATAGTCGAAGGCTTTAGTGATTTAAGCGAAAAGCCAGGAGGCATCAGCATCAAACGGTGGTGTGAAATCGCTTCTTCTGGTTGGGAAGCAGAGCGTGAAATCCGCGCTAAATTGGAACAAGCGCCGGCCCATTTTTTAAAGACGATGGGAATCGAAAAACGAGAAGATGATTTTTACATTCCTGTAAGGACAGCAATGTTCCTTCTGACGAAATGAGGGAAAAGGGATGCCAGTGATTACACTTCATTCACCGCTTGACTGTCCCACGAACGAAGAGTTACTAGGCAAAATCGCCAACACGGTCACAAAAGAGTTGGCGATCCCCGCAGACTATTGCTGGGTACTATGGAACAAAATCGAGCACGCCTATAAACAAGATTGGCTGATGAACCCTTGTCCTGCTCCAATTGTCAAAATGGTTTGCAAACAAAGCCATTCATCAGAAAAACTAGAAGCACTTTTGCCAAAAATGAAGCAAGTGATCGCCCGTTGTGAAGGGTGTCAGGAAGAAGAGATTTTCATTTGTGTACAAAAGATTGAAAGAGGCCATTTGCTGATTCGAGACGAGGTGTGGACATGACAGGCAAAAAGCAAACGACAACGATAGAATACATTGGCCACGTCCGTTCGCCGCGGACTAAAATGACCGATGACCATTGGGGCTCTGTTATTAGTGAAATTGTTGTGAACGAGAAGATTCCCCTTTCTGCCTTAAAAGGACTAGATTCTTTTTCCCATTTGGAAATCGTCTTCCACATGGATCAAGTTGACCAAAACAAAATTGTCTACCAAGACCGCCATCCACGCAATAATACAGACTGGCCAAGCGTTGGCATTTTTGCACAAAGAGCGAAAGGCAGGCCGAACGCAATTGGTGTGTCTAGATGTGCGTTGTTGGAAATGAACGGAAATAGGCTTACCGTAAAAGCGTTAGACGCGATCGATGGCACCCCTGTCATTGACATTAAGCCCTATGTCAACGAGTTTGGGCCGATCGGCGAAGTTAGGCAACCGGGGTGGATCACCGAGTTGATGAAAAACTACTACAAGGATTGAAGCAGTTGAAGCTATTAACAAACCGTAATTTCATTCTCTTTTTTTTCGGGTCGCTCGTCTCGAAAATAGGCGATAAGCTCTATTTGATTGCCATGCCATGGATCATTTACGAATTAACGGGCTCCTCTTTTTATATGGGAGTCATGTTCTTTCTAGAGACAATTCCTTTTTTGTTCGTTTCCCCATTGGCAGGGCTGTTGGCGGATCGCTTTTCCCATAAGTTGCTGTTGTTTCTCTCTGCTTTTTTACAAGGGTTCTTTTTGTTAACGATTGTCATAGGAAACGCAGCAGCCAGTCAAATTCCGATTATCTGGATTTTTGTTTGCGGATTTTTTATTGCTTGTGGGGGAGCGGTGTTTAGCGTTGTATTAAACAGCATCATTCCATCAATGTTTCCAAAAGATAAAATTGTGATCGTTAATTCGTCATTTCAGTTCCTTGACTCCACTTCGCTGCTTTTTGGCAGTGCTTTGGCAGGGATGTTGATTAGCATGTTCGGTGGTTTTACGGTGTTGCTTCTTGATGCTATCTCGTTTTTTATCATTTGCGCCGTTGTCTTGTTTTATCGAATCAAAAAAGATAACATTAAAAAAATTGCTGGCGGCAGCTCTTGGAAACATTTAGTCCAAGGGGCAAGCTACGTGAAAAACCACGAAATTCTTAAACCGCTTCTTTTGATTATGATGTTAGTGAACATTTCCAATGCTGTCGTTGTCGCCTTGCTTGTCTTTTTTGCAAGGGATACATTGGCACTGGATTCATCCCAGACGGGACTCATTTATACGATCGCTGCCGTCTCGCAAGTACTTCTGACGTTTTTTATTCCATTGATTACGAAAACATTCAAACGAACGAACCGGATGCTCCTCGTATGCTTAATGGTCAGCAGCGGCGGCATTGGCATTATTTCGCTTAGCACAGGGTGGGTTACGCTAGGGCTAGCGATGATGGTCCATACAGTACCGATTATTATTTTTAATGTTGTTAATAAAACGTTAAGAATGCAAATTGTCCCTGATGATTTAATCGGCCGAGTCAACGGGCTGTTTTTAATGCTAAGCAAGTCGACGTTGCCTGTTGCTGGCTTAATCGGTGGTGTGGCGGCAGAGTTTATCCATATCCGCATCGTGTTCGCCTTGCTGTGTATTTTATCATTAGCGTTGATCGTACGCTATTGGTTCCATCCATTTAACCAGGAAGCGACCACTACGCTTGAAAGAATTAGCTAAAGGGAGTGGCGAAGATGAAATTGGCTCTTAAGCCTTTGAATATGGAAGACATTGAATTGGTTGATGAAATGTACAATGATGAAGCGGTATTTCGAACCGCTATTTTGGGATATAACTACCCGCAAAGCCGTTTACTCCTTAAAGGGAAATTGGAGTCTTGGATTACGAACAAATCGCAAAAGCATTTTAAGATTATGGCTGAAGAAGCAGTAGGCATTGCGCAAATCCACGATATCCATGGAGTGAACCGTACGTGCAAATTAGGGATTATGATTAAGCCTGCCTTTTGGGGAAAGAGCTACGGGCCAGAAGTGCTTCGCCAACTAGAACATATATGCTTTACCGATATTGGATTAAGGCGCATTGAAGCGGAAGTGCTGGCCACCAATGACCGGGTATTGGCGATGATGGAACAAGGCCGCTATGAACTTGAAGGTGTCCGTAAAGAGGCCGTTTTTAAAAATGGCCGCTTTGTCGATGTCCACTATTATGGAAAAATTAATGACAAATCCATGGATCTAGGAAGGTACGGTTTAGGCAAGGAAGCCGAAAGGATAAAATAGGCGCATGCTACCGTTGACAATACTCTTTCCTGACTAATCGCTACGTAGAACAGCACCCAATGGAGGTGCTGTTTTTTTAAGCTTTCCGTTATGATGAAATTTGAGAAGCATCCGTTTAACAAGCCGACACATAAAAAGTATCCAAGGAGCAAATAAAAGATAACGATCGGTTCGACGAACTTAGTAAAGCATACCTACATGTGACCAGCATTTAGATTGACTCGGCTTTATTGGAACGCTCATCGACAGGCTAGGCGATAAGTCAGTGGCGTTTAAACCACTCGACCGTCTGTCTTAATCCTTCCCGAAATGAAACGATAGGACGGTAGGCAATGAGCTTTTCGGCAAGATGGATATCGGCAAGGGAATGTTTTACGTCGCCTGGCCGTTCAGGCCCATAGCTTGCCTGAATTTGTTTGCCTAAGAGTACATTGATTTCATCTACCAAGGAGTTGAGGTCAATGCTGGCGCCTCCCCCTATGTTTACCGATTCTCCTTGTAGTTTAGGGGCGTTGGCTGCTAATAAATTGGCAGAAACGACATTGTCAATAAACGTAAAGTCACGTGATTGTGTGCCGTCGCCAAAAATAGTCGGTGGTTTGTCGTTTAGCATCGCCTTTATAAAGCTTGGGATAACGGCTGCATATTTGGAATTGGGGTCTTGACGAGGTCCAAAGACATTAAAGTAGCGAAGCGAAACGGTTTCCAAACCATAAAGGTTATGGAAAACTTTGCAATAAAGTTCGCCTGCGTATTTGCTGACCGCATAAGGGGACATAGGGTTGCCAGGCAATTGTTCATGTTTAGGCAATGTTTCCGAGTCCCCGTAAGCTGATGACGAAGCTGCGTAAATAAATCGACTTACTTTTGCTTCAACCGCACCTTGCAAGAGCTGGAGCGTACCAGAGACATTGGCATGGTTGGATTCGATTGGGTTTTGAATCGATTTTGGTACAGACGGAATCGCTCCTTGATGAAAAACCACATCGACCTGCTTTAACGCAGATTGGACCGTTTTCTCATTTGTAAAGTCGCCATCGATGACTTCAATTTCATCTATGAATTCAGCGATGTTGTCCTTTTTTCCTGTATTGAAATTGTCTAAAATTTTGACTTTTTCTCCCTTAGCCACAAGCGTTTTGGCAATATTGGAGCCAATAAAGCCAGCTCCCCCTGTAATTAGGTAAGTTGCCACGTGGACACCCCCTTGTATTTGTAAACATCCCTCTTAGTTTATGCAAATAAAAATCCGGTGTTTCCAAAATTGAACAGGTGTCGTGATTCACCATGCCAGTGACGCATAATAAAAAGCTTTTGGGCATACGATGGGTTATCAGAATAACGGTCAGACCGGAGGCACGAACATAACTGGCCAAAATAGCAAAGGAGCGCTTAAGGTGGCCAGACACTTGCTCGTATACGATTATGATTGGTGGGTGTTAGGGGCAAAAGCGAAAATCATTCAACAATATCATCCTTATTTGGACATTTGCTCCTTGAAAGAAGTGGAGGAAAACGTGAAAAGACAAGGCCAAGTTGCCAAAATCAATTTTGGCTATGAGGTTATTTCAGCCTTAGGGTTAGGAATTGCTCAGTCTTTGTTGCTGCTAGGGGTACGGGTTGATTCTGCCCAGATCGGATCATATAACTACATTACCAAGAACCACCTGTCATACCGAGAATGGAACGATCCTTTTAAAGCCAATAATGATTTTTTTCATCGGATGATGAAAGCCTCTCGTTATGGGGCAATAAGCCCCAAACTAGCGCATGAGGTAAAGAAACGGCTTCCCAAAAGACATGTCTCGTTTATACGCCCTTTTGTTGATACCGACCAATTTTGCCCGAAGCTCGACTTGCCTTCACTTGATGAACGAAAACTGGTAATCGGGTGGGTTGGGAATGAACACCGGAAAGTAAAAAACTACCAAACGTTGTACAAAGGGATTGTGAAAGCATTTGCCAATGACCCTGATATCGAATTTATTGAATCAACACGGTCGTCTTATACTCCGTTAAAACAAATGCCTGCTTTTTACAACAGGTTGGATCTTCTTTTAATTACCTCTTCAAATGAGGGGGGCCCTGCTCCGGCAATGGAAGCTTATGCTAGTGGGGTGCCCGTATTATCAACAAATGTAGGCTACGTGAAAACGGTTGCCGGTCCGAAGTGCCAATCTTTGATTTTGAACAGTCTTTCTCCAGGAGAGTTTGCCAAAAAAATTAATAAACTAAAAAAGAACAGAGTCTGGTTAAATGAGCTGAAAAAAGAAGCAAGGCAACAAATGGTTTCCTACTATACAGTCGATAAAACAATCGGCGATTGGCTAGAGGTGCTCTTTCTCATACAGCCTAACAAGCAAACAAAGGAGAATGCCCATGAGCAGTAAGTCTCTATGTGTAACAACATATGTATTTGGAAATTACAAGAGGTATATCCCTTATTTCGTTTACAGCGTTTTGAAAAGCTACCCCGACTATTTTGTAAAAGTATTTTCATATGACAACCTTTCTACGAAAGAAACAGATAGTCTTGAGCGAATCAAACAACACTTGTCTAGTTCATTTGAAATAAAAGAAAACTATTATACAGACAAAATATCGAAAGCGAGTGAAGGAAAAGCAAGGCGGTTTTTATTGCCTCATGCTGAGTTTAAAGGATTTAAGTATGCATATATCGGTGATATTGATTTCCTGATTGTAAAAGAAGAGCCGTCGCTGCTAGATTCTCATATAAAACATTGCCAAGACATAGGCCTGCCTTACAGCAATCAAATTCGCCCTCAGTCGAGGCGGTTGACAGGGCTGCATTTTTTTAAAGTCAAAGAGTATTTTGAGAAAATGGAGCCAGTGATCAATGAGTATATAGACGCTCCTGAAAAAATCGAAGCCGCTTTTCGCACGGGAATTCGAAATGAAGAGTTTTTATATAATTTAATTGAGCAAACGATTGGCTTTGGAAAAATGAATGACCATCATTACCGCCCCCACCACGGTTTCCATTTAGGGATTTTGAGGAGCGGCGTTGATTCTTTTAAAAGCTATGTCGACAATGGCCACAAAAATAAATTTCACCAACTTCCTAAATACGCTGTATTAAAAAAAGCGCTGCTGCGCTATTATAACGATCCGTTGTTTAAGGAACTTGAGCGAATAAACCCTATTAAAGAAGTGCAAATACTGAAGAAGTTGTTGAGGCAACATTAGGAGGGAGACAATGATTGCGGTTGGGATGGCTGCAATGCCAAGCCGGTTTGAAAACTTGAAGACAATTGTACCACCGCTTCTAAAGCAGTGCGACCGGATGTATATCCATGTCAATGGTTTAAACGAGTGCCCTGATTTTTTGAAAAAAGAAAGCAAAATCAGACTCTCGTTTTCCACACAAAATTTAGGCGGACAAATGGCATTTAAAGGGTTTCCAGAAACGGAAGGCTACTATTTTTGTGTAGATGACGACTTGATTTACCCTGATAATTATGTCGAGCGCATGGTTGCTTTAATGAAGAGCTACAACAATAAGATTATCGCATGCGTCCACGGTGCCAGTTTTGATGTAAACGCCCCTGTCAAGAAAGTCTTTAAAAATAAGACGAATTCCCACCGTTCGTACCAACGATTAAAAAAACATACACAGGTACTCATACCTGGCGTCGGTACATCGTGCATGCATTCAGACTCCTTTGCCATCACACCAAACGATTTTCCTTACCAAAACATGAGGGATGCCTTTATCGCTTGTAAAGCAGCAAAAGAGGGTGTCCCCATAATCGCGATTAAACGGCCAGAAAACTGGATTAATAAGATTGCTGGGCATACAGCGATTACCAAAAATGAGGAATACAACGATCGCATTGACCAATTATTTGCCGAACATATTGATTATTTCAAAAAGCAGTCAGGATAATTGTTATCCTAATGTTGAGAGGTTGGATTTTATGAAAATCTTATTGGTTCCCGGCAACCCAGGGTGGGCGTTTGATTATCGTGCCAAAGATCTCCTTTCATTAAAATTTGATGAAATCCAAGTAGAGCTCAAGTATGTCAAAAAGGTAATGCCAGACGATAAAAATCGCTATGATCTGATTTACCCAATGTCGATAAACATTGCTAAAAAACTACACAAGCGGACTGCGATCCCATACAACAAAATGGCAACGGGGATCACATCGATTCGCATCATCGATAACCATACAAATAACCATTCAGATGAAGCCGATTTTGTCCGTTTTTTAAAGGGGTTTCGCGGTATTAATACGTCATCTGAAGAAATTAAAGACAGGTTAACTCCATACATTCCTATTGCGAGAACGAGGGTGGGCATTGATGAAACGCTATTTAAACCTCTACAGAAGCGGAACGAAAGCGAGCGGTTTAAGGTGGGATGGGTCGGTAGAATTGATCAAGAGGATTACCGCCAGCTAAAAGGGTATGATTTAGTGCTGGCGGCATTAAAGGTCGTCGATGTGGAGCTTGACATACGCACATATAAAGATAGGGTGCCACGGGAAGAGATGGCAGCGTTTTATCAACAATTAGATTGCTTTATTTGTTCTAGTGCGTCTGAACATATTCCGTTGCCACTGTTAGAAGCTGCTGCTTGTGGCGTTCCGATTATCTCCACCCGTGTAGGAATTGCTCCAGAATTGATCACACATAACAAAAATGGGTTCATTGTTCCGAGAACGCCAGACGCATTTCAAAGCGCCGTGAAGGCATTAATGGATAGCCCCGAAAAAAGAAAGAAGTTTTCAAAGAGAATTCGAGGCGAGGTTGTCAAACATTGGACATTGGAGGCATGCAAAGCCGAGTGGGAAACATTCTTTTTATCTTTGCAAAAACGCTCCCAATAGAGGCACAATTTTGGACTTTATCAAATGCTTAAACTTGGCTTGTGACCAAAGGTTTGTAGTCCTCCGTATAAACAAGGTTGATGCAGCCCTTCAGCAATTGTTCATCACTTATTTTCCAAGTGTGATGATTCGGGTTTCTAGACCTGATTACCGCGTGATTATAGCGATCAGTAGAAAAAATCCGAAACCCTTTTGCGTGACAATCTCGTTGAAATTTTTTATCGGAACCAACTTTTATTTTTGGGAAGGAAACATCTTTTAATAGTTCTTTTTTGAATACTAACGTCGAGTCGACCACTTGTTTGGCAAACTCATTTTCATACAATGAAGGAAATAAGCCTATACAGTTGCTTTTTTGGAAATAGAAATAAACGCTGCTTTTTCCGACAATATCCGCCTCGCGCTGTTTTTCAAAAGCAGACCATGCCGCCTCTAAATAAAGAGGGGCATAGTAATCGTCGTCGTCAAATTTTGCAATATGGCTATAGGCTGTTTTTTCAGCGGCAATATTTTTGCATTCCCCGACAGACAGGCGTCCTGGCACTTGGAAAACAGAAACGCGAGGCAGTTTTTTCGCTTGCTCTTCCCAAGCGTTAAGATCGATTTTGTCATGATTCAGGATGACAATAAGCTCTTTGTCCTTCATGGTTTGACGCAAATAATTGTCAAATACCGTCTTCATGCTGTCGTTTCTGTTTGTGCATGTTATGACCGAGATCATCAGCCTCTCCCATCTCCTGGATCGAGCGTTCCCCCGCCTCCTAACACAACTGTCTTCGCTTTCCCTTTATACCCTTTTGTCACATTTTTTGTATCGTAAACCACTTTCGCGTGTTCCATAATCGACTTTATTGGCAAGTTGGAATGATCGGTCAAAATCGCAACGAGATCAGCGCTTTCTAGCAACTCCTGAGAGAGTGGTTGCGAAGAATAGTTGGTTTGTCCGACTTCCACCGCCGGAACATGGGAGTCATGATAACAGACGTTGGCGCCAAGTTGGATGAGTGCCTTCATAATGTCAAGTGCAGGAGAGGTTCTGACATCATTGGAATCTTTTTTATAAGAAAGCCCGCATAACACAATTGACGCATCGGAAATGGATTTGCTGGTTTCGGCTAGCTTTTTAATCTGTTCGACGACATAAGATGTTATGTTTTGGTTCATTTGCTCGGATAACGATAAAAATTGGGTGTGGAAGCCACGCTGTGCGCCGACCCAGTATAAATATAAAGGGTCGATCGGGATGCAGTGCCCCCCAATCCCAGGGCCAGGATAAAACGCCTGGTATCCGTAAGGCTTAGTAGTTGCCGTCGAAATCGCTTCCCATAAATCAATGCCGAGTTTGTCGCAAAACATTGCCATTTCATTGATGAACGAAATATTAATAAAGCGGTAGCTGTTTTCTAAAAGCTTGGCAAGTTCGGCGACTTCCAGTGAGGAGGCAGGAACAATGGTGTTAAACACACGCCCATAAAAGGCTGTAACACGCATGAGGCATTGCTCGGAAAGCCCACTTATAATTTTAGGCACTTCCTCAATCGCAAGCGATTTGTTTCCTGGATCAATCCGCTCAGGCGAATAAGCCAAGTGCAGCGTTTTTCCAGGGATCAAATTGCTTTTTTCTAAAATAGGTTGGATCACTTCGCGTGTTGTACCAGGGTAAGTCGAACTTTCGACAATAACGAGCTGTTCTTTTTGCAGTCTAGGATAAAGGGCTTCGCTTACGTGCTTTAAATAGCGTAAATCAGGCTTGTTATCGTTTGCTAACGGTGTTGGGACGCATACGACAATAATATCCAAGTCTTCGATTCCTTGATAATCAGCAGCAAACGTTAACTTGTTTGTAGCCAACATTTGAGCAAGTTCCCTATTTTCAATATCGGGAATATAGCTCGACGCTTGTTGCAACGAGGCGACTTTGTCTGCGTCAATGTCGATTCCGGTAACATGGTAGCCTTTTTTTGTAAACAACAGCGCAAGCGGAAGGCCAACATATCCTAAACCAATAACGCCAACTTTAGTGTAGTTAGGGTCATAAAATTGCGGTTTTTCATGAGAACGCAATTGGTTTCTAACTCCTCTCTCATCATTCTTTTTGTTGCTTCTTCATTCTATTTTGTTTCAAATAAACGGAAACGGCTTTTGGCTCCATTAGAGAGCGAATTAGGCAAGTCTACGAGTGGAAATACGATGATCATAATTTGTGGATGGGTGGATAGTAGTCGTTTTGCGCGAAGCAACACAATGGTTTATGCAGCAATTGGATGAAAGCGAGGCGGAATCACATTGGAGAGAACTAATGATATAGAATGAAGATTCATAGGTGCACATGGATACGTGCGCTCGTTTATCAATCGATAGAATAAATGAAAATCATTTGCAAAGGATTATTCATTTTAGTCACAGGACTACTATGAATAATCCTTTATTTTTTTCAGTATGGGATTGAAATCAACCTAGATAACAAATACCTGTCTCTATCAATCACCATCTGCATAAGGCAAAAACGCGTTCCATTTGTGGCGATTGAGTCGTGTGATGCTCGTAGGATGTTCGCGAATGTTGTAAACAGTGAAATCTTCATAGCAAAAAATCGAATCGGGTTGCTTCATTAATTTCACTAAGACACTCACGTCTTCATACAAACGGCCGTTTTCAAATGGTGTGACAGGAAACCCATTGATTTGTTTTAACAGAGCTGTGCGATAAATGCGCGGGCCTAGTGGAAAAGGGTAGGAAATGAGTTCACTTGCCGTGCGGACAGGTTTTCCTTTTGCGATCGTTTTATAAAGGAGAGCCCCTGTTGGCTGTTGTTTCCATCTTCTAAAATTGCCGTATAAAACGGCCGCATTTTTAGGAAGACGTTGCAGTTTTTTCTTAATTATCGACATTGCATCCGGGTCAAGCCAATCGTCTGCATCTAATTCCATCACAAAATCTGCAGTGACATGGGGGAGCAATGCATTTAAAGCACGGGCTTTGCCGTAATTTTTTTGTTTAAGCACCTTTACACGCTCCCTTTTTTCCCATTTCAGCATCTTTTCGTAGCTATCGTCTTCTGAGCCATCATCGATCATCAGCAATTGGTCAGGCTGTGTGTGTTGTAAAAAGCAAGAAGCAATCGCCGTCTCAAGATAATCAGTCATATTAAAGGCTGACATGATAATGGCAAGGCTCGGCGAAGCAATTTCAGCTTTTGCACTCCTGTATTTCATCATATACTCATATTTCTCGCGTTCACTTCTTGAAGTGTTGGCTCTGGGGCGTTTAATCAAGCGATCCTCTGTGTGAACAATTTGACGTGTTTCGACGTTGTGCAGCCAAGCGGGAAATAATGCTTCTCGAAAAGGCAAGTGCGCGATGTCGGGCAACTGCTTTTCCTGAAAGAGAGCTGTCCGTACTAAGAAAGGCTGTTCTAAAAACTGCCCCCCGATTGCCTGCTTAAATGTTATCACAGCTTTGTCTCGGGAAAGTGTGAAACGATTTGGCTGTACATTTGGAGACAAAGTGTCACCATTATGCAAAAAAAGCGCATACGTACTGTCGCATGATTGGAGAACGCTGTTTAAAGCGTTAGCGATTTCTCGGTCGGGTACGGCAATGGTTTGCATATTGTAGGGGTATTTTTGATGGTCAAAGGCTGTTGGCGGATTGACAAGGTATACCATCGTGATTTGAGGTTTTAAAGAGCTTATTGAAGACAGCGCTTGTTGCAATAAAGCTCGGCTCACATAGTTTAAACAGAATAACGTGATGTCGCTCATTATTCGATCCCTCCTTATTTCGCCAATCATTTGTTTTTTCTATTAGGACAAATGATAGACGACGGCAGTCTTATGAGCCATGGTATTCAAGTAAACCGTTAGAAGGGAACTTAGGTTTCCATGGAAATTTATAAAAATAGGTTTAAAAAGTAGGAACATATCTATACAAGATGACAAAATTCGCATTTATTGATTGTAGACAAGAAAGGAGTGTAAATCATTATGGCAAACGGAGAATTATCTCTCACTCTCCAGTTGTTAAATTTGTTATTGGAATTGAGGTTGGCGAAGTTAAATGGTCCAACTCCTCCTAATGGGACAGGAAGCATTAGGGATTTATTGCTTGGCTTAGTTGGTCAGACGGTAACGGTGACGACGCCATTTGGTGTAATAACAGGGACGTTGCTTTCCGTCCTGACTGACTACATCGTGATAATTGAAGACACCGGGTCGCAAGTGCTTGTGCGTTTAGCAGAAATTGAATCAGCAAGCGGACAGTAAAGGAGGGATAAACGTGTTTGAAAATTTATTTACAGATGAGTTGGCGACCCGACTTGGCCAAACGGTTGAAATTGCAACAGACAACAACCTTATAGAAGGCATTCTCTTAAGTGTAACAGCAAATATTGTTGTTGTAATAACATCGACTGGATACGGGCCAAGCATCCAGGTAAGTGTCGTCGTCGGCGCTATCAACTTTGTCCGTTTCCCATAAGTTTTGGCTTCCTAATAGGACAACAAGCGGCCAGTAGCCTTTAAGGAAATGAGCAGAGAACGCGCTGTAATTGTCGAGTGGAACGTTTTAGAAAAGTGTGACTGGCTGTATAACAACTGTCCTGGAGATGTTCGATTGCGCGCTTCCTGTCCTAAAAAAGGCGGGAAGCGCTTTTTTTGTTTTTGTCACTGTCTTTGCGAGATGCCAGCGAGAGAAAGCTATCGAACTAATGGTGGAACGCTTTGCCGACGATCTCGAACATTTGAAAACATGATTGAAGCAAAATCTCCAATGAATAAGCACGGATAC
Organism: Shouchella clausii; assembly: GCF_002250115.1. Taxonomy (GTDB): domain Bacteria; phylum Bacillota; class Bacilli; order Bacillales; family Bacillaceae_D; genus Shouchella; species Shouchella clausii. Next base: position 778,715 of record NZ_CP019985.1, on the reverse strand, counting down.
TCCTAGGACAAAAGTTGCGCTATACTTATGGGGAAGAAGGCTATTTTTTTCAGGAACTTCTTCAAGAGAAAAGGAGAAGGAGTAACGCAGATGAAGTGCATTTATGAGGAAAGTGCAGACCAGAAAAACGACGTGAAAGGCTATCCCGGGTATGCGAGGCTGATTGGAGGCATTCAAGATGCTTTGTTTGCCGCCTATGGCAAAACATTTGAGCCTTATCAAACGGATGACGCCCATTTTGAGTTATGGACGATTTTTGAAGAAGATGTTAAGAATGTAAATCCAGAAGTGGAGCATGTAGCCAAAATTTTCGATAAGCTGGAGACACAAACGTTCGAATATGATGAGGAAGCCCGTGAACCTGTTTATCGGGTACATCGGGCACTCCAGAATAATGTGTATGCCTATAAAAATGCAGGCATTGCTTTTGCTCGCATCCCGGTTTTTGATGATTCAAGCATTATGTACATGCAGTGTGTGTTGGCGACAAGCCCTCTAGAAATGGAAAACTTCCTGCAAACGTTACGGAACCGGCTGTGGCATAAAAGTCGGAACGAAGTGCTTGTGTTTAAAGAAGGGATGGACGGGTTTGTTCAAGAACAGCAACCTGTAACGCGGGCTATTTCTCGGGAAGAGGTGGTGCTTCGGGCTGATGTAAAGGAAGAAATATACCAGATGTTGGACCATTTCTTCGCAGAAGACCGGTCTTTTTTTACCAAGTTTAACATTCCTTATAAACGGGGGATCTTGCTCTATGGCCCTCCTGGCAATGGCAAGACAACGCTCGTTAAATCAATTGCTGGCACCGTTGACGCCCCTGTAGCCTATTGGCAAATTACCGAATTTACTTCAAGTGAATCGATTAGCCAAGTGTTTGAGTCAGCGACACGTCTTGCGCCGATGATTTTAGTCATAGAAGACATCGACTCTATGCCTGAAGAAGCTCGTTCCTATTTCTTAAATACGCTTGATGGCGCTACTTCGAAAGAGGGGATTTTCTTAATTGGCACAACCAACTATCCAGAAGAAATTGATCCAGGTTTGATTAATCGGGCTGGCCGATTTGACCGAGGCTATGAAATTCCTCTTCCTAATAAAGAGCTACGCCATCGTTACGTAAAGGTTCTTAATTTCCAAACGGTTGTCCAAAGAGCCGATTTAGACAAAATTGTTAGTGAAACCGAAGGGTTTTCTTTTGCACAAATCAAAGAATTGTTTATAGCGGCGGCAATGGAACAGCATACTGCTGGCAAAGTAGATATCAACAAACTGATCAAATCGATGAAAAAAGAACAAAAGAAAAGCAAGACTGGCAAGTGGTGGGAAGGCGGCGACGAGCTAGGTTTTCATTAGGGAAAAGGTTTGTGGTGGTGTAAGGCAGGATTGTGTTGAACGGAAATTTAAATAGAAGAACAGCCAGCTATCTGTCTAGTTAGCTGGCTTTTATGATGTAAATCAAGCGGGCTCTCTACAGAGGCTGGAACCCCGTCTGATAAACAGCCTCAGCCATCCTCTCATAGCCTCGGTTATTTGGGTGGACCCCGTCACTTGATAGGTATCGAAACCCTCCATCTGAAAGAAAGCTAATATCGACGATGCGTACATTTGGATAGCGCTCCAATGTATATAAGCTCTGATTAAAACGAAAGAGGTGCTGCTGAATAACTGGCATATTTGCTAGCGGGTTATAAAGGTTAAACACACGGACGATGTAAGGTTTGTGCTGATTATGCTTTACGTAAGTGATCTGACGGATAAGTTGATGTAAACAGGCGTAAACGCCAGCTGCTATTTTAGGCAAATGATCAACGGATCCTGTTCTACTAGTTTGCTGTAAAGCAGCTAAAAAGTTATTCCCTCCAGCTGTAATCGTTATGATATTGGCACGCTCGATTTGTTTATAATGCGTAAAGGTTATCCGGGAGATTTGTTCACAGGTCAGCCCGATCCTAGCCAGTTTTGTTATTTGGATCGGCTGTCCTAGTCGGCGGCTCGCCATGTTCCGATAAGGTACAACAAATCCGTTAGTTGAGCCAACCCCTACGACTAGTGAATCTCCAATTGCGACGTATGAATACATGGCCTCCCCTCCCTCCTTTCTTTAGTGTATGGACAGTGAAAAAAGGTGGAACGGCGGGCATCATTGCCAGATTTATTGCGTGATATCAGGTGGAAAAACAGCATGGTCATTTCAAACGGGAAGAGGGAAAATCGCTCTAAATCTGTTGTTTCCCTTTTTGGATGCCGTTCAAGAAATACACATAAGGTGAATGGCGAATGACAGAAACGAGCTAAACAGCGAACATGTTGAAACCGCTTTAAATTTTTGTTGCAAAAAAGCAATTAGCTATGTTAGAGTATTTTTAGATCACATAAGAGATTTTATATCACATATGTGATATAAGGAGGCGAGTATGATTGTCCGTTAAATCAGCGGAAAGGGTTCTGCGTATTTTTGAATTGTTAAGTGTTCATGTAAATGGGCTGAGCATCAAAGAAATTAGCGAATCTCTTGATTTGCCGCAAAGTAGCACGTCTGCTTTAGTCCATACGCTTTATCGTGAAAATTATCTATCTGTAAACCAAGCGAAAAAATTTGCCCTTGGTCCAAAACTGATCCCGATTGGCAATGCTGCTCGTGAATCACTCGACCTTGCTTTGTTAAGCGCTGAATCGCTGCAACGGTTAGCTTCAGCAGTAGAGGAGACGGTGTTTATGGCCCTACTAGCCAACCAGGAACTTGTATACGTGGCGAAAATCGACAGCAATCGCTCGATTCGGACGTCAGCGTATTTAGGCGGCCGAAAGCCTCTTTATTGCACGGGGCTTGGCAAGGCTTTTTTGACATTCATGCCGGAGGAGCAACGTGTCGATTATTTAGAACATGTATTGCTTAAGCCGATCACCCCACACACAATCACCGATAAAGAGACGCTGCTGGCGCGTTTGCAAGAATATGAACAGCTAGGTTATGCGATTGATGATGAAGAAAATGAGGAAGGGCTGTACTGCGTGGCGGCGCCCATATTTGACGCATCAAAAGTAATGCAGGCGGCGATTAGTGTAGCTGGCCCAAAAGAACGGATGCTGAGGCAAAAAAGCCAAATCGTGAACAACGTTATGGACACAGCAAACGGAATTTCACAAAAGCTCGGATACGCTTTTTAGAGGAAGCCAGTACATGAAGAGGTGTTTGAATGGATGTAGTAAGCATAGGTGAAACAATGGTGTTGTTTGCTCCTAAAGAGGACGGACAGCTTCGATACGCTTCTAATTTTTCAGCCCGTGTGGCCGGCGCAGAGACGAACACGTTGATCGGATTAGCGAAACTTGGTCATAAAACAGGCTGGATTAGTCGAGTCGGCGCTGACGAGTTAGGAGCGAAAATCATCCAATCTGTCCGTGGTGAAGGCGTCGATACAACGTATGTAACCATGGATGAGCAGGCTCCAACGGGGCTTTTTTTGAAAGAACAAATGACTGCGAAGACGGCGAATATCCTCTACTACCGAAAGGGTTCTGCGGCGAGCCGTTTAGAGTCTGCCGATATTGATGAGGACTACGTTAAGAAAGCGAAGTTTCTATATTTAACAGGGATTACGCCATTATTGAGCAAATCATGCGAGCAGGCAACGTTCGTATTAGTCGAAATGGCCAAGAAGCATCATGTCAAAATCGTGTTTGACCCAAATATACGCAAAAAATTGCTGACGGAGGAGAAACAGAAGCGTTTGTTGGAGCGTTTGATTGGCATGGCTGATATCGTTTTGCCAGGGTCTGGGGAAGGCCGCTATTTATTCGGCACAAACAATAGCGAGGAAATTGCCGATCGCTGTTTACATCTTGGCGCCCGGCTAACCGTTGTCAAGCTCGGTGAGAAAGGCGCTTATTACAAGAGCACAGAACAGTCTGGCTATGTTGCTCCATTTCCAGTAAAGGAAGTGGTTGACCCAATTGGTGCTGGTGACGGATTTGCCGCAGGTGTTTTGTCAGGTTTGCTAGATGGGCTCGCGATTGAAGAGGCAGTCGGGCGCGGTTGTGCGATAGGCGCTTTTGTTACCCAAGTGCACGGCGACATTGAAGGATTGCCCTCTCGGCAAACATTGCATGCTTTCCAACAAAATGGAGAAGACGTGAATCGTTAGGAGGAAAATATGGAAACGTTACAAGCCATTTACAAGCACCAACTGATTGCAATTATCCGTGGTGTGCCGCCAGAGAACGCAGTGAAAATTGGAAGCGCTCTTAAGGAGGGAGGCATTTGCTTAGTTGAAGTCGCCCTTAATTCCCCTGACGCATTCGAATCGCTTCGTATGTTGTCAAGGGAACTGGGCCGCGAAATGAAAATTGGCGCTGGAACGGTCTTAGATCCGGAAGCGGCATTTTCAGCGATCCAAGCGGGAGCTGATTTTATCCTTTCCCCGACTGTAAAAGCGGCAACGATTGAAATGACGAAACGCTATGGCAAAGTCAGCATACCAGGTGCCTATACGCCGACAGAAATTTTAAGCGCTTACGAGCTTGGAGCCGATATTGTCAAAGTTTTTCCGGCAAGCGCAGGTCCAGGTTACATCAAAGACATTCGCGGGCCGTTGTCCCATATTCCGCTTTTGCCAACAGGCGGAGTCAATGACCAGAACATTGGTGCTTTTAAACAAGCAGGAGCTGTCGGATTTGGCATTGGCAGTTCTTTAGTAGATGGCAAGGCCGAAGTGACGCCTGCCTATCTTCGCGAGCTTACGGAAAAAGCGAAAAACTATGTAGCGGCACTTGAGCAAGCAATGAAAGATCAGAAAGAGGGGAGAACAAATATTGAAAATTAAAAGCTATGAACTGTTCAAAGTCCAGCCACGGTGGCTGTTTTTGAAAATAGAGACGGACGAAGGAATGACTGGTTGGGGCGAACCTGTAGTTGAGGGGCGTGCTGCTACTGTAGAGGCCGCTGTGCATGAGCTGATGGAATACTTGATTGGCAAAGATCCTTTTCAAATTGAAGACCATTGGAATGTTCTGTACCGCGGCGGTTTTTATCGTGGTGGGCCAATATTAATGAGCGCCATTTCCGGTATTGACCAAGCATTGTGGGATATTTTAGGGAAGTACCACAATGTGCCTGTTCACCAGTTGCTTGGCGGCAAAGCACGAGACAAGATAAGAGTATACTCATGGATTGGCGGAGATCGCCCTAATGAAGTTGGCGCTGCAGCGAAACAAGTAGTTGACAAAGGCTTTACAGCTGTGAAAATGAATGCAACCGATGAAATGCAATATATTGATTCCTTTGAAAAAATTGACCGCGTCCTTTCTAATGTGGCTGCGATTCGCGAAGCTGTTGGCCCGTATGTCGGGATAGGTGTCGATTTTCATGGACGCGTCCATAAGCCAATGGCCAAGATTCTTGCCAAAGAGTTAGAACCATTTAAGCCGATGTTTATTGAAGAGCCCGTGCTGCCGGAAAACAATGAGGCATTACGGGAAATTGCCAGAAACACAGCTATTCCAATCGCAACAGGAGAGCGGATGTTTTCGAAATGGGATTTTAAACAAGTGCTCGTTGACGGCTATGTCGATATTATCCAGCCAGATTTGTCCCATGCTGGCGGCATTACTGAATGCAAGAAAATTCTATCAATGGCTGAGGCATTTGATGTGGCTGCCGCTCCCCATTGCCCACTTGGACCAATTGCACTCGCGGCATGCCTGCAAGTGGATGCAACTTGCCACAATGCGTTTATCCAAGAACAAAGCCTTGGTATCCATTACAATGAAGGATCTGATCTTCTCGATTATCTCGTCGATGGCAGCGTTTTCCACTATAAAGATGGTTATGTGGACATACCGAACAAACCTGGGCTTGGCATTGAAATTAATGAGGACCATGTCCGCAAGATGAGCGAAACAGGCCACAATTGGCGAAACCCTGTCTGGAGACATCAAGACAACAGCGTTGCAGAGTGGTAAGCTGCTAAACATCATGGCTATCATGGCTGAAATTTGGAGGTTATTATGTCCGGAACTTGGTTGATCGTCATCACAATCATTGGAATCGCGATTTTGCTTTATTTGATTATGCGCTCAAAAATGCAAGCATTTATAGCGTTATTGCTCGCAAGTATTTTTATCGGCCTGTTCACTGGCATGGATCCCCTTAATCTCCTTGAGACGATTGAGAAAGGAATGGGCGGCACACTCGGGTTTATAGCCGTTGTCGTCGGCCTTGGCGCCATGTTTGGTGAAATTCTCCGCATCTCAGGCGGCGCTGAACGCCTGGCGTTTACGTTAGTAGACACATTCGGTGAAAAACGTGCTGTGTGGGCGCTCGGATTGACTGGCTTTATTGTCGCCATTCCCGTCTTTCTCGACGTAGCGCTCGTCATTTTAATTCCGATCGTTTATAGCTTGGCAATGCGTACAAATAGATCATTGCTCTATTACGCGATCCCGCTCCTTGCCGGGCTCGCCGTTGCACACAGTTTTATTCCGCCAACGCCCGGGCCGATTGCGGTCGCTTCTGTTCTTGGCGTCGACTTAGGTTGGATGATGCTGTTTGGCGTCATTGCCGGCTTGCCAGCAATGATTGTGGCTGGCCCTATATTTGGCCGTTATATCGGCAATAAAATCCACGTTGCTGTGCCTGACCATATTGCTGAAGCCGCTAAACAAGAAGCGGCAGATAAACAGTTGCCACACTTTGGCTTAATCTGCTTGATCATTTTGTCTCCACTTGTATTAATCTTATTAAACACAACTGGAGGACAAGTGTTAAAAGATGGCCCTTTAAAAACGGCCCTTATGTTTATCGGCCATCCGTTTGTCGCTTTAATCCTGGCAACGTTGCTTGCGATGTACTTTCTAGGAAAGCGCCGCGGCGTTTCTAAAGAACATATGCAAACGATTACAACAAAAGCATTGGAACCAGCTGGCATTGTCATTTTAATTACAGGCGCCGGCGGCGTTTTTAAAGAAGTTTTGATTCAAAGCGGCGTTGGTGAAACGATGGGTAATTTAATGGCGGCTTCTGGCTTTCCGCTTGTGTTGCTAGCTTTTCTCATCTCCACATTTGTCCGTGTCGCACAAGGATCTGCCACTGTCGCGATGATTACGGCAGCGGGACTCGTTTCGCCTATTGTAGATATGGCAGCGCTCTCGCAGCCGTCTCTCGCATTGATTGCGATTGCCATCGCTTGTGGCGCGACTGTCCTTTCCCACGTAAACGACTCAGGTTTTTGGCTCGTTAACCAGTTGTTGGATATGTCGGAAAAAGACACATTGAAATCGTGGACAGTCATGGAGACGATCATCGGTTTGACAGGTTTTATCATTGTGTTCGCACTCAGCTTTTTCTTTTCCTGAAAGACGGCAGTGTATCGGCTAAGCTGCCTAAAAGGCGGACAAGTCATGGGCAAGCAGCTTCCTTCGCAGAGGCTGCTTGTTTTTTTCTACTATTGATTGCCAACGGTATACTCTAAGGCAGACTTGATCAAGTGAGCGGAGTCCCATTCGCCTTTTGAAAATCGGGTAATGGGGTATGTCCGAGGGAAAAGGCGCTTTTGGATTTCCTTAATGGGGAGTCCGCTTTTGTAAAGATCGTGGACTTGGTTGCTTAATGCCTCTAAATAGTCTCGTTTTAGTAGTAGCTTTTTGCGGCCCTGCTTTAAATAGCCAGCATGACTGCAAAAAACGTCTTCGAAATCATACTGCAACAATTTATGGAGCGAGGCGATAATTTGTGGAACAGACTCACCATCCATAATAAGTTTTGTTTTTGTTTGTACATAGAGATCGCCTGTAAACAGTTGCCCAGTCGATTTATTTAGGAAGGCAACGTGGTCAGTGGCGTGTCCAGGCGTAAAAATACTGACCCAGTTCGAGTGCCTCGTTTGGAATGTTGCCGGAATCGCAGCAGGGTGAAACGGTTTGCGCTTGCCCCAAAACAGTTTCCGATAAAGGGGATAGTCGCCAGTCTTCCTAGCTGCGGAAAGAGAAGATTCGTGCAAGTAAATCGGAACATGCAGTTGTTGTTCAAACCAAGTGGCGCAGCCTGTATGGTCTTCATGGAGATGGGTGCAATATAGAGCATCAATCGGCTGTTGTTTCCAGAAAGGGAGAAAGCCTTTTTTTAGTGCGGAAGCACCAGCGTCAATGATAATCCCATCGATAGCGAAGCTATATACATTTAAAGTGACCGAACGAAATGAAACGCTCCCGTTCGCCATGGACACGCCATTTACGGAATGTTGCTCCATCGTTTTCTTCATACTTTGCTCCACCTCTTTTGTGAATGAATGATCATTCACTACATTATAACAAAGAGACTTATTTTCTGGCTATTGCGTTGGCCTTTGTCTGTCTTATACCATGTGTTTGATTTAATTGCTAGATGGATAGACTAGTAATAGTGAACGAACAAGGAGGTTATGAGAATGCCAAAGCAGATGAAGCAGGAACTGCGGCACTTGTACTTAAAACGGAATCTTTGGTCCGGCGTATTAGTTGGCGTCGGCATCGCTGCTTTTTTAGATGAAGTCTTGTTCCATCAATTATTGCAATGGCATCATTTTTACGACAAGTCGACTAGAACAATAGGGATCATTTCAGATGGTATCTTTCATGCATTTGGCTGGTTTGCGAGCGTTTCGGGAATGTTCTTGCTGGCCGACCTGAAATCCCGCCGCGGTTGGTGGGGCAAAAGGTGGCTTGGCGGAATTTTACTTGGCTCAGGGGCTTTCCAATTGTATGATGGCACGATTCAACATAAGTGGATGCGGATTCATCAAATTCGCTACGTGGAAAATGTGTATATCTATGATATTGTCTGGAATGCGATTGCCATTCTTTTAGTGATCTGCGGTGCCGTTCTTGTATACAGAACAGGCCAAAGGCGGCAGCCATGAACCACCCAGGTATGGCAAACGAGTTAGAATGGTTTTTTGCCCAATTGTTACTCACATTGCCGTTTGTCGGTGCTTTCGTGCTCTATGTCGTTGCTGTTTTATTATCCTATAGGACTCGAAAGCCATGGCCCCTTTACCGAACGCTCATTTGGATCGCCGGCTGTTTCGCCGCCTATCTAGCGGTGGCGGGGCCTATAGCGGAAAAGGCACATACTGATTTTGCCTTCCATATGGTCGGACACTTGCTGTTAGGAATGCTTGCGCCTCTGTTGATGGCATTAGCAGCGCCGGTGACGCTGTTGGTGCGGACATTGCCTGTGCCAATGGCAAAAGGCGTTAGCCAGTTATTACGCAGCAAGATACCACAAGTGACTGCCGATCCCATTGTAGCATCGTTATTAAACATCGGCGCTTTATGGCTTCTTTATACAACAAGCTTGTTTGCATTCATGCATGCCCATCCGTTTCTTTACTTTCTGATCCACATTCACGTTTTTTTGGCAGGCTATATGTTCACGATTTCCATGATCTACATTGACCCTGTGTCACATCGCAAACCTTTTTTGTACAGGGCGATTGTGCTAGTCATCGCGCTCGCCGGACACGGCATTTTATCGAAATGGATTTACGCCAATCCGCCCGTAGGTGTTGCTCCTGAACAAGCACAGACAGGGGCGATGCTCATGTATTATGGCGGGGATGCAATTGACTTGTTGCTTCTATTTATTTTTTGTTTTCAATGGTACAAAGCAACGCGCCGGAGTGCGCGTGCCTCTTTATTGTTGCAAGAAAACAGCAGAGCGAACATATAAATAGAAATGGCCCATGTTTGCAACAAACGCAACAACTTTTAGGAACGCTTTGGCAAACGCAAGCGTTCCTTTTTTCGCGTTAATCCTCTACAGGCAGCCAACCACTTATGAGCGCCCCGCCATCTAAGTGGTTCTTGGCAGCTAGTTCTCCCCCGTGTTGCCTTATAATTCGTTGGGAAATCGTCAATCCTAACCCACTTCCTCCTGTGGAACGGTTTCTTGACACTTCACCACGAAATAGAGGTTCAAACACATGCTCTAATTCCTCAGAGGAGAAGCCCGGCCCAGTATCTTTTAGAGAAAACGTCACTTTAGCGTCTTCCTTATAACAGCGGACAACGATATTGCCCGATGAGGGCGTATGGCGAATGGCATTATCGAAAAGGTTGTTCAAGGCACGTTCTAGCAAGTGGCTGTCGCCGCGAATCATGCAGCTCTCTTCAAAATCTGTTGAGATCGAGATGTGTTTTTGTTGGGCGAGTGGGCGGAAGCCGTCAATCGTCTGTTGAAAAAGGTTTTTTAAATCAATCGGACGCACATTCTTTTGCTGTTCCATATACTCCATCTTTGTAAAGGTAAACAAATCCTCTACTAGCCTGTCCAATTGCCTTGACTTTTCCTTACAAACCGCCACATATTTTGTTATTTTGTCTGGAGACTTAGCTATGCCTTGTTCCAGCCCATCTAAATATCCCCGTAAGGCGAACAGCGGCGTTCGCAAATCGTGGGCAATCGCTGCAATCATGAAGCGCCGTTCTTCTTCCAGTGCCATTTGTTTATGCTCGGATGTCCTCAGTCCTTTCATCATCACTTCAAATCCAGCGCCTACATCGGCAATCTCTGTTATCCTGCACATTGGCAAGTGTGCATCAAAATCTCCGTCGGCTACTTTTCGAGCGACTAAACCCATTCTTTCGAGTGGTTGAAGAAAGAACCTCCGCAAGGCGATGCCAACAATGACAAATGCAAGTAAAAAGCCAACGATTGCTGAAAGCGTCGGGACAATTCGTGAGTTTGGCACGTAAATGACCACTTTGCCAAGTAACTCGCCGTCCTCGATGAGGGAGAATCGTTCTGTTGACGAAAACCAACTGCTGCTTTCTGGATTCGAGCGATACATTTCTTGGTTAGACGCGGACAAAATTGCGACTTCCAGATCGGCCTCCCGTAGTTGAGTTTCTAGTTGACGTTGCCAATTGGCGTCTGTCCAGTTGTCTCCATTCGTTTCGATCGAATGAATGGCCTCTGTTACATGCTTTTGTAAGTTTTCGTCGGGTGTAGAGAAGCGAAACGTTTTTGTTTCCATGAAGTGTGCTGTCACATAAAAAATCCACGGCAATGATAGAATGAAGAAAAAACAGAGTACTGTAAATGTACGGATACGCAGTGTAGGCATGTTATCGTCCTTCGAAGCGATACCCAATTCCCCATACGTTCACAATGTATTGAGGATCATTCGGGTCCGCTTCTATTTTCTCGCGAAGGCGGCTAAGATGAACGCGAACGGTGTGCTTGTCGCCTACGCCATCCCACAGCTTATCGAGAAGTTGGTCATAGGAAAAAACATGCCTTGGGTGTTCTAAAAATAATCGCAGCAGTTCATATTCCTTTGGGGTCAGCATTACGTTTTTTCCGTCCACGGCAAGTTCTCGTGTTGTCAGGTTTAACGTAAGGCGGCCAAAATCCAAGATCGTTTCAGTCGGTGGCTGATTTGAAGCAGAACGTCGTAGGACGGCTTTCACTCTGGCAACAATTTCTCCAGGCGAAGCCGTTTTTACTATATAATCGTCGCCTCCAAGGGTCAGGCCGCGAATTTTGTCGACATCAGCGCTCCGTGCACTTAAGAACAAGATCGGAACGTCACTTTTTGCGCGAATCCGACGACAGAACGCAAATCCATTTTCTCCAGGCATCATGATATCTAGGATTAGACAATCGACAGCGCTTTGCTGGAAAGCCTCCCATGCTTCCTCTGTATTGGAGGCGGTTAGTACGTAAAAATGATCGTTTTCTAAAAAATCCCTTAACAAATCGGCAATACTTTGGTCATCGTCGACGACGAGTATGGTCTTTGGATTCATAAACTTCCCACCTTTACACTTTAGTTTATCATTTTTTCAGCCAAAACCAATGCAGACGCCTGTTTTGTGATCGATTGTTGATCGTTTTGTGATTTTTTTCTAACGTCATTTGAGAGTGTTCGTTGTTATGATTTGTATCGAAGCAGTTCCCCTCGTTTTTCAATGCAAGGAGCCCAGTTTGTTAACTAAATGGATGTGGAGGAGAAACGAAGATGTTATCGATACAAATTGTTCTATTTGATGGATTCGATCTTTTGGATGCGATTGCCCCTTATGAAGTTTTTCACGCAGCTTCAATGAATCTTAACGACAATCTCAGCGTCGAATTTGTGACTGCTGAAGGAGCAAGATCTGTGAAGAGCGGCGTCAACGACGTCCTACTCGAAGCAAAGGAAAAACTAGACCCGACACGACCAGGAATCATTCTCGTCCCTGGGGCAGCTGGTGCTGTCGATGGGGATGGACCTGATTCAATCCCGGCGATATTAGGCCGGGCGATGAATACAGAATTGACCGGAATGGTTGAGCATGCACTCAACCAGAAAGATATTGTCATCGCTGCAGTGTGCGGCGGCTCCCTGTTGTTAGCGATGGGTGGCTTGCTGGAAGGCAGATATACTGTTACACATCATCTAGGCATGGATGCGCTCGCTGCTACTGGCGCGACGCCTGTCCCAGCACGTGTCGTCGATGATGGCAATTTCGTAAGCGGCGGCGGTGTCACATCGGGACTGGATGTTGCCCTCTATCTTGTTGAACGAGAACTTGGCCCTCGCATCGCCCATGCTGTTGAGCAGCTATTTGAATTCGAGCGGAGGGGAACGGTTTGGCGCGACGTAGGGCTTGTCCCACGTAATGATACTGCGAAGGCAGAGAACGATGAAAGCGGTACAGCGAATAAAGTTGACCATACAGATAGCGCCATCCATCACCAATCTAGACAAGCATCTGTCTTCGACGGCGATTGGGCCACAGAAATCACAACGCCAGTTGGCAAACTGGATGTTGCCCTATCGATCTCGACGGACAAGGAGATGATCCGTGGCAAAGCAATACAAGGAGAGGAAACGGTTGAATTCGTCAATCCCGTCATTCAAGACAATAAGTTGACTTGGTCGCTGCCAATTACGAAACCGATGCGCTTAAATTTAAAATTTGAAGTCAGTGTGGACGGGAACAAAATGGTAGGTACCGCTAAGGCTGCTGTGCTGCCTGCGTCAAAATTGACCGGGAAGCGGATTTTATGACGAAAATGAGGTTTTATTACACATGAATAAGCAGAAAATCTTCTTTAGGCTACTTGTCTGTATCAGTACTGTCTTTATCGTTTACGCGTTCGTATACAATTATGTCATTGACCCAGGAGCAGAAACATTTTTAAGCCATAAAACGGGGCTTACACGAGAGTTAAATGTACCGGTCTGGCTAAACGTAATGTACATTCACGTGGCGTTTGCTTGTATTGCGATGGCGGTAGGGCTGCTCAACTTTTCAAAGCGTGTCTTTGCCAAAAGCCGCAAGTTCCACCGCTTAAACGGCTACCTTTATTTCGTATCTGTCCTTATTGTCGTCCTCACATCGGGCTACATGGCCCCATACGCAACAGGAGGCAAAATCGTCAGCATTGGTTTCAATGCAATCAACATCATTTGGCCGCTTATAACAATAATCGCGCTCGTTCAGATCAAAAAGAAACGAATGACCCAACATCGCAACTGGATGATCCGCAGTTACGCCTTTTGTTTTACGAACATGGTTCTTCATTTAATTACGGCCGGGGTGAACCAAGGATTTGGCCTTGATTATCCAACCAGCTATACAATCGGTGTTTATGGCGCTATTGTAGTGCTGCTCGTTATTCCTGCTATCGTCATCCGCTTAATCGGCGATTGGCAAGTGACTTCATAGCAAAACCCATATTTGTTTTCTACTTTATCTTACATCGCTGAAACTGAAATGATAGACTAATTAAAAAGCGATAGGAACAAGGGGGAGGCAAATGACAACGATAGTGGTTGGAGCCGGAATAGTCGGGGCAAGCGCGGCCTATCATCTAGCCAGAAAAGGGGAAGACGTTATTCTAGTCGATAAACGTTTTAAAGGAGAAGCAACAGCTGCAGGCGCTGGCATTGTTTGTCCATGGATCTCGAAAACAGACGATCCTGATTGGTACAGGCTCGCTCGCAACGGAGCACTTTACTATCCAGAGCTGATGGAAAGGCTGAAAGAAGATGGGGAGGAGCATGTTGGCTTTGCTTTCGTCGGAGCACTAGGTGTCAATGAAGAGGAAAGCGAGCTTGCCGCAATGGAAGCTCGGGCCCGGCAAAGGAAACAAGATACCCCAGAAGTAGGCGAAATTAAACGGTTATCGTATAGGGAGGCGAAGGCGTTATTCCCACCGCTGAAAGAAGGGCTAGAAGCTGTTTTTGTTGAAGGAGCTGCCCGCCTTGACGGACGATTGTTACGCGACGCTTTGTGCCGTGCTGCCAAAAAGCATGGCGCCCAAGTAGTTGAGGGTGAAGCACGCCTTGTATACCGGGAAGAAGCCATTTGCGGCGTGGAAATAGAGGGGGCCGTATATGAAGGGGACACGGTCATTGCCGCATCAGGGGCATGGGTGAAACAGTTGGCAGAGTCTATTGGAATAACGATAGAAGTCGAGCCGCAAAGAGGACAAATTGCCCACATTGGCATGGAAGGGTATGATACGTCGAAATGGCCAGTCGTCCTTCCGCAAACGAGCCATTATTTAGTCTGTTTTGATGATGCCCGGGTCGTCATTGGGGCAACGAGAGAAACAGGATCAGGGTTTGATTACCGCCTAACGGCAGGCGGCGTCTATGAAGTACTCGATGAAGGGCTCCGTGTTGCCCCTGGACTCGGCGAAGGTTCGCTGCGCGAAGTCCGAATTGGCTTTCGCCCAGCCAGTAAAGACTTAAAGCCTCTTCTAGGCAAAGTAAAAGCGTTAAAAGGGCTAGTGATCGCAACAGGGCTTGGCGCATCGGGTTTGACAATGGGGCCCTATGTGGGAACGTTAGCCGCCTCTTTGGCAATCGGCGAGGAACCAGATATTGATCTAGCTCCTTACGATCCATTGCGTTTTCCTTAAACAAAGTGAGCTGCCGGAGGCAGCTCGCTCTATTTCACGTTTTTTTTCTAAAAAGGTGGAGGACGAATGAGAATATGCCTATGCCTGCCGCCGCCCCAGCTGTGTCAATAAGCACATCGGTAATTTGGCCGCTGCGTCCCGGAATAAACAGTTGGTGGATTTCGTCGGTGATGGCATACAAAAAGCATAAACAGAGCGCCAAGGCCGCCGCCTTCGCCCCCTTGCCGCCAACTTGGCGAAGTCCATTCAACATGAGGATACCAAGAATAAAGTAAGCGCCAAAATGGGCACCTTTGCGGACAACTGTGTGGAGAAGATCGGCATGCATCTCTACCTGTGGCATCATCGCCGATAGCGACTGCATGAAAAAGTCAAGTACACCCAAACTTAGTTTTGAAGAGTCGTTTGCTGGCTGGTGGGAGAGAAGAAAAATCGTAGCCATCCATAAAATCGCCGCTATCCAGGAAACAATTGCCTTGTTGTACATAAACGTCTGCCTTTCCTACTCGTTTGTTATTATTTTAGCATAGGACGAAAAAAGATATATTAAATTCGAGATAAATGGGTATACATATAATAAAGTAAAAAGGAGGTTTGAAAATGGCAAATGTGAAAACAGCGGTCATCTATTATAGTTCCACCGGAACAAACTACCAATTGGCAAAATGGGCAAAAGAGTCAGCTGAAAAAGAAGGCGCGGAAGTGCGGTTATTAAAGTTTCCAGAACTTGCTCCAGATGCAGCAATTGACTCCAATCCAGCCTGGCGTGCCCATGTGGAAGCGACGAAAGACGTGCTAGAAGTAACGCCAGATGACATGGAATGGGCCGATTCCTATATCTTTAGCGTGCCTTCACGCTTTGGCGTTCTTCCAGCACAAGCTAAACAATTTTTTGATACGCTCGGCGGCTTGTGGGCACAAGGCAAACTCGCTAACAAGGTAGTAAGCGCCATGTCCTCTGCTTCTAATCCACACGGCGGCCAAGAAGCGACGATTTTGTCTGTGTATACAACGATGTACCATTGGGGTGCAATTGTTGTTGCGCCTGCTTATACGGACCAAAGTGCTTTCACTTCAGGCGGCAATCCTTACGGCACGAGCGTGACAATTGACCAAGACGGCAATCAAATAGAAGACGTCGAACAGGCTGTCAAACAGCAAGCAAAACGGACAGTCGCAGTCGCTAAAGCCATTGTTACAGGTTTGCAAACTTGAGACTGAAAGAAATCGATTGCCAGCTATAGGCAAACAACGAGGATGCGATGGTGTACCGGCAGGAAAAAAACGCCTTTCTATTGGAGGGCGTTATTTTTCTGTTGATAACAGCCACGTCACTCGCTTTACTGCTGCTATCAGTCGTGCAGGCGCTTCGTGAAGCCTTATCAATTCTGCCTAAGCATGCCTTTGTAAATCCCTGGCTTCGAGTTCGGAATGGCGATCGCGCCTAGCACTTTTTCGTAAAATTCCACTGGCCCAGCGCTGCCGATGATGCCATAGCCGTATCCGGATTCGCGCATGGCATGGAAAGAGCGGAGCAATAGCGCTTTTCCGATTCCTTGGCCACGGGCGTCCTCTTTCACGCCAGTAGGCCCAAAAAAATTTTTAAGTGTTGCATCATAGCAGGCAAAGCCGAGAAGCTCCTCACCACTTACAGCGAGGTAGCAAGAAACAGGAGCGCGGCTAAAAGCAACGTCACATTCATCAGCCCAGCCTTGGCTAAAATGGGATTTGACCCAGTTAAGCACAATCGTTTTCTCTGGGGCAAGTGCGCGTCTAATAGTGATTTCCTTTGAAACGAATGGTTCCTCAGGCAGGCTATATAACGGAACAAGCATGTCACCCAACATCATCAGCGCCTTTCTGTTTAGAAGATACAGGTGACTTTCGCGGCAAACATAGCAATCTCCTGTTTTGGCGCCACAAAAAGGTTGACAGTGCTGCTTTAAAGCGCAAAAATAAAGTCATTGTAAGCCGGAACAAGCCGCTTGCCGATTCACCAATTGGGATAAAGGGGTGTTTGCATGGACAAACCGATTCAAAAAACAGGCGGGCCTACGCCACATAGACCATTGATTTGTGCGCCGCTAGTCGGAAAAACAAAAGCAGCGCTTATAGAAGAAATCGACGCTGTCGCTGCAAAAAAGCCGGATCTTCTAGAGTGGCGAGTCGATTTTTATAAACATATTGGCGAAACCGAGGATGTCCTTGAGACGGCTTCCCTTTTAAAGGCGCATAGCCAAGGGATCCCGATTTTGTTTACGCGCAGATCGATCCGCGAGGGGGGCGAACCGATCTCAATTAACGAACAGGAAGTGACTGCGCTCTATGAGCAAGTAATGAAGCTAGGACTTGTCGACGTAGTTGACGTAGAGCTTAGCTGCCCAGAAGCCGAAAAGGAGCGCCTGAGAGCGATTGCTAAGGAAACGGAAACGCAATTGATTCTGTCCTACCATGATTTTCAGCGGACGCCGTCTGAGGCGGATATATTGGCAAAACTGCAAGAAGCGGAAGCGTATGGTGCCGATGTAGGCAAAGTCGCAGTAATGCCCGAGACAATGGCCGATGTGCTCACTTTGATGCAGGCAACGCAAAAAGCCGCCTCCACATTGACAATTCCAGTCATCACCATGGCTATGGGCCGTCTAGGCACATTATCAAGAATGGCAGGCGGCGCTTGTGGTTCAGCACTTACGTTTGCGATCGCCAATGATAGCTCTGCTCCTGGGCAAATGCCGATTGAGGAGCTTCGTGTTGTTTTAGATGTCATCGACCGATATGTCACTGGGCCATAAACGTGCTTATTGCCGTTCTACTAAAAGATCCCGTCCTGCTCTATGCGGCACGGGATCCGTTTGTTTACCGCCAAGCGCTAATTCGTTCAGAGCGAGGCACAAATACAGCCGACATCGCTTTTACCCGTCCTTGCAACAGGAATTGCCTGCCTTCAAAACTACGGGTGTAAACAAGTTCTGCTTTGCCAAGCTGTTTTTTCCATTCACGGTGGAACATTTCAGCAGTAGCTTTCTTACGCCCGAGTTCGGTTGGGACGGCAAAATAGTCTTTGCGCGTGCGGAAATGGGCCTTTGATTGCCGGTATAGAAGATAACGAGGATCTTCAATCGGATCGATCACCTCTTGGAGCGCTTTTAAAAAGACTGTTTTCTCATACGTTGTCCCGATTTTTAGCCAGCATTCGAGGGAGCCGTGCCCTGCTTTTATCGTCGAGATCGCATCTTTCTCCCATGGAGTCTCGACAATGCCCGCTTGATGCAGTGCTTTATAAAGGGCTTCGCCAACACTCTCCATGCTTTTTTCAATCGTCGAATTACGCCACCAAATCCGAATCGCTTTCCAGAAAAACGGCGCCGCAAAAATGGCGCTAACGACAATTGGGTAAACAAGGTAAAAGATCATTTCTGTTTTGCTGCTATAACTGGAAGGACGTTCTACAGTTACGCCTTGCCATAAAGTAAGAAAGCCAATCACAATCATCGCCTTTAATGTTGTTTCAAACCAGAGTGGTCGAGGGACAGAACGAGCATCGGCGCTTATTTCTTCAGTCGGCCTTCCCTCCATCGCCACCGCTTTTCTCCAACGGTCGGCTAGAACTTGCCGACTTTCCGCCCAGGCAAATGTCTTTTCATTTGACTCCTTCAATAACTTGCGGCGATAACGTGGTTTAGGAAAAGCAAGGCGGTTGATGCCTGACTCGATGATATTGTCCTCTGTGCCAAGGCCGATTAGCGACTTAAAGCGGCGCTGGAGCGAGAGGCAATCATGGCCCCCATCATACTGTTTCGTGTCTATGCAAACCATGTGCCAAATATTAGCGGTTTTATTCGGGTTGCCTCGTTCAATTCGCAACGCCCGGCCGCGCATTTGATTAGACAACATGAATGAGCCGACATAGGATGCCATAATAAGCGTATTGATGCTAGGTGCGTCCCAGCCCTCTCCTAGCAGCGCCGTTGTCCCGATTAGGACGTGAATGTCGCCAGTTGTAAAAACAGCGGTGATGATGCTAACCATTTTGGCGCGTGTGTTGTCATCAACGCTTATCAATAAGTAATTCGGATCATGGGCCAATGGTTGCAGCTTGAGCTCCAATCCTACTTTTTCAGCCTCTGTTTGGGCTTGTTTCTTAGCTGAAGTTGGGATAATAACCGTCGAGCCAGTTAGGACCGCTAGCTTAACTTTCTGATTAATGTGCCGACGGAGCTGCTCAAAAATGGGGATGACCCCTAATCGCGTTAATGGTTGCTCGTCACCTGGCTGTTTGGGCAAATCGATAAGGCGGATGTAATCAGCGAGAATGACAAGACGGAGCTTGCCTTCTAACTTGCTTGCTTCAAAAGAAACAATCTCTGTCATTGCATCAAGCTTTGATAGACTATTGACGAGAGAACGGTCAAACGTTTTCGTAGAGCGAAGCGTGACTTTTCTACGCTCGATCGCGCCAATTCGCTGTAAATGTTGTCTAATTTCATTTAATGGCGACTGCTTTTCGTCGATTTCGGCATCTTTATACAGCACATGGTTCAAAAGCTCTTCCGCCCACTCCTCTTCAAAAGGTGGGATGTTCTTTTCATACAGACCAGCCAATTTTGCCGGCTGTTTCCACGCTTCGCTACTACATGCATGCAAAAAAATAAGCAAACTCGAAAAGTAAGCCTGATTGGCGAGCATTTCTTGAGCTTGGTTTGCTGGATCAGTGATGTAGCGGTGCTGTTCAACAAACGAAATAAACGCTTTATCGGTTTTAATCTGCTGCATAAATGACTTCACGTCGTTGTGAAACGCAAGGAGCGGCTCGGCTTCTTTCACCGTAGGCGTTGTCGCATAAATATAGTCTTGATGAGGACAGAGGTCGCCTTCTTTTACCAATTCGGCCACGTGAATTTCTGCATCAATCGGCCCGCATAAATCAATATAGTTTTTCCATTCTTTTTGGGAAACGTCGTAAGGTGGAGTGGCAGTAAGTGCGACAATCGTTGGCTTGACAAGGGAGCGCCGAAAGTCGATCGTGCTTTTCCACCAAGCGGCACGCAAATGATGGGCTTCATCGACAATCAACGTTTGAAAGCCCATGTCTAGCAAGCGCTTGTATGCTTCCTTCCTCTCTTTTCCCCCTAGTGATTCCGTTTCTTGTTCAGTCGCAATGTCTACGTCATCCCCCTCAAAACCTCCATCATCTTCCTGACTGCAAAGGCTGTGCAACCCTTGATAGGTGGCAATCGTCACAAAAGCAGGTTGGCGGATGTCTGTGCTGATCCAATCCGGCGTTTCATCGCCTTGCCAGAACAGCTCTAGAAATCGCTCCGCCCATTGGTTGCGAATCGCCACTGTAGGAGCCAATATAAATGTAGGCTTGTTTAAGCGAACCATCAGTTCAAGCCCCAAAACGGTTTTGCCAGAGCCTGGCGGTGCAACGAGATGGACGCGTTGGTTTTGTAGAAGGGCATCCATGTCCGCTAAGATCTTTTTTTGGTATGTGCGCCATTGATAACGAAATTGAATCGATTGTGGAAATTCGTTCATGTTGATTCCCCCAGTCTATTAAAACGGTACTAGTAGTAGTTTACCAGGAATAAACAAGCTAGTAGAAGAGGGGATCGCCATAAACGTTTGGAGCTAGTTGGCCTTCATTTTATATAAAATCTTTGATTTGAACGAAAGAACTAGGTAATAAGAATCTTTTTCGTTCAAATTTTTGCTTTTGTTAGGCGTGGTTAGGGCTATTGGTATATTGAACATCCTGCCAGAGTCTTTTATGCTAGTTATATATGGAAAATGGTAGAAGGTGACGTATACGAATGGATTATTCAATGAGCATTCAACGACTCCAGCAGGAAATGAGTTCGCTTCGGGGAGATATTGTTACTGCCCAACAAGATGTGCAGCGGCTCCAGGAAACAAAGAGCACACTAATAGAAGAGCAGAACATTCTCCACCAAGACAAGACGTATCTCCAAGATCCAGAATTAAGCTATGATGCTTGGCGTGGAAATGAGGCCAACGACCATGACGGCAAACGATTTTATTTGGAAACGTCTTATCAACACTCCCAAGACCATCTTGAGGACATCATTTCATCGATTGAAACAAAAATAAGCGACTTGCAAAGCAGTATCGAAAACAGCTACCGATTAATCGATGCAAAACAAGCACAAGTGTCGATGTTCAAGCGCTTGCAAAAACAATGAGGTGAAGGAAAACGATGGCAGAAATCAAAGTGAACGAAGCCGAAGGGCTCGAAGTATTTGAAAATGTCGCCAATGCTGCAAATAGCTTTACGCCAACAGAGGCGAATATCGAACTGGCGACATCGTTACTCGAGTTTCTTGAGAAAGTCAATCAAATAGAGGACAGTTATAAAGCGCAAATACAAGCGTACATGGAAGCACTCAACAAAATGGAACAGGAAAGCCAGCGCCTTATTAAAGTGTACGGTGAGACGGACAGGGCCTTGGCAAACCAAGGGTAAGGGGAGCCTAAGAGATGAAAGTATTAGATGTCCAGGAAGTAATCAATGGCATTAATAAGCTAGTTGATGCGAAAAAAGAAGACATTGCCCAGCTAGAAGCGGTGGAATCAAGCATTCGCAAAATCCATAATCTCCATTCGCTCCAAGGAGAAGGGGGAGAAGCGATTAAAAACCATTTCTCACAGCTCCATTTGCCGGCGCTCCGCTTTTTCGTTACCTATCTTGAACAGTACATCGAGCAACTCGGGAAAATGAAAAACAATATTTTAAACTTCGAAGCAAGCAACGCGTTGCTTCGTCAAGATTTTTTAGCAGAAACGATCCCAAATGGCATTAACCGCATCAAACAAAATGCCGAAGCGAGCACAGAGGCGATTAACAGTGCGTGCGCCTCGATCCAAGACTTAGTCCACACCGGCACATTCACGATGGATGGCGTGCAAGCATGGGCAGATACGTTAAAACAACATGCCCAAGACACAGCCGATCGTCTCGAAGAACTAGATGCAGAAAACATCAACCTCGCCAACGAAGCCGAAGCGACGTTAACAGAATTAATGCAGTCAACTGAAAAGGTCATTAACTGGACAACGGGAGGGCCAATTGCTTCCCCAGCTGTACAAGAAGAAATTGACCGTTATTTTAAAGAAAACGACGTCTATTACAATATGTGGTCAGAAGCAATGGAGCTTGCTTCCATTGAAGACCCAACACTGATGGGGGCAATCGCCGATTGGTTCAGTACAGCAGGCACTTTCTATAAAGGGATGGATGTTGCCAAAGGCATCGGCGCCATTGCCGTTATTGCCTCGGGAAAATTAAAGTTTGAAAAAGCCGGCAACGGCATTTTCCGCGTTAAAAACCATCAAGACTGGGTAAAGAAAAATGGTGTCTACAACTCAAAGTTAGCAGCAGGCCTAAACTCGATCATGCGCAAATTCGGCAATAAAAATTCACCGATTAAGTTGTTCCAGGAACTCGGCAAGCTCAATAACCAACCGACCAACATTTTAAGAAAACTAGTCAATGTAGATCCGAGCCATTCCTCTGTATCATTTACTAAGTTATTCCGGAAAAATGCCTCCGGCGTGGCAATCAACGAAACGAAAGCGAAACAATACGTCGCTAGACCGGACCTAAAAGCAACAGCCAAAGAAGCCAAAAAGACATTTGTCAATACGTTTAAGCGCGTGCCTTATGTAGGTACGATTGTGTCCGCCGGAAGCAATGTGATGGAATTTTGGAAAGACGAAAACAAAGAAAAAACTTTCTTTGAAAGAGGAGGTCGCGTAGCGGCTGGTTTCGCGATGGATGCTGGCGTTGCTGGGCTAACGGCAGGAGGAGCGGCAATCGGCTCTATGATTCTGCCAGGGCCAGGCACAGTCATTGGCGGGGCAGTAGGAGCGACAGTCGGAATTATCGGATCGATCGCTTTGGATGAGAAAGTGAAGGATATAGGAGAGAAAGTAGGAAGACAAATAGATAAGGGAATAGACAACATGAAGGAGACGGCCTCAAAAGTGGCAGACAATATCGGCGATGCCGTTAATGGCGCCAAAAAATTTGTTACAAGCTGGTTTAAGTAGTTTAATCCAGACAATAGGAGATTGTAATGTTTTCACTAAAAAAAAGTATAAAAACGTTGGCCACAGGGCAGTTTTGTTTCCTAATTATGGCATTAATTTTATTACTTAATGTTTCGCATTGGCATGACCCATTGGTATCCTGGATTTTAATTCTCATGCTCATTCAGCCAGGCATTTTTTTGCTCGCCTTTGTAGATGGCTTTCGCACAAAAAAGACAGTTGAGATTGAACCGGAAGAACGAGGGAGTGTGTTTACTTTTAGAGGGTTTCTGAAAAGTTTATGGTTACTTGGTCCTATTCTACTATTTTTCACGGTCGTAATGTGGTATGCCGATCGTGATGGAGGATTTCCTTTTCCATCAGGACTTCTAGTTATTTTCCTAATGGTTAATGGATTCTTTAATTTTTTGTCGTTGTTTGCGCCAAGTTATGTGGTTCTATTTTATGGAGCCAATGCGTTTGACACTACAAAAACGGCATGGAGCGAAGGGTTTCGTTATATAGCCATCTATTTTTCTGGATTGAACGGTGAAATCCAAAATCTATTGTCCCGTTTTCCTTTTTACATTCAAAGGCCAATTACGCTTCTTCTTTGTATTTGGTATATCTTTGCGTTTGGTGGAATTGTTAAATTGTTTGGGTTTTAATGAGGTCAGTCAGCAATAGAAACAACCATGAATATGGTTTAGACTGAGAGTGCCGAAAGGAATCTTTTGGAGAACTATATGTATTCCATTAAACGAAGCTTAAAAACATTTTTGAAAGCGCAAGTGGTTCTTATATTGCTTTTAAGTATTCCACTTTTAAATATGGGAAGTTGGAGAACAGAATAGTTAATCGGGCTGGAAATGTTTATTTACTTGTCAGAGTTGTTTGCTTTGTTGTTGGCCTTTGTCGATGGTTTTCGTGCAAAAAAGACAGTTGAGATTGAACCGGAAGAAAGAGGGAATGTGTTTACTTTTAAAGGGTTTCTCAAAAGTTTATGGTTTCTCATTCCTCTCCTGCTATTTTTTACGCTCGTCACTTGGTATGCAGATTTTGATGGAGGAATTCCTTTTCCGTCAGGAATTTTAGCGGTTTTTCTTATGGTTAATTGTTCGCTTAGTTTTTTATCCTTCATCATGCCAAGTTATGTGTTGACGATTTATGCAGCGAATGCATATGACAAATCGAAAACGGCATGGAGTGAGGGCTTTCGCTATATCGCTATCTATTTCTGTGGATTGAATGGCGAGATTCAAAATCTATTATCCCGTTTTCCTTTCTACGTTCAGAGGCCGATTACGCTGCTTTTGTGTATCTGGTATTTTCTTGTATTAGGTGGGATTATTAATATGTTTGGCTTGTAAAAAAAGGGAAACGTAAAGCGTAGTTGATCGTAGTTAAAAGGGAGAGTGGTGGAGGGAAGATTACTCCCCTTTTTATCGAATCATCTTGAAAATAACAATAGGAGTTGGGGGGGTTCTTTCTGGACAATAAAGAAAAGAAAGACGTAATGAAAGTATTATCTCTTTTTACTATAGGGGGAATTCTTGTTTTATTAGTCCCTGTTTTTTATCATTCTGTCCTCCCATAACTTACTTTCGCTTGAAAAAGACAACCAAAACAGTTTTTATCGCCCATTTAGATAAATCTATACAAATAAAACTAAAAAATTGAGGTGGAATGGATGATACAGGACAAGCAAATCGCCCTTTCGACAGAGGAATTTGTTGCTGCGTTAGTGTTATGTGGGTATGAGGAAGCGGCTGCAGATATTATAAATGAATTGCAATTAGCGGAAACGGAGGAGCAGCTTGTTACGTTTTCAAACCAGGCGGAAACCCTTTTAAACAACCGTGGTTACTGGGACGAAACACGCTCTAGCAACCTTGTCAAAGGGTTGGAAAGTTTTATCCACTTGCTAATCAAATCGCAGAAAAAAACACGCTGTGTCCATGGGAACCATGTGTTGATTTTTCATCAAATTGAAGGGGACGAAATGATTGTCCAAACGTTTAAAGGCATGGAGCATCGTTTTGAGCTGTGCAAACATTCGGATTCGCTATGGGAGCGTATGGCTGATTTCTTTGGCTTAGCAGACGAGGACGTTGACTTGCCCGAGAATTTTAGGCTGAGATCCCAAGGGTTTGATCTGTTTTCGCAAGCGACAAGCGAGGAAATTGATGCGATTATCCGTGATCAAATTTATCCGGAGAACTTTAATATTTTTTTAGATGATTTTCGCAACCATGGCTTTTCACTGGACAACATCTCCATGATGATCTCTCATTATACCCGTGATGAAAGTGAGCTCATTCAAGTTAATTTCTTTCTAAAAAGCAGCAAAGGGTTCATGTGGTACGTCGACTATAGTCTAATTGAAGAAACAAACGAAATTCATATAAAAGCACTGGCCCCAAAAGAGTGTTTTGAGGCCGCGGTCTATGTGATGCTCGATTTTTACAAGCACGATGCAGTGGAATAGGCCTTATCCGACTGTTGCTTTTTTGTCACGGAAGTCCGCGACTTTTAATTCCGTTCGTGCGATGGCTTTCTCTTGTTCTTCATGAGAAGCTGGCGCGATTAGTGAACCGATCACACAAATGGAGACATTTAAAGCAAGTCCAAGCACGCCGCCGTGAATACCGTAAAAGGTGTTGTTGCCTGTGAGTGTCATCAGCCCGGCGAGGAGCGCTCCAGCTAACATGCCGATAAAAACAGGTTTAGGGGCAAGCTTCTTCCAGTAGAGGCCAAGCCCAAATGCCGGGAACACTTGAACAAGCAATTCGAATTTCAAGACGAATATTTGGTACAACGTTCCTGGAGGGTTCCAAGCAATCCATAGCAGCAAGGCAACAGCGATTACACCGGCAACTTTGCCTACTTTTACTTTTTGTGCTTCTGTTGCTTTACGGTTTATGTATTCGCCATAAATATCTTTGGAAATGATCGAAGAAAAGCTAAGCAAAGCCGAATCGGCGGTTGAGATGATGGCTGATACGATCGCCCCGAAAAAAATGACCATTGCCCAATAATAGATGCTGTTTAAGGCTGCTACATCATTGGCAAGGATGCCAATCAGCTGTTCGGACTGGGCAACATCGAGATTCGGATACAGGGAAAGGCAAATAATGCCGACGATGAACACAAAACCAGTTGTAACTGGCGGCATCCACGCCATTCTTGCCAGCGACCGTTTTAACGTCCGTTCGCTTTTGGAAGAATAAATTCGCTGAATCGCATGGGGATAGATGATCGCACCAAACCCGATCAGCACAATCATGCTTAGCCAGTTGATCGATGTGATCGTGTCAGGGACGCCTATTTTCTCTGGAACGGTGTTTGCTAAATCTTGTGTCATTTCCGCGAAGTTGCCACCTGTCAATGTGAGGGCGCCAATTAGCAAGATAATGATGCCAACTAATAAGGACAGGCCTTGTAGGACATCGGTATAGGCAACTGCCTTCATGCCGCCCATCCATTCATAAGCAAGCATGACAAGAATAAACCCGATCACTGCATATTCATACGGAATCGCCCCGCCAGTTAGGCCGGCAACCGCATGGCCGATGGCAACAAGCTGCTCAAGCAAATAGTTGCAAAGCGCCCAAAGCATTAAGGCAACAGCGAGAAGCGTGACGCTTTTTGAGCGGAACCGGTGTGTGATCCAATCAGCGGGTGTGATAAATTGAAAACGTTTGGACAATACATAAAGGCGCGGCGCGATTAGCAAATACATGCCAATAATGATCGTCATAAAAGGAATCGATTGCAGCCACGAAAAGCCTTCCCGGTATGCGGTTGGTGCATAGCCGACAACGTTGTTTCCGCTATATTGGGTGGCATACAGCGTGAAAAATAGGGCAATCAGCCCTAGGTTTTTGCCTGCTAAATAATAATCGCCGAGTGTATTGCTCACTTTCTCGCCCCTGCCTGCCCACCAACCAATCAATAACGTGATGACAGCGTACGCACATAAAATAATAATTCCGTCTGTTCCGGAAAACGTTAAGTTCATAGGCTGCTCCTTCTTTCTTCGTCGGATTCTTCTTCAACGTCTTCAACAATATTCCACTGGCTAAACATTAACCAATTGATATAGCCGCATAGGGCGAGTGAGAGGATAATGGTAATCACAGCCCAATACGGGAACCCAAATATAAAAGGCTCAGCGCTACCCCGAGGCAAATACCATGGCGCGTTAAAAAGGACGAGCAAGCCCATTACCACCCAAATCCATGGCTTTTTCACAGGTTCTTTTATGTTCTTATCCATTTGGCACCTCCGTTTTATATAATTTGTCGTTTCTGCAAAGCGGCTAACGCCTCATTGTCAAGGTTCAGCAACTGCCCGTAGACGGCTTCATTATCGCTACCAGGAGCAAGAGAACCAGTGTGTTTGATCGCCCCTGGCGTCCGGCTAAGTTTAGGAACGATACCAGGCATTGGAAAAGGCCCAAGTGTAGGGTGGTCGACGTGGACAATCATTTCCCGCGCTTGGTAGTGAGGGTCTTCAACCATCTCTTTTGCCGAATAAATCAATCCAGACGGAACGCCTTTTTGTTCGAGAATCGCAAGCGCCTCCTCGGCAGAAAGAGAGGTTGTCCACCTTTCAATTCGTTCATCAAGCGCTTTCATATTATCCCCGCGTGCTTCATGGCTGCAGTAATCGGGATGGTTTGCCAACTCCGGTTCGCCCATCGCTTCACAAAGCCGGCGAAACACGCCATCTGCATTAGCGCCAATGACAATGAAGGTACGGTCTTTTGTCAAATAAATGTTAGAAGGAGCAATGCCAGGAAGCGTATTGCCCATCCGTTCACGGATCGCCCCTGCGAGCAAGTAGTCAGGCACTGTGCTTTCCATGACGGCAAAGACCGATTCATAAATCGCGGTATCGACGATTTGGCCTTTGCCTGAACGGTTGCGCTCTTGCAACGCAGCCAAGCAGCCGATTGTCGAAAATAAAGCAGCTAGTGTATCGCCAATCGATATGCCAATCCGCGATGGAGGCCGGTCTTGGTAGCCAGTTACGTGGCGGATGCCGCCCATTGCTTCGCCAACGCTGCCAAAGCCAGCACGGTTTTTATATGGTCCTGTTTGCCCGAAACCGGATGTACGCACCATAATCAGCCCTTCATTTTTTTCAGAAAGTGTTTCATACGAGAGCCCCCATTTCTCCATCGTGCCAGGGCGAAAATTTTCTATAATGATGTCCGATTTTTCGGAAATCTCCTTAAAGAGTTGTTGCCCTTCTTGTTCCCGTAAGTTCAATGTGATGGAGCGTTTATTCCTTGATTGGATCGGCCACCACAGCCCGATGCCATTTTTATGTTTTCCCCACTTTCGCATAGGATCTGGTTTATCCGGTGGTTCAACTTTAATGACTTCTGCGCCAAAGTCGGCAAGCAATCTCCCTGTAAAAGGGCCGGCAATTAAAGATCCTAATTCAAGCACGCGAATGCCTTCCAACGGTAAAGGCGACGATGTTGAGTGTGACATACATTCCCTCCTGTTGTTAGCGCTTTCTTTTAAAACAATCTATCACTTTGTATACAAAAAGTCTATCTTATTTGTTAGAAAAATTAGATATTGAGTCTTTTTACCTAGTGCAGGATAACTGGGTTTAAAGAGGATTTTGGTTTAAAAACGAATAATAGGCACATTTTGACGTGTTAAATATCCGCCATATTCGTTAAAAACATTTTTTAAATCGGATTGTTTTCTATTAATATTCGTCTTTTTTTAGTGGGCCTGTTTCGAAAAAAACACTTGCTAAATTCGAGTATACATCATTTTGTATACAATTTAAGCGTTGCCATCATTGGGAACATCGGCTACACTAAATTGTAAGAGGTGTGGCAATGAACGTATACGAGCAAATGAAAGAAGCGATTATAACTGGCCGCTACAAACAAGGGGAGCGCCTTACTGAGGAAGCGCTTACAATTGACTGGAATGTGAGCAGGACGCCTATTCGCAGCGCATTAAAGCAGCTTGAATTTGATGGGCTAGTCCAACCGCTAAAACGGGGATTTTTCGTCCGAGCCTTTTCAAAAGAAGACTTGCGGCAAATTTACGATTTACGAGCATTGCTCGAAAGCTATGGCGCCGGGCAAGCTGCCCTGCATCACCAATCAGAAGATTTGGCGGCAATACAACAAGCAAACAGCCAGTATGAACAAGCGATATTGGCTTCATCCTTGCCCCATGAAGAGCGGATCAGTGCTGTCATTGCTGCCAACACACAATTTCATGATGCAGTTTATCGTGCGAGCCGCAACCGGCATATCCAAGAATTAATTGCAAAAGTGGTCGTATTGCCTTTTATTTACCGATCTTTTTATTGGTTCGGCGAAGACGGATTGCAGCAGTCCCTTGCTGCCCATAAAACGATTGTGGCAGCGATTGAAGAGAGAGATGGGGAACGGGCAAAAGCGGCAATGAACGAACATATTTTCAAAGGCAGGGATTATGTGCTTCATTATTACGAGGGAGGGGACAAATTTGGTTGACATTTGTGAGGTTGGCCCTAGAGATGGTCTACAAAATGAACAGGTAAGGCTGTCGGTGGAACAAAAAATTGAGATGATGGAACGCGCTGCTCGTTCTGGCATTTCGAAAATTGAAGCTGTTTCCTTTGTAAACAAGAAGCTCGTTCCGGCCATGGCTGATGCTGAAGAAATAATGGCCGCATGGCAGAGCCGGGAAAATGTCCGCGTCGCTGGATTAGCGCTATCTCGCTCAGGAATAACACGAGCATTGCAAACATCAATTGACGTTCTTCATATAACCATTTCTGCAAGTGATGTTTTTAATAAGAGAAATGCCAACAAAACCGTTGCTGAAGGCTTAAGCGATTTGCTGCCGGTTGTAGGCGAGGCAAGTACCCACTTGCCAGTTGTCGCGGTCATTTCAACTTCTTTTGGCTGTCCTTTTAGCGGGGACGTGCCAACGGAGACCGTTTTTTCAGTATGCGAGTCTTTCCTTAAAGCTGGTGCAACGGAAATGGTCTTGGCTGACACGACAGGGATGGCAAACCCTCGCCAAGTAGCAGAAACTGTTCGTGGGTTCTATCGTACATTTGGAGAGGATATTCCTTTAGGCCTCCATTTCCACAATACGCGGGGGCTCGGGCTGGCTAATGCAGTGGCAGGGTATGATGCAGGCGTCAGACGCTTTGATTCGGCTGTTGGAGGTCTTGGTGGCTGTCCCTTTGCGCCAAAAGCCACAGGAAACATTTGTACAGAGGATTTAGTCCACATGTTCCATGAAATGGGCATTGACACAGGCACCGACCTGGATGGCCTTATTACACTTGCCCAACAAGTTGAAAAGTGGATGGGAAAACGCCTTGAAGGCCTTGTCATGAAGGCAGGGAAGCGGTCAGAACTTGCTGTGTAAACGTGGTAGTAAGCGTGTACTTAATAAAGGGCGTTTCGGATTCGGCTCCGCTTAGATCGAAAGCGCTGGTCAGCCAAGATGTGAAAGCACAGTAAAAAAGATGTAATAAGAGTGGTATCAATTGGTGGCGTGGGTATCATTTTATTGTTAAGCGTGCCTATCCTGTTTAACTTCATTTTTAAGTAAAAATGGTAAAAAGTAGAAAACGCCCCGAAAATGAGGATTCACTTCATTTTCGGGGTATTTTTACTAAAAATGGATCATAACTCTGGAAGACTAGAAGTAATAGATAATTCATAACTTGTCTGACGTTGTTTAGCAGCCCCACTTCAAGTAACCCGTAAGGTGATAAATGGTTGTAGTTCACCTCAACCGAGCCTAGTTACTTCATTTCAATAACAAAACAACCTCGTTCAGTGAAACATCCTTAATAAAGGGCGTTTTTTTATTGTCCATAGCCAAGAAATTATTTCTTCTATAAAGAAAAAATAATAATTAAATGTAGTAAAACAAACAGAATAAAGTCTTTATTGTAGTTTAATTACAGAAAATAGAGGGTTTAAACCGATTAAAAGTTGTGTAAGCGGCTATTTTGTAGTAAACTTACTAACATTGAAGGGGGTGTTGTTGCTTGGCTCGTTTTCAAGAACGGATTAAACAAAATGAAGCGTCATTGACAGGTTCAGAGAAGAAAATTATTACTCAACTAAAAAAGCATGAAAAGCCATTTTTGTTGTCCATGAATGAATTGGCGCTTTTAAGCAAAGTGAGTGAACCAAGCGTTGTTCGCTTATATAAAAAGTTGGGCTACAGCAGCTACCAAGAGCTAAAAGTCGCGCTTGCTCAGGAACTAGCTGAAATCAAACCGGCATCAAAAGAAAGCGCTGACATTGAGGCTGAGGATCTGGCTGATACGGTGTTTGTCAAAATGAGTGAACAGATTACAGCAGCTTTAACGATGACCAAACATGCAATAGAGTTAGAGAAAATCGAGGAAGCGATTGGCAAACTCCACGCAGCAAAGCGCTTGTATTTCTTTGGCCAAGGCTTATCGGGGACAATTGCAGAGGACGGCGCCCACAAGTTTATGCGGCTAGGGGGGATGACGTTATCAGTGAAGGACCCCCATTATCAGGCGATTTAT
Organism: Shouchella clausii; assembly: GCF_002250115.1. GTDB lineage: Bacteria > Bacillota > Bacilli > Bacillales > Bacillaceae_D > Shouchella > Shouchella clausii. The sequence continues at coordinate 747,220 of NZ_CP019985.1, read as the reverse complement.
GCGAGTCATATGGATGGAGGGGATGTCGTTGTTGCCATATCCCATTCTGGGGAAACAATTGATATCATCAATGTTTGTGATATGGCGAAAAGCAATGGTGCATGCCTCATTGTCATTACATCGAACAAAAATACGACACTTGCTTCGATGGCTGATTATTTGCTGTTGACGCAAGCGGCTGAAACAAATAGGCAACCTGATGCTATGGTTTCCCGTGTCATTCAACTGGCATTAATCGATACGCTTTATTTACGGGTGGCGGCAATGGCTGGGCCAAAAGGAAAGGAAAATGTAAATAAGTCGCGCTTAGCCGTGACGCGGATGAAGAAATAGCGCCTGTCGATCGAAATAGAGAAGCTTTCAAAAGTTGAGGTGTGTTTATGTTAGAGGGGTACAGTTTAATTGTTGGCTTTGTGATTGCCCTAACATTATTGTTTTTGTTGATTATTAAATTTAAATGGGATGCCTATATTGCCTTGCTTGTTGTCGCCCTCGGCCTTGGCTTAGTATCCGCAATACCGACTAGGGAACTTGCTGGCATCATTGCTACCGGGTTTGGCAATACGTTAGCTGGCGTTGGGATTTTAATAGGTCTTGGCATTATCTATGGGCAGCTGCTTGCCTCTTCAGGGGCGATTGAGAAAATTGCTGTCTCGATGCTAAAGGCATTTGGTGTCAAAAACTCGCCCTACGCATTGGCTGCAACAGCAACAACGGTAGCGATTCCTGTGTTTTTTGATGCCGCTTTTGTCATTTTAAACAAACTGGTGCAAAGCTTGGCGCTTAAAACCAAACTGTCACTGGCGACACTTGTTGGTATTCTCGCCATCGGGCTAATCGTTTCACACAGCGTCATTATCCCGACGCCAGGCCCACTTGTAGTAGCAGACCAAACCGGTGTCGATATCGGCGTCTTTTTTCTTTATGGCTTGCTTGTTGCTGTTGTGGCCACATTGGTTGGCGGCGTCATTTACAGCAAGACCGTTGGAGGGCGGATCCCCACAGGCCAGCGTTTAGCAGATGCTGAAAAGGAAATTGCTGCTGCGGCCGACATTGAACAACAGAAGGAAATTTCAGCATGGTTGTCTTATGTCATGCTGGCTTTGCCGATTGTGCTCATTTTAGCGAATACGTTAATGAATAATATTATTTTTCGTGGCAATGAAGACGCTTTCTTGCCGACTGTTTTTGCTCTAGTCGGTGATAAAAATGTTGCGCTTTTAATTAGTGTTATTGCCGGCATTTATGTATTGAAGCCTTATTTGCGTGAAAAACCAAAAGTCGTTTTAAATAAAGCGTTTGAAGCTTCAGGCATGATTTTGCTCATTACTGGGGCCGGCGGCGCGTTTGGTTCAGTCGTCCAAGAGACAGGGCTTGGCGACCAACTGATTGCCGTGATGCAAGGCTTGAATATGCCAGCGCTGCTGCTTGCATTTGTGTTCGCGCAAATTTTGCGGGCATCCCTTGGAAGCGCTACCGTTGCCTTGATCACAACGTCGTCTATTCTAGGCCCAATGGCCGGAGAATTAGGGGTATCGCCGGTTTTGCTTGGGCTTGCAATTTGTGCTGGGGGCATTGGGCTTTCCTTGCCAAATGATTCAGGCTTCTGGGTTGTTTCCAAGTTCGGGCGCCTATCGATGGTCGAAACGATTAAAGTGTGGAGTATTGGCGGTTTTGTTGCGGGAGTGACAGCGCTCGGCTTCATTTATTTGCTAAGTCTCGCATCGGCATACATGCCAGGGTTATAAATAAAGAGAGATAAAGGTGTGGTAGAAATGAAAACACGCGTTGGCTTTATTGGATTAGGAATCATGGGTGCGCCAATGGTGCGCAATCTACTAAAAAAAGGCTATACGGTGTCAGTGTATGACGTCCAGCAAGAGCGAATCGACATGCTTGCAAAAGAAGGTGCTTTTCCAGCTATTTCTGGAAAAGCAATAGCGCTAAACAGCGATGTGGTCATCACGATGTTGCCAAAAGGTGAACATGTCCGTTCAGCCATATTTGGCGCAAATGGCGTTATGGAAGGTGCCGAGAAAGGCATGGTGATTGTTGATATGAGTTCAATTTCACCAGTCGACTCGCGGCAACTGGCACAACAAGCTTCTGAAAGAGGCGTTGTCTTTTTAGATGCACCTGTCAGCGGTGGTGAGCCGAAAGCAATTGACGGAACGCTGGCAATTATGGTTGGCGGCGACGAGACGGTATTTGAATCAATTAAACCGGTTCTTGCTGCGATGGGGACAGACGTTGTCCTTGTAGGCGAATCAGGCTGTGGAGCGACTGCGAAACTAGCCAACCAAATTATTGTTAATTTGAACATTGCCGCCGTTTCAGAAGCGTTGGCACTGGCAGCCAAAGCGGGCATTAACATTGAAAAAATGTACGAAGCAATCCGTGGCGGGCTTGCTGGAAGCACGGTGCTTGATGCCAAAGTGCCAATGATCCTCAACCGTGACTTTAAAGCTGGCGGACGGGTTGATATTAATTTAAAAGACTTGACTAATGTAATGGATACAGCGCATGCATTGTCTGTACCGTTGCCGTTATCAAGCCAACTGCTGGAGATTTTCCATGCATTAAAAGCCGATGGGAAAGAAGCGCTCGACCATGCAAGCATTGTCCAACATTATGAAAAATTGGCCAATGTCATAGTGGAGAGGGAGGCATTGAAACAATGAAACATTTACATGCAAAAACGGTTTTAAACACGCTTCCCGCCATTGACCGTACGCTTGTACAGCAGTCATTAGAGCAAGAATTAAAAGAATCTCCTTATAAAATGATTGTTCTTGATGATGACCCGACAGGCATCCAAACCGTTCACGGCGTTTCTGTTTATACCGATTGGAGTGAAACATCCATTCGCGCAGGCTTTCGTGAAAGCAACCGCCTTTTCTTTTTGCTGACCAACTCGCGCAGCTTTACCCGGAGCGAGACGACCGCTTGCCATAAAGAAATTGCGGAACGGGTGCAGCGCATCTCTGAGGAAGAGGGCATTCCGTATGTACTCGTAAGCCGTGGTGATTCAACGCTTCGTGGCCATTATCCGCTGGAAACAGACGTATTAAAACAGACGATTGAAGGCATGTCGGAAATTCGTTTTGACGGTGAAGTGGTGATGCCGTTTTTTAAAGAAGGAGGCCGATTGACAATCGGCGATGTCCACTATGTCCAAGACGGGGAGTCGCTCGTTCCTGCCGGGGAAACCGAGTTTGCGAAAGACCGGACATTTTCGTTTTCAGCTTCTCACCTTGGCGAGTGGGTTGAAGAGAAGACGGAAGGCGAGTATACAAAAGAACAGACGATCTATATTCGTTTACAAGATTTGCGTGAAAAACAAGTCGACTATGTCAAAGAGCAGCTTATGAAAGCGCAAGGGTTTCAGAAAATCGTTGTCAATGCTGTCGAGTATAGCGATGTTGAAATCTTTGTAACTGCCTTTATTAAAGCTCTAAAAGCAGGCAAGCGTTTCCTTGTCCGCAGCGCCGCTTCGCTGACAAAAGTGCTTGGTGGTGTGGCCGATAAACCGCTGTTAAAGAAAGACGACCTTGTTGACGAGGCAGCAACGAACGGAGGCCTTGTTATCGTCGGTTCCCACGTGAAAAAAACGACAGAACAGTTGCGGCAACTTCTTGATAGTGGTCTCGTTGAAGGGGTTGAATTGGATGTCCATCTAGTTCTTTACCCTGAGCAATTTGAACGGGAAGTTGCCAGAGTCCGCCGTGAATGCGAGGCGGCTATTGCCAGTGGCCGGTCGGTTGTCTGTTATACGCGGCGAGAACGCCTTGATTTAGGTGACAATCAGGCAGAGGAAGAATTGAAATTGGCAGTAAACATTTCTGATGCCGTTACGAGTATTGTCAGTGACTTACAAGTTAGGCCTAAATACATTGTCGCAAAAGGCGGCATCACATCGAGCAGTATCGGCACGAAAGGGTTGGCTGTTAAGCGCGCTGAAGTGCTAGGGCAAATACAACCAGGTATTCCTGTATGGAAAACAGGGAACGAAAGCAAATTTGCAAATGCGACCTACATTATTTTCCCTGGCAATGTTGGCCGGCCCGAAACATTAAAAGAGGTTGTAGAAGAGTTAGAACAATGATAAACAGCTAGTGATTGTCGATTCTTTTTGGGCCTGAGATTTGCAAAATGGCATAATGATAGGAAGCTAAGGAGCGATCAATCAACGAGCTTAAGATAAAAAAAGGAGTGCCATAACTGGGGCACTCCTTTTTGTTTATACAACTGCTTGTGCTGCTGCGTGTTTCCGTTCAGCATGTTCTTGCTTAGCTTTTGCCAGCAATTCTGGCTCGGTTAATAGCTGAAAGCCGATAAGGGCTAGGCCTTTTGCTCCGGTAATGAGCGCTTGATTGCCTTGGGGCGAAGCGGCAGCTTCCCGGAAGGCAACCGTGTGGCCGACTAAATCGTCTGGGCCGATTTTAATGTAAGGGTGTATCGTAGGCACGACTTGGCTGATATTGCCTGTATCCGTGGAGCCTAGGCCGTCACGTTCGTCTGTCTGGACGTCTTCGCCTAGCTCTTTGAAAATGGAAACAAACTGTTCATTTAAGACATCGTTTGGCAGCAGGTCGTCGACTTTGTTTTGGAACTCGACAATTTCAAGAGTTGCCCCTGTAGCAAGGGCAGCCCCTTGGGCAATCGCATCGATTTTTTGGCGGATGATGTCTGTTTTTGGACGTGTATTGGCGCGAACGTAAAAGCGTGCCCGTGCATAGTCAGGGACAATATTAGCGGCGTCGCCTCCGTCAGGAATGATGCCGTGAATGCGCACATCATCGGTCACATGCTGGCGCAATGCATTAATGCCATTAAAAAGCTGAATGACACCATCTAGGGCGTTAATGCCTTTTTCAGGCGCACCGGCAGCATGAGCTGGCTTGCCATGGAACACATAATCGACAGGGTCGACAGCGAGAGAACGGCCTGATACTCGTGTCTCTCCGCTAGGGTGGATCATCAGTGCAGCGTCGATGCCAGCTAAGAGCCCTTCACGGACAAAGCTGCCTTTCGCGCTGCCGTTGTCGCCGCCTTCTTCAGCTGGTGTACCGAGAACGACGACACGCCCACCTGATTCATGGAGTTGTTCCCCTAAGGCAATGGCTGCAGCGACGCTTGTAGTGCCGATAATGTTATGGCCGCAGGCATGGCCAATGCCAGGCAAGGCATCGTATTCAGCTAGAAAAGCAATGGTTGGTCCAGCTGGGTCGCCCTTTTCGGCAAAAAAGCCGGTTTTGTGGCCAGCCACATCGAGTTTGACACTAAAGCCAGCGGATGTAAGGAGCTCCGTTAGTTGGGAAGAAGCAAACACTTCTTCATTGCCGATTTCAGGGTTTTCATGGATTTGCTGGCTTGTGCGAATAAAGATTTCTGCTTGGCTGTCAATCGCTGATTCAATTGCTTGCTTTGCAAAAGTATAGGTCGGCATTGGTTTCGCTCCTTAACGTGGATAACTGTTTAACTCATCCAGTGAAATGTAGGTTGGGATAGTGGCGCCTGCGTATTCTTCTTCAATAAACGTCTTGACTTCATCACTTTGGTAAATGTCGACAATGCGTTGTAGGACAGGGTTGTCTGCGTCTTCGCTTCGTGCCGCTATGATGTTAATGTACGGCGTAGCTGTTTCGCTTTCCAAGGCAATCGCATCTTCAGGTGGAACGAGCCCGGCATCAACGGCAATGCCATTATTGATGAGGGCTGCATCCACGTCTTCCATGAGACGAGGAGCGTTGCCAGCGACAATTTCCGTTAATTTAATGTTTTTTGGATTGTTTTTAATTTGGTCAACGCCGCTTGTAACGCCGAAGTCATCTTCTAGTTCAAGCAGGCCTGCTTCTTGCAAGAGCATTAAGTTGCGTGCTTGGTTCGTCGCTTCTTTATCAATGGTAATCTCGGCACCATCAGGAATGTCGTCAACTGAATCATACTTAGTGGAATAAAGCCCCATTGGCGCAAGCACTGTAGAACCGATCGCTGTTAAGTCAAGGTCATGTTCTTCGATAAAGTGGTCAAAATAGGAAATCGTTTGGAATGCATTGGCGTCGATTTCGCCGTCGGCTAAAGCCTGGTTTGGCTGGACGTAGTCATTAAAACGAACAATTTCAATTTCAATGCCTTCTTCAGCAGCAATGTCAGCAATGAAGTCCCATTGCGGCGTATCTGTGCCAGTAACGCCAATTTTGACGCTAACAGGATTGTCGGGGCTGTAGTCCGTCGTTTCGTCTAAGCTGTCTGCGCCAGCATTGCAAGCAGTGAGGGCAAATGCGGCTAAAATGGAAAGCGATGCGGTCGTAACTGTCTTTTTCATAGATGGTTTCTCTCCTCTTTCATATCTGTATGTCTCTTTATCGTCTACGGACGCGTTTCGATGAAATGTTTCCTAAAGATTGCAAGCCTTGGACAATGACAATTAACAACAATACTGTGATGAGCATCGTGCCATTGTCAAAACGCTGGTAGCCATATGTGATCGCTACGTCGCCAATTCCGCCTGCGCCAATTGCTCCTGCCATCGCTGTCGCGCCAACAAGACCGATCGTCGCTGTTGTTAAGCTGAGAAGCAAAGAAGACAGCGCTTCGGGTAAGATGAAGCGAAAAATAATTTGCGCTTTTGATGCGCCCATTGCGTCAGCGGCTTCAATAATGCCAGGTTCCACCTCAAGCAGCGAGTTTTCAATTAACCGGGCAATATAAGGGCCGGCGTAAAACACGAGCGGCACAATCGCGGCCGTCGTTCCAATCGCAGAGCCCATCAAAAAACGGGTAAAGGGAATCAGCGCCACCAACAAAATGATAAAAGGCACAGAGCGGAGCACGTTAATGATTGGGTTGAGCGTATGGAACACAAAGCTGTTTTCGAGTATGTGCCCTGGCCGAGTAACAACAAGGGTAACACCAAGCAAAATGCCGATCACCCCAGAAAACAACAAGGACCAGCCGACCATATAGACAGTTTCATATAAGGATTCGAGCAATAGCTCGCTCGTAATATTAGGGCGAATTGCTTCAGGCAGCCACTCGAGCATCGCCTGTCACCTCCTTCGGTTGAAGCGGATGCGATTTTAAGTAATTGGATGCTTCTGCAAGTATTTCTGGTTCTGCCCGTAAGTCGAAGTAAATCCGCCCAAACGATGTGCCTTGAATGTCGTTCATTGTCGCATGCAAAATGTCAACTTCAATGCCAAATGTCTGGATTAACGAGCGCAGCAAATCTGAGTGGGAGCTATCGCCAGTGACAGTCACTTCATAAATGCGCCGGTTCGGCTCTTTCTGCTGCAGCGCTTCTTTGACACGGGCAGGCAGGCCAGTCGGGATAATGGAGCGGACGAATTTTTCCGTTGTCGGATGTTGTGGATTTGAAAAAATCGACAACACCGATCCTTCCTCGATGATGCGCCCCTTTTCCATAACGGCGACTTTATCGCAAATCTCGCGAATGACCGACATTTCATGTGTAATCATTAAAATCGTAATGTTGTATTCAATGTTTATTTTCTTTAATAGTTGTAAAATCGAGCTTGTCGTATCTGGATCAAGAGCGGAAGTGGCTTCATCGCAAAGCAACACTTCTGGATTAGTCGCAAGCGCTCTGGCGATGCCGATCCGCTGTTTTTGCCCTCCAGACAATTGTTCTGGATAGTTATCTGCCTTGTCAGATAAACCGACAAATGACAGCAGTTCGGTAACTCTTTTGCGAATGTCCGCTTTTGGCGTTCTTGTTAATTTTAATGGCGTGGCAACGTTGTCGAACACTGTCTTGCTTTGGAGCAAGTTAAAATGTTGAAAGATCATGCCGATATTTCGTTTTGCCTTTTGCAGTTCTCGGCTTTTTAATGTGGCCAAATTAACACCATTAATGAGGACCTCGCCAGATGTCGGTCGCTCAAGCAAGTTGGCACTTCGAATGAGCGTACTTTTCCCGGCGCCGCTAAAACCAATCACACCATAAATTTCCCCTCGGGCGACATGTAAATTCACGTTGTCGAGGGCAGTGACTGTCTGGTTGCCTGAATGAAATGTTTTTGTCACTTGTTTAAATTCAATCACGAAAATTCACTTCCTCTTAAATTAAGTAAACAGCTATGCTTACTAGGTTTTTAAGTCTTGTTCAACAACGGATTTGGCCTTCTTTTAAGAAAAACGAAAAACCCCTCTTCCTGGAAAGAAAGAGGGGTGAATGTTCAATTCAATCTCTTATCTCCCAGGACGTAGTCCTGCTGGAATTAGCACCTTCCGCTCATGGCGGGGTTGCTGAAGCATCATTGGGCCAGTCCCTCTGCTCCTCTTAATAAGAATTCGTATACAATTAAAGTTGTTGAAATTAAGTGTAGCAAAAGCAACTTATCTTGGCAAGAGAAAATTTTTACACTTTACCGCAACAAATCGACGCGCCTTTTTCCTAAAAGAGTTTGTCGCTATAATGGAAGAAAATGGAGGGGAGCGCATTGAACCTCATTTTTAAAGGTAACGGGCAGACAAGTGAAGATATAATCAAACGATATTTAATCAGCGAATCGGTTTACCCAAATACGAAAACGGAACTTGAACTGTTTGGCGTCCATGTTCGTACAGTGAAGGGCTCATGGTTCTATCCAGAACATCAGCATGCTATTTATGAAATCAATTGGGTCATAGAAGGGCAGCAAATTTTTACAACGAATGGGAAGCGCCATGAACAAAATGCTGGTGACTTGGTGCTCGTAAGGCCAGGGGAATTTCATACTAGCAAAGGTGGAAATACAGAGCCTTTCACGTACTTATGCATTCATTTTAATATTGATGACAAACTGTTTTTACCTTATTTAACCAATATTGACCCATTGTTTTTTAAAGCCAGTGGCAGCCTCGCCAAAAAAATGGCGCCATTTCTCGAACGGATTGCTAAATTGCTGGGGCACGATACCTTTGGCCTCGTCGAAAAAATGAATATGCAAGCAGTGATGTTTGAAATGCTGGGCATGCTTGTGATGGGGCTCGAAGAGTTAGAAGGCAAGCGTCTTTCTGAACGGACCGTTGCACTCGCCTATCAAATAGCGGAGCAAATTGAACAGAACTTGGAGGGAGGCGGACAGTTAGAAAAAAGCAATATTGAACAAATTGCCAAAAAAATGAACATAAGTGTTTCGTATTGCAATCAATTGTTTAAAAAAGTATACCAAATGTCTCCGCGCAAGTATTGGTCCTTTAAACAATTAAATAAAGCAAAAGCGCTGTTGGTGCAAAAAGATATGACGATTGAAATGGTTGCCGATCAACTTGGCTATTACGATATCTCCCATTTTAGCCGCCAATTCAAACGATGGACTGGCCTAGCACCAAGCCAGTTTCGCGCAAAACATGAGTCACTTTACTGAAAATAATTTACGAGGGAGCAGGCAAGCCACAATGTCTGCTCTCGTCTTAGGAGGGAGCGTACCAGAGCGTTGCTTTCTGGCGAGTAAACGTTCGATCTGCAATTCCCCTCGTTTTCACTCTGAATCTGGCTTTTATCAGGCCCATGTTTGAAGCCCTTTTGTGCAGGTATGGGTAAATAATGCGCAGAAACGTACATGTTTTTCCCTCTAATTGGTTGGTAAAATGAAAGCGGTAACAAAAATGAATAAGGAGCGGACAAATGATACGAAACCCTGTTTTAAAAGGCTTTAATCCAGACCCGAGTATTTGCCGGGTGGGCGATGATTACTATATGGCCGTTTCCACGTTTGAATGGTTTCCCGGTGTACAAATCCACCATTCCCGCGATTTAGTCAACTGGCGCCTCATTAGTCGGCCACTTAATCGCATCAGTCAATTAAACATGATTGGCAATCCCGATTCTGGTGGTGTGTGGGCGCCGTGCTTGAGCTACTCCAATGGGAAATTTTGGCTTGTTTACTCTGATGTAAAAGTAGTGGAAGGCAATACGTGGAAAGACGGCCATAACTATCTTGTGACATGTGAAACGATTGATGGGGAATGGAGCGAGCCTATTTATTTGAACAGCTCTGGCTTTGATCCTTCTTTATTCCATGATGAAGACGGGCGTAAGTATGTGGTGAATATGGTGTGGGACCAACGGGTGTACAATCATCGTTTTTATGGAATTTGCATACAGGAATACAGCGTATTGGAAAAACGATTAGTTGGTAAACCGCAAATGATTTTTAAAGGGACGGAATTAGGGTTAACAGAAGCCCCTCACCTTTACCAGGCAAACGGCTATTATTATTTACTGACAGCAGAAGGTGGAACGAAATATGAGCATGCGGCCACGATTGCCCGTTCGAAAGAGATACATGGCCCTTACGAAGTCCATCCACAAAACCCAATATTGTCGAGCTGGGCAGATCCGCGCCATCCGTTGCAAAAAGCCGGCCATGCCTCTCTTGTAGAAACGCAACATGGCGACTGGTATATGGCTCACTTATTAGGCCGGCCCATTAGGAGGCGAGGGAAGAAGCTCTTAGAAGAGCGAGGCTTTTGCCCACTTGGCCGTGAAACGGCGATCCAAAAAATAGAGTGGAAAGATGACTGGCCTTATGTTGTCAATGGCCCTTTGCCATCAGTAGAAGTGGCCGGGCCAAAATTGCCTGAAGTTCAATGGCCACAAGACTATCCCAAGTGCGATCAATTCGATCACCCTGTTTTGAACCACCACTATCAAACATTGCGAATTCCATTTAATCAAGAAATTGGTATGATCGACCATGAAGCCGGCATTCTGCGCCTGTTTGGGCGGGAATCACTCCACTCCAAACATACACAAGCACTTGTCGCCCGCCGCTGGCAAAGTTTTCACTTTGACGCTGCGACGGAAGTATCTTTTTACCCAGAAACTTTTCAACAGGCAGCCGGGTTAATTTGCTATTACGATACTGAAAATTGGGTTTCGCTTCAAGTAACTTGGCATGAGCAGAAAGGACGGATTTTAGATCTTGTCCAATGCGACCATTTTCATGTCTCCCAGCCATTGCAAGGCAGCGAAATCGTTGTGCCAGAACAGGCAGCCACTGTCCACCTTAAAGTCAGCGTCCGTTACGATACATTCTCGTTTGCTTATTCTTTTGATGGCAGCCATTTTGAGGATATTGGCGTTTCTTTTGACACCTATAAACTTTCTGACGACTACATCGCCCATGGTGGGTTTTTTACAGGAGCGTTTGTCGGCATGCATTGCCAAGACACGTCAGGTGTACGCAAACATGCAGATTTCCACTCGTTTTCTTATCACGAGTTAGAGAGCAACAGTCTCAATCAAGCAGAAGGAGGGACAAGCGCTAGGAAAAGTGTGATTCATGGATGACGGACTAGGCGACGACATACGATTGCTTGGCAAAGTGAAAAGCAAACGATATCGAAGGGGGAAGGAAGTTTATACAATCGCCTTTTTCGTATAAATGCCTGCCAGACTGGCTTCCCCATTCGACGCCAACGTCGTTAGCGCGCTTTTCCACCGTGGACTTCTGCATCAGAGCAAGGGATTGGAAATAAACGAGCGAAAAAGAAAAGGGGGACTGGCAGTATGCCTATTCAAGAGAAAACTAAAGCAAGAGATACTTGCTGGCTTCCTGAAGAAGGGCAAGGGCACCGAGCCGAAAAAGTCCACATTTCCGTAGTAGGAAATGGTTTAAGATTGGACACGATCAAAAAGCTGGCGCAGACGTATTTGCCACGGGTATTTGCCCATGTGGACATAGTAGATGCCGAGTTTGCAAATGTAATCGTAGGAACGTTTGCCGATTTGGGCCGCAGCGAACGGGTGGGCCATCAAGAAGGGTACCGTATATTCGCTGACGGCAGTCAACTAATCATTGCAGGCGATACAGAATGTGGCGTCCTCTATGGCTTTTACGAGTTTCTAAAGAAAAGCCAACAAGGGTGTCCGTTGCTAGCGATGGAAGCGGAAGACCAGCCTGCGATGGAAGTGCGGATGATCAACCATTGGGATAACTTGGATGGTTCCGTGGAAAGAGGATATGCAGGGAAATCGCTTTTTTTTGACAACAACGCCTGGGCAGCGTCAGACGAAGAAATCGTCCAATATGCGGAAATGCTTTCTTCCATAGGCGTCAATGCTTTGACTATTAACAATGTAAACGTCCATGCAAAAGAAACAGAACTCATTACAGAAAAGTGGTTTCCACAATTGGCAAAAGTAGCAAACTTATTTGATGCTTACCACATTACGCTTTTTTTAAGCGCAAACTTTGCCAGTCCGATGACACTGGGGCATTTGCAAACTGCGGATCCCCTTGATAGGCGTGTTGTTCACTGGTGGAAAACGCAAGTCGAGGAAATATACAAGTACATTCCTACATTTGGCGGCTTTGTGATAAAAGCCGATTCCGAACATCGGCCTGGACCATTTACATATGGCAGGACGCATGCACAAGGCGCTAATATGCTTGCTGATGCGTTAAAACCATATGGTGGCGTTGTGTTTTGGCGTTGCTTTGTCTATGATTGCTTGCAAGATTGGCGTGATCGTTCGACCGATAGGGCTAAGGCGGCCTATGAGCATTTTGCTCCTTTGGATGGGACATTTGCAGACAATGTCATTTTGCAAATTAAAAACGGCCCAATGGATTTTCAAGTGCGGGAACCTGTCTCGCCCCTATTTGGAGCATTAACACAAACGAACTACGTCATGGAACTACAAATTACCCAGGAATACACCGGGCAGCAAATCGATGTTTGTTACTTGCCGATGCAATGGCAAGAAATATTGGCATTCGACACACATGCAAATGGAGAGGGCACCAATATAGCCGCTCTTCTTTCTAGCCACCAACAGCACGGAAAGGGGAAAGGCGTAACAGCTGTTACAAACATAGGAAACAATCAAAACTGGACGGGGCATGCATTTGCTCAAGCCAATTTATACGGTTATGGCCTACTCGCCTGGAATCCTGAGCAGTGCCCAAGAAAGGTTGCTGAAGAATGGGCAAAGCGGACGTATGCGCACTTGTCAGCTGAGGTGCGGCAAACGATTTGTTCGATTTTAAAGCGGTCATGGCGAGTTTATGAAGCTTATACAGCCCCTCTTGGTGTCGGTTGGATGGTCAACACAGGCCATCATTATGGGCCAAATGTAAATGGGTATGAATACTCGCCATGGGGAACGTACCATTTCTCTGACCGAAATGGCTTAGGGGTTGACCGTACCAAAATCGGAAGCAATTACGTTAGCCAATACAAACAACCTGTGGCTGAGTTGTATGGAAATGTAGCGACTTGCCCAGACGAATTGTTATTGTTTTTTCACCATGTTCCTTATACCCATATGCTAAAAAGTGGAAAGACCGTAATCCAACATATTTATGACGCCCATTTTGAAGGTGTAGAGGAGGTTGAAGCGTTTCTAGAAGCATGGGAGGGACAAAAGGAAGCAGTGCCTGACAGTCTTTATAAGCATGTAAAAGAAAGGCTTGAAGCTCAATTAGCGAATGCCCGCGAATGGCGCGACCAAGTAAATACGTATTACTACCGGATGTCGGGAATAAACGACGAACACGGCAGAAAAATTTATTGGTAAAAATCACAAAAGTTATGCTGGTAAAGGCACTTTCTATTAATGAAAATCAGTTTTCATCAGGTGACAGCGGTTTTTCTCTTGGTGGAGGGGGACCGTAAGCACCTGTGCCCATAGTCTTCCAAATAAGTAGCGTAGGAAAGAGCGTTCATCAAAGTTAGGGGAGGGTTACATGGCAGGGATTGACAAAGCTAGAAATGCGCATGTTTTTACAGAGGTAAAAATGCGTAAGCTGACACGACTAAGAACGGTTATTCGAAAAGATTGGCAACTATATTCCTTACTGCTATTACCCCTTATTTACTTAGTGATTTTTAAATATGGTCCGATGATTGGCAATGTCATTGCATTTAGGCGCTTTGTCCCTGGGGGCCATTTGTTTGGGGAAGAATGGGTAGGTTTTCACTATTTTAAAATGTTTATTAATGACCCTACCTTTTGGAAGGTCTTTACGAATACGCTCATGCTTGGCGGGCTTACATTGTTGATTTGCTTTCCAATGCCGATTATTTTTGCGTTGTTGTTAAATGAAATTAAGGCTAAAAAATTCAAAAAATTTGTTCAAACGGCTTCTTATTTGCCTCATTTCTTATCGATCGTTATTGTAGCAGGGATGATCTTGCAATTAACAGCTCTTAACGGTTCGATTAATGTGATCGTTGAATTCTTTACTGGAGAAAAAATTAATTTTATTCAACAGGCTGAATGGTTTCGGACCATTTATATTACTTCTGACATCTGGCAAGGGATGGGTTGGGGAGCAATTTTATACTTGGCTGCATTAACAACGATTGATGACTCTCTCTATGAGGCGGCAAAAATCGACGGAGCCAATCGTTGGAAGCAAACGTTGCACATCACCATTCCAGGAATTCTTCCAACGATTATTACATTGTTAATTCTAAATATTGGTAGTTTTTTGGCTGTCGGTTTTGAGAAAATTTTACTTATATACAACCCATTAACCTATGAAACGTCAGATGTCATTTCAACTTACTTGTATAGGGTAGGCCTGGAATCTAGCAACTTTAGTTATGCGACGGCGATTGGCTTATTTGAATCCATCATAGGCTTAGTACTGATTTTAACAGCAAACGGTATTTCTAGAAAGTTAACGGAAAGAAGCTTGTGGTAGGGAGGAGGAAATATGCAGGAATCCATCCAGTACAAGATTTTTAAAGTATTCAATGTGTTTATTTTGCTAGTCATTGTCTTTTGTACGCTTTATCCTTTTTTAAATGTGGTTGCACAATCTTTTAGTAGTGAAGCTTATATTAGCGCTGGAGAGGTTAATTTAATTCCAAAAGGCTTTAATATTGAAACGTATAAGACAGTAATTGAAGATAGAATGTTTTGGATTAACTATAAAAATACTGTTGTTTATACAGTGGTTGGAACAGGCATTTCCATGTTTTTTACGACGATCTTTGCCTATGCACTGTCAAAAAGACGGTTGGTTGGCCGCAGGTTTTTAACATTATTTGCCGTTTTCACGATGTTTTTTAATGGAGGTTTAATCCCGAACTATCTCCTAATCAATAACTTAGGGTTCCATAATACCATTTGGGCGATTGTGATCCCTGGAGCGATTAGTATTTATAACATGCTTATTATGAAATCGTTTTTTGAAAATATGCCTGATGAGCTAGAAGAAGCAGCCGCAATGGATGGAATGAATACGTATGGAATTCTTCTCAAAATCGTTTTGCCACTTAGTAAAGCAGTGATGGCAACAATGGTTCTCTTTTATGCAGTTGGACACTGGAATTCTTGGTTTCCTGCCTTTTTGTATCTTGACCAAAAGGACTTGTTCCCCGTTACGATCTACTTGCGAAATATGATTGCTGGGGCTACTGGCGGTGCGGCAACGGGCGCAACATCAGCAGATAACTTAATACAAATTTCCGCCAATATCAAATCGGTTACGATGGTTCTGACGATATTACCGATTTTAACTGTCTACCCGTTTGTTCAGAAATACTTTGTCTCAGGCGTCATGTTAGGGTCTGTTAAGTAAATCAAGTGTTATAGCAATGGCATCAGTCATTAACCGCTCAAGAGAGGAAGAAGAAGCGTAGGCTTTTCGAATAAAAAGGGAGGGAATAGAAATGAGAGAGTGTCTAAAAAAGAAATGGACTGCTTTTTGTCTAACGGCTTTAGTTTCACTAGTGATTGCTGGCTGTTCCAGCACCGATTCTGACGGCGAAGAAGAAATGAATTCCAAAGGCGCGATGGAATCGTATAATGTCGGCGACACATTTAAAGCCGAAGAAGCGCTTGAGTTTTCGATGATGTACAGCGACCACCCAAATTACCCTTATAAAGAGGATTGGTTGTTGTGGGAGAAGATCGAAGAACTCACGAATGTGACGCTAAATCCGACGATTATTCCAATGAGCGATTACACACAAAAACGAAACTTGTTAATTAGTTCTGGGGAATCGCCACTCATTATCCCAAAAACGTACCCGGGGGAGGAGGCTTCATTTGTCCCTTCTGGCGTGATTTTGCCTGTTAGTGATTATATGGATAAAATGCCCCATTTTAAAGATAAAATTGAGAAATGGGAAATGGAAGATGAATTAGAAACGTTGCGGCAAAGTGACGGAAAATTTTATCTTCTTCCAGGCTTACATGAGAACGTATGGCCAGAGTATACATTGATTGTACGAACCGATATTTTTGAGGAAAATAATATCCCGCTGCCAACAACTTGGGATGAATTATACGAGGCAATGAAGACGTTAAAAGACATTTATCCCGATGTCACTCCATTTTCTGACCGTTATGAATTTAATAGCACGCTTAATATTGCCGCAACAGGTTTTGGCACGAAGGCAGGCTGGGGTTTTGGCAATGGCTTAACATACGATGATGCAAAAGATCAATTTGTTTATAGCGCAACGACAGACGAATACAAAGAACTGTTGACATATTTCAATAAATTGGTGGAAGAAGGCCTTTTAGATAAGGAAAGCTTTACACAGGGAGATGAACAAGCTACCCAAAAATTTGTTTCTGGAAATTCATTTATTATTAATGGAAATGCCCAAGATGTTGTGACATATAGAACAAGCATGGACAAATTACTAGGTGAAGGCAGTTATTCGATTGCAAAAATAACAGTGCCAGGCGGCCCTGCCGGCCACTTAATGGGAGGAAGTCGTTTCGAAAATGGCGTGATGATTTCATCTAAAGCAAAAGAAAGCGAAAACTTTGAAGCATTGCTGCAATTTATTGATTGGCTTTATTACAGTGATGAGGGGCAAGAATTCACAAAATGGGGTATTGAAGGCACGACCTATACGAAAACAGATGGCGTGCGAAATTTAGCAGACGATGTGAATTACAATGGATTAAACCCTGACGGAACAACGGATTTGCGTGTGGATTATGGTTTCTCTGGCGGCGTTTTTGCTTATGGAGGGACAACGGAGCTGCTCCATTCGATGTTTACTGAGGAAGAGATCAAATTTCAAGAGGATATGGCAAACACAAAAACAGCCATTCCTTTAGAACCACTCATTCCCTATACAGCAGAGGATAGAGAACAGGCGACGTTATTGAGCACGCCACTAAAGGACTATACAGACCAAAATACATTAAAGTTTATTTTAGGGGAACGTGATTTAAATGAGTTTGACACGTTTGTAACAGAGTTGGAAGGACAAGGATTGCAAAGGTATGTCGACCTCGCCAACCAAACATACCAAAACTATAAGCAGTCCCGTAACTGATCCATTATTCTAGGTTGTCCTTCTCATTTGAAGGGCAGCCTGGTTACCTATCGAGTTATTACATAAGTAAAACAGCTAAGAAAGGGGTGAACGGACATGGAAGATAGAAAAGAATTTGGTCAAGGAATCTTATTTACGGTGACAAACTATATTTATTGGTTTCTTTTGACAAATGTCTACTTTATCTTAACGAATAGCGTGTTTCTATTCTTCTTCATGACATTACAACCTTCTTTCTCCAACATCCTTTTATACTTTTTGGCATTGATACCATCAGGGCCGGCGATTGCAGCGATGTGCTATTCAATGGAGAAGCTTGTGAGAACGCAGGAGTTGTCACCTACACGGGATTTTTTTGAAGGCTATAAAAAAAATCTAAAAGATACGTTTTCCATCTGGTTGCCTATGCTTGTCATCTGCTTCATTTTATTAGTCGACTTCCAATATCTTCGTCAATCATCATCACAAATTAGTCAAGTTGGGTCGGTCATCCTAGTTGTTCTGTTGATAATATGGACAATGGTAATGTTAAACGTTCTAGTAATAAATGCGCGCTACAAATTCAGAATGCGGGATGTGGTGAGATTGTCGGTTTATTATGGTTTTACGAAAGTGAAACAAACGACAGGAAATTTGTTGATCTTATTTATAGTTGGGGTCATCACGGCTGGCACAACGAATTTTTTTATCCTGTTTACAGGAAGTTTAATTGTTTTCTTGATCGTGCTAAATATGAGATCCGTTTTTGCCGATATTGAAGACCACTTTTTGGCGACGCCCTCAAAAGGGAAACAATCAAGAGCTTAAATAATTTCTTGCTTTTATAACATAAAGTAACATCTTACGGAGGGACAGCGAATAAGCAAGCGTTCGATCTATCTCCGGAAGGATAAAGGGGATCTAGTTTTGTATATTTTCCTCGAAAAGGTTTGAATCGTGTCGATCTGTGGAATTATATAGGTAGAAAGATCGATAGGAGGGATAGGCATAATGGATGAGAAAATTTTTATTAGTCCAAGCAAGTATGTTCAAGGCAGAGGGGTTCTCGACAAGACAGGTGAATATCTGAAAGACTTAGGCCAAAAGGCGCTGCTTATGGCTGATGAATTTGTCTGGGGAATCGCTGGAAACCGAGTGGCTGACAGCTTGAAAGAAGCAGGGCTTTCCGTGGTGGAAATCACATTTGAAGGCGAATCGTCCGAGGCGGAAATTAAGCGGATCGCAAAAAAAGCTGAAGACGAAGGCGCTGAGATCATTGTAGGAATCGGTGGCGGGAAAACATTGGATACCGCTAAAGGGGTTCGGGATCGCTTGAAAGGTGCCGGCTGTGCCATTGTTCCGACAACGGCTTCAACCGATGCGCCGACAAGTGCTTTGTCGGTCATCTATTCAGAGGACGGCGTGTTTGAACGCTACTCCTTTTATAGCAAGAACCCAGATATTATCCTTGTCGATTCGACAGTTATTGCTAGTGCTCCGCCGAAATTTTTAGCAGCAGGCATTGCCGATGCTCTTGCTACTTGGGTCGAGGCTCGGGCTGCTTTTGAAGGGCGCGGCACCACAATGGCAGGAGGAAAAGCAACCATTGCTGGGCTAGCGATTGCCGAGAAGTGTGAGCAAGTCTTATTCGACTACGGGTTGCTTGCTTATGAAGCGAATAAACGGGGAGTTGTTTCCCATGCGCTTGAACAAGTCATAGAAGCCAATACGCTGCTAAGCGGCCTCGGGTTTGAAAGTGGGGGTCTCGCATTGGCGCATGCTGTCCATAATGGTTTTACCGTGCTTGATGGCGATATCCATCATCTAAGCCACGGGGAAAAGGTCTCGTTTGGCATATTGACACAGCTAGCGTGGGAAGACCGCAATCAATTCGAGATTAACCGTTACATTCAATTACTGTCAAAACTTGGCTTGCCTGTAACATTTAAAGACCTCCATATTGAAGAAATAAGCCGCGATGAGTTATTAAAAGTCGCACAAACAGCTTTGCAAGAAGGCGAAAGCAGCCATAACTTGGCAAGCGTTCCTTCTGCCGATGACCTCGTTGATGCCATGGTTGCTGCAGACCAGTATTCCATCGCCTATCTCGGAAGATAAATCAATAGAAGAAGAGCCGCTATCGAATTTCGATTCGGCTCTTTTTTTGCCAAAAACTGAAACGCTTTTGATTCAACATTATAGGCATCCTCACCGTGGAAAAAGCAATGAGTGATAGGAGTTGCGCATAAATGTTTGTGCGATTCGCCTCCTCGCTTTCCGCCAATCCATCCCGCAAGCATTTCGTCTGATTAAATTTGGTAATGAGAAAAACAGAACGCATGTTCCCTTTTTCTTTTGTTTTTGGTAGAATAGAATAAGAGTGAACAACATGGACGGGCATCAAATTGTAAAGGAGGCGATCTACTTGGAGGAAAAAGAACTGTTAAAATTGATTTTGGAAAAAACGGTGGCCACGGAAAAGAATGTCAAGGAATTAACTACTCGTTTGGGTGGATTGGAAAAGCGTTTTGACGGTTTAGAAGGGCGTATTGATGGGCTAGAAAAGCGTTTTCAACGGGTAGAAAACGACGTGAATAAGTTGAAAGAAGAACAAGGCATGATCAAACAAGCAGTGATGGAAACAAACAAAAATGTGAAACAGTTAATGGAAGACCAAAAATCAACCTATGAAATTTTGAGCGAACATGACGTGGCGATCCGAGCAATCCGCAGGCGGATACAAAAGTTGGAGGCGTAATGTCAGAGTAGTAAATAGAACAAGGTCGTTTAACATGAGCGATGCAAATAGACGGAGGTTCATAAGTCTATGAACGGTGGGCAACGAAAGGTGCGTGCGCTTGTCTACAGTCTGAGCCGCCAAGGATCACTTGGCGGCTTTTTAGCGTCTATTGTGGATTAGAATGGTAAGCGCAGCTACCATTAATGTAAGTGGCGCAAAGTTTTGTTTTTGTTGCAAATGGATGGCCTGTCCAAACCGCTAGATCAGCGTCTTTTCCTACTTCGAGTGAGCCGACGCGGTTTGAGATGCCGGCTAATTCTGCAGCAGTGCGAGTGATGCTTGCAAGTGCTGTTTCTGAGGAAAGTCCGTATTTGACTGCTTCTGCTGCGCAGACGGATAAATATTGAATAGGCGTAAAAGGATGGTCTGTCATAATCGCAAATGGGATGCCTGCTTCGTCCATTAGGGCAGGGCTTTTAGGAGTGCTGTTCCGCAATTCATATTTAGAAGCAGACATCATAAATGGACCGAGTGTGACCGCCACCCCTGCTTTTTGGATCGCATCAATCATCATATAGCCTTCTGTCGCATGCTCGAGATGGAGCTTGACGCCAAATTCATCGGCAATGCGAAGGGCAGTCGCAATGTCGTCGGCACGATGGCAGTGGAGGCGGAGCGGCATGCTGCCATTTAATACTTCAATAAACGGCCACAGCTCTTGGAAATCAACACTGAGTTCCTCTTTTGCCAGGTGCCGATAAGGCAAAGCTTTCAAGAAGCCATTGCGGATAATCGAAGCAACTGCCATACGTGTGAATGGCTTTTTACGGTATGTTTGCCCGAATACATTTTTTGGGTTTTCGCCTAGAGCGCCTTTCAACCCGCTTCGTTTTATTAAGAGTCGTTCTTCTAATGTACCGCCGGCTGTTTTCAAAATCGACCAAATGCCGCCAATCGGGTTGGCGCTTCCAGCCCCTGTTTGTACAGTGGTGACGCCGCCACGCACGGCATCTTGGAAGGAAAAGTGGTCTAAATGAATGCCGTCCGTTGCCTCCATGAGAGGGGTAAACGGTTCAGAATATTCATTGGCGTCGTTTACGTCCTCTGTCACTTCAGCCCAGATGCCGACATGGGTGTGGATATCAATGAGTCCTGGCGTCATAACCATCCCTTTTGCCTCGACTTCTTTTGTGCCAGCTGGAACATTCAAATGGCGGCCAATTGCTGAAATCTTGCCATTAGCGACGTAAAGATCTCCTGATTGGATAACCGTGAAATCGGCATCGACTGTATACAAATCTGCGCCGCGAAATACTGTATTCATCGCTGTTCACTCTCCTTTTCATAACAGAGTTTGCCACTTACAAACGTGTGGGTAACGGAGCTTGTTAACGATAAAGGATCGCCATTCCAAATGGCAATGTCAGCTTGCTTTCCTGCTGTAATCGATCCAGTTCTGTCAGAGATCCCTAAGCATTGGGCAGTGGTAAGTGTAAGGGCGTTTAATGCGTGTTTTTCGTCTAAACCTTCACGTACGGCCAGCGCGGCTTCTAACTTTAAGTTACGCACAGAAGTGGTAGGATGGTCTGAAATGATCGCATGGGGGATGCCTGATAAAACAACTTCTTTATGAAAGGAAGGGCACAATGTTTGTTGTTCGTGACGCTCCCGCGCTTGGAACATCGGCCCTGCAAATAGAGATGCCCCCCGTTGTTTTAACTCGTTCAGTTGATTTTCAGTGGCGCCTGTACCATGAACAAGCGTCAATGTAAATGCATATTCCTCTTGGAGGCGCAACGCTGTGTCAATGTCAGTTCCGCGGTAAGCGCGGATAAATACGTTTGCTGGCGCGCCGTGTTTGTCAAAGTAACGGCGCAAGGAAGCGGCAATGCCCATTCTCGTTAATGGTTTATTTGTCTGTTGTTTAAAGGTACGTTTAGGAATGTCACCAAGTGAAAAAGCATGGCCAAATGAAGGCTTAATCGCCATCTCATCAACAGTTACTCCGTCATGCTTTACGATCGCGGTTTGTGCGCCGATCACGCTCCCTGGTCCGGAAGCGACGTGGGAGACCGTTACACCATTGGCAAGCGCTTCTTTAAATGCAGCGTCGAAAGGATAAATGCTGTCGATGATTCGATAAGGAGCCAAATCGTCGCTTTGCGTGGTTTCTGCCCCATCCTCGCCTTCCCAGCGAATACCGATTTCTTTTGCGCCAATTTGGCTAAATCCATCTATAAATCCTGGTAGAACATAGTGATCGCCTACATCGATAACAACGCAGTGATCAGGAAGCGATGCGTGATAGGGAAGCAATGCCTCAATGGACGTGCCTTGAAGCAGAATCGTTTTCGCTTGATACGCAGCTAAATCGGAATCGTAGACGCGGGTAGAACGAATAGCTGTATACATCAGAGAACATCCTTTCTAAAGTTATGGCTACTTAGGGATATGTACAAAAGAAGAGAAGCGCGTTTGTTCGCTTCTCTTCTAAATGCATTAGTCAACAGAGACATTGGTACCGTAAGGCGTAACGATGCGGATAGAACCGTCTGGGCTGACGTGAAAGCCATGTACGCGGGA
The DNA here is from genome assembly GCF_002250115.1 of Shouchella clausii. Taxonomy (GTDB): domain Bacteria; phylum Bacillota; class Bacilli; order Bacillales; family Bacillaceae_D; genus Shouchella; species Shouchella clausii. Next base: position 724,650 of record NZ_CP019985.1, on the reverse strand, counting down.
GGAAACGCCAGCCGCTGTTTCCGTATTATCGAGTTCGATCCGTGGGACATCGGCCATAATGAGTTCAAGTGCTTCCTGGTAAATAGCGGCACGTTCTTCTTGATCATCTGTTTCCGATGTCGCTTTTGTGAGCAACGCATCGACTTCCTCATTTTTGTAGCCTTTTCCGTTTCCGAGCGCGCCAATTTGGTCGCTATGGAACAGCTGGTACAAATAGAAATCAGGGTCAGGATACCAGGTCCAACCGCCAATTGACATTGGTGCTTGGCCTTTAGAGACGATGTCGGAATAAGTGCCCCATTCCACTGTATTGATCGTTACATTAACGCCGATCTCTGCCATTTGGTTTTGGAAGATCGTCGCGTATGGGACGCGGCTTTCGGCCACGTAAATTTCGGTATCAAAGCCATCAGGATAACCTGCTTCGGCCAAAAGCTCTTTTGCTGCTTCTGGGTCATAGGAAGGCGCTAAGCTTTCTTGCGCTTCATCGTAGCCCCATGATTGGCGCGGGATTGGCAAATAGGAAACTTCTGCTCCACCCCATTGGTAAACGCCGTCTACCATTTCTTGCACGTTCGTGCCTTTATAAATGGCCTCACGTACTTTCGGGTCGGCTGTCGGTCCTTCGACGTTGTTTAAATCCAAGTACGTAGTTGCCAACCCAGGTACTGATAAAAGTTCTAAGTTGCCGTCTTGTTCAATCAATTCCCGGTCTTGTCCTTTCACATCAGTGGCGATATCAATATCGCCTGAACGCAAGGAATTTGTCATCATAGTCGGGTCAGGAATGATTTGAAAGTTTAACTGGGCTAAATTAGGTGTCTCCCCCCAGTAATTTTCATGGCGTTCTAGCTTCACCATTTGGTCTTGTTGCCATTGTTCCAGTGTAAAAGGGCCTGTTCCGACCAAGTGTGAGCCAAAGCTATCCCCGTGGCCTTCCACTTCTTCTTTTGGAACAATCACATTGCCTGCATCGGTTAAAACAGCCAATAAGGCAGAGTTTGGTGCGTTTAATATAAGCTTGACTTCTGTGTCGTTAATGACTTCAACTTCTTCTACCATACGGAGGCGGTTTAAAGCCGATTCGTTCGCTGAACGTTCCAAACTATATTTTACATCTTCCGCTGTCATTTTCCGGCCGTCTTGGTAGTCGCCAGGTTGGAAGTAAACGTCATCGCGCAACTTAAAGGTGTAGCTCATCAAGTCGTCAGCTGCTTCCCATTCAGTTGCCAAGGAAGGCACGATTTCGGTTAAATCTTCGTTATAGACGACGAGCGTGTCAGCAACGTTACGAATAATATGACTTTCATATTGGCCAGAGTAATCGACTGGATCAAACGTTTTCGGGTTCGCTGATAGACCTATTGTCAATGTGCCATCGGCATTTGCACCAGCGCCATTGCTAGCATCGCCTTCTGAAGCCGTATCGCTTCCCCCTCCGCCACAAGCACCTAATGCCAACAGCGAAGCCGCCAAAAGAAATGGAAGTGCTGTTTTTTTCATTTTGCTGATATCCCCCTTGTGTGTTTCTAATAGTGAAACATTGATTCTGAAAATTCCTACGCTCACTTTAGCGCAAGAAGTCTGAAAAGTAAATGGTTATTTTTTCAGATTTTTATTTTATCCATCTATTTTTAAGGGTTTTCATTAGAAAAACCAATTAAACAAAGGGTTTTTCGCTGTCAGATTTCCTGACGACGAAAATCAAACTTTCTGAAATACAGAAAATTAACCATTTACAAAGGTCGTTGTTATGCTATAATCAGCTTTAAATTTCAGATAACGAATCAATGATTCAATTTTTACTAGGGGGATCGTCATGATTCAATTTGTCGGCAAACGGTTGTTGGATTTAATTCCAACTTTATTCGTCGTTTCATTGGTTATTTTTATCATTACCCGACTCTTGCCTGGGGATCCGGCAAGCGTCATGCTTGGTCCACAAGCAAGTGTAGAAGACGTGGAAGCATTAAGGGTCGAACTGGGGCTAGACCAGCCGTTTTTTCAGCAGCTTCTCCACTATTTCAAAGATTTGCTCCAGCTTGATTTTGGCACATCGGCTTATTATAACGAACCAGTCTTGTCTTTAATCATGGACCGTTTTCCGAACACATTGCTGCTCGCCGTCTCCGCTCTGACAATTGCTTTGTTAGTTGGTGTGCCGGCTGGAATGATAGCCGCAGCAAAACGAAATTCTGTCATTGATTATCTTGTCACATTCGGTTCCCTTGTCGGTGTATCGATGCCTGTTTTTTGGCTTGGCGTGATGTTTGTGCTTTTTTTCAGCGTCCAGCTCGGCTGGTTGCCAGCAACAGGGATGGGGTCGCTTGACAACGGCATGTGGGATTTCTTCAAATACTTGCTTCTCCCTAGTGTGACACTCGCGACGATACCAATGGCTGAGTTTGCCCGCATTACCCGGTCCAGCATGCTTGAAGTAGGGGCGCAGGACTATATTAAAACGGCGCGGGCAAAAGGTTTAAAAGAATTTTGGGTCATCAGCAAACATGCGTTTAAAAATGCGTTGACGCCTTTGTTGACTGTAACGGGGATGCAAGTGTCAATGTTATTAGGTGGCGCGGTGTTGACAGAGACGATTTATGCGTGGCCAGGAATGGGGCGAATGATCGTTGATGCGATCGACAAACGTGATTTTATTGTCGTTCAAGGGTCTGTTTTGTTTATTGCCCTCATTTTCGTATTGGTGAATTTAGTCGTTGATTTATTGTACAAAGTCGTTAACCCGAGGGTCGACTTAAATGGCTCAAAAGGAGGAACGTCCTAATGGAACAGCCGCCTGTCATCGAACAACAACATGTTTCATTTGAAAAAAGAAACAAATTCCGATTTTTTCGCAAACTTCTTAAAAACAAACTGGCTGCAATAGGGATGGCGATTATTGTCATGATGGTCATTCTTGCCGTGTTTGCTCCTTTGATCGCAACTCATTCTCCAAATGCGATGGATGCAGCCAATTCGCTTAAACCAGCAGGGTCAGGCGGCCATTTGCTTGGGACCGACAATTATGGCCGCGACTTGTTTTCGCGCATCGTCTATGGCTCACGCATTTCCCTCATTGTTGGCTTAGGTTCCATTGTCCTTGGAGCACTTGTCGGTACATTCCTTGGCTTAATTGCTGGTTTTTATGGAGGAAAACTTGACTCAATCATTATGAGGACAATGGACGGCCTATTTGCATTTCCGTTTATTTTACTAGCGATTTCACTTATGGCCGTCCTCGGTCAAGGGCTTGTCAATGTCATCATCGCAATTGGCATTGCCAGTGTTCCGGGATTTGCCCGGATTATCCGCGGCCAAGTCCTATCTGTAAAAGAAGAAGAATTTATTGAAGTGACACGCTCTCTTGGCGCTAAAAATGGCCGAATTATGTTTTCGCATATTTTGCCAAACTGCCTTGCCCCTTTAATTGTATATGGAACAATGAGCATTGCTGGCGCCGTTATCTCTGAAGCTGCGCTTAGCTTTCTCGGTTTAGGCGTGCAGCCGCCTACGCCATCTTGGGGCAGCATTTTGAAAGATGGCACAAGCTATCTGGTGTTGTCACCTCACATGGCATTGTTTTCAGGATTAGCGATTTTAGTGACTGTACTCGGGTTTAACTTGTTCGGCGATGGGCTTCGTGATGCCCTAGACCCAAAAATGAAAGTATAGGAGGGAGCTCATGGAAAAACGAGAACGTTTATTGGAAGTAGACAATTTGCATGTTCATTTTCGGTCTTCCACCCATACAGTCAAAGCGGTAAATGGTGTTAGTTTTACGCTTCATCGCGGGGAAACAGTCGGCATTGTCGGCGAGTCGGGTTCTGGGAAAAGCGTCACGGCCACCTCGCTTTTACGGCTGTTGCCATCGCCACCCGCGGATTATCCAAAAGGTGAAATTCGTTACAACGGCGAAGATTTGCTCAAGTTGCCTGAAAAACGGATGCGCAGCATCCGCGGCAATGAGATTTCAATGATTTTCCAAGACCCGATGACGTCTTTAAACCCTGTATTTACGGTGGGCGATCAAATTATGGAAGTGATTCGCCTTCATAATGGGCTTAGCAAAAAAGAAGCAAAAGAACGGGCAGAGGAAATGTTGCGCCTTGTTGGCATTCCAGAGCCGAAAAAAAGGCTTTCGATGTATCCACATGAGTTTTCGGGGGGAATGCGCCAGCGTGTGATGATTGCGATTGCGCTAGCATGCAACCCGAAATTGCTTATTGCTGATGAGCCGACAACGGCTCTCGATGTAACGGTGCAAGCGCAAATTTTAACGTTGATGAAAGAGCTGCAGCAGCAATTTAATACCGCCATTATTATGATCACGCACGACTTAGGCGTTGTATGGGAAAGCTGCGACAAAGTGATTGTCATGTATGCTGGAAGCGCGGTGGAAACAGCGTCCGCTAAAACGCTTTATGACAATCCACAACACCCGTATACATGGGGATTGTTTGATTCGCAAATTTTGTCAACAGTCAGCCAACAAGAACGGCTTCACCCGATTCCTGGATCGCCTCCTGATTTACGTGCTGAAATGAAAGGTTGTTCATTTGCAAACCGTTGCCCTTATGCAAAAGCGGTGTGCCAAGAGAAAAAGCCGGAGCTTATCGAAACCGAGGAAGGGCACCAAGTCGCTTGTCATTTTCAGACAAAAGACAAAACGCTCGAACGGAAGGAGAGAGTGTTGGCATGACTGAACCGATATTGAAAGTCGAACAGGTAAAGAAGCATTTCCCAATCAAAAAATCGTTGTTGAAGCGGGAAACGCAAACGGTCAAAGCGGTCGACGGCGTTAGTTTTGACCTATTTAAAGGGGAGACGCTCGGTGTGGTTGGCGAATCTGGCTGCGGCAAATCAACGCTAGCTAGGTTGATCAATCAACTGATTCGGCCGACGGAGGGGACCGTTCACTTTCATGGTAAAAATTTAGCTGGCCTTTCAGCAGCTGAAGTTCGAAAAGTGCGTAAACATATCCAAATGGTGTTCCAAAACCCGTATGCCTCACTGGATCCACGTAAAACGGTTGGTCAACTAATCATGGAGCCACTTGTCATCCATGGCGTTGGCACGAGGGATAGCCAAAAAAAGCGGCTTTATGAGTTGCTTGAAACAGTCGGGCTGAATGAAGGACACGCCAAACGTTACCCACACGAATTTTCAGGCGGGCAACGACAACGAATCAATATTGCCCGGGCATTAGCACTCCATCCAGACATTATTATTTGCGATGAGCCGGTCTCTGCTTTGGATGTCTCTGTCCAAGCGCAAGTAATTAATTTGTTAAAGGATTTGCAAAGTGAGTTCCAATTGACATACGTATTTATTTCCCATGATTTGAATGTTGTCCGTTATATGTGTGACCGGATTGCTGTCATGTATTTAGGGAAAATCGTGGAAATGGGCACATATGAACAAATTTATCATCACCCGAAACATCCTTATACGAAAGCGCTGTTGTCAGCTGTACCGAAAGAAAGCCCATTTGAACAAAAACAGAGAACGATTTTATCAGGCGATGTGCCTAGCCCGGTCAATCCGCCGCCAGGATGCCCCTTCCACAAGCGTTGCCCAGAGGCGATGCCGTCTTGCCAGGAAGTGGTTCCTACGCTCATTAAACAAACGAATGGCCAGCAAGTCGCTTGCCATTTGATGAACGACACCGAGGAGGAAGCAATATGCCATTAAATCATGTTTTGCGTTTGTATACCATTATGGACGACCCGCGTGTATCAGGAGAGAAGGTCGCTGCTTATTTAAAGGAGGTTTCGCCTCATGCAGATGTCGACATTTCACGCGTCGATGGGGAAAAGGGCTCAACAGACTTTGTTAAAGTCCATGTTCGTGGAAGGAACGGTCGCTCAGCAGGAGGTTCAGCGCCAACCATGGGTATCATTGGAAGGCTTGGCGGAATTGGAGCCCGTCCAGAACGGACAGGCTTTGTCTCCGATGGGGACGGCGCTCTTGCAGCGATGTCAGCAGCGGCGAAGCTTCTAGACATGCAAGAGAGAGGCGACTTTTTGGAAGGGGACGTTATCTTGACCACGCATATTTGCGCCAATGCGCCAACACAACCCCATGATCCAGTTCCGTTTATGGGTTCGCCAGTGGATATCTTGACTATGAATCACTATGAAGTCGATCCAGCGATGGAAGCGATTTTGTCAATTGACACGACGAAAGGAAACCAAATTACAAACCATAAAGGCATTGCGGTAACGCCGACTGTAAAAGAAGGGTACGTGTTACGGGTAAGCGAAGATTTGCTGTTTCTATATAGTCAGTCAACGGGAATATTGCCTGTTACGTTGCCAATTACAACTCAAGATATTACGCCTTATGGAAACGGGGTTTACCATATCAACAGCATTTTGCAGCCGGCTGTCGCTACTCAAAGCCCCGTTGTTGGCGTTGCAATCACAGCGCAAGCCGCCGTTGCTGGCTGTGCCACTGGAGCGACCCATTTGGAAGATGTCGAACAAGCAGCCCGTTTTTCGATTGAAACGGCGAAAGCGTATGGCGAAGGAAACTGCCAGTTTTATAATGAAGAAGAATTTGGCTTGTTAGAAAAACTGTACGGCAAAATGACGCATTTGCAAACGCTCGGGAAGGAGGCTGCTGTAAAATGAATGTAAAAGACGAACTAATTGTTGCCGTAGAAGAAAATAAGCAAGAGCTCATCGACTTGGTCTGTTCTCTTATTCAGATCAATACCGAAAACCCCCCTGGCGATACAACTGAAATAAGCCGCTTCATTGCCGATTATTTAGGCAAAGATGGGATCGATGTCAATTGGCACCAATCGAATGAACAGATGTACAATTTGATTGCAAGCATTGGCGAGGAAGGGGGAAAAGAGCTAATTTATTGCGGCCATACGGACGTTGTTCCTGCTGGGGACCGGGATAAGTGGTCGTTCGATCCCTTTTCAGGCATTGTCGAAGATGGTTGGATACTAGGACGCGGCGCTAGCGATATGAAAGCGGGCCTTGGCGGCGTGCTATTTGCGACTGCTTTGCTTAAGCGAATGGGAGTGAAACTGCCTGGGAAGCTCACGCTTGCAATCGTCCCTGACGAGGAAACAGGCGGAGAGTACGGAGTTCCTTGGCTCCTAGAAAGGGGCTTAATTAAGGGAGACGGTTGCTTAATTGCGGAGCCTTCTTCTCGCTTGCATCCGACAATTGGCCAGAAAGGTTCTTGCTGGTTTAAACTGGATGTTTACGGAGAAGCGGGCCATGGAAGCTTGTCCCCTCTTGCCGGCCGAAATGCGATCACTGATGCAATCAAGGCAATTGCGGCAATCCGTACCGTTTTTGACATCGACGTCGATATCCCTGAGGAAGTAAAACCGCTTCTGGCTGTTTCCCGCAAATATATGGAAGAAGTCGAAGTCGAACGAGAACCATACAAAGAAATTCTCGAAAAAATAAGCGTCAATATTGGCACGATCCATGGTGGGACGAAATCCAATGTCATTCCTGATACCTGTACAGTCGAAGTTGACTGCCGCCTGCCGTTTGGGATTACGCAAAAGGAAGTGTATGCGTACATTGAAGCGCGCCTTGATGAGCTAGGGATTGATTATGCAATTACGCCATTCGGATTTCGCAGCAATGCCAACCATACGCCTGCAACCGATCCAGTTTGCACAGCCATTATCAATAATATTTCCTATGTAACGAAAGAAGAAGCGTACGGCGTGATGCAATGGGCAAGCAGCGATGCTCGCCACTTCCGTGACCACCACATTCCAGTTCTCCAATACGGACCTGCATACTTGCCAAGCATCCATAATTTTGACGAAAAAGTAAAAGTGGAAGACGTTGTCCTTTGTGCAAAAGTGTATGTAGCTGCTGTGATTGATTTTTTGCAACAGTAAGTGAAACGTCAGTCACCCATGCGCAGTGTTTTGATGTAAACTTAGTAATGATTAAGTATGCCGCAATGGCCTAGGAGGAGCTGTGTTAAAAACTGTACATCAAGCATTGGAGATTTTAAAAATGTTTACGAAAGAAAAGCCTGTTTGGGGAGGCAGGGAGCTGTCCAACGCTACGGGGATCAATCATACGAAAATTTATCGGATACTTGAAACACTGGAAGCCCAAAACTTTCTAACGAAAGATACAGAGACAAAGAAATATAGCCTCGGGTTTGCCGTGTGGGAGCTAGGTTCGATTATGTACGACCAGTTAAATGTAAAAGAATTGATCCGCCCAAGCCTTGCCCGTTTAACGGAAAAAACAGGCGAGTCCACGTTTCTAACAATTCTGGACGGCAAAGAAGCGCTTACGCTTGAAGTGGTTGAGCCAGCCAATAAAGTGAAGTTTTCCGTTTCTGCTGGCAGCCGTGCTCCCTTATATGTAGGCGCGTCTTACCGCAGCATCTTGGCGTATATGCCTGACGAGGCAATTGAGGAAGTGATTGCGGGAGGTTTGAAAGCCTATACAGACAGGACGATGACAAGTGAAATTGAATTGCGTAATGAGCTGGCAACCATTCGCAAACGCGGGTTTGCTATTAGCCATGGCGAATATACGGAAGATGTCATTGCCTTGGCGATGCCGCTTTTCCATGAAGGGCGGATCGTTGGTTCCATTACTATATCCGGCCCAGCCTATCGCTTTAATGAGGAGCGTTTTGACTCCTGCTTGCCGCTATTACGGGAAGCGATTACAGACATTAGCGAAAAAATGGAACGGTACCAAATTGTGCTGAAATGAAAGGATCAACGCACAGGAGAGCGAGGCAGGAACGAGCTAAAAACATAGTTTACGAGGGAATGCAGACGTCCTATGCATTCCCATTTTCTTTGCTGTTTTTCTTCTGCTCCATGAGCAAGTTTCTTTTCACCTCCTTTTCATATTAAACATTTTCGGTTTCCTACCCCTTCCTAAATCGCCTAAACGTTTTTTCATAATCTGATTGACACCGCTTACAAAAAGAGGCTAAACTTAGTTTAAATAATAAACAAACCTAATGAAAGAAGGTCATCTAATGAGCTATTTTCCTGCTGTAAACAACATTTCCTATGAAGGCGCTAAGTCTGACAACCCGTTTGCATTTAAATTTTACAATCCTGATGAGGTCGTTAACGGAAAAACAATGGCCGAACATTTACGTTTTAGCATTGCCTACTGGCACACATTTACAGAAGCGTTGTCAGACCCGTTCGGCGCTGGGACGGCGATAAGGCCTTGGAATGCGTACACAGGGATGGACTTGGCAAAGGCGCGTGTTGAAGCAGCATTTGAGTTCTTCGAAAAAATCAATGTCCCATACTTTTGCTTCCACGATGTCGATATCGCCCCTGAAGGAAGTTCTTTGAAAGAAACGTATGCCAATTTAGATGTCATCGTCGCGATGATAAAGGACTATATGAAAGACAGCAACACAAAACTGCTTTGGAACACAGCGAATAATTTTACACATCCCCGGTTTGTAGGCGGTGCCGCGTCTTCCAATGAAGCTGATGTCTTCGCCTACTCCGCTGCAAAAGTAAAGAAAGGCTTGGAAATCGGCAAAGAGCTTGGCGCTGAAAATTATGTATTCTGGGGTGGCCGCGAAGGCTATGAGTCATTATTAAATACGGACTTAAAGCTTGAAATGGACAATCTCGGACGCTTTTTCCATATGGCAGTTGATTATGCAAAAGAAATTGGCTTTGATGGCCAGTTTTTAATTGAGCCTAAGCCAAAAGAACCGACAACACACCAATATGATTTTGACGTGGCTACAGGATATGCCTTTCTCCAGCATTATGGGCTCCAAGATTCATTTAAATTTAATATTGAAGCAAACCATGCAACCCTTGCAGGGCATACGTTTGAGCATGAGCTGCGTTATGCCCGTATTCATCATATGCTTGGTTCAGTGGATGCAAACCAAGGAGACCCTTTGCTTGGCTGGGATACAGATGAGTTTCCGACAGACCTTTATTCGACAACGCTAGCGATGTACGAAATTTTGCAAAACGGCGGGCTTGGCAGAGGCGGCTTGAACTTTGACGCGAAAGTACGGCGTGGTTCATTTGAAGCTGATGACTTGTTTTTCGCCCACATCGCAGGCATGGACAGTTTTGCAATCGGCTTGAAAGTTGCGCAGCAGCTTATAGATGACCGCGTCCTTGAGCAATTTGTCGACAGCCGTTATCAAAGTTATAAGGAAGGAATCGGCCGCGAGATTGTTTTAGGAAATACGGATTTTCACCAACTTGAAGCGCATGCGCTGTCACTTGGCGAAATCAAAACCCGTTCAGGCCGTGTGGAACGGATAAAAGCAATCATTAACCAGTATTTATTAAATGCATTTGCATAAAAAGTAGACGATCGGCAAGGAGCGATTCAAATTGAAACATGTCATTGGTGTTGATTTAGGCACAAGCGCAGTGAAATTGCTTGTCGTTAACGAGACGGGTGAAGTGGTCATGGAAGTGTCTAAACCATACCCGTTGTCTCACCCTAAATCAGGATGGAGCGAGCAAGATCCAAACGATTGGGTCAGGGAAACCGTTGCTGGATTATCGGACATAGCAGCAGCCTTGCCACAAGCAACGACTCAAATTGAGGGAATCAGTTTTTCGGGGCAAATGCATGGGCTCGTCTTGCTCGATGAACAAAACGAAGTGTTGCGTCCGGCGATTTTATGGAATGATACACGCACCTCCCCGCAATGCAAAGCGATTTACGAAAAGCTAGGCGCTGAAAGGCTGCAACAATTAGCCAAAAATCCAGCGCTTGAAGGTTTTACGTTGCCAAAGCTGATGTGGGTACGGGAGCATGAACCGGAAGTGTTTACAAAAGCGGCCAAATTCGTGCTTCCAAAAGACTATTTGCGCTTGAAGTTGACTGGTGCATTGCATACCGACTATTCTGACGCAGCAGGTACACTCTTGCTTGATATCGAAAGAAAAACATGGAGCGAACCGCTATGTTCGGCATTTGGCATTGATCCATCGCTTTGTCCGACGCTAGTGGAATCACACGCTTGTGTCGGCCAGTTGACGGAAGAAATCGCATTAGCGACGGGGCTGCCAAGCAAAACACCCGTTTTTGCTGGAGGAGCCGATAATGCGTGCGGAGCAGTAGGAGCTGGAATTTTAGAAAACGGCAAGACGCTCGCTAGCATTGGCACGTCAGGTGTTATGCTTTCGTACCAGGAAGAAAAAGGGAAGACATTTGGAGGAGGCGTCCATTATTTTAACCATGCAGCTGAAGATGCGTTTTATACAATGGGCGTCACATTAGCGGCAGGATATAGTTTAAGTTGGTTTAAGCAAACATTTGCTCCTGAAGAAACGTTTCCGCAATTGCTTGCAGGAGTGGCAGAAGTCCCCCCAGGGGCAAATGGGTTGTTGTTTACGCCCTATCTTGCCGGAGAGCGGACGCCTCACGCTGACGCTACTATCCGTGCTAGTTTTATCGGTGCTGATAGCAGCCATACGAAGGCCGACTTTACTAGGTCGATCCTTGAAGGCATCACTTTTTCATTAAGAGAGTCACTTGATTTGTTCAGAGAACAAGGAAAGACGATTGAGAGAATTGTTTCCATTGGCGGAGGAGTAAAAAGCGAAACGTGGCTACAAATGCAAGCTGACATTTTCCAAACGCCAATTGTGAAGCAGACAAGCGAGCAAGGGCCAGGCATGGGTGCGGCGATGCTGGCTGCATACGGAGCTGGCTGGTTTGGTTCGCTGAAAGAATGTGCAGATGCATTTATTAAACAGGATGCAGTGTTTGAGCCAGACTGTAGTAGGGCAAAAACATATGAGACGTTATATGAATTGTATAAACAAGTCTATCCGGCGACTGCAGCCATTAGCAAAGCGCTCGCGGCATTCCGTAAATAAGAGGAGACAGTTGATGGAACCGATAATAAACATAGTCAGAAATGGCTGGAAGCAAATACGTTTGCAAAACAAACATGGCATGCGCCTTGACTGCCTAGATTACGGCGGCATCGTAACGAGAATAGATGCTTTTGACCGCAGCGGACAATTAGCAAACGTTGCCCTCGGCTACAAGGATATGAATGAGTATACGGACAACAGTCCCTATTTTGGGGCGTTAATAGGCAGAGTTGCTGGCAGGATTGCAGGCGCTTCATTTACAGCAGAGGGGAAACAAATACACGTGCAAGCAAATGAAGGGGCAAACCATTTGCATGGCGGAGCTAGCGGGCTTCACCAAATTCGCTTTGAAACAGAAACGTTTACATCTCCACGGGGCTCAGGTGTGCGGTTTCAGCACCGCTCTCCTGATGGGGATGGCGGCTATCCTGGCAATGTGGACATCGACATCACGTATACATTGACCGATGACAATGAATGGATTCTTTCATACACAGCGAAAACTGACAAGCGGACGCCGCTTACATTAACCAACCATACCTATTTTAATTTGGCCGGAGAAAAAGGGGCAACGATCCATGACCATGTGCTGGAAATGGATGCATCTGCCTACCTTGAGCTCGACAATGAGTTGATTGCAACTGGAAACGTCATAAAGGCAAAAGGCAGTTTATTTGATTTCCGCCAAGGCCGTGCTTTCCGGCAAGGACTAGAAGACGGGATAGAGCAAAACCGGTGTGTCGGAAATGGCTATGATCATTATTTTTTACTTGATCACACTAAACATGAAAGCGTCCGTGTTTATGAACCAAAAAGCGGCCGTGTGCTATCGATGGAAACCACACAGCCTGGCCTTGTCCTCTATACAGGCAATGGGCTTGGTTCAGAACCAGAACTTACAGACGGGCTTTCAAGAAAATATGGCGGTTTTTGCTTAGAAGCACAAGCTTCCCCTGCCTCCCTCCAATATGACGATTTGCCGCACATTTGGCTTGAACCGGGTACGATTTACCAACATGAAACGGTGTACCGCTTCTCGACACAATGAAGGGGTCGCCTGTACTAATGAACCGTTAAGTGGATGCGGTGGCGGTTGAAAAACTGGCTTGTTGCAAGAAGAGATCCGCCTAGTAAAGGCGCCTCCTGGCCAAGCTCTGAAAACAACAGTTTGACTGCTTTTTGATAATAGGAAGGAAGATGTTTTGCGAGCGTCTCTTCAATTGGGCTTTGAATATACGGTTTTAATTTAGCAAAACGGTTGCCTATGATGATCGCCTCAGGATTCATGGAATGAATCATCGAGACAAGGCCGATGCCAAGTGAATGACCGACTGCGGCAAAGGCATTTAGAGCTGCTCGGTTTTCGGCCTCGGCAGCTGCGAGCACTTGTTCAAGTGAAATGCTTCGTCGGTTCATGTTGATTGCGGCAATTTCAAGTAACGCCTTTTCAGAACTATACAGCTCCCAGCAGCCTTGATTCCCGCAACGGCACTGTTTTCCATGGCGGTCAATGGACATATGGCCAAATTCGCCTGCAAAGCCATTTGCACCTGTGAATAGCTTGCCGTCAATAATTTGGCCAGTGCCAATCCCAATGCTGACGGAAATATAAGAGATTGCCGAATAAGGTTTGCCGACGCCATATTGTTTTTCGCCGAGCGCTCCAGCATTTGCTTCGTTAATAACAACAACGGGAAGTTTGAATGTATGCTCAAGTGCTGTTTTGATATCAACATTCTCCCAGCCTAGATTGGGGGCAAGCAATATGTTGCCTTTCGAATCGACGATGCCAGGGACGGAAGCGGTAATTCCGCAAATCCCATACGGCGATGGAGGTGCTTCGTGAATCAATTGCTCAATGATTGCTTCTGTGTTGGCCAGAACAATGTTGAATTCTTTACTAGTTAGCGCCATTTCCCGTTTGGCTATCGTTTTGCCGGAGAGGTCCGTAATAATGCCGAGCAAGCCATTGACGCCAATGTCAACACTGATGGCATGGCTGGCCCGATCGTTGCAATACAACAACACTGGTTTTCTGCCTCCGCTTGAGTCGCCAGTACCGATTTCATAGACAAATTGGTTTTCAATTAACTGTGCGACTAGAGCAGAGACAGTGGCTTTATTTAATCCGCTTCTCTTGGCTATATCCGCCCGGGAAATGGGAGCGTGCCTTTGAATGAGGCGGAAAACCGTTGATTTGTTCATGTCTTTCATTGTTTCGTGGTCGATGGTAATCATCCATTGGACTCCTTGACTTTGTTTAGATAATAAACATTATAAGCAATGGAAGCGTCTACAACAAGCAGTTGATTTTTTAGCGCTGCCTATTCAAGTGACAAACGATTTTAATAAAGGGGTGTACACGTGAAAAAAGCATTGATCTTTCAAGGTGGTTGGGATGGACATGAACCAGAGCAAGTCGCCTCTATTCTTGAAGGCATTCTTATTGAAGAAGGGTTTTCCGTTAATGTTGCCGATTCATTGACGGTGCTAACAGAAGAACATTTGCCTGATTACGACTTAATTGTCCCAAACTGGACACAAGGGCAAATTGAAGACGATCAGCTTAAATCGTTAATGGCAGCAATTGAAACAGGAACAGGCCTTGCCGGTTTGCATGGCGGAATGGGGGACTCGTTCCGCATGGCAACGGACTATCAGTTTATGGTAGGAGGGCAGTGGGTCGCTCATCCTGGCAATGACGGCGTTCGCTATAAAGTCCAGATAAAGGACCGTACGCATCCTTTAACAAACGGAATGGCCGATTTCGAAGTAGAATCGGAGCAGTATTATATGCATGTTGATCCCGCTGTCTCCGTTCATGCGACTACCACCTTTCCGATTGCCGATGGCCCCCATGCTGTAAACGGCAGCGTGGAAATGCCAGTTGTATGGACAAAGCAATGGGGGAAGGGCAATGTCTACTATTGCTCCCTTGGCCATGTAGCTAAAATTGTCCGCATGCCTGAAGTAATGGAATTGATGAGGAAAGGCATGGTTTGGGCGGCTAGATAGTACGTTTTTTTAATGAAAAAAGGGAATCGCTGCACATAAGTGGAATTGGTTAACAAAATGATCGTTTGGAGGGGACAGAATGGAGAAAAAAGAACTTCGCATTGGTTTAATTGGCTATCAGTTTATGGGGAAAGCACATAGCCATGCATACCGTGACATTCCTTTCTTTTTCGATGTGGAGGCAAAGCCGGTTTTAAAGGTCGTTTGCGGCCGCAATGAGGAAGCTGTGCAACAAGCGGCAGAAAAAATGGGGTTCGAATCCTACGAAACCGATTGGCGCAAAGTCGTGGAACGTGATGACATTGACATCATTGACATCGTTACGCCGAACAACACACATGCAGAAATCGCGATCGCCGCGGCAAAAGCAGGCAAACATGTCATCACCGAAAAGCCTCTAGCGATGAATTTAGACGAAGCGCAGCGCATGCATGCCGCGGTCACGGAAAATAATGTGATCCATATGGTTTGCCACAATTACCGCTATGTGCCTGCTGTCCAGCTAGCGAAACAGCTCGTCGCGTCAGGAAAGCTTGGAGAAATCTATCATTTCCGTGCCCGTTATTTACAAGACTTTATTATGAGCCCTTCCTTTCCGCTAACATGGCGTCTTGATCAAAAGGTGTCTGGTTCTGGTGCTCTTGGCGATATTGCAGCCCATAGCCTCGACATTGCCCGCTTTTTAGTTGGTGAAATCACTGAAGTAGTTGCCACTGCAAAGACATTTATTAAAGAACGGCCAATCGGCTCAATGACGGGAGGGCTAAGCGCGAAAGTAAGCGAAGGGAAAATGGCGCCTGTTACCGTTGATGACGCCACTGCGATTATCGCTAAATTTGAAAATGGCGCCCTTGGCACGTTTGAAGCGACACGCTTTGCCGGCGGGAACCGCAATCGAAATGAATTTGAAATCAACGGTGAACATGGATCTGTGCGTTGGAATATGGAAAACATGAATCAGTTGGAAGTGTACTTTGCTCACGACGAAGAAGGTTTGCAAGGGTTTCGGACGATCGACGTAACCGAAGCCGGCCACCCTTATGTTGGATCCTATTGGGCTGCGGGCCATATGATTGGTTATGAACATACCTTTATTCATTTGTTGTACGAATTCCTCCAAGGCATTGCCCGTGGCGAGCAGCCAAAACCTGATTTTGCAGACGGTTTGCGCAACCAAGCTGTCCTTACTGCCGTAGAACAATCGATTCAACAGCAACGTTGGGTCAATGTCGAGGAACTGCTTGTAAAGAGTTAGAGATGTAAAAAAAGACGACAAAACCGCCTGTCTCGGTGCAAAACCAAGACAGGCGGTTTTTGTTATGGCATAAAGATGATTGATCATTAATTGGCTAATCTTGCTAACAACGGTCAAAAGATTTTGTCGATATATGTCGGCCCGTAGTAAAATACTATTTAATAGAGGATGGTGTTGGAAATGATTGTAGGCGAAGCTTTACAGTTAGGCGATTTAAAGCTCGCTCGTGTACTTGCCGGTGAAGGTGGTTTGTATCGGAAAATTAAAGCAGCTGAAGTGATGGAAGTCCCAGATATTAATGAATGGCTAACAGAAGGAATTTTAATTATTTCAACCTTTTATTCAGTCAAAGACAACCCGGAAGCGCAAATCAGCATGTTTCGGAAGTTAATTGAAGTAAACGGCGCCGGCCTTGTTGTTAAAATTGGCCGTTATGTTCATACATTGCCAGAAGCGATGCTGCGCCTTGCTGATGAACATAATATGCCCATTATTGCCATTCCAGTAGAAGTTTCGTTTGTGGGCTTGCTGACCATCTTATTCGAGACAAAGTTTAAAGAAGCCCAGTCTGAGGAAGCGCAACTTCTGGAGGCGGTCTATAAGCTTGGGGAAGCCCGGGGATTACATCATTTTTTGGAAGGGCTAGGAAATCTTACAGGGGAGAATGTGTTGCTTGAAAGCGAAGAAAAGCGGCTAATTGCTTACGCGAATAACAGAGTGACAGCAGAGCGGCAAGCGTTTATCTTATTTTCGCAACCAGCAAAACAAACGCGCTTTGATAAACGGCAAGTTCGACTCGTTTTCAAAAAAGCAGAGGCAGGTTTGCGCTGTTCTGTAGTAATAGGTGTGCCACACGAAAAGGAACACGTATGGACATCTGTATTAAAGAAGGCGGCAACCTTTTTAGAAGAACAAATCCGGTTTTTATTGCGGAAGCGGCTTTACCAAGTGAATAAACGCGCCGATGAAGAGAAAGCATGGATGACGGAGCTAATTGACAAAAACGATGTGCCAGAGCATTCCTCGATCCGTACGTTGATTAACAAAACTGGCTATTTCGGCTTTTTGGCAATGAGAAGAGTAGCAGGGGCGCCTGTTGAAAAAGAACCGATTTCTGCTCTATTTTTACATCAATTATATAAAAAATTGGACCGTTATTTTCCAAATGCCACCTTGTTTTGCAAAGACGGCAACTTTTGCATCCTGTACACGTTTACTCGTGATCAAAGCCGTGCAGAAACGATTTCTTCCATTAGTCGTATGTTAAAAGAGCTTGAGGAACAAATGGATGTTTTGTTTCAGGTCGGGGTGAGCCTGGCTTACGATGCGATCACGCTGGCTAAACAGGCTTGTCTAGAGGCTTGTACTGCCTTGGAGGAGAGCGGGGAAACACAAAAAATTTGTTTGTACGAACAGATGGGGTTTGAACGGATCATGACGAAGCTCAAAAATGATGACGATGTTCAGGCCTTTGCCGAGAACACATTAAAACCGCTAGAATCCGCGGACCGCTATGCAGGCGAAGCGTTGCTTCACACGCTAGAGGTGTTTCTCCGTGAAAATGGCAACCATTCAAAAACGGCGGAAAAATTGTTTGTTCATCGACGTACGTTAAAATACCGTTTAGAAAAAATAGAAGAGCGGCTAATGGTCGATCTTAATGACAGTGAAGTTCGATTTTTGCTTTATTTTGTTTTAAAAATAAGAAAATAGATGTTAGAAAACATGACATGAGAAAGGCGCTAAATCGTAGCAACAGCGCGTATTTTGACAATGCTTCTGCCCAATGTGTGCAATGAATGCTTTTATCATTTTGCACATATTGGGCATTTTTAATATCGGATCAAAAATTTATAGTGTCTAAAAAGGATGGTGGGAAATATGCTTGGCATCGTTCGTGTATGGACAACCGAAGACGAGCAATTATTGCAAGAACATTCTGTCCTATTGCGGCAAAGGATGGGCATTCACTCTATTAGCGATTGCATTCCAGATCAACCATATGGCATTTACAACCAGGAATCAAAAGCAGCTGCTTTGCCGAAAATAACAGCGCTAGTTAAAGAGATCGCGGCCGATGCCGACATTGATGCGATTTCCATTAGCTGTGCAGCTGATCCAGCGCTTGATGTGAGCCGAGCAGCCGTATCCATTCCAGTTATAGGTGCTGGCGAGGCTGGGGCGCATGCCGCATGCATGATCAGCGACAAGATTGGTGTTCTTGGCTTAACAAATAAAATACCTGAAGCAATTGAGACAGTGTTAGGCGAACGGCTAGTTGGCCACCTTGTCCCGGACGGTGTCACCAATACTACTGATTTGCTTAAAAAAGAAACGACAGCTGCAGCAATTTCATCGGCCCGGCAGCTTATTAACCAAGGCGCGACTGCTATCTTGTTTGCTTGTACAGGCTATTCGACCATTCATTTAAAAGAAACCATTATAAAGGAACTCGCAGTGCCTGTGATTGATTTAGTTGAAGCACAAGGCATGGCGTATTCAATGATACGCCAGAGGAGGTAGATGACATGAAACAACGCACATTTGACTGGACTTTAATTTTGCTTTCCGTATTAATTGCCGTTTTCGGAGCGATTATCGGTATGCAGATTATTACTACTCTTGGCGTAACACCAAATACTTCTATTATTGGTGCAATGATTGCGATGTTAATTGCGCGTATTCCGATGCAAATGTTCCATCGCTATCGCCAACTGGAAACGCAAAACTTGGTACAGACGACAATTTCAGCGGCCACATTTGGAGCAGCAAACAGTTTGCTTATCCCGATTGGCATACCTTTCGTAATGGGGCTGCCTGAACTTGTGTTTCCGATGCTTGTCGGTGCAGGTTTTGCTTTAATCATTGATGCCCTTATTTTATACAAAGTGTTTGATTCCAAACTGTTTGGCGCCAATGAAGCATGGCCGTCTGGCGTTGCGACGGCAGAAGCACTCCGTGCAGGAGACGAAGGCGGAAAGAAGGCAAAATTCCTTGGCATCGGCATTGCTGGCGGGCTGGCCGGTTCGGCGTTAGGCATTCCTATGTCAGCGTTAGGTGTTGCTTTTATTGGCAACATTTGGGCGCTGTCGATGTTTGGCATTGGTTTGCTGATCAACGGCTATTCACAACCATGGTTTCACTTTAATATCAACGATTATTACATTCCCCATGGGATGATGATCGGCGCTGGCCTCGTTGCCCTGCTTCAGTTCATTTATACGATTGTCAAAGGACAAACGAGCAAAAAGCGTACGATTACGAAGAAATCAGAACAGGCTACTAATCACGTATATACACGCAGTGAACTTGACGTAGCAAAAGGATTTGGCTTTGGATTTCTTGCCTATGTCATTGGCGCTATGCTCGTTGCTTTTCTAGCGGGACTCTATACTGAATTGTCAGTCGGTCAATTAGTGCTATTTATTCTTTTTGCCGCTTTTGCGACATTGGTTTCAGAAATGATCGTCGGTGTCGCTGCGATGCACTCTGGCTGGTTTCCTGCTTTTGCCGTTACGCTGATCGTGCTGTTAATCGGGATCATGCTCGGCTTTCCACCAATCGCGTTAGCGTTGCTTACCGGTTACACGGCGGCTACTGGACCAGCTTTTGCCGATTTTGGATTTGATTTAAAGACAGGATTTTTAATCAGAGGCCGCTCCAATTGGGAACAAGAGCTCTACGGCCGGCGCTTGCAGCTGATTGCGGGCATGATCGGGCTCGTGGTAGCGATTGTGATGGTGCTGCTTTTCCATCAGATGTATTTTGCCCAGGACTTGGTTCCTCCTGTTGACCGTGTATTTACAGCAACGATACAGGAAGGCATTGCTGGCGAAACAGGAAAGTACTTGCTGATTTGGGCGATTCCTGGAGCGATCATTCAATTGATTGGCGGCGCTAAACGCCAGCTTGGCATTATGCTAGCAACTGGGTTGCTAGTTATGAACCCTTGGGCTGGTTGGGCCGTTCTAGTGGGCATACTAGCACGGATCGTAATTTTGAAATGGAAAGGCGAAGCCGGTGAGTCGGCGATGTTTACAACCGCAGCTGGATTCATTGCTGGAGATGCGCTTTATAGTTTCTTTAGCTCTGTCTTTAAAGCCCGGTAATTTGGAAGGAGAGAGAGTATGGCACGAACAGTATTGACAGCAGAGATGGTTGAGCAAGCTGTTTACGGCGGGGCGATCCTTGGCGGCGGCGGTGGCGGCTGGATCGCCCAGGGGCTTGAAAAAGGCCGGGCTGCTCTGGCGAAAGGCACAGTAGAGCTCATTAGCATTGATGAATTGAACGACGATGATGAAGCCGTATGCGTTTCCCTCGTCGGCGCACCGGCCGCCAAAGACCAGTACGTTGACGACAACCAATTGCTCATGACTGTTGAATTGTTGCAAAAAAATTATCCAGGCACCATTAAAGCAATTATGACCAACGAAAATGGCGCAGCGACGACAGTCAATGGCTGGCTTCAGGCAGCGTTGACTGGCCTGCCTGTTATTGACGCTCCTTGCAACGGCCGAGCACACCCTACCGGGGCAATGGGGGCGCTAAACTTGTCTGAGCAACAAGATTATGTATCGTACCAGGCAGCTGCTGGCGGGTTTGGCAGCCGTGCGATTAGCGGATTTGTCTCCGGGACGCTTGACTATGTCGGAAATGTCATTCGCCGCATGTCGGTTGAGGCCGGTGGAATGGTGGGCGTTGTCCGCAATCCAGTCAGTGTCGCTTATATAAAGGCACATGGGGCAGTCGGCGGCATTTCAAAAGCGATGGAAATCGGCAAAGCCTTTTTAACAGAAAAAGAGGGCAGCAGCAAAATTGAGGCTGTTACAGCAGCTTTACATGGCCGTGTTGTCAAAGTTGGTCATGTGAGCGGCTTTGAATTGAAAACAGAAGGCGGGTTTGATGTCGGCCGTTTGGATGTGGACGGAATTGAACTGACTTTTTGGAATGAATTTATGACATTAGAAGAAAACGGCGAACGGAAAGGCACTTTTCCTGATTTAATCATGACATTTGATGCCGACACGGGGCAGCCTGTCGTAAGCGCTGAAGTGAAGAACGGCCAAAAACTGGCGGTCATTTGCGTGCCGCAATCGGAGCTCCTTCTTAGCTCAACGATGAAAAATGAACGGTTGCTGCGCACGATTGAACCCGTTATCCAAAAGACAATCGTGTGAAGGCATATAAAAAAACACAAACATAAGGGAGAGATCGAAAATGTCATTGACGTATACGATGCAAATAGTTGAAATGTTAGACGATCCTGCTATTAATGGCGAGAAAGTAGCAGCGTTATTTAGCGGATATACTTATGCAAAAGCAGAAACAACAACGGTGACTGGTGAACAAGGCTCGACTGATTTTGTGAAAATCCAGATCAAAGGCACAAACGGAAAACAATCTGGCGGAAATGCGCCGACTTTTGGAATCGTCGGTCGCCTTGGCGGGATTGGTGCTCGCCCTAGCCGGATTGGGCTTGTCTCTGACGCAGACGGCGCTGTTGCAGCAGTTGCCACTGCGCTAAAGTTAGCGGAGATGGCCGAAAAAGGCGATCGCCTTCCTGGAGATGTGCTGCTCACGACACATATTTGCCCAAATGCGCCAACGGTTCCACATGAGCCAGTCGATTTCATGGGTTCTCCTGTTGACATTTTAACAATGAACAAACATGAAGTGCTGCCAGAAATGGAAGCGATTCTATCCATTGACACGACGAAAGGCAATAAAATCATTAAACATAAAGGGATCGCCATCTCGCCTACAGTTAAAGAAGGATATATTTTGAAGTTTAGCGATGACCTTTTGCGGATTATGGAAATGACAACAGGCGACCTTCCGTCTACATTCGCGATTACGACACAGGACATTACACCTTATGGAAATGATGTTTACCATATCAATTCCATTCTCCAACCTGCCGTTGCGACAAATGCGCCAGTTGTTGGTCTCGCCATTACAGCCACTTCTGCTGTGCCCGGTTGTGGCACAGGTGCTAGTCATGAGGTTGACATTGCCCAAGCGGTACGGTTTGCAATCGAGACAGCGAAGGAATATACGGCGGGAACTACGCGTTTCTACGATAAAAATGAATTCGCCCATTTGCAACATTTGTATGGATCAATGAACGTTCTGCAAACGATGGGAAAGGGCAAGTAACATGAAAAAAATAGGGCTTGTCACAATTGGACAGTCGCCGCGCGTGGACATGACCCCTGAAATGCGCCCCTTTCTTGGCGCTGACGTCGAGTTTGTAGAAGCAGGCGCTCTTGATTCTTTATCGCCTGAGCAAATAAAAGCGCTCGCTCCCGATCCTGATGAGCAGACGTATGTCTCACGCCTCAGGAACGGGGACAGTGCTAAACTTTCTAAGCAGAAGTTGCTTCCACACTTGCAAGCGGAATTGCAAAAGGTCGAGAAGCACGTCTCGAGCTCGATCATTGTCTGCACCGGCCACTTCCCAACGATTGAACATGAAAAGACGCTGTTGTTCCCTGACAAAATTCTTTGCCATTTTGTCCAAGCCGTTATCGGTGATGGCACACTTGGGGCGATTGTGCCTTTAGAAGAACAAATACAACAGCTGGCCGGCAAATGGGGCGATCTCCCTCTTGTTTCAGAAGCGGCGACGCCTTATGCGCCGTCAGATATTGAAGGAGCGGCGGCAGCTTTAAAAGAACAAGGTGCTACGTTGCTCGTCCTCGACTGCATGGGTTATACAAATGCCCATAAACAGCGGGCTCAAGCGGCGACTGGGCTGCCTGTGATTCTTGCCCGCAGTGCAGTCGCCCGGGCAGCGGCAGAGCTAGCGTGAGCTCTGGTTGAAAAGCTATCGACTTTCGCCCATTCGCTTTATACTATATGGAGAGGAAAGGGGGATTGAAAATGGAATTTAAACAGATTGTCAACAAGATGATGGAACAAAATGTAAAAGCTTTAGGGGACGAGCATGTTGTTGTTCTTGCTGATTTAGAGAAAGAAGAAATTGGCCGGCGCGTGTTTGACTCTTTATGCGATCTCGGCTACGCTGCTGACTTTGTGTTAATGCAAACACGGAGTCGTTCAGGGGAAGAACCGCCGTCCACAGTCGCCGACATGATGAAAGCAGCGGACATTTGTTTTTGCATTTGCCAACATTCTTTAACACATACAAGCGCTCGAAAATCGGCAAGTAGCCAAGGAACCAAAGTGCTGACAATGCCAGGGATTACGATGGACATGTTTACCGAAGGAGCAATGAAAGCAGACTACACGAAAGTGGTTGCTCTGACGGAATCATTTACCGCACGCCTCAATAAAATTGATTCGGCTGTGATTAAGACAGGCCCAAATGGGGAATATGAACTGTTCCTAAATCTTAATGGACGTAACGGCATTAGCAGCACAGGCGTATTTCCAGGACAAGGGGCGTCAGGCAACTTGCCTTCTGGAGAAAGCTACATTGCCCCGCAAATCGAAGGTTCATACGGCCAATTTTGGGTGGACGGCTCGATTGCTGGCATTGGCAAACTGTCAGAGCCAACGTTGCTTACAGTGAAAGATGGACGGCTCACGAGCGCTAGTGGGAGAGAAGGGGCTAAATTGTTAGAATTGCTAGGTGACGGCGACGGACGTTACATTGCTGAATTTGGCATTGGCACAAATGAAGCTGCCCGCGTTACTGGCAATATCCTTGAAGATGAAAAAGCATACGGTACGATTCACATTGCCTTTGGCTCAAGTAAAACATTCGGAGGCACAATTGAAGCCGGTGTCCACTTGGACTGTGTGACTCTTTCACCAAGTGTTTGGCTTGGAGACGAGCATGTGTTGGAAAAGGGAAAAATTGTGCAATAAAGGAAAAGCTTCTGCCTGGAGACAGGGAGAAGCTTTTTTTGCGTGTGCAGTAGGGGACAACAACCCTTTCGTTAAAAAAATGGTAAACTGAAAAAAAACGATCTTTTTTGCTCGCTTAAAGGAAACTCCTTTGCACGTTCAGTCCAGAACTTCAGTATGATCTGTGTAGAAGAGAATTGTATATGACGGACATAACGAGGGGCCGACAAATGGAGAATACGTTTGCAAATCAACATAATCGATTATTGCTTTCAGGCTTTTTAAGTTTAGCAGTGGTCATGGGGGTAGGAAGGTTTTCGTATACACCGATCTTTCCCTATATGGAATTGGACGATTTGCTGACCCCTTTTTCTGCAGGGTTGTTAGCGACATTTAATTACATAGGTTATTTTATCGGAGCATTAGGGGCTAGATATGTACCTCAACAAAATCGTTGGCTATATATTGGTTTATTGGCAAATGTTGTAACTAATTTTCTAATGGGCATGTTAGAAAGTTACACATTATGGGCTATTTTTAGGTTAATATCGGGCATTACTAGCGGCATGGTTTTTGTGATCGTCTCTAATTTGATTTTATCCCGTTTAAACCAAACCGGGAAAATGTATTATTCCGGATATCTATATGGAGGAGTAGGCTTTGGGATATGCATTTCAGGAGCAGCGATCCCGACTATTCAATCCTTGTACGGTTGGGAAGGGGCATGGGTAAGTTTAGGGCTTCTGAGTGTCGTCTTTATGGTCGCGATCTTCCTAGGGATGTGGAAGCAAGGGAACAGCGATGGATCAGCTTCTCTAAGTAGCCAAATACGAAAAAATAGGCATCCGGAAGTCGTCCAAAATCAAAAAAAAGCCAAGTATGCCTTATATATTTCCTATACATGTGAAGGCTTTGGCTATATTATCTTTGGGACTTTTATAACGGCTATGTTAGTCAACAATATGGATTTTACATTTGAAGCTTCTTATGTTTGGGCGATTGTAGGTGTTGGCGCCATTCCATCTTGCCTTTTTTGGTCTTGGCTTGGGAAAATAATATCGAATATCCAAGCGCTTAAATTGGCGTATCTCACGCAAATTATAAGTATTATAATACCAGTGTTTACCGATCATTTGTTGCTGACATTGCTTTCGGCGTTAGGGTTTGGTGCTACGTTTATGGGAATTACGACACTGACGTTGACTCTGGCTAAATCTTTAGAAGGAGCTGGAAATCATTTAGTAAGTGGTTTGACGGCAGCCTACGCGATCGGCCAATTATTGGGGCCAGTTGTGGCGGGTACAATCATTTCTGTAAACGATTTCGCTATTCCATTTATGATTTCAGCAGTTGTGCTTGTAGCTGCTTTAATCACCATAAATTTCATAAAAGATCAGAAAGGGGATATGTCAAATGCCGTACGTAAACATCAAAGTCACTAAAGAAAATGGAGGTCTAACAAAAGAGGAAAAGCTGACTTTAATTAAAGGTGTAACCAATTTGTTGGCCGAAACATTAAACAAAAATCCGGCTTCAACAGTAGTAGTCATTGATGAAATTGACATGGATAATTATGGACTTGGAGCTGAGCAAATCTCTGATCGAAGAAAAGCAGGAAAATAAAAGAGGGCTCGGAATATTTAATTAGCAACCTCCCTAAAAGGAAGTAGAACCATGGCCTTTAAGGGGGGTTTTTTTGTCTTTCCGTCTTAAAGAAACGTGATGGGAGAATTGTTAAAAGTGTTTAAATGTAAAGGCCTTGAGGACGCTTTTTTGCTATACTCATACTGGCATGTAATTAAATGATTTCTACTAAGGGGGGCTGGCATGAAAAATAGACAACGATCATTACTTGAAGTACTACTTATTTCCACAAAGCTGGGCCTCACTTCTTTTGGCGGTCCTATTGCCCACTTAGGCTATTTTCACGAAGAATATGTAAGAAGACGAAAATGGCTTGATGAAGAAAAGTATGCGGACCTCGTTGCATTATGCCAGTTTCTTCCTGGACCGGCAAGCAGTCAAGTAGGTATAGGGATTGGTATTATCCGCGCAGGTACATTAGGAGGAATTGTTTCATTTATTGGCTTTACTCTTCCTTCAGTCCTTGCTTTAATTGGATTTGCATTGTTCGTCGGCAAGTTTGGCGTTGGCGAAATGGGACTTATCCACGGGCTGAAAATCGTTGCCGTAGCGGTGGTGGCACATGCGATTCTCGGTATGGCGAAAAACTTGACTCCTGACTTGCGCCGCAAAATGATTTGTTTGTTTGCCTTGCTTGCCGTTTTGCTTGTACCCTCTGCATTTGTGCAAGTGGTCGTTATTTTGCTGGCAGGTTTGCTCGGCTATTTTATGTTTGCAAATGAGAGTAACACGAACCAGGAGCGTTCCGTAGCCTTTCCATTATCGAAAACAGTCGGAGTCGTTTCCCTTTCCTTGTTTTTCATTTTGCTTGTTGGTTTGCCAATGTTGGCAACGGCAATGCCCTCTCAATGGCTAGCCATGGTCGATTCGTTTTACCGTGCAGGTTCTTTAGTGTTTGGCGGTGGCCATGTCGTCTTGCCACTATTGGAGAGGGAGTTTGTTCCAACCGGTTACATAGGCGAGGAGGCGTTTTTGGCTGGCTATGGGGCTGCACAAGCCGTGCCAGGGCCGTTGTTTACATTTGCCGCTTACTTGGGAGCAGTCATGGACGGATGGACAGGAGGATTGTTGGCGACAGCAGCGATTTTCTTGCCTGCGTTTTTGCTCATATATGGCACACTGCCTTTTTGGAGCGCGTTACGGGAAAACGCGAAAATGAAGGCGGCGTTAATGGGAGCGAATGCTGGGGTTGTCGGCCTATTAATTGCAGCGTTTTATACACCGATTTGGACAAGTACAATCAAGCATCCCACTGACTTTGCCTTAGCCGCCGTGTTGTTTTCTATGCTCGCCTATTGGAAATGGCCGCCATGGGTCGTTGTTGTGGTCGGGGCCGTATGTGGCTTGCTGTTTTTCTGAGCGGTGAGAAGGCCTTTGGTTACGAGACGAATGTTCGGCTACAAGTGGGGCATGCTACAAACATGAACCTGAAAATCATGGCAGATGTTTAAATCGGGCCATATCAGGAAATGGTGTAGTACGGCATAAAAATCGAGGAGGTTTTTCTACATGGCCACGATGCTAGCGGGCATTCAACTTATACCAAATGGCAAAGAAGACCACACAGGAGGCATTGCCAATAAAGTGATTGACGTCATTGAACAGTCTGGTTTGCGGCACCGGGTTGGCCCGCTTGAAACGGTAGTTGAAGGAGAGTTCGATTCCTTAATGGCATTGTTGCGTGATGTCCACCAACAAGCCATTCAAGCAGGAGCTGAAGAAGTTCTAACCAACGTCAAAATGCATTACCGTACAAGCGGCGTCTCCCTCGAGGATAAACAAGAAACTTAAGGCGAGGGAAGACGTAATAAAACAAGGATGAGTATATGACAGAAACAAATGGCGACGTATACGAGCGTTTGTCTGCAGTCTGAAAGCTTCCGACGAATGACGGAAGCTTTCACCTTGATATAGGTCTATAAGCCTAGTTGAAACATCGCGGAATGCTCAAGCTTTTTCTTCTTGTGTTTCTTTTTGTTCACGCAGCTTAAATTTCTGTACTTTCCCTGAAGCCGTCATTGGAAAATGGTCAACAAATTCAACGACTTGTGGAATTTTAAAATGGGCAATCTGCCCCTTACAATAGTCTTGGATTTCGGCTGCTGTCAGAGAGTGGTCTGCCTTGAGGCGAATCCAAGCAGACACAATTTCCCCGTATTTAGGATCGGGCAAGCCTACAACTTGAACATCTAAAATGGCTGGATGTGTATATAAAAATTCCTCTATTTCCCGTGGATAAATGTTTTCCCCTCCACGGATAATCATGTCTTTTAAGCGGCCCGTAATTTTGCAATAGCCATCTTCATCCATAATCGCAAGGTCGCCTGTATGAAGCCAGCCATCCCCAGTTAACACTTTGGCTGTTTCTTCAGGCTGTTTGTAATAGCCTTTCATGACATGATAGCCCCTGGTTAGCAGTTCCCCTTGCACCCCTGCAGCGACTTCTTCCTGTGTATCAGGGTCGACAATCTTCACCTCAACATTTGGCAAAGCTCGCCCAACCGTGTCTGTCCGCCGTTCTAGCGAATCATCGACGCGTGTTTGCGTTATGACAGGAGAAGATTCCGTTTGGCCATAGGCAATGGTAATCTCGGTAATGCCCATTTTCTCAATCACATCTTTCATCACTTCAACAGGGCAGTTTGAACCTGCCATTATGCCAGTACGCAATGAAGAAAGGTCATACGTATCGAATGTCGGCAAGTTCAGCTCGGCAATAAACATTGTTGGTACGCCATGAAGCGCTGTGCACTTTTCAGCTTGGACTGTATGCAAAACTTTCTCTGGATGGAATTCTTCTACAGGCACCATTGTCGCTGCAACGCTAACGCAGGCCAGTGTCCCAAGGACGCAGCCAAAACAGTGGAAAAATGGAACAGGTATACAGAGTCGGTCTTGCTGAGAAAGTTCCATGCAAGCAGCGATATTGCTTGCGTTATGGATTAAATTGCGATGTGTCAGCATGACGCCTTTAGGAAAGCCTGTTGTGCCTGAAGTGTACTGCATATTAATGGCATCATCGACATCCAGCTCACTCATTAAGCGGTCAAGGGCGGCATCGGTTACTTGGTCGCCCATTTTGACAATGTCGTCATAAAGCCACATGCCAGGCTTGCGTTCTAATCCTAAGTAAATAATATGCTTAAGATAGGGAAATTCAGCTGATTCTAGTTTTCCAGGTTCGGCCGTCTGTAGTTCAGGAATTAGCCGGTAAAGCATTTCTAAATAGGAAGTCCCTTTATATCCTTCCATGACGAGCAATGTGGTCGTATCAGATTGTTTTAACAAGTAAGCAAGCTCAGATTGCTGATAATTCGTATTGACAGTAACAAGGACAGCCCCCATCTTCCCTGTAGCAAACTGAGTGGTCACCCATTCAGGACAATTTGTCGCCCAAACGGCCATATGCTCGCCACGTTTTATGCCTAATTGCATAAACCCTTTTGCTAACTGTCTGCACGAGTGATTAAAGTCTTTGTAGGAAAGGCGTAAATGACGGTCAGGATAAACTAGCGCTTCGGTCGAAGGGGACTCCTCAGCCATTCTTTCTAATAAACTTCCGATTGTCTCTTCTCTCATGAACATGTTGTCCCTCCTTGTCAAAATCGAGCAATTGATCGTTTGGTAAATTCGCTAATAGGAAGGCAAATCCTTCCCGGGCTCGTAAAAGGGTGAAACCTATTAAGACGTTGGAAAGTATATCATAACAGATGATTTAGGGGCTACGTTGAAAAAACACCTAAAAGAAAGAAAGGCCCCTTCAGAGCACGTTCCTTTATAAAATATGTAGTTGCGAAAAAAACAATGATTCGTTACGATTAAAGAGGCACAATCATGGTTTGTGGCAAAGCAAAAAGCAGTGTAGCGTCATTTTTTTTTTGCAACGGGGGGTTGAATAGGAAACAAAAGGAATAACAGGATAAGATGACTAGGTGAAATTTAGTGAAAATAAGGACTATTGTCATGGTAAAAAGGAGAGAGGATATGAAAAAGCAGTTAGCTGTATTGATCGGAGTCAGTATGTTAGCGGCATGTAATCAAGGCGCTGGAGGAGAAGAGGAAAAGGCAAAAGAGGAGGAACTTACAGCATCATCGGTTTTAACAGCAGCTGAAAAGGCCCATCAAGACCTGCAATCGGTTGAAGTGTCCTTTTCACAAATGGATGATTATGGTTGGGAAGAAGAGGGTGTTGCTTCCTATGATTTTGCTGAAAACGTTACTCATATCGAAACGAAGTCCCCTAAATTAACGCTGTTTAAAGATAGCGAAGAGTTTTTGTTTATTAGCGATATCTCTTCTTATACGCGGGACGAAAAAGCGAAATACGAAAGCCTTTTAGACAGGATGACGAGCCAACATAAAAATCCGCTTGCTCATTTTAAGGAGTATGATGAAAACCTTTTCGACAAATTTGAGCTCGAAGAAAAGGATGGCTCTTATTTGTTAACGTATAACGGTAGTGAGGACGACCGGCTGTTGTTGATTGAAAGTTTGGCGCAATCATATGTAGACTACAATGCAAGAATGTGGGAAGAGGACCCGGAAGACATTGAATTTGATGAAGTCACTGCCGATTCATTCGAGTTATCATTTGATATTGATAAAGATACAAACCGTATTATGAGCTACAAAATCAAGGCTGATTATGCCATTGACATAGACGGCTACGAACGTGAATTTGAAGCGGATGACAGTTATATCTTCTCTGCGTTCGACGAAGTAGCGGCGATTGAAAAGCCAGACAAAGATTTAACAGCTGTTGGCAATTTGTCATACGATCAACAAGAACAGTATGAACAAGAGGCAGCGGATTATGTCGATGCGATCATTCAAGCAACTGTTTTCCAAAATGAAGAAGAATATGCAGCCCGTGCTCCTGGAGATCAATCAGAGGATGAGAAAAAGGAAGAAGGGGCAAAGCAGAAAGAGGAATTTGGCGACTTATTCAAAATGTTTTTTGGGTTAGGCTTGGAAGAGTTGAACGTTAATGAAGACGTCATCGAGGAGGCGTCTGCAGCTTACTTGAAGTTGCTGCAAGGCTCCAATTACTTAATGCTAGAATCAAATGCCCAAAGCGAGGACACGTTTGAAGTTGTAGTAAGCGTAGAAGGCATTATGCTTGATAACATTCAGCGCGAAATTGACTTGTTGTTGCAAAATGAATTGAACAGCGGCAGCATTAGTGAAGAATCATCAGAAGAAGAGCTCGTTCAGGCGATGGTAAGTGTGCTTGAAAAAGTGGCCGCTGAAGACCATTTGGCGGAAGCGCGCGAAGTAAGTGTGGAAGTAAACCGTGCTGGCGGTAGCTATATGATCTTAGATCAAGACCAATACTTAGATGCATTTATCCAATAAATCGCTATAGCGGATGAAGTGGTCTCATGCATGCAAAAACCAAGTTGAGTCGTATACCCAACTTGGTTTTTGAGTCTATTCACCATTATATAATGGCGTTACCGTTTTCGTTTGAGCAAGCGCGCGATCTCTAAAATTTCCTGCTCGGAAAATTCAGGGTCTTTTTCATCTGTATCGATTTCTTCTAAAGAAAGGGTCAGCTTAAATTTGCTATTCAAACTTGCGAGAAGGGCGTCGAGGCTTTGGATTCGCCGCCTCGCCTCACTGGCGAAGTACTCGCCTTCGATGTGATAATGGAGGCCATTTTTTTTGGCTGGGATCGCTTCTAATTGGGTGTGTTGGCTGTCTAGCTTATGTTCTGAATGAATGACTTCCCCTGCCTCTTCAATGGTAGCTGAGACTTGTTTCTCGGTGTCGGAAGGGCGCAAAGCTGGTGATTGTTTCACACGGTGCATGTAGTTATACCAATAGCTTGGGCTTTTACCGAAATGCTTTGCTAAGTCAGCAGGTTTGATTTTCTTTTCAATCCAGGCAGTAATTAATTCCTTGCGGTCTGCAATATTAATTTTTTCCCATTCTGTGAAGTCTTTCATTCTCTTGTAATTATTTTTGTACTCTTCCAACTGGTCTTTTGGCAAAAATGGCAGTTGTCTAATCTTGCTTGAATGATTTTCGCCGGTAGGGGGTTTTCTGTCTAACTTCGGCAAGCCAAGAATGTTAAGGACATTTGCTAAGTTTGCTGTATTCCAACCTTCGACTGTAATGATGCGCGTGTTTCCGTACTGCTTACGCTCTTCTTCCAACAAGCGGCGTTGGTCTGCTGTTTTCATGCTCATGAATTCATCATAAGTAGGAAATGGCATAGCAAAAAGTCTCCTTTATAATAGCGATTTTTAAGGCTTGTCTATTACTTCCACAATTCTTTAAGGAACAAGTAGACCATAAACAAACAATTAGTCGATGTGGAATATTCAGAAGAAAACGTTTTCACAAAGTCTTTTTACATATATATCATATTTCTCACGAGTTGACAATAACGAATGAACGATTCATTGTTTTTTGGAATTTGTTCTTTGTATTTCCAATAATAATAGGATGGGTTTTTTCGAGTGGCCATAGATAGGTTCAAGTGATTCGATCATTGGTGATATACTGAATAGAATGATGATAGAAGTAGGTGCGAGCCATTTTTTATTTATATTTTCTAATTGTCCTTTTATATATAACTGACCAGATATACCATACTCCACTGGTTCAAACAGTGAGTGGTATTCTCGCATTCATTGTTATAGTCGTTAATATTCGAAGAGCTCGTCAGCTATACTTATGGGCTGGCCTTTCTTTCTTCTTATTAGGGTTTCTTTTTTATTTTATTTATGTTCCAAAAGAAGTTGGTTTTTTTAACTTGTTTGGCTCAATGACTGGGTTGTTGGCACTTTTGTTCGTTTTACCGTTTATGAGTACCATTATAGCAGCGGGCAAGTACGACCGCGCACTTGGGCAAATGATTAGCAAGCCTCCTAAATTAAACATGGTTCGGCTATATCGACGCACATCGGTGATGTCGTATATGCTGACGCTGTTTTTAAATGTGGCCACTGTCCCAGTTGTTGTGGCGACGGTAAAAAGCAAGCTTAGCCAACTCAGTTCTGCTGTCATCCAACGCTTTTTTGCCCACAGTATATTGCGGGCATATGCCCTTGTTTTGTTATGGAGCCCTACGGAAATTCTCGTCGCTTCCACGATTGACTTAACAGGTACAAGTTATGTGGCGTTGTTGCCGACGCTACTTGTGATAAGCGTCCTGTTTCTCTCAATTGATTGGTTCTTGCACAACCGCCAATTAAAAGGGGGCGAGCTTATCGTACAGCAGGAACAAATAGGGAATCCTAAATTATTGCGGCGGAAATTAATGCAGCTCGCAATAGCAATTACGAGTTTTATCGTTTTGCTTCTTGCTGTAAATGCGTTTATCCCGCAATCATTTTTATTTTCAGTAACCGTGCTCATTATCCCTTTCACGTTTTTATGGGCAGTGGTGATTAAAAGGCCAAGGCGCTTTAAAAAACTTGCTTTTCTCTATTTAAAGGGCAATACGACACAGCTTCACAGCTTGTTTTTCTTGTTTTTGGCGGCAGGCTTTTTTGTTGAAGTGTTTCCTTACACGGTTTGGTTTGAGTATATGAATGCCTTTTTTGCTTTTACTTATCAAGAAGGATCGTTGTTTTTGTTTTACTTGCTCGTTGGATTATGCATTTTTGGCTTTGCCCTTGTCGGCTTCCATCCTCTTATTTCAATTGCGATTCTATCACCGTTTTTACAAGAACAAGTTGCGGCCTATCCTTACGGCATCAGCCTATTGCTCATTGGCGTTGGACTTGGCACAGTCATGATAGGCCCATTTAATGTTACGCCAACGATTTTGGCGATGCAGCTAAATGCCAATCCGTACAGCATTATTCGCAAGAACTTTGCGTTTGCTTTTAGCTATTTGTTGTTTATCGTTGTGATCGCCTATTCATGTAGCCTGATGATTGCATGAATACATGGTAGTGCTTCTAGCGAACATATACGTTTAGGCAATGTTAACAGTGAAAAGGCAGTTTCTTCCCTTCTTGAAGAAGTGCTAACTGTTTTTGGACCATTTCGGCCTTACTTTTAAGGCCAATGGTTTGAAAGAGTGTAAAGGATCTTTGAAAATCTACTAGCGCTTCTTCTTGTTGGCTAAGGTGATGAAACGATTTGCCGCGCGTGTAATGAAGTTCTCCTTTAATAGGCAAATAGTCGTCCTCACTTGTGAGCTTCAGTCCTTTTTCTGCATATTCAATCGCTTGATGGAAATCGTTGCTTTCATACAACAACTGTACCAAATGGTCATAGATACGCAAATAGAGGGCGAGGTTTGTATGGACAGTTTTTGGACAAGTTGTTTTTTTTAAGGCTTGTTTAAAAAGGCTTATTGCTTGGTCATTGTTGCCTTCTTCAGAATGGAGGACTGCTAAACTGATAAGAATCCCTAGCTCCTGGGCGCTAGGCGTTGATTTAGTCGCATATCCTGTAGCGTTTAGCGCACTGTTGAGCAATTGCATCGCTTTGTGTTGATTGTGGTCTACATAGTAAACAATAATAGCTTGATGCCAAAGGAGAAACTGCCGTAGTTTAGGTGACTGAAAAGCTGGGTTATTCAAGTGCTCTACGATAAGTGCTTTCACTGCTGCAAAGTCATCACGACGGATCGCCTTCCTAATCTCTTCCAGAATGAAGGAAACCCAATCATCGACTGGTTTTTTCGTTTCTAATAGCAATTCATCTGGCTTTAAGCCGAGTATATCGGCCAAGATAGGGTAAGTGGACAACGTTTGTTTACTGGGCTCTCGTCCAATTGGGGGTAATGACTGGTGACAATTGCCCTCTTCACTCTCGGCTTGGATGATAGAAACCAAGCTTTTTTCTCCTCCATTGCGTTTTGTCATAAAGGCGTCTTCTGACATCAGTGCACCTCCTTCATAAGAATAAAGAAATAGACCTTTTATACTAGTTTATAACCTTATTTTTCATATATTTCAATAGCAATCTGACGATAATGATGAAAAAAATGGGGTAAGACTAAAACGGAAGAACATGTGTTGTCCTTAGTGCTGCAAAGCCGAAGAAGGAAGATATACTTTGTCCCCTGTATACAAACAAATAGAGAAAACCTGAATAAAACGAGAAAACATGCGATAATGGAGCAAACGAAAAAACGACGTTTCGTCTTGAAAAGGAGTGTAATGGATGGCAAGTTCGATAAAAATAAAGAGGTTGTCGATTGGAAAGCCAAAAACGCTCGATTATGGCGACGGCAAGCAAATGATTAGCGGCATCCAGAAACAGCAAACAGAAGCGGTGTTTTTGTCTAAAAACGGCTTTGAAAGTGATGACGTTGCCGATAAGAAAAACCACGGCGGCCCAGATCGAGCTGTCTGCCTATATCCGTACGAACATTATGCAAAATGGGAGAAAGAATTTGGAAAGCCTCTTCCGCCAGCAGCTTTTGGTGAAAACGTGACGGTGACGAATATGCTAGAAAAAGATGTTCACATAGGAGATATTTTTCAATTAGGAGAGGCGATCATTCAAATTACACAAGCACGCAACCCATGCAGTACGATCGACAAACACACAGGGTTTCACTCGCTATTAAAACGAATTGTCGAAACAGGATATACCGGTTATTTAGCACGTGTGCTCCATGAAGGGATTGTACGAGCAGATGGGGAAGTAGCCCTTCTTGACCCACACCCTGACAAAGTGTCGGTTTTGTATGTCTGTGAAACGTATTTTCGCAAGCCAACAGACAAACAGGCGATGGAACGAATTTTAGCAGTCGATGCTCTAGCGGACGAATGGAAAGGGAAAATGCGAAAAAGGTTGGAAAAGTTGGAAGCGTGACGAAATAGCCCCTGAAGGATAATCAAAATATAAGTGCACTTTCTCTAAGGAATAAAGAAATAGTTTATAATTATTGATTAGAGGGGGTAGTGGTGTGAAGTGGTTTTGTTTTCTTTCTATTCTCGTAATTTCTAATGCAATTGCTGGATGCTCTAACTTTGACAGTAATGAGCAGATTGAGGTGAGTCCTTCGTTTGATAATGAGTTTGGTGAAATGTTTGGGGTTGAGGAAAAAATCGGTATCATTGGTGGCCAGGTTACTGCCGGTGAAGATCAAAAATGGATGTGGCATTTTTGGGGGGAAGAGGTTCAATACAAAGAATTTAGTGCCGTTGCTATAAATATAGAAACCAATGAAGAAATTGATCCTATTAAAATAGATTATGAAATGCTAATTCCTATAGAAGATGGCTTAATTAGTCATTCCCCCTCACAAGTAATGTTTCCGTCGGAGGGTATTTGGAAAGTTACAGCTTACGTAGATGATGAGTTTTTTGAAGAATTTGTTGTTGAAGTGTTTCCAAAAGCCACTGCATATTAGTCTAAAAAGATAATAAGTTACCTCTAAGTTCTAGTAAGACATTTCCGCCTTTTCCAATAACGAAAATGTCGCAAACACAAATGTTCGCTTAACTACAAATTAGGCCATGGCCGAAAGCCGTTTTGTTTTTCTACAAGGCGGTTTTTTTACTGGCCAATTTTATTTCTCGTGCTTTATTATGGGTGTCATTAACAATTGATCCTGTTCTTTTTTAAAAGCCTAATAAATGCTAAAGAACATTAACCGGTACATAATTAAAACCTTCTTGACATATAAGATAAATCAGAATAATATAAGGGGAAATAAAAACAGCTGATCGGAAAACCGAAAGCGCAATTTACTCGTAAGATTAGGTTGCGCTTTTTTTCTGCCAATTTGCATTATAGGAAGGGTTGATCCTATGTGTCCTTGAGGAAAACCATAATCCATTTAATGTACAAAGGAAACATGGCGTCAAAAAGTGATTAAATTTTTGTATTAAAACCAACTTAACACATTGGAATTGTCGAGTGATGATAAGTTGAGGGAAAGGAGAGGATGAATATGGGAGCAATTGAAGAGGAAAAGATACAAGCAATTGTTCAGTTTATAGAGGAAATTGATTTTGGTTCTTTGCACATTACGATCCATAACGGCCAGATCACGCAAATTGAGAGGACGGAGAAAAAACGGTTTGAAAATGTAAAAAAGCAAAAAGTGAAATAGGCTGATCAGACGACTGAAAGCCCGTTATTCCAAGGAATAGCGGGCTTTTATGTATTGCAGGATAAATCCAAAGTGACAGAAAGGAGATTCATTATGACTACCGTTTTATTTTTATCAGGAAGTCCCTCTTTTTCTTCAAAAACGGAAAAACTTTTGCGGCAGATCGAGGAAGCATTCCAAAATAAAGGCGCAAGCACGTTTTTTTATTCGATCACGGATGTGCCGCCAGCCGATTTGGTGTTTGCCCATTTTAACTCACAAGCTGTCGCTTCTATTATTAAAAAAATAGAGGCAGCCGACGTTATCGTAATTGGTAGCCCGATTTATAAGGCTTCTATAACTGGCGTGCTTAAATCATTGATTGATTTATTCCCTGAACGTTCATTCGAAGGAAAAACAATCTTGCCGATTGCTACAGGGGGAACGCTGGCCCATTATCTCGCTTTGGACTATTCGTTTACACCTGTTTTACAGACATTGGGTGCTACAACGATTTTAAAATCGGTTTTTATCCTTGATACCCATTTGAAACGAACAGAAATAGGAGTAGAGATTGTTAGTAAAGAAGGGAAAGAACGAATCGACAAAGCGGTTAAACAACTGACAAACAATAGTGTGGGCGTCAAGCCATGAATCATAAATGGCGGGAATTAAGCACGATCTTAGGCGTATTTTTGCTACTCACAGCTTGTACAGAAGGAGCGCAAACAGCGGGTTCAGGAAATGACCGAAAGGAGGACGGGGCAGACACCATCCATATTGGCTATCAAAAATTTGGAACGTTAAATATTCTGAAAGCAGAAAATACGTTGGAAGGTGCATTGGAGGCTATTGGGGTTGATGTTGAATGGACAGAATTCCCAGCGGGGCCGCAACTATTAGAAGCAGTAAATGGAGGCAGCATTGATTTTGGCCATACCGGCGAAGCGCCACCGATTTTTTCTCAAGCAGCAGGCGCTCCAATCGTTTATGTAGGGAATGGTCCACCTCGGCCTAAAAGTGAAGCCATTGTTGTGCAGGAGCATTCGCCAATTGAACATGTTCACGAATTGAAAGGCAAAAAAGTTGTTTTAAACAGAGGCTCCAACGTCCATTATTTACTAGTAAAAGCACTGGAAGAAGCCGGTCTTTCCATTAATGAGGATATTGAAACAATCTACCTCCCTCCTGCAGAAGCGAGAACAGCATTTGAGCGAGGAGATGTGGATGCTTGGGTGATTTGGGACCCATTTTTACAGGCTGCAGAAGATGATATAGGCGCCCGTATTATTAGGGATGCAGAAGGCCTAGCAGCAAATCGGGAATTTTTATTGGCAGATCGTTCCTTTGCTGAAGAAAATAAGGAAATTATTGATATTGTTTTAAGCGAATTGGAAAAAGTTGAGCAAAACATCAAAACAGATATTGAAGAAGCCGCTCAATTTTTGTCACCACAAGTCGGGATAGATGAAGAAACATTAACGAAAGTGCTCGCACGGTACGAATTTGGAATGGATCCGGTAGATGAAGAAGTGTTAGAAGCTCAGCAGAGCATCGCAGATACATTTTATAGCCTTGGATTAATTCCAGAAGAAGTTTCGATTGAGGAAGCGACCTTAGAGGAGGGCGAATGATGAGCTTTTTTTGGTTTATACCGACACACGGGGACGGCAGATATTTAGGGTCAACCGTTGGCGGGAGGCCTGTTACGTTTGACTATGCCCGGCAAGTGGCACAAGCTGCCGATCAATTAGGGTACAAAGGCGTATTGCTTCCTACAGGGCAGTCGTGTGAAGACGCATGGGTAACAGCCTCTTCTCTCATTTCCGCAACGGAACAATTAAAGTTTCTTGTTGCTTTACGGCCAGGTGTCATCAGCCCAACCGCGGCAGCGCGAATGGCGGTTACATTTGATCGTTTATCCCATGGAAGGCTGCTATTAAACGTGGTGACTGGCGGAGATCCACTCGAATTAGGCGGAGATGGCATTCATTTAAACCATGAAGAGCGCTATCAATTAACAGATGAGTTCTTGGAAGCATGGCGGTCTATTGTGACTGGAAATCCCACTACATTTGCAGGGGAGCATGTAAATATTAAAGAGGCGAAAACGAATTTTCCGCCTGTTCAAACGCCATACCCACCCCTTTATTTAGGTGGCTCCTCCATCGGAGCAATGGAAGTAACAGCCAAGCACATTGACGTTTATTTAACGTGGGGAGAGACGCCTACACAAGTTAAGGAAAAAATCGCTAAAGTGAGGCAATACGCAAGGAAAACGGGAAGATCAATCAAGTTTGGTATCCGCCTCCATGTCATTGTCAGAGAGACAGAAGGAGAGGCATGGCAAGAAGCTGACCGGCTAATCCAACATCTTTCGCAGAAAGACATTGATGAGGCACAAAAAGTATTTGCGCGCTTTGATTCACAAGGGCAAAGACGAATGGCTGCGCTCCATAAAGGCAGCAGAGAAGCGTTAGAAATCAGTCCTAATTTATGGGCTGGCGTCGGATTAGTCAGGGGCGGCGCTGGAACGGCTCTTGTGGGAGGCCCAGAAAGTGTAGCTGCCCGCATTCAAGAATACAAAGATTTAGGAATCGAAACATTTATTATGTCAGGCTACCCCCATTTGGAAGAAGCCTATCGGTTTGCGGAGCTGGTTTTCCCCTACTTCCAGGAGGAAAAAGAAGCTGTACCGGAAAAGCAGTGGACCAGTCCTTTTGGCGGCATCGCAGCCAGATAGAAAGGATGAGAGACATGAGCAAACGAATTGTCATTCAAGTGATTCCATGGGTGATCCCGCTTTTGCTGCTCATCATTTGGCAATTAGCCTCCCAGTTTGAGATTTTGCCAGCACGTATACTTCCAGCACCGTCAGAAATTACCGCGGCAGCCTACGACCTCGTTCACTCTGGCGAAATATGGCCGCACTTATGGGCAAGTACACACAGAGCGGTAATAGGCTTGTTGATTGGCGGGGGCATTGGCTTTATTTTTGGTTTGATCAATGGTTTGTCAAAAATCTCAGCTATGTTTTTTGATTCTTCCATTCAAATGTTGCGAAATATTCCGCACTTGGCCTTGATTCCATTAATCATTTTATGGTTCGGAATCGGAGAGGAAGGAAAAATTTTCTTAATTGCCCTTGGGGTGATGTTCCCTATCTATTTAAACACGTTTCACGGCATTCGTTCTGTCGACAAAGACTATATTGAGATGGGCAACAACTATGGACTATCGAATGTGGCAGCCTTTTGGCACATTATTCTCCCTGGAGCCCTTCCTTCTATTTTAGTAGGTCTACGTTATGCGCTAGGTATCATGTGGGTGACGTTGATCGTCGCCGAAACAATTGCCGCTAGTGACGGAATTGGCTTTTTGGCGATGGATGCAAGAGAATTTATGCAAATGGATGTTGTCGTGTTATCGATCATTTTATATGCCTTATTAGGCAAACTTTCCGACATGATGGCCAAAACGCTAGAATTTCGCTTTTTAAAATGGCATCTCAGCTATCAGAAGTAAAAGGAGGATACGATGAGCGTACATATTGCTCTCTCTTTATCAGGCGTCAATAAATCGTTTGGAACAGCGGATGTATTGAAAAACGTGGAATTTTCATTAACAAAAG
The DNA here is from genome assembly GCF_002250115.1 of Shouchella clausii. Taxonomy (GTDB): domain Bacteria; phylum Bacillota; class Bacilli; order Bacillales; family Bacillaceae_D; genus Shouchella; species Shouchella clausii. Next base: position 684,434 of record NZ_CP019985.1, on the reverse strand, counting down.
GTGAATTTATAGCCATTGTCGGCAAAAGTGGCTGTGGAAAAAGTACTTTATTGCGCTTGCTAGCCCGATTGGAGCAGCCGACTGCTGGAGAAGTGTACATCCCAAACGGAGACATTGTCCGCATGATGTTTCAAGAAGGGCGCCTGCTCCCTTGGAAGACTGTCTTGCAAAATGTCATGTTAGGATTGAAGCATGAGCGGAAACGAAAGGCGCTGGAAGCAATCAAAAGTGTACAGCTGGAAGGCAAAGAAAATGATTGGCCCCGGGCATTGTCAGGTGGGCAGAAACAACGTGTCGCTTTGGCCCGTACCCTTGTCCACTCCCCTCATGTCTTGCTTTTAGATGAACCGTTAGGAGCACTTGACGCATTAACAAGACGTGAAATGCAGCAATTAATAGAAAAAATATGGCTACAGCGTGGCTTTAGTGTAGTCCTTGTTACACACGATATTGACGAGGCAGTCACATTAGCGGATAAGGTGTATGTGATTGAAAACGGAAGCATCGCTAACACATATGATATTAATCTTCCACGCCCAAGAAAACGATCCTCTTACGAATTTGTCGAAACAGCAGAAGAAATTTTAAACCGGGTGATAGGTGTAAATGCAACTACCGGCAACCTCGTTTCATTTTCAAACATCAAGTAAAGTGGTTTTCTTGGTTAGACAACTAGAGTAGCACCTCTCCTGTGATATGGGGGCTAAATTCTATAAATCTTGTAAAAGAAAACACACTCGTAGTCATGAAGTAGTCCCCAATAGTCTTTTGGGTAATACGTTTGCTTTAAACCCATCAACTGTTTGGGGAGTACTTCTTTCTTTTTTGATACCTTAACTTAAGCGGTAAGAACTGCATGTTATAGTATTGATTTATTTACAAAAAATACTTTACTTTGGTAGATAAGTAACCACATCAGCGTAGGTAGAAAATCGGTTTAAAGTTCTAATGTAAAAACCTGTTCTCCGTGATTTCTGTATCGAGTTCCTTTAAAATTTCATGAAACCAGGCCACGTTCACTTTATGGTGTGAAAGGGAATTTTCTAACATGCGGCGGAAATTTTTCATAAGATCTGCCCGATTTGTCAAAGTGTCCTCTAAGAGAGCAATTTTTTTCTCTGTTTGTTTAATTTGAACCAGAACGAGTTCTTTCATCTTTTCTTTGTCGTATTCACCTTCGAAAAGCATTGCACTATAAAAAGATAGATTTATATAATCTGTTTTTGACCCGTACTTTGTCATTAAACGATTAAACTCCTCCAATCCTAAATCAGTAAGAATGTATTTGTTTTTTTCTCTTGATTCAGCTTCTCTTTCTTCAATAATGCGTTGAATCATTCTTTTTTCCTCTAACTGTTGAATATTGTAATAAAATGACCCTTTGGTGTAATTGACGACAAACTTGTAATGTCTCTCATTCATAATGGCCAGAAGCTCATACCCGTAGGAACCTGGTTTTTCTTTTAACAAACCTAAAATTAAAAGTGGGATCAATGGATCACTCCTCGCTTTGGTGGATTTTGGAAACATGAGAAGAAAACTCTTTAAAACTCAATTGTCCTAAAGCAAACTTTGTACTTTGAACAAACATGGCTTCATTTTTAGTAAGTTCACGCTTTGCTTCCTTAGCAATCCATTCATCCTCGATGTCCAAAGGATCTAAAACGTGTTTTTGTTTTGAAAAAGCTTCATAATACCGTAATCCAAATTTCCTTTGGGAGCTCGCATCAAGATGAATGCCATCTGGATTTGCTGTTAAGCCTTTGGATGTTACAAAGTAGCAGTTTTCTTCATTATGAGCAATTTTATACAAAATCTGGTTTATTTGCTTAAACTCTATAGCGTTTTTTCCAAATCCGATCTCTTCAAGATAATGCCCTAATTCACCGACAATAATAGGGATATCTGGTACATTTAATTTTTCTCTCAAATGTGTAAATAATGAGAGCAACTTATTCTCATATGTCTTAAAACGTTCTCCGAAACTGTCACTTTCTCCTTGGTGCCATAATATCCCTATTAATTCACTCGTTTCTGTAGCGAACATTGCTTCAGAGATCGCATGTCTGGCTAATGGACCGTCCATTGTCCACTCATCAATAGAGCTGCCTCCTTCCGCACATGGAATTAACCCAATGGATTCACTTGGATGATCCGTTGTCCAAGCCTGAGCAAAAGAAGCGGCTGGCCCAATACCAGATACATGACGATCAAAATTGAGCGGTTCAGCCATCATTTGCCATCTACCATTCCGTAACATATGGATGTGCTCATTATAAATAGGCGGTACATCTTCAACAAATCCTCTTCCCGCCATATTTGATTGTCCGATTAATAATATCGATTTCATCGTAAAACCTTCTTTCTTTAATTGCGACAGTCTAATTAGACTGTAACGCTGAGTATGAGGTCTAATTAGACTTTTGTCAAGACAAGTTGGATCGATTGCCTCCTAACGAACTTTTTTTGCTTTACTCTCTTCCATTTGAACATCGACGGGCTTTTTGGATTTTGCTATAACAATAAGGGACTGGCCTTTAATTATCGACAAAAGTTTGTATTTCCTAGAAAGGTATTCAATCAAATTACCCCATTGACAGTCTATTCGAACACAGTTAGAATTTTTATAAATCATATCAACTTACATGGGTTTGTCTATGGAGGAGAAAGGGGAGAGTAATGGCTTACGTTTATCAGCAAATGGAAGCACCTGACTATGAAAAGGTAAATACCAAGTTGAAAAATCGGGATAGCCTGGATATTTTGCGCTGGGCGAATCAAACGTATGGTGAAAAGCTCGTGTACGCTTGCAGTTTTGGAGCCGAAGCCATGGTGCTGCTCGACTTGTTGTCAAAGGTACAAAAAGAAGCCCACATTTTGTTTTTAGATACAGATTTTCATTTTGCTGAAACGTACGAATTGATCGAACGTGTAAAAGAACGGTACCCGAAATTTCGTATCAACATGGCTAAGCCTGCTTTGTCTCCAGAGGAACAAGCTGAACGTTACGGCGAGGAGCTATGGCTTAAAAACCCAGACCAGTGCTGCCAAATTCGAAAATTGGATGTGCTGGCCCGTGAGCTTGAGCCTTACGATGCTTGGCTTTCAGGGTTAAGGCGTGAGCAGTCCCCAACACGAGCAAATACCGAGTTTGTTAATCAGGATAAACGCTTTAAAAAGGTGAAGGTTTGTCCGTTGATTCATTGGACGGAAGAAGAAATATGGATGTACATCAAATTGCATCAATTGCCCTACAATGAGCTGCACGACCATCACTATCCGAGCATTGGCTGTACGTACTGCACGAAAGCGGTCATGCCCGGGGAAGATGCTCGAAGCGGCCGCTGGGCAGGAACAGGAAAAACAGAATGCGGGTTGCATGCACCAACGAAAGGAGATTCATGAATGGAAGCAGTAAAAGAAACAGAACTTGTTCAACGATACGATCCGGATTATGATACAACGGGCATCACAAACGAGATTGCACTCGATGGTTTTGCTCTCTCTGACTTGGAGTTACTTGGCATTGGCGGTTTTACGCCGCTAACTGGCTTTTTAAACGAAGACGATTACCATTCTGTTGTCAAGTCAATGAGATTAGCGAATGGAGCGCCTTGGAGCATTCCGATTTCACTGCCTGTTTCCGCCGACCAGGCTTCTACCTTGCGTGTTGGCGAACGTGCAAAGCTCGTTTACAACAATGACATTTACGGCGTCATTGAAATCGAATCAATTTATACGCCTGATAAGAAAGTCGAAGCTCAGGAAGTATACCGTACGACGGATGAAGCCCACCCTGGGGTAGCAAAGATGTATGCACGTCCTCCCGTTTATGTAGGCGGGCCGATTGTATTGACAAAACGTGTCAATTATGAACGCTTTGCTTCTTACTATATCGATCCAATCGATACGCGGCGGATTTTTGCTGAAAAGGGCTGGAAGACGGTCGTTGGCTTCCAGACGCGAAATCCGGTGCACCGCGCCCATGAATACATTCAAAAAGCAGCTCTGGAAACGGTTGACGGACTGTTCTTGAACCCACTTGTCGGGGAAACAAAGGCAGGGGACATTCCAGCCGATGTACGAATGGAAAGCTATGAAGTGTTGCTCAAAAATTATTATCCAAAAAACCGTGTCCATTTATCGGTGTTCCCGGCAGCGATGCGTTATGCCGGTCCCCGGGAAGCTATTTTCCATGCGTTAGTTCGCAAAAATTACGGTTGTACGCATTTTATTGTTGGCCGCGACCATGCAGGTGTCGGCAATTATTATGGTACTTATGACGCACAAGAGATTTTTAAAGAGTTTGAAGAAGGCGAGCTTGGCATTAAGCCGTTGTTTTTTGAACATAGTTTTTATTGCAAAGCTTGCGGCAACATGGCTTCGCAAAAAACATGTCCGCATGATTCTGAGCACCACGTTATTTTATCAGGGACAAAAGTGCGGCAAATGTTAAAAGAAGGCGTGCTTCCTCCACAAGAATTCAGCCGCAAAGAAGTGGTTGAAGTGTTGATGCGCGGATAGGGCGATAGAAAAATAGAGAAAGAGGGAGCGGCAATGATAGAGGCGGCAGCATTTGCGATTGCTTTTTTCTTCGCAATGAATATTGGCGCAAGCGGAACAGCGGCAGCGATGGGCCCTGCTTACGGAAGTGGAGCGATTAAAAGGAAACGAGTGGCGATGCTTCTTGTTGGCGCTTGCGCTTGGCTTGGCGCGCTGGCGGGGGGCGAAGTCGTGCGGACGATCGGCGAAGGGATTGTGCCGCCTACTGTTATGCAAATGGAAGTCGTTGTCATTGTGTTAGCTGCGGCTTGTTTCACCTTATTTTTTGCCAACCTTATTGGCATTCCCTTGTCAACAAGCGAAGTCGTTGTCGGTTCCCTTGTTGGGGCTGGCCTTGCGTACCAAGCTCTTTATTGGCAGTACTTGCTTGTGATTGTGAGCTTTTGGATTGTCATTCCGTTTGCTGCGTTTTTTCTCGCACTCGGGGCTGGAAAAACGATCAAAAAGTATCAAGCCCATTTGCCCTTTTTGCGTGGCGATGGAAAATGGCATAAGCCTCTCACCTTCATTTTAATCGCTTGTGGTTGCCTTGAAGCTTTTTCAGCTGGAATGAACAATGTGGCCAATGCTGTCGGCCCTCTTGTCGGGGTAGGGGCGCTAGATGTGACAACGGCTGTTATTGCTGGTGGATTTTTTGTTGCCCTTGGCGCCCTTTTACTCGGCGGAAAAGTGCTCGAGACCAATGGCAAACACATTACTAGTCTTTCGCTGCTGCAAGGAAGTACAGTCTCGTTTACTGGTGGAGCGCTTGTCATCATTGCTTCGATTTTTGGGCTTCCTGTGCCTCTGACGCAAATTACGACAGCGGCCATTGTCGGCATCGGCACAGCGGAAAACGGCTTTGTCTTGTGGCAAAAGTCTGTCATCAGGCGGATTTTAAAAGTGTGGATTGTATCACCTTTGTTTGCGTTGGCTGTTTCCTATAGCTTGATTTTGCTTTTTCGCTCGCAAGACTATTATACGCTTGTTGTAATTGTCAGCGTCTTTATCGCGACAGTAGGCGCAATCAGCTTATACCATTCGGTCCGCCAAGATAAAGAACAAACGATGCGTGATGGGGAAGGCATATAAACATTTTACATAAGGGGAATTTCCAATGACAAAAACGAATTCAAATCTTGTCTGGCATGAAGCAAGTGTCAGCAAACAGGAAAGGCATGCACGCCATAACCATAAAGGCTGCGTGCTTTGGTTTACAGGACTTTCAGGTTCGGGAAAATCGACGCTCGCCAACGCTTTGGACCGTTCATTGTTTGATGCAGGGCTGTCAACATACGTACTAGACGGCGACAACATTCGCCATGGCTTAAATAAGGACTTAGGTTTTTCCGATAGAGATCGGCAGGAAAACATCCGCCGCATTGGAGAAGTTGCCAAATTGTTTGTCGATGCTGGTACAATTGTATCGACAGCCTTTATTTCGCCGTTTCAATCGGATAGAGACCAGGCAAGGGCTCTACTAGCAGACGGCGAATTTATAGAAGTGTATGTGAAATGCCCCCTTGAAGAGTGTGAGCGCCGTGATGTCAAAGGACTTTATAAAAAAGCGCGCAATGGGGAAATACCTCAATTTACTGGCATTAGTTCCCCTTATGAGGAGCCGAAAACGCCTGAAATTACCGTTGATACGAGCGTACAAACAGTGGAAGAATCAGTAGAACAAATCATTGGCTGGCTTGAAAAGCATCATATTCTCACTCGGTAAAAAGGCAGGCAAAGTAAACGGAAGGCAGTGATAGCAATGGCACAAAAGGGAACGGTTTATTTAATTGGTGCAGGGCCAGGCGATTGCGGTTTATTGACGGCAAAGGGGCTTGACATTCTTCGCCAGGCGGACGTTTTATTATACGACCGTCTTGTCAACCCACTTTTGCTGGAAGAAACAAAACCAGGGGCTGAACTGCTGTATGCAGGCAAGCTGCCGAACCGCCATATTCTTCGCCAAGAAGCGATTCATGATGAAATGGTGCGCCATGCCCAAAAAGGAAAATGCGTCGTTCGTTTAAAAGGCGGCGATCCAAGCGTATTTGGGCGCGTTGGCGAAGAAGCAGCTTTTCTCGACGAATACGGCATACCTTACGAAATCGTTCCTGGCGTGACAGCAGGAATTGCGGCGCCAGCTTATGCAGGCGTCCCCATAACCCATCGCCTTCACGGCGCCAACTTTGCCATTGCGACAGGGCATAGCCGCAGAGACACCGGCTTGCCTGAAATCGATTGGAATGGGCTTGCCTCCATCGACACGGTTGCTTTTTATATGGGCATTAAACACTTGCCAGCCATTACAGAAAATTTAATCACACATGGCCGCCGCAAGGACGAAAAAGTGTTGTTAATTCAATGGGGGACAACGAGCAAACAGCGGGCTCTTATCGCTGACTTAGGCACGATCGCCCGAAAAGCAGAAGCTGAACAGTTCACCAACCCAGCGATTGCCCTCATTGGTGATGTCGCAGCCCTTTATCAAGGAAAAAGTTGGTTTGAGCGTAAACCATTGTTCGGTTCGTTTCCGCTAATTGCCAATAGCGACGGTTCCTCTCAGCTTGCATCTTTATTAAAAGAAGAAGGGGCTGAAACGTTTGTATACCCCCGTTTCCATGAGGTAGAGGAGGAAGCCCCACTTATTCATTGGGAAACGGCTACAGACATTGCCTTCTTTGAAGAGAAGGATGTCATTGTCTTTTTTCGATGGCTCCAAGAAAGAGGACTTGATATCCGTACCCTTTCTGCCCAATTTAGCGGTGAAACGGATTCGGCGGTGCAAGCTCTTCAACAACGTGGGCTTGCCCCTGTTCAGGGGAGCAGTCCATTAGGGGCAGGCCGATTCTTTTTAAGCCGCGGGGGCTTAGGTGTCAAATCTGGCTGGAAACACATTCAAACGAGGGAGCGAATCGTTGCCCCATCCACGCAAACGACGATAAACCGTCTACTTGATGAAGGGCACTTGACCGATCTTGTCTTTTTAAGCCGTGAGTCCGTTGAATGTTTTGGTGAAGCGTTTGCTGCGATCGGCAGAGAGAAGGAAATAAGGGAGTTAAATGTGCTTTGTTTAAGCGATGAAGCGAAAAAAGCAGCGATTTCCTATGGTTTGTCGCCGCAAGTCAAGCAATCGGTACTGTCGTCATGGATGGAGGGGACGTATGCAGGCGATTTTATATGTGGGCCACGGTAGCCGGGTCAAAGAAGGAAATGACCAGTTTCGTGCTTTTTTAAAAAAAGCCAAAAGCCATTTTTCCGGCGATTATTTCCAAACTGAAGCGTTTATTGAACTTAGTAAACCGACGATTGCCGAAGGGATTGATCGGTGTGTACAAAACGGGGCAACGGCAATTGCCGTCATTCCCGTATTGTTATTGACGGCCCACCATGCGAATATGGACATCCCTCAGGAAATACAAGCAGCTAAGAGAAAATATCCCGACATTGCATTTGCCTATGGCAAGCCGTTTGGCATTCAAGCTGATGTCATTGATGTTGCTTTAAAGCGGCTTGCTGATGCAGGGCTGCCACTGCTTGCAGAGGAAGGCAAGCGGCAAGAAGGTACGACCGTTCTTGTCGTCGGCAGAGGGTCAAGCGATGGCAATCAACCAAGTGATGTCGCTAAAATTGCCCGTCTACTCTATGAGAAAACAGCATGCGACAATGTTGAAACGTGTTTTATGGCAGCAACAACGCCGACAGTGGCCCAAGGGTTAGCCAAAGTGGAGAAACTTGGTGCGCAGCGTGTTTATGTGCTTCCATATTTGCTCTTTACCGGCATTTTAATGAACGAATTGGCCAACACGCTAGCAGACAGAAAAGGAAACACAGCCACTGCATATGTGTTATGCGAATTCCTTGGGAGCGACGACGGGCTCGCGCCTGTGTTGATAGGCCGCGTCAATGAGGCGCTTCGTGAAATAAAAGGAGGATGTGGATGAGTGCGTTGCCGTTTATGCTCGAGCTAAGCATGTTAAAAACCGTGGTAGTCGGCGGGGGGCAGCTTGCTTATAAGCGGGCGTTAAGCATCGTTGAAGCAGGCGGTCACGTAACTGTTGTGGCGCCCACACTTCATCCGCAGCTCCAAGCGTTAGCGTTAGCCGGAAAACTGCACTGGGAAGCGCGCTATGCAAGTGGAGAAGAGTGCTTTCTCGCTGATTTGCTTTTCCTCTGTACCGATCATCCACTTTTGCACCAACAATTGTTGCGAAACCGAGCGCCGCGTCAGCTCGTTTATGTTGGCGACCAAGCGCAAGCAGGCCATGTTTATGTGCCGGCTAAAATTGAAAAAGGGTTGCTCACAGTTAGCATCTCGACAGCAGGAGCAAGCCCAAGTTACACCAAACGGATAAAGTGGCAAATCGCGGACATGTTGCCAGAGCATGCGGCCGAAGAACTTTCGTTTCTCCGGAAAGCACGGGAGCTTGTATTAGCAAGCAATGCAAAAAACGAGGAAAAACGCGCTCTTTTGCAAGAGCTTGCTTCACCAGAACGTCTGCAAGATGAAAGGCGCGAGCAATGGCTAGATGACCAACTGCGACGGATAGCCGAAGACAAACAAAAATGAAGACGATACGAGAGGTGGATTGTGGTGCAGCTCCAGACGACAAACAGCCCATTCAGCCAAGAACAAATAGAGCTTTTAAATAAGTTGCTGCCAACGCTAACCGATACGCAGAAAAGCTGGATAAGCGGTTATTTGGCAGCAACAGCAAACGCGGCTCTTAGTGAAGCAGCGACAACGGTACCAGCTGAACGTAGCGCACCGAGCGAAGCTGCCCAGGAAAACAGAGAAGTGACTGTTTTATACGGTTCACAAACAGGCAATAGCCAACAGCTCGCTGAAGAAATTAGCCGAAAACTGGAAGACAAAGCGTATCATGTGACACTGGCATCGATGCATACATACAAGCCAAAAAACATAAAAGACGTTACGAATTTACTTCTTATTGTTAGTACGCATGGGGAAGGCGAACCGCCAGATAACGCCATTGCTTTCCACGAATTTCTGCTTGGGCGCAAGGCGCCGAAATTGTCGGATTTGCATTTTTCAGTGCTTGCTTTAGGGGACTCATCTTATGAATTTTTCTGTCAAACAGGCAAAGAGTTGGACCAGCGCTTAGAGGAGCTTGGAGGAACGCGCTTGTATCCTCGTGTTGATTGTGACATTGATTTTGACGAGGATGCAGCCGAATGGATGCAAGGTGTTCTTGCTGGCCTTGAAAAAGCAACGGGTATATCGTCAGCAGCGAGTTCCACAGCTCCGCTATCAACAGAAACGACGGCTACTGTTTACAGCCGCACAAATCCTTATAAAGCAGAAATACTTGAAAATATCAATTTAAATGGCCGTGGTTCAAACAAGGAGACGCGCCACTTGGAGCTTTCTCTTGAAGGGTCGGGATTCACATTTGAGCCTGGCGACTCTGTTGGTATTTTTCCGGAAAATGACAGCGATTTGGCTGATCAGTTGATTGCCGAAATGGGTTGGAACGGTGATGAGTCGGTGCCAATTGGCAAGCAAGGCGATGTGTTGCCGTTGCGGGAGGCGCTAATCCGTCATTTCGAAATAACGGTTTTAACAAAGCCTCTACTTGAAAAAGCGTCGCTCCTTTCCCAAAATAATGCTTTAAAAGAATTAGTGGCAGATGGCAATGAACAGCAGCTTCGAGCTTATATTGAAGGTCGCGACCTCCTTGATTTAGTTAGGGATTTCGCCCCATGGGAAGGAACAGCAGGAGACTTTACCGCTATTCTCCGCAAAATCCCGCCACGTCTGTATTCGATTGCTAGCAGCTACCGTGCAAATGAAGACGAAGTCCATTTAACTGTTGGCGCTGTCCGCTATGACGCTCATGGACGTCAACGGGCAGGTGTTTGCTCTGTACAATGTGCTGAGCGCAAAGCGCCAGGGGAGACATTGCCAATTTTTATTCAGCGCAACCCGAATTTTCGTTTGCCTGAGAATGGGAGCACACCGATTTTAATGGTCGGTCCAGGAACAGGAGTAGCCCCTTTTCGAGCCTTTTTGGAAGAACGGGAAGAGACGGGGGCAGAGGGGCCCGCTTGGCTATTTTTTGGAGATCAGCATTTTTCGACTGACTTTCTATACCAAACCGATTGGCAGCGCTGGATGAAAGAAGGCGTACTAACGAAAATGGATGTCGCTTTCTCACGTGACCAGGACGAAAAAGTCTATGTGCAGCACAAAATGTTAGAAAAAGCAGATGAAGTGTTCCAATGGCTAGAGGATGGCGCTGTTATTTACATTTGTGGCGATGAAAAACAAATGGCGAAAGACGTCCATAAAACGCTCGTTTCGATCATCGCCACACAAGGCAACCGCAGCGAAGAAGAAGCAGAAGCCTATCTTAGTCACTTACAGCAAAATAACCGTTACCAGCGCGACGTGTATTAATGGAGGAGAAAATGATGGCAGACCAAAAATTTGCACCGACACAAGATGGACCTCCTAGTGATGTCGAACGCATTAAAGAAGAAAGCAATTATTTACGTGGCACTTTAGCTGAGTCATTAAAAGAACCATTAAGCGCCGGCATCCCAGACGACGATAACCGGTTAATGAAATTCCATGGCAGCTATTTGCAAGATGACCGCGATTTGCGTGATGAGCGGCGCCGACAAAAGCTTGAGCCTGCCTATCAATTTATGGTGCGTGTCCGTCTTCCTGGAGGTGTCGCCACACCGAAACAATGGCTGGCTATGGATGATCTGGCCCATCGTTACGGCAACGGCACGCTTCGGCTAACGACACGGCAAACATTCCAAATGCATGGCATTTTAAAATGGAATATGAAAAAAAACATCCAAGGCATTAATGCTGCTTTAATGGATACGATTGCCGCTTGTGGCGACGTAAATCGAAATGTGATGAGCACGCCCAACCCGTACCAATCTGAAGTCCATGGTGAAGTCTACGACTGGGCAAAAAAACTGAGTGAAGCGCTATTGCCAAAAACACGGGCTTATCATGAAATTTGGCTTGACGAAGAGAAAGTTGCAGGCACGCCTCAGCAAGATGAAGTAGAACCGATGTACGGACCTCTTTATTTGCCAAGAAAATTTAAAATTGGCGTTGCCGTGCCACCTGCAAATGATGTCGATATCTTTTCACAAGATATTGGTTTTATCGCCATCTTGGAAGAGGGCAAGCTAGTAGGCTTTAATATTGCTTGCGGTGGTGGCATGGGCATGACCCACGGCGATACGAAAACCTACCCACAACTTGGCCGTGTCATTGGCTTTTGCGAGCCCCAACAAATCATTGATGTTGCTGAAAAATTAATTACGATTCAACGGGATTATGGCAACCGTTCCGTTCGGAAGTATGCCCGATTTAAGTACACGATTGACCGCCATGGTCTGGACTGGTTAAAAAATGAGCTGCATGCTCGCCTTGGCTGGGAGCTTGGAGAAGCGCGCCCTTTTCAGTTCGATCATAATGGTGATCGGTATGGCTGGACCAAAGGAGTAAAAGGACGTTGGCATTTGACGTTATTTATCCAAAATGGCCGGATTCAAGATACAGATGATTATCAACTAATGACTGGCTTGCGCGAGATTGCCAAGATTCATACAGGGGAATTTCGTTTGACTGGCAATCAAAATGTAATTATTAGCAACGTAACGGCAGCGAAGAAAAAAGCGATTCAAGCTATTGTCGAAACATATCGGCTTACAGATGGCCAACATGTCTCAGCATTGCGTCGGAACTCGATGGCTTGCGTTGCTTTTCCGACATGTGGCTTAGCAATGGCTGAATCAGAACGGTACTTGCCTTCGCTCATTGACAAACTGGAGTTTATCCTCGATGAGGCGGGCATCCGCGACGAAGACATCGTCATCCGCATGGCTGGCTGTCCTAATGGCTGCTCACGTGCTGCATTAGCCGAAATCGGTTTTATTGGCAAAGCGCCAGGTAAGTATAACCTTTATCTTGGCGGGGGATTTGCTGGGGAGCGCTTGAGCAAAATGTACAAAGAAAATATCGGCGAGGCGGAAATCTTAGAAACATTGGAACCAATCTTATTTGCTTATGCGAAAGAACGAGAAGAAGGCGAGCATTTTGGCGATTTTGTCATCCGCAAAGGCTATGTAAAAGCAGTCGAGTCGGGAACCGATTTCCATCAATAAAAAGAGAAGCTGCCATAAGCATTGCGCTTAGTGGCGGCTTCTTTTTATGCCAGAGAGAAGTCAAGCGGTGATTTCCATATTTTTCGTCATCTGTCGCAGCAACCATAGCAAACCAGCAATGAACGCTGTACTTAAAAGAACGGAGAAAAAGGGAGAAGACGAAAGGCCATTGCTCCAAATAAGCACGGGATCTGGCACGTCTAAACCCCAAAAGCGGTTGTGGACAATGACGACTCCAACACAAAGCATGACGATGCCAAAACCAGCATAAGGGTTAAACTTATAGTACCCGGCGCTAATGAACCAACCTAACAAGTAGAACAGGAAAAAAGTCGAAAGCATCGCTAAAGTTTGGATGAAAAGCGATTGTTCCATAAAGGGCCAAGCATGACTGAATTCCCAACCGGCAACGAAGTAGACGAGCCGTTCCAGGCCGTAAAAAATAAGTCCAGCTATGGTCATTACAATGGCCAAGCGCGCGCTGGCTGACGCCAAGCCTTTAAAATAGTCTTTGCGCGTAACGCCGTTCGATACAAAATATTCTAAGAAGCCCCTCATAGACATCAAACCAAGAATCAAAAAGAAAATCCGCGTGGATTGCAGATAGCCTTGCAAAAGGGACCAGTCATATGTTGATAGGTGATTGAGCAAAACGACAATAACGAGAAAGATGCCAATAAACATTGCCGTATACCATTTACTCCATTTCACAAACGTATGCAATGTCGCCTTGGCAACAAGTGTGCTTTTATTCATTATGCCCCTCCTCCCCTGTCAAATGGATAAATAGTTCTTGCAAAGCAACTGGGCCAATTTGCAAACCTTGTCGTTCGGCCTGTGATCTCTCTGTTTCAGTTAACTCTCCGTAGACCATCGCCGATTTTGTCTGTCCTAGTGTCTGTTCATTTAGTACTTTCTTTCCTCGTGTAAATCCATCAACCGCTGCGGTATCGCCCGTAATTGTCGTTCCCCTAGACAACAATGACTCTGTACGATCATGGAGCATGAGGGAACCTTGATGTAGAATGAGGACGTCTTCTAGCATCGAAGCCACTTCAGAAATAAGGTGTGTGGACAGGATGATCGTTCTCGGATGTTCCATATATTCATTGAGCACTTCTTTATAGAAAATGTCCCGAGCCGGCGCGTCCATTCCTAAATAAGCTTCGTCAAAGATCGTAATCGGAGCCCGGCTTGCTAGTCCGATTATGACATGGGCGGCAGATTGCATCCCCCGTGATAATTCATTCATCGGCGAATCAATAGGCAGTTTAAACCGTTCAACAAGGTTCATTGCATACTCCCAATCAAAATGGGGACGAAAGAGGGCAACGCCTTTTAAATAATCCTCTAATCGATCTGAATCTGAATCCATTTTGACATCGCGGATAAAGCTGATGTTTTCAACAATCGCTCCATTCTCAAACACGTCCTCGCCATTTACGGTAATCGCTCCACTTGTCGGGTTTCGGAATCCTGCCAACAAGGACAATAGCGTCGTTTTCCCCGCGCCATTTCGGCCAAGCAATCCATAGATTTTGTTCTGTTCAAGCGTAAATGAGACATTGTCAATAATCGTTTTGTCCGATATACGTAGCGTCAGCTGTTTCGCTTCAATCACAGGGTCGATCATTCCATTTCTCCTCCTATCGACTTAATCATTTCGTGTAATTCTCCGTCAGTAATGCCAAGTTTTCGCGCTTCTTGCAGCATGCTGCGGACATAACTTTCTTTAAATGCCTGTTTGCGCTTCTTAATAAGCTTGCTTCTGGCTCCGCTTTTGACGAACATGCCAACGCCTCTTTTCTTGTACAAAATGCCATTGTCAACCAATTGGTTGAATCCTTTTAAAACCGTTGCTGGATTGATTTGATAAGCAGCCACTAGCTGGTTCGTTGACGGGACTTGTGCTTCTTCTGTCAGTGTGCCATTCACAATGTCATCTTCAATCATCTCTCGTATTTGTTGAAAGATGGGTTTGTTTTCATCAAGTGAAGATTTCATGTGATCCCTCCTTTCTCGGGATGGTAGAGAGCATGAAGATGGGCAGTAGGGGTTTGTTATTTGGTTAGTTGGTTATGTAGTTAACCATATATGGGAAAGAGCTAATTGTCAAGTGGGTAAAAAACTCAATTGCAATGTTGGAAAAGGGAAAGCACCCAAAACGTAATGCTTTAGGTGCTTGATTGCTTTGCGTTGTCTTTGTTGGAGTAGTGTTCTACTCATGAGGGAGATATGATGTTATTCCGTCTAATTGATTTGCTTCAGCGTCTATATACCTTTAAATCCTTTTACCGATCAGTGCCCCCAAAACAAAGCAGCGGGTGCGTACGCAAATCCTTCCATTATACGCCGTGCCGTCCTGGCGACAGCTGCTTTTTCAATCGTTGGTTCGATGTCTTTTGCTTCTTTGACGGACACATGAAACTCCATTGTGCCAGAAGGGTGTCCGACACGGACAGTTTCCTCATTTTGAGCATGATCAGAACAGCATTCGTGGACGACAGTGCCCTGTAGTTTAGAAGCAACAGCAGTGCACAGCCCGCCTGTGACAGGAAATGTTTTATGCATCTGTTGCATCGACATCGCCCGGCCGACGAAATCAATATTTGCCTTATGAACAGTTTGCCTGGCAGCTGTTTCGTATTCTTCTGCTTCTGAAACGATGATCAATTTCGGGCTTGCAGGGGTCAAACGGGCAGCGTCTGACGGTTGGGCAACAAAACCTAATTTCGTTGCCGCTGCGCCCCGTATTTCCTCAAGCAGAAACAGTTGCTCTTGAGTCAGCTGCTCAGGAAGTTCTACTCCTGTCATTCCTACATCAGAAGCGTTTATAAAAGCGACTGGCGTAGTAACATCGACAATGCTCGTTGCAATTTTGCCATATGAACAATCAAGCCAATCCTTTCGTGCGCCTGTTGGAAACAGGGCACCTGTTTTTGCTCCAGCAGCGTTTTGAAAATCAAGCATAATTTTAGCGCCGCCGCCGGGGACGCCGTCAATATGAAAGTTCCCCACTTGCTTGGCGCGGCCGTTTTCTACGGGCACATGGGCGATGATGATCCGATCTGTATTGGTGTTATGGATACGAACTTTTGTATAGGGTTCTGTCACGCAAACAAGCCCTTCGTCGACGGCAAACGGGCCAACGCCGCTAAGGATGTTCCCGCAATTGGTATTGTAATCGATATGACCAGTGCCAATCCCCACTTGGCCAAATGTATACTCAATGTCAGCTGCTGACAAAGGAGACGGACGGACCATCGCAAACTTGCTTGTTAAGGCGTCTGCTCCGCCAAGGCCATCGATTTGCCGTGCGTCCTGGCCGTATATGGATAGGATGACTTGGTCGCGGACTTTAGGGTCTTCTGGCAGCTCGTTTTGCAAAATAAAGACACCTTTGCTTGTGCCGCCGCGAATAATGGCAGCGCGTATGCGTTCATATTCTCTCATCATTTTCACTCCTAGTGGTTATTGTTCTTTTTTACAGCCCAAGCAAGTTTGTCGGCCAGTAAACACCGAGCAGGGAGCTAGCGGCTGAAATTCCGATCAGTACGATGGCGACAGAAAGGGCAGTCTTGATAAATGGCATTTTCGATTCAAACATCAAGAAAGCGACGAGAAACAGAGAAGTGGCAATCAACATGCCTACAAGATAAATGAAGGCAATGTAGCCAAGAAGCCACGCCATATAGCGTAGTGGCCGGGCGATAGAAACGACCACTCTTGAACTTGATGCGTTTTCTTTTCGATAACGGATAATTAAAACAACTAAGTAAATCGCTGTACAAACGGTTCCAGCAATCGAAACATACAGTGGAAAAAACTGTGCCAACCGTGAAAATTGCAAAGCGCCAAAAACAGCGAATCCAAAAACAAGCATCAAAAAACTAGTAAAACCAATATTAAGTAAGTCTTTTGTCATGAGGAGACCCCTTTTCCTGACTCAACGGATTTACTAAACTTTTTCATAATCGCCCCGCCTGACAACAATAGAACAATAAATAGAGCAAGGGCAATGACAAGTGGATTGCTCATCCACGACCAACCGTACCGCTCAATCGATATCCAATAATAGCGCTCAGCACTCAAAGCAAGGACAAACCCAATTAAGAGCGGCGGGCGCGGCCAATCTAGAATCGTCATCACGTAGCCTAGGAGGCCAATGGCGACGAAAACAATGAGATCGCCCCATGAGAAGTTCGATTGGTAAGCGCCTAGTACAAGCAGGACGACGAGAAACGGGACAATTTTTTCTCCAGGCACCATGCTAATCTTGGAGATTGGCCGGATAAGCAGCATGCACAGCAGTGCGCCAAAAATATTGGCAAAAACGAGCGTCCATACAATCGATAACGTTACCGGCAAATCGGCGCCAAGCATTCGTGGCCCTGCCTCCAAGCCCATTAAGGTGAGCCCGCCTAGCAAAATCGCTGTCGTCCCAGAGCCAGGGATGCCAAATAAAAGCGTTGGCACAAGGGAACCGCCTTCTTTGGCATTGTTGGCGCTCTCCGGAGCAATGACGCCGCGAATGTCGCCTTTTCCAAATGAATTTCCTTTGACTGTTTTTTGGGCAGCGCCATAAGCAATCCAGTCAACAACACTGCCTCCAAGTCCTGGAACAAAACCAATCAACGTACCGATAACAGCGCTGCGAAATACAAGGAATTTGTTGCGCAGCGCGTCCATAACCCCTGTCAAAACGCCTCTTTTTAAAGGTCCATGATTAGAAACGGCGCCTTTGTTGGTCAACATCGTGATCATAATCGGGAAAGCAAAAATCGCTAATGCCACAACAGGCAAAGAGACGCCGTTTGATAAATAAAGTGATCCAAATGTGTAGCGGTATTCTGCGACAGCTGGGGCGCTGCCGATTGAGCCAATCAGCAAGCCGAGCAGTCCTGAAATAATCCCTTTCATCGGCGATTTGCCAGCAAGCAGCCCAGCCATGCTAAGTCCTAGCATCGTCAACATAAATAACTCTGGCGAACTAAAAGCAGAGATAAGCGGGCGGGCGAACGGGATCGTTAAATAAAGGGCAAGGCCGCCAATTACGCCACCTACCATGGAACAAAAGAATGAGGCTCCCATAGCCCGGGAGGCTTGCCCTTGTTTGGCTAAAGGAAAACCGTCCATGATCGTTGCTTGGGACCCTGAAGTGCCGGGAATGCCAAGCAAGATAGACGGGAATGTATCGCCCGTATGGACAACAGCAACCATGCCAATCAGCAAGGCCATGCCGACAAATGGGTCGAGGCCAAACACAAAGGGCAGCAGCAAGGACATGCCTACCGTTCCGCTTAAACCTGGGAGAAGTCCTACAAAAATACCAATAAATATGCCAAGAAACATGAAGCCGATTCTAGATGGGTGCAACACGATAAGCAATGCTTCCCATGCAGCTTCGAGCATAGCAGTCGCCTCCTTTTTATGGATGGTGTCGTTTCAAAAGAAAGTTGAATAAATAGAGCAAGGAAAAGGGTGTTAAATCAAAGTTTAGTAATGTCCACATCATAGGTATCTAAAAGAAATTGGGAAACCCATTCTAATGTCTCAGGGGACATCGTCAACATCGAATCAATTCTTGTTTGCAGCTCCTCACCAACTAAAGGCTGATAATTTTCCAAAATTTCCTCTGACTGAGCCATGAATTGTTCGTCTTTAATAAGTGTTTCCATCGATGCGTGCAAAAGCTGTTGATGCTGTTCCGGTGCGTCTTCATGGATCCAAATGACTTTTTGCATCGTAAAGGATGCGCCTACAAATTGTTTATAGGCTTCCCACGCGTCTCCTGTTGGTCCAGTTCCGTATAGGTCATAATGGATTTCTTCAATCGTGGGCAACTCCGGGAACTGGGGATCTCTCACCAAATCACCGTCTTCACTCATTTGTCCAAGGCTGTAAAGGGGGACAGCGCTGCCTTCTTCGACTAAAGGAATGACATTCCGTTTATAGGCCGTTGTTGTTTGGTAGTCAATGTTGCTTTCCCCCTGTTCAAAGGCGACACGGGCTGGCCCCTTGCCTTCATAGCCAAGCACAGCTTTGACGTCAAGGCCAAGGACTTCAAACGACAATAGTGTCACAAGGTCCAACCCAGTTGGCGAAATGCCGGCATAGAAAAGCTCCCCTTGCTGTTTCGAAAGATCGTCCATTCCTAATGCCGCTATTTCGGGAGAAGTGTAGACAACGCCACCTGTAGGAGCGCCAATGATTGGCGTCATTTTCGACAAGTCGTACTTGACAGATGGCTGTTGGAGAATATACGGAATATGGGTGGAAGCACTTGTAGTTAAAATATTTCGTCCATTCGCTTGCCGCGAAAGTGCATATTCATTGGTCCCTGTGATGCTGCCTCCTCCAGGGATATTTTCCACTTGAACCCGGGGGGAGCCTTCGATATGTTTAGAAAAGTAGTTGGCCATAAAGCGGGCAAACACATCTGAACCACCGCCGGCCTGGTAAGGGACAACAAACGAGATCACTTCATTTTCATAGAGTGCCCCTTCGCTTCCCTCATTGTCCGCCTGCTTGTCATTTGCCTGAATCGTATTACAACCTGCCGCTGCGAACAATAATACAGAATAGGCTATTGCGAGCCCAACCGTTTTTCTCATTTTTTCACCTCGTTTGCAATGTCTTGAATCGAATTGTAAGCGATTGCAAAACATAAGTAAAATAGTAGAATTCTATAAAATCCGATAAATATTTTTAATAATCATGTATAATAGGCACACAAAAACGGCAAGGGGGGCCCATAATGGACCAAAAAGATTGGGAATTAATTAATGCGCTGTATAAATACAAAAATTTAACCAAGACGGCAGAAAAGCTATTTGTTTCACAGCCATCCTTGAGTTACCGATTAAAGCGAATGGAGCAGGAATTTCAAGTGGAGCTGTTTTTCAAAACGAAAAAGGGGATCGGGTTTACGGCAGAAGGAGAATATCTTGCTGAATGCGCGAATGAAATGCTAGAGAAAATCCAACAAACAAAAGACCAGTTGCTGCACATGCAAAAGCATGTAAGCGGAACGCTTCGCATTGGCGCATCAAGCAATTATGCCCAATACTTACTGCCAAAAGTGCTCAAAGGGTTTTCAAGCCACTATCCCAATGTTCGTTTCCAAGTCCGGACAGGATGGAGTACGCAAGTATTAGAACATTTGCAAAGCGCTTCCGTCCATGTTGGTATTTTGCGCAGTGACTTTACATGGCCAGGAGAAAAGCATCTACTTGGAGAAGAACAGCTGGCGCTCATTTCGAAGGAAAAGCTCGAACTGGGCACATTGCCTGAGAAGCCGTATTTAAGTTACCGGACAGACAGTTCGCTTAAAGATACGATTCAGCATTGGTGGAACGACCGATTTGAGGAGCCGCCGTACACGGAAATGGATTTAGACCGATTTGAAACATGCAAGGAAATGGTCAAACACGGGCTTGGATACGCGATTGTGCCGGGAATCTCCCTTTCAGAAAAAGACCAGCTTTACATAGAGCCACTCTACTATTTGGACAGGTCCCCACTTTTGCGTCGGACATGGTTATTAGCGAGCAGGGAGGCAGCAAAGCTGGCAGTGGTTAGGCATTTTATCGATTACATCTGCCAGTGGCAACAAGAGCAATCATAAAAAATTTTTATCGAATGTCAAAGAAAATCAATATTTCCCTCTATAATATTTTCCTAGTAGGCTAAAGGTAATTCCACGTTAAGGAGGGTGCCATGGGGCAATTAGAGCTAGGCGTATTATATGGAGATGGAATCGGCTATGAAATCGTAAGCGCTTCCGTGAAAATTGCAAGCGCTGCCGCCGCGAAATCAGGTTTGGCTATTGGCTGGCATGTGTTGCCAATGGGGCTGGACGCAATCAAACAGACAGGTTTAAGCATGCCAGAGGAGACGATACGAGCACTCGACAAACTCGATGGGTGGCTGATGGGCCCCCATGATTCACAGTCGTATCCAAAACAGCTACAAAACGTACGCAATCCAAGCGGTGAATTGCGGCACCGTTTCGATTTGTATGCCAACATTAGGCCAGCTAAGTCAGAGCCATATATAAAAGGAGTGGTGGAACGCGCAGATTTGGTCATATACAGAGAAAATACAGAAGGGTTTTATGTTGACCGCAATATGTATAAAGGAATCGGCGAATGGATGGTAACAGCAGACATTGCTGTAACAGCCGGTGTGTTTACGCGCAAAGCGATTGAACGGATTGCCCATGCCGCGTTTTGTGCTGCCAGGGAACGCCGGAAAAAAGTGTCAATTGTCCATAAGGCGAATGTGATTTCCTTAGGATCTGGTTTGTTTTTAAACGTCTGCAAAGAGGTAGGCCACCACTATCCAGATGTGTCTGTTGATGATTATCACATTGATGCCATGTGTGCCCATTTGGTTAGGCGCGCCGATGAGTTTGATGTCATTGTTGCAGAAAATATGTTCGGCGATATTTTATCGGATCTTACTGGAGAGCTTGTTGGAAGCTTAGGGCTCGCCGGCTCGATCAATGCAAGTGAAAGCAAAGCAATGGCACAAGCGGCACACGGCTCAGCCCCCGATATTGCTGGCCTAGGTATGGCCAATCCGATTGGAATGATTCGTTCCAGTGCGATGTTATTAGGTTGGATTGGCAAAAAACATAAAAGCCAATCATGCAGCACTGTCGAGAGACGGATCAACCAAGGGATTGCCGACACGTTGGCAAGTGGAGTATGTACCAAGGATCTAGGCGGAACAGCAAGCACGCAGCAATTTACAGATGTTGTTTGCGAGAAGATCGAGGAGGCGGAATGATCATGAGAAAAACAGACGTCGACGTGGTTGTGTTAGGGGCAGGAAATGCCGCCCTTTGTGCAGCGATTGCTGCAAAAGAGCAAGGGGCCAGCGTATGTATGTTGGAACGGGCGCCAAAGAACAAGAGAGGCGGAAATTCGTATTTTACCGACGGAGCAATTCGTTGTGCGTATGGTAGCTTTCAAGATTTGCGGGCCGTTCTCCCGGACTTGGATGAGGAGCAAGTCGAGCAAATCAGCATGCCTGACTATGGAGAAGAAGCGTTTATGGCCGACCTGCTGCGCTTGACGGAGGGGCAGACAGATCGAAAGTTAGCGAACCAGCTCGTGTCACGCTCTTTTGATACGATTCAATGGATGATGAAGCAAGGCGTGCAATTTGCAGTGAATGAGAACCAATATTATGAGAAAGACGGGAAGCGCCATTTTTGGGGAGGGCTTCCGTTGAAGACAAAAAACAAAGGAGTGGGGCTGGTCCAAGCTTTGTTTCAACGTGCCGAAGCACTTGGCATCGACATCAAGTACAACGCAAAGACAACAGCGTTAAAACAAGAAGGCCAATCAAAAAAGATAATTGTTGAAATAGCGGGAGAACCTGTTGAAATCACAGCCAATGCCGTCATTTTCGCCTGCGGAGGATTTGAAGCCAATGCCAACATGCGCAAGACCCACCTAGGGAATGAATGGGAAAAAGCAGTCGTCCGTGGCACAGCCTTTAACACAGGCGAAGGGTTAACGCTCGCTCTAAAAGCTGGGGCCGTCCGATATGGACAATGGGATGGCTGCCACGCCCATACGACCGATTATCATGCCCCAAAAACAGGCGATTTTAACAAGCCAGGGGACATTTATAAAAAATCATCTTATCCGCTAGGGTTGATTGTAAATGTAAAAGGAGAACGGTTTGTAGATGAAGGAGCCGATTTTCGCAATTACACGTATGCAAAATATGGAAAGGAAACATTGAAGCAGCCTGAGCAAAAAGCATTTCAATTATTCGATTCACAAGTGAGCGCTAACCTCCGCAAGGAATACCACCTGCCAGAAGCAACCTGTTACAAAGCAGGAAGCGTGGAGGAATTAGCAGAGAAAATGGGCGTCTGTCCTGAGTCGTTAGTAAATACGATCCGTGCCTATAACCAGGCAGTCCAACCGGGGCCGTACAATCCAGCGATAAAAGACGGCAAATGTACAAAAGGAGTGTGTCCGCCTAAATCAAACTGGGCGCTAACTTTTGAAAAAGCGCCGTTTTATGCATTTCCGGTAACATGCGGCATTACATTTACGTTTGGCGGCATACACGTCAGCCCAGAAAGCGAAATTCTCGGCGATGATAAGCGCCCAATTGCTGGCTTGTTTGCAGCCGGAGAAATGGTTGGCGGGCTGTTTTACCATAACTATCCTGGTGGTTCTGGTTTAATGGCAGGCGCTGTGTTTGGGCGGCTTGCTGGCGAACAAGCAGCTGCCTTCTGCAACAGAACAAAACCGTTATCCTCTAAATCATGATTATTCTTATGACAAAAACAAGGCTAGGAGACGCGAGTCCCTAGTCTTTGTTTTCTCTCGCAAACTAAAGGCGAATCAAAGAGATAGCCATTACCGTTTCCCCACTTATTAAAGCTTCTCCCGATAAGTGCGACAAGGAAAACGCCTATTTCAACCTATACAAAAGGTAGTCTCGAAGGGAATGAACGAGACCCTATAAACAAGCTGTGTGACATAAACAAATGTTGCCCCAGTCAAGTCAACGATGGGTGGGCTTGTTCGCGCAGGCTGTTTTCGGAGGTTATCGCAGTGAAAGGGCGTAATGGCGCAGATCTGATCTTAGTCAATTGCTTTTGATGCGTTTTCGGAAAAACCAATTTGGCATGACTTCTAGCCTCATGAATGAGCAAATTTCTTGACTGCCACACTTGTATGGTAGTATGGTAGAATCATATTTAACTTTGAGCGCAGGCTCCATTGTTATCATCATACTTGATATTTTCAAAGCCTATCCTGTAAGCGGATTCAAAAAAGACGTCAGACTAACGGAAAAGGAAGTGGCGCATTTGCGAGCAATTGAAGTTAGAAAGCCAGGGGACATTCACATAGTTGAAGTAAAAAAGCCAGAGCTTGAAAATGACACGGATGTACTTGTCAAAGTGCAAGCTGTAGGGATATGTGGTTCAGACATGCACATTTACCATGGCAGTAATCCGTTTACTGTCTACCCGCGCATTATCGGCCATGAAGTCGGAGGCATTGTTGAAGAAGTGGGGAGCGGCGTCCATGACCTTCGTCCTGGCGACCGTGTAGCGCTTGAGCCCATTTCATCATGCGGCGTATGCTACGCTTGCAAAAAAGGTCGCCCGAATGTTTGCGCAAAGTTGGAAGTGTTTGGCGTACACCGTGATGGTGGGATGCGTGAATGGATGGTAGCTCCTGAAGCTAACTGGCACAAAGTAAAAGGGAATTTGCCTTTTGAAGCAGCTGCTCTTGTCGAGCCAATGACAATCGGCGCCCAAGCTGCATATCGTGGCAACATTGAGCCTGGAGATACTGTTTTTATCATGGGCGCAGGACCAACAGGCATCGCTTGTTTAATCATGGCGAAGCAAAAAGGCGCAACGGTTTTCATTTCTGATTTACAAGCCAACCGGCTCGATTATGCCAAACAGGTAGGCGCTGATTTTACAATTCATTTGCCTCATGAAGAGCCGGAAACAGTCCTGTTTGAGAAAACCGATGGCGAACTCGCGAATGTTGTCATTGATGCAGTTGGTACGAATACAACATTTGCTGAAGCAGTTAGGCTTGCTTCTGTTGCTGGAACGGTAGTGACATTAGGCTTTAATGAAACGCCGTCGAGCATTCCGTCTTTATTGTTAACGAAAAAAGAATTGACTGTAGCAGGCTCAAGGCTGCAAACAAACCAATTTCCCGGCGTTATTAGGCAAGTGAATGAACAAAAGGTTGACCCAGCCTCGATTATATCCCATCGTTTTGATTTTGATGAGGTGAAAAAGGCAATCGAGTTGCTTGAAAAGGAGCCTGCTAATGTCCGTAAAGCAGTGTTAATCTTTGATAGAGAGGATGAGAGCAAGTGAGAATGACATTTAGGTGGTACGGAGAAAACAACGACAGCGTAACACTGGAGCAAATCAAACAAATCCCTGGAGTAGAAGGGCTTGTTTGGGCGTTGCACGATAAAATGGCTGGCGAAGTATGGCCTTTGGAAGACATCATGAAAGTAAAGGAACAGGCCGACCGTTATGGGTTTCATTTAGACGTGGTTGAAAGCATTAATGTCCACGAAGATATTAAACTAGGCTTGCCGACGCGTGATGCATACATTGAGAATTATAAAGAAAGCATTCGTAATGTCGCCAAGGTCGGTGCGAAGGTGATTTGTTACAACTTTATGCCTGTGTTTGATTGGACACGCACAGATTTGTTTAAAGAAATGGAAGACGGATCTACTGCTCTTTTCTATGAAAAAGCAAAAGTGGACAGCATGGACCCCCACGAATTGGTACGACAAACGACAAGCAACGCGGCCTTTACCATGCCTGGCTGGGAGCCAGAGCGTTTGGCTCATATTGAAAAATTGCTCAAAGCTTACGAGAATGTGACAGAAGAAGATCTATGGGAGCATTTGCAGTATTTCTTAGAGCAAGTACTTCCAGTTGCCGAGGAACATGGCATTCAAATGGCGATCCACCCTGACGATCCGCCATGGTCTGTTTTTGGCTTGCCGCGCATCATAACAAGTGAGGCCGCCGTTGAGCGCTTTTTGCAATTGTCAAACAGCCCAGCCCATGGCATTACGCTATGCAGCGGTTCACTCGGTGCAAACCCAGAAAACGATATTCCGAAGATGATTCGCCGTTTCCACGACCGAATTCCATTTGCTCATATCCGCAATGTCAAAGTCTATGATAATGGGGATTTTATCGAGACATCTCATCGTTCACAAGACGGTTCTGTTCATATTGCCGATGTCGTTAAGGCCTACCACGAAAATGGCTATACTGGCTACGCGCGCCCTGACCACGGCCGCCATATTTGGGATGAAAAATGCCGTCCTGGCTATGGCCTCTACGACCGTGCTCTTGGCATCATGCATTTGTGGGGACTTTGGGATGCATATGAGCTTGAAGCAAAAAGGAGGCAATCGTAATGGCAGTTGGGCATGAGTCATTAAAGGGGAAAGTCGCTGTTGTGACTGGCGGAAGCGGCATTCTTTGCCGGGCAATGGCAAAAGAACTTGCCATACATGGCATGAAAGTCGCGATTCTAAATCGGACGAAAGAAAAAGGCGAGGCAGTTGCCCAGGAAATTAGGGAACAAGGCGGGAAGGCGATAGCGCTAGCTTGTGATGTGCTTAATGAAGAGCAGGTCCAACAAGCGGCCTCTACGGTCAAGGAAGAGTTTGGCCCTTGTGATTTGCTTATAAATGGTGCTGGTGGAAACCATCCAGACGCCATTACTGACAAGGAAACTTATGAGGAAGGCGATTTGGAAAACGAGTCGGCAAAATCGTTTTTTGATTTGGCGCCGAATGGTTTTGATTCCGTATTTCGGTTAAATTTGCAAGGCACCGTCATTCCGACACAAGCCTTTGTCAAACAAATGCTCGGACGCGGCGGTTCGGTAATCAATATTTCATCCATGTCTGCTCCATCACCGATGACGAAAGTTCCAGCCTATAGCGCTGCAAAAGCGGGCATTAACAATTTTACTCAGTGGCTCGCCGTTCATTTTGCTGACTCAGGCATTCGGGCCAATTCCATCGCCCCTGGCTTCTTTCTAACTGAGCAAAACCGCGCTTTATTAACAAAGCCAGACGGTTCGCTAACGGAGCGGGCCGAAAAAATCATTGCCCACACACCACAGCGCCGTTTCGGCAAACCTGAAGATTTGCTTGGAACACTTTTGTGGCTTGCCGATGAAGACGCTTCGCGGTTTGTGACAGGCGTTACGATCCCCGTTGATGGAGGATTTATGGCGTATTCAGGCGTTTAAGGGTATGACTATAAAAAAGGAGCTGACACCCAGTGTCAGCTCCTTTTACATATAGTTCACCTAAAAACCAGGATCGCGGCGCTCTGCTTTTAATCCTTGCCAGCGTTTTGCATCAGGCAAGTGAATGCCGAATTGGTCAAGGGTGCGGTAAACGATATGGTCAACAAGATCATCAATCGTTTGCGGCTGGTTATAAAAAGCGGGCATTGGCGGGACGATATGAGCCCCCATTCGCGACAAAGCCAGCATGTTTTCTAAATGTATATCATTAAGTGGCGTTTCCCGTGTCATTAATAATAGCGGTTTACGCTCTTTTAACATGACATCAGCGGCCCGTGTAACCAGGTTGTCTGCGAGGCCTGTCCGGATTGAAGCGAGCGTCTTCATGCTGCACGGGGCGATCATCATGCCATCGATTTGAAAAGAGCCGCTTGAAATCGCTGCGCCTAAATCTTTAGGCGAATACGTATAATCGGCAAGCCGTTCAACATCTTTTACGGTAAAAGGCGTTTCAGCTTGGATCGTAGCAGCAGCCCATGGCGACATCACCAAATGGGACTCCACTTCTGTTTTTTGTAGTTGCTGGAGCAAACGGATGCCAAAAATGGCCCCTGTAGCCCCTGTCATTCCTATAATCAGTTTCATTCAGACCACTCCGCTTCATCAATCTCTCATGCAAGTATATGTGTTCTTCGTTTCTATTTCAGTATGATCGATTTTAGCTAAACAAGAAAGAGGTAGCAGCCAATCCATCATACTATAGCTGCGTTTATAAATTAGATGGTGGGAGCGTATCACTTCGCGTGGGAGTGGGTCTTTTTTGTATGCATCTTGTTTCTTCCACAGCAATAGCGACAGGACCTATTCCAGCAGTTCTTTGGCTCCGTTCATTACTAAGGGCATACTTTGTTTAACGAATGATTCCGCACTTATTTGACGCCCCTCCTTGTTCCAAACGTAAGCCAATCCATACATCCCCCAACTTAACATAATAGAAGCTGTATTGATTAAGAATTGCGCGTTTGAACTTGATAGCATCTTGTCTTTGTCTATAAAGGAAAGAAGTATCGTTTGAATTTTTTCCTTTATTTGAGTTTCAAATACAGCTCCGAGCGATGCATTCCTTCTTTTGCACATAGCGCTTAGATCCTTGTGAAAATCGCATACACCCAGAAAGATGCTCTGAATGGTTTCTTCATTTAATACTTCGTGACCGCATATTCTACGATTTATGATTGTCATAAATGATTCCATTAGTCTAGCCTCAAGAATTTCGAATTTATCTATGAAGTGCGCATAAAACGTTGCTCTGTTAACAGTAGCCCGCTCTGCTATATCTTTAACGGTTATCGATTCAAAATCTTTTTCTTGAATTAATGAAGCAAAAGCGTCTTGAAGAAGTCGCCGTGTACGTATCACACGAGGATCAGCTTCATTCTTTTTAGTTGTCATGGTTAAAATCTCCCCCAATAAAACGACATTATAGAAAGGGTGTTGTTTATACAACGGTTCATGGCTATTGATGATTGCTCACCATCTGGTTGGAATTATAACATATGAATACAACGAATGTTGTTCAAACAACAAATGTTGCATAGATACGAATTTAGAATGCTTCTTTTCCAAAAGGAGGAGAGAAACATGTCGGTTTCACAAATCAAAAGAGGTTGAGGCTTCGGCTGTCATTGTGGTACTCGAAGATTGGAGAGTCATAACGTGCTAGTATCGGTGCCACTCATGTTTGTTGCCCGCGCAAAAGGCGGCGAAGTCCGGTCATCCGACGGTGAGGCTGGCAGTCGATGATGTCCCTTTCTTTAACAAAATGCTTAAGGAATAACAATATGTAAAGATTGTTTTTAAAAAAT
The DNA here is from genome assembly GCF_002250115.1 of Shouchella clausii. GTDB lineage: Bacteria > Bacillota > Bacilli > Bacillales > Bacillaceae_D > Shouchella > Shouchella clausii. The sequence continues at coordinate 656,074 of NZ_CP019985.1, read as the reverse complement.
AGTTCTTTAAAACACATCAGGAGAGTGAATGATGAAGAGCGCATGGAAAGTGTACGTTCTAGCCTTGATTAGCTTTTTAGTTGGAACATCCAATTACGTCATTTCTGGGATATTAGACCGGATCGCAGAGACGTTGGGAACAAGCGTTGCGACAGCAGGCCAGCTTATTACGGTTTATTCCCTGGCCTATGCGGTCGTTACACCTATATTGATGGCGCTGACGGCCAAGATGGACCGGCGCAAGCTCCTTCTTTATTCGCTAGGTCTCTTTATTGCCGCAAATCTGCTGACATATATATTGTCCGGCTTCGGTCTTTTCATTGCCGCGAGAATCATTACGGCAATAGGCGCCGAGGTAGTCACCGTTAACGCGCTCAGCATCGCCGCCAAAATCGCTCCGTCCGGCAAGCAGGCCAGCGCCATCGCTAACGTCACGATGGGCATTACCGCATCGCTCATCATCGGCGTCCCGCTCGGCAGAATGGTAGCCTCGGCTTTTGGCTGGAAAGCGATATTTTTGGTCATCGCAATTGTCGGGGCCATCTCCATGCTTGTCATAGCTGCAGTTTTTCCACGTATGCAGGGCGACAAACCTGTTCCACTAATCAACCAATTTGCTTTGTTAAAAAAACCTCAGGTTCTGGTAGCTTTAGCGATTACGTTCTTCTGGTTGGGAGGATATTCCCTCGCCTATACTTACATCACCCCTTTTCTGCTAGAGGTGACTCATATAAATGAATCATTGATAAGTGCAGCTCTGTTCGTGTTCGGCATTGCCAGTTTAATTGGTTCAAAAGTCGGTGGCTACAGCACGGATAAACGTGGCATCAAATTCACGCTTATTTCAGGGATGGTGCTTCACGTCATTTCGTTGATTTTGCTAGCCTTAGTCGGGCAATCGGTCATCGCCGTATTTGCAATTTTGATCCTCTGGTCTTTTGCCGCCTGGTCATCCGCACCTGCGCAGCAATTTAACCTGGTCTCGCTTGTTCCTGAATCCTCAGGAGTAATGTTGAGCTTGAACAGTTCCATGATGCAGCTTTCCATGGCTGTTGGCGCAGGAATGGGTGGGCTGATCGTTAACCGTATTTCTTTGGCATCCATTACTTGGTTCGGGGTACTCGGCGTACTTATTCGCCATCATTGCCGTGTTTGTTTTGTTCAGCATGGGGCTACGGTATTCGGCGGCGCAGTCAGCGGATAAAAAACTGCAGTGATGCATATATGGTTTCCGTTGGACCGATATTTCTTGGCGGCATGGGACGGATTGGTATATTGGTCAACGGCACATAGTGTTTTTGGTCGAAAAGGCGCTGCAAACTGGTTAACGCTTGTCGGTCTAGAATCAATGCCAACCAAATAAAAAACAAAGCCTATCGATTCGATAAAAAGCCGATAGGCTTTGGCACGTGGGAAAAACAGCAGGGGGCGAGACTTTTTGTTTTAGAATACGAACGTAAGAGCTGTGCTTAGACGAAAACATGGGTCCGCTTCTTTATATACAACAACGCATAGGCTACGAGCGCGAGGATTGGTAACTCAAGCAAAGGGCCAATGACAAGGGCAAGAGCAATGAAAGGTTCACCAGGAAAAGCGGCAACTACTACAGCTAGAGCAAGTGGCGAATTGCGGGCCAGAACAGTGAGCTGTAGGCTAGCTGTGTCCTTATAAGAGAATGAAAACCATTTTCCAGTTGCTAGGGCTATGCAGAAGTTAATTACAAAGAAAAGAAAAATCGGCAGCAGCAAGCTCAATAAGTGCGTAGCGTGCTGAAATAGACTCTGGCTTTGCGAAGCAAACAATGCCATAACCGCCAATGCCAGAAAGAGCAGCTGTGCGGAAGAAAAGAACGGTACAAGTTTTTGTTCTAAAAATCGTTTTCGTTTTTTTAATATCCCCCTTGTCCCATAAGCCAATGCAAACGGAATCACCAAGACGCCCATTGCGCTTTGGGCAGCTGACTGAAGGGAAGGCAGCTCTGTAGTTCCGCCAAAAAGAAGCAAATAGAGCGGCAAAAGCAGCAATTGCAAAAGCAAGTTTACAGGCAGTAAGGAAGCAGCTAGTGGAACATTTCCTTTAGCCATGGCTGTAAAAACGAGATACCAGTCAGTGCAAGGCGTAACCATTAATAAAATAAAACCGAGCCATAAAGCTGGATGTTCTTTGAGAAAGACGGCTCCAAGCCCCCAAGCGAGAAGTGGCGTCCAGACAAAATTAAGAAGGAGGCTTGCCCAAAAAAAGCGCTTGTGTTGGAACGATTGCTTTATTTGTTTTAACGGAATGTTTAAAAATAGACCATATAACATTAACAGCAAGAACGGAAGAATAAGCATTTCTGCGCTTGTGGCAATCGGGGCAATCTGGCCAAGGCAGACGCCAACAATGACCGCAATAAACAAAATGACAGTCTGGTATTTTTCCAATCGATCCACTTAACGTGTGCTCCTTTTATACGCGTTGTTCGCTGTCATCTTATCATCAAAAGTTCGCTCAGTCTATGTCGCTGTTAGGAAAACGAACGCTGCCCTGTCGTTCCCAATGAAGCTCTTCCATGTTGGTAAACAATGGGATAAAATGAAAATAGCCGAATTCTTACTTTCCGTGTCAAGGAATGAAGCAAATGGCGAATAAGTAATGATCTTTTGTCAATATCACTTGTTCGCGCGATTTGATTTTTCAGAAAAGGGGAAGTTGAGCATGTCTAAGAAAGTAATAGTCGAAGAAAATCAAGTCATTATTTATCCAAATCCGTTTAAATTGGCCTTGTTATGTACACTTGCCTTTCTGTTTACGGCGTTGACGGTTGTTTTGGCACTGAACCAGGAAAGTTTGTTACAAGGAAGTACGGGGAGCGCGGGAATCTTTGCAACGCTTTTTCCAATTATTGCGCCAGTAGGCATCGTCTTTTTTGGTCTTTGCTTTGTCTATCTTTTATACCGAGTAGTGAAGCCAAAGCCTTCGTTGCATATTAACCAAGAAGGGATTGTAGACAATGCATCGGCGGCCGGGGCCGGGCTTATTCGCTGGGAGGAAGTAGATCGGTACTTCATTTACTCTGTATTAGGGCAACATTTTCTCGGCATTGTTCCGAAAGACATAGATCGTGTGTTAGCCAAACAAAAAGGGTTTAAACAAATGGCAATGCGTATGAATCAAGGATTTGAAGCGCCAATCAACATTCCAGCCCAAGGGATTTCGGTTCCTTTAGAGCAAGTTATTACATACATGGAGCAATTCATGGAAAAACAAAAAGCCAGTGTTTGACAACCACATTCGCCTTTCTAAATGGTAGAAGGGAAGGTTAGGGCAACGCATTTGAGGAGAATGAACTTTCTCAGTATGGAGGTGGTCACTTGCTCACAACATGGTTACGAGAAGCGCAGAGAATGGTTGTCTTCACCGGAGCAGGCATGAGTACAGAAAGCGGTGTCCCTGATTTTCGCTCGAGCCGAGGTTTGTGGAAAGGGAATAAGCCAGAGGCGTTGGCGAGTTTACAAGCAATGGCCAATAATCGCCAAGCCTTTATTGACTTTTACCGGCTGCGTATGGAGCAGCTTCAGCATGTACAACCCCATAAAGGCTACGATGTATTGGCCTCATGGGAACAGCAGCTCCCGGTCACCGCGATCATTACCCAAAATACAGATGGACTGCACGAACGAGCAGTAAACCAGACGGTACTCCCACTCCATGGATCGATTCAAAAGCTATACTGCATTCAATGCGGTCAACACTACGACGTTGACCGCTACATGAACAACCAACCAAACTGTTCCTGCGGCGGGTTTATTCGTCCGTCTGTTGTCTTATTTGGAGAACCGCTCGATTCAAACGTACTTGCCTTAGCGGAGCAGCATTCGATAGAGGCAGATGTTTTCATCGTGCTAGGTTCGTCGCTAGTTGTATCACCAGCTAATCTTTTTCCAAGAATGGCGAAAGAACACGGGGCAAAGCTCATCATTGTAAACCGCGATCCTACCCCGTTGGACACAATCGCCGATTATGTGGTAAACGAAAAGCCGATTGGTTCCTTTTTAGTAGAAACCAACCAAGCTTTGCAAAAGTAAACGCCAGTTCCTAACAGGGAGAACATAAAACTTGCCACCATTGTGCGTGGCAAGCCAGACTTTAGCTAAATGTTCCTTTCTCTGTGCTATTTAGACTTTACTCGATTTTGCGTCATGTTGACAAACGCCCTCAATGATTTTGTCGGCAACGTTCATAAAGCCAATGCTTGTTGCAAAACTTTTTTTCCATCCATCGTCCCATAGGCAATTGAATCGATAACGGCGACTTTAATGCCATAGGGTTCTGCTTTTTTTGTAATTTTGTTTTCCAAATAGCGTACTTGCGGTCCAATTAAAATGACGTTTGTCGTGTCAAGCTCATTAGCCAACCCTGCTTCAGCCGTTGCTGTAATCGTTGCGTGTACTTCTAATTCTTCAGCTGCTTTTTTCATTCTATCAACAAGCATGCTTGTAGACATCCCAGCAGAGCAAACGAGTAAAATATTCATATTAACGACGCTCCTTAGCAAATTTTTTGTGTAGTTCAATAATTTCCAAGCAAAGCTCTTTCGTTGTCATTGATGTCATTAAATGGTCTTGGGCGTGGATTAACAAAAGGGAAGGGGCAACTTGATCGCCTCTAGCTTCACCTTGCAGCAAACTCGTTTGTGCATGGTGGGCTTGGTAGAATTCGTTGTCTGCTTGTTCGAGACGTTCGCGCGCTTCTGCAAATTTTCCTTTTTTCGCTAGCTGGACTCCCTCCATCGCAAATGAACGGGCGTTTCCTGAATGAAGGATGATTTGAAACGAAATTTCCTCAAGAGGCTTTTGTTGTGTCGTCATCGCCAGTATCTCCTTTGTCATCAAAATTCTTCTGTTCGGCTCTCATCGCCGCTTTTATAAATGGAATATAAAAAATGGTCGCAAGAGTGATGTTAAAAAGCTGGAGCACGACGCCAGCAAATGATCCTCCTGTCACCAAATAGCCGCTAATGAAGGGCGGCGTCGTCCAAGGGACAAGGGCAACAGTCCTTGGCACAAGTCCGCTGGCAATAGCGAGATAGGATGTGAGTGTTAAAAGTACGGGAACCGTTAAAAATGGGATGAGCATCAAGGGATTTAGCACGACAGGCAAGCCGAATAGCACGGGCTCGTTAATATTAAACACCCCGGCTGGTGCTGATAATTTCCCAATCGTTCGATAATGTTTGGACGCGCTTACAAGAAAGATGGCGGCAATTAAGGCAAGTGTCGTACCTGAGCCGCCCATGAATACATAGGCGTCTAAAAATGGTTTCGTAACAATGTAAGGGACATCGGCTGCACTAGTGCCTTCTGCAAATAAACGAATGTTCTCTTCGAGCAAAGGAAGGTAGATCGAATCGATGACTGGTCCTAAGATGTTTGTGCCGTGCAAACCGAAAAACCAAAGCAACTGATTCAAAAAGGTAATGATAAATGCGGCAGGTAGCGTATTTCCTAATGCTTGCAATGGTTGTTGAATGACCTCAAAGACGAGTTCGTGAATGCTGCCGTCTGTCAACGCCGTGATCAACATTTGCAGGCTGGAGACAAGAATGAGAGTGACAGCGGCAGGGATAAGGGCGCGGAAAGATTTGACAACGCCAGTCGGGACGCCTTCAGGCATGTTAATGGTAAATTTCGAGTGATACAAAAGCCGGAAAAGCTCCGTTACAATAACTGCCGTCAATACACCGACAAACAGACCTTGCGCTCCCGTCCAAGCGAATGATAGTCCCCAATCATCCGTCGTTGGCGTCAAAATGATATAGCAGCCAACAGCAAGAAGTGCAGCAGACAGAGCATCCACATCATAAGACTTAGCTAAATTGTAACTAATTCCTGCCACGACAAGCAATGAAAGGATCGCAAACGACCCATCCCAGATGTTGCCGCCAAGCGTTGTCCAGCTTTCGCCGAATAGGTCGGCCATAAAGTTTTGGAAAAACGCGATAGGCAAATTGTTAATCAAGACAGCGAATGAGCCAATAATGATTAACGGCATGATCGCGACAAAACCGTCGCGAATCGCAACTAAGTGACGTTGTGAACCGATCCGTCCCGCAATCGGAATAAAATGTTTCTCCATCCACTGCATCACTGGATTCATTGGCTAACAACTCCTTTACGATAAAATTGTGGTAAGTGGTCTTTATGGGCTTCAAGCAGTTTGTCTAAAATGGCCTTGGCTTTTTTCTCATCGGCAACGAGTGGGTTCATAACAAGCGCATTGTACGCATCGTAATAATCGCCGGACAATGCAGCTTTAACGACAAGCTGTTCGAACGCTTTCATTTGCGAAATGATTCCTTTGACTTGTAGAGGGATGTTTCCAACAGCAAGAGGCCTAGGGCCTTCTTTCGTAATGACAGCATTGATTTCAACGACTGCATCATCAGGCAAATCTCGGATACTTCCATTATTACGTGTGTTCACTGTTTGAATATCTTGTTTATTGGTATGAAGACTTTCTACTAAGTTGCACGCTGCTTCGCTGTAATAAGCCCCGCCGCGCTGTTCCAGTTCTTTTGGCTTTTCTGACAATGCTGGATTTTCATACGTGTGGAAAAGCGACTTTTCAACTTGTTTGACGATTTGCGCCCTCGTCCCATGTTCCCTAAAGGCAGCAAGATCCCTTTTCAGCACCTCCTCCTTTTGGAAATAATACATGTGATACGGGTTTGGAAGCAGCTGTATTGCCGTAACAAACGCCTTAGACCATCCAAGAGAGACAATGTTGGCAGGAGAGTAATGGACATTGTCCGCTGTGAGTTTTGCTAATGCTTCATTGGTGCGGTCTTCGCCACGAATAAAAACACGCTTTCCAAAGACAAAATGATTCATCCCGATAAACTCGATCTCCACTTGTTCCACAGGGCAGGAGAACATTTCCGCAATTCCTGTTTTCATATTGAATGGAATGTTGCATACGCCAATTACTTTTTTATGGAGGCTATGGTGGAGCAACGCCTCCGTCACGATGCCTGCTGGGTTGGTAAAATTAATCATCCACGCTTGCGGGCAAATCTTATGAATGTCATTGGCAATCTCAAGCAAAACGGGAATGGTGCGAAACGCTTTAAATACGCCGCCTGCTCCATTCGTTTCCTGGCCGACTAGCCCATGCTCTAATGGAATTCGCTCGTCCTTTTCTCTTGCTTCCAACCCGCCTACTCGTATTTGCGTCGTAACAAAGTCAGCATTTTCTAAAGCGTGCTGCCGGTTAAATGAGCTGCGCACGTGGATGGGATAGCCTGATTTCTCGATCATTCGTTTTGATAACGCTTCGACAATCGCTAATTTTCTAGCGCCGGCATCAATATCGACAAGAACGATTTCGCTAACGGGCACTCGTTCATACCGATCAATAAATCCTTCAATAATTTCAGGGGTATAACTCGACCCACCACCGATGATAACGACTTTAAGTGACATGTTTTCTCCTCCCTTGATCACAGAGAAAGCGCTTCCTCTAAACCATATATATCACATTTGTAATTACTAATCAACTTAAATTTGTAACTACTTATTCAAGTGGTTGTTTTTATACGTAATTACAACTTTGTGATATAATAGAGAAGAAAAAAAGAGTAAGAGGAGGATCATACCGTGAAGCTGATTGTAAATGCAGATGATTTTGGACTATCCCGTGGTGTCAATTACGGGATTGTGGACGCCCATGAACTAGGAATCGTCACATCAACGACTATGCTTACAAACATGCCTGCAACAGACCATGCCTTCCAACTAATGGAGCATTATCCCGATTTGCAAGTGGGTGTTCATTTAACTTTGACTTGCGGCGTTCCCTTAACGTCGGACTGCCCTACATTAATCAACCAACAAGGCGAGTTTCGTCTTACTAGTCAATTTCGGCGAGCAACACATGAGATCAACGTGGAGGAAGTGGAGAAAGAGTGGAACGCACAAATTCAACAATTCTATACAAAAGGGATCACGCCTTCGCACCTTGACAGCCACCACCACATCCATACGTGGGAGCCTGTCATCCCAGTGATCAAGCACCTTGCACAAACGTATGACCTGCCTGTAAGGACTGGCTTTAAACAAGCACCTGCTGGCATTCGCTTCTGGTCTGATCTACTCGATACAAACTTTTATAAAGAAGGCGTAAACGAGGCCTATTTTGCTGAACTATCCCAACAATACAAAGGGTATGATGGGACCATTGAAGTGATGTGCCACCCAGCATACATAGATGAAACGTTAAGGAAATATTCTTCCTATGTTGACGACCGTGCCCGGGAGCTTAGGATTTTGACACAAGTGAAACAAACGGTAGGACACTTGCTTGGAAAAAACGAACCGACTCAGACTTAACAAGTCTTGGTCGGTTTTTGATAATTTCGTTCAATCGTAAAACTAGCTTTTTCTCCATGGAAATAAGCGATTGAATATTCGATTTTAGACTCGTCGGCTAAATAAGCGTGTGTTTCAATTTGAATGCAAGGGTCGCCAACTGAAATCCCTAGCTTTGCGGCTACTTCTTCATCTGCGAGGGCGATATGCAAATGTTCTTTTGTCTGGTGAAGCGAGAGATCCGGCTGGCTTTGCAGTAGTTGATAGAGTGAGTGTTCTCCCCCTTCTTTCGTTAGCCAAGTCGTCTTGCGCCAAGGCAAATAAGCGATTTCGTATTGTAAGGGGGCGTCGTCTGCATAACGGATTCGTTCAAGGCGGTGGACAGGCTCATTTTCTTCGATTTCAAGCATGGCAGACAAGAACTCATCAGAAGGAACGACTTTCAAATCGATCACTTGTATTTTTGGTTTTTTTCCTTGCAATTGCAATTGCTCCCGATAATTCCCTTGCGTTGCAGATAACGTTTGCTTGACCCTTCTGCTGGCGACAAAGGTGCCTCGCCCTTGGATACGTTCTACATACCCATCGATGACAAGTTGCTGTAGTGCATTTCGGATCGTCGTTCGGCTAACATCATACATCTTGCACAGTTCTGCCTCAGTTGGCAGCTGGGATTTAACGGGATAAACTCCTTGTTGGATGGCGGTAACTAACTCTTGTTTAACGTAAGCATGGAGCGACTGGTCAGTGCCTTTTTTATTCACGTTCAATGTTGTTACTCCTTTCAGTGGGTACGGCTAAGACGTTTTATCAACAGTCATTATAACATTTTCTAACGAATATGTATTTACGGATGTTTAAAAGGTAGTAACAGCTAAAAATCAAGTAATGAAATAGAAAAAGGATTGGGTGTAACTAGCAAAACCAATGAATTTATAAGTCCAATATAGATAGAAAGAACTATTTTTCGAAAATTATAATAATGACGTTGATTGTTATTGTTATTACCTTTATGATCGAATTAGTAGTAACAACTTATGGTTGATGCTACTTAATAAATGGACTGGGGGGAGTACGAATGGAATGGAAACGATTGGGGGAACTGCTCACACCTCTGTTTGTTGTTTTCTTGCTACTTGTATCGGGTGGAGGCGGACAATCTGTAAATGCTGCAACAAAGTCAGAGGACGACCCTTACAAAATTGTCGCTTACTATCCATCTTGGAGCGCCTATGGACGAGATTTTCAAGTTTGGGAGATCGATGCTTCGAAAGTAAGTCATATTAATTACGCATTTGCCAACATTTGTTGGGATGGTAGACATGGCAATCCAGACCCTGCTAGTCCAAATCCGCAAACTTGGTCATGTCAAGATGAAAATGGCGTCATCGATGTACCGAACGGGTCAATTGTTATGGGCGACCCTTGGATCGATGCACAAAAGTCCAATCCAGGCGATACTTGGGACGAGCCGCTACGGGGGAATTTTAAGCAGTTGCAAAAACTGAAAGAAGAACATCCCCATTTAAAAACGTTGATCTCTGTCGGCGGATGGTCATGGTCGAACCGTTTTTCTGACGTCGCAGCAACAAAGGAAACACGAGAAAACTTTGCAAATTCGGCAGTTGATTTCATCCGCCAATATGGGTTTGACGGCGTCGATATTGATTGGGAATATCCAGTAAGTGGAGGGCTTCCAGGCAATAGCCGCCGCCCTGAAGATAAGGAGAACCATGTTCTGCTTTTGCAAGAAGTACGCAACAAATTAAATGAGGCGGGCCAAGAGGACGGAAAAGAGTACTTAGTGACAATTGCCTCAGGAGCCAGTTCTGAATATGTAGAAAATAACAAGCTAGCCGAAATTGCCGAAGTGGTCGATTGGATCAACATTATGACCTATGATTTTAACGGTGGTTGGCAAAATACGAGCGGCCACAACGCTCCGCTCTACTTTGATCCAGCGGCAGCCGATTCAGAGCTTCCGACGCCTGAGCAATTTAATGTTGAAAGCGCTGTCGACGGTCATTTGCATGCAGGGGTACCAGCAAATAAACTTGTATTAGGAATGCCTTTTTATGGGAGAGGCTGGATGAATTGCGAAGAAGCAAATCACGGCGAGTACCAACACTGCTCTCCTCCTCAAGAAGGAACGTGGGAAAATGGTGTATTTGACTTCTCAGACCTTGAAGACAATTATGTAAATAAAAATGGCTATCAACGCTATTGGAACGATGTTGCGAAAGTTCCTTTCTTGTACAATGCGGCAAACGGTACCTTTATTACGTACGATGATGCAGAATCCTTCCAGCATAAGACCGATTTTATTAAAGCCAACAATCTGGCAGGTTCGATGTTTTGGGAGGTGAGCGGTGACCGAAATGGAACACTCCTTACAGCATTAGCGGAGCAACTGGATTTTGAGCCGGGAAAAGGGCAAAACCCTGAAGAACCTTCATTGGCGCCTCGCGATATTCGCGCCGTGGACGTTACATCCACATCCATCACTCTTTCGTGGGAACCGTCAAGCGAAGCAGCGACACGGTATATCGTTCAATACGGCACAGAAGAACAAGTGACAGACGAAACGTCTCTATCGATTACCAACCTGCAACCAAGCACGGCGTATACATTTACTGTTTCTGCTGAGTATGAAGATGGCAGCAGGCACACCGGACAAGCTTTAAACGTCACAACGAAAGCGAAAAATGGCGGTGAGGCGTGTGCAGCTCCTAACTGGGAACAGACAGCCGTCTACACAGGCGGAGACCAAGTCCAGCATAAAGGACATTTATATGAGGCGAAATGGTGGACGACAGGAGAAGAACCAGGAACAACAGGAGAATGGGGCGTATGGAAGTTGCTTGGAGAGTGTGAATAGTCTTGGTTGAAACATTGGCGTGTGTTTGTTGAAAAGCGGAACTACTTAGTTGAAAACGCGGAATCGTTATTAATAGCCTTCCAAAAGAAGTCCCCTTCCTGAATAGGGAGGGGATGAATGATCCGCCAAGCGAAATCTGGAAGACCTTCTGCTCTTGTTTGTGGCAATATAATATTATTAGTAGAGTAGTAGCTACATTTAAGGTCGGTAATGGATGAAATGAGACTTAGAATTATTCCATTCTCCGTAAAAGACCACTCCATATAAAAATCATAATTTATTTTTTGTTTTTAGACTAGTAGATATTTCTCTTTTATTAACTAATCGGAGTGTTTTTGTTTTTTTACATTTGATATAAACACAACTATAAAAAATAGCAATAAACCCAAAACTAAAGTAATAAAAGAGCTTGAAATTAACCTCTGGCTATAAAATAATTCTGTTATGGAGTTTACTAATAACACTCCTCCCCAAAATAAAAAGGTTATCCAATAAGCGTTATTAACATTTTTGTTACTGACAGAATTTTTAAAAAACACATTTTTCACCTGCTTAGTGGAATATTTATAGAAACGCAAGTTCGTAACATAAAAACAATAAAAAATTGGTTCTTTGTAAGAACAGTATACTCAATCTTGGTAAAATAACTCAACCCCTGATTAAATCGGACTTAAAGTTACCCTAATAGCCACCTTGTCTTGTTAATCATTACAAAAAACTACGGAGTTCAAAAAGCGTAGTATGCTGCATTTCACAATCGCCGTCTCGCCTAATTAAAGAAGCTTTCCTATCCTAGGAAGGCTTTTTGCTATTTATATAGATGGTGACAAAATTGTAAGTGAGGCGCCGTCAATTGTAAGGCAGATCAATGGTTTCCTATAGGGAGAAGCGAGACAATTGAATAAAAAAGAAAGAGAGTGAGTAAGTTGAAACGCAGACTAGCTATCGCCTTCAGCATAGGAGCCATTCTAATAATTGCTGGCTGGCTCTTGTTTAAGGACAATGTTGTTGTGTTGAAAATAAATCCATTTGTAGCAGTGACAGATGTGTACGTGGCAATAGAGGAAGACGGCACTAAAAATGAATCTGGCGACTATGTATATGAAATACAGGGAGTTGACGAACACGGCCAAGTGAGGACAGTTGAGTTTACTGCAAGCAAAAATTTGCGGGAAGGGGCATTTTTGCGGTTAAAGACAAAAAAAGCATTTGTCGATAGCTGGGAAGAAGTCCAACTAGAAGATATTCCTGACGCGATCCGTACGTCATTTTAAAAAAAGTGAAAAAATGTTCTTTACAAGCTGTGCCGTTATTTGATTTAATAGAATGATGGAACAATCAGATAGTTTTATTAAAGCAACTATTGAACGACAAAGTTAAGTGACAAACGGCCCATTTAGGGCTGCTTGATTTTGTCGTCAACTTCGACAAAATCAAGCACATAAGCGAGGCAAACGCCTTGTCGTCCTTTTTTTGTCTACAGTCTCTGGCCATTTATGGCCTTATTTTTTATGAGTCAGTGGTGACCTGTGTTTTAGATGCTCAAAATGGAAACATGCTTTTTTTGATTAGCGTATCAGGCTGGTTGCAGTCGGTTGCGTTTTCTTTGCATGCAACGAATTCTTAGCTGAAGAAAAAAGGAGATAGGCAAGCACATAGCCAAAAAATAGTTTGTGCTTTCAACAGAGAGTAGGATGGAATCGGAGGTAGGTGGAGAAAATGAACAGAAAGGTTCATTACGCATGGATGATTGTCATCATTATCTTTTTGACATTTCTGGCAGTTCAAGGACTGCGCCTTTCATTTGGCGCTTTTGTGGAACCTTGGGAAAAAGACTTTGCCCTTGATCGAGGGACAACATCGCTTATATCGACATTGAGTTTTGTTGTATACGGCGTTTCCCAACCTCTTATTGGGAAGCTAGTAGACAAATGGGGAGCACGCATGGTTCTCTCATTCAGCACGCTCATTGTCGGTATCAGCATTTTGTTAACCGCTTTTGTTAACGAACCTTGGCAACTGTTTGTCTTGTATTGCTTGTTCGTTTCACTTGGTGTCGGTGGTGCCTCCAATGTAGCGGCAACGGTTGTGATTACAAACTGGTTTAACGAAAAACGAGGGTTGGCATTTGGCATTATGGAGACAGGCTTCGGCGCCGGGCAAATGGTTCTCGTGCCCGTGTCTTTGTCATTAATTCATTGGTCTGATTGGCGGATGACGGTTGTTTTACTTGGTTTGTTTTTAATCGTCGTTGTCTTTCCAATCATTATGTTATTTTTACGGAACCATCCTCGTGAAAAAGGATTGTCGCCGGTTGGCGGAGAAAGGCAAGAAGGGGAAGACACTAGCCAAGAAGGCAAAAAAGCAGACATTTCTTTTAGGCAAGTCGTAGTTAAACGTGAATTTTGGCTTGTGTTGTTGCCATTTGCCATTTGTGGCTTTACGACTACGGGGTTAATGGATACCCATTTGATTCCTTTTTCCCATAACCATGGGTTTTCCACCCAAGTTGCCGGCACAGCGGTCAGCATTTTAGCAGCATTTAATGTCATTGGCATTTTAGCGTCAGGTGTTGTCGCTGACCGTTTTAGCAGCCGAAAGTTTTTGTTGTGGTTATATTTGACGAGAGCGGTCGCGCTTTTTATTTTGTTAAATAGCCATAATCCAGCTTTATTGTTCCTGTTTGCGATGATCTATGGATTGGTTAGCTTTGCAACGGTCGCGCCTACGCAAATGTTAATCACCCAGTATTTTAAACGCTATTCTGTCGGCTTTATTCTTGGGTGGCTGTTTTTAAGCCACCAAATTGGTTCCGCTCTAGGAGCGTACTTGCCAGGTTGGCTCTATTCCGAATACGGTCATTATCAGTATGCTATTTATATTTCCATTGCGTTGCTGGTAGCGGCAACCATTTGTAAGTTTCTCCTTCCTGAGCCGGAAAAGTGAATCTAAAAACAAATTTTCTTTCTCTCATGTTCTATGCTATAATCAGGGTTTGAGAATACGACTATCCGTTTGCCGTGTTATTTGGCAAACTTTGAATAAGCATGAACGAACGAAATGAGGGTAAAAACATGTCAAAGGAATCGATTTACGGCCTTACAATGGCTCAGTTGACTGACTGGCTGATGGAGCGTGGCCATAAAAAGTTTCGTGCCGCGCAAGTGTGGGACTGGCTTTATCGCAAGCGGGTGACGACGTTTGCAGAAATGACCAACGTCAATAAAGACTGCCTCCAGCTATTAGAAGACCACTTTGCCATTGAGACAATGAGCGAACATGTGCGGCAGGAGTCAAAGGACGGTACGATTAAATTTCTTTTCCGTCTCCAAGACGGCAATTTAATTGAGACGGTGCTTATGCGCCATAAGTACGGCTTCTCGGTTTGCGTTACCACACAGGTGGGCTGCAACATTGGCTGTAGCTTTTGTGCGAGTGGCTTGTTGACTAAAAACCGCGATTTGTCCAGCGGTGAAATTGTCGAGCAGATTATGAAAGTCCAGTTCCATTTAGATCAAGTAGGAAAAGAAGAGCGCGTGAGCCACGTTGTCGTAATGGGCATTGGCGAACCATTTGACAACTTCCAGAATACAGTCGATTTTCTTGAGATCATTAAAGATCATAAAGGGTTGGCGATTGGAGCAAGGCACATTACCGTATCAACGAGCGGCCTAGCCCACAAAATCTATGAATTTGCCGACTTGAAACTGCAAGTCAACTTAGCTGTGTCTTTGCATGCTCCAAACAATGAGCTTAGGTCACGGATTATGAAAATCAACAAAGCGTTTCCGATTGAAAAATTAATGGATTCGATCAACTACTATATAGAAAAAACAAACCGCCGTGTGACCTATGAATACATTTTAATCAAGGATGTCAACGATCATAAAGAAGAGGCATTGCAGTTAGCTGAGCTAATTGGTGATAAACGCCACCTTTCCTATGTAAACTTGATTCCGTACAATCCAGTGGATGAGCATAGCCAATACCAACGCAGCGAACCTGAAGCCATTTCCCAGTTTTTCGACACATTGAAGAAAAAGGGCATCAATTGCGGCGTCCGCTTAGAACACGGCACGGATATTGATGCGGCTTGCGGCCAACTAAGAAGCAAACAAGAGAAGAAAAAAGTAAAGGTTAACTAAAAAAGACCCAATCCTGCTTATTGTGGCGGGATTGGGTCTTTTGTTGCTTAAAGGCATTGTCCAAGGAGTTCTCCATTGCGCATTTACTTGTAGCCATCGCCTTCTTCAAGTTCTGGCAGTAAGGGCTGCATCATTGACGTGATCTCAGCTAGAACGGTAAAATGAACAGGACGACATCTTTCCTAGGAGGGCGTTTATGCCTTGTTTTGAGAGCGTTTACACAAAAGAATATGCGCAACAACTGGATGCAGCTGATCCACTTGCGCGCTTTCGCAATGAGTTTTACATTGACAAAAAAAGCATTTATCTCGATGGCAATTCACTCGGTTTGCTGTCCATACGTGCAGAGCAATCATTGCTTGACGTATTGGATTCTTGGAAACAGTATGGAATTGATGGCTGGACAAAAGGGAAGCACCCTTGGTTTTATTTGTCTGAATCATTGGGGGAAAAGATGGCTTTCCTTGTAGGGGCGAAGGCGGAGGAAGTGATCGTTACTGGGTCGACGACAACAAATCTCCACCAATTAGTTAGCTCTTTTTTTCGGCCCGAAGGAAAGAAAACGAAAATACTGGCAGACGAGCTGAATTTCCCGAGTGACATTTACGCATTAAAAAGTCAGCTCCACCTCCGAGGCCTTGATCCAGAGGAACACCTTATTCAAGTGAAAAGTGAAAATGGTCACATTCTAAATGAAGGGGACATTATTGCAAAAATGAAAGAAGATGTCGCTTTGATCGTTTTGCCGAGTGTTTTATATCGAAGCGGGCAAATCCTTGATATGGAACGGTTAACAACGGCCGCTCATCAAAGAAACATTCTAATCGGGTTTGATTTATGCCATTCGATTGGTTCCATTCCCCACCAATTAGGAAAGTGGGATGTGGACTTTGCTTTTTGGTGCACGTATAAACATGTAAATGGCGGACCGGGCAGTGTAGCGGCGCTTTTTGTGAACGAAAAACACTTTGGCAGAAGCCCAGGATTAGCTGGATGGTTTAGTTCAAACAAACAAAAACAATTTGACATGGAGCATACGCTAACGCATGCTGAACATGCCGGTGCCTTTCAAATTGGTACACCTCATATTTTTAGCATCGCGCCTTTGATCGGATCTCTTGCCATTTTTGCAGAAGCAGGAATCGACCAAATTCGCAAAAAGTCGTTAAAACTGACTGACTATATGATGACACTAATCGAGCACGAGCTTTCCGAGTACCAGTTTACGATCCAAAACCCAAGGGATGAAAGACGAGGCGGCCATCTTTACATTGAACACGAAGAAGCTGCTCGTATTTGCAAAGCGCTTAAGGAAGAAAACGTGATCCCTGATTTTCGCAGCCCGAAAGGCATTCGCCTCGCACCGGTTGCCCTTTACAATACGTTTGAGGAAGTATGGAATAGCATTCAGGTCTTAAAGCTAATTATGAAGGAAGAGCGCTACAAAAAATTTAAAAATGAACGGGATGTGGTTGCTTAATGAATCATGCAAATAACATGAACCGCTGGATCGATGTATCGCAGCCACTTAATGAAAAACTTGCCCACTGGCCAGGTGATTTGCCGTATTCGTACCAGTTGACGTTTTCCAAACAGCAAACAGGTTCTGTCAATATTGGCCAAATGGCGATGAGTGTCCATTCTGGTACTCACGTTGATGCGCCGTTTCATTTTAAAGACGACGGTGCCAAAATATCAGACTTGGATATTAATGTGTTTATAGGAAAAGCAAGAGTCGTTGATTTATCTAAACACGAAAGAATCGACCAAGCTGCCCTTCGTCCTCTCCATTTAGAAGGAATAAAAAGGTTGTTAATAAAGACAGCCGTCCCGAACCAAGCAACTGCATTTCCTGATAAGATTCCATATGTAACGGCAGACGGTGCTGCCTACATGAAGGAAAAAGGCATTATACTCATTGGCGTCGATGTTCCTTCTGTTGATCCATTGGATAGTAAAGAGCTAGAAGGGCACCATGCTTTAGCGGACAATGGCATTTCTATTTTAGAAAACCTTATGTTAGATAAGGTGGAAGAAGGCGATTATGAGTTGATTGCCTTGCCTTTGCCAATGGAAGAGGCAGATGGTAGTCCAGTACGGGCCGTTATCCGAGCCATTTAAACAGGAAGGCGGGGCATAGGTATGACAAACGAACAGAAGCCTTTTCAACAACAAGCGCCACAGGAAGAAACAGGAATCCATACCGATTTTAAAAACAGGATGACGTATGGGGAATATTTAAAACTTGATCAAGTTTTAACCGCGCAAGAGCGACTGTCGAATCATCATGATGAAATGCTTTTTATCATTATCCACCAAGTAAGCGAGCTTTGGATGAAACTGATCCTCCATGAAACTTACGCAGCCATTGCCTCTATTAAAGCAAATGACTTGCCATCATCGTTTAAACGCTTAGCGCGTGTCTCGAAAACACAATCACAAATCATTCAAGCGTGGGACGTTCTTTCGACGTTGACCCCAACTGAATACATGGAATTTCGGGAACAGCTCGGCCAGGCATCAGGGTTCCAGTCGTATCAATATCGTCTCATAGAGTTTGCACTAGGCCATAAAACGAGAGCGATTTTAAAAATCTACGAAAAAGACAAGGAGTTGCATGAAAAGCTGGTTGAAGCCTATCAGGCACCGAGCTTGTATGACGTTTCGATTCAAGCATTGGCAAATGCCGGCCTAGCAATTGACCAACACTTAATAGAACGGGATTTTTCAAAACCTTATGTGGCAAATGATTCTGTCCGAGAAGCGTGGTTGACCGTCTATCGACATGTGGATCGTTATTGGAATCTCTATCAACTAGGAGAAAAGCTAGTCGATATCGAAGATTGGTTACAGCAATGGCGTTTTCGCCATATGAAAACAGTCGAGCGAATCATTGGCTTTAAAGTTGGCACAGGTGGCTCGTCTGGAGTCAACTACTTAAAGAGTGTCCTTGAGCAACGTTTTTTTCCTGAGCTATGGGATTTGCGAACGGAAATTTAAACGTAACAGGAGTGGTGTTTGATGTGAATGAATCCGACTACTATGAGCTTATATTTGAAGAGCTTCTCTTGTCAGGGCAAGCCATCTGGGAAATTCGAAACGAATAATAGCTAACAGAAAGGGCTGTCCGCAAAAAGGCAGCTCATTTCATGTTAGAGGCAAACCGATGGGCGTATTGCCTTTCTCCTTAGGAAGTAGGCGGTCCTGTGCTTTCTTTAGCGTGCTTCGGCCAAAGAGGTTGTTTCTTTTTCCGTCGTTTAATCAGGCCGACAGCAACGAGAAACAAAGGCAGGAAAAAACCAGTTAAAATCGATTGAGGAATGCTTACGAATCGAAAAAATTCACGCTCTTCAATTATGCTTGTGAAATAAGTGGCGCCAAGAAACAACAATAGCATTGCAATTGGCAACACTAACGGTTTGGCTTTTTTAAGATTGAATAAATGGGCAATTCCCGTTAAGATCGCATAGAAATAAAGAAGTAAATTGAAGTAAATCGAGATAAACCATACGACGGTAATCGTTGCTTCAATTCGCTGGAAAAATTGGCCGACATCGATGCGCTGTGCAAGTGACAGAGCTGGATAAAAATCACGAGATACGACTTGCGGTGTTAAAACGGTGATGCATAGGAATGTAAACACGATTAAAATGAGGCAACCGAGGGAATAGCCGAGCCATATCGCTTTTTCGGCTGCTTTTTTATCGCTTATATGCTTAGGGAAAATCGATAGTTGGATGACGACGTTGCAAACGACATTGCCCATATAAATAGCGAACGCTTGGGTCGTTGCTGCCATTGGTGAATGGGCAATCGGCATAATATAGCCAACATCGACATCGTGCAAAGTTAAGCCAATCAGCAGTGTGAGTGGAACGAAAAAGAATAGCAAACATAGCGATGCTGTCCGGGCTATTGCTTCAATTCCGCATATGATGCCGAACACAATAATGGACAAACATAGCAAGTAGCATACAAAAAAAGGCGTCGACGGCAACAAAAAATGATTAATAAAGGTGACGGCATAGCTCATAATTGCTGGGAAATGAAGCAGTGGAAACAAAATATAGAAAAAGGAAGCAAACCAACCTACGACTTTGCCGAAAGTACGTTTGTTCATGTCAAAAATGACATCAGAAGGCATCCAGCGAGCAAGCAACGTGTAAAGAAAAATAATTGGGATGCCAACGATGCTGCCGATAATCGGAACAAGCCAAGCATCTTGCTGGATAAAAAAGCTCAATGAGCCTGGAAGGCCGAGCATCGCCGTGCTAATTGTTGCGTAAAGAACCATTGTAGCAAAAGACCGCGATGAGAATGTTTCCACTGTTTTCATCAAATCCGACTCTCCTTTTCTTGCCGTACACGTTGCTTTTTAAAACGACTTAACGAGTGAAGTGAGCCCCCGAGCAATACTCGGCACCTCTAATCCCCATGCGTAAAGCGCTCCATATGTTGTAGCTATCGTTAGAATCGTATAAAAGACAACCTGCACTTTGCGATTGCCCTTTAAGTCGCGCCAATTTACCCATGTGATTACAAATGCGCTTAACAGGACACAAACCAAAGACAACACCATTAATAATCACCTTCTGAAAAAGAATTGATAATGCTTCCACTATCAGAAATGGTGATGTCAATGTTTATTTTCACATCGAGGTCTTGATAGATCGAGTACCAGTCGTCCTGGATTTGCTCCCAGTAATCAGGGGATTTTCGGTATAATTCCTGTCCGATACCAAGGATGTCCGAACCTGCTTGTTGGGTTGCGACGATCGCTTCGCGAATGTCTGACTCCATCTCGGTTTGCGCCTGTTTTTCGACCCGTTCATAGGAAGAAGGGATGGACAAGTCCAAATCAACGCAATCGACTTCTGAAATGGTGGCCTTAAGTGAGAGGTCGTATGTCACTGAAGGCGCCCCGTCTTTTAACTCCATTTTTATAGCTGGATCGTTTGAATGCATTTCTAGTGCTATTTTGCCACCGCTTGGGCAAGTAAAGCTTTTGACGCTGTTCTCGATTCCACTGTTTAAGTATTCAATGTTTTTGCTGTGTGGTTGAGAAAGCCAAGTAAGCATTTTGCTGCCTTTAAAAATGGCTAAACCATTGGTTTCGACAAAGGCAGCCGCCATGTTTTGCTCGACATTTTTCTTCGTCCTACCTTTCTGTAAATCCCCAGAAACCGTTACGCCCATAATCGAAGGATCAATGCCGTCAGCCTTTAGTTCATAAAACAGACGATCCATTGTCAATTTCTTTGTACTGCTATAAGAACGGCCCGAAAACTCGATCGAATCAAAAAGGCTTTGTGAGGACAAATTTTCCAATGGCGTTAGCACATTTAAAATGTTTTCAGCGGCCGTATCTTTGGAAATTAGCACAAAAAAATCAGAGCGCATTTCGTGATCCCGATAAAAGAAATCCAATACATGGTCTAGACCGTCCCTCGCAACATCTTCACTTAGAATCAACACTTTTAATTGGGAAACAAACGATCGCCTTGGTGTTTTTTGGATCATTTTCCGTAACGATTCATGAATCGTTTTAGATTTTTCGCGGACGTCGATACCTTGTGCATAGCCTCTGCCAGTTTCCTGTGAAGCGATTTCAGCAGGGTTCATTGCCTGCATTGTCAACACATAATCATCTCCTTCTTTATCAACGGCTATGCCGACAATTAAGGAAAGCTGATTGAGTTCCCAACGGTCCCAACAACCGCTTAAAAGAAAAAAGGAGACGACAATGATCATCGTTTTTTGTATTTCTGCTTTCAAATCCGCATCCTCCTTTCATTCAATCTTTAGGGCTTGGTTTTGGTGTACGTTGCCGCGTTTGATTAAACTTTGTCGTTGCTTCTGGCCGCTCATTCATCAACCATTTAGGCGCACGGAAAATTGTGTCGGTTTGGTCTTTCCATACAAACGGGGAAAGCCCTTTTAAATAAGGGATGCCAAACGATTTTAAAGTAGACAAATGTAAAAGCACTGCAGTAAAGCCAATACAAATGCCTAAAAGGCCAAACGAAGCAGCAAGAGCCATAAATCCAAATCGCAAAATACGGATTGGTACGCCAATGCTGTATGTAGGAAACACAAAACTGGCGATCGCTGTAATCGAGATAACAATGACAACTGCTGCAGAGACAATCCCTGCTTGCACAGCGGCTTGGCCAATGACGATAGCACCGACAATCGATACGGCTTGGCCGACTGGCTGCGGCATGCGAATCCCTGCTTCACGGAGAATTTCAAATGTGACTTCCATCATTAATGTTTCAACAAAAGTCGGAAACGGCGTGCCTTCCTGTTGCGCAGCTAAGTTGCCAAGCAGCCCTGTGGGGATCAGCTCTTGGTGAAACGTTGTAATCGCAATATAAAAAGAGGGGGCCAACATCGCAATAAAAATACACATGAAGCGTAACAGACGAATAAGGGTTCCGATGTCAGCACGCTGTGTATGGTCTTCAGCGTTGTGGAAAAATTGCACAAATAGGGCCGGGACAATAAGAGCCATTGGCGAGCCATCACTCAGTATTGCAATTTTGCCTTCTAATAAATGGGCTGCTGTTGTATCAGGGCGCTCAGTTGAGTACACAGTTGGAAAAGGCGTATATGCTTGGTCTTCGATTAATTCTTCGATGTTTCCGTCTTCTAAAACCGAATCAGTATAGATGCGATCTAGCCTTGTATGTAGTTCACGCAATATGCTTTTGTCAACAATATCATTCATATAGGCAATCATAATTTTCGTTTTGGTACGGGTGCCGATTGTTCTTGTCTCAATCCATAACTGTTCGTCTCCTATTCGCCTTCGCAATAGGGAGATATTCGTCCGTACATTTTCAACAAATCCTTCTCGTGAGCCGCGGACGACTTTTTCTGTCATTGGTTCTGATACAGGCCGTTCTGTATAAAGGGAAACAGCGACAGCGATAGGGGTAGAAAAACCATCGATTACACAAATTGCGTAGCCAGTGAAAAGTTTGTCCATTAGCGGCCGGAAGCGATTGAGCGTTTCTGTATGGCCTACTTCTTCTAAATACTGTTGTGCTCTTTCAAACACGTCAGGTTCCTTTTCATCAAAAAATTTCGCTCTGCTTATCATTTTTTCAACTGCGTCTTCATTGCAAAGCCCCTCTACATAAAGAAAAGCTGCTTTTAGTGTTTGGTTTCTACCAAATGAAAAAGGCCGTACGAGTATATCTTCGCTATGTCCGGTAGTAGTTAAAATAAAATCAATCGTATCAGCGAGATGAGAGCTAGGCATCTTGTTTGTTAAGTAATCATGAGGCGGTGCGGATTGTTTCATGATAAGAGGGACACCTCCTGCTTGAAGTGAGAATAGTTGTAGTATGTAGCAGCCCACTCCTTTCTATGCGCTTTAATCCGGCATTCAGTGTAAATCAAAGACTCGTTTTTGATTATTTTCTTCCCTTTGCATTAACTTGTTTTTTTCATTTTCATTCTTTTGCGCTAGTACACTTGTGAAAAACGATCAGTTATAATAAAGATATACCGGGATATATGTTTGATTTGTGCAGAATTATGTCGATTTATGTTTAAAAAGAACAATTAATGATTGACAACGGTTGCTTTTTGTTCTAAATTAACAATATAGGATGTGAAAAAAGAACATGAATCCTAAAGAAAGACGTTTGTATATTCAAAAGTTGTTGGCGACCGCCGGAAAAGCAGATATTGATGAATTGGCCAAGGCTCTCGATGTTTCTCACATGACAGTAAGACGCGATTTGGCTTTGCTTGAAGCGGAAAACCAAATTATTCGCACACACGGTGGAGCTGTACTGCAAAAAGCACTTGTCAAGGAGACGCCTTATGCCCGTAAAGAAACGAAAGAATTGCCAGCGAAAAAGGCGATTGCACGGGAAGCGGCACAACTTGTAGAGAACGGGTCAACAGTATTAATAGACTCAGGGACAACAACGCTTGAAATTGTTAAGTTATTGAAAGACCGGAATGATTTGACCATTATTACCAATGATATAAAGATAGCTGCACAACTGATTGATGCAAAGCCGCGTTGTATTATAACCGGGGGTGAAGTCCAGCCCGAACTCGGTGCGCTGCACGGCCCCCATGCCCAAGAGCTATTGCGCAATATTCACGTTGATTTATTTTTGCTTGGTGCCCATGCTGTCCATCCATTGGCCGGAATCACAGCGCCTACGCTTGAAAAGGCGAAAATCAAAAAGTTGATGATGCAAGCAGCAGCAAAAACATGGCTTGTATGCGATTCCAAAAAATTTGATGAAACGTCTTTCGCCCGTGTTTGTGGTTTGAATGAGTTGGAAGGAATTGTGACCGACTCGAGAATCCAAGGGCACGAGATGGAGGCATGCCATGAGAATATGCGGTTGGCGCCGATGTAGGCGAACGGGGGGAAAACAATGAAAATAGGCGTAATTGCTGATGATTTAACAGGGGCGAATGCCTCTGGCGTGAAACTGGTTCGACAAGGGTTTCAAGCGTCAACGATTGTCCATAGTGCGACTTTGCCTGCCAACAGTTTCTATGATGCAGTCATTATGGATACCGATAGCCGTTACATTGAAGAAAACGTCGCTAAACAGCGTGTTGCTCGGGCAATGGAGCAGTTGCAAAATTGGGGAGCTGCCATTTTTACAAAACGGATTGACAGCACATTAAGAGGCAACATTGGCGCAGAGGTCGATGAAATGCTTAAAGGAATGGCGGAAGATGCCATAAGCATCGTCATGCCGTCTTTTCCAGATTCCGGCCGAGCGATGGCAGGGGGCTATTTGTTGCTAGATGGCATTCCCCTTCAGGAAACGTATGTATCGAAAGACCCAATCGCGCCAATAAAAAAATCTTATGTCCCTGATTTAATCGGGGACCAATCCCATCATCAAGTGGGCTACGTCGGGCTTAGCGCGGTTATGGAAGGCCAAGAGTCTTTCTTAAATGAGCTTTCGCTCCAATTGCAAACTGGCGCCCGAATCATCGTTGTTGATGCGATTACCAATGAACAGATTGATGAAGTAGCCGAAGCACTTGCGTCCAGTGGGCGAACAGTGTTGTGTGCTGATCCTGGCCCGCTGACAGCTAGTTATGCTCGAGCGATGTCCCGCGACTATGCGAAGAAAGCAAATATTTTAGTGGCAGTCGGCAGTGCAACAAGTCTAACAGGGACGCAACTAGCGTATCTGATTGAAAAAACAGGTTCCACGCCCGTTTATGTGAACCCTGAGCCCCTTGCTAGTTATAGCAGCTCTTGGAAACAGGAAGTGGAACGAGCAACAAAAGCTGCATTAAAGCAAGCAGAAACAGACCGTGTTCTCATTGTGACAACACATAAGCCTGGCCAAGAACTAGTCGATTTGAAGGCAAAAGCTATTGAAGAAGAAAAGAGCAGTGATGCCCTTGCAAAACGGATCACCGATGGACTGGCAACGATTAGCCGGAAATTGCTTACAAGCGAGCGTATCCAGTTTGCTGGTTGTTTTACAAGCGGCGGTGATGTAACCGCATCCGTCTGTGCACTCGGGCGCGCGAATGGCATTGCTCTAAAAGACGAAGTCATGCCCCTTGCTGCTTATGGCACATTTGACGGCGGCTATTTTGACGGATTGCCAGTTGTGACAAAAGGCGGCTTAATTGGCGATAAAAAAGCGATTTACGAGTGTGTCAAATTTATTGAGACAAAAGCAATGTAAACAAAGGAGAGGGATAACATGGCAAAACCAATTATTGCGGTAACAATGGGCGATCCAGCAGGAATTGGACCTGAAATTACAGTTGGTTCACTGAATAAGAGCGAAATTTATGATCTTTGCACACCTGTCGTGATTGGCAATGCAGCAGTGCTAGAAAAACTATTGCCTGTAGTCAAAGCGGACTTAACGATTAACAAAGTTAACACTCCGGCGGAAGCACGGGGCGAATATGGAACAATTGACGTCATTGATTTTCCAAACCTCGGTGATTATCAGTTTGGGAAAGTTAGCGCCGAATGTGGTGCACAAGCATTTGCTTATATTGAACATGCGGTTGAGCTTTGCAAAACCAACCAAGTGCAAGCAATGGCAACAGCACCGATTAATAAAGAATCCCTTAAAGCAGCAAATGTACCATACATTGGGCATACGGAAATGCTTGCTGGCCTAGCTGATGTCGCTGATCCGCTCACGATGTTTGAAGTCCGCAACATGCGCATTTTCTTTTTGACACGCCACTTGTCGCTAAAAGATGCAATTGGGCAAATGACAAAGGAACGTGTCCACGACTATTTGCTTCGCTGTGATGCAGCACTCGCAAAGCTTGGTGTTGAAAAGCGCAAATTTGCTGTAGCTGGCTTAAATCCCCATAGTGGAGAAAATGGATTGTTTGGTTATGAAGAAGTGGATGAAATCAAGCCAGGAATTGAGCTTGCCAAAGCAGACGGGATAGACGCTGTCGGTCCAGTTCCTGCCGACTCGGTCTTTTTCCAAGCATTAAATGGACGTTACGATGCCGTGCTTTCCCTTTACCATGACCAAGGGCATATTGCCGCGAAGATGACTGATTTCCACCGCACCATCTCCATTACAAATGGACTTCCATTCCTAAGGACGTCTGTCGATCACGGCACAGCATTTGATATTGCCGGACAAGGGATTGCAAGTTCAGTCAGCATGGAAGAAAGCATTAAGCTTGCCGCTAAATACGCGCCTCATTTTAAACAGGCGTAACCGACTGGGCTGCGACGAGCAGCCCAGCTATTCATCTTATTATTAAGCGCTTACAAGAAGGAGGCAACACTTATGGAAGTATCTGAAACGCAAATGATGATCGGCCTCGTATTGGCGATCGCTGTGCTCATATTTCTTGTCGTAAAAACAAAAGTTCATGTCTTTTTGGCTTTAATTATTGCCGCTTCCATTACTGGGCTCGTCGGCGGAATGGCGCCTCCAGACGTGGTGAACGCCATTACAGAAGGATTTGGCAGCACGCTCGGCTCGATTGCAATCGTGATTGGTTTTGGCGTGATGATGGGCCGAATTCTTGAAGTATCAGGTGCAGCGGAACGGCTAGCCTACACGATCGTTAAAGTTCTTGGGAAACGTAAGGAAGAGTGGGCGATGGCAATTACAGGCTATATCGTCGCGATTCCAATCTTTGTCGATTCAGCCTTTATTATTTTGAGTCCACTTGCGAAAGCGTTGTCAAAAAAGACAGGAAAATCAATCGTCGCTCTTGCTATTGCTCTTGCCGGCGGCGCGGTTGTCATTCATAGTGCTGTTCCACCGACGCCAGGTCCCCTTGGAGTTGCAGGAATATTCGATATTGACATCGGTTGGATGATTATCTCAGGCATGTTGTTTGCGGTTCCAATTGTCATTGCAATGGTCATTTACGCAAAGTGGCTTGGCAAGCGGATTTACCAAGTTCCGAGCGAAGACGGAATGGATTGGATTCGTCCAGAAAAACAGCTAGATGTAGAACAATGGTTGGAAGAAAAAGAACAAAAAGAGCTTCCTTCATTGCTGCGTTCGTCTTTGCCAATTGTGGTGCCGATCGTTCTGATTTTTATGAATACAACATTGAACGCAATGGAAGCAACAGGCCCATTTGTCGACTATATCACCTTTTTTGGTTCGCCTGTCATTGCAGTAGGGATCGCCGTACTGCTTGCTATCTACGGGTTGTTCGGCCATATCCAACGCTCAGAAGCATTGGAGCGGATGGAAGAAGGCATTAAGCAAGCGGGAATCGTATTGCTTGTCACCGGCGCAGGCGGTGCCCTCGGCTTTGTCTTAAGACAGACAGGTGTAGGCGAGCATATTGGCGAAATCGTCGTAAACACAGGAATCCCTGCAATTTTGCTTCCTTTCGTCATCGCTACACTCATCCGCTTTATTCAAGGCAGCGGCACTGTCGCGATGATTACAGCCGCATCCATTTCAGCGCCAATTTTAGCCGATATGGATGTCAATATGGTGCTTGCTGCACAAGCAGCTGCTCTCGGTTCACTATTCTTCTCTTATTTTAATGATAGTTTGTTCTGGGTAGTCAACCGCACAATTGGCATTAAGCAGGCGAAAGAACAAATCCTTGTCTGGTCAGTGCCGACTACGATTGCCTGGTTTATCTCCCTTATTATGCTACTCATCGCAAATATGTTCGTTTAAGTTGGAAAGCTTCCTATGCGGGAAGCTTTTTCTATTGAGGAAAAAGCGAAGCTGTCGTCAATAGAGCGCTAGTTGTCCTCCCATCTCTGTACTAAAAAAACGGCCTTCCCATTGTCTCCATATCGAAGGGAAAGCCGTTTTTTGTTACCTTTTTCACGATTAAAAGCCGTATCTTACTCCTTCACAGCTCCTTCCGCGACACCTTTCATAAATTGCTTGCTGAAGATGATGAATAAGATAATGAGTGGCAATGTCGCCATCAATGTGCCTGTCATGATGATCGCGTAATCGGTGTCATAAACCCCGTTCAGTTGTGCGAGCATGACTTGTAGTGTATAACGGCTTGGTGAGTTGATCGTAACGAGCGGCCATAAATAGTCATTCCACACACCGATGAATGTAAAGATGCCGAGAAAGGTCAGCGCTGGCCGGAGCGAGGGCAGCGCTACATTCCAGTATAGACGGAACGTGTTGCAGCCATCCAATCTTCCTGCTTCGAGCAATTCATCAGGAACCGCGTCCTGGCAGAATTGGCGGATCCAAAAGATTCCAAATGCACTGGCGAGGCCAGGAATGATCAACGCTTTGTACGAATCGACCCAGCCAAACTCGGCAATTAGCAGGAAAGAAGGGACAAAGCTCATTTGTGAAGGAATCATCATCGTTAACAGCAAAGCAGTGAACAGCATGTTTTTTCCTGGAAAACGAAATTTCGCGAATGTAAATCCGGCAAGGGAACAAAAGAATAACACGCCAATAACCGTGACGGTTGAAACAAATAACGTGTTAAAAAAAGCTTGGTAAAAGTCAATGGAAGCCAGCACATTCTTTACATTCGTAAACAGTTCATGGCCGAACGTCAATTTTGGAGGAAATCTCAAAATATCGCTTGTTGTATTCGTGGCCATGACGACTAGCCAGTAAAACGGGAAAATCGAGATAATGACGCCAATGAGCAAGACAAAATGGGTCAATGCTTTCGTGAGAAATTTATCGGATGCCATCTGATTTCCTCCTTATGCTTTCTGGACTAGTTTCCAATTAATAAGCGAAAACAAGGCGATGATGATGAACATGGCCCATGAAACCGCGGAAGCATAACCAAATTGATTATTTAGAAAACCTTCATTATACATATAGAGTGTCATCGTCATGCCAGCTCCGCCAACGCCGCCAGAATTGCCTAGTAATATTTGCGGCTCGGTAAAAATTTGCATCGAGCCGATTGTTGTCATGATGACCGTAAACAAAATGATTGGGCGCAGTAAAGGAATGGTAATGCGAAAGAAAATTTGCGTTTTATTGGCTCCATCAATTATGGCAGCTTCATAAAGGGTTTTCGGGATGTTTTGCAAGCCAGCTAAATAAATGATCGCATTATAGCCGACAAACCGCCAAACAACCATGGAGGCGATGACGACTTTCACTAAGAAACCTGAGTTCAGCCATTCGAGAGGCGTGATGCCAATGAGAGAGAGCAAGTAGTTCATTAAGCCGTATTGGTTGCTGAAAATCGTTTCAAAGATGATCGCTACGGCAACAATGGAGGTGACATTCGTGATAAAGAACATCGTTTGGTAGGTGCTCCGCCCTTTGAGGGAAGGGAGATTGAGTAAAAAAGCGATGACTAAAGCAAAGAACAACATAGGAATGCTTGAGAGAAACCAAATCGCAAATGTGTTGCCGACAGCTTGCCAAAACTCAGCATCGCCAAGCAAATATTGAAATTGGGACAGGCCGACAAACGTCTTATCGCCTAAACCAGACCAACTGTGGAAAGACAAATACAACGAATAGAAGATTGGAAAAACGCCAAAGACCGCAAATAATAGAAAGAAAGGAGAGATAAACAGATAGAGGGTGCGTTTTTTCCATATTTCAGCCCAAAGAGAAGGCTTATGTTGACGGAGCATCTCATAGTCGAGTTCTGTTTGAGGTTTAGTGGTCATCGCGTATTCCTCCTTATTGATCGATTCTTGACAGTTCCCGTTGCGCTTTCTTCTGTGCATCCTCCCAAGCCTTCTCTGGATTCTTATTGGCTCGATCGATCAGCACCATCTCATCATTAAAAATCGTGCGAAACTTGCCGTAATGTTCTCCATAGAAAGTAGGAGGGACGTTTTTCGCCGACTCAACAAAAACATCCGCTACTACTTGGTCGCCATAAAAAGGATCAGGTTCACGCAAAAGCTCTGACTCAAGCGTCTCAATCGCAGAAGGAAAAAGATTGACGTCTAAAAAATGGTCGAGCTGGGCATCTGGTGATACAAGCCATTTTGTAATAGCCACTGCCTCGTCTTTGTGGGCGGAGCTATCAAGAACGCCAA
Organism: Shouchella clausii; assembly: GCF_002250115.1. Taxonomy (GTDB): domain Bacteria; phylum Bacillota; class Bacilli; order Bacillales; family Bacillaceae_D; genus Shouchella; species Shouchella clausii. The sequence continues at coordinate 626,227 of NZ_CP019985.1, read as the reverse complement.
TAAAAGAACCGCCGTTATTGCCATCTCCACCAGGAGCTCTTGTAACACGCCATTTCCCTGCTGTATCAGGAGCAGCATCTTGTAAGATTTGCGATTCCCAAACAGCTCCTACCCGTGAAGCGACATCGCCCCCGTTTAAAGCGGCATTGACTTCTTGCCCTTCTGTCAGACGTGCAGACAGGCCTTCTTCGTGGATGCGGACTGCTGTATTCCAAGCATATTGAATCGCTTCCCCATCGCCGATATAAGTGCCGTCTTCAGCAAAGTATTTGTCTGATTGCTGCTCAATCACTTGCAAATAAGGTTTTGTAATCGATTCAAACATATGGACACCTGTTGTTTCTTTCATTTGAATGCCCGCCTCGATATAATCCTCCCATGTCTGCAACTGGGCATGCACTTCATCGGGTTCGGTAGGCAATCCCGCTTCCTCAAATAAGTCTGCTCGGTAATAAAGGGCAGTTGGGCCAGTGTCTATTGGCAGGGCAATGAGCGCACCGGTTTCTGGGTCTTGTACAGCTTGCCATTTCCAATCCAAATATGATTGCTCTAATTGATCTGCACCATAATCAAGCAAATTGACAAACTCTTCAGCGTAAGCGATATACTCATAGGCCCAGTCATTCATAGCGACAATATCAGGGCCCCTCCCCGCAATAAGCGCTGTATGCAACTTCGTCTTGTATTCATCTCCACCGATCTTTTGGGCATCAATCGTCACATGAGGAAAGGCTTCTTGCGCTTTCGCAATCACATCATCACTCAGGCTGCGGTTCCAATACCAAAGTGTTATTACCGGTTTAGACTCGCCTGACATAGGGGCAAATTGACAGCTAGAACAGACAAGGAGCGACACACTGAAAAACAGGAAAAGACGTCTCATGGTGGAACCTCCTTCTTAGAATCATTGGCATGTATGACAGCGCTTACAAAATAGTTGAAACCAATGAAAATATAAATTTAGATTATACTATACTGTATTTTCAATAAATAATACATGTTTATTTTTGACAATAACAAGTTGGAACAAAACCATTCCTTAAAAGCGCTCGTATAGCAAGGATGGGCCTTCATCTATAAAAACGAATTGGTGGTATGTTAATATTAGGTGTAGAGGAAGCGGAAGGAGTAATGATTGAATGCTTGAGTTGGATAAGATGATTGATAAAGTAAACGGCTTGAAAGAAGAGCACGCAAAGGGAATCATGAAGATTATTTGTGGCAAACTGGATATTTTAAAACATGCGGATGGTCAATATACAGAGGAAGAGTTTGTTAAAGATGTTCGATCAATGATTGAGAATTTTCCTGAATTAAAGGAGGAAGCAGAGGATAATAGATAGTGGGAAAATCTCAAGGTAGTTGTGTGCTTTTCCCTTTGTTAATGGTGGTCATGCTATCAGCTTGCCACTTTTCAAACCCAAACATACAAATGAATGAAAATGTAATTGAAGTGAATGTTTTGGATGTAGCAACTGAGCATATAACCTCAGTAGCGGATGAAAAGTCAATCGATGATTTGGTAGCAATCCTCGAAAATGCTGACTCTCAAGAAGGGACATTGGACATAAGGAAACCAGACAAAGAGGTTACGCTTCTATTTTCAAAAGAAGACACCGATTCTCTGAGATTAATCGTATGGCTGCCTCATTCTGATCAGGAACAAATTTTATTTGCAGATCATGATCAAGATCACTACTACTACAAAATAAAGGAAGAGGAAACGGCTGATTTTTTAATGTTAATTGAGGAATAACAAGTTTGCTCCTAGCTATTATCGATTTCTACGGGTGACCATTGCAAGGGTATGGTCACCCCGTGTTATTCTAATCAATTATGTTTTGAAGCAGTAGGAGTGATAGAGGTAAAATATCACTTTTTCAGCAAATTGAAAGCACTGCTCTACGGTGGTTCCTAGGTGTCACGCTATTGGAATTAAAGGATTAATAGTCCCTGATGCATTTCCAGAGCAAAGTAAAATATACATTGAAAAGGCTAAAAAAGTGGATGTAGCTCCAATTCTACTTACGACGATACATAGTTCAGACAAAAGAATAAAGTATTTGTCCGAGCTAGGGGATGGTTTCCTTTATAGTGTCGCTAGAAAAGGGGTGACTGGATCAAAAACTATTTTTGATCATAAGACTGATGTGTTTTTAAACGATGCAAAGATTTATCTAGGCTCCCTATCGGAGTAGGGTTAGGAATTCAGTCAAAAGAGGATGTAGCATACTTAAAGAAAAAAAGCGACTTAGCTATTATTGGAAGCGAGTTGTTGAGAAAGTATGAAACGAAAGGACTTGCAGGTGTGAAAACGTTTATGAATGAAGTTACGAATATATGAGAGGTGATATTTTTGTCTAGTGGTTCCAGCTCCATCGTTTGGTGAATAAGCGCACCGCTCTCGATAAAAAGAACACTGTGACGATTATAGGATGGTATCAAACAAAATAAGGTTTCAACATTCACTGATCATGTCAGATTTCAGAACCGTTTTTAGTTAAACAAAGCTTGCCGTTATCGTTCCCATATGATAGCGTAAGAATGACAACACAATCACTAAAACCGCTAGGGGTGCTTCGAATAATGGAAGCTGAGAGAGGCAAACGCCTTAACCCTTATCACCTGATCTGGTTCGGACCAGCGGAGGGAAGCGGGCACGTTTTCTCGACATGCCACCCGCTTCTTTTTTAAGTAGCGGTTTTTTTGTGTGGAAAAGGAGGACAACAACCAGGTGGAATCGTTGCTTAAGCAAGTGGAAGAACGGGAAGAGGAGCTCATTCGGCTTGTGTCTGATTTGATTTCCTATCCGACCATAGCCCCTCCAGCCCGAAATACGGCCGATATCCAACAGTATATTGAGAGCTATTTGCGTGCTGCGGGGATGGCTGTCGATAAGTGGGAATCGTACCCAGGCGATTGGAATATCGTGGCGAAGAAGGAAGGCACAGATAGAACGAAGTACCATAGCCTCCTTTTAAATGGCCATGTCGATGTCGCTACAGTCGAAGAGGAAGAAAAAAGCCAATGGAAATACGCTCCTTTTTCTCCCGTGGTAGAAGAAAGGACGCTGTATGGCCGTGGTGCCGCCGATATGAAAGGCGGGCTTGGCGCTTGTCTGTTTGCGTTGCGTCTTTTGCATGATCATGGCATTGAACTAAAGGGCGATGTCTTACTCGAAGCAGTTACAGGCGAAGAAGTCGGCGAGGCTGGCACGAAACAATGTTGTGAACGGGGCTATACGGCTGATTATGCAATTGTAGCCGACACAAGCAATTGCCATGTTCATGGTCAAGGCGGTGTCATTACTGGCTGGATTACCGTAAAAAGTGACTCGACTCACCATGATGGAACGCGGCGGGATATGATCCATGCCGGTGGCAGTTTAAGGGGCGCTAGTGCGATTGAAAAAATGGCTAAACTGATTGCTGCTTTGCAAGAGCTTGAGCGCCACTGGGCTGTGACAAAGTCGTATCCAGGTTTTCCGCCTGGTACCAATACGATTAATCCAGCTGTCATTGAAGGCGGGCGTCATCCAGCGTTTATTGCCGATGAATGCAGGTTGTGGATAACTGTGCATTTTTATCCAAATGAATCCGCAGAAGAAGTGGCCAACGAAATTGAAGCCCATCTTCTTGCTACAGCTAAAGCAGATGTCTGGTTGAAAGACAATCTTCCAACCTTTACTTGGGGCGGCGCCTCTATGATTGAAGACAAAGGGGAAGTATTCCCTGCTTTTTCAATCGATGAAGCTCATCCTGCATTATCTGTTTTAAAGACTGTTCATCAGACTGTTTTCGACGCTCCACTGGAAATAGAAATGTCGACTAGTGTGAATGATGGTGGCTGGTTGGCCGAATATGGAATGCCGACGATTTGTTACGGGCCTGGGAAATTAGCACACGCACATGGCGTGAATGAACAGCTTGACATTGATGAACTCGTCCGTTATACGAAAGCGCTTGTCGCCTTCATTTATAAATGGTGCAATACTGAAAAAAGGGGAGAATAACTTATGAAGTTTTCAGAACGTATTCGTAAAAATGCTGATCCGATTTGGCAAGCGAGCCACAATCATCCGTTTGTCCAAGGAATTGGCCACGGCACTCTTGAACTAGAAGCATTTCAATATTATATGTGCCAGGATTATAAATATTTGATCGAGTATGCCCGCGTCATTGCCCTCGGCACAGTACTGGCACCTGATTTGGAAACGATGTCAGGCTTTGCTAAAGCGCTTGATGAGACACTTAACAGCGAAATGGAACTGCACCGTGCTTATGCAAAGCGCCTCGGAATTACACGGGAGCAGTTGGAACAGACGGTTCCTGGCCCAGTAACGCTTGCCTATAGCAGCGCGATGATGGCTGAAGCGCAAAAAGGGTCCCTTGCCGAGCTCATTGCTGCGATCTTGCCGTGTGCTTGGAGCTATTATGAAATTGGCACAGAACTCGCAAAAATTCCTGGCGCCACAGAACATGAGGCATATGGGGAATGGGTGAAAATGTACTCTTCGCCTGAGTTTGGCGCAATTGCGGACTGGCTGATTGCAAAGCTAGACGAGCTTGCCGCAGAAAAGAGCGAGGCCGAGCTAGACCGGATTGAAACGATCTTTATGAATACAAGCCGTTATGAATATATGTTTTGGGATATGGCCTATAAACAAGAAAACTGGCCGATCGGTTAAAAAAACGCTGTGCTCTGTTAGCGGGGCACAGCGTTTCCTTGTAAGGCGTGTTGCTTCTGCAACCGTCCCTGCTTTTTCAATGGTGCTTTTCCAAGCAACCATGGGTATTTTTGCAACAAATAGATAAATGGGACGACAAGCACAATCGTAACAGCTGTGAAAAACAACGTCCAAGGCAAACTGTTAGCCGTGCTTAAGTCAACTTGAAATCCGTAATAAAGGGCAGCGCGGACAAAGTTTAGTATTGGCAAGTGGATAAGCAAAATCACAATCGAGTTTTGGCCAAGAAACAATAATGTCTTTGAGTGCTGCAGCTTAGGAATGAGCACGAGAAAGGCGGCGATGCCTGCTATTGCAGCTAAATAAAAGAAGCCGAATTCGCCGAGTACATTTGCCCGCATGTCAACACGCTCTGTATTGAGCGATTGGATGAAGAACACCGATATAAATAAGGGCGTCGCAATAAGCAGCACATTTGCCCATGGAAGCGTCTTCCAAAAATGTTTTGTCAAATGGCCAAGGCCGTAAAATACAACAGCCGTCAAAGCGACGAAAACATTCCAAGGCAATGCAAACGAAAGCATGGTCGACCCGTAACCGGCGATAGCAGCGACTACGAGAAACGTCGCAATGAATCTCCCTTTTGACAGGCGATAGTAAAGAAAAAAGAGCAATTCGACAACAAATAGGCAAGTGAGAAACCAAATGGCCGGATTGTACGTAAGTTGGTAATTCCCAGGTGTTGACAAAAAGATGCCAACAAATGGATTAATCGGATTGACGTCTTCACCGGCAGTGAAAGGAAAATGTCTTGTCATACTGTACCAAATGAGATAGGAAGCCGCTGAAAAAACGAAGTATGGCCATAATAGGCTTCGTGCTTTTTTCTTAATAAAGGCCCAAATACTCATAGAATGAGGACGAAATACAGCTCCAGACAAGTAAAAAAATAAAGGCATATGAAAGGCAAACAAAAAGGCTTTAAGCGTTTCGTCGATAGGCGCATGGCTCATGACAACAAGAACAATGCCAAGCCCTTTCGCCGCATCGATCCATTTAATTCGGCTGTCCATCAAAGCAACCCCTTTCTGTATCAACTTCCAGGTGTGGCTCTACAATGCTAGTATACACATCCTCTGTTTTCGAAAAACCTTGTGAGCAAAACTTACATAGGGCTATAGGGCAGTGCAGTCATTTGCTTGTAGTTTGCGGTAATTTTTGAAGAGTGTTACGTAACTTGAAATCGCGATGTGACCGAATTGTAATAGTAGGGAAACGGCAACTGAGAAAATGTGCGTTAGAAATCTTAACAAAAACACTTGTGTAAAAGCGCTTTCTATGATACTGTTTCATTGTACAAAAAACAGTATATTGGTTTGGTGGAGGTGAACATGAACGAAGCGCTTCTGTCAAAAAAAGGGAAAACGTTGCTCAAAGTTGCTTCCCTGTTACTCACGATTGAGAAAGGCCAACGGATTCCGAAAGTCGAATCTTTAGCACAACAGCTAAATGTAGGGCGAGGCACTATCCAAAGTTCTTTAAAAATACTTGAAGAAGCGAAGGCGATCGAGCTTTTGTCCCGTGGTCACTTGGGCACATTCCTGTTACAGAAAGATGTCTCGAAATTATTGGAATTTGCTGGTGTCAACACGATTACAGCGGTTATGCCTTTGCCGTATTCGAAAAAATATGAAGGCTTGGCAACCGCTCTGACGACTGTTTTCCATCACATGGGCATTCGATTAAACCTTGCCTTCATGAGAGGAAGCAACCCGCGTCTTGAAGGAGTCAAAGAAGGACGCTATGATTTTGCCGTTGTATCGTTTATGGCTGCCAAAAATGCCGTAGAAAAGGCAAACATCACGATTGAGAAAAGACTAGGCGCCCAGTCTTACGTCAGCAAGCATAAAATCTATTTTGCTGACAGCGACAAAACCGAAATTGAAGATGGTATGAGAATTGGCATTGACTCAAAATCGGCTGACCAAAGAACGTTAGCCGAAGCGGAAGCACAAGGAAAAAAGGTAACATTTGTAGAAACGACGTACATGCACTTGCTGCAAAGCTTAGAAGCTGGATTGATCGATGCGACCGTGTGGAATGCAGACGAAGTGCAGCGTCCGACACTTTATGCAAAAGACCTTACCTCTTCTCTTGCAGTCAGAAACTCGCAGGAGATTAGTGAAACGGCGCTTGTCGCCCATGGCGATAAACAAACAATTTCTTATTTGTTAGGATTAATAGACAAACAAGAACTGTTAACGATCCAGAAGCAAGTCGTTGAAGGGGAGATCATTCCTTCTTATTAGGAACTTTCCTTCACATTCAATATACAAAAAAATGTATATTATATTAAGGAGGGTTGAAGATGGAATTGTATACACGTTTGCAGATTTTAAAAGAAGCAGGGACAATCACGGACAAAGCATACCGTGTCACCACCCAAGTAGTGGACGAGCAAGTTCCTGACGACTTGCATGAGAATTATGCGATGTTAGTGACCCATTTGGCAATGGCATTGACAAGAATTGAACAGAATGAAGCGTTGACTGGTCCAGGGGATGCGGTCATGGAGGAAGTCCTTGCTTCCCCACACTTGCCTGCAGCTAAGGAGGCTGTGGAAAAAATCGAATCCCTTGTTGGCGAACCGCTCCCTAAAGAAGAACAGCAGTTTCTCTATATGCATTTTGTGAGCACATTTTCGTCTGTTTCATAAGTAAAGCAGTATGGTGAGAAAATGAACCAAAAACTAAAGGAGTGTTTTCGATGAAAATTGTTATTGGCGGCCAAGTAGAAAAGAAGGATATAGAAAAATTAATTAAAGAGAAGAATCCCGATATTGAAACCGTTGTCAAGTCTGATTTAGAGGCAGCGATGCTGCTTAAACAAGGCCAAGCAGATTACTATTTTGGCGCATGCCATACTGGGGGCGGCGGCGCTTTGGCGATGGCGATTTCGTTGCTCGGCAAGGCAAGCTGCCACACGATCTCGATGCCTGGGAAACCACCTGTGAAAGAAAAAGTTGAACAAGCCGTGCAGGAAGGCGGCAAGGCATTTGGCTTCACCGGCGATCATAAAGAAAAAGCGGTCGAATATTTACTCGATGCGTTAAAAGCTTAATATAAGGAGCTAACGGAGGGATACCATGGTAGATGTAATTTTGCTCATTGCGATCGGTGCGCTAAGCGCAGTGATGGCCAATTTAGGAATCGCCGTTTTTAATGATGGGTTGCGCCCGATTGTACCAGAGAACTTGGAAGGGCGAATGTCGCGGAAAGAACTAGGAGTAACCGCATTTGCAATGAGCTTCGGGCTTGTCATTGGTTTCGGCATTCCTATATCCATTGCTGGCAGCATTATTTTGATTCATAGCATCTTGCTAGGAACGGATATCATTGGTCTATCGATTGCAAGAGGCAAATTTTCCACAATGGCAGCAGGTGTGTTAGGGGGACTTTACGGAGCAGGCATCTATTATGGGCTTCAAGTCGTTGTTGATTTGTTTGCTCGCTTGCCGCTTAACTTTGTAGATGGCTTCAATTTGGTTGGCGAACCGGTTGTTGTTGCGTTTATGGTCTTTCCAGCGATTGCTGTTGCTTTGCAGTTCTCTGTCAAGAAAGGGATTGTCACGTTTTTGGTGGCAGCGCTTGCCCGGCAGCTGATTGTATTTTCCAATGAAAAAGGCCTTCTTGAAATTGGCGGTTCATCGGTTACCCTTAGTCCGGAAGGGATTGCCCTCGTTGTAGGAATGGTGTTTTTAATGGCGTTTGCCATGCAGGAAAAATCGGATGACACAAGCATGGAACAAATGGCGACATTGTTTGTCGACCGGGTGAACCGGATTAAAAAGTTTGCGGTTGTGCTCATGGCATCAGGTGCGTTGCTTGCTGCAGCTGCAAACTTGTTAATTGTATCTGGAGATCCGATCACACTGAATTTGCTTGCAGATGGCCGGATTAATGAGGGAGGCATTGCTGCACTAGCGAAAGCACTTGGCTTTGTGCCACTCATTGCCAGCACCGCTATTGCTACAGGCGTATATGGCCCAGCCGGGTTTACACTCGTTTTTGCTGTCGGTATCTTTTCGCCAAACCCGTTTATTGCCGCGGCGATTGGCGCGATTGTGATCTTGCTTGAAGTCCTGCTGTTATCAAAGTTAGCGAAGTTTCTTGACCGTTATCCAGGCGTGCGTGCTTCTGGGGAAAATATCCGTACCGCGATGACACGTGTTCTTGAAGTGGCATTGCTCATCGGCGGCGCCAATGCGGCAAATGCGATTGTCCCTGGATTTGGCTTCTTTGCCATCGCCGGATTTTATTTACTAAACGAAGCCGGAGGCCGCCCAATTGTACGGATGGCAGTAGGCCCTGTTGGCGCAATAGCTGTTGGAATTATTGGCAACATCTTAGCCTTACTAGGGATTTTCACGCCACCAGCATAGAGGAGAGGAAAAACGATGATTGAAACGGTGAGGGGACCGATTAAGCCCGAAGAACTTGGCATATGTGCTTGCCATGAGCACGTCCATATTGATTTAAGCCATATTAAAAAGTCAAATGACACAGCATTAACCGATTACGACCGTGTAAAAGAAGACGTAGCCCGTTTTATTAAAGCCGGCGGAAAAGCCTTTATTGAAATGACCAATGTCGGCATGGGGCGGAACATCCAATTTATGCGGCGTTTATCTGAAGAGCTCGATATGCATATTGTGGCCAGTACAGGCTGTTACAAAGACCCGTTTATTCCGGCGGAGGCCCTTTCTTGGAACAGGGAGCAATTTGCAGCGTTTATGTTGCAAGAAATTGAGGAAGGCATTGATGGTTCTCTAAGCAAGCCCGGTGTTATTGGGGAAATCGGCAGCAGTTTAAATGAATTCAAACCAGTGGAGACAGAGCTATTTCATGGGGCAATCATTGCAGCGAAGGAGAGTGGATTGCCGTTAGCGACACATACCACATTGGGGACAATGGCGCTTGAGCAAGTCGAGCTGTTCGCAAAGGAAGGGTTGCCGCTCGACCAAGTGATTATTGGGCACCAAGATTTAAATGAAAACGATGAAGTGGTGCTTGAAGTCCTAGCAGCTGGCTGTTACGTCGCGATGGATACGATTGGCAAAGAAAATTACCGTTCTGATCGGGAACGTCTCACTTCACTGTTGCGCTTTATCGAAGCAGGCTATGGGGACAAAATCATGTTATCCACTGATATCACAAGAAATTCCCACCTTTTTGCTGCCGGCGGGCAAGGCTTTGATTACACGCTACGGGAGTTTCAACCGAGAATGGAAGCGTCTGGGCTATCGCAGCAGGAAATACGAAAACTTTTGATTGAAAACCCAGCAAACGCGTTTTCAAAGAGGGAAGGGACATCATGAAATACAGCGAAGCACTGTTAAAAAATCGATCAATGGAAGAAGCGCAGTCTCTTCAATTTAAAATGGTCGATGAAATAACAAAAGAGTTTACCGACAACGAATTTTATCAACTTGGCGATGTTGGGCTGCATCCTGATTTTGGGCGCCCGCAAACAACAGCTAAAGCAGAGCGTGTGTTAGCCCGAGTATTTGACAGCGAAGCTTGTGCGCTTGTCCGTGGTAGCGGCACAGGGGCGATTCGCCTCATTTTAGCAGAATTAGTGGCAGCAGGAGATACATGTCTTGTTCATACAGCGCCAATGTACATGACGACAAAAGAAACATTTAGGCAGCTTGGCCTGAAGCAAGAAGCAGTTGACTACAATGATCTTGCTGCTTTTAAGAGCGCCGTGGCAGCTACAGAAGCAAAGCTCGTTTATGTCCAACATGCACGCCAGGCTCCTCATGATACGTATCAGCTTGGCGAAGTCATTGAAGCAGCGAAAACGATACGTCCTGATTTGCCAGTCGTAGTCGATGACAACTATTGCGCCTTCAAGATGCCAAAAATCGGCTGTGAATATGGCGCCGATTATTCGACTTTTTCTGGTTTTAAGTTGCTTGGGCCAGAAGGGATTGGCGTTATTGTTGGAAAAGCAGCAGCAATTGAACGCCTCCATGCCCGCAATTATTCAGGGGGGGGCCAAGTACAAGGCCATGAAGCTCATGAGCTTTTACGGAGCTTGACGCTAGCGCCAGTCATGTTGGCGACGCAAAATGAACAAGTCGAAGAACTTTATCAACGTATTAAAAATGGTGCTTTGCCTGGAGTTGAAGATGTTTACATGGTCAATGCCCAGTCTAAAAACGTAATGATTGAGCTTGCTGAACCGATTGCAAGCCAAGTCATTGCCAACGCGGCTCGTCTTGGTGCAGCCACCTATCCAGTCGGCGCGGAGTCCCGTTATGAGTTGGCGCCAATGGTGTACCGTCCATCTGGCAGCTTTAGGGAAGCAGATCCAAAGTTAGAAAAGCATGGCCTGCGTGTTAACCCGATGAAATCAAGTGCAAGCACTGTTCTGCGCATCTTACACTTGGCTGTGAAAGAAGCACAGAAAGGATGAATGCAAGAGATGTTTACTAGCATGATCGCTAAGCGTAACCCGAAGTTGGTGGAAGCGGCAGTCTGCCTTCATCAAAGCGGAGCTCTTGCGCCTAATACCCATTTAATCGATCTCGATGCGCTTGAACGAAATGCCGCCATTCTTGCAAAGACAGCGGAAGAACATGGCATGACGCTATATTACATGACGAAGCAGATTGGTAGAAGTGGCTTTGTCGGCAAACACATTGAAAAGAGCGGCATTCACAAAGCCGTTGCTGTCGATATCGATGAAGCGATTCAACTAAAGGACGGCGGCTGTGCGATCGGCAACTTAGGGCATTTGGTCCAACCTGGCAAAAACCAATGGCCATTTGTATTAACAGAAATGAAACCGGAAGTCGTCACGCTCTTCTCACTTGAACGGGCTAAACAATTAAATGAAGCCGCTGTACAAGCAGGAGTAGTACAAGACGTTATTATCCGTGTTATCAGCAAAGGAGATTGTGTTTTTCCAGGCCAATATGGCGGCTTTTTATTGGAAGAATTGCCGGAAGCAATCAAAGAGTTAACGGCATTCACAGGAATTCGCTTAATCGGTGTGACGAGCTTTCCCGTTTTAGCGTATACCCCTGGAGACAAGAGCTACCATTACGCAAGCAATGCGCAAACGATTGTCAAAGCCGTCCGTCTTCTCCAACAAGCTGGAGTGGAAGTGAAGCATGTCAATACGCCAAGCGCCACGAGTGTGAATACAATCCCAATGCTTAAACAACTTGGCGCGACACACGCAGAGCCAGGCCATGCTCTTACTGGTACAACGCCGTTGCATGCCTACCGCGAGGATTTAGCTGAGCTGCCGGCTATGGTGTATGTCTCTGAAATTTCACATCAGGACCAAACTCATGCTTATACGATTGCAGGGGGATTTTACCCACGCTCAAATATGGCTTATGCGTTTTATGGTGATTCACCTAGGACGATTTTTAATAAAGCGGAAGTCGATCTCGTTTCACCTGGCAATATTGATTATTATGGTGCATTGAAGCGTGAACAGGGAATGCAGACAGGTGATACGGTTGTGTACGCCTACCGTTCACAAGTGTTTGTGACCCGTTCCCACGTTGCCTTTGTCAGAGGTGTGGCAAACGGCAAGCCGGTTATTGTCCATCAGCAAAAAAGGGGGATGTAGCTATATGGGAAAAGCAACGTTGCTCGTGTTGGATGGTTTTGGTGTTGGCGCAATGGCAGATTGCCATGAAACCAAACCAGAAGACATCCACGCCTCCACATACGCCCATCTACAGGAAACCGTCGGATTAAAGTTGCCTACGCTCATGAAAATGGGCTTAGGAAAAATTGTCAACAATGAAGGCGAAGCCATTGCCGCTTATGGCAAAAGCAAACTTGCCCATCATGGAGCGGATACATTTATGGGCCATCAAGAACTAATGGGGTCGAAGCCAGGAAAACCAGCTAAGCGCCTCATGAAAGAAGTTGGGCAGCAAATCGCCGACGGTTTAACGGCAAATGGGTACCATGTAGAAGAACTAATCGAAGGCAAGCCGATTTTGCTAGTTGACGGCGCTGTCGTCGTAGGAGACAATTTGGAGTCGGCACTCGGCAATATCATTAATATGACTGCTGATTTAACCCAAATTTCCTTCGAAGCGGCAACAAAGATGGCCGCTGTAGTCAGAAAGCATGTTGATACAAGCCGTGTGATTGTATTTGGAAACGAGTCTGTGCCGCTAACAGACATTGTAGCTGCGGCGGAAGAAGGGAAACCAGGCCAGTGGGGCATTAATGCGCCTAAAACAGGTGTATACGGCGAAGGGTATCAAGTGCTCCATTTAGGCTATGGCGTGACATTTGAAAAGCAATTTGCCTATTTGGCCGAACAAGCAGGAAAGCCAGTTTATCGAATTGGCAAAACAGCTGATGTCATTCAGGCACAAGGCTTTGCAAACCCTGTTGTCCATACCCCTGAATTGCTTTCAATATACAAAAAAATGTACAATGAAGCGGAAGAAGATGCTGTTTTCCTCGTGAATGTCCAAGAAACTGACTTGGCCGGTCACAAAGAAGATCCGTCTTGGTATAAAGAAGTGCTTGAAACGGTCGATCATTTTTTAGCTCAGTTTTTGCCGACACTGGCAGAACACGACCTACTTATCGTTACAGCCGACCATGGAAATGACCCGACTTGCGGCCACTCCCAACATACGAGGGAGCACACCCCTATACTCGTATATGGAAAACAAGTTCAGCCAGTATGTTTAGGTGTTCGAGACACGATGGCCGATATTGCGGCGACACTAAGTGACTTTACAGGCGTACAAACGCCCGAATTTGGTACAAGTTTCTTGCCGGAATTAACGGGGAAGTAGAGGGGAAATCATTTTAGTGAGCCTGTCAACAAAGTTGACAGGCTTGATTGTGTTGATAAAGTCAATAACGAACTTAATGATCTCTCCAAAGTATAGGACCGCGTAAATGATGACAGTGGCACGGTCCCGTACGGCAACGCAAAGCGCTTGCATGTTTCTTCCTTTATTTATGGACAAGCTCGTCATTTTTCCAGTCGAGCTTTAATAACGGAGAATTTCCTTTGATAAGTAATGTAAATATGATGGAAAGGCCGTGTTTCGCATATTGATCATGTTCACTATCATTGGCATTGAAATAACTGGCCAAATGAAAGGCAGTGAAATATTCATTCCAATTTAAATATGCGTTTTGCGATTGTTGGGCAGCCTTTAACATCACTTCATTTGCTTCTGTTTTTGATAACCACCCTAGTCGTCTGCCGATGCGGCACAGGTAAATACTCCAAGCCCAGTCTACTGCTGCAACTCCTGCTTCTGTTAACGTATGAACTCCGCGGTTCGCTATATAGAATTTCGGATAATCAGGGTCATCCTTCGTTAAGGATTGGACAAACCGGGTCCTTGCTTCTTCTGATAAAGGCATTAGCTGATTGAGATAGTGATCGAATTCCCGGCGGGTCCCAACGTCCATCAACCATTGAATCTTTTGTTTTAACTCGGCTGCACTGGAAATCCCCCATTTTTCTAACACCTTTTGCAAAAACTTTTTCCCGATTAGGCGATCTCTAATATAGGTAAAATCGTATACAGTAAAATAATGATTAAGAAAGTCACTTTCGATGCAAGCTGCGGAAAGACAACGGAAATAAAGAGCTTGCCGTCTTTTCTTTGTTTTTTTGAACATCCCTGCCGGCTTAAGGAATACCAATAGCACTCTCCCAAAAGATCGGGATTAGAAAAAACGCAGTATAGTGAAAAGGGACGGGCGGGATAAGCATAATAAGAAAAACGAACACGTATATCCATGCTCTCCGTAGAACCATAAATAAATAAAAGAGCATATTATTCAATCGTCTTTTATTTTTAGACGTCGGTTCTGGGAGTTCAATTTGCTCATTTCTTGTTTTTTCATTGAGCACTCTTGACCGATATGGAAAAAATTCCGGCCGATCCGGATATAATTCAATCGCCTTCTCAATCCACTGATGGGCTGTTACTTCATCATTTAATTCTAAATGGCCTTTAATCTTTAAAAATAATCCCTCAACGTGATGATCGTGGTAGGCAAGAAGTTGATCACAGTCGGCAATGACTTTTTGAAAGTCTTTGAAGTGAAAATGCAGCTGAGCGCTATAAAGCAATCCGTCGGGGTCTGCTGGAGATAAGGCCAGCTTTTCCTGGAACATGTGCAAAGCAGCCTGGTAATCGTTGTTTCGTAAATAATAGACCCCCTTTAAATGCCATAAGTCAGGGTCACGGGCAAACAGTTTAAAGGCTCGGTCAATTACTACTTTGGCGGCTTCTAATTGATCATTACGTAAATAAGCTTGTGCATCCGCCCGTAATTGAAGGTAGCGCTCATAATCCATATCGACTTCTTTCTGGAAACAATCATAGCTTAATTGTTGATAATGGGCTATATTTTCGATCAAAAAGGATGTCGTTTCTTCCCCATAGCGTTCTAGCAATTGTTCCTTTTGTTCAGACCAATGGAATGTTTGTTCAAGAAGCTGCCAAACGGAGGAGTGTAAATAAGGATGCTCCTGTAAAAAATCAATTAACTCATCTTGAAGCTGTTCCGAATGTTGCACGTTCCAAATAATGTCTGCCTGCAGTAACGTTTCCCAGTTATCAATCTCAAGACGTGCGAAAAAATCATCATAGAGGTTCTGAACCTTTTTGATAAAGTCGTCTACTGGGTGTTCTGGAATCACTGCCTTCTCATCCAATGCCCAGTCTCGTAAAGGTTCAGCCGTCTTTGTCGCTGTATATACAATCCCTTGCTTAGCCTGTTTCATGGCAAAATCATAGGCTTCCCTAAGCTGCTGATAGCCTTCAGGATCTTCTTCCGGATGATGTTTTTTTAACCCTTTCGCATAGGCTTTTTTGATAGCTGTTAGATTATCCGTTGGTTCGATTTCTAACGTTTCCCAAGCGGTCATCGAGAGTACATCCACCTTTCAATCGTTTCCAGCTGCTCATTGAATATTTTTGCTGCTTTTTTGATTTCTTTTTCATTCTGAGTCAGCAATACCCGTTCAAATTCCCGTAAAAAGAAGGCTACTTTATCTCGTTCCTCTCCAAGCATTTCTTCATAAAGCCGTTCTCCTTTAGCGAGCAGCAACCTATTTTCTGTCCGATCTCTCGGATGAATTTTAATATTTTCTAGTTCCTTTAATCTGGCTTCAATCTCTTCCTTAGAAAGGTCTCCAGCATTTTGCTCAATGACGACTCTTTTTTTCGCTCCAGTCGCTTTACTGACGACTTCAACCTCAAGAATGCCGTTAATATCGTATGTATAGCGAACATCAATGGCTTGTGTCCCAGCGGGAGCTGGAGGTACTTGGATAAGAGTTCTCCCAGTTTGATATTATTGGCGACTTTCCTGCTTTCCCCTTGGTAAACCTCGACGTTAAGCACTTTTTGATTGTCTTGGACCGTATACAGTTGCTCTACCCGGCTAACCGGGATTGGCGTATTTCGTTCAATAATCGGAAAGAAATAGCCACTTTCTGTTTTGCCATTTCCCAAGTCTTCAACGACGTGTGTTCCAAGGGTATATGGGCATACATCCGTTAAAATCACTTCTTCCAACGTTTTATCTCTTTCTTTTAAAGCAACTTGAATAGCGGTGCCTAAAGCAACGGTTTGATCAGGGTGTATATGTGTATAGGGCATCCGGCCAAACATTTTGGAGACGACTGATTTAATAAGCGGCATGCGTGTGGCTCCTCCAATTAAGATGACAGCGTCCATGTCGCCTGGTAATAAATCAGCGTCACGCAATGCCCGTTCAATCGGGTAGCGCAGCCGCAAGAGCAGTTGATTCGAAAGTTTTTCAAAGTCTTCCTTGCTAAGCGCGGTTTCGTATGTCTTGCCATCAATCGTAACGCTCATCGAACTAGAGGATGACTCGCAGAGGGCAAGTTTGCATCGTTCAGCCTGCGTATAGAGAAATGACATCGTTTTTGCATCTAGCGCGCTTTTATCTAATTGATGGGTATCGATAAAATACGTGATTAATAGATTGGTAAAGTCCTCGCCGCCAAGGTAGTTATCACCGGCAATCGATTTGACTTCAATAATCCCTTCGAATAATTCAAGTATCGATACGTCAAATGTTCCACCGCCTAGATCAAACACTAAAAATTTCGTTTCTGGTTTTTCTTGGTTTAGTCCGTAAGCAAGCGCAGCAGCTGTCGGTTCACTGATAAGCCGCTCCACCGTTAGCCCGGCAAGTTCAGCCGCTCGTTTGGTTGCTTTTCGTTGGGCGTCATTGAAATAAGCGGGGACACTGATCACGGCGTTTGTTATTTTCTCCTGGAAATAGGATTCCGCATCTGCTTTTAATACTCGGATGATAAACGATGAAAGTTCTTCAGGGGTGAAAGTGTGAGCGCCTAACGTATACTTTTTATCTGTACCCATGAACCGCTTAAAGATCGAAGCGGTTAAATGCGGGTGGGTTAAGAGGCGTTCCTTTGCAATTTGCCCAATTAACACCTCGCCATTTTCATCTACACTTATCACAGAAGGAGTAAGGTATTCTCCTAAAACATTAGGAATAAGGCGAGGCTGATCGTTATCCCAGTAGGCTACTAAACTATTGGTTGTTCCTAAGTCAATTCCGATTGTCACCATGGAAACTCCTCCTCAACTTTCATAGCTATCTTACTATAAGTGAAAAAAAAGGGGAATAAGAAGAGCGCTTCAAGACAGTTGGATGATGAAAAACTGAAAGGCCTGGGGGCTCATCTCCACAGGCCTTTCAGTTGTTTCTTACCTATAAACAAGGCCGCCATCCGTTAGGATTGCTTGGCCTGTAATATAATCAGCTTCATCAGATGCAAGGAAAGACACTAAGTTTGCTACGTCTTCCGGCGTTTGGTATCGCTTCAAGGCGATTTGTGAGGAGTATTGTTCAAATGCTTCACCTGGTTTTAGGTCGTCGCTATACTTAACTATTTCTTATTTGACAACAACAAAGTACATATTGCTTTAACTTTTTTGCTTAGTTTGATATAAAAAATACCATAACTTCGATGAAAGGTTTTTTAAGTTTATCCCTTTTTTATAAAACCAGGACAGAAAATGTCATTTTATCGAAAGCGGAGAAAAAATAGTGGAGAGAGGTTTCCTATGAGTACGATAAAACATCATAAGTCGAAAAAACTCAAACTGATTTTGCGGGGAATGGCCATCGTGATTGGTGGCTTTATTGCCGCATACGGGCTTGAAGCGGTATTAATCCCGAACAACGTTTCTGATGGGGGCGTCACGGGCCTAAGCATCGTAGGTTCACAGTTATTTGGATTGCCGTTAGGCGTTCTTATTGCAGTCATCAATATCCCTTTTATTTGGTTAGGCTATAAACAAATAGGCAAAAGTTTTGCCATTTATTCGATTATCGGGATCGCTTCATTAGCTGTTAGCACCAGTCTTATGCACCATATTCCAACGATTATTGAAGGGGATACGTTGTTGGTTACCGTTGTAGGCGGTATTGTCCTCGGTTTTGGGATGGGACTGGCATTGCGCAATGGTGGGGCATTGGATGGGATTGATATGCTGGCTGTACTGCTTTCCCGAAAATTACCGTTTGGGACAAGCGATTTGATACTTTTCTTAAATTTGTTTGTATTTATTTTTGTTTCAACCGTATTTGGTTTGCAAGGCGCCATTCTCTCAGGTATTGCTTACTTTATCGCTTCTAAAGTGATTCACGTCGTTGAGGTTGGTTTAAGTGGGTCTAAAACCTTTAAAATCATTACAACCCAACCTGAATTAATGGGGGAGACGATACGTGACCGCTTAGGCCGAAGTGCCACGTACAATGAAGTATATGGCAGTTATACGAAAGAAAAATTTAGGGAAATCACTTGCGTCATTAACCGCTTGGAAGAAAGTAAAATGAAAGAAATTATTCAAGAAATTGACGAAGATGCTTTTGTAACTGTATATGACGTTGCAGAAGTGAGGGGCGGCAATTTCAGAAAACGTAATATTCATTAGCGACAGGATCTTGGCGATTTTTCACGGTCTCGCAGACCGACCATACTTAAACTGATTCAAATAAGGATGCGAAGGAGGTCCGTTTTAAATGTGGACTCACTCAAAGGCCGAGAGTTATTCTGGTCTCCTTCTCTTCTCCCGCTAGAAAGATGTTTTTCCTTGTTCTGAAACATTTGTCTTTTTTGTTGTATAATCGTGCTAATGGCCACTAGCCCGATGATCGTGTCGAACTTTCGGTATGGCCTTAGGGGAAGTCGTGGAATTGCCTGCTGCAAGGTGAGCTGTTGCGGCAAAATCGGCATTTTTGCAAAGTGGTTCCAAAGGGGAAAAGGACAAGAGGTGGGGAGAGAAACATGGTTATCGATTTAGAAAATGTCTCGTTTCAAAAAGCCAAAAAACCTATTTTACAGGACATCTCCTGGCAAGTTAGGCCTGGGGAGCAATGGGCGATATTAGGCGCAAATGGATCAGGAAAAACCTCGTTATTAAAGCTGATTACAGGGTATGAATGGGCATCTGCTGGAAGGATATCGGTATTAGGGTCTGTTTTTGGCTCTGTCAATATCCATGAGTTGCGGAAGAGGGTTGGCTGGGTCAGTGCTTCTCTTGACCAGCGTTACCAAATGCATGAAGGGATGCCATGTGCAGATGTGATTGTCAGTGGTGTTCATGCCTCGATTGGTGTTCACGAAGCGATCACAAAAGCAGATGGAGAAAGGGCGTTAGCGCTAGCACGCTCAATGGGGTTAGAACATGTTGCTTTCTCGCCTCTAAGCCAGCTTTCGCAAGGGGAACGCAAGAAAGCTTTTATGGCGAGGGCGTTAATCAATGAGCCAGAATTGCTGATTCTGGATGAAGCAACAAGCGGGCTTGATTTGTCTGCGCGGGAGCAGTTGCTCGCTGAAGTAGAACGGATGTTGACAAGAAAACAAGCGCCAACGTTGCTGTATGTGACTCATTATCCAGAAGAAATTCTTCCGTCCATCAGCCATGTATTGCTCCTGAAAAAGGGGAGAGTCCTTGCTGCGGGCAGGAAAGAAGAAGTATTGACAGCTAGCCTAATAAGTGAGGCGTTGGGGCTGCCTCTTACGGTCGAGTGGGCAAATGGACGGCCATGGGTAAAAGCAACAACCGCATTTGCACATGGGCTGGACAACGGAGACTGAGAAAACGTTGCGATATTTAATGAAGAAAGTCGTTTCATTAGGAGAACTTACAAAGGCTGCCAAAGACGTTATTGTACGATCTTTGGCAGCCTCTGTTTTTTTATTTGACGATTTTTCTTGCATATAACTGCGATAAATCGCCGTTGCGCCGGAATTGGGTTGCACTTGAACCGGTGTAACGTCTGAATACTTTGTGGAAATAATTGTCGTCTGGATAGCCGACATCTGCAGCAATTTGTTTGATTGTCCGGTTTGTATGAAGAAGAAGCGAACAAGCTTTGCGCATGCGCAAGTCTGTCACATAGGATATTGGTGTTGTGTGCAATTGCTTTTTAAATAAACGTGTCAGTGTATAACGGGAAACGCCTACTTCTTCTGCAATGTTATCTAGGCAAATTTGTTCATGATAATGGGCTTCGATATAAGCGAGGGCACGCTGGTAATGATAGGGCTCATTTTGCGGCCGCTCTTCTGCCATGGCCCGAAAACATTCAATTAAAAATTGGTACCCTTGCGTTGCGGCCAAATAAGGATCGCGCAGCCCGTCCGC
Source organism: Shouchella clausii (assembly GCF_002250115.1). GTDB lineage: Bacteria > Bacillota > Bacilli > Bacillales > Bacillaceae_D > Shouchella > Shouchella clausii. Next base: position 605,804 of record NZ_CP019985.1, on the reverse strand, counting down.
TTTTGTGTCCGCATAAATCGAATATAGGGAGCGGATAAGCGGCGAATTTGGCGGCAGTGAAACAATCGGCCCTGACTTTTGGATCAGCCGTTGCCAAATGTCTTGCACAGATGCCCCTTGCAAAGAAATGTAAATGAATTCCCACGGTTCTTTCGCATTTTCAGGGTAGTAGTAGCGATGGTCACTTGGTACAGATACAATAAACGCCTGATGTTGGCCAACGGTGTAACGCTCCTTGCCGATTTCCAGCACGCCTGAACCAGCAATTGTATATTGGAAAATGATGCTGTCATTATCCCTAGCGCGCTTGTTCCCGTCCCAGTAGTAACTTGTGTCGGTTTGCACTTCCCAACCGACGTTCCATAAATTGAGCAAGCCAGTCTCAGGGAATAAATGGAAAGTAAAAGAATGGGACCCTCTTGTAAATGGTTGTTGTTTATTCATTTGGGAGCCTCCTCATACATCCTTATTATGGTCTATACCGCAAAATATTACCCTCTTTCGCAAAAATGTTACTAGCCAAAAGAAAGCGCTAACATTGTATACTTATTATATACCAACTTTCGCAGATGTATAGAAGAACGCGTCAGAAAATTGGTCGTTCTTAATTATTTATGTAAACGTTTACTCTAAAGTGAAAAAGGAGGCTTTTCAATGAAAAAGGTTATATGCTCATCTCTGTCTGTTGCACTTGCGACTGGTTTGCTCATTGGCTGTAGTGGGAATACTTCAGGCGGGGGAGGCGCTGATGGAAAAGTAGAACTGACATTTTCGGCATGGGGCAATCCGGCTGAGTTAAAAGTGTACAATCGTGCAGTCGATGCCTTTAATGACATGCAAGACGAGATCGAAGTCACGCTCACTGGTATTCCGAATGACAATTACTTTCAAACATTGACAACACGCCTCCAAGGAGGGCAAGCGCCTGATATTTTCTACGTTGGAGCAGAGGATATCTCAACGTTAATTGAGAACGGAACGATTGAACCGCTGTCCGACTTTTTGGAGACAGAAGATTCTTATGTGAAAGCAGATGAGTTTACCGATGACATTTGGGGAGCGTCACGGAAAGACGAAACGATATACGGACTGCCTGTTGATTGTAATCCGTATTTAATGTACTACAATAAAACATTGCTTGAAGAAGCTGGCGCAAAGTCGCCGCAAGAATATTACGAAGAAGGCAATTGGAACTGGGAAGCGTTTGAAGAAGTCACTGCAAAATTGCGTGACCATGGCAAATACGGATTTGTCCAAGAGGGTGGACATCCACACTTGCTAAACTGGATTTGGACAAATGGTGGCGAATTTGCGACAGATGACGAAGTCATAGGCGACGCTGATCCAAAAGTGCTGGAAGCGTTCGAGTTTGTCCATCGTATGGTAGAGGAAGGCAACTTTATTTTTGCAGGGACACTGCCAGAAGGACAGGGCATGGATGCGATGTTTATGTCGAACCAAGTTGGCTTTGTAGGGGCCGGACGTTGGCTGACACCAATGTTTTTGGAAACAAGCATTGATTTTGATTATATTCCATGGCCTTCGAATACAGAAAATACGTTAGAAACGGCGAATATTGCCACTGCGTATATGGCTGCAAACTCAAAAAGTGAGCACGTGGAAGAGGCAATGAAGTTCATCTCGTTTTACACTTCCCAGGAAGGCCAGGAAACACGCCTTGATGGTGAAGGCAACGCTGTCCCTTCCGTTACTGGAATTGATGAAGTGGTATTAAACCAAGATAAACCAGAGCATGGCCAGTACTTACTCGATGCCCGCGAAGCAGGGCGTGTCGTCAGTCTTGAATATACATCGCCGGGGCTCCATAGGGACTTAAATGATGTATACGAATTGATGCTACTTGGCGACAAGACGCCTGAAGACGCTCTAAAAGAAGCGACGGAAATTGCGAAAGCTGCGTTAGAAGAGTAACAGCCAAGGGGCCTTGTGCCCCTTAGTGTTGTCGACGAAGTCGAACAATACTAAGACTGATAGAAAACGCTTGTCAGCCGAGACGAACAACGAAGGATGCGAGCGTTTGGCTACAGTCTTAAAGGCCTTGTGCCCCTTGATATTCTTGCGCATCGATTAAGGAGGAGCTGGAGATGTATACAAAACGGGAAAAATGGTGGGGCTATGCATTCATCGCTCCCCAGCTGCTGGGCATGATTGTGTTTTCATTGCTTCCACTCATATTCGCGTTTGCCCTCAGTTTCATGAGTTGGGACGGTTTTGGGGAGCGGACGTTTGTCGGCTTAGATAATTATATTCAACAATTTCAAGACCCTGTTTTTAGGACAGCTTTACGAAATACGACGCTTTATTCGTTGCTCGTCATCCCTGGAGGCATTATTGCAGCCTTAGGCGCTGCGCTTGCATTAAATAAAGTCAAAGGCAAAGATTTTTACCGAATGTTGTTTTTTATGCCGGTTGTAACCAGTTCTGTTTCAATCGGAGTTATTTGGATGTGGCTTTTAAATGGGGATATTGGCTTGATCAACCAGCTCCTTGCGATGATCGGCATTGATGGACCAAACTGGCTGACTGATCAAAAGCTTGTGTTGCCTTCGATTGCAGCGCTCAGCATTTGGTGGGGGCTTGGGACAAACATGGTCATCTTTTTAGCAGGGCTGCAAGGAATTTCCCGCAGTTATTATGAAGCGGCTGACATTGATGGAGCGACGCCGTGGCAAAAATTCCGGCATATTACGTTTCCGCTACTATCGCCAACGACTTTTTTCGTGGCGATCATGATTGTAATCGCTTCTTTCCAAGTGTTTGACCAAGCTTATGTCATGACTCAAGGTGGTCCTGGAAAAGCGAGTTATACGCTTGTGTACCATATTTTTGACATGGCATTTACACGGACGGCATTTGGGCCAAGTACAGCCTCTGCGATGATTTTGTTTGCGATCATCCTCATTTTTACCTTAATCCAATTCTCTGTATCAAGAAAGTGGGTGCATTATGAAGACGGCGGCAGATAATCCAGTTCTTAACCCAGGGCCAGTTAAGCAAAAAAAACGCGGCCGGATCCGCATCTCACAAATCTTGTTGCACTTAGCTTTAATCATTGGCTCGATCGTTATGGCAGGCCCGTTTATTTGGATGGCGCTTAGCAGCTTAAAATCGTTTGAACAAATTTTTGCCGTTCCGCCTGTTTGGATTCCTGATCCGTTTGTATGGAGCAACTTCACCGATTCCTTGCAAGCAATGCCATTTGGACGTGCCTATTTTAACAGCTTTTATATTTCAACGATTGTTGTCGTCAGCCAAGTCTTGACGTGTTCAATGGCAGCCTACGCTTTCGCCAAATTGAAATTTCCAGGCTCTAAGGTGCTGTTCATCGCCTTTTTGGCAACAATGATGGTGCCTATGCAAGTAACGCTCATTCCGCTTTACATCATTATGGATAACATCGGCTGGGTCAACACACATCTGTCAATCATCGTTCCGAATGCGCTATTTAATGCGTTTGGCGTGTTCTTGTTAAGGCAATTTATGATGGGGATTCCAAAAGAAATGGAAGAGGCGGCTGTGATGGACGGCGCCAACCCATTGTATATTTATGCGAAAATCATGCTGCCACTCATTAAACCGGCACTAGCAGCATTCGCGATTTTTTCATTTATCGGCATCTGGAATAACTTTATCCAGCCGCTCGTGTTTTTAAGTGATACGACATTGTTTACTGTTCCGTTGCTATTAGCAACATTTAAAGGACTTTATGTCACTAACTGGCCGTTAATGATGGCGGGTGCAACGATTTCCGTCGTCCCTGTGCTGATTGTTTACTTTTTTGCTCAACGGCAAATTATTGAGGGGATTGCCCTTACTGGTGTAAAAGGATAAACCCGTCCGTTTAGGAAACAACATAGCTAATGTTCCGTGAAACCCAGCTCAAGCGGCTGGGCTTTTCAATGCGTTGGTACCGCAAATAAAAAATGATTATTCTTATTTATAGTATAATTTTGAAATTAATGGCAAATCTGATGAGGCTTGAGCATTAGAACGGTAAAAAACTAGCTAAGTTGTTCTAGGAAGAAGGTCTCGACTCCAGTGTGCGAAAATTGATAATATCAGTACTATATAACTGTTTTCTATAAATTTGTAAGATCATGGTTGACTGGTAAAATCTCCACTGGCTACCATGATAATATAAACCATTAAGGAGGGATTTACTATGTCTGGACTTATTCGCGTTACTCCAGAAGAACTTTACCAAAAAGCTGATGATTACAACCGCTCAAGTGGCGAGATCCATGATCTCGTGAGCAGATTAGATGGTTACAGAGACCAGCTTCAAGGAATGTGGGATGGCCAAGCTTCAGAGGCGTTCATTCAACAGTACGATGAATTGAAGCCATCCTTTGTCCGCATGGGCGACTTGCTTGGCGAAGTATCTGAACAGCTTCGCAACAGCGGACGGACACTTGAAGAAACAGACCAACAAATCGCGGGCAACATTCGCGGTTAATTGGCGACGAATAGAAACATCTTGGGACGCAATTCCTTACAATTGCGTCCTTCCTTATGAAAGGGTGGCATTTGATGTACATCACTGTAACAGTTGACATGAACCGATACTCAGGGAAACGGTTTGATTTGCGCCTCTCTGATCAATATACAGTCAAAAAAGTCATTGATCTCGTTTGGGGCATTGAGAAGCTGGAAGTTCCACGGCGTGATGGGAGCTGGATCCGTGTCCAAAACAAAGAAACTCATGTCTACGGGAGCCAAATACTTGCTGAACGTGGTGTAACAAATGGAGACCGCTTGGAAATCTTATAGCATTGGTTGAAGGGGTCGGACATGCAATGGAGAAGAAGCGATTTTATTTAGAAGAACAAACAGGTGCAGCTTTTTACAGGGACGCAGAATCGAATACATATACATTAACATTTCAAACCGCAGAAATAAAGCTGTCGAATTCGCTAGAAGCGGAGTTGTTAAAACAACAAGATCCGCTGCTCGAGCGTACAATTGCTGAAGCAGAAGATGAGCTTGTCATTACCGTTCATCCGCAAGAGACAATGCAGCCTTTTAGCAAGTTTCGGAAAAAAGGCGATTACGCCAAACAAATCATTGGCCACTCACTTATTCGCGCGGTTGCCGAGCATCACAGTTCCAGGCTGCATTTAATTGTCTGTCCGGAGAACTTATTAGTAACAGAGGGGCTTGATGTTCACTTTATCCATTATGGCATTAAAGAAAGCCTCCCGCCATATGAAAAGAACGAAGAAAAGCTGTTTGCTGAGCTTAAGACAACGTTGCTTGTGTTGCTTGATGGCGAGTATCGCTTTGTTGAGTACATGAATTTTACGGACACAATGAAATTGTCGGCAAGAGCAAAAAAATTGCTAGAGGCTGATACAATCGAAGCGCTTTTGAGCTGTGTAGAGACATGGATCCAAGAAGAAGAGCGACGCGCTAGCCAGATGCATATGGTGCCAAAGCAAAAATGGCGCTTGCAAAAAAGCTTGTTTTTTGCTGTTACAGGACTGCTTATTCCGGCTATTGTTTTTACCGTCTATGCGCTTTTTTTCCTTCATCCGCGTCACGACGCCTTTATTGCCAGCAATGAGGCCTATATTAACAGCAAGCCAAGCGATGTCATTACTGCATTGGAACCATATAACCCGAGCCAAATGCCCCGCGTTGTCCAGTACCAGTTGGCTCAATCGTATGTTGCTAATGAAGACTTGAACATGGATCAGACGGCAAATGTGCAAAATACGTTGACGCTTCAAGCTGAAGAGCTTTATTTCCAATATTGGATTGCCATTGGCCGCGGTGAACATGAGGAAGCCAATGAAATTGCTCGCCAGTTGCAGGACGGAGAGCTAGAAATGTATGCGAATTTAAAGTGGCGTGATGCCATTCGCCAAGATCTTAGCTTGTCAGGAGATGAGCGTGAAGAATTGCTTAACGATATTCAAGCTGATATTGACCGTTATATGCGAGAGCAACAAGAACGGGAAGCGGAGGAAGAAGCGGACGCTCCTGCTGATGACAATGCAACTGAAGAAGAGCCAGAGCAAAGCGAAGAGCGTTCGGAAGATGGCGAAGAAAACGAGCACGAGGACGAGCCTGAGCAAAACGAGGAAGAGGAGAACGCAGATGAGTAAGTGCGCACGTAGGAGATGGAACAATGGATAGACTGTGGGTATTTTATGATTCGTATGTACAGCAGCTTGACTTAAGCCAAACTGAGCGTTTGTTGGGCGCAAGCGAGGACGTTGATTTGCTCGTTCCGCCTCTGCATGCTAAAATCCGCGCAAAAATGGTAAGTGGCCAAAAGCAATGTGTGCTTGACATAGAAGGAGCAGGCGAGCAAATTTTAGCGGCTGGTGAATCATTCCAGTATAAAGAAAATGACGCTGCCGTCACATTTGTGTATAAAGACGAAGCGGCAAGCGAACGGATGTATTTTATTGGTGAAGAAACGTTCCTTTCCATTGGGCCAGAGGAATCAGCCGACATTGTCTTGCCTAGTGAGAAGCCTTCAGCCTCTTGTACGCTCATAAAGAAAGGCGGCAATTGGTTTGCTTATCCAGAAAAGCACAGTCATGCATTTGTAAATGGCGAAGCCCTTACAAACAAGCAACCGTTAAAGAATGGCGATGTGCTATTGCTTGGCTATACAGCGCTTGTCATTAAAGAAGGCGACTTATTGGCAATTGAATCAAGCGATTCTTTGCAAACGCGACTCGCGCGCATAGCGGTTCCTACTTCAGAAAGCAAAAAAAAATACCCTGAATACAGGCGGACGCCGCGGATTATTTATGAAGAGCCAAAAGACCGGGTGACTTTCTCCATTCCAGGTCAGGAGTTGGACGATAATCATCGTGCCCTCTGGCTCATCGTATTGCCGCCGTTAGCGATGCTCATTGTCATGGGAATTGTCGCATTGCTCATCCCTCGGGGCATTTTTATCATTATTTCGGCCACCATGTTCACCGTAACGCTGATCACTTCGACCGTCAACTATTTTCGCGAGCGGAAAATCCGCAAGCAAAAAGAGGAAAAACGGCAACGTGTTTATACACGCTACTTGAAGGAAAAGCGCGTCGAACTCCAGGAAATGGCCGACAAACAACGGCATGTACTTGATTACCATTTTCCGTCGTTTGAGGAAAATAAATATATGGCAGCTAACTTGAATGGCCGTATCTGGGAGAAAACCGTTGGCGACGATGATTTTATGCATGTCCGTGTTGGGAAATCGTCGATCCCGATAAGTTTTCAGATTGCCGATCCAGGTGGCGATTTAGCGAATCGAGATCGTGACGAGCTGCTAGAAGAAGGCGAAAAGTTAAAAGAGCATTATTCTCATATTAATGATACGCCCCTTAGCCTTAGCTTAGCGAGCGGTTCCATTGGCTATGTCGGCCAGCTGAAGACGGTACAGCGGGAAGTCGCTCAAATGGTTGGGCAACTTGCCTTTTTTCAAAGCTACCATGACCTTCGTTTCGTTGCTGTTTTCAGCGAAGATCAGTATGCAAATTGGGAATGGATGAAATGGCTCCCTCATTTTCAATTGCCGCACATGTACGCGAAAGGGTTTATTTACAATGAGCGGACACGAGACCAACTATTGACATCGATTTATGAAATGGTGCGGGAGCGGGAGTTGGAACAAAGCCAAGACAAGCCAAAGCGTTTCATCCCTCACTTTGTCTTTTTAGTCGCTAATCGCAGTTTGATAAGCGACCATGCCATCATGGAATATTTGGAAGGCCCGGATAAAGTGCTTGGCATGTCGGTTATTTTTCTCACCGATGCACAAGAAAATTTAACCGAGTATGTCCATACGATCGTCAAGGTTGTTAACCAAAAAGAAGGCGAGATTGTCATCCGGGAACGGAAAGCGGAGCATAAACGCTTTACCTTTGATCCTCAGGATGCAACGACAAATGAAAGGTATGCCCGCTTGCTGGCATCATTGAACCACCAACGAGGCATGAGCCGTTCTATCCCGGAGATGGCGTCTTTTCTCGAAATGTTTGGCGTCCAGCATACAAAAGAACTTGCTATTGAACAACGGTGGCAAACGACAAACAGCGCCGAGTCGCTCGCTGTGCCCGTCGGATTTAAAGCAAAGGATGAACTTCTTGAGCTGAACATCCATGAAAAGGCCCATGGCCCCCATGGTTTGCTTGCAGGGACAACGGGTTCGGGAAAAAGTGAATTTCTGCAAACGTATATTTTATCGTTAGCAGTCCATTACCATCCCCACGAAGTTGCTTTTCTTCTCATTGACTACAAAGGTGGGGGGATGGCACAGCCGTTTAAAAATATTCCCCATTTGCTCGGCACCATTACCAACATCAACGACAGCAAGAACTTTAGTATGCGGGCGTTGGCGTCGATCAAAAGCGAACTGCGCAAGCGGCAGCGGCTGTTTGACCAAAACTTAGTTAACCATATCGATGATTATATGGAGTTGTATAAACAGAAGCAGGTATTGGAACCGATGCCACATCTGTTTATCATATCTGATGAATTTGCGGAATTGAAAAACGAGGAACCTGAATTTATTAAAGAACTCGTAAGTGCAGCGCGGATCGGGCGTAGCCTTGGCGTCCACCTCATTCTTGCCACACAAAAGCCAGGCGGAATTATCGACAACCAAATTTGGAGTAACGCCCGCTTCCGAGTCGCATTAAAAGTGCAAGATGCTCTAGATTCTAAAGAAATTCTGAAAAATCCCGATGCCGCCAATTTGACGGTAACAGGGCGCGCCTATTTGCAAGTCGGCAATAACGAGCTGTATGAATTGTTCCAGTCCGCATGGAGCGGGGCGCCGTATTTACGCGAAACCCATGAAGGCGAGGAAGATGTGGCGTTAGTCACTGATGCAGGCTTAGTGCCCATTTCCAACGTCCAGGCTGCTACTGGGAAAAAACAAAAGAGCATCTCTGAAATTGAAGCTGTTGTTAAAGAGATTGAAGCGACAACTGAACGTCTGTGCATTCAAAAAGCCTCAAGCCCATGGCTTGACCCTCTTGAAGAATGGCTCCCCCCTGTGCAACCAGATACAGAGGTGGGCATGTTCCCGTTGGCGCTTGCTGATGAGCCAGAGGAACAAAGGCAATTCAATGTTTATTATGAATGGCTAAAAGACGGCAATATTGCTGTATTTGGCTCTGGCGGTTACGGAAAATCGACAACGCTTATGGCATTGATGCTCCAGTTTGCAAAGTCGTTTAGCCCAGAAGCACTTCACTTTTACATTTTTGATTTTGGGAATGGCGCGTTGTTGCCGTTTAGGCAACTTCCTCATACAGCCGATTACTTTAAAATCGATGAAAAACGCAAAATCGAAAAGGCCATTGCCTTGCTAAAAGCGGAGATGGACGATCGCCGCGAACGGTTCCTGGCTCAAGAAGTCAATAGTTTGACGATGTATAACCAAACAGCAACAGAGCCATTGCCTGTTCTATTTATGTTCATTGACAACTTTGATTTAATCAAGGAAGAATACGAGCAGTTGGAATCAACCTTTATCCAATTTGCCCGTGATGGCCAGTCTCTAGGAATTTACGTAAGCCTAACAGCGACGCGGGCAAATGCTTTGCGTCAGCCACTTATGAATACAATGAAAACAAAGATCGTCCACTTTATGAACGACCGAAACGATGTTATCACGCTGCTCGGCCGCAGCAAGTACGAAATCGAACCGATACCTGGCCGCGCCATTTTAGCGAAAGACAGCCATTATTTTGCGCAAATGTATTTGCCAGAAGCCGGTGAAGATGACCAGGAAATGATGGCAGCAACAAGAAACACGATTGCCGATTTAGGCCAGCGTTATCAAGACGCCAAGCTGCCGGAAAAAATTGCGATGCTGCCTACACAGCTATCGCTGGCTTCTTTCCAAACGCGTGTTGGCGATCCAGGCGACAGCATTCCCTTTGCCCTTGACGAAGATACGGTCAAGCCCGTATTCCTTCAAACGAAGTCAGAGCCTCATTTGTTAGTTGTCGGCCAGCCGCGGAAAGGAAAGACGAACGTTGCCAAAGTACTATTAAACTACTATTTGCAACAGGAAGTTGACGAGATTGGACTATTTGACGGCACAGACCGCAAGCTGTCTGCATTTGTCGGACAGAAGCTTATTTCCTATATAGACCAAAAAGAACAGATTAAAGACTGGGTGTCAGCCGTTGAAGAAAAAATGGCTGTTCGGGAACAAGCTTACATGGACGCGTTAAACAATGGAGAAACGGTTCCAGCTTTTGCGCCAGTGCTGTTATTAATCGACAGCCTAATTCGCTTCCAACAAACGGTTGATGCGGCCATTCAAGATAAATTGGCGAAGCTAATGAAAAATTCGAGCCATTTAGGCTTTCGTATGATTGTGTGCGGCAATTCCGTAGAATTTACGAAAGGCTTCGATCCTCTTACTGCAGAATTGAAGTTGGTGCGCCACTATATCATCGTCATGAAAAAGTCAGACCAAACCCTTGTCAATCTTTCGTTCACGCGAAATGAAGAAGAGATTGCCCCAGGTTTTGGCTACTATGTCGTCAATGGAATCGAGACGAAAATCAAAATACCGGAAGCTCCATAAAGGGAGAACAAGCGAGGTGGTTTAATTGCAGAAAAAACATATGTTAAAACTGTTGTTGCTTGTGGCAATCATCATCGCCGTACCGTTTGCCTTTTTTCAGTACATCGGGAAAGAACCGATGCGTGAAGAAAAAAAAGCGTCTGGCAAGATCGTGATTGTCAATGAGGACAAAGGGTACCAATATGAGGAGAATGAACCACTTATTTTAGGAAATGATATTGTGCCAACATTGCAAGGTGACTCGGAATACGAATGGGTAGTGGCTAGCAGGGCCTCTGCCCAAGCAGGACTAGCCAATCAGGAATATGATGCGATCGTTTATATTGACTCCTCTTTTTCCGAGAACATTATGTCTTTTCAAGATTCACTGCCGAACCGGGCCAGTGTACAATATGAAATTTATAATAACTTAAATGCAGAAAACCAAGAGCGGGTGCAAAAAGAGCTAGAGAGTGCGCAGCTAAAAATGAACCAGCAAATTAGCACCCAATATTGGCGCTATGTGTCTGAGGAAGTCGACCGAGTTCGAAACAACTTTGATGAAGTGCTACAAAAGGAAGTCGATTTCCTAAATGAAATGTATTCATTTTACTCACCAAGTTCACAAGAATTGGCAGATGAAATTGAAACGCAGCGAGGCCGTCTTGACCAGTTATTCGCTACTTCTTCGGACACTGTCAATTTGTCGGAAAGCTCTCGCACTAGTTTAGAAGAAGCGCAAGCCGGCTTTGATGAACTTACCAATGCGATTGATACCTACATGGCTTACCATAATGAGCAAACGGAGATGATGGTGCAAGCGAACGCTCAAAATGGGGAGCTTGTCAACCAAGCAGTGGCTGACTATCAACAGACATTGCAGGCAGGGAGCGGCAACGTCCAGGAAGGCCAGCATGCGTTTGCGCCACAGCTTTCCAATGAAGGCGACAAAGTGGTTTCTTTGTTTGACGATTGGGCAATCGGCGCCTATAAGTTTAATGGCGAAATGAATGGGTTTAATAGCGAAATAAACCAAGTATATGCTGCCCAAGATTTAGCCGTCGATCGGCTGCCAAATGCACAGGCTGAACTGATTGGAAAATATGCAAATGCGACGCAAGGAGAACGGGCAGAAGCTCAGTTTCGGCAAACGTTAAGTGTGCGCCGGCATTTGTCAAAGGACGAGCGGCCTCCACAGAACATCCCTCGCCCTGAACAACCAGAGGAAGCACTAGAGCCGATTGACGAAGACCTACTGAAAGACGCAGAAGAAACGATTGCCGAGATTGAAAAGCTAGTCGGCAAGTTAAACCCTGAAGAAATTGAATTTCCAGAGCCGCCGCCACCAGAACCTGAGCCAGGCGATGGGGACGGAGATGGCGGTGACGGCGACGGTGGTGACGGCGACGATAATGAACAGCCTACACCACCAGAACCAGGAGACGGCGATGACGATGGAAACGGTGGAGAGGAACCCCCGCCAGAGCCAACAGAGCCTCCTGAAGATGAAGATAGCGATGGAGACGGCAATGGCGGTGGAGATGGCGACGGAGACGGGGATCCTGAGCAAGAGCCGCCAGCAGGAGATGGCGAACAAGATGGAGACAGAGAGGAAGCGCTCTCCTTTACGCCATTCCATGCCCAACTTGTCACTTTTACTCCGGAAGAACTGCAAATCGTTTGGGAAGAAGCAATGGAGCTCCTTGATAGTATGGAGCCAACGTTAGAAGTGGCACAATGGAAAATCGATGACCATCGAGAAGTGACCGAGGCGTTCCTCGAATATGTCGAAAAACTGGAACGTTATGCAACGCGTTTGGAAAAGTATGTGGAGAAACTGGAAGCGCAAGTGATTGATCCAGTCATCGAGGAAGTTCACAAGCAAGAACAAGCCGTTTTCAACCGTATAGGCGCATCTCCGTCCGTTATTAACAGTCCGATTCAGTCGACAAATGTACGGGAACTGCTTACCTATTACGGCGAGCTGGCCAAATTGGATTGGGCATACAGCCAGCAAGGCTACTTGAATCAAGACCGGATTAAGCAAATTGTCGATGAAGACAACCGTGTCCGCGAGGTTCAGGAAAAAATTGACGAGGCGCGGCAATCAGTCGATTCGTTTATGGGCAAGCGAACGCAATTGGAAGAAGCCCAACAATCGGTTGAGGAAGCAGAAGCAGAATTTAATCAATTTATCACCGATGCAAACAACGTGCTGAACGAGTTAGAACAAGCAATTGCTGAAGAACAACAAGCGATTCGCGAAGAAGTGGCGGCGATTGCAGAAACGGGCAACGCTATTGGAGCGAACTTATCTGAAAGCTATGGAGCGATTGAAACAGAACCAGCGCCTGTCGAAGGGTTAAATGGGCAAATGGTCGTGACCAATCAACAAATGTCATTAGGCGAAGTCCAACAATTAGGAGCAGCAGTTGAGTCTCTTAGCAACCGCCAAGACGATATTATTGCCCAAACAGAAGACCTACACAACAATGTGACGGCAGTCCAAGCCAAATCCGATGATTTAAACTCGAGATGGTCGGACAATGTCCAAACAACTGAACTTGTTTACGAGGACATTCACACGATTCTTGGCAACGCGCTGTCAGACGGGCACCATAATGACTATGTCTATAACCATCTTTCTAGCCCTGTTGATATAAGCGGCGAGCAAGTAACAGGACCTGCAGAAAGAATGACGCCGCCAATCATTGTTCTTGTGATCGTACTATTGTCGAGCTTGCTGATCGGCTTTTTGACACACCACTATAGCTCTGTGCCAATTGCCGTTAATATCGCGTTGTTTAGCATTTTATCGATCATTGTTGGTTTAGTCATCAGCATTTATGGACTGACGATTTACACAATGAGCGAGAGCCAATCGATTCAATGGACGATCATTACCGTCCTCTTGATTTTGGCGACAGCTGGCCTTATCCGCGTTGCCTTTATGGCGGGCCCGTGGGTCGGATGGCTGCTTAGTGTCGCGTTCATTCTATTCTTTACAAGCCCGCTTCTTGATATGGCCATGCCAAACTTCCGTACAAATAACCCAATTGCGGAGCTGTACATTTCCATTCAAGCAAGCCCGCAAAATGCGTTTCTCGCAGGCATGATCCCATTGGCTCTCATTGCAGCAGCAACGATTGCTTTGCCAATCATTCGCCATTTGGTCGTTAACAGCCGAAAAGAAGAGGATGACGATTATGAAATGTAAGGCCATCATTGCCGGGGCAGGAGCATGCGTAACGCTGCTCCTGTCCTTGGCAACTCCAAGCTTTGCCGAAGAAGAACGAGTGGAACCTGGTGTTTACAAAGAGCGGGAAGTGCTGTTAGAGCTGCGCCAATACAAACCAGAAGCGGAGCAGAGGGAAATCAGAGTGCCTGAAGAACAGAAAATACTTACATTTACTCAGCCATTGGAAGAAACATACGCAGAACTACAAGACAGCCTGTTTGCGAGTAGTGCGGATGCAAACCGTGAGGAAAACCTCGCCGCAAGCGCCGGGCTGTTTACAGAGGAAAAAGAGTTGGCCCGCCAAGTGGTGCAGGCAGAAGAAAAAGTAAACGTGCTGCCATGGATATTAGCAGCTGTGGCCACCGTGCTCGTTTCTGTTTTATTGATTTATATTATTCCTAAAACCGCGCAAATGAACGAATAACTATGTTTTTGTCAAAACAGAAAATACGGACATGCAAGCGAGAATAGAGGTGAAGAGACGATGTTGGTCGGCCCAGACAAAATTGAAATAAGCGACGAGCAATTAAACAAGTTAAACGACACGTATGCAGAGCTGTTAGAAGAAGTCACCAGCATATTGACTGATTTTTTTACACCTTTTGAACTGATGCAAAGCGAAGGCATCTTTACAGGCGAGTCCGCTGACGCTTTTGCGGAAAGCAGCGCGCTAATCAAAGAATATCTCCTAACCCGCTTTTCCCTGTCGCTAGAAGAATTACAAGCAGCCGCTGCGACATTCCAACAAAAAATCAATGAAGTTGAACCATTTACAGGGTGAGGTGAACACATGTCACTTGAAATCAAAGTCGACCCCGCTGCCGTACAAAGCCTAATCGAGAAAGCGAGACTAATCCCAGGCGAACGGATGGAAGAAGCGATTAGCAAACTAGACGCCTTAATCGACGCTGTGTCCGATTGGAAAGGAGACGCCAAAGCCGAGCACGACCTCGCAAGCGCAGACTTGAGAAAGGCGCTTGTGCAAACGCAGGCGTTGATGGAAGCAATGCTAGCAACGCTCGACCAAGCCATCGAGCAGATGAACGAGACAGACGAAGAAATGAGCAGCAAATTTGAAACGAAAGTCGACCATTATCTAGCCGACCAATAAGCCGATAAGGGGGGTACTATGGACAAACAGGCAGAACTGACAAAGCTAAACGCGCACTTGTCAGCGAACCAATCCCAGTTACAATCGCTATACCGGCAAAATGCCGATTACCAGCAACGCTACGACAGCGGCATAATGGCCATCCAAAAACTAGAACAAGAATTAGCAGAACTTCGGCAATACCAACAAAACATTGCATTTGAACAAGCACGACTCGAGGAATTGACTAGCGGCGAAGCATCTCCCATGGCCACAGTCCAATTCGTCAAAACGGGCCAACTGGAAAGCCGAGCATTAGAAAAGATCCAAGAACGAATACAATCCCGGCGGATGACCCAACAAACGACAGGACAAAACATCCAAGAAATGATCGAACAACTAGAGCATCAAGCCCGGCAAATCCAACACGAGATTAAACAACAACAGGCAGCGACCCTTCAACTAGAGCGCCTAATCGCCAGCAACGAAGCGTCGATCCACTCTGTCAAAGCCAACATCGCTAGTACACAAAGCAAGCTCCGTGCTCTATAAAATCAATAGGAGGAAGGTGATCCTATGGGCAACCACCGCGCCGACCGCGAGGAACTAAACCGGTTAATTCAGGAATACAAACAGATTATGGCGGAGTACATGGATAGCGTATTCCGTGCAAACTCTGTCCGAATAGGCGCGCAAGAACTATTGGCAAATAGAGGTTTTTCCCCTCCGCACATTGCAGTCGTAGAAGAAGGCGACATTTACGGAGACCTCCAAGCCATCCACCGCTTTTGGGACGGCATGGTCGCAGCCGACTCAACCGCAAAAGCCGACTTTTCCGCCGCGCAAACCGGCTTGAGTGCCCTCGACTCCGCCCTGAACGCCTTCACAAACGGACTCGGCAAAAATGGCGCAGGCCTCGCCACCTTAAACGTCGAACAGCTAAAACAAGCGATCTTCGAAGACAAGAGCCTCATTACCAGCCTGCTCATCAAAATGGAAAGCGGCGAAGCCCTCAACTATGGGGAGCGAGAGTTGCTGTATCAGTATATACAGAGTGAGGTGTTGGACGAGGCCACCATCGCCGAAATTAAAGAAATCGAAAGCATGATCAGCAACGAAGGTGTAGAGGCTTTGCAGGATCGTTTAAATGATAAAGTGTTAGTATCCAAAGAAGCCCTTGATCAAGAGATAGCGATGTTACAAGCGTATTTGTACTTGGGGAATAATGGGCCAAACACTCATTTTGGTGGTGAAGAGGAAAAGTATAGTGCTGAAAAAGTGAGAGCATATTTGTCGTTGTTAACCCAATACAAAACTGCTATTTTGGATTTGGAAGCAGAGGCTAAAAAAGGCGGTGTCGACATTCCTTTCCTTGCCAAAGTTGACCATTTATCATATAAACGAAACGTAGATCCGCATATTCATACCTTTGAAACAGAGCTGACGTTAAACATCTCGCAATATGCCGGCGATATGACGAGGGAAGAATTTCTCAATATGGAGTTCCCAGTTTTAGTCCGAATCAATGAATCGACAGTGAACTATTATATTGGTGGGAATGCAGTAAATAGTTTGGAAGCAGAAGAGTATGCAGAACTGATGAAAGAGCGTGCAAATTATACAAAAAACTTTATTGGAGAAGAAATACAGCAGCTAGTACTAGGGGAGCTTAGTAAGCGAGTCGGTGGAGTAGTTAATATAGCTGATGTAGTTACTAGGCACGAAACGGGGAAACAGGAGCTCGATAATCAGTTAACAGTGAAAGAGGCGAAGGTAACAGCAGGCAATTTAGGAATGGAGTTGCTTATTTCCGAGCGGAATGTTTATGGTAAGAACCAATATGCCGTAGAGGTACAGCCAACCGATGTAACTTATAGTATACTGGAACGTTGGAAAGAAGTTAAATTAATTGATCCAAACATTCAGTATCCAGAAGAAGCGATTCAAAATCAAGACTGGCCAACGGTCAGTCAAAACTTGAGAGGAAGCAGTGATGATTCAACGACGACCATTTATCCAAGTTTGCAAGAGTATATTATAAGTGGAGACATTCGGGAGGATGATACGGTGGAGGATCTAGTAAAAAGAAATAAACAGCGTCATGAAAGTAAGGAATAGAAGCGGAGCGATGAAATGAAAAAAAGAAAATGGAAACTCCTTATTATATTGAGTATCGTCTTTGTAGGGGCCTTATCCCTCTGGTATTGGAATTATCAGGAGAAGGAACGTGTGCAGCTTCGAGATGAGGAAAGGGAGTTAAGACTGTATATACGTACAGCCGACACACTTCGTATGGAAATTGATTACCGTAATTACGAGAAGACCGGAACTGTAAAAGATATAGTATTAACGCCTACCATAGAGACGGAAAGAACCATAGAAAGATGGGAAGCTGTATCTCAAGCGTTCCCATCAATTAAATTTCCACAGGAAGAAGTAGAAGAAGGAGATTGGGTTCAAGTATGTCAAAGGCTTCTTGGGAGTGAAGGAGAAATGAGGGAAGTAGTTGTGTCTCTAGCTTCCGAGTTGCCTGAAGGAGAAACTATGGGTGGTGTAGAGAGTTTAAATATATATGTTCAGAATGGAGTTATACAAGAAGGGAATTTTGAAGAAATGTTAAAGGAGAAAGGGGTTATCAAATGAATTTCAGCAACAAAGCCTTTGGGACGTTTGCTACGTAGTATTTTTTGAGATCAAATGACGCTAGCCTTTTAAAGTAATAAGGAAATGAGTGATCAAGTGAGACGAATACGGTTACCTATTTTATTTGGTATGGTACTTTTATTTACTACAGGTTGTATTTTAAATGCGAAAGCAGCAGAAAAAGAGAGTCTAGAAGTATTAGAAGGATTTTTATCAGCTTTTGAAACGGGTGAAATATTGCTAGAAGAAGGTAATGAAGAACCGATCCAAGGTATGGTCGAAAAAGAATATGAGAGATGGTTCACTAAAGATTATCAAGGCAAAGTGAGTAAAATCATTGAGTCAGGCCAGTCTATTAGCATGAATTTATTTTTTTTAAGAAAAACTGAGGCTGGGTTGTCTGCTAATAATGAGTATTGTGTCCTTTACTCGAAGGTCAAACGCCAAGAGGGAACAGTCAAATACCGATTAGTTCCTCAAAAAGTAAACCCGCTTCATGAAAACCTCAATTTTATCGATATCGAGATGACAAAAGAGGACAGAGAATGGAAAATCAATGATGCAGAAATCGTCGAAGCGATCTATGCGGACTATTTCTTTTAGTTATATTTTTGTAAAGGTGAGATGAGCAAATACATTATCGGTGGCAATTTACCATAAAGGAGCACAACTTAGGAACTAGCAGTACTTCCGCAGAAAAACAGCTACCTGACGAAACGGAGCCGAAGTAATGAACCGAAAATGGGTTATTGTAATAGCTTCTGTAATTGCCATCATTCTTTGCATAGCCTTCTACTTTTTGCATAAAGAGCAACGACAAAAGGAATTGGAGGAAAAGTATGCCCTGATTGAGGAATACAACTATGCAGGTGGGGCTTTGCATATGGAGGCAGAAACCAGTAAGTATGATGAAACAGGCGATCCCCATGACATTGAATTAACGCCAACGGACCTTACATATGATCTGCTACAACGTTGGGAAGCGATCTCTGAAGTGGTTCCCACAATTGATTATCCTGAAAAAGCAATTAAAGAAGAAAACTGGTTTGAGGTTTATAAAACTGGAGCATAATCGATTTGAAGCAATGGACGCGTCAGAGGAGATTACTGAAAGAGAAGAGTATGGATCCGCGAATTCAATGGTCATTAATGATTATATCGATGTAGGATCAGTATACAATGACGACTTCCGCGAATTTCTTGAAGAAAATGGAATTGAGGCGCCAGATCAGAGAAGACTAGAGTAGTTGGGATTGTTAGTGTCACATGAGGAAGAGATGTTTGTGGAGGAAAGAACGGATTTTAATAAGAAACACAACTTAGGGAGGCTGGATGGCTTCCTTTTTCCGCCTTCAGAAGCAATCCAAAACTTGAACGGTAGTTTTTTTATTCTAGTGCATTAATCAATTGAAAAGCGTGAGCAATTAGAGAATAGAGCCTTTGCTAGCACATCTAAACGTCAAAGTGCTAGTTTAGTTTCCAGCGATTCGAAATCAAGGCTGGCAAACGGTCAGTGGAAGTTGAGGGGAAGCAGTGATCGTTCAACGACGACCATTTATCCAGATTTGCAAGACTATATTATTCGTAATCAAATTGGAGAAGATGCCACAGTGGAAGAATTAATGGAAGAGAACAAATGTGGTTAGAAGAAAGTAAATTAAAAGTTTATGCTCAAACAGCGGACTTTCTTCGTATGGAAATTGATTTTAGTAATTATGGAAAAGGAGAAAATATTGATGATATTACGTTAACGCCTACAAAACGGACAAAAGAGATGATGGAAAGGTGGAAGGCTGTTTCTAAAGCTTTCCCTACGATTGAATTTCCTCAAAAAGAAGTAGAGGAAGGAAATTGGATAAAAGTATATGAAGAAATTACTAAAAGCATTGGAAAAATGCGAACCGTACCTCTTGTACTCTCAAATGGAGAAGAGGTAGGCGGAACGGAAAGCCTTTATTTGTATGTACATAATGGAAATATAGAAGAAGACAACTTTAAAAATTTATTAAAGGAAAAGGGGATCATTGAATAAATAAATCGAAATCAATGGACATCTTATATTAGCCATAAACAAAAGTGAAAGCCAGGCAACTCATTTAAGCCACCTAGCTTTAATACTATCGCTGATACACGCGAACATAATCAACGGCCATGGTGGAAGGGAATGGGGTAGAGCCATCTGGGTTGCCGCCATACCAACCGCCAACAGCAAGGTTGAGAATCAAATAGAACTCTTGGTCAAAGGGTGCGGGGTAAGGGCCTCCAACCGTGTACCAATCGTTTAGTGTCAGGTACAAGTTCCCGTCGACGTACCAGCGAATTTCACCTGGCTCCCACTCAACAGCGTACTCATGGTAGTCAGTAGCGTTTGTCCCACTTGGGAAATAGTAATCACCCGCAGAAAATCGATTGTCGGGCCAAGGGCCGCCGTAATGGATCGCTCCTCCAACTTTGTGTGGCGTAGCGCCTGCGTTTTCCATAATATCAATTTCGCCTGATGCGGCCCAACCGCCATAACGGTCATGTTGTGGCATCATCCAAAAGGCGGGCCAAAACCCTTGTCCGGCAGGCAAACGCATTCTTGCCTCGAACCGCCCGTATGTTTGGCTAAAGCGGCCATCTGTTAACACTTTTCCTGATGTATAGCCATAGGTACCATATTGGTCGGAAACAGTTTCTTGATGAGCTTCAATAATTAACTCGCCATTCTCCACCCGTACATTTTTCGGGTGATCGCTGTAATATTGCAATTCTTCGTTTCCCCAGCCAGGTAAATTTGGATAGCCATTTCCAATATCGTATCGCCACTTGCTCTGGTCAAGAGTATTGCCGTCAAATTCATCGCTCCAGACGAGTCTCCACCCTTCCTGTTCGGCAGAATTTTCTGATGCATCGACTTCAGATGAAACCCCCATTGCCATCATAGTCACCACAATCAACGTACCAATAGTCTTTTTCATTAGCCATCCTCCTAAAAAGAAAAATGGTGTTAGACTTGGCTGTTATCAAGCTTCTAAGCCCATTATAAAAAAGAACACAATAGAAATCAGTTGGGAAAAAGTAGCTTTTGTTTGCAATGAGAAAAACACATGCACACGTTCACATAGGACAGAAACGTTGGAGGAATTAATAAAAATACTCAATAAAATAAAAAAGAACCCTCTTGACCGATATGAATGGGGGATCACCAAAAGGTATTACTTCTGATTCTGTATGGGGGCTGACGTACTAGTAATCAGAGCTAAAACAAAACATATTCCAAGAAATCTTTTCATAAGAAATTCCCCCCTTTTTTAGTAAAACCATCCATAAAAAAAGCAGCAGCTTAGTCAGGGAAGCTTTAAGTTAGCTTCTCTTTTTTACATACCCCACTAACGCAATTACACCCATAACAAAACCAGTTGCCAGCAACAATAAAATCACAATACTACCAATCGTAGCTGAAATGGTCATCTCGAACACCTTCCGTTTGTAAAATGAAAATTCCGCCTAGCCCTTGAGCATACGTCATATAAATGATAGCATAATCGGTATATAATAGTCAGTAAAGTGGAAATTTTATTTGTTTGCTAAACAACGATTAAAGAAATAGGCAACAAAAGTGTGTACTAGTCAGATAAGCAATTATTAAACTTACCGGAGAGATACGTATGGTCGAGGATCGACGCCAAGGTTGTTTGAGTTTGAGGAAGACCAGCATGAAAACAAAGTGAACCCTAATGCCGCCGCAGAAAAAGAAGAGTTGAGCCCGCAAAAACTTCCAGTCCCTGACCCGAATGAGACAGTGAAACTGTCGCGTTTAGAAAGCGACATGTAAGTATGGTGATTAGCCCTTCAGAAATATAAAGATTTTTTCGAAGGGCTCTTTTTTATTGAGAGAGATGAAAAGGATGGACAATTTTTGTCACCCATGAAGAAGGGTCGCTTTCTTTATAGACAAAAATAAAAGGAGCTGCTCTTTTTGAATTGTTTAATTTGGTCTGGACTTCAAATTTTCGGCTCTAAACTCCTTGTACATTTGCAAAGGGAGTAAAACCTTAATTTTAGCTTAGACTCTTAAGGTATTGTTTCCTAATCATGGATTGGATAAGGGAGTGGGACCTACCGTCGATGAAGGTGGTTGCGGTATTAATTATGTGATGGGGGAGTGGTAATCGCCCAAATTTGATCTCGTAATCGGCAATAATTATGACTTGTCTTGCCCGAACTTAAGAAAAAGTAGCAAGCTCCCTCAAACGAACTTGCCACTAATAATTTTATTTTAAATTAGCCTCTTTTTTTTTAATATACCTCACTAACCCAACCACACCTAAAACTAAACCAGTTGTCAGCAATAATAAAGTCACAATACTACCGATAGTAGCTGAAATGGTCATCTCCAACACCTTTCTCTGTGTTGATTAGTATAATTTTGTGGTAACTTTTCCACCTTTAATGGTTGCACGGACGCCGCCACTCTGAGTCCAAATAGACACCCATTGATTGCCAAGATAATTAAACTTAGCATATCCTTCTACTACAGAACCAGCTGAAGATGTTTCATTTCTCCTTACAACATTAATTTTTTCGTTTTCAAAGCTAGAGAGTCGTCCTGTAACTGCTAAACCATAAGTGCTGTTGATTCTTGTATATTTACTGCCTGAGGAAACTGGCCTTAAAACGATATAGTATTCCATTCTAGCTAAACCATTGTCCCCCCAAATTCTCCAAGTGCCATTTAGAGCTGCTAAAGCTGATATCTCATCATTTATGACAGGTTCGGCACCTACTGTTAGTTCTGTGCCATCTTCTAAAACTACCGTGTCAGTATGGGTTCTTAGATCTGTGTAGTCAAATGTAATGCTTGGTAAATCATTTTCTGACAATGAACTTTTAGCGATCGAGGAGGATGATGCAAAAGCGTCTAAAGACATTACAAATACCATGATAAAGCTCAAAAAAACGAATGTAAAGACTTTTTTAAACATAGTTACATCTCCTTATGGAAGTTTTAGCCATCTATTGGCAAATTTAGTCTAACATATAAAAATGTAAAAATAAACAAAAATTTTTCGACATTTTAATTTTATAGTATGAAAGTAAAATTACACTATATATGGATGGAGCAAACATCGCTGGAGGATACCCTCCTTTTATCAACGCTTGCAAGCAAACTTTTTCTCACTTGAAAATCAAACTATAGTTACTTAGTATATAACAAATCTAAATCCGTTGATGTTGTGTATTACGGAAATTAATTTGATTTTACAATTTTAACTTCCGTTTTTATATATACTTAGTATATAATGAGTGAGATTGTTAAGAGGAGGGGACAGAATGATTAAAGTGAGCAATTTGACCAAAGAATTTATGCAAGGGCAAGAGGTCACGCAAGTGTTAAAAGGGGTTGATTTTACCATTAAGGAAGGTGAATTCGTAGCAATCATGGGGCCGAGTGGTTCTGGGAAAAGCACGTTGCTTCAACTGCTAGGCGGACTGGATGTCCCTACTGCTGGGGAAATAGAGATAGACGGAAAACCGTTGCATCAGATGAAGGAAAAAGATAGAACGATCTTTCGGCGACAACAGGTAGGGTTTGTGTTTCAAAATTATCAATTGTTGCCTACGTTAACGGTTGAAGAAAATGTCGCATTTCCCCTCCATGCGGACGGAAAGTGGACGAGTGAACATAGCCAAGCGGTCAATGACTTGATTGATTCAGTTGGGTTAGAGGGACTAAACCGCAAACGGGTGAACTTGCTTAGTGGAGGCCAACAGCAACGAGTGGCGATAGCAAGGGCGCTTGTTCATAATCCGACTGTTTTGTTAGCGGATGAACCGACTGGAAATTTAGATCGAGCAAAAGCAGAAGAAATACTGGCCTTGTTGTCAACGTTCCACCGCAAGGATAAGCAAACGGTCGTGATGGTGACACACGACATTTTTGCCGCTGGTTTTGCAGACCGCATCATTCTTTTTAGGGACGGGGTCATCGACCAAGTTATTTCGAGGGAGGATCGTGACTATGCTAAATACCTGGCGAATTTCTTGGCGTAATATCACCCATAACAAGAAAAGGTTTTGCTTGACGTTGCTCGCTATTATACTAGGAACGTCTTTTGTAACGGCTATGCTAGTAGCTGATAAAACAACAAATGACGTCTTTGACTACTACGAGCAAATGTATGTCGGCAATGCCGATTACTGGGTATTAAGCGATGAACATACGTATTCTGAAGAAATGATTGCGCCCATCCAAAATGACCCAATTGTCACCCATACATTGGAAGCTCTCGACAAGCACGCTTTTTTTGAGCTTGAGGGCGACCGCTCTTTAAATCAACGGGCTGTAAGAATTACCGGAGTCAGTGACCAAAATAGCCCTTTGCTGAAATTGCCTGTCATAGATGGGGAACTAGACAATCAAGGATTGGTCGTACCAAAAAACGTTGCAAATCTTTTAGGGGTAGGGGTTGGCGACACGATTCGCCTAGCCAATATGGGAGAGGCGCAAGTCTCTGCGATCGTTGAGTATACGCAACTGCTGGCAAGCCCTAATAATTGGGAAAGCGCCGAGTCGTCTAGCTTTCGGATTATGGCGCCACTTGACTTATTAAGGCAGTGGACAGGAAACGACCAAGATATTTCCTATATGCGTTTTCAAGTGCAAGGCGACGGCAAGGATTTGTTTCAATCATTTCAGCAACAATTTCGTGATACTGATGTATTTATAGAGCCTGTAGTGGCAGATGACCTTCAAAGCAATGATATTGGCGGGCTTTATACATTCTTTTATTTAATCGCCGGCTTGTCGATGTTTATCAGTGGGTTTATTGTATTTAATGTGATTTATACGAGCGTCATTGAAAGAAGAAAAGAATTTGCGATTATGAAAAGCTTAGGGTATACACAGCGTGCTGTTTCTAAGCTCGTGCTTATGGAAATGCTGCTTTTGTCGTTGTTGGGCACGGCAATAGGCGTACCCCTTGGGATATGGCTCGGGGATGTATTCATGGAGGTTCTTCTAGGTGTTTTTGAATTTGATATGGTCTATACGCTAAACTGGCAGCTGCCAGCATTGACAGCGATCATCATTGGTGTGCTGTTCCCAATTGCTTTTTCTCTTTTCCCGATTTACCACGCCGGCAAGACGTCGATTTTATTGACGTTAAAAATGGAAACGGAAACGAAACAGTCATCGAGACGGTTGTGGCAACGGGCAGTAGTTGGCGGCGCACTTCTTTGCTTAGGATTTTTCGCCCATCCAGTCGCTTATGCTGCGATAATAGTTGGTGTTATTCTTTTGCTTCCTATGCTGTTACTAGGGTTGAACAAGATCTTTAAACCGATATTGAGACAGCTATTTCATTATCTAGGGGTTATGGCTGCCAACCATATAAGCCAGCAACTAAATCGCAATGCCAATACAGCGGCGATTCTTGCTATCGGTATTTCGGTTATTTTATTGCTTGGCGCTGTCATAAAATCTGCTCCTGAAGGGTTCGAGAACGACATTCGAAACACGTATGGCGGAGATTTGAAAATGACGTCTGAAGCGCCATGGACAGAGGAAGATCGCGCCAAATTGCTTTCTTATGAAGAGATTGAAGCGGTAGAGCCGTTTACAGAAGCAACGCCGATAACGTGGGAAACGACGGGCGAGGAAAGCAGGCAATTTTCGGTCCTTGCCGTCAGTGAAGATGGCCCTGTCTTATTTGCCGATCCCGATGAAAAAGGGCTTCTTAAGCAGTTAAAGCTGAACCCTTCTATGTTGCTTGGGGAGCGTGCCTTCAAAGAATGGGGAGGACAGATAGGCGAACACATACAAATGAACACGCCAAACGGCCGGCAATCTTTTGAAGTAGTTGGGGTCGTGCAGACATCCCACTATTCTGGCTATGTCGCTTTTATGGACGAGAGCCACCTTCAGCACGAATTTGGCTGGACCAATAGCTTTGATTTGTTGCTTACGGCTGATCGGAAAGCGTATGATACAATTCGAGAACAGGTATGGTCTGATTTTGGCGGGCAGCTTTCAAAAGTGGAAACGGTAGAAGATGAAATTCGCTCGACAACGTCAGCCGTTTCTGGCATGAATGAACTGATTTCTGTTATGTTGTTTATGATGATCGGATTAGCGAGTATTGGCACGGCGAATACGTTGGTGATGAATACAATGGAACGGATAACGGAGATTGGAACGATGCGTGCACTTGGCTTCACCAAGCAACAAGTTCGAAAGATGATCATTGCTGAAGGGCTCCTTATTGGTTTATCAGGCGTGGTGATCGGGATGGCTATTGGTGTACTATTGATTTTTGTCACCAGTCAATCTGAACTAATGGAAGGCTTTATGTCTTTTCAATTGCCTGTTGGCAATATGATCTTAGCTATCATTGCCGGAATTGGGCTAAGCCTGTGCGCAGCCTGGATATCTAGTCACAGTGCAAGTAAAATGGATATACACTCATCTCTTAAAGAAGGGTGATCGTGTGTCAGTTAAATATGGGATTTTAACTTTATTGTTCCAGCAACATCGCCATGGATATGAATTGAAATTGGAACTCGATTCGCTGTTGGGGATTAAAGGAAAGATCAATCCTGGCCAAATTTATACGACCCTTGATCGCTTAATTCGGGATCAACTCGTTTCCTCTCCTGGAGCGGATGAGCAGGAACGGAAATTATTCACGTTAGAGCCCGCCGGTGAAAAAGAGCTACAAAAATGGTTGCTGGAACCAGTAACGTACGATTCAACAAAAGATGATTTTTTCTTTAAATGGAGTTGTGCGCGGAAAATCGAATTTGCCCAAGAAAAGGACATGTTGGAACAACAAAAAGCATTAGTGATTAAAGAAGTAATGGAGTTAACGAAATTAAAAACAACGTTTTTGCTTGAAGGCGACGAAAACAAGTACTTATTAATTACAGGCATGTTGCTGCATTTAGAAGCAGATTTGAACTGGATCAACCAAGTCGCAAATCGGAGTTTTTCGTAAAAGCTGAGTGGATGGTCTTCCTATCAACACCTCTTTCTTAGGAGGGAGCAGTCTCAAACGGCAAATGCCGCTACAATGCCTTTTTGATAAGCTACGTTTGCGTTTAGGCCAAATCGCCGGTATAATAAGGCTACAAAGACATAGGATAAAAAAGGCCTGGTGCGCGAACACCGAGGCCAATGGCAATTGAATGCCCTAAAGGGGCGTTCGCCTAAGTGATTCCAATAACCACTCTAGCTTCCCGGGCTTAGGAGTGGTTATTTGTCTTTCTTATACGACAGTATGGCAACGAGTAAGTTTGCCGCCGCAAACGTGACAACCAGCGTGTCAAATACTGTCAAGGCCTCACCCCCTTTCGTTAGCAAAAACATGCAAGGGGGCGAACGACCACTCCAAAGCCTTATTCAATTGCCTTGTTTTAGTATACCATATTCAAAGATGCAAGAACGTAGGTTCGTATAAATGAGTCTCCGATTGGAACACTTCTTTTCTTGCTAGGTTTCTTCAGCGTGGAAGGCTGTACACTATTTTTAACGTTTACTTTACTAGAGATATAAAGGGTAAAACGACGAAAAATCGTGTATGATAGAGAAAGAACGGCAGGGAGGTTTCGCTCATGTTGCCAATGCTGCAACAAATCCAAGTGAATTATCATGCGCTCAGCGCTGCGGAGAAACGTATTGCTGATTATGTGATGAGCGCGCCAGAAGAACTTGCCAATATCCATATTAAAGACTTGGCGGCAAAATGCAGTGTTTCTGTAGCGACAATCACCCGTTTTTGCCGAAAAGTCGGAGCCGCCAATTTTGTTGAATTTAAAATGTCGGTGAGAGACAGCATTCGAACAGAAGAAGAGGGCGGAGAACTAATCGCTGAAATGGAGTCAATTTACAAAGCGATTATTGGCGGAAGTCGGGAACTGATAAATCAGGACGACATTGTCCAAGCGGCTACATTGCTTGAGAACGCGAACCGGATTGAAATTTATGGAATCGGTAGTTCAGGCTTGTCTGGTCAGGAAATGAAGTTTCGGCTAATGCGGATGGGGATGCGCGTTGACTGCCATATCGATTCCCATACAATGGTGATGAACGCCTCGCTTTTGACAGCGGCTGATGTGGTTCTCGCCATTTCAAATTCTGGCCATACCGTTGATATTCAGGAAGCGGTAGCGTTAGCAAAAGAAAATGGGGCAACGGTCATTTTGTTGACGAACCATGAACATACGCCATTAAGCGAAATGGCAGACTTGCTGCTATTAAGTTTCAGCCCTAAACCTTTTTACGCCCGTGGCTTTCTCAACGCCCAGCTCTCCATCGTCCACGTGCTTGATTTAATCAGCCTTGTACTCGCCCAAAATGAAGAACGAGCAGAAGCGCGCCGAAAAACACTTCACGCGCTCAGCCAATTAAAAAAGATCTAGTAGCCGCTGCTATAAACAAAACGCCTTTGAGATCATTCCCAAAGGCGTTTTGTCTATAACTGAATTTTACTGCAAGGCTTCCACAAACGTCTTTGTAATTTGCTGAGGGCGGGTAATCGCTCCACCGACGACAACGCTATGGGCGCCTGCTTTAAGAGCACCTTTGGCAAGGGCAGGAGTGTTCATTTTTCCTTCTGCGATGACTGGCGCTTTAACGGATTGGGCCATCTCTTTTAAAAGAGCAAAATCATTGTCTGACGCCGACGCGCCTGCCGTATAAGCGGTATAGCCGACTAATGTGGTCGAGATGCAGTCAAAGCCAAGGCGGTCTGCTTCGATTGCTTCTTCCAGTGTAGAGACGTCCGCCATAAGGGCAACGTCCGGATACTTGTTGCGGATTGCTGCTACCATTTCCGCCAGCGATTGCTTAGGGCGTTTTTGTTTGGTCGCATCCATGGCAATCATGTCCACGTTGGCTTCCATTAATTCGTCCACTTCCGTCATCGTCGCCGTAATATAAACGTCGCTTCCTGGATAATGGCGCTTCACAATTCCGATGACAGGCAAGTCGACTGTTGATTTGATTTCAAGTATGTCTTCTTTCGAATTGGCACGAATTCCTGAAGCGCCGCCTTGTTTAGCGGCGAGAGCCATGCGCCCCATAATAAAGGAAGAATGGAGCGGTTCTTCTTCTAATGCTTGGCAGGAAACGACCAGTTTGTTTTTCATTTTTTTTAACACAGCATGCATGTCATTTATCTCCTAACAGTTCATCAACTTCATTGCGAATGACCGTCACTTCCGGTCCGTAGATCACTTGTACGCCATTGCCGTTAATAATAACACCTTTGGCGCCTGTTGCTTTGAATTGGTCTTTATCGACTTTCTCACCATCATGGACACTAACGCGTAAGCGGGTAGCGCAGGCATCAACATCTTTAATGTTTGCCGCAGCCCCGAGAGCAGCGACGATGGCGGTGGCCCTCTCTGTGCCAGATACAGTTTGTGCAGTGATTTCCTCGTCTTCTCGGCCTGGCGTCTTGTAATTGAATTTCCTAATCATAAAGCGGAACGTGAAATAGTAAAGGAAAAACCAGACAATGCCAATAAGCGGGACAAACACCCAATTGGTTTTATCGTTGCCTTGAAGCACGCCGAACAAAATAAAATCGATGAAGCCGCCAGAAAATGTCTGCCCGATTGTAATCGAAAAGATGTGGGCGAGCATAAAGGCTAGACCATCAAAAAAGGCATGGACGACATAAAGAGCAGGAGCAATGAACAGGAATGAGAACTCAATTGGCTCAGTAATGCCTGTCAAAAAGGAAGTGAGCCCTGCTGAGAGTAAAAGGCCAGCAACGATCTTTTTGTTTTTAGGTTTTGCTGTGTGGTAAATGGCTAAGCATGCACCGAGCAAACCGAACATCATCGTAATAAAACGCCCGGACATAAAGCGCGACGTTCCTTCGTAGAATTGAGTCACGCTTGGATCAGCGAGCTGTGCGAAGAAAATTCGCTGTGTGCCTTCGACAAGTGTGCCATCGACAATCATCGAGCCGCCAAGGCTTGTTGTCCAAAATGGCATGTAAAAAATATGGTGCAAGCCGAATGGCCCTAACAAACGTAGAATAAAGCCGTATAAAAATGTTCCGATATAGCCGGTCATTTCTACTAAAGAACCGAGCGAGAAAATGCCTTGTTGAATAAATGGCCATATATAAAACAATAGGACACCAAGAACCATCGCAGCGACAGAGGTAATAATCGGAATAAAACGGGAGCCGCCAAAGAAACCAAGAAAGCGAGGAAGCTCAATTTTATAGTAGCGTTTATGGAGAACATACGCCATAATTCCGACGAGCACACCGCCAAAAACGCCTGTTTCCAGTGTTTGAATGCCTACGCTCATTCCTTGGCCGACATCCGCAAGAGAGTCCTCGGCGAGCGTGCCGGTAATCGTTAGCATGGCATTAATCGTCGCATTCATGACAAAGTAGCCGATAACGGCGGCAAGGCCGACGGTGCCTTTATCGGCCCGCGCTAGACCGACAGCAAGGCCGATCGCAAATAAAAGCGGAAGATTAGCAAAGACAATGTTTCCTGCTGAGCTCATGATCGTAAACAAGCCTTGCAAAAACGGCTGGTCCAAAAACGGATAGGCGACAAGCGTGTTTGGGTTGCTTAAAGCGCCGCCAATGCCTAACAATAAACCAGCGGCAGGTAAAACAGCGATGGGAAGCATAAACGATTTTCCGAACCGTTGTGCCTTTTCGAAGAAAACACTCATCATTTTCACTCCTTTGAGGTAAATTATTTACAAAGATTATATAGTTGTTTTCCTGATTTGGCAATGGAAATAAATGAAAGCGGTTTGTTTCCTTCATAGATGATGGAGATTTTGATGTTTACTAAATTCATTTTTCCTCGGCTTTAAACCATTTATCCTCAGCTTCTGTTATCCGGCGCTAATTACGTTAGTAGAGGGTTACTGCCACGAGATAGTGTCGCCGTACGGCAAGATGTATGCTTGGTGCGTTCGGCATAAAAATGAACTTGATTGGCAAGGGAAGAGTGATTGCTGACGCTGCTGCAGGTCAGACAGAAACCAATGGGTTCCTTCTGCTTATTGGCGGTTTTTGCTATAATGGAGGGAAATAAACCAAATCGGTGAAGGGATTGCAAAATATGAAACAAGAAATCATTGACCGCTTTACTCGCTATGCCAAAGTGGACACACAATCAACAGAGGCGAGCAATACTGTTCCGACAACAGAAGGACAATTGGAACTAGGCCGCATCCTTGTAGAAGAGTTGAAAGCGCTTGGCTTAACAGAAGTGACGATGGATGATAATGGCTATGTGATGGCGACATTGGAAAGCAATACAAATAAGGAAGTCCCGACTATTGGCTTTCTTGCTCATCTTGATACGGCAACGGAATTTACAGGCAAAAACGTCAATCCGCAAGTGCACGAGTACAACGGCGGCGATATTGAGCTTGGCCATGGCTACGTGCTCTCGCCTAAGCAATTTCCAGAATTAGCAGGGTACGAAGGCCATACATTGATTACCACAGACGGAACCACGTTGCTTGGCGCCGACGACAAAGCCGGAATTGCCGAGATAATGACAGCGATGGATTATTTGATCAAGCACCCAGAAATAGAGCATGGGAAGATTCGTGTTGCCTTTACGCCTGATGAGGAAATTGGACGTGGACCGGCCCATTTTGATGTTGACGCTTTTGGGGCTGCCTTTGCTTATACGCTTGATGGCGGACCTTTAGGTCAATTCCAATATGAGAGTTTCAATGCGGCGGCAGCAAAAGTCAGCTTTTATGGCGTTAGCACCCATCCAGGAACAGCCAAAAATAAAATGGTGAATGCGATCAAACGGGCGATCGAATTCCATTCACAGCTTCCAGCGAACGAAGCGCCAGAATTCACGGAAGGCTATGAAGGCTTTTACCACTTGCTTTCAATGGAAGGCAATGCTGATTTTGCTGAACTCCACTATATTATTCGTGATTTTGACCGTCAGCAATTTGCAAATAGAAAAGCAAAATTGGAGGCCATTGCCTGGGAAATGCAAGAAAAGCATGGAAAGGGAAAAGTATCCATCGAGCTTCGTGACCAATATTACAATATGCGTGAAAAAATAGAGCCACAGAAGGAAATAGTCGAGGTTGCGTTGGAGGCGATGGAGAAGCTTGGCATTGAGCCGAAAGTAGGGCCGATTCGTGGCGGTACCGATGGCTCTCAACTTTCTTATAAAGGGTTGCCTACACCGAACATTTTTACTGGAGGGGAAAACTACCACGGCCGCTATGAATATGTGTCAGTAGACAATATGGAAAAAGCAGTCCAAGTGATTGTCAATATCGCCAATCTTGTTGCTCAGCGGGCAAAATAGGCGATGCCGCCTGGTGACGGGGAAGTGCTTCTATAAGCAAAGTGGCTGTTAGAGGCAACGGTTGCGGGGAAAAAGGCTGTTAAAAAACAAGATAAGCACTGCGGTGCAACGGAACTTTTGCCCCGTCTATTTATTTAACAGGGCAGCTCGCTCATGATGCATCCGACTCCGAAGATGGGTTTTTCTAATGGAGTCATTAGCCGCTTTGTCACAGATCGTTTTGATTTGGGATGGCTGCCAATGGAGCTTGCTTCGATATACTTGATAGGAAGCGAGACAAACAGCCATATGAATGGAGGAGTCAACATGAGTTCACTCACACTTCAGTCTCAAGTAGCCGATATCGTGACAGCTGTACCGCAGACGGCGGATGTATTTCGCAAGCTTCGCATTGATTTTTGCTGCGGCGGACAAGTCCCACTGGAACAGGCAGCTTTAAAGCGGGGGTTGGAGCCAAACGAGGTGTTGGAGCAGGTGCAGCTTGTGGAAAGCAAGTTTGCGGAATGTGAGCAGAGTCGACCGGCCGATCTGACAGAACTGGAACTGATCGACTATATTTAAAAGAAGCACCATGCTTTTCTAAAAGAAGAGTTGCCCGCCCTGGTGCCGTATGTAACCAAGCTGGCCCGCGTTCATGGCGGTTCCCATCCCGAGCTGCTTCGCGTTCAGGAGCTGTTTTCGGATTTGAAGCAGGAGCTGCTCGATCATACTACCGACGAGGATGAAGTTGTATTCCCATTAATCACCCGTTTTATGAATGAGCCCAATTCGGAAACAACGGAAGCGTTGAGGCCGCATATCTCTGAGCTTGAGGGTGAGCACGAGTCTGCTGGCTGTTTGCTTAAAGAAATACGGGAAGTTACGAGCGGTTTTGTGCTTCCGGCTGATGCTTGCGGCACTTATCGTCTTGTGTATCAGCGCCTTGCCCACCTGGAACAAGATACGTTTGATCATATTCATCTAGAAAATAACATATTATTCCGGAATGTCCGTACAGTGATGTGATGGAAACGACTTAAAACCCAATCAAATATACAATCGTTGAAAGACGCCGCTCGGATCGATAAGGTCTGAGCGGCGTCTTTTTGTTGGGTTAAAACGGATCATGCCGCAAAACAAGGGAGTTCACGAAGCAATATAGGAGTTTCCCTAATAGGAGCGGCCGCTGTGGTTTCTTCATAATAAAGGTATACGAATGGACGACGCATTGATTCCCCGCCAATCATCGTCATTCAAGCATAAGGAGTTGAAGCGTCCTATGAAACGAAACAAGGGATTGACATTCTTTAAAAAAGTAGAAAGCTATTCGGACAATTGGTCCATTCTCGAGGAAAAGAGCCGGGAATGGGAAGACATGTACCGAAACCGGTGGTCCCATGACAAGGTTGTCAGAACTACACATGGGGTTAACTGTACTGGCTCCTGCAGCTGGAAGGTGTTTGTGAAGAGCGGCATCATTACGTGGGAAAATCAGCAAATTGACTATCCTTCCTGCGGGCCGGATATGCCCGAATTTGAACCGCGAGGCTGTCCGAGGGGAGCGTCATTCTCCTGGTATGAGTACAGTCCGTTGCGCGTGAAATATCCTTATATGCGCGGACGGCTATGGCGGCTCTGGAAAGAGGCACTCAAGCAGCACGACGATCCAGTCGCCGCTTGGGCGAGCATTGTGGAGGATCCCGAGAAGGCTAAATCATACAAGCAGGCACGGGGAAAAGGCGGCCATGTCCGCGTATCTTGGCAGGATGCGGCACAGCTAATCTCCGCCCAGTTAATCTATACGATACGCAAATACGGTCCAGACCGGATAGCCGGATTCACGCCGATTCCGGCAATGTCGATGATCAGCTATGCCTCAGGCGCCCGCTTTATTTCTCTGCTGGGAGGCGAGATGCTCAGCTTTTACGACTGGTATGCCGATCTGCCGCCGGCTTCTCCGCAAATTTGGGGAGAGCAAACCGACGTGCCAGAATCGAGCGACTGGTATAACGCCGGCTACCTCATCATGTGGGGGTCAAACGTACCTTTGACGCGCACGCCGGATGCCCATTTCATGACCGAAGTACGCTATAAAGGAACCAAGGTGGTCTCCGTTGCTCCAGATTATGCCGAGAACGTTAAGTTCGCTGACAACTGGCTGGCTCCGAATCCAGGAACTGATGCAGCGATTGCCCAGGCAATGACACATGTAATTTTGGACGAATATTACCATAAACGCCAGGAGCCAATGTTCCTGAATTATGCGAAGCAGTATACGGATATGCCTTTTCTAATTTTGCTAGAGGAGTTTGAGGATGGCTATAAAGCGGGCCGCTTCCTCCGGGCAAGTGATCTCGGGGAAACGTCCCCCCACGCGGAATGGAAGCCGGTTCTTATCGATGAAATAACGGAAGAGATTTTGGTGCCAAACGGAACGATGGGACAGCGCTGGGAAGAGGGGAAACAGTGGAACTTGATTTTGGAGCGTGAGGACGGTTCGGTCATATCGCCGGCACTTTCGGTCGAACCCCATGGAGGGGATTTTCAAACGATTCATTTTCCGTTCTTTGATAACGCAGGCAGCGGCACATTTAAACGGGTGATTCCTGTTCGAACGATCCAGTTGGCCGACGGAACGAAACGTCTGGCAGCAACCGTGTATGACTTGATGCTAAGCCAGTACGGCATCCGTCGTATCGGAAGCGAGTGGGAGGCTGGCGGCTATGAGGATGCAACCTCGAAGTACACGCCTGCATGGCAGGAGGGCATTACTGGCGTGAAAGCCTCCGTTGTCGTACAAATTGCCCGGGAATTTGCCCAAAATTCTCTGGATACAGGTGGACGCTCCATGATCATTATGGGAGCTGGGATCAATCACTGGTTCAACAGCGATACGATCTACCGGGCGATTCTGAATCTGGTCATCCTCACGGCTTCGCAAGGCGTAAATGGTGGAGGATGGGCGCACTATGTCGGTCAGGAGAAATGCCGCCCGATCGAAGGCTGGTCGACCGTAGCGTTTGCGAAAGACTGGCAGGGGCCACCGCGGCAGCAAAACGCGACTTCCTTCTTCTACTTCGCCACCGATCAATGGAAGTATGAGGAGATGGACACTGAATCGTTGAAATCGCCTACAGGTGGCGAAACTCGGTACACCCATCCTGCCGATTACAACGTTCTGGCTGCAAGGCTCGGCTGGCTCCCGTCCTATCCCCAGTTCAACAAGAGCAGTCTAGCGTTTGCAGAGGAGGCGAAGCAGCAGGGAAAAACAAACAACGAGGACATCGTCAAGCATGCTTATGAGCAAATCGTCTCTGGCAAAACCACATTTGCAGCCGAGGATCCCGGTGCACCGGAAAATTTTCCGCGCACGATGTTTGTATGGCGGTCTAACCTAATTTCCAGTTCGGCTAAGGGGCAGGAATATTTTATGAAACATCTGCTAGGCACAGCGGATAATTTGCTCTCTTCTCCGAACGAGGAGCAGAAGCCGGAGGAGATGGTCTGGCGGGAAGAAGCAGTCGGCAAGCTGGACCTGCTTGTTGCGCTTGATTTTCGCATGACTGCGACGCCGATTTATGCCGATATCGTCCTGCCTGCAGCGACTTGGTATGAGAAGACGGATCTCTCTTCAACCGATATGCATCCGTTCGTCCATCCGTTTAATCCCGCCGTTGATCCTCTTTGGGAATCGCGCTCGGACTGGGATATTTACAGAACCCTTGCCAAGACCTTTTCAGAGATGGCCAAAGAGCATCTCCCCGGCGTACACAAAGATTTGGTCGCTACGCCGCTCGCCCATGATTCTGCGAGTGAAATTGCCCAGCCTTATGGCGTCGTCAAGGATTGGCGCAAGGGCGAGATTGAAGCGGTGCCTGGCAAAACGATGCCGAATTTGACGATTGTGGAACGGGACTATACACAAATTTATAACAAATATATTTCGCTTGGCCCAGGACTGGCCAACGGCAAGGTAGGGGCGCACGGCGTCAGCTTCCCGGTGGCCGAGGAATACGAGGAACTGAAGCGGATCAACGGCATCTATGAGGACGACACGATTAAGCAGGGACTGCCGAAATTGTATACGGCACGTCATGCGGCTGAAACCATATTGACGCTATCATCAGCCACCAACGGCCGTGTATCCCAGCGTGCCTGGGAGGCGCTCGAACAGGATACCGGCGTCCAGCTTGCAGATATTTCAGCGGATCGGTCAGCGGAGCGGATTACGTTCCAAAGCATCACGGCCCAGCCACGGGAGGTTATCCCAACACCGGTGTTTACCGGATCCAATAAGATGGGAAGAAGGTATTCCCCATTTACGACCAATATTGAACGCTTGGTACCTTTTAGGACATTGACTGGCAGACAACATTTTTATATCGATCATGAGATTTTTCTGCAATTCGGCGAAGCGCTGCCAGTGTACAAACCGACGTTGCCGCCGATAGTATTCGGGCCTCGCGACAGGCAGGTGGATGGCAGCGACGAAACGCTCGTGCTGCGTTATTTAACACCACATGGGAAGTGGAATATCCACAGCACGTATCAGGATAATCTGCACATGCTGACACTATTCCGGGGCGGGCCGACAGTATGGCTGAACAATGAAGACGCCGCTGCTCATCACATTCAGGACAACGACTGGCTCGAGGTATACAACCGAAATGGAGTGGTCACAGCCAGAGCTGTCGTTAGCCATCGGATGCCGAAAGGGACGATGTATATGTACCATGCCCAAGACAAACATATCTACGTCCCAGGCTCCGAAATTACGAAAAACCGCGGCGGTAGCCACAATGCCCCGACTCGGATCCACGTGAAGCCGACACAAGTTGTCGGGGGGTATGCCCAACTGAGCTATGGATTTAATTACTACGGACCGATCGGAAACCAACGGGATGTGTACGTGGCTGTCCGCAAAATGAAAGAGGTGGATTGGCTTGAAGATTAAAGCGCAAGTGGCCATGGTGATGAATTTAGACAAATGCATTGGTTGCCATACTTGCAGCGTGACTTGCAAGAGTACGTGGACCAACCGACCAGGGGCCGAGTATATATGGTTCAACAATGTGGAGACAAAACCGGGGATCGGATACCCAGTTCGTTGGGAGGATCAGGAGCAATACAAAGGGGGTTGGACACTTAAGAACGGCAAGCTGGAACTGAAATCTGGCAGCAAGTTGTCCAAAATCGCCCTCGGCAGCATTTTTCACAATCCTGACATGCCGGAAATGAAGGATTACTATGAACCGTGGACTTATAACTATGAACATCTGACAAACGCCGGGGAGAAAAAGCATCAGCCGGTAGCCCGTCCGAAGTCGGCAGTGACCGGGGACACGATCGACCTAGAGTGGGGACCTAATTGGGAGGATGATCTCGCGGGAGGCCACGTAACGGGCCCCCGCGATCCGAATATCGAAAAGATCGAAGAAGAGATCAAGTTCAACTTTGAGCAAACGTTTATGATGTATTTGCCACGGTTGTGCGAACACTGTCTCAATCCGAGCTGTGTCGCTTCCTGCCCGTCAGGGGCGATGTATAAGCGCGATGAGGATGGAATTGTGCTAGTTGACCAGGAAGCTTGCCGGGGCTGGCGGTACTGTATGACAGGCTGTCCTTACAAAAAAGTGTATTTCAATTGGAAAACGAATAAAGCGGAGAAATGTACATTTTGCTTTCCAAGAATCGAAGCCGGTTTGCCGACTGTCTGCTCTGAAACGTGTACTGGACGGATCCGCTATCTCGGCGTGCTGCTCTACGACGCCGACCGTGTTCAAGAAGCGGCTTCCGTAGCGAATGAGCAGGATTTGTACCAGGCTCAGTGTGATTTGTTTCTCGACCCGAACGATCCGGCCGTTATCGAGCAGGCCCGGGCGGACGGGCTTCTCGAGGAATGGATCGAAGCGGCACAGCAGTCGCCTGTGTATAAGCTGGCGATTGAATACAAGCTGGCATTTCCACTTCATCCAGAGTACCGGACGCTGCCAATGGTCTGGTATGTACCGCCGCTCAGCCCGATCATGAATCTATTTGAAGGCAAGGATTCAATCGGGAACCCAGATTTAATATTTCCTGCGATCGAGGAGATGCGCACACCGATTCAGTATTTAGCAAACTTGCTTACGGCCGGGGATGCCGAGACGGTAAAGGGGGCACTGCAGAAAATGGCGATGATGAGATCGATGATGCGGGCCGTCTCATCAGGCGCTGACTTTGACGAACGCCGCTTAACACGGGTGGGGCTCACTTCAACTCAGGTGAAAGAAATGTATCGTTTGCTGGCAATTGCCAAATATGAAGATCGGTTTGTCATCCCTACTTCGCATAAGGAGGCGTACATGGATGTGTATCGCTCCCAAGGGGATGAAGGCTTCGGGCTCGGTTGCACGGGCTGCGGCCCAGAGGGCTTTGGTGGCAAAAGCGGCAAAGAGCTGTATGAAGAAAATTTCTACGGGGGGATTTGGCGTGATTGATCTTGAGAAGCTACATGAGCAGAAGTCACGATTCGCCTTTTTTGCCCGACAGCTTATGTACCCAGAGAAGTTGGATTTTCATCCTGATGTGTGGACGGAAGCGCTGACTGCCGGACACCCGGCCCATCCTTCACTCCAGAAATACTGGCATCTCATGCAAAATTACAGCTTCGAGCAGATCGAAGAGATGTATGTGAAGACGTTTGATTTTCAAAAAGACACAACCTTGTACATGACCTTTTACAAATATGAGGACAGCCGGGAGCGGGGAGCGCTCCTCGTACGGCTCAAACAAGCATATGAGCTGTTTGGTCTTGCGATCGAAGGCACCGAACTCTCAGATTACTTGCCGCTCATGTGTGAATTTCTCTACGCCGCCCCTTGGCAGGGCCATGAGCAGCAAGCTGCAAGCAGCCTGGATTTGATGCTGGCGGTAATGGAAGATGGAACCTACCATTTGCTGAATGCTTTAGAAAAAGCAGACAGCCCTTATTTTCATCTAATCCAGGGACTGCGGGAAACGTTTAAGGCATGCGTTATACAGGAGGCTCCAGGCACATGAGTATAATGGATCCGTTTTTGTGGGTGATTTACCCCTATATATGTTTCTCCGTTTTTGTGGTCGGACATATCTACCGGTATCGAACAGACCAGTTTAACTGGACGGCGAAGTCGAGCGAGTTTGTTGAGAAAAAAAGACTGAGAGCAGGCAGCCTGATGTTTCACTTAGGCATCATCCCGGTTATTATGGGCCATGTAGCAGGACTGGGCATACCTCAGTCCTGGATGGAGGCAGTCGGTGTGAATGAACATCTATATCATATCGGAGCCGTATATATTGGCGGCGCGTTCGGGTTTTTGACACTCGCTGGCATGGTCCTGCTTACTTTTCGGCGATTTACGATGAAGAATGTGCGCCAGCTCAGCTCCGCCTCGGATATGATCGTGAATGTACTGCTGCTGTTTATTGTAGCGGTAGGCATGTACAGCACCCTTGTCACCAATGCTCTACAGCCGGACTTCAATTACCGTGAGACGGTGTCGGTCTGGTTCCGCCAGCTTTTTATCTTCCGACCGGACGCGGGTTTAATGACAGACGTGCCGCTGTCATTTAAAATTCATATTACCGCTGGCTTGCTCATTTTTGCGTTGTGGCCGTTTACTAGACTTGTCCATGTATGGAGTGTGCCGTTGAATTATATCGGCAGACGATATATCCTTTATAGAAAGCACCGTAAAATATGAACGTAGCTAAGAGAAGGCTAAAGCAGCCTTCTTTTCTACGCCAGAGGAGTTATGGTTATGACAATGGCGGATCTCCCTTTAATCAATTATCAACAGGAGATTGACGACATCCGGAAGAGATGGAAGTTTGACTTTGTATCCCTAGCTCTCGTCCAGCCGGCCGAAGATCGGTTTGTATTAACGTGGCAGTATGTGTCCGGGAACATGAATGACCGGTACAAGCGGATTGTGCTCCATTCAGGCAAAGGCGTTGCCGGGATCGTTTTTAAAACAGGAAAAGCGATACTGCTCCAAAATGTGAACAGCGATATCGGCACAAGGGACTTGTTCAATTATCCTATTATTGTGTCAGAACAGTTGAAAAGCCTCGGGGCGTTGCCGCTATGGGAAGGTGCACGTGTCGTAGGCGTGCTGCTAGTCGGCTTTCGCAAGGAGAATGTTTTAAATCAACCATCGTTTGCGAGCTTCCAAGAAAGCTTAGGATCGACGTTTGGAGCTTTTCAGATCAGGGAGGTGTCACAGCCTTGAAAACGATGACCGGGGAACACTTGAGCGAATTGATGAACAAGCTATACCGGAATAGCATGGAGGCTATGATCTTCATCGATGAAGAGGGCAACGTGATTGATATGAATCCCGCGGCGGAGCAGATTATTGACCCGCAAGTCATTAGGCGAATTCGCGCCGGAACTGACGAATCGTTCTGTCAAACTTGCAAAGGCTACACGGATGAGCAAGAACTGATCTCTTGTGCCAATTGCTACCTCGATTATCCCCAAGGAGAGTTTTCATCCTTTCAATTGTTTCTTAAGACAAAGGATGGTGGTGTCGTTCCGTTTGCCGCCAGCTACCATACGATTGACGAGGAAGGCGGCGTGCGGGTGCTCATGTTGTTGGATCTGACGAAGCAGCAGAAAACGCAGGAGATGCTACAGCGCAATCATATGCTTAAATATGTCATTAAAGCACAGGAGGACGAGCGTAAGCGGATTTCTCGGGAGCTTCATGACAGCGTAGCCCAGGAACTGTTAAGCTCACTCGTCGACCTGCGCGTTGTCAAATATATGGATGTCGGGGAAGATGTGCTGAAGAAGCTCCAGCATACCGAGCAATCTTTGACACGGCTGCTGGATGATATCCGCCATTTGGCGGTGGAGCTGCGCCCCTCTTCGCTAGATGATCTCGGGCTGGAAGCAGCCTTTCGCTCCCATTTCAAGTGGATGGAAAAGAATTACGGACTGCTGGTGAAGTTCTCAGCAGAGCTTGCCGCAGCTCGCTACGGCAGCGAGATCGAGACCGTTGTTTATCGTATATGTCAAGAGGCTGTGCTCAATGCTTTGAAATACGCAGAAACCGATGAGGTTTATGTGCGGCTGTGCGAGGAGCATGGCCAACTTCAACTGGTGGTTAGAGACGAGGGCGTGGGATTTGATATGGTCATTAACGAAGCAAAGGGAACAGGGCTCGGTTTATATGGGATGCGGGAGCGGGCCGAGCTGGTGGGCGGTCAGTTTACGATCCACTCCGCCGTGGGCGAAGGGACTACCGTTCAGCTAAGCATCCCGCTGCCGAAGATTGAGGAGAAACCGGAGGTGGAGGCATGAAAATTGTCATTGCAGACGATCATGCTGTCGTTCGAAGCGGGTTTTCTATGATTTTGAACTATCAGCCGGATATGGAGGTGATAGCCACCGCAGCCGATGGCCTGGAAGCCTACGCAATGGTGGCAAGGCATCGTCCAGATGTGCTGCTGATGGATTTAAGCATGCCTCCCGGGGAAAGTGGGCTCATTGCCACAGGCAAAATCAGCAGCGAGTTTCCAGACACGAAAATTATTATTTTGACCATGTATGATGACGAGGATTACCTGTTCCATGTCTTGAAGAATGGAGCAGCAGGGTATGTGCTCAAAAATGCGCCTGATGACGAGCTCCTCTCGGCTATACGAATGGTTCATTCTGGCGGCACTTATATTCATCCTCAAATGGCTACTTCTTTAGTACGGGAATTCATAAAAAAAGACAGCGGAAGCGCCGAGCAAGATCCGTTCAATAGCTTGTCCCAGCGAGAAGTTGAAATATTGCCATTGATTGCGAAGGGATTCGGGAACAAAGAGATTGCCGAGAAGCTGTATGTATCCGTCAAAACCGTCGAGGCCCATAAAGCCAAGATTATGGAGAAGCTCAACCTGAAGAGCCGGCCGGAGTTGGTTGAATATGCGCTGAAGAAAAAACTGCTAGAGTTTTAGAGCCGTGGGCTACACGGCTACAGCCTGTCGACAAAGTCTCGGTTTTCCCGAGACAGTCGACAGGCTTTTTTGTACAATAAAAAAGAGAAAAAGGGTACGGGGTGAGAGGAAACATGTTGTCCAAACAGCTGGAAGATAAACGGATGCAGATGGAGATGGTCTGGATTGAAAAGCTGGTGCCAGAGGATCATCTCGTTCGGAAGCTTGATGCGGCGATTGACTTTGATTTCATTTATGACCTTGTCGAAGACCTTTATTCAAAAGACAGGGGCCGGCCGAGTGTCGATCCCGTGGTGTTAATCAAAATGGTTTTCATTCAATACATCTTTGGGATTCGTTCGATGCGCCAAACGATTAAAGAAATCGAAACCAATGTGGCCTACCGTTGGTTTTTAGGATTTGGCTTTGAGGACAAGATTCCCCACTTTTCTACGTTTGGGAAGAACTACGTTCGTCGTTTCCGGGACAGTGACGTGTTTGAACAACTCTTTTATCGGATTCTGAAACAAGCTATGGACAAAGGATTTGTGAGTCCAGAGGTGGCTTTTATCGACTCGACTTCCATTAAAGCCAACGCCAATAAACGAAAGCATCGTAAAAAGGTCGTACGCACCGAGACGCGTGCCTATCAAAACCAACTAGAAGAAGAAATCAATGGGGAACGGGTGAAAAACGGAAAAAAGCCCCTGCCTCCCTCGAAAAAAGATCCTACGAGGGAGGTCAAGGAGAGTACCACGGATCCTGAGAGCGGTTATTACGTCAAAAGCGAGCGGGAAAAGATGTTTGCCTACAGTTTCCATACCGCTTGTGATGCCAATGGATTTGTTTTAGGTACGATCGTAAAACCGGGGAATGTCCACGACAGCCAAGTATTCCACGAACTGTTTGACCAATTGAAAGACAAGGTGTGCCGACCGAAGGTCGCCGCTGTGGATGCGGGCTATAAAACGCCTGCCATTGCCAAAAAACTTCAAGAAGAAGGCGTTCATCCGGTTATGCCGTATAAACGCCCGATGACCCCTAAAGGCTATATCCGAAAAAACGAGTTTGTCTATGATGAATACTACGATTGTTTTCTCTGCCCACAAAACCAGGTGCTTTCTTACCGAACGACGAATCGAGAGGGGTACCGGGAATATGTCTCCGACCCTCGGATTTGTGAGACGTGCCCACTGCT
Organism: Shouchella clausii; assembly: GCF_002250115.1. Lineage (GTDB taxonomy): Bacteria > Bacillota > Bacilli > Bacillales > Bacillaceae_D > Shouchella > Shouchella clausii. Next base: position 562,837 of record NZ_CP019985.1, on the reverse strand, counting down.
CGCTCAATGTACAAAGAGCCAAAACCACCAAAAGCTCGTTCTTCGCCATATTTGGCAAGATGCTCTGGATGAGGCAGAACATCTGAGGCATACGGAACGGAACCGAGACATCTATGCCAAGCGAAAAGAAACGATTGAGCGTGTCTTTGCCGATCTGAAACAGAAGCATGGTCTGCGTTGGACCAACCTGAAAGGGTTGGAAAAAAATGCAATGCAGGCGATGCTTGTTTTCGCTGCGATGAACTTGAAAAAATTAGCCACCTGGAGTTGGAGGAAGAACACCCCTCCAACTCCAAAGTCTCCAAAATCCATCCATCTCTTTATCATCAACAAAACGCCTTTGAGAATCATTTTCTCAAAGGCGTTTTGTCTACGGTCTGGAGCCGTGGGCTACACGGCTATTTTTATTAAGCTGAATCTTCATTTATCTACTTCTTTTTAAAGGTCTTTAGGGAGTCTGTTGATAAGATCATAGGGAAGTTCCTTGGCGAGAATCAGGGAACTTCCCTATTATGTTTGTGAAAAAATTCACTTACAATAAGAGACGGGGATCAAGCGCAAGAGCCATTCATTATGCACAGAAAAGGTGATGAGAATGATCAATAAGCTGCAGCTGCCGCTGCAAACGATGAATCTGGTACTGGGGTTTATGGTGTGGGTAATCATCTCGGCGCTGTTGCCCTTTATACAGGAAGATATCGCGATTCCCGCCGATCGGATTGCTATTTTGACCGCGATTCCTGTTGTCCTTGGATCTGTTCTACGGATTCCCCTCGGCTATTACGCCAACGTCGTGGGCGCGCGGATGGTATTTATCACTAGTTTTATTTTGCTATTGTTCCCGGTCTATTTTATCAGCATCGCGACAAGTTTTACCCATCTCGTGATTGGAGGGTTGTTTCTTGGCATCGGAGGGGCCGTGTTTTCGGTAGGCGTCACCTCGTTACCCAAATACCATGCGAAGGAAAAGTTAGGGCTAGTAAATGGTATCTATGGAATGGGCAATTTGGGGACAGCAATCACAACATTTGCCGCGCCAGTCGTTGCTACCCAGATCGGCTGGTCAGCTACCGTTCAACTATACTTAATTCTGCTGCTGCTATTTGTTGCCCTAAACGCCGTTTTCGGCGACCGCAAAGAAACGAAAGTCAAAACCCCAATTATGGAGCAGATCAAAGGTGTATATAAAAATGACAAACTATGGTATTTCTCACTGTTTTATTTTATTACGTTCGGCTCCTTTGTGGCCTTCACTGTCTATTTGCCAAATTTTTTGGTCAGTCATTTCGAACTGCCGAAAGTGGATGCAGGACTGCGGACCGCAGGCTTCATCTTGATTGCAACGTTTCTCCGCCCCATGGGAGGGTGGCTTGCCGATAAATTTAAGCCTTTGTTTTTGCTAATGGGGGTGTTTATCGGTTTGACATTGGCTGCGGTGGTGCTGGCGTTTTCCCCATCACTCGCTTTGTATACGGTTGGATGTCTGACGATAGCTGTTTGTGCAGGTCTTGGCAACGGCATTATTTTTAAGTTGGTGCCGTTTTATTTTAATAAACAAGCAGGCATTGTCAATGGAATCGTATCGATGATGGGCGGTCTGGGCGGATTTTTCCCGCCGTTGATGCTCTCGTTCATCCATTCAGTGACAGGCCAATACTCGATTGGATTCATGGCTTTATCACAGGTTGCGCTTGCCAGCTTTGTGCTAGTAGTGTGGATGTATTATCAGGACAAATTGACCGTTGCTTCCCAAGTGTTCAACTCCACTGGACAGGGCATTTTGGTGACTGATGCCAAAAAGCGCATTCATGCCGTGAACCCCGCATTTACTAAATTGACGGGTTACGAAGAAGAGGAAGTATTGGGCAGGAATCCAAGCCTGCTTAAATCAGGGCGGCAATCATCGGATTTTTATTCAATCATGTGGTCGGAGATTATGGAGAAGGGCAGCTGGCAAGGTGAAATTTGGAACCGCAGAAAGAATGGAGAAGAGTATCTCGAGCTGTTAACCATCAATGCTGTAAAAGATGAAACGGGGGACGTCGTTCATTATGTCGGCACGTTCAGCGATATTACAGGCCGCCCGCCGGGGACAAATGACGCTCTCGTATAACGACCGATTTCAGCAAGACCTAGGCATGGTGGGTCTGCAAATCGGGGCGACTGGAGAATGTGCGCCTAAACCTAGCTGAAAAGGGGGCGAAGAAATGAAAAAAGCAAAAGTGGTCATTCCCCGGGAGCATGGCGGTTGGGCGATGATCAGCGTGCCTTATATCATCGGCATGATGGCAGCACAGCCAGTGGTGCTCCATCTGCCGCTCTTCCTGGCGTGGCTGTTGCTGTATTTAGCTTCTTATCCATTGTTGCAAGCTTTAAAGAGGGGGAGCAAGAAAAAAAGCTGGTTAAAATGGGGATTCGGCTATGCTGCCAGCGCTGCTGCGTTTCTCATTCCGGTTGTGTTGCTGGAGCCTTGGGTGCTAGGATTCGCGCCTGTTCTGCTTGCATTCATCATGGTCCATATCTGGCATGTTCGCCGAAAAGCGGAGCGCGCGCTATTTAATGATATTTGTGCGATTCTACTGTTTTGCACTGGAGGTGCAGCAGCTTATTTCCTAGGCGGAGGCGGGTTCGATAACGGGCTTACGGCAGTAGTTCTGTTTAATTTCTTGTATTTTACCGGAACGGTGTTTTTTGTGAAATCCGTGTTTCGTGAGCGGAAGAACAGGCGGTATACATACTACTCGAAGATCTATCACGTTGTCATTTTAGCGGCGCCACTGTTGTTCGGCAATCCATGGATGAGCCTGGCGTATTTGTTTCCGCTGCTGCGCGCCCTCAAGTTTTCCGGTACAACCATGAAACCAATGAAAGTGGGCATTCTGGAAATCGTCGGCGCCGTTCAGTTTCTTATTGTCACAGTGGTGGTTTTTCTAACAATCTGAGTGATTTTGTGACAACCGCACTCAGACTGATAGAAAACGCTTGTCAGACGAGGAGTGCGGCAAACGACGACGTATGCGAGCGTTTGTCTACAGTCTGAAAGCCCTCTTAGAGCTTTTTTCTGTTTACTCAGGCGAGCACGATCATCCACAAAGAAATACCGTAAAGCTTAAAAAACTCCTATTTATGCGAACGAGAAAAGCGCGTACACTCATTTATGAAAGGGTTTTCATTAATGAGGGGGGAGCAAGCATGAAGACGAAAATCACCTATTTATGTTTTGGCATGCTCACGCTGGTGCTTGCTGGGTGTAGCGAAGAGTCAAACCAAAAGGAAAGCTCAGTCGAACCAGTCGCATCTGCAAATGAGTTGCCACAAACGTTTGAAGAGCCGGTGACGCTTAATGTCATCAAGCATGTGTCGGGCGATATTTTCTTTCGCGACGGGGAAACGATAGAAGACAATGTCCACACAGATTGGGCCAAAGAACAATTTAATATTGACTTGAATTATTTATGGACAACGAGTGGGCCAGGGGAAACCTTTGACACAAAGCTACAGCTAAGCATGTCAGCTAATGAAGAATTGCCGTCGATTTTAGCATTGCGCAGCGATATTACACAAGATCTCATTGATTCTGGCCGTGTGATGGAAGTCGGTGAACTGTTTGACAAGTATGCCTCAGACACATGGAAAGAAGCAATGGCCGCTGATCCACACGCTTGGGATCCCTATATCCGTGAGGAAGGGCGGATGGCAATCCCCATTTTGGATTACGAGATGAATGGCGATTCGGTCTTGTTTATCCGCCAAGACTGGATGGACGCCCTTGGGCTCGAACCTCCGGAAACGATGGATGATATCGAAGAAATTATGGACGCTTTTGTCAATGAAGATCCGACTGGCACTGGCGAGAAAACGTATGGGCTAGCTGTTGGGTTTGCCAATGCTTTAAACACATGGATGTCTGAAGTTGATTGGGTGTTTGGCGCCTATGGCGGCATGCCTGACCAGTGGAATTTAGCTGACGATGGCACTTTAGAACATGGCTCGGTTCAACCAGAAATAAAAGAAGGACTGGAAACGATGAGGCGTTGGATGGAGAAAGGCTATATCCATCCAGAGTCAGGCCTTTGGGACGAGGGCAAAGCGGCGGAACTGTTCACATCTGGGCGAGCCGGCATCATTGCTGGTCCTCATTGGATGCCTGACTGGCCTTTAAGCGAGCTAAAGCAAAATGTAGAGGGCGCAGAGTACCAGGCTTACGACATTCCAAGTGGTCCAGACGGGCAAAAAGGGCGTTCTACTGGAATTTCATCTCACAATGGTGCAGTGATGATCAATGCGAACGCGACAGAAGAAGAAATCCAAGCATTCTTCGTTTACCAAAATTATTTATTTGATCATTTTGCCAACCCAACTGAAGGTAGCGAATTTGAATATGGATTTGCAGAAGGCTATGACTACGTCATTGAAGATGGTGAAGTGAAGTACAGCGATGAGGAGATTCCTGGCGGCCGCATTGATCCTGTTAAATACACGCTCACATTTGACGGGGCGCGAATGCCATCGCTTTATATTAAAACACTTGCTGATTTTGCACGGGGACAGGAGCCAGAAACGCCGTTCCAAAAGAAAATGTACTTGCAATATCCAGAACTAGCCTGGGAGGGAGCACGAATTGTCGTAGATGGGCAGGATGCTCAAATTCCAAGCATGTTTACGGGAGCCCCGACTGACACCATGCTCCAAAAAGGCGATACGCTTGATAGTTTGCTAAAGGAGAATTTTAGCAAAATGATTTATGGAGAAAAACCAATCGATGATTTTGAGTCTCTTGTTGACCAATGGAAAGCTTCAGGTGGCGATGATATGACAGCGGAAGTGAATGAATGGTTTAAATCGGTTCAAGAAAACAAAGAGTAAAAAACAGCTCTCCTCTGCAAGCTGAATAGGTTGTATCCTAAAAGCGAAGGAGGAGAGTCAATAAAATGAAGCAATTATCTTTGTTTCAAAAAATGGTCGCTAGTATCGTTTTATTGCTGTTACCGGTTATGGCCCTTTATACGTACTTTTATTATGTTAGCGAACAAGTTGTCCGTGAGGAAGTGCACTCCCGTAATTTAAGCCGCCTTGAAGTGACAATGAACAGGTTGGAGGCAGACATCTGGCAGCTTTCGCAGTTTTTGATCGCGCTTAGCATTGATTCAGATGTAGACAAGCTTCGTAATATCGAACTGATGAGCCCCTATGAGGCGGTTGTGAATAAAGATGCAGTCCAGCAAAAACTCCTTCTTTATCAGCAACTTAGCAACATGCTTGTCGATGTAAGTGTCTATTTGCCTGATGGCGAACGTACGATTTCGACAATGCCGCAAGTGCCAGAACAGCCTCGGGCGCTATCACCTTCGTGGACGTATGTAGATGCTGGACCACATAATGACCACGCTAAACCGTATTTTATCCAACATTTTCAGTACCCAAGCCAAGGGAAACCTGTCGGCAACAATGTTGTGATTGAGGCAAGGCTTTATGCGGAAAGCATACGAGCCCATTTGCTCTCACTAGAGTCTTCTGGGGAAGAAACCGCTTTGTTTTACAACAAAGACCATCATGCGATTGTTTCGGCCGGCAATCACGAGGCCGTGATTGAAAAATTTAACCAACATGGCGGCAATCAAAGGGAGGGGATGTTCACGTATGAAGAAGATGACAATGAATACGTTGTCACCTACGTACAATCTCCTTCACTCGGCTGGGCATTAATTGACGTTGTCCCTATGGAAAAGGTATTAGAGCCGATTAAAACGACGCGCCTGTGGTTTTATGTGACTGTAGCGATGCTCTTGCTTTTTGGCGTTGCGGCTGCATGGCTTTTATACACGCAAATTCATCGGCCAATCGACAGGTTAAAAGATGGGATTTTGGCGTTTAAAGGAGCCGACTATAGCGTGCGGATGAAAGTGCCTAAGCAAAAAGAGTTCGCCATTGCAATGAATGGATTTAATGAAATGGCTGAACAAATTCAAACATTGATTGAACAAGTGCTTGCTGAAAAGATCCGCTCTCAAGAGGCATCGTTGAAGCTGTTGCAAGCACAAATTGATCCTCATTTTTTATACAATTGCCTGTTTTACATTAAAAATATGGCAAAAGTGAATAACACCAATGCTGTGGAAGCAATGGCCCTGCATTTAGGTGATTATTTCCGTTATCGTGTAAAAGTGGAGGAAGAAAAAACAACGATAGCAGAAGAAATTAACCTTGTTGAAAATTTTTTGGCGATCCATGCGCTGCGAAAAAGGCGTTTGCACTATGACATTGCAGTTCCGGATGAAATGAAGACGATTACGATTCCCCGGCTCATAATACAACCGATTGTTGAAAATGCGATTGTCCATGCAATTGAAAACATCGAAGGCGATGGATACATCCAAATTACCGGTGAAATAAGCGGGGATAATATCTGCCGCCTGACAGTAGAAAACAATGGCCCGAAACTTGGCGTAGGCAAACTCAATCAATTACAACGAATGCTTGAAGAGGACGTACTTTCTGAAAGTTACGGCATGCGCAACGTCCATCAACGATTAAGACAGACATTTGCTGGCCGCTCTGGCCTCGTGCTATCGGAATCAGAGCTCGGCGGTTTAAAAGTCGAAATTTTATTCGAACAGGAGGTCGTCTGAATGGATGATACAGGGAAATCGTTCGAATTGCTACTTGTTGATGATGAGGAAGCAACGGTGCTTGGTTTATCGGCTTTGCCATGGGAAACGCTTGGCATCCACCGTGTACATTGCGCATGTTCAGCAAGCGAAGCGCTAGCCTCTTTGGAAAAAGGAAATGTAGATGTTGTTGTGACCGATATTAGAATGCCAGGGAAGTCAGGCATTGATTTGCTCGCAGAAGTGGAAAAGAGTCCACATGCACCAAAATGTTTATTGCTATCTGGTTACGCAGAATTTGCCTATGCCCAAGCAGCTATTCAAGCCCAAGCAGTTGATTATTTACTAAAGCCAGTCAGCGACGAGGAACTAATGCAAGCGGTTGGTCGCGCTTTGTCGATACGGAAAAGCGAATTGGAGAAGTTGCAGTTGCAAAAGCGTTCAATGGAAGCGATTCGCAACAACATTGGCGATTATTTTGAACAGGCCATAACACCGTGGCTGTCCAATAAAAAGAGCACTTTTGAAACCAAACAACAGCTAAAAAGCTACGGCTTGCCAACGGATATAAACGTAAAAGCACTATGGTTATTCGTTCATATTCATAAGGAGCCGTCAACGGACGATGTTGATGGAATGAAATCGGTGCTGGCCAGCAATCTAACAAAAATAACGGCAACAGCAATGTTCAATCTGTATAAAAACCTCTATGCCATATTGCTTTACCCACTCCGCACGCAGGGGGATGAATCGCTTTTTAACACGGTGAAACCGCAAATGTTGTTGCTGAAAACGCAATTACGAAAACAATGCCAGGCACCTATCACATTAACTACCTCGCTGCCATTCTTATTCTGGGAAGAAGGGCCTAAGATTTACCAAAGCTTCCTTTCAGGGACATCGCCATTGGTTCAGGAAGTCCGCCATAAAAAAGAACAGCTGGCCGTTCGCGTTTATGAATATGTAGAAGCACACTTTTTTGAACAGCCTAGCTTGCAAGAAGTAGCAGACCACCTTTTTCTAAACGCGGCCTATTTATCAAAACGGTTTAAAGAAGAGACAGGCGAGAAGTTTAGCGAGTACATCCATCGCTTGCGCATGGATCGTGCCGTGGAGCTCCTCGCAGAAACAAACATGAAAGTTTCGCAAATCGCAAAAAAACTTGGATACAAAGATGCATCTTATTTTATCAAAGTATTCAAGAGAGAGTTTCATATGACCCCACAAGAATTTAGAAGCAGGTAAAGGAGTGAAGTGCGTGAAGTCAGCTCAGACAGAAGGGCAACCGCTGCCGACTTTGTTGAAGAAAAAACAATCATGGGACATGAAACGGAATTGGCCGTTGCATGTCCTCGTCATGCCTGCCATTTTACTTGCTATCGTTTTTAACTACATCCCATTGGGCGGCATCATTATGGCTTTCCAAGAATACAAGCCTTGGTTTGGCTTTGCCGGATCAGAATGGGTTGGATTCGAACATTTTCAGCGAATTTTTGCATTTAGTGAAGGCAGGCAAGTGATTTGGAATACGCTTGTCATTTCTAGTTTTAAAATTGTCTTTCAACTAGTGATTCCGATCATGTTTGCCTTGCTGTTAAATGAAGTAAGGGTTATGGCGTTAAAACGATCGATCCAAACACTCGTGTATTTGCCTCATTTTCTTTCTTGGGTGATTTTAGGGGGCATTTTGCTAGATTTGTTGTCAGTCGACGGCGGTTTAGTGAACCAAGTACTTGCTAGCATCGGCATCAATCCAATCTTCTTTCTAGGCGATGGCGACTGGTTTCGCGTAACCGTCATTGCCAGTGATGTCTGGAAAGACTTCGGTTTTTCGGCGATTGTCTTTTTAGCTGCGCTTGCAGGGATTAACCCGAGTCTGTATGAAGCAGCAGTCGTTGACGGGGCCAATCGTTTTCAGCAAGTGCTTTATATTACGTTGCCTGCGCTTTTGCCAATTACGATTGTAGTAGCGACTTTGGCGCTCGGCAATATTTTAAATGCAGGATTTGACCAAATCTTTAACTTATATAATCCGCTTGTGTATGACAAAGGCGATATTATTGATACGTATGTGTATCGGCAAGGGTTAATTGGCGGCAATTTTAGCTATGCAACTGCCGTTGGCTTGTTTAAATCAGTCATTGCATTCATCTTGATTGTGATTGGGTATCGCCTTGCCTACAAATACGCAAACTACCGGATTTTTTAGGAGGGGTGGCATGCATTACCGCAGCCGGACATACCGCATTTTTTCTGTATTTAATATTGTCTTTTTGCTTGTGCTTAGCGCGATTTGCATCATGCCGCTTATCCATATACTCGCCGTTTCATTTAGTTCTCCTGCTCCCGCCAATGCCAATCTTGTCCGTTTTTGGCCAGTTGACTTTACGGTGTCTGCTTGGGAGCAGACGTTTGGCAACCAAAACTTTTTGCGTGCGTTATGGAATGGCGTCTTTCGTACATTCCTCGGCACCGTAATCAGTCTTGTCACGATTACACTTGCCGCTTATGCACTTTCAAAAGAAGACCGGGAGTTTAAAGGCAGAAAAATGTACATGTATGCACTTGTGTTTGTCATGCTTTTTAATGGCGGCCTTATTCCCACGTATATCCTCGTCCAAAATCTTGGCTTGATCAATACGATTTGGGCACTTGTCCTACCTGGAGCTGTAAATGTATTTAATCTGATTTTGTTGTTAAATTTTTTTCGAACAGGCGTGCCGAAATCACTGGAAGAGGCTGCTTTTATTGATGGGGCGGGCCACTTCCAAATATTATTTAAAATTTATTTGCCTATCTCTTTGCCAGCATTGGCGACAGTTGGGCTGTTTACCATGGTAGGCCAATGGAATTCATGGTTTGACGGGCTCATTTATTTGACTGACTCCACCAAGTATCCGTTATCGACATTTTTGCAAACAATTATTGTTCAAAATGATTTTTCACAGCTTAATGTGAATCCTGATGAAGTGAAAGCATTGTCTGAGAGGACAGTCCGTTCTGCTCAGATTTTCATTGGCGCACTGCCGATTATCATTGTATACCCATTTTTGCAAAAGTACTTTGTCAAAGGGATTGTGCTTGGCTCGGTTAAAGAGTAGCGTTTGTCTACAGTCTGAGACGGGCGCTATCAGCGCCCGTCTTTTTTTAGTGCATACAGCGCTTTTGTTTCTGCTGCAATATTAGCGCCATGGACGAATTCGTAGAAGCCAGGGGCGTTCATGTTTTCAATCACAGGCATTTTTTCAAAGATTTTGAGCTTGATTTCCTGTTCTAAATCTTCGCGGTTAGCCGGGTCTGTTGAATAGAGGCTTTTTTTAATTTTTAAGTCAAAGGCCGCCAAAATTGTTTCATAGTCCTGGTATTCTTTCGCCATTAGGGCATGCCTCCTTGTTTTTTCGTTTGCCCTGCAACTTTTTGTTTCAGCAGTTCGAGACCCCGTTTTTTGTTGTAAGAAACACGCTGTTCCGATATAGCAAGCCGCTTGGCAATGTCTTTATTCCGGTATCCATAAAAGAACGAGTAAACAAGCACTTCACGCTGCAAAGGCTTTAGTTCCTGGAAGGCCTGTTGCAGCACCTCGTTTTCAAATAGCTCCCCATACTGCCCGTCCTCTTCTTGAACGAGTTCTGCATCTTTAATGACATCGCCAGCTGCCAACATATCAAGCAATGTCGTTTGGCCATTGTGGAAGAGGGCATCTAAGGAAAGCAGCTGTTGTTCATTCTTACGGATACGCTTGTCAAAATCGACAGAATAGCCAGCTATTAGGCGGCTAATATAATGGATCACTTTAACACGGACGAAAAAATGTTTAAAAGCCTCGTCAAGGATTTGCTTGTTTTTAGATGTTGGTTCGTTTACTGCCTGGGTGTAAAGCCGTTTGTTTTCCGGATCTTCTAGAAACCTAAAAATGATCGGGTTGCGGCAAAGTTCTTCTTCATACGATTCCATGAGAGTGCCTCCTTGTCAGTCTTTTTTGTATAAAGAGAAAGCTATCCAGAAAAAATCAAAGAAAAATAAAAAAAGCGAACATGCTTTCGTATAATCGAGTATAACGAACATATGTTCCTAATGCAATTCGTTTTCGATTGGGAAATCTGTACCACAATTTTTTACAAAGAATCAGAAAAGGACATGCTATACTTTTTTAGGAAGGAACGAGATGGAGGAGATGAAGTGGAAGAATGGCTGCTTCAACTGATGGAACAATTCGGTTATTTGGGAATTTTCGCGTTGATTGCATTGGAAAATGTGTTTCCGCCGATTCCGTCGGAAGTGATTTTGACATTTGGCGGGTTTATGACGCAGCAAACGGAACTAAGTAAAACAGGGGTCGTCCTCGCTGCTACAGGCGGCTCGTTGTGCGGAGCGCTCATTTTGTTTGCCGTTGGCAAATGGCTTGATGTGAAGCGGATGGAAGCGCTGATTGACCGGTACGGCCATGTATTGCGATTGACGAAAGAGGATGTACAGAAGGCTGATCGTTGGTTTGATCGCTATGGTCCGTGGACGGTGTTGTTCTGTCGCCTGATTCCCCTTATCCGTAGTTTAATATCGATTCCAGCTGGTATGTCAGGTATGAACATTTGGCTATTTATTTGTTTAACGACACTTGGCACAGCTGTTTGGAATACCATTCTTGTTCATTTAGGGGCTTCTGTTGGTGAGAACTGGCATGATATTGTTGAAGCGATGAGTGTCTTTTCAGATGTCGTTTATGTAGGAATAGCGATTGCTGGGATAGCGATCCTACTATGGTATATTCGCTTGCGCACGAAAAGGAAATAAAAGACGCGATTTTGCATGTTGCAAATCGCGTCTTTTGCATTATCGGTATTCAGGCAAATAATTGCCATGTGCTTCGATTAAATCGTCGCATAAGCTAACAATGTCATCGATGGACAGTTCGGAAGACGTATGCGGGTCGAGCATGGCAGCATGGTAAATATGTTCGCGTTTTTTTGTTATTGCCGCTTCAATCGTTAATAACTGTGTATTAATGTTCGTCCTGTTTAGAGCAGCTAGTTGCTCTGGAAGCTCGCCAACATAGGTAGGCGTAATGCCGGAACGATTGGCAACGCATGGAACTTCTACACACGCTTTATCAGGAAGATTGGCGATTAAGCCACCTGTATTGAGAACATTTCCACCGAACATAAATGTCTCACCTGTCTCCATCGCTTCGATGATTCGAGATCCATATTCAATCGAACGTTCATGGGTAATTTGTGCATTGTCGACAAGGTCTTGCTTCATTTGCTCCCATCTTTCAATTTGGCTGACACAGCGCCGTGGGTATTCATCTAAAGGGATATTGAGGTCGTCGATCAGCTCAGGATAGGCTGATTTAATGAAATACGGATGGTATTCGGCATTGTGCTCGGAAGACTCGGTCACATAGTAGCCAAACCGTTCCATTAGCTGAAAACGTACCATATCGTGGTGTTTTTCTTTGTTTTTCTCTTTGGCGCGCCGTTTGATTTCAGGATATAAGTCTTGGCCGTCTTTTTTCACTTCAAGGAGCCAAGCAACATGGTTAATGCCAGCAATTTTTTCCTCAATCCCTGTATGGTCCATCCCAAGATGTTTAAATAAGTCACGTGTACACACTTGAACGCTATGGCAAAGGCCAACATTTTGCACGTTTGTGTAGCGTGAAAGCGTGCCAGTTAAGACAGCCATTGGGTTCGAATAGTTTAAAAACCAAGCGTTTGGCGCCACTTCTTCAATGTCTTGGGCAATATCAAGCAAAACTGGGATGGTACGCAATGACCGGAACAAGCCGCCAATTCCGATAGTGTCACCGATTGTTTGGCGCAGGCCGTACTTTTTAGGGATTTCAAAGTCAATGACTGTGCTTGGTTTATAGCCGCCAACTTGAATGGCGTTAATGACATACGAGGCGCCGCGCAGCGCTTCTTTGCGGTCGTCATAAGCTTTTATTGTGATCGTTGAGTTTAAATTATTTTTTAAGTGTGTAAGCAATGTCTGTGATTCCGAAAGCCGCTGCTTGTCAATATCATAAAGCGCAAATTCAAATTGTTGCAGCGCTGGCACGTGCATGCAATCACCGAGTACATTTTTCGCAAAAATGGTGCTGCCTGCGCCGATAAACGTAATCTTTTTCATGGCGTTTCCCCCTTTGTTCCGTTTATCCATAGTATAGTGAGGCAGCGGTAAAAACAGTAGAAAATTGCTGTTTGATTTATGGATAATATTGCGCTTTCATGACGGTTGTCTTTATACTGGGAAAAAGGGGGGAGCGCAATGCCAAAATCGAATGAAAACGTTTCCTATGGCTTTCGTTTTCAGGAACAGCCTTATCCGTTTGTCATGAATTTATGGAATATTGGTTGGGAAACACAAACCGATCAAGCTTATCGTTGGGATGGCACGAAACGGATGGAACGAGAAAAAATTGTGTTTCAATATACGCTTTCAGGCTACGGGGAATTGGTCCACGAAGGAACATTTTATAAAGTGGAAGCGGGCCAAGCTTTTTTCGTTTCGTTGCCAAGTGCCCATTGTTATTACTATCCAGAAGATGAGACAGAGCCGTGGGAATTTCTTTATGTCACGATCGAAGGAAAAGAAGCGTTGCGAATGCAAAAGCATATGGAGAACAAGTACGGGCCTGTGTTTTCCTTGCAAAAAGACAGCGAACCAATCCGCCGTTTGTTTAAATTGTATGCCGAAACGGCAGCTGGAGAAATCCAAGACTCCTATACAGGCTCGCAAAAAGCGTATGAATTTATGCTGTCGTGTTTCCGCTTTCTAGAAGTTCCTCCGAAACAAGTAGTAAAAGAACCCCTTGCAAGAGCGATTCGTTATATTGAAGCGAACTATGCAAGACCGCTGACATTAGAGGAAATCGCACAAGAAGCAGGCTGGTCGAAATATTATTTTATTAAGCAGTTTAAGACAGAATTAAACATTACGCCAATGAACTATGTGACGATTATTCGCATTAAAAAAGCGGCATCTTTGCTAGCGCAAACCGATGACACGATTGCGGAAGTGGCTCACCAAGTCGGAATGGATGACCCCAATTATTTTACAAAAGTATTTAAAAAGACGGTCGGCGTATCTGCTAGCAAATTTCGTAAAAATGAAGACAATCATTTAATTGATTACATTGTCACAGAGTGGTAAAAACCATGATTTCTATTTCGATAATTGTTCTTATGTTTGGCATTTAAATGGGGTAGTGGGCTTTTGTCAAACCTTCCTAACCTACATGACATTTGTCATGTAACGCTCCTGACAGATGTGACTGTAAATGGCTGATTGATTTTTATATCATGAATCCATACAGAATAATTGGAGGAGTGAGCCATGAAGAGCCAAACGAAACAAATGAACCTTAAGCGTAAAGCTGCGACATTCGCGCAAGCAGATACAAGAGCTGGTCTTCTGCAACTTTGTAACACGGTATTTCCACTAGCATTTCTATGGGTGGCTGCTTATCAAAGCCTGTCTCTGTCTATTTGGCTGTCGCTGCTTTTCTCGGTAATAGGCGGTGGATTTGTTGTTAGGTTGTTTATTATTTTCCACGACTGTACACATGGTTCTTTTTTTAAACACGCCAAGGCCAATCGGGTGCTAGGGACATTTTTGGGCATCATTACTCATTTCCCTTTTGAAAAGTGGAAGCGGAGCCATGCGATGCACCATGCGACTAGCGGAAATCTCGATAAGAGAGGCACAGGCGATATTTGGTTGTTAACGATTGAGGAGTATGAACAAGCCTCCATCTGGAAAAAAACAGCGTACAGGTTATACCGTAACCCGCTTATCATGTTTGGGCTTGGGCCACTCTATTTGTTTTTAATTGAAAATCGTTTGAATAAAAGAGGGGCGAAACGTAAGGAGCGTCTCAATACGCATGTCACCAATGTTGCAATAGTTGCGCTATACGCAGTCGGCATTTGGTTGCTTGGTTGGGAAGCGTTTCTTTTAGTGCAAGGGCCGCTTATGTTTATTGCGGGTGCAGCCGGCATTTGGCTTTTCTATGTTCAGCATCAGTTTGAAGATTCCTATTTTGAAAATGAAGCCGAATGGGATTTTGTAAAGGCGGCTGTGGAGGGCAGCTCTTATTACAAGTTGCCAAAGCCATTACAGTGGATAACGGGTAACATTGGCTTCCACCATGTCCATCATTTAAGCCCTAAAGTGCCAAATTACAATCTGGAAAAGACACACCAACAAGTTGTACCATTACAAAAAGCAACAACGATCACCCTTGCGACAAGTTTAGCGTCACTAAAGTTTCGCTTGTTTGATGAGAAGAATAAGACGTTCGTTAGTTTTGGAGACTTTAAAAAGATGAGAAAGATGAAGCTGGCGGCCCATCGCTCCTTATAATGAATCCGTGTAGGCTATCTAATGTTCGATTAGAATAGCCTTTTTTGTTTGCAGGGAAGGCTATTCAACGCGCTACTTGGTATACTAGAGCAAGGAGGGAATACAGTGCAAAATTGGTTTCATATTTTTCCTAAAAATACGGGCTTAAGCCTCTATGTTTGGATTATCTTTTGTGTCTTGCCCTTTTATTTTGTGATTTCATCGGCAACGTTTATTGAAATTACAATCGGCAGCATTATGATCATGCTGTTTTTTACGACATACCGACTGTCTTTCATTAAAAAAGGCTGGACGATGTACGTGTCGGTGGCAATTGAAATGGCCATTAACATTGGGATGACGGTTTATTTTGGATATATTTATTTTGCTTTGTTTTTGGCTTTTTTCATCGGGAATGTACAAAACAGAAAAGGGTTCTTTGCTTTATATGCTGCACATGTAACGACTACGGCCGCTGCCACAACGATTGGCTTTAACATTCAGAATGAGACGTTTATCGTCCAGTTCCCGTTTATAGCCATTGCGTTAATTGGCGTTCTTTTATTGCCGTTTACCATTTCGAACCGCCATAAACGGGAGCGACTTGAAAGTCAGCTTGAGACAGCGAATGAAAAAATAGCACAACTGTTATTAGCGGAAGAACGGCAGCGAATTGCCCGTGATCTCCATGATACGCTTGGCCAAAAGCTTTCGTTGATCGGTATTAAAAGTGACTTGGCGAGAAAGTGGCTACCGATCGATCAGGAAAAAACCAATATAGAGCTACAGGAAATTCAAAAGATCGCCCGAACCACTCTTAATGAGGTGAGAGAGATTGTATCTGATATAAAACGTAGCCGCTTAAGTGATGAAATAGAACGGATAAAAGAAATTCTTACGGCGGCGGAAGTGGAGTTGAAGATAAAAGGGGAAGATGATGCATTGTTGAAAAAACCACCTCTTCTCGAGAATGTTCTTTGTATGTGCCTTAAAGAAGCGGTCACCAACATCGTGAAACATAGCGGAGCGGATAGGTGTACGATTACATTTGCCCAGACACCGACAGAGTTTTGCATGGAGATAAAAGACAATGGAAACGGCCTCACTGGCAAGACAGATGCGAAACAGGGCGGGCTCCAAGGAATGAAAGAAAGGCTAGAATTTATTAATGGGGACTTGCATTACGAGTCGCAAGACGGATTCTTGGTGGCTATGCGTGTTCCAGTTACCGGTGAAAAAGACGGAGGAAGTGTACAATGATTGAAATTGTCATAGCTGAAGACCAACAAATGATGTTAGGGGCTCTGGGAGCGCTTCTTGATTTTGAAGCTGATATGAAAGTGGTTGGTAAGGCGCACAACGGCGAAGAAGCGATTAAATTGGTTAAAGCGTTAAACCCGAATATATGTATTATGGATATTGAAATGCCTGTCATGGATGGGTTAGATGCTGCTTATGAACTGAAAGACCACTCCTGTCGAGTCATGGTGTTGACCACCTTTGCACAGCCAGGCTACTTTGAACGGGCTCGGCGAGCAGGTGTTGAGGGGTACTTGCTAAAAGATAGTCCAAGTGAAGATTTGGCTGCTGCGATACGGACGATTATGGATGGGCGTAGAGTGTACGCACCTGAATTGATTGATATGGTCTACCACAATGAAACGCCACTTACGGAGCGAGAAGAGCAAGTCCTTAAGCTTATTGCTGAAGGACGCACGACCCAGCAAATTGCTGACGAGCTGAAGATAACAAACGGAACGGTGCGTAATTACGTGTCGGTTATTCTCGATAAACTCGAAGTCGGCAACCGGATTGAAGCGATTTCGTACTACAAGAAAAAAGGCTGGTTAAGATAGCAGAACAGGAGCCGCATTAGGGGCGAAAAGGATAAAAAGAACCGCCCTGGATCAGGACGGTAAGTTGTTGTCACGCTCATTTCCACTCGACATTTGAAAAAGCAGAAACCTAGATTGTTTTTACAGTTTGTCAATCAATGTCGTCGCGACTGTAAAATAAATCAGCAAACTGACGATGTCGTTCATTGTGGTAATGAACGGGCCGGACGCAACGGCAGGGTCGATTTTCAGCTTGTTGATAATGATAGGGACGGTAGCGCCAATGACGGCCGCGACGCTTAAGGCAAAGAAAAGGGAGATGCCGACAATAAAAGCAAGCAAGAAATTCCCTTTGTAAAACAAACTAATAATGCCCATAAGGACAATCATGCATGTAATGCCAAGCATAATGCCTGTACCAAGTTCCCGCTTCACTGTTTTCATAACGCCGCCCCGCTCAAACGAGCCGGTGGCAATCCCGCGGACGGCTACAGCGAGTGACTGTGTGCCAGTGTTGCCGGCCGTTCCCATTAACATCGGCATAAACGCTGCCAGTAAGACGACTTGCTCGAGTGTTTGTTCAAACTGACCAATAATATTAGCCGTAATCAAGCCAAAAAACATGAGGAGGATCAGCCAAGGCGCCCGTTTTTTGGCGGCGGTAAAGGCGGTCAACGACAAGTCGGTGGCGCCCCGGGAAGCGGTAAACTCGCCAAAGTCTTCCGTAATTTCTTCCTCAAGGACGTCCATCACGTCATCGACGGTAATAATGCCGACGAGGCGCTTGTCTGGCGTTACGACTGGAACGGCGAGAAAGTCGTATTCTTGGATAAGGCGGGCAACGTCTTCTTGGTCTTCATTTTCGTTGACTGATACGACTTGTGTGCTCATAATCTCGTCAACCGTCATTTCTGGGACGGCGATAATGAGGTCACGTAATGAGACAACGCCAGCAAGACGTTGGTCTTTGTCAACCACGTATAAATAATAGATCGTTTCCGCATCCGGTGCTGATTCACGAAGTTCCTCAATGACTTCCTTGGCTGTTGATTCGACGGACAAGCGCACAAATTCTTTAGTCATTATCGCGCCAGCTGTTTTTGGCGCATAGGCCATCAGTTCTTCGACTCGTTTTGCCTCTTCCATATCCATGGAACTTAAAATGTCTTTAGCTCGTTCCGGTTCAATTTCAGCGAGAAAGTCGGCAACATCGTCGGCAGACATGTTATTGAACATCGAAACAGCGTATTGATAGCTGAGGCCTTGGAATACCGTGAGCTGGTCTTCAAGCTCAAGTCCTTCAAACAAATCGGCGAATTCCGCTGGGCTTAAAAATAGCAGAACTTGCTTTTGTTGTGCCACTTCAATTTCATGGAACAACTCGACTTGGTCTGCGGGATGAAGCTCTAGAAAGGTTTCCCGAAAAGCGCGGAGATTCCGGGAGACGAGGTGTTTGACGATTTGTTTTTTATATTCATTTCGTTTCCGATCGGTTTTTAATTGATCCATGTGTATCCCTCCCCTAAACGAGAGGGCTGCTTCCTTGTGGTGCAGGAGGAACCCTCTCCATTATTTTTTTTATGATCATTCGATAACAGCCTAACCTCGGATTGGGCAAACTATCCATCCCACACCACCACCTTTTTAAGAAAATGAAAAAACACCTCTATGGAGGTGTTCGAACACATGATAAATAAACGCGAATAAACGCGCATGCGTAAAATAGCCTCCATTCGTAGAGCTTTAGCACTGTGCGGCATAGGCTATTGCCAGCTACATTAAAAACCACCTTATGTCGATGGTTTCTGTTGACCCATTGGCGTCTTTGGACATTTTTGGGTAGCAGCGTATCTCCTGCACAGGAGCCTCACCTAACGAGGAATATATCGTTTTCTTGCATGCTTCACTTTACAACTGTTAAGCGGCAATGTCAATCGTTTCTTTGTTGAAAATCGGAAAAGGCGATGGAAATTGTAATGAATGAGAAAGCGAGAACAGGAAAAGAAAGCAGAGAACCACTTTGCGCAAACGAACGTGGCAGAAAGACAAGTCTTGACGAGGAACGGGGTGTTGCTGTGAGTGTTTGGAAAAGCGGGCTTTCATGCCGCCCCCTATCAAGGAAGTTGAGCGGCATAGTAACCGATTTTCTTTAATTGTTCAATGAGCTGGCGTTTTTCCGCCTCGTCAAGGGAAGCAAAGATGGTGTCGATCGCTTCCGCATGGCGGGGAAAGATGTCAGCCATCCAATCATGCCCTTTTTCTGTAAGGGAAACAAACGTCACACGCCGATCCGTTGGGCATGGCTTGCGGACAATCATCCCCTTTTTTTCAAGCTTATCAACGACATAGGTAATGCTGCTGCTAGCAATCAACACTTTTTCGCCAATTTTTTGGACAGGTTGTTCGCCTTTTGAATAAAGCAACTCTAGCACGGCAAATTCTGTTGGATTAAAACCGTGTTTTTTAATATCGGCAATCGCTTTTATGCGCACAGACTGAAGCGCTTTCGTCATCACCGTGAACAGCTTCAGCGAGTCTGTTTGGCTTTGGTTCAATGGATTCACCTCGAAATTAACCATCTCGAATTAGAAATTATAATAACGCAGCTCTTGGTAGCTGTCAATTACGGATTTTTGTAAATCTATGAGGAAATGTCTGCAATGAGCTGATATTTTTGAATAAAACATTTATACTGTAGTAAATGCACCATGGGCTTTCCCAAAAACTAATGGCATTCTGAAAGGATGACAGAAATGAGAAGCGTACTAACCGTAAAAGAACAACGTAATATTTTAAGAGAAGAATTGGGCAAGTGTATTAATAAGGTTAAAGAAATGAAAGTCGACGAACAAAGTTTTAAAAACATGAGCCAACATGAGCAGCAAGTGTACATTTACCTAGACCGGACGATGCAACGTTTGCGCACGCAAATCAATGCACTGGAATTCGTATTGAATGAAGATACGGAGTTGATCGACCCTTACGCTGACCGTGCAGCAGAGAAGTTGAACATTAACCGCGACAGCATCTTTAACGCTAAACCAGCTAAATCAGAAGAGGGCGACTACGAGCTAGATATGAGTAAATTGGAAAAGCATTAAAAGAAGGGGCGCCCTTCTTTTTTTGTTTTTGCTAGATTCATGTTAATGCTTTTTCATAAGCAAAAAACGGGTCTTTTTTATTCGGATAGTAAAATGTTCCGACTGGTTTATACCCGAGTTTGGCAAACAGCTTTTGCGCTTTCTTGTTTTTCGAGTATGTATCCATTTTCAAAGAAGTCAAGCCTTGCTCTCGGCACAATGATTCGGCGAACTGAACTAATTTTACAGCAACACCACTTTGGTGTGCAGCTGGGTCAACAACTAAACGATGAAACGTTCCGGCTGTTTCGTGTTTCGTTTGCCAGCTTAATTGGGACCCGTTAAATTCAACTGGAAAGCTTTGATCAATTGAAATGGAACCAACAATCCTCGCGTTTTCTAGATAAACATAAAGAGTGCCTTGTTCGATGTCTTCCTGAAAATGGGCAGCTGTAGGATAGGCGCTTGTCCATTGATCGCTGCCTTCTAAGTTCATTTGCTTGGTTGCATCGATGGCGATTTGCTCGATTTGTGGCAAATCGTTCAGTGTGCCTTGGCGAATCATTGCATCTCACTCCACTCTATTAGGGAATACGTCAAGCCTAAGGGAACAGGCTATGAAAAAGCGCTCTAAAAATACCATAGCTGTGTTGGAAAAGCAAGGCATCTAGTAGGCGTTTGCCAAGCTCTATTTTAATGTCATAGCTGATCTTAATGGAAACGTTGTACACGTTAATTTAATCATCGCCGGCCTTTGCCTAGTCTCCCCCAATTAAAATGCCCCAATCGCTCTTTCATTTTTCGATTTTGATAAAAGTGTCATCATGTAGTTGAACATTTGAATAAAGCTGGTCTACAATGAAATAGATAGAAGCTAAAACGAGGAGAGTTGGACAGCATGAGCGATTTGAAAAATTTGTCGACGGCGGAACTTGAGTTAAGAAAAGAAGAGTTGGAAAAGCAATACAACATGTACAAAATGGAAAACATACAGCTTGATATGTCAAGGGGAAAACCTGGGCCAGAACAGCTTGACCTTTCACATGGCCTCCTCCATGCTTTATCGGAAGTAGACGTGAAAGCTGACGACAATGGCGATATTCGCAATTATGGCCAACTGGATGGAATTCCCGAAGCAAAGGCGCTTTTTGGCGAGTTGCTTGGCGTACAAGCAAGCAACGTATTTGTCGGCGGCAATTCGAGCTTATCCCTCATGCATGACGCAGTCGCCCGGGCAATGTTGTTTGGGACAGGAGAGGGGCAGACGCCGTGGGGAAAGCTGCCGAAAGTGAAATTTTTATGCCCATCCCCTGGATATGACCGCCATTTTGCCATTTGTGAATTATTTAATATCGATATGATTGTCGTTCATATGACCGCCGAAGGGCCGGATATGGACCAAGTAGAGGCACTTGTGGCCAACGATGAAACGATTAAGGGCATTTGGTGCGTGCCTAAATATAGCAATCCTAGTGGAGTCACTTATTCAAATGAAACTGTTCAACGTCTAGCTGCATTGAAAACCAAAGCTGAAGATTTCCGCATTTTTTGGGACAATGCCTACGCGTTTCACCATTTGACAGACACACCAGATGAACTTGCCGATATTTTTGCTGCTTGTGCACAGGCTGGCTACCCTGATCGCGTTTATATGTTTGCATCCACATCGAAAGTGACGTTTCCTGGAGCAGGCATTTCTGCCTTCGTTAGCTCAGAAGCCAACCTTGCTTACGCTAAAAAGCAGCTGTCAGTGCAAACGATCGGATACGATAAAATCAACCAGCTTCGCCATGTTCGCTTTTTTGAGCAAATTGGCGGCGTTGGCGAACTTATGAAACAACATGCCCAACTGATCAAACCAAAATTTGATCAAGTCAACCGCACACTAACAGAGGAGTTGGGCGGAAAAGGCATTGCCGAGTGGTCCGAACCGCAAGGAGGCTATTTTATTAGCCTTGACACGCTAGATGGCTGTGCAAAGCGCGTTGTCTCTTTGGCAAGAGAAGCCGGTGTTATTTTGACAGGCGCTGGAGCAACATTCCCTTATGGAAAAGACCCGCGTGACCGCAACATTCGGATTGCACCAACATTTCCGTCTGTTGAAGAGTTGAAAAAAGCAATGGAAGTCGTGTCTGTCTGTGTAGAACTGGCTTCTGTGGAAAAGTTGTTAGCTGCATGAAAATTAGGAAGCTAAAAGCGGGCGAACCGTTGCCATGGACACTCTTGCTTTTGGCAGACCCGTCTGAAAAACTTGTCCAAGACTATTGCCGGCGTGGCACATGCTATGTAGCAGAGGATGAAGAAGGCACGATTATTGGCGAATATGTGTTAGTGCCGACCCGTCCAGATACGGTTGAACTTGTCAACGTCGCTGTAGAAGAGGCTCACCAAGGCAAAAAAATTGGGAAACAGCTTGTGTCTCATGCGGTTGCAACTGCCAAAAAAGCAGGGTATAAAACAATTGAAGTAGGGACAGGGAACTCAGGAGCGAGCCAATTAATGCTTTATCAAAAATGCGGGTTTCGCATCACTCATGTGGACCGTGATTTCTTTGTGCGTCATTACGAAGAGCCTATTGAAGAGAACGGTTTGCCATGTGTCGATATGATCCGCTTGTCGCAAGACTTATAGATGTAAAAAAGGCAGCGAATTTAGCTGCCTTTTTTGTGTTATCGACAAAGTCAATCGTATTATCAGACTAAAACGGGCGTTCTTCTTGTTGGTCGGTCAATAGCAATGGGCCGTCTTTTGTGATCGCGACCGTGTGCTCGTATTGGGCAGACAATGTGCCGTCAACTGTCCGCGCTGTCCAACCGTTAGCATCAAGCGTGCTGTTGTACTTGCCGATGTTTACCATCGGTTCGATCGTAATGACCATTCCTTCTCGTAAGCGCAGTCCTTTACCTTGAGCACCAAAATGGAGCACTTGTGGCGGCTCATGCAACGTTGGTCCGATTCCATGGCCAGTGAAGTCGCGGACAACGGAATAGCCTGCTTGCTCCACATGAGATTGGATCGCGTAACCGATGTCGCCTAGGCGGTTGCCTACGTGTGCTTGTTCAATCCCTTTGTAAAGGGCTTCATGGGTAATTTTCATCAAATCTGAAGCTTGTTTGGATACATTCCCCACCGCGTAAGTCCAAGCTGAATCGGCAAGGGCGCCATTAAGGTTAAAAACAGAGTCAATCGTGACAATATCCCCTTCATTTAAAGGCTGTTTTCGTGGGAACCCATGGCAAATTTCATCATTGATTGATGCGCACGTGGCGTATTTATAACCGTTATAGCCTTTTTGTTCCGGGGTTGCGCCGTGTTTTTTTAAGTAGGATTCAACGAAGTGGTCAATTTCTTCTGTTGTCACTCCAGGTTTGATCCGTTTCGCAATTTCTTTATGGCAGTCGGCTAGCAATTTCCCCGCTTCATGCATTAGCGCAATTTCACGCTTCGATTTAAGTGTTATCATCGTATCGCCTACTTTCTTTCTTAACATATGTGCTTATGGTTGGGCACGTTCTCAACATTAATGCATTCTTCACTAGTGTAACGCATTTTTGCAAAAGTAGGTAGCAGAGAGGGTGCTTTTGCCAATTTTGTGGGAACGAAAACGATGTTTGTAAATTCTTAAACGAGTTGTAAATGGCCTGTATGTTGCATACACGTAAGTGTAGCAGGCAACGAGTGTTGCCTGAAAGAAGAAGGGCGGGTTTCCCTAAACAATTGGTGTATAAATGCAGAAGACCTTATCCTTGCAAAGTTTAAATCTTTCTGGCTATTATGGATTGGAAAGAAAGGCGTATACAGCAATTGGCGCTAGAGGAGGTTATATCGATGGATGATCGTTTGTTTAAAGCGGCGATGGGAAAGTTCGCTACAGGCGTCACTGTTGTATTGACGAAGTGGGAAAATGACAACCATGGCATGACAGCAAATGCATTTATGTCTGTTTCCCTAGAGCCGAAGTTGATTGTCGTTTCAATTGCTAATAAAGCAAGAATGAAACCGATTATCGAACAATCCGGAAATTATTCGGTCAATATATTGGCCACAGGCCATGAAGACTTGTCTATGCATTTTGCAGGGCAAAAAGAGTTGGCCCATGTCGACTTTAGCGAGTTTGCAGGCATTCCCGCGATAAAAGGGGCGATTGCGACAATTGCCTGTGATGTTCACGATACTGTCGTGCAAGGTGACCACACGTTGTTTTTCGGCAAAGTGAGAGATGTGCTCGTTACGGACCGAGAGCCGCTTGTCTATTACGAAGGAAAGTATAAAAAAATCTAACGTACAAGCGGTAGCCGGGGGCTTGATGTGGAGTATAAATGGAAACGGCTCTCTTTTTAGCAGACTGGATGCACAGGATAAATGAAAAAATGGGAAAGGGTTTTGATTGAACAGTCAGAACCCTTTTTTTCTATTTTGTTTCCTGCTTCCTATCGTCAAAAAAGCCCGCCTCGTTCAATATGAAAGAAAAAGGAAAACAACAAAAAAAACAGTGGTACGAGCGTAATCGCAATGCCGGTAAGACGTGTAGATGGACGAAATTGGAGGGTGAAGCCGCACACCCATACAACAAATAACAACAAGTAGGCAGGAGCGAATTGACGGGCGCCTTCCACGTTTTCATTATGGGAGCTTAAATAAAGGGACGCGAGAAAAACTAAGATGCCGGCTACAGCGTTAAATGAGTGCCTCAAAATGGCCATAGAAACAGACAACCCCTTTCCTTACAACGTATGCAAACAGAAAGGGGAGAATGCCATTTAGTCGTTTCAGTTGTTTTCCAAAGCCAGTGCGTACGTTCGAGCGATTTGCTCTGAAACGGCTTCTAAGTAGGCAGCCCCATTGGCGATTGCGTCGGCCAATGGGATCGCGCCTGGGGCAAGAGAAAAGGCTGCGTCAATCCCGTGGTCGAAGATCGCTTCATAACCATCGCCTAGTTGCCCCGCTACAGCGATAACAGGGATTTGTTGCGCTTTGGCTGCTTTCGCCACGCCAATTGGTGTTTTGCCGTAAGGGGTTTGCGAATCGAGCCGCCCTTCTCCTGTCACGACCAGCTCTGAACCAGCAATACGCTTGTGAAAACCGGTTGCTTCTAAAACGAGCGTAACGCCAGACTCGATTCTTGGCTGGAAGAAGGCGAGCAATCCTGCTCCTAAACCACCTGCTGCGCCAGCGCCAGCAATGTGCTGAACGGATTGGCCGAGCTGTTGTTCAATGACGGCTGCATAATGAGAGAGCGCCCTTTCCATTTCTGCGATCATTTCCTCCGTAGCACCTTTTTGCGGGCCATAAACGGCTGAAGCTCCTTTTGGACCAAGCAGCGGATTATCGACATCACAGGCAATCTCAAGCGAAGCATCCGCAAGCAAGGGGTGCTTTGTTTCTGTACGAATACGAGCAAGCTTGCTAAGGGAGCTACAACCTTGTTGAAGCTCTTTCCCAGCGGCATCTTCGAGGCGGATGCCCAGTGCTTGTGCACAACCTGCGCCGCCATCATTTGTGGCGCTGCCGCCTAGGCCGAGAATAATCCGTTTGGCGCCCTGTTCCAGCGCGTCTTTTATTAACTCGCCTGTTCCAAACGTTGTTGTTTGCCGTGGGTCGCGTTTATCTTTTGGCACGAGATGCAAGCCAGACGCTGCCGCCATTTCAATGACTGCTACTTGCTCTTTTTTGGCGAAAGCGTAGGCTGCTTCGACTTGGTTGCCGAGGGGTCCTGTTACAGTAGCTGTACGAATTGTGGCGCCAAGTGCGTCGGCAAGTGATTGAACCGTTCCCTCTCCTCCGTCAGCCATAGGGATGCATTCGTAATTAGCATTGGGGAAAACTCGTTTAAATCCTGCTTTAATCGCTTGTGCCGCTTGAAGGGCGGTCAAGCTTTCTTTAAACGAATCAGGGGCAATTGAAATTTTTTGCATCGTGTTCTCCTTTCGTGAATGGAATCGTGGAAAATGCCCCTCGCTGTAGGGCTTTAGCGAGGGCACCGCTTTGAGATGCAATGGCGCCAAGTAGACCATGTGAAGGGGCATTACACTGTCAGCAACGTTCCACTTCACCGTTACGCTAGGCGCTGTTGCGTTCAATTCAATTTTTTGAAATCGGTTACAACAACAATTATAAAGCAACGCTGGCCTGTAAGCACTGTGGCGAAGCACAAAGGAAACGCGTCTACAAGAGTTTTCCTTGTTCTTGCATACAATTTAATTGGTACAGCACACAGGCGATATACAAATCAGTTAAATCACGAATCACTTTTGGGTTTTTTCCAGTCAGCGCCTTGATTTTATTTAAACGGTGGTGGACTGTATTGCTGTGTACAAATTGCTGATTGGCGATTTTCTTAATATCGCCATTGTGAATAAAGTACTGTTTGATCGTCTCCAGCAGTTCAGCAGATTGATTAGATGCGAGCAGTGGGGAGAGTAGCGCCAAAAAAGGTTGAATCGTTCCTGATTTTTTCCATTCAAATGCAAGGCCTTCAAGCATTGTTTCCTCAAAGTAGAGCAGACGCTTTTCAGAGAAGTCATCTTCTTTATAAAGAGACAGTGCTGCACTGGCTAAGTTGCATGAGGAAGCAACCGTGCCGAAGGAATGGGCGACTGGCCCTGACGTGGCGATTAGAATGCAGTTGTTTTTATGCAAGAACGATTCGAACCGTTTTTCTTCAGGCCGTGTTTCAAAAAAGAATGGTTCTCCTCGCTCTTCGTACTGGAAGAAATGGCCGAGTTCTTTCGGGAATGTTTGCCCATGCGCCTTTGACAACGCCCAGACGCGCAGCGGTAGGAAAAGGGAGTCAAGACCAGTTGCTTGTAGCCTTTCCGTAAAAGCACGCTCGTCGTCGACTTCGCCAACAACTAAGGCACGCAGTAACTGATAGGCAATTCGTTCGTTTTGCCGAAGCTGCTCACTTAAATAAGCTTGGTTGACTAACAATTCGGCCGCCATTTGTACGAGCTCAGCATATGGCGCCACCTCCAAGGGATTCCCCGTTATGCCGATGACGCCGACTGATTTTCCTTGAAAACGGATCGGCAAATTGATCCCAGGCTTTGTCCCTGGAGGGCAGTCGCCATTTGGGTTAATAGAGATCGATTTCCCTGTTCGCAAAACGTCGACCGCAATCGAATGAATGTTAAAAAGACGCTTTTTTTCACCGCTTGCAATCACGGCCCCTTCTGCATTCATGATGTTCACATTACAAGGAACGATGTCCATTGTCCGTGTGACAATTTCATTTGCCAGTTCATGTGTCAACATGTAGAAACCCCCTTATTGCTGGACAGACAAGGACTTTGCTTTAATGCGCTCAAACACAGTTTGAACATCTTCAGGCTTTAAAAACTCAATTGGCGATACATGTTTATCAAACTGGACTTGATCTGCCTCCACAAGCAGCACATAACGGTCGCCGAGTTTTGCTAAATGGACGGTTTCACCAAATTCAGCAATGGGCACTTTAATGTCTGTATCGCCGAGCTTCATTCGTGTCGAAGCATCAGGCGCATGTTCGGCGATTTGCGCAGACGCTTCCATCACTTCATGGGTAGAAAACTGTTCTTGCAGCTCTCTCGTTTCGCTCGAAGCCCAAAGCTCGATTTTTTCGGTGAAAGCGTTGCGTTCTTCTACAGAGTGGGCAAATGCTTCCTCTGCATGTTCTTCCATAATCGTTTGTACCTGTGTCCGCAAAATTTGCGGCATTGAATCTCCATATTCGACGTAAGGAAGAAAATCTTCGAAGTAGCGGGCGTGGGAAGACTGGTGGATTTTGACTTCCGCTTGTTCCACCATGCCTTCCTCAATCATATGTGGGTATTGAATTGATTTCATATTTTTCGTTGTAATAGCCCGTTCGACTTTTTTAATCAGTGTTTTGGAATCGGCAAGCGTGGCGACGTTTTCCTGAAAATCGCATTTGAGCACGAATAAAAATAAGTCACTGTAATACTTTTTGGGCACAGCTTTGCAAACTAAAAAGACGCCTCCGCGCACGGCGCTTGTCTGTAAATAGGTTTTGACAAAGGCTTCGCTTTCTTTTTGGAAAGCAGCAACTGAGTCGGCCGTTAAGGCACGTTGAAAGAGATTATAATTTGGATTAGAGCTTAAAGGATGGCCAGGCTCCGCGACAAAGCGACCGATTTTAGTCGGCGCTGCGTCTGAATTTGGATGGTGCTGTGCTTTTCGTTTGACGATTTTTTTTAGCTCCCCTTCTAAAAAGGCGGAAAGTGGGCTTTTTTCAAAAGCATCGGTGTCTAACGTTTGGTAATGGTTATATTGTTTTGTATCCGTCTCATGGTCGACTTGAACGGCATAAAAAGATAAATATTGAACGGTAAATTCCATATTGTACTCCTATTAAATCATCGTGATTGCTTTTGTTTAACAAACAGTATAGCATGGTGACTGTCAACGACCAAAAGAAATAGCAAACTATGGGCTTTTGTCAAATTGGTTGTGTGATATTAATGAAATCTGCTTGAATCAGCTACATCAAATATAGAATCGGTTATACTAGGTAAAAAGGAGCAAGAGGGGTGTGAAATGCGTTGAAGCAAGTCCTGTTTGCTGTAGGTGCGCTATGGTGTTTGGCAGGCTGCGGACAAAATGACGGCATCTCTTTTACAGAAGATGATGTTGTTCAAACGGAAGGGACGATTGTAGACGTCGAATTTGAGGGCGATTACCAAGCGAATGCAGACGCCAAAAGCGTTGGCGTTTCTGGGGAAAACGGCGAACCTGCACCAACGATCACTTCGTTTGATGTAGACGCAAATCCGCAAATGAATGTCCTTATAAATAGAAGAACGGAAATATATGTCAAACACTTAAATGATTATTTACGTGTCGACCAGTCCTTTCTAAAGCCCGAGCTAGAAGTAGAAGTGTATGGAGAACCAACAACGTCTCAACAGCCAGAAGAAACGAAAGCGACAAAAATTGTCATTTTAACAAAAGAATATTCCATTAAAGGAATTGTATCGAATGTCAATGAAGAGCAAAACACATTCTTTGTTTTAGGGGAAGACGGCCATTATGAATCTGGCACACGTTTTCATTACGACGTAGCAACGGAAGTACTAGAGCTTGTCGATGAGGATGAATATGAACCATTAAAATCACAAGACTTAGAGAGTGGCCTTGTCGTAGAAGTGGTGCCGAGAGGGAATGTAGAGGAAACCATACCACAGGAAGCAGATGCTGCCCGTGTCGTCGTTGTTGATGAGGATAAAGAAGAGTTAGAGAGCCTTGAGCAGGAAGCAGAAGAAGACGGATATGAGCAAACGGACGAGCAGGAATCAGGCTCTGCCGATACAGGGGATGAAGATGAGTGATAAATAAGAAACAGATTGGCATGTTCATTGCGGCTTTCTTTTTGTTGACGCTTGCAGCGTGCGGAGGAACCGACAGCAAGCAAGGACAAAATGAAGAAGGCGCACCGGACGTTGCTGTGGGAGAGACAGAGACACCCATTGTCTCAATGGAAATGGAAAATGGCGGCATTGTTAAATTAGAACTTTATCCAGAGATTGCCCCTAAAACAGTCAATAATTTTGTCGCGCTTGTGGAAGATGGTTTTTATGACGGCCTGACATTTCATCGGATTATACCAGGGTTTATGATTCAAGGTGGCGATCCAAATGGCGATGGCACAGGTGGTCCAGGTTATGAAATTAAAGGTGAGTTTTCGAATAATGGTATTGATAACCCCCTCTCCCATGAGCGTGGCGTCATTTCGATGGCAAGAACGCAAGAACCGGATTCAGCCGGCTCCCAGTTTTTTATTATGCATGAAGATGCTTTAGACCTTGATGGCGACTATGCTGCCTTCGGAAAGGTGATTGAAGGCATGGACGTAGTCGATGAGATCGCCGAACAAACAGAGACAGAAACAGGTGGTGCCCTAGAGGGCAGGCCAGTTGCCGGGCAAGAGCAAGTGATTAAGAAAATGACAGTTGAGCGCTAGAGAGTTCGACTGTCATTTCTGTACATTTTCCTATTAGTTAGCCAAATGTTTGCTTCTCGCTTTTCTGGGAATGGTTTTATTAAAACTCAAAAAGGGAGCTGGTTCACATGAAAGCAGTTGGGTTGTACCGCTATTTGCCGATTGATGACAAGGAAAGTTTAGTAGAAGAACAAGTACCAGACCCCGTGCCAAGCGGTCGCGATTTGCTAGTCGAAGTAAAGGCAGTGTCTGTCAATCCTGTTGATACGAAAGTAAGAGCTCCTAAAGACAAAACGGAGGAGGCGCTCCGCATTCTCGGTTTTGATGCTAGCGGAGTTGTAAAGGCTGTAGGCGAAGACTGTGTGCTATTTGATGTAGGCGATGAAGTTTATTACGCTGGCGATATTACGCGCCAAGGATCGAATGCCGAATTTCAACTGGTCGATGAACGAATTGTAGGCCCAAAGCCAAAATCGTTATCTTTTGCAGAAGCGGCAGCAATGCCTTTAACGTCTATAACCGCTTGGGAAGCATTGTTTGACCGCCTGCGGATTAGCGAAGGGGATGCAGGGAAATCGATTTTGCTGATTGGCGGAGCTGGAGGCGTTGGCTCCATTGCGATCCAATTAGCCGCTAAAGCGAACCTGAATGTCATTGCGACTGCTTCAAGGCAGGAAACGGCAGCATGGTGCAAAAGCATGGGCGCCCATCATTCGATCAACCATAAACAGGAATTGCTTCCTCAACTTCAAGAGCTTGGCTATAAAGATGTTGATTATATTTTCTGCATGGCTGACACGAATGAGCATTGGGATGGGATGGCTGCTTGCATCAAGCCTCAAGGCGCCATTTGTGCGATCGTCGAAAATAAACGGCCTCTTGATATGACCAAAATACGTTCGAAAAGCGTCACTTTTTCTTGGGAATTGATGTTTACCCGTCCTGTCTTCCAAACAGAAGATCAAATTGAACAGCATCGCTTGTTAGCCGACATAGCTGCTATGTTTGATCGTGGTGAATTAAAACAGACAATGACAAAAACGCTTTCACCGCTGAATGCCGAAACGCTTAAAGAAGGGCATCGACTGTTAGAAAAAGGAAACATGATTGGCAAGCTTGTGATCATAAACGAATGACCATACACTGGCCGTTATCCGTCCTTTGCCAAGAAGGGCGGTCTTTTTCGCTAAACCGTCCGAAAGGAAAGTTGTATAATAAGGCTGCACAATAAGAAAAGGAGCGATTTGATGACTGTTGTATTTGATTTGCATACCCACCACCATCGCTGTGGCCACGCCCTTGGGGAGATAGAAGATTACATACAGGCGGCGATTGCAAAAGGGATGGACTATATTGGCATTGCTGACCACTCGCCGTATTTTTACAGCGACGAAGACCAGCTGTATCCCGGCATTGCGATGGGGAAAAGCGAATTAGCTAACTACGTCGAGGAAGTGCTGGCGTTAAAGAAAAAGTACAAGCAGCAAATCCATGTCCTACTAGGAATGGAAAGCGACTTTTTTCCAGATCACCAGGACTTGTACAAACATGTCTATGGGAAATACCCTTTTGATTACATTATTGGTTCCGTCCATTATGTAAACGAGGTCAACATTTTTCGAAAAGGACGGTGGGAAGGGTTAAATCAGGCAGAGCGTGTCGAAGTGAAAGAGGCGTATTATCGACTGATTCAACAATCTGCCAAAAGCGGAATGTTTCAAGTGCTTGGCCATATTGATGCCATGAAAGGATTTTATCCAGCGTTCTCGGCAATTGAAACGCCCATTATTGAAGAAACACTTAAAGTGATTGCCGATGAACAGGTCGCAATTGAAGTCAATACGTCTGGAAAAACAAAAGATTGTGGTGGCTGGTATCCTTCCCATGAAATATTAGAGCGAGCCCACCATTACGGTGTGTCTGTGTCATTTGGGTCCGACGCTCACACGCCTGAGCGTGTTGCTGATGATTATCATGAAGTTCAGCGTATGCTAAAGGAGATTGGATTTAAAGAGATGGTTTTCTTTGTTGGGAAAGAGCGGAAATCGGTGATTTTATAAGCAAAAAGAGCCTAAAAGGTAGGCTCTTTGAGGTTGTCGACAAAGTCGACAACTGTTACTCAGACTGATAGAAAACGCTTGTCAGACGAGGAGTGCAGGCGAGGGAAGATGCGAATAGAACGTGGGTTCATGAGCATATGACCGAGACAAACGACGAAGTATGCGAGCGTTTGTCTACAGTCTGAAAGAGCCTAAAAGGTAGGCTCTTTTTTAATGGGCGTATAGCGAGCGGTGGAGGGAGTAGAGGGTAAACCCGGGAATGAGTGTAAAGTTTTATCTATTTGGATAATAAATCCATTAATCTATGCAATTGACCGTGTTTTAAAAATAGGGATAAAGGCTTGTTTTTTTCTTTCAGTTAAAAATTGAAGATGAGTTGGGAAAATAGAAAAAGGTATTGGCACAGTCTTTTCTGGAGTCTATAAATGGAAAAATGGTTCTATTTTCTCGCATAAATGCCGATTTCTTGAATGGACAAAAGCCCTATGAATTTTGTTGTTGTTTTCTGCATTTTCGATATAATTCGGTTATGCACGACAAAAAGATTCAGAAAGGGTGTTTTTATTTGAAGAAAGCGCGTACGTTAAGCGGCCGAAAAACGATGTACATGAGTGCGCTGTCCCTTTGTATGGCGGCAAGCTCTGTACCGGTTGCGCCCCAGTTGGCAATCGCTGAAAGGGCCGAGGCACAATCGCTCTTTTTAGCTGATGAGATTGATTTGGCCAGTAAAGAAGACGTTTCGGTTATTGTCGAGTTAGATGAACTTCCAGAACAAGTGGCCCTTGCTGTTTCGAAAGAGCTTGAAGACGATTTGACAGAGGAAGAAGCACGGGAAAATGTAGAAGAATCGCACGAGCAATTTAAAGAAACATTGGCGGATGTGCTAGATACGCCCGAGAGTGCTTCTTCTTATGTAGAACGGGAATATACGACCATTTTTAATGGAGTTTCTGTAAACTTGCCAGCTAACAAAGTGGAAGAGTTGCTTGAACGTGAAGGCGTAAAAGCAATTTATAGCAATGATGTGGTTGAGTTAATTAAGCCTGTGGAGGAAAAGGCCATTGATGAGCCTGTGGAAGCAATGATGGTGGACAGCATTCCTTTCCTCGGTGTTCATGAGCTCCATGAGCAAGGGCTGACAGGAGCAGGTGTAAAAGTCGGCGTTATTGATACAGGCATTGACTACGAACATCCTGATTTAAAAGCTGTATACAAAGGCGGTTATGACTTTGTTGACGATGATGACGACCCAATGGAAGCGACTTATGAGGACTGGCAAAACTCAGGAATGCCAGAATTTAATGCAAATGGAAACTCATACTATACGAGCCATGGCACACATGTCTCCGGTACAGTGGCAGGAACAGCAGAAAATGATTCAGAATATGCTGTCACTGGCGTCGCCCCTGAAGTCGATTTGTATGCCTATCGTGTCCTCGGCCCGTATGGCTCCGGAACAACGGCTGATGTCATTGCTGGCATTGAGCAATCCGTAATGGATGGCATGGATGTGATCAATCTATCACTCGGAAACAATGCCAACGATCCAATAGCACCGACGAGCATAGCAACAAACAATGCTACCTTGGCTGGAGTGACGGTTGTGACATCAGCTGGAAACAATGGCCGTAATGGGCTCGGCACAGTAGGCGCTCCTGGGGCAGCAGCATTGCCTATTTCTGTAGGGGCAAGCAATGTTTCTCTTACGATCCCTGAATTTTCGAGTACGTATCAATTAGGAGAGGAAGAGCTGACAGGCGACCTCCGTGTCATTGCCGAATCGTTTACAGGCAACCTAGAGGATTTCAGCAACCAAACGCTTGAGCTAGTTGATGCCGGGCTTGGTACCGTTGCAGAATTTGAACAAGTAGACGTAAGCGGAAAAGTCGCTTTTGTAATTCGTGGCGAACTTGCATTTGTTGATAAAATTGCAAACGCTAAAGCAGCAGGAGCAGAGGCAATCATTATTTATAACAATCTTCCAGGGGATGGCCATAATCCGATCTATGCTGGTGCGGGCCACAACTATGTCCCTAGTTTTTCTTTAACTTATGAGGACGGAGAGGCGATCGCTTCATTATTGGAAGACGGGGCAACAGTAACATTTGGCGAAATGAGTGGAAGCGTGACGACCGGTGATTTGCTAGCCGATTTTAGTTCACGGGGGCCGGTCAACTACACAGCGGCAATTAAACCGGAAGTTGTTGCCCCTGGGGTCGATGTCCATTCTACCGTACCAAGCTATATGGCAGGACCGGAGTTCACTGGCGATTATGAGTTTGCTTATCGACGCTCTTCAGGTACGTCGATGGCCTCCCCTCACGTGGCCGGGGTTGCGGCACTCATGATTCAAGCCAATCCAGAACAGACACCTGCGGACATCAAAACCAAATTAATGAATACGGCTGTACCAATGACAGAGGAATACAATGTGTTTGAAATAGGGGCCGGTCGAATCAACCCGGTTGCTGCGATTGAATCAACAGTCATGATCCAGGCATCAATTGACAGTTACCATGTAGAGGATGACCTTTTGGCCTTAATTCAAGACAAAACAGGTGGATTAAGCTTTGGTTTCGTTAGTACGGATGCAGGCAATATCCGGGAACGTCACAGCCTACGCTTGACAAATAGCGGTACTGAAGCAAAGACATTCAATGTACATGCATCCTTCCACACTGCCAATGGAACGCTTCCTGCCGGAGAGAATGGCCTTACTCTGCAAACCAATTCAACGATTACGGTGCCAGCAGGCGAGACAGTCGAGAACAATGCCTTTCTCATTGCACCGAAAACGGCAGCAGAAGGGTTGTACGGAGGGTATATGACGTTGACAAACGTCGCTGACCAAAGTGAAGTATATCGAATTCCGTTTGGCACGTATGTTTCAGAAGAAGCATTGGTTGCGCAACCAATTGGCACGCCTGTCTATGCTTTCGATTTTGCATCTTAATAAAGAAGGGGGGATCCCCTTTTTTTGAGGAAGCTGGTTTATTTATGGTCAACATGTGGATAACAATCGGAAAATTGGCGATTACCGGGATTGCATCGTTTTTGTTCTTCCTCGTTCTCTTTTTTGTCCTTCAAGGAAAGGGCAGTGACGGCAGAGGACCTGAGCTGTTTGGCTGGACAAGCTATACCATCTTGTCCAACAGCATGGAGCCGACATTTTCCGCCGGAGATGTGGTCATCATGAAAAAGAATGAGGAGCCTAGCATTGGCGATGTTGTAACGTTTATGGCTCCTGAACGGCGCTTGTTCACACACCGGATTATTGAGAAGTTTGAAAGCAATGGAAAGACGTATTATAAGACGCAAGGCGATAACAACAACGTTGTAGACGAAGACCCAATCGTAAAAGAACAAATTGTCGGCACCCATATGTTCACCATTCCTAAAGTGGGTTTAGTTGCTGAAAAAATCAATCAACCAATTGGTTATGGTTTGTTGATTGTCGTGCCGATTGCTGGGTATTTGCTGTTATCGTTCTACGAAACCATCCAAAAAAAACGTAAGGAGGCTTCTTGATGAAAAAGGTAAAATCATTGAAATTAGCCATGATCGCTACAGCTTTTGTAGGAGCGTTAGTTATTGTTCTCGGCTCAGGAGGGTCGTTTTCATGGTTTACAGGGGAAACGTCTGCTACTGGGGAAATTAAAAATGGAACGCTGGAAATTAACCATGGCGAGGACATTGACGGCAACATCGTCCAAGCGGAAAGTTTTGCTCCTTCACAGCTAATTTTTGGCGATTGGCTCTCAATTGAAAATACAGGCACCCTCGACACTCATTTGCAAGCAACCTATGACCACTCTGTCGACTTGAATGTACCCATCGATGCGTATAAAGTTGGCTACATTGCGATTAAGTATACAACAACGCCAGGCAGGGATGTGTATGAAGATGCACAATATAAGTTAGACCAATTGTTTAATGGCATTACTAATGAAGTTCAGTCTTTTTCACATACGGCCGAGGCAAATGGCGTTGAAGTTGTAGCTGTCTTAATTGATGAACAAGCTTATGACGAAAATGCTGATCAGTTTGTGCTTGGCGATGGCAGCTTGCAAGGACCTGACAACGAATTTTGGCAATTGGATGAAGGCCAATACATTGATCTTAATTTTGGCGTGAAATTAGACGAGAATGCAGGCAATGAATACCAAGGAGCTGTTTATACTGCTTCACTTGAAGTATTAGCCAAGCAAACAGACCAAGGCGCGAAATAATTTAGTCAGTGGAGGTTGTCGGCATTTGCCGACAACCTATTTTTTGTTGTCTACTAACTTAGACTGGTTGATAAAGGTAGCAGCCTTGTTCATGGCTGTTGACTAAGCCAGCAGCTTCCATAAAAGACTGGCAAGTGGTTGGCCCAACAAAGGCCATACCAGCAGATTTTAACGCTTTGCTGAGCGCTATAGCTTGTTCGGAAAGGTTGTCCTGTTTATTTGGAGCAAAGGACCAGATAAAACGGGCAAAGGAGCCATGCTCGTTTGCAAGTTTACGAGCTACAGCCGCATTTGTAAGAACGGCACGGATTTTTCCTTCATGGCGAATGATCGCTTTCATTTCTTTTAAGCGCGCCACATCTTCTTCTGTAAAACGGGCCAATGACTCCCAGTTAAAGCTAGCGAATGCTGTTCGGAGCGCATCTCGTTTTTTTAAGACAGTTAGCCAGCTTAATCCTGATTGCATTAGCTCTAACATAAGCATTTCAAATAGCTGTTGGTCGTCATAAGTAGGGCGCCCCCATTCGCTATCATGGTAGTGCTCGTAGAGGGGGCTGTCACTTACCCAACCACAACGCTTTGGCATAGGAACCTCCTCGTTTGAACGATTAAGCCGGAGCAGCTGTTAATAAGCAACCGGCCATTTTTCTTTTACATAAGCCATTTCCCAGAAACTATATTCTAATTGACAGCTTTTTAAAAAATGGTCTTGCATCCGTTCTTTTTCTTGTTCGGTAGCATGTGCCGCAAGCTCGTCGAGGCGCTTACAAAATTGTTTCGTTACACCCATTTCTCCGTTTGAGCGGTAAAAGGAAATCCAGTCGAAAAATGGATGGTTCGCTTTTGGCTGAAACGTTTCGTACAAATAGTCGCCGATCGCTTGGTATGTCCACGGGCAAGGCAGAAGCACAGCCAATATTTCGGCGAGAGAACCACGGTGGGCAACATCAAGCATGTGGCGTGTATAGTGGTGGGCAGTCGGGGCGAGAGGCTCATATTGCAAATCTTCATAGCGGACGCCTGCCACCTCGCAAAAATTATGGTGGGGGTGTGTTTCACTATGCAAAATAAAGCCGATTTGTTCCGCGAACATCGCGATATCTTCGCGGTTATCGCACCGGCTAATAGCAATGCCGTATATTTGCATAAACGTATTTAAGTATTCAAAATCTTGTTTGACATAGTGAATAAGGGAATCTGCGGGCAACGAGCCTTTGCCAATACCTTGTACAAACGGATGGCTAAAAATGGCTTTGTAAATCGGGTCGGCGGTTTTGCGAAGTTCGGCAGTAAAACTCATAAAAATCGTCTCCTCCTTTTTTTCCACAAAGGGATGCCTGCCGCAAAGAAAGGAGAGTTGCTTTACATGAATAAGCAATTGTTCTCCACTTCCCTACGCTGGTACAAGCCAGATCAGGTTCAAAGGGTCAAAGCAGCGCTTTTCTCAGCCAGACGGCTCCCCTAGTGGTTCTTCTTAAAGTGAAACATATCTTCAGACAAAGTGCAAATGCGATTTTGACTAGATTTCGAGATTGAATAGCTGTTAACAGTATGTGGCACTCTGGCAAAAAAATCATTTGCCAGGCAAGCTAGAAGGTGTTATGATGCTTCGTAGACTAAAAATAGACAGATAAATGAAATATTGTAAGGATGGGAGACAGCATGAAATCATACGTAATTGATCGGATGTATAAAGCATCTGCGGGGGTTGCCAATGCAGTGCTTGTTACGTTAGGTATTGGGCTTTTGTTTGAATCTTTCGGCAATATTTTCGGTTGGAGTGCGTTTGTCACAATTGGCTCCATTACTAAAATTCTTCTCGCTCCAGCAATTGGCGCCGGCATCGCTTATCAGCTAGGAGGAAACACGCTCGTCATTTATGCGGCTATGGCTTCTAGTACGGTGGGCGGCAATGCAATCCGCTTTGTCGAAGGGTTGCCAGTTCTCGCATCAGGACAACCTGTGAGCGCTGTTATTGCAGCAGTCGCAGCAACTTATGTCGGCAAACGACTAACAGGAAAGACGAAACTGGATATGATGGCGATTCCTTTCTCCGGTATCTTTGTTGGCGGGCTTGTAGGGCTTGTGATGGCAGCCGTGACGACACCGATGCTAGAATGGATAAGCGCACAACTGGCTACGTCTGTACAAGGATCGCCTATTCTCGCTCCAATGGCCATCGCTCTCACATGGAGCATATTGCTTATGACGCCTGCTTCATCAGCCGCACTTGCGATTGCTTTGCAAATGGACCCGATCTCAAGTGGTGCAGCATTAATTGGTTGCACAGCCCAGTTTGTCGGTTTCACACTTATGTCTTGGAAACAAAACGATGCTGGCGCCTTACTTGCCCAAGGGCTTGTCACGCCAAAAGTCCAGTTTCCCAATTTAATTAAAAACCCGCGCCTCTGTTTGCCTCCGTTTGCCGCAGCAATTATTTGCGCTCCAATTGCTTCACTCGCCTTTCAGTTCCAAGTTTCGTATGAGCTTGCTGGTTTAGGCTTGAATTCTTTGATTGCGCCGATTACGATTTTTTCCACACAAGGAATAACAGGTTTGTTCATTTTTATAGGCACAGGCATCATTTTGCCAGGGATCATTTCGTTGGCGTTATATGAGCTAATCAAACGGGTTGGCTGGGCGAAAATAGGCGATTTGCATATTAAATTGCAATAATGGAGAAGAAGGTACCTTCAGGCTAAACGAATGGATCACGGCCCACAAAACATAGACTTAATGATAGTCAGCCGAGGCTGTCGTTGAAATAAAAGACAAAGCTCAGTATGAAAACTGAGCTTTGTCTTTTTCTTATCCTTCAATTTTCCGTTCGGCTCGTTTTTCTGACTGCGCTGCTTGTTCGCCATCTTGTGGTTTGCTCGATAAGAACCATCCGGCGATGACAATAAGAACTAAAACGCCGTAGAAAAAGAGCTTCCAGCCCGTTGAATGTGGGAATTCGTGTGGGATCCATGCAATCGCATCATGGGCAAGCACTTGCACCGTCAATTTGACGCCAACCCAGCCGACAATGATAAATGCGGCCGTTTCGAGGCCAGGCCGTTTCTCGAGCAATGCAACAAATTTTGTAGCTGCAAAGCGCATGATTAAGAGGCCGATGAAACCGCCAAGAAAGACGACAATGAATTGGCCGATGTCCATACTGCCAACCGTGCCGAGATTAGTTGGTGTTAAAGCGGTGGCCAAGGCAACGGCAGCTAAAATCGAATCAACTGCAAAGGCGATGTCGGCGACTTCGACTTTTAACACAGTCGTCCAGAAGCCGCTTCCTTTTTTGGCTTTCGCAATGCCGGCCTTCTCCTCGCTTTTTTTGACAATATGTTTTCGGTATAAATGGTTGAGCGCAATAAATAATAGGTACGCGGCACCAATTGCTTGAACTTGCCAAATGTCGACAAGAAAAGAAATGATGAACAACGAACCTAGCCGAAAAACAAACGCGCCAGCCAAACCGTAAAAGAGCGCTTTTTTACGTTCTTTCTCAGGCAAATGTTTGACCATAATCGCTAAAACTAGCGCATTATCAGCCGCCAATACACCTTCTAATGCAATAAGCACAACAAGCACCCAGCTGTACTCTAAAAGTAATGATACATCCATCGCTCCACTCGCCTCTCTTTAGTTAATGTCCACTCCAGCTCGTTTTCACCAAAGAGAGGAAAAATGCACAAAAAAGACCTCTGCCTTGGTTTTAAAAACGAGGCAAAGGTCTTGCTAGACATTTATGTATCATGCCAACAACAAAGCCGGTGGAAATCCACGTAATGACGACTTTGGTTCAAGTTATGTAAATAACTTGCAGCTACTCCCCTTTGAAGGAATGTTATGCAATTAACGTTAGTATACGTGAAGATTAATAGAAACGTCAAGCCTTTTTAAAAAATAGAATGGGCAGGGCATGAATAAGCCTGCACTTGGGTAAACATGAACTATAAGAGAAAGGTGTGATTCAGGTTGGAAAAATACAAACATCACATCGTTGAAACAGGGGGCCACACGTTTCACATCGTCTCCGCTGGACAAGAAGATGGAGAACTGGTCCTTTTGCTGCATGGATTTCCTGAGTTTTGGTATGGATTTCGCCACCAAATCAATGCATTGGCAAGAGCAGGATACCGCGTCATTGTGCCAGACCAGCGTGGCTATAACCAGTCCGATAAGCCTAGAGACATCAAAGCTTACACGCTCGATGTCCTTCGTGATGACTGTGTAGCGTTTATTAAAGCGTTTGGGCGGAAACAGGCTTATTT
The DNA here is from genome assembly GCF_002250115.1 of Shouchella clausii. Taxonomy (GTDB): domain Bacteria; phylum Bacillota; class Bacilli; order Bacillales; family Bacillaceae_D; genus Shouchella; species Shouchella clausii. The sequence goes on along the minus strand of NZ_CP019985.1, from coordinate 522,474 downwards.
AATCGGTCATGATTGGGGAGGGGCGGTTGCTTGGCATCTAGCTGCCTCGAAGCCAGAAGTTGTGAAAAAGCTTGTCGCTATTAATATTCCCCATCCAGCCGATATGCGTGTTGCTTTAATGAAGCGGCCATTGCAGCTGTTCCGCAGCGCATATATGCTGTTTTTCCAAGTGCCCTATGCCCCAGAAAAGCTGCTTGCCGCCAGGGATTTTGCCTACTTGGAAGCTGGAATGACGAAAACAGCCAATGAGCGGGCTTTTACAAAGGCGGAATTGCGCCACTATAAAACAGCTTGGCGGCAGCCAGGAGCGCTGAAAGGAATGCTTAATTGGTATCGTGCCGTCCGTTTCCAAGGGTTAGACAGGAAGACCGAGCTTGATCTGCCGGTCTCTGTGCCGACAAGGATCATTTGGGGAGCGAATGACCTGTTTTTAGGAAAAGCGCTCGCGCAAGCAAGCTTGAAAAGGTGCAGCAATGGCGATGCTGTGTTAGTAGATGGAGCTACCCATTGGCTCCACCATGAGCATCCTGAAATCGTGAATCATCTCATGCTTGAGCATTTACAAAAACAAAAAAAGCGGCTTTGGCCAGTGTGAAGCTGTGCCACGCCGTTGCGTTTTGGCGATCAGTCTGGTACGATACATGTGTTATCTTAAGGGAGGTTTTTATCATGATCATTACAAAGACGATTGCCAAGGCCGCTAACTGAATACTGCTAGCTGTGTACCAGTGTAAACGGGAAAGGTGCGTCTAAGTAATGAAGGCCGAACCTTAAATTAAATACCCTTGTTTGCCCACACAGGCTTTTTAGGCGTGTGTATTTTGTTATGCCTAGTAGAATCAAAATAGACATAACAACTGGAGGATTTATTATATGCATGAACAATTGAGACAAACGACACAACCAACGATTATTGTTGGTGTGGAGTTGCAAAAAGACACGGATTTCCACTATTCGATGGAAGAATTGAACAATTTGGCCGATGCGCTTGATTTGCAGGTTGTCGGACAGCTCACACAAAAGCTGCCTGTACCAAATCAAGCGACGTATATTGGTGCTGGCAAAGCGTCTGAGCTTTCCATGATGTGTGAATCGCTTGGGGCTACGCTCGTCGTGTTTAATGACGAGCTCTCACCTTCACAAATCCGCAATCTTGAAAAATTGCTGGAAGTAACCGTTTATGATCGGACCATGTTGATTTTAGATATTTTTGGCGAAAGGGCGAAGACGAAAGAAGCTCAACTCCAAGTAGAAATGGCGCGGCTCCGCTATTTGTTGCCAAGGCTCGTCGGCATGCGCGCTTCATTAAGCAGGCAAGGCGGCAGCGGCACTGGCTTGGCCAACCGCGGCGCCGGGGAAACAAAGTTGGAGCTCGATCGTCGTAAAATTGAAACACGTATTCATGCGTTGGAAAAAGAGCTGGAAGACGTTGTCAAACGACGCGAGTTACAGCGCAAACGCCGGAAAAAACAAGCGATGCCGGTCGTTGCCTTAGTTGGCTATACAAATGCAGGGAAATCTTCGCTGCTGAATGCGCTGTTGGACGATGCCGAGGAAAAGCGAGTGTTGGAAAAAGATATGTTGTTTGCCACTCTTGATACGTCTGTGCGTAAAGTGGAACTTGACAAAAACCATTCTGTTTTATTGGCGGATACGGTTGGCTTTGTCTCTAAATTGCCAACACACCTCGTTAAAGCATTCCGCTCAACATTGGAAGAAGCTCGGGAAGCCGATTTGCTACTGCATGTCGTCGATTATTCAAATGAACGCCATCGCGAAATGGCAAAGACGACAAATGAAACACTCCAGGCAATGGAAATCGATCGCCCGATGATTTATGTTTACAACAAAATGGATCAAGTGAAAGACGCGTTTCCTCAAGCGCATGGCGACGAGCTGTTTATATCAGCTAAGGCTAAACAAGGGCTTGATTTATTAGCACAGAAAATAGCAAGCTATGTTTTTCAAGATTTTGAAAAACATCTGTTCATCATTCCTTATCGTGACGGGGAGGCGGCTGCTTATTTAAACAACCATGCCCATGTCCACACACAGCGTGCTGAGGAGGACGGCTGGCATATCGTTGCCGATTTGCATGAACGAGACTTAAAACGGGTTGAAAGCTACTGTGTTTCAAAAGAACGATAATGAAAAAAGCCATTTGAATGCTTCTTGTTCAAATGGCTTTTTGGCGACTATGGTAGACAGATGAACACTTGTTTCGCTGTTTTACGACAAAGATCATCTTGCCTGTTACGCGTTTTTTAAATCCGTTTTCGCACGTTCAATTGTCGCCGAGTCGTACCAGTCGCTGTAAGTGAGAATATGTTTAGAAAGCCGCGTATTTAAGCGCAGTCTTTTTCGTTCTGTACTGGCTGGTTTGTGGACAGTTTCCATACCCATCAACCTCCTTTTATTTGTAGCTTTCCCCACTTGAAACCGTTTTAATCAAAAACGAAGTGAGAAGATTCAGTTAACTTAACGTTAATATTTGTTTCCCAATAGGCAAATCTTTCTAACTTTGATACGTTTAAACTACCAGCTTGGACAAGTTGGTATAAAAATGAGGAGGGAACCGAATGAAGAAACCGTTGGGGAAAATTGTCGCAAGCACCGCACTACTCATTTCTGTTGCTTTTAGTTCATCGATCGCATCGGCTGCTGAAGAAGCAAAAGAAAAATATTTAATTGGCTTTAATGAGCAGGAAGCTGTCAGTGAGTTTGTAGAACAAGTAGAGGCAAATGACGAGGTCGCCATTCTCTCTGAGGAAGAGGAAGTCGAAATTGAATTGCTTCATGAATTTGAAACGATTCCTGTTTTATCCGTTGAGTTAAGCCCAGAAGATGTGGACGCGCTTGAACTCGATCCAGCGATTTCTTATATTGAAGAGGATGCAGAAGTAACGACAATGGCGCAATCAGTGCCATGGGGAATTAGCCGTGTGCAAGCCCCAGCTGCCCATAACCGTGGATTGACAGGTTCTGGTGTAAAAGTTGCTGTCCTCGATACAGGTATTTCCACTCATCCAGACTTAAATATTCGTGGTGGCGCTAGCTTTGTACCAGGGGAACCATCCACTCAAGATGGGAATGGGCATGGCACGCATGTGGCCGGGACGATTGCTGCTTTAAACAATTCGATTGGCGTTCTTGGCGTAGCGCCGAGCGCGGAACTATACGCTGTTAAAGTATTAGGGGCGAGCGGTTCAGGTTCGGTCAGCTCGATTGCCCAAGGATTGGAATGGGCAGGGAACAATGGCATGCACGTTGCTAATTTGAGTTTAGGAAGCCCTTCGCCAAGTGCCACACTTGAGCAAGCTGTTAATAGCGCGACTTCTAGAGGCGTTCTTGTTGTAGCGGCATCTGGGAATTCAGGTGCAGGCTCAATCAGCTATCCGGCCCGTTATGCGAACGCAATGGCAGTCGGAGCTACTGACCAAAACAACAACCGCGCCAGCTTTTCACAGTATGGCGCAGGGCTTGACATTGTCGCACCAGGTGTAAACGTGCAGAGCACATACCCAGGTTCAACGTATGCCAGCTTAAACGGTACATCGATGGCTACTCCTCATGTTGCAGGTGCAGCAGCCCTTGTTAAACAAAAGAACCCATCTTGGTCCAATGTACAAATCCGCAATCATCTAAAGAATACGGCAACGAGCTTAGGAAGCACGAACTTGTATGGAAGCGGACTTGTCAATGCAGAAGCGGCAACACGCTAATCAATAAAAAAACGCTGTGCGGTTAAAGGGCACAGCGTTTTTTTGTGTATGAATCGAAAAAGAGAACAGATCGCAGGTCTCAAAAATCGAGCGTAAAGGGCTGTTTAAAGCTCTTTACGCTCGCAGGTCTTATCGCTATACAATGGAAAATTCACGTCTTTTGACTTTCATGGCATATTTATTTAAGTATTCGTTTGCTTTTTCGTACTCTCCGTTTTTCTGGTACCATTGCGCCAGCTCAATTGCATAGTGGACTGGTTCTTCTTTATTATCAAGCTTATCGAGATGAGGGAGCAGTTCCTGTTCGATAAAGTTGTACATCGCATCGTCGGCTTTTAAGCGGTGCGCATAGTAGCGGGCTTGAAGCTCAGAGCGTTTGTACCCACGTTTTGCACTAATTTCAATAATTTCATTTAATTTTGATTCAATTTGTTTTTTGTCCGTTTTCAACTGGAAGAGAACTTCGATGTCTGCGAGAAGGCTGAATACGTAATTTTGGCTGTCTTTGTCGTAATAAGCGCTGCATTTCGTAAAACATTCATGGCTTTGTTCATAGTTGCCAATTTTTTTAAGCAAGACGCCGTAATTGTACATTGCTTGGTAATAGAGCGTGTCGCGGCTAAACAAGCGTGTGTTTCGCAAAAGGATTTTATAGAGGCGAAGGGATTCCTCTGTCATATTCATTTGTGTATAATTGACCCCTAGCAACATTTGCGTGTGAAAAGCGCGAATGTAATTGTCCTCTTGCTTAAAAATTTGAAGCGCCTCTTTTGCATAAATGATTGCTTTTTCCGGCTCATTTAGCTGTGTAAAACACTGTGCAAGCACGAAAGCGACTTCACGGACAAAAATGTATTTGGAAGAATAGTCTTCACTTTGCAAGTCAAGCAAAATTTCTTTTGCTTCCTTTAAGCGGTTGCGGTTTACTAGGAGGATGCCATTGAACAGACGGTAAGACAGTTCTTCGATCGCGGACAAATTCGTGCGGTTTTTATCTAAGATGGCTCGCTGTTCTTGGGCAAGGTGGTTCGCTCCGTTCATCAAGTGGTAGCGCATCATGTATAAATGGTACGTATTAATGTAATCCGTTCGGGCAATGATAAATTCCTTCTCGACTAATATTTTTTGAATCCGTTTTGCTTCCTGTACATCCACAAATTGTATCGCTTCAATAAAGGCTTCCAGCGACTGCTTAATCTCGTTGTGTTGGGCATATTCATCTTCTATATTGACGCCAAGCCGGTCAAGCAAGAGGGAAGCTGTAGCATGGTTGGCCTTATAGATGTTGTTTTCAATTTTGCTAAGGTGTGGAATGGAGCAAATACCATCAGCGAGTTCTGCCTGTGTCATATTATGCTTAATTCGGTAGTATTTGATTGTTTTGCCTAACTCCACGTTTCATCAACCCACTTTGTATAAGTATCGTTAACCTATTTATAAGAAGCAAAATGTTTAATTTTATATATACTTTATTCGCCAATAATATTTAAATTCCTGCAAATTGAGTGAAAATAATCAGCCTAACTAAGAGTGTATTCAAAAAAAGCGAGATCCTTTACGTTAAGGAAGCTCGCTTTCTTCAAACTCAATTTGGGCATGTTGCAATTCTTCAATTGAATAGCCGAATGTCATTTGCAAGTGTGGGTAATCGGTGAAATTTGCCCAATCTCCTCCCCATTCAAAACCAAGTTCTTTCGCCAATTCTGCGACTTCAAACCAATCCAGTTCGCCGTTTTTGTTGCCGTCATAAGCGATGTCCCATAAAGGTTCGCCGTCCTCATCTAAAAGGGCGAAGTCAATAGCAAGGCCAAAATTGTGGTAAGACTGACCGCCTTTTGCATTCGTGACAATACGCCCATTTTGGTCGCGTCCTTTTTGGTAGAGGCGATCTTGTTCTTCGGGAGTGCGGTAACCGTCTGTAATCAGGATCGAGATACCAATTGCCCCTGCTTCTTCAATCAACTTTTCCGTATAGTCAGCTACAACTGGGTGAAGCCCGTCTGCAGGGACAATCTCTTCTATTTTGACTTCTGTATTGTTTGTTGCCGTAAGAGAAGGTTGAAACAAACCGTTGAACCAACCTGTTCTTGAGACAAAGCCAGCAATGAAAACAAGGCCGATGCAGATCACCAAAAACAGCAGCAATCGTAAAAATGCCCGCACAAAATGCCCCCCTTCCAGACGCTAACTCTTTCCGTTTATGGTACAAACCAGACTGGCGGAAAGGCAAGCGAGGCGATCGCCTTATAGAACTAGCAGGCTAGGGGAAATTCCCCAGTTCATTCCTTATGGCGGTTGGCAGCGTCTGCTGTGAAATTTGGACTGGTTTTTCGACGTATAAGAAAATAAATAAGCCCAAGTATTGTCCAGATAAAGCCGATCGTTAATGCGTGTCTATCAATGGAATAAAGCAACCAAATGCAAAATGCTGCTCCTAACGCTGGCAACAGCAAATTTGCCACTGTTCCTTTAAGGGAACGACGCTTTTCGCGAATATAGTAATGGAACACGACTGATGCGTTTACGCTAATAAAACCAATAAGCGCTCCAAAACTAATGAATGAGTATATGATTTCCAGTTCGCCAAAAATGGCGGTTAAGGAAAGAATGCCAATTAGGACAATGTTAAACGTGGGCGTTTTAAAACGCGGATGAACATAGCCGAAAAAGCGCTTAGGCAATGTATTATCCCGCCCCATTGCGAATAGCAGCCTTGAAGCACTGGCATGGGAAGACATGGAGGATGAGACCACAGCAACCATTGTTCCAGCAAGGAAGAAGGCGTGCATAAATGCGCCCCCGACGTACTGGGCGATTTCCAGAGATGCCGCTTCGGCAGATATGAAAGCATCGTAATTGGGATAAACAAGCTGCAGCAAGTAAGAAACGGCTACAAACAATGCGCCTCCAATTAAGACAACTAGTACAATCGCCAGTGGGACTGTTTTTTTTGGATTCTTCGTTTCCTCTGACAAAGTCGAGATCGCATCAAACCCTAAAAAGGAAAAGCAAAGAATGGAAGCACCTGTAAAAGCGGTTTGGAATGCGAATGTTTCACTAAAAAAGGGCACAGGCGATAATAGCTCGCCAGTGCCTAAGCCATTCATCAAACCACGAATCATAAAAACAACAAATACGGCAGCAACTAGAACTTGGAACGCGACGAATAACCCTGTTATATTTGCAGTTAACTGTATGCCGAGAATATTGACGGTTGTAATCGCCGCTGCTAAAATAACGACCCAAATAAAAGCGGGAACTTCTGGAAAAGCGGCGTTTAAATAAGCCATGCCAATTGCAAAATTGACCATAGGCAGAAACAAGTAATCAAGAAGCAAAGACCAACCAGCAGCAAAACCAACATTTGGATGGATGCTTTGTTGCGCATACGTATACGCTGAGCCCGCTTTTGGAAAGGCTTGAACCATTCGTCCATAGCTATAAGCGGTTAAAAGTAGTGCTGCGATTGTAAACAAGTATGATGTTGCTACATGGCCTTGAGTGAGTTGCGCGACCACGCCGTACGTATCAAAGACGACTAGCGGGTCCATATAGGCAAGGCCAATGACGAGCAGCGGTACCAGCGTAAGCGTACGCTTTAACTGCTGTTCTTTCTCCAAAGGAACCACCCCCAAAAAAATGTACACTTCATTGTACGGCTTAGCAAACGAGAGTGCAATAGTCCATTTCGCCAGAACCACATTCTGCTATTTACATTCACATTTTTCATTTTGGGATTGTTCTTTGGTATGATGGATAGAAAAGGGAGGAGTGCACATGATTGTAACGCCTAAATGGCTTTATGACAGGCTTGGCGAAGTCATCGTCCTTGATGCTCGTTTTGATTTATTTGATGAAAAGAAGGGAAAACAGGCTTATCATGCAGAACATTTGCCAGGCGCTCTATTTATCGATATGTCCGAAGAAATGGCGGACAAATGCATCCAAGGGGCAGGGCGCCATCCGCTGCCATCTCCAGAGGACATGGCCCAGATGTTTGCCAAAAAAGGCATATCAAAAGACAGCAAAGTCGTTATTTACGATGACCAAAATGGAGGAATAGCGGCAGCGCGCGCATGGTGGATGCTTGAATTTCTAGGCAACAACAACGCCGCTATTCTTGACGGTGGGATTCAGGCTTGGAAGAACAGTGGCTACCCGACAACGGATGAGGTGAAGCTTCCAGATGAGGCGCGATTTGAGCCGCATGTGAAGGAAGATTGGCTAGTTACAGCCGAACAAGTGAAAAATAAGTTGGGAAGCGCTGTTTTGGTTGACTCTCGCTCTAGAGAACGTTATCAAGGGGAACAGGAACCACTTGACCCAAAAGCCGGGCATATTCCAGGCGCACTCAATTTTCCGTGGAGCGGCGTGCTGCGCCAGGACGGAAACTGGAAGAGCACCGAGGAGCTAGTGCAGCATTTTGCCGCCCTCCCTCGTGATCAGGAAGTAATTGTCTACTGCGGCTCAGGCATTTCCGCATGTCCAAATGTGCTTGCATTAAAGCGGGCAGGCTTTAAACAGGTGACACTATATGCAGGAAGTTGGAGCGATTGGTCTTCACGTAGCGGTTATCCAGTAGAGACAGACCACCCAAGCCAATAAATGCAATAGACTCGCGAGACGGGTTTGGTGCTGTTAGCGCCCACGTCAGCGAGTTTTTTTGTGGAGAGATGCTAGGCAGAAAAATGTTCCAGTTGCTATACTAGTAAAAAACAAGTAATCGCTTCCGCAAATGAGCGATTGAATGAGAAAAAGTGGTGATCATGTTGGCTTTTGCATACGATCAATTTTTGTGTCATTCGTTTTCCTCCCTTGATCAATTTGTGGAAGAATTAGGCGTCCTGCTGAAATGTCCTGTTACAATAGAAAACAGTCACCATCATTTACTGGCCTATTCAGAGCATGGAGAAGGAACAGACCAAGCCCGAGTGTCCACCATCATCGGCCGTAAAGTACCAGCGCCGTTAATTCACCGTTTTTGGAAAGATGGGATTATGGCTTCGTTAAATCAATCGTCTGAACCGATTTCAATTGCTGAGATTCCCGATATGGGACTCGGGCCAAGAGTTGCTTTATCCGTTCGGGACCAGGAAGGTCTTGTGCTTGGTTATGTTTGGGTGTCGGAAACCAATCGAACCCTTACGGCCTATGAGCAGCAATGGTTGAAAAAGGCAGCTCGAAAAGCAGCACGGCTTATGCAAAAAGCGAATCGGTTTAAACGTGGGGAAGCTTCGAATGAGGAGCGACTTTGGAAACTATTGACGAATACCCACGAACTGGGCGACATACCAGAAGAAGTGCGGCATGAGGAGCGGCAAAGCAGTATCCTTATAGTGGATTTGGCAAACCAGCTTGAACATATGGAGACTGTACAAGCGATATTTGAAAACAGCAACGCCGTGCTTTTTATGTTTGATGGTGAGTTTTTTATTGCCTTTATTTATGGAAAAGACTTAAGGAAACAAGTTGGCGCCTTTGCCGAGAAACTGCCAGGTGGTATCCACATGGCCGCGGGGAATCCTTCATTTGCCGTTGATGGATGCGCCCGGGCTTATGAACAGGCGAAAGCATTGCTGGAATTGAAAAAGAGGTTTGGCAGCGAGCTATCTGATTGCTTGTTCTATTATGAAGCAGGGGCGTACAAATATATACAGCCTTATGAAGACAAAGCGATGATCGCTGGTGACCATCCAGCAATTGAGCAGTTGCGTGAATATGATGCAGAAAATCAAACAAGTCTGTTGGAAACATTGGCGATGTATATTGAAAAAGACGGACACCTTACCGCTGCAGCGAAAGCGCTTCATGTTCATCCCAATTCCCTCCAATACCGATTAAAGCGAATTGCCGAGTTGACGGGCTTACATTTGCGTAACCCAGCTGAACGAATTGGCTTATATTTAGATTTACAGCGCAAAAAAGCGCAACTTTCGGTGAATTCCACAAATGGGATAGGGAAAATTAGGGTGGATGCCCCAAAGAAAAAAAGACCGTAACTCGGGTATACTAAGAAAATAAACGTTTTCGAGGGAGGTCTTGGCATATGATTATCGGAATACCGAAAGAGATTAAAAGCTATGAAAATCGGGTAGCGATTACGCCAGCTGGAGTGGATGCGCTTGTTGGCAACGGCCACCGTATCGTAGTGGAGGCAAGCGCAGGCATTGGTAGCGGCTTTACAGATGAGGAGTATGAAAAGGCAGGCGCAACGATTGAGGAAAACGCGAAAGATGTGTGGGCGGCAGCAGACATGATTATTAAAGTCAAAGAGCCGCTTTCTGAAGAGTATCGGTATTTCCGCAAAGGGCTAATTTTGTTTACGTACTTGCATTTGGCGGCAGAGCCTGAGTTGACAAAGGCGTTAGTCGATTCAGGCGTGACGGCGATTGCTTATGAGACGGTAGAGATAAACCGGGCATTGCCATTGTTAACGCCGATGAGTGAAGTGGCTGGAAGGATGGCAACACAAGTGGGCGCCCAGTTTTTGGAGAAGACACGAGGAGGGAAGGGAATTCTCCTCTCCGGCGTACCTGGCGTTAAACGGGCCAAAGTAACGATCATCGGCGGCGGCGTTGTTGGCACAAACGCGGCAAAAATGGCTGTTGGCCTTGGCGCTGATGTCACTCTGCTCGATGTTAGTGCAGAAAGGCTGCGCCAACTTGACGATCAATTTGGAAATGACATTCAGACGATCATGTCTAACCCTTTGAATATTGCTAGCGCTGTGGCCGAGGCCGATCTTGTTATTGGCGCTGTGCTAATTCCTGGAGCAAGAGCGCCTAAACTCGTAACAGCAGAAATGATACAAAAAATGGGAGCAGGAAGTGTCGTTGTCGACGTCGCTGTAGACCAAGGTGGCATTATTGAAACAGCTAATAAAGTAACAACACATGATGCCCCGACTTATACGAAGTATGATGTCATCCATTATGCTGTCGCCAATATGCCAGGAGCGGTGCCGCGGACATCGACGATTGCGTTGACTAACGTCACCATTCCTTTCGCTGTACAAATTGCCAATAAGGGCGCTAAAGAAGCATTACGAGCGAGTTCGGCACTTGCCAAAGGCTTAAATGTAGCGAATGGCTTTATTACGTATGAAGCAGTTGCACGTGATCTAAACTATCCTTATAAACAAGCAGAAGAAGTTCTAGCTGAATTGCCTTAAACAAAAAGAACGCTTGACCCACACGTGTGGGTCAAGCGTTTTTTTTGTTTAAAGCGGTGTGCTTAAAAATGCTACACAAACAGGATATGGCACAGAAATATTGGCTTTGTGCAGGCTGAGTTTGCCTGTATCTTTGTTTCGGGAATAGACGGTTAAATCCCCTGATTCTTGGTTAGAAGCAACAACTATTGATTCGGTTGGATCAAGGCGAAAGTCCCGCGGCCAATTGCCTTCAGTCGAAACAAATTCGACTAAGCTCAGTTCGCCTGAATGTTCATTAACACGGAAACTTGTAATTGAATTGTGCCCGCGGTTGCCAACGTAAACAAACTTGCCGTCGCGGGAAACATGGATGGCACTGCCTTGGCTAAGGTCTTCATAGCCTTCAGGCAAAGTTGACACTACTTGTATTTCCTTTAATGTTCCAGGAATCGCGTCAAAAGCGCACACAATGACTTCATTGGATAACTCAGTCATAATATAGGCATATGGTTCCGTCGGGTGGAAAGCAATATGACGGGGCCCAGAGCCTGGAGTGGCGTTAAACGTAAAATGTTTTGCCAAGTTTTCGCCATCAAGTGTATACAGCACGACTTCGTCTGTACCTAGATCGACCGCTACAATGTATCGTTCATCTGGTGTAAAACCGGCAAAATGGGCATGGGCTTTTTCTTGCCGCTCTGCATTTGGGCCGCTGCCTTTATGTTGAGCACTTGCTACTGTTTTCGCGATTGAGCCATCATTGTTCAAGGCGAAAGCATGAATCATGCCGCTATGGTAGTTGGCAGACAAAGCCCGTTTTCCTGCTTTGTCTACACTAATATGGCAAGGCCCACCATCTGCTGTTATTTCCTTATTGATCGGTTCGAGGGCCCCTGTTTGCGCATTGATGGAAAAGGATTGAATGCCACCAGCGTCTCCTTCCTTCATAACTACGTAAAGGAATTGATTGTCATCGGAGATCGTTACATAAGTTGCATCTTTCAACTCAGCTGCTACCTTAAGGTCAGTTATTTCCTTTGTATTCGTATCTAGTGTAAACGTATAAATGCCTTTGCTATCTCCTTTGGAATAAGTGCCAATGTATCCTCGGTAAATCGCCAAACCAAACACTCCCTCTCGTACAATGTCTCCAACAGTATAACCGATTTGCCGAAATCATTCATGTTTTAGCGTTAATTTTTTGCTGGCGATGGCCAAGGAGCCGTGAAGAAGTAAAGACAACTAAGCCAACCCAAATGAAGAAAAAGGCGAAAAATTGAACAATCGAAAATGGCTCGCCAAATACAAAGATTCCTAGCAATAGCATTAATGTTGGCGCGACATACTGTAGAAAACCAATCAATGAAAAGGAAATCCGCTTTGCCCCATAAGAAAAAAGAAGCAGCGGCACTGCCGTCACCACTCCTGCGCCAACAAGTAGGGCGATCGTCAGAGGCGCAAAGCTAGTTAGTGGATAAGCTGTAAAAAAAGCAAAATAGCAAAGCGCAACAGGGACGACAAGCAGTGTTTCAATGAATAATCCCCCTGTGGCACTTAATGGAGCGGCACGTTTAATGAATCCATACAAGCAAAAAGTGAGCGCCATACCAAAAGAAGCCCACGGAATGTGGCCGCCAATGATGATTAACAGCAATACGCCTATTGCCGCTGACGCAACTGCTGCGACTTCTGCTTTGCTCAGTTTTTCTTTTAAGAACAAGGTGGCAAGGACAACATTTAAAAGCGGGTTGATGTAATAGCCAAGGCTTGCATCAATCACTTTTTCGCCGCTAACGGCAAAGATGAAAATAAACCAGTTTAAACTTATTAAAATAGACGCTGTGAAGATGCTCATGAAAACGCGCCCGTTCGTAAATACCCATTTCAACTCTGTACGATAATGGGCTTTTTGCTTCGAAAACAAGAGCAGCATAGCGATAAAAACAAAGGCAAACGCAATGCGGTACATTAAAATATCTAGTGATGGCAAATGTTTTAGCAATGCCCAGTACAGCGGCAACAATCCCCAAATGAAATAAGAACCAGAAGCCGCGACAATGCCAAGTTTATCTCCTTTTTGCGTATTCAATCGTCTCTCCCCAATTCTCTTTTTTCTCAGTTTACCTTATTTTTGTTTCGTAGGGCGAATAAATAAGTTTCTATAAGTTTTTGTAGGTTTTTATAGGCAGGCCTTTACCATTCCTGTAAGCCCAAGAATGGACAAAATCGAGAGGGGGGACAACAATGATCACATTTGATTCGGTAAATAAACATTATGGCGATTTTCATGTTCTGAAAAATATAACAACGACAATTGACCGTGGAGAAGTGGTCGTTGTACTTGGGCCATCCGGGTCTGGAAAATCAACAATGCTTCGCTGCATTAACAGGCTTGAAACCATCACTGATGGGAAACTGTTGGTCAATGATTTTGCTTTACATGATAAAAAAGTAAATATCAATAAATTGCGCCGTGACATTAGCATGGTTTTTCAACACTTTAATTTATACCCCCATATGAATGTATTGGACAATATTACATTAGCCCCACGCCAAGTACTGAAAGTTTCTAAAGAAGAAGCGGAAGAAACGGCAATGCAGTACTTAACGAAAGTAGGCATACCCGAAAAAGCAAAATCTTATCCATCCCAGCTTTCAGGCGGGCAACAACAACGAGTGGCGATTGCCAGAGGGTTGGCGATGAAGCCGAAAATTATGCTTTTTGACGAACCTACATCGGCACTTGACCCAGAAATGATAGGCGAAGTGCTAGACGTAATGAAGACGCTAGCGAAAGAAGGGATGACGATGGTATGCGTTACCCACGAAATGGGATTCGCTAAAGAAGTAGCTGACCGAGTGATATTTATGGATGAAGGCCAAATTGTAGAAGAGGCGAGGCCTATCGATTTCTTTGAAAACCCGAGAGAAAAAAGGTCACAGCATTTCTTAAGCCGTTTGCTTCATTAGGCTTTAAAAGGCGTATTTGCTGTGGTCATCACATACTTTAAAGGGGGAAAAAGTAATGAAAAAATGGATGAATGGATTGCTTGCAGGAGCGGCTGTGTTGGCTCTCTCTGCATGCGGTGGTGGCGATGAAACGGTAGACGGAAGCACAGAAAATAGCAATGAAGAAAGCACGCTTGCAAAAATTGAGGAAGCGGACAAATTTGTGGTCGGAGTCAAATTTGACACAAGGTTGTTTGGCTTAAAGGATCCTGCGAGTGGTGAAGTGGAAGGGTTTGACATCGATATTGCCAAGGAAATTGCAAAAGAGTTGCTAGGCGATGAAAACAAAATCGAATTAAAAGAAGTGACGTCTAAAACACGAATTCCACTATTAGACAATGGGCAAATCGACGCCATTATTGCGACGATGACGATTACGGAAGAACGCAAAAAGGAAGTCAACTTCTCTGATGTGTATTTTGAAGCAGGACAGTCGTTATTGGTGGAAAAAGGCAGCGACATTCAAGGAATTGACGATATCGGGGCTGGAACAAAAGTGCTTGCAGTTAAGGGCGCAACTTCAGGCCAAAACTTGCTAGAACAAGCGCCTGATGCCGAAGTGATTGAGCTCGAAAATTACCAAGAGGCATTCTTGGCTCTTCAGTCCGGTCAAGGAGATGCGCTAACTACGGATAACTCCATTCTTTATGGTATGGCTGAGGAAAATAGCGATTATGAAGTCGTTGGCGGTACATTTACCGACGAGCCATATGGGATTGCTGTCCGCAAAGGCGACAACGAATTTACGGAAAAAATCAATGAAATTCTTGCAGACTTAAAAGCTTCTGGCCGGTATGATGAAATTTATGAAAAATGGATCGGCGAGTCTCCAGAATAAGACTGCTTAGGGGAAAGCGCAAACTTGCGCTTGAGGTTGTCGACAAAGTCGACAAAATCACTCAGACTGATAGAAAACGCTTGTCAGCCGAGGCGCGAAACCGAGTGAAGATGCGAATAGAACGTGGGTTCATGAGCATATGAACGAGGTGAGCAACGAAGGATGCGAGCGTTTGTCTACAGTCTGAAGCGCAAACTTACGCTTTTGCTCTTTTTAAAAAGGGGGCGAAACGATGATTACAATCTTAATTGACTATTGGGATGCGTTTTTGTCTGGCTTTTTGCAGACGTTAAAAGCAAGCACCTATGCCCTTGTAGGCAGCTTCGTCGTCGGCACGCTAATTGCAGTCATGCGCATTTCCACGATCCGTGTACTTAATTGGCTAGGAACTGCTTATGTTGAGTTTTTCCGTAACATCCCGCTGTTGCTCACTGTCTTTATTTTTTGGCTCGGATTTCGCCTAGGCGGCTTTGAAGCAGGGACGCTAGGTTTATTGATTTATACAAGCGCCTTTATTGCTGAAGCTATACGAGCAGGCATTCAGGCAATCCCAACCGGCCAGATGGAGGCGGCGCGCTCCTCAGGTTTAACTTATACACAAGCATTGCGCTTCGTCATTTTGCCGCAAGCGATCAAAACAGTCATTCCCCCACTTGGGAACCAAACATTGAACTTGGTGAAAAACTCCTCGATTCTTGCAGTAGTGGGAGGGGCTGACTTAATGTACCAAGGCGATATCATTAACAGCATGACGTTTAGTCCGTATGCCGTATATGGCATTGTTGCGTTATTTTATTTACTTTTAACGATTCCGCTTAGCTGGGGAATCGGCTATTATGAGAAACGCCTTGCTAAAGGGGGCGCCTAAATGGACTTTCTATCGGCATATACGCCATCCAACCTCCTTTATTTATGGGAAGGATTTCAAGTTACATTATTATTGGCATTAATCGCCATCATTTGCAGTTATGTAGTCGGCATTGTACTCGGCATTCTTCGCTATGCAAAGATTCCGGTTTTTTCGCGAGTATTAGGCGCGGCCATTGATATTATCCGCTGTTTGCCTTTGCTGTTGATTTTATTTTTTACCCATTTTGTTTTGCTTCCGGAACTAGGGTTTCAAGTAAGCCCGTTTGTAGCAGCTATTGTCGCTTTGACCGTGTTTGAAGGTGCGATGATTTCTGAAATTATCCGCAGTGGTTTAAATTCGATTCCTAAAGGGCAAATTGAGGCCGCGCGTTCATCTGGCTTGACGTACACACAGACGTTGCGGGCGATTTTGATTCCTCAGGCAGCACGAAAAATGATGCCACCGACTGTTTCTCAATTCATTGCCCTATTAAAAGATACTTCGCTTGCGGTCATTATTACATTGCCAGAAGTCATGCACCATGCACGCATTCTAAGTGCCCACAACTCCAATTCGGTCTTTGCCATTCTATTCTTTGTCGCGATTATGTACTTTGTCGTCAATTTTGCATTGTCCAAAATTGCAAAGAAACTTGAAGCGAAGCATGTTTAAGCACCTTTTCTGCTTTCGTTTGCTTCATCAAAAAGTGCAAATAAAAATTTTTTAATATGAATGCGTACGACACTATGAGCCATGTCTAAATCAATTTCTTTCATCCGCTGCCTCACTTCACGAAAATCGAAGAAAAGGGGCGCGTAATACTCAAATTTTGGATGAGCGTAATCAGTTAGACCAAGGGAAGCAATGTTTGTCAGTGCTTTTGCTACTGCCCGGCGCATTCGTTGTTCAATGGCCTTTGCCTCTTTTTCTTGATCGATAGGATTGGAAAAGCGGGCTAAGGCCATTTTTTTATATAAGGTACGCAAAGAAAGGGGCTCGCTCCCTGTCTCGGCCAAATAATCCATCGCATGGATGAAATCTTTAGAGCCCGCTTCGTTTGAAATTCCTAGCTCTGCAAGTGTCCGCCGCGCTGCTCGTTGCAGAGAAACATGGGGATGAGTCGCATGGCTCACATGCGTTAATGCCAGTTGCATTTCTGGAAGGGAAGGTTGAAGCTGGCGTTTTACATAGGATAAAACAGACTCTACTTCAATCGCATGGATTGGTTTATGAATGAAAAATTCCACTCCGAGCTGGTAGGCTTCACCTACTAATTCTTTATTGTCATTTTGCGAAATCATAACAAAACGCCCACGATAACCAGCAGTTTTCAACTGCTCAATCATGTCGAGACCATCGATTTTCGGCATGAGCAGATCGATTAAGACGATGTCCGGCTGGCGAGCAACAATGGCCTGAATCGAAGCAGCGTTCCCTTCATCACTTAATACAATCTCTCCAAGTCCGGTTTTCTTAATAATGGACGCTAACATACGACGGCAACCAGGCTCATCGTCAATAATTGCAAACGTTATCATTGTTGTTTTCCCTCCAATCGCTTCGTTGGAATAACTAGACAAACTTTTGTGACATGGCTGCGCTCAAATTGCAGGAATCCACCTAAGTCAGTGACAATATGCTGCACGTGAGTCAGTCCGATTCCGGTTGAGGGGCTTCCGTCCTCATGATATTTTGTTGTAAAACCTGGTTCGCATAAATGATGCATGTCTTCTTCTGCAATGCCAGCGCCATCGTCAGTCACCTCAAAATAAGTCATCTCATTCTTTTCATAAATAGAAAGTAAAATCGTGCCTTCCTTGTCAATAGATTCGATTGCATTTGCTAATAAATTATTTAAGCAACTTAAAAGTTCGACATGTTTATTTGTTAAATACGTAGATGTTGTTTCTTGGCGAAAACGAATACGTTTGTTTAGAAAAAAGCTATAGCTTTCATTTCCTTTGATGGCAAAATCGCCTAATTGTTTGAGATCCAACTGCTCAAATGTGTGGTCATGGTTGTTTAATTTCGCTAATCCTGCTTGGACGCGTTGTGCGTCTTTTTTTATTTCGTGAATCTCTTGTGAAATTTGCAATGCTTCTTGGTGGTACGCTGACTGTTCTTGTTTTAGTTTCCGATAGAGATAGAATGCTCTGTTCGTCATGTTTTCCACTGTTTCAATTACTTTGCTTAAGTAGTAGCTTTCGCCGAAAAGGCTTGCACTTACGTTTAATAACGTTTCATAGCGCTTTTTTTGTTCTTTTAAGATCGTCTGCTGTTTATGCTGGGCGATGCTGGCGTATACGCCAAGGACAAAATAAACCCGAATAACGGTAACTACCAATAATGCTAACCACTCTGTCCATAACAGAGTCGTAATGTCTTGTAAGACCGAACGGGCAAGGAGCTCAGTTAAATTAGATGCGATATCAATAACGACAACAAATAATCCAAACCAGAGCATGTTCATTTGGACGAGCTTGGTCGGTAAAAGGTTGATTCCTAAACCGAAAGCCCAGTAATAAAACATAGCTGAAAGATGGACGAATAGAACTTCTACAAAAGAGTAAGGGTCTGCCAAAAATACGGTACTTGTTAATACCCGAAACAGTACGACAACCGCTCCCGTCAAAAGCCCCGTTAGAAAAGGGGGGACTTGCCTAAAAACAAGGAGCAGAAAAAAGAATGTGCTACTACCCATGCCAAACCGGAATTCCCAACCAAATGGGGCGAAACGGAGCTCACCCATTAGAGCAGTCGCCAAGCCAATGAAGACGACAGTAAGCCATTTTTTCGAACGCATAAGTCCACCTGTTTCATTGAAAAATTGCAAATGGAACAAAAATTGAGCCCCGAAGCGGGCAATGCAGCACTAGCCGATATCCAGGAGAAATAACGCTATGTCCATATATTATACACAAGGAGTAAAATAAATCAGCACTTTTATTGCCGTAATGAGAAGTTTTTTAGTTCATTCAGCGTAAGCCTAATGTGCTAGATTCATGGCTTTGCCAGAAAAGGTGACACGATTCTTTTTTATTTTCTGTAAGAAGAGCAGGAAAACGATCTTTTTCTTAGAATACTAACTATCATACTGGACAGATAAGGCTGAAGAGAGGGAACTAAATGAACATTTATTCATCAGTTGACATGGAAGGGATCACAGGGCTTGTAGACCGCCAGTTTGTAACGCCAGGCGAACGGTTTTATGAACGGGGCCAACAGTTGATGACAGACGAGGTAAACCACGTAGCAGAAGCTGCGTTTGCCTTTGGCTGCAAACGATTTGTCGTCAACGACTCACATGGGAAAATGAATAATTTGCTTGTGGAGCGACTTCTTGCAGAAATTGAATTGGTTTCTGGCGAGGTCAAACCGTATTCAATGGTACAAGGGCTCGACGATTCGTTCGACGGTGCTTTCTTTATAGGCTACCACTCCAGGGCCTCTATGCCAGGAGTCATGAGCCATACGATGATTTTTGGCGTCCGTTCGATGTGGCTTGATGGCCATGAAATCGGAGAAATGGGGTTAAACGCTTATTTAGCCGGTTATTACGGCGTTCCGGTATTGCTTGTAGCAGGAGATGACCAGGCCGCAAAAGAAGCGGAAGCGCTCATTCCTAATGTGACAACCGCTATAGTCAAAACAGCACAATCCCGTTCATCCGCTCTCTGTTTAACGCCTGCAAAAAGCAAAGCGTTGTTGCAAGCAAAAACAAAGGAAGCTTTAATGAAAAGCGGCAAAGTGGAACCGCTCATTGCAAACAAGCAGCCTGTTTTACATATTGAATTTGCCAATTACGGGCAAGCGGAGTGGGCCGCGTTAATGCCTGGTGCTGAATTAGAGACAGGCACAACTGTTAAATTTGCAGCAAAAGACGTCAAGGAAGCGTACCAGGCGATGCTTGTCATGACTGAGCTTGCCATGCAAACGACGTTTTGCTAGAAAGAGGCGATCCACATGCTTAAATATGTGAGCAAACGTTTTTTAGCGATGCTAATCACGTTATGGGTCATTATTACGGCTACCTTCACGCTTATGCATGCGGTGCCAGGTTCGCCGCTCAATAGTGAACAGACGACAAATGAAACAATCCGTGCCAATCTGGAAGCTTACTTTGGGCTTGACCAGCCAGTGATCAACCAGTACTTCTCGTATTTGCAATCGCTCATGCAGTTTGAATTCGGGCCTTCGATTGCACAACCAGGCGTATCCGTCAATGATTTAATCGCAAGAGGCTTTCCTGTTTCTTTGGAACTTGGAGTGTATGCGATTGCCATTGCCCTTGTCTCAGGCGTTATTCTAGGGGTCTTGTCGGCGCTAAAGCGCAATGGCCTGATTGATTATACGCTAATGACTTTTGCCGTGCTTGGTCTTTCAGTTCCTAATTTCATTTTGGCTGCTTTACTTATACATTCATTTAAAGATTATTTGCCTATTGCGACATGGCAGAGCTGGCAACATATGATCTTGCCCGTTTTTGCCCTTGCTACGTCGCCAATGGCGATTATAGCTAGGTTAACAAGGTCAACGATGGTTGATGTACTGACACAAGATTATATTCGGACGGCACAGGCAAAAGGGCTATCCCCTGTGACAATTGTCGTAAAACACGCGTTGCGGAATGGCCTGATGCCTGTTGCGACCATACTTGGCACACTAATCGCTGGCGTTTTAACAGGCAGTTTTGTGATTGAAAAAATTTTTGCCATACCAGGCATTGGCCGTTATTTTGTTGAAGGGATCAATAACCGCGACTATCCAGTGATTATGGGGACAACGATTTTTTATAGCGCCATTCTGCTAGTTATGCTATTCCTTGTTGATATTGTTTACGGTTTCCTTGACCCAAGAATTAAACTGCATCGGAAGGAGGGCCACTAATGGCGCTTCTTGATTCGAACCAGCAGCCTGTTGATGACGCTCTATTTAAAAAAGCGGTACAGACTGACAGTGCCGAAAAAGTCGTTCGCCCCTCTTTGTCTTACTGGCATTCAGCATGGGTCCGCTTGCGAGAAAACAAATTGGCAATGTTTGGCCTGGCAACGATGGTGGCCCTTGGCGTGATGGCGGTAATTGGCCCATGGATTACTCCCCATAGCGTCACTGCCGGCGATTTAACGAAAGTCAACATGCCCCCTTCGTCTGAACATTGGTTTGGCACAGACGAGCTTGGCCGTGATATGTTTGCTAGGACTTGGTACGGCGCCCGGATTTCACTATTTGTTGGTCTTGCTGCAGCCGCGATCGATTGCCTAATTGGGATTGTTTATGGAGGGATCTCTGGTTACAAAGGCGGGCGTGTCGACTCGACCATGATGCGTATCGTTGAAATTTTGTACGGCTTACCTTACTTGCTAGTTGTCATACTGCTTATGGTTATTATGGGCCCAGGTTTGCTCACGATTATTATCGCTTTGACTGTAACCGGGTGGGTCGGAATGGCCCGAATTGTCCGCGGTCAAGTGCTGTCATTAAAACAAAATGAATATGTGCTTGTTTCAAAAGTATTTGGCGGAAGCACTTCGCATATTATTCGAAAGAGCCTTCTGCCGAATACAATGGGGCCGATCATCATCCAAATGACGTTGACTATCCCCTCAGCGATTTTCGCGGAAGCATTTTTAAGTTTTTTAGGGCTTGGCATTCAAGCGCCTTTTGCTTCCTGGGGATCGCTCGCCAATAACGGTTTGTCCTCGATTTTGACAGGCCATTGGTGGCGTCTTTTTTTCCCTGCCTTTTTCATCTCGCTCACCATGTTTGCCTTTAACGTCTTTGGCGACGGTTTGCAAGATGCACTCGATCCAAAAACAAGGAGGCGGTAGCATTTGGCTTTATTGCAATTAAAACAACTGCATATAGCATTTAAAACATATGGCGGAGAAGTTCAAGCAGTCCGCGGAGTTAATCTGAGTCTGGAAAAAGGAGAAACACTTGCTGTCGTTGGCGAGAGCGGCTGCGGCAAGAGCGTAACAGCACAAAGCATCATGGGCCTGTTGCCAAAAGGGAGCGCCGCGATCAAACAAGGGGAAATTTTATTTAAAGAGCAAGATTTGACGAAGCTGCCCGCTAAAAAAATGCGCCGTATCCAAGGGAACGAAATTTCGATGATTTTCCAAGACCCGATGACTTCGCTCAACCCATCATTAACAGTCGGGACGCAATTGACTGAAGGCATCCGCAAGCATACGTCAATTTCTGCAAGCGAAGCTAATCATAAAGCGTTGGAAATGCTTGAAGTCGTGGGCATTGCCAACGGGAAAGAACGGCTAAAGCAGTACCCTCATGAGTTTAGTGGCGGGATGAGGCAGCGACTCATGATTGCGATGGCGCTTATTTGCAAACCGGACATTCTCATTGCGGATGAACCAACAACGGCGCTTGATGTTACGATCCAAGCACAAATTTTAAAGCTATTTAAAGACATTCAACGGCAGACAGGAGTCGCGATCATGTTAATTACCCATGATTTGGGGGTTGTCGCTCAGCTTGCTGACCGTGTGCATGTCATGTATGCCGGAAAAATCGTTGAAACAAGCAATCGTAGAGAGTTGTTTTATAACCCTCAGCACCCTTATACAAAAGGATTGTTACATTCAGTTCCCCGCCTAGACGGCAGTGAAGCTGAGCTTGAGCCGATTGGCGGAACGCCGCCTGATTTATTTGCACCGCCGGCAGGATGTCCATTTGCGCCACGCTGCGCGTACGCCATGGATGTCTGCCGTTCCCATATGCCAGCGGAAACGAAGATAACAGGAACGCATGCTGTTTCGTGCTGGCTCGAAGATCTACGCGCCAAACAAGTTTTTAAAGAGTTAGCTTAAAGGGGGAAGCACGATGAAAAAGAAATGGTATTACGCTCCACTAGCGGCAAGCTTTGTATGGACGCTCGCGGCTTGTACAACCGGGACGTCAACTGACGAAAATCCACCAGAAACAACAGAGGGGGAAACAGGGACAGAAGAAAAAGCAGAGGAAAAAATCTTGATTTTGAACAATGGCAATGAGCCTGTCTCTTTAAATCCACAAATTGCGTTCGAAGCGGTTTCGAATGCGCCGCTGAATAACATAATGGAAGGGCTTACACGGCTTGGTTCTGACCATACGCCAGAGGAAGCAACAGCTGAAAGTTGGGAAATCTCCGATGACGGGTTGACGTATACGTTCCATATTCGCGATGATGCCAATTGGTCCAATGGGGAGCCTGTGACAGCAGAAGACTTTGAATATGCCTGGAAAGAACTTGTTAATCCAGAGAATGCTTCATCAGCAGCCTTTTTAGCCGAATTGATTGAAGGAGCTGCTGAATACAATGCAGGAGAAGGCTCAGCCGAGGATATGGCCGTGACGGCTATTGATGACAAAACACTTGAGGTCGTATTGACTAGCCCGCAACAATATTTCCTTAGCATTATTGCCAATCCATCGTTTTTCCCGGTTCATAAAGCAACAGCAGAAGAAAATCCTGATTGGCATACAGAAGCGGACACGTATGTGAGCAACGGCCCGTTTGTCCTCGCTGGCTGGGACCATAACTCGGAGTTGCGGATGGAGAGGAACGACCAGTATTGGGATGCGGAAAATGTCGCTCTTGACGGTGTCAAATGGCTAATGCTTGAAGATGCAATGACTGCCTATCAAATGTATGAACAAGGAAACCTTCATGCAGCCGCACCGCCGGCAGACATGGCCGAACAGCTGATTGCAGAGGGAGAGGTTGACCTATTAGAACAAGCAGGCACATACTTTTACCGGTTTTTAGTGACTGAAGAGCCGTTCCAAAATCAAAAAATCCGCCAAGCATTTGCCAAAGCAGTTGACCGCCAGGCGATAGTTGATAGCGTCATTCGCCAAAACCAGGAACCTGCAGGGGCATTTGTTTCCTACGGATTTACCGAACCTGACGGCGGTGATTTCCGTGAATCAGGCGGCGATTTGCTTGAGTATGACCCAGACGAAGCAAAAGCATTGCTTGAAGAAGGGATGGCGGAAGAAGGCTATTCAGAATTACCTCCTGTTACGCTTTCATATAGCTCAGGAGTGGATGAGCATCAGCGCATTGCTGAAACACTCCAACAAATGTATGAAGAAAACTTAGGAGTTTCCGTTGACCTAGCAGTCGTTGAATCAAGTGTTTTCCTAGATCAGCAACGCAATTTAGAACTGCAAATGTCCCGGTCTTCGTTTATCGCTGACTACGCTGATCCAGTCAACTTCCTTGAAAGTTTTGTCACAGGTAGCTCTATGAACCGAACTGGTTGGGAGAACGAAGAGTATGATCGGTTGATTGCCGAGTCTAAGGAGGAAGGCGATGAAGAGCGGCGGTTTGCATTGCTCCATGAGGCAGAAACACTGTTAATGGAAGAAATGCCGATTTTCCCTCTTTACTTTTATAACCAGCCAATCTTAGAAAACGACTCTGTGACAGGTGTTGTCCGCCATCCTGTTGGCTATATTGAGCTGAAATGGGCTGACATCAATTAAAAGGCATGAGGGGAGAGGCGCTCTTCCCTCATGCCCGTTTTGCAAAGGGGGAATGGCTTGTGGAGGCTATCTTACCAAAAGCGCTAAAAAAGGGCGATGCCATTGGCGTGGTCGCTCCGGCAAGCCCGCCAGATCTCGCCCGTATTGAAAAAGCAAAGTCTTTGTATGAAGATATGGGGCTTCGGGTGTTGCTTGCTCCCTCGGTAGGTAAACGCCACGGCTACTTAGGGGGTACGGATGCCGAGCGTGTTGCTGATTTGGAAGCGATGTTTGCCAATGAAGACGTTCGTGGCGTGTTTTGTGCTTGCGGAGGATATGGAACACCAAGAATTGTAGACCGCCTGAATTACAAATTAATCGCCGAACATCCGAAAGTATTTTGGGGTTATAGTGACATTACGTGCTTGCATGTTGCGATCCACCAGCAAACAGGGTTAGTGACGTTCCATGGGCCCATGCTCAGTTCTGACCTCGGCAATAGCGAATTGGAAGGGGCAACATTAGCCGGATTATCACAGATCATGGCGCCTCGACAGCAAGTGTTTGAACAAACACGCCAGCCGTTGCACGTTTTAGCTGAAGGCATGGCTACAGGAAAATTAGTTGGCGGGAATTTGACATTGCTTGCTAGCATGATCGGAACGCCATATGAAATTGATACAAAAGACACTCTCTTGTTTATTGAAGAAATTGAGGAAGAACCCTATCGAATTGACCGGATGCTAAACCAGCTTAGGCTCGCTGGAAAGCTTGATGATGCTGCAGGGTTTGTTATCGGCAGCTTTAACGGCTGTGAGCCGAAAAAGCGCCAACATTCATTTACGCTGCAAGAAGTATTGGACGATTATTTTTCTGGATCTGGCAAGCCGTGCATAAGCGGCTTTCAAATTGGCCATTGCTCGCCTGCATTTTCTGTTCCATATGGAGCCAGGGCCGTTTTAGATACAGAACGCAAACGTTTCGTAGTGGAAGCTGGTGTGAGGGGGGAAGGGCAATGAAGGAAGTACAGGCAGCTGAGCCAGTTGTGACACTTTGGACATCAACGGATTCGCCAAGAGCAATTGACGAAAAAATAATCTGTGCCAACAGTTGCTATGAAGAGTGGCTTGAACAACTTTCCTATAATGAGCGCTTAGCACTTTGTACGGAAAACCTTGTCCAAAGCCAAATTTTGTTTGGGGAGACTGTGCTGATCATACAGGAAGTCGGCAAGTGGGCTGAAGTGCTGTTGCCAAACCAGCCGACTACGAAACATAAGGAAGGGTACCCAGGATGGATCCCCCTTTGCCAGCTCCAGGAATTAAGCCCTCCTAATACGAACACAGTCCGGATTTCAAGCACGGTTGCACCGTTGTTTACTGAAAAACACCAAAAATGGCTGACGCTTAGCTTTGGAACAGAATTAGCAGTCGTGGAAGATGAAGAGTATGTCATCCATGTCGACACGCCTCTTGGTACAGGGATCGTTAAACGGACTGATATAGAAGAAGGGCCGAGGGAACGGACAGGGGAGGCATTGTTAAAAAGCGCTCGCCAGTTTATTGGCCTTCCCTATCTATGGGGAGGAATGAGTGGGTTTGGTTTTGACTGCTCCGGGTTTGTTTATGCGATCCATCGTGCCAGCGGCATTCTTATTCCTAGAGATGCCTCCAATCAAGTCTTGACCGGGGAAATCATTGATGCAAGCCGGCCAGCTATCGGCGATTTGCTCTATTTTGGTCATGACAATGGAAAAGGAGCGATTCACCATGTTGCCATGTATGCTGGCAATGGAGAAATGATTCATGCTCCAAAAACAGGGAAAACAGTCGAGCAAATTCACCTTGCTGGAACTATATATGAAAAAGAACTTTGCGCAGTGCGCCGTTTTTTGAGCGCGCCTAGTTGGAGGGACATTTAGTGAGTGAACCGCTTTTGGAAGTGACGGATTTAAAAAAACATTTTGCTATTCGCAAAAACCAAACGCTTAAAGCGGTCGACGGTGTTTCTTTTGCCATTAGGAAAGGAGAAATGCTAGGACTTGTTGGCGAATCAGGCTGTGGAAAGTCAACGCTTGGCCGCACAATCCTTCGTTTGTATGAACGAACGTCGGGGTCAGTGAAGTTTAAAGGCACCGATGTCCATAAAGCTGGACAAAAGCAAGCAAAAGCACTGAATCGAAGCATGCAAATGATTTTCCAAGATCCATACGCTTCATTAAATCCCCGTTCTGTTGTAATGGACATCATTGCCGAAGGAATCGACATCCATCAGCTGTATACAGGGCACCACCGTAAGGAAAAGGTTTATGAGCTGTTGCAAACAGTTGGTTTAGGCGCTGAACATGCCAATCGCTATCCACATGAATTTAGTGGCGGACAACGGCAAAGAATTGGCATTGCTCGCGCTCTTGCCGTCGATCCAGAATTTATTGTTGCCGATGAGCCCATTTCGGCTTTAGACGTCTCAATCCAAGCACAAATTGTCAATTTGCTACGTAAACTCCAACGAGAAAAGGGATTAACCTTTTTGTTTATTGCCCACGATTTATCGATGGTCCGCCATATAAGCGATCGCATTGGCGTAATGTATTTGGGCAAACTAGTCGAGTTGACAACGAGTGAGGCGCTTTATAAAAATCCACTTCACCCATACACAGAAGCGTTGCTTTCAGCGATTCCGATTCCAGACCCAGATTTAGAAGATAAGCGTGAGCAAATTTTGCTAAAGGGAGAGATTCCAAGCCCGCTTTCGCCGCCAAGTGGCTGTGTTTTCCGGACTCGTTGCCCGAAAGCCATGGAGCAATGCTCGCACATCGAACCGCAAATGCAGGAATACCGGCCTGGCCATTTTGCAGCTTGTCATCTATACGAAGGCACCGCGCCGAAACACGGAGAAGCCGCCGCGACTCACGGTTAACTAGCCCGTTAGGAGCGAGCGCTAATAAGCTTACCCCCTGCCGTCATTTGGCGAGGGGGTGTTTGATTAAGATTGTTCGTTTGTTTCAGCGTATGTCCTATTGAGGTGGGTCGTATGGTTCTTGCCCCACTCGTGCATGGCGTCTAAAACAGGCTGTAAACTTTTCCCATAATCAGAAATGGAGTATTCTACTTTTGGTGGGATTTGCGGATAAACTTTTCTCTCCACAATATCATGAGACTCTAACTCTCGAAGTTGTGAAGTTAACATTTTTTGCGTTATGCCAGGGATAGCGCGTTTCAATTCGTTAAACCGCATAACGTCATGTGTCATTAACTGAAATAAGATTTTATGTTTCCACTTTCCGACAAGAATTTCTAACGCTGTGTCTACTTCGCAGGATTCCATCGTTTCCACTCCTCTTAACAGTTTCTTTTTATATACTATATGACAAACAACGGGGTATAAACAATCTTTTTGCCTGAATCCCTTTTTCAGTTGATCCGATAGTTTCTTTGATTATACTAACATACTTTAAAGTGCGTACTGTTTTATTCATCGACGATTGGATAGACTAAAAAAGAAAAAACATACAAAGGAGAGAATTTCAATGGCTACATTTTTTGAAGCAATTGAGAAACGGCGTTCCTATTACGCAATTAGCAAAGATTCTGTTGCATCCGATGAACGCATTAAAGAAATCGTCGAGCATGCTGTAAAACATGTTCCATCTGCGTTTAATTCCCAATCAGCGCGCGTGATCATTTTGCTTGGAAAAGAACATGACAAGTTTTGGGATTTAACAACAGAGGCTTTAAAAGCCGTTGTCGGAGACGGAGACTTCTCAGGCACACAACAGAAAATGGATGGATTCAAAGCAGGCTATGGCACCGTATTGTTCTTTGAAGACCAAGAGCCAATTTTGAAGTTGCAAGAGTCTTTCCCGCTTTATGCAGAAAACTTTCCGATTTGGTCAGAACAATCCTCAGGCATGCATCAATTTGCCGTGTGGACTGGTTTAGAAAATGAAGGGTTTGGCGCTTCTTTGCAACACTATAACCCGATTGTTGACGAATTGGTGATAAAAGAATGGAATGTTCCAGAAACGTGGAAACTTCGTGCGCAAATGCCTTTTGGCAAACCTGTGCAAGAGCCAGGCGAGAAAGAATTTTTGCCGCTTGAAAATCGTGTAAAATTGTATAAGTAAGCGAAAAGCCAGTTGAGGTCATGTCCTCAACTGGCTTTTTGATTGCCGCTACAAGGCAACGGTCTTATTTTCGCAACGCTTCTTCTTTTAATTCTGGATAAATTTTAGTCGGCTCTGTCACACGGTCATCCGTAATGTGGACTTGGCACATTTTGTTGTGGCGCATAAACTTGAAAATGCCGTTATTGAAGTCTGTTCCCGTTTCTTTAAAGAAAATGCCTTCGTACTTGGCATCTTTCGTATGGCTGAACATAAGACGATATCCTTCTTCGTCTTCTACAAGATAGGCACGAACGCCTTTTTCAAAGTGGCCTTCGAGCCCTTTGATTGCCCGGTCACAGGAAACGACGTGGAAATCGACGAAAGGAATTTCGCGGAGAAGCACGTTCATAAAGGAACCTTTCGTAATTTCCTCCCATCGGCTTTTAGCCGTTTGGCCGATAATAATTTGCGTAATATGGTGCTCTCTTGCGACTTCAGCGATTACTTTCACCGCCGGTTTCTTTTCATTATCACGAATAATAAACTCTTCAACATCATACTCTTCCGCCAACTCTTTCCACCTATCAATATAGGCCGATTTTTCGGCATCTAATTCATCATAAGGGAGAGGGTCAACCGTTAATATATATAAAGGGCAGTCAAGCATGTTAGCGATTTTCGCACCGCGTTTAATTAAACGTTCGCCGTTTGGCCCGTAATAAACACATACGAGAATGCTTTCATCCATGCGTCCTTTAGCTTTTTTCATAAAAAATCACCTCAGTTAATATGTTATCGAACCAACAATGAAGAATGACGTTTAGGTCTGAATATGGCTTCTGCCCTCAGTCAGCTCATTGCCACCGAGGCATATTGAAAACTTTGTTATTATATAACGGCGATGGACGAATTTCAATTGTTTCTACAAAAAAGATTAAATTTCTTTCTCCTCTTTATTGAATGCCAATTAAGTTCGTTTGCTTGGGCCGACATACAGGCTGTGACATTTTTGTGTGGCCCAAGGCGTATTGTGTGCATTGCCTTCAAAAATAGTATATACTTTTAATCGACAAGTAAATCACCAACGGTTCATTTTTTACAAACAACCCTCATGCTTTTTTGGCCTTCCCTCGTGCTCTGGAAAAGTATATAAAAGGCCTAGCGTCCAAAGCAGGCGAAATGGCTTTTCCGTGCAGCATCCACTCCGTTGCGCGATTTCGAGCTGGCATAAAGCAGACATTCCAATATTTTGCTTTCATCATACACTTTCTCTCTAGGAAGCACAAGCTTTGATTGGCTTGGTTTTTTTAGGGTACACTTGGAAGGACATAAGTGAAAGGAATGAATACGTACATAGATTTACGCAGTTAACTTGAGAAAAAGGAGGTCGCATTTTGTACACTGTAAACATTGCTATTTTAACACCTTTTATAGTCGCTCTCTTCATCCCCTTCCTATATAAAAGGTTATCTGCCATTCATACGGGTTGGTTTGTGCTGGCTGTACCAGTCGCCCTTTTCGCGATATTGGCTAGTTATATTCCCGCAATTGCTAATGGAGAAACATTCTATTCCTCGATCCCATGGCTGCCGTCACTTGGCATTAATTTTACAGCGTATTTAGACGGGTTAGGTTTAATCTTTGCGTTGCTTATCACAGGGGTTGGAAGCTTGGTGATCCTCTATTCGATTTATTACCTTTCAAAAGAACGGGAATCATTGCATCATTTTTATATTTATTTACTCATGTTTATGGGAGCCATGCTCGGCGTTGTGTTCTCAGATAATTTGCTAGTGCTTTATGTATTTTGGGAATTAACGAGCATTTCTTCGTTTTTGCTTATTGCTTACTGGCACCATCGCCGCCAATCTCGATATGGCGCACAAAAATCGATGTTGATTACGGTGATGGGCGGAATTGGCATGCTTGCCGGATTTTTAATGCTTAGTTCGTTTGCAGGCACATTCAGCGTAAGAGAAATTATTGGCGGGATGGGCGACTATGCTAGCCATGCCCTCTTTGTGCCAGCGATGCTGCTCATTCTATTAGGTGCATTTACGAAGTCAGCCCAATTTCCGTTTCATATTTGGTTGCCTGACGCAATGGAGGCGCCAACGCCTGTTAGTGCGTATCTCCACTCAGCAACAATGGTTAAGGCGGGCATTTACTTAGTTGCCCGGTTTACGCCTGTTTTTGGCGGAGAGGCCGTTTGGTTTTGGGTCGTCAGTATCGTAGGGATTGTGACGCTATTCTGGGGCTCATTTACTGCAATTCGCCAAACGGATTTAAAAGCCCTGCTTGCTTACTCGACAATCAGCCAATTAGGATTGATTATGACATTGCTCGGGCTCGGCTCGGCAGCGTTGCATTTTGATGTTATAGACAATCAATCTTTTTACTATTCACTCGCGATTTTTGCCGCTTTGTTCCACCTCGTAAACCATTCGACGTTTAAAGGGGCACTGTTTATGGTTGTAGGTATTGTCGACCATGAAACGGGGACACGGGACATTCGCAAGCTGGGCGGATTGATGGCAGTCATGCCAGTCACGTTTACTGTAGCGGTGATTGGCAGCTTTTCGATGGCAGGTTTGCCGCCGTTTAATGGCTTTCTAAGCAAAGAAATGTTCTTTACGGCTGTTTTGCGCATAATAGAGCTGCCATTTTTCTCAGTTGAGACATGGGGGCTGCTATTTCCGATTATTGCATGGTTGGCGAGCGTGCTTACCTTTGTCTATTGTTTGATCCTCATATTCAAAACGTTTTTTGGCGAACATCAGCCTGAAAAACTGGAAAAGTCAGCGCATGAAGCGCCGTTTGGCATGCTTGTCTCGCCTGTTATTTTAGCGAGCCTGGTTGTCGCGTTCTTCTTCTTCCCGAATGTATTAGGCGAATTTTTGCTTAAACCAGCATACGGGGCCGTTATGCCTGCGTTTATAGAAGCAGGGGTATTCGACTATCAGATCAAGGCGTGGCACGGTATCAATACAGAATTGCTAATGACGCTAGGGATTGTTGGTTTAGGTTTTGTTCTATACCGGTCATTGCCACGTTGGGTTGGTGTGTATTCTCTCTTTCCGGCAAAGCTATCGCTGGATCGCCTATACAATGGAGCGCTGATTTCGGTTGAAAGACGCTCGAATGAAATAACAAACCGCTATATGACAGGGAATATGTACCACTATTTGCTCTATATATTCCTTGTGATATTGGGGCTTGTATATACGGTTGCCTTAACGACAGGCGCGTTGTCTTTTGATGTCTCGAATGATGCTCCTATTAGTATTTATGAAGGCATTCTCGCCGCTGTTATGGCGATTACAGCGATTTCAATCCTATTTGCTAAATCCCGAATGACTGGCATTCTTTTAAACGGTGTTCTTGGTTATTTAGTAGCATTGTTTTTTGTCTTTTTCCGTGCCCCTGATTTAGCGCTGACACAGCTTGTCATCGAAACGGTAACAGCTGCACTATTCTTGCTTTGTTTTTATTTCCTGCCTGATTGGGACAAACAAAAGCACAAGACGAAGCCAAAACTACTCAATGGGCTCATTGCAGTGGCAACAGGAGCCATGGTGACTGTTCTGGCGCTGTCAGTCAACAGCAATCGCTTGTTTGACTCCATTTCCGCTTTTTATGAAAATGCCTATGAACTTGCAGGCGCAAAAAATATTGTTAACGCCATTCTCGGCGACTTCCGTGCATTTGATACGATGCTTGAAGTCGTAGTGTTGCTCATCGCCGGCCTTGGCGTGTATGTGCTTATCAAGCTGAAGGCGAGTAAGGGGGGACGTGACCTTGAAGGCAAATGATGTCATTTTACGGACAGTGACGAAAGTGGCCGTTTTCATCATTTTAACGTACGGCGTTCATTTATTTTTAGCCGGGCATTACGAACCTGGCGGCGGCTTTGTCGGGGGACTCGTCCTCTCTTCCGCATTTGTGCTGATGTACTTGGCATTTGATATCGAAACCGTGCAAAGAGGCATGCCGATCGATTTTAAAATGGTTGCAGGGGCAGGGGCTTTCCTCTCTGTGGCCACGGGGGCGGCGTCAATTGCCTTTGGTGTTCCGTTTCTTACTCAAGAAGAAGCCCATCTAACTTTGCCGATTTTTGGTGATGTGGCGTTTGCGTCTGTCATCTTGTTTGAAGCAGGTGTCGCACTCGCTGTTATTGGCACTGTCATTACTATTATTCTGAGTATAAGTGAGGATGTTTAGCTTATGGAAACTATGATGTCTCTATTGGTCGGCGTGCTTGTTACGGTCGCCACTTATTTAATCCTTTCCAAAAGCTTGCTCCGTGTGATTTTGGGCACTGCCATTATGTCCCACGCTGTTCACTTGCTCATTATGATTATGGGCGGCTTTTCGGGAGACTCAAGCGCCCCGTTGCTTGGGGAGGAAGCGACTTCTTACACAGACGCACTCCCTCAGGCGCTAATTTTAACCGCAATTGTCATTAGCTTTGGCGTAACGGCGCTTTTCTTAGTACTGGCCTATCGGACGTATCGGGACTTAGGCACGGATGATCTTACAAAGTTAAGGGGACTCGATGATGATGAATAATTTACTTGTACTGCCGATGGTTCTCCCGCTGCTTGTAGGCATCCTTCTCATTTTTTTGCGGCCTTTTGTCAAATGGCAGCGAGTCATTAGTTTTGTGACGTTGCTCCTTACTTTTGGCCTGAGTATTTATTTGTTGCTTCATGTTCAGCGGGAAGGCATTATAACGCTTGATTTTGGTGGCTGGTCTCCTCCATTTGGCATTTCTTTTGTCGGCGATTCGTTTTCATTGTTACTAACGGCCACGACCTATTTCATTGCCACCATTTGTTCGCTTTATTCGTTCTCAACTATTGGCAAAGACAAAGAAAACATGTTTGTTTATCCTCTTGTCCACTTGCTGTTGGCGGGCGTTTCTGGCTCGTTTTTAACAGGCGATTTGTTTAACTTGTATGTCTGTTTTGAAGTCATGCTTCTTGCTTCGTACGCCTTGATCGTGCTTGGCGGAGAACGTGTCCAGTTGCGGGAAGCAATTAAGTATGTGCTTGTCAATGTCCTGTCTTCTTTTATTTTCTTAATTGCCATTGCTTATTTATACGGTGTGACGGGGACGTTAAACTTGGCCCATTTGTCGGTGCGGATTGCTGAAGCAGGTCAACCACCAATCTTAACGACAATTGCGATTGTTTTCTTACTCGTCTTTAGTTTAAAAGCTGGGTTGCTCCTTTATTTTTGGTTGCCTGGGGCTTACGGGGCACCGCCGATGGCCATTGCAGCGTTGTTTGGGGCATTGCTTACCAAAGTAGGGATTTATGCATTGTTCCGTTTCTTCACGATGCTGTTTTACCACGAACCAGAACTGACCCATACAATCATAGCGGTTATGGCGATTGTGACGATGGTTGGTGGCAGCATTGGCGCGGTTGCTTACAATGATTTGCGGAAAATTGTTTCTTATAATGTTGTCATCGCAGTAGGCTTTATTTTGAGCGGACTTGCGATCTTCAACGAAGCGGCGATTGAAGGTTCGATCTATTACCTTGTGCACGACATGATCGTCAAAGCGTTTTTGTTCTTATTAGTAGGC
Source organism: Shouchella clausii (assembly GCF_002250115.1). Classification (GTDB taxonomy): domain Bacteria; phylum Bacillota; class Bacilli; order Bacillales; family Bacillaceae_D; genus Shouchella; species Shouchella clausii. Next base: position 488,735 of record NZ_CP019985.1, on the reverse strand, counting down.
GTAACGATTTATGTATCAGGAACGCAACGACTTGAACGAATGAGCGGCATGATTCGCAACTATCCGTTACTGGGCTGGCTGTTTTTCCTGGCGACGATTTCACTAGCTGGCATTCCGCCATTAAGTGGGTTTGTCGGCAAAGTGTTTGTCGCACAGGGCGCCATTGACGGCCAAGCATTTGTCCTATTGGCGGTTACGCTCATTTCAAGTATATTTGTCCTTTATTCGCTTTTGCGGATTTTCCGCACCGTATTTTGGGGCGAAACGATTATTGGCACTGACGAGATGGTTCCACTGAGAACAGGCATGATCCTCCCTTGCGCTCTTCTTGGTGCGGCAACACTGGCATTAGGCCTCGGCACTGAAAGTATTTCTGGCATCGTCCAAGATGCAGTAAATACGTTGCTAAATCCACAAATTTATATTGATGCTGTGTTAAATCGAGGAGGCGCTTAGGTATGGAAGGATCGACAACAAAGGGGGGTGGTTCGATGTTCGGACAGCTTTTGCTAAACATTTTGATTGCCTTTCTGTGGGTACTATTGCAAGATGAGGACCAGTTTTATTTTTCAACATTTTTTGCCGGCTATTTAGTGGGGATCGGCATTCTTTATGTGATGCGCCGTTTCTTTTTTAACGAATTTTATTTGCATAGGCTGTTTGCGGTAGTGAAACTGTTGATCATTTTCATCCGTGAGCTCTTTTACTCGAGCGTGGTGCTCATCAAGCAAATTTTAAGCCCAAAACTAAAAATCACCCCGGGAATTTTTACGTATCGAACCGAGTTAAAAAGTGATGTAGAGATAACCGCCTTAGCACTTTTGCTTACGTTGACGCCTGGTTCTGTCGTGATTGAAATTTCCCCATCGAATGATGTTTTTTACATCCATGCGATGGACATCCCCGAGTCTAAAAATTCGGTTCTCCGGGCAATGACTACATTTGAGAAAGCGATTATGGAGGTGACGCGATAAATGTTTGGAATGGCGATGGTCGCATCTCTTGTGCTTTTCGCAGTAGCTATTGGCATTTGTGCGTTCAGGATTATTAAAGGGCCGACGATGCCAGATCGTGTCGTTGCCTTGGATACGATTGGCGTCAATTTAATTTCGATTGCTGCGATCGTGTCGATTATCCTTGATACAAAAGCGTTTTTGGAAGTTATTTTAATTATAGGCATTCTCGCGTTTATTAGCACCATTGCTTTCTCGAAGTTTATAGAGAGGGGTGTCATTATTGAACGCAAGCGTAACCGGTGAACTGCTGGCTTCTATTTTTATTATTGTCGGTGCGATAATGAGTGTGATTAGCGCAATCGGCATTATCCGCCTTCCTGATGTTTATACAAGGTCCCATGCCGGCACAAAAAGTGCAACGCTTGCCGTTTTGCTGACACTGACGGGTTGCTTTATCTATTTTTGGCTTGCAGACGCTTATATTAGCATTCGCCTTATACTCGGCATTGTATTTGTGTTCTTGACGGCGCCGGTGGCGGGACATTTGATTACGCGTGCAGCATACCGATCTAAAGTGCCGCTTACGGAAGAAAGCGTAGAAGATGAACTGAAGGAAGTTTTAAACAAAGAAAATGACAACGAACCAGTTGAGCATACTGATGCAAATAAATAATGGGGCGTGTGCACGCCCCATTAGACTGTAGCAAACGTCCCCGCTTGTCTCGGTCGCTGCTTTAAACTGAAACTATCGTTTTTCCTATGCAAGAAAATGTGGCTCATGACCCCTGTTCTATTCGCCTCTCCTCACGCCTTCACTTATCGGCTGACAAGTGATTGAATGAACCTAGCGTTCTGGCCGCTGTTTTAACAGACGGCCTTTTTGTGTAAGTGCAAAGGTTCAATTGCTGTTGCCTAGACTCCCCTCATGCTTCCAATGTGGCGTTTTGCCGTAATGCTCATAAACGGTTTTCTCATCATCTTTTGTCAGCCCTTTTTCTCGTGAATGGGCAGGAGCCGATTCGATTTGGGCTTTACTCGTCTTGACAAGGATCGCATGGTCATACCAGGCAACTTCTTCGACATCTTCCACGAGGACGAGCACAAGCTCCCGTTGCAAAAAGCCTCCTGTATCAACGACAAAATAACGGACAAGCCAGTCATCTGCTTTTTCAATGATGAAATCTACGACTTTGCCTACTTTGCCGCCCTTGGCATGAATGGTATACCCTGTTAGCTCTTCCAGACTAAATAGGCGAGTTTGTTCTTGGTATTGTGCTTCTGTTTGAGCTTCGTCTGCACCTGTCCGTATTTCGTCGGCTGTGCCTTCCAGGTTTTTGCGCTCTGGAATATGAACAGGCGGGATTAGCGGCGCACTTGCTGGAGAGCCAGCTCCATATGTTTGGTTGAGTGGGGCTGCGGGCCCAAACCAATAAAGCGGCCAGCCATAATGCTCGTTCAATTCCTTTTCATATTTCCGGTTAATTGGTTCATGTTCTTCTGGCTTCGGGCTATCTTTAATTTGAGCTTTCGTCGCATCAACGTCGATGGCCATGTTTTCTTTATCCACGTTCGTAAATGCATGGGGACTTAAGAGGACTTTACCGCCAAAAAACCAAGTGCGTGTATCTCCAACAAAGTAGCGAAGGTGCAACGTGTCTCCATCCACATAAAAATCAGCAAGTGAACCGAGTTCCCCGTCTGTGGCGCGCATCGTGTACTTTTCGAGCGTTTTTGCATGGATCAGCATCATTTTCTCCCTCCAGAATTCGTATTAATGTTCGTATAGCCGTTTTCGGCGTAGACCAAACGCAAAATCTTTTTTAGGAAAATCAAAAAAAGGGGTTAAAATAGAACAGCAAAAGAAGTACAATAATCTAGAAAGCGTTATCATTAATATGAGATCGATTTCAGAGGAGGGGTAAAAGTGAAATTAGGCGTGTTTACTGTCCTATTTTCGGAAAAGCCGTTTGAAGAAATGCTAGACCATGTAAAAGCGCTCGGCCTAGAAACAGTCGAGATTGGTACAGGAGGGTATCCTGGGAACGCGCACTGCAATCCAGGTGAACTACTCGAAAATGAGACGAAATTGAAAGCGTTTAAAAAGGCGGTAGAGGATCGCGGTTTGACGATTTCTAGCTTAAGCTGCCATGGCAATGCCCTTACGCCAGATGCCGATTTTGCTAAGCAGTCGCATGATGCCTTTGTGAAAACAGTCCAATTGGCAGAAAAGCTAGAAGTGCCGACCGTTACTACTTTTTCAGGAACGCCAGGAGCGTATGAAGGCGCCAAGCAGCCAAGTTGGCCTGTTGCCCCATGGCCGAATGAGTATGGAGATATATTGAAATGGCAATGGCAAGAAAAACTGATCCCTTACTGGAGCGAATGGGGCCAATATGCAGCTGATCACAATGTCAAGGTTGCCCTTGAACTGCATGGTGGTTTTTTAGTACATTCGCCAGCGACGTTGTTAAAACTCCGTGAAGCGTGCGGCGAAGCGATTGGCGCAAATGTAGACCCTAGCCATTTATGGTGGCAAGGAATCGATCCAGTTGCAGCCATTAAAATTCTAGGCAAGCATAATGCCATCCACTTTTTCCATGCAAAAGATACGTACATCGATCAAGAAAATGTCAATATGCACGGTTTACTTGATATGCAATCTTATGCAAATATGCAAGATCGGGCCTGGTACTTCCGCTCAGTTGGCTATGGGCACGACCTGAAAACGTGGGCAGATATTATTAGTGCTTTGCGCCTTGTAGGTTATGACGGTGCAGTCAGCATTGAACATGAGGACGGGTTAATGTCCATTGACGAAGGGTTCCAAAAAGCTGTTTCCAATTTGCAACAAGTTTTAATGAAAGAGCCAGCTCCAGACATGTGGTGGCTGTAAGGAGGAGAAAGACAATGTCGAAATTGAAAGTAGCAGTAGTTGGCTGCGGGTCGATTGCCATCCACCGCCATGTACCTGAATATGCGGCCAATCCAAATGTAGAACTGGTCGCTTTTTGTGATCTAAACATCGAAGTCGCTCAAAAACTCGCTGATCAATATGGAGTCAAACTTGTATACGATTCCCACGAAGCTATGCTTAAAGATGTAAAGATTGATGCAGTTAGTGTATGTACACAAAATGTGGACCATGCACAAGTGTCGATTGATGCAGCAAACGCTGGTTGCCATGTATTGTGCGAAAAACCAATGGCCACTTCGATCGAAGAAGCGCAACAGATGATTGACGCCGCTAAAACCAACAATGTCAAGTTGATGATAGGTCACAATCAAAGGCTTATGCCGCCCCATGTAAAAGCGAAAGAAATCTTGCAATCTGGAAAAATCGGCAAGCCGTTAACATTTAAAACGACATTTGGCCATGGTGGCCCTGATTCCTGGAGCATTCAAGGCAAAGACACGTGGTTCTTTCAAAAAGACAAGGCTTTTGTTGGCGCAATGGGTGATTTAGGCGTCCATAAAATTGATTTAATGCGCTGGCTTTTTGACGAAGAAGTGGCTGAAGTGGCTGCATTTGTTGAGACACTCGATAAGGATGCGGATGTAGACGATAATGCAACAACGTTACTGCGCATGGAAAACGGAGCAATTGGCACGATGGCGGCAAGTTGGACGTACTACAAAGGCGAAGACAACACGACATCGATTTACGGCGAAAAAGGCGTGTTGGAAATACACGATGATCCTGATGTCCAAGTCGTTGTAAAGCTAGCAAATGGCACAATCGAAAGGTATTCAGTGGGGGCAATTGCCACCAATGAAGCTGGTGGGCAAGTCGCAAGTGGTGTGATTGACGAGTTTGTTGATGCGATTGCCAATGACCGCACTCCTTCCATTACAGGAGAATCGGCAATGGAATCATTACGCACGGTCCTTGCAGCGCTGGAGTCAACGAAGTCCAAAACGTTTGTGTCTGTTGCAACCATCAAATAAGGGGGAAAAGCATGGATAAATGGGGAATTGCCTTATTTACACTGCGTGACGAATTGGCAAAAGACTTTAAAGGCACATTAGCAAAAGTAAAAGAGATTGGGTATGCGGGTGTCGAATTTGCTGGTTTTGGCGACCACTCTGCTTCAGAGATAAAAGCAATGTTAGAGGAAATTGGTCTAGAAGCATGGTCCAGTCATGTGCCTCTTGCTCAGCTTCGTGAGTCTCTTGACGATGTACTTGCCTACCATAAAGAAGTCGGTGTTCATTATATTGTCTGCCCATACTTAACGCCAGAAGAGCGGCAGGCAAAAGACGATTACCTCGAATTGACGAAAGATCTTGAAACGGTTGGAAATGCCTGCAAAGAAGCTGGCATTGGATTTTGCTACCATAACCACGATTTCGAATTGCAAACATTCGATGGCGAGTATGCCCTTGATTTGTTGTTAAGTCAGACAACAGAGGAACATGTGCAATTAGAATGTGATGCGTACTGGGTCGAGTTTGCGGGTGTGGATGCCAAACGTTACATGAACCAATACACTGGACGTGTGCCAATGGTTCATTTGAAAGACATGAAAGCAACCGATAAGTCGTTTGCCGAGGTTGGAGAGGGAACATTGGATATAAAAGGCATTATCCAGGCAGGGAAAGAAGCAGGCGCTCGCTACTTTTTTGTCGAACAGGACATTTGTGAGCGGCCCCCTCTAGAAAGCATTTCAATTAGCTTTAACAACATACAACGCTTGTCTTAAAAAATGAAACGCCCAAGCAATGTGGGCGTTTCAGACTGTAGACAAACGCTCGCATACTTCGTCGTTTGCCTCGGTCATATGCTCATGAACCCCCGTTCTATTCGCATCTTCCCTCGGCTGCACTCCTCGTCTGACAAGCGTTTTCTATCAGTCTGAGGGCGGTTATCGACTTTGTCGACAACCTCAAACGCCCAAGCAATGTGGGCGTTTCGTTTTTTTGCCTATAAGAAACAGTCATAAGCAACTTGTTTTGCGCCGACTCGTTTGGCTAAGTGATCCAATGCCCGGGCAAACGCTTTTTTTCTTGTTGGAGTCCATTTGAATGAAGGCTCAACCACAATGTTTTCAATATGTAAAGTGGCGGTTTCCCGATTCATTAATGGCGAAATTTGGCCGATTAGCTTTCCGTTCCAGAGAATTGGCATGCCGTAGGGGCCCACTTTCCGGGCTGCTTTTGGCGTGTAAATTTCCCAGCGGTAGTGGAAGTCGTAAATATCTTGCAAACGTTCTCTCCGCCATAAAAGAGGGTCTAGCGGCGATAGGAACGCAATGCCTTTAGGTTGATTGTCATTAAGTGAAAGCAGCTCGTCCACATCTGTTGAAAGCACGGCATAAGGCCGTTTTACGCCCTCAATCGCCACTTCAGTCAAGACTCCCTCCTCAACAAGCTGTGCGTGCCATTTTTTTCGCGTTGCAGCTCGGTGTTTCTGCCATCCATAACGGGGATCGTCAGCGCTAAATAACCGGTACGCGCGTGCATATTTAAGGAGTAACGCCCTTGTCCGCTCTTGTGTCGACAAAGGCGATTTCAAGTAATGGTTTGGAATCGCATCTTCCGTTAATGCAAAAAACCGTTTCGCCCCCTGGCGTTTTACGACTTGGATTTGCCCTGTTAGGAAGAGCAGTTGCAAGGCATGAGACGTTTCTTTAGTGGAGGCGCTGTTTGTATCCCAACCACCAATCACTTTTCGTTCGCTTTGAAAGGCGTTTGAAGCGAGAGGACCTTCGGTTGCCAGTCGGTTGAATATGACGCGAATGGCATCCTTGTGGGCGGTTAAATCGGAAGCACAAGCTGTTAAGAGCCGCTGCCGAACATCTTCAAACAAGGGAAAGTCGGCGATCGGCAATAAGCAGGCAGCTTGGGCGTAGTATTCGAATGCTTGCTGCTTTTCAAGCAGCTGCTCTAATTCAGCTGGGTTATACCGTTTCATTCGCAAACTTGCAGTCAAATGGTGATTACGCTCAATGACGGCAACAGGATCAAGTTGAATCGCTTCCAAGCCATTAAGAAGGTCGGGCATGCTTGAATAGCGTGTGGCGATAAACGTTTTATGCAAAAAGGCGCGTGCCGTTTTTTTCGATATGAGAAGCAATGTAACGATCTGTCCTTTCTATTAAGGAATGCAAGGCTATAACAACCAAGAGCCGTTTTCATTACGGGAATAGGGGGGAGCGTTAGCTGGCTTTGAACCGAATATGCTTTTCCCAGTGAGAAAAGCACATCAAAATCAGCGCCAAGCTATGCGGCTTGGCTCCGTTGTTTTTCTTCGTTGCGGACAAATCCCGTATGGGAAAACCACATGAGTAAAAAGACGGGGACTGACACACCGAAAAAAGGAAGAACGCCTGGGAAACGAAGCATGAGTATAGAGACAGCAAACGATGTGATTAGCATGCCTATGCTCAGAAAAGGACGAACAAGCACATGAAGGACAGCATGTTTTAATAAGCGAGAAACGGGCATCTCGTAATGGACAAATAACGTAAACGCGTAAACGGCTGTTAATATATACAAAAAGCAAAGAAGAAGAATCGGCACGGCGAGCATCGTCACATAAGGGTTGGTATGGTTGTAAATAAACATGACGTCAACTACTAGGACAAAACCGATTAGGACGAGTATCAAGCCGAGGCGCTGTACTTTCCAATAGTCTTTTTTAAAGTACGAAAGGAATGTTTTGAACAAAGGGATATCTGTTTCTCCACGAATCCATTGGCGGCAAACGGCAAAAGCAGCCTGTGTTGCTGGGAACAACCCGCCAACAATCAGTCCAGCAAATGTAAACCCAAGCCAAAGCAAGTTGACGATGGCAAGCCGCATGATCCACTCGGCAGCTTTGTAAATCCCTCCCATGAATCCATTCATTTCCATTGTACTAACCACCTTTTGAAAGCGTTATCCTAATTGTACCACAAAAAAAGGAAGACGGCTTGGTAAATTGCCGCTCCCTCCCTTTACATCGCTCACTTACTTTAAATCTTTCACGACTTCTTTTGTTTCAATTGTCCCTAAATCATAAATGATTTGATACAACTCTTGAAGTTCATTTTGTGTCGCTTCTTTTTCTTGGTCGGCTTTCTTTTCTTGAAACGGATGTTGAAAAACTTGTTCCTCACGAAAGTCTTCAGATCGGATTTGCTCCAGCAGCGCTTTAATTTTGTCTGCTTCCTCATCAGTTGCATAGATCTCATATTGGATCGTATTGTCAGGCGTTTTCGTGGTCGAGAGGCGCATCATTGCCATATCGATTGTAACAAAATAACGTTTCCGTCCCATTGCAATCGTCCCTCCAATTTTTTCTGTTCCCTATTGATACCCGATTATTCCTTTTTTACACCTATACGGATTAAAAAAGGAAGAGCGCGTTTCGTTTTCAGAATGTTGGGTATCAAAACAGAAAGCGACTAAATCAATTCATTAGGCTTAGACATAGAACCTGTATCTCTAACATACAATAATGGATATGCCAAGCTTACAAGCAAACGTCCGTTACGGAGCAAGCCTTATCCTGTCTACGCTTATGGCAAACCGTTGAATGATCGTCAATAAATCCTACCTGAAGGGGATTTTCTATCCGGACGAGCTGTGCTATAGTGAAGAAATTAAACCTTTGAGGAAGGTAGAACTATGCTCAAACTTGTTATCCCTTTTGTTTGCGCACTCGTGGTTATTACAGCTTGCGGAGGAGATTCTCATCCGCAACTACATGAAGAGGAAATGAAAAAAGGCGGTGATTCTGCACCTGTCTTTTTCTTAGAAGAGCGTTATTTTAACGAAACTGAGGTCGTAAATGGGCAAATGACCATTATGAATCCGGACAATATTGTGGTCAACGTCAATAAAGATTACCGCCTTCCGGAAGATTATCGACCTGGCGACTTAACCATCCCGAATGTTCCTTTTCCTTTTGATGAGGAAGATGACAGGCGTTATCTCAGGGCAGAAGCTGCAAAAGCTTTGGAAGCATTGTTTGCTGCCGCAGCAGAGGAAGGCTATGAACTGTTTGCCATATCAGGTTTTAGATCTTACGAACGACAAGAGCTTTTATATGAAGAAGCGCTTGAAAATCAAGGAGAAGACCAAGATTTAGTGGCCATGCCAGGGCACAGTGAACATCAAACGGGGTTGGCGATGGATATTAGCAGCGCTTCTGTCGATTATGGCTTGATTGAGGATTTTGGTTTAACGGCAGAAGGGCAGTGGGTTGCGGAACACGCCCACCAGTTCGGCTTTATTATACGCTATCCGGCCGAAAAAGAAGGAATAACAGGGTATGGCTATGAACCATGGCACTTGCGCTATGTGGGCGATGTAGCCAACGACATTTACAACCACTTTATTACCCTTGAAGAATATCTGGGAAATGTCAAGAAGTTGTAAAAACGATGTGAAAGTTCGTGATGTCAAAGGAACTATGTTCAAGGAGCAGAAATTTTGATAAACTGATTGCTTGAATGGCAAATGACTGTTTTTGCTTGATGACATATAAAACCGTTTTCTATCCCGCCAAATAGACAACAGTTAGGCGGAAGTAAGTTTTAAATGCAAAGTTCATGAGAGGAGAGTAAAATTCATGACAAAAATTAAAGCCGGCTTCAGGCGACTGACATTTTATTGGCTGGCTGTCGCGTTGCTAACCATAACAACGTACGTGCTTTACAAAGTCGCGTTTGCGATCCCTGCCGATAACATGATGCAAGAATTTTTACTGCTCATTAATCCGATCAGTTCGTCTGTCCTGCTTTTAGGGATTGCCCTGTTATTCAAAAACAGAATGCGCAACATCATGGTTGTCGTCCTATCGTTTGTCGGTTCACTCATTTTGTACGTCAATTTGTTGTTTTATCGGTTCTATACCGACTTCTTGACCCTTCCTGTACTGCTGCAAACCAACAATATGCAAGATTTATCTGGCAGCGTATTTGAGCTGATGAGCTTTTGGGATGTATTCTTATTTACAAATGTTGCTGTACTTTGGATTTTGGTCGCACGTAAAAAAGTGCCTGTAGTGGGACGCTTAAAAAGAGAACCTAGCTTGATCTTTGCTTTGGCGATCTTGCTATTCTTAGGGAATCTATCCCTAGCGCAAACAGAACGTCCACAACTGCTTACGCGCTCTTTTGACAGGGATATGATCGTTAAAAACATCGGCGTTTTTAACTTCCATATTTACGACGTCTTTTTGCAATCACAATCGAGAGCACAGCGTGTATTAGCCGATAGTTCCGACATTGTCGAAGTGAAAAACTATACACAGGCAAACCATAAAGAGCCAAACCCAGATTTATTTGGCGTGGCTGAAGGCAAAAATGTGTTTATGATTTCCCTTGAGTCGCTGCAAAGTTTTGTCATTGACAACGATGTTTATGGACAAGAAATCACGCCGTTTTTAAACCAATTAAAAGAAGAAAGTTATTATTTTGAGAATTTTTACCACCAAACGGAACAAGGCAAAACATCGGATTCTGAGTTTATTGTCGCCAATTCGCTGTTTGGCCGAAGCAGTGGCGCCGTGTTCTTTACCCATGCCCAAAACGATTACAATGCGTTGCCGGAAATTTTAGGGGAGAATGGCTACTACTCGTCTGTCATGCATGCCAATAACCGAACGTTTTGGAACCGTGATGTCATTTATGACACACTCGGGTATGACCGCTTTTTTGATGTCGATTCTTATGAAGTAACGGAGGAAAATTCAGTCGGTTGGGGCTTAAAAGACAAGGAGTTTTTCGAACAGTCGATTGACTTGCTCAAGGAACAGCCTCAGCCTTTTTATACAAAGTTTATTACGCTGACAAACCATTTTCCATTTGAACTGGACGAGGAAGACAAAATGATTGAGGAGTACGATTCGAACAGCGGCACGTTAAACCGTTATTTCCCGACTGTCCGTTATATGGATTATGCGGTGGAGCAGTTTTTTGAGGATATAAAAGAAGCCGGCCTTTATGAAGACAGCATCTTTATCCTTTATGGAGACCATTACGGAATTTCTGACAACCATAACAGGGCAATGGCCATGTATCTAGACAAAGAGGAAATTACTCCATTTGATTCTGTCCAGCTTCAACGTGTCCCGTTGATCATTCATATTCCGGGCCATGAAGGAAAAACATTCGACACAGTCGGCGGGCAAATTGACATTAAGCCAACGCTCATGCATTTGCTCGGTCTGTCGACAAAAGAGGACATCCAGTTTGGCAGCGACTTGTTTTCTCCGGAACATGAGTCGTATGCGGTTTTGCGTAATGGCAACTTTATCACGGACGATCTTGTGTACGCCAGCAACACGTGTTATGACAAACATACAGGAGAAGAGATGGAAGAGCCATCAAGCTGTGAAGAGTTTATCCCACGTGCGCAATCAGACTTAGAGTACTCCGATAAAATCATTTATGGTGATTTACTTCGCTTTTTCGAGCCAGACAACGATATGTTTGATCGCTCTGAAGAATAAAAAACCGTCGCATATGCGACGGCTTTTTATTTTGCCGACATGCTGCCATGGCCATTCACGCCGCCAAGGGCTGTAATCACAGTGGTAGCAAAGCCAGTACCAATGACGGCGATCGCCGATAAGATGATCTCATCGTGTGTCACAATGGGAATGCCAGCTACGACTGCTCCTAAATCAAAACCGACAATTAAGACACCGACATTCCATTTTGTTTTAGCAGCAATCATCTGTGCCAGCAAGTCAAAGCCCCCAGTGCTAATATCTAGGAGAAACATAATACCAGCGCCTATTCCGAGCATCAGGCCACCAATGATGGCGCTAGGAAGTGGAGGCAAAAGGGGGGTAGCCGGTATGTAAGCGGCAAAGTAATCGATCATTAAGGAAGAAACGATGACGCCTACTAGTGAGTTGTAGAAAAACGGCCTATAGTATATCCAAGCAAGAATGTAAATGGGAATGCTGACGACGATTATGGTCATACCGACTGGAAAATCCCAGATGTAATGGGCGATCAATCCGACGCCAATAATGCCGCCGTCTAGCAAATGGTAGGAAACAAAAAATAAGTTAATCCCAAGGCTAATTAGCAAACAGCCTACAAACAACACAATTACGTAACGAAGTCCTTTTATCACCCTATCACCCTCACCCACTCAGTAGCCAAGCTTTCTTTCATCCTATGCGGACAAACGTATCGCTATGACGGGTGATCTGTGATGAGTGTTTAAGGACATTTAGCCCCTTATAACTGAATGGTTCCCAATAGAATAATGGCAATAATCGCTGCAAGCACCCATAACACTTTTTTCAATTTCCGATTGCTATTTGCACGTTTCCAGCGCTCAGGATCAAATTGGACTTCATCGTCGTCAAAATAAGCGCGGCGAACACGGCTGGTCGCTTGCTGGCTATAAAAAGGACGAGCTCCTCTTAGAAAGGAAGGTGCTAGTAGGAAGCCAAATAACAGTCCGAATAAGTGGGCGAAAATGTTAATATGGGCACCGACAAAAGTCATGATCACAGAAATAACAATGATCGGAAAAATCGTTTGCCCTGATTGGCTATCCATTAAATCTTTACGGTAAAGGTACATAAACAAGAAGACGCCAAATAAGCCAAAGATGGAGCCCGACGCACCGACGTGGGTATAGCTTGGCGATTCTAAAAACAAAGTCGCCACGTTTGCCAATACGCCTGAAAGGAGATAAATGGTTATAAATTTTCGTTTTCCAAGCATCACTTCAAGAGCAGGAGCGAAAATGAGCAAAGCGAACATGTTTGAAAACAAATGGAACAGCCCGCCATGCAAAAAGATCGGCGTCACAAGGCGCCAGTACTCGCCAGCGAAAATCGCTGCATTCCATCCCATCCCAGAATAGTGAAGCCAGCCCCCGTAAGGTATAATGAGGAAGAGGAAATAAATGATCACATTGGTTGCTATAATGGCGGTGATCACAGGGTAGTTGCGAATATAGCTCGAAAAGGTTTCGTTGCGGTGAAACATGGGATTCCCCCTTTTTGGTGATTAGCCGTATAAGGTATCATGACCATCATGAACTAGTCTCATTATAGCAGCTTGCGCCTTGTGCCGCATAACTGGACAGAATGATAAACAGGTGGTGTGCAAATGATTGTTGGCATTGGCATTGATTTAATTGAACTAAAGCGAATCGAGGCTGCTTTTGCGAGACAGCCTCGTTTCCCAGGCCGGGTATTGACTTCTTATGAACAAGAGCAAATGGCACAGCTAGCGCCGAACCGCCAAATTGAATATTTGGCAGGCCGTTTTGCTGCAAAGGAAGCATTTGCGAAAGCGAAAGGGACTGGAATTGGCGCCGGCCTTTCTTGGCATGATATTGAAATCCGCACTGAAGGCAGTGGAAAACCGTATATTGTGGTAAACGACGACAGCGCCCGTGTCCACCTTTCCATTACACATTCAAAAGAATACGCTGCTGCACAAGTCGTCATTGAAACATAAAAATGCTACTTGTCAATACTCGTCTGCATATTGACGTCATTCGGCTCATATAGTTTACAGCAACAGGGCAATGGACTCGCCGTCCATGCCTAAAGTGAGCCGAAGGGGTGAAGGTAGGCATGAAGAAGACGAAATCATGGCTGGCCATGGTTGCTGTCCTAATGGTAGTCGTATTGGCAGCGTGTGGAGAAAAATCGCAAGAGGATGTTTTAAACGACGTAGAAGAGGCTCTAGAAAATACGGAGAGCTACAAGTCAAAAGCGACGATGGTGCTGGAAACGGGCCAAGAACCACAGACGTATGATGTAGAAGTGTGGCAAAAAGATAACGCTTATTACAAAGTTGATTTAAAAAATGCGAAAAATGAACAAAGTCAAATCATCTTAAAAAATGACGACGGCGTGTTCGTTTTGACGCCAGCACTAAACAAAACATTCCGTTTCCAAAGCGATTGGCCCAAAACGAGCAGCCAAGCTTATCTGTATGAATCGCTTTTAAAGGATATTAGCCTTGACGCTGATGTCATGTTTTCACAAGACGAAAACCATTATGTCTTTAAAACAGCGACAACGTATCAAAACAAAAACTTAAACAGCCAAGAAATCAGGTTAAATAAAAAAGATTTAGCGCCTGTTTCCGTTAAGATTATGGATGCGGATAACAATGTGCTAGTCGACTTGACGTTTACTGAATTCGAGAAAAATCCAGAGCTGTCAAATGAAGACTTTAATACAGAAAAAACAATGGATGGCGCGCAAATGTCCGAACCGACAATGGCTACTCCTGAAGAAGAGGAGGAAATTTCGATTCGCTACCCGATGTTTATCCCGGATGGAGTCGACGGTGAGCCTAAATTGGAGACCGTCGAAACAGGCGAGCGTACAGCTTATGTGCAACAATATTCTGGCGATAAGCCTTTTACACTGATTCAAGAGAAGAGCACAATCGTCCCAGCGACAACAGCGCCGCTAAATTTAGTAAAGGGAGAACCAGTTGACCTCGGTTTCACGATTGGAATCCAATCGGCTGACCGTATTATGTGGTCCCATGAAGGCATCGACTACTCCCTGATTTCAGAGAGCTTGTCAGAAGAAGAGATGGCCGATGTTGCCCGCTCTGTTTACGCCACGACCGAAAAGTAACCGATGTCTACAGTCTGAAGCCACGAGCGAACTCGTGGCTTTTTTATATATAAACAAAAAGACGTTGTTGCCAAAGAACACCGTTCGACAATTTTCCATTGAGCTCTTATACTAGGGTAAGAACTTGAACTGTCCTGGAGGTAATTAGATGGATCGAACGGCACTCCCTTTCTTTAGGGATACATGGGTTGAGGTTGATTTGGATGCGATTTCGAGCAATGTTTCGTCGCTAGCGCGCTTTTATAAAAGCCAAGGCCACGATGTCGCCATTATGGCAGTTGTAAAAGCGAACGCCTATGGCCACGGGGCTATAGCCGTTGCTAAGGAGGCGCTTGCTGCTGGAGCGACCTTTCTCGGCGTTGCTTTATTAGACGAAGCATTGGAACTAAGAAAGGCAGGCATTCAGGCGCCGGTCCTTGTTCTTGGCAAAACACGCCCAGAAAATGCAGAGCTTGCCCGCTCTGAGCGGATCTCGGTAACTGTATTTGAGCAGGAATGGCTAGAAGAGGCTACACGGTTTCTGGCAAAAACACGAAACGATCCACTCCGTATCCATGTCAAAATGGACACGGGCATGGGCCGCCTAGGCCAACAAACGGTTGAAAAGACGATCGCCGTTGTCTGTGCTGCGCAAAAAATAGGTGTTGTTGAAGGGCTGTTTACCCATTTTGCCACTGCCGACGAGCTCGATCATACGTATTACCGAAAACAGCAAGAACGGTTTGCAGCATGTGTTGACAAATTGGAAGAAGCAAGAGTTTCGATTCCGTTCATTCACACTGGCAATAGCGCAGCGAGCATGCGCTATCCAGGCGATATGTACAATATGGTGCGTTTCGGCATTTCCATGTATGGACTTACCCCTTCATTAGAAATAAAACAAGTACTGCCATTCAAGCTGACTCCAGCCTTATCGCTAAAAACAAAAACGGTTTTCACGAAGCTTATTCAAAAAGGGGACGCTGTCAGTTACGGAGCTACTTATCAAGCAGAAGCACCGACATGGATTGCGACGTTGCCAATTGGCTATGCTGATGGCTGGGCAAGGCAAAACAGTACGAAAGGCGGGTATGCACTCGTCAATGGGCAAAAAGCGCGCTTTGCGGGGAGAATCTGTATGGACCAATGCATGATTGAACTTGCTGAGCCAGTGCCAAATGGTACAACGGTTACTCTTGTAGGCAAAGACGGCCAAGAGAAAATTGAGCTTGATGACGTCGCAAAGCGGCTTGATACGATTAATTATGAAGCTGCCTGTATGCTCAATCCTCGCTTGCCCCGTATTTACGTAAAAAACGGCAAATATCAATCTGTGCAAATAGAATCAAGGGTTATGCATAAAATAGAAGAGCAAGGGAAAAATGACCAACAGAATGGATAATGGCTAAATAGCAAAGCAAGATTTTGAAAAAGAGCTTTGCAAAGACCTATTGGCAATGCTATGATAAATGATGTATAACTTGCGGCGAAATGTCGGACGTAAAAATGAATTGCCTAAATAGGCCTTACACTGATTAAATGAGGTGGATGCTGTGCTTGAGCAGGAAAAGTGGGACAACGAAGAAAACAGCAATAAGCGTGCAAAACTAAAAGCTGAAATTCGTGAGTCTATGCAACAAGGCTATATGGAGATGGCGAAAATCAATCTTACAATTGCATCAGAAGCCTTTCTTGCTGAGGAGGAAGCGAATCATACGCTGACGCGTCTCGTTAGTGGGGTGTAGCGATGTGATAGTCAAACGCGGCGATGTGTATTTTGCAGATCTCTCCCCCGTTGTCGGCTCAGAACAAGGTGGGGTCAGGCCTGTACTCATCATACAAAATAATATCGGTAACCGATTTAGCCCGACAGTGATCGTAGCAGCCATTACAGCCCAAATCCAAAAAGCAAAACTCCCAACACACGTGGAAATCAATGCGAGCAAATATGGGTTCGACCGGGATTCGGTCATTCTTCTTGAGCAAGTACGCACGATTGACAAACAACGACTGACAGATAAAATTACCCATCTTGACGAAAAAATGATGAGGTCTGTTGACAAGGCACTCACGATCAGTTTGGGATTAATTGATTTTTAACCCAATTAAGTATAAAAAGAGGATGGCAACCATCTATTTGGTGTGCATCACAAATTTTTTTCAGGCAATTCCCTGTACATGGTAGTGACCCTAAAAGGTTAGATTTTTCACGCTAACTTGGGGCAGCACTCGTACAGGGTTTTTTATTTGCCATTTATAAGGACGATTCCTTAAAATGTGGAATTGTCAAACACTGAGAAAAACGATCGCTAAAAACGATTAATCTTTGCATGGGATGTCGACTCATGAAATAATAGCAGTAAGAGAAATACAGGGTGAAAGGGGAAGGCTATGCAATCGTTTATTGCTTCTTATCTTTTAAAAAACCGAGCAAAACTTCTTGAAGAATGGGGAAAAGAATGGGCGAAGCTTCGTTCAGAGAGCGATTTGCTAACGCAACCTGACGATGCGTTTGAACATACGAACAAAAAACTAATGGAATTGGTGCTGTCTACGGCTGAAGGGCATAAAGACAGTTATTACGCGGAATTAAAGGAGCATGTCGACCGTTTTATTCAAAATGGCGGTTCACTGATCTTATTTTCAAAATCGATGCATTTGTTTAGGAAGGTATGCCAAAGGTTCGTATTAGCGTCTGATTTAAAAGAAAGTCAGGCGGTGGAAATGTTAGCGGAATTAAATGAATGGATTGATGAACGGACGGATCGAATTGTAAACGATTATGCGGGGAATTGGGAACATACGATCGAAATGCAGAAGCTTTCGCTGTTAGAGTTGTCCGCTCCGCTGATTCCTGTTTTTGAAGGGATTACGGTGATGCCGTTAATCGGAACGATTGACACAGCGAGAGCGAAACTGATCATGGAAAATTTGCTTGAAGGCGTGATCGAACACCGGTCAAAAGTCGTTTTAATTGATATTACAGGTGTCCCGGTTGTCGATACAATGGTTGCCCAACATATCATTGAAGCTTCCGAAGCTGTCCGTTTAATTGGAGCGAAGGCTGTATTAGTAGGCATTCGCCCTGAAATTGCCCAGACAATTGTCAACTTGGGCATTGACTTGGCTAGATTTCCAACGCAGAGCACACTACGCAAAGGAGTTGTGTTGGCCTTAGAAATGACAGGAAAGAAAGTGGTCGATTTATGATGGGAGGGGGAAATGCAATGAGGATTCCGATTCTCAAGCTCAATCAATATTTATTAATCAGCATCCAAATTGAGTTAGATGACCAAACAGCCCTCCAATTCCAGGAGGATCTGCTTGAAAAAATCCACGAAGAAGGTTCAAAAGGAGTCGTTATCGATTTAACAAGTGTCGATATGATTGACTCGTTCATTGCCAAAGTACTTGGCGATGTTGTCGACATGTCCAATTTGATGGGGGCTCGTGTCGTATTGACCGGCATTCGTCCTGCTGTCGCCATTACATTAATTGATATGGGAATCAAATTAGAAGGTGTTTCAACCGCGTTAGATCTTGAACAGGGACTCGCAAGCTTGCAACAGGAATTGGAGGGTTAGAGATGGATATCCAATCCTGTGTGGAAGTAAAAAATGAATGGGGAATCGTCGCTGCTAGGCAGGCAGGGCGCGACCTTTCACGCCAAATCGGTTTTGGCAGTGTAGATCAAGCTCGGATCACGACAGCCATTTCTGAACTTGCACGAAACATTTATTTGTATGCGAAGCGGGGAGAAATTCGCCTTGAATTGGTGGAAAAGCCCTCCAAACTCGGGATAATCAAAGGCATTCGTGTGATTGCGAAAGATGACGGCCCGGGCATTCAAGATATACGGCAAGTGATGGTAGACGGATTTACGACTTCCAGCGGCCTAGGGGCAGGTTTGCCTGGCGTGAAAAGGCTTATGGATGAATTTACAATTGATTCAGAAATAGGCGTAGGAACAACGATCACGGCAACAAAATGGGCCCAAGTGAGGGGGCATGTGAGATAGATGTCTGTTGTAGACTATAAGTTACAGCTTTCCTATAAGCGCATCTTAAAAGACTTTTTAGAGAACAAATCGGAACAAAGTCTGTACGAGGCGCAAAAAGTAAGCAAGTTTTTGTTGGAGCAAAAAATTTCGCCTGAAGAATTTGTCAGCATCCATTTTAAAGTGTTGACAGAAATGCTCCCACAAATGGACGAGCAAATTCAAGATTCATTTGTTCTCCTTTTAGAAGTCATGATGGGGTACGGGCTTGCTTATCAAGAACATCAAATATTAAGGAACCGGCAGCAAGAACTTGAGTCAGAAATTGATGTTGCAGCTAGTATGCAGCAGACCCTTCTCCCGCAAGAAAAGCCAAAAACAGAATTTCTTGATGTCGGTGTTGTTTGTGAACCAGCAAAGAAAATGAGCGGCGATTATTACCATTATGTACATGAGGATGACAAAGGGCTGGGCATGGCTATTGCCGATATCATTGGCAAAGGCGTGCCAGCGGCTCTTTGCATGTCTATGATCAAATATGCGATGGACAGTTTGCCATCTGAGCAGCAACTCCAACCTTCGCTTTTACTTGAGAACTTAAACCGTGTTGTCGCCCAAAACGTCGGAGACAGCATGTTTATTACAATGATGTACGGGTATTATAACAGAACGACTGGTGATTTCCACTATTCAGGTGCAGGCCACGAACCAGGTTTTTTTTACAGCGTGGCCAACGACGCATTTGAAGAATTGCACGCCAAAGGGCTCGTATTAGGCGTGTCCCGCCAAACCAAATATAGAGAATATACGCGTCATTTGGATGTAGGCGATTTTATTGTGCTTCTGTCTGATGGTGTAACAGAATGCCGTATAGGCGACGAGTTTATTGAGCGGGAAGAAATCACAAAATTAATTCGGAAATACATGCATTTAACCGCGCAAGAAACGGTCAACCGCGTTTATGAGGAACTGGTAAAAATTCAAGACTTTGTATTACGTGATGATTTTACGCTTATTCTTTTGCGGAGAACCGTTTAAAAATAGAAGTATCCGGGTATGAAAGAGAAATGGAACTTAATTGCTTGAGGAGGACGGTTTACATATGAACCTTACAATACGATCAGAACAAACAGACAACGCCCATCATATTTACCTTGCTGGCGAGATTGATGCTTATACAGCTCCTCAACTACGTGAATCTCTCATCCCTCTAGCAAAGGAAAAAGGTATTGAGCTGACGATTCATTTTAATGAGGTTGAATATATTGACAGTACGGGACTTGGTGTTTTTGTTGGTGTGTTGAAAACAACGGATGCAAATGGCAGCAACTTAAAGCTTTGTGGCATGTCCAGTCGAGTTAGGCGGCTTTTTTCGATAACGGGACTCGATGAAGTGATTACGATTGAAGAAGTGAAGGAGGGGCAGAGTTAATGGAACAACATGACCGGATCCACGTGGAGCTCCCTGCCAAGCCCGAATACGTCAGCATTGCACGCTTAACTGTTTCTGGCGTCGCGAACCGTCTTGGTTTTGCTTACGACGACATTGAAGACATTAAGATCGCGGTTGCCGAGGCATGTACGAATGTCGTAGAGCACGCCTATTCCGAAGGTGGATCGATTTATTTAGCTTGTTATATTTATGACGATCGAATTCAAGTAGTCGTTGCCGATCAAGGCAAGAGTTTTGACATTCAAGATGTGGAAAGTCGACTAGGCCCAGTAGATGCACAAAAGCCAGTTGGAGATTTGAAGGAAGGAGGGCTTGGTTTATTCCTCATCAGCAGTTTAATGGATAAAGTTGAAATCAATGAAGATAACGGCGTGATGCTCGTCATGACAAAGTATCTTTACGAGAGTGGGGTGGAGGAAAGTGTCGACGGAATCTCTTCCTTACAGTCAGAACAAGGATGATATCTATCTTTGGATTGAACAATACCAAAAAACTGGAAGTGAAGAAGCCCAAATCAAATTGGTAAACCATTTTGAAGCGCTTGTCCGCTCCCTTTCAAGGAAGTTTTCAAAAGGGCGGGAATACGATGAAGACTTGTATCAAGTCGGCATGGTCGGCCTTCTCGCCGCAATGAAACGTTATAACGAAGACTATGGCAGAAGCTTTGAATCGTTCGCTGTTCCTACAGTGGTAGGAGAGATTAAACGGTTTATTCGCGACAAAACATGGAGTGTCCATGTACCGCGCCGCATCAAAGAGCTGGGTCCGAAAATTAAGAAAGCAGCGGATACGCTAACCATTGAGTTGCAACGTTCCCCTTATGTTCATGAAATTGCCGAGTACCTTCAAGTTACAGAGGAAGAAGTGCTTGAGACAATGGAAATGAGCAAAAGCTACCAAGCACTATCCGTCAATCGCCCTCTTGAGGCAGACCAAGAAGGTGGGGAAGTGACGCTCCTTGATCTCGTTGGCAATGAAGAGGCTGGCTATGAGCAAGCTGATCAAAAATTATTGCTTGAAAAAGCGTTTGAAGTGCTAAACGAACGGGAAAAGGACATCCTTCAATGCACCTATTATGAGAATTTAAGCCAAAAAGAGACTGGCGAAAAATTGGGCATTTCACAAATGCATGTATCCCGTTTGCAGCGCCGTGCACTTCAAAAACTGCGCGACTCCATACGTGTGGAGCCTACGGAGATTTTCTGAAATGCTTACGTATTTTAAAGACCAATATACGGATATTGCGACTGTCCAGCAAATCAAACCAGGCAATGCCGTTTGCGGCGACGGGCATATGGTGATCCAAAAAGGCACATACACAGTATGTGCCGTTGTCGATGGTTTAGGGAGCGGCCAAGGGGCATACCATTCTACTATAACGGCACTAGAAGCGGTGCAAACGTATCATGCTGAATCTGTCGATGTGATTCTTGAACATTGCAATAGGGCTTTAACTCATCAACGGGGCGCTGTTATTACAGTCATTAAAATTGATTACAAAAGCAACATCCTCCATTATGCAAACTTCGGAAACATTGGCTTTGTCTTGTTCCATCCTGACGGCTCGTTTATTCAGCCAATGCCGGCGCGAGGTTATTTGTGTGGCCGCAAAAGCCAAATCAAAAGCGACAAGTTCTTATATTCTCCTGGTAGCGCCTTTATGATCTATACAGATGGCGTCGACCAGCTTCCGCCAAAACAAGCGTTAATTGATCAGAGTGGCTTATACAACGTAAGTGAGAACGTGGTGGCAGCCAAACGGTTTAATCAAAAAGATGACGCCACGTTAATGGTCGGCAAATTTAGAGTGCCTGCTGTGGTACATAGGGGATAGGGCGATAAGCGAAAAGAAACACCTTACAGGGCGAGGTGTTTCTTTTTTGTTTATTTGCTTTTGTGCTATGATAAACGGAGATTGGAGGACGGTAAGGCAATGGAGGAATTGGTAAACGAAACGGTAACGGAAACAGGCTTAGCGCCGAAACAAGTTAGGCAAGTTGTCGAGTTGTTAAAGGAAGGCAATACGGTCCCTTTTATTGCTCGATACCGGAAAGAACAAACAGGCGGTCTTGACGAATTGCAAATCAAAGCAATCGCCGATGCGCATGAATATGCTGAAAACGTCATGCAACGGCGGGAAGAAGTGCTACGCCTCATTGATGAGCAAGGCAAATTGACAGCCGAATTAAAGGCGCAAATTAAAGCGGCTCGAAAGCTGCAAACATTAGAAGACTTATACCGGCCATATAAACAAAAGCGGCGCACTCGGGCAACCGCAGCAAAAGAAAAAGGGCTTGAGCCATTGGCGCAAGAAATAATGTCTTTCCCGAGAGAATTTCCGCTAGAAACAGCGACAACGCCCTTTATCAATCAAGAATTAGGAGTGCCAGACAGTGAAACGGCAATCGCTGGCGCGAAAGATATACTAGCAGAGATGTTTGCCGAAGACCCAGAAGTGCGGTCAAGGCTCCGTGAACGGGCTTTAAAGCAAGCGACAGTTGAAACAAGCCGAAAAAATGGCGGCGCAGAAGATGAAAAAAGCGTCTACGCCCTTTATTATGATTTTCAAGAGCCTATTAAAAAAATGGTGCCTCACCGGACACTCGCCGTTAACCGCGGTGAGCGAGAAGAGGTATTGCGCGTTCACGTACGCTTCCCAAGCGATGCCTTTATCGACCAAATCAAACGCCTCATCATCAAAAAGCATGGTTCACCTGTTGTTCCCATTGTCGAAGAGGCGATTGAAGATGCATACAAGCGTTTGGTTGAGCCTTCACTAGAAAGGGAAGTACGGGCATTTTTGACTGAAAAAGCGGAAGAGCAGGCGATCACGATTTTCGCAGAAAATGTAAAGCAACTGCTCTTGCAGCCGCCGATGAAAGGCAAAGTCGTGTTAGGCATCGATCCAGCTTTTCGGACAGGCTGCAAATGGGCGGTTGTAGATGCTACAGGCAAAGCACTTGAAGTAGGGGTCATGTATCCAACAGCGCCACACCATAAAACAGAAGAAGCAGCAGCGATCATACGGAATGTGACGACAAAATATGGCGTCAAAATGATTGCCATCGGCAACGGAACAGCTTCCCGTGAAACCGAGCAATTTGTCGCAAGTACGATTAAAGAGATCGATGATACGCTTTACTATTGTATCGTCAACGAAGCGGGGGCGAGCGTCTACTCTGCTTCTGAAATTGCCCGCGCAGAATTCCCTGATCTCCAAGTCGAGCAGCGGAGCGCGATCTCGATTGCCCGTCGCCTGCAAGACCCGTTGGCGGAGCTAGTCAAAATTGATCCAAAATCGGTTGGCGTCGGCCAATACCAACATGATGTGT
Source organism: Shouchella clausii (assembly GCF_002250115.1). Classification (GTDB taxonomy): domain Bacteria; phylum Bacillota; class Bacilli; order Bacillales; family Bacillaceae_D; genus Shouchella; species Shouchella clausii. The sequence continues at coordinate 465,457 of NZ_CP019985.1, read as the reverse complement.
CACAGAAAAAGCTAAATGAATCGCTTGCTTTTGTCGTGGAAACAGCCGTCAACCGTGTCGGCGTCAATGTCAATACCGCTTCAGCAGCATTGCTTTCTTATGTGGCTGGGCTTAATAAAACGCAAGCGACTAACATTGTTGCCTATCGAGACGAACACGGGCCATTTACAACAAGAACAGCGTTAAAGAGCGTTCCCCGTTTAGGCGCCAAAACATATGAGCAATGCATTGGCTTTTTACGTGTCCCAGACGGCAAAAATCGATTAGATGCGACGGCCATTCACCCAGAAAGCTACAACGAGGCGAAAAAACTCCTTCAGTATGTAGAGGCCGAGCAAAAAGACATTGGCACAGACAAATTAAAACAAAGACTAAACAGTCTCAATCAAGGCGAATTAGCAGAAACACTTGACATTGGCACGTTAACATTAGCCGATATTATCGACGCACTTGCCCGTCCGAACCGAGACCCACGGGATGAATTAGCAGCGCCACAGTTAAAACAAGATGTTTTGAAAATGGAGGACTTGGAGGAAGGCATGGAACTTCAAGGAACTGTGCGCAATATCGTCGATTTTGGCGCTTTTGTCGATATTGGCGTCAAACAGGACGGTCTCGTGCACGTTTCCAAATTGGCGGACCGCTACATCAAACACCCTATGGAAGTTGTATCCATTGGCGACGTTGTTACTGTTTGGGTAGAGGGCGTTGATGAGAAAAAAGGACGCATCAGCCTGACAATGAAGGCACCGGTTGTTGTCTAACTGCATGTAGGGAGCGTCTCAAGCTCCCTACATCGGTTCTTTATGCTGAGAAAGCGTGTTTTCTCCATGAGTTGCTTTATAATAAAACCAACATTGATTTAAAAGCTTCAATTGATGGCGGTTTTTTTCAGCATACGCTTTGCGAAGCTGTTTCTTTAACCAAATAGGCATATCGAACGCTCCTCTCATGTTTCAAGTAGTATATGTTAGGCTGTTTGTCAGAGTTGAATAGTTTTTAATGGGGGACAAGGAATGACAAACAAAGAATTGCAACAGCTAACAGAAACGATTTCTCTTGCTTTTTTTAAGCGCCCTTTTACACACACAGCCCGCTTCAATAACCGCCTTCGCACGACGGGGGGAAGGTATTTGCTAAAAAGCCATGATATTGAACTAAACCCAAAGCAATATGAACGCTATGGCAAAGAAGAACTGATCGGCATCATTAAACATGAACTTTGCCATTACCACCTTCATCTCGAAGGGAAAGGCTACAAACATGGCGATAAAGATTTTCAGGAATGGCTTGCCAAAACAGGAGCACCTCGCTACTGCAAAACAGCGCAAGACGAACAGACCGTTCTTGTGTATACATGTACATCTTGTAGCCGAACATACCACCGGCGGCGAAAAATCAATACGCAAAAATATGTTTGTGGTACCTGCCACGGGAAACTAAAATTTTTATCGAAAAAAGTATTGCATCAAAGGAAGTGACTATGCTATATTATAAGAGTCGCCAAGGAGAGGCGGAAAAAAGCGTACATATTCCACAGTAGCTCAGTGGTAGAGCTATCGGCTGTTAACCGATCGGTCGCAGGTTCGAATCCTGCCTGTGGAGCCATGGAGAAGTACCCAAGTGGCTGAAGGGGCTCCCCTGCTAAGGGAGTAGGTCGTGTAAGCGGCGCGAGGGTTCAAATCCCTCCTTCTCCGCTCTTCTGGCCCGTTGGTCAAGTGGTTAAGACACCGCCCTTTCACGGCGGTAACACGGGTTCGAATCCCGTACGGGTCATTTGCAAAACGAGGCGCTGAAAGGAAAATGGACATGCTCTGTTCCATTGTTCCTTTCCAGCACCAGTTCGTTTCAATCACTATTAAAGAATCATGAACGAGACGAAGAGATTTGCAGCTTATCTGCATTATTGTTTGACAAAGAGAAGCAAGAAGTTCGAGGACAAGAAGTGCTCGAGGAAAGGAGCGTACAACCGTACGTGACTGACCGAGAGACACGAATTGGACAAAGAAATTCGCCGCTTATCTGCGTCATTGTTTGACAAAGAGAAGCAAGAAGTTCGAGGACAAGAAGTGCTCGAGGAAAGGAGCGTACAACCGTACGTGACTGACCGAGAGACACGAATTGGACGAAGAAATTCGCCGCTTATCAGCATATTCTTTGACAAAGAGAAGCAAGAAGTTCGAGGACAAGAAGTGCTCGAGGAAAGGAGCGTACAAGCGTACGTGACTGACCGAGAGACACGAATTGGACAAAGAAATTCGCCGCTTATCTGCAGTCAAAATGGAGGATTAGCTCAGCTGGGAGAGCATCTGCCTTACAAGCAGAGGGTCGGCGGTTCGATCCCGTCATCCTCCACCATCAACAAGGTCCGGTAGTTCAGTTGGTTAGAATGCCTGCCTGTCACGCAGGAGGTCGCGGGTTCGAGTCCCGTCCGGACCGCCATCTATAATTACATTTAAATTGCCAGCGGGTGTGGCGGAATTGGCAGACGCGCTAGACTTAGGATCTAGTGTCTTTATGACGTGGGGGTTCAAGTCCCTTCACCCGCACCAGAATACGCGGTTGTGGCGGAATGGCAGACGCGCTAGGTTGAGGGCCTAGTGGGAGTTAAATCCCGTGGAGGTTCGAGTCCTCTCAACCGCATTAGTCGTAAACGTAGGAATACCAAGGGTTTGAAGTGCCCTTGGTATTTTTTAATGCGTTCATTTCCAGTGGGGAAATGGGTGTTTTTCATACCTAATTCGCCAAAAACTCGCCACAAGGTGAAAAAAGGATGAAAAAGACGTCATTTTGCATGGTTTTTGATCTGTAAGGTGGGTTAAAAGATGAATGGAAATATTTTAATTGTTTAGGAGGCAAGAAAATGTCGAGCACTTTGAAGGAGATCTTAGATAGTCTTAAAGAAGCATTAAATGAGGAGGGGAAAATTAAATCACTTCTCACATCACAGGAATGCTTTTTTTCATTCAATGAGCCAGTTACTGAAAATCATCTTTCACAATTCGAAAAAGATCAAGGCATCAACATCCCTTCAGATTTTAAAGAGTTCCTGTCTCTCCATAATGGAGCAAGGATTTATGGGAATTTGCTTTTTGGTGAGCCTGCGGGTGGTGGCTTAAGGCTGTTTAATCTTGATCAAATGAAAGAAGCTCAGAAGTATCTTGACACTAAAGACATCCCTATTGCATTTCTACTTGAAGAGTGTCATTTAATTATCAATAAGAAAAAAGTTAGAGAGAGAAATCCAAACTATCTTTATATTTTGGAAGATGTTGGTGAGGCTAGACCTTTGAATTCAAGTTTTGAAATGTTTCTGGAGAGATACATTCTTTCACAAGGATCAGTATTTTGGGAGTGGAATGCCAGTGCGGAAGTGTATTATCGTTCTTATCCAAGAAAAGATAGCCTTTTTTAATATGATTAATGTATTCAATCTGTCAACCTTTTCAATGATATGGGCGTGGGATTATGTAAAGACATAAAAGACCGAACGATATGTTTTCGGCTAATTTCCTGTGTACAACATTACAATAGCTTCCGTTCTTAAAATTGAGCCGCTATATACGGAACCGTGCGTATTGTGGTGACAGAGGTCGGAGGCTAGTCACCTTCTCTTACTCGATTATTTATTGCAGGTTAAAGGAATTATTTAGTGAATGTATACATAGACAACTCTATCCAAGTTAAAATCATATTTTAAAATAGCAGAGAGGTGAATCTTATGCGAACTAACTCTAATCAATTCTTAAACCAACAGTACGGAAATTCATCAAAACTTGATGCTCGAATAAGATTACATAAAGAATATAGCACCAATCGTATAGACTGGCATGAATGGGTGTTTGACAATATTCAATTTGATGATGAGAGTAACATTATAGAATTTGGTTGCGGATCAGGATACTTATGGACGGAAAATTTAATGAAAATTAGAGAAAACTGGAGTATTATACTAACTGATTTTTCTAAAGGGATGGTTAGTCAAGCGCAACGAAATATTCCTGAAAAACAAAATATAACTTTTGGAGAAATGGATATTCAAGCTACGCATTTGGAGCATTCCCTATTTGATATTGTTATAGCGAATCATATGTTATATCACGTTCCAAACATAGAAACAGCTTTAAAAGAGGTTCAAAGAATATTGAAACCTAATGGTCTTTTTTATGCTGCGACTAATGGTAATAGTCATATGAAAGAGATTTATCATTTTGTTAAAGAATTTGATTCCTCATTACCGTTCATTAAACCGGTCCATTCAACGTATTTTGGTCTTGAGAATGGGGAAAAAGCATTACGCAGCTCTTTTAATCGTGTTCAGTTATTGAAGTACGAATCTAACTTACGAGTTACGAATGTTCACGATTTGGCTGATTATATCTTTTCGATAGATACAGGACTTGAAGATGCTTTAAACAAGCAAGGCAGATATGATCAATTTATTAGTTTCTTAGAAAGTAAGAAAAACACACAAGGATATATCCATATTAGTAAAGACTCAGGAATGTATGTTGTAAGTGAACCTTATTAAGAAAAGAACTTGCTGAATACCAGGTTTCTTCTTTTGTCGTAATCTAATAGGACCCCCCTTGATTTAAGATTGGTTACGATGGTGCTTTCTTAAAAAACACAAACCCAAAAAAAGGAACGTAAACGAGAAAAAATAACCCTGCCGAAGCAAGGTCTTCTTTTTTCTCACGATTCCATAGCATCTGCTTTTGTTGGTTGGATTGTTCCATAAGGATGATGTGGAGGTGCATAGATGGAATAAAGTTTTAAAGGGACAGGGCCAGTATTGGTAACATTATGCCATGTGCCAGCAGGAACCATTATCGCGCTATCCTCGGAAACATTTGCTTGATACGTTAAATGATTTGGGCTGCTACCCATTTGTACCAAGCCTTGACCTTGTTCTATCCTGAAAAATTGATCCGTTTGAGGGTGTATTTCTAACCCGATATCGTCACCAACATTAATGCTCATTAGGGTTACTTGTAGATGTTCTCCAGTCCAAATGACAGTGCGGTAGGTATTATTATTTTTGGAAGCTTGTGAGATGTTTAATGTAAAGGGCTCTTTACCAAAATCCGTTTTGGGTTGTTGGTATGGCACTGTTCTGTACATGTTATGTGTTTGGTAGTATGGAATACCTCTCCATTCAGGCAGGTTTTGGGGACTGTTGTAAAATGAATTATGGTAATAATTCACAGGAAATCTCTCCTTAGGCTTTTTTACAGTATATGCAACTGCCCAGTAAGAGTGCTTGCATTTAACGAGCATATATTTGGTTTTGTAACTTGAATTATAAGTATAATTATCGCTAATACCGTATGACATAAGCCACCTTTAAAGCCATTAAAATTGAGGGTGAATCAAGAAGTGTTTTCTCTAACCAACACGAACTCAGCCACATCAGTCGTAAAACGCAAGAATACCAAGGGTTAGAAGCGTCATTGGTATTTTTTATATACTGATTTTCAAAAGAAGTCGTTAAAGCGATGATTTTGTTTAACTAGTAAGAAGCTGTAGACTTAATCTTCTACAATCGAGACACAGCCAATAAATACAGAATAATTAAGTGTAATGGATAAAAAATATAGAAGATATACTTTAAGCCAATCCCTCTGTTGCCATTATAGAGCAATAAAAATGGAAGGGCGAAAACCATCATCCATTGATAGTCTGCAAACGGAAACAAATATGTGTGAATGACTGGGTTTCCGTAATTGCTTACCTTTAAATGAAGCATATAAAAACACAAGGAGAAGGAGCTATATAGAATAATTAAATTAATTCGGTTCGATAAAGTAAGATAAAATATAGCTCCAAGTACAACCCCTAAAAAAGTGCCCTCCACAAAGAGGATATTACCAAATACTGAACCTAAAAAGTAATATGTACCTGCTGCATCACTTAGTCTTAATACCTCATATTTTTCTGCTAAAACGAGACATAAAATAAGGGTTGATAGTTGCCAAATGATGAAGAAAAACAAGTTTTTTGCTTTAAAGTTGTCTAGTAAAAGTACCACTACCGCAACAACAAATAAAGAACTAAAAAAATTATTCCAAATATAGAAATAGGTATAATCAAATAGTTGATTTAGTACCATATTTATAATCGCCATACTTAATGAAAATAAGTATAACCGAATCAGGTATTTCTTTTTATTCTTAGTGTGTTTAATCCCTAAAACAACACAATAAATAAAAATAGGGGCCGATTGTAAACGCTAGAATAAAGTTGACACTTTTTGATCGATAAGATTTTACACTTTTGCTCAATCAATCTACCTCTTTAGTAAAATAGATCGTGATGTTATTTTACTGGGGGTTAGGATCTTGGAGGAGAAGTTAGTGTTATATATTAAGATTCAGGAATTACATAAGAGAAAGTTTAAAGTAGCGCAAATCGCTAAGGAGCTTAAAATCTCAAGACCGACTGTCTATAAGTACTTAGAAATGACATTCGATGAGGCAAAGGCCTATACGGAACAGCCCTTGGGAAAGAAGAAAAAACTAGATCACTATAAGGACTGGATACTGGCCTGGCTCGAAGAGTATCCCCACCTAAGTAGTGCTCAGATCCATGATTGGCTTTTAGAAAGATACCCCGACCTAGTGGTCGGCGGAAGTACTGTAAGAACATATGTGAGGGGGGTGCGAGAAGTTTATCAGATTGAGAAAAAGGGGATTGTCCGGCAATACGAAGCAGTTCCTGAACAACCAATGGGTAAACAACTCCAGGTAGACTGGGGAGAAACAAAACAGAAAACAGTGAACAACAAGGAAATCAAACTGTACTTTATTGCCTTTGTACTCGTTCACTCGCGACAAAAATATATGGAATGGCAAGTACGTCCATTCACCACAAGAGATGCGATTCGTTGTCACGAACATGCCTTCCAGTTCTATGGAGGACGAACCGAAGAAATTGTCTATGATCAGGATCACTTAATCTCAGTAAGTGAAAATGCAGGTCAACTACTTTTAACAGCTGAGTTTCAAAGCTATGTAAACGAGCGTAAATTCAACGTTCACCTTTGCCGAAGAGCGGATCCAGAATCTAAAGGGATGATTGAAAATGTAGTGAAATACATAAAAGGCAACTTCGCTGACAGTCGTGTGTTTAGAGATATAGAAGATTGGAATGAACGGGCAAGGCAATGGCTCAAGCGTACGGGAAACCACCAGGTTCACCAGACAACGAAAAAAAGACCAGCAGAAGTGTTTCTCCTCGAAAAGCAACACTTACAGCCAGTCTCTTCGTTACTTTCATATGAAAGTACCCATAACCAAAGTATAACAAGAAGTGTTAGTAAGGACAATACGATCCGGTACAAGTCAAACCGTTACTCTGTCCCACTGGGGACTTATCTGGAATGTCAACACAAAACTGGACAAATTTTTAAAGGTGTAAGGCTTTGTAATCGACGGGTGATTGATAGTCGAGTGAACCATGGAGGCGTATATGGTTGAACCAATGAACATAATCAAATAAAGCAAGGTCAAGTTCGTGTTGGTTAGGGAAAACCCTTCTCGATACAAACTCAATTTTAATCGCTTTAAAGGTGGCTTCTGCGACGGCGTTGTCATACGGCGTGCCTTTGTTGCTGAGCGAACGGGCGATTCCAAAGGTCGCTAGTGTCTGGTCCATCTTCTGATTGATAAACTCTCTACCACGATCGGTATGAAACAGAGCGATCTTCTGTAAGGGATAGGGAATTTTAGCGATGGCTTGTCCCACGAGCTCCTTATTCTTGTTTGGACCAGAACTGTAACCGATGATTTCACGGTTGTATAGATCAATGATGATACAAATATAATGCCAGTTTGCACCGACCCGCACATACGTTAGGTCGCTGACGACTACGGTTAGCGCTTTTTCTTGTTGGAACTTCCGGTCAAGGGTATTCCCTATTTCCGATTCGTTGCACACGAATTTCGTTGGTTTAAATTGGGCCACCGTGTACGTGGATACAAGTCCTTGTGCCTTCATGATCCGGCCAATGCGGCGGCGTGAAACCGTCCACCCTTGTTTAGTAAGTTCTTTTTTGATTTTGCGCTGGCCATAGATGCCTCGGCTCTGACGAAAAAGGTCGCTGATCAATGCGGTCAGCTGTTCTTCCTCTTCTTCGTGATCCCGTTGCTTGGCTTCATAATAAAACGTGCTACGGGGGATGTTCAAAATCGCACACATGGCAGCCACTGGGTAGATCCCGCGATTTTGACGGATCACGTCTATTTTCGTCCCATGATCAGCGCCGCTTGCTTTAAAATATCATTTTCCATAGCGAGCTTCTGGTTTTCTTTTCGTAGGCGGATCAGCTCTTCTTGTTCAGGCGTACGATTTTCTTTCTCGGTGAATGCGCCACTTGTTTGGTATTGACGAACCCATTTATCAAAAGCAGATGGCGTCAGTTCATATTCACGGATGATTTCCGCTCTCGGCTTTCCGGACGCATACAGTTGCACAAGCTGTTTCTTAAATTCGGCTGTGAACCTTCTTCGTGGACGTTTGGCTTCAGTCATGATATCCCGATCCCTTCATTGGATGATTCCATCTAGTCTAGTAGACCTTAGAGCATTTGTCCAACTAAGTGTAACCTATCCAATCAAAATAGGAGTGAGAATCTTGTGTGGATTGAAATAAGGGAAGAAGATCACAACGCCCTGATCATCCGCAAAGAAGCAAATGGTGAAGTGATTGCCGAGCATAGGATCAGCTCTGAAAAGGGAAAGCTGATTCAAAACCGTCACCATACTCGTGATCGCTCCAAAGGTGTGGAAGAGTTTAAACAACGTCTCCTCTCTCACTTTAAAGATCAGGTTCAGGCAGCTGCCTATTTAGATGAGATTAGCCAAAGATACCCGAGGTATCGGAGAGATCAGTTTACAATTATTCATAAGGTGAGCCAACAATACCCGGCTATAATTGATACTGTTTTGGCCAAGTGCACGACAGAAAAGCTTTACAATGCGAATGACTTTCGCGATATCGCTCATCACCTTGATGCTTTACGAGATGAGCCGATTGAAGAAGCACAATCTTTTTACACGAGTCCGCCAAACCATTCTCATCTCAAAGCCTCTACCCGTTCTCTAAATGCCTATACTAGCATTTTAGGAGGTAGAACATGATGAACAAAACCGTACATGAACTACAAGATCACTTTCGTCAGCTACGCCTAGCAGAGACTGCGGAGGAGCTGCCACAGCTTCTTCGCGAAGCTGAAAAAGCATCATGGACCTACTTGGAATTTTTAGAGTCTCTCACTCGATATGAATTAGCCAAACGCGAAGAGAAAAGCCTTGAGAAAAGAATGAAATGGGCACGCTTCCCTTTCGTGAAGTCATTAGACGAGTTTGAGCTGAAAGGACAAAACGTTCTGACGGCTCGTCAGCTTTCTCAACTCCGAGAATTAAGCTGGCTGGAGCAACACTATAATCTTATCCTTTTAGGGCCTCCTGGCATCGGTAAAACGTATATCGCAATTGGACTTGGACTTGAGGCTGTTTACAGAGGGTTTAATGTTTATTTCGCTACAATGGGTGAACTGGTGCAGCTTCTAAAATCAGAAGAATACCTGAACAAATCTAAAGTTCAGCTTAAGAGAATTAGAAATGCCGACTTAGTGATTATTGATGATTTAATGTATATGGCCATGGACCAGAGAGAAGCAAACCTATTCTTTCATTTAATTAACCATTTATACGAACGAAGTTCGATTATCCTGACATCAAATAAGAGTCCAGATGAATGGGGCAATTTAATCGGAGACCAAGGCATCACCACTGCGATTTTAGATCGCTTACTTCATCGTGTGGAAGTGATCCATGGTAGCGAAGAAGAGAGAAGTCACAGGATGAAAAATCGGAAGAGCATTTTTTCAGCAGATGTGTAAAAAGGAAACGAGCAAAAAGTGTAAATTTCAACTTGACGTCTACACCGATATTCTTCCGATCCAATTAAACCATTCCGGTGTCTCGGGGAAAAATTGCCCGATGTGATCAATGAACATAGCGCATAAGGCGATCATTTTCAATGTAGTCGTCGACATAAATTCCCTCTCCTAGTATACTCATTATTTTATATTACATCGATCATAAGAAATTAGACACATATAAAAATCGTATAAACGAAAAAAATCCTCAATGGTGAGGACGAAAAAAAACATGATGAGGGATAAGACTTACGGACTATAAATAATTAAATTATTTTGGCCATCTTTCAAAGGCGCTTGGAATGTAAAATAAGTTCTTGCAACAAAATCTGCGACTCTAAACCTTCTCTAGCTGGTACACTCGGCTCAATATTTTGTTGAATACATTGAATGAAATGGTTCACAGCATGCTCAAATCCTTTTTGTTTTAGGATCGATTCCCAGGAGCCAGAATAAAAAGTGGAAAGTTGATTATCTGTTTCACATTCAAAGATGTTCATGTTTTTCACACGAAAGATTCCCCCAGTTGTTACTAATTCTAGTTGTTCTAGATTGGTGCCTGCACTCCTATGCATGGAACTGTTAAAGATGATATTGTCATCTGACTGGAATTGTTGCTGTGTAAAGGCTAACTTAGAATCAATCGTTTTCAAAAAGCCATTTTCAAAACGTATGTCTCCATCCGAAAGCCATCTAACGGTATCTACTAGGTGGAGATAGTCATCTAACAGGATGTGTTCGTAAGAAAGCGTATCATTGATTGAGGCGATTCTATGTTTTTCAAGGTTTATCCAAGCAGTGTCTTTCTCTTTCAGTAACTTTTTTAATTTTACATACATCGGTGAGAAGCGCCGATTAAATCCAACCATCAGCTTCCTGCCAAGCGCCTCACTTAAATGAACCAATTTCTCAGCCTGTTCAATAGTAGCTGCTAATGGTTTATCGACATAAACATCGATTCCATCACGAAGTAGTTGAGATACAATTTCATAATGTGTTTCTGTTGAGCTGTGAACAAAGATGGCATCACATGATTCACTTAACGAAGATAGATCTTCATATGCTTTGATGCGATAGTGGTTGCAGATTTGTTCTCTTTTCTGTTTATTCGGCGAGTATGCTCCGACAAAGGTCCAATCTACTTCTTTTGATAAAATAGGTAAATACGCTTTTTGAGCAATCCCACCTAATCCAATCATTCCAATTCTAGGTTTCATCTAACTTATCCTCCAATTAGCCTTTACTTATATTGTTTAACTTCTTCCAAAGCATTTACGATGAAAATTAATTCTTACTTTCTAGTTCAAACTATAATTTACTGTTTAGATATTAGTCATCATATACCATACGTGGAGCAATTTCTCCAGTCTGAAAAATAAGATTTTTTTAGGGGAGATGATGACATGCGTATATACTGATATTCACACGTTATACAGCTATGGCAAAAAAACTAAAATTAATTTGCCATTACTTCCGTTTTCTGTTATAATAAAGAGAATTATTTTTGTTCGGTGTAAAGGATAGTATGAATATTGACTTTTCGTCTTGATGATACTTTGGACAAGAGTAGTAATATAATGTGTGGCAACGCACTAGGAGGCAACAAAAATGGAACAAGGTACAGTGAAATGGTTTAATGCAGAAAAAGGTTTTGGTTTTATCGAACGCGAAGATGGAGACGATGTATTCGTACACTTCTCTGCTATCCAAAGTGAAGGATTCAAATCTTTAGACGAAGGTCAAAAAGTAACGTTTGACATTGAGCAAGGTGCTCGTGGAGCTCAAGCAGCTAACGTTCAAACTGCTTAATTAATTTTCATACAAACAGGCTCCTTATATAGGGCCTGTTTTTTTATGTTCTCTGTATCATGCTCACTAAAAAACCTACTTGAACGTCTTTGAAATGATGACTTTTAATCATGGTATTACCAAAAAATTTAGTGAATTTCTGATGTGCAATGATGTCTATTTTTAACAGAAACTTTTTATTTGACTATCGGTGATTCCTTTAACGACTTCCAGTTCACTAAGCAAAAATTCATAGGCATTATCCAACATTTCTTTTTCGCTTGTATTAAGTGCTTTTTCTTTCTTAATGCGCATTAAATCGCGTACAACTTCAGCGCCTTCTTGCATTTCACCCATTTTTATTTTGTCCGCGTTTACTTTATACCTTTGTTTCCACGGCAGTAACGTATCTGATTCTCCGTGTTGAAATATGTGTATAATGTGGTTTATCGCAAGTATATCAGTAACTGGCCGTATACTTGAACTCACTATTTTGCTAGTTGGAATCATAACTTTCATATTGTTGATTGACATTTTTATGATATAATACTGTTGTTTTTCCTCTAAAAGATCTATTTCTTCTATCGCCTCAATTACACCTGCTCCGTGCATCGGATAAACAATGTTATCGCCAATTTGAAACATATTATCCACCTCCATATACGGGACTTTCTTAAGGTTACCATACATTTGTTTATTTAACAAATTTTTAATTATAACACGTTGATTTTTTTAATGTCAACAGCTTTTTTGGATATCAGTATCAAGCAAAAGACGACATTACTGCTTCGTCGGTCACGATGTAGGACGTTATACGATCAGCAATTATTTATTAAATCAAGAACTCTTGATTTTTAGTTTATTGTCATTTAGAATGGACTTAAATCAATTTTTTTTGATTTAAAAGTTGAGGTGCTATCATGAAACAACTTGTTAATAATCATCTTTCCCATCAAGAATTAGAGGATTTCCAAACCAAGTTTAAGGCACTAGCCGACACAAAACGTTTACGTCTGTTAAATGTCCTTAGTCTAAAAGGTAAAACGTGTGTATGTGATCTTACGGAAGAGATGCAAATGAGCCAATCTAAGCTATCCTACCACCTGAAGATTTTAGTTGACGCAAATTTGTTGAAAATGGAAACAAAGGGTACTTGGAATTATTACAGTGTGAATGAGACAGAAGTTGATGCCTTACTGTCGGAACAACTCTGCTGTATATTAAAACCGTCTAAGTAACGGTTTTAATTATAAATTGTTAAATCAATTTTTTTTGATGGAGGTGAGTGGCAAGTTGAGGATACTAAAACGTTTCTTTTCTCGTTTTAACAAATGTTGTAAAGATCCAGTAGATGAGATGAAACAATTGTTAAAAGAAGAGAGGATGGAGCAAGTAAAAGATCAAGTGGAGCTTCGTTACTATCAAAATGGGGCTTGCTGTGTTTATTAAATCAAATTTTATTGATATAGAGGAGGAATAATAATGGTGAATGTGCACATTGGGCTTAATGTAAAAAATTTAAGTGAAAGTCAAACCTTTTATAAACGATTTTTAGGCGTGAAACCGGTAAAAATAAAAGATGATTATGTCAAATTTCTGACCCAAAAACCTAATTTAAATTTGACGTTAACACAGAGAAATAAAGTGGCTGGAAATCAAATTAATCATTTAGGTATACAGGTTGAGACCAAAGAAGATGTACTTAAACATAAAGAAAGGCTCGAACGTGAAGGTTTCTTTGCCCGTGAAGAATTGAATACTACTTGTTGCTATGCTGTGCAAGATAAGTTTTGGGTAACCGATCCCGATGGAAACGAATGGGAATATTTTCATACAAAACAAGACAGTGAGTAGAAAGGCAATACTACAATATCTTGAACGATAAAAAAACGAGTACTCAGGTGCTCGTTTTTTTATGAAGCACATAAATTATTGTCATATATATTAGCATTTACTTATATAATGGTTGCATTATATAATGGTGTCTGGAAGGGGAAGATCAAGAATGGGATTTAAGTCACTAAGCTCCGAAGAAATTGCGAAATGCATGAAAGTGATTAGTGACCCTACTCGGTTGCTCATGTTGAAACTGGTTTCAGAGAAAAAGTATTGCGTATGTCAGTTTGTCGATATGTTTGAAGCGAGTCAGCCTTCAATCAGTCAGCATTTAAAGAAACTTAAGGAAGCTGGCCTAGTAGTGGAAACGCGAAAAGGCCAATGGCGTTTTTATTCTTTGAACCACTCCTCTCCGAAAGCTGACCTTATTCAAGGCGTCTTGAAGCAACTTTCAGATCAAGATGAACGTTACCGCAGTCTTGTAGAGAAGGAAATACCTGTAGACTGTGGATAAAGGGAGGATTAAGTTTGTTAGCGGTTATTTTCGCTTCATTGATCTTTATTATGACGCTCGCGTTGGTTATTTGGCAGCCTCGTAACTTGAATATTGGTTGGTCGGCATGTGGGGGAGCTATTCTCGCGTTATTATTTGGCGTTGTTTCATTTGCCGATGTGGTTGAAGTGACGGGGATCGTGTGGAATGCCACGTTGACATTTATTGCAATTATTATTATTTCTTTAATCCTTGATGAGATCGGTTTCTTTGAATGGGCCGCCTTACGTATGACCAAGGCAGCGAAAGGAAACGCCAAGCTGATGTTTGTATATGTGTGCATTCTTGGTTCCGTAGTTGCGGCGTTTTTTGCCAACGATGGCGCTGCCTTAATTTTAACGCCAATCGTTTTAGCGATGGTCCGTGCTTTAAACTTTAATGAAAAAATGGTGTTCCCTTTTATCATTGCCAGTGGATTTATTGCTGACTCAACGTCGCTGCCGCTCATTGTAAGTAACTTAGTAAACATTGTTTCGGCTGATTTTTTTGGCATTGGCTTCATTGAATATGCGACACGGATGATTGTTCCGAATGTCTTCTCTTTAATCGCGAGTATCCTCGTGCTATATCTCTACTTCCGAAAAAGCATCCCGAAAAACTATAATTACGAGACGTTGCAATCACCTGCATCGGCAATTAAAGACAATAACATGTTTCGCTTGTCCTGGTGGGTGCTTGTTCTATTGTTAATTGGTTACTTAGTTAGTGAGTTTTTGCATATCCCCGTGTCTATTATTGCAGGACTGATTGCGTTGATCTTTATAGTGATAGCTAGAAGAAGCCCTGCTGTTCAAACCCGGTCTATATTGAAAGGCGCGCCTTGGAACATTGTTTTTTTCTCCATTGGGATGTATGTTGTCGTGTTCGGTTTACAAAATGTCGGTTTAACTAATCTGCTCGCTTTGGGACTTGAGAGGACCGCGGAGCAAGGTGTTTTTGCTGCTACAATGGGAATGGGGTTTGTTGCCGCTGTTTTAAGTTCGATGATGAACAACATGCCAACGGTAATGATTAATGCGATTGCCATTGATACGACGAGCGCGACTGGATTAATGAAGGAAGCGATGGTTTACGCGAATGTGATTGGTTCCGATTTAGGGCCGAAAATAACACCCATTGGTTCACTCGCCACATTATTGTGGCTCCATGTGTTGACACAAAAAGGTGTAAAAATCTCATGGGGTACTTATTTTAAGACTGGTATAGTCATTACACTGCCTGTGTTGTTGATAACGTTATTAGGTTTATACCTCTGGTTAATGATCATTCATTAAGGAGTGGAAGACACATGTCAAAGAAAAGCATTTACTTTTTATGTACAGGAAACTCATGCCGCAGCCAAATGGCAGAAGGATTTGGGAAGCATTATTTATCAGATGAGTGGGAAGTCTATAGCGCGGGAATTGAAGCGCATGGTTTGAATCCCAATGCCGTTAAAGCAATGAACGAAGTAGGGATTGATATTTCCGATCAAACGTCCGATCTCATTCATGTAGACATGTTAAACAACGCTGACTTTGTTGTGACGCTATGCGGCGATGCAGCAGACAAATGTCCGTTGACGCCAGCACATGTGAAACGTGACCATTGGGGATTTGATGATCCGGCGAAGGCAGAAGGTACCGAAGAAGAAAGATGGATGGTCTTTCAACGAGTCCGAGATGAGATAGGAACACGTATAAAGAAATTCGCAGAAACAGGAGAATAATGATATGGAGAAGGCGCAATTTTACTAGATATTGCGTCTTTTTCATATTGATTAATGTGGAACACTAGCTTCAAACCGATCGTCAAACCGATCTTCTAATGTATCGGTTTCCCTACAATGCAGTCTTAAATAATTTGTACTATCTTACATTTTCCTTCGGTTTTAACTGATAGGCCAATACGAATACGAGCGCAGTTGCAGCGCCGAGAACGCCGTACCTTGCTATGTTAAAAAATATCTCCATTCCAGTATTAGCAATGATTGCGCCACCCAATACATTATGAAAAACTTTCGGGTCAAACAGACTTATCGACACACCGGCAATAAAACCAACTAAACCAAAAACTATGAATGGTTTCAATTTCAAAGCGCTCACCTCGTTGGTTGATAAATCTATTAAAACACAAATGATTGATTCTTAGCAATTAAATTATTTGAGTAGACGATTGAAACTAAAAAACACGGAGGATGACTAGGTACTAAAAATATAGACAAGTTCTCCATCCTATTAAAGGGCCAAAGAAGAAGAGACATATATACGATTGTCGAACTGCTAAGAATAAAGCAGCTTCCTGTTTAATATGATGAAGGGGATTAAAAAAATGAAACGGGGAGATAACGTGAAGCCGCTAAAAGGGAATCCAAATATTCCGCAGCCTATTCGAGCTGATGGCGCTGGAGGCGTTGATCGTGGTCCGCGGAATTTGATGCGTGATCTTCAAAACCCTAATATACTTGTTCCACCGGAAACCGATAGTGGGTTGATTCCTAATTTGCGTTTTTCTTTTTCCGATGCCCATATGCAATTAAATCATGGCGGTTGGTCAAGAGAAATTACGCAAAGGGATTTGCCGATTGCGACAACACTTGCCGGAGTGAATATGAGTTTAACACCAGGAGGCGTACGTGACCTTCATTGGCACAAGCAAGCAGAATGGTCCTATATGTTACTTGGCCATGCCCGGATCACGGCTGTTGACCAAAATGGCAGGAACTTTATAGCTGATGTCGGCCCAGGAGACTTATGGTATTTTCCCCCTGGGATTCCCCACTCGATTCAAGGTTTGGATGACGGTTGTGAATTTTTGCTTGTTTTTGATGATGGGATGTTCTCTGATTTAAGTACATTGTCGTTGTCCGATTGGATGGCCCACACGCCGAAAGACGTTCTTTCGGCAAATTTTGGTGTACCTGAATCTGTATTTGCAACCATTCCAACTGAACAAGTGTATATTTACCAGGATGAAGTTCCAGGACCGTTGCAGTCGCAACAAATAAACTCCCCTTATGGCGCTGTGCCACAAACGTTTAAGCATGAATTATTAAAACAGCCCCCATTGGTCACACCTGGAGGCAGTGTACGTATTGTCGATTCAAGGAATTTTCCTGTTTCCAAAACAATTGCTGCTGCTTTGGTTGAAGTTGAACCAGGAGCTATGAGGGAAATGCACTGGCACCCGAATAATGATGAATGGCAGTATTACTTAACTGGCCAGGCAAGAATGACTGTGTTTACTGGGAATGGCGTAGCGCGTACATTTGATTATCGGGCTGGCGATGTTGGGTATGTTCCTTTTGCCACAGGGCACTATATTCAAAATACAGGCAACGAATCAGTGTGGTTTCTTGAAATGTTCAAAAGTGATCGGTTTGAAGATGTATCTTTAAATCAATGGTTGGCTCTTACTCCAACGGAACTTGTCCAACATAATATAAATGTCGATTCCAAGTTTACTGATCAGTTAAGGAAAGAAAAATGGCCTGTTGTGAAGTATCCTACTATATGAATCATGATTATAAGAGTATGGAACTAAGGAGTACCAAGTCTTTTAGGCTTCGGTGCTTTTTTATTTTTATAAAAGTTTATCTTTTGGTATCTTTTTGTATACTATAGAACGTAAATGTGCCTACTTCCTTTTATTATTCTAAGGGTTTATTATGACCTTAATCGTTAAACAATAACATTGGGACCCACTATACGCTCTGCCTGATATGAACCTTTGTTTGTAGAATCTATTAGGAGGTAAAAAATGAATGTCTATCATAGAAAACCAAATACATTTGTGAATCACGTTCATTTAAAAGTTGAACATTTAAGTCGTTCTCTTGAGTTTTACGAAGGCTTAATGGGATTTCAAGTATTAAATCAATCAGGAAAAAAAGCAGTATTGACAGCAAATGGCACCACGCCTTTGCTTACGATTGAACAACCTGACAATATCATTCCTAAGCAAGGGCGGACAACAGGTTTGTATCATTATGCTTTACTTTTTCCGACTCGTAAAGATTTAGGGAAACTGATCGTTCATCTGTTGAATAAAAAGTATCCATTACAAGGTGCTACCTATCATGGAACCCATGATGCTTTATACTTTCAAGACCCTGATGGTCATGGTATTGAAGTGGCTGTAGACACTGATCCATCGACGTGGAGAAATACAGCAGGAGAATTAGACTTCTCGAAGCAAGCTCCAATGGATGTCGAGAGCGTTATTGCTGAAGCAAACGGAGAAACATGGAATCACATCCCAAATGAAGCAATGATCGGTCATATTCATCTACATGTATCTGATTTAGAAAAAACGAAGGACTTTTATCATAAAGGTTTAGGGTTTGATATTACCATGGATATACCAAATCAAATGGCCTTTTTCTCTAGTGGCGGGTATCACCATCATATTGGAACCAATATGTGGTTTGGAAAAAATGCCCCAAAACCTGTGTCCAATAGTGTAAGGATGCTTTTTTATACGGTTGTTATCCCAAGCGAGGAAAAAAGAAAATCAATTGTTGCAAAATTAGAGGCTATGGGTTATCGAGTCATTGAAGAGAATGGGGAGTTCATTACCGAAGATCCATCTGGAAACCAAATTCATTTGCATGTGGAATCATTGTTTTTGGGTAATAATAATAAAAATAAATCAGTATAAATTTATTGTCGTGCCGGCTTAAATTTCATTTGAAACCGACTATTTTGTACCTACAAAGCTAGTCGGTTTTTTTAATGCTACCGAATATTAGATAAAGGAACGGTTTTTGGATTTCTCTTTGCACAATTATAAGGATGACGTAAAATAGGACTTGTAAAGAATCCCCTTTGGCGCATGTATGTTTAAGTGAGAGGGCAAAGCTAAACAATATAGATAGGCTGCCTGGCAGCATTGGGGGAATCCTTATTCGGTTCCCTTTTAAAGAGGTTTTAAGTGGTTATGATAAAAGAGGTTGAAAAAGCGCAAACGCGACCTTAAGACATTAGGTTATAGAAGCCTCTGTTACATGGAAAGAAGAAAATTTAGTTAACAAACGCGTTGTGCAACGCTAGCTAACCAAGATTCATTCTGGAAATTTGTAAAATATAGCTTGGCATGATGGAGAGATATATGGATTGAGTTATCAAATTAGAAATAAGGTGATTAAATGAAAGAGTTTGAGGTTGAAAGACCTATTCCATATTACGAACAATTTTATCATTCAATCAAGAAAATGATATTTACCGGACACTTTAAACCTGGTGACAGAATAGTTGAAACTCAACTAGCAAAGGAGTTTAATGTTAGTAAAAGTCCAATCAGAGAGGCTATTAGAATTTTAGAAAAAGAAG
The DNA here is from genome assembly GCF_002250115.1 of Shouchella clausii. Taxonomy (GTDB): domain Bacteria; phylum Bacillota; class Bacilli; order Bacillales; family Bacillaceae_D; genus Shouchella; species Shouchella clausii. The sequence goes on along the minus strand of NZ_CP019985.1, from coordinate 446,028 downwards.
GCTTAGTGATTGTAGATGAAAAATCAAGGGTTCTCGTATACAAACCAACCCAAAAGGATGTTGAAGAGGTTTATTTCTGTCGAATGGCACTTGAATCATTTGCAGTAAGTGAGACTACTAAGATTGCATCAGATGAAGACATTCATGAATTAGAGAAGCTATTAATAAGGACCGATCAGGCTATTTCTTCAAAAAAGGAAGAGGATTGCATCATTTCATTAAACGAATTGTTTCACAGTACCATTATCGATTATACAAAGAACTTAAGACTAAAAAAGCAAATTAATGATTTAAAGTCGCTGATTTATTATTTTCGTATATTAAATTTCCAAGGGGATGATCGCGCGAACACCATCCTTGAGCAACATTACCAGATTTTTGAATTTATACAAAAGCGAGAATCGGAAAAAGCTGCTAAAGCGATGATTACACATCTTGAGTTAGATTTAGCCCATCTCATTAAAGTACTTCCTCAAACATGATATCAGTTAATAAAAATCAGCAGAGTGATAGGAGATCATTTCTAGCTGATTTTTATTTAAGTAGGGTATTGTTTTTCAGATTCTCTAATAGTATAATCCAGAAAAGAACGACGGTCGTTGGTCGACTGTCGCTCTCAGGAGAATAGGAGGGTGTCCAATGAAGATAGTAAACATTGCAAGTATTCCTGGCGATGGAGTTGGAAGAGAGGTTGTCCCTGAAGCAGAACGTGTTTTGAAAGCGATTGCAGAATTGCATGGAGGATTGACATTCGAATTTACATCGTTCCCTTGGAGTTGCGAATACTACTTAGAAAATGGAAGTATGATGCCTGAAGATGGATTGGAGCAAATAAAAGATTTTGATTCAATTTTCTTAGGAGCTGTGGGGAATCAACGTTTAGTTCCTGATCATATATCTTTATGGGGGCTTTTAATTAAAATCCGCAGAGAATTTGAACAAGTTATTAACGTAAGACCAGCTAAATTAATTAAAGGTATTAACTCCCCGTTATCCAACCCGAAAGATTTTGATTTGCTTGTTGTTAGGGAGAATAGTGAAGGGGAGTATAGTTCGATTGGTGGCAGAATTTATAAAGAAGATGAAGAGCTTGCGATTCAAAACGCTGTATTTTCAAGACGGGGAACAGAAAGAGCAATGCGTTACGCCTTTGAATTAGCAAAAACGAGACGTGGGCATGTGACAAGTGCTACAAAATCAAATGGCATCGTGTATTCCATGCCTTTTTGGGATGATGTGTTTAAAGAGATTAGTAAAGATTATCCGTCAGTTGAAGTTGATTCGCAACATATCGATGCACTAGCAGCATTTTTTGTTACCCAACCTGAACGTTTTGATGTTATTGTTGCTTCAAACTTATTTGGTGATATTTTAACCGATATTGGTGCTGCGATTATGGGGAGTATTGGCATTGCCCCTGCAGCTAATATTAACATCAATGGTAAATATCCATCTATGTTTGAACCAGTTCATGGCTCAGCACCTGATATTATAGGAAAGGGTATTGCTAATCCTATTGGTCAGATCTGGACTGCCAAGATGATGTTAGATCATCTTGGGGAAACTGAATTAGGAGATCATCTTCTTGATTCTATAGAAGAAGTAACTAGCAGAGGTATTCGAACTCCAGATATTGGTGGAACTAGTTCCACTACTGAAGTGACATCGGAGATCATCAAAACTCTTTTACGCTAACGGTTATAACAGAGAGGTTACTAACAGAACCTTTCCGTAATAGGTTATAAAAAATCTAAAAACACCTCTTCAGTTGTATCGGACTATCGCCTGGGGAGGTGTTATCTGCCTAATAGGCTTAATCCAATGATGATCGATGAAATCAATTAACACTTGCAAACCATTAACATATTTCCGTCTAAGTCTTCAAAATTAAAGTAATGGTTGTTTTCTATTCCTGTAAGAAGTTTCACGCCTTTACTCTGCATGTATTGATAAGCTTCTTCAATATTATTGGTATTGAAGTGAAAAGCTGGTGTTTGAAACGTTTTTTCTGGCGAATATATTTTGCTATCTAGTACAATCCCCGTTCCTTCTAGTTGAATGACATAAAGGTGACCAAACAGAATCTCCCCATCTCCATTAAATCCAAAAATATCACAGTACCAATCTTTAGCTTTGTCTATGTCACTGACAGGAATGAATACAGTGCCAATTTGTTTTAATATTGGATTGCCCATGAGCCCACCCCCTCCTAAAATTATTTCCCAACGCCCACCAGAGTTAACTCTCTTTCAACTCCTTTAAACCTTGATAGGTAGCTATTCTGCGTTTAACTTAAAACTCCTGCTTATTGTGTCGCCCTGAGTGGATGAAGAAAATGTTTTATATTGATAACGAAATAGAAAACTAAAAAAACGCTCGCTTAATTAACAATGAAAAATTAAGGGAGCTAATTTAATGATTCGCTTATTGATTTTTACAATGACATTTTTCCACCCCTGTATAATGGTCTTTAGATTATAGTACTTTACAGGGGTGATTCATATGAGCCTGCACGTGGCTGTATTCAATTGAGAAGGTAGAACGGGCTCCATGCCTGTTCTACCTTCTCTCTCTTTAATACCCGAAAAAAGCATCCTTCTTAATATGCTGTTTCGAAATATGTTTGTTTTTCAAGCAAGTGGTAATGGAATCGACCATGGATTTTGGTCCTGCAATAAAGTAAACGCCATTGTTTTGATGTGAAGCAGCAAACTGGTCAATCTCTTGATGCAAGCTGTCTTGTGAATCAAGGTAAGTCACGTGAATGGACGTATGGTTGGCAATGGCATCAAGTTCGTCTTTAAATAAGTACGACTTTTTGCTATCCAAATAGAGGAGACGAATCGGTTTGATGTCCCCAGTCTTTTCTGCCTCTAGTTGTTTGAGGATCGATCGAAATGGGGTGATGCCAATTCCTCCTGCGATCAGGAGTGAGGGCTTTTGTTCTTGAAGAGTAAAAGCTCCTACTGGCCCGCTCATTTTTACTTTCATACCTGGTTTTAATTCGAGCATTGCTTTTTTAAAATCACTGGGGTTATTGCTAATGCGCGTTGTTATTTTTATGACATTCTCTGTGGGGGCAGAGGCTATGCTGAACGGTTTTGTAGGATTTTTCACTTTTTTATGCGTAATACTGAATAATCCATATTGTCCTGCTTTCCATGTTACATCGTGCTCTTTTTCAAAAAGAAAAGAATAGATGTCATCGGATTCTTTGTAGCTTTGTTGAAAAACCAATTCTCTCTTTTTGAATACCGAGAATACATCTTGAAAAAATGTCATGTTTCAGCTCCTTTTCCCGAATAGCGGGCTTTTCTAAACGATTTCCTGCTCTATGTCAAATATTTTCCTGTGATCGACTGCTCTGCGTGGATAATCTGTGAAGGCGTGCCTTCGAACACGACCTCGCCGCCGTTGCTGCCTCCGTCTGGTCCCATATCAATAATCCAATCCGCTTGGCTAATGACATCGAGGTTATGCTCAATGACGATTACTGTATTGCCGGCATCGACAAGGCGGTTCATGATCGTTAAAAGCAGGCCGATATCTGCCATATGCAGGCCAGTTGTCGGCTCGTCCATCACGTAGATGCTGCCCTGCTTGTGAAGTTCGCTTGCCAACTTGATACGCTGGCATTCCCCGCCTGAAAGGGTGCTAAGTGGCTGGCCAAGTGTAATATAATTCAACCCTACGTCACTCATTGCCTGAAGCTTGCGGACAATCTCTTTTTGTTCGAAAAATTCCAATGCCCGCTCTACAGTCATCTCAAGAACTTCTGCAATAGACTTGCCATTTAACTTGTAGGCAAGGACTTCTTCCTTAAACCGTCTGCCTCTGCATACTTCACATGGCAGTTTCACGCTTTCAAGAAAGGCAAGATCTGTATACACGACGCCGAGCCCTTGGCAGTTTTCGCAAGCTCCCTTGGAGTTGAAACTGAACAATCCTTTGTTAACTTTGTTAGCAGAAGCAAACGCTTTGCGCACATCATCCATTATGCCCGTGTAGGTTGCGGGATTTGAACGTGTAGACACGCCTACTGCCGACTGGTCGATGACAATGGCACCTGGATTCTGGCTGAGGAATACGTCGTTAATGAGCGTACTTTTGCCTGAGCCAGCCACACCTGTAACAACGGTCAGCACTCCTGTTGGAATTGTGACATTTACGTCCTGTAAGTTATGCAATGTCGCATTCTTGATGGACAGCTTGCCGGAGGGCTGCCTTGTGTCATGTTTCAGCTCAAGTGGCCGCTTCATATGGGTACCGGTCAAAGTACCTGACTCCAACAGGCCTTGAAAACTTCCTTCGTATACGATCGTACCTCCATGGCTGCCAGCGTGAGGCCCGACGTCAACAATATGATCGGCGACCTTGATTACATCCGGATCATGCTCGACAACAATTACCGTATTGCCTTTGTCGCGCAGCTTTTGCAGCAGTTCGTTTAAGCGGTGTACGTCGCGGGGATGCAAGCCTACGCTCGGCTCATCAAAGATGTACGTGACATCTACTAGGCTACCGCTCAGGTGCTTGACCATCTTGACGCGCTGCGATTCGCCGCCGGACAATGTATCTGTTTCCCGATCTAATGTTAGGTAATCAAGACCAATATCGACAAGATGTTGTAGCCTCTCTGACAACGACTTTATGATCGGCGCAGCAACAGGGATGTCGACCTCATGAATGATGCGAATGAGCTGTCCGACCTCCATGGAAGACATTTCTGCAATGTTAAAGCCATTCATTTTGCAGCTGAGTGCTGCCTGACTAAGTCTCGAGCCGTGGCAAGTGGAGCATGTGCCCTCGGTGATAAATGGCGCAACTGCTTTTTGTGTACGCTCAGACTTCGTCTTCAAATCTTGCTTGATGTATTTGTTGGTGAACTTCTCAATCACGCCTTCTACTGTGACATTTGTTGCTTTTCCTGCAAAGTCCATCTTTACTTTTTTCGCTTTGCTGTAAAGCAGTTTTTCTAGCTCTTCGTCCGAATAGTGGCTCAGTTTTTTATCAGGGTCAAAGGGTCCTGCCTGTACAACCAATGACCAGTCCCAACCGTCGACTTTATAATCAGGTAGTTTAATGGCCCCTTCGTTCAACGATTTTGACAGATCAACTGCTTTGTCCATGTCGACGTTCAGTTTGCGGCCAATACCGTTACATTCGGGACACATACCTTGGGGATCGTTAAAGGAGAACATGTTTGATTCTCCAACGTAGGGCTGGCCTGCTCTGGAGAAAAGAAGACGGAGAATCGGTGAGATATCAGTAATTGTGCCCATTGTGGAATGAGAGCCGCCGCCTAGCCGCTTCTGGTCTACGATTACTGCCATGCTTAGGTTCTCAATCGCGTCTGTATCTGGCTGAGGAACGCGGGGGAGGAAGCTGCGCACGAACATGCTGAAGTTCTCATTCAGCAAACGGGTCGATTCTGCGGCGATGGTATCAAAGACAATCGATGACTTGCCTGATCCAGAAACGCCTGTGAAAATGGTGATCTTTCGCTTAGGGATGCGCAATGAGACGTTTTGAAGATTGTTTTCCCTTGCACCCGAGATGACGATGTATTCTCGATTCGATTCGCTCATACGTAACATCCTTCCAATAGAAATCGTTTTCTTGTATGGTTCGCTTAGTCATTACGAAACCGGCTGCATGCTGTTTGCAGCCGGTTTGCAACGATTAACAACCGAGTGCAAGTTATTGTTCCAACACTTGTGGAAGTTCGTTGGCCCAAGCACTCCAACCATGCTTCGCGCCTTCGAGGCCATGAACATTCGAAAATCCAGTTTGTTCGAGATGAAGGTTCACCTTTCCGTCCCCTAAATCCTGAAGCGTCAAAGTGACGGTATGCCTTTCCTCTCCGGTTGCCCAAGTATAAGACAAGCGATTCGGTTCATCGACAACAAGCACTTCGCCTTCGACAATACCATCCCACCATTCGGATGGCTCATGGCGAAATTGAAAGCGATGACCTACAATAGGCTTAAAATCATTTTCCGTAATCCATTGGGCAAGCTTGTTTGAGTCAGTGATAGCTGACCAAAGTTTTTCGATTGACGTCTTGTATTGGAAATCCAATTCTAATTTTAAACTCATTCTTCGTCCTCCTCTAATAGTTGGCCTAAGCGCAACATGTTCGTATTCCAGTACTTGCTGTAGAAAACGACCCAATCTTGAACTTCTCTCAGAGGAGCGGCGTTTAGTCTAAATCGCGTTTCTCTGCCGACTTTTCGGTCACGAACTAAATCGGCTTCTTTCAAGACAGTCAAATGCTTTGATACGGCTGTTCGGCCCATATGAAACTGTGCCGTCAATTCATAGAGTGGCATTTCATCTGCTTCTGCCAAAAGATGAATTAAATGGCGCCGAGTTGGATCGGCAATCGCGTCAAACACGTCCCGCGATGGGCTATACTCGTTCACAACACCCTCTCCTAATAATGATTGCCAAAAGTAAGCCGTCAGTGGCTGTTTGACAATTTATAATTGGACACCATTTAGTGACGTATTGATTATAGGACACCATTTGGTGGCTTGTCAATCATTTTTATAAGACGAGTCCAGGCGTGAATAAAAAAATCGCAAGTGATGGTAGCAGTGTGGAGGGAGGGGGGAATGGTTGTTTTGACTTGGAAATTACCCTTTAGCGAGCGCGGGCCACTAGTATTCGGGCTTGCCCTTAGGACATATTTTGAAAAAGGGCTTATTCGGTAATAGGATTCAGCCAGAGTGTATGTAAAAAGGGGGCATCGTCCCACAATGCACCCCCCTAAAACTTGTTCCGCCAACTGTCTACCGCCAAAAAGTTGTGCAGTCTGCCTTATCCCGTATATTAAACTCGATCATCTTTTCTAATAATGAAAAATCAACTGGACGATCCCACTTGATACGTACCAGTTCCTTAGTGTGATCATAGCCAGCCTGTTCAATCTCATCAGCGAATTGATGAATCCCCGCTTGTTCAGGGGCAACAGCCAAATGATGCTTAGCGACGCTGAAGCCGATAATAAATGTATCGTGATCGGTAAACATAGGCTGATTCCATGCGATTTTCGGCACTAAATGTGGAAATGTTTTCGTTACCCAGGCCAAAACCTCTTCCGTTCGCGCCCGGTGTTGCGGGTTATCAATGCGATCTAAAAATTCTTTAAAAGCGTCCATATGATTCACCTCTAAAGTAGTCTTTCTTCGTTTGTTTCAAATCATTCTTCACAATCTATGAATCGTTCAAAATACGATTTGCACGAAGAACATATACAAAATGGTCCCACTTGCTATAGACAGCAACATATTTCTTTTCCAGGAATGCAAAACGATGATGACAAGAACAGAAACGAGTTCTGGGATGCCGTAATTTCCTTCAAAGACGTTCACTTTTCTTAAAGAATAAATGACAAGTAAGCCAAATACTGCTGGTGGAAGAACCTTTCCCAAATATTTAATATATGAAGGTGTTGGTTTCTCAGCTGAGAAAATTAAAAATGGTAAAAAACGAGTCATCATTGTTCCAAAAACAACGATGAGAATGATGATCACTTGTTGCGGCACGGTCATTGTCTAGCTGTTCCCTCTACTTTCTCTAAAGGTTTTCTCATGAAGGTTAGAATGGCTAACATCAGTGCCATTGCAGGGATAATAAAGTTTTCTCCACCAAATACGATTAATGTCAAAATGGAAACGCCTAACCCTATTAATGAGCTTTGATGCGTTTTCTCTTTTGACCACTGTTCAAGAAAAATCACGACAAATAAGGCAGTCATCACAAACTCTAAACCAGTCGTGTTAAACGTAACAATAGAGCCGAAGAGGCTTCCTATCGTGGCGCCCACAACCCAATAAATGTGGTTGAGCAAAGTAACAAAAAACATGAACCATCCCTTATCGACATGGGGTGGTATTTGAACGGTATTGTTTATGGCAAACGATTCATCACAAAGACCAAAGATTAAATAAAACTTCTTTTTCCCCGTCCCTTTGTATTTTTCCAACATCGATATGCCATAAAATAAATGCCTTGCGTTTAACATGAGTGTAAGCAATAAAGCGTTAAGCGGGTTAAAGGCAACGAGCAACAAATGCGCTGCTACGAATTCCATCGACCCTGCAAAGATCGTTAAGCTCATTAAAATAGCATAAATGGGCGCGAATCCTAAAGCGTTCATGTAAATTCCATAAGCGATTCCTAAAAATAAAAAGCCAGCTAGAATCGGTATGGTATACGGAAACGCTGCTTTTAAAGCCGGTAGTAGTTTATGTTTGTCTGACATTGGCTCACTTCCTAGATCAAGCAACTTCATTAGTTATAACATATAAAGGCGATTCAAAGAACCTTTTTGTTCCCGTAAGGCACTGCCAAAATAAGAATTTAACAGGTTTTACGGAATAAAGAAACGTGCTATATTAAATTTCTTAAGCAGCTAAAGAAGTTGGGGGGATATACATGGTAATGATAAAAGAACTGCAATCAGAAAAAGAAATTCTCGCCGCCTTTCCAGTAGTAAAGCAGTTGCGCACTCATCTTGACGAAAGCGCGTATCTTGAATTCGTAATCGAGGCGCAGGAAAAGGATCGATACAAAATGTTTGCTTTGTTTGATGAGGATGAAATCGTTGCTGTTATTGGCTTTAAGCCAATGGTGACGCTCTATTATGGACGATTCGTCTGGGTTTGCGACTTAGTCACAGATCAGAAAAAACGTTCAAAAGGGTACGGAGAAAAGCTGCTTACATATGTACATGAATGGGCAAAAAACCATCATTATGAACAAGTTGCCTTATCATCTGGATTACAAAGGGAAAGCGCACATCGATTTTATGAAGAAAAAATGGACTATGAAAAAGTAAGTTATGTGTTTAAAGTATCTTTGAAAAAATGATCATTAGCCGCAGACTTTAGAAGAAGGAATGAAGGATGTTCCATTGAATAAAGGGTATACTGTTATGAAACGCTATGCCTATATAAGCCATACTAGGAGGAAGCATTCATGAAAAGAATCGTGCCTCATCTCAGGATTGAGAATTGCAAAGAAGAAATTGAGTACTATCAAAACGTTTTCGGCGGAGAAATCAAAAATACCCAGTTGTCTGACGGCATTGAAATGTTTAAAGGCCATGAAGGAAAGTACATTCATGCCGAATTGCACATCAATGGGAATTGCATTTTATACATGGCTGATGTATTTGGGCAAAAGACGATCCAAGGCAGTCATATTTTGCTCGGTCCTGACCTTGACAGCGAAGAAGAAATAACGCGCATCTACAACGAGCTGTCAAAAGACGGAGAAGTACAAATGGAACTGCAGGATACGTTCTGGGGAGCGAAACATGCGATTGTCAAGGACAGAAATGGAGTATCATGGGAATTAAATTTTGCAAAGTGAGTCATGTTCATTATAAATTTCAAGGGTTTAGGCCCTTGAATTTTTTTATGCGTTTTTTTACCTTCGTCTAACGAATCCTGACACGGATGGTGTCAGGATTCGTACAGTAAGCTAAAAGTTGCACTCCTTACTAATTACGGGGAAGGCAATGTTGAGCAAGCATTGAAAGAGAGCAACATGCAATGGACGTTTGTACAATGGGCAATGCGATTGACAATTGGCAAGAGTCTATTAAAAAAGAAGGGGTTGTCCGTGAATTTAATGGAGATTCAGCTAGCGCAATTATTCACGAGGAAGATATCGCAGAAGTGTTCGTTCACGTACTCACTGAGGACGGGCATCATGAGAAACTATACACATTGACTGGACCAGAAACGTTATCAATCATCGATCAAGTAAATATAATAAGTGAAGCGATTGGCAAAGAGATTCCATTTGTGGAACTAAGTAAAGAGGAAGCGATTGATAAATGGAAACAAGAGGGCTACGATGACGAAAGCATTGCCTTTTTTATTGAAATGACGACCAATACTCCTGAAATCGGCTATACAGTCTTGCCAACTGTCGAAGAGCTTACAGGACGCCCTGCTAAAACATTTAAAGAATGGGCTAAAGAACATAAATCTTTTTTCATTTGAAATAAAGAAGGCAGGGGGAAGTCATGAGTAAGAGTGAAACGACAAATTTAGCCATTGAGGCGCAAGGACTTGTTATAAACAACTCCTATCCCTGACTGTATTGGTACTAATTAGTATACAAACGATTACAGTACGTGTCGAACAGGGATGAAAAACAATAGTTACATGACACAGCATTCCGATCTCCCTTCAATAAAATCGATTGCGACAATGTGCCATTCTCCCTCAAAAAGAAAAAAGGTTCATCGGAGTTAAACTCCAATGAACCTTTTTAGCAGTACCGATTAGGCATCAGGGAAGTATGGACAATGTATTGAGCTGTCAAAAAGAGTTTGCGCCTATCTTGGGACATGCTCTTTACCGACTAAAGGACCGTTGCCCATAGTTATATAAATGCTACCTAATAAAAGGTTTTACTTCCTTTGCTAACGCATCTTGAAGCCACATTGGATGCATAGGAAGAAGGTTGCTTGGTAAATCATTACAGTCAAAATAATTCGCATCTAATGTTTCGTTGCTTGTTTTGATTAGTGTTCCGCCCACAACCTCGCATTCAAAACAAGAGGTGATAAACTGACTTATCTTCCCGTTTGGATAAGAGAAAACTTGAGAGGAAGGCTCTGAATAAATTCCAATTAACTTATTCACTTTTACTTTCAAGCCAGTTTCTTCCCAAATCTCCCTAATGATCGCTTCTTCAACGGTTTCTCCTGGTTCAACATGACCTGAGGGAATACCCCATAATCCATTATCAAGACGTTTAATGAGGAGAACTCTCTGTTTTTTATCAAAAATAATGGCCGCCACTCCTGCCTTGATATTATCGGGCCAAGAAAAGGAAGGACTGACCGATGGCTTTATGTTGATATTGTCGTCAAATAGACCCTTTAGATGAGGCACGATAACATCTGGGTTACGCAAATCTTTTGCTGAAGGGTATGGTGTAAAATCGATGTCTGCTATTAAAATAGCTGGTATTCCTACCTGATGTGCTCCTAAAATGTCGGTATAAGGAGTATCGCCTATCATTACTGCTTGAGAAGACGGGTGAAAATCACGAAGCGCCTCCTTGAACATAGGAGGATAGGGCTTCCCCAAAACTAAAGGCTCTTTTGCTGTTGACACACGTAACGCTTCCACAATGGCCCCTACGGCAGGCGAAGGACCTTCGGGTGTGGGAAAGGTTTTGTCCATATTCGTAGCAATGAATGTGGCTCCTTTTTGAATCATGTTTGCTGCCTTTTTTATGTCATGAAAAGACACCTGATCGTCCCATCCAACAACGACTGCATCTACATCTACTTGGTCCTGTATATCAATACCTGCCTGTTGGCATTCCCACTTTAAATGTTCATCACCTAAAACAAAGGCCGTTGTGACGTTCTCCTTACTGAGGTATTGTGCCGTCACCCAACTAGAGGTAATAATTTCGTCGCAGCTTGCTTCTATACCCAAAGCGTTCAATCGTTCTGCTGTTTTTTCTCGTGTTGTACAAGGGTTATTTGTTAAAAATCGAATGCCCTTTTGTTTTTTTCGTAATTGTTGAAGCGACTCTACTGCCTCAGGAAGTGGGTCTGGTCCTATATAAACGACCCCATCTAAATCAAATAAAAATACATCAAACTTATCGGCAATCATCATTTATCTCTCCTTGCAAACTGTTGTTACGGAAGGGGTATAAAATAGTGGGAAGTTCAACTTGTGTTCCCATTAATGGCAGTAAAAGTCGCGTATGATGAGCCATTGTTGTTTCTATGCAAACGTTTCTTCCACCCATCCATATACGATTTTTACCACCTGTGATAGTCAAGAATACTACAATTTAAAATTTTAAAGACAAATGTAGTAACTGTTCAAGTATATCATGATCGGCTTCAAACTTACTGGGAGGATGTTATTTGAACGAAGTTTTCATCGCTTGTTCGTGTTAGTATAGGAATGTACGTATCTTCAAGGTTATTAATTACGTAAGTAGGCTGATAAACTAAAAGAATAGGAACTACAGGTGAAGTCATTAAACGCATGTCGGCGAAAACAGCGGAAAATCTTTAGATTGGTGGGATATGAATGACTGAAAAAATATCAAGAAAAAACCCAGCAAGTGTGCCAGCACCAGTGGGCAAATATACGCATATTACAAAGATTCCTAGAAATGCAGAGTTATTTGTCACATCCGGTCAAGTTGGCGTCGATCAACAAGGGCAATTCCCGAGCAATATGAATGACCAAGTGCGCAATACGTTCTCGAATATGAAAGCAGTGTTGGAATCTGAAGGGCTAAGTGCTGAAAACATTATAAAGGTAAACATATGGGCGACTGAGCAAATCGATTGGGATTTTTTATATGCAGAGTGGGATCGGCTGTTTGAAAAGGAGTATCCAGCAATGACGATTGGGTACCTTGCGGAGTTAGGATTGCCAGAGATCAAAATTGAAATCGAAATTTGGGCAGCTAAAGTATAAAGAACAAGCCTCCTATCAAAACAATGGAATGTCAAAACATACTGCAAGCGTTCATTACTGGAAAGTGTTAAAGCAAGTCGCTTTATTTGTAGCGGACAATTTAATAACGGTGATGTGGAGGAATAACGTTTGTATTATTATGTCATTGATTCATTCACTGAAACACGTTTTGGCGGCAATCCAGCAGGTGTGGTCATACACAAAAATCTAGAGCATGATTTTATGCAAAAATTTGCAACAGAAGTACGTTTTTCAGAAACAGCATTTGTAAAGCGTTTGGAAAACAATCGCTTTGAAGTTAAGTTTTTTACACCAAACTGTCAAGTTGACCTGTGTGGCCACGCCACCGTCGCAGCTTTTAAGGCTTTATTGGATAGCGAGCTGATTGAAGACAATCGTGCATATGTGATGGAAACACTAGCCGGTGCGCTCTCCATTGAAGTCGCCCAGTCCTTTATAGTGATGGAACAAGCCGAGCCAAGACTAGGGAAAACAATTCGTGATTACGCTATTTTATCAAATTTGTTTGAAATCGATAAAAGTCAGATTGGCGATAATCAATTTGAGTTAATACCTCAAACATCAAGTACAGGGGTTTGGGATTTAATGCTTCCTATAAGAACAAAGGATGTATTGTATACATTAAAACCAAACTTTGAAGGAATTGCCGCCTTTGCAGAAGAAAATCACATCGCAGGCATCCACGCATTTACACTTGATACCACTAAGGGCGTGGCGGAAAGTAGAAATTTCTGTCCTTATTACGGTATTAATGAAGAAGCGGCGACAGGGACATCGACTGGAGCTTTAACCTATTATCTCTACAAAAACAATGTCTTAAACGATTTTGACCACAATTACGTCTTTATCCAAGGACTCAGTATGGATCGACCATCTACGATCGTAACGAAAATGGTGAATCACAACCAACCGAAAATAAAGGTTGCCGGGAAGGCAAGAATTTTATCAAAAGGTGAACTCTATTAAAGGAGCATTCCTGTAATGAAGGTTTATGAGGTTTGAAACAAAAAGAGCCCCCTTGGTATGATACGAGGTGTCCAAAGCTGATCAGCGAAAAGGACCCTTAATTGATACCCAAGGAGGACTCGCAATGAATTATACACAAAACCAGAAAATCAAGCAAATCACACCATCCACCTTAATCATTGGCATTGATATCGCCAAAGACAAACATGTAGCCCGCGCTCAGGATGACCGGGGCATCGAGTTTGGGAAACGTCTGATCTTTGAAAACCACATTCATGGCTTTGAACAGCTAATTGTCTGGGCCGAACGATATGCACAAGAGAATGGAAAGAAGACCATCCTTTTCGGGGCAGAACCAACCGGTCACTATTGGAAAAACCTCGCTTATTACCTTGTTGCGAAGCATTACCAGTTCGTTGTCGTCAATCCCATGCACGTGAAAAAAAGCAAAGAGCTTGATGACAATTCACCAACGAAAAATGATACAAAGGACGCTAAAGTGATTGCACAGCTGATTAAAGACGGGCGATACTCCGTACCCAATCTCGTAGAAGGCATTTATGCGGAACTAAGAGAAGGCGCCAAAATAAGAGATCAGCTCGTCGAACAGCTTATGACCACAGAAGGCAGAATCCAAAATCTGATTCAGCGCTACTTCCCGGAATTCTTCGGTGTATTCGGAGACTGGGAAGGAAAAGCCGCCCTTTGTACGCTAAAGTTCTTTCCTTTTCCTTCTGACATTTCTCAGATGACTCCTGAAGAAGTGCTTCAGAAATGGAAGCCCTATGTCCAACGGGGAGTGGGAATCCAACGGGCGACAAAGCTGGTAGAAGCCGCAAAGAAAAGCATTGGTCTTTCCGTCGGCATTCGCTTTGCCAGGCAGGAAATGGGCTGCCTTCTCGACCAATACGAGCTGTTCAAGACCCAACTGGAAGAACTAGATCAGGACCTTGAAGAGGTGGGAAAGACCATTCCAGGAGCTAAAAAAATGATGGCTATTAAAGGGCTGGGAGTCGCTACCGTGACAACCATCCTGGCTGAGACAGGCGATCTGACCAAATACAGCCATCCCCAGCAGTTGATTAATTTAGCAGGGCTGTCTTTACGAGAAAATCGTTCAGGGAAATGGAAAGGACAAACCAAGATAACGAAGCGAGGCCGCAGTAAGCTCAGAAGAGCTTTATACCTTGCCATTCGCCCGCTCGTTGCCCATAATTCCACCTTTAAAGCCCTGCATTCCTATTACACAAAACGCCCTGATAAGCCGTTAAAAAAACAACAGTCATTGATTGCTTTGTGTGGGAAGTTACTGAAAGTTATTTTTGTCATTGGACAGCGTCAGTGTCCATTTGATGGTTCTAAGCTTTTGTGTGGCATCCCTCAGAACCAAGCATGACAGGCTGTATAAACGCTGACTTAACAAAATCATTTGAAGACAAACACCAACAGTGCAGAGCCGGAGCATATTTACCCCATTCGGGCATGGACCCAGTATAGGAGCATATCCGGCCTCCACACCACGGATACGCAGGACGAAGGAATGTATGGACTTTCTAGGGATCCAGAGAGACATGGGAGGGTGAGCGACCGTGAGCTGTGTGGAGAGTTCGACGAAGCACGGTCATACTCTAATTTCCAAACACATCCAGTTTGGGCGTTAGGATGGTCCACGCCCTGTAAAAAATTAAAATTTGTGCTAACTATATCCAAGGCATGTTATCTAGTGGGGGGGGGGCAGCTGGTTAGCTTGTATATGAAATTCTAAGAATACGTGAGTATTCGAAAGAAAATTAAACTTTATTGAGGGAGGGGGAGTGTTCTGTCCCCCTTTTTTATGCTTTAAAAATGGAAACAACCCTCTTAACCTCTATCCATTCACTTCCTTCTAGTATTATCGCCCTTCTAATATCCATTCAAAGTGATCCAAGTTAGACCATACGTTTTTACAATTATAAGGTTTTCCTCTTCGTCAAGTATTTAAGGCATATGAGCAAAATAGCCTACTGTTTAGAAATGGAAAGCGCATATTTTCCTAGCTATAGGAAAATATACGGATATAGCGCCTATGTCATTTCTATTATACAGTGATGACATAGAAAGGTGGTGGTTAGATTGCATAAAAAGCGTAATCAATTAATTGACTTTCTATTGAACCAAAATCGAGAATATGTATCCGCTTCCGCATTGGCTGAGATCTTAAATGTCACGGACCGCACGATTCGCAACTATATTAAGGATATTAATGAGAGTTTTAGTGACATCGTCATTATTTCTTCGCCGCAAGGCTATAAACTTCTCAAAGATGATAGCCAATTTGATCAAGAGCGAGCTGGCTCAACGAATAAAGAAATGGAAGAAGCGCTGCTGGAGTTTGAAATTATCCAGTTTTTAATGAATGAGGATCGGTATACCACATACGACGAAATTGCTGACAAGTTTTATTATTCTCCACAGACAATTCGCAGCAGAATGCAACGGCTTACAATGAATATTGACGCTTTAGGAATCGATGTTTCTATAGATACAAAAGTGTTTAAAGGCATGAAATTGATTGGAACGGAAATGCAAAAACGAATTTTGTTAGAAAGCTTTTTCACCTCCATTTCTGTAAAGAAAGAGATGTTCAAGGATTTTGTCGTCAATGGATTCCGGTCGTGGGTGAAGCCAGAAACGATTGAAAGTGTCTTTAAAGTGGTGGATGAAATTAATAAAAATCACCAGCTTAACATGGAGTTCTCTATTTACAAAAAACTGACTACTCAATTGATTATTATTATCCATCAAATCAATGCTGGTCACCTTGTCGCCATTCAAGATACAGAGCTGGTAAATTTGACAGACTTCAAGGAATTTGAAGTAGCAGAAGCGTTTCGGTCTCAGTTGCATGAATTCGTCCATTTCACAGATGATGAAGCGGTTTTTCTTGTCAATTATTTAATATCGTTACAGTTAGACTTAGACGATGCCAATATAAAAAACAAGAATCCAGAAGTGATAGGCAAAATTGAAGAGATTTTACGTCATGTGGAACAGGTTTACCAAGTTCCTACTTATTCACAGACAAGGTTTAGAAATAACATTTCTAATCACATTTATCGAATTATTAATCCTGCTTCACATAATTTGCTTATCTATAACCCATTTGTGAAAGAAACGAAAGCAGAATATTTTTTCTCTTTCAGTATTGCTTCTAATATTGCTCTACAAATTGAAAAAGAATTTGCTGTCGAAATTCAGGACAGTGAAATTGCTTATTTAGCGTATCATATTCAAGTCATTCTCGATTCACAGGATAAAAAGAGGAAGAAATTAAAAACCATCATTCTTTACAGTAGAAGCTATGAGCGGACAAAGCTTATTGCTTCTAAAATTGCAACATATTTTGATGAACTAGACATTTGCAAAATCGAAAAATGCTCGACTTATTATGTATTTGACCATTCCTATTTATACATTGGCATCAATCTAGCATTTACACCACAAACGACTGCCAATTTCATTATGATTCAAAATGGCTTTCAAAGCATTGATATAAAGAAAATTCGTTTCTTCCTTGAAGCCCAGAATTCGATTATTGAGGACGCGGCGATTCACTGGATGAATGAGAATAGCCCTGAAGAAGCGATCCGCCACTTGCTTACGCTAAATGGCCAAGAGCATTACTATGAACCAACGATGAAAAGGGAGAGCATGTCTTATACGTCGATAGGCAACTTAGTGGCTATTCCTCACCCTTATTTTGAAATGGAAGAATATAAAGAGAGGGTGATCATTGGCGTTAATCAGAAAGCGATCCAGTGGGGGAATGAGCTAGTTCAGCTAATTATCATTTACATTCCCTCTTCCGATATTGAACGGAATGAATACGCTTTTACAGAGTTTTTTCAGAAGACAAAGAGAATCGAACATGTACGAGAGCTTCTTCATACAGAACAGAAAACAGAATTTATCAAAGTTTGGAATCAGATTTAACCAATAAGGAGAGAAAATCCATGTTAATGAATATGAAAGAATTGTTAGCTGTTGCATACGAACACCACTTTGCAGTAGGTTCCTTTAATGTCGCAAACAGTGAGTTTGTACGAGTCGTTGTCGATTCAGCCGAAGAAAAAAATGCCCCTGCCATCATCCAAATCCATCCGAATGAAATTGAGTTGCTTGGCGATGAATTTGTGGCCTACGTCCGGGAAAGATGCAAAAACGCAAAAGTGCCGATGGCCATTCATCTTGATCACGGCGCGTCTGTCAAAGATGTGATGAGAGCGATTCGAAATGGGTTCACGTCTGTGATGATTGATGCCTCACATGCCTCGTTTGCCGACAATATCGCGATCACGAAGGAAGTCGTCAAACTTGCACATAACGTAAATGTTTCCATAGAAGCTGAGTTAGGGACAATTGGATCAAATGAAGGAAGCTCTGAAGGCGGGGCTGACGAAATATTGTATACAGACGCTAACGACGCAAAAACATTTGTTGAAGATACAGGGATCGATACGTTGGCGATTGCGATTGGTACTTCTCATGGTCAATATAAGCACGCAGGCAAACCAGAGTTAAAGCTAGACTTGCTCGCTGAAATCAACGAAAAAGTAGGAATTCCTCTTGTCCTTCATGGAGGAAGTGACAATAAAGATGAGGAGATTTCGCAAACGTATCTTCATGGCGTAGCAAAAATCAATTTATCGACAGACATGAAAAGTGCTTTCTTTGAAGAAATGCGGCGTTTCTTAACGGCTAACCAAAGTGCTTATGAGCCAGACGTGATTATGCCAAGTGCGCGGAAAGCAGCTCAACAAGTTGTAAAACAAAAAATGGATTTATTTAATTCGACAAATAAGGCACACCTCTATTTTTGCTAAACTCATACACTTAAAGGAGGGAATAACGTGAAATTGGTCGATATTTTAACGCGTGACAATATAATTTTGAACCTTCAAGGGAATAGCCAGACAGCTGTTATTGATGAGTTAGTCGATAAATTGGCACAAAACGGCCTTACTGATAACCCGGAAGCATTCAAAAAAGCGATTTATAAAAGAGAGCAAGAAATTTCGACAGCAGTCGGCTATGGCGTTGCGATTCCACACGCAAAATCTAGCACTGTACCCGAACCGACAATTGTAATGGGGCGCACACTGCAAGGAATTGATTTTGGCGGACAACATACGAATTTAATCTTTATGATTGCTGCGCCGGAAAATGCTTCAAATGAACATTTAGCGCTCTTGTCTAGACTTTCAACCTTTTTAATGAGTGAAACATTTAGAGCAAAGCTCCTTGTCGCTACATCAGTAGATGAGGTGATGAAAGCGATTGAGGAACAGGACCGCTTACAGGAAAAGGATACAACTGACGAAGCAGACTCAGGAAAATATTTAATCGGAATTACGGCATGTATGACTGGAATTGCCCACACCTATATGGCGGCAGAATCATTAAAGGAAGCAGCCGAAAAACGGGGCATGAAAGTAAAAATTCAAACCAATGGCGCCAATGGCCCTGAAAACAAACTAACAGCAGCCGATATTCAGAAAGCAGACGCCATTGTAGTGGCACACGATGTACGAGTTGATACTTCTTCATTACAAGGCAAACGTTTTGTTGATGTACCTGTAAAGAAAGCGATTAGTGATGCAGATCATTTAATTGACCAAGCGCTTTCCTATCGTATTCGCGATGAAAAGGTTGAGCAGGCCGTACAGAAGCGGGAGTCTGAGTCAGAAGAAGAGAAAACCGGATTGAATTTTTACAAGCATATTATGAGTGGGGTTTCGTATATGATTCCATTCGTTGTAGTCGGTGGAATTTTTATCGCGATTTCCTTTATGTTTGGCATTTATGCTGCAGATCCTGAAAGCGATCAATACAATGTGATTGCCCATTTCTTTAGTCAGGTCGGTGGAGAAGCGGCGTTTGCATTAATGGTTCCTATTCTGGCTGGGTTTATTGGCTACAGCATTGCCGACAAACAAGGGTTAGCCCCAGCCATGATTGGTGGCATGGTCGCTACAATCGGAGGATCTGGTTTCCTCGGTGGTATGATAGCCGGTTTTGTAGGCGGTTTTGCTGCTAAATTTATAGGCAAGGCAATGGCCAAAATACCGAAGTCTTTTCAAGGTTTAGTGTCTGTATTAATTGTTCCATTATTAAGTACGTTAGTCGTCGGCGCGTTTATGTTTTTTATCTTGAACACACCTATGTCTATGCTTAACCAATACTTGGAGGCTGTATTAAAAGGTCTTACTGGCATAAATGCGGCACTGTTAGGCGCTTTATTAGCCGGTATGATGGCTTCGGATATGGGCGGGCCGATTAATAAAACGGCTTCTGCCTTTGGGCTAGCGATGTTTGCTGCCAATATTTTTGAACCTTCCGCAGCGTTGATGGTTGGCGGAATGGTCCCGCCCCTTGGAATTGCACTTGCGACAACAATCTTTAAGAATCGCTTTACGATTCAAGAAGCAGAAGCAGGAAAAGCAAGTTATGTCTTGGGAGCAAGCTTTATTACCGAAGGGGCAATCCCTTTTGCCGCTGCTGATCCATTAAGAATCATTCCGGCAAATATTATCGGTGCTGCAGTAGGCGGTGCATTGTGCATGGCGCTGGATATTTCATTAAAGGCACCTCATGGCGGTATTTTTGTGATCCCGATTGCAAGTGATAAACCATTATTATACGTTGGTTGCATCTTGCTTGGGTCGATCATTACATGCTTGATCATTGGCTTTTTGAAAAAACCAATTCCTGAGAAGGACAGAAACAACGTCAAAAAAATGAGCAGTGTTCTTTAAGGAATCAGATGTGCCCGCAAATATAGGGCGCTCGGACAAGCATTTTTTATTGAGGGTTTCATTGAGGTTGAATGATGAGACTATACTGGTTACTTGATTAGCCTTTGGAGTATGAACCTCCTTGGTTGAAGTGGGAAGTCAATCTTCCTTTCACACCAAGGGGGCTTTTTTTATTTAAAATCCATCACGAGCGGGGAATTAAGGTAAGATATAAAAAAGTCAATACATGTAACTTTAAGCGAATGAAAGTCTTGCAGAAAGGGAAGAGGGTATAAAAATAAGAATAAAATAGTAGATCGGAGGAGAATGCATTGCGAAGCGAACAAGAAATGATGGCGCTGTTTTTAGATTTTGCGAAAAACGATGAGCGAATTCGCTTAGTCACGTTAGAAGGGTCACGTACAAATAAAACGATCACTCCTGATAAATTTCAGGATTATGATATTTCTTACTTTGTAACGGATATGGACTCGTTTAAAGAAAATGACCAGTGGCTTGATCAATTCGGAAAAGCAATAATGATGCAAAAGCCGGAGGACATGAAGCTTTTTCCGCCTGAATTAGGCAATTGGTTTTCCTATATTATTCTTTTTGATGATGGCAACAAATTGGATTTAACCCTTATTCCTCTCAACGAAGTCAAAGACTACTTTTCTCAAAGTGATGGCCTAGTGGAAGTTTTACTTGATAAAGATCGGCTCGTCAAAAATGAAATTGTTGCCGATGATCGCCACTATTGGATAAAAAAGCCAACAGAAAGAGAGTTTGATGATTGTTGCAATGAATTCTGGATGGTTTCCACCTATGTGGTTAAAGGATTAGCCAGAAAGGAAATCCTCTTTGCTATCGACCATTTAAATGAAATTGCTCGGCCTAACTTGTTGAGAATGATGGCTTGGTACGTTGGCTCAGAGCGAGGATATACGTTTAGTGTGGGGAAAAATTATAAATTTATTGATCGCTATCTTCCTAAAGAGGATTGGGAAGCACTGCTTTCGACATATTGTGAGAAGGGCTATGCAGAAACGTGGCAATCTTTATTTACTTGTTATGAGCTTTTTAGAAAATACTCGAAAGGATTATCGGCCAGTCTTGGCTACAACTATCCAGAGTATGACGAAGCGGTTACTGCCTATTCTAATAGTATCTACGATTCATTGTCATAAAACCTGTTTTATTCTTGAAAAGAAGCTGTGGAAGAACAAAGACAAGAGAGTGAGCATAGCTGAAGTTTGATGTTTAGTGGGGTCAAAGGATTGCTCGAAATGGAGAATATTAGCGACAAAATGTAAAGACGAAAATCGCCGATAGCTAGCGGCCAAATCCGCTGGCTTTCCTTGATGGTCAACTACTTGATCTTTCAAATTCAATAAACTTCATTTACAATGGCAATGCATAAACAATTTCATATGGAGGTGATTCGTATTGAGCGAGCCAAATATGCGTATCACACTAGCGGTAGGGCCAAATTGTGAATTAGAAGCATTCTCTTTACGGTCTGTACTTGAGTATTATGGAGCGCGTGTACATATGCACTGGATAGGGAGGCCCAATGATTTAGTTGGTATTTTATCTGGTAAAACAAGGGACAAAAGCGATTATTTAATTTTATGTTTTCACGGGGAAGAAGGGCAATTTATATTGCCAGAATTGGCTGAAGACGTTTATGTAGAAAATGAACCTCGTTCCTGTTATTTTGGAGCCGAAGACGTGTTGCAGCATGCACATTTAGAGGGTGTTCACGTCGTGGCTACAGGTTGTACTTTAGGTGATAAAAAACTAGCCGAAGCGTTTAAACACGGCAAAGCGGAATCATACATTGCACCAAAGGATGATGTGGATGGAAATGCCTCTCTTCTATTCGTGTTAATGTTTATGTATGAATTAATAAATAACAGTAGTACAACAAGGACAGCTTTTGAGCGAGCGCAAGCAATTGATGATGAAACCGGTTTATATCAATTATTCTTTTAGTAGCCTAAAACGTAGCTTGCACTAGTGAAATAAGCATTTTCGTCAATCCATCTTTACATATGCTACTTGACCGCTTTGATCTAAGTAAGAAAAAAACGACGATCGTAGGGTGACAACGCAAAACGAGGCGACTGGTTTTGGTCTTCTGTATAGATTCACTGATAAAAGATTGGACGTAGAAGGGAAATAAAGGAAATGGGTTATGTAATCGGCTATATTGTTGGTAGATTGTTAGGGGCATTTTTGATAGCATTATTGATCACATGGCTATGCGGTCTTGTTTACCGCGGCATTAAAAAGAAAAAAATGCCTAAGTTTTGGCTGCTATTTGCTATTTTGGCTGTTGCTGTTTTTATATTATCAGCGATCGGTACACTTGCACAGCAATAATATAACTAAGTAAAGCCTAGGTTGTTCCTTCCTTTCCTATGTAGCTTGGATAGGCATATATGCATACAAATGTAAGACAGTATACGATGCGAAAGGAAGAGAAGATGAACGACTATAGGCGATGGGCTCTTCATCAATGCCCACCTCAAGCTGTGTTTTTAAGACAATTTCCCCCGGTTGATACGACTGAATTGACGGAGTCTGTTCATCAGTTTGAGTTTTTGCTTAAACAGAGTCAACTCCTGTTGCACCAATTAGGGAACCGGCCATTTGCGAAACGTCTAATGGAAGCTGCGCAAAAGAGCGACAAC
The DNA here is from genome assembly GCF_002250115.1 of Shouchella clausii. Classification (GTDB taxonomy): domain Bacteria; phylum Bacillota; class Bacilli; order Bacillales; family Bacillaceae_D; genus Shouchella; species Shouchella clausii. Next base: position 423,090 of record NZ_CP019985.1, on the reverse strand, counting down.
CTAACTGTGCAGCACATGATTCAATCTGTTCCAGGGTTAACTGCTGTTAACGACATTAAGTTTTCACCAACAGGCATTGTGTTCCAATTAGCATCTCTAGCCATTAGTGTAGGCGGCAATTGCTGCGCAATGTCGATTGTTCTTAAATGGGGGTAATTTTTACTGTACCTCTAAGTTTAATATCATAGTATTAGCAATAAAGGCTATGGAAGGCTTATCCTTAAATAACAGCAGGAAAAGCCTTCTATATTATTGTTTAAACAATAATAAAAACAATGATATTCGTAGATCCATATAAAATGTGGTATAATGACAGTTAGTGTTACGATTGTGTTGTAATAAATATTTTTTAAAAAAGTATTGTCTATGCAGAATGATTATGCTATATTATTACTTGTCGCTGGCGAGCTAGCGAAACAATTTAAATAAAACAAGCGCCCGTAGCTCAACTGGATAGAGTACTTGACTACGAATCAAGCGGTTAGAGGTTCGAATCCTCTCGGGCGCGCCATTGCGGGAAGTAGCTCAGCTTGGCAGAGCACTTGGTTTGGGACCAAGGGGTCGCAGGTTCAAATCCTGTCTTCCCGACCATCTGTAATGTATTGCACAATATAATACGCGGGTGTAGTTTAGTGGTAAAACCTCAGCCTTCCAAGCTGATGATGTGGGTTCGATTCCCATCACCCGCTCCATCTTAAAGATTTTAGTAGATTATGATTTTTTGGGCCTGTAGCTCAGCTGGTTAGAGCGCACGCCTGATAAGCGTGAGGTCGGTGGTTCAAGTCCACTCAGGCCCACCATTGCAAAAAAGTAGTTGACTTTTTTGGTGGGAAACTGTATGATAGAAAAGTCGCTAAAAAACGACTGACAAACGAGTCCTTTGAAAACTGAACAAAAGCCAAGCGTAAAAAGAGATACAAGGTATCTCGTCAATGAATGATAGTGAGCCACAACTTCGGTTGTGCAATGAGCTAATCGAACTTTTTAACGGAGAGTTTGATCCTGGCTCAGGACGAACGCTGGCGGCGTGCCTAATACATGCAAGTCGAGCGGAGTTTCAAGAAGCTTGCTTTTTGAAACTTAGCGGCGGACGGGTGAGTAACACGTGGGCAACCTGCCCTTTAGACTGGGATAACTCCGGGAAACCGGAGCTAATACCGGATAATCCCTTTCTCCACCTGGAGAGAGGGTGAAAGATGGCTTCGGCTATCACTAAGGGATGGGCCCGCGGCGCATTAGCTAGTTGGTAAGGTAACGGCTTACCAAGGCGACGATGCGTAGCCGACCTGAGAGGGTGATCGGCCACACTGGGACTGAGACACGGCCCAGACTCCTACGGGAGGCAGCAGTAGGGAATCTTCCGCAATGGACGAAAGTCTGACGGAGCAACGCCGCGTGAGTGAGGAAGGCCTTCGGGTCGTAAAGCTCTGTTGTGAGGGAAGAAGCGGTACCGTTCGAATAGGGCGGTACCTTGACGGTACCTCACCAGAAAGCCACGGCTAACTACGTGCCAGCAGCCGCGGTAATACGTAGGTGGCAAGCGTTGTCCGGAATTATTGGGCGTAAAGCGCGCGCAGGCGGCTTCTTAAGTCTGATGTGAAATCTCGGGGCTCAACCCCGAGCGGCCATTGGAAACTGGGGAGCTTGAGTGCAGAAGAGGAGAGTGGAATTCCACGTGTAGCGGTGAAATGCGTAGAGATGTGGAGGAACACCAGTGGCGAAGGCGACTCTCTGGTCTGTAACTGACGCTGAGGCGCGAAAGCGTGGGGAGCAAACAGGATTAGATACCCTGGTAGTCCACGCCGTAAACGATGAGTGCTAGGTGTTAGGGGTTTCGATGCCCGTAGTGCCGAAGTTAACACATTAAGCACTCCGCCTGGGGAGTACGGCCGCAAGGCTGAAACTCAAAGGAATTGACGGGGACCCGCACAAGCAGTGGAGCATGTGGTTTAATTCGAAGCAACGCGAAGAACCTTACCAGGTCTTGACATCCTTTGACCACCCAAGAGATTGGGCTTCCCCTTCGGGGGCAAAGTGACAGGTGGTGCATGGTTGTCGTCAGCTCGTGTCGTGAGATGTTGGGTTAAGTCCCGCAACGAGCGCAACCCTTGATCTTAGTTGCCAGCATTCAGTTGGGCACTCTAAGGTGACTGCCGGTGACAAACCGGAGGAAGGTGGGGATGACGTCAAATCATCATGCCCCTTATGACCTGGGCTACACACGTGCTACAATGGATGGTACAAAGGGCAGCGAAACCGCGAGGTGAAGCCAATCCCATAAAGCCATTCTCAGTTCGGATTGCAGGCTGCAACTCGCCTGCATGAAGCCGGAATTGCTAGTAATCGCGGATCAGCATGCCGCGGTGAATACGTTCCCGGGTCTTGTACACACCGCCCGTCACACCACGAGAGTTTGTAACACCCGAAGTCGGTGAGGCAACCTTTTGGAGCCAGCCGCCTAAGGTGGGACAAATGATTGGGGTGAAGTCGTAACAAGGTAGCCGTATCGGAAGGTGCGGCTGGATCACCTCCTTTCTATGGAGTTTTTACTCTAGTCGATGTATGATCTTCTGGTCATATAGCGCTTAGGCTATTGTTCAGTTTTGAGAGGACTCAAAACTCTCGATTAAATGCTATTGCTCCTGCGGTTACTCGTCGCAAGGCAGCACGAAGCATAAACTGAGAAGTGTTACATGATGTAATTGAAATCAGTAGCCTTGTTCAGTTTTGAGAGGACTCAAAACTCTCATTTGTTCCATTAATTATTCCCCATATTGATTGACTAATTCATACTTTTAGATACAACTTAAACTTTAATAATGTGTATTTAAGGTAGAGATGTCAAAAGAGGGGCCTGTAGCTCAGCTGGTTAGAGCGCACGCCTGATAAGCGTGAGGTCGGTGGTTCAAGTCCACTCAGGCCCACCATAAACGAATTAATAGGAACAAAAGGGGGCCTTAGCTCAGCTGGGAGAGCGCCTGCTTTGCACGCAGGAGGTCAGCGGTTCGATCCCGCTAGGCTCCACCATTTACTAGGTTCTTTGAAAACTGAATCCAGAAATAACTCAAATTGATCTTTGTTCATCGGTTGTATAACTGTTTGAACGAGACGTCAAGAATTCAATGCATACCTTTTTATGTATTTTTTTATTTCACAAAGAGAACCGACGGTTGTCTGACGTGAAAAAGGATAAGTTAGAAAGGGCGCACGGTGAATGCCTTGGCACTAGGAGCCGATGAAGGACGCGACGAACCGCGATAGGCTTCGGGGAGCTGTAAGTAAGCTTCGATCCGGAGATTTCCGAATGGGGGAACCCACCATCCGTAATGGGATGGTACTGGCATCTGAACACATAGGATGTCGAGAGGCAGACCCGGGGAACTGAAACATCTAAGTACCCGGAGGAAGAGAAAGCAAATGCGATTTCCTGAGTAGCGGCGAGCGAAACGGAAACAGCCCAAACCAAGAGGCTTGCCTCTTGGGGTTGTAGGACACTCAACAACGGAGTGATCAAGAAACGGAGTAGGTGAACTGTCTGGAAAGGCAGGCCGAAGAAGGTAACAGCCCTGTAGCTGAAACTTCGTTTCCTCCAGAGTGGATCCTGAGTACGGCGGGACACGTGAAACCCCGTCGGAATCCGGGAGGACCATCTCCCAAGGCTAAATACTCCCTAGTGACCGATAGTGAACCAGTACCGTGAGGGAAAGGTGAAAAGCACCCCGGAAGGGGAGTGAAAGAGATCCTGAAACCGTGTGCCTACAACTAGTCAGAGCCCGTTAACGGGTGATGGCGTGCCTTTTGTAGAATGAACCGGCGAGTTACGGTATCGTGCAAGGTTAAGCTGATGAAGCGGAGCCGCAGCGAAAGCGAGTCTGAATAGGGCGCCTAAGTACGATGCCGTAGACCCGAAACCGGGTGATCTACCCATGTCCAGGGTGAAGGTCGGGTAACACCGACTGGAGGCCCGAACCCACGCAAGTTGAAAATTGCGGGGATGAGGTGTGGGTAGGGGTGAAATGCCAATCGAACTCGGAAATAGCTGGTTCTCCCCGAAATAGCTTTAGGGCTAGCCTCGAGTGATGAGTCTTGGAGGTAGAGCACTGATTGGACGAGGGGTCCCCACAGGATTACCGAATTCAGTCAAACTCCGAATGCCAATGACTTTAACTCGGGAGTCAGACTGCGAGTGCTAAGATCCGTAGTCAAGAGGGAAACAGCCCAGACCATCAGCTAAGGTCCCCAAGTATACGTTAAGTGGAAAAGGATGTGGAGTTGCCCAGACAACCAGGATGTTGGCTTAGAAGCAGCCATCATTGAAAGAGTGCGTAATAGCTCACTGGTCGAGTGACTCTGCGCCGAAAATGTACCGGGGCTAAACGTATCACCGAAGCTATGGCAATCCCGTATGGGATTGGGTAGGGGAGCGTTCCAAGGACAGCGAAGCCAGATCGTGAGGACTGGTGGAGTGCTTGGAAGTGAGAATGCCGGTATGAGTAGCGAAAAGATAGGTGAGAATCCTATCCGTCGAAAGCCCAAGGTTTCCTGAGGAAGGCTCGTCCGCTCAGGGTTAGTCGGGACCTAAGCCGAGGCCGAAAGGCGTAGGCGATGGACAACAGGTTGATATTCCTGTACCACCTCGTATTTGTTTGAACGATGGGGGGACGCAGAAAGGTAGGGTGAGCGCGCCGCTGGCTGTGCGCGTCGAAGCATGCAAGGCTGGAACATAGGCAAATCCGTGTTCCGTAAGGCTGAGCTGTGACCGTGAAGGACCTTCGGGTCCGAAATCCCTGATCCTCCGCTGCCGAGAAAAGCCTCTAGTGAGAATACAGGTGCCCGTACCGCAAACCGACACAGGTAGGCGAGAAGAGAATTCTAAGACGCTCGGGAGAACTCTCGTTAAGGAACTCGGCAAAATGACCCCGTAACTTCGGGAGAAGGGGTGCTCTAGTAGGGTTAACCGCCCGAGAGAGCCGCAGTGAAAGGATCCAAGCGACTGTTTAGCAAAAACACAGGTCTCTGCGAAGCCGTAAGGCGAAGTATAGGGGCTGACACCTGCCCGGTGCTGGAAGGTTAAGAGGAAGGGTCATCCCTCACGGGAGAAGCTCTGAATTGAAGCCCCAGTAAACGGCGGCCGTAACTATAACGGTCCTAAGGTAGCGAAATTCCTTGTCGGGTAAGTTCCGACCCGCACGAATGGTGCAACGACTTGGATACTGTCTCAACGAGAGACCCGGTGAAATTATAGTACCTGTGAAGATGCAGGTTACCCGCGACAGGACGGAAAGACCCCATGGAGCTTTACTGTAGCTTGATAGTGAGTGTTGGTATCATCTGTACAGGATAGGTAGGAGCCTTGGAAACCGGAGCGCTAGCTTCGGTGGAGGCGTCGGTGGGATACTACCCTGATGGTGCTGGCATTCTAACCTCGACCCGTGATCCGGGCCAGGGACATTGTCAGGTGGGCAGTTTGACTGGGGCGGTCGCCTCCTAAACAGTAACGGAGGCGCCCAAAGGTTCCCTCAGAATGGTTGGAAATCATTCGTAGAGTGCAAAGGCAGAAGGGAGCTTGACTGCGAGACCTACAAGTCGAGCAGGGACGAAAGTCGGGCTTAGTGATCCGGCGGTGCCGTATGGAAGGGCCGTCGCTCAACGGATAAAAGCTACCCTGGGGATAACAGGCTTATCTCCCCCAAGAGTCCACATCGACGGGGAGGTTTGGCACCTCGATGTCGGCTCGTCGCATCCTGGGGCTGAAGTAGGTCCCAAGGGTTGGGCTGTTCGCCCATTAAAGCGGCACGCGAGCTGGGTTCAGAACGTCGTGAGACAGTTCGGTCCCTATCCGTCGCGGGCGTAGGAAATTTGAGAGGAGCTGTCCTTAGTACGAGAGGACCGGGATGGACATACCGCTGGTGTACCAGTTGTTCCGCCAGGAGCATCGCTGGGTAGCTACGTATGGACGGGATAAGTGCTGAAAGCATCTAAGCATGAAGCCCCCCTCAAGATGAGATTTCCCATGGCGTAAGCCAGTAAGACCCCTTAGAGATGATGAGGTTGATAGGTCAGAAGTGGAAGCGTGGCGACACGTGGAGCGGACTGATACTAATCGGTCGAGGACTTATCCTATCCATTCTTGACAATTGAGTCTATTTCGGATTTAGTTTTGAAAGAATCACCGATTCTTTCTATACTTACACTTCAGTGCAGACGAAGCCATTCGCCGCATCTGAAGCAAAGCGATTGACAAAGAGAAGCAAGAAGGTCGAGGATCGGAAGTGTTCGACTGAAGGAGCGTACAAACGTACGTGACTGAAGAAGAATCACGAACGAGACGAAGAGATTCGCCGCTTATCTGAAGTCAATTAGAGTCCGGTGACAATGGCAAAGAGGTCACACCCGTTCCCATGCCGAACACGGCCGTTAAGCTCTTTTGCGCCGATGGTAGTTGGAGGCTTCCTCCCGTGAGAGTAGGACGTTGCCGGGCAAATACTAAAGACACCTGAACAGGTGTCTTTTTTGTTATATGCAGGAAGCAAAAGAGCGACTGCTTCGGAGAAGCAGAGTTAAATGCATACAGTTAACTCTGCGCTTTTATTCCCCACTATACATTCAGTCGGCTCTTCTAAGTTTATTAACTATTTTTTTAACACCTATTTCAACGAACACAAAAAACAAGTAAAAAAAGGCAACATTGATGACGAGCCCTATCAGATTAATATCTGCAAAATTAAACTGTTGTGTTACTGATATCCATGTAGCAGGAAACCCTAGATCATACCTAATAGTATTGTAATTATTAGTGTTAATGTATACACCGACTTTAGGGATAACAGTTATAATAAATACCGCCAATAAACTAAAGAAAAATTTGTTCTTTTTACTATCCAACAGCCTCATTTTCGCACTTCCTAACTTGGGATCTTTGAGGGCTATCTATTTTTTACAAGTTATTGAGTCAATAGGTAGAGTGAACAAAAGTCTCACTCTACCCAGCCAGTTGAGAAAGGCTCTGTTTTAATCGAGAGCGTCGACGGCTTTTAACAAAAATAGAGAAAAATGTACCGAGTGAATCAATCCTTCTGTACATGCGGATGAATATTGCCTAGCACGGCCAGCAGTTTTGCTTCTTGCGTACCGGGGTTGTAAACGAAATGCGGTACATTTGCTTTTAGATAAATACTATCCCCTTCGGACAAGCTATAGGTTCTTGAACCCGTCCTATACTCGATGCAGCCTTCCAGCACATAGCAAAACTCCACAAAATCATGTGTGACCATCTCGTCGTAATCCGTTTGCTTCGCTGCGATTTCCACCACCATGACCGACATATCCGGCTTCTCCCCGTTCTTCAATTGGGGTGGCGACAGTAGCCGATATTTGGCATGAGCCTCTGGAAATGTTTTTACGATCGTCTCTTCCTCTGCCGTAATTAAAATTTCTGACGGCGCTTCAAACTCCAGGAGGGACAGCAATTCGACGTTTAGCGTTGTGGCCAGCTTACGAAAAACAGACAAAGAGGGCTCCGCCAAATTGCGTTCAATTTGCGAAATGTAGGCAGGGGTGACACCGATCATTTCGGCCAAAACCGTAGATGACAGCCCACGCTCACGCCTTAATTCCCTGATTTTCTCTCCGTTCAGCTTAAAGGAAACGTCCTTGTTCAATGGGCTAGCCTCCTATCGTCGACTTGTTAATCCATAGAATGACAGTCGGAGTTTGCCCTGGATTAAAAAGATAATGTCCGGTTTTCCTCGGGATAAAAATGCTGCCACCTTCTGCAATGGTTACGGCTTCATTGCCATAGCGGTATTCAAGCTGGCCTTCGAGGACATAAATGCATTCGTCCCTATCCATAGATACATCCTCTGTCGTGATGCGTTCATGAGGAGGGACAGAGAGGCGGAGCACTTCGATTTCCGGAGGCTGGGCGCTCCGCCACGCTAGCGGTGTCAAAACTTCACATTCTTGGCCCAAGTTGAGAAACTTAATGGATGGCCTTTCTTTTTTCCTCAGTACGACGACCTCATCGGTTGCTTCTTCGGCAAAAAGCATTGTTGCCGGAATGCCTAGCTTCTCAGAAAGGGCACGGAGCATCGGTAAAGACGGCTCTTGACGGTTGTTTTCCAGGTTGGACAAATAACCCGTAGTGACTCCAAGCTGTTTGGCTAGCTCTGTTAGAGTAAGGCTTTTTTGTTTTCTTGCTTCTCGCAATCGATCTCCTAACATAATTTTTCCCCTTTGGCGGTTTCGGTCTATAGTTCAGCCCTATTGTTTCTTTATGAACTGGATTGGTTCGACTGTACCTTCAAACGGTATGCTTAACGAGTTAATTCGGCCATCAAAGCCCGTAGCAAAGGAAAGGGGAAGTGGACCGCTCAATAATTCAAACGTAAAAATGTCATAGTGGAGATGTTTCACATCCATTGAATGGCCGTGATAGTCCATGTGCAGTGCGTCGCCTTGGACGGTAATGTAGATATCTCCATAGCCAGAGTGAGTATACGTCCCTCTATACTCCTCTAAAGCATGGCTGCACGGCTTGTTGTCGATTTTTGTATCATAGATGGCGTGCAGCTGCCCCTTCATCGTAGTTACCAAAGCGTTCATTCCATCTTGGTATAAAGAAAACCAGTTGTTTTGGCCTTGGCAGCGTAAATGTCCGTCATATACTTCCATAGATAACGCCGTTCCAAACAAATTGCTATTTGCATTCGTCAGAATGGCGATTCCAATATTTTCATCTGGCATAAAGGAGATTAATGCAGAACCTCCATTCACATTTCCGCCGTGGTCCACCACTTTATGGCCGCGGAAAGAATCGACCGTCCATCCGAGCGCATAGCCAACCCTTACTCGTTCCGGGAAATCAAATGGCAGGATCTGATAGGAAATAATTGGCTTGAACAGTTCTTGAAAAATGGCCGAATCGATCAACGGATGGTCTTCTGCTTTACCACCACTTAGATTAAAGACGATCCACTTGGCTAACTCGTTAATGGTCGTATTAATGGAACCGGCGGGCCCCATTGCATCAATCACCAATGGCACATTTTCTTCATTGACCCCATCCTCGTTCGGTGTATATAATCTCGCGTATTTGCCGCTTGGATCTGGATATGGAATGCGAAAACTGTAATCTCGCATGCCTAGCGGCGCAAGCAGTTTCTCTTCGACGAATTGTTCCCATGTCTGGCCGCTGATTTTTTCAATTAAATAGCCGATGACGCCATACATGTGATTTTGATACTGAAAACCGCTTCTGAACGGGATATTATTCTTTAAATGACGAATCCGATTGACTGCTAAATCTTCACGGCTCAGATCATCCCAATGAACCCACATAAACTCGTGCCTTGGGAGCCCTGTTCTGTGGCAAAGTAAATCACGTGTCGTGGCCTGCATGGTAGCGACCGGGTCGAAAAGCTCAAATTCCGGCATATACGTACGGATCGGCGTATCCAAATCCAATTTTCCTTCACTTACCAAAATTGCAGCAGCAGCAGCTGTGAACGACTTGGTAGAGGAGCCTATAGGCAGCAGATGATCTTGCGTCATGGGAATGTTTTGTTCCAAGTTGGCATATCCAAAAGCTTCGGAATAAATAACAGCACCATCTTTGATAATGGCGACCTGTGCGCCGGGTACGTTCATATCGGACATCGCATCTCGGATGGTTTTATCTAGACCTTTCAATATGTCGTTGCTCATGTTTATTCCTCCTAGAGGTATCGTTTTGTTTAAAAACAGATGGGATGCCACACTAAAAAAATTAAAGAACTATTCTATCATTTTAAAGGAAAAAATATAATTGTAAATATAAATACAGGATATTTTATTTTTATATTAACATTTTGGAGACGTGGCTATTTTAATAGAGTACTGAACGATCAATAAGAAGAGTAGACATGAAACGTCCATGTCTGATACTATGAGCAGCACGTGTATCTAGGCACATAAATAACCCGCGGCCCCGCGGGTTATTCAGACTGTAGACAAACGCTCGCATACTTCGTCGTTTGCCTCGGTCATATGCTCATGAACCCCCGTTCTATTCGCATCTTCCCTCGGCTGCACTCCTCGTCTGACAAGCGTTTTCTATCAGTCTGAGGGCGGTTATCGACTTTGTCGACAACCTCAATAACCCGCGGCCCCGCGGGTTATTCCAAAAAAGCACGAGCACTCCCATGTAAAGGAGTTGCCAGCTGTCCTTGGCAGCTATTCTATTACCGTTGTTCGACTGCGACTGATTTCACATGTTCAATGTTCTTGACCCGATCGTATAACTCTGTCATGTACATGGTTCTTGGAATAGAAAGAGCCATGTCTAGTTGTTGGCCGCCTTGGTCAACGTCTTTTATTTTCACGTCGCGAATGACGATGTTTCTTTGCTTCCGTTCTTTCCAAGTACTTTCTTTTCGTTGCAGTTGTTTAATCAAGTGTGTGGAGTCTGCTTCTTCAAACATGACAACGCGAAGAGCAACATCGACTTGACTTAGCGATGTAGGACCGATGTGCTTTAACAAAGCTGGAATTAAGTTAACTGCAATGAGAATGAGTATGACTGTGATAAGCGATTCAACGTAAAAACCGGCACCAATGGCAATGCCGATTCCAGATGCTGCCCAAATCATGGCTGCTGTTGTTAGTCCGGAAATAACATCGTTGCTTCTCCGTAAAATGACCCCTGCCCCAAGGAAACCAACACCACTGACGATTTGAGCAGCGAGTCGCATTGGGTCCATATTTTGCGTTCCCTCGCCAGCAGATGAGTAATGCATGTATGCTTCTACTGAGACGATGGTTATTAAACAACTAGCGATGCAGATGACCATGCTTGTTTTTAAACCGAGTGGCTTATGCTTGATTTGCCGGTCAATGCCAATCAGGAACCCTGAAAACAGGGCGGCGCTTAATTTTAGTAAAATAATATCCATGTTATCACCTTCTTCATTAAGTATCAGTTTATCTATATGGGAAAATGTATGGAGCCATTCAAAACAAGTTGTCTAAAGGAATGGACTTATAGTAAAATCGGTTTAATCTTACAGAATGGGGCAAATTACGTGAAAATCGTCTATACCTACGCCGCCGTCGCTTTAGGAGGCGCCCTCGGCGGTGCTTTTCGTTTTATCTTAACGATTATCTTCCCTTTTCACAACTGGCCATGGGGAATTTTTACTACAAATCTAGGAGGATGTTTTCTTTTAGGTTTTCTCACTCCAATTTTGCAGTTAACAAAGTCTGTTCCTCTTGCTGTAAAAAAAGGCATCACCGTCGGATTGATTGGTGGATTTACAACGATGTCAACGTTCGCGGCTGATACGATCGCCATGTTGCAAAACGGTCATTTGTTTGGAGGAAGCGTGTATTTGTTGGCCACTGTTACAGGGGGAATGGGCTGTGTCGCCCTTGGATCAGTTTTAGGAGCGAGAAAGCAGACGAGATGATGTATGTAATAATGGGCGGCGCAGTTGGGGCGTGTTTCCGGTTTGCTGTAAGTGAGTGTTGGTTGAAATTTGGAAAGAACGTTCAATTAATGACGGCGGTATTTGTCATCAATATAAGTGGATGTGCGATGTTAGGGTGTGTTTTGGCCAAGCCTTTGCCGGAAGGAATTGAGTTGCTGTTTATTAGTATGCTGGGCGGATTTACGACGTTTTCAACTTTTTGTATGGAAGCATATGAACTATGGCGCCTCAAAAAGCGTAAACAAGCCATGATTTACCTGGCTATATCCGTTATCGGTTCGCTGTTTGGTTTTATGTTTGGATGGAATGTAAGAGCATAGGAGAGAGGGAGAGAAGCGTGGAACCATTTTTTAATACAAAATCCGTACATTTTTTGCAAAAAGAAAAAGGGGAAAATCAAAGCAAAGCACGGCCTATTTATCAAACTTCAGCCTTTGTTTTTAAGGATTTAGCTGATATGGAGCAATATTTCAAAGGCGAAAAGGACTATTTGTATACCCGGTATGGAAATCCGAATACCGATGATCTTGGCAAAGGGGTAGCATTGCTTGAATGTGCAGAAGACGGAGTTGCCACTTCTTCAGGAATGTCGGCTATTCTTTGTGCCATTTTAGCTTTTTGCAAAACAGGTGACCATCTAATTGCGACGATGGATGTCTATGGAGGCACGTATGCTTTGCTTGAAAAAGAGCTTTCTTTATTTGGAATTGAAGTGAGTTTTGTCCATCCGAGTGAGAATTGGGAAGCTTCTATTAAAAGCAATACAAAGGGTGTATTTGCTGAAACGATTTCCAACCCCCTTGTTCGAGTGGAGAACTTGGAGGACTTGATTGACACAGCTAAAAGACATGACCTTTTAGTAATCGTTGATAACACGTTTGCGACGCCATATTTGTTGCAGCCTTATGTGTTAGGTGCAGATTTGGTCATCCATAGTGCTACCAAATACATTGGTGGGCACAGTGATGTAACTGCCGGTGTAATTGTAGGCAGACAGGAGCTTGTTGATCAAGCGAGGGCGCGCGTGATTGCGTTAGGAAGCAACTTGAGTCCTTTTGAAGCATGGCTTGCCTGCCGTGGTCTTAAAACGCTTGCTCTGCGCATGGAAAGGCAATGCCAAAATGCAGCCGAACTAGCTACAACGATGCAAGAGACGGATGGTGTGAAGCATGTTTACTATCCACCATTTGTCTCTGAAAAAGGAAACGGGGCGATTGTTAGCATTGAGCTCGACCAAAAGGCTAATGTCGAACGCTTTTTTTCTGCCTTTACTTTCGTTAAAGTAGCACCAACATTAGCTGGTGTAGAGACGTCGATTTCGTATCCGTTAAATACATCCCACCGGTCTGTTCCTGAAGAAATGCGAAAGGCATTAAATATTGGCACGCATCTTATCCGTATTTCTGTAGGAATTGAAGATGGCCGAAACATTATTGCCGAATTTCAAGAAGCGGTAAGGAAAAGCTTGCTATAAATACCAGTAGAAAACTAAAAAACGGCGGATCGATCCGCCGTTTTTAAATATTGTAGCCAAGCAAAAAAGTTATGATCTGTGATTGCCTGAGACAATCGAATCGATAAACTGCGTAAACATCGGCAAATCCACTGCAACCAGTGCTGGCAAGAGAACAATTCCAAGTATAAGCGCGACAGGTGTGAGCAGGATCATACGTAATGCTCGTTTCATAAAATCATCTCCTTTTCGTCACAAAACTGTCATGAAAAAGACTTGAAATTTACTATACTCCTATTTTCAAAGAAACACAACCAATTTGTTTGCTTTTTTTATAAAAAAAGCATTGTTATTGTAAAATAAATATGGTATATTAATTGTTGTCGACGGAAATGCTAGTAGCGAAACACTACAGAGCGACGCGAGGTGGAGCAACGAACGAAGTGAGTTGTCTCGACGCAACAACATCCCTGAATAAGCAAGCAGAGGAAGAGACAGTTCATTCTCTTTCAAACAATAGTACCAAAAAACCAATATTTTTTAGAGCGACGCGGGGTGGAGCAACGAGCGAAAGCGAGTTGTCTCGACGCAACAAACATCCCTGAATAAGCAAGCAGAGGAAGAGACAGTTCATTCTCTTTCAAACAATAGTACCAAAAAACCAATATTTTTTAGAGCGACGCGGGGTGGAGCAACGAGCGAAAGCGAGTTGTCTCGACGCAAAAACCTCCCCGGATAAGCTAGTAGAGGAAGAGACAGTCCTCTTTCAAACAATAGCACCAAAAAATCAACATTTTTAGAGCGACGCGGGGTGGAGCAACGAACGAAGTGAGTTGTCTCGACGCAACAAACGTCCCTGAATAAGCAAGCAGAGGAAGAGACAGTCCTCTTTCAAACAATAGCAAAGCAAAATCCCATTTATTTATAGCGACGCGGGGTGGAGCAGTCTGGTAGCTCGTCGGGCTCATAACCCGAAGGTCGGCGGTTCAAATCCGTCCCCCGCAATACCAAAAGCTGAGGCTGATGTCTCGGCTTTTTTCTGTTTTAGAGCTTTTTAAAGAAAGGGGTACTGACATGGACGACGAATTTTCTTTTATTCGCAGCATCGTGCCGCGGGAAACATACCAGGAGAGGCTAACGCATGGAATTGGGGATGACGCGGCTGTTTATACAGGTAAGGATGCTTGGGATGAAGTGGTTTGTGTAGATGCCATGGTAGAAGGCGTCCACTTTCGTAAAGACACGTTAAGTCCATTCCAAATTGGTCGTAAAGCGCTTGCGATCAATGTCAGTGACTTGGCGGCAATGGGAGCCGTTCCCCAATTTTATTTAGTTTCGATTGCGATCCCGCCAAGTTGGAGCGCTGAAGAACTAACTTCCCTTTATGATGGAATGAGGGCAGTTGGCGATCGTTACGGGATGGATTTAATTGGCGGCGATACAGTCTCTATAAAAGATTCTCTTGTTCTTTCTGTGACGGCAATAGGACGTGTCAAGAAAGGTTGCGCTCTTTTTAGAAGCCAAGCTCGGCCAGGAGATGTCGTATTTGTGACGGGGCCTGTTGGCGGATCTGCGGCTGGATTGGAGTTGCTTGATCAGCGGGGTCGGTTTGGGGCATTTACTGAACAGGAACAACGATATGTGCTAATGCATCAAGAACCGGTCCCACAAGTGGAAATGGGGAAGATGCTGGCCGAACAACCTTATCGAGTAGCACTTAATGACATTAGTGACGGACTTGCGAGCGAGAGTATGGAATTAGCAGAAGCGAGCGATGTCCAACTCGTTTTGGATAAGCAGAAAGTGTTGGAACTTTCTCCGCAAATCGATTCTGTTTTGCCGGAAAAAAGGGTAAAATGGAGTTTGAATGGCGGAGAGGACTTCCAGTTGGTAGGAACAATGAGCGATAGCGCCTTTTCGGCTTGCTGTGAAGTAGCACAGCAGCAAGGGCGGCGCTTGTATAAAATAGGGTTTGTCCGCGCCGGAGAGCCAGCGGTTTTTTTGGCTTCTGACACAGGTGAACAAGCGCTGCAAATGAGTGGATACAATCATTTTAAACGTAGGTGATGACATGACTGACTGGAGAGCACAAACAAATTCAGTTGAGGAAACAATTGAGCTAGCTGCGGCACTTGGAAGCATGTTAAAACCTGGAGATGTCGTGACGCTCGATGGCGACCTTGGAGCAGGGAAAACCCATTTTGCGAAAGGCATTGCCGTTGCCCTTGGCGTAAATGGTGTCGTCAATAGTCCAACATTTACGATCATTAAAGAATATGAGGGCAACATGCCCTTTTATCATATGGATTTATACCGAGCAGAAGGGCAAGTTCAAGACTTAGGGTTGGAAGAATATTTCTATGGGGACGGCGTTACGGTTGTAGAGTGGGCAAGCCTTTTGGAAGAAGCGCTTCCGAA
Organism: Shouchella clausii; assembly: GCF_002250115.1. GTDB lineage: Bacteria > Bacillota > Bacilli > Bacillales > Bacillaceae_D > Shouchella > Shouchella clausii. The sequence goes on along the minus strand of NZ_CP019985.1, from coordinate 407,754 downwards.
CAACCGGTTTGCTTGTTCGATTCATTTGCTTAGTGAAACGAAAAGGGAGCTTATCCTAAAACCAGTTGGCGAGGAGAATCGGACACGTTTGGAGGGGCTTAGGCAATGGCAAAAATTCTAGCAATGGATACATCCTCCTATAAGCTCGGTGTTGCTGTAAGTGACGGTGATACCGTTATAGGGGAATACATGACACAGTTGAAAAAGAACCATGCTTTGCGGCTTATGCCTGCTGTAGAATCGCTTTTACAAGAAGTAGGGATAAAGCCAGCTGATCTTGATGTTATTGCTGTTGCGAAAGGCCCCGGTTCTTATACAGGAGTGCGGATGGCGACAACAGCTGCGAAGACATTGGCTTGGACGCTTGGCCTTCCGCTTGTGGCGATTTCAACGATTGAGCTTATGGCACAAGCAGGTACTTATTTTCATGGCTATGTTGTCCCAATCATTGATGCGAGACGACAAACGGTGTTTACAGGTGCTTATCGCAGCGGCGGGGCTCGAGACATAACGATGGAACTGCCTGATCGACATAGCTCTTTAACAGACTGGCTCTCCGATTTGCAAACGCTCGATGGCCCGTTTTTGTTTGTCGGCGAGGATGCCCGTCTTCACCGTGAAGCGATCGTGGCAGCACTTGGGGAACAGGCTGTATTTGCCCCTAGGATGCTTGCTGATGCACGACCTGGCGAGCTTTGTGCGCTTGCGAGCAAGCGGGAACCAATTCAACATGTCCATGCGTTCGAGCCAATGTACTTGCGCCAAGCGGAGGCGGAGGTGAACTGGCAGCGTGCACAAAAGGACAGACACGAAGGCTTATATTAGACAAATGGTGCTTGACGACATCGACGAGGTTTTGCTGATTGAGCGTGATGCCTTTACAACCCCCTGGGAAAGGGAAGCTTTTGAAACAGAGCTGACGAAAAACCAATTCGCTTGTTACTATGTTGTCGTCGTAGACGGGAAAGTCGTTGGTTACTGTGGACTGTGGAAAGTGATGGATGAAGCGCAAATTACCAATGTGGCAGTCGCCTCGGATTACCGCGGCCATTCTTATGGAGAAAGCTTAATGCGTTATGTGATGGAGTGGTTAAAGGCACTGGGCGTCGTGAGCCTATCATTGGAAGTGCGCGTATCGAATACGCCAGCCCAGTCTTTATATCAAAAGCTCGGTTTCCGAAAAGCTGGAATTCGAAAAAACTACTACGCAGACAACCAAGAAGATGCGTGGGTCATGTGGGTGAAGCTAAATGACAACGATACTAGCAATTGAAACAAGTTGCGACGAGACGGCAGCAGCCGTCATTGAAAATGGCGATACAATTCGCTCGAATGTTGTCGCGACACAAATGGAAAGCCATGCCCGCTTTGGCGGGGTAGTGCCCGAAATAGCCTCTAGGCACCACGTAGAGGTAGTCACTGCCGTTGTAGAGGAAGCGTTGGAAAAAGCGAAAGTGACTTATCAGGACTTAACGGCTGTGGCGGTGACTGAGGGACCAGGTCTTGTCGGTGCTCTTTTAGTAGGGATCCATGCGGCCAAAGCGATTGCTTTTGCCCATGGGTTGCCGCTAATTGGCGTCCACCATATTGCTGGGCATATTTATGCAAACCAACTCGTTGCGAAGCTACAGTTCCCGTTGCTCGCCTTAGTCGTTTCCGGGGGGCACACAGAACTTATTTATATGGAGAAAGACGGGCATTTCCAAGTCATTGGGCAAACGCGGGATGATGCAGTGGGAGAAGCGTACGACAAAGTCGCTAGAGCTCTTGCTTTGCCTTACCCAGGGGGCCCGAATGTGGAGCAATTAGCCGATACAGCTGAAGCGACTCTGGACTTGCCCCGGTCGTGGCTTGAAAAAGACAGCTATGATTTTAGCTTTAGCGGCTTAAAGTCGGCTGTGCTCAACCGGCTGAACAATGACAAGCAGCGGGGAATTGTAACCGATCGGGCGGCGCTCGCAAAAGGGTTTCAAGAAAGTGTGGTTGACGTTCTGGTTGCTAAAACGGTAAGAGCGCAAGCGCAATTTAACGTGAAACAAGTAGTGCTTGCCGGTGGAGTCGCTGCTAATAAGGGGCTGCGCAAAGCACTGACAGAAGCGTTTGCCAACAAAGACGTAACGTTGTTGGTTCCGCCACTATCATTATGTACGGACAATGCCGCGATGATCGGCGCTTGTGCCCACAGCATGTGGTTACATGGCATTTCTGGGAATATGGCTATGAATGCACGGCCCGGACTGCCGCTTTCCTCATTTTAAAAACAAACAGCCTAATAACTCTAGGCTGTTTGTTTTATGTCGAAAGAGTTTCCCATTCTTCCATTAACGCTTCGAGAGCGTTGTTTTGTTGCTCGAGTTCGGCTTGGATCGTTTGCGCTTTTTGATGATCGGTATAAACGTCTGGGTCAGCAAGTTGTTGGTGAAGAGCGGAAATGGACGCTTCAATTTGTTCCATTTCTGTTTCGATTGCTTCAATCCGCCGCTTTTTTTGCCGCTCTTGCCGTTTCGCCTCTTTATCAAGCTGAAACGAATTTCTATCTGTTTCAGCGGCCTGCTTATTTAGGGTTTCTTCTTTTTTTAAGGCAGCACGCTCGGCATTTTGCCGTTTCTTTTCAAGGTAGTCATTGTAATTGCCTAAATAAACATTTGTGCCCCCTTGATCCAATTCGATGATCCGCGTCGCTAGGCGATTAATAAAGTAACGGTCATGGGAAACAAATAAAATCGTCCCTGGATAGTCCAGCAGTGCAGCTTCTAATACTTCTTTAGCATCCAAGTCCAAATGGTTTGTCGGCTCGTCTAAAATGAGAAAATTGGCTTGCTGCATCATTAATTTGGCGAGCGCGACACGGGCTTTCTCGCCGCCGCTCAGTGAGGAAACAGGTTTTAGTACATCGTCGCCAGTAAATAAAAACCGGCCAAGCACCGCGCGGACGTCTTTCTCGGGAGTAGTGGGATACTCGTCCCATAATTCATGTAAAACGGTTTTGTTGCTCGAAAGTTTTGCTTGTTCTTGATCGTAGTAGCCAATAACGACATTGCTGCCGTAAATGATCGACCCTTTCTGTGGAGAGAGTTGTTGGGTAATGGCTTTTAATAATGTCGACTTGCCTGCTCCATTTTCACCAATTAAACCGACTGATTCACCTCGTGTTAATGAAAGGTGCAAGCCTTCAAACACCGTGCCTTGTCCGTATCCGGCAGTTAAGTCACGGATGGTGAGCACGTCATTTCCTGTTTGCTTGTTGATGTTAAACGAAAAAACAACCGATTTTTCGCCATCAGGGCGATCGATCATGTCGATTTTTTCGAGTTGCTTTCTTCGGCTTTGCGCTCGTTTCGTAGTTGAAGCACGGGCAATGTTTTTGGCAACAAATGTTTCTAGTTTGGCGACTTCCTCTTGCTGTTTCTCGTATTGTTTGACTGCTTGTTGGTACCGTTTTGCTTTTTCGTCGAGGTAATGGCTATAATTCCCGTGAAAGGTTGTCGTTTTCCCCCGCGATAATTCCACTGTCTTCGTTACAAGTTTGTCCAGAAAATAACGGTCATGGGATACGACTAAAATTGCCCCAGAGTAATTAGCCAAATACTGTTCGAGCCAAGACAATGTTTCCATATCTAGATGGTTCGTTGGTTCATCGAGGACGAGAATGTCTGGTTTTGAAAGGAGCAGTTTGGCTAAAGCAAGCCTTGTTTTCTGCCCGCCGCTGAGAGTAGAAATGGCTGTGCTGTAATCAAAATGATGAAAATGGAGTCCAGCTAGCACACTGCGGATATCCGCTTCGTATTGGTAGCCACCGGAATCTTTAAAAGCGAGCTGCAACTGGTCGTATTCAGCAAGCAGTTTTTGGTAATTGTTTTGCTCTATCGCGTCTGGATCGGCCATCTGCTGTTCCAACGTACGCAGTGAGCGTTCCATTTCCAACAGCGGCGCAAACACTTCAAGCATTTCATCCCAAATCGAACGGTTTGAAGCTAGTCCTGTATGCTGGGCTAGGTAGCCAATTGTTGTTTGCTTTGGAATGACGATTTCGCCTGTATCTTGGCTGATTTCGCCAGTAATGATTTTTAAAAGCGTCGATTTGCCTGCCCCGTTTCGCCCGACTAAGCCTACTCGATCTTTCGCCTGTACTTCTAACTTTACCTGTTCGAGCACAGGTTCTGTGCCAAAAGCCTTTGATACGTTTACGCATTGTAGTACAATCATAAAAAGCAAACCTCGCGTTCATAATAAGTTCTTTAATAAGTGTACATCAATTTAGATACAAACAACAATAAAGGTTCATAATGAGAGCTCTTTCATTTTAGCGAAAATCGTGTACAATAGAGTTGAATCATGCTGCGCCAGCAGCCAAAGCTCAGAAAGGGGCGGACATGAAATCAGAACAACTGAAGATTCCTCAGGCAACAGCAAAACGCTTGCCGCTTTATTACCGCTTTATCGAAAGCTTGCATGCTGCCGGAAAACAGCGGGTTTCTTCAACTGAATTAAGCCAGGCAGTAAAAGTAGATTCTGCAACAATCCGAAGAGATTTTTCCTACTTTGGTGCGTTAGGAAAAAAAGGGTATGGGTATAATGTCCAATATCTCCTTTCTTTTTTTAGGGAGACGTTAGACCAAGATGAGCGGACAAACGTGATTTTAGTCGGTGTAGGAAACCTTGGAACTGCATTATTGCAGTATAATTTTTCGAAAAACAACAATACCGTGATCACCCATGCTTTTGATGTCGATGAAAAGAAAATTGGTACAAAAGTAGGCGAAGTTCCTGTGTATAACTGGGACAAGCTTGAAGAAATTGGGTTGCAAAATGTTTCGATTGCGGTTCTGACTGTGCCTGCTTCCCAGGCACAAAAAAGTGCAGACCGCCTCGTTGAAGCGGGAATTGAAGGGATTCTAAACTTTACCCCAGTACGCTTATCCGTACCAGCCCATATTCGCGTTCATCATATTGACCTTGCAGTGGAACTGCAGGCGCTTGTTTACTTTTTAAAGCATTACCCACTATAAGAAGGAGGCAACAACAATGGGAGGACTTTCTGTAGGGAGTGTCGTATTAATTGCACTGGTCGCATTGCTAATTTTCGGGCCGAAAAAGCTGCCGGAACTCGGAAAAGCAGCGGGAAGCACATTGCGTGAGTTTAAAAATGCTACCAAAGGATTAGCGGATGACGATGATGACACCAAATCAACAAACGTCCAAAAAGAAAAAGCGTAAAGGCAGAAAAGGGCGTGTCCCTATGCAAGACATGTCCATTATGGATCACGCGGAAGAGCTAAGGCGCAGGATTTTTGTGGTCCTCGCCTTTTTTATTGTCGCGCTTATTGGCGGTTTTTTCTTGGCGGTCCCTGTCATTACATTTTTGCAGAACTCCCCCCAAGCCGCTGATATGCCGTTTAATGCTTTTCGATTGACCGACCCACTTCGGGTCTATATGAACTTTGCTGTCATAACAGCGCTTGTGCTAATCATCCCAGTGATCTTGTACCAATTATGGGCATTTGTTTCACCGGGATTAAAAGAGAACGAACAGAAAGCGACGCTCGCATACATTCCAATTGCGTTCCTATTGTTTTTGGCAGGCATTGCTTTTTCCTATTTTATTTTACTGCCTTTTGTCATTTCCTTTATGGGGCAAATGGCCGACCGCCTCGAAATAAATGAGATGTATGGAATCAATGAATACTTTTCATTTTTGTTCCAACTGACAATCCCTTTTGGGCTTTTGTTTCAGCTTCCGGTAGTTGTGATGTTTTTAACGAGGCTAGGAGTGGTCACGCCGACATTTCTGCGGAAAATCCGTAAATATGCGTATTTTGCCTTGCTTGTGATCGCTGGTATTATTACGCCCCCTGAATTAACGTCTCATTTGTTTGTTACTGTGCCGATGCTTATTTTATATGAGATCAGCATTACCATTTCGGCGATTACATACCGGAAATACCATGGAACCACTGATCATAATGGCCAAGAAAGCGCTAAATGAAACAAACGTACAAAACAAAAACACGTTTTTCAATGTGGAAAACGTGTTTTTGGGGTTGCTGCCGATAAATGTTTTGACAATTTTGTTTAAAAAGCGTAATATACGGGTTACATCAAATAAAAAAAGGACTTATCAAGAGCGACTGAGGGACTAGGCCCAATGACGTCCAGCAACCTCCCGTTACGGGGAAGGTGCCAATTCCTGCAGAATGGGATCATTCTGAAAGATAAGCCGGAAAAACGGAAACGGATTTTCGCAGCTTCTTTCATAATGAGAGAAGCGTTTTTATGTAGGAGTGGAGAAACCGATGATTGAGGCAAGCGAGTTAACAAAAGTATACGAAACGAAGAAAAAACGTGTTGTCGGCGTAGACAATGTTTCTTTTAAAGTAGGCAAAGGAGAGATTTTTGGTATCGTTGGCTACTCGGGAGCGGGCAAAAGTTCACTGCTACGCTGTATCAATTTATTAGAACGGCCGACGAGTGGGACAATTCGCGTTGACGGAATCGATTTGACCAGGCTGGGGACACGCGAGCTTCGGCAAGCGCGCTTAAAGATCGGCATGATTTTTCAGCATTTTTATTTAATCAACCAAAAAACGGTATTTGGCAATATTGCCTTTGCTTTAAAAGCCGCGGGTGTAAGGGCTGATCTAATTCCAGCCAGGGTTGAAGAACTGCTAGAGCTCGTCGGCCTTTCGAATAAACGCAATGCGTATCCGGCACAGCTTTCTGGCGGCCAAAAGCAACGTGTTGGCATTGCCCGAGCGCTAGCCAACAAACCAAGCGTGCTATTGTGTGATGAAGCCACGTCTGCACTTGACCCAACTACAACTAAATCGATTTTGGCATTATTAAAAAAGTTGAACGAAGAACTAGGGCTCACAATTGTGCTCATTACCCATGAAATGGCAGTGGTTAAAGAAATATGCCATAAAATGGCGATTATGCAAGATGGCAAAATCATTGAGCAGGGAGATGTATATGATGTGTTTGCCGCGCCAAAAGCACAGTTAACACAAGAGTTTATTGGCGATGTCGTCTCTTTTCATATCCCTGAACAAACATTGAGGCAATTTTCTGGAACGATTGCTAAAGTAATCTTTAAAGGAAGCGTTGCCCAGCAAGGCATTATCTCGGATACATTGCAACAGTTTTCTGTAAAAGGAAACTTTCTCCATGGAGCGATCGAATATATCGGCGGCCGCCCGCTTGGCATTTTTATTATGGAATTGAAGGGCGAGCCAACAGCGATTCAGGAAGCGATTGCCTATATTAAGCAACGTTCCGCGGAAGTGGAGGTGATTCGCGATGGACTTCGTGCATTTAGTTGAGATGTTGCCAGATATGTGGAATGCCTTTTTAGAGACATTGTTAATGATCAGCATCTCGACAGCTGTGGCGATATTATTTGGTTTTCCACTTGGCGTCATTTTGTTTGCAACTGACCGTGGCTTGTTCTGGGAAAATCAACTTGTCCAATCAGGATTGGGCTTCATTGTCAACATTGTCCGTTCCATTCCGTTTATCATTTTGCTTGTTGCCCTTTATCCCTTTACGAAAGCGCTCGTCGGTACAACGACAGGCCCGATCGCAGCAAGTGTGTCGTTGTCGGTCGCGGCGATTCCGTTCTTTGCCCGGATTGTAGAAAGCTCAATGCGGGAAGTAGACAAAGGGCTGATTGAAGCAGCAATCGCTTCGGGCGCGACGCCATGGATGATTATAAAAGACGTGCTCTTTTTAGAAGCGCGTGCTTCGATGGTACAAGGGCTTACTCTTACGATTATCAGCTTGATTGCTTACTCGGCAATGGCGGGTGTCATTGGCGGTGGCGGAGTTGGCGATTTAGCGATTCGCTACGGTCATTATCGCTATGACCATACGATTATGATTGCGACTGTGGTGATATTGATCATTCTCGTCCAAGTATTTCAGTTTTTAGGAGATTTGACTGCAAAAGCGACAGATAAAAGAAAATAAAACATTGTCCAAAAAAGCTTTTGCTTAAATAGATAGGATAAAGAAGGAGAGAAACAATGAACAAGACATTATTGGTAAAAAGTGCAATAAGTTTAGGCGTCATCTTCGTCCTCGGCGCATGTGGAAGTGGAGGTGAAGGCGGAAACGCTGGAGACTCAAAAGAAATTCGGTTTGGAGCTACCGCCGGCCCGTACAGCGATATGATTACAAAAGCCATTATTCCTGGTTTAGAGGAGAAAGGCTACACTGTAACGGTAAATGAATATCAAGACTACATCATTCCAAACCGTGAACTGGCTGAAGGCAAAGATGACGCGAATTTATTTCAGCACCAAGTTTATCTAGATGATTTTGCCGAGAATAATGACTTAGAGTTGTCTAGTTTGATTTCTGTCCCGACAGCGCCAATGGGCATTTATTCGGAGGAATATGATTCGCTCGATGAAATTGAAGATGGTGCCGAGATCGCTATTCCTAATGATCCAACGAATGGTGCTCGAGCGTTCTTGATGCTTGAGGAGGAAGGGCTGATTTCATTTGAAGATGGAATAGACCCGCTGACTGTCTCTGTAAAAGACATCACTGAAAATGAAAAGAACCTTCAGTTTGTAGAGCTAGAAGCTGCGCAATTGCCACGTGAAGTGGGCGAAAAGCCGTTGACGGCTGTTCCTGGCAACTTTGCTTTATCGGCTGGACTTGATTTAAACAGCGCAATTAAGTTGGAAAACATGCCTGACCAATACCGAAATGTCGTGGCTGTACGCTCAGAAGATGCAGACGGAGAGTTGGCTAACGATATTAAAGAGGTCGTTGAGTCCGCTGAATTTGAGGAAGTAATTGATAAAGAATTTGCAGGCTTTGGCAAGCCAAGTTGGATGGAGGAATAAGGATGGAGTCACTTGTTGTTCGCGGAGCGCCACATGAATATGTATTGGAAGAAGGGATACTGTCTTCCTTAGAAGCCAGATTAAAAGTGAGAGGATTTCACCATATTTTAGTGGTCCATGGCGATGCCTCTTGGAAAGCGGCAGAACGATTTTGGCCGGAATTTACAGCTGTTGAGGCAACTTACTGGCAATACAACGGAATTTGTTCGCAAAATCAAATGAATCAACTGGCAGCCGTTGTGCAAAGCGGCAAGTACGATGCGATTGTCGGCGTGGGTGGCGGCAAACTCCTTGACCTAGTCAAAGGAGGGGCTTACCAAACGAAACGGCCTTATGTGCTCGTGCCGACGCTAGCCTCAAATTGTGCCCCTTGGACACCCCTTGCGGCCGTTTATACAGATGAGGGGACTTATACACACTACGATGTCTATCCAGAAAATGCGTCGTTGTTGTTACTGGAACCGCGCTTGCTTTTGACTGCGCCAAAAGAGCTGTTTGTCGCTGGCATAGGCGATACGCTTGCAAAATGGTACGAAGCGGATGTCCAGCTTGGTTCGATGGATGAAAAGTCCCCAGCATTAGAGGTGGCTTATTATACGGCTAAACTATGTCGAGACATTTTGTTAGATAAAAGCGATGAGGCTTTGCACGCTTTTGACATAGGCGAAGTGAGCACTGCTTTTTGTAAAGTTGCAGAAACGATTATTAAGCTAGGTGGCATGGTTGGGGGATTTGGGGACCAATATGGACGGATTGCAGGAGCCCATTCGATCCATAACGGCTTGACGGTTTTAGCGGAAACACATGATATTCTCCACGGCGACAAAGTGGCATACGGGATTCTCGTCCAATTGGCGTTAGAAGAGAAATGGCACGAAATCGAAGCATTGCGGCCATTTTATGAAAAAGTTGGCCTTCCATATTCTCTAACTCAGTTAGGCATTTCGCTCCAAGCTGATTTGCGTTCAGTTGCCGAAAAAGCGACAGTCGCAGAAGAATCCATTCATGTAATGCCGTTTCCGGTATCAGCGGGTGCTGTACTCACTGCCATCAAAAAATTGGAAGAAAAAAACGAAGGGCTGCAAGCAGGAATGTAACCTGCGTGCAGCCTCAACATGTCGTTGTTTTGTCTTACTCAAATGTTCTGGACCCTCGTTTTTCCCATCCTTACTATCAGTCTGATTGATTTGGTTTCTTTTTAAATCCTCGTTGAAGGTTGAGCCAACCCACATACAAATCAACGGCGGCGATAAAGGCAGTAAGAAAAGACATAAATCCCCAGCCATTTTGGTTGACGTTAATGAACGTCAGCGCAATGAAGCCAACCCCAAGCAACAAATACGATAGACCTATAAAAATTGGCGACTTTGTCATAGGCACCCCTAAAAGAATAACTGGATAAAGGATGACTGCTGCTCGTATTGCTCCATAATCTCCGTTAGTTGCTCAGCAAACACGACTTGGACAATGACGACAAAACTGTTGATCGCCATATGGGAGATAATAGGTACAATAATCCGTTTCGTTTTTACGTATAAGAAGGCAAACGAAAAACCCATAGCAGCATATATCAAAATATGTTGAAAATCAAAGTGGATGACAGCAAAAATAATCGAGCTTATGAGCGCCGCAACAAAAAAATTGGTGCGGACATAAATCCAGCCAAAAATGGCTTTTCGAAAAACGAGTTCCTCAATAATCGGGCCAAGAATCGCCACAACAAGAATAAAAGGCAAAAAATCTTGTGCGACTTGAACCAGTTGCGCAGTATTTTCAGACCCTTGGTCAATCCCAAGAAGCTGTTGCTCAATCAAGCCGGCAACGGTTTGTGTCGCAAATACAAGGAAGATACCGATAAGCGACCACGCAATTGTTTCTGGAACAGTCGCTTTCTTTCCAGGAAGGCCCCCGCCTCTGTCTTCGTCTTTGCGTAAAATAAGGAGGATGGCGATTAAACCAATCGTAAATGTAATAATGGATGACAAGCCGATGTTCAAGGCGCCGGAAATGGCAAAATAACGCATCAGCAGCCAGCTTACAAAAATAGCCAGACCAGTCTGCATGACGATATAAGCAAACACGACGAGTAAATAACGTTTTGTCACAGCGTAACTCCTTTAACATAATCAGACTTTCGTTGCTTCATCATACCATAGTTTATCCATAAATTCAGTGAACAGCACTTAGAATAAAAATCTCTTGTAAATCGACAAAAAAAGTCAAGCAACCCCCTTGCAAAACAAGTGGAGAATGATTATTATAATAAATGTGTTAGCACTCATCGAATCCGAGTGCTAATAAGACTACATACGTCTTCAAAGGAGGGTGTTTTCCTTGTTAAAACCATTAGGAGATCGCATCATCATTGAGCAAATCCAATCTGAGGAAAAAACTGCAAGTGGGATTGTTTTGCCTGATTCTGCAAAAGAAAAGCCGCAAGAAGGCAAGGTTGTTGCTGTCGGCACTGGTCGCGTAACAGACAACGGCGAAAAAGTGGCACTTGAAGTAAAAGAAGGCGATTCAATCATCTTCTCTAAATATGCAGGTACAGAAGTGAAGTATGAAGGCACAGAATACCTCATTCTTCGCGAGAGCGATGTACTAGCGATTATTGGCTAAGTAAGGGAAAGAACACACTAGGAGGCGAATACAAATGGCTAAAGATATTCAATTTAGTGAAGAAGCGCGCCGTTCCATGCTTAAAGGCGTAGATACTCTTGCAAATGCAGTAAAAGTAACGCTTGGGCCTAAAGGGCGCAACGTTGTTCTAGAAAAGAAATTCGGTTCACCACTCATCACAAATGACGGTGTGACGATTGCAAAAGAAATCGAACTTGAAGATGCTTTTGAAAATATGGGTGCTAAGCTGGTTGCTGAAGTAGCAAGCAAAACGAACGATATTGCTGGTGACGGAACAACGACTGCGACAGTCCTTGCACAAGCAATGATTCGCGAAGGCTTGAAAAACGTTACTTCCGGTGCAAACCCAATGGGCATCCGCAAAGGAATTGAAAAAGCAACGGCTGCTGCAGTTAAAGAGCTTAAAGCAATTTCAAAACCAATTGAAGGCAGAGAGTCCATTGCTCAAGTTGCGGCGATTTCTTCTGCTGATGAAGAAGTAGGGCAAATCATCGCGGAAGCAATGGAACGTGTCGGCAACGATGGCGTTATTACAATTGAAGAATCAAAAGGATTCTCAACAGAACTTGAAGTAGTAGAAGGTATGCAATTTGACCGTGGCTATGCTTCTCCTTACATGGTGTCTGACTCAGACAAAATGGAGGCAGTCCTCGACAATCCATACGTTCTTATTACAGACAAGAAAATCACAAATATCCAAGAAGTGCTTCCTGTACTTGAACAAGTGGTACAGCAAAGCCGTCCAGTTTTAATTATTGCTGAGGATGTTGAAGGGGAAGCGCTTGCGACACTTGTATTGAACAAGCTTCGCGGTACATTTAATGCTGTAGCTGTAAAAGCTCCAGGATTTGGCGACCGTCGCAAAGCGATGCTTGAAGACATTGCCATCCTTACTGGTGGCCAAGTGATCACTGAAGACCTTGGGCTTGATTTGAAATCTGCCACAATCGAATCGCTTGGACGCGCAGCAAAAGTCGTTGTAACAAAAGAAAACACAACGATTGTTGAAGGTGCTGGCGACCCAGAACAAATTTCTGGCCGCGTCAACCAATTGAAAGCGCAAGTAGAAGAAACGACTTCTGAATTTGATAAAGAAAAACTACAAGAGCGTCTTGCTAAACTTGCTGGCGGCGTCGCTGTTCTTAAAGTAGGCGCAGCTACTGAAACAGAAATGAAAGAACGCAAGCTTCGCATTGAAGACGCCCTAAACTCTACACGTGCTGCTGTAGAAGAAGGCATCGTTGCTGGTGGCGGTACAGCACTTGTCAACGTGATCAAAGCAGTTAAAGCAGTTGACGCTACAGGTGACGAAGCAACAGGCGTAAACATTGTGCTCCGCGCTCTTGAAGAGCCAGTTCGCCAAATTGCCCACAATGCTGGTCTTGAAGGCTCTATCATTGTAGAGAAGCTTAAAGCTGAAGAGGTTGGCGTTGGCTACAATGCGGCTACAGGCGAATATGTGAACATGGTTGAAACGGGCATTCTTGACCCAGTAAAAGTAACGCGTTCTGCTCTACAAAACGCAGCAAGTGTTTCCGCAATGTTCCTAACCACTGAAGCTGTTATCGCTGATAAGCCAGAAGAAAACGCTGGCGGCGGCGCTGACATGGGCGGCATGGGAGGAATGGGCGGCGGAATGCCAGGAATGATGTAAGGCATTCTTCCATCCTACAAAGAGGTTGCTCCTAGCAGCCTCTTTTTTTATGCATTTCCCGCGAAACGCTATGCAGTCAGCGTGACATTTCAAAAAACAAAACAGATAGAGACAAAGGAACCTGGCTAAACAGCAACAGGTTCCTTTGTCTTTTTATTCTAAGTCCTGGTCGGCTAGTTGTTCTTCTGAAAGCCCCTTTACTCGAACCAAGGGGGAAGGTTAGCTAGAAATGCATCTGCATGTCATTTAGGCAAATAACGGGATGTAATTTTGCTGACGGTGAATCGTGCATGTTTGATAACCTTGTTTTCATTCTTTATACGAATTTGAATAGAGAGGGGCGATTTGGCAGAAAAGCCGGACGTTTTTTCCGCTAGTTTGGTTTTTTTTAGTATAAACGGGCACACTATTTGTTGCCAACTCCTTCTGAAAACGAGAGCTTAAAAATCCCTTGTCTTTGCCTAAGTAGATGTAAAGTTATTTGACAACAACCATCACTTTCTTGCCACAACTGTGATAAACTTCACTCTTTAATTACAGGCAGCCACAAGATATGATTACAGCAAGGGTGATGAAGATGTTATCGTCCAGACAAAAAAGCGTTTTAACAAAATTGCTCCGTAGCAACCACTATGTCACTATTGAGTTTTTAGCAAAATGGCAAAATGTTAGCGGTCGCACAATACGTTATGACTTAGATGCGATTGATGACATGTTAAAACAGGCAGGTGCCCCGTTAAAGCGGGAGCCTGGCAAAGGCGTATTTTTGCATGTTGGTGAGGAAAAGCGTGCTGAACTGTTTCGTATTGCCGAAGGCCATCAAGTCTTTTTTGATAAAAATGTCCACATTGCGATGATGAGCTTGTTTGCGGTTATGCATGAAACCGTAACGATCCAGCAGCTGGCGGATGAATTCCATTTAAGCCGGTCAAGCATTCAAAAATATTTACCTGATATTGAGGAGACACTTGACCGTTTTGGTTTACAGCTGGCAAGGCAAGCGCGTAAAGGGTTTTTCGTGAATGGAACAGAGCGAAGCATCCGCCGGGCCATTTTTCATTGGCTTACGGACAAACAGGTTGACTTAGAGCGAGTGGAGCGCTGGTTTGACTGTGAAAAGAATGGCGACCGCGGCCAAATTGATAGGTGGCTTCGTTCTTGCCAAGAGGATCGGCAAGTGTTTTATAGCGAGGGCTCCTTGCGTGTATTGACGATTTTCCTTTGTTGGTGGTATGAGCGGATTTTGCACGGCCATTATGTGTATATTCCCCAGGAAGAACGAGAAGCGGGACACCGACTTGGTGAATTAAGTGAAATTGTTTCCGCGCTATGCGATAACCGTACTGCTGAGCATGAGCAGGCGTTTTTGAACACGTTGCTCGGACAAGCGAAAGTCGTTTCCTATAAAAATGACGCCGTTTTAGGGGAGAGTTATCAGAAGGAAAAAGATTTTTGCACGTATTTGCTTGAACAAATTTCTACCATTCTCCAAGTCGACTTGTTAAAAGACAAAAAACTGATGAATGATTTGGTTTATCACATGAAAGCGGCTTTTTTGAGAATCGAACAAGGGCTTGTTATTGACAACCCGTATACGGAAGAAATTAAAGTTCGGTATCGTGCCATTTACGAGATGGTCCACCAAATTACAGCGGATATGGGGTATACGCTTGTAGCTGCGGAAGTCGCTTTTATTACAATGCATGTGAGCGCTGGCTTTGACCGTAGCAAAAGCACACGGTTTTTGCCAACTGTGATTGTCGTTTGTTCAACAGGGCTTGCCACTTCTTCCATTTTGACGACAAAATTGCAACAGGCTGAGCCTGGTTTCCATTTAATTAACGTGGTGAACACCGATGATTTAGAAAAAGCACTTGAAGAAAGTGATGTCGACTTTGTCTTAACAACCCAAGAGCTGCCGATCAAACAATGGAATGACACAAAAATTTTCCGTGTGAGCCCACTGTTAAATGACGAAGACAAACGGACGATTCAGCATGAAGGGCAAAAAATGATTAATCGCAAACAGCTTGCTTGTTTCAATCAAGTATATGCCCATGCCTCAGCTGTAGAGCCAACGCTTTTTGACGAAACGGTCCATACGGCCAACACGAGCGACTGGAAGGAAAGCATTGCCCTGGCGGCAGCACCGCTGCTCCAGGCTGGCTACATCCGCCAAGGGTATGTACAAGAAATGATTATGTCTGTGGAACGGAATGGCACGTACATGGTGTTCTTGCCAAAGGTAGCGTTTGTCCATGCCGGACCTGAAAATGTCATTAAAGAAGGCATTAGCATGACCATATTTGAACATGAAATTGATTTTGGCTCTTTTAACCCTGAACGTGTGGAAGTCGTGATCGTGCTAGCAATTAAAGAAGCACATAACCAGGATTTTTTGCAGCTTTTCCGCTATTTGGAAACACAAGAGAAAAGAGAGCAGCTTATAACGAAATGGATTGGGAGGAAGAGTGCAACATGACAGAAGAACTAATAAAAAAAGAACATGTTGCGGTTGGCGTTCAAGCAAAAGACTGGGAGAGAGCCATTGAAGCATCAGGTTCCTTGCTAGTCAAGTCAGGAGCGGTAACTTCAGAGTATGTCAAGCAAATGATTGATTCCGTCAAAGAAAACGGGCCTTACATTGTCATTGGCCCTGGGATGGCGATTGCCCATGCCAGACCTAGTGAGGCGGTGCATACGGACGCCGTTTCGTTAGCAATCTTAAAAGAGGCTGTGCCGTTTGGCAATGAAGAGAATGACCCAGTTGACCTTGTCTTTTCATTTTCAGCCACGGGAGCAGAATCCCATTTGCATTTAATTGAGCGGCTATCGCGTCTTTTGCTTGATGAAGAAAAAGTCGGTCAGCTACGTGAAGCAAAATCAGCCGAGGACGTTTATCAAATTATTTTATAAGGAGTGTGTCGTATGAGCAAATTAAAAATTATGACAGTATGTGGGTTTGGTCTTGGTTCTTCCATGGTCCTAAAAATGAATTTGGAAAGTGTTTTAAAAGAGTTAGGCATAGAAGCCGATGTGTTTACTGGAGATGTCGCTTCTGCGCAAAGTACGCCTGCGGACTATATTTTCACGAGCAAGGAGTTAGGGGAAAAGTTGCAGGAGTCAGCTGGGAAACCAGTTGTGATCATTAACAGTTTTGTCAACAAGGCAGAGATCAAAGAAAAAGCAGCAGCGGAAATCAAGGCTTAAGCCTTGGCCGCTTTGCTTTCCAACATAAAAAGGGGGGTTTCCCATGCAAGGAGTTATGAACTTTTTTATTGAAATCATCCGGGAACCAGCAATTTTTCTTGGGCTTATTGCATTGATTGGCTTGTTGTTGTTGAAAAAAGATTTTTCGACCGTTGTCTCAGGAACGGCGAAAACGATCATTGGTGTCGTGATTTTAACACAGGGGACAAATATTTTAACAAGCTCGATTGCACCGCTAACAGAAGGTTTTAATTTAATGTATGACATCCAAGAAGCAGAAGTAGCGCCTGCGCTGGGATCTGATACGATTTTAAGCCAATATGGGACGCAAATCGGAATCGCCATGCTCATTGCTTTTGTCATTAACTTGCTTGTCGCACGCTTTACGAAAATCAAACATGTGTTTTTAACTGGCCATATGTTGTTTTGGTTTCCGTTTATCTTTGTGGCCGTTGGAGTTGAAAACGCTCTTAGCAATACGCAAATAATCTTGTTTGCTTCACTGATGACAGCACTTTATATTATTATAGCACCCGCGCTTTTGCGCCCATTTATCCGCAAAGTAACGGGTTCAGATGATTTTATCATTGGGCATCCAACCACGATCCTGTCCCTTGTTTCTGGCTGGGTGGGGATGCTGTTTGGTACAAAAGGAAAATCATCGGAAGAAATAAAATTCCCTAAATCTACCGAATTCTTGCGCGAAATTAGCATTACGTCTTCGATTACAATGTTCTTTGTTTATATGGTCGTATCCCTTATTATCGGGTTTGACGCTGCTTCAACAGCGTTTGGAGCGGAACAGAACTTGTTTATTTACAGCCTCATGCAAGGAATTTTGTTTGGCGCCGGATTAACGATTTTGTTGCTAGGTGTACGAATGATGCTTGCGGAAATTATTCCAGCATTCCAAGGGATTTCACAAAAGTGGATTCCAAATGCTGTTCCCGCACTCGATGCGCCGATTTTGTTTCCGTTTGCCCCAAATGCTGTACTAATTGGGTTTATTGTATCTATGATTACCTCGGTCGCAACAATTTTCGTGACGGGCAGCCTCGGTTTGTTTAGCTTTGTCATTGTGCCCCTTACGATTACATGCTTTTTTGAAATTGGCACGGCTGCTATTATTGGTAACGCAACTGGCGGGCTAAAAGGAGCGATTGCTGGATCAGCGACGGCAGGTGTCGTGATGATTTTACTTGTCGGCCTTTCTGTACCGGTGTTAAGTGGAACAGTGTCAGACTGGATTGTCATTTTTGGCGGAAACGATTTCTCGCTTTGGTCTTTTATTGGTGACTTAGTTGCCAAACTCTTTCCTTAAGGAGGACGAAATCAATGTCTTACGTGGAGCAATATTACGAGTCAATTAGCCGTCTCTTACGGCAAACGGTCGATGAGGGGGAAGATGTTCTCGGAAAAGCTGCTGATATCATGGTCAATGCGATAAATGAAGGCAAGTCGCTCTATCTTTTTGGTGCTTCCCATGCTGGCATTATTGCTGAAGATGCCTTTTACCGCGCCGGCGGCTTGGCGCTGTTTAATCCGATTTTTAGCCCAGCGCTTATGCTGAATGTTGAACCGATCACGTTGACTTCTAAATTGGAACGGCTTGAAGGATACGGGACGATTTTGCTTGAATCAAAGCCGGTCAAACAAGGCGATGTGTTGTTTATCCATTCAGTGTCTGGCCGAAATCCTGTTGCGATTGATATGGCGATAGCAGCAAAACAAAAAGGAATGACCGTTATCTCGCTGACAAATGTTTCTTACTCTAAAAGTGTCGAGTCCCGTCACTCTTCTAGGAAACGGCTGTTTGAAGTAAGCGATTTGGTAATTGATAACAACGGCGAGCCAGGCGATGCGGCTGTTTCAGTAAAGTCGTTGTCGCAAAAGGTTGCGCCGACTTCAACGATTGTTGGCAGCTTTATCATTCATTCAATCGTTCTAAAAATGATTGAACAACTTGAAGAGGCAGGCCGTGAAGTCCCAGTCTTCCGCAGCGCCAACTTAGATGGCGGCGACGCGTATAATGAAGCCATGATGGAACGGCACAAACATCAAATTCACTATATGTAAGTAAAAAAACAGGACTCAATGGTCCTGTTTTTTTACTTGATCAGCTCTAATGGTTTAATGCTTCTCAGCCAATAGATGAATGGGATGCCAAGCAACGAGACAAGAAATTTCATCAAATAGGTGGTGAAAGCTATTTCGAGCCAGACATCAAACGAGTAAACGCCGAGGAAGGCGATCGAGCAAAAGATGAGTGTATCAAAGGCTTGGCCAATAAAACTGGAGGCGCTATTTCGAAGCCAGAGCATCGACGGTCTTGGGAATAGCCTTTTGAAAAAAGCAAAAATGTATACATTCAAATGGTTACTAATTAAGTAAGCAATAAGGCTGCCTGCGGCAATACGGAGCGCAAAGTCAAAGATGAAAGCCAAGTGTTCTTGTGCCAAGTCCTCGCTATGGGGCGGGAAGTGGACAACGAACTGCATGATGACAGTTGAAATGAATAAAGTGGCAAACCCAAGCCATACAGCCGTCCGCGCCGTTTGTTTGCCATATTTTTCATTTAGCAAATCAGTAGCCAAGAATGTAGTCGCATACATCACATTTCCGAGCGTCACGATTAGCCCAAACAGCTCTACCGTTTTTACAACCTGCAAATTGGCAAGGATGGTAGCAAAGCCGATCCAACAAATCATGCCGGTCTTACCGAATGCTTTATAAAAAAGGCCAAGCAATAAAAAATTGATGAGGGCAAAAATGAACCCATATAACTCTGTAGGCATTTAGCAAAATCTCCTTAGTTTTGATAACGCAGGAAGGTCTCGAACTGCGTTGTTGCCGTAGGACACTTTACCATATCTAAGCTAAGAAGTACAGGCAGATTTTTGTGACAAACGTACATAAAATGCCACTAATGTTGGCAGACTTGGCAGAAAAACACGTTTTTCTTTGATGCCTCCTGGCGAATAATGGGGTTGCCGCAACGGAAGCAGGCCTCGCCTTCACGATCATACACACACAGTTTGCTGTTCATGCCGCCTGTCAACCGATCTGAGGCAGTGAAAGGGTGACTCATATAGCCACCGGCATTGGCAGCCGCTTGCAGTGTCGGCGCAATCGCTTGGTGCAATGCTGCTAATTCCTTGGAAGAGAGGGAGTCGATTGTCCGCAAGGGGGTCAACTTAGCGTGGTAGCAAATTTCATCTGCATAGCAATTGCCTATCCCAGAAAGGTGGGCTTGGTTCGTTAAAAAAGCTTTTACGATCGTGCGCTTGTGCTCGGCAATTTCTTTAAATTTGTCAGCGTTTATGCTGCTTGCTTCTGGACCAAGCTTAGCAAGAACGGGCTCAGCAGACTGTTGGTCATGAAGGTGAATGTAGCCGAGGCGCAGCCCGATAAAATAAAGTTTGTGTCGTGAAAAGGAGAGAATCACTTGTTTGGTTCGATCTGGCGCATCCTCCTCTGTCCCCCAATGCATCCAGCCACCTAGCATTAAATGAAGCAGAAGCATTTGCCCGCTTGCTAAGTGGAAGAGCAACTGCTTACCCCGTCGTGACACTTCCGTAACGGTCTGATGTTGTAACGCTGCCTTAAATTCGATAACAGGCACATTAATGGACTTCTCCCGGTTTACCTCGACGTCTGTAATCATTTGGCCGACTACCGTACGGGTGAGCCATTTTTGATAAGTGGCCATTTCAGGCATCTCAGGCATCGCAGCCACTCCTCTCTTTTTAGCTAGTTTTTGCTTGGGCTCATTTCGTTATACACCACCATTTTGTCCGTCGCATAGGCTAATATCGTCTAAGGAGGCGTTAATATGGCAATGGCGACTGGTGCTGAATATTTAAAGCGAATTGCCCAACTAGAAAGCACAATTTGGATTGATGGTGAATGCGTAAAAGGGAAAAGCACAGAACATCCTGCTTTTCAGAAAGTCTTAGAAGCAAAAGCAAGCTTGTACGATATGGTGCTGGACGATGCCCATGCAGATATTTTGCAAGCAAGCGACAAAAACGCTAATTTTTCTTTTGAAATCCCACGCACAAAAGCAGATTTGACGAAGCGCAGAAAAGCAACTCAATTGTGGGCGCAATCAACTTTAGGCGTACTAGGCCGTTCTCCTGAATACGTGAATACAATGATTGCGATTATGGCAGGGGCAAAAGATTTCTTTGCCGAAGATGGAAAAGAGTATGGGGAAAGCATACAATCCATTTATGAACGAGCTGTAAAGAACGACTACACATTTACGCACACATTTGTGAATCCTTCGATTAGCAGGAAACCATTTTATCCTGACGGAGAAAGCGTCGAGCAGCCAGTTGCTGCAAAGATTGTCGAGGAAAACGAAAAAGGAGTCGTGATAGACGGAGCCCGGCTTTTGGCGACACAAGGGGGGATTACCGACGAACTGTTGGTCCTTCCATCAGCTGCATTTGTCGATAGCGATTATTTGTTTGGCTGCACCGTCCCTTCAGATGCAGAGGGGCTCATATTTTTAAGTAGGCCTTCTTTCGGGAAAGAAACGCAATTTGACTACCCTTTATCTGCTACTCTTGAAGAGGGCGATGCAGTTGTCGTGTTCGACCATGTCTTTATCCCGTGGGAACGGGTATTTATGTATAGAAATGAATGGCTAATGAGCCAGCTCTTTGCGAGAACAGGCATTGAAGCATTTTTGCTGTATCAAGCGGCGAACAGGCAAATCGTTAAAACGGAGTGGCTGCTCGGCATTGCCCAAGCGCTTGTCGATACACTGAATATTGGCCAGCACACGCATGTGCAAGGGAAAGTATCAGAAGTGATTGTCGCTCTTGAAGCAATGCGTGGATTTGTTTATTCAGCGGAAACGCAAGCGCAAGCCAATGAGTACGATATCATGGTGCCGAAGCTAGAACCGTTAAAAGCTAGTGCGTGTTATTTTCAAATGACATACGCGCGCTTGATTGAGATCATTCAATTGCTTGGCGCGAGCCACTTCATCTCAGCGCCAAGCAAAAAGGATTTTGCCTCGCCGATCGCTGGGAGTTTAGAACGTTTTATGCGCGGCGAATATACGAGCGCGAAGGAAAAAACAAAATTGCTCCGCCTTGCTCGCGACTTGAGCATTAGCGAATTTGGCTCACGGCAAATGTTGTACGAACGCTATTTTTTCGGTGATCCAGTTCGTGTCGCTTCTGGTCTTTACCATTCTGCAGATTGTGAAAAACGGAAGTACGTAGAATGGGTGCAAACCTTTTTGAAAAAAATGGATTAGGGTCAATCCTAATCCATTTTTTCTCGTCTGCGTGGATGGTAAAAGTCGCCGTTTTTGCCGCCTGTTTTTTTGACGAGCAATGTTTCTTCAATCACCATGCTTTTATCGACCGCTTTACACATATCGTAAAAAGTCAGCGCAGCAGCTGTAACAGCTGTTAATGCTTCCATTTCAACGCCTGTGTTGCCATCAACGGTAACAGTTGCGCCAATCACGAGCATGTAGCCGTCTTTGACTGGTTCATACTTAAAAGAAAGGTCTGTCCCTTGGATAAGGATAGGGTGACACATTGGAATCCACTCAGCCGTCTTCTTGGCGGCCATGATTCCTGCTACTTGGGCAACTGGCAAAGGATTGCCTTTCTTTAATGATTGTTCATGGATCGCCTCGTAAAGGTGGGGCGAAATCCGGACACGGCATTCTGCTGTCGCGGTCCGGCTTGTTGCTGATTTAGAGGAGATGTCGACCATTTTAGGAAGCCCGTCTTCGTTGTAGTGTGAGAATTGGCTCAAGGGAATCACTCCTTCCAGTCTGACTGGAAATTAATATTCATAAATGCAGGTTCATCTGCTGAAAAAGAGACATGTTTAGCCGTTGCGATTTGATATAAAGCACGCATTCGCTTTTCTTCCTGCCCGAGTTTAGGAAAATAGTGCAAGCAGCGTCTATGGTAAAGAGCATGGAGCGGTTGTGCTCTCGTGCCGCTTATTGGCAAGATGATATCAACGCTTGGAGTAGAGCGAGCTTCATCGACGAGCTGTTTGATCATTGCTGAGTGGACATAGGGTAAGTCACCAGCCAAGACTTGGAACCACTCATGCCCTATAGCACTCCCCTTTTCTATCGCGTGTTGAAGGGCAATGAGCGGCCCTTCGTAAGGGGTCGTATCACAAATGACTGGCATTCCGATCTTGGTAAAAGCAGGCGCTAGGGCACTGTTGGTTACGGCGTAAACATTGTCAATGCCAGCCTGTTCTAACGCGATAAAACTACGCATAACAAGGGGAAGTCCTTGATGGTCGGCAAATAGTTTTTGGCTTCCATACCTGGAAGATTTCCCGCCAGCAAGGACAAGGCCGGCAATGTTCATTTGCGCAATTCTCCAGCTAAATGAGATAAAATCGGCAAAATAAAGGCTTCCATTGCGAATGTAACAGCATTCTTTGAGCCAGGCAGGCAAAAGATGGCCGTGTTCTCGCGTACGCCAGCGAGTGCATTGCTAAGGAGCGCCTTTGCGCCGATCTGTTCGTAACTTTTAACGCGGAACAATTCGCCAAAACCTTTCATTTCTTTATCAAGAAGCGGGTAAACCGTTTGAACCGTGATATCGCGCTTGCTAAGCCCCGTGCCGCCGTTAGTAATGATCGCATCAATATCAACAGCTTGTGCCCACTCTGTAACAGTCTCGTGCAATTTGTCTGCATCATCGGCGATTAGTTTGTAACGGACGACTTGGTGGTGCTCCTCTAATAGTGATTGAATGGTTTGGCCGCTTTTGTCTTCTGCCTCACTGCGGCTATCTGATAGTGTGAGGACGGCAACTTTTACGACTGGCACATCGTGAGTATGATGCATTTTCTTTTACCCCCCACTTCAGCTATACTAAAATTGTGGAAATAGCTTCTTCATACTTATTGTAAGTGAGGAAGGAAGGAGGCGTAAAGTGGCGAACCAACGAATTTGTGATAAGCTAGAGCGGCCTTTGCAAGATTTACGCATCTCAATCATGGATCGCTGCAATTTCCGTTGCTCTTATTGCATGCCAGCAGAAGTGTTTGGCCCAGATCATGCTTTTATGGATGAAAGCGAGCTTCTTTCTGTTGATGAAATTGTACGCACAGCAGAGCAGTTTGTGCAGTTAGGCGTCAAAAAAATCCGCATTACAGGGGGAGAGCCGCTGCTTCGCAAAGAAGTGCCGCTTTTGATCAGGCGACTCCATGCTATAGAAGGCTTGGAAGATCTAGCGTTGACTACAAATGGCGTGATGTTGCCGAAGTTGGCGAAAGCCCTTAAAGACGCTGGATTGCAACGAGTCAATATCAGCCTAGATGCATTGTCCACGGAAACATTTCAAAAAATGAGCGGCCGTAAGACGAAGCCGCAAGCAGTGTTTAACGGTATTGCTGCTGCCAAGGATGCAGGACTCGGCGTGAAAATAAACATGGTAGTCAAACGAGGCGCAAATGAACAAGAGGTCATTCCCCTTGCACGTTATGCAAAGGAGCTTGGTGTCACATTGCGCTTTATTGAATTTATGGACGTTGGCCAAACGAATGGCTGGGATTTTTCCTATGTTGTATCGAAAAAGGAATTGTACAAGCTCGTTTCACAAATTGCGCCATTAGAACCGGTAAATCAAGCGTATTACGGGGAAGTAGCTTCCCGATATCGCTATAGCGGCACAGAGACGGAAGTTGGCTTTATTTCTTCGGTTACCGAAACGTTTTGCCAATCGTGCACTCGTGCGCGCCTATCCGCTGATGGGAAATTATTCACATGCTTATTTTCGGAAAATGGCACAGACTTGCGAGTTGATTTGCGCAAGGGAATTTCAGACGAGGCATTGCAGCAAAAAATTAGGCAAATATGGGCAGTGCGGGCTGATCGCTACTCGGAGCTTCGTACAGAAGAAACAGCAAAAACAAGAAAAAAAATTGAGATGTCTTATATTGGAGGTTAAGAGGAGGTAAAAATGGTAGAGCGAAGATTGCCGATTCCAATCGAAGAGGCAGTAAAGCGTGTATTGCAAGAAATGGATGTCCCTGTCCGTACAGAGTCAGTCCCTCTTTTAGATGCCATGCAACGTTTTTTGGCTGCTGATCTTGTTGCGGACCACGACGTCCCTCCTTTTGACCGTTCGCCTTACGACGGCTACGCGCTTCGTTCGTTTGATACGGCGCAAGCAAGCCGATCAAACCCAGTGCGTTTAAAAACAGTTGGTGAAATCGGTGCGGGGACTGTCTTTGCAGGAGATGTGAAAGCAGGGGAAACGGTGCGCATTATGACAGGGGCAAAGATTCCGAACGGCTGTGATGCCGTAGCGATGCTTGAAGTCGTTAAAGAAGAGAGCGATGGCTACATCACCGTTGTCCGCCCTTTTGCAGCGAACACGAATATTTCGTTTCAAGGAGAAGACACACGAAAGGGAACACCCCTTGTAAAAAAAGGCAGCTATGTCCATCCTGGCGTCGCCGCTTTGCTGGCGACGTTCGGATACAATTACGTGCCGGTGGGCGTTCAGCCAACCGTTGGCATTTTGTCGACGGGGAGCGAACTGCTGGAAGTCGGCGAACCGCTAACGCCTGGGAAAATCCGTAACAGCAATGCGTACATGATTGCAGCCCAAGTAAGGCAAGCAGGTGGACAACCTGTTATGTATGGACAGCTACCAGATGATCTCAAGCTATGTGAGCAGGCAGTGCGCAACATGCTCGAAGAAGTCGATATTGTTATTACAACTGGAGGAGCTTCTGTCGGTGATTTTGATCTTGTGCCTCAACTAATTAAGAAATTAGGCGCCAAGCAAATTTTTAACAAAGTAGCAATGAGGCCAGGAAGCGTCACAACTGCGGCCCATGTTGGCGGCAAGCCGTTTTTCGGTTTGTCAGGCAATCCTGGGGCTTGTTTTGTTGGCTGCGAGTTGTTTGTCCGCCCCCTTATCCGGCGTAGCCTTCAAGCTCAAAACATTCATTTGAAAAAGAGTAAAGCAATTTTAGCGGTTGATTTTCCAAAACCGAATCCATTTACAAGATTGGTGCGCGGCATTCTTTCAGAAGAAGATGGCGTTCATAAAGTGGCGCCCTCTGGCCTCGACAAGTCAGGGTCGGTCATTTCTCTTGCCGAAGCAGATGTGTTGATGATGTTGTCTGGAGGGACGCGTGGCTATCAATCTGGCATGGAAGTGGATATATTGCTTTTAGGTGAACAACAAGGAAGTGAATGGCCGTGGGGAAGCGTTGCCGTATCTTCCAAGTCGTAGGCTACAAAAATGCTGGCAAAACGACATTAATGGAGCAATTGATAGCGGTCCTTCGCAATGAAGGGATGGTAGTATCTTGCCTGAAGCACCATGGCCATGGGGGAGCGCCTACAGGCAGCACAGACAGTGACCGGTTTCTTCTTGCCGGAGCCGATGGGAGCTCGGTCGAGGGAGATGGCGTGTTAAAAATCGTTTCGAAAAAGCGGGAATGGACGCTTGCGCAATTGTTACAGCTTCAAGTGCTTATCGATCAACCAGACGTCATTTTAGTAGAAGGATGGAAAAACGCTCCGTACCCAAAAGTCGTCTTGCTGCGCGATGACAGCGACCAGTCCCTTCTCGAGTTGGACCATGTACAGTGCGCCATCGATTGGGGCCATAACAAGGAAAAGAGGGCGTTTCCTGTTTTTGGCATCGATGAACGGCAACGCTATATGTCATACATGAAAAAGCAAATTCTAGAAAGCGGGGCTTATTTTTAGTGTTTCAGTTAACCAATAAACCGATTGATGTCCAACAGGTAATCAACCAAGTGACCGATAGAAACTGCGGAGCGATTGCCACTTTTATCGGCACTGTCCGTGAGTTTACCAATGGCAAAAAAACAGTGCGTCTGGAATACATCGCTTATGAATCAATGGCTGAAAAAATGCTGAAACGGATTGGCGCTGAAATAAACGAAAGGTGGCCAGGGACAAATGTAGCGATTGTACACAGGCTCGGCGTTCTCGACATTTCTGAAGCAGCGGTCGTGATCGCCGTCAGTTCACCACACCGACAAGCCGCGTATGAGGCTAATGCATACGCAATGGAACGGATAAAAGCGATGGTGCCAATATGGAAAAAAGAAATTTGGGAAGACGGCAGTTCGTGGATTGGCGACCAGCTTGAAACCAAACGGTATACATAGGGGGGACAACATGATTAAAGTTCTTTTTTTTGCCGGGCTAGCCGAACAAGCGGGCCGGGCAGAAATAGAAGTTAATTTTGCTGGGACAGTAGAAGAATTGACAGAGTGGGCCATCGACATGCATAAGCTTTCCCCTGATTCGCTCAACGGAGCGATGGTTGCAGTAAACGAAGAGTTTGCGAGCCAATCGACTGAGCTGACGGCAGGGGATGTCGTGGCTTTTATCCCACCTGTAAGCGGCGGTTAAAACCTATCAAGGTTTTAACCGCTTTTTTTGTCGACTTGTTTGCGCGATGACTCATTCTTTTTTTGGCTAATGGCTACATAAGCACCAGCGACAAACAGAGCGCCGCCAATGACATTGCCGATCGTAACAGGAATCAAATTATAAAAAAATCCGCTAATTGTGACCATATCACTGCCGCCATGGAACAGGGCCATACCAAGAAGAGACATGTTGGCTACACTATGTTCGAAACCAGATGCAATAAAGGCAAAAATGAGCACAAAAATGAGAAAAAGTTTGGCAATATCGCCTTCCGCTCGGAGGGAAGTCCAAATCGCGAGGCAAACGATCCAATTGCAGAGAATGCCTCTGAATAACAACTCATGTAGAGGCGCGTTCATCTTATCGGCCGCGAGAGACACCATGTAATGATTGGCGCCAGCATCAGCAAAAATGCCAGTAAGGAAGACGAGGTACGAGAGCAGCAGTGCACCGACTAAATTGCCTACGAAGCTCCAACCCCAAATTGAGGCCGTTTGTTTCCAAGTAGTGGTGCCACTTAATGAGCTGGCAGTAAAAATTAAATGGTTGCCTGTGAAAAGTTCGGAGCCAGCCCAGAGCACGAGCGCTAAGGCGAGTCCAAACGTAGCGCCAGTCACGACAGATAAAAATGGTGAGCTAACTTGATAGAACGGATCGCCGACAGAAAAAAGCACGATCGAGCCGACTCCGACATAAGCACCGGCAAGCATGGCAGCGAGAAAATAGCGCAGAGGAGAAGAGTCGAACAGCCCGTGTTTCTGTTTCGCTTGAGAGTCTAGCTTGGCCAGTGTGTTGTTATACATAAATGGCCCTCCTTTCATCGTTACCCGTATACCCAGCCGTTTTCATTTTAAAACGGGTGAGATGCCTAGGTTTTATTGCAGGATTTTACGGGTAGGGGAGGAAAGAGGAAATAGAGGGGGGAATAAAAATTGGCCAGTTCGAAGTTACGTTGAATGGGAAAAAGGAAACGGTTACAAAGCCACGCTCCATCTTAACTTTCCTGGCGGAGAAAAAAGTGGAAGTGCCTAGCCTGTGCTATCATCCAAGTTTAGGGGCGATCGAAACATGTGACACTTGTATTGTAGAAGTAAACGGCGAATTCGTCCGCTCATGCTCGACAGATATCAAGCCTGGCGACACGATCAATACAAAAAACGCTGGTGTGCATGAGGCTCAATTTATCGCAATGGACCGCATTCTTGGCAATCACGAACTATATTGTACGGTATGCGATTACAATAACGGCAACTGCGAGATACATAATGCGGTCAAAGAAATGAAGATGACCCACCAGGAAACGGAACATTCTTCAAAAAAGGCAGAGGTACAGCGTAACGCGTTTTATCGCTATGATCCTGACCAGTGCATATTATGCGGGCGCTGTGTTGAAGCATGCCAAGACGTGCAAGTAACGGAAACGCTATCGATTGATTGGAGTTTGGAACGGCCGCGCGTTATTTGGGACAAGCACTCACCTATTGACGAATCATCTTGTGTCAACTGTGGACACTGTTCAACCGTATGTCCTTGCAATGCAATGATGGAGGTTGGCATGGAAGGTGAGGCAGGGTATTTAACAGCGATTAAGGAAAATTCAATGCGGCCGATGATTAACATTACAAAGAATGTAGAAACAGGCTATCAATCATTAATGGCTGTTTCCGACGTAGAAGCGATTATGCGAGAAGAGCGGATCAATAAAACAAAGACTGTTTGCACGTACTGTGGCGTAGGTTGTTCGTTCGATGTGTGGACAAAAGGGAGACAGATTTTAAAAGTCGAACCACAGCCTGAAGCGCCGGCAAATGGCATTTCTACTTGTGTCAAAGGCAAATTCGGCTGGGATTTTGTCAACAGTGAAGAGCGACTGACAAAACCATTGATTCGTGAAGGGGACGGATTCAGAGAAACGAATTGGGAAGAGGCGCTCGACGTTATTGCTCGTAAATTTAAGGAAGCGATCGATCAGAACGGACCTGATTCACTCGCCTTTATTTCTTCATCCAAATGCACGAACGAAGAATCGTATTTGATGCAAAAATTGGCCAGAGCTGTAGTTGGCACGAATAACATTGATAATTGTTCCCGCTATTGCCAGTCTCCAGCGACGAAAGGATTGTGGCGCACTGTCGGTTACGGTGGCGATTCAGGGGGAATTGAAGACATCGCAAAAGCAGGTTTGGTTATTTCAATTGGTTCCAATACAACAGAATCACATCCGGTCTTGGCAACACGGGTGAAACGAGCGCAAAAGCTACATGGGCAAAAAGTGATTGTCGCCGACATTCGCAAGCATGAGCTTGCTGAACGTGCTGATGTATTTATTAAGCCTGCACCAGGCAGCGACCTCGTTTGGCTGTCGGCTGTGACGAAATACATCATTGACCAAGGTTGGCACGATGAAGCGTTTTTGCGAAAGCATGTCAACAATGTAGAAACATTTATTGACAGTTTAGCCTTATATACTCTTGATTACGCCGAAAAAGCAACAAATTTGTCAAAAGAAGAAATGATTGCGGTTGCTACAGCCATCCATGAGGCTGATACAACCTGCGTTCTCTGGGCAATGGGCGTTACCCAACATGGCGGCGGAAGCGATACGAGCACAGCCATTTCAAACTTACTTCTTGTTACAGGCAACTACATGAAGCCAGGCGCAGGCGCTTACCCGCTGCGAGGCCATAACAACGTCCAAGGTGCTAGTGATTTCGGCAGCATGCCTGATCGGTTCCCTGGCTACCAATTTGTTAGCGATGATGAGGTGCGCCAGCGCTATGAACAAAAATGGGGTGTTAAAATCCCAGCAGAACCTGGCTTGAATAACCATGAAATGGTCGACGCGATCCATGAAGGGAAGTTGAATATCCTCTATTTAAAAGGCGAGGACATGGGCATAGTCGATTCAAATGCCAACTATGTGCAAGCTGCTTTTGAAAAGCTGGACTTTTTTGTTGTCCAAGACGTTTTCTTTTCGAAAACGGCCCAATTCGCCGATGTCGTCTTGCCAGCAAGCCCGAGTCTTGAAAAAGAAGGGACATTTACGAATACGGAGCGGCGTGTGCAAAGGCTATATCAAGTCCTTGAACCACTTGGCGATTCTCGCCCTGACTGGATGATTATCCGAGACATTGCCAATCGGCTTGGGGCCGCTTGGTCGTATAAACATCCATCTGAGATTATGGATGAGGCAGCATCGCTAGCGCCATTGTTTGCTGGCGTACGCTACGACCGCCTTGAAGGCTACAACAGCTTGCAATGGCCAGTTGCAGAAGATGGCACAGATACACCTTTGCTGTTTAAAGACAAATTCCCGCTGCCAGAAGGAAAAGCCCGCCTATATCCTGTTACATGGACGAAACCGCTTGAATTCGGGGATGAATATGACATTCACGTTAACAATGGAAGGTTGCTTGAACATTTCCATGAAGGCAATCTGACGTATAAATCGAAAGCGATCAGCGGAAAAACGCCAGAAGTATTTTTAGAAGTATCGAAGGAACTTGCTAAAGACCGGGGCATTACGGACGGAACAAAAGTACGGCTTACATCGCCATATGGCAGCGTGAAAGTAAGGTGCATTGTCACTGAACGAGTCGCAGGAAAAGAAGTCTATTTGCCGATGAACACGAGCGGAGAGGGAGCAATCAATTATTTGACAAGCTCTCATTCAGACAAAGACACCGACACGCCTGCTTATAAAGAAGTCGCTGCTAAAATGGAAGTGTTAGAGCCACAAGGCAAAAACCCACTTCCAAAGACGAACCACCGCTATGGCGATCCTCAGCCACAAATAGGCGTGCGCGTTCAAGAAAAGTGGGCCCGAAAGGATTATGTGTTTCCTGGCGATGTAGTAAAGGAAAGGAGAGCGCAGACCAATGGCTAAGGCGACGACGGTCATCCGTAAGCTTGAAATAGACCCAGCAGAAAAGCGCCAAAACGATTTAAAAGAGCTGGAAAATGCTTTTTTAGACAACAAGGAGGCGATCGAGTCCGCAATAAAGCTCCTTGGCCGTATCCACGAAAAGGGGGCGCTTGATATCGCCCACGGCGCGATAGGCCAAAGCGATAAAATATTGGAGCGAATTGTAATAGCACTTGATCATCCAAATGTGACACAGTCGCTTAAGAACATGTTATTACTCGTTGAAGCATTAGGTACAGTGAAAATGGCGGATTTGGAACCAATTGTTTATAAAATCAACTCAAGCATTGAAAAAGTCGCCGATTATGAACACGTTGAGGGCCAAGGTGGAGGCTTTGCCGGTTTGCTCCGCGCGTTGAAAGACGAGCAAGTGATCGAAGGAATGAATGTGCTGCTTGCGGTCGTAAAAGGATTGGGCATCAATCAGGAAGACATAGAAGAAAACCAAACGATGCACGAGCGTTCCGAACCTGTTACTCGTCGGAATGCACCAAAGCGCCAACCAGCACAAGGAAAGTGGTACATGTTAGCGGCAGGCGCTCTTGCTTGCGCGCTTCCGCTTATATGGAAAAGGAAATAACGGTTATGCCGATGGAAAAAAACATACAAACATCAAGACAAATATGGCGTTTTCAGGCAGGAGAGCCAGTGCGGATAGACGATTCCATTGCGAGGGAACAGCCTGTAACGCTGAAAATTAACGGTGAGGAGTTTGCTACGCTTGTTTGTACGCCAACATATTTGGAAGAAATGGCCATTGGATTTCTAGTTTCCGAAGGCCTTATCCGAGCGTATGAGGAAGTAAAGACGATATGGATCGATGATAGGCAAGGGTTTATCCATATTGAACTAGTGCGGCCAATAGATCGCTTGCACCAGCACTTGCAAACAAAACGGTATATGGGATCATGCTGTGGGATGAGCAGGCAAGGGTTCGTCTTTGCGTCCGATGCCAAGACAGCGAAGAAAGTGCCAACAAGAGATGTAAAGCTAAATGCTGGCGATTGTTTCCGGTTAATGGCGGAGCTCCAGGAGAATGCACGTACATTTCGGCAAACTGGCGGTGTCCACAATGCAGCATTGGCGACGAAGGATGGTCTGCTTCTCATGCGGGAAGACGTTGGCCGCCACAATGCATTAGATAAACTCTATGGCCATTGTTTGCAGAACGGTCTTTCTTTGCAAGGCAAATTAGTGGTTTTTAGCGGCCGGCTGTCAGCGGAAATTATTCTTAAAGTGGCTAAAATCGGTTGTGAGCTAGTTTTGTCCAAATCAGCCCCAACCGATAGGGCGCTGCAAATTGCCGAGGAATTGGACATTACAACTGTCGGTTTTATCCGCAATCGCTCGATGAACGTCTATACGGTGCCAGAACGAATCGAGCTAAAAAGCTAGAGCAAAGCGCTTCTAGCTTTTTTTAATGGGAAACTCCGCCAGTACTGTAGATCGTTAAGAAAGAAAGCAGCCATAAGGCATGTCGCTGCTCATCACGAGCAAGAGAAGCATACACTTCTTTCAAAGCAGGGTTAGTCGTAAAGCGAGCTGCCTGTTCAAACGTATAAGCCGCAGCTTGTTCTTTTTCAAACGCTGCTTTTAAAGCAGGGATATAGTCGTTTCGAGGTAAAGTAGGTTCGGTAATAGTAGGGTCTTTGCCGCTTAATTGCTTATAAGCATGGAGCAGTGTTTGATAATGACTTTTTTCTTCTTCAATCGTTGCATCAATGAGAGAAGCTAAGTGTTGCGTAGGCGCTTGGCTGCGAAGTTGTTCATATTCTAGTACGGATTGGTATGCTAGCTGGAGAAATTGCTGCAATTCAGCCCGCTGCTCTTTGGATACAGTTGGCGAACTTGCTCCCCGCGTCACTGGGCCAGCAGATGGAGTAGGTGGAGGGCCCGAGAAAGAGGGAGCGGCCCGTTTTTTAAACATAATTTGCCTCCTCGCATAAATTGTATGAACCTATGTTTATGCGCTGAAGAAGGCAGACATTCACAAATAACAGGCGTTATTACTTAGACTAGACCTATCGTTGCGGGATGAATGTGAATGAGCAACCCGAACGTGAGCAACAACTAAACTAGCTGCTCGTGTTTTACAATATAAACCGGCCTGAAATGAGCCGGTTAATCATTGTCAGGTTTCTGTTTTTTTGAATAAAAGCTTGCCATTGTACCGACAACAATGCCAATAACGATTCCAATCGGGATGCTATTTAAAGCAATACTAACGCCAATTCCAATCAAAAGGCCAAAAATCATTCCAAATGTCTCATTAGGTGGTTTCTTTTGGGTAGCTTTGGACATGTCGAACCTCCAGTAGTGTCGCTACATGTATTGTAGCGGACAACTCTGCTGCGGTCAAAAGGTCGCTGGTTCCTGGTTCATTGTTAGCTTTGAGCGTTGCGGGGTTTGAATAGTAGAGAAAGGATTGAACCGAGTACGAGTAACACAAACATGGTGCAAGTAATTGCCAATTCTGAAACACCTAAGTAAAGCAGCAGAACGCCAAGCCCGATGAGCAAAGCAACATAACCAATAAAAATTCGTTTCATTAAGAATCCTCCTTTTTTAATATTTTGTCATAATCATATGAATATTGCTGTGGCCGTTTTTTGTAGATTTAACCTCCATAATAACAGTTTCGTTGTTTAAAGGCAAGAAAAAAACAGCATTATCGCTGTTTTTTTCTTGCAATTGCCCAACCTGCTGCTAAAAGCAAACCAGTGGCTGTTAATAAGGCGGAAAGGCGGAAGAATGGTGGCCAATAAGAAAAGACAATGTGGTTTTCCCCTGCTTGCAAGGGTACGCCGAGGAAGGCATAGTTTACTTTTAGCAGTTCAGCCTTTTCACCATTAACCTCTACTTCCCAGCCTTTTTCATAAGGCACAGGTATGGCCAGCACATTGTTGTCCTCATCATTGTTATAATCAATCGAGATTTCCCGCGAAGACAATTGAACAGGAATGTCTTCGCTCGTTGCAACTGCTTCATCAAGGTGGCGATAGGTTTCTGTGTAAAGCGCCAACTCGTCTAGTGTATAGCTTCCTTCTGGTACGCGTAACGATAATACGTCATTGGCCGCTACGCGAATCGTTATGTGGTTTACATCGGTTCGGTAAATTGACTCACGGGATTTGCGCGACGTTTTGAATTCATTGACTGTTAATTGAAATAGTGGAGCAGTCTCTGAATTATTACGGAGATAAAAGGACAAGTAGTCATCGATCTCGCTTTCATCCCGTTCACCTATGTAAATGTCAAGCCCTCCTATTTCTTCCGTCACAGTCAATCGGCCATTTTCGTATGTTCCGCCTACTGCTTCAATTTCAGCTTCGTTTATACGGTTTTGAGCTTGTGATGTAAACTCGGCCGTCTCTAGACCTGGTTCGACAATAATGCCTTCAAGCATCGCATGCTCCCGGTCAAGGATGCTTAACGACGAAAGCTGATCTTCACTATAGGTCGAAGAAGAGACACGGGCAAAAGGAAGGACGTTTTCGTTCTCGTAAAGAGTATAGCGGTCATTGTTGGCCACTTCTGAAAAACCGTAAGGGATCGGCGTTTCTTTATGTTGATCAGCGAGTTTATATTTGACTTGGAATAAGCTATGCAAGTTAGCGCGATCCCCAAAGCCAGAATAACGGCTGACGCTTTCCCGGTTCATGTCAATTTGTAAATCATGATAGTAGAAGAACAGAAGGTGTTTATTCAACACACTCGAATAGGCGCTCGTACCATGAAAATCCTGGACAAGTGGTGTGTTGTTGCGGAAATCAGCTACCCACTCCACTCTGGAAAGAGGCCTTTCATCGACTGTTTCTGCAAGCAGCTCCTGCTGAGCATCGTGGTCATACTCATGGCTTTGTAAAAATGCCGCCGATGTATTATGCAAGTTTCCGTTTTCATAGAGCCTCTCTTTTTGGTAAATATTCGCAAGGCCAAGCTGTAAAACGGCAAGGCTAACGAGTAAGAGGGGCATCCAAACGTTAGGATGTTTTTGCACGAAGAGCAAAAGCACGAGTGTTAGCACAGCGCTAATCATCAGCAAATAAGCTTGGCCAGATTGGAATAAGGATGATGTTTCATATCCTAATAAATAGCTGAGCGCGAAAGCGAAGCCTGTTAGAAAAAAGGCAATCCAGAAGTCGCGTTTAGCAAGTGTCTTTAATGACGGCAAAGCAAAGGCAACAGCAGCAGCTAGCAAAAAAGACCCCATATATTGGAACCGGTATTGAGGAGCTGAAAAGCCATTAAAGACGCTACCGATCATCGGGCTATAATGGAAAGCGACAAACAACAATGCCATAAACGCAAAAAAGCGAAAAGGCTTTTGTTTATAAAGCGAGCGTGCAAACAGGCAAAAGATGAAAATGGCTGGCAAAATGAGCAGCCTGCTCGTATAAAAAACGTTGTCATGCAATTCAACCCACTTGATTGGATCAGTAAAGGCGGGGCGATAATTATTGACGTACCCATAAACCGCCGGTATAAATGCGATTGCTCCGATCAAAAACCCGATTAAAACAGAAGGGATATACAAGCGCAGCTGTTGCTTGATTGAACTTTCATGGTTGGACAAAGGAAAGAAAAAGCGCAAGAGCGCATAAAGGCCAATAAACAGAAAGTTCATGTAGGCAAAATAAAAATTGTTCACTAGTGACAAAGCAATGGCAGCAATCAGCCACCAGGGCTTCTGTTCACGAATGATTTTCTCAACGCCAAGTACGAGTAGAGGCAACCATAAATAAGCATCCGCAAAAAATTCCCAAAAAGCAGCGTGTCTAAAATACATCACACTTCCGCCGTATAACACGGCTCCGATAAAGGCGTATTTTGCCTTTATGTTCATATAACAAAATACGAGTGATGTAATGAATACAACAGCCGCAAGACGGAATGCGTTTACAAAGACAGCCGCTTGCCCCCAAAAAAGGACTGTGTCAGGATCAGCAAACAGCCCAAGTACTTCTCCAGAATAAATAACAAGAAATGTAAGGAAGAATACAGTACTTGTGGCAAAATAATAAGCAAGTTGACTGAAAATCCCTCCCCCGAGACCAAACTGAAGGGAGTAAAAGAACGATCCTTCACTGTACAAGCTGTAAAGAAATTGCTTAAAGGGCAACATTTGCGCTGTACCGTCATTGGGACCGACCATGAATTGGCCGTTTGCCGACTGATAAAAGAAAAAAGCGTGCGCAGCTGCTGCAAAAAGCACGCTTCCGATCAATAAAGAAAGCAACGTCCTGAAATTAAACTTCATGTTGGACTCCATCTTTTTTTAAAATTTTTGCAGTGACAATATACGTAATTGGGACAGTGAAAAGCACGGCCACTAAAGGTGCAAGAGGAGCAGGCAACCCGATCCATTCAACCAGTACAAAAACAAGCACTGTCGATACACTAAAGTTAACAGCTTGCGTCAACGGAAATTGCAGGAATGTTTTCCAAGAAGGTTTTACGCCAAATGTAAAAAATACATTTAAAAAATAAGAGCCAATCATACTCAGCAAAAAAGCTGTCACATGGGCAGCTAAATAATGGAGCGAAAAGACTTGCTGGAACAGCAAGTAAAGCAAGTAAAACGTTCCTGTATTAATTCCGCCGACGAAAGCAAAACGGACAAACGAGTTATGGTAGATTTTCTTCCAAATGTTAGTGCGCTCGTTCATACCGTTTTCCTTTAGTCGCATTTGTCTCTTTCACTAAATAATGGGGGCGACGTTTCGTTTCATTGTAAATCCTGCCAATGTATTCACCGATGATCCCGAGGGACACAAGCTGTACGCCTCCTAAAAACAACACGGCTGAAATGATGGTAAAGTAGCCAGGGACATCAATGCCTGTACGGATGATTTGAGCAAACATGATGAAAATGTACAGAAGAGCAGCCGCTAAAATAAAGCCGCCCATGTAAAAGCAAATGCGCAATGGCTTCATATTAAAAGACACGATTCCATCAATGCCATAATTGACCAATTTAGAGAAGGACCATTTTGATTCGCCATTTTGCCGCGAAACATTTTCGTAATAAACGACTTTTTGGTCAAAACCGATCCAAGAAAACAGCCCTT
Source organism: Shouchella clausii (assembly GCF_002250115.1). GTDB lineage: Bacteria > Bacillota > Bacilli > Bacillales > Bacillaceae_D > Shouchella > Shouchella clausii. The sequence goes on along the minus strand of NZ_CP019985.1, from coordinate 370,973 downwards.
TTGAAAAGCGGTTGCCTTCGCTCATAATTAAAAGCGCATCGACAGCGCGTCTACTTAACAGGCGAAAGTCGCCGACACCGTCTTCGAGCTCTACATCGACAATTTTATTGATGAACTTGTAATACAGCTTTGAGGCTGTGCTGCGGAAAAATCCCTCTCCTTTTCGGTCGCGGCAAGCAATCACTTGATCATACCCTTCTTCAAATCCTTCTAACAGGTCTTTGATCAAATGGACAGGATGTTGCAAATCAGCATCAATGACAACGACGCAGTCTCCCTTGGCATGCTGGAATCCTGCGACGATAGCAGCTTCCTTGCCAAAATTCCGTGTAAATGACACATAATGTACTTGTGGATGCCATGTAGATAAACGCTGGAGCAACGGCAGCGTGCCATCGGAACTGCCATCGTCTATATAGATGACTTCCCAGCGGTAGTGGGTATCCTTAAGCGTTTCCCTTAAAGCAAAGTAAAACGGTTCAACATTTTCCTCTTCATTAAATGAAGGGACGATAACAGAAAGCAACGGCTTGTTCATCTCCGAGCCTCCATTTCTTTACAAGATATTGCTCCATTTTATCTTACCCTGTTTCACGCCTATTCAATCTTACAGTTCGTTTGCAAAATGCGAAAAACTATGGTTGCTTGTAAAAAAGTATCTCAGTGAACCGTTTTCAATTTGTAAATAAAAGTACAAACAAATTGCTGACAGATCAGCTTGCTGATTCTCTGTGATTTTTGCCGCTAACAGCTGGCGCGCCAAATGAGAACGGTTTAAACTGGAAAGGGACTTGAAAGGAGAGTTTTTTATGAACTATAAATTAGTTGTTTTTGATTTGGATGGAACGTTATACGAAGGGACCGACCATTTTGATTTTTATGCAACTCATTTAAAACAAAAGGTTGCTAAAAAAGATCGGCTTGAATTTCAGCTTGATTACGAGGCAATGAAAGCAGGCAATCATGTTGTGCAAATTGGAAAAGCATACGATGTCGCCCGTGACGCTGTTCTAACGATTGATCCAATGACATTAAAAGTAACTGCTGCCCATACATGGGAAGGCGAACAGTACGACCAGGCTTCTGTCGATGAAGTGTATACTGGTGAATTGTCGTTTAACTTCGAAGACATGATCGCAATTGGCGACGGTTGGTGGTATCCATTTGTTTGTGCCAAACACTATGGAGTAACAGACTGTTATTCCAGCTATCAAGCGACAAAAGAGTATATGGTATCAGACAAATTTCAACTTGAGCCTCTTCCTGGGCTGCGGGACAAGCTTCTTGAGCTGAAGAAACACGCGAATGTGGTTGTAATGACAAATAGTGACCGGGATGATGTTGGACGCTTATTTAAAGAATTAGGGCTAGAAGGCGTGTTTGAACACATCATTTCATCTGCCAAGAAACCGACTAGAACGATGGGCCTTTTTGAACAACTTTTGTCCCTCTATCGGGTAAAGCCAGAAGAAGCAGTCAGTGTTGGCGATAATTTCATTAACGAAATCGCCCCCGCTGTTTTGCTCGGAATGGATGCGGTATACATCCATCCACAACGGCCAAAGGTAGAGCTTGAGCAAGTACGTGTTGTAAGCACTGTCCTTGAGCTATGGTAAATATGCAAAAATAACAAACGAATCTATAAAGTAGCTGGAAATGGCGCTTACTCCTTTTTTGTTACAGGCAGTTGTGTTAGTGTGGCACAAGCAGCAACGAACAAAGGTTTAAAGGAGGACGTAAAGGCGATGAAAAATTATGGACTTGCAGTTGTTTCGGTACTCATAAGCGCAGGGGCGCTTACTGCTTGTGGTGACAATGCAACTGGCGAAGAAGAAATCGAGCAGCTGTTAACCGATTCAAATGAAGCGATGGGGAATTTGAACAGTTATGCCGTAGAAACGGCTATGCATAGCGATGATTTCGAAAACAATGCGATCCTTCAACTTACAAGGGATCCGGTGGCTTTAACGAATGAACATAGGCAGCCGGATGCTGTAAGTGGAGAAACAGATGTCAACAGGGAGTTTATTGAAGACGGCATTTACTATTATGAAGAGCCAAGCATAGGTGAATGGATTAAGTTTGATGCAGAAGAAGCTGGCATAACTGGCGCGGAGAGCCTCCGCCCTGCTGAAGCGCAACTGGACATGCTAAAACAGTATAGCGATCAGCTTGAACTAAATGACAAAGGCGATGACTATATCCTCTCTGCCTCAGGAACGGAGGACGAGGAACTAAAGGAGTTGGCTTTGGAAATGGCTGGAGGCCAACAAGCAAAAGAGATGGGCTTAGAAGTAACCGATTTTGATATTGAAATTGTGATTGACAAAAGCTCCCTGTTGCAAAAAGAGGCAACAATGACGTTAGGATTTCAGATGCCTAACCAGCTAGAAAATGAAGAGGAAGCAGACATGCAAACACAATCGCTTACGACCACGTATAGCCAATTTAACGAAGTAGAAGACATTCATGTGCCAGAGGATGTCGCAAACGAAGCAATCGATATAGAGGAAGCACAGGAAATGATGGAGCAACAACAAGCCGAGTTGGAACAAGAGGCACAACCGAACGAAGACAGTGAAGAATAGCGAATGCGCCCCTTTTCAGTAGCGAAAAGGGGCTTTTTGTTCGAAAGCTACCTAGGAATAGGAAAAAAGCCGACAATCAACATGAAGAAAATTGAAAATTATAGTTATATTTGCGTATCAAAGAGGATATGGGCTTATTCATAAGAAATTAAGACATACTCGAACGACAACGAACGTAAGTAAGAAATAGGCGAATAAATGCGCTGATATTAAGTGATACGAAATTTGTAAGAATGTGTATCTGTGCTATCATGTTAAAAACAGACCGAAAAAGCGTCCTCATTAAAAAGAGGCTGTTGGTTGGGAAAGTAAAAAATAGCTTGTTTTTGGTGATGGACAGCAGGAGGAGATTGAGTAGTGAAAAAAGCAGGAATCTTCGGTTTATTAACGTCTGCTGTTGTATTGGCTGCATGTGGCGGCGGAAACACAATCCAGGTAGGGGTGGCAAATGAAGAGCCCTACGGCTACATTGACACAGACGCGGGAGAAGTAACGGGAGCTAGCCCAGAAATTGCCCGGGCTGTGCTGCAAAAAATGGGCTATGAGGATATTGAAGGGACTGTTGTTGATTTTGGAGCATTGATCCAAGGCGTCAACAGCGGACAGTTTGACATTGTTACAGCCGGGATGGACATCCAGCCAGAACGGTGCGCAAATGGTAATTTCGGCAATATTGAAATGCAATACGGGGAAGGAATCGTGGTCGCCTCAGGCAACCCGCTAAACATTACAAGCTATGAAGACATCGCGGAAGATCCAGACATTCGTGTTGCGCTTATGGCAGGGGCGAACCAAGAAGCGATGCTGCTCGCACTAGGAGCAGACGAAAGCCAATTTGTCAGCGGAAACAGCATTGCCGACAATATTGCCGCTGTTGAAAATGGCCAGGCAGATGTAATGGTCGCCACAGATGCGACAGCAAACTCAGCTGCTCAAAACAATACGTCAGGCAAAGTCGAATTTGTGGAAGATTTTACACAGCCTGTGATTGATGGCGAGGAACAAATCGCCTACGGTGCAGCCGTCTTCCCACAATCGGAAGCAGGAGAAGAGATGCGGGAAGAATACAATGACGCACTGCAAGAACTCATTGATTCAGGGGAGTTGCTTGAAATCATTGAACAGTTCGGCTTTACTGAAGCCAATTTGCCTCCTGAAGACATCACTATGGAAGATCGCTGCAATGCCTAAAGGGCAAAAGGGAAGCATGGTGCTCACATAGGTGGAATCCCATGCTCCCTTTTTTAGTTGATAAGAGGTGAGAGGATGTTCAATAACTTTTCTAGCTTTATGCCGTTTATTTTAAAAGGGCTAGAAATCACGGTCCAAGTTTTTTTAGTAGGCGCTGTCGTCGCGTACAGCATCGCTCTCGTTGCTGGATTGATGCGAACATCAAAAAATCAAGTCATCCGCAGTGTGGCTGCTGTTTTCGTGGAGCTGTTCCGCGGCACATCGTTGCTTGTGCAAATGTTCTTTTTTGTTTATGCGCTACCGATGATTTTCCCTGGCCTGTCGATGTCCAATTTTTTAGCTGGTTCAATTGCTGTCGGTCTAAATTACGGCGCGTATGCTTCAGAAGTGGTGAGAGGGGCAATTCATTCAATTGCTGTTGGCCAGACTGAAGCTGCCATTTCGTTGAACATGTCAAAATGGCAACGGATGAGGCTTGTGATTTTGCCGCAAGCGGTCCGTTTGATGTTGCCGGGTTTTGGCAATAACGCGATTGAATTATTGAAAGGGACGTCGCTTGTTTATTTTATCGCGCTTGCCGACATGACGTTCCAAGCCAATGTACTCCGAGGCAGCAACAATTCGCTGTCCAACCAAATTGAAATTTACACATACTTGCTGGTCGCTTACTTTATTTTAGCGCTGCCTTTGATTTTCCTGGCCCGCTGGCTGGAAAAACGGGCTTCTAAAGGAGTGAGCACATCATGAACAAAACATGGGATTGGGAATTTGCGATTGCAATCTTTCCTGAAATTCTTTCCGCTATTACAGTAACGATTGCAGCTACGATCATTGCTTATTGCATTTCGCTAACAGCTGGCCTCGTTTTAACGCTTTTGCGGCGTGCATCCTTTAAGCCATTGGCACTAACGGTTGCCGGTATTATTGAATTTATTCGGGCAACACCACCGCTTGTCCAACTGTTTTTCGTCTACTATACAACGCCATTAACAGGCTTCCAAACAGGTGCCATCGTACTCGGCCTCCATTATGCTACGTACGTTTCGGAAATTTACCGTTCGGGGATTGAAGCTGTTCCTAAAAGCCAGTGGGAAGCAAGCAAGGCGTTAAATTTCACTCGTGCCCAAACATGGAGACGAATCATTTTGCCCCAAGCTATTCCTCCAGTCATTCCAATGCTTGGAAACTATTTAATTGTCTTATTTAAGGAAACACCGTTGCTTTCAGCGATTTTTGTCGTAGAAATGATGGCTGTCGCCCAGTCAATCGGTACAAGCGATTGGCGTTACGTAGAGCCAATAACGATCGTTGGTTTCTTATTTTTAGCGTTAAGCTATCCATCCGCTGCATTTATTCGCTATTTAGAACGGAAAGTCGGTACGCTGCACGGCAATAAAATCGAAACTAGAGGAGTGAAAACATGAGTGAAGTCATGGAGAAAGTGGAACCAGCTGATGTTGTGCAAATGGAGCAAGCAGAAACGCTTGTCCGTTACCGCAATGTAAAAAAAGCATTTGGCGATACGGTTGTTTTGAACAATTTAGACATTGACGTGAAAAAAGGCGAAAAAATTGCCTTGATCGGCCCGTCTGGCTCTGGCAAAACAACGATTATTCGCATGTTGATGACATTGGAGCAGCCAACGGCAGGGACGATTGAAGTGGATGGAGAAATGCTCTGGCATAAAAAAGTGAACGGTGAGCTAAAGCCAGCTGACGAAAAGCATTTGCGCAAAGTACGGGGCAATATCGGAATGGTGTTTCAACAATACAATTTGTTTCCCCATATGACGATCATGAAAAACTGTATCGAAGCACCTATCCACGTCCTTGGCTTGAGCAAAGACGAGGCAAAAGAACGGGCTGTCGCCATGCTTGAAAAAGTCGGGCTTGCCGACAAAGTTGACATGTATCCATCGCAATTGTCCGGTGGGCAGCAGCAGCGTGTAGCCATTGCCCGTTCACTGGTTATGCAGCCGAAAGTGATGCTGTTTGATGAAGTAACGGCAGCCCTTGATCCAGAGCTAGTCGGGGAAGTGCTCCAAGTGATTCGCGATATTGCAGAAGAAGGAAAAACGACAATGATGTTGATCACCCATGAAATGGATTTTGCCCGTGACGTTGCTGACCGGATTTTGTTTCTTGATAAAGGCAGCATTGCCGAACAAGGCACGCCTGATGACGTCTTAAACCACCCAAAAACAGAACGGCTAAAAACATTTTTAGGGCGTTTCCACGCCTGAGGAAAATTTTCTTGTTTTCTTTGATTTAGCGAACCTTCGTTCTCTTTTAGTAGGAAAGAGAACATGAAGGGGAATGGTTATGAACAAAACAGAAAAACGCTATGTCGAAAAAAAGCTTGAAACGTACAATCTTTATCGACTGACACTAACTTATGAAGAACTTCCAAAAACGACACAGAGCTTTCAATTCGTTCCTGCTCACACAGGAGCTCGACCGTTCTTTTCTACAACCGAACAGACAGCGCTAAAAAATATCGAAGCCGCTCAAAAAAGAAAGAACTATATGAGCATGATCGAACAATGTGTCAATCGCTTGCCGCCTGCTGAACGTGAGTTGATTGTCCGCCGCTATTTGCAAGAGGCAGACCGGTTCGATTATCAAGTATACATGGATATGCTCATTAGCGAGCGTCAATATTACCGCATAAAAAACAGGGCGTTTACAAAGCTACACTATTTGTTTTCTGTTTGGGAGGAAGAACAGGGAGAGTTGGAAGGCATCTGAGCTGAAGACAACACTTTGCCAGCGTTCATGAACAAATGAACGCTGGTTTTTTTTGTGCTATACTGCCTGTTAGGATAAAGAAGAAGGAGACATTTATGCAAAAGGCGAAAGAGAAAAAGCGCTACTACAAAAGGCCGACATTGCGGACAACGATTTTTTTACTCGTTTCAGCAGTCGTCATTGCGGCGTTGCTTGTGACGGACCTTCTTATCCATCGGACGATTGAAGAAGAAATTGAGCAAAATCAAACGGAAAAAGCGCAGCAGCTTGCCAGGGCGGTTGCGCTTATGCCTGTTGTCCAGCAAGCGTTAGTCGAAAAAGAGACGGAACATGTGCAACAGTACGTTGAAACCTTTATGGAACAAGCTGATGTCCAATTTGTCGTTGTCATAGATATGGACGGAATCCGTTATGCCCACCCAGAACGAGAAAAAGTCGGTAAAGCTTTCGTTGGTGGAGATGAAACAGAAGCGCTGAACGGGAATGAAACTGTTTCCACGTCTGTTGGAACGTTAGGCAGATCATTGCGGGCATTTACGCCTGTTTATGCGGAGACAGGCGAGCAAGTGGGGGCGGTCGCGGTCGGCATTTCCCTGGAAGTTGTGGAAAAAGCTCTCCAAGCAAACCGCGTAAACTTGCTCATTGGCACACTGTTTGGATTAAGCGCAGGTTTAGTTGGCGCTGTTCTGTTATCACGCTTTATTAAAAAAACACTATTCCATCTGGAACCGCGAGCAATTGCCACATTAGTAGAAGAGCGAAGCGCCATGCTGCAATCAACAATTGAAGGAATGATTGCAGTTGATGCCGATGGGAAAATTACGCTTGTCAACAAGTCAGCACAAGCGATTTTTGACCGTGCCGGCCTGCCACCAAAGCCAGAAGGTGTCGATGTCGAAGCCTATATGCAAAATTCTAGGCTCCGTCATGTACTCGCTAGCGGCCAACCAGAATACAACCAAGAACAAGATTTAAACGGACTTACCATTGTCGTTAACCGCGTTCCGGTTCGGATAAATGACCAAATTATTGGCGCTATTGCCACATTCCGCGATAAAACAGAAATGAAACAGCTTGCGGAACAACTGACGGGCGTTAAAACATATGCTAGTACGCTGCGGGCACAAACCCATGAATTTAAAAACCGCCTGCAAGTCATTCTCGGTATGTTGCATACAAAAGAGTATGAACAAGTAGAGGCCTATGTTGCCCAAATTGTTGGCAACCAATCAGAAGAATTAAAGCAGACGACCGATATGGTGAAAGACCCGGTCCTTGCAGGGCTTTTGCTCGGCAAAAAAAGCGACGCCCGAGAAAATGGAGTCGATATGAAACTTGTCATTGACACGGTGATTGAACCGTTGCCCCAAGAAAGGTTGGCATTTGAGCTCACCACGATTCTCGGCAACTTGATCGATAATGGGATTGATGCTGCTTCCGGCAAGGAAAACGGAAGCGTGAAGGTTACACTGTATGTGCTCGATGAAGAATTGATTATCCGTATTGCCGATAATGGCCCAGGAATGAGTGAAGCGGAACTGGAAAAGATGTACGTGCGTGGCTATTCAACAAAAGGAAAAGACCGCGGCTACGGCTTGTCTCTTGTAAAGCAAAGCGTCGAGGCGATTGGGGCAGCTTTTACAGTGGAAAGCGAAATCAATCAAGGCACGACTTTTTCTGTTTTTGTGCCAATAGAGAGGGGGAGGCACACATGATTCAGGTGCTTATTGTAGAAGATGATCCGATGGTTGCCGCTGTTGTTAAAAGTTATTTGCGCGATGTGCCAGGTTTTCAAGTGGCGGCTGAGGCTGGCGGAGTAGAGGAAGCAAAGCAGCATCTTAAAGAAAACAAAACAATCCAATTAGTGTTGCTTGATGTTTACATGCCTGGGGAGAATGGCTTGTCACTGCTGCCTTATTTGCGCGAAAACAAGATCGAAGCTGACGTCATCCTTATGACAGCGGCCTCAGACAAAGAATCGATCGAGACTGCTCTTCGATTTGGGGCAGTCGATTATATATTAAAGCCGTACCAATTTGCCCGTTTTCAAAAAGCGTTGCATGCTTACCAAAGCCGTTACAATTTCTTTCGTAAAGAAGAAACGACCGATCAAAAACAGCTTGATGAAACGTTCTTTGAAAAAAAACATACTCTTGAAAAACAAACATTGCCAAAGGGACTGACGAAAGAAACACTGCAAGAAGTCTGGGAGGCGGTTAGGCAAGTCGGTCAAGATAGCTTTTCAACAGAAGACATCGCCCTTCATGCCCGTCTCTCGCGTGTTTCTGTTAAAAAGTACTTAACGTTTTTGAAAGAATTAGACGTGTTGCAGCTACAGCCAACGTATGGGTCGATAGGCCGGCCGATTCACATTTATCGAATCGACAAAGACAATGTTCGTAAACTAAAGCCCTATTTGTAAAGAATAAGTGCCCTAGTCTATTGTTTTGCCAGGCTAGCGTGATTTCAGCCAGTTAGAATCAATAACTGGCTTATTTTTTTTTTGACTTAAAAGAAAGCCTGCTTTTTTTAATTACAAAAAGAAAGCGCTTATTTACATAAACTATTCACCCTTCTCGAGCTTGTTTAAGATAAAGCAAGAAACGAGGAGGTCTTTCAATTGGAGCAAATAAAAACGGTTTCAGAGGCAAGCGAGCGAAAATACCAGCATGAACATGATCGAGCATCCTCTCGCTGGAACCCCTTTTATTGGAAGGTAGGGGTGTTGCCTTTCCCTATTTATGTAGCTATTGCTGCCATCGTCCTGGCTGCAGCGTATTTTCAAAAACTGCCTGCTGACATGATTGGCGGGTTTGCGATTATTATGGTAGCCGGAATGTTACTTGGGGAAATTGGTTCCCGCCTGCCGATTATAAAAAGCATTGGCGGCCCAGCAATACTAGCGCTGTTCGTACCCTCGGCATTCATGTTTTTTGGTTGGTTAAATGAAACAACTGTAAATGCCGTATCGAATTTAATGACGACATCTAACTTTTTATATTTCTATATTGCTTGTTTAGTAGCTGGCAGCATTCTTGGCATGAACCGAGTGGTACTCATGCAAGGAATCACGAAAATGTTGGTTCCCCTTGTTGCCGGAACCGCTGTCTCAATGGCTGCAGGAGTCGGCATGGGCCTTTTACTCGGCTATGAGGCAAAGCATACATTGTTTTTTATTGTTGTTCCTATTTTGGCAGGCGGCATTGGCGAAGGCATTTTGCCGTTGTCAGCTGGTTACAGCACGATTCTCGGAATACCTGCGGCTGAATTAATATCACAGTTAATCCCTGCAGCAATCATCGGCAATATCTTTGCCATTATCGGTGCGGCCCTCTTAAAACAGCTCGGCGCAAAAAAGCCCCATCTTACTGGAAAAGGGGTGCTTGTTAAGACAAAAGGGCCAGTAATGCCGAAATCGATTGATGATACAAAACCAGTAAATTTTGCGCTAATGGGAGCTGGGCTCCTCGTTGCTTGCAGTTTTTATGTGTTTGGCCACTTAATGGAATCGAGCTTGCATATTCCAGCAGCGATTTTAATGATCTTGATTGCTGCGATTGCGAAAGTATTAAAGCTGATTCCTGAACAACTTGAGCAAGGCGCTTTTCATTTATATAAGTTTGTATCAACAAGCTTTACTTGGCCGCTTATGGTAGGGCTTGGGTTGTTGTTTATTCCCCTTGAAGATGTGGCAGGCATTATTAGCTTTTCCTACGTCCTGATTTGCGCCACAGTCGTCTTTGCCATGATCGCAACTGGCTATTTTGTCGGACAGTGGCTTAACATGCACCCTGTCGACTCGGGGATTGTAACTGGTTGCCACAGCGGCCTAGGCGGTACAGGCGATGTCGCCATTTTATCGGCGTCCGACCGCATGAGCCTAATGCCGTTTGCGCAAGTAGCGACGCGTCTAGGTGGAGCAGGGACAGTTATTTTAGCAACATTTGTATTGCGTTGGTTAGGACTTTAAGAAATGAAGGAGTATGATAACGTGTCACAAGCACGAAAACAGAAAGAGGCAGCGATTGCGCTGCATAAGCATGGGAAAATGGAAATGAAAAGCACAGTCCCTTTAATAAATGAATACGATATGAGCCTCGCTTATACGCCTGGCGTAGCTGAGCCATGCAAGCGCATCGCTGAAAATAAAGATGAAGTATACGACCACACCATTAAGGGCAATCTTGTCGCCATTGTTACGGATGGCTCTGCAGTGCTCGGCCTTGGCAATATTGGGCCAGAAGCGGCTATGCCAGTTATGGAAGGAAAGGCCGTTTTATTTAAGCAATTTGCCGGAGTGGATGCAATCCCGCTTTGTTTAGAGACACAAGACGTAGATACAATCATCGCAACGATTAAAGCGGTTGCGCCTACATTTGGCGGCATTAATTTGGAAGACATTGCTGCGCCCCGTTGTTTTGAGATTGAGCAACGCCTACAGGAAGAACTAAACATCCCGGTTTTCCACGACGATCAGCACGGCACAGCGATAGTTGTCCTAGCTGCGCTGATCAATGCACTAAAAGTCGTCGACAAAGGGTTGAACAGTGCCCGCATTGTCATCAACGGTGCAGGGGCAGCAGGCCTTTCAATCGCCACGCTTTTGCTAGAAGCAGGTTGCAGTGACATCACCCTTGTCAGCTTAGAAGGAATTGTCCAAGAAAACGAGCCGTGGCTAAACCAACGCCAGAAAGAATTAGCGGCTAAAACAAACCGACGCCATCTTACCGGCAAGCTCGACCAAGCAATCGAAGGGGCCGATGTCTTTATTGGCGTCTCCGGGCCTCGCGCATTAACAGGCGAACAAGTCAAGCGGATGAATAGCGATGCAGTTGTATTTGCTCTTGCCAATCCGACGCCTGAAATCTACCCAGAGGAAGCGTTCGCTGCTGGTGCGGCTGTTGTAGGCACTGGACGTTCAGACTTTCCGAACCAAATTAATAACGTTCTTGCCTTCCCCGGCATTTTCCGCGGCGCTTTGGACGCCCGCGCTAGCACCATTACCATGACGATGAAGCTGGCAGCCGCAAAAGCAATTGCGAACATTGTTGGTGAAGACTTGCATGCCGGCCACATTCTCCCGTCTCCGTTCGATGAACGGATTGCCCCTGCTGTGGCCAAGGCCGTTGCGGATGAAGCAAAGGAGAAAGTGTGTAGTTAATAATGAATGATGAAGAAACATGCATGAAAGCGCCCATTCCGTAAAGAAAGGGCGCTTCTTTATTATTTAAAATAGGGTAATAAGAACAAACGTATATGGAAAAATGAAGAGGGAAACTCGGTAAAAGCAGGAACAGAACTTTGGTGTATACAGTACTTGGCTACAGGAACAAACACTAACCACCTAGCTTACTTGCAAAAAGCCCGAGCGATCGCAACTTAGGAACAGTTCCCATGCCCCCCCTTTTTAATCGAGCAATTCCTTCTTCTTTTTCTCAAATTCCTCTTCAGAAATAATACCGTCATCAAGCAATGATTTGTACTTGCGGATTTCGTCGGCGGGAGAGGCGGTCATTGTATGTTTAGATAGAGCCTGATATAACTTTTCAGAGTGATGTAAACGTAAGCTCTCAATTACTTCCTTCGCTTCATACATCGTGCGGTAATCATTTGGGGTAGTGATTAAAAGTTCATTCTCAGAAGCGAGATAAGCTTGGTATTTAGTTTCCTGCAAGCTTCCTTCTATAAAAAAACGGATACGGCCGGCTTTAATTCCTGGCTTTGACAAGTGGATGCTTGAAATAGAAGTTATTGCTATCTCTTTCGTACCTTTGTTTCCTACGTACAAACGATTATGAGTAAGTGATATTGTATTTTTTTTGATAATTAATTTTCCTTGATCTGTTTTGTATTCTAATGATTTTTTAGTTTCCATTAATAACTCTTGTGCTAAAGATTCAATTAGCGTAGCTTCCTGATTGCTATCATTGATATTCTGAAGGGAAGCAATTTTACTTTCAATAAAGTCTAAAAAAGGGAGAAACTCTTTGTACTTCTTTTTTTGGACAAAGACAATTGCCATATCACTCATAAAGGCATCACGGTCTCTAAAAACAGATTCATCTTCATGATTGAGGAGAAAATATGCATATCCAGACTTAAAACGATGTTCCTTTACAATAACTTTTTTGAGGTCAACATAGGGAATTTCGATCCTTTGACTTAGCTTAGATATTTTGCGGTTATGTTCCAAAATGATCACACTTTCGGTCAATGAAAGTGTGGTGCCATATGAGGTCATTGTCTGGGATTTCAATAAAGCCCCTCCTATTCGCCGTAAAGAGTATGCCACCTATATTTTAGTAGATTTTATCTACGAAATCTATATTAAAGGCAGAATCATGGCAGAAACACGACAGGGACGAACGGTTGTTCCGTATTATGATGGTAGTGTAGCAAGGTTAGCTAAAACCAAGCTGCACATTCGTTATCCATTTGTTAATGGTGCCGGCACCGCCTTTGCTGTGGATAAACGAGCAAAATACATTTAATTTTGGAGGAATGGACATGGCAGAAAAGAAATTTGCTGGAACACGGGTAGAAGTAAATGGACGAGTAGTAGCAAAATTAACGTCTTTCACACACTCACTAGAGGTTGAAGAGGCGGATGTAACTGGTCTTGGGGACACAGTCGAAGGCGGCGGCGTTTTCCGCCAAAAATTCATTGCTGCGTCTGTAGGAGAGACAGTGGCGATGGAAGGGATCGCACTGCTTGAAGATGACGGCCAAACAGAGTTAAAGCGAGTAGCAGAATTAGGTCAAGAAGCGGTTATTAAGCATACAGATGCAAACGGAGCTGGATACGCCTTAACAGGGTTCTTTACCACGTATGAAGAAGAAGGTTCTGTATCTGAAGGTGTATATACGTTCTCTGGCGAGTTCCGAGTAAACACAAAACAAGCAGTTGTGGAAGATGGTGCTCCAGGTGGCGAATAAATCGGCGGACCGTTTGCAATTGCTAAATGAAAAAGCGGAAGAGCTTGCCCAAATCCAACAAGAACAGCTTGTTGCCGATTATGATGATGCTTTAGCTGAGCTAGCGAATGAACAAAAGCATCAATACGTCAAGTTTGCGGGCGAATATTTTCAAATTCCAACTGAAATGCCCTTCCAGTTTGCGACATTTTACTTTCGCCACTGTGTACAAAAAGTGAGAGGCAAAACGCAAATGGCTGTGCCAGAAGAAAAAATGTATGAATTTATTGAACTAATGTTAGGGAAGGAATTTCTAGCCCATCTCGAACAGTCGAAAGCAGGCGTCAATTTCGTTTTTAAACATATTGTGCCTGACATTATGAAACTTTGGGGATATGATGTCAAAGGCTCAGGCGCACAATCAGCCGCAGCGCAAAAAAAAACCAAGATTCGCGGATAATCATTTGGGCGTGGGCAGCGTTAGAAGCAGATTTCTACCGGTTTTATGGCATAAATTTAACAAAAGAGGGATTTGAGAACCGCCTATCTTGGAGGCGGTTCTTAGTATTTGTTAGAGGCTTGCCAGAAGACAGCGCCTTCCAACGTTTTTTGCAAGACAAAAAGAAACGCAGCGCCGCCGAATGGGATGAAGGCAACATGCAAATGGAAGCAAACAAATGGAAAGGGGGAAGATGATGGCGATTTCAATAGGAGAGTCAGCTAATATTAAAATTGACTTTGAATCGTTAGAAAAGGGTGGAAAAGCGTTAAGTGGTATAGAGCAGACACTTACAGGTATAAAGAAGGAGCTAGAGGAATTAGGAACTAGCCTTTCAAGTGGTGAATTGTTATCAGCTTTTTTTAGCATTGTAACAGGAACAGGGTTGGTGATGGTTGCTATTTCTCAAGTTGCTACTAGTCTATCTATTTTACAGCAACTTTTTACGACTATGGGATCCTTAATTAGAGCGATGATCCTTCCTAGTTTTATTTCTTTTTTGGGAGCTCTGTCTAGCTTGTTAACTCCTATTGTTCTTATCACCGCAGCAATTGCCGCTCTTGTTGCAGGCATTATGTATCTTTGGCAGACAAATGAAACGTTTCGCAATGGTGTAATCCAAGCGTGGGAGGCCATAAAGACCACAATGGAAACGGTAGTGGCTACGATTGTTACTTTTGTTTCTGAAAAATTGGCGCAAATCAAGGCGTTTTGGGATGAACACGGGGCTGCTGTTATGCAAGCAGTAACCAATATATTTAATGGAATTAAGAGCATTATTGAGCCAGTTATGAACGGCATTCTGGCAATTATGCAATTTGTTTGGCCGTTTATTGTGTCGCTTATTCAAATGGTATGGGGCAATATTCAAGGAGTCATTTCGGGAGCATTGAACATCATCATGGGGCTAGTAAAGGCGTTTGCAGGCCTTTTCACTGGAGATTTTTCTTTGATGTGGGAAGGCATTAAGCAGCTTTTTTCTGGCGCACTTGAGGCGATATGGAACGTCGTTCAATTGTTATTGTTTGGGCGGCTTTTAAAAATTGCTAGTTCTTTGTTTACCGGTTTAATGGGTGTTTTTTCAAAAATGTGGGGAGCAATAAGCAATTTGTTTTTGACAGCATTAAATGGAATAAGGTCGTTTTTCTCCACCATTTTTACTCCTATTCAAAACGTAGTCATGACAGTAATGGGCTTTATCCGCAATGCCATTTCAACCGGCTTAACAATTGCCTCGAATGTGGTTCAATCTGTGTTAACGGCGATTAGGACAGTATTTTTAACTGTATTTAATGCTGTTCGTAATGTAGTTACAACGGCGATTAGCTTTATACAGAGTTTTATTTCAACCGGGATTTCGGCGGCACGTACAGCGGTAACAAGTGCTCTTAATGCGATAAAAACCACATTTACAACCATTTTTAACGCTGTCCGCTCGAGTGTGACAACCGCGATGACTAATATCAAAACGGCTATCTCTAACGGAATTCAAAGCGCATGGCAAGCAGTCTTGAATTTTGTTGGCCGTTTTCGCGAAGCGGGGAAAAACATTGTTAATAGCATTGCAGAAGGAATTACTAGTGCAATTGGGGCAGTAAAAAATGCAATCTCTAATGTTGCTGGAAAGATACGGGATTTCTTGCCTTTCTCTCCTGCTAAAGAAGGACCACTGCAAGACATTCACCGTCTTAACTTTGGCGGACCAATTAAAGACTCCATTAATCGAGATGTGCCTACAATTGAACATGCGTTTGAAAAAGCATTAACGCTGCCTTCTCTTCATGATATTGGTTCTTCACTAGGACGGGGATTGGCGCGGTTAGATAGCAATGTACAAGCAAGAGAGTTGCAGGGGCTGTCAGCAAATCCTTCTAGCAAAATGACGATTGAAGTGCCTGTCCACCTTGAAGGCAAACAAATTGCTAGAGTGACCGCGCCTTTTATGGATGTTGAACTTGGACGGAGAGGACAAATGGCACAGCGTGCAAGAGGACACTACTAAAAAAGGAGGCGAGAAAATGAATGCTTGGTTTTCTTTTAATGGCGTGAATTTTTCAAAGTGGCTCAAACTGGTCGACGACAACCGCGCCTCTTTGCCACCACGAAAATTTACGAACACGGAAGTCCACCACGGCGTCCACGCTTCAAATAAACGGTGGGGCGAATACTTGATCGAGCTTGATGTTTTAATGATTTCGACAAGTTATGAAGAACAAAGAAAAGCAATGCGAGAAATGGCTTATTACCTTTCAGCAGAAGAAGGCAAACTGGTATTTTTTGATGAGCCAGATAAAGCCTACCATGCATTTGTAGTCGACTTTTCCGATTTCACAGGCAAAGGCTTGTTGAAAACAGGAAAATTAGTCTTTCAAGTGTCGGATCCTGTCGCAGAAGGGGCAAAAAAAGAGCTTGATTTCACGGAGAGCATAGTTGTCGACTATACAGCTACTGCACCAGCGATGCCTGTTTACTCGATTCTTTTCCATGAAGAAACAGAAAACATGCAAATAGAAAAAGACGGGAAACGATTTAAGTTAAATCGAGTATTCCATTCAGGCGACCGGATTGTAATTGACAGTGAAAAATCAGCAATTCGTTATAACGATGAATGGGCGATGCCTTTGCTTGATCTGCGTTCAGGATTTAAAGATCTATTTTTACATCCTGGCGAAAATCATATTGCCGTTCGACCGGAAACCGCGACAGTAGAGATGGCATATAAGGAGAAATGGTTATAAAGGGAGAGGGGGATAGAATGAACGTATTTATTTTCGACAAGCATGAAACATGCAGAGCTGTTCTCGATGAACGGCATCTAATCGAAGCGGTGCATACAGAACAACTGAACAATGCACATTCCTTTGAATTTACAATCCTTGCCGATTGTGACCATGCACTTGAAATCGTCGAAGGACAACAAGTCGCTTTTTATGATGTCGATGGCGATTTTCAACTTTTTGAAATTGTGGTTGTAGAAGACCGCCATGGCGATGCTGCCTATAAAACAGTTATATGTGAACATGCAGTCAATGAACTGCTTGATGAACCTATAGAACATATTCAGTTTCATCGGACAAACGCAAGGCAAGCCCTTTCTAGTATTCTTGCGCGGACACGTTGGCAGCCAGGCGTCGTTGCCGAGTTAGGGGAGGCTCCTGTAGAATTTAGCCAAACTAACGCCAAATATTGTGTAGCCGAGTTGCTAAATACATTTAAAGGCGAACTAAGATGCCGAGTGACCATTGACGGAAGCAAAATTACCGGTCGGTATATTGATATTCTTTCACGCCGAGGGGCAGATACAGGCAAACGGTTTGAATATAGAAAAGACTTGACTGAAATTGAACGCACCATTGATATGAGCAGTGTCAAAACGGCGATCAGAGCTTACGGGAAACCGACGGAAGATGAAAACGGGGACCAAGGCAAACCGATTACGTTTAAAGATATCGAATGGAGCAAAGCGAAAGGCGACCCTATTGATAAACCAAAAGGGCAAGACTATCTTGGCGATGAGCAGGCAAGAGCTTTATGGGGACGAGGGGATTATGAAGGAAAAAGGCATCGATTTGGCATTTTGGAAGAATCAGATGAAGACAACCCTGTCCGTTTATTAGAACAAACCTATGACTATTTGCAAACGGTATGTACGCCACTTGTCCATTATTCTGGAAAGGTTGTCGATTTATTCAGACTCTCCAATTTTGAACATGAACGTATTCAATTAGGAGACACGGCCGCTGTCCTTGATGAAGACATTTATCCGATCATTCAAGAAAAGACGAGAGTAATTGAGCTAAAACGCGACTTGCTTGATCCTAGCAATGATGAAGTCGTATTAGGGGAGTTTCTGCCGCTATTTTCAAGCCCAAATCAAGAAGTAGAAAGGGTGATGGCAAAAGTAAAAGAGAATTCCCATGTATGGGATCGGGCAGGGAGGCCTATACAACCTAATTCGTATCCAGACATTGTCCCTGAAGTACCTGCAAATGTGACAGCTACCGGTTTATATGCTGCCGTCATGGTGGAATGGGATTTTAGCCATTTAGACACGTATATTGCAGGTTATGAAGTCTATGCAAGCGAAGTACAAGGGTTTGCAGGAAGCCCAGAAACACTCGTTTACCGAGGGGTTGGCAATACTTATAGCTTTCATGGCGAACCGAACAAACAGTATTATTTCCGTGTCCGTGCTTTTAACTATTACGAGCGTTACTCGCCTTTGTCGGAAGAAGTGAGCGCTACAACAGCACGAATTGTATCAGAGGACATTTTCTTTGGCGAGGACTTGGCTGTCAAACTTCGCGAACTAAGTAAGGAAGCGCAAATTATTGCCGATGGGTCGATTCAATTGGATCAACTGGAAGAGTCGGTCCGCGAACAATTAAAGCAAGATGCCAAGCAGTACACCGATGAGGAAATCAAGGCCGTTACCGAGCAAATAAACAGCGAATTGGCTGAAAAAGCCGGGTTAGAATATGTGGACGGCAAGTTCCAATTTACAGATGGCAAACTAGCTGAGTTAGACAGCATTGCCGATAATTTAACCCGTGAGGTTGGCGATATTAACGGGACTGTATCTAACATCGCCACTAACGTAGACGTCATCGAAGGCGAACTATCGGCCACAGCTAGCCGCTTAACGAATATGGACGGAAAGCTGAGTGCTCAAGAAGCAGACATACGAGCCAATGCAGAAGCCATTTCTGCACGAATTACAAAAGACGAGTTTGAAGACACGACAGGGCAACTCTCTAGCCAAATTGGCGAATTAGAGTTAACCGCTAGCGGGTTAAGGACTGATTTTGGCGAACTGAGCAAGACGGTTGAAGGAGTGTCAGAAAAACAGTCTAATTTTGAAACAACAATTAACGGGCTAAAGGCCGATGTCTCAAACGTGGAGACAAGAGTAGATAATAATGCCGGAGCTATTACTAATGTCAGTAGTCGTACGTCCCAGCTAGAGTTAAGAGCTGACCAATTCAGCACTACAATTTCAGAGCTGTCGCACGTTGCTACAACGGGTGACAATATCATCCCAGATGGGAGTTTTGAGGGCGGAGGGCTAGGCTGGCATGGGCCTGGTGTAATTGTGGGCGACGCTTATTCAGGCAAAAAAGCGTTGGAATTTAAGGGCGTTTCCTCTCCAGCAACTAGAAGTCAAAGTATCACTAACCCGGTGGCTGTAGTTCCTGGTCGTACCTATCGAATTTCATATTGGTATAAAACGAGTGCTGATGCTAACGGCACGTCGAACAATCAAAAATTTCGATTTGGAAACGCGGATACAGGCGCATTGGTGAAAGACTGGGGTTGGTCTGGCGCAAAAACGGAATGGACACAAATAAAAGGTACTTGGAAATGTCCAGAGAACGTCAAGGCTTTGTCTGTGTCTATGGTCACTAACCACACTGTTGGTTGGGTGAGGGTAGATGACTTTGAGGTTGTTGATATAACTGAGGTATCTAGCCTTCAAACATCAATCGACCAAAATGCACGCGAGATCAGTCTAGTAGCGTCTGACACATCTGCACTAGGAAACCGCATGTCACAAGCAGAGTCTAAGCTAAGTGTACAAGCTGATCAAATCAATGCGCGTGTCGAGAAAAACGGCGTCATTGCTGCTATTAACTTATCTAGCGAGGGTGTCCGCATTGATGGCGCGAAAACACGCATCACAGGGCAAACGCTGATTGACAATGGCGTAATTAAGACGGCTCATATTGGAGAGGCTGCAGTCGGGACTGCTGCGATCGCTAATGCATCGATCAGCAAGGCGAAGTTGCAAAACGCCATTATTGGCACGGCACAGATCGAGAATGGCGCGATCACCAATGCAAAAATTGGCAATGGACAAATTGACAACGCGAAAATTGCAAATGCCACGATTACCAACGCTAAAATTAGTGACATTAGTGCCGCTAAAATTACAAGTGGCACGTTAGATGCAGCTAATATTATGGTTAGGGCGATGAATGGCAGTATGGCTGTGCAAATGGATGGGGACGGATTTAAGGCGTTTGACAGCAATGCCCGGAACCGAATTCTAATCGGCATACGAAATTTTAATGGTCAGGGAAGCGATCCGGCCCTTGTAAGGTTTTTCGATCCTGGCGGCAAAAATATGGGTTACATTGGTGCAAACACAAATGATACGTTTACTATTTACAGTGCAAGCTCTACATTTATTGATTCAGTCAACCGGATTATCTCACGGTCCGGGGAATTTCGTTTTGATCCAATGCGTGGCAGCAGCGGCAGCAGGTATTGGGTCATGGGAAGGGGAAATACGTCAAGTAAATCGGGACTTCATCCGACTTTTAGGCCTGATACCTCTGGGTGGGGTCTTGTAGGGATGAGTAATTTCCGGTTATGGGAAGTTTGGACTAATAACATGCATTACTTTACGATGCACAAAATTTCATCACGTAACGTAAAGGAAAACATCGAACCCCTTGACCTGGATTACTTCGCCAGTTTAATAGACCAAGTTGAATTAATGTCCTACCACTACAAAACACCCGATAGAAACGGTGCTTTTGTTCGACCGAATTATGGCCCTATTTCAGAGGATTTACCGGAAGAGTTTCGCACGCCGTCTGATGAAGGTCCGGCATTGTCTATGGATGACTTTATCGCTGGAATTCTAGCTAAAGTGAAAGTGCAAGACCGGATAATGAAACAACAGGCAAACGCGATTAAAGAGATTCAAAAGCAAGTCAATGCTCTGAAAGGAGGTCGCTGATGTGAGTCAAGAGTTATCCTCTGAACAACAACAATACATCCAATCACTTGAGTATGAAGTACAAAAAGCGAATGCCCGTGTTGAGTATTTAGCGGAAAGGCTAGGACAGCGGGAGTTAGAGTTATCAGAAATGGATGCGCAATTACAAACCTTTAAAAACGCTTACGCTTTACTGCAAAAAGAAAAGGAAGACATGGAGCAGAAGGAAACACAAGAAAGCCATTCTGAGTGAGATACTCCATAAAAAAAGTGTTTGGTTAACGGATTACTAATAGGAAACTAGAACAGCTCGAGAACAAACAGCCTGCCATCGAAAGGGGGGATGCTATATAGGCACATTCGCTGACTTGTCCTTAGATGTCGCTCGCCTTTACCTTTTCGGCAATGTCAAATTTCTAGACTTGCTCATATTGTTGATGGTTCTCGACATTGTCACCGGTATTGCAAAAGCAATCAAAAACAAAAGCGTCCGCAGCCGGGTTTCTTTGTATGGCTTTGCTCAGAAAATTGGGATTTTCGTTGTCATTGTTGTTGCCAATATGATTGATATCGTATTAGATTTGAAAGGCATGGTTGCGTCGGCAACTGTGCTTTTTTATATCGCGAATGAGTGCTTGAGCGTTGTAGAAAATTTAGCGGCCAGTGGAGTGAAAATCCCGCCTGTAATTCGGGAAAAATTGTTAGGTTTTGCGAAAAGCGATGAAGATAGGGACTCAGGTGAAGACAAGCCAAATAAGAAAAACGAAAAGGATCTATAGAGAAATTCCAAATTTAGTGTGTAATGGAAATGAGAAGAGGGGAAATCCTAGCTATCCGCGGGATTTTTCACCTAATTCAATTCGTTTCTAACGTTTGTCCATGTCGGCAAGACCCTTTGCTTCATACAAGTAGATTGTAAGGGTTGACTGTTACTGGTTAGGTATTGAAATGGACCCTTACAGGATGGGAGGAGTCCCGTCCTTATCAACATTGCAAAAGGCTGTTGGCGCTGCCTTCAGTCTTAGACGCTTAGGACAAGCACCTATTATTATTAAGGAGGAATTGTTTATGGTTAAAATTTTTATTGATCCAGGACATGGTGGTAACGATCCAGGTGCAGTAGGAAATGGCATGCAAGAGAAGAACTTAACACTGTCAATTGCGACGCAAATTCGCGATATGTTAGTGTCTGAATATGAAAACGCAGAAGTTCGGATGAGCCGAACAGGCGATACAGCCGTCTCTTTATCAGAACGGACGAATATGGCAAATAACTGGGGTGCTGATTATTTTCTATCTGTGCATATTAACGCAGGGGGTGGAACCGGATTTGAGTCATTTATTCATACATCGCAGACAAGCGGTTCTGTTCGGGCACAAAATATTATCCATCCAGCGATTATGCAACAACTTGGAGAAAGGGACCGAGGAAAGAAAACCGCTAATTTTGCAGTGTTGCGTACGTCAACCATGCCAGCGATTTTAACAGAAAACCTGTTTATTGATCATGCCAATGATGCGGCCAAGCTTCGGGATCCGGCTTTTTTGACTCGTGTCGCTCGTGGTCATGTCAATGGGTTGGCGCAAGCGTTCAATTTGCAGCGTAATTCCGGTGGTAACGGCACGATTTACCGTGTGCAAGCAGGTGCTTTTTCCCAACGCGCAAATGCAGAAGCTCTTCAAGCACGACTTCAAGCGGACGGCTATGAAGCCTTAATTATCCAAAGCGGTTCCCTTTATCGTGTCCAGGTTGGCGCTTTTTCAGTTAAAGCCAATGCAGAAGCGCTTGTTGCTGAACTAAAGAGCCGTGGATATGATGCGATTGTTATTACGGTCTAAATGAAAATGAGAATCATTCCTTGCGTTTGCCTAATCCTTTCGTTAGACTAAGGGATAAGAATGGAGAACGAAGGAATGAGTGAAAATGGAATTGAACCAAGTAAAAGCAATTGACGAGCTTATAAAGGGAAGGCGCTCAATTAAAAAATTTAAACCTGATCCTGTGTCCATTGAAGAAATAGTCGAGATATTAGAAGTGGCAAAGTGGGCGCCGAACCATAAATTAACGGAACCTTGGCGTTTTCTTCTATACGCTGAAGAAGGGAAAAACCAGTTTGTAGACGCCTTTTTGAAAACACAAGCAGGGAGCGATGGGAAGATCCCCGAAAAAGCGCAAAAAAAGGCAGCTTATTTTAGGGAAATTCCCCTCCACCTTGTTGTTGTCATGCCTGAGGACCCTCGTCAAAAAACATGGGATGAAGATTATGGAGCGGTTTGTGCCATGATTCAAAACATCCAGCTTGCTGCCTGGGCCAGAGGTATTGGCATGATTTGGCGTACCAATGATTGGATTTACAATCCTGTCTTCCGTGAAGCCATTGGTGTTCAGCCTGGAGAAAAAATTGTCGCAACGTTAATGATTGGTTATGGCGATTTTATTCCTGAAGCAAAAGAACGGACGCCGATTGCTGATAAAATCAATATTATCCGTTCTTAATGACAAGAGCGTACGAAAGCAGAGGCTTTCGTACGCTTTTTTTAGTTGTGAAAAGAAAACCCCGGGCTCGGCCCGGGGTTCCAAAAAGCTTCCAGCGAGGTATTAAAAAAACTCCACCGCGGTGCTAAAATATATTTGGTTCGCCAACCAATATATGAAGCAAACGGAGGAGTTTTAAATGTCTAAAGACACTAACAGTTTAGCACATACAAAGTGGAATTGTAAGTATCATATAGTATTTGCCCCAAAGTACAGAAGGCAGGTAATCTATGGGAAACTTAAAAAAGACATTGGAGAAATATTAAGAACGTTGAGTGAAAGAAAAGGTGTCGAAATTATTGAAGCAACTGCTTGTAAAGATCACATACATATGCTGGTGAGTATTCCGCCGAAAATCAGTGTGTCTTCATTTGTGGGATATTTGAAAGGGAAAAGTAGCTTGATGATATTCGATCGGCATGCAAATTTAAAATATCGATACGGAAATCGAAAATTTTGGTGCACAGGTTTTTATGTAGATACAGTGGGAAGAAATAAGAAAGTAATTGAAGAATATATAAAAAACCAAATACAAGATGATATAGTCGCAGAACAATTAAGTTTGTTGGAGTATGTAGATCCATTTACAGGTGAAGAGGTAAAGCGTAAAAAGAAAAGAATGCGCTAGGAGGCCTTTAAGGTCTGGCCAGTGAAAGTAGTACAATTGGCGAACCGTTCAGTAGCCCTTTAGGGTTTGGTCAGTAACAAAGGCTTTCAGCCGTAGAACAAACCACCCGTTGTCACGGGTGGTTTTGATTACTTATAATGGGTTTAACACACGAAAGAAGAGATAGTATGGTCTCCTAGTGATCATTCCTCAGCAGGAAAAAACAAAAGATGTAAGATTCCCGGTTTTCTTCGAAAGGAGAAGGGCAAAACGCTGATGCTTGAGGATGCAACGACACATCAAAGATGTTCTGTTTGCAAACAATCTTGTGACTTTAGTCATGAGAGGTTCAAAGGTATCGGCAAGTGTGCTACTCTAACAGTAGAATCTTTTATCCTATGATTTTTGTCATATTTTTTGAAGACTTACCAATTAGCAAGGGAGCTGTTAGGGAGTTGAAGCGGTCGGGATTACTACTTTATTCTGTATTCGCCGGAATGACACTTGCTTTGGCGGCTTGTTCAAGTTCGTCTCCAGAAGATACTGCTAAGGCTTATATCGAACATTGGAAAAACGGCGAATACAAGGATATGTACGCTATGCTTACAAATGAAGCAAAGGAAAACGTCGACGAGGAAACATTTATCGCGAAACACGAGCGCATTTTTAGTGATTTGATAACAGAGTTTGCAGTCGAGCCGCGTTTCCCGGAAGACTACGAAGGGGAAGGGATCGAATCGGTTCCGATTGCCATTTCAATGGAAACGATTGCTGGACCTTATTCCTTTGAGGAAGGAATGGAATGGGTACAGACAGCAGAAGAGGAAAATGAGTGGCATTTAGAATGGGAGCCGAGCCTTTTATTTCCCCAGTTGGAGGGCGATGATGTGGTAAGGCTTAACCGCATACCAGGAGAGCGGGGCGATCTTTATGATGTTCATGGGCAGGCGCTAGCCACTAATGGCGAAGTGCTCGAAATGGGTGTTCAACCAAGCTTGCTTGAAGGGCAAGATGATGCTGTGGCCATCTTAGCCAATGAGTTAGGGATAACGGAAGACTACATTGATGAACAGTTGAGTCAAGGCTGGGTGACGCCAGAAGCGTTTGTGCCGCTTAAGCAATTGCCTGCTAGTGAAAGTCGCCTAGCAGATTCGATTACAGAGCAAGTATCTGCCGCCTCCTACAGGCGCTTGAACGGTCGGGTTTACCCATTCGGTGAAGCAGCAGCCCATTTGACCGGATACATCGGGCCGATTACGGCGGAAGAATTAGAAAAGCGCAGCAGCGAAGGATACTCTTCTTCTTCAAACATTGGTTTAGCCGGGTTGGAATTGGTGCTCGAAGACCGTTTGCGCGCAAAAGACGGGATAGAAATTTATACAGCAAGTGCAGAGGGTGAGCGGAAGGAAACCATTATCGAGTCTGAAAGCGAGGATGGCGAGGATATCCACTTAACGATTGATATGGACGTTCAAGAAGCGATTTTTAACGAATTTGCTGGAAAATCAGGTACAAGTGTGGCGCTAGATCCTCTCACAGGGGAAACGTTGGCGTTGGTTAGTTCGCCAGCTTACGATCCGAATTTAGCAGCACTTGGTTTTTCCAGCGAGGAGCGCAAAAAAATCGAGGAAAATGAAGAAATGCCGCTGTTGAACCGTTTTAGTGCCAGTTTTTCTCCAGGGTCGACAATGAAGGCATTAACTGCTGCGTTTGGACTAGAAGCTGGAACGCTTGTCCCAGAAGAGACGATTGAAGTAAGCGGCCACGACTGGCAGCCGGACGATGCATCTGGTTGGGGCGATTACCATATCCACCGCGTCACTGATCCAGGCGGTCCAGTCGATTTAGAAGGTGCCCTTATGTACTCGGATAATATTTATTTTGCGATGGAAGCACTAAAACTAGGGGAAGAGAAGCTAATCGAGCAGGCTGAAGCCGTTGGTTTTGGGGAATCAATCGATTATTTGTATCCGTTGAAGAAATCACAAATAACCGGGGAAGACGGGTTCCGCTCGGAGCCTGAACTCGCTTATTCAGGATCAGGGCAAGGGCAAGTGCTCGTCAATCCAGTTCATCTTGCCACGATGTATACGGCTTTTTCCAATGAAGGCGCTATGATTCAACCAGTGCTTGAGCAAAGTGAACAAACCGGCGTCGTCTGGAAAGACCATCTGACGCCTGAAACCGCCGCAATTATTGATGAGGCACTTGGGAAAGTTGTGTCTGAAAAAAGCGGGACGGCCCATGCAATGGAAATAGATGGCTATCCGTTAGCAGCAAAAACAGGAACAGCTGAATTAAGCGGTGGTCAAGGCGAATCGAATGACGATGTTCTTGGCTGGGTTGTCGCCTATAACCAAGATGATCCCGAAATGTTGGTGGCGTTTATGCAGGAAGGGGCAAGGAGCGGTGAAGTTGTCCCAAAAGTAAAGGCCATTTTTGAAGCAACTCGGTAAAACTTCCGCACATGCCTGCCTGCTTGTGCATAAGATACCCCATCAGATGTGAAGGGGGACCACGATGCAGACGCAATGGCATTATCAGCAGCCCGGTTATCGGCGCCCACCTGGTTACTATGGCGGAAGGCCATTTGGCTATGGGGGAAGTGCATTTCTAGGCGGGCTCGTAGGCGGTCTTGGGGGATCACTCATTGCTGCGCCGTTTTTATACGGAGGTTACGGTTACGGATACGGCTATCCGCCTTATGGTTATGGACCTGGACCTTATGGGTACCCGCCCTATGGATATTATTATTAAAGAAAAGAACATTAGCGAAGGACGCTAATGTTCTTTTTTCATTAATATGGGTTTGAAACCACGTGCTCTGCACGTGTGAAAACGAAACTTCTAGAGAGGTCTAGTGATGAAAAATCTCCAATCGTTATAATAGAACTTGGCCGCCAAACCAACTTCTATCAATGAAAGGAGATCTCACCCATGAGTGACAACAGTTTATCACACACAAGATGGAATTGTAAGTAACATATCGTGTTTATCCCTAAGTATAGACGAAAGATTGTCTATGGGAAGCTGCGAAAAGATATTGGAGCTATTTTAAGAAGGTTATGTGAAATGAAAGATGTAGAAATTATCGAAGCCCATGCGATGATTGATCACATACACATGCTGGTGAAAATTCCGCCAAAAATGTCGGTATCGTATTTCATGGGGTATTTGAAAGGGAAAAGTTCGTTGATGATCCATGATCGTCACGCAAACGGTTGGCGGTCCCTTCAGAGGTCCCTTTAGGGACTTCGTTGGTAAAGTGCCCTTATAGGGCGAAATTAAAACCGCCGGTTCTACCGGCGGATACTTACTTTAGCAAGGCAGTCCACGCCCACCCCAAAAGCCGGCGCCGCCAATGATAATAATCAAAATGAAGAGCACGACAACAATCGCAATCGCAAAGCCGCCGCCGCCAAATCCTCTCGGCCCGTAGTAAGGGCCAGGTCCATAACCGTATCCTCCACAAGGCGGGGGAGGGCAGCAGCAGTTGTTTTCAAATCCTCCGTAATAATAGCCCAAGCATTGCACCACCTTTTTCTAGGATAGTACACGATATGGATATCCATCTAAAAAGGTGATGAACCATTACAATTTGGGCAAGGGGCTAAAAATCCATTGGAAAACTAAACGTCATCGGCGCTTTATGAAAGTCCTCGTTTTCTAATGAGTCTTCCTTTGTATAAGGAGAATAGGTGCTAATTGTCACTGCTTGGGATTTTGGTTGGAATGTCAAAAGGCGCATAAAGCCATTTCCGCCTTTTTCATATCCTTGGTAATCGGATAAAATCTGGACCACAGTTCGTTCATTTACACCATCGCCATCGTCATCAATACGGTCAAACCGCTGGGCGGTGCCGTGGTAGTGCCCGCTTAGGACCAGCTGAATGGAAGGGCTTGGTTTGATTAATTCCTTAAACAGTTTGTCTCCATCCTCAGAGCGTTTGCCATTGACTTGCAAGTAACGATGCGTGGCAACAATCGTTGCATGATGAGGATGATCTTCAACCACTTCTTTGGCCCACTGGAGCGTTTCGTCATTCCAGCCAAAACCGAGGTAAAGAATAAGGAATTTGTGCCCGCTAACATGAATTTCGTCAAAGTGGGCTTCATTGTCTTTGTAAGACCCTTTAAAGGCATGGCTTTTATTAAAACGAGCATCGCCAAAATAGCGGCTGTATGTGCTGTAGTCCAATTTGCTATGTCCGACATCATGGTTGCCTGCCAGCACGCCGTATGGAATCTTGGCTTGATCTAGTTTTTTCATTGCTAAGTCTGCCTGAACCCATTCGAATTCATTCGTCATATGGTCAACGATATCGCCCGTATGAATCGCATATTTAATCGACTGGCTCCGTTCGTTTTCGACAATCCACTCCGTCATGCTGTCGTAAATATACGGGTAATGCTGCGAGTAATATTGCGTGTCAGACATCCACACGAATGTAAACGGCTTGTTGCCGATGGCATAGGCGGTTGGAGTTGACACTTGCCCGATGCCTAAAAGCAGAAGAAAAATAAGAGTCGGGGCAAGCAAAAAACGTTTGAACATCTCACCACTCCTTTGGATGTAGTGTTTGGATTGTCAGCAAAAATATGTCTAGAAAGATCAAATTTTTTGCGTCCCATGAGCCAAGCATGGTACGATCAGTAAAAAAGGAGCAAGCTTATGACACTTCTTGATTGGTTTGAAAAAGGGGCGACTGCCAAGACTACATTGAATCGATGGAAGTAAACAAAGAGACGTTGCTTCACATATACAATCACTACATCCCTAGCGGAGACGCCGTGCAAGAAATGGAGCTCCTCCAAGGGAAAGGCTTGAAAGCCGTTGTGCTTACCGCTGATTGGTGCGGGGATGCGATGGTAAACGTGCCGATTTTTCTTAAATTGGCGCAAACGGCTTTAATGGATGTGCGTTTTTTAATCCGCGATGAAAACCTTGAGTTGATGGACCAGTACTTAACCAATGGCCGTGCTCGATCAATTCCGATTATCGTCTTTTTCGATAGAGAAGGAAAAGAAGCAGGCAAATGGGGGCCGCGAGCTGGCGAGATAGAGGCTCGTGTAACCGAATGGAAAAAGCAGCTTCCTGATCCTGAAACGGACGCCTATAAAGAAGCGTTTAAGACAGAACTGATCCCGAAAACGCGAAAGCTGTTCCAGCAAAAAGAGACTTGGGATAAAATTGAAGCAGACATGCTGCGAACAATGTCGCAACTGTAACAAAAGCAAAACCGTGCACTTTAAAGGTGCACGGTTTTTTGGGTGAAAGGTAACGCTTGTTCTGTAATGATAAAAAAACAGGACAATGGTACAATGAAAAAAAGAAACGGAGAGGGGCCTAGGATTTGTTGACTACAAGCACAGCTAAAATAGATGAGATCATTGAAAATGTTGAAAAAGTGATGATTGGCAAACGAGCGGAAATCCGTCTTAGTCTTGTCGCCTTGCTTGCAGGGGGGCATGTGCTTCTTGAAGATGTGCCTGGTGTTGGCAAAACCGTTTTTGTTAAAGCAATGGCGAAAACAATTAACGGCTCGTTCAAGCGAATTCAGTTTACTCCCGACTTACTGCCGTCGGATGTGACGGGCGTATCGATTTACAATCAAAACAAGCAAGCGTTTGAGTTTCGTCCTGGCCCAGTTATGGCGAATGTCGTGCTTGCCGATGAAATTAACCGTACGTCGCCTAAAACCCAATCGGCTTTGCTGGAGGCACTAGAAGAAGGAAACGTCACCGTTGACGGAGAGACGATGGTCATCCATTCGCCTTTTTTTGTAATGGCGACTCAGAACCCTGTTGAATACTCTGGAACATTCCCTCTGCCAGAAGCGCAACTGGACCGGTTTTTAGTCAGAATTAGCTTAGGCTACCCAACGATTGAAGAAGAGCTGGAACTTTTAGGGCGTGTTGAGCAGAAGCATCCAATTGAGGATCTAGAAGCGGTCGTGACACTTGATGAAATTTCCGCTTTGCAGCAAGAAGTCAAAAACATTTACATCGATGGGTATGTCAAAGAGTATTTAGTAAACATCGTCCATGCCACCAGAACAAGCGGAAAGATTGAACTAGGCGCAAGTCCTCGCGCTTCCATTGCACTGATGCGGACAAGCCAAGCTTATGCGCTCATTATGGGTCGTGATTTTGTTGCTCCTGATGACGTTAAAGCTGTTGCTCCCTATGTACTAGGGCATCGAATTCGACTGCACCATGATGTGCTCATGCGTGAAGAAGCCGCTGATGAGGTACTGGCTGATCTGATAAAACAAATCCGCGTTCCAGTAGAGCGGAAAAGGCATGCAACCTAATGAAACGAGTAAAGCCATTTGTTTATTTTGCTTTCCGATGGTTGATTGTCCTGTTTATTCTTGCTGCTACCTTTGTCTTTGGCATGTTCCAAGGCGGCTTTGTCAGTTGGTTTTTGTTTTACAGTGTCGTCATTGTGTTTGTCTGTTCATGTCTTGTTTCTTTTCTTTCCTTGTTTGGAGTGAAGGCCACGCGCTATATATCGAAACAGGAGCTACGAACAGGTGAAGGATTTAACGTAGATGTAACGATCTCAAGGCCACGGTTGCTTCCATTTTTTTATTATGAAGCAAGTGACACCATTCCTGCTTCTATATTGGCAGAGCGGCATGAAGCGATTTTCTTTTTCACGTTAAAAAAAGAGCTGCGTTTTTCATATGAGGCCAAAGCGTTGCAACGAGGGGAACAACAATTTGGCCAACTCGTTGTAACAGCAAATGATTTGTTCGGCCTTATCCGCGTTAAAAAAAGGATTCCCATTCATACGGAGTTGCTTGTCTATCCTGCTTATTACCATGTAAAGCACGGCTTAGGGATAGTCGGCGCTTCCCATGTTGCCAAGCAATTAAAAAAGAACTATGAGGACCATGCTGTTTCTGGCGTACGCCCCTATGTGGCAGGCGACCGCATGGCGCAAATTGATTGGAAGCGCTCGGCAGGTGTAGTAGGGCTCGTCACAAAAGAGTTTGAAACGGACCAGAGCGAAGAAATATCGTTATTTTTATTGCCAAGCACAGTGGAAACAGAGTTAGAAAAAGAATGGTTTGAAGAAAGTGTGAGTTGGGCCGCATCTTTGGCAGCCACTTTTGTGTCAGCACGTACGGAGGTTGTTTTGCACACGTATCCAAATCGTTGGAATCAGCTGCCACTTAATGAGCGAACATGGAAATCAGGCCTGCGCTTGCTTGCCAAAGTGAAGCCGCTGAAAACGAAAAAGCAAGCCCCACTTCCTCCTAATCTTCAGCTACTAGGAGGGGTGACTCTATTGATAACGCCACAAATAGAGGAGAACACGATTCGTTTAGTACGTCAGCTTGAAAAGCGTAAAACGCTTGTGTTTGTTGCTGCTGCCGCTCCGGTTGGCGAGTGGGAACAGGAGCAGTTTAAGCGGTTAAAGGCACAGCTTTTCCATCCCCAGTTTGAGGAGGGCAAGAGGCGAAGTGCGGATGATGCATAAAAAAAGACAACTTTATCGTGATTTTGTGTTATACATGTTCGGTTTTCTTCTATTGATGGAATGGCTTTATCCTGTCTCAGAAATTACGCACACGGATTCGATTGCTCTGTTTGTCGCTGTTTCTGCTGTATTTTTCTTGATCACATTCTTTAAAATACACCTTGTCTGGTCACTGCTTCTCCGCTTTGCTGTCATTCTCGGATCGTTGTACTTGTTGTTTCCAGGATCAAGCACTGAGCAAATGTGGATGTTTGCTTTTTTAGACGATCTATTTTACAACATCTATTTGCTGACTGCTGGCAATTTGGCGGACATTACTGATATGCACCGGACGTTTTTATTTTTGATTCTCTTGTCCATCCTCAGTTACCTACTGTTTTACTGGATTGTTCAGGCACGGCGAATATTGCTTTTTTTAGCGATCAGCATCGTCTATATTGGTACAATTGACACATTTACCGATTATAGCGGGAGCTGGGCGATTGTTCGCACCTTTATTGTTGGGTTGTTTCTGTTTGGGCTGCTGCTGTTGCTTAAACGCGGCGAACAAAAAGGCACACACGCCGTTTTATCGTTTCGTACATTTGGCCGCTCTTTTGCTTTGCTAGGCGTGTTTATCATGCTAGCAGCGTCGATTGGCTATGCGATGCCAAAACCTGAACCGCAGTGGCCGGACCCTCTTCCTTATCTCCAATCGGTATTTGGCTTTGTTCCGAGCGGCATAGGCACTCCTGTGCAACGGATTGGCTACAGTGAGGACGATCGCCGCCTCGGTGGTGGCTTTGTCCAAGATGACACGCCTATTTTTATTGCTCGAGTAGAAAACGGCCAATATTGGAAAGGGGAGACAAAAAACGAGTATACGGGGAGAGGTTGGCAGCTTTCCGACGCATTGGAAGTCGAAGAACGGAGCGTGACGCCACCGTTGCAAGGAAGCAAACGTGCCGATGCCGTTGAAGTAGAAGAGCAGCAGGCGGAGTTGCAATTGTATAGTGAAGGGGAGCAACAATTCGGCCACTTGTTTTATCCAGGAGAGCTTGCCTCGCCAACGGTAACAGATTTGGTTGGCGAACAAGACTATCCGTTGCAAATTGATCCTGTTTCGGCAATGGCCACCATCGCGAATGGCGAATTGGTGCCACAGCGATACGAGTTTCAATTTTACGAGCAAACGTACTATGTGGAAGGCTTGCGAAACGTTGGCCGACCTGATTACAGCAACGATGAAGAGCTAGCGGATTATTTAGCATTGCCAGAAGGATTGCCTGAGCGTATCGGCGAGTTGGCCGAAGACATTACGAAAGACGCGGACAACCAGTACGACATGGCCGTGGCGATTGAACAGTATTTAAGCGGGCCTAATTTTGAATACGAAACAGAGGATGTGGCTATTCCAGCCGAAGGCCAAGACTACGTCGACCAGTTTTTGTTTGAAACAGCCCGAGGGTATTGCGATAACTTTTCGACAGCGATGGCTGTCATGCTGCGAACACTTGACATTCCGACTAGATGGGCAAAAGGGTTTACAGAGGGTGAAGCACAGGGAACTGTCGGCGAGGATGGAACCTATCAAGAATACGTTATTGCCAATAGCAATGCCCATTCTTGGGTAGAAGTGTACTTTCCAGAAGTTGGTTGGGTGCCATTTGAACCGACGCCTAGCTTTTCAGGTTTTTCCTTTCAACAGCCCGAAATTGACATAGAAAACGGCGATGAGGAGGATACGGAGCCTGAACAAAGAGAAGAGCCTGAGCAGGATGAAGACGAAGTGCAAGAGCCTGAAAACGAAGAAGAAACAGATGAATCACAAACGTTAGGCCAAACGAAAGAAGGCCCGAGCTGGTGGCTAGGAGCCGCTATAGGGATACTTGCAGTGGCGGCGTTGGTTTTGTTTCTGTTCCGCAAAGCGATTGCCCGTGCTTATGTAAGCGGAATGTACAAAAATGACGGGCGAACAGAGACCTTTGTCCGCTCCTATGAGCGCTTGCTATGGTTGCTCGGTTTTCATGGCTATAAGCGGAAAACAACGCAGACGTTGCGTGAATATGCAACCGACGTGGACAGCGAACTGGAGTCTACTGGAATGCGGGAGCTAACCGAGGCCTACGAGCAATATTTATACAGCAATAAAAAACCTAACATTGACGGGGACCGCTTTCATGAAAATTGGAAAAACATCCTCAACAAAATCAGAACTTGACCGCATTCAAGCAGGCTTGTTATGATTATTGGCGTATAAGCTGCATAAAGAAATGCGTGATCCCGAAACAAAGGGGAGAGCATTCATTTATATGGCTGCAAAGGCAATGCCGAGGGGCGATTGCTCTTGTAGCCGTTTTATTTGCGATAGCGATTGACTTTTTTTCCTATATAGAATTTCTTTAGCAAAGGGTGAAGCTGCATGCAAGTAACGAATCATGAAACGATTGTTGTCCTTGACTTTGGTGGGCAATACAATCAACTGATCACAAGACGGATCCGCGACCTCGGTGTGTATAGCGAACTGCATTCACACAAACTGACGGCGGATGAATTAAAAGAAATGAACCCAATCGGCATTATCTTTTCAGGCGGGCCTAACAGCGCGTATGCAGAAGGTTCCCCTAAATGCGACCCTGCCATTTATGATTTAGGCATTCCGATTTTAGGGATTTGTTATGGCGTCCAATTAATGACACATCACTTTGGCGGCAAAGTCGACAAGGCTTCCCATCGTGAATACGGAAAAGCGTTATTAAATGTGGAAAACCAATCGTCGCTCTTTAAAGGCTTGCCCATTGAGCAAACCGTTTGGATGAGCCATGGCGACAAAATTGTGGCTCCTCCAGAGGGCTTTACCGTCGACGCTTCCAATCCTTCCTGCCCAGTTGCAGCTATGAGCGATGAGTCCCGCAACTTGTACGGCGTGCAGTTTCATCCCGAAGTGCGGCATTCCGAATTTGGCAATGACCTTTTGAAAAATTTTGCGTTTGACATTTGCGGCGCTAAAGGCGATTGGTCAATGGAAAACTTCATTGAAGAGGAAATCAAGAAAATCCGCGAACAAGTAGGGGACCGCCACGTGTTGTGCGCATTAAGCGGTGGTGTTGACTCCTCCGTAGTAGCGGTGCTCATCCATAAAGCCATTGGCGATCAATTGACATGCATGTTCATTGACCATGGCTTGCTTCGCAAAGGAGAAGCAGAAAGCGTCATGGAAACATTCAGCCAAGGCTTTAACATGAATGTCATCAAAATTGACGCATCAGAACGGTTCTTGACTAAATTAAAAGGCGTTACCGATCCAGAACAGAAACGGAAAATTATCGGCAACGAATTTATTTACGTCTTTGATGAAGAAGCGGCAAAACTAAAAGATAAGAAAATGGACTTCCTCGCTCAAGGAACACTTTATACCGACATCATTGAGTCAGGAACAGACACGGCCCAAACGATTAAATCGCACCATAATGTAGGCGGTTTGCCAGAAGACATGGCTTTTGAATTAATTGAGCCACTCAACGCGCTATTTAAAGACGAAGTGCGCGCTCTTGGCACAGAACTTGGCATTCCAGATGAGATTGTATGGCGCCAACCATTCCCTGGCCCAGGCCTTGGCATTCGCGTCCTTGGCGAAATTACCGATGAGAAGCTAAAAATTGTCCGTGAATCAGACGCAATCTTGCGTGAAGAAATCAAAAAAGCCGGGCTTGACCGCGAAATTTGGCAATACTTTACGGCATTGCCGAATATGCGAAGCGTTGGCGTTATGGGCGACACACGCACATACGATTACACAGTCGGCATCCGCGCCGTTACCTCGATTGACGGCATGACGTCCGATTGGGCGCGCATTCCATGGGACGTGCTGGAAATCATCTCCACCCGGATCGTCAACGAAGTCGAACACGTCAACCGGATTGTGTACGACATTACGAGCAAGCCACCTTCTACGATTGAGTGGGAGTAGTTGTCGGAGAGCTGAAACCCCTTTGTTTATAAGGGTTTCGGCTCTTTACTCTATTTTCATTGCATTGTTATTGCATTATTTGTTTTTAAACCTTTACGCAGGTAACGAGCAGTGAATTGATTCTTGGGTGAAGTATCTTCATTTTCTGTTGCTGTTTGGTAAGACATAATACCTTCTAATTTATGGGCTACTTCAAAGTTACTGTTAGGATACAAATGTCCGTAGGTGCCAAGTGTCGTTTCAATATCTTCATGTCCTAGGCGGTCTTTAATGATTAATGGGTTTTCGCCCATACTAATAAGCAAAGAAGCGTGAGAATGTCTTAAAGCATGTAATCTAATTCGATGAACCCCAGCTTTTTTTGAAAAACGTGTAATGGCATTCGCTAACGTATGCTTTTGTGTGGGGATACCATTATAGCTCATTACAAAATTGGTTTGAACGACAGATTGCTGCACGTCCTTCCATTCGCTGAGTAACGTTAGTGTATCTCCATCTAATGCAATATGACGAACACTAGCCTTTGTTTTTGGTTCTACAAAAGAATAGTTATCCAAATTCTTATAGTAAAGTGTTTTATCGATAGATAACAGACCTTTGTCAAAGTCAATATCTTCCCATTGAATCGCAGTGGCTTCTCCAATTCGCATGCCTGTCATAAATAAAAACCACAATGAAATAAATAAAAAATGTTGATAATAATCTTCTTTATAGAAAAGAGAGATGACCTTTTCAAATTCTTCTTTTGTCCAAAAGTCTATTTTGGTCTTTGTTTTCTTCACATTACCTACAATTTTCGATGGATTATTTTCAGCTAGTCCTAAAACAACAGCTCGATCCATTGCCATAGAAAACAACCCTTGAACATTTCTAATATAAGAAGAACGATACTTCTTTTTAGATAATGCTAATTGCCATTTTTGAACATGGATCGGGGTAATTTCCGTTGTGATTAAGTTATTAAAAAAAGTGAAATGTTTTCTTACAGTCGGTAATCGATTATCGTACGTTCTTCTTTTTACTTGTGTTTTATACCAAGGTAAGAAAATATCTTCAATAAAATGTTGGAATAAAACGTCATCTTGCTTTTCTTCTAGTGCATCTGGTTTTGTAAGTAGTAACCTTGAATATTCTTCCCTTGCTTCTTTTTTAGTTTTAAAACCACTGCGGTACTTCTGAATTTGCTTGCCAGTGATGGGGTGATATCCTAAATTTGCCCTAAAATAATAAGTTCCGTTCTTTGCTTTTTTGACGATATCTTTAGTCATGATTTCACTCCTTACGCAATTAGTGCAAGAAGTACAAATCACACATCTAAAGTTATCCCTAATACTTCCTCTACAGCTTCTTTAGGAACACGATCTAACTTTTTAGATTGATAATACGTGTGCCCTTTTGATATCATTAATTTTTTACACTCTCTAATAATATCAGCTGAAAAAGAGGGACCATAACCTAGCGCTATCAAGTCTTTTTTAGTGACGGTAACCATATGAACTCCTTTCCATAGACTAGGATATGCTATTTGATATCTGTCTATTATTATATCGCTTCTATAAAACTAATTCTAATATGTTGCGTGAATTTGGCTCTTGCACTAAAATAAAAAGGATTTAATGTCATAACTTGATAGTTACTTTAACCTATCTTGCTAAATTGAATATAAAAAATCAGACGGCTGCTGGTGCAGCTCCACGGGAATTTCACCCCTGCAAGTATTTCTTCCAGCCCTACTCATAGCTTGCGACGGTTCAAACGCTCGAACCATGACGATAGGGGAGTATCATTATCCTAACTGATGGGTTATCGCCAGCAATCCACCACGATTACATTAGATTCATAGATTATCGCTCGTTTCTAACGAAAGTCATGGCGTATGAATCAATTGGCTCATCATCAGTAGAACGTATCTGATTTTTTGCTTATACTGCACGGCGTAATCTTCCGTGCTTTCTTTGTCAAAGAACAAATATATGATGAATGAAAGGGAAAACCTAACCATTCTGTATTCAAATTTTGAAAGTTAAAACAGATTGCATAAGCTTCGCTCGTAAGCGTTCGCGTGTATCTTCATCGATGCCTCAATAAGTGTTTCCTTGTTCATCACGGAGCTTACGCATGGATAAACTTGTCATATAGCTTCTATAATGTAGAACAACTACTTTCATTGCTTCTAGCTCACCCTTATTTGCAGCTAAAATGATTGGATACGGCAAAAAGCCACGCTCATTGATTTCCGTATTAGTATTAATCATCCCATTCATCTGCATGCTCCTCCAAAAAACGTCTTGATGATTTCCCCTTTCATTACCTTCAACAAGTTTTTTTGTAAAATGCCAAAAATCAGAGAAAAAGTTTTTAAAAAACAATAACCCAACTGAATATTAACAGTTAGGTAGAATCATTTTTAATATTTAATATTAAGGACCAAAACAAGAAATACTTTAAATGTCAAACTCTATTTTATTACAATTCACATAAAAACTGATCGAACATAATAATGAATAATACAAAATAAAGTTTTTTAAATCGTGGTATTAATAGAACAATTTTTGAAAAAATCGATCAAAATATAATAAAAACCTGGTTATAGCTATTTTCAAGTACTTATTTTTTTATCAATTAATTCACTTACTATTGGCTATATTATTTAATATTTCTTAAGCCTTACGATAAACATTATTCTACTTGAACACCTTTAATTTGATACTATTTTCCGATTAACCAATTTCTTTAACCCCACCATTATACTTATAGATGATAATAATTTCTGATTTTTGGAAAGTGGATGATGACCTTCGTATATTTCCCATCTTCTGAATGAATGGAAAGGTCATGTCCTAATTTAAGAGCCATTTCTTTTGCAAGGTAGAGACCTAAACCGGTAGATTTGGCATGACTTCTCCCAATAGATCCTGTAAATCCTTTTTCAAATACGCGGCTGATATCCTCTGGCTTAATTCCAATGCCTGTATCTTGAATCTGTAGCCGCTTTTCTTTTAGATCTTCCTCAAATTGTACGGAGATTTCCCCGCCTTCACCTGTATATTTTAAAGAATTTGAAAAAACTTGATCCATAATAAAACCAAGCCATTTACTGTCGGTATGGACAACCTGTTCAATATTGTCCATATGAAAACGAATTTGCTTGTTAATAAAAGATTTGGCAAATTTCTTTACACTGTTTTTAGCAACTTGATCCAACACTACCTCGGAAATAAAATAATCTTTGGAAAAAGAATCAATGCGAGAATAATAAAGAGCCTGCTCCACGTAATTTTCGATTCTATCCAACTCATCTTCAAACTTGTCCACAAGGTATTCAACAGTTCTTCCATTACTGTTTTCCATAAGCAAGCGACCTGCCGCAATCGGAACCTTGACTTCATGAATCCAAGATGTAATAAAATCTTGATGATCCATTTTTTCGTTATACAACTTTTGTAATTGATCGCCATGCACACTATTTACTTTTTTTAATAACTCAAGATATAACAGTTGTTCATCGTTTCGCGGTTTAGGCAGAGTTGCGAGAAATTCTTCATGATTACTTTCAACCAAATCATTTAATTCCCGATAAAATTCTCTATTGTAATAGTATTCGATGATTACGTATATAGCTACAATAAAAAAGATAACCACATTGGTATATACGATATTACTTACAGTGTTTCTGGAATCTGTGCTCACAATCGTCATCAAAGAAACAAAGAACATAATGATCACGTTTAATATAAAGAAATTCCGTTTATCTTTTAGATATTGAAAGAAACTCATTGGATAATATAACCTTGTCCTTTCTTAGTCATAATGAAGTGTTCTTTTCCAAGTTCAGCAAGCTTTTTACGCAGACGAGCAATATTAACCGTCAATGTATTTTCGTCTACGAAATTTTCATTCTTCCAAAGGCTACGCATCATTTTCGTACGACTGACGATGGTTCCTTTATTTTTCATCAGGATTTTCAAAATAAGAAATTCTGTTTTCGTGAGTTCCGACTTTCGATCTCCATGTAAGGCCTCTCCGTTCTCAAGGTTTAATATAATTCCATCATGTTCGATTGTCTTAGACTGTGTTTCCATGTAGGAATACGTTCTGCGGAGGAGTGCATTAATTTTTGCAATCAATACATCCATATGGAAAGGTTTTTGAATATAATCATCTCCTCCCATGTTTATCGACATCACTATATCCATTGGTGTATCACGGGAAGAGAGAAAGATCATAGGGACCTTTGAAATTTCTCTGATTTTATTACACCAGTAAAATCCGTCAAACGATGGCAAATTGATATCCATGATGACTAGGTGAGGATCATGATTAAGAAATACCTGCATGATTTGGTCAAAGTCTTCGATCTTAACGGTTTCAAAACCCCACTTTTCTAATGTTTCCCCTACCATATCACGAATGGTCAAATCATCTTCCACAATCATGATTTTCATTCCTCTTCCCTCCAAACAATCATCCTTCTTTAACATCATATTAATTGAATATCGACCAACATACAAAGAAAATATCGTGTTTAAACATATTTTTTATCAATGTGACGAAAATGTAAGGTTACGAGATCAAGCTGTAAGTTTATATAAAGGGCACCTATTGTAAAATAAAAACGTAAAACAAAACAACTCTGAATGGAGGATTTAAATATGAAAACTATTGTCGAAGCAAAACAAATAAAAAAAGTCTATGGTGCAAAGGGAAATGTATTTTCAGCTTTGGAGGATATAGACTTAACCGTCATGGAAGGTGAATTCGTCGGTATTATGGGTCCCTCGGGTGCTGGTAAATCAACTTTACTAAATATATTGGCAACAATTGACGAGCCGACTGCTGGTGACATCGTGGTTGACGGAATCAATTTGACAAAGATGAATGAAGAGCAATTATCTGCCTTTCGCCGTGACAAACTTGGTTTCCTTTTCCAAGACTATAATTTATTAGATACTCTAACTGTGAAAGAAAATATTATCTTGCCGTTAGCCTTGGCAAAATTGAACGTTAAGGAATTGGAACGAAGAGCAGATGAAGTGGCAGATAAGTTTGGCATTCGCGACATTTTAAATAAGTACCCGTATCAAATTTCTGGGGGACAAAAGCAACGCACGGCAGCATCACGCGCGATTATTTCAAAGCCAAACCTAATATTGGCAGATGAACCAACAGGTGCGTTGGATTCGAAATCAGCAACAGACTTATTAGAAAGTTTAAAGGATCTTAATGAACAAGACAAGGCAACAATTTTAATGGTTACCCATGATGCTTATGCGGCAAGTTATTGTAATCGCGTCCTATTTATTAAAGACGGTAAAATCTTCACAGAACTTGTGAAAGGGAAAAGATCCCGCAAAGAATTTTTCAACAAGGTGTTGGATGTTCTATCAGCACTGGGGGGTGGAGCAAATGACGTTATTTAGTTTAGCAAGGAAAAATATTAAAGGTAACTTCAATAATTATTTTGTCTATTTTGTTACGCTCGTCTTCAGCATGGTTATTTATTATACGTTCACTTCCTTGCAATATAGCGAAAAAATTCAGGAAAGCATTGAATTGTCGGATACAATGAGTTTCATGTTTGGGGTATCATCAATTATCTTAATTTTATTCGTAGCAATCTTTATTTTGTACTCCAATTCATTCTTCACAAGAAAAAGGAAGAAAGAAGTCGGATTGTACGCCATACTTGGTTTACGCAAGAAAACCATTGCAAAAATGTTATTTTATGAAAATTTGATTATGGGAATCATTGCAATAGTTATTGGAATTATTCTTGGAACCTTACTTTCCAAATTATTTGCAATGATTTTAATAAAACTTATGGGTTCAATTGCCGAGGTGGACTTCGGTATTTCCATTCTAGCGATTACCCAAACAGTCATAGTCTTTATGGTCATTATTTTATTCACTTCCGTTCAAGGTTACCGTTTGATTTATCGTTTTACATTAATCGAATTATTCTATGATGAGAAAAAAGGTGAACAAATTCCAAAGGTTTCACTTATATCGGCTGTTATCGGAGTTATATTGCTTGTCGTTAGTTACTGGCTGATATTAAAACCATTTCCTGACGAATTTACTACGGAATATTTAATGAAAAATTATGGTATTGCTTTTGTTGCTCTCGTCATTGGCACCCATTTATTTTTTCGATCTGTAACGGTCTATTTATTAAGATTATCACAAAAAAATAAGTCGCGTTATTACAGAGGAACTAGAATAATTGAAACATCTCGCTTACTGTTTCGTATTAGAGGGAATGCACGTACCTTTACAGTCATTGCATTGTTGAGTTCTGCAACGATTTGTTTCTTAGGTGCAACTTACAGTGGGTATTACAGCAACGAAAAAAGAGCTGAGGAAGTTGTTCCGTTCAGCTATTCGCATTTGTCAAAAGGTCCAGAATTTGATTCGCAGGTGGAGAGAATAATAAAAGCAGATCATCGACATCCAATAAAAGCCCAACTAGACATACCCGTCATTCAGGTAAAAGGAATACTCTCATTTCAACTGGATTATGACATAAATCCTGTGCAATTAATCTCAGAAAGTACATTTAATAAAGCAGCGAATGCTTTAAATAAGGATGAAACAGTCTTACTATCAAGAAATCAAGCAGCAGTAATCCAGCCAAGGTTTACTGAATATACGAAGTCGGTTTTTAAAGGAGAAAATATAACGATTCAATTGCCTCAAGGAAGCAGCGAACTGCCATTTGTTCATATGGTTGAAAGTAATGTGCTACCTTTCGATTATCCCGATTTCTTTCTCGTAGTTAGTAACGAAATGTTTGCTGAGATAGCCAAAAAAGAGGCTCCATTAACTTATAAAGTATATGAAGTGGAAAATGAAGTAACGGCACAAGCCACTTCAAAGAAAGTAAATAAACTGGTTGGAAACGATTTTCAAGTTTCTTCATCATTTTATACTGAGTATAAGCAAGGTAAAGAAGGAAACGCAATTACTCTCTTTATTTTTGGTTTTTTGGGACTTGTATTTTTAGCGGCAAGTGGAAGTATCATTTATTTCAAACAGTTAACAGAAGCGAATGAGGCGAAAGGACACTATGAAATCCTTAGAAAAATCGGTGTCAATAAAAAGGATATACGTAAATCAATCAAAAGACAGTCATTATTTGTGTTCGGATTGCCACTAACCGTAGGAATATTGCATAGTTGTGTGACATTGTACTTTACTAGCAACTTTATTTCTAATCTAATTGGAATCAATCTTATCTTCCCTATTCTAATGGCTATAGTCTTCTTTGTTATCATCTATGCAGTCTATTATGTATTAACTGTTAATACGTACAATCGCATTGTAAACAAATAAGAGCGAAACATCTCTCGAATGTTCGGGAGGGTCTTTGTTATGAATTCCTTTGTCATCTCCAACAACTGTAATGCGTCGATTTGATACTATTACTTCTTCAATGCTGCAAGAAACAAGAGGCTGGGACAAAACTCAGCTAAATAGAAAAACGGAAGTTCAGCACTTGCTGGATTTCCGTTTTATATTTCTTGAAAATTAGTTGATTATTCCAAAAAATAGCTAAACAAAAAGAACACCTTCTGGTAAAATTAAAGTAACGACACAATAACTTACGGAGGTGCTCTTTTGTATAAATATTATAGCATAAATCAAGTCGTTTTGCCTTTAGATTTAGAAATTAAATTAGAAAAAAAATGATATTGCCTTTGCAGTGAATGATTTAATTGAAAGTATTCCTGCAAAATCTTTTCAAAAATTTGAACGCAGTACAGGTTGTCCAGCTTATCATCCACGTATGATGATGAAAATTATTTTATGCGCATATACTCAGTCTGTATTTTCCGGACGGAAAATAGAAGCATTACTCAAAGACAGTATCCGTATGATGTGGTTAGCTCAAGGATACGAGCCTACCTATCGCACCATAAATCGATTTCGTACAAATCCTTTAGTAGCTGAATTGTTGCGACAATGCTTTGTACAATTCCGTTCTAAACTTGTTCAAGAAGAAGAGATAGATGCAGAAGCTCTCTTTATTGATGGTACAAAAATAGAGGCAAACGCTAATAAATTTACTTTCGTTTGGCGTAAATCCATTGAAAGATATAGTTCCAATTTGATTGAGAAGTCAAACGCAATGTATGATGAGCTGTTAGAAAAGGAAATTATTCCATCAATTGAACGTGAAAATGAACAGGAACTTTCGGTTGAGGAATTAGAATCTATTGTTAAAAAATTAGATGACACGATTGATACATACACGAAGAAAATTGATGAATCGGATATAACAAGTGAACGTAAACAATTGCGCTCAGAGCGCAAGGAACCAAAGAAATATCGTAAGCATTTTACAAATTTTTTAATGCGCAAACCAAAATATCAACGCGATATGGAAATATTTAAAGATAGAAACAGTTATTCCAAAACAGATCACGATGCAACTTTTATGCGAATGAAAGATGACTATAT
Organism: Shouchella clausii; assembly: GCF_002250115.1. Taxonomy (GTDB): domain Bacteria; phylum Bacillota; class Bacilli; order Bacillales; family Bacillaceae_D; genus Shouchella; species Shouchella clausii. The sequence continues at coordinate 327,268 of NZ_CP019985.1, read as the reverse complement.
GCAGAATGGACAATTAAAAGCTGGGTACAACCTACAAGTAGCTACCGAAGGTCAGTATGCATTAGCTTATGATATATTTCCGAACCCAACAGATACACGCACTTTGATTCCGTTTTTAAATAATATAGAAGATAATTATTTCGAACTACCACAATATATCGTTGCCGATGCCGGATATGGTAGTGAACAAAACTATGATAATGTATTAAATGTGCGTAAGCGAATTCCACTTATTACATATAATCAATATAGAAAAGAGAAGAAAAAGAAGTTTAAGAATGATCCATTTAAAACGGCAAACTGGCAATATGATGGCGAAACAGGTTCGTTTATTTGTCCAAATAATCGCAGATTATATTTTGCATATCAATCCAATCGAAAAGATAAATATGGATTTAAACGAAACTTTAAAGTATACGAATGTGAAGATTGTACGGATTGCCCATTACGCTCTTTCTGTACAAAAGCAACAGAAGGTAAAAACAGAAAGTTGTTTTATAATGAAAAATGGGAATCTCAAAAAGAATATATAAGACAAAAGCTTTCAAACGAAGAAACAGGCGAAGTTTACGGGAAACGTAAAATAGATGTTGAGCCATTTTTCGGATTTTTGAAGGCTAATTTAGGTTTCACTCGAATGTCGGTTCGAGGAAAACCCCAAGTGCATAACGAAATGGGATTTGCGTTAATGGCGGTAAATATAAGAAAGTACGCCGTCATTAACACTGAAAATGGTACATTTTCACCTGAAGACATAAAAATGTAAACGCTAGAATAAAGTTGACACTTTTTGATCGATAAGATTTTACACTTTTGCTCAATCAATCTACCTCTTTAGTAAAATAGATCGTGATGTTATTTTACTGGGGGTTAGGATCTTGGAGGAGAAGTTAGTGTTATATATTAAGATTCAGGAATTACATAAGAGAAAGTTTAAAGTAGCGCAAATCGCTAAGGAGCTTAAAATCTCAAGACCGACTGTCTATAAGTACTTAGAAATGACATTCGATGAGGCAAAGGCGTATACTGAACAGCCCTTGGGAAAGAAGAAAAAACTAGATCACTATAAGGACTGGATACTGGCCTGGCTCGAAGAGTATCCCCACCTAAGTAGTGCTCAGATCCATGATTGGCTTTTAGAAAGATACCCCGACCTAGTGGTCGGCGGAAGTACTGTAAGAACATATGTGAGGGGGGTGCGAGAAGTTTATCAGATTGAGAAAAAGGGGATTGTCCGGCAATACGAAGCAGTTCCTGAACAACCAATGGGTAAACAACTCCAGGTAGACTGGGGAGAAACAAAACAGAAAACAGTGAACAACAAGGAAATCAAACTGTACTTTATTGCCTTTGTACTCGTTCACTCGCGACAAAAATATATGGAATGGCAAGCACGTCCATTCACCACAAGAGATGCGATTCGTTGTCACGAACATGCCTTCCAGTTCTATGGAGGACGAACCGAAGAAATTGTCTATGATCAGGATCACTTAATCTCAGTAAGTGAAAATGCAGGTCAACTACTTTTAACAGCTGAGTTTCAAAGCTATGTAAACGAGCGTAAATTCAACGTTCACCTTTGCCGAAGAGCGGATCCAGAATCTAAAGGGATGATTGAAAATGTAGTGAAATACATAAAAGGCAACTTCGCTGACAGTCGTGTGTTTAGAGATATAGAAGATTGGAATGAACGGGCAAGGCAATGGCTCAAGCGTACGGGAAACCACCAGGTTCACCAGACAACGAAAAAAAGACCAGCAGAAGTGTTTCTCCTCGAAAAGCAACACTTACAGCCAGTCTCTTCGTTACTTTCATATGAAAGTACCCATAACCAAAGTATAACAAGAAGTGTTAGTAAGGACAATACGATCCGGTACAAGTCAAACCGTTACTCTGTCCCACTGGGGACTTATCAAAATAGGAGTGAGAATCTTGTGTGGATTGAAATAAGGGAAGAAGATCACAACGCCCTGATCATCCGCAAAGAAGCAAATGGTGAAGTGATTGCCGAGCATAGGATCAGCTCTGAAAAGGGAAAGCTGATTCAAAACCGTCACCATACTCGTGATCGCTCCAAAGGTGTAGAAGAGTTTAAACAACGTCTCCTCTCTCACTTTAAAGATCAGGTTCAGGCAGCTGCCTATTTAGATGAGATTAGCCAAAGATACCCGAGGTATCGGAGAGATCAGTTTACAATTATTCATAAGGTGAGCCAACAATACCCGGCTATAATTGATACTGTTTTGGCCAAGTGTACGACAGAAAAGCTTTACAATGCGAATGACTTTCGCGATATCGCTCATCACCTTGATGCTTTACGAGATGAGCCGATTGAAGAAGCACAATCTTTTTACACGAGTCCGCCAAACCATTCTCATCTCAAAGCCTCTACCCGTTCTCTAAATGCCTATACTAGCATTTTAGGAGGTAGAACATGATGAACAAAACCGTACATGAACTACAAGATCACTTTCGTCAGCTACGCCTAGCAGAGACTGCGGAGGAGCTGCCACAGCTTCTTCGCGAAGCTGAAAAAGCATCATGGACCTACTTGGAATTTTTAGAGTCTCTCACTCGATATGAATTAGCCAAACGCGAAGAGAAAAGCCTTGAGAAAAGAATGAAATGGGCACGCTTCCCTTTCGTGAAGTCATTAGACGAGTTTGAGCTGAAAGGACAAAACGTTCTGACGGCTCGTCAGCTTTCTCAACTCCGAGAATTAAGCTGGCTGGAGCAACACTATAATCTTATCCTTTTAGGGCCTCCTGGCATCGGTAAAACGTATATCGCAATTGGACTTGGACTTGAGGCTGTTTACAGAGGGTTTAATGTTTATTTCGCTACAATGGGTGAACTGGTGCAGCTTCTAAAATCAGAAGAATACCTGAACAAATCTAAAGTTCAGCTTAAGAGAATTAGAAATGCCGACTTAGTGATTATTGATGATTTAATGTATATGGCCATGGACCAGAGAGAAGCAAACCTATTCTTTCATTTAATTAACCATTTATACGAACGAAGTTCGATTATCCTGACATCAAATAAGAGTCCAGATGAATGGGGCAATTTAATCGGAGACCAAGGCATCACCACTGCGATTTTAGATCGCTTACTTCATCGTGTGGAAGTGATCCATGGTGGCGAAGAAGAGAGAAGTCACAGGATGAAAAATCGGAAGAGCATTTTTTCAGCAGATGTGTAAAAAGGAAACGAGCAAAAAGTGTAAATTTCAACTTGACGTCTACAATTAAAGGGTTGTTATAGAGATAGATTCTTAAATGAAGGAGTGTTTCGGTGAATATTAGTAATGAGTATTTAATAGTAGTTCAACAAAAATTTAAATAGAAACAGAGACCAGGAATTTATAGATAAAATATCACAGAAAGAAATGATTTTAATTTGGGAAGAGGGATGGAATATATTGTTTAACTCCAAATAAGAGCATATATTGATAGTTATTAAAATCTGTGGTGAAAGCTATAGTAATCGATCCAATCGAAAGACAAATTGCTCATTATACTTACCATATCGGATTGTTTATGTTGGAAAGCAAATAAAGAATATAATTGGGAAACGCTTAGTATTCCTAAAGACAATTAGATGAATACTTGTAGAGAATGTTAAAAAATACAGAGAGAGAAAATAGAATATAAATCACTTTATTTACTAACAGGTGCTTTTAAACAACGAGGAGATTTCAGTAAGGCGGTCTCTTTCGTCAAGGCAGGTTAGTGTGAGAATGCGTGTGGTTCAACTATATATTAATTCGAAGTGGATTGCGTATTACTTTTGTGTTGACAGGGACAAGAAATATATACTAAAATAAAATTAATTGTTCAACCAAAATAAAAATTGATTAATCAAATTGTAGAAAGGGAGATTCTGTTGGAAGATAAACAATCTTTTATTGCTAAAGCACGAAGTGAACAGATTATTCAAGCTTGCATTGATACACTTGACGAATATGGTTATACAAATGTCAGTTTAACCAAAGTAGCTAAAATGGCAAACGTAAGTACAGGATTAATTTCGTATCATTTTTCTGGCAAAATGGATTTAATCAATCAAACCTTACTGTATTTACTTAACAAAAAATTAGATTTTATTAGTGGAAAGGTTGTTCAAGAAGAAACGTCTATTTCACAATTGAAAGCATATATTGAAGCTAGTTTGGCTTACCAAGTAGCACATTATAAAAATAATATCGCATTAATCGAAATTGTCTTTAATGCTAAAAATGAAGAAGGTGTGCCATATTATAAAGCTGATGATGACGAAGAAGATCTGTTAAATGCATTGCTCAAAGATATTTTATTAGAGGGGCAAAAGAGACAAGAGTTTTCTAATGAATTTGATGTAGAAATGATGTGCGTCTTGATTCAAGGCGCAATAGAGGAAAGCATGCTATCTCAGAATAATTCCTTTAGTTTTGAAAAATATAAGGATCATTTAACCAGAATGATAACAAAAATAGTCTTGTAAAAACAAAAGGACTATTTCCATTAATTCAATAGTAAGAGATACATTTTGAATGCCAATTATATATATTCAATAAGTTATTCTTTACTCTCTTGTATTTAATATTCTTGTCGTCCAAACCAAAATACTCCATAAATCTTAGTTCAACTATCTTATAAGTAAAATTCTCGGAGGAGGTAATAATTTTAATGGGAAACACATCCAAAATTGGTATGGGCTTTATGGAAAATTTGATTGCAGTATTGTTTCCTATTGTTTTAGGAACAATAGGTTGGTTCCTTCCCAAGTTGTTTGATTTTATAAAAAGGATATCCTTCTTTTCTGATTCAAAAGCCATTCAACTGTTGGAATCATTCAACCCTTTTTGGGTGTCTATTATTTTGATGTTCGTAGGTGTAGTTATAGGGGTTTTTTTAGCACTAACAATATATAGTGAAGCACTAAAAATGAACATAAGCGATCATGAAATATTGATCAATAAAGATGATAAGGAAAAGACAATTCAAAAATCTGAGATAAAAGCAATATTCATGGAAGATAATGAGGTCGTAATTACGGATCATAAAGGTCAAGAACTTTTGAGTGAAAAGACGGATATTAAGAAGGAAAAAATACGAGAAATCTTCCTGTATCATCATTACCCTTGGTGTGAACAGGACCCTTATGTAAATGAATTCAATCTTTGGACCCTAGAAGATCATACACTTGGGGAGAAAGTCAATTCCATCTTATATGAACGTAGAAAAGCAATTAGAGAAGGTGATAAGAAAAAGGCAAAAAATTTAAAAATGGATCTAAATGAGCTGGGAGTAGTTGTGAAAGATCAGGGGGAGAATCAGTATGTTCGGAAGGTTTATGGCTAAACAAGTAAATAGTAAAGACAAAATAAGATTTAGTGTAAATATAGGTGGAGTATATGGATAACAAGCGTTACTTAACACCTGACATTGGCCGTGGCTTTATGCTTTTGTTAATCGCTGTAGCACATGCACCTCTTTTTCACAAATTAATAGAGGGAGTTAATGAACCTGCAATCTCAGATCAATTATTTAAGGCGTTTGTAGTAACCTTTGTCGATGGTCGTGCGTTTGTTACGTTTTCTTTACTATTTGGGTTTGGAATAGCACTAATGGTTAAACGCCAACTAGATAAAGGGATATCTGTAAATGAATCAAAGCGTTTATTGCGAAGACGCTCGCTCTTCATGATCTTATTTGGCTTCACACATCAGGTTTTTATAGGTGGGGCAGATATCATTGCATTCTATGGGATCGCTGGACTATTAATAGAAGGATTGATTTTTAAATCGAAACGATTTAAGGAAAAAGCTCTATTTGTTATAGGTACACTATCGTTCCTAACCATTTCTACTGGATGGTGGTTTCTCTCTTTGTTTAAGGAATTATCAGAAGAAGCAAATGTTAATTATTTAGAGATGGTAATAGAAAATGTTATTGCATTTCCAATTACTGTTCTCGTTCAACTATTATTTTTTCCATTCCTTTTTGTTATTCTTTTAGGCGTGCTAGTAGAGAGGAAGACTTGGATTTCTCACCCTGAACAACATATATCAAAATTGAGAAAATTTGCTTTAACTGGCATTCTTATTTCAGTAATTGGGGCCAGTCCTTTAACTGCTATTACTGTTGGTATATTGAATGTGTCTGAGAAAATACTTGCAGCATTGCATATTTTTCAAATACTAACAGGTATAGCCGGTGGCATTGGATATACCTCCTTAATTGCATTATTTGGAATAGCTGCAACTAAATTAACTCCTAAAATCACAAACTGGCTTACTGCTATTGGAAGAAGGTCACTAACCTTTTATTTGTATCAAGAAGCTTTGTTAGTGATTCTATTATCTCCAGTGGCATTTGGATTAGGTAATAAGCTGGGGTATACAGGAATTATCCTTACTGCGGTAGTAATATGGATAACTGGTGTGATTATTGCCGTATTCTTGGAAGATAAAAAAGTACCGGGGCCAGCAGATGCGTTATTGAGAAGGTTGGTATATCGTTAGTAAAGGCAGATGATTTATTTATGTAAAATGACTAGATGAATTGGAACAGTATTTGTTACAACTATGATTTAATTCTTAAACGAGCATAAAAAAGCAGACAGAAGTAATTTTGTCACCCCCCTTAACACAAAGTACGATGGTCATAAGATGATATGAAAAATGAGGATTCCAAAGAATGTAAATATTCCATCTCGTGAGTTTCACAAAAGGTAATATTAAGACTAATGGTTGATGATTATTTTATAAGGGGTTTGTTGTGAACTTTTTAATTTAAGGGTGCTTTAGTTAAATAACAATGAATAAAAATCAGCCTGTATCTTATGTTACTATTAAGTAATTTAAGATACAGGGTTTTCTATTTTTTGAAATAATTTTCACTTCAAATACATGTATTCAAAGTGAAAGTATTGATTTAAATGATTCATATGGCCAATTCATGGATACTGTATATATTCCTGCATATGAAACAGAGGTGGAAGAAAGTACTTTTTATGTTCGTAAACGAACATTAGAAAGTATGAGAGATCGTTTCTATAACATAGAACTTCGCTCTCTAACTGTAGAAGATGTTCAACGGTATCGAACTTGGCTACTTTCAGACAAAGGAGCTGGATATTCCCAAGCATATGCTAGTTTAGTATTTGGTATGTTTCGTAAAAGTTTAGATATGGCAGTGGATATGCAATATCTAGAAATGAATGTATCTAAAAAGGTGAAAGCTATTCCAAAGGGAAAGGCAGTTGTTCCTTATTGGACTAAGAAAGAATTTGAAAAGGTTATATCAGTTATTTGTCTAGATGATTTTTATGAACATTTATGTTTTGTGATGTTATGGGTTTATTTTATGACAGGGCTTCGTGTCAATGAAGGTACAGCATTATGGTGGGAAGATGTAGACTTTAAAAACAAGCGACTTCGTGTTCATCATTCCCTATATTTACGAAACAAGAGCAATTGGCAAAGGAAAAATTATACAAAGACAGAGGATGGAAAGCGAATCATCTCTTTAGATAATGATACGATAGAGATTTTGAAAGTATGGAAAGAACGACAAGCCAAAATAGGAATTGACGATTTCATTTTTAGTTATGATGGAACACCAATGATAAAATCAACAATTGGCAGAATTATTCAACGTTATGCAAAACTCGCAAATGTTCATCGTATTCAAGCAAAAGGACTACGTCATTCGCATGCATCTTATCTGATTAATGAATTTAACATTTCTGTTTTGATATTGTCGAAGCGCATGGGACATTCCAGTCCAGAAATTACGTTAAAGCATTATTCACATATGTGGTCAGGCGTAGATGAACTCATTGCGGAAGAGATGACAGGTAACATTAACATACGAACAGCAAAAAAATCAGGTATATCATTTAATGGTAATCAAGCAGTAAAAAAATGAGTTCCGCCAGAAACCCCGCCAAGAATAGTGGAAGATGTGATAAACGTTGGTATGATAGGCTTAAAGCGTCACCTGCACTGTTTGAGTGGGAGTAGTAGAAGGAGAGCTGAAACCCCTTTGTTTACAAGGGTTTCGGCTCTTTACTCTATTTTCATTGCATTGTTATTGCATTATTTGTTTTTAAACCTTTACGTAAGTAACGAGCAGTGAATTGATTTTTAGGTGAAGTATCTTCATTTTCTGTTGCTATTTGGTAAGACATAATACCTTCTAATTTATGGGCTACTTCAAAGCTACTGTTTGGATACAAATGTCCATAGGTACCAAGTGTCGTTTCAATATCTTCTTGCCCTAGGCGGTCATTAATTTAATGGGTTTTCGCCATACTAATAAGCAAAGAAGCGTGAGAATGTCTTAAAGCATGTAATCTAATTCGATGAACCCCAGCTTTTTTTGAAAAACGTGTAATGGCATTCGCTAACGTATGCTTTTGTGTGGGGATGCCATTATAGCTCATTACAGAATTGGTTTGAACGACAGATTGCTGCACGTCCTTCCATTCGTGGAGTAACATTAATGTATCCCCATCTAATGCAATATGACGAACACTAGCTTTTGTTTTTGGTTCTACAAAAGAATAGTTATCCAAATTCTTATAGTAAAGTGTTTTATCGATAGATAACAGCCCTTTGTCAAAATCAATATCTTCCCATTGAATTGCAGTGGCTTCTCCAATCCGCATACCTGTCATAAATAAAAACCCCAATGAGATAAATAAAAAGTGTTGATAGTAGTCTTCCTTATAAAAAAGAGAGATGACTTTTTCAAATTCTTCTTTTGTCCAAAAATCTATTTTTGTCTTTGTCTTTTTCACATTTTCAACAACTTTCGATGGATTACTTTCGGCCATTCCTAAAACAACAGCTCGATTCATTGGCGGGGAAAACAACTCTTGAACATTTCTAATATAACGTATCTGATTTTTTAGTTTATACTGCACAACGTTATCTTCCGTGCTTTCTTTGTCAAAGAACAAATATATGATTAATGAAGGAAAACCTAACCATTCTGTATTCAAATTTTGAAAGCTAAAACAGATTGCATAAGCTTCGCTCGTAAGCGTTCGCGTGTATCTTCATCGATGCCCCAATACGTGTTCCCTTGATCATCACGGATCTTACGCATGGATAGGCTTGTCATATAGCTTCCATAATGTAGAACAACTACTTTCATTGCTTCTGGCTCACCCTTATTTGCAGCTAAAATAATTGGGTACGGCAATAAACCACGCTCGTTGTTTCCAACATTAGAATTAATCACTCCATTCATCTGCATGTTCCTCCAAAAATCGTCTTAACCTTTTGAAAGAGCTTGTCCTCCTATACTGAACGGTACTACGTGGAATATCGAGTAGTTCAGCTATTTCTACATCTGATTTGTCAAAAAAGTAGTATAAAAGGACAGTCTTACGCTTTTCTTTTGGCAAAGTACGCAACGCTTCAGCGAGTAATTTCGGAGTTATTTTCTTTCCAGCCACTTAAAACTTTGTCCTTCTTCTCCTTCATATTGCTTATCTAAGGTATAGAGTTGATTTTCTTCTTGTGGTGTGAGATCAGAAAATGTCATCTCCTTTGCTTGTCGTTGTTGTCTTTCGTTGAAAATATTAATTGCTTCATTCTTCAATACACGTTTACAAAAAGCATTAAATGCACAGCAAACTTGCCACTCGGTACGATCTGGTTCTATCATGCATTTCCTCTCCCTTCGCAACTGCAAAGGTGGGTGATGATTTCCCCTTTCATAACCTTCAACAAGATTTTTTATGAAATGCCAAAAATAAAAGCAATATTTTTAAAAAAATATTCATTAAATACAAAAAAGCCCAACTGACCATAAGCCAGGTGGGAGTAAAAATTTATACATATTATTAAATGGAAAATTCTATTTCAAAAAGTTGAAAGCCTTAGTTCAAGAAGAAAACAAATTACGACAAAACAAAAAGTAAAAGTAGTATATGAGCTAAGGCACGATTATCCTGTGAAGGCATTACTCAAAATTGTCGGTATTCCACGTAACACTTATTATTATAAAATTAAAACTTCTTTAAGCACTCAGATAAAAATTCAAAGTGAAAAAGGCTCATTAGTTCTATTTTTGAGAAGCATAAGGGCAGGTATGGTTATCGTCGTATCCTCTTTTTTCTTTAAAACTCACCATCCCTAAATAATCTTTGACACAAAGGGAATCTGCCTAATTATATAACTTAACAAGAAGCAAAGTGGTATCGTGATCAGAATCATAGCTAGAAACATGAAGGATGGTGGAAAGTGGATGACCTTCAATCCAGCCATAACAATAGCGATAATCGGTATATGAATGATATAAATCACGAAGGAATGGGCTGACAAGAAGCTCCAACTTTTTCCTTGACGAGAAACTCTTTTGCGAAAGAATATGATTAATCCGAGAATGACGCCAACACAAAATAGAGCTTCCCACAGAGAATAAACCAAAGATGCCCAGTTCCAGCCGCCAGAAAACTGTAATTCGTCTACCCCAAATATCAAGACTAAGGGAAGGAGAAGAATCGATGCTCCAATTGCAATTCCAAAACCTGCCCTCCCCATAGAATCAGGGGTATTTCGAAACCAATTGCGTTGATAAGCGATGATGCCTAAAATGAATAGCCCGACATATTGTGGGAGATCATAGCCGCTTGCTGTAAATAGTCCAACGAATGCTCGAACCTTGGGAGATCCGCCCGGCAAGTCGAGAGCAGGGACCCACAGTCTTATGATGAAATACGATACTGCTAATATCATGACAAAGATGGCAAGCATTGTGTAGGTGGGTGGCTTACTCTGACGAACTACTGATAGCTTATTTTTACTCATAAATTTCGCCCAGACTGTGTATAAACAAACGAATACGAAAAGTAGCTCGACGTACCACATCGGCCCGTAAGTTAAATGTGAAAAATAGGTTTGCCATGTAAATGGCTCCTGGTTAAGCATATAGACTTCAATTGATTGAACTTGGCTAAGAATGAGAACGTAGAAGATAAACGGGACTAGGAACCGGATGAATCTATCTTTGATAAATCGGGTTGCTCCATTACGTTCAAAAGATGAAGGAACAAAATATCCGGAAATAAGAAAAAACGTCCCCATGAAAAAAGTCTGATTAAAAGCAAGGAATAGAAGGCCCATAACAGCCCCAATAGATCCTTGTGATAATACCTCGTTATAGATGGAAAAATACACTAAATGATGTAGCACTACTAACATTGTAAGAGCTGCCCTTAGGTTATCGATAAAGTATAACCGACCTTCCTTTTGGAGAGACGAGCTCCCTATATGTCTTGAATTCATAATAATTCTTATGTTCCCCTCTATGAATATTTAAAAATATATCTCAACGGAGCATCCGCCAAACTGGACGGCTATGTATAAGCCGTACTATTTGCTTTATATTTTAATTTTCTCTTTTAGTTGATCCATCTATTTTCCAAGAGGCTAAACCTATGATTCCGCCAACTACAATAAATATAATGTCCATAACAATTTCAAATCCCTGAAACGCATCAATATAATTTACCAAAAACCAACTTTTTCCACCATTAGTCAAATGATTGATTAATCCGCCTACTCCCTGTATAACAAAAAGTAGACCAAGTCCACTGATTATTTCTTTCATGATGAACACCTCATTAATAATTTTTTAATTTAATATGCCTCTAAGACCGATATTGAAAAAAACCGCACCTACTACTCCTATCGCTACCAACAGTGAGGAAATCGGAGCTTCATTTAATTTTGATCTAATTTTATTTAGAAATTGTTGCAGTCTCTCTTTAAACATAATATTTACCCCTAACAAAAGAAGAGAAGGAAGCACCATTACAAGATTGTAGCCAATTATAATAAAGATAGAAGAGGAAGGCTCAATTGTTAGGTGATTCATTAACAAAATTGAATAAAAGTAAGGCAAGGCAGTTACAAATTCAATTAGAAAAACAATGATACCTAACATGATCATCCCTTTCATCGTTGTTTTTTGGGGTATAAATGAAATTAAACGTTTTTTTGTAGTATCATTTGGTTTACAGAAGCTAATTAGAGCCATAACTGCTCCAAAAAGGAGATAAAACCAATTGATAAAGTCAAATTCAGATAATTTTCCGATTCCTTTCAATAGTGAATCTCCACCAAAGTATAGGAATAAGCCCACTACGAAGTAGCCAAACTGCGTAATAAACAAAAAAACAAGCAAGCGAGAAGATAATTGATTAGGCTGTGTCAATAATAAATAAGCTGTTACAGCAAGTACACCAGGACTTAATATATCAATTAATGCGCAAATAGAAATAATTAGCAAAGCTATCGATGTGTCTATTGATGAAGAAGGCATCAATGCTTCAATACTTTCGATCAAATATAGAGTCCCTCCTTTTTATATGTTATAATTTAAATAACACAGTGTGTTAAAGTTATAATAACACACTGTGTTAAGAAAGGGAAGTGATTTTTTATGGCAAGGATTGTTAATCATGAAAAAAAGAGGAAGTCGATTGCTGAGGCCGCTTGGAGTATTATTAAGAAAGAGGGAATCGAAAAAGCATCTATAAGAAGAGTTGCTATTGAAGCAGGTATGTCTGCTGGAGCGTTAAGACATTATTTTTCAACTAAGGATGAAATGTTATTATTTATCATGGATTATTATCTGGAAGAAGGGAAAAAACGTTCTCAAAGTAAAAGTTGGTCAGACAATCCATTGCAGGCGGTTGCGGAAGTTTTATTAGAGCTTATACCAATTGATGAAGAAAAGAAAATCGAAACGAGTGTTTGGTGGATCCTTGCACTTCAGTCACTTACAAGTGATACTTTAAAAGAAAAAAAAGATGAAATGACTAACGGTATGTATGAATTAGCAAGTTCAATGATCGAGATATTAGCTCTACAAGGGATTTTATCTGATTCAACTAATGTAAAATTAGAAAAGAGTAGGCTAGCGGCATTAATTGATGGATTGTCCATTCATGCTCTGTTAAGACCTGATGTCTATTCTCCAGAAAAGGTAAAGGAAGTAATCCGTTACCATTTAGAAACACTCTGCAATGAAAGTCAATTGAGTTAGTTGATCATGTATTAATATTATTCAATGAGTTAGTAGATTGAGTGAATTTCATAATTCTTAACCCTTGCGTCCCAATGAGTCCAGGGCATAAAAAAAGAAGTACCTCCCCAAATCTTGTATAATGGTAATAACCACAAAACCGTAAAAAGACTGGAGGAGTACTTCTTATGACCATTATACGACAACCAAGCCTATTTGGCATCCAAGAATTATATGACATGGAACCTACCCAAAAATATGAAGCGATTATTTCAGCGATTGATTTAGATCGTATTTATCATGCAATTAATAAGAAATCCCGGCTTGGAGCGCCTGTTGAACTAAATTATGCAGGGATGATTATTTCCTTTTTTATTCGTTATATCGAGCGTATCCCAACCATAAAAGACTTAATCAAACGTCTAAATGATGATTTTATCTTTAAAATGAACTGTGGATTTCTAGTTTCAGACGCTACGCCATCAGAGGCTGCCTATTCCCGTCTGGTTACCAAATTGAGTGGATCGGATATTTTAGAAAAATCCTTCGAAAACGTAACACTTGCAGCTATCGAAGAAGGCTTTATTGCCGATGAAGTCATTGCCATCGATGCCACCCATTTTGAAGCACGAGACAAGGCACCTGCTCAAAAAGAAGAAAAGTCGGAAGTCGCACCAAAAAAGCGCGGGCGCAAATCGAAGGAAGAGCGCGACCAATATCTTCAAGAACAATCAGAAAAAGAAGCGAATCTGCCATTGTATGAAAAGAAATCAAAGCTCAATTAGACGTATTGCGTGCAGAGGTGCCAATGAACCCCAAATGGGGTGTGAAAAAGAATGCAGACGGTAAAAACGAATACTGGTTTGGCTACAAAGGGCACCTCGCAGTTGGTGCATCAAGCCAATATATTCTGCAATCCTTGTTTTCTTCTGGCAGCTTAAATGATGGAAAAGCCGCTATTGCCCTATTGAAGGGAATGGATCAACGACTTCCGCTTACGTCTGCTTCTTACCAGACATTGGATGCGGGTTATGATTTTGAACCGATTTATGAACAGATTCATCGCATGTGTCAACAGTCTGTCATTGCCTATAATAAGCGCAATGAAGGCGAAATGATCGGGTTTGATAAGGATTTTGCCCCAACCTGTTTGCGAGAACATTCCTATAAATATGACAGCTTTGATCCGAAATACGAAACATTGAAATATACCAGACCTAAGGAATGTAACGATTGTCCACTTGCGAACGAAGGTATCTGTCAAAAAGTGTATAAAGTCAAGATAACCACCGATTTAAGACGTTATACTGCGCCTGCACGCGGATCAAAAGCTTGGAAAAACATTTTTAAACAACGGACAGCCGTCGAACGTGTCAATGCTTATTTAAAAGAGTTCTATCAGCTCAAAAATGTTCGTTATCGCACCGAGAAGCGTGCAAAAGTTCATTTTGATATGGTCGCTTTGATTTATAATGCTTCCAAATTAGCTGCAGATCGTATCCAAGCAAAGCTTATTCAACAACAACAAGCTGCATAATTTTTGTTTTTAAAAATACAGTTTTGAAAATTCGGATCGTCTTTGTATTTTTAAAAAGAGTAATTATGAAATTCATTCAATTAACTCCTTTAACAGAATATGGATGAATTGGCATTCCTTTCAGATTTTTAAGTAAATATGTTCGGCTGTAAGAATGATGAAAAAATTGACATTTACGCGATATTAAAGAGAGTTTTATTTATACCGGAAAAACTTATCATAATCATCAATTTGATCCGGACTTATTCCAGTTTTATTAATCGCTTCTTGTTGAAATGAATTATTGCAACTTTTACATATATAGTATTTATTTTCTCCTTTTTTGATTTTATAATATTGTGAATCAGAATGATTAATCGTAAATTTATTTTTGCAGAAAAAACATATAGTATCCAACATATTTTTTCACACTTCCTATCAGATTTTTATTGAAAAGTAACTATTTTTTAAACCTATGATTCAAAATGTGAATTTTTCCTCTAATTTACTGCCATTCTAAAATAATTTATTTTTAACTTCAACAAGTTACAAGCTTATCCGTGAACTGTATTTTTACTAAAAATATGACGGCTATGCCTGTAATGGAAGGAAAAGCTGTAATATAATAAAGCTACTTCATGCAACTGTTCAACAAAATGCTCTTTGAAGTGTAGCTCGTTATAACACAAACGGACTATAACTTCAAAGGCATATTCAATGTATATCATCTACCTCAAGCCATTTAGGAGTCTCAAACTTAAATGATAAGTAGTCTTTAAAGACTTTCTGACGGTAACCACATTCAGGATAACGTTATAGTGGGTCGATTGCTTCCACTTGCGATTTTCCCGAACCTGATCCCTTATCTGTGTTTTCGTGATATTACCAATCTAGTAAGTTCAAAAAATGACTGATGTGGTCGGAAACTTCCTCAGGGTGGGTCAAAGTGATGATGTGATTAGCACCAGGTATACAAACAAAGTTAATATTGGGAACTTCCTTATATAATTGTGCGATTTTAAAGAGATCTCCTGAGTCCTTCTCGCCTATGATAAAAAGTGTCTTCGTTGTAATTTCTCCCAATCTTTCCATCGCTGAATTGGAGGAAACAGTTTCGAATGTTTTCCAATCAAAAGTCTTTTGAATATTGTGTATCATCATTTCGCGCAATAAATCGTATGCTTTTCCAAAAGAAACGCTCCAGGAAGGCTCGCTTAATATTATATTAGTCATTTTCTCGACATCTGGTGCAACTTTAGAAACTCGGCTCTCTAATTCCGCATGTTCGGAAGAAAATTTAAACCCCGACAGGCCTGGAGCGACCAATACCAGTTGAGACACCCTTTTTGGATAGGTCAGAGTAAAATCAGTTGCAATTTGTCCACCTAGGGAATGTCCAACGAGGGCACCTTTCTTAATTTTAAGATGATCCAAGAGTTTTCTAAGATCCTTAACATAATCAATGGGTTCATTCGGAACAGGTGACTTCCCTGCACCCCGGACATCAAGAGTGATTACTTTGAACGACTTTGAAAGATGTGGTGTGATGAATTCCCAGTCACGTGAATCCATAGCTCCACTATGAAGTAGTATAACTGGCTTTCCTCTTCCTTTAATTTCGTAATGAAGATCCATCTATTTCAATCTCCTTTCCCTGAAAAAAGTAGGCATTGCCCCATGACTATCTTCGTTTCATTTCTAAGATTCCTTTTCTTATCTCCCAAACTGTTTACAAAACCATTTAATAAACTTGTTCGGTTAAAAAGGAAGTTTAATGTACCATTACAAATGATTTAATTGCTCAAGAAGGTCCTATTTCACCACTTTTATAATGCCCATCCGCTTTAATGTTCCAATAAGTGATTTCAAGAATTTAAACACCCCCCCTTATTTATTTCACACACTGTGATGAAATGATAATAACACAGTGTGCGAAATAAAAGCAAGAGGTGATTTGAGTGCCGAAAATAGTTGATCATGATCACAAAAGAAAAACGATCGCTGAAACAGCTTGGAAAATTATTGAAACGGAAGGCATTGAAAAAGCATCTATCCGAAGAATTGCATCTGAAGCTGGAATGTCTACCGGAGCAATTGATCAAACCTTTATTCTAAAGCTACAGTAAATAAACTAAATCATTTTTACTCGACAATCATCCAATTTGTATCTTTTTCTAACGTGAGTATATATTGCGAATACTGTGTGGCTTTTGTTACTTCGTCAATATATTTAACAGTAACCCATACTTTTATTTGGTTCTCTATTGTCTGGAATACTGGCTTGACTAACCCTGAAAATAGATAATCCTTACCAATCGGTGGTAAAGCATTATTTTTCACATAATAATCAAGTTCCTGTTCTGTTGCAGTCGGATAAAATGTAAAGAATGTCTCCAAAAACTCTGTCACTTCTTGCACCGTATCAGAGTCAACTGTTCCATTACTTTCAGGTTGTTGTGGCTCATAATCTGATTTATTCGGTAAGCTCCACAAGGTAGGGCTTTGTATAATTACTAAGTTTCCTACATTATCTTGATGTAATAAGATTCGATAGGTGGATCGGACCATTTTGTTATTTTTATCTTCCATAATTTTTTGATCTACCGAATAAACAACCGCATAGGTATTATCATTTTCTGGTGACACTGACCAGATATCAATATTACCTACGCTGGAACTAGTAGGAATATCGTCTTTTACGGTATCGGTATTTAATGCTTGTAATTCCTCTGTCAAATATTGACTGATCTTTTCCACCCGTTGTTCAATGGAATCTTTTTCATTTTGCCATGTGTAGTAATCTTTCACAAAGTTTTTCGTAAAGCTCTCAATCGCATTCATATCCATGATCTTGGTTTCAATGATTTCTCTTTCATGAACGGTATGTTGATCAATTGCTGTAAAGTTTTTATAGATTCCAAAGGCTAGGCTACCAATAAGTAATATCCGTGTACCGACAGTCCGTACTTTTATTTTTCTGGATTTTGTTTCGGTCGTTTGTTTTTCTTTTCTTTTAAAAAATCTTCTCATCTGATTCAAACCTTTCTATTGTTTAATACGTCCAGCTCCAATTAAGTGCTTTTGCCAGTAGGCAGTAGTTAAATCTGCATAACCGATTGGATCGCCAGCATTATACATTTGGTTGTTCCCAACATAGATCCCAACGTGAGTGACATAGGTTCCTGCATTATATGTGGAATGAAAGAATACTAAATCACCAGGTTTTGCTTCAGACAAGGGTATATGCTCGGTCACGTCATACTGTTGCTGCGCTGTTCGGGGCAAGTTAATACCCGCCTTTCGATAACTCCATTGTGTTAATCCGCTACAATCAAAAGAAGTATTTGGATTATCTCCCCCAAAAACATAAGGGAACCCTTCATACTTTAAAGCTTCATTCATCACGATCTGAACCATTTCATCATCGAATTGAGGCGATATAAAATATTGACTGACTAAATCGACATAAAACATATTGCCATAACGGTAACGCCAACCACCATTTTTCTTTATGGCTATTGGATTTGAATAAGTGACTCTGCTACCACCTGAACGTTCTTTCGCAAAACTTTCGGCCAGTCCAAAACTATATTGTGTGTCTCTTTTTGCAACGTAATCAATAAAAGCACCGCCATAGTTATATGCTTGAATGACTGTATTCTTATCGACACCACTCGCTTCTGCGGAACGCAGCAAATCTGAAAAGTATTTAGTTCCTTGTTTAATTGAAGCTTCGGTATCTAAAGAATTGGGTGGAAGTCCCAAAGATTCACTTGACTGCATCACATCTGGAAGTTTTCCACCACTCTCTACTTGGATAATGGCAAGTAGGGTAGAGACATATTCACTAATTCCGTATTCTTGTGCATATTTTTCTACCATTGGCTGATGTTTTAACACATCGGCGGTTACCGATATGCTGTCTATATCATGAATGAAATCACCACGCTCTGATGAATGTTCTTCATTCGATATAAAAATAGCTACAAATGCTAACAATCCTAAAAAGGCAAGAAAGCCTAATCCCCCAGTAATTAACATGACCTTTAATCTCATGGCTTTCATTAGCGTTTCCTCCTAACAGCATGGATTGGACGCTTAGTGATTTGTTTCTGTTTTGTACGTTTCAACGGTTTAGAAGGACGCTCGATGATTGTCCGACTATTTTTTGATCGAGAACGTTCTTCATTAGGAGATCGGTTTTCTTTTTTAACAGGTTGTTTGGGATTATCTGTAAAATACTCTTTTCTGTCTGGGCTCGATAACTGTCGTTGTAATTTGAATTGCTTCATATGCTCGCTTTTTGTGACAGGTCTTGTCTTTTCTTTTTGTTGAACAGTTGGGTTCTTTAATCTATCTTGATGTGCAGATTCATTGACATCATGCGTGACTGGTCGTTCATAACTAGCAGTCTTTCGAGAAGGGGTACGTTTCTTATCCAATGCTTGCCGCCTATCTGCAATGGTTTGACGATGTTTTGCTTGACGCTCTGCATGTGTTTTTTGTCTCTTTTCCTTTGCTTGCTTCATACCTTCTTTAAAATCACGGGCAGGTTTTGTAAGCTGTTCTTTTCCTTGCATCACCGCATATTGAGCAGTAGTAGGTAAATCATGCAATTGCTCCTTACGGTGTTTTATATTCGCACGGAATTGATTTTTCGCACCAAGCATTCTTCCTGTTACTTGACCTACTTTCTGGCTCAAAGTTGTTGGTTTCGTACTGTCATTTTGGCGTTCTTTATTGGTCTTTGCGGTTGATGTTAGCCGCTGTAACGGTCGAATAGGGGAGAAGGAACCTTTTGTTTGCTTTGATTTTCCAACCATTGCCCCGACTGTTGCTCCAGCTGTCGCCCCTGCAAGGGTGCGTCCGATTGTTCTCTGTAATCGCCGACTACCCCGATTGAACATTCGGTAAGGACGACGCATGACTTTACGTCCGACCTGTTGGGAATCATTACTTTGCAGGTTAAACATGCTCATAATGTCACCAAGTTTCATGTAAATGCCCGCAAACGTCACAATCTGTAAAAAGGCAATCAAGAAAAACGGATAACTTGTTGTTAAACTGTAAAGCATGGATGAGATACTAAAGGCAACTGTAATAATCAAGGTAATGCCAGCTCGTAACATAATCACATTAAACAATTTCATAATCGCTTGTTTCCCCATGTTTTCAAAGGTGGGTATCATTGACAGTAAAAAACTGATGGGTAAAAACATGGCATAGATGATAAATAGAATTTGTGAGAAAATCATAATTCCCGATAGTAGAAACACGAAAATGGAGATACCGATATTAAACAGAAATAAAAAGAAGACCATTCCTAAGCGAGTGGTCGTTTTCGTAATCGTTAAATTTTTATTGTCATGATCTTCAATTTCTGCTTTAACAGCATCTTCACGATCTTTTCCGTTATTCGTATCAGGATTGATAGAAACTAAGCTCTCAACACGTTCTTCGCCAATCGTTTCTTTATCCGAATCATCAAATTGTAATAGCATCCACGGCTGTTCCACTTGAATAGAAAAGAGGTTATTCCGTATCATATCAACGCTGTCTTTTCCCTGACTAGTAGAGCTAGGCATCAAGATTTTAGTACCTAAATCTAAACTTGCCTGACTAATATCTGCCGAAAAGTCATTAATTTTAGCAATATACGTTGGGGCATAGGCAATAAAGGAGGCCGACAAAATAAAAACGACTAAAAAGTTTAGGATCGCCCGAATGGCTTTCGTCGTTTCCCGTTTCATTAATCCTGTATATGCCACGTAAATCCCAATCACTAAAATGAAAAGAAGCAAAAAACCTACATAAAAGCCCGAACTGCCAAAACCACTTGCAGTAATCCCAGCTAATGTTTGCATGTTTTTCCCTATGGCATCAGCAGTTTGGGAAATGAAATCGAGAGAATAAGCTTGTTGGATTAAATAGCCTGTTGCATTAGACAAATACAAGCTAATAATCCAGATAAAATTTGTAATCGTATAGAGCCCATACATGACTTGTTTTCCTATTCCATCGTTCCAGTTCCATGGCAGCCAATCCCAACCTGTGTCCACATAAAAATCGAGTTGGTAATGGTCAAGTGGGTATTTGGAATACAGATTGTCTTCCGATACCGTATCATCAACTAATCCAGCAGCTTGGGCAAATGTTCCAAGTAAAAGAAGACATAGAAAAACGGCAGTACCAATAAGTACCACCGTTAAGACAATCTTTTTCCATTTTTGTTTGTTCAAATTAATCGCCACCTTTCTTCTCCTGTGTCGGTGGACGCGTATCAAAAGCATGAAATAAATCTTCAAAGACAGGATGAACTTGAATAATTCCGACACGTCCATATAAGTCTTGAATTAAACATTGACCGTTTTCTAATTCTCGTAAGCGTCGTTGATTCGATTCATCTTCCGAATCTACACCAAAGAATTGAAGAGTTTTCTTAATTTCTGTCATATCCCTGGAACGGAAAGCAAACTTCACACCGATATTATTTTTTAATTTTTCGTCGGTTAGATCATCTGCATTCTGGGTAACAAAGTAGACACCAGCATTCATGGCACGTCCTGCACGAACCAATTTATTAGAAAGTGTTTTCCCTTGTGCAACTTGCAGGAAGGACCAGGCTTCATCCAAATCGACGATTTTAAAAATACTGCGATCCGAATGAATAAAATCTAACGCAAAAGTAGAAATGACAATCAACATGGCGACACTTAATAATTCCATCGTTGTATATTCCTCAAAACTTGTTTCTGCGTCTGGTAACACTAAATCCGCCACTTGAATCATATTCAACTGTTTTTCTAAACTAATCGAATTTTTCACCGTTCCATCCGAAAAGAGAAGATGGGCAAAGTCATAATCGGTAAAACTTTCGATATGGTCAGCGATGGGGCCAGCTAATGGATTGGGATCACTTCTTAATTCATGAATCACAAGGAGTAAACCACGTTCCTCTTGTTGACCAACAGCGCGTATCGCTCGTCGTAATACAGGGAATTTATCTCCATCTCGACTCGATATACCCGTGAGAAAGGTAAGAATATCAATCGCAAGACTTTCCGAATCCTTTTTCTTTTTCATAATGACAAAAGGATCAAGTAGTCCTTTATTGCTTTCCTCACTCGTTAAATTGACAATATTTATTTCATGAGCAATTTCGGGCAATGTTTCTTTCCATTTTCCTCGTTCCGCTTTTGGGTCAACAATGAGAGCTTGACCACCAAAAAGAACCGCATAATAGACAAGCAGGTTATTACTAAAGGATTTCCCACCACCGAGTGAACCTAAGAATGCAGATGCTAACGCATTGGTGACAGAACCTTTTACGCCTTGACTGGCTAGGCTTGGATTGAGATAGACATTTCTTCCCGTATCTAAGTTGTAACCAAAATAAATCCCTTCCGTTTCTCCCAACATTTGTGTTGCCCCAAATCCAAGTCCTGCAAGAAAATCAGACGTAACATATTGAATGTAATCATTCATATAACGCTTACTAGCTGGGATAAATTCACTGTGTAAGCCCAACATATCCCCAAATGGACGAACGAGTTTCACGTTTAAATCGTCATAAAAATCTTTCACCTCATTACAACGCTGTTTAAGTTCGTCTAAATTAGGGGCAGAAACTCGGATCACATAACTTAACTTATACATCGATTCCTTCGTTTGGTCGAGAACGTCTTCTAATTCGTTCACCTGTTCCAATGCGTCGATAACATTACTGCCTGTTTCGTTATCGGATTCCCAGGCATGATTATCCAAGTCTTTGAGTTCTTTTTTCTTATTTCGTACGGTAGACAAGGCTTTTTTGTTGGTGACTATTTCTACATTCATGGACGTATCGATTGGGAAATCGAATTGTTGTTGTTGATAATAAAAGATTTCATCAGATGGAAATTCAAGATCATCGACAATCGAGTTGATGGTAAAATAAGAAACATAAGTCGTCTGTTCTTCCTGTTCGATTTTTAAATAACGTTGGTTTTCTTCGATCAAACAACGAGTCGTTTTAATCAGATCATAACGCTTCACTAAAGTTTCCTTTTTTAATTTCTTTAGAGGGAGGGCATAGTCATATTCGTCATAAGCAATTCCTGTTTGTTCATGAAGATGTTCAATCAGATAGCCAAAGTCATTTTTATCTAGAGGGCGTACTTTAAAACGCCTAGATATTTTGTTTTGTAGTAAAGATTCCATTTTAGAGAAACGTCTGATTTCTTCATGAGGCATGGAAACAAAATCTCCCATCAGGTGATGGTTTACATCACGGACAAATGAAGAAAGTGAATTTTTGATGTAATGTTTTTTTCCATATGATTTAATAAATATTTAAAGCAGGCTATATAATTAATTTTATTGCAGAAGATGATTAAAGGAATTGTAAAAGGCGAAGCTAAATCATAGGAGAGTGGTCAAATGTTTCATGGAGTTGAATTCGATTTTGTTGTAAAAGACAGTAAAGCTGCTTTGGAGCAGTACAAAGCTATTTTTGATGTTGAGGTAGTAGAGGAGACAAATTTTAAAGTTGGAAATAACGAAGCAGTATTTAATATCTATGGTACGCGTTTTCATATGCTTGATGAAAATCATGAATATCAACTTTTTGCCCCAAAAGAAGGTGACACACAATCATTTTGGTTTAATATCGTGGTTCCAGATATTAAAGAAACCTATGCGAAAGCAATTGCAGCAAATGTAAAAGAAATTCAGCCTGTCACAAAAATTGAAAAAATGGGCGTCTCCAATGCGATGTTTTCTGATAGCAATGGTTACGTGTGGATGTTGCATGAAATTCATCGGGAGGTATCTTTTGAAGAACGTGTAGACATTCT
Organism: Shouchella clausii; assembly: GCF_002250115.1. Taxonomy (GTDB): domain Bacteria; phylum Bacillota; class Bacilli; order Bacillales; family Bacillaceae_D; genus Shouchella; species Shouchella clausii. The sequence continues at coordinate 303,890 of NZ_CP019985.1, read as the reverse complement.
AAGTGAAGACTTTGAATAGGATTTCTTAAAAAATCGGAGATTAGTGGAGGGAATGTTTCCTAATCTTGATTTTTTACATTTCATTTTGATGTTTGGAAGGCAGAAACGAATGTTAGTTCTTGATGGTTATATAACAAATGAATAAACTATTAGAGTCGAATAGGTTTCTCACCAATATTCAGCCAAAGGAATAAGAAAGAAAGAGAGAGTGGTGGGGTCTATCAAGGGCGTTTACAACGGACAGCGTCTGTGCTGCGTCGTCAATGGAAAACCAAAAACACACTGCCCCCATGGGCGCGTTGGCACATTCATCAAGCAGCAGCTTAAAGAGATCTGAAAACGAGAGACATTTGGCCATTGGGAACTGGACATGGCCGTCTCTACGGAGGAAGCCATTTGAAAGCTGGAAACTTCTTTACCTAAAAACGCCATTCAAACAGCCACCGTAGAGCGTGGAAAAGAGTTTGCCTGTTATGCATCCATCGAGTAAACAAACTCTTTCCTTTATTTTGCGGATCCTTATTCTTTTTGGCCAAGAGGCAGTAACGAGAATGAAAATCGGTTTCTGCGAGATTTCTACCCGAAGGGACGGATTTTGCTTGTATTGATCCTATCAATGGCCAACTAAGAAAATGCTTACGATGGCGAACAGCCCACGAGGCAGGTTGAATTGACAATTTTTTAAATAAAAATGGCACGACTGAAAAAACGCTATCCTTTTTAGCCCATACTCATATCGCCGTGCTTTCATCATTCTTTTGAGTAGCATAAGTTCGTTTCCAGCCTGTAATGGCAGCAATAACAATGATGATAAAAAGAGACCAGGCGTACGGATTAAAATATTTGGCAACGGAATTCCCCATTTATTAGCCGCTAAGGATAGCTGCCCGTACCATGTGATGATCGTGCTATGCCATGGAATCGTGAAATAAAGGGTTGTGACAGAACAATCCATCAGGATAGCCTTTCGGGACGGTGACAGATTAAACCTATCGCCAATTTTTCTAACAAATCCTGGACCTACAAGTAACGCTGCAACTGTATTATGCGAAATAGGTGTAGAAATAAGCGTTGTAACAAAAATGATAGATAATTCTGCAGAACGTACCCCTTTTGCGACCTTTTTAGTAACAAAATCCAAAATGCGGTCAATCGCTCCTGATTCTACCATAATTTGAGTAATAGCTAAGATAATCAACACAAAAATTATCGTATTGCTAATACTTAAAATCCCTTCTTCAATAAGTCCAGAAGAGACACCGCTTTCTTTTGGGATGTGGAAGAAATCCGATAATACAATTGAGCCATTTAGAATGCCTAATAAAGCAGCAGATACAATTCCCCATACGAATGCTTCAATCATATGCCTGTTAAGGAATACTGCTGTAATAAGCACTAAAACACTAATAAACATAAGAAGCCCTGATGGGTCTACATCCACTCCCATTTGTTGTGCACTTACTACTTCGCCGCCTCCACCTGCCAAGAATATGATAAGCATGGAAACTAGCGCTGCAATAATAACCATTGGCATACGAGCTAAAACTACTTCTCTGATACTAGCATTTTGTGTGGCAGCAGAGGCAATAGTCGTATCGGAATGAGGGGAGACGTTATCACCAAAACCAGCACCGGCTAAAATCCCTACTGCTAACATGACAGGGTCTGCTCCTAATAAAATACCAGCAGGATAAAGTACAGGTGTAAGAGCTGCTGCTGTACTAACCGAGGAACCAGTAGCTAAGGAAAAAAACATCGTACATAAAAGGGCTAACAAAGCAAAATAATTTTGCTGTACATTTACTTCCAATCCAACCCAGAGCAACCCTTCAATCAGGCCTCCAGCTGTCAAGATTTGACCAAAAACCCCTGCAAACAAATATAATGTGATAACAACAGCGCCGTTGCTGCTAGCAACACCCCTTATAAGTGCAGCACAGTAGTCACTTTTATTTTTTGCCAAGAAGATTCCGAGAAAAAAAGCTAACCAGCCTATTGCCCAAAATGAACTCATTCCCCCTTTTCCCGAAAAAGTGAGAACAATCATTCCAACAATAAAAATCAATAAAGGGAAGCTGCCGCCGATAGCGCCTCCATACATGTTAAGTTTTGAATCCTTCATAGTCCCTCCTCCTTATTAACAAAATACAAATAGATTCTTTATATAGGGTACTAAACTTTGTAATTGTACTATAAAATCTAAGAAATCTATTTTAAAAACAAACTTGAAAGAGTATGAAGCGATACCTCATGTAGCAGGAAGGGGCTCACCATTATTGCCTACACGACGAATATTGACAGCACCGTCCTACAACGTCATGGGCTTATGATGAGCTCCTTCCTCCGCGTTTTACTAAGTTGTTAGTTGAATCAACTCGCTTGTTCCACCGACTCCTAGTTCTCTGTTTCTAAAGAGGAACCAGGTTCACACAATAAATTTCAAATATATTTAAAAATATGAAGATCGTTAGCTGAGTTTTTCGTAATCGATTATATTACGGACTGTGTGGATGTCAGTCATTGTTCTCAAACCTTGTTGACGATAAAACATTAGTGATTGCGCTACATTAACCAGCACATTTGCTGTAACGGTATCACCAAATAATCCCCCAGGTATGGTAAATTCCAAATGTCCAAGGTCCTTACTTTTAAAAATGATGCGGTCGATTTCCTCCACATTGACTGACATCACCAGATCTAAGGTAATAGGAATAGTACCACTGCTCACTGCCGTTTCGTGTAAACCACTTACTCTTCCTTTACCAACATGACCAGATGATAACTCTAGGTCGGTAGAAGTAACTGTCGGTTTAATTGATTTTTTTATTTTTTTCTGACTGAGACCCAGCCCATTTAAAATTAATCGAAGGGACTCCTCAAGTCCGACATGCCCAATATTATTTTCTTCTGCAAGTGCATTAAATTCTTCCACCGTTTTACCAACACCGACTTTTTGTTGCAAAGGTATGCGCCGTTTGGAAACGTCCACTTTTCTGGAAATGTGAATACTCTCGATATCTCTAGTAACTGCTGATGTAAATACAGCAAGAGAATCCATGACAAATCCTGGGTTAACGCCTGTTCCAATGACAAAAAGTCCTTTATCTTTTGCGTATTGATCAATCTCCTTAGCTAACTCAGGATATCTCACCCATGGAAACGAAAGTTCCTCGCAAGAAGATACAACAGAATAACCATGGTCTAAAAGAGATTTAATTTGTGGCCAAACTTGTGGAACACTTGAACCGGTTGTATGGAGAGCAACAGAATGATTCGCTCCATGTGGAATGTTGCTTAAAGAACTAGTAACTTTAATTCCCGTATTTGAAAGGCCAGCTATTTCACCCAAATCTTTCCCAACTTTATTCGGGTCAATGTCTACCCCGCCAATCACTGTAATGTTATTAGAACGTGTACAACTTTTAAAAACTTCGAGACCAATAGGTCCTAATCCATATAATAATACGTTAATCTCCTTCATCCTTTTCCATCCCTTCTTTGTAATCGGTTACAAAAATCAATATAGCAAATCAAATTAATTATAGGAAATACGAATTTCATATATGGTTATAAGCTGAGCTAATAGGTGCTGAAAAACTTTCATTTATTATCTTTCTTGCATCTCTTAAAATGTCATTATCACTTGATTCGTTCCAAACCATTGAAATAGAACTCATAACGGAGATGTCTTTTATAGGCACAGCTTTAATTTCATAAGCGCTGTATAGCTGAATCATATCTTCCGGTATAATGGAAATGCCAATACCGTTAGAAATTAATACAGCCCGGCTCATAAACTCGGCCCCTTTTGCAACGATTTTAGGTGAAAACCCTGCTGACATACATGCATATTCCATAAGATAATATAAGGTGGAAGATGTTTTAGGGTCGTAATGCAAAAAGTCTTCCTCTTTAAGTTCATTCAAATCCACTTCATTATAACCAGAAATTATATGTTCCTTTGCAACAGCAACGGATAGGGGAGAACGAGTAACGGTACGCCACCTTAATGGCTGTTGGAACTCGGCAGAAATGTCTACAGGTGTACGTATAAGTGCCATATCAAAGTCGCCTTTTTTTATGTAATCAAGCGCTTGGCTAGACAACGTCTCTAATATGTTGAATTCCAGTAATGGATGTTGCTCTTTTAGTCGTTTAATTAACGTCGGCACAATGCTCATAGCTGCTGAAGGGGTGGCTGCAATATGTAAAACAGGTTTCGGCACACTTTTAAATTGTTGTAAATGTTTAAAGGAACTGTCAATATTCGTAAATGACGGAACCAACGTCCGATATAAAAATTCCCCTTCTTTTGTCAAAGTGACTTGGTTTTTGGAACGATTAAGCAGCAGCACACCAAGTTCCTCTTCCAACGCCTTTATCTTCTGACTCAGAGCAGGCTGAGATATATTTAGTTGATGTGCGGATTTACTAAAATTTAAGTGCTTGGCAATTTCTAAAAAGCTTCTTAACGTTAAGTAATTGATATTCATGCCTTCTCCTTCCTTTTAGCACTGTCAATTAATCAAATTTATTATAGATTACTAAATGGTATTTTCAAATACGAACTACGAACTTTACAAATTAAATCATATAGTAACAAGAAAACATCAAAACATTCTTATCAAGTAAACACCCCAAAAAATAAAGGGGAGCGTCAAGAATTTCGTGTTAAGGAGTTATTTTATGAATCTACAACAATTAGATAAGGAATTAAATATTTATAACGATGTTTTTAAAGAAAAGAAAATCATTTTTCTTGGTGAAAATGGGCATGGCGTTTCTGAAATACAAAAACTAAAAATAAAGATGGTTGAATATCTTCATGAACAATTTGGTTTTAATAATATCGTCTTTGAGGGCGGGATGGGGGAAATAGCGATTGCCAATCATAATAAACATCAGTTGTCCACTAAAGCATTTTTAATGGGTTCGTTGCCTGATGTGTGGCATACGAAAGAGTTATTAGAGTTAGTTAAAATCATCCAAAATAGAGAGTTAACGATTTTTGGTATCGATATTCAATACCAAAATCATTCTTTGCATGATTTCATTTTTCCAATTTTAGATAAATATAATCACGGCGGATAGACGTCCGTGTTCTTTTATGTAGTTGAGTACTCTTAGTTTGTACTCAACAGAATAAGCTGTATAGCCTTTTTTTAAAGAATCTTACCCTTGATGCTGATACTGACGTATCTACGTTTGAGCATAGCTTTGGATACTCCGACGCTTTCAGCTACGGTTTTCATTCCGTTAATTCCCTCAGGATACGTTTTTACGAATTGTATTTTTTCTTCTACCGTTATTTTGGCCATGAAAAACTGCACCCCAATTGTTAGATCGTGTCTAACAATTAGGGTGCATTAGTAAGCAGGTAGTCCTTTAATCACTCAAAATCGTTAAGTTAAGTTGCTCAAGTCGTGCAGAGTTGGAGATCAAATCTACCTCGGTGATTTTCCCCTCTTTTATTGTAAATTGGATCACATAAAGTAACTTCCCGCCTGGAGCCGCAATCGCCCCGATGCATCCATTCACAAGGGCCACTTGCGCAGCTTTGGCGTGTCCCGATACCTTCTTGGCTAAGGAAATTGCTCCCCTAGTTTCGGTTCGGACGCCTGTTTCACGATCGTCTCGAAGAACCACATCTGGATCTAGCATCGCTACCAGCGAATCGAAATTTCCAGCGTAAGCCGCATCCAGGAAAGCGTCAACGAGTTTACGTTGTCGATCCAAGTCGGCTTGTGAATTGGTCTCTTGTCCTCTAACCTTTTGACGCGCACGGCTCGCAAGCTTTCTAGTGGCGAGTTCGGATTTTCCAACAACAGGTGCGATCTCGCTGAATGGCACAGCAAAAATATCATGCAGAACGAAGGCCATCCGTTCTGCTGGATTTAGTTTATCCAACACAACAAGTAGTGCAAGTCCGACTGAGTCGGCCAACAGTGCTTCTTGTTCGGGATTGTATCGGTATTCATAGTTAGCGAAATTTTCTGTCGCATGATCATCAATGGATTCCTCACGTCTTGCTTTTCTCGAACGCAGCATGTCAAGACAAATCCGCGATGTGACTGTGGTCAGCCATCCTCCCAAATTTTCAATCTCGTTTCTATCTGAACGATAAAGGCGTAACCAAGTTTCTTGCACAGCATCCTCCGCGTCTGTCAATGACCCAAGCATGCGGTAGGCTATAGCCAGCAGATGATTTCGATACGATTCGAATTGCTCTTCCATACGACTGAATTCTCCCTCATCATAGTGTCTTAATAATGTCTTATTAGTCTTCTTAACATTGAAAAGTTCTTCTTATCATATTGACGAATGAAGTTCAGTGAACGTGACAAGAGCAAAATATATGTGTCGGTCACACTCTCATCGTTCGACACGTCATTATAGTGAGAGGCAGAATTAAAAGCTTCCATCACATTAAAAAAGGAGCGTTTTCTATGCAATCCAGAATGAGAACCCCAATTATAATTTTACCCGAAGTGGGTCAATCCTTGCAGGTGTTAGGCAAAGCCTTATTTTCATCAGCCGAGAAACGGTATTCCGGCCCGTACCCTCTTCCTTGCCTACCTTCGCGCCAGCCAAATCAACGACGATAGCGTTTGTGTGGATCTTCATTCCCGTAACGCTATGGCTACAGGGGAATCGGCCGAACGAATTCTAGCCGTATCTGCTTGGCGCGAAACGATAAATTTTACAGATGCGGAACGCGCTGCTCTGGCACTCAGCGAGTCGATGACTCGACTGCATGATCAGATTGATCCGGTGCCGGACGAAGTGTATAAAGAAGCAGCCCTTCACTATGATGAGGCGGCACTGGCTACGCTCATTACGGGGATCGCTACGGCTAATCTATACAACCAGCTTAACGTCTCAACGCGTCAAATAGTAGATGTATTGTCTTGCAATTAAATCGGCAGTCGCTACTCATCGAAAAAAGGGAGGTTTTTCATCATTATGGCAACAGTACTTTATATAACAGCTCACCCGCGCGATGATGAGCGATCCTATTCCATGTCAGTAGGAAAAGAATTTGTTCAAGCTTACCGATTAGCTCATCCGCAGGATGAGGTAGTTCATCTCGATTTGTATAAAATGAATATCCCGCAACTAGACGCTGATGTTTTGGACGGGTGGGACAAGCTCAGAAGTGGTACATCTTTCGAACAATTAACGCTTGAGGAGCAAACGAAAATCCGACGTATCAATGAACTTGTTGATCAATTTGTGGCTGCAGATAAATATATTTTTGCCACTCCCTCAATAAAGTTTAATTTTCTTTCGAATACTCACGTATTCTTAGAATTTCATATACAAGCTAACCAGCTGCCCCCCCCACTAGATAACATGCCTTGGATATAGTTAGCACAAATTTTAATTTTTTACAGGGCGTGGACCATCCTAACGCCCAAACTGGATGTGTTTGGAAATTAGAGTATGACCGTGCTTCGTCGAACTCTCCACACAGCTCACGGTCGCTCACCCTCCCATGTCTCTCTGGATCCCTAGAAAGTCCATACATTCCTTCGTCCTGCGTATCCGTGGTGTGGAGGCCGGATATGCTCCTATACTGGGTCCATGCCCGAATGGGGTAAATATGCTCCGGCTCTGCACTGTTGGTGTTTGTCTTCAAATGATTTTGTTAAGTCAGCGTTTATACAGCCTGTCATGCTTGGTTCTGAGGGATGCCACACAAAAGCTTAGAACCATCAAATGGACACTGACGCTGTCCAATGACAAAAATAACTTTCAGTAACTTCCCACACAAAGCAATCAATGACTGTTGTTTTTTTAACGGCTTATCAGGGCGTTTTGTGTAATAGGAATGCAGGGCTTTAAAGGTGGAATTATGGGCAACGAGCGGGCGAATGGCAAGGTATAAAGCTCTTCTGAGCTTACTGCGGCCTCGCTTCGTTATCTTGGTTTGTCCTTTCCATTTCCCTGAACGATTTTCTCGTAAAGACAGCCCTGCTAAATTAATCAACTGCTGGGGATGGCTGTATTTGGTCAGATCGCCTGTCTCAGCCAGGATGGTTGTCACGGTAGCGACTCCCAGCCCTTTAATAGCCATCATTTTTTTAGCTCCTGGAATGGTCTTTCCCACCTCTTCAAGGTCCTGATCTAGTTCTTCCAGTTGGGTCTTGAACAGCTCGTATTGGTCGAGAAGGCAGCCCATTTCCTGCCTGGCAAAGCGAATGCCGACGGAAAGACCAATGCTTTTCTTTGCGGCTTCTACCAGCTTTGTCGCCCGTTGGATTCCCACTCCCCGTTGGACATAGGGCTTCCATTTCTGAAGCACTTCTTCAGGAGTCATCTGAGAAATGTCAGAAGGAAAAGGAAAGAACTTTAGCGTACAAAGGGCGGCTTTTCCTTCCCAGTCTCCGAATACACCGAAGAATTCCGGGAAGTAGCGCTGAATCAGATTTTGGATTCTGCCTTCTGTGGTCATAAGCTGTTCGACGAGCTGATCTCTTATTTTGGCGCCTTCTCTTAGTTCCGCATAAATGCCTTCTACGAGATTGGGTACGGAGTATCGCCCGTCTTTAATCAGCTGTGCAATCACTTTAGCGTCCTTTGTATCATTTTTCGTTGGTGAATTGTCATCAAGCTCTTTGCTTTTTTTCACGTGCATGGGATTGACGACAACGAACTGGTAATGCTTCGCAACAAGGTAATAAGCGAGGTTTTTCCAATAGTGACCGGTTGGTTCTGCCCCGAAAAGGATGGTCTTCTTTCCATTCTCTTGTGCATATCGTTCGGCCCAGACAATTAGCTGTTCAAAGCCATGAATGTGGTTTTCAAAGATCAGACGTTTCCCAAACTCGATGCCCCGGTCATCCTGAGCGCGGGCTACATGTTTGTCTTTGGCGATATCAATGCCAATGATTAAGGTGGATGGTGTGATTTGCTTGATTTTCTGGTTTTGTGTATAATTCATTGCGAGTCCTCCTTGGGTATCAATTAAGGGTCCTTTTCGCTGATCAGCTTTGGACACCTCGTATCATACCAAGGGGGCTCTTTTTGTTTCAAACCTCATAAACCTTCATTACAGGAATGCTCCCTCCATGGTAAACATCACACATCTTTGATCAAGCATTTGAATATGTGCATGTCGTTTAGAAGCTGAAAATCTAGTATAAAGAACGATATCTGCATTCATTGCACTTTCGTTACCAGGTGGGCGTTTTAAAAGTGAGGGGATTCTTGCATCTTTTTATTGAGAATGATTATCATTATTGAGTATGTTGTTTATAACATGACGGTAATGGCAGAAGGGTGTATACACTGCAAAAATGAGTAGCAGATCATTATAGAAGGAGATGTTAAAAATGTTGAACCTATTATTTCAATCACATGCAGGTTTGTGGCGCATTACCATTTTGCTTTTTTTCCTCGCATTTATTTTATTGAAAATAGGAAAACCTAAGGGCAAAAAAATAACGCAAATGCTATTGCGCTTGTTATACGTGATTATGATCGTTTCCGGGCTGGGAATGTTAATCGTACTCAAATTTCCATGGTTATACGTTATCAAAGGGATTTTAGCACTATGGCTCATCTGGACAATGGAATTGATTCTCTCTAAATCGGTGGCAAGGAAGGAAAGTGGTCCTTCTACAAAAGGGTACTGGATTCAGTTTCTTATCGCTTTAATACTCGTTATATGGATTGCAGCCAATATGATTCGTTTTTAGCTTTCGCAAATTTCAATGTGCGGGTGCGTGATCTAATATATTCCCTTGATCATCTTGCTTTCGAGATGATCAAGGGAAAGATCACTTCTACACTAATAAAGATAAAGTACGAACTGTAGACAAGCCTAAAAGACCGATTAAGTCAAAGAAACAACGCTAGCAGGGTGGATAAAGCCAAGTCCAGTTTTTTCCACGAATACAGGCAAGAATTGGAGAATGTTCACTCCTTTAATCAATCTAGAGAGGGTTTGAACCCTTTTACAAGTTACTAAACACTCTTTTCATTGCTATGTGTTTTTGTGTACTTTTAACTATAAAATTTGTTGAGACCTTAAGCTACTTTTAATTACTTTCATCCCATATTCCATATAAAAACAGATCAATGGCACGGTCGATTTGCCCCTCTTTCTGCGGGGCATGAAAGTAAGAAGAAATCGAGATAAACAATTGACTTACCGCAAATTCTGGATCAATTGTGCTTCTTAGATGCAATTTACTGCCTTTTAGCAGCTCAATAAACGGTTTTTTATAGGACGTGGTCCAAAGGACAAATAATTTGTCTGCAATGTCTGGCGATAACGTATGTTGGATATCATGCAACATCATAAACAAATTAAAGGGATGGCGTTGCTGCAAATAATAAACCATATTTCGTATTTTCTCTTCAAAAGACTGTTCATTATTTGAAGACATACGTTCTAAATTTGCAGATACCTCTGTGGCCAAGCGGAGCATGACATGGTAATAAATTTCTTCTTTTTTCTTGAAATAGTAGTATAAGTTGGGCTGAGTAATCCCTAAAGTATCGGCAATTTGTCTCGTCGATGTAGCCTGATAGCCTTGTTGCATAAATAATTTTTCAGCCACATCTAAAATGTTATCATACATGTTTAATCACCTAGAAATTGAGTTTAAATGTTACCTGCTTCAACACGGGGGCTGTGATAGGAAGGGCAATTGCCCAGCGAACAATTGCCTTTCCTTAGTTGTGCCCCTTTTTCCTTGCTACATGTTTTCTTTCAAAGTCCCATCTTTCATTACTAGCACACGGTCACAATAATCGATTAAACGTGTGTCATGGGTGACCATGATCGTCGCTTTATTGTTTTTTTTCGTTTCTTTTGCCAATATCTCAGCAACTTCATACGCTTTTTCTGTATCCAAGCTTGCGGTCGGCTCATCAGCTAAAATGATCGTCGGGTCGTGGTACAAAGCTCGAGCGATGGCGACTCGTTGACGCTCACCGCCAGAAAGCTCTTCTGGGTATTTCTTTTTCAATTTGTCAATGCCTAATTGCGTAAAGAGGTTGTCGGCTGTCTGATTTCTTTTTTCTTTGCTGATTTTATCAACAAGCTGTAGTTGTTGTTGTACTGTCAAGAATGGCACAAGGTTTGATGATTGTAAAACAAAACCAATCTCTTTAAATCTTCGTTTGGCGCGTTCTTGTTCTTTCTTTTTGCTAAAAAGTTTACCATTAATCAATACTTCTCCCTCGGAAGGCGCTTGCAATCCGCCGGCAATCGTTAGAAACGTGCTCTTTCCAGAACCAGACGGGCCGATAATAGCGACAAACTCCCCTTTTGCTACGGCGAAATCTGTTTTCTTTAACGCTTCAATTGTATGAGCACCATCTTTGAACGTTTTTTTCACTTGTTTAAATTCAATTGCCCCCATGTTCTCACTCCTATCCAATTGCTTTCAATGGATCAATCTTTACGATGCTTCTTACTGAGAAAAAAGCACCTAAAACAGCGATTAGTATGATGAGCCCACTAATTCCTGTGAAAAATTCGATATTTACTTGGAAAGGCACCGCTTCTGGCAACAGCAAGGATGTACCCAAAGTTGACAGCAAGCCTATCATGACACCTAATGCTGTTAATAAGAACGTTTGCGCAATAACAGAAGTTGATATATATCGACTAGAAATGCCTTGGGCTTTCATTACCCCAAAAATTTCCGACTTTTGCATAGTCAGGACATAAACAAATATGCCAATAACAATGGCGGCAATGATAATGAGAAATCCAATCATAAACCCAAACGTTAGTACTTGTGCACTGTAACCAGGAAGTTCATTGATGAAAGTGGCGATATTTACTGTTTCTAACTCATCAGGCGTGTCATTCAGTTGCCCCCTCGTCACAATTGCATTAATAGGCGCCTCATCGACTGTTTCTGGCTGATCAAAACGAATTTCTTGGTTAGCACTGATTGACGTGTATAAAACTGGCGATACAGTGAACTTTGCATCTTCTGTAAAACCAACGATTGTCAATTCTTTCTCGTTGCCTGCTAATGTTATACGATCTCCTAATGACAGGCCGTATTGCTCTTTTAAGCTCACATCAGCAACTGTTTCATTATCGTTTGAAAACATTTCTCCCTCAATAATGTTCGGGACTAAAAATTGGTCTGGCACAATGCCAAAAAACTGAACATTCACCTTTTCATCGACATCTTCTTGTGTGATCACACCGGCAGTTTGCGCTAAAATCGCTTTCTCATCAGCGGAAACGTCGTCAAATACATTTTTTGAGACCATTGACATGTTTAAATTGTTATTTGATTCTTCCGCTAATAATATGTGATCAGCGTTCCATTTATCGACAACCATGCGATTTTCCTGTGCCAGGCCATAGGCTAATCCCGTTAAAAAAAAGACCAAATAGGCAATCAAGAACATGACACCTATCACCAAGGCATAGCGTAATTTGGAATGCTTCATTTCATTGATTGCTAAAAACATCTTAACGCCCCTCCTCGATTTTATCGACCGATAAAATGAGCGTATCATGTTTGTTAGGGGACTTCAACAGTAATGGCAGTATAAGGATTTGGGTAAAGGAAAGAGCCCTAAAACACTTTTTTGGAGGCTTGAATGTGGACAGGTTATACTTAATTGGACAAGTCCAAGAGCGCGCGCCCTTATTCTTGGTAAAATTGTTTTATATACTATTTATTTCTTACTCAAACACTTATAATTGTAGGTGATGTTAGCTATTTAAATGAATCAATAGATGAGGTGTCAAAAGGTAATATGAGCGAAAAATTTATTAGCTATTACAAGGAGATAAGTATCCGAGAAATTGCTCAACTTATCTTCATCTAGTTACATGAGGGTAGGTTCCAAGAAAATTATTAAATGAGGTACATAAAGATGATTAACTTCCAAGACAAAGTAAGCTTCATTTGGTCAATCGCAGAGGTTTTACGCGGACCATATAAACCAGAAGACTACGGTAAAATCATTTTGCCATTAGCAGTATTACGACGTTTTGATTGCGTATTAGAGAGCACAAAAGAGGAAGTATTAGCTAAGGCAGAGCAGTTTGCGGCAATGAATGAGGATGCTCGTGAGCAGATTTTAAATCGTGTATCAAAGCAAAACTTCCACAACGCAAGTAAATATGATTTCAACAAGCTGTTAACAGATTCAGATAACATTGCTGATAATTTACGGGACTATATAAATGGTTTTTCAAAAGTAGCTCGTGATATTATGGATCACTTCGACTTTGACCGCCAAATCGATAAGCTTGAACAAAATAACTTGTTGTACTTAACGATTAAACGCTTCAGTGAAATCGACTTACATCCAGAAACAGTGTCAAATATTGAGATGGGCTATGTATTTGAGGAATTAATTCGTCGTTTCAATGAAAATGCAGAAGCAGGGGATCACTATACGCCACGCGAAGTAATTCGTCTAATGACGCATTTATTATTCTTACATGACGATGCAAGCATTTTAACGAAGCCAGGTTTAACACAAACATTGTATGACTGTGCAGCTGGTACTGGTGGTATGGGTTCTGTAGCACAAGAGTATTTACTAAGTCAAAACCCAACAGCACACTTAGAGTTCTTCGGCCAAGAAATTAATCCTGAATCATATGCGATTTGTAAAGCAGATTTGCTGATTAAGGGAGAAGACGCACGTAACATTCGTTTAGGGAATACGTTATCAAAAGACCAATTCCCACACGATAAATTTGATTACTTAATTTCAAATCCGCCTTACGGAGTGGACTGGAAATCGTACGAGAAGCCAATTAAAGAAGAACATGAGAAACAAGGTTTTAACGGACGATTTGGGCCAGGAACACCAAGAACGAGTGATGGACAGCTACTATTCTTAATGCACTTACTGTCAAAAATGAAGCCAGTCACAGCTGAAAATCCACAAGGCTCTCGTTTAGCCATCATTATGAATGGTTCGCCGTTATTTACAGGTGATGCAGGCTCGGGTGAAAGCGAAATTCGTAAGTACTTGCTCGAAAACGACTTAGTAGAAGGTATTGTGGCATTGCCGAACGACCTTTTCTACAACACAGGCATTGCAACGTACATTTGGATTTTAACGAACAATAAAGCACCTCTTCATAAAGGGAAAGTACGGTTAGTCAATGCCGTAGACTTCTCGAAAAAAATGAAAAAGTCGATGGGGAGCAAACGGAACGAAATTACAGAAGAGCAAATTAACGAGATTGTTCGATTATACGGCGATGCACAGCCAAACGAGTACGTGAAGATCTTTAATAATGTAGACTTCGGCTACACAAAAATTACAGTCGAACGTCCATTACGTTTAAACTTTCAAGTCAATGAAGAGCGTCTTACTCGTGTTGCAGAGGAAAAAGGTTTTGCAAACTTAGCAACTTCAAAGAAAAAAGGCGATGCAGGTTATTTTGAAATTGAAGAGGGTAAGAAGCTGCAAACGCAAATTTTATATGTGTTACGCACGTTAGCAAGTGATACAGTATATAAAAATCGTAATGAGTTCAAGAAAGTAGTAACAGATGCCTTGAAAGAAGCGGGCATCACGATTGGTGCACCTGTATTAAAAGCGATTTTAGCTGGTCTATCTGAAAAAGATGAAACAGCTGATGTATGCATGAAAAATAAGACAGATATCGAACCAGACACAGATTTACGTGATACAGAAAATGTACCATTAAAAGAAAGTATTGAAGAATACTTTGCATGTGAAGTATTACCACACGTACCAGATGCATGGATTGATGAATCAAAAACAAAAATTGGCTACGAAATTCCATTCACTCGCCATTTCTACAAATACACAGCATTACGAAGCTCAGCAGAAATTATGGACGAGATTCGTGCATTGGAAGCGGAGATTGCAGAGCAGTTGAAGAAGGTGATGGGATGAGTAGAGAGCTAAAAGATTCAGGAGTAGAATGGATAGGAGAAATACCCGCAAACTGGTCTGTTGAAAAAATTAAGTATACAACTTATGTTAAAGGTAGAATTGGTTGGCAAGGTTTAAAATCTGATGAATTCACCGATGAAGGTCCTTATTTAGTTACAGGAAAGGATTTTATTGGAAAAAATATTAATTGGGAAAGCTGTCATCATGTTTCAAAGGAGAGATATTATGAAGCCCCACCTATTCAACTTAAAGAAAATGATTTATTAATCACTAAAGATGGAACTATTGGTAAAACAGCTATTGTTAGAGATATGCCAGATAAAGCTATTTTAAATAGTGGCATTTTTGTAACGAGATCAGCTAAATATGAAGTTGATTTTATGTATTGGATGCTTAATTCTCAAGTCTTTGATAAATATATTAAATTCTTTGAAACAGGCTCTACAATTAAACATTTATATCAAGAAACATTTGAGAACTTTTCTTATCCTTTACCTACACGATTAGAACAAAAAAAAATAAGTTTATTTTTAAACCGTAAAATTAAACTAGTTGATGAAGTTATTAATAATAAGGAAAAGATGATGACCCTTTTGGAAAAACAACGCCAATCAATTATCACAGAAGCTGTTACAAAAGGTTTAAATCCGAATGTGAAAATGAAAGATTCGGGTGTTGAGTGGATTGGTGAGATTCCTGAGCATTGGGAAGTTAAACGCTTGAAAAATGTTTTAGATTTAAATCCAAGTAAAAATGAAGTAAATGCTTTAAAAGGACTTAGAGTAACATTCTTGCCTATGGAAAATATCTTAGGCCCAAATGAAGTTGATATTAGTATAACCAAGAATATTGAAGAAGTTTATTCAGGATATACGTATTTTAAAAATAATGATTTAGTAATGGCGAAGGTAACACCTTGTTTTGAAAATGGAAATATAGCTGTTATGCAAAACTTAGAAAATAGTATTGGTTTTGGTACTACTGAATTACATGTTCTTAGAGCAAAGCCTAAGCAAAATATTACTTTTTATTTTTATTTGGCACAGTCTGCTCCGTTTAAACAAGAAGGTGTTTCGGCTATGTATGGCGTTGGTGGGTTAAAGCGAATTCCGAGTGAATTTATTTTTAATTACAAGTTTGCAAGGCCATCTGTATCAGAACAAAATGAAATCGTAGAGTTTTTAAATGAGAAATGTACAGAGCTTGAAAGTATTAAGAAGTTAATTAACGGACAAATTGATAAACTAAAAGAATACCGCCAATCCCTAATTTACGAAGCAGTAACAGGCAAAATTGATGTGCGTGATATGGAACTTGATTTAGCGAGGTGAGTTGTGATGGCAGTGGATACTTCAGAAAAAGGTTTCGAAACGAATATCGAATTAGCATTAATTGCGAATGGCTATAAAAAGCGTGTGCTTGTTGGAGAGACAAGTGTTACTTTTAAACAGCATGCCATTGATGTTGAGGAGCTATTTGCATTTTTAGAAGATACACAGGAAAAACGTATGCGCACGTTAGAGAAATTGTATGGTCCTTCTTATAAAGAAGAAGTGTTAAAGCGTATTAAAGACCAGCTGCATCGTCAAGGCTTGGTCGAATGTTTACGTAAAGGGATTAAAGACCGTGGTGTGACATTACAACTTGCGTATAATAAGCCACCTACGGATATGAATAAAACATTAAATGAGCAGTATGGGAAAAACCGTTTTAATGTCGCTCGCCAAGTATATTACAGTGATAAGCACACCAACAGCTTAGATATGGTGCTGTTTTTAAACGGTTTACCGCTTGTTGTGATGGAGCTGAAAAATCCCCTAACGAATCAAACTGTAGAGCATGCGATGAAGCAGTTAAAGGATGACCGTGATCCACGTGAGCAACTATTTAAGTTTAATGAGCGAGTAGCGGTTTACTTTGCGGTTGATCCAGATGAAGTATTTATGACAACGAAGCTCGATAAAGGCAAAACATACTTCCTCCCATTTAACAAAGGCAATAATGGTGGGAAAGGCAATCCGTTAACTAATGGTGACAATTATCGTACGCACTATTTATGGGAAGACATTTTAGCACCTGATAGCTTGCTCGACATTTTATACCGCTTCATCTTTATTAAAAAAGACGACATTAAAGATTCAAACGGTGAAACAATAGGTGAGCGTCAAATGCTCATTTTCCCCCGTTTCCATCAGTTAGATGTTGTACGTAAGTTAGAAGCAGATGTTGCACAAAAGCTTGTTGGTCATAATTATTTAATTCAGCACTCTGCGGGGTCGGGCAAGACGAATTCGATTTCGTGGCTTGCGCACCGTTTAGCGAAACTACATAACGAGGACAATGAATCAATTTTTAGTAGTGTGATCGTTATTACCGACCGCCGAGTGTTAGATAAGCAATTGCAAGATGCGGTGTATCAGCTGGAGCATAAAGCAGGGATGGTAGAGCCGATTGATAAAGATTCAGAGCAATTAGCACGTGCCATTAATAATGAGACACGTATTATTATTACAACGCTTCAAAAGTTCCCGTTCATTTTAGAAAAAGTAGCGGGCTTAGAGCGTAAAAAGTATGCGGTCATTATTGATGAGGCTCACTCATCCCAAGGTGGAAAAGCTTCCACAGCCTTAACGAATGTGTTATCGGATAAAACGTTAGAAGCAGCTTATGAGGAAGACCGTATTGCGGAAGAAAACTTAGATGATATAGATGAAAAAATCGTTGAAGCAATCATGAAAAGTGGTAAGCAAGATAACGTATCGTTCTTTGCTTTTACGGCGACACCAAAACCTAAGACATTAGAGAAATTTGGTACAGTTGGTATTGATGGTAAACCAGAGGCCTTCCATCAATACACAATGCGGCAAGCGATTGAAGAAGGCTTTATTTTAGACGTACTTGAAAATTATACGACCTATAAAACGTTCTGGAAAATTGCAAAGACAGTAGACGATGATCCGGAGGTATCAAAAAAACAAGCCACGAAAAAGCTAGCACAATACGTGTCACTTCATCCACATAGCATCACACAAAAAACAGAAATTATTATCGAGCATTATCGCAATTTCGTTCAGCGCAAAATTGGTGGTCGTGCAAAGGCAATGGTTGTAACAGCGAGTCGTTTACATGCAGTACGTTACAAAATGGCATTCGATAAGTATATAAATGAAATGGGCTACGATGATTTAAAAACGGTAGTCGCTTTCTCTGGTACTGTGAAAGATGGTGAGATTAATTATACCGAGTCAGAAATGAATCAGTTCTCTGAAAAGGAGTTACCTGAAAAATTTAACTCTGATGAATACAAAGTGCTACTTGTTGCGGAGAAATATCAAACTGGATTTGATGAACCACTGTTGCACACAATGTATGTAGACAAGCCATTAAGCGGTATTAAAGCTGTACAAACACTGTCTCGTTTAAACCGTACTTGCCCAGGTAAAGAGGACACATTCGTACTCGATTTTGTAAATGACCCTGAGGATATGAAAGCTTCATTCCAACCATATTACGAATCAACAAGCCTATCTGAAATTACGGACCCAAATATTCTTTATGATATGCAGGCTGAAATTGAGCCATATCAAGTATTTACAGAAGATGAGGTACAAAAAGTTAATGAGCTTGAAGTAGCAGGCGGTGTGAAGAAGTCAACTAAGGGGCAAACAGAGTTAAATGCGGTTCTTGACAAAGGTGCCGAGCGATATAAAAAACTTTCAGAAGAAGAACAGCTTGATTTTAAACAAGCTGCAACAAAGTTTACTCGTACGTATAGTTTTGTACTACAAGTTGTAACGTTCATCGATGTAGGTTTACACAAGCAATATATTTATTTAACATACTTGTTGCGCAAACTACCCCGTGGCTCTGGTGACAAGGATGTGTATTTAGCAGATGATATCGCACTGGAATACTACCGCAATCAAAAGGTATTCGAGGGTAGCATCGAGCTGGAAAAAACGGGTGGCGTTGAACTTGACCCACAGAAGCATGGTACTGGTGGTGCAGCTGAGGATGAGAAGGTTCGATTATCAAGCGTGTTAGAAAAGTTAAATGAGCGTTTTGGCACGCAATTCACAGAAACAGATTTCCTTTCTCGTGAGCAAGTCAAAGAGGATATGTTAAATGACGAAGACATTCGCCAAAAAGCAAAAAACAACACAAAAGAAAACTTCAAATTCGCCTTTGAAAAATCCTTTATGAACTTCGTTATTGACCGCATGAGCAGCAATCAAGAGTTCTTTATGAAGATTTTAGAGAACGACGAGTTTAAGGCGTATATTATGGAAGAAATGATGGATGAAGTTTATGGAGAAGTGAATAGTTAGCCTTTTAGTTTGGACGGAGTTAAGAATTAAATTTTATCTTTTAGGGTTAGTCTTAGGGTAGAAGTTTGTAATGACTTTAAGTGAGTCTATCGTGCGATCAGTAAACAAGAGGGTCAAAAAGCGCGCTTGATGACTTCGTGACAATATGGAAAAAAGTCTATCCAAGAGGAACAAAATCACTTGAGGAGAATCTTTTATATTCCTGAATTTGATTTAGCAAGAGCTGATTTAGTTAGCGTGTTTGTTTGAACGAGGAAAATAATAAAAGTGGTTTATATGCATAGACTAGGGTATTCATTTACACAAAATTCTTGATGGGCCCCACAAACCATAAACAACCAATTCTTCATCATAATTTGAAGAAATGGTTGTTTGCATGAGCTATTAATCTTTCCCTTGTACTTGAAAATACAGGGGGAAGTTATCCTAACAAAAAAGAAATCAACGATTCTAACCTTGAAAATAAAATAGGAGACTTCAGTCTGTCACAAACCTTTTCTCATGAAAAGAGGGTACTGGCAAAAAGAAACAATCAATAGCAAAATGCCTAAAGAAATAAAGATAAATGTACTCGGTAGAACTTGGCTTAATCCTGTATACATACCACCGATGGCCATGCCAGAATAACGGATAAAATTAAACAAGCCTAAGGCAGCACCTCTATATTCTGAAATTTTATTACTGATCATTGTCGAAAACAATGGGGGCGCAAAACCGATAGTGACGCCATATAAAAACAACAACGTGCTTAAACCGATAATCGTTTTCGTATGGAGTATGCCAAAAAGGATAATCAACGCTGGCATGACAAACAGAGTGGCTCTATACAGCTTACCTAGTGCTATTTTTCTTTGTAACTTTTTAAAGAGCACACTGCCTAAAATCATGCTTACAGTTAGAGGTAAATACAATAATCCGATATATTGTAAATCAACGTGATAATGATCCCGAAGTAATAGCGGTAAAAACACGAGAATGGCAAAGTATATAAAAAATACAAAGAAGCTTATCAACATCATCATAAAAACAACACGATTAGAAAAAACGGAACGGTACGTCTGTAAAAAACGGTCTTGCTTTTGTGAATACTCTATTTTATAACCGCTGTCAGGAAGTCCGTACATCATAGACAAAAGCAATATAACACAAATAACCGAAAGAAATAGAAAGATTCCTTCGTAACCAAAGTACTCTCCTACTAATCCGCCGAGTACTGGAGAAAGCGCTGGGGCAAGAGTCAGTACGATTTGATAAGTACCCATTGCGTTTCCTCTTTCTTCCCCTTCAAATACGTGTGAAATCATAGTGATTGTTACCAGTGGAATAATTCCAGCACCAACCGCTTGAATGAGCCTACAAATTGTAAAGAGCATAAAATCATCTGTAAACGCACAAATGGTCGTCGAGATCCCCATTAAGACAACACCTAGTATTAATAACTTTTTTTTGGTTTTTTCGATCGACCACTGATCCTAAACAGATTTGTACAAGCGCTATAGTCAGAATGAAGCTGCTCACTGTGAAGTTTACCCAATGTATCGACACGTTAAAAGAATCTCGAATAAGGGGAATGACCGGTGTATAAATATTTTGATTCAAGGAAGCGAAAAAACTGCTAATGCTCAACAAAGATAGTATAAGCATTTTTCCATAAGCCTGTTGCCGTAACATACCTCGTTTCCTTCTTCCATTTTTAATGTGACTTGATATTTTCTGCAAGAGCATGTAAAAAACGAATAAGTGTCTCTAATTCTGTTGAATTAAATTCAGCAAAGATGCGCATATAGCGATTCCTTGCCTGTTCATGCAATTGACTATGGATAAAGGCGAGCATCTCTCCTGATTTCGTTAGACGGTAATAAACTTCTTTTTTGTTATCTGCTAGTTGTGTCTTCTCCAGGATTTGCTGATCCAATAATTTCTTTACTGCTTTTGTAATAGCTGGTTTCGATACGTTTAAATGTTCTGCGAGCATGGTATTATTCGCTCGTTCTTGTTCTTTTACAATCGCCACAATGTGTAATTGAGTCAGTGTCCAATCAGAAACAATCGCTTCCTCCTGGCTGCCTTTCATTGCCTTCCTTCTTCTGTCAGCGGCTTCTCTTTCTTTAATGACTTGTTCCAGTGCTTCGAGTGCTTGTTCTTTTTTATTCATTTGATTCACCTATCTTTATTTTATTAACCGGTTAACAATATTGATTGTATGACTTTTTTA
This sequence comes from Shouchella clausii, assembly GCF_002250115.1. GTDB lineage: Bacteria > Bacillota > Bacilli > Bacillales > Bacillaceae_D > Shouchella > Shouchella clausii. The sequence continues at coordinate 282,473 of NZ_CP019985.1, read as the reverse complement.
ATAAGAATTCAACCCTTAAAAATGTGTGAAAATATTTTTTTTGTTATTAGTTAATCGGTTTACTATATTGGTGTGGCGTATGCGTTGGTGAAGTGAAAAGGTTCAGCAATCCATTAAGTAGAGGAGGAGGGGATGACTATTAAATGGAGTTAAAAGGGGATCGATAGGAGATGATTCATAACACTGTGTTTTTATGGGAGATGAGCACACAAAATGAAAACGGATTAACTTTTATAGATGTCTATCCTAAGCCAATCCGTTTTTAAGGTCTCAATATTAATACATGTTTAAATAGGTACAGCGAATCTTGAATCAAATAGTAATCATAAAAAACTACACTTTTTGAATAACTATTTTTAGATATTTCGGTTACTTTGTTCCTAGCCCTTTCATCTTTTTCCACTTTCTAATTTTCGTTCGAAAGCTTTTAAATGGAGCCACTGTATTGATATGAATCCATTTCCAAATGGGCCAATTGGCTGGCGTAGAAGTCGCCCATTGTCTACCACCTGGTTCAAATAATTCTTGGTCGCTATAGCTCTCAACTAATTGAATGATTTTATAAACATCTTGTTGAAACAGGTCAATCAATGTTTCAAGGGAACACGCTGCGTATTTGTCGTAAAAACGTTGATAAAGGCCACCAAGATTATTCCATTTATAATCTTCTGTTGGCGTCATGACAAACTTTCCATCCTGATTATCTTGTTCCCATGAGAGAATTAAATTGATCCAGCCTAATTGGTAGGCAATCATCTGGGCTGGCGTTCGGTCAACTTCTTTTACGAACACATCTTTATCAAGATCATCAATAGCATCAAATTCATTCATGAATAACGTTGCTCTTTTCATTATTTCATCAATCAAAGCTTGTTTATTCGCGTAGTTGCTCAGTTGTCATCATCCTTTCCTAATCGTTTTTGCTTATATACAGATTATACAATTAAACGACTCTTAAAAATGTGAAACAAATGTTGATATTATTGTTCGCTGAGATCTTTAAGGCATTTCGAAATTAAGTAATTAGAAAAACTGTCACAGATCATTTGATTACTGATTGGCGCGGCAGGGAATATAGATGTATGCGAATAATTATATGATAAGCATCGATTTGTTCATAAAGGAGAGGGGAATATAAAAATGAAAAAATTGTTGAACGATCCGAATCAGTTAGTGTCCGATTTTCTAGATGGGTTTACTGCTGTTCATACGAGTCAATTGAAACGCCTTCCAAATAGCAATGTGGTTGTCCGTAAGCAGCCAAAAACGGATAAAGTCGGCGTTATTAGCGGAGGGGGCAGTGGCCATGAGCCTGCCCATGCAGGTTATGTTGGTTACGGGATGCTCGATGCTGCCGTATGCGGTGAAGTCTTTACTTCGCCAGGGGCTGATCAATTTTTAGCGGCGATTGAAGCAGCCAACCAAGGAAAAGGTGTGCTTCTTGTCATAAAAAATTACAACGGCGATCGAATGAATGCAGAGATGGCGATGGAAATGGCTGAGGCACAAGGTATTCAGACAGAAATGGTTGTCGTTAACGATGATGTAGCTGTGGCTGATCCAGCACAACGGCGTGGCATCGCTGGCACGGTTCTTGTCCATAAAATTGCAGGAGCTTGTGCAGAAACGGGCGCTAGTTTACCGAAAGTAAAGGAAGTCGTTGAAAAAGCAATAAGCCGTATCCGCAGCATGAGTCTGGCTTTAACGCCTTGTTCATTGCCTGGCGTTGACCAACCTAGCTTTGCTTTGGCAGAAGACGAGATGGAAGTCGGCATTGGCATACATGGTGAAAGAGGGATGTATCGAGAAAAAGTCGCTCCATCGCAAGAAATTGCCCAACTGCTCGTGTCGAAAGTGGCTGCTGAATTGCCTGGCTCTGATCCACTAGCTGTCCTTATTAACGGCATGGGCAGCACGCCGTTAGTAGAGCAGTACAGTTTTGCTCGCGACGTGCTAGCTGAACTAGACAAGCAGTCCTATAAAATACATTCCACCTATGTAGGGGATTATATGACAAGCCTTGATATGGCAGGCATTTCCTTGACGTTGTTTGTTGTCGATGAAGAGTTAGCGCCTTACTTACAAGCAGAAGCGAGGACTGTGCAATGGCAGTCGTAAGCAACTCGTTTTTGAAAAAATGGCCGATCATTTTAACAGAGGAGGAACCGGTATGAATACAACACAGCTTAAACAATGGTTAACAGAACTGGCGGCTGTTATTGCTGACAACAGAGACGAATTGTCGAAATTAGACCAAGCATTAGGGGATGGAGATCATGGCATTAACATGCATCGTGGCTTTCAAGCAGTGCTTGCCGAGCTGCCAAACATAAAAGAGGAGGATGAACCGGCGGCATTGCTGCAAAAAGTCGCAACCATTCTCATTTCAAAAGTAGGAGGAGCGTCAGGACCTTTATACGGTACCGCGTTTTTACGTATGTCCGCTGCATGCAAAGGAAAACAGACACTTGATGATGAGACGATGGTGGTTGCTCTCAAACAAGCAGCTGAAGGCATTGCCCAGCGGGGAAAGGCAGCCCCGGGAGAAGGGACACTTCTTGATGTTTGGTCCACGGTGGCGAATGAAGCTAGGGAAACCGGTATGGATTGGAACCAGTTGGAATCGTCTGCTAGAGAAGGCATGGAAGCAACGAAGGATATGGTCGTCAAACGTGGCCGAGGCGCGATTTTAGGCGAGCAGTCAGTAGGCCATATCGATCCTGGGGCAGTCTCAAGCTATTATTTGTTTAAAACGCTATGCAACACAATGAAGGGAAGCGAGTGACGTATGGCAGACAGACGTGTAGCGATTTTGCTTATTTCTCATGTGAAAGCACTGGCGGACGGCGCCCAAGCATTGATGCAACAAGCAAACCGTGATGTTGGTATTTATGCTTGCGGCGGGTTGGAAGACGGAGAGATCGGCACAAGCATCGAACGAATTCGCACAGTTATAGACGGCATACCAAGTGATCACGATATTTTGGTTTTCTACGATATAGGAAGTGCGAAAATGAATGCGGAAATGGCACAAGAGTTCGAGCCGAACCGAACGATCATGATTAGCGACGCACCTTTAATCGAAGGAGGATATGTGGCGACGATTCATGCAGGGCTTGGAAAAGGGATCGAAGAAGTAAAAAGGAATGCAGAAAGCAGCTACCAGAAAGGGGAGTGAACCAACTGTCATTTCTGCAAAAACGAGCGGTCACTCTTGTGTTTCTATTTAGACATGCATAGAAAGCAATTTGAACGGAAATGTTAATGGAACAAAGGGGTGATGTTGAAGTGACAAGAGGACAGTCTCGTAATAATAAACATAAAGACAAAGCTAAACTGTCGCAAACGCCAAAACAGGAAATCGTAAGTGATGGAATTGACGAAGAATATTCCGCTGAACTCGCGGACCAAGACGATATAGAGGCTCAACAACGGGCTGCTGCTGCTGACAGACGCGCCAACCCTGATAACCAAGCATAACGCATATTAGCCAACCTATTCGGGTTGGCTTTTGTTTGTAAAAAGATGGTTGCGTGAATGTTCTTTCTTCGGTATTCTTTCCTATAGAGGGCAAAGCAGGGGGGAAAGGATGGAAAAGAAAAAAGAGTGGCGCAAGTTAGCGATTTTGCTTGCTTCGATCGGTATTGCCAACATTGGTGATTTTGTTTATTTAGTGGTGATTAATATTATTGTCTTTGACATGACTGGTTCGGCTGCCGCCGTAGCCGGGTTGTGGATTATTAGCCCAATTGTGAACATCTGCACAAAATTTTGGACGGGAAGTTTTATTGATTACCGAAGCAAACGAGCAGTGATGATGGTGACATACGGACTTAGGGCCGCTTTTATTGCTTTGCTTCCTTTCGCTCCCAACATCGTTATTATTTATTTGATTCTTGTTTGTTTAAGTGTGGCTCAATCTTTTTTTACGCCAGCTTCGATGACGTATACGACAATGCTCGTTCCTGTTGAAAAGCGGAAGCGCTTTAACGCCATTCGCTCGTTTTGTTCATCGAGTGCGTTTATTGTCGGTCCTGCGATTGGCGGCGCTATGATTCTAGCAACCTCTATTTCCTGGACACTTTGGGCAAATGCTTTGTTTTTTGTCGTTGCCGCTATTTTCCTTGCACTATTGCCAAAGGGAGAGAAAATCAACCAAGCAACGGTTCCAAAATTAACAGTTGCACAAGTCGCTAAAGATTTTACTGCTGTCGCAGCGTTTTTGCGAAACCACCAATATATTACATTCATTTACGTTGTTTTTTTGCTAGTTATGTTGTTTTCGTTTGCCATGGATACGCAAGAAGTTGTCTTTACACAGCAAGTTGTTGGTTTATCGCAAGTTGAATATAGTTTGCTTGTTAGTATTACCGGGATCGGTTCGATTGTTGGTGCGGCCGTTTTGGCACTGTTTGCCAATCATATTCCGTTGCGGCATATGATTGGCAGTGGGCTCATTTTAATGACAGCAGGTTACCTTATGTACGCGTTTTCTTGGTCGTTTTGGTCCATTGCCGCTGGCTTTATCGTCCTCGGCTTGTTTAACGTGTTTGTGAACGCCGGAATGGCCACTTTTTATCAAAACCACATTCCAGTAAAGATGATGGGGCGAGTTACAAGCATAATGCAATTAGGCCAAAGCATTTTTCAAATTCTTTTTATTTTAGCGGTGGGCGTGATGGCTGATTGGTTTTCATTACGGCTAACCATTGTGGTGCTCGCCCTTGCGATGGCTGTCCTCGCCTGTTTATTTGCGATTTCCGTTTTCCGACCAGGCAATCGACCATTTTTTGAAGATCAAACAACAAACGAGCAAACGGGGCAACAAGCACGGTAGGTCATTGCTAAGTTGTTTTCGTTTAGAAAGGGAGGCGGTCATTTGTTTAAAAACACTTTAGAAGGAATTCCGTACGTCGCTGGGGCTAAGTCTATCCGCCAGCTCGTCAAAGGGTTTTCCAATGATGAAAAATATGTACTTGATGAAACCTATCTAGTCCGGCTATTTCCGTTAACGGAAGCAGACAGGCGTAAAAAAGAATTTGAACTGGTTCAAACATGTGCCGCCCATTCTGATTTCGTCCCCAAGGCATTGGCATTTGGCCACTTGCCAGCTGATAGCAAAGCGTATATGGTGCTGACTTACATGCCAGGAAAAGATGGTGAAGAAGCACTGCCGGCGCTGTCTGAACAGGAGCAATACCAAATCGGTTTTGTGGCGGGGCAGGAGCTGGCTAAGTTGCATGAAATACAAGCGGATCAGGACTGGCCTTCTTGGGAAATAGCCAAAAAACAAAAGAGCGACCGCTATTTGTCAGCGCTAGAAAAAATAGAAGAGCTTGACCCTGCCCTTAAACAGTTGTTAACAGGCTATATTGGAGAAAATGAATGGTTGCTAATAGGGCGTCCGAATCGTTTCCAACACGATGATTTTCATCCGGCGAATATGATTATTGATCGTAACCGTTTTGTCGGTTTGGTTGATTTTGGCCGCTTCGACTTTGGCGATCCACTTCATGACTTACAAAAACTTGGCTTTTTTTCCGTTCGAGTGAGCATTCCCTTTTCCATTGGTGCCATTGATGGCTACCATAACGGTGAAAAACCAGGAGAGCGTTTTTGGCAACTTTATGCCCTGTATAGCGCCATGCATGTAGTGTCTGCCATCGTTTGGGGAAAGCGGACTAGCGAACAACAGTATGACACGCTATTGGCCTACTCTCTTGACGTGGTGAATGATCATCATGATTTTACGGAAATCATCCCTAGTTGGTATCGGCAAAAGGCAGGCATGCCTTTTTAGCTGCCACCTCCTTACTCATTTTTATGAAAATCTACATATGCCATGGGTGTGCCCTCTACTAGATATTCTTTTTAGACTTGCTTTCTCGATAAAACCCTTCGCTACGATAGGGAGTGAGCCATTCGCTTTCAATAACTTGTATCGCTGCCCCTTTAATAGGGAGAAGGCGGCGTGAGAGGCGGCAAGCCAGTGATTCGTAGTCTTCGATAAAATCAACATGACGCTCATAGGGGACAAGCACTTCTACGAGTGCAGTGGCCGCGACTTCATTGAATTGGTTTTTCCAATGTTTATAGTTTGAGAGATCAATAACACGGAGGCAATCAGACACAGGGTTTTGATAATGGGCATGGAACAGCGCTTTTGTAGAGGCGAGGTTAGGAGTGCCATTGCCGAAATCGTGGTAAAGCGTTGTCCTGCAAGTGACTTTACAGGCATACATTGATGTCAATCCTCCTCATTAAATTGTGTTGTTAGTATACTAGATTTTATAAATGAAGCCAACAGAGTCGAAGACGAATAATGGGCCATCTATACTTCCCATTGTTCGTTTTTTTATATTGACACGTTTCCCAACCATTGCTACACTAACAATGTCCAATAGGAAAATACCCGTATAATTGCAGGAATAAGGCCTGCACGTTTCTACCGAGCCACCGTAAATGGCTTGACTACGGCATGATAAATGGAGCGCAACACCGTTGCGCCGTTTGTGTCAGCCTCAGGTAGAAAATCCCTGGGGTTATTTTGCGTTAGGAGGAAGAAAAAAGATGGATCGTTTTTTTAAGCTTACAGAGAATGGGACGTCTGTTAAGCAAGAACTGCTAGCTGGGTTTACCACGTTTCTTGCGATGGCGTACATCTTGTTTGTCAATCCCGATATTCTGGGGGCAGCGGGAATGGACGTTGGCGCAGTCTTTGTTGCCACAGCGCTTGCGGCAATGACGGGTTCTATCATTATGGGGCTCGTCGCCAATTACCCAATCGCCCTTGCGCCTGGAATGGGGCTGAATGCCTTTTTTGCTTTTTCTGCGGTCATTGGCATGGGCTTATCTTGGCAGGCTGCGCTTCTTGCCGTGTTTTTCTCAGGTGTCATTTTCCTTGGCATCACCGTTTTTAAAATCCGTGAAAAAATCATTGATGCTATTCCAGAAGAATTAAAATACGCAGCCGGTGCAGGGATTGGGTTGTTTATTGCCTTTATTGGCTTTAAAAATGCAGAGATTATCGTAAGCGACCCTGCCACCTTTGTGGCGCTTGGCGATTTGTCAGCTCCTGGCCCTTTGCTGGCTGTTTTTGGGATTGTCGTTACGATTATTTTTGTCGTCCTCGGCTTTAAGGGCGCGGTGTTCTATGGATTGGCGATTACTGCAATCGTCGGTGTCATTACTGGCTTTACGACATTAACAGGCGTCGTTAGCGCCCCGCCAAGCATCGCACCGACGTTTTTACAAGCATTCCAAGTAGATTGGCAAAATGAAGTGTTTACTGTGCAAATGGTTGGTGTCGTGTTAACGCTCTTATTTGTTGTCTTTTTTGATACAGCAGGCACTTTATTTGCCGTTGCCACACAAGCAGGCTTTGTAAAGAACAACAGACTTCCACGTGCTGGCAGAGCGTTGTTTGCCGATGCGAGCGCTACGACAATTGGCTCATTGCTCGGAACATCGACAACAACTGCTTACGTCGAATCCACATCAGGCGTTGCTGTTGGAGGACGCACAGGGCTAACGGCTATTTTTACTGGATTGCTGTTTGTCGTCGCTCTGTTTTTCTCGCCGTTGCTTAGCATCATTACAGGCCATGTGACTGCTCCGGCCTTAATTATCGTTGGCGTCATGATGGCGACATCATTGCGTTTTATCGATTGGAACAAAATGGAGATAGCGATCCCTGTCTTCTTCACAGTTATCACCATGCCGCTTACGTACAGCATTGCCACTGGGATTGCGCTTGGGTTTGTACTTTACCCGATTACAATGTTGGTAAAAGGGCGAGGAAAAGAACTTCACCCGCTTATGTATTTACTGTTTGTCGTGTTTATCGTCTATTTAGGTTTTCTACATCAATAAGCAAAAAAAGCTGGCGCTCTGTTGCCGGCTTTTTTTGTGAACCAACGATGTAAAAAGGTTTAGCCGAATAAATTCTATATTTGTCGTCTAAATGGTTGAGTGATCGTTTTTCCATTGTTATTGTTAACTGCGACAGTATTGTTTGCTTTTAGGTACCCAACTTTAAAGGAATGATGTATTAGTGGCTACTATAGGAATACTGATCATTGCCTCGATAAGTGTCATTGCTTTTATTGTCGCTGTATTTGCTAGCCACACAATAAAGTCCAATTATTTGGCCAGTGTTTTTTGCTTGTTAATAAGTGGTGTCGTGCTTATAGAAATAGTTAGCCATGGCACTCGTAAAGCCTTAACGTTCGGCACAATTTTGTTGTCATCCCTTTTTGCCGCTTTTTTTGCCGCCGATTTAAAAATGATCAAATAAACGCGTACCAATGGCCAGCCATTGGTACGATTTTGTCTTCGTTCCAACGTCCATTCAGACAGTGTCGATCACTCAATCATTTTGCTTTGCGTATCTGTTAATGCCTCGACCCACTGTTTGAAGTCTACAAGCCGCCTATAGTCGGGTTCAATGGTGGTGCCAGCAATGATGAACGGCATGGTTGAGTCAAGCTTATGCAAAGAACCATGGCCTGCTCCGCCTGTATGTTTCGGTGTATGCTTTGCGATAAATTCATAGCCAGGAAGAGCGTCAGCAATTAAAAAGCGGCCGTCGTGTGAATGGAGGGCCCCGTGGAGCCTTGCCAGGGCATCGGGGTAGTCGTCGAACAGTATGGCATTTTGGTCATTTGTTGTAAGGCCTAAAATCGTTTCATCTCCGTCAATTGACCAAGTTTGTTGGTAAGGGTCGACATAGTCGCCGTTTGGGGAAAAGGTAAACAGCTCGTTTGACTTAGGAGAAGAGACATAATTGCTGCCATTTTCGCTCCAGGCCACAAAGCCGATTCGTGCGTCGCTTGTTAATTTTGCCGCTACTTCAGTGTAGGAAAGTTGTTCATCAAGCAAATGTAAATAAGTCATGCGCGCGTTAAGGGCAGGGACGATTTGAAAAGATGCTGGAGAAGCCTCGTCTCCAGCATTCCAAACGGTAAACTGAGATAAGAGCTGGTTTAAATCGATTTCCGCTGTTTCTTTATTATCCAAAATAACCGCTTGACCGCTATCCCCACAAACAATCCAGACTGCTTTTTCCAATGCTTCTTCCCAAGATCGATACGTGTTTAAAATCGTTTGCAGCTTTTTGTCAACTTGTAAAATACCTTTCAATGCCATCGAGCCGTGTTTGTGGACTTGTTTATCCAATTCAGGGAAGTAAGCGAGCGTAAAAGCAGGCAGTTGATTTTGCTCAATAAGATAAACTAGCTCATTTGCCGTCGCTGCATCTGTTAATCCAGCTGATTTCCATAACTGAAGATCGTTTTTCGGGCTGAAATGGGAAAACGCCCCCATTGACAACAACGATGGCCCTTGTGTTTCAATCGTTTTCGGCAGCATATTTAGCCATGCTGCACCATTTGGTGTCGTTAATGTGTGCGGCTTTGGGCCTCGATAAATCAAACCATTTAGAGATGCTGCTTCGAGGTTGTGGGAAGCTAGTTCTTCGTAAATCGTTGCTGTCTGTTTGTTTAAATGCTCTTGGTTTAAATGGAGCATGCTATCAGTTGTGACTTGCTTGACGCCAAGGGCGATAATTTCATTTAAGCCGCTGCCATAATTAACGAGGCGCTTTTCATCTGTTTTAAACCAGGCTAAACCAGGAATGCGATGGCCGTTTGCATACGTCCCTGTAAGCAAAGTGCTGTCAATCGTTACAGACATTGTTGGATACGAACTAACCAAATCAGAGTAGTAACGGCCAGCGTTCATTAAAAACTCAAACGCTGGAGCGTTTCCGTCCGCCACTGCTTTTTGCAATGGCTCATCCATGAGCGAATCAACTAATAAGACGATGACAGGTTTGCCTTGCTTGTTGCTAGTGTGGTACTGATTGATGTTTTTGGCGGGAGTGTATAATCCAATGATCGAAACTGCTGCTAGCAAGAACACGATGAAAAGTACCAATAAGAACTTTTTCTTCATACGGCACACTCCTTTAAATCGTCAAGGGAAGAAAGACAACCGGCATCTCAACAGGAAACGCCGGTTGCATCGTTTACTTGGCATTAGGGAATATTCTTTCGATCGTTTCATTGAATTCTTCGATAAAGCCCTCTACAGGCTCTCCTTCTTGAATGCGGTCCGCATAGTTCGTTGCCCGCTCGACAAAATCAGGGTTAGAAGACACATACACATTGCGAATGTTCTCATCCGTTTCCCTAACCTGTTCGGAAATTTTATCTTCAACGTCATCAGTGACTTCGTCTTCCGAGCCATTGGCAAGCATGACCGCTACATAGGCGTTTTCATTTGTGACAAATACATTCGCCCGTTCTACTTCGTCGAGTTCAGAAATTCGTTCTGCCACTTCGTCGGCTACTTCTACTCGTCCTTCAAACGGTCCATTGCCATTTTGCTCATTGTTGCTTTGTTGCTCAACTTCGGTTTCTCTATTGTTGTCGCCTTGATCCGGTTGCCGGTCATTCCCATTCATGCCACATCCAGTTAGAATCAAGCCGATCAGAAAAGCGACTGAAAACTGTTTGATACGATTCATCAATTATCCCTCCTAATCTTGGTACTGGTAGGATGTGATAATTGTTTGCCTATTATTCACAGCAAGATGAAAAGGTTGTTTTGTTGGGCGATTATGGGGGCCATGCCAATAATTGCAGGTAACAACGCGTCGCTAAATTTTTTATACTTGATGTATAGAGGAGGACGCTTCGTGATTATTTTTACACTATTAGCGATTTTGGTTATTTTGCTTTTTTATAGAGGTTACAAAAACACGCAACATTTGGTGGTCAACACGGTTTCTGTATCTGTATCTGAGTCGGATCGGCAGGCTAACCAATCTTTATGTGTCCTGCATATTTCCGATATGCATCTTGAGCGGATTTCCGTCACTCCTGACCAGCTTTATGAAAAATTGCGCCATAAACGGATAGACTTAATTGCTCTAACGGGCGACTTCGCAGACCGCAAGAAAAGCATACCGAAAATGATTCCGTATTTGAAGATGTTCAGCCGATTAAAGCCGCTCTATGGGATGTATGCTGTATTTGGCAATCATGATTATTGGTTGAAGTCCCCTGATTTTCAAGAGCTGAAGGAAGTATTAGAAAAGCATGGCTGTAAGACGATGCAAAACGAAAATGAAGCGATTATTATCGATGGGAAACGGTTGAATATTATCGGCATTGATGATGCTGGATCTAGCCGAGGGGATATAGACAAAGCGTTTAATGGCGTAGCCAGTGGATATAACCTCGTATTGACCCATGATCCGAACATTGTCCTTGATATGGATCATGTCTCATTTGACTATTTGCTTGCTGGCCATTTTCATGGCGGGCAAATTCATTGGCCAAAGCCTTATCACCTTGTGAAAATGGGAAAATTAGTACGTTTGAAAATGGTAAAAGGTTTGCATCACCATAAAGGGCAACCGTTTTATATTAGTGAAGGTTTAGGGCAAACAGGGTTAAATATCCGTCTTGGAAGCCGTCCTGAAATTACGCTGCACCATTTAGCGTTGGATGTGTTAACGGAAAAAAGAAATACGTTAGCCGGTTAGGAGCCTGCCACTAAAAGGAGGGCCTCCAAGAAAGGGTGTCCTCTTTCTTGGAGGCTTTAGTCATTTTGAAAAGAACCCCCGCAAAGCAAAGGCAATATTTTGCGGCCGTTCGGCAAGGCGGCGCATGAAGTAACCGAACCAATCGGTTCCAAAGGGCACGTATAACCGGACTTTGTAGCCTTGTTCGAGCAGTTCCTTTTGTAGCGTTTCGCGAAAACCATAAAGCATTTGAAATTCAAACTGACTTTTAGGAATACCTTTCTCCGCCGCATACGTTTTAACTTTTTCAATAATATGGTGGTCGTGGCTGGCAATCGCCGTATACGAACCGTTATCGAGGTGAAGACGAATAATGTTGAAATAGTTTTCATCGATAAGAGCCTTTTCTTGTAATGCCACTTCTGCTGATTCTTTGTAAGCCCCTTTAACGAGACGGAGAGGAACGCCTTTTAACGAGCGGACGTCTTCTTCTGCTCGGTGCAAGTAAGCTTGGATGACAGTGCCAACGCCGTCGTATTCATTCCTGAGTTTCTCTAAAATAAGCAAAGTTTGTTGGCAGTGCGCATAATCCTCCATATCGATTCGGACGAAAATTCCGAAGCTACGTGCCGTCTGGACAACCCGTTTCATGTTTTCGAGGCAGAAAGCTTCATCAATATCAAGGCCAAGTTGCGTCAGTTTGACGGAAAGGTTGCAGTCAGCCCCTGTCTCATTAATGGCGCGTAGGACGTCTAAACACGCTTCTGTCGAGTCCAATGCTTCTTGTTCTTCGGTAACGAATTCGCCTAAATGGTCTAATGTACAAACAAGGCCTTTGTTATTTAAATCAATGACTGTGGCCATCGCTTCTTCTAGTGTTTGTCCAGCGACAAATTGCCGCGCGCCAAATTTTAATCCCCATTTTTTAGCTGCTTTATTTAATGGTTTGCTTTTAGCAAGCTGCATAAAGAATGAACGAAGCGGTTGATCTAGAACCATCGATGATTCCTCCTATTGCAATGTGTAGTTGCTAATATCAATGCAAGAAATGTGCCAATAATGAAAAATACGCTAAGAAAAAAAGATTGTTTATTGGCCAGGTTCGTCTAAAATAAAAGACAATAAGACAATTGTGTATAACGGAAAAATCCGTAAAGGAGTGTGACTCTGTTGCGCAGATCTCTTAAAGATGTGGCGGTGCCAATTGCCGATCAACCAAAAAACAGTGAGTGGCAGCTGCCTGAAGACACATTGATTGCTCAGTTGCCGCCGCTGTTAGAACTAAAAGACATTTATACGGTAGATCACACGAACAACGTTGTTGGGATTGTCAAAAAACAGGTGTTGGCCAATGTTTTGCTGGAAGAGCTAAAGCGCACAAATGCATTTTTACAAACAATGATGGAAGCGATGGATGACGCGGTCACCATGGTTGATGAAGAACAGCGGATTATCCAAATTAACGCCAAATCAGAACAATTGTATGCGTTAGCAAGCCATGCCATTGCCGGCAAGCCTTTGCGCCATTACTTTGATGAGGAAGCGCTCGTGCTATGGTCCGTTATGAAAGATAAACAACCAGTCGTCCATCAATACAACCAGCCGAAGCCTGGCTTACATGTGATTGTGAATACGGTTCCAGTATTTGAAGGAGAAGCGTGCGTCGGCGGCATCTCGATCGAACGGGACATTACAGATGTGGTTCGCTTAAATGAAGAATTATCGTCTAAAACCGCGTCTTTGCATCATTTGAATACGACTAGCGAAGATGAACCTTTTCAGAAAATCATCGGCCGCAGTGAACCGGTTAGGCGGGCAATCCATCTTGCCGCTAAAGTGGCAAAAACAACGGCGAATGTTTTAATTACAGGCGAAAGCGGCGTTGGCAAAGAACTGTTCGCTGAGGGCATCCACCAGGCAAGTGACAGAGCAGAAAAACCGTTTATTGCCATTAATTGCGGCGCCATTCCTGCGGCTTTGTTTGAAAGCGAATTATTTGGCTATGTGCAAGGCGCCTTTACTGGTGCGGCCAAAGGTGGCAAAAAAGGAAAACTCGATGCAGCGAAAGGAGGCACGCTATTTCTTGACGAAGTTGGAGAAATGCCTGCTGAATTGCAAGTAAAGCTGTTGCGTGTGCTGGAAGAACGAGCGTACTACCGAGTAGGCGGGCATGAAGCGATTCCGCTTGATGTCCGTATTGTGGCGGCAACGAACCGTGATCTAGAAAAGATGGTTGCGGAAGGCCGTTTTCGTGAAGATTTTTACTATCGTCTCCATGTCATTTCCATTTCCATTCCGCCTTTAAGAGAGCGGATGGAAGATTTGCCTGAGCTCGTCCAATCTTTTTTACAGGAATTTGCTCAGCGCTATGAAAAACCGGTGCCTAAATTAGATCCAGAAGTACTTTACGCGCTTAGGACTCAAAAATGGGAAGGAAACATTCGCCAATTGCGAAATTTAATCGAACGAATTGTGATTTTGAACGGCGACCACGAAGGGTCCGTTCATTGGTACCATTTGCCTGAATCGTACCAACAGAAATTGAAACACATGCCGTTGGCTTCAAAAGACAAGCCAAAAAAAGACGAGCGAATGGAAATCATCAATGCGCTAGAAAAAACGTATGGCAACAAATCAGCTGCCGCAAAACTGTTAGGCATTTCACGGGCAACATTATACAATAAATTAAAGCACTACAAATTGTAAGCGGAAACTGTCTAAATAGACAAAAGTGTATAAACAATAATAGACACAATCTGTTCAAGATTGTGTCTCTTTGCCATGGAGCAGGATTAAAACATTTCTGAAATGGTTTTAGCTTGCATATGGAGAGTAAGGTAATCTGGTCCGCCTGCTTTTGAATCGGTGCCTGACATTTTAAAGCCACCGAATGGGTGATAGCCTACAATCGCCCCTGTGCAGTTACGGTTAAAGTAGAGGTTCCCGACGTGGAAATCCTGTTTAGCTTGCTCGATTTTTGCGCGGTTGTTTGTTATTACAGCCCCTGTTAGCCCGTATTCTGTATTGTTGGCAATTTCGAGTGCTTCAGCAAATGTCGACGCCTTGCTAATGGCTAAGACGGGGCCGAAAATTTCTTCCTGCATAATCCGTGCTTTTGGATCAACATCGGCAAAAACCGTTGGGCGAATGAAATAGCCTTCTGCATCGTCGCTTTTGCCGCCAGCAACTAGTTTCCCTTCTGATTTGCCAATTTCAATATAACCTGTAATCTTGTCAAATGCCGCTTGGTCAATGACAGGCCCCATATAATAGTTCTTAGCGTCTGCCGGGTTGCCAACGGTAAGTGCTTCTGTTTTTTCCACTACTTTTGCGACAACCTCGTCATAAAGGTCCTCATGGATGACAGCGCGTGAGCCCGCTGAACACTTTTGTCCAGAGAAGCCAAATGCGGAAATAACGATCGCTTCAACCGCCGTGTCAATATCGGCTTCATTGTCAACGACGACTGTATCTTTCCCGCCCATCTCCACGATCACGCGTTTTAAATGGTTTTGCCCAGCTTGGACGATTGCCGCTTTTTCATACAAGCGGACGCCGACATCCCGTGAACCTGTAAATGTGATAAGCGCTGTTTTAGGATGTTCGACAAGGTAATTGCCCACTTCACTGCCGCTTCCTGGGACGAAGTTAATAACACCTTTCGGAACGCCTGCTTCTTCTAACACTTCGACAAATTTAGCAGCAACCACCGGTGTTGTGCTTGCTGGTTTAAGCAATACGGTATTGCCAGTGACAAGAGGGGCCACCGTTGTGCCTGCCATAATCGCAAACGCAAAGTTCCAAGGTGAAATAACAACGGTGACGCCAGTTGGCGTATAAATATAGCGGTTTAGTTCGCCTTCTCGGCTATGGACAGGCTTTCCTTCGGCTAATTCGACCATTTGCCGGGCATAATATTCCATAAAATCAATGCCTTCAGCAGTGTCTGCATCGGCTTCTTTCCAAGGTTTTCCTGCCTCTTTTATGAGCAACGCCGTAAATTCATGTTTGCGGCGGCGTACAATTGCTGCTGCGCGAACAAGAATATTGGCGCGTTCTGCAGGCGCCACCGTTCTCCATGATTCAAACGCAGTGCTGGCAGCCTCAATCGCTTGCTCGGCATGTGCTTTTGTCGCTTTGCCTGTCGTACCAATCAATTCTTGTTTGTTTGCCGGGTTATAAGACGAAATCGTGTCATCCGTCTCAACGCGGTCGCCATTAATGACCAATGGGTAATGGCCGCCTAGGTTCGCCTCCACTTGCTTAATGGCTGCGAGCAGTTCTTGCTTGTTTGCCTCAATTGTAAAATCAGTAAATGGTTCATGCTTATAAGGGGTAAACATTGGCTAATTCCTCCTTAAAAATTAGATTCATGAGGAAGCATGCAAGATGCGTGCCAATTTAACATTGCTGGCGAAATGGCTCGCAACCGCCTGGTGGCCCCATGAATTTGGGCGGGGGACCACTTGATTCATGAATGTATCGGTACGCTATCAGAAATGGACGACATGTTTTTTCTTTCATCCGGGTATACAAATAAAAAGTGGAGGAGGGGATCTTATGCGTAAACTGGTCGCACAAGTACTAACAATCGTGGCTGTCTATGGAGTCAAAAAAATGATTAACCGGTTTGTGCTTGAAGGCAAGTCGGCTAAAGCGCCAAAAGCGTAATCAGGAGGCTCATGCTTCCTGATTTTTTATGGAAACTTTAGTGGAAATTTACTTAAGTCAAAACAAGTTTAACCTTCGTAAGCTAATATAAAAGAAAAAGGAGGCGAAAATGGCTAAGAAAAAGGTCGTTTTTATTGGCGTGGCTAGTGCACTTATCATTCTTTTTTCAGAAAAAGCGTATGCAGAGGAAACAACGATCCGCATTCTTCATACAAATGACGCCCATGGCCGTGCATTTGAAGGAGAATTAGATGGCATCGGTTATGCAAAATTGAAAACGCTGATCGATGAAAACCGGGGAGAGCACTCGCTGTTGGTTGATGCAGGCGATACGTTCCACGGGACGACGTTTGCTTCCCTTGAGGAAGGGAGAACGATTGCAGATGTATTAAATACAGTCGGTTACGATGCTTTTGTGCCAGGAAACCATGATTTTAATTATGGGCTTGATCGATTGTATGAGCTTGAGGAAACAATTGATTTTCCAGTGATTGCTGCTAACCTCCTTAACGACGAAGAGGAACCATTGTTTGAACCATTCATGCTTCAAGAATTCGATGATGTGACAGTCGGCATTTTTGGGTTAGCTACACCGGAAACTGCTTTCAAAACGCATCCAAATAATGTCGCAGCTGTTACGTTTGAAGATCCATCAGCTGCTGCACAAAGAATGGTCGATCTGCTACAGCAAGAAGGCGCTGACGTCATTATCGCGCTTGCCCATTTAGGCATTGATGAAACGAGTGAAGATACAAGTCAGAAAGTAGCTGCTGAAGTCCAAGGGATTGATGTGATAATTGACGGGCATAGCCACTCGGAGTTGCCGACAGGACTTATAGGAGAAAATAATACGCTCATTGCAAGCGCCGGGGAGTATTTGCAAAACCTAGGCGTAGTCGATTTGGTGTTTGCAGATGGCGTCCTTGTTGAAAAAAACGCAAAGCTGATCCAGCAAAGTGAAGCAGAGGCGATCGAACCTGACGAAAAAGTAGAAGCATTGCTGGCAGAGTTAGAAGAGGGGCAACAAGCTATTTTGGCAGAACCTGTCGGGCAAACTGCCGTTGACTTAAATGGCGAGCGAGAGCATGTTCGAGTGGAAGAAACGAATTTAGGCAACTTCATTGCTGACGTGCTTCGTAACGCAACGGAAGCGGATATTGCCTTGACAAATGGAGGCGGCATCCGTGCTTCCGTTCAAGCAGGAATGATAACGAAAGGGGACTTAGTCGAGGTTTCCCCTTTTGGCAATTACGCCGTAACCGTAGAAGTGACAGGTGCCCAACTGCTAAAAGTTTTGGAAAACGGAGTGAGTGGCTATCCAGAACCGAGCGGCGGTTTTCCGCAAATTAGCGGGTTTTCGTTTCAGTTCGATCCCAACAATGAACCTGGACAGAGAGTCCATTCTGTTCTCGTTAAAGGCAAACCGCTACAAGAAAACGAAACATACTTGCTTGCTACAAATGATTTTCTTGCTGCTGGCGGAGATGAATACACGGATTTGGCCAATGCACCGATTGTCAATGAATTTAGCGCAGTCGATGAATTGCTGATTGAGTACTTGCAAGACGCAGGCGAAATCGCTCCTAAAATAGAAGGCAGAATTCAAATGGCTGCCACACCAGCAGAAACACAAGCACCTTTACATGCTGAATACGTCATTCAGCCAGGAGATACGTTGTTTGAAATCGGCCTTCGTTTAAATGTTCAATGGCCAAAATTACTTGAAATGAACCCTTCAATTAGAGACGAAGATGTCATCTTTTCAGGCGAGACCATTCTCGTACCGAACACACGGACATAACCACGTCCGTATTTTTTTGAGTTCAGTTGTAAAGCAAACTAGACAAAAAGTAAAATGTACTATACAATGAAGCGAGAAACGAATCGAGAAGGTGGACTATGGAGATTGAAAACAGGGTAAAAGTATTGCGTGCTGAAAAACGAATGACACAGGGAGAACTATCCGAGGCAGTGGGGGTGACAAGGCAAACGATTGTTGCCTTGGAAAAAGGGCGGTATTCGCCCTCATTATTGCTTGCCCTTCAAATAGCGAAGCAATTTGAATTACCTGTAGAAGATGTGTTTTTTTTAACTGAAGAGGAGTGATCGAATTTGAAATGGTGGTTTACGATCGTTAGTTTAGTGGTTACAATCGGGTTGTTTACATGGCAGCTCGTTGAATATTTCCGTGGCTTTGGGGAGATAGAAACGGCAACAGGGTCATGGGAAATGTCAATTAACATACTTCCGATGACTATTTTAATTATTGGCGCGATCATTTACGGAATTGTGAGCGCCTATTTAAAAAAGAAAAAAGGCATCACGTTTCAAAAAGGGCTGTTGGTGCCGCCAGAATTTTCGGAGCGTGATGAGCGTGAGAAAGAAATCACTGCTAATGCTTGCCGTACTGCTTATTTAAGCATGTATATTATCTATCCCGTCCTAGCGGCCTTACTTGTTGTTTATCCGTTGGTGCAAACGAAACTGCCGTACTTGCCGATCATTCTTGTTATGGCGGGGCCGCTTTTGCAGGCATCTGTTTATATGGTTTCATGGCGAAAAGGGTATTTGTCTTAATGCTGGCTTTATTTCATAGGAAGGGACAGGTCTAACATGAAGGAACGTTGCGCGCTTCTTATTATTGATATGATTAATCCGTTTGATTTTGACGATGCCGATAAGCTATTGCCTGATGCAAAGAACTGCGCGAAAGCGATTGCTAACTTAAAGGCAATACTACGCGACAAAGAATGGCCAGTCATTTATGTCAACGACAATTATGGCGATTGGCAATCGGAATTTACACAGGTCTATAATCATATTGTCAACAATCATTTGCCAGGAGCATCAATTGCGAAGCTGCTTGCTCCTGATACAGAGGACTATTCGGTGTTAAAACCCCAATTCTCGGGGTTTTTCGCTTCACCTTTAGACATGCTTTTAAGGGAGCTTAATGTTCAGACACTCATTTTGACAGGAGTAGTTGGCAATATGTGCGTCGAATTTACGGCCAATGATGCCTATATGCGCGATTATCAGCTGCTTATCCCTAAAGACGGTTTTGCCTGCTTTACAAAAGAAGAGTACGACGCTTCATTAAACCATTTCACCACGGTTTTGAAGGCGGATGTGGCTTCCACAAAAGAACTGCAAAAACGCTTAAATGGATAAAAGAATTGACGCAGAAGTGAATTTTAGTAAAATAGAATTGTTAGCACTCTAAACAAACGAGTGCTAAAAGATTCGTGATTGGATGGAAGGGAGCGCTCTTTTAATGGAAAAGAAGCAATTTCAAGCTGAATCAAAGCGTTTGTTAGAAATGATGGTCAATTCCATTTACTCGCAGAAGGAGATTTTTCTGCGCGAACTGATCTCAAATGCAAGTGATGCAATTGACAAAATGTATTATCGCTCGTTAACGGATGACTCGCTTTCATTTGAAAAAGACCGCTATGCGATTTATGTAGAAGCGGATAAAGATAACCGCAAGCTTGTAATTAAAGACACAGGGATTGGCATGACGAAAGAAGAGCTCGAAGCCAATTTAGGTACGATTGCCAAAAGTGGTTCACTCGCTTTCAAAAAAGAAACGAAAATCGAAGACGGCCACGACATTATTGGCCAATTTGGCGTTGGTTTTTACGCTGCCTTTATGGTCGCTGATAAAGTGACTGTCATTACCCGTTCCGTTGATAGCGACCAAGCTTATAAATGGGAATCGGATGGCACAGATGGGTATACGATTGAACCGGCTGAAAAAGAAGATGTCGGTACGGTCATCACACTCCACATAAAAGAAAATACGGATGAAGAATCTTATGATGAATACTTAGAGGAGTACCGTATAAAAGCAATTATTAAAAAGTACTCTGATTTTATCCGCTATCCAATCAAAATGAATGTAACAGTAAGCAAACCAAAAGAAGACAGTGAAGACGAATATGCAGAGTACCAGGAAGAGCAAACGATTAACAGCATGGTGCCGATTTGGCGCAAAAACAAAAGTGAGCTAAAAGACAGCGATTATGAACAGTTTTATCAGGACAAGCGTTACGGTTTTGATAAGCCCCTTGAACATATTCATGTATCAGTAGATGGCGCTATCCGTTACAACGCGATTTTATTTATCCCAGAGCATACGCCATTTGATTATTACTCCAAGGAGTATGAAAAAGGCTTAGAGCTTTATGCCAACGGCGTGTTGATTATGGAAAAATGCGCAGAGCTTCTACCTGACTACTTCAGTTTTGTGAAAGGGATGGTCGATTCAGAAGACCTTTCACTCAATATTTCTAGGGAAATGCTCCAGCATGACCGGCAACTAAAGCTGATCGCTAAAAATATTAAGTCAAAAATCAAGAGCCAGCTAAAAATAATGCTGAAGAAAGAGCGGGACAAATATGAGAAGTTTTATAAAGCGTTCGGGCGCCAATTAAAATTTGGCGTGTACAATGACTTTGGTGCGAATAAAGAGGACTTGCAAGACTTGTTGCTCTTCTATTCCTCAACAGAGAAAAAGCTAGTGTCGTTAAGCGATTATGTATCGCGGATGAAAGAAGGGCAAACGTACATTTATTATGCGACGGGCGAGTCGAACGAACGAATTGCCAAACTGCCGCAGACGGAAATGGTAGCTGACCAAGGCTATGAAATTCTCTATTTCACTGAAGATGTAGACGAGTTCGCGATCAAAATGCTCCGTTCTTATGATGAGAAAGAATTTATGTCTGTCTCCAGCGCCGATTTGGATATTGAAACAGACGAAAAGCAAGAGGAAGACACGAACAGCGAAGAGAACGAAAAACTATTTGAGAAAATGAAAAGCATTTTAGATGGAAAAGTAAAAGATGTGCGCACGTCCAAACGTTTAAAAAGCCATCCTGTCTTTTTAGCTGCAGATGGTGAGATTACGTTAGAAATGGAAAAAGTTTTACAAGCAATGCCAGACAACCAAAATGTAAAAGCGGAAAAAGTATTGGAAATCAACCCAAACCATGACGTCTTTCATTCCTTGAAACAAGCATATGAAGAAGACGAAGACAAGTTAAAGCTATATACCAACTTGCTATACAACCAAGCGCTCCTTATTGAAGGGCTGCCTCTTGAAGACCCAGTCGAATTCTCACAAAACATGTGCAAAGTCATGGTTTAACATCCATCTTTTCCTAAGCCTGCCGATGATCAATGTCGGCAGGCTTTTTTCAATAGAAACGAAATGCAATAGCACGATTAAAAGATTTGCAATTGGGACTTTTTTTAGTAGCCTTGCATCTGAGAAACGACCTGTTTACCCTGGAGGCGTGGGAAGACATTTTCATAGAAAGGGTGATTGAATGTCCACAGTGGAAAGGAAAAAGGGAATCTTCCAACGTTTTCTTGATGGGATTGAAAAAGCAGGCAATAAGTTGCCACATCCAGTGACGCTATTTGCGATTCTTGCTGTTCTTGTCGTGATCATATCTAGCGTTGTAGCAAGCTTTGGCATTTTAGTCGAGGATCCAGCTAATCCTGGAGAAACGATTGCTGTAAAAAACTTGCTGAGCGGTGAAGGGATTTCCTATATATTCACGAGTATGGTTGACAACTTTATTGGCTTCGCCCCATTAGGCGTCGTACTCGCAACGATGCTCGGTATTGGAATTTGTGAACGCAGCGGTTTGATTAGTGCCGGATTAAGAGGCTTTGTGCTCTCGATTCCAAACCGCCTCATCACGGCAGGGCTCGTTTTTGCGGCAGTGATGTCAAGCGTTGCCTCAGATGCGGGTTACGTGGTACTGCCTCCTTTAGGCGCTGTCATTTACGCAGCACTCGGCAGACATCCACTAGCAGGGCTTGCCACTGCATTTGCCGGTGTCTCCGGTGGGTTTAGCGCAAACTTGCTATTATCGGCGACCGACCCAATGCTCGGTGAATTAACGATGCAAGCAGCTGCAACAATAGACCCAGCGTACGCTGAACAAATGAATAACGCAATGAATTACTGGTTTATTATTGTATCAACGATTTTGATTACGATTGTCGGTACGATCGTTTCTGAAAAAATTGTGGAGCCTCGGTTAGGCACTTATAAAGGGGACTATACAGGCGATTTGGAACGTTTAAAACCAATCGAGAAAAAAGGCATGCTTTATGCTGGCATCGCTCTCGCCATTTCTGCTGCCTTAATCAGTTTACTTATTGTTCCAGAATGGGGGCCGATGCGGGGCACGGGCGACCAACCGATTGTCGTTTCGCCGTTTATGGACTCTCTCGTCGTTATTATTTTGTTGCTTTTCCTCATACCGGGGCTCGTTTACGGAATTGTAACGAAAAACATTAAAAGCGATAAAGATGTAGCAAAGCAAATGACGGACACGATGGCATCGATGGGCATGTTTATCGTCCTTGCTTTTACAGCGGGCCAATTTGTCGCTTACTTCTCTGAATCGAATTTAGGTTTATTTTTAGGGATTTTAGGTGGGGAAATGCTGACTTCCTTGAATTTAGACGGCATTCCAGTCGTTATTGGCTTTATTATAATCACTGCCTTCATTAATTTGTTTGTCGGCAGCGCATCGGCAAAATGGGCGATGATGGCACCTGTGTTTGTACCGATTATGATGCAAATTGGCTACTCGCCTGAGTTGGCGCAAGCGACTTATCGCGTCGCAGACTCGGCCACCAATATCATTACGCCACTGATGACCTATTTCGCCATTGTCATTGCTTTTGCCCAGAAATATGATAAAAATATGGGGATTGGTACACTAATTTCAGTTATGCTGCCCTTTTCGATTTGGTTCTTAATTTCATGGTCATTGCTGTTAATCGTCTGGATTTTTACTGGCCTTCCATTAGGGCCAAATGCGCCTATTTATATGCCTTAATTGTGAAAGCGGTTGCCGTATAAAGGAGTTTGGTTGCGGTGGAACGAATAGTAGAAGGGACGACGCATTTGAAAGGAAGATAAAATTGAAGCCAACCTCAAGCGAGCCAATTGATCTTTTTTCCGATCAATTTCACCAGCAGCCCTATACGTATTACAAAGATATTCGGGAACAAACGGGATTTGCGAAAGTCATGCTGCCTTATGGAATCCCAGCTTGGATGGCTTTCCATTACGATGTGGCGGAAGCGGTGTTAAAGGACGAGCGCTTTATTAAAGATGCACGTACTGTTTTTCCGGATGAGGCGTTGGACGAACAAATGCTGCCGATAAGCAAGAGCATGCTATTTGTCGATCCTCCAGACCATAAGCGGCTTAGGAGCCTTATTCAAAAAGGGTTTACCCCAAAGCGGATTTCCAGGCTAAAAAGCAGGATCGATGATATCGCGATGGAACAAGCGCGCCGGATTAAGCAAAAAAAGCGCTTTGACCTTGTCGAAGAATATGCTTTTCCAATCCCGATCATCGTCATTTGCGAGCTGCTCGGTATCCTTGATTCTGACCGCGATAAATTCCAATATTGGTCAAAGTTAATCGTTGATCTTGATAACGATGGATACGGCGAGTCTACTACAGTACAGAAGGGCATGGACGACTTTATTGCTTACTTGCAAACGTTGATTCATGCCCGGCGCCAAGACCCGCGAGAAGACCTCTTATCTGATTTAATCCGCGCCGAGGAAGATGGTGACCGGTTAACGACAAATGAACTTTATGGCGTCGTGATGCTCCTCATTGTTGCTGGCCATGAGACAACCGTTAATTTAATTGCAAATGGGATATTGGCACTACTTATGCATCCAGACCAGTTGGCGTTGTTAAAAAACGACGACCAATTGATCCCTCAAGCCGTTGAAGAGCTGCTTCGCTATAACAGTCCCGTTGAATTTAGCACAGACCGATGGGCTCGTGAATCATTTTCGTTTATGGGGAAAGATATAAAAAAGGGAGACTTCGTGATTGTGTCGCTCGCTTCTGCCAATCATGATGAAGCGCTCGTTGAACATCCTGATAAGCTGGATATCACTAGAGAAAAAAGCCCCCACTTATCATTTGGGAAAGGAATCCATTATTGTTTAGGCGCTCCGCTTGCACGATTGGAAGCAGAATCGGCGATCCGTGTCCTTTTAGAAGAATGTCCAGACATACGTCTAGGCGCGGAACCAGCCGAGTTAGCGTGGCGGCAAAGCTTAATCATTAGAGGATTAGAAAATTTGCCTGTGGAAACAGGTTAAGCAGGGCACTGCCAAGCAGTGTCCTGCTTCAGCATGCTTATTTTGGGGTTGGCAAGCGTTATGGACGGCGTTTTAACGCATAAATATCACGTTCGTGGTTAATGAGTTTTTCTTTAATAAAGTCAAACGTAGTAGAGGCATGTTCTGCATGTTTTTGTAATTGGGCAGTTATGACTTTTTGTTCAGCCATATCCTTTTTTAAGATAGAAACATCACTTTTTAAGATAGCGACATCGTCTTTTAACGTGGCAACATCCCCTTTGATTTCCCGCAATTGGCTGTTAACTTCCCGAAATGCAGTCATGACTTGCTTAAATTGGTCGTTTGTCATTTTCTTCACTTCCTCTCGGTTTAGTATAATGGAAAAGGAAGGACAAGAACAGCAAAAAAGAAGCTATTTAGCGATAAGCCAAAAGAATCCTTTTTATAAAAACATGACTAGATTGGCTTGCCTGATTGGCCAAAGTAAGCTATATTTGTAAGTGCTTACATATAGTCATCTGATGACCGTATGATATAATCATTATGTTAGAGGGGGAGAAAGGATGGGGTTTTGGTCGCTTGCGCTTTTAGCGCTGACGCCAATTTTAACGGTGTTGTTGCTTCTTGTTCTTTTAGGTTGGCCTGCCAAGCGGGCTATGCCGCTTGCTTTTCTAATGACAGGACTCGTGGCGATCTTCTTTTGGGGCGTGCCCTATAACTATGTTGCAGCTGCAAGCACAAAAGGGGTCGTTACCGCTTTGGAAGTGCTATTTATTGTATTTGGAGCTGTGTTAATGCTCAATACATTGCGAGAAAGCGGCGCAATCCACACCATTCGTGCTGGATTTACAACTATTACACCTGATAGGCGGATACAAGCCATTATTATTTGCTGGCTGTTTGGCTCGTTCATTGAGGGGGCATCTGGTTTCGGCACACCTTCGGCCATACTTGCACCGCTTCTTGTCGCCATTGGCTTTCCAGCGATGGCTGCGGTCCTTTCGGCTCTCATTATTCAGTCAACGCCAGTTTCGTTTGGCGCTGTCGGCACGCCGATTTTAATTGGGGTGAACTCTGGGCTCTCGGGAGCGCCAAATGTGGCTGAACAGGCGGCGGCACTTGGAATGACGACCGACGAATTTATTCGTTCTATCGGCGGCCAAGTGGCGATATTCCATGGGATGATCGGTGTGTTTTTGCCATTAGTGTTGGTCATAATGCTTACGATGTTTTTTGGAGAGAAACGCTCTATTTGGGCTGGGTTGGAAGTGTGGAAGTTTGCGCTGTTTGCCGGTTTAGCATTTACGGTCCCTTACGCCTTAATCGCCAATGTACTCGGTCCAGAATTTCCGTCGCTTTTCGGTGGCCTAATTGGGTTAGCAATTGTTGTTCCAGCCGCTAAAAAAGGATGGTTCATGCCAAAAAAGAACTGGGATTTCCCGCCTCTTTCCACATGGGAGCGTGGCTGGATGGGAATGCTTTCGGCAGACCCTCTTACTAAACCGACTATTTCAATGTTTAAAGCGTGGTTTCCGTATATACTCATTGGCTTTATCCTAGTCATTACTCGCATGGACGCACTTCCTATAGGGGCTGCTTTAAAAAAAGTGGCGCTTACCATTGAACAAGTGTTTGGAACGACGATTGACATTTCCAGCACTCCGTTGTTTTTACCAGGAACGATTATGGTAGCCGTGTCGGTCGTTGGTTATTTTCTTTACAAGATGGATCGTTCTTCCTATCGTACGGCAGTGAGCAACTCCACGAAAATGATTATAAGTGCTGCACCAGCGCTTTTGTTTGCAGTGCCGATGGTGCAAGTGTTTATTAACTCTGGCATTAATGCAAATGGGTATGAGTCGATGCCGCTCTTGTTGGCGGAAGGCGTGTCAAAAATGGTTGGCGAGCATTGGCCGGTCGTAGCGCCAGTAATTGGTGCGCTAGGCGCATTTATAGCCGGAAGCAACACGATCAGCAATATGATGTTTGCCTTGTTCCAATTTGGGGCGGCAGAAAATGTCGGCATTTCTCCTGCTACGATCGTTGCTTTGCAAGCCGTTGGCGGAGCAGCAGGAAACATGATCTGTGTCCATAACGTTGTGGCAGCAGCGGCAGCGGCAGGGATTATTGGCAAAGAAGGCGTACTTATTAGAAAAGTGTTGATTCCGCTAACGTATTATCTCGTTTTTGCTGGTGGGCTAGGCTATGTAGCGATACACGGGTTTGGGTTTCATATCGGTACGTTGTTTGTGGCAACTGTCTTACTTGTTTTTCTAATCATGATCCTCAAATACCAGCGTAAAGCGAAGTTGGCCAACATAGAAAACAAAAAAGTATCAACGCTCTAAGGGGATGGTAATGTGAACGTTTCGCTATTCGTCACCTGTCTAGCGGACATTTTTTATCCAGGTGTTGGGAAAGACACTGTAGAAGTGCTTGAACGCCATGGGTGTAACGTCAAATTTCCGGAAAATCAAATTTGCTGTGGGCAACCGGCATTTAACAGCGGTTATCATGAAGATACAAAAAAAGCAGCCAAACATACCATTGAAACGTTTGCCGATGCCGAGTATGTTGTGCTGCCGTCAGGGTCATGTGCTGCCATGCTTCTCGAATACAAAGAGCTGTTTGCTGACGATCCTGAGTGGGAAAAACGGGCAGAAGAGCTTGCGAGCAAAACGTATGAACTGACCCAATTTCTTGTCCACGTGCTAAAAGTCGAAGACATTGGGGCAGTTTGCCATAAAAAAGCGACATACCATACGTCGTGCCATATGTCGCGGTTATTAAGGGAAACAGAGGCACCCTTTTCTTTGTTGGAACAAGTAAAGGGACTTGAGCTGGCCCCACTGGCAAACAAGGAGTCGTGCTGTGGCTTTGGCGGTACATTTTCAGTCAAAATGCCTACTATCTCGGAACAAATGGTGGAAGAAAAAGTCGGACATATCGAAGCGACAGGTGCTGACCTGCTTATTGGCGCCGACTGCGGTTGTTTGATGAACATTGGCGGGCGGATCGAACGAAACGGCAAAGCGATTGAAGTAAAGCATATTGCCCAAGTCTTAAATAGCAAGGAGTGAGGAATGTGGCCATTAAAATAAGTGATGCTCCTTTTTCAAAACGGGTTGAAAAAGGGCTCCAAGACGGTTTTATGCGCCAAGCGGTCAGCTCGGCCCAGGAGCGGCTGAAAACATCAAAAGGTTCAGCGGAAAAGGAGCTTGGCAATTGGGAGGAGTGGCGCACACTCGCAGAAGAAATCCGCTCACACACGCTCAATCATATTGATTTTTATTTGCACCAGCTTAGCGAAAACGTTGAGAAGGCGGGAGGACATGTTTATTTTGCGCAAACGGCTGAAGAAGCGAATCAGTATATCAAGGAAATTGTAAGCAGCAAAAAAGCACAAAAAGTCGTTAAATCCAAATCGATGGTAACCGAAGAAATCAGCATGAACAAGGCACTCGAAGACATTGGTTGCGAAGTCATTGAAACAGACCTAGGGGAGTACATTTTACAAATAGACGACCATGATCCCCCTTCCCATATCGTCGCGCCAGCATTGCACAAAAATAAAGAACAGATCCGTGATACGTTTAAAGCCCGCAAAGGTTATACAAAGTCAGAGAATCCCCAAGAGTTGACGTTGTTTGCTCGTGAACAGCTCCGCAAAGAGTTTTTGTCAGCAGATGTGGGCATTACAGGTTGCAATTTTGCCGTAGCAGAATCAGGAAGCATTTCGTTGGTCACGAATGAGGGAAATGCCCGCCTCGCGACAGCACTGCCTAAAACACATATTGCTGTTATGGGGATGGAACGGATTGTGCCGACGTGGGAAGAACTCGACATTTTAGTTAGCATGCTATGCCGAAGTGCAGTCGGTCAAAAATTAACGAGTTATGTGACCGGCCTCACAGGCCCCCGTGAAGATGGCGATGCTGACGGCCCTGAAGAGTTTCACCTCGTTATTGTCGATAATGGGCGGTCCAATATTCTCGGCACTGAATTCCAAGCTGCGCTTCATTGCATCCGCTGCGCAGCTTGCATCAATGTCTGCCCTGTATACCGCCACGTCGGCGGCCATTCCTACGGCTCGATTTATCCAGGGCCGATTGGGGCAGTATTAACACCGTTGTTGGAAGGGTATGAAGACCACAAAGAGTTGCCTTACGCGTCAAGCTTATGTGCGGCTTGCACGGATGCGTGCCCTGTCAAAATTCCCCTTCACGAACTGTTAATTAAGCATCGCCGTGTTATCGCCGAACAAAAGCGGACTGCGCGAGCGGAGGCGTTGGCGATGAAAGGGTTTGGAATCGGTGCGCGTTCGCCTATGTTGTATAAGGCTGGAACCAAAGTAGTGCCATTTTTGCTGTTCCCGTTTGTAAAGGATGGCGCAATTCCAAAAGGGCCAGGGCCGCTAAAAGGTTGGACTGATGTCCGACATTTGCCCGCTCCTGCCAAAGAACGTTTCCGTGATTGGTTTAAAGCACGGCAAAAGGAGGGGGCACATGATTAAAAACCGCGAGTCTTTTCTCGACCATGTGGCCAATCAACTTGGCCGGCCCCGTCAAACAGAAGGTGTGTTACGTCCCAATTACCGAGTTTCCCCTCAATTTGAAGTATTAAAAGACGCTTCAAAAGATGAGTTAGTCACAGTACTGAAAGAACAATGCGTGGCCATTCATACAGACTTTAAACGAGTGGAGAGCGGCCAGTTAGAGACGGCCCTTGATGAAACAATCGACATGTATGGAGCGAAATCGGTCATTGCTTGGGATGACCGTCGGTTTCACGAGTTTGGCCTCGGCTCCTTTTTGACGCGCCCCTCTGTTTCATTATGGAACAATCGTGACAGCAAACGTTCAATCGAGCAGGCTGAAAAAGCTGACGTAGGCATTACCTTTTCCGATATCACTCTTGCTGAGTCGGGAACAGTCACATTGTTTAGCAGCAATGGCAAAGGGCGTTCTGTCAGTTTGTTGCCTCGCTATTATATCGCGATCATCCCAAAAAGCACGCTAGTAGCGCGAATGACGCAAGCGGCGCGCCACATTCGACAACTAACAGGCGAAGGCCGCCTCCCATCGTGCATCAATTTTATTTCAGGTCCAAGCAACAGCGCTGATATTGAAATGAGTTTAGTAGTCGGCGTGCACGGCCCGCTAAGAGCGTGCTATATAGTAGTGGACGACAAGTAAAAAACACCCAAGGCCAGCGCGTTACCGCTGGCCTTTTAGTTGTTAAATATTGCATGAGGCAGAAGAAGGGCACTGCAATGTGTTTTACTAGTCAGCAAAAGGATGTTGCTCGTTTGCATATGCTATACTTAAAACGAGAAGTTGCAAATGAGGTGTCAGCTATGTCCTTAAAACAAGTAAAGTCTAAAAAAGTGTCCGAACTAATCCGCGACCAACTCGAGGACATGATTCGGAGCGGCGATATTCAACCAGGGGAAAAACTCGATTCAGTCGAGAAGCTGTCGGCGACATTTCAAGTGAGTCGTTCGGCCGTTAGGGAAGCATTGAGCGCATTGCGTGCAGTCGGGCTTGTGACGATCCGCCAAGGAGAAGGCACATTTGTTAATAAATTCGATTTTTCAAGTATGGTCAAACCAGTCGGCATCAAGGGCGTTTTGTCGAATAAAGAGAAACAAGATTTATTCCAAGTGCGAAAAATTCTCGAAGTCGGCGTCGCAAGTTTGGCGGCTGAAAACCGCAGCGCTGACCACCTTGCCAAGATCGAAGAGGCGCTTTCGCAAATGGCCAAGGCAGAAGCTGGCAAGGATTTAGGCGAGGAAGCAGATGTTCGATTTCATCTCGCCTTGGCAGAGGCGACGGAAAACGATTTGCTGATGGAAATGATGCAAAAGTTGTCTGACACGCTGGTCATGACCATGTATGAGAGCCGAAAAATCAGTCTTTACGCCGAAAAACAAACGCTTAAACAGCTTCATTATGAGCATGAGCAAATTTATAAGGCAGTCGAAGCGCAAGACAAAGACAAAGCCCACGAGGCAATGATGGTTCATTTAGTCAATGTGGAACAAGCATTAATGGAATATGATAAGCAAAAACAAGAGGACGGCAGCCAGTAAACACGCGGGAAAGAACGGTGTTTGCCTTCGTTGTCCATATGTTTGAAACTGTCGTTTCCTTGCGCAAGAAATTCGCTGCTCATGAACCCCTGTTCTATTCGCATCTTCACTCGACTTCACGCTTCAGCTGGCAAGCGTTTTCTGTCAGTCTGAGTGTTGTTTACGACTTGCCGAAACAGCAAGCAAGCCGCAGTAGCGGCTTGCTTCTTCGTCTTTTATTAAAGGGTGCTTGGTACGAGGCCAAAGCAGCGTTTGTAGATCCATTCATAATCAGCAAGCGTCAAGTCACGAGGATTTCCGATGGTTTGTGGGTCTTTCAACGCTTCTTTGGCCCAACGGCTAATTTGTGTTTTGTCAACACCTTGGTCTTCAAGGGACGGGATTTCTAGCTCTTCAACTAACTCATACATATAGCGAACTGCTGCCTTGGCCGCCTCATTTGTTGTCATGGCTGTTATGTTTAGGCCGAATGCTTGGGCAATGCGGGCAAAGCGTTCAGGCGCTCCTTTCCAGTTAAACTCCATGACCGGTCCCATCATCGCTGCCACACATTGTCCATGAGCTACAGGGACGATGCCGCCAAGGGACTGACTCATCGCGTGGGCGGCCCCAGCCGATTCGCTTCCATAGGAAAGTCCCGCCAACATTGCAGCTTGCGCCATCCCATAGCGTGCTTCTAGGTCATCCCCGTCTGCAAAAGCGCGGCGTATGTAGGTGGCTGCATATTCAATTGCCAATAAGGCGACGGCATCTGTAACCGGTTGTGCATATTTCATCGTGTAGCACTCAATGGCATGGGCTATGGCATCAATGCCTGTCATCGCTGTGACATGAGGAGGCAACGAAGTATGCAATTGCGGATCAATAATGGTTACGTGTGCAGCAATAAGAGGGCCGCCTGTATTAAATTTGTATTTCCGTTGTTCATCCGTAATGACTGCCCATTGCGTCACTTCCGAACCTGTTCCGGCAGTGGTTGGAACAGTTGCCAATGGTGGAATTCGCCGTTCAAGCGGCTTCTTGCCCTCTGCTGCTTCGTAATCAAGGACTGTGCCTTCGTGTGTCACTTCCACGCCAATTGCTTTAGCTGTATCCATAGAAGAGCCGCCGCCGACAGCCACTAAGCCGTCGCAACGATGTTCCTCGTAAACGCTGGAACCTTTGGCGATTAATCGTGTTGGTGGATTGGGCTCAACTTCGTTGAAAAGGACGACGTCAAGGCCCGCTTTCTCGAGGCTTTGTTCGACTGGTCTTGTAATGCCTGCTTTGTAAATGCCAGGGTCCGTCACAAGCAATATTTTTTTGGAACCAAGGGCGCGGACTTCTTCGCCAAGGTGGGAGATAGCGCCAATGCCATGCTTAATAGCGGTCGGTACTTCAAAAGTATGGTAGTTTAACATCGATTCAACTTTCATATGCATGCTCATGTTTATCGCTCCTCAATTCATTTTACCCGCGAAACCAGCCGATTGGTTGCGGTTGCTTATTGCGGAAAATATGCTTTGTTTCCGTGTACTCTTCTAAGCCGATTTTGCCTAATTCCCGCCCGAAGCCAGATTGTTTGTAGCCTCCCCAAGGCGCTTGGGCAAAGTATGGGTGAAAGTCATTGATCCATACCGTTCCTAAACGAAGCTTGCTTGCAATGTGTTCTGCTTTGCCAATATCATTGGAAAAAATAGCGCCAGCAAGCCCATAGATGGTGTCATTTGCCTTTGCGATCGCTTCTTCTGTTGTTCTGAATGTTTCGACTGTAAGCACAGGACCAAACACTTCTTCTTGGACGATGCGCATGTTGCTATGGCAGTTCGTAAAAATAGTCGGTTCTAAGAAAAAGCCGTTTTGCAGTTCAGGGGCGTCGGGGCGTTTTCCTCCACAGGCAAGCGTAGCGCCTTCATCTAATCCGATTTTGATGTAGCCTTCAACTTTAGCGCGGTGGGTGGCCGAGATAAGCGGCCCAGACTCTGTTTTTTCATCAAAGCCATTGCCAAGCTTGATACGTTTCGTCCGCTTTACTAACTCTTCTACGAAATCATCATGAATCGCTTCTTCCACAAGCAAGCGCGAGCCAGCTGAACAAACCTGACCAGCATGGAAAAAGACAGCGTTTAAGGCTTGGTCAATGGCTGTCTCAAAATCGGCATCAGCAAAGACGATATTAGGGTTTTTGCCGCCAAGTTCTAAAGCCATTTTTTTAACATTACCGCTTGCCGCTTGCATGATCGTCTTCCCTGTATCAATGCCTCCAGTAAATGAAATCAAGTCGACATCTGTACTTTCGGAAAGCGGCGCGCCAACTTCCTTGCCTGTGCCAAGCACAAGATTGGCCACTCCTGTTGGAAGTCCGACTTCTTCAAACAGCTCAAATAGCTTCATCGTCGTAAGGGGTGTAAGTTCGCTTGGCTTTAAAATAAGGGTATTTCCGGCAACGAGTGCAGGTGCCAATTTCCATGCTGCTTGCAACAACGGATAATTCCAAGGCGTAATTAGCCCGCACACGCCTACAGGTTCACGGACAACGATGCTTGTTGAGTTCGGAAGCGGGCTCCGAATGACCTCGCCCCCATTTTTGTCCGCCAGACCAGCAAAATAAAAAAACACATTGGCGATGTCTTCCATATCTGTTCGGCTTTCTTCAAGCGTTTTACCTGTATCAAGCGACTCCAAACGGGCAAATTCCTCGTTTTGATTGGCTATTTTTTGGCCAATTAGACGCACCCGTTCACCTCGTTCACTTGCGGATGCAGAGGACCAAACGCCTTCATCAAAGGCAGCTCGGGCGGCTGCAATCGCAGCTTGGCTGTCTTCAGCCGAACCTTCTGGCACTGTTGCGATCACTTCCTGGTTAAAAGGATTAATAATTTCTCGAACGCGGCCATTCTTTGCCTCCGTCCATTCCCCGTTAATAAACATCTTTCCGCGAATCATCAACCTCTCTCCTTTATTTTGTTTAATATATATTAAACGTTTTATACAAAATAAACATAGCATTTCTGTTTGTTTGTGTCAAAAAAAAGCCTCCTAAAATAGTGATGCCCATTGTAAGGATCACTATTTTAGGAGGTTCTTTAACGAAAACTTGATATGGTTGTAGCAGCTAAGTTCTTTGTTAGGAGGTGCCGTTTTCGTTTTTATAGCGTTCTACTAGATCTTTGGCAAGATTTCCAGTTTGGAACTGTTCTACTAGCAAACCAAGAAACTCATAATATTCAAGAGAAGCCGTTATTTTTTTTAATGTGTGTGCGGCTTCCGCCCGTACCTCATCTGGCGTCTCAGCATCATCCAATAATGCTTCATACAGAGGAATGGCTTGTTTAACTGCCTGAAGGTTCACGCTACGTTCCCGTTCCCATCTTCGCGTAAAAAAGGAAATAAAAAATTGAAAGAAGTCTTTTTCAGCCTCATACAAGTCTTTACGCTCGCCTTTTCGGTACACGCGGTGGATAATTTTTTCTTCTAGAAGTTTGCGTACACCAATACTCATACTGCCTTTACTCATTCCTAATTCATCGCGAAGGTCATCGAGCGTCATTGGCCCGTCGTTTAAATACAAAGTCGCATAAAGTTGCCCGACTGAACGGTTAACCCCATAAATGTCCATCGTATCGGCTATGCCGTCTTTAATGATAGCGTGCGCTTGCTCTAATTTTTCAAAAACATGTTCATCCTTTTCCATTTCAACACCTCAATTGCAATTTAACGAAATTTAGCGATAGTATAGCTGTTTACCTGTAATAAAGCAAGGTAGCGAAAGACTGGCGGTTCTGTTGGATGTTGACAGAACGAGAGGCTATGTTAGTATAGTGTCTAAAATATTTAATTCGTTTTAAATATATTATACATAATTGAGAGGATGATCGGTAATGAAAACCATTCGCTTGCTTGCGTTTTTGCTATTGGCTTTGCCTATGATGTCGGCCTGTGGCGCCCAAGGGGAAGAAGCCAAAGAAATTGAACTCGTTTACGTTGTATGGGATTCTGAAATCGCTTCAAACCATGTAGTGAAGATTGCTTTGGAACAAGCCGGTTATGATGTAACGTTAACAAGTGTTGAGCAAGGAATCATGTGGTCGTCAGTGGCAGACGGAAGCGCCGATGCCCATGTTGCCGGATGGCTGCCAGAAGATATGAAAGTCCACTATGAACAGCATAAAGATGACATTATCGATTTAGGAGCTAATTTGGAAGGGGCACAAACTGGCTTAGCTGTCCCAACGTATATGGAGATTGACAGCATCGAAGAATTGTCGGCTGACGTCGTCAGTACCATCACAGGCATTGACGCTGGCGCAGGCGTAATGATGACAACGGAAGAGGCGCTTCGTGAATATGGAATTGATGACGTTACGTTGTCAGCAAGTTCAGATGCGATTATGACGGCAGAGCTTGGCAACCGCTATGCAGCGCAAGAACCAATTGTCATTACCGCTTGGCAACCTCACTGGAAGTTTAATTCGTATGATTTAAAATTTCTTGAGGACAGCAAAGGCATCTATGAAGCAAACGGAGAAATCCGCACAATTGTCCGCGCAGGCTTGGACGAAGAAAAGCCAGAAGCGTATCGGATTCTCGACCAATTTTACTGGACAGCAGACGATATGAATGAAGTCATGTTGTATATGGCAAAAGACGGAATGGAACCAGAAGAAGCAGCGGAAACATGGGTGAATGCCAACCAAGATAAAGTCGATGAGTGGTTGAAAGGCGTATAGAATTAAGAGGAACAGCTATTCAAACGCTTGTATTGACACGCCGTAAGGGATCATAATAACTGGTTCATTGCGGCTTTTTTGTATGAAAGGCGTCATCTCGCTTGCGGGTGAGGCACTATTTTATCCGAAAGTGGCGCATCTCCTTACTGCAAGTATGCTAGGACGGAGATCGATATAATAGCGTGGTTCCAAGTTATCTGTTGTTACTAGGTTTTTTCGCCCAAATGGCCACCAATCTCCCTTTCATTCAATATCAAAAACGGAAGGAGTTCAAGTATATTCTTAAAGCCTAAGGCAGTCCCGTATGGCTGTCTACCCACCGGCATCACTTCTAAATAGTAGCCCCATTTATATTTACAGTTACCTAAAAGATTTTAAACGTGCAGAAAAGAATCTCCTATAAAAAATCTAGGAGGCAAAGAATGCATTTTTTTACTAGGGTTAATGATGGAATTGTTCTCTAGTATCTCATTTTAAAATTCTTCTCTCAAAACTACCAAACCTTCCACGTACTTTCTTGTTCGGTTTTTAATCCTCATTATAGCGCAGCACCAACGGTTTTATTTTTACATATAGTTAAATACTGCTGAACAATTTTAATAGAGATCTTAAAGAATACCTATCATAACATGTCTAAATAAGGGGAAATCTTTTAAAGGTTTGTTGAGATATTTCTATCACAGAAAATAAAATTTAATAGATTTAAAACATAATAGGAGAAATGAATTATTAAACCAACATACATCATTCTATTTAAAGGGTTGTAATGGTGTATAACCCGCCTAACATTAACGGTTTCTCTGCGATAATAATTACTTTATATCAAGTCTATTTTTCAATGGGAATAGTTCCCCAGAAGAACCGTACACCCAATCTCAGGCATCTTTTGGTGCAGGACTTAAGTATTGTGTTGGGTTGAGTGAATGGTATGTAAGCAGGGAAAAGATGATACGTGACTAGACTATTCGTATGCTATCATGCGTATCAAGTACACTAAAATAAATAAATAGACCTATTTGTTTCGTATAAATAGGCCTTAGTTCCTCTTTGATGTGTGCTTAGGAGAAACCAAACATGAAAAGGGGAGTGATCGTTTTTCTTGTCCTATTCGTTTAAGCAGATTTTAAAAAGTACGTTATGAAGCATTCGCAAGCAATCCTTGTCATTCCTCGGTATACGAAACCGCTGTCGGTTATCGGTTGCATACACCTTTTAGGGCAGCAGTGGCTATTTATAATAGCTTTTTAGTGCGCGGTTAATATTCGGAAAAATGGCTTTATTATGTATGCTTTTTTGCTTTTTACCAATAAAGTTACCGAGAGAAAATACTTAACAGAGGAAGTGTGGACTATTGTCTTCGAAAAAGTACGATTACAAGAAAAAGATGAAAAATAGGCAAAAAAGAAAAATGAACACTCTTTCAAAAGTGGTCGCTTCTACGGCGATTACAACTCTAACAATAGTGCCTTTTAGCAATCTTAATGCTGAAGGCGTATCTGGAAATGTATTGACGAACCCAAGTGCCTACGCTTCGGCAGCTAGTCTAACAGAGTTTCAATTATTGACGGATGTTGCAGTCAATGCTCAACTTGGTGATGCTGATGAAAATGGGCTTTATGATCTTGGGCTTTCTTTAACTGGGCGAGGCCTTGCTGATGCTGAGCTCTTCGGTCCAGAGCGTACGGTTATCTTTTATTCTCCTGACCTTGCTGATAAGTGGACCGTAGAAGGGCCAGCGCAAGTCAGGGTAGAAATCCTTCCAGTTACAATGGATGCTTTGCCAACTGTAGGCAATTTAATAGGGGATATCACGCAGCAATTGAACACTACAGTTAATGACTTGGTTGCTGCAGTTGACCGGATTGTAAATAATCCAATTACGGCGCCTTTAATTCGTGTAAGTGGATTAACAGAATTACAAGATGCTCTAAGTGCGCTTAATAATATAGATGGGGCGCTGGCTGATCTGCTTGCTTATAATGATGAAGTAGAAGCAGTCGTCCAACCAGACGGTTCAATTCTTGTTAATTTTTCAGATGGCTTAGGAAACCACCTTGAATCAGCGGTTCAAGATGTGGTGGTTCAATTACTGAATGACGTAGTAGATGCGATTGGCAATGTCAGCATTGACATTTTGGGCGGCGGTATTTCTGTTCCTCTAGAGCCTCTTCAAGCACTTGTACAACCGCTTTTAGGTCTAATTGATAATATTTCCAGTGGGGCCGTTGATCTATCCAATGACTTGGCTGGCGTGCAATTGCTTGGAAGGACAGAAGTTACACTAAACACAAAAGTGGATGGCACCGACGCATCTGGAGAAGTCCCAATTTATGGCGCAGGTGTACACGATAGTACAATTGACCTTCAACTGCTAAGCAGCATTGGTGATTATGATACAGTAATATTTGATGACGACAGTGATGCAGACGCTGATGCGGACGCCGATGCCGACGCGGACGCTGATGCGGATGCGGACGCGGATGCGGATGCGGATGCGGACGCGGATGCCGACGCTGACGCCGATGCGGACGCGGATGCTGACGCGGATGCGGATGCGGACGCCGATGCCGACGCTGACGCTGACGCCGATGCGGATGCGGACGCTGACGCCGATGCGGACGCTGATGCAGACGCTGACGCCGATGCGGATGCGGATGCGGATGCCGACGCTGATGCCGATGCCGACGCTGATGCCGACGCTGACGCCGATGCGGACGCGGATGCGGACGCCGACGCTGACGCCGATGCGGACGCTGATGCGGATGCGGATGCCGACGCAGACGCGGATGCCGACGCGGACGCTGATGCTGACGCTGACGCGGATGCCGATGCGGATGCGGACGCCGATGCGGATGCGGATGCGGACGCCGATGCGGATGCGGATGCTGACGCGGATGCGGACGCCGATGCCGATGCCGACGCTGACGCCGATGCGGACGCTGATGCGGATGCGGATGCCGACGCAGACGCGGACGCTGATGCTGATGCTGACGCGGACGCCGATGCCGACGCGGATGCGGACGCCGACGCGGATGCCGATGCCGACGCGGACGCTGATGCCGACGCTGATGCTGACGCGGATGCCGACGCGGACGCGGATGCGGATGCGGACGCCGATGCCGACGCTGACGCGGATGCGGATGCGGACGCGGATGCGGACGCCGATGCCGACGCTGACGCTGACGCTGATGCCGATGCCGATGCGGATGCGGATGCGGACGCCGATGCGGATGCGGATTCGGACGCCGATGCCGATGCCGATGCCGACGCCGACGCGGACGCTGATGCTGACGCGGATGCCGATGCCGATGCGGATGCGGACGCCGATGCGGATGCGGATTCGGACGCTGATGCGGACGCCGATGCGGATGCTGACGCGGACGCCGATGCCGATGCCGACGCTGACGCTGATGCCGATGCCGACGCTGATGCTGACGCCGATGCCGATGCGGATGCCGATAAGGACAGGGTTACTGATAAAAATCGAGTCGATCGAGACTATACTGGTAAGCAAGACTCTTCGAAAGATGGGAAGAAGCTCCCAGATACAGCAACTTCCATTTGGACTGTAGGAGTTACGGGAATGGCAGCACTATTAGCTGGAATAAGTGCTCGTCTATTTAGAAGAAAGAAATAGAAGTGTTAAATAAGGAAGCAAATGCGCTATTAGCATTTGCTTCCCTTTAACTAATCCAGGAGGTTGAGCCATGAACCAGAAACTTACCCAAATATTTAACCGTGATATGGATCAACTGCATGCATTTATGACCGAGTCAGGGGAGTACAAGGAACTACGAAAAGAAAAGCCGGTTATCTTGTTTCTTTCTATTGGCTATTTAGATAAACGAGCAACGGTCTTAACCGTCAAGGAGAATAGTTTTCAGCGCGCTTGGAAACGCCTTTACAACAGAGGGGTTTCCCTCATGAAGCAGGAATATTCCTGTCTAAAAGTTGACTGGGTTACTAGTACTGAACAACACTCGCTTTTGTCATTTATTAATATTATGACCAAAACAAAAAAGAACTACTTTAGGCAAGGCATCAGTTTTGATGAAAACTTTAGCCATGCTTTTTTAGAGCAAGAGATCAATGGAAACGCAATGATTCAAATTGACAAAGATACAAAGCGAGGGTATTTAAACGAAAAAAACATTCAATCTTATATACGGAACCATCGCCCTCATTTAAAACGATTAGATTTCAACAAAGTTTCGGCGGTAACCACATTTACAACAAAAGGTTACTTTTTGGAAAACCAGCAGCTTTATACCCTTAAAGAAGGGCCAAGAGACAACGGAAGACGGGATACCGCTTTAGACGCTGGGGAAGTAAAAGAAATGATTGCTAGTGGACTTAATTATTTGGCTAAAATGAATAAAGCGGCAGGCCAATTTACATATGGGTATTTTTCTTGTTTTGATAAAGAAATTCATTTTTATAATTTGTTGAGACATGCCAGTACACTTTATGCAATGATCGAAGCGCTAGAAATCACTCAGGATAAAGAAGCCATTCCGGCAATTGAAAGAGGCCTTGATTATTTGCTAAAGGGGCTACATGTTGATAAGAAGCAAGGGACTGCCTATGTTGTCGACGGTGTTGAACAAGATCAGTTGGAAGTTAAATTAGGAGCGAATGCAGCCGCCATTCTTGCTTTTACAAAGTATACGGACGTTTTCCAAAATGATCGTTACCTTCCGGTTGCCCAACAGTTGGCAAATGGGATATGTCAGCTTCAACAAGAAAATGGCGGCTTTCACCATGTGCTCCATTATCCATCTTTCGAATTAAAAGATGCGTTTAGAATTGTTTATTATGATGGAGAAGCTGCTTTTGCTTTGCTAAGGCTTTATCAATTAGACAAAAATGAAAAATGGATGAAGACGGTTGAAAGAGCGTTTGATTACTTTATTGCTAACGAATATTGGAAAAACCATGATCACTGGCTTAGTTATTGTACAGAGGAATTGACACGATATAAGCCATTGCGAAAGTACTTTCATTTTGGCCTACAAAATGTTCAAGCTAAACTAGATTTTATCTATCATCGCATCACCACATACCCGACTTTTTTAGAATTGACATTGGCAGCTTACAATATGATTCAGCGTATGAAAGAAACAGAGCATCGAACCCTTTTAGCAGAATTCGATGAAAAAAAACTTCAAGACACCATTCACAAACGCGCAGAATATCAACGAAATGGATATTTTTATCCAGAATTGGCTATGTATTATAAAAACCCTTCTAGAATTCTTGGTAGCTTTTTTATTCGCCACCATTCATTTCGAAGCCGTATTGATGATGTAGAACATTACTTATCTGGCTACTGTCGCTATTATGTGCACATGAGGGCTGAATCACGATTGTTTAAATAGAGAGGACCGCGATATGAAACGAATTGGAAATTTGCTAATCATAACAGGTCTAATTGTTTTGGGGGCATTTGTTTACCAACTAATGGCTCATGAACGCGCTCAAGACAAATCACTGGTAGAAGCGAAAGCGTATATAGAAAAAGCCGAACGTGAATGGATACGTGCCGGAGGAGACGAAGACGATGGCGCTGTCGAAACCTTTCGTCCAGACGCTCACGAAGCCTTTGCAACATTAGAGATTCCAAAGCTAGATCGGACAATCGCTGTTGTTGAAGGGACCAATGAAGAGGCTTTAAAAAATGGGGTCGGTCATTTATCCGAATCTGCTTTTCCTGGGCAAAATGAACAGATTTTGTTATCTGGCCATAGAGACACTGTATTTCGTAATTTTGGCGAGCTAGAAATAGGCGACTCTTTTATTGTAACGATGCCCTATGGCAAATTTACGTATGAGCTAAAAGAAACCGAAATTGTTTCCGCAGATGATACTTCTGTCATTCGGAAAATGGGGGAGGAAGTGTTAGTCATAACAACTTGTTATCCTTTTCATTATGTAGGGAGCGCTCCTGAGCGATTTGTTATTTATGCGTATCCTACAACTTAAACAGAGCATCGTTTTTACCCTTAAAGTGAACGAGGCAAAAGTATTGGTTTTTGCTTTTAGCAAAAGCGAACATACTGTATAAGCATGTCACCATAGGGCATGCTTCTTGCCAATGCACCTCTCAAACCTGAATTTCAAAGGTCTATGTGGCGTTTTTCGTAAGGAGAATACATTGTAAATGACATATAGAATAGGCAATGAGCGTCTCCCCAACGGTAGCATAGATATAAATAAATACAGAGAACAAATAGAACAATTTAATTTATGGAAGCAAGAGAAGAGGTGAATGGCTTGGATTACTTTTTGAATGGGAGTGCAGTTTCTAAAGTACGAATCCTAAGGTTTTTGGAGGCCCAAAGTCAAAGTGTCTCACTTACACAGATAGCAGAAGTATGCGGTATTGAAAAACGAACAGCGAAGAAAAATGTACATGAATTGGCTATGGAACTAGAAACCTTAACAGACCAAGCCAAAATCGTTCGCTCAGAAAAAACAAAAGGCTATTGGTTGGAACGCTCGTTTGCGTTTTCCGTTAAAACAATCGAACGGCTGTATAACCAAAACTCGTTGCCTTACCAGTTTTTAGATACTGTATTCAAGGGTCAGTTTGTCAATAGCGTTAAGTTTTCAAATGAAGCATATGTCAGTTATGGATCCCTTTATCGTTCTCTTAAAAGATTAGTGCCGCTTTTAAATACGTTTGATTTGGACATTCAATTAAAAAGGGAGCCCATTATTCATGGAGACGAAAAACAAATTCGTTATTTTTACTATCTTTTTTACTGGGATTCCAACTGGGCAGAAGAATGGCCATTTGACGTGATTAGTCTTAAACAAGCAGAATCATTATTAGACAAGGCGTTTGGGCGTTGCCAGGAATCGTTGTTGTATTGGGTAGGTGTAAACGTAAGTAGAATCCGCAAAGGGTTTACCATTGCCAGGGATCGTTTTTTTGACGTGTTTGTGAAAACACATCCTTTGTTTGAACAATTCCGGAAAGACATCTATACCCTTTATAAGGAACTTACAAAAATAAATGATCGTGATTTAGAGGATGAAATTGCTTTTTTATTCTTAGCCTTTATTTCTTTTTCTTATTTAGAAAAAGGCGACCAACGTTCCATTTCTTTTATCCAAAATGCTTTTTCCAACGCTTCTGCTGATTTTGTCAAATATACCATACAATGGTTGGATCGTTT
This sequence comes from Shouchella clausii, assembly GCF_002250115.1. Classification (GTDB taxonomy): domain Bacteria; phylum Bacillota; class Bacilli; order Bacillales; family Bacillaceae_D; genus Shouchella; species Shouchella clausii. Next base: position 240,149 of record NZ_CP019985.1, on the reverse strand, counting down.
TATTGATTTTTTTGGAGTCGCGATTAGTGGCGAAGAATATACAACACTATATGCTAACTTAATTAACATTCATTTGGCAGACAGTTATTTTAAGGGTAATTCCTTTTTTTTCAGCAACGACCATTCTGAAACAGAGCCTGACCAATTGGTTGACTCGTTTCTGGATCATTTGACCACACAAGTGGTTTGGTTAGATAAAAATAGAAAACGAGAATTGTTAGATAGGTATCGATTTTTATTAAGAAATGTACTGGGTTTTGATGGTGCAGTAAAACCCATTAAAATAAAGCTGTATTCCATTTTTGGCGAAGCAGGAAAAAACATAGGTTTAAAAATGGTGCAAGAAGTTTATCCCCACTTGCGTTTTTGTGAGCCAGGGGAAGCGCCAGATTTGATTGTTTCAGACCGCGATTATGTAACGCTAAAAAAAGAAAAGGCAAACGGAGCGGTCGTCTGTATATTGAATGTGAACAATCCGGCGAAACAAGATTATTTAAGGTTGGAAAATTGTATTAGAGTAATATTAAAAAAGAACGAGGCGCAACCGACAGTAAGCAATGTCATTCATTGAGAGAAGCCGCTGCCAGTTACGTTTCGTAAATAAGGTTCCTTTTTCGATATCGAAAAAGGAACCAGCAACGATTATTGGGTATTTGTCAATTCAATGTTTTAGTGGACCAGCTGCTTTGGTATGGTTCCTTTTTGTTGTTGCGGATTTACAGACAATTGATCGTATTCTTCCTAATTTTAGTCCGCTCCTAAAACTTGCCGGCGCCATCTGTCGATCATTCATAAATAATGCCGTGCTTGTCGACATAGCGGTTGGTAATGATCGTCCGTTCAAAGCGATCGCCGTTTCTTGTCATTCCTTCAATATCAATGGTAATCGTTTGCGAAGCATCTTTTTGGGGCGGCAGCGCGTGAAGCGAAGCAGTATTGGCTGCGATGTTGTCATCATTGACATGGACGGTGTAGCGTGTTTTGCTGACATCGATGGCATTCGGGTCAATGTCAGACTGGAGGCGAACGCTGTCAAAAGCGATGGCTGGCGAAACGCCGCCTTCAAGTGCGATAACCGCTAAATAGGCTGTTGTTTGCGGGTGTTCCATTTTTAGTTCCCATTCCCCGGCACTCGGGTGGTCCATTTCAAAATGATGAGCATAAGCTCCGTAAAAAACACTATGCTCTTGCTCGGCAGCGACGGCGGCAACAGAATAGACTTGCCCATCTGGAGAGTGAAGTTTAGCGGAGTCGAGCTTTTCATTAGCAAGCACCGAGATTTGTGCTTTTTTTACGTTTGGTTCGACGACAAACGCCTGGCTGCCATTTCCGTTAAATTGGCCGCCACGGACTATAGCTGCGCTCATGGACTTTGTATTTTCTTCTTTCTTAGCCTGTGCACCCATTTGCGCTTGCAGCAAAGGGAAAACAAGGTGTCCTTGCGCCACTTGCATATGATCCCAACGGTTGGAAGCAAGTTCTTGTGCGTAGCTTAGTCTAGAGCTATTTACTGTCACAGCCCCATCATTAGTGCCGAAAAATTGCAAATACAATCCGCCGAAATAGAGAGCAGATCCAAACGAGCCCCAGGATGTTCCTGAAATCGTCGAAAAGGGGACAGATTGTGCAGAGATTAAAGCATCTGTTTGCGCTCGAAAATAGGCCATGTTCCCTGTTTGCAAAGAGTCTGTGCCTTCTGAGCGTTGGCCGATGATTTCCGCGAGCCAGCCAGCCCAGTTGCTGTATGCTAAGTTGGCAAGTTCGCTTCCGTGGTGAGGCGAACCGAGCGTAATGACTTCTTTTACATAAGGTTCAGCTCCGTAATGTAGGAGCGCAGTTTGCGTATCGACGCCGCCTTTGCTATGAGCAACAACTGTGACCTTTTCACCGAAATGGTGATAAATATCGCGAATTTTTTCCGCTAGCAACTCGCCATTTTGCCAGTTTGATTTATCAGGGTGCAAATTGATGTAGGCGCTCGGAAATCCTTGCTCATATGTGTGTACGAACATGTCATTTGGCTCGAACCAAGTGAGTGCGGAACTATTAAGGCCATGGACAAACAAAATCGGCGATCCAGCAGTCGTTGCTGGCGAATCACCAACAACCCAGGTTCCTGGCGGAGCGCCAGGGGCTGGTTTTCCTGCGCCAAGAAACCCAGCGTGTGCTGGAGCTTGCGGCCATAAAAGCAGGGAAGACAACAAAATTAAAGTAAGCGCTTTCAAAAATAATTCTTTCATCCAAATTCACTCCTTATTTGTCAGATAATACATTCTATGAATGATTCCTTGCCGCATGTATAGGTAATAGAAGTGATTGTTATATTGAAAAGGCTTGAAAGCAAACAAATGGACTTTGTTGGCAACTTCATTTATGGTATACTAGACCGTTAGAATTGTTGGAAAGGATTGTTGGCGCGTGATAGACAGGAAGCCTATTTTGATTGTCGTTTCCGTGGAACCTGAAAAACAGGCTGTCTTACAAGGGTTGGGAAATTCTTCAGCCTATGAAGTACTTGTGGGCGGTGTAGGAATGGCCCAAGCAGCTGCACGTACAGCAAGGCAGCTCACCCAAAAACACTATCAAGGAACGATAAATATGGGGATTGCTGGTGGTTTCCCGGGAAAAGCGGCAAATGGCACGGTTGCTGTCGCAACGTCGATTATTGCCCCGGAAATAGGGGCAGAGTCACCTGGAGGGTTTTTGACAATTGATGCGCTCGGTTTTGGTACACAAACATTGCCTGCAGTTGCAAACGATTCTTATATTGGGAAACTTCAAGAAGCCGTATCTATAGCAACTGGCACAATTTTGTCCGTGATGACCGTGACTGGGACAGAAGCGACATTAAACGTCCGCCAATCCTATGGGAAAGATATAGTGGCGGAAGCGATGGAAGGGTTTGGAGTAGCCAGTGCAGCGGCGGAGTTTGGCTTGCCTTTTGCCGAAGTAAGGTCTATTTCAAACCAAGTAGGTATTCGCGATAAAGCAAGCTGGGAATTTGCGAGTGCTTTTTCGTCGTTGACAAAAGCAGCAGAGAAATTGAAGGAGGTTGAACAACTTGGAGATTGCTTTTTCACCATGTCCAAATGACACATTTGTCTTTTATGCATGGGTTCACGGAAAGATTGCTGATGCCCCTAAGTTAAATGTAACCTATGCCGATATTGACCGCACCAACTACTGGGCGATTGATCAGACGGGGCCTGAAGTCATGAAAATTTCTTATGCTGCGTTGCCGTATGTACTCGACCATTATAGTCTAGTGCCGAGCGGAGGCGCTCTTGGTCGTGGGTGCGGACCTCTTGTGTTAACGAAAGAACAGCAAGAAGCAGCTGTTCTTGAAGGGAAAACGGTTGCTGTGCCAAGTGACCGCTCAACTGCATACTTATTGTTCCGTCTCTGGACTGAACAAAATTTGCCTAATAATAACATCTTTATAAAAGTGATGCCATTTGACCGTATAATGCCTGCAGTCGCAAAAGGAGAAGTCGATGCAGGGCTTGTCATCCACGAAGCACGTTTTACATACCAAACGTATGGACTCTCCCTGTTGCAAGATCTAGGCGAATGGTGGGAACAAGATACAGGATATCCGATTCCGTTAGGCGCGATTATTGCCAAGCGTTCTCTCGATAAAGAGCAATTGGCCAAGTGGGCCCGACAATCAGTTGAGTATGCATGGGCACACCCTGAAGAGACAAGCGATTATGTGCTTTCACATGCCCAAGAGCTTTCAGAAGAAGTCGCCAATGCTCATATTGAACTTTACGTAAATGAGTTTACGAAGTCACTTGGAGAAGATGGCTATCAAGCGATTGAGAACTTGTTAGGCCGTGCGATGAAACAAGGGCTTGTCCCTGACTTTGACGTCGCTAAAATTCGGTTATAGCGCTAAGTGGAGCTTTGTAAACTAGAATGAATAGAGAAAAGAGGGATAACAGCAGTGGAGAAGGAGACCGCAACGCAATATAGGCAGCTAGCACTGGCGATGCTGCGGACAGGGCTGTTTGGGTTTGGCGGCGGCCCGTCAGTCATGCCACTGTTTCGGGTGGAAGCTGTTGATACGTATAAATGGATGGACAATGAAGAATTTGGCGAGACGCTGGCGATTGCTAATACGTTGCCAGGACCAGTGGCAACGAAAATGGCAGCCTATTTAGGTTATCGATTGAAGGGCTGGACTGGCGCTTGCTGGGCAACGTTGTGGCACATTTTGCCTACGAGTGTAGCGATGGTGTTGCTTTTTTCGCTTGTTGATGCCATTAGTGGCTCTGAAGTGGTTGCTGGCATGATAGGTGCAGTTACACCTGTTATCGCTGTTTTGCTCGCGCAAATGGCGTATGATTTTGGCAAGAAGGCGGTTAAAGGTTTCGGCTGGGTTTTTGGCATTCTCACTTTTCTCATTGCCTTTGCCGCTTTGCAAGGGTTTGACGTCCACCCTGGCTTTGTGATTATTGCCTTCATTATTTACGGTGTATTTCATTATAAACTGGTGGATAAATGGCGGAGCAGGCAAAAAGGAGAGTCGTCATGATTTTATTATATTTATTTATCGCATTTTTTCTTGCTAACTTGCTAGGCTATGGGGGTGGGCCGGCTTCCATTCCGCTTATGTTTGAAGAAGTTGTCAACCGCTATCACTGGTTGACGAGCGATGAGTTTTCCAATGTCCTTGCCTTGGCAAATGCTCTGCCAGGGCCGATCGCAACAAAAATTGCTGCATATGTTGGGTTTGCTGCCGGGGGCTGGTCAGGTTTTATCGTTGCCCATGCAGCGACCATTGTTCCATCAGCGCTGGCCATGATTTTGTTGATGCGTGTTTTGCGAAAGTACCGCCAGTCAAAGGTGGTCAAAGGCATTTCCCTTGCTGTTCAACCTGTTATTTGCATATTGATGGTAGTGTTGACATTCGATATCATTGGCGATGCCGCTGCCGAAATTGGGTGGCTTCAGTCATTGGCAATTGCAGCGGTTGCTTTTCTGCTATTGACGAAGGCAAAAGTCCATCCAGCATTAGTGATTGTCGCCTCATTTGTTTACGGCGGTCTTGTCATTCCATTTCTAGGATAGGCAGTTAACGAGGGAGTCGGTATGAGTGTATACACACAGGCAGTTTCATAAAAAGCTGCCTGTTTTTATGTTTATTTATGTTCGGTTATGTGTGATAATGGAACGGAGGTGAAGAATCATGTTCACATTGGAACGGCACGAAAAACTGCTTGCCTATTTAGCGAAACATAAATCGATACGCGTTTCCCAAGCGAGCGAATGGCTTGGTGTTACAGAAAAAACAATTCGCTTAGATTTAGAGCGGCTTGAAGAAAAAAAGCTGCTTAAGCGTGTTCACGGCGGTGCCGTATTAATGGAAACCGACACAAGCTTGTTTCCAATTCAGGAGCGGGAGCAAAGAAATGAAAAGGAAAAGCACGATATAGCGGAAAAAGCAAAATCGTTGATTTGTGAGAATGACGTGATTTTGCTAGATGGCGGCAGCACGACGCTGGCCCTTGCTGAGCGCCTTGGCGACAAGCCGATGACGGTCATTACTAATGACATCCGGATCGCGAACGCCCTTTATGAAAAAGAAGCAATTCAGCTTATTTTGCTCGGAGGAACACGACTTGGCACTTCTTCGGCACTGTATAGCCAGCAAACGACGGCGATGCTCAAGTCGTTGTATGTGCAAAAAGTATTTTTAGGGGCGACTGGCGTCTCTCTTGATCACGGCTTATCGATACTAAACAGCTTTCACTATGAATGGAAAAGAGCGGCAATCAATTGCGGGCGAAAAACGATTTTGTTGTCTGATTCAAGCAAGTTTGGCCAAGTTGGTTTAATGCGATTTGCAGACATAACAGAAATTGACGAACTTGTCAGCGATGACTTGTTAGACAGTGAAACACGAAACGTCTTGGAGGAAGAATACGGCATCAACGTTAATTAACAAGTGCAGTAAAAAACGCTGCCTAGTTGTAAGCGGTTTAAAGCTATGGTATGATCAAACGTAAATGAACCAAAACAAACATATAAGGGGGAATGGGGATGAAGATGTTTTCGCTTGCAGGAAAAACAGCCGTCGTCACTGGCGCTAGCCGAGGGCTTGGCCAAGGGATGGCGCTCGGACTTGCCGAGGCGGGTGCTAACATCATTGGAGCAGGCATTAGCGAGATGACGGAAACAAAACAAAAAGTAGAGGAACTCGGCGGGCGCTTTTATGGGATAAAAGCCGATTTATCTCAGCCTGATGGGGCAAAAGAATTAGCCGCTAAAGTTTTGGAACATGTTGAAAGCGTTGACATATTGGTCAATAATGCCGGCATCATTAAGCGGGCTGATGCAAACTTGTTGGATGATGCAGCTTGGCGGGAAGTGCTGCACGTCAATTTGGATGCTGTATTTACGTTGTCTCGGGAAATTGGCGCACATATGCTTGAAAAGGGATCAGGATCGATCATTAACGTGGCCTCGATGCTGTCGTTCCAAGGCGGATTGCGCGTTGCCGCCTATACAGCAAGCAAACATGCCGTTGCCGGTTTGACGAAAGCACTTGCCAATGAGTGGGCCAAAAAAGGGGTGCGCGTCAATGCGATTGCCCCAGGGTATATGGTAACAGACAATACAGAAGGGATTCGTACAGATGAAAGCCGTTATGCTTACATTAGCTCGCGAATTCCGAAAGGCGAATGGGGGCTCCCTGATGATTTGAAAGGTCCTGTTGTTTTTCTCGCATCGGAGGCGTCAAACTATGTGAATGGCCATATTCTAGCAGTCGATGGCGGTTGGTTAAGTGCATAAACGAACCATTGTGACTCTAACAAACGAAAACGTGAAAAGGGGAAATGGAAATGGATATTCGTTATGAAGTCGGGCCAAGAGATTTTAAAACGTATACAACAGAGGAAATAAGAAAAGCTTTCTTAGTCGAATCGCTGTTTGAAGAGGGTACGCTCCATTTAAGCTACTCCCACTATGACCGATTAATTATCGGCGGCGCTGTTCCAAGCCGTGAAGCGATTGCCCTAGACGCAGGCGATGCTTTAAAAACCGATTATTTTCTTGAAAGGCGGGAGTTGGCTGTTATCAATATCGGTGGCGAAGGGACGGTAACGGTCGGAAAAGACACATATAAAATGGCAAAGCGTGACTGCCTCTATGTTGGGAAAGGCAATGAACATGTCGAATTCGCAAGCAACGATCCACAACAACCAGCCCGATTTTATTTAGTGTCAGCCACTGCCCATCAAACATATCCGACAAAACTGGCACCGATTGGAGAAGCGCAACCGACGAAATTAGGTTCAGATGCTGAATCGAATAACCGGACGATTTACAAGTATGTCCATAAAGACGGGATTGAAAGCTGCCAGTTAATGGTGGGAATGACGCTGCTTGAGCCGAACAATATGTGGAATACAATGCCTGCCCACCTTCATGACAGGCGGATGGAAGCCTATTTGTATTTTGATATGGAAGAAGATACGCGTGTGTTCCACTTTATGGGTCAGCCGCAGGAAACGCGCCATCTAGTGATCAAAAATGAACAGGCTGTCATTTCACCGCCATGGTCAATTCATTCAGGCGTCGGCACAAGCAATTACACATTTATTTGGGCGATGGCTGGCGAAAATTACACGTTTACGGATATGGACACAGTAGCGATGGAGGAGCTGAAATAAATGATTTCCACAGGAAAAGTATTCATTCACGAAAATTTTATGCTGCAAAATAAAACAGCAGAAACACTTTACCATACGTATGCAAAAACGTTGCCGATTATAGACTACCATTGCCATGTCCCTCCACAAGAAATTGCCGAAAACCGCCAATTTAACAACATTAGCGAAATTTGGCTTCATGGCGACCATTACAAATGGCGGGCAATGCGTGCTGTCGGTGTCGAAGAAACGTTTATTACAGGCGATGGGGATGACAAAGAGAAGTTTCTTAAATGGGCGGAAACGGTCCCTTATACAATGGGCAATCCTCTCTACCACTGGACGCACTTAGAATTGAAACGTTATTTTGGCATTGACGAGCTGTTAAGCAGTGATACAGCTGAAGCCATCTGGAGGGCTACGAAAGAACAACTAGCAGAACCAGAGCGGTCAGTCCAAGGCATCATCAAGGAATCGAATGTCGAAGTGATTTGCACAACAGACGATCCGAGCGACCATTTAGAAGCCCATCAGCAAATTAGAAAAGATGGAGCGTGCCAAGCAGCGGTGTACCCTGCATTTCGCCCTGACAAAGCCTTGTTTGCTTCAGCGCCTAGCTTTGTCTCTTATTTAGAAACGTTAGGGGCTGCGGCAGAAGTGGACATTTCATCGCTTCGCTCTTTATTGGAGGCACTGGAAAAACGGGCGACGTTCTTTGCCGAGGAAGGCTGTGTTCTTTCTGACCATGGGCTTCGTACACTCCCGTTTGTAGATGCGACCGAAAAAGAAGCAGAAGCGGCGTTTCAAAAAGGACTAAATCAAGAAACGCTTACGCCGCAAGAGGAAGAAAAATACCAAACATACGTATTGTTGTTTTTGGCACGCCTGTACAACAAACTCGGCTGGACCATGCAATTTCATCTAGGGGCATTGCGAAACAATAATTCGCGGATGGCTGAGCAAGTTGGACCAGACTCAGGTTTTGACTCTATGGCTGATGACCGTTTTGCTGAATCATTAAACCGTTTTTTAAACGAGCTAGAGCGGACAAATGAGCTGCCAAAGACGATTTTGTATACATTGAACCCGATTTATAACGAGGTGATCGCGACTGCGATTGGCAACTTCCAAGGAGGCGGCATACCTGGCAAAATCCAATTCGGTTCAGGCTGGTGGTTTAACGATACGAAAGATGGCATGGAAAAACAAATGACGGACTTGGCAAACAATGGTTTGTTAAGCTTGTTTGTCGGTATGCTTACGGATTCCCGTAGTTTCCTTTCCTACACGCGCCACGAATATTTTCGTCGCATTCTGTGCAATCGTATCGGTGAATGGGTTGAGCGGGGCGAATGGCCAGCAGACGAAAAATGGCTCGGCAAAGTGGTAGAAGACATTAGTTATTATAATGCAAAGCGCTATTTTGCTTTCCCGAATTAGACTCAGGTGGCCGGGAGACAGACGGATGAAAAGCCGTATAAATGCACGTATCCATCAGTTCTCCCGTATGTGGGCTCCGTTCGTTTTCTAGCAATGTCGCTTCAAGCATAAAGCCGAGCTTCTCAGGAATCGCTCGGCTTTTTTTGTTGTTTCGATCACAGCGAATTTCCAGGCGGTGAGTATCGTGTGTAAAGAAGGCATAGGACATAAGTGCTTTAGCCGCTTCAGTCATATAGCCTTTTCCAGCAAAACGGCTATCGATCCAATACCCCATTTCCATACGCGGGACATCCCAGTTAATATGGTGGAGTCCGCAGGAGCCGACAAAAGTACCGGAGCGCTGCTCGAATAAGTGGAAATGAAATGCTTTTTTTTGCAAAAAATCAACATGTGCTTGCTGTACACCTTGTTCAGCTTGCTCTGGCGATGACATTCTCTCCACCCATGGAATCCATGGCACCAATTCTTTTCTGGAAGCCTGGAGTGCTTGATACAAAGCAAACCCGTCCCCAGGCAGTGGCAGCCTAAGGAATAACCGTTTAGTCAAAAGCTCAGTTGACGCTTGCAAATGGGGCCGATACATCAAAACGCCTCTTTTCCTTTCATATGGAATCCAGCATTAGTTCAATGTATGGGAAAAAAGGCTGGTTTATGAATAATGGCGCGCAGCTTGGAGGAGCAAGCTTACTAGGAATAACCCAGTTGAAGAGAACTTCAAATTGGGTTATTCCACACATTTTCATCACATTATTGAAGATAAGCCAATATAGCATCGCGCAAGAAGACGGCGCCTCCAGGGACTGCTTTGTTGTAGTAAGCAGCAAAGCGCTCATCATCTACATACATTTTGGCAACGCCAGCATGTGCCTCTTTCGAGTAAGACGCCCACGAGAACTGGAGCCACTCTTTATGGGCCTGGGCTAGTTTTCGGGCTGTTTCAGACGTAGGGTCGTTCGTTGCCAGTGCTTCTTTTAACAAGGCAAAGACTTCCTGTTCTTTTGCTTGCATGGCGTCGTATTGCTCTTTCGAGAGACCACGAAATTTAGCATTTGACTCATCAACCGTCTTGTCACCGTATTTTTGGCGAATTTCTTCTCCAAACGCTTTTTCATTGTCTGCAATTCGCTTTTCTTTCAAAGCGTCAAATTTGTCTTTGTCACTCATCGTTTCTGCTCCTTTCTTTGAGGCAATCGTCCGCTCAACCGTGTCGATAATGCGGTCAAGACGGGCGCGTTTATTTAGGAGTTGGGCACGGTGCTCATAGAGTGCCGTGATAGGGTCAAAGGAATCATCGGTCACGAGCTGCATAATCGTTTCAAGGTCAACGTCAAGCTCACGGTAAAATAGAATTTGCTGCAACAGGTCGACTTGTTTTTGGCCATATATCCGATAACCTGATGAATTGACCCGTTCTGGCTTAAGCAAACCAATTTCATCATAATAACGAAGCGTCCGTGCACTGACGCCTGCTAATTGAGCCAGTTTTTTGACCGTATATTCCATTTCAACTCCCCCCTTGAGTTAACAATAAAGGTTTACGTAACGTTAATGTCAATACACAAATAAAATCTTTTTTTCTTACTTTTAGATTTCCTCCATAGAAGGGATGCATGCACAGGGAAAGGATCGGGCATGCTATAGGCATTCTAACGTAGAGGTGAGCGATCGTGCCTACGATTTTATCAGTTAGTACATATGATCCACCCCATCCACTCAAACAGGAACAGACAGTGGAATTTGCCCGGGAATTATTTGCTGAAAGTTTTTCAGACATCGAACGGTTATTAAACGTTTTTGCCAATGGGGAAATTGAAAAGCGCCATTTTTCCGTGCCGTTGGAATGGTTCCAAACAAGCCACCGTCTAGGAGAGCGGAACGACCTCTTCATTGAAAAAGCAACGGACTATAGTGTAGAAGCAGTAAAAAGCTGCTTGGCAAATGGCCATTTTTTATCAAGAACAATCGCTCCCGAAGAAATCGATGCGATTATTTTTGTGTCCTCGTCAGGTATGGCAACGCCATCGATAGACGCTCGCATCATGAACAAACTGCCTTTTCGTCCTGAAACAAAACGGTTGCCTATTTGGGGACTTGGCTGCGCGGGAGGAGCTGCGGGCTTAAGCCGTGCTTACGACTATTGCCTCGCCCACCCGAAAACAGCGGTTTTAGTCGTCTGCGCCGAGCTATGCGGACTAACTTTCCAAAAAGAAGACCAATCGAAAAGCAATTTAATCGGCACGTCGCTCTTTGCTGATGGCGTCGCATGTGCCCTTGTCGCTGGGCAAGCCTCGCCACTGCTCGCAGACGCCGCCCAAGCCTATCGCCCAGTAATCCGTGCGACCCAATCGGTACTGATGCCTGACTCAGAAGATGTCATGGGCTGGGATGTACGGGACAATGGATTAAATGTTATCTTTTCAAGGCATATTCCAACATTAGTTGCCCAATGGCTGAAGCCGAACGTTGAGGAGCTGCTTCACCAAGAAGGGAAAGAGATAGGAGAGATCAATGCTTTTATCGCCCATCCTGGCGGAAAAAAAGTGTTGGAAGCGTATGAAAAAGCACTAGGTTTTCCAGAAGAAATGACGATGCTTTCCCGCAAAGTGTTAAAAGAGCACGGCAATATGTCTTCCCCCACTGTCCTTTACGTGCTAAAGGAATCAATGGAAGAAACGCATAAGCACGGCGATGTCGGCCTCGTTGCGGCGCTCGGCCCTGGATTTTGTTCAGAAATGTTAGTGCTTGAATGGGCAGGTGGCCTCCATTGACGTGGGCCTATATGATGATTGCGCTGATTATCATTCAACGCCTCGTGGAAGTAAGGGTAGCGAGACGAAACGAACGTTGGCTGAAAGCACAAGGGGGCGTTGAAGCGGGGACAGCCCACTATCCATGGATGGTTACGCTGCATTGTGGTTTTTTTATTTCGCTGCTGATCGAAGTGACATTATCCAATATAGCATTTTCGCGTTGGAGCGCGATTCCCCTTGCCATCGTCGTCATTGCCCAAATCATACGCATCTGGGCGCTTTCCTCCCTTGGTAAATATTGGAACACAAAAATTATCGTGTTGCCAGAAGCGCCAGTCATTGAAAAAGGGCCCTACCGCTTTTTGCGCCATCCTAATTACATGGTTGTAGTGGCGGAAATCGCGTTTGTCCCATTGCTGTTTCAAGCGTATTGGACGGCTATTGTGTTTAGTCTATTAAATGCAGCCATGCTGACGGTTCGGATTCCCACGGAAGAGGCAGCCTTGCAAGGAGAGACAGACTACGGCGAACGATTTAAGGAGAAGAAGCGGTTTTGGTTGGTGTGAAAACGAATAGAAACCCCAAGCCTTGAAGAAGGTTTGGGGCACAGAGTTTTAAAGGAGTTGTCCTGGTTTAGCTTGTGTGGTAATTTCAGAGCTTTGTTCAGTAGTAAATGATCCAAGGGAAAAGGAAAAAAGAACGACAAGAGTTGAAGATACTACGAACCATTTTTTCATGTAAATTAACTCCTTCTTAAAAAAATTTGATTTTTTTAATTTCTTTTTCCGCAAATCCAATCATATGGGTGTATCCTTCAGACGAAAAAGCTTTAATCGTCTCGAAAAACAAGGGAATACTTTTAAGTGCTTTTGCTTTGTAAAACAGCAAATGTGCGTCTTTTTTTCCAGGCGTCTCTAGTTGGGAAATGATTTCTAAAGCTTTTCGAGTTTCGCCCCTAACCACATATTGATGTGCTTGTTCTTTCGGTGTCACATGGTCAATGTCGAAAATTTCGCCGAGCATATTTTTAACAAACGGGATATAGTCATATTCCAAGTTCTGATGATAATGATCCAACTTAGAGCGTTGTGCGTAAAAAAGAGCTTTTTGATGTGCATCTAAGCATTGTTGCTTGTTGTCTTTTAAATACACAAGCCCAAGGCCATGATAAGCAGTGACCAGAAGTACATCGGGAATGGCCTCAATTACTGTGGCGGCTAAATAACAACGTTCTGCTTCCTCATAGTCTCCATCGCCGAATAAGCTAGCATTGCCTGCAAGCAAAGTCACCCGTGCTGCAAGTGCACTCTTGAAAAATCCACTAGGCATCGTTTTAAATTGTTCTTTAAATTGTTTCATCATGGGTGTTAAATTATTGATGATACCGTGATTGTCAAAATAATTTAGTTCAGCAATCTCTAATCTCATTCGCAATTGGGGATGTTTGACTAAGCCGAATAAATTTCGGATATTACGGATCAACACATCATCGATTTTTAAATGGGGCAAAAAATCATAGAAGAACCGATAGACTTGGACCCATTCTTGTAATAAATCATCATTTTCATGGATCTGGATCATTTTTCCTAATGTGTCAACTTGCCTAAACAAGTTCGCATACTCAAAAGCATCTTGCACATGTCGGAGTCTTTTAACGTGTAAGGCGTAAATATTCATTAAAGGAACGTAATCATTCGGCAGCGTTTTCTTCACCATTGTCAACACTTGTTCAAATGAAAGTTCTGGATGATTGTTTGCGAGGTCTTTCATCAATTGTTCTGTAATTTGTTCTTTCTGCAATACACCGTTATTGGCAATTGCCATTACAGGTTGTTGAATGATCTTCCCTCCTTTTGTGGTTTGGCTTATTTAAAGGGTAGTACAGCAAATGACATAAATCAACAACTTTCTGCTAATTTCTGATTTTCCCAATACGCAGCTAGTTAATTTTGTGTCGTTTCTGTAGGAAAGACGAGGAATGCAGTTGCTTTTTTGTCTTTTGATGGGGAGGAATGATTGTTTAAATGGAAGTGGAAGGTAGTGCTTCGGGGAAAGGAACTGTTATGTGAGCATCGAAGTGTGCATTAAAAACACTCCATCAGACGGCAACCGAAATAAAAAAACAGCTTTCGCTTTTAAGCTGTTTTTTAAATAGTGTCATTATATCTTTTTCATAACTGGCCTGAATGAAATGACCATACAAGCTATGAACAAGATCAGTCCAAGGCCCGCCATAATATAACCAGAGTATTGGTTTCCATAAGTGTTTATTAATGAGCCTACAAGGAAAGCGCCGATAGGTTTGCTTATAAAGCTGAAAAAAGCTAACACCGAACTGACACCAGCAAGCATATGAAAGGGAATCATTTTTTGGCGTATTGTTTTGGAAAAAATATCGGTTGGTGCAATAACAATGCCGCCTAAAAAAAGAATGACACATACGAAGACGATATTCGGTACGATTCCAATAAAGAAATATAGGAGGCCATGTAGACCTATCAATATGCCCATCGTCATAGCAAAAGGAACTTTCCATTTCATATTGCCCGCCAAAAATAAGCCTAATATAAAGCCTACTGAGTTTACAGACATAAGTAATCCATAAACAAATCCGTTACTTTCGAGAACGTCAACGGTGAAAATAGGGTAAAGGACTTCAATCGGTCCAAATACAAATAAATTCCACAAAAATCCTATAAGCAAGATGGATAGCATAGGGGGTGTTTTTACGATAAACGAGATTCCCGTCTTTAAGGAATTTATAAACGTTTTTGGCTTAGCTTCTTTGTTATCAGCTTGTTCAACATTGAAATGGTCTCGATAATCTTTGTTTCTTTGCGCAATGATTAGGATGACAATCCCGAGAAAAAGAAAGGAGGCCATGTTAAGAACGAGGCCGTAATAAATGCCAATTGTAGAGACAAATAAACCACCGATTAATGGCCCGATAATGTAAGAGGCATCAAATTGAATGCCTTGTAGAGCATTTGCAGGTATTAGCTGCTCTTCATCTCTTACTAAAACCTTGATCATGACGAATTCCGATTGTTTGCTTAATGGAACAAATATGTATTCTAAAGTCATCAGTCCTACAATCACCCACGGACTAACGCCGTCCTCGACATATAATAGCGATATAAATAAAAACGTTAAAATAACTGTGCGAATTCCAGTACTAGAGATTAAGCTAGTAAACGGTCCCCACTTGTCTACTAAATGCCCCATATAGGGAGACATAATCGCATAAGCGGATTGAGTGAGTATGACAAGAGCCGTTAAGTAAACGGCAGGATGATCGAATTGAGTTGTTAAAACCCAAGTTGTGATCACCCAAGCAACCAGGTCTCCAGCCAATGAAAACATAGAGACTAATAGAAACCATAAATAGTTTTTATTACCCCAAATGGGTATATAGTTTTCAAATAAACGAGCGAACTTACGTTTCAAAAAATCGCCTCTTTTATTTCGTAATATAGGATATGCCCCACTTTTCGGTCTGAAAATCTCTCAAAAGCTTACTTGCCAACATTCCGGTATTTCTTTTTAATAAGGTATTGTGTTTATCGTAAATTTTATTTTTGAATTTTTCAACCTATTTTTGAACTTTTTACAAAGAGAGGCCTCCTCGGAAGGCCCAATTTAACAACACCCCTTGCAAAAACCTCTTGCTTTTTATCAGATAAATCAGGTAAGCTATAAACAGCTTTTTACTTTTTTTGAAAGGGGATGAGACAGATGACACGTATCGTTTTTGGTACTGCACGGTTAAAAACGGAATACTGCGTTTGTCTCGTCGGCGAGCTGCCTTTTCATCGGTAGGTTGCGCCTTTCAGAACGAGGCTGCGCCTATCAGCGCGCCTTTGCACACGTATATGCTTACATAAGTGACGTTGCGGCATGCCGCAGCGTCTTTTTTGTAGGCGAAGTTTTTGGCAATAAAAGGAAACAAAAAAGGAGGAACAACATGTGAGTAGGTTGATGGGCCGAATTCCACTTTTGCTTGATTTAGGGGAACTAGAAGGTGGATAGCAAAGCAATGGTCAAAGTTTGAATAGAGAGAAGTGAGAGAAAATGTTTCGTGTATTGAAGCAATTGGCCTGGTTTTTTAAAGAACAAAAAAAACGGTACACTGTAGCGGTTGTATTGCTACTTGTTGTCAGCGTTGTTGATTTGATGCCCGCTTTATTAATTGGGGAAGCGGTGGACGCGTTCCAGCGCGGTGCATTGTCTTATTCGTATGCTTTTAGCTTGATAGCGCTGTTGGTTGTTATCATTATAGCTAGTTATTGGATTAGTTTTATTTGGATGCAGCAACTGTTTGGCGGCGCTTTTATTTTGGAACGGAAATTGCGTTCCCGTTTTATGCGCCATTTGTTTGCGATGGATCCGCCGTTTTTCGAGAAGCGGAAAACAGGCGATTTGCTTGCTCGTGGAACGAATGACATGAAGGCCATTTCGATGACTGCTGGATTCGGCATTCTGACATTGTTGGATTCGGTCTTATTTATGGGGATCTTGCTTGCTGCGATGGTTCTTTTGATTGATTGGCGTCTGACGCTGGCGGCCGTTGCGCCGTTGCCGCTGATTGCGTTAGTCGTCACGATTTTAGGGAGTATGATCCATTCCCGTTTTTCAAAAGCACAAGAAGCGTTCGGTGATTTGAACAACCGTGTGCTTGAATCGGTGGCAGGCATGCGCGTTATCCGGGCTTTTCGGAGCGAGCGTCGTGACGAGAAATTATTTGCCGAAAAGAGCAACGACGTATACAAGCGGTACATGCAAGTGGCTCGTGTTGAGTCGTTTTTTGACCCTGTTGTCAATATGGTCGTTGGCTTAAGTTATGTGATCGGTCTTGGCTACGGTGCTTATTTGGTGTTCCACCAACAAGTGACGCTTGGACAAATCGTTACATTTAACATGTACTTAGGGATGTTGATTTGGCCAATGTTTGCAATTGGTGAATTGGTTAACATTATGCAACGTGGTGGTGCTTCTTATGACCGTGTCAACGATACGTTAACGGTTGAAAAAGCGGTTCAAGCGCCGGATGTGCCTGTTGAAGGCCTTGGCCACCATTTGCCGATCCGATATGAAAAAGTCAGCTTTTCATACCCAGGCGCAAAAGGAAATCAGTTGGAAAGCATCTCTCTGACAATCAACAAAGGGGAAACGATTGGAATTGTCGGAAAGACGGGGAGCGGCAAGTCGACGCTTGTGAAACAATTAATGAAGTATTATCCAGGACTAAGCGGTGACATTTCTTTTGCGGGTGTGTCGATTGCCGATTTGCCACAAGAAGAAATACGCGGTGCGATCGGTTATGTGCCGCAGGACCATGTGCTCTTTTCCAAATCAGTGCGTGAGAACATTCTATTTGCTGCTGATGGTGCCACAGAGGCTCAGTTAAACGAAGCAATCGAAGCTTCGGCTTTCGCCCAAGACCTCGCTTTTTTGCCTGAGGGGCTTGATACGCTTGTTGGCGAGAATGGCGTGTCTTTATCTGGTGGACAAAAGCAACGGATTTCGATTGCACGTGCGCTCGTGACAAAGCCGGAACTGTTAATTTTGGATGATTCGTTGTCAGCTGTCGATGCTAAAACAGAGGCGAAGATCGTTGCCAACATCCAAAAGGAACGTGCTGGCCAAACAACCATTATTACAACGCACCGGATGTCCGCGGTTGAACATGCCGATCAAATCATTGTCCTTGAAGACGGAAAAGTAGTAGAGCGGGGCACCCATGCGCAATTAATGGAAGAAGGCGGCTGGTATGCAGAGCAAGTTAGGAACCAATCGCTTGGTGAAGAGGAGGTGAATGTATGAGTACGGAAAAACGGCTCGTTCGTTATGCGTTAACAAGCAAGTGGACAATTATGGCTGCTTTGCTTATGTTAGCCGTCGCTGTAGCAGCAGAGTTGACGGGGCCTTTTATTGCAAAAACAGTGATTGACCGCCATATTTCAGGAATTGAAGAGCCTTGGTATGAGACCGAAGCAGGCAGCCAGGCAGTCTCGTATAACGGCGCCTATTACACACGGGAAGCCTACGCTGATAGCAGCCAAATCGAAGGCGAAGCTGTACAAATTATGCAAATCGGCAAGTCGTTTTACTTTACGGAAGAGCCACTTCCTCTTGACGGAAGTCGTTCTTTTCAAGATGGAGAGCTGAGGATTGAAGCAGGGGGAGACGTTTATACAGCGGAAGCGGAACCGTTGTCGACTTCCGAAGTGCTTGCGTTTTATTCGCCGGAAATCCCGCTTATTATCAACTGGTTGTTGCTTTACCTAGGGATTGTGTTTGTCGCTTCCTTCTTCCGCTACGGCCAAAGTTACTATTTAAAGAAAGCAGCGCACCGCATTATCCAGCGGATGCGGGTTGATGTATTTGGCCAGCTTTCCCGAGTACCTGTACGCTTTTTTGACCATCAGCCTGCTGGGAAAATTGTTGCCCGCATTACGAATGACACCGAAGCAATTCGTGAGTTGTATATGACCGTGCTCGCCAACTTTTTCTCAAGCGGCATCTACATTGCCGGCATTTATGTTGCTTTGTTTATCCTTGATTGGCGTTTGGCGCTAATGGCGCTTGTGCTATTGCCGATTTTGTATGCTTGGTTTAAAGTGTACCGTAAATTTGCTGCAGGCTATAACCGGAAAATCCGCGCCAAAAATGCGGAAATTAACGCTGCAATGAACGAAGCAGTCCAAGGCATGAGCATTATCCAAGCATTTCGCCAAGAACCAAAAACAGAAGCCGCGTTTGAAAAGTTAAACGAAGAGCATTATACGTATCAAGCAAAACTGCTTAAACTCAATTCATTAACATCCCACAATTTGACGTTTGTTGTCAAAAATGTGGTGTTTGTGGGGTTGATTTGGTGGATTAGCGGTGGAACAGCAGGTTTTTTAACACTTGGCGTGCTGTATGCGTTTGTGGATTATATCAATCGTCTGTTTGAGCCAGTTAACCAAATTATTAATCAGCTTGCTAATTTGGAGCAAGCCCGTGCAGCTGGTACACGGGTATTTGAATTAATGGATGAAGAAGGAAGAGACGTGGATGATAGTGAAATTCCGCGTTTTAAAGGTGAAGTAGCGTTCACGGATGTCCGTTTTTCTTACAAAGACGGCGAGCCTGTCCTGAAAGGCCTGTCGTTTCGCGCAAAGCCTGGCGATACGGTTGCCCTTGTCGGCCATACAGGGTCTGGAAAAAGTTCGATTATCAACTTGCTGTTCCGCTTCTATGATCCGCAGACTGGGACGATTTCGATCGATGGTGTCAATACGAAAACACTATCGCCCCAAGCAATGCGGGCACATATGGGCATTGTTCTCCAAGAACCATACTTGTTCTCAGGCACCATTGCCGAAAATATCGCCTATGGGCGGCCTGACGCGACACGGGCTGAAATTGAGGAAGCCGTTCGCCTTGTTGGCGGAGAGGACGTGTTTGCCAAACTGACGAATGGCTTAGATGAAGAAGTATCGGAAAAGGGCAGTACTTTATCAAGTGGACAGCGGCAGCTTGTCAGCTTTGCCCGCGCTCTAGTCGCGGACCCAGCCATTCTTGTTTTGGATGAAGCTACGTCGAGCATTGACACGGAAACGGAAATGATCATTCAGCGCGGATTGGAATCGTTGAAGGCGAACCGGACGACGTTTGTGATTGCCCATCGATTGTCTACTATTAAAGATGCTGACCAGATCATTGTGCTCGACCGAGGCACGATTCTAGAAAAAGGCACTCATGAAGAGCTATTGGCTGCAGGCGGGACGTATGCCCATATGTACTATTTGCAGCAAGGGCAAGCTGTGTAAAATGGAAACAGATCGCGGAATGCAGTCTGTTTAGCCTGTCGACTGTCTCGATATTACCGAGACAGTCGACAGACTTATAGCTTCCATACGGCGTGTGATGCCTGGATTTATTCTGGGAATCATGGTGAAACCAGCAAATATCCACGCCAGCCAAGTTTTCCAAGACCTGTTTGATCAATTGAAAGACACGGTGTGCCGACCGAAGATTGTAGCAGGGCGGGGCGGGCTTTAAAACGCCGACCATTGCCAAAAAGCTTCTAGAAGAAGGCGTTCATCCAGTCATGCCGTATAACGCCCAATGCCCCCTAAAGGCTATATCCGAAAAAACAATTGATCGTGTCTTTGCTGATCTGAAACAAAAGCATGGTCTGCGTTGGATTAACCTGAAAGGGTTGGGAAAAGTTCAATGCAGGCGATGCTTGTTTTTGCTGCGAGGAACTTTAAAAATTAGCCATCTGAAGTTTAAAGGGGGAACACTCCTCCAACTCCAAAGTCATTCCACATCTTTTTGATCAACAAAACGCCTTTGGGATTCATTCCTCAAAGGCGTTTTGTCTATGGTCTGAAACAGCTGCATTTTAATAATTTTTCTTTCTTGATTTCAAATGCTCATCGATTACTAAAATTTTTTTCCGGAGGTGCTTTGATTTTTTGAAAGAAAGGACGTTTAACACTTTATAAAAGTAAAAATGAACTTCTGAATACTTATCAGATGTATCTTTACTTGCTATCAACTTCATCTTTCTCACATCCTTTCATGTAAAATTTAGCAGAATCGTCTTTTAGCTGCGTTACACCCATCTGCAGTAATTGTAGCACATAAACTTCCATATATAGTAAAAACAAGTAAGAGACCTATAATTGGGATGGCACGACATGCGGCATTACACGCTGCTCTGCCACCAATTCCACATAGGACATTAATTGCGGTTTCGCACGCTGAAGCGGGGACATATTCTGGAAAATTCATATGCCTGTGACCATCAAAGACCTAGGAAAATCAACGCAGAAACGGGTAATTTATTGGTGTTACCTTGACAGGAATAAAACCAAAACCAGCCAACCTGTGATCAAAGAGAAAGAAGATAGGTAGGTTTTGGTTCTAAATGTTTTCTATAAACGGGATATTTTTAGAACAGATTGTTAATTACGTCAATAATTTTTTGAGAGAAAAAAGTGCTCACAACTAATGCGACTACTCCAACCTGTAATAATCTACCTACCATCGACAAATTTACTTTAATAAGACTAAAAACAAGACTAATCACCCATATACCTAAAATGAATAAAACAAAAGTGATTGGAGCAAGGCTAGGTGGCACGCCAAAAATGAAGAAGCCTACCGAAATTAAAGAGGTGTACCCTAATACAACAATGCCACTAACTAGATTAAACAAGACATTTATTCTTCTTTGAGTAGTGTTTAGAATTTGAAATCGAGAGCTGATAGGCTGATGAATTGCCCCAATTACTATGTTGGTCAATATTGCGACAAACGTAATTATTAATAATACGAACAACATCATGTATATTATATCGTGTTTTATTGCTTCAAGATAAAATTGACCTATCAAGCTTATAAAAGAAAAAACAACCATAAACCCTATAAAGAAAGCTCGATATTTAGCCGTTTTAAGGGGTTTAAAGTAAAAATAGCTAGTTACTCCAGCTGAGCTTAGCATTAAAAAAAACCAAATTAAAGGAACAGAGTTTGCGAAAAAAGAAGAATATAAAAAAATAGATGTGCTAAGTACAAAACTGGAAACGATGGCACTTATTAGAGCAATTTTTCGATAAGGAAGATAAGTTTTAAGTAAATCCTTTCCTACTTCTTTGCTTTCTCCAAAGTCTTCGATAGAAGCGTCTGCTGCTGAATCTGAATCCAGGCCTTTGCCTTCGTAAAACTCTTTCTTCTCATTGAGATATGTCAAAATTTCACTTTTTAGGTCGTTATAATTTTGATTGTTAAGCTCGACTTCATTAAGGATACTGTCAACATAATTTTCAAATTTGGTAGCCAACCTCAATCACTCCTTATTGAATTTTCAATCATTTTATTGATTGATCTCCAACTTTCCAATTTTTGTTTGAATGTCACTTTTCCTGCCTCGGTTATAGAATAATACCTGCGCCTGCCGCCATTCGTTTCATCTCCCCAATAAGAGGAAAGGAGTCCTTTTTTTTCAAGTCTTTTTAAAAGTGAATACAAGGTTCCTTCACTCATTTTGTATTGTTGGTTACTTTCGTCATATATTTTTTTAACAATGGCACCCCCATAGTCATCTGTTTTGAAAACGTGTGCAAGTATAATTAAATCTAAGTTGCCTTTAAGCTGTTCTTTATCCAATTTTATCCTCCTTTTCAATATTCATATTATGTTATGTACTAATATATAACGATGTACTATGTCTTGTCAAATTAACTCCCAAAAAAAGGCACGTTCCCTAGGAACGATAAAACGTACGGATGTTTACTGAGTCAATAACAAGTATGAAAATGAAAAAAATACAATGGCCTTTCCCGCTTATAATCGAAAAAGGCCATCATATTTTACCCCATTCTACCTTCGGGAGTGATTTTCATTTTTTAGCATGCATTATAAGCAAAGACTGCCCAGATTGTTGCATAGGCTGCAGGATATTTGCCCCTGTGCGGTCGAGCACAGTTAATTAGATTACGATCACACTGACAATCCCATCTTCCATACCGCTCCCAGCAACGGTCATGAGATCGACAGCAAGTGTCAATTGGATTTATGGGTGTACCGCCGCCTTTACTGCCCTTGTCGCCACAATCACTTCCACAATGTCTGTATCCTCCTGGCATACAGATATCCCAAGGTGCTTGAATAGATATTAATTCTTCATTGTGATCATAATTAGGGTTATCGGGCAGATCCTCTTCAATCGTTTGATCTAACTGACCGTCGTATTCTGTTGTCAAAACTTCTTTAACTTCTTGATCCTCTACTACAAAAGTTGTAATTAAAGATCCATTAGTATGAAGGAGGTCCGCAGAGAAACTTTCTAGTTTTTCCTCACCAGCTTCGACAAGGTGGTAATAAACCAATGCATTTTCAAGTTTTAAGTGTGCAAATGTCAGCTTAAAAATATGCTCATTTCCTTCAAAGCTATTCACGACTTTGCCGTTATAAGCAACTATGGATTCAGCAGAATTATTTTTTAATCCTACCTCATACAATTTCTCCAAAATTAATTTATAAGGTTTTCGTTCTTTGATTTGATTTAATAATTTTTGCTTTTGGAACTTGTCAAGAAATGAACCGTCAACAACTGTTTGACCCATTATAATACCCCCAGGTTAATTTATTGTCCACAGCATCTGCCCGTGTAAAATTGAGTACCATCCGGAAAAACACCTACTTCTCTTAAACATTTCTCATGGTAGTAACAGCAAGCTCTGCTATCTCCTGCACAACCAGTAATATATTGAGGTTTCACCTCATTATTTTTTTTGTCCAATACTATCCCTCCTTTCCTAATATATTGAGTACAAAAGAGGAAAGTTTCTGTACTCGTTAACATATAGAGAAACTTGGCGGATAATAATCAACTATGGTGAAAAAGTTTAACAAAGGTTGTTTTAACATAAAAAGACAAAAAGCAGGGGCACAACTGTGTGTTGCCTCTACTTTTTTCATACTGATTTGCTGCTTTTTAAAGAAGGCAGTGGTACAATTTAATATGTTAGTACCTCGGATTAGAACCTAGATAAAAATTTTTGTAGACCTTTGCTTTTCCACTTGGCTTTACTGCCAAGTGAGCTTTTAAAATAATCTCTTTTGTATTTTTTTATTTGTAAGAAATCAGTTATTTCAAGATCCCCTTTTTTGATGTTCTTTTCTTCGATCTTTTAAGCTTTCTAGCGTCATGTTGTTAACTCGAAAAATTGGCACTAAATTGTAGTAAGGACTTTACTTCCTCCTATTTTTAATACTATTCTTTAATTCGTTAATAACAGATGTTAGGGCTTCAATTTTTCTTGGGACCGTCAAGAATTTTGTGTAAATGAAAACCCTAATCTATGTTCAGTTAGACCACTTTCGTTATTTTCTTCGTTCAAACATGCTTACTAATTCAGCTCTTGCTAAATCAAATCCAAGATGACAACGTGTTGAGAATTTTTGATTGTAGGGTTCAAACTGACTAACGAGGAACCGCTCAATGGACGGTTCATTTGGAAATTGCTCTTTCCGCTTGCTGTACTTCTTTAACTGTTTATTAAAGGATTCAATAAGATTGGTGGAATAAATGCTTCGCCAAATGGCTTGAGGGAAGTCGTAAAACGTGAGTATAAAAGGATTCTCCTCAAGTGATTTTGTTGCTCTTGGATAGACTTTTTTCCATTTTGTCACGAAGTCATCGAGCGCTTTTTGGCCCTCTTGTTTGCTGGTCGCGCGGTAGACTCGCTTAAAATCACCACAGACTTCAGCCCGGTCTGAAACGCGAACCTTGTGTGCGAGGTTGCGTGATAAATGGACACAACACAATTGATAGGACGAAGAAGGAAAGAGACTTTGAATGGAATCGACGATTCCTTTAAGCCCATCCGAAACAAAAAGCAACACGTCCTCGACACCTCGATTCTGAAGATCTTCTAAGACTTCTTTCCAGACCAAAGCCGATTCAGTTGGTGCGATCGTGTACGCCAGCACTTCTTTCGTCCCATCCTCTTGAATACCAATGGCCAAACAGACCGCTTCTTTTGAAACCGTGTCTCGTTTAATCGCAATAAAGGTGGCATCTAAATAGACACAGACATATCGCTTCGCCAGGGTTCGTGCTTTAAAAGCTTCGACTTGTTTCTCCATCGTTTTGGTCATATTCGAAATGGTTTGTGGCGTGTAATGATGGCCATACATGCGTTCAAGGAGATCGGTGATCTCTCCTGTCGTGACTCCTTTTTGATACATGTGGATGACGAATGATTCAAGCGTGTCATTGGATCGCTTATACGGTGAGATCGTTTGTTGGTGAAACTCCCCATTTCGATCTCTCGGAATGGAAAGGTGAAGATCCCCAAACTCTGTATGAAACGTACGCGGGTACGTGCCATTCCTCGAGTTTCCTGAACCAAATCCACCACGATCGTATTTCTCATAGTCCAGAAAAGCCGTTAATTCTGTGGCTAGAAGGGTGTTGACGGCGTTTTCTAGATGCGTTCGAAAAACTTCTTTCAAATCCTCTTTCCGAACTAGAGCTTGTGCAATATCTGTAGTAAAATCAGTCATAGGGAAGTCCTCTTTTCTGTGAATTTTGTGTGGTAACTCAATTCTACTAGAAAAGGGCTTCCTTTTTCCGTCTAATATTTATTATTTACACAAGATATTTTACGCTCTCTTTTTCTTTCAAACCGAATAAGTAGATAAACAGCAATTAAAATAGGGAAACCAAAATTACCAAGTAGCAAAACCCAATTGTTTACATCGTGCATTTTAATCCCCCCTAGGTACTAGATAAGAGAAAATAATGTTGATTAGATCCATCATTTGAAAAATTTTCAACAAAATAGTCTGTTTTTTATTACAAAATATAGAAATGGTTGATAAATACGGTACTTATTCCTCTATATATTTAAAAAAGGGGGAATTGTTGTGGATTTAGTCGATCATATAGACAAGCACAGTATTTCTTTATTAACTGATCTACAGCCAAGTGAACATCCTGTACTTAAATCCTTCCTTTCTATTAAAGAACACCATCTGCTTTATTAAAAGGTGTTAGATCAGCCAAATAAAGAAAACGTTAGTGAATTAGACTTAGCATTTCGCCTATTTTTCTACGAGTTACGTCTGTTAAAGTATGTTTCAACACTAATTAGAAATTATACAATTGATGTTATTAAGCGATACAGGAACCATTTCAAAAAGCACGTGTATATTCTTGATAAAGAGGCTCCTACTGACAACGTCTCTAACACTTTACAAAGCTATTTTGCCGTAGATTATTCGACCGATCCAGCAGTATTGTTTGATAAAAAATGTGAATCGATTTGTCAGTGTGTTGGTAATAAGCAATTAAAAATTGCTCTTAAGGGTTTAACAAAAAAGCAACTCCAAGTATTAGAGTTATTCTATATTTACGACATGGATAACCAAAGTGCTGCCCAATATCTTAATGTCTCTAATCAAAATATTTCAACAATCCATAATCGGGCACTAGAGAAGTTATACAAGAAGATGGTTGATAAAGATGAATGATGAATTAGATCTAGCTAAAAAAATAAAACAGAAGCGTGAGTATGTTCTTAGAAAAGTGGAACCTCAAATTAAAAGACAAATGAAAGCTATACCGAATAGGTTTCGCGATGACGTTGAACAGGAAGTGAGGATAAAACTATTTCAGTCGATTGACAAAATTAAATTTGAGAACATCCCAACTATCTTTGAATTTATTGTAAACAATCAAAAAAGGAGGAAATAATAAAATGAGAACTAACAGCGAATTAATGGAGTGTGCAGCAGCAATACATCGAACTTTGTCCATTTGTTCTCGTTGCTTAGAGTGTTGCACTCCTGAAGAGAGGAAAATATACAGTGAATTGTCTCAAGACGCAGCTTTGATGCTAAGAAAATTAAACCTTGCTTTTAAAAAAGAAAAGGAGTAGTTATTTTTAGGGATTACGGGTTTAAAAAGGTTCCGGTCATCAAAGTGATTGGAACCTTATTGCAAGCTACCAGATTTCTTGTCCCATAAACTTATACAACAAGGTTCGCCCTAACCGATAATACGTTTAAACAATATCCACGGTCAAACCGCCAAAAAACAAGGAGCTTAACGGTCCAACACTACCAATCACACAAAAAAGACGCGAATCCCTATGTTCGCGTCTTTTTTCATCCCTTGCCACAGCCGTGGTCAATGGCCATTTTTCTCGTCAGGTAGTTGCAACGCTTCGGTTACATTGGCCTCGATATAGTTTAAGTAACGGCGCAGCTTTTGTGTCGTTTCACGAGAAAGGTCATTGTTTTGGAAAAGGGTTTGCAAAGAGCGGCGCATCTCTTCCATAATCTCGTAATGCAATCCGAGCATTTCCTTATAGAGCTTTTCATCGTTGTTCAAGTGCACATGATCAAGGCGGTTAAGCTGAATTCTGTAAAAATGGATGACTCGTTTAGTGACAGACTCGTTTTTTGTCGTCATTTGTTCGTCGAGTTTTTTGATAATGTCAGCAAAGAGGCGTGTGTAAATCAAATAGAGACGGTTCTTTTCCTCAATGGATAGGCGATTTTTGTTCGCTTTGTTTAACATTCTGTCGATAAAATGTTTTGAACCGAAACGTAAGAAAGCAAGTGGCGAGCGGACACTTAGGATTTGACCAATGTTTTGCGCTCTTGCGCGTAGCCGTTTTTCCATCGCTTCTGTTAATGTGGGATCTTCAAGTGTTGCTTCAAGCAAATCATGCTCATGTTGCAACGCTTTGAACAACAGAAAAAGCTCTTTCTTGCGGTCTGGCGCTATCAAGGTGTGATTGGTATTGGCATCATGGAGCAGCGGGATGACAATACGGTCATATTCGCGCTGTAAACGGCGCAGTGTTTGTTTGTCATGAGAATGGGATTTATCAGCCAAAATCACTCTTGCCTCTTGGGTCAACTGCTCAAGCGCCCGTGTAAAGCTAAGCTGTTGGTCGGCTTCTTGAAGTTCTGGTTTTTTGGCTAATAACGGCAGCAAGATGCTTGCAAGCAACACTGTCACAAGAATGGTGCCGGCGGCAAGGAACAGCAGCAAGTCCCGTTCTGGAAACGGGGAACCGTCGGCGGCGATGTAAGGGATTGTGAATGCCCCTGCCAGCGTGACGGCGCCACGTACGCCAGAAAACGTTAGGAGCGCAATGGCACGATGCTTTTCTTCTGGTTCTTCTTGAAAGAAAAGCAGTGGCTTGATCTTTTTCCAAAACAATGCAAGCCATATGTAGCGCAACAAAAGCAAAGAAGCGGTAATGGCGAGTATATAGCCGATCACTTCCATATCTGTAATTTGCGGATCGTCAAAGATGAGCCGCGTTGTGTCTGGGATTTGCAGGCCAAGCAACACGAAGACAAGGCCATTTAAAATGAAGAGAATGACTGACCACGTTGTGTCGGACACACGTTGCAACTCTAGCGTGCGCGACTCGACTTTTTCTTTTTCAATCGCGTGGACAATGCCTGCCGCTACAACGGCAAGAATTCCGGAAACGCCAAATTCCTCGGCGCCAATATAGATGACAAATGGCGTGATAATTTGAATAATCATATGCGTTGTGATATCTTCCATGCCAAAGCGGCGCAACGCCATTTTTAGGCCGATGAGCATAAAAGAAAACAGCACGCCTAATCCAAGCCCTCCGAGTGCAATCAACAAGAAGCTTACGGATGCTTCACTAACCGAAAATATACCTGTAACGGTAGCTGCAACAGCAAATTTAAAAGCGACAAGGCCGGAAGCATCATTCATTAAGCCTTCGCCTTCAAGGAGGCGCATTAACCCTTTTGGCATGTGGACTCGTTTGGCAATCGAACTGACAGCGACGACGTCTGTCGGTGACAGAATCGCAGCAAGTGCAAATGCGGCAGGCAATGGTATGGACGGAATCAGCCAATGGATGAATAGGCCAATAACCACAACCGTAGCAAACACGAGGCCGAGGGCGAGCAACAAAATAGGAAGGCGCAGCTTCCATAATTCATCTCGAGGCGTGACTTTGCCATCATTAAAAAGCAATGGGGCAATAAACAAGACAAAAAACAACTCTGGTTCTAATGGAATGTGAAGGCCGGCAGTTGGACTAATGGAACACAACATACCTAGTGCGATTTGGATTAATGGCAATGGGATAAACGGCAGAAAGCGTTGGATAATGTTTGATAAACCAATAATGAAAAACAAAAGTAAGACAAGATAAATCGTGCTAATTGGTATAACCTTCTTTCGTATGAAAACGTTGGAAGTACGTATGTTTATAAGTTTCCCAAACCTGCCCCTCCCATTCAGCTATTAAGTATAGCACAGGTAGAAGTGTTGTTCACTTTTTGGACGTGTCGTTAACTCAAAGGAAGTCAGCTAGTACAATAAAGAAAAAACGCCATCGCACCGCCCCCTTTTCCAGATTCTTTGAAAACGTTATACTAGACAACAAGAGAGGGGAAGCGTAACGTGAAAAAGCGGTCGCTTGAAAAGAAGTTTATCCTATATGTAGGCGGGCTCATTACACTGATTATGGTGCTCGTCACAGCGGTATATGTCTATTTAGAACGAAACCAGGCGCGCCAGCTTATTGGCGAACAAGCGTTGACGACTGCCAAAGCCGTTGCAGAAATTCCAGACGTGAAAAACGCGTTGGAGACAGGGGCGAGCACAGACGAGCTTCAGAAGTTGATTGGTGCTATCCAAAAACGGGCAGATGCAGAATATATTGTGGTGGGTGATGAGAATGGCATCCGCTTGACCCATCCAGACCAGGAAAAAATCGGCATGCCAATGGTAGGCGGAGACAACGAACAGGCGCTTGTTTATGGAAATAGCTACATTTCGTTGGCGGATGGTTCTCTTGGCACTGCGGTGCGGGGGAAGACGCCTGTTTTTAATGAAGAAGGCGACGTCATTGGCGTTGTATCAGTAGGATTTATGATCGGCTATATCGATTCCATCTTTAAACAGGGTATGGTTGTATTTTTAATTTGGCTGCTGTTGATTTTTTTAGTCGGAATTGCAGGAAGCACAGCGTTGGCGCGAAGCATCCGCAACGACACGTTTGGGCTTGAACCTTACCAAATTGCCAGACTCTATAAAGAACGCCAAGCGGTGTTCCAATCGATTAAAGAAGGATTGATTGCAACGGACCAAAAAGGGATTGTCACGCTTGTCAATCAGTCGGCGACAGATTTGCTACAAATTGAAGATGATGCAGTCGGGAAGCCAGTCGAAACGGTGCTTACACAATCAGAAATGGCTGCGGTCTTAAAAGAGCAGCACCGTAAAGGGCCACACGAAGCGATTTTTCGCGATAAACGGCTAATTGTCCATTACAAAACAATTGAAGAGAACGGGGAGTATGGCGGAAAAGTTGCCAGTTTCCAAGACCGTTCTGAACTATACGAGCTGATTAATGCTCTGTCGGAAATGCAGCAGTATTCCCAGGATCTCAGGGCGCAAGCACATGAGTTTACCAATAAGCTTTATGCGATTTCTGGCTGGCTTCAGCTTGGCTATAGCGACAAGGCGCTTGAATTTATCCATGAAGAAACAGGCGTACATACGCGCCATGAAAAAGTCATTTTCGAGCAAATTGCCGATCCGACGATTCAGGCGGTCTTGCTCGGCAAGCTTTCCAAGGCATCCGAAAAGAAAGTTACACTAGCGATCAACCCAGACAGCGCGGTGTCATTTATGTGGCCAGCGCAAGCAACGGCTTCGTTAGTCACCATTATTGGCAATGTGATTGATAATGCTTTTGATGCCGTCTTG
This sequence comes from Shouchella clausii, assembly GCF_002250115.1. Lineage (GTDB taxonomy): Bacteria > Bacillota > Bacilli > Bacillales > Bacillaceae_D > Shouchella > Shouchella clausii. The sequence goes on along the minus strand of NZ_CP019985.1, from coordinate 210,015 downwards.
GAAACAAAAACACCAGAAGTCGATGTGTTTTTGACCGATATTGGCGCGGAGCTTGTTATTGAAATTGCCGACAATGGCACTGGCATTGATCCCGCTGTTGCTGAACGCCTTTTTGAGCAAGGGTTTACTACAAAAGAAGGTGGACATCGCGGTTTCGGGCTCTCACTCGTGCAAGCGGCATTAAAAGAATTAGGTGGCTTTCTTGAAGTCGAGGCGAATAAGCCGACAGGGACGATCATTAGTTTGTATATTCCAAAGGTACAGGAGGGGTTGACAACATGAAAATAATGATCGCCGAAGATGATTATCGAGTGGCTGAAATTCACGAACAGTTTTTAAAGAAAATGAAAAATGTTGACGTTGTCGCCAAAGCGCAAAATGCGACAGAGGCTGTTTTACTTGCAAACATGCACCAGCCTGATGTGCTGCTGCTGGATGTGTATTTACCAGATCGCCTCGGCGTAGACGTTTTGCCAGAGCTGCACCAAGCATGCCCCGACATGCAAATCGTCTTGATTACGGCGGCGACTGAAAAAACAATTTTCCATAAAGCATTGCAAAATGGCGTTGTCGATTACTTAGTGAAACCAATTGCGTTTGAGCGTTTGCAACAATCGGTCGATAAAGCCAAAAGCTTGCGTAAGTGGCTCCAAGATAAACAGCCGATTGACCAGCAAGCAGCGGATCAATTTTTCCAAGGCACCAAAACCAAACATGCGCCACCAGAAGCCTTACCAAAAGGAATCGACCAGTTGACACTTGAAAGAGTGCGCACATTGCTGCGTCAACAATCGGAAGGAGTAACGGCCGAAGCATTAGGGCGGAAATTTGGCGCTTCACGGACAACGTCACGGCGCTATTTAGAGTATTTAATTTCAACTAATGAGGCAAAAGCGGAGCTGGAATATGGCATTGTTGGCAGACCGGAGCGAAAGTATTGGGCAACGTAGAAAGGCAAGAGGCGTCTCTTGCTTTTTTTCGTGAACTTTATGAACAAAATAAATAATATGCACTTAATGAGCGTTATTTTGAAAACGGTTACATTATCGTGAAAACTCAGTAAGATAAGAAAAATAATACGAAAGGAGAGAAATAAAGAGTGTTCATAAAAAAAAGCATATGGACTGTGAGTATGGGTGTTGCTTTACTAATTAGCGGCTGCTCGATGCCAGTTCAAAGCGGATCCGTTAACGCAGAAGGGGAATGGGAGCCGGACCGTTCGATTGAGTTTATTGCTCCGGCGGCAGCTGGAGGCGGCTGGGACACAACCGCAAGAATGCTTGCCAAGACAATCGATGAAGAAAAGATTGCTGACCATAGTTTTGGCGTTGTTAACAAACCTGGCGGCGGCGGGGCAGTTGCTTGGGCATACATCCATAAGCGAAATGACCCCCATAATATCTTTATCGCCTCGCCACCGTTGCATTTTGTCGCCTTGGCAGGGCAGTCTCCATACGGCTACGAAGACTTTACGCCGATTGCCAATTTAATTGCCGACTACGGAGCCTTCGCTGTCAGAGCTGATGCAAAGTGGGAGACACTGGAAGAATTGTTTGCCGATATGCGCGAGGATCCGAGCCAAGTAACGACGATTGGCGTGTCTTCACCAGGAAGTATGGACCACATGCAGTTTGTTTTATTTGCCGATGCGGCTGGTGTAGACATTTCCAAAATTCGTTACGTGTCTGATCAGGAAGGCGGGGCAATGACTTCTGTTTTAAATGGCAGCGTCGACGTTGTATCAACAGGCGTGTCAGAAGCGGCAGAACAGGCTCGTGCAGGCAAAATGAAAGTTCTTGGCATCACAGCCCCTGAGCGGTTGGAAGGCGAGTTTTTGTCAACGTTGCCAACAGGGAAAGAACAGGGCATTGATGCAGAATTTGTCGTATGGCGCGGCATTTTTGGTCCGCCGGATATGACGGAGGAACAGCTCGCTTATTATGAATCGATCTTTAAACAAGCTTCCGAATCTGAAGCGTTTGCGGAAGTGCGCGAGGCGTATGGGTGGGATGAAATGTACATGGATTCTGAGACGTTCCGTGCATTTTTGGAAGAACAATCAGAAGATTTGGAAACGGTTTTAGATGAACTAGGCTTCCGCCGCGACTAAAGGAGTGATAACATGAGACTCACTGTCAATCGAGGGATTTCAATTGTGTTGATCGGTATTGCAGTTGTTTATTTAGTGATGGCATTCCAATTGCCGGAATATGCATTTGTCCCCGTTGATTCGGACTTAGTGCCGAAATTGCTCGGAGCTAGTTTGCTCGTTCTAGGGGTTTGCTTTTTCTTTGCCAAAGACCCTGACACGGAAGAGCAAAAGAAAAAGCGGACGATTCCGAAGAAGGAAGTTTGGATGCTTCTTACTGTAATGGGATTCATTCTTATTTACATTACTGTGCTTGAAGTAATTGGCTTCGTGATTATGACCACGTTATTCATTCTCGTATGTTCACGATTTTTAGGGTATCGAAAGTGGCTTGTTAATGCAATTACATCGATTGTCTTTTCAATCGGCGTTTATTGGTTGTTTAATTACGGGTTAGCGATTCGGCTGCCAGCAGGCATTTTGCCGTTTTAAAGGAGGGAGAACATGGGCTCATTTGAAGGGCTGTTGCAAGGCTTTCAAGTTGCATTCAGCTGGGAAGGAATTATTTTTGTGTTTATTGGCGTGCTTCTTGGCACCATCATTGGGATGATCCCCGGACTCGGGCCAATTAGCGCGATTGCGATTATGATACCGATTACGTATGGCATGAATCCAACGATTGCACTTGTGATGATGGCCGGTGTCTATTATGGGTCGATGTATGGTGGCTCAACGTCGTCGATTTTGTTGAATGCCCCAGGTGTTGCCGGAACGGTTGCTGCTGCGTTTGACGGTTACCCGATGGCAAAACAGGGCAAGGCGGGGAAAGCCCTCGCGATTTCGGCCATTTGTTCATTTGTGGGCGGTACGGTCAGCGTTGTGTTGTTAATGCTGTTTGCGCCAATGTTAGCAAGCGTCGCAATTTACTTTGGCCCGCCTGAGTATTTTGCGCTTATGCTTCTCGGTTTGACAGCTATCGCCAGTTTAAGCGACGGCTCAACATTGAAAGCGCTGACATCGGCGGTTCTTGGTTTTATGGTTGTGACGATCGGAATTGATTCACAAACGGGGACAACCCGTTTTACGTTTGGCAGTGTCAATTTGCTTGATGGTATCGATTTTCTTATTGTTGCTCTTGGTGTCTTCGCTTTGGCTGAAGTGTGTTTTCTTATTTTAAACCGGAAAGAATCGATGAGTGGTTTTAAAAACATCGGCAGCTTAAAATTAAGCAAATCTGATTTTAAGGAAATGACGGGGCCGATGACAAGGCAGTCTTTCCTCGGCTTTCTTCTCGGTATTTTGCCAGGGGCAGGCGCAACCATTTCATCGTTTATCGCCTACATTTCTGAAAAAAGGCTTGCTAAAAAACCAGAAGAATTCGGCAAAGGCTCGATTAAAGGACTTGCCGCCCCAGAGACAGCGAACAATGCGGCAACAAGCGGCGCATTTGTGCCATTGCTCAGCCTTGGCATACCTGGTTCAGGCACGACAGCCGTCATGCTTGGCGCTTTTCTCGTACTAGGCGTCCAACCTGGCCCATTGTTAATGACTGAAAACCCAACTGTGTTTTGGGGCGTCATTGCCAGCATGTATATCGGCAATGTATTCTTATTAATTTTAAACTTGCCTCTTATTCCTTACTTCGTAAAAATATTAGCGGTCCCACGGCCTTTGCTTATTTCACTCGTTATCATATTTAGCATGGTCGGCGTATACGCGGTCAGCTTCAGCACATTTGACCTTTATTTACTCGTTTTATTTGGAATACTCGGCTATTTAATGCGGATCTTTGCTTTCCCGGCAGCCCCTTTTATCCTTGCCTTTATTCTTGGAGGGATGATGGAACAGATGCTGCGCCAATCATTAACGATTTCAGATGGATCGTTTATGATTTTCCTGCAAAGCCCACTCGCAGTATCGCTTTTTGTCTTCACGCTTATTGCTTTAATTTTCCCAGAATGGCGAAAAAGAAGAGCAAACCGCAAACAACAAGACAACAATCGTACGATTGGTATGTAGGCAAGCCGCCCGAAATGGGCGGTTTATTTCATTTGGCTTAAGACATCATTTCCAGACAGTAAGTTTGGGGTTGGATGGGTATAGGATTGCCCAAGACAAGCTAGTTAGAAGCTGGTAAATCCCAAACAAAGGCATGCTAATTAGGCCTATCGTTTTAAACCGGTTGCATTTAGGGAATAATGACATAAACTAATATATACTATGTATATACATCAAAGAAGGAGCGGTAGTATAATGAAAGAACAAAGAGGAGGTAAGAATATGTCCTTCAAAGTCCATCCCTGGGGAAATAGCAGTGCTGTACCGGTCCCATCCCATGTACGTAAAGTATTAGGAATTGAAAACGGTTCTGAGGTGGAAATTGAGGTCAAAGATGGGGCAATGATTGTGAAGCCAGTGAAAAAAGACGAAGGAGTTGACCAAGCGTTTATCGATTTCTTAAAAAAAACGGATAAGAAATTTGAGACAGTGACACGAAACTTGGTTGACCGGTAAAAATGAAATATCCAAGTGTGCAAGAAGTCATTAGGATTAATCATTATGTGATCATGAAATACTCACCTGATGAACAAATTGGCGTAAAGGAAATGAACTTACTGGAATCGGCTCTCCATCGTCCAAAACAATCAGTGCTTGGAAAAGATGCATACCCTACTATCTATGAGAAAGCCGCAGCTTTGTTTCAATCATTGGTGCAGAATCATTGTTTTTATAATGCTAATAAACGAACGGCCTTATGGTCGGTTGAATACTTCCTTGTTACGAACGGCTATGAATTGACAAATGATCAAGTAGAGCTCGAACGATTTACAGTAGCAATTGCGACTGATCATTTAGAGGTTGCGGATATTAGCAAATGGCTTCGCAAGCACAGTTCTCTTCAAGAGCATAAAGGATAAACTGTACCATTTTATTAAGTATAGAAGCCTATTTTTAGCTTATTGAGCTGGAAATGTCGGCTTCTTTTTATATCTAGTATTGACTAATTTTTAACATGATTCGAATTAAACGGAGGATGGTTTCTGTTAAATTTCATTGGAGGATATTATAGGTGGAGAGGATTCAAAATACATTTGGTATTACTTTTTATGCTGACGAGGCACCGATTTTTCAAATTGACTCAAAACGACAGTTGGTTATTCAAACAGATGCGTTTAAAGGAAAACCAACACGTTTACGTAAATTAACATCATTTATGTTTGATCGCTCTTCCGTCATTGATGTTATTTTTCTGAAATCGTATTTGCCACTGGGGTTTAAGAAACCAATCATTACAACGAATATTTTGCATAACACTGTAAAAGTGAAAAACTGGAAGGAGTTTCATCATAAAGAAGAGACATTTGGCATGACTAGAAACTTTGTGATAGTGACAGATGTCAAAGCACATGAAGTGTATAATTACTCACGAGCAATTATAAAGGGGAAAAGACCTTCATTCATAGCTTTTTACAATGATGAGTACTTCTATGGGATTAACGACGATGAGTTGAGTATTATTTCAAGAACACCTACTCACATCGAGGAATTAAAATCGTATTTAGATAGCTTATAGACCTTTTAAAAAGGTACCATTTCTTTAATCGTTATGTACCTCCATTCTAAAAACGAACAACTCCTAAGTTACGGCCTTTTCTCGATACCAATCGGGGATTGGCCGTTATTTTTTTTAAAAACTTTCTTATGGCAAAAAGGAACTCATGTAGATGAGGCGAAAAGGTTGGCTTGTGGTAAAATCGCTATAGAAACTGCTTCAATTCAAGGAGGAAAAAGTGAAACCGAAAAAACAAACATTTGAAGTCGGGGCCAATGAAACGATTAGCGATTGCTTGGCGCGGATGGAGCGGGAAGGCTACCGACCAGTAAGGCGGATCGAGAAGCCTGTTTTTGCCCAGAAAAACAGCAAAGCGGAGCCTGAGTATGTGCGGCAGCGCATTATTTTTGAAGGCATTCGAACAGATGGCAATGATTTTGCGTAACGGTTCTTTCGTTTAGTTGGGAAATAGCCGACATCTAGCTTTTCCCTTTTAATTCGTTACCCGGCAAAGGCTAAGACGTCCATAAAGCTTTAAGGGTGGAAAAGCATGATCATTCAGGAGGACACCATGACATATCAAAAAGCATTAGAGGCATATATTAACGCAACAAATACCCATGATTTTAATGAAGTAAAAAAAATTCTGCATCCTGAGGCGGTGTACTGGTTTACAGATAAAACATGTACGTCTCTGGAGGACATCGGAAACTACTTCCAACACGCGTGGCAAATCATTAAAGAGGAAGTTTACTCTGCGACAAATGTTCACTGGCTAGCTGCTGATGAGAAGGTGGCAACATGCATTTACACGTACCGGTATGAAGGATACCATAATGGCAAGTTTGTTTCAGGCAGTGGCAGGGCAACGAATGTTTTCACCGTCTACGATGGCGAATGGAAATTAATACATGAACATTTAAGCAGGAGTATATAAAGAGTGGTTTTTCACCACTCTTTGAGGTTGTCGACAAAGTCGATAACCGCCCTCAGACTGATAGAAAACGCTTGTCAGACGAGGAGTGCAGCCGAGGGAAGATGCGAATAGAACGTGGGTTCATGAGCATATGAGTGAGGCAAACGACGAAGTATGCGAGCGTTTGTCTACAGTCTGAAAGAGTGGTTTTGCACCACTCTTTTTATGCATAAGCAAAAAATGTAAGAGTTGTGTCTCGGTGTAGACAACAGAACTGAGGTGCCTTTATCGTATGGTTGGCTGTTGCATTTAATAAGATGGTTAGGATGGGGGAGAGTTCTGGAATAATGATGGGAGGATGAGGAATTTGGGTTCACGAATCATGCACTTAATGATCGCTAATCGAATAGCGGAGTGTTTCCCGGTTAAAGATAAGAAGGCGTTTTTACTTGGCGGCATTGCTCCAGATGCTGTGTCCCCGAAAGAGTTGTCCCATTTCTTTAAAGGGGAGCTGCAAGACTATTCGAGAAGGATTGATTATAAGGGATTTCTAGACAAATATCGTTCGGAAATGGAAAGTGATTATATATTAGGCTATTTCGTCCATTTAATCGCTGATGATTTATGGCTAAAAGGTTTTTACTTGCCATGGTTGAAAAATCGCCTGGAGGCCGATAAAGAACTGTCTAATTTGTATTACCATGATTTTCGCTTATTGAACGCAAAGTTATTAGAACTCTATGGTTGTGCAAATGAATTGAAACCCATGCTCCGGTCACTACCGACCATTTGTGATTTGCAAGAAGTAAAATCGAAAGATGTGGAAACATTCCTTCCTGATGTAATCAATGATATGGAGTACGATGAAGATGTCATAAACGAGAAACTAAATGTATTTACGTTTGATCAAATCATTGGTTATGTAGAAACATCAGTTGATAAAGGATTAGTGCTGATGAAGTCAGTCAATCTTTAAATTGAGTTGGAATAGAAAAGGACTAATCCTATAACAATGAAAGGAGAGGATTAAGGTTATAAAAAGGGGGAGAATCGAATGGATAACGCTACGTATGTCTGGTATGCCAGCTACGGATCGAATATGAACAGGGAGCGGTTTCTTTGTTATATAAGAGGCGGCCAGCCAGAGGGGGCGGAGATCGAAGAAGTTGGTTGTTCAGATCCTGCCCACCCAATAAAGGAAAGCGCGCATCGATTGCCTTTCCCGCTTTATTTTGCTCAAAACTCAACCCGTTGGCAAAAGAAGGGCGTTGCTTTTATTGGCTTGACTCCTTTAGCTGGGGTTTATACGTACAGCCGGAAATATTTAATAACGAAGGAGCAATTTGAAGATGTCGTTAAACAGGAAAATAACGGGCTTGCTTTTTCAATCGACATCGACGATTTGAAGCAAAGAGGGAGGAAAGCCGTACTTCCTTCTTGGTATGGCACAGTGCTTTATGCAGGGGAAGAGGAAGGGTTCCCCATTTTTACTTTTACAGCAAAGTGGAAAAAAGAAGTACCGTTCCATGCCCCGTCCTTTGAATACTTAAGAATGATCGTAAAAGGGCTGTATGTCTATGTAGGCTTAAAGCAAGGGGAAATTGTAACCTATTTGCGCGATAAACCAGGAATAGCCGGAAACATAACAGAGGAAGAGTTGTGGAATCTTGTAAACAGTGTTTCATAACTTCATCGTTCAGACAGATACAATTCATCAAATCCGAATGGCCAACTTTGATACAAATGCTACCAATCACTTCTTGCTTGCTATTTTTCAGAGAGATAGAAGAAAAACGGACAACTTTCCTGTCCCGTGCCAGTTCCCTTCATGGAAGCTTCCTCGTAACCTTCTAATCCTAAATTACTCCCGCAATCGCCTAACCTTCTGGCAAACATCAGTGTTTTCAATGAGAACAATCGTAGCTAAATCAAGAAAAAGGAAACATGCTCGCTCAGCGATTGCACAAGTGAGCTTTTTAGTGGTAATTGAATAGGTTGTGGAGACAGACAGGAAAGAGGGGGAGATCGATCTACAGGCTAGTTGTGATAACTAGCCTGGGGGTGCAATGTCCGATTACTCCGCATTTGCTTGCCATTCGTTTTTTAACAGACCATAAACGACATGGTTGTGGCGCGCCCCTCCGACGACTTCAGCATGGCGGATAACGCCTTCTTTTGTAAAACCTAGGCGTTCGGCGACAGCTTGGCTCGCTTTGTTTTCTGTCGCAGCACGAAGCTCCACTCGTTCTAAATGATAGTAGTCAAAGGCTAGTTTTAATAAAGCGTGGCCAGCTTTTGTCATTAGCCCTTTGCCACAAAATGCCTCGCCGAGCCAATAGCCGATCGTTGCTGTTTTATTCGTCCAATCAAACTGGTGGAAGCCGATGACGCCTGCCGCTTGGCCTTTATGCCATATGCCAGCATGCAAGCCGCTGTTAGAGCCGAAGTCCTGCATGCTAGAGCGAATGAACGCTTCCGTGTCTTCTCGTTTGTTAGTGGAATCGGCCCACGGCATCCATGGACGCAAATGCGCTTTTGAGTTTTGAATGAGTGCAAAAATCGCCGGCGCATCTTGAAGGTCAAGCACTTTTAAGTAACTATGGTCGTCGATCTCAAGCGTAAACACGTCTCTTCCCCCCTTTTAAGATTCATCTAGTATAGCAAGGGGGATGAGAAAAGCCAATGCTTACTTAACGACAAACGCATTGCGGTATAACGATGGATAGACGGCATTGGCGAGCATCACAAGGCCATTGAGCATGAGAAGCAAAGCGAAAACGACAATCACGGCTTGCAGGTATGGAACACTAAGCCAAAACACCATAAATAGCCCAGTTTGCATAAGCGCAGCAGCTATTGACGATTTGCTTGTCGCCGTCAAAAAGGAAAGGGGCGCGCTTGCTAGCAAAAAGTATGCAGCCAAAAGCAAAACATGCCAATCGCTGCCTTGGAAAAATACAAGAATAACGGGGATGTGCCAACAGGCGATAATGGCGCCGACAATGAGTGATGATTGCCAAAAAGGCAATCTAGTAAACTCTTTTTGAAAAAAACCACGCCAACCGATCTCTTGCAATAGGGCAGCTAAAAAAACGAGCAGCCAAATAAACGGATTCGTCATCAGCGCAGGAGCGATAAGCATAAAAGAAGACAATAGGACAAAACAAAAGAACAGCGGGACGAAAACGGCAACAATCCACCAGACGTTTGGTTTACCAGATAGAAATACATGGGCAAAGAACGAGTCGCTATAGTTTGATAAATGCAACGTATAAGCAGCAAATAGCGGGCTCGCTGCGGCAAAAATAGCAAGATATAAAACCGGTGTTTGCGGGACAGCAAGCGCGAGTGCGGCGCATCCCCAGGCAATGCCGAAAACAATAAACAGAAAGAGGCGTTTGGTTCGTTGTTCAAAAGCGCTCATTGTCTGTCCTCCTCATCACAATGACAATCATAAAGTTCTGTCATTCAATCAATGTACATTATGCTATGCAGCAATTGGGCATTTGTTTCAGCAGTAATTAAAAAAGATAAAAACGAACAATGTAAAATACTTTCGATAAAATGTTCGACTATTTGTTGACACTTACGAGGAGGATGCGTAAACTAAAAGGGGAAAAGCAAGTTAAAAACGAAAACGCCTCATATATACTCGGGAATATGGCTCGAACGTTTCTACCCGGCAACCGTAAATTGCCGGACTATGAGGGGAAGTCATTACGCGCATATTAGCCTTTTCGGCATAGAATTTGCGAACTTTCTCTCATGGAGTGTCAAGAAAGAAAGCGGTTCTATGCTTTTTCTGTTTGCAAAAAAGACAAGAGTGGGGGATGTGACATGAAACAGCCGATTGTCGGCATCATTATGGGCAGTACTTCTGATTGGGAAACGATGCGCCATGCCAGTGAGATTTTAGAAGAACTTGGCGTTCCCTATGAAAAAAAAGTGGTGTCCGCCCACCGTACTCCTGATTATATGTTTGAATACGCGGAACAAGCGGAAGAGCGGGGGCTTCGTGTCATTATTGCAGGGGCAGGGGGAGCGGCCCATTTGCCAGGAATGGTCGCGGCAAAGACCCTTCTCCCGGTCATTGGCGTTCCTGTTGAATCACGTGCCTTAAAAGGGTTGGACTCCTTGTTGTCGATTGTGCAAATGCCAGGAGGGGTACCTGTGGCTACTGTGGCAATCGGCAAAGCAGGTGCAACCAATGCAGCGCTTTTGGCGGCGCAAATGATTGCCACAACGGACAAGGCGTTGCAACAACGATTGGCAACGCGCCGTGAACGCATTAAAAAGACCGTTCTAGAAAGCAGTGGTGAACTCGTATGAGCGAAGTGAAGCCAGGGAGCACGATCGGCATTATTGGCGGCGGCCAACTTGGGCGGATGATGGCATTGTCGGCCAGGCAAATGGGGTACCGGATTGCTGTGCTTGACCCGACCCCTGACGCCCCGTGTGCACAAATCGCGGATCATGTGTTTACGGCTGCCTATGACGATATAGAAGCGTGCAAACAACTTGCCAATGTAAGTGATGTCATCACATATGAGTTTGAAAACATAGATGAAGAAGCAGCAAAAACACTCACAGAGCTAAGCGACTTTCCCCAAGGGTTTAAAGTGCTTGGGACAACACAGCATCGTCTTAAGGAAAAGCAAGCGATCTCTGCTTTAGGGGTGCCAGTCGCCCCTTTTTCCCCGATTTATGAGGAAGCCGATATCGAAGAAGCACTCAATGAAGTAGGCTTGCCAGCGGTTTTGAAAACTTGCCGCGGCGGCTACGATGGCAAAGGCCAAGCGGTTGTACACACGAAAGCGGAATTAGAAGCAGCCGTAAAAACGCTTCTTGCCTCAGGGGAGCTTGTGCTCGAAGCAATGATTCCTTTCGAACGGGAAATCTCGGTTATTGTCGCTAAATCGCGCAATGGCGAAGTGAAGACATTTCCTGTAGCGGAAAATGAACATAAAGACAACATTCTCCATCGTACGATCGTTCCGGCTCGCATTCAAAGCGAAACAGAAGAACAAGCGCTTGAGTTGGCTGTCAAAATCGTAAATGGTTTGCAGGCAGTCGGGCTGTTAGCGGTAGAAATGTTCGTTAACGAAGATGGGTCGTTGCTTGTCAACGAACTCGCCCCTAGACCCCATAATTCAGGGCATTATACAATAGAAGCGTGCCGCACTTCCCAGTTTGAGCAACATATCCGCGCTGTGTGCGGACTGCCACTCGGCTCGACTGAATTGTTGGCTGCCGCAGCAATGGAGAACATACTTGGAGACGATGTTGCCCCATTGCTTGGCCGCCTTGACCGTCTTGGCTCGGTTTCGTTGCACCTTTATGGAAAGAAAGACGCTAAACCAAAGCGGAAAATGGGGCATGTAACGGCGCTTGGAAACGATGCCGATCACTGCCTACGCTTGCTGGATGAATTGTGGCTACAAACGACTTTACATTAATTGTTGGAGGAAACAACGAATGATTGAACGGTACACACGCCCAGAAATGGGTGCTATTTGGACAGATGAAAACCGCTATAAGGCATGGCTTGAAGTAGAAATTGTCGCTTGTGAGGCTTGGGCGGAGCTAGGCGAAATTCCGAAAGAAGACGTGGCGAAAATTCGCGAGAACGCAAGCTTTTGTGTAGATCGTATTTTGGAAATTGAAGAAGAAACGCGCCATGATGTGGTCGCCTTCACGCGGGCTGTTTCAGAAACGCTTGGCGAAGAGCGGAAATGGGTTCATTACGGCTTAACGTCAACAGACGTCGTTGATACAGCGCTGTCGTATTTGCTAAAACAAGCAAACGCGATTCTGGCAGAAGACTTAAACCGCTTTTTAGACATTATAAAAACAAAAGCGCAAGAACATAAATATACGATCATGATGGGGCGCACACATGGCGTCCACGCAGAACCAACGACATTTGGCTTAAAGCTCGCCCTTTGGTACGAAGAAATGAAACGAAACATTGAACGCTTCCACCATGCGGCGGAAGGCGTCCGCTTTGGCAAGCTTTCAGGGGCAGTTGGCACATATGCCAATATTGACCCACGCGTCGAGCAAATTGTGTGCGAAAAGCTTGGCTTAAACCGAGCGCCGATTTCCACGCAAACGCTCCAACGTGACCGCCACGCCGAATACATGGCAAGCTTGGCGTTAATCGCGACATCGATTGAGAAATTTGCCGTCGAAATTCGCGGCCTGCAAAAAAGCGAGCTGCGCGAAGTCGAGGAATATTTCGCAAAAGGGCAAAAGGGCTCTTCTGCGATGCCTCATAAACGCAACCCAATTGGCTCTGAAAATATGACAGGCCTTGCCCGTTTAATGCGTGGTTACATGAACACAGCTTATGACAATGTCGTCTTGTGGCATGAAAGGGATATTTCCCATTCATCGGCCGAGCGTGTCATTTTGCCAGATGCAACAATTGTGCTCAATTACATGCTGAACCGGTTCGGCAACATTGTTAAACAGTTAACGGTTTTCCCTGAAAACATGAAGCGTAATATGACACGGACGTACGGGCTCATTTATTCACAGCGTGTGCTCCTTAGCTTAATCGACAAAGGCATGGTCCGTGAAGAAGCCTATGACCTTGTCCAGCCGAAAGCGACACAAGCGTGGGAGGAAGGCGTTCAATTCCGTGAACTGGTGGAAGGAGAGCCACGCATTACGAATGTGCTGTCGCCAGAGGAATTAAATGAGTGCTTTAACTATGAACACCATATGAAGCATGTCGATACGATTTTTACACGTCTTGGTTTAAACGACTAATATCCATAAGGGGCTGAGCAAGCAATGGTTAAAGGGGAATTGCTTTACGAAGGCAAAGCCAAACGGATTTTCCGCAGCAGCGAAGAAGGAGAACTGTGGGTCGAATATAAAGATGACGCCACGGCTTTCAACGGTGAAAAGAAAGAGACGCTTGCAGGCAAAGCACGGCTCAATAATGAAATTTCTTCTCTCATCTTTGCCACGCTTGCGAAAAAGGGGATTCCGTCGCACTTTATACGGAGATTATCTGACACGGAACAACTGGTCAAACAAGTAGACATCATTCCTCTTGAAGTAGTCGTCCGCAATGTTGTCGCTGGCAGCATGGCTAAACGACTTGGCATTGAAGAAGGAACGGTGCTGAAAAAGCCTCTTGTGGAGTTTTATTATAAGGACGATGCCCTCGGTGACCCATTGGTGACCGAGGACCACATCGGCATTTTAAACGTCGCTGCGGCAGAGGAAGTAGCGCAATTAAAACAAATGGCCGCTGCTGTGAATAACGAGTTAATCGAGTTGTTTGCCACAATCGGTGTTCAGTTAATTGACTTTAAGCTTGAGTTTGGCCGCACGCAAGCAGGGGAGTTGCTCCTTGCCGATGAAATATCGCCAGATACGTGCCGGCTATGGGATAAAGACACAAAGGAACGTTTTGATAAGGATCTTTTTCGCAGAAATCTAGGAAACTTACAAGAAGGCTATCAAGAAATTTTATCCCGGCTAGGAGGGCTTTACCATGTATAAAGTGAAAGTCTATGTCACCTTGAGAGAAAGTGTGTTAGATCCCCAAGGAGGCGCTGTCAAAAGTGCGCTTCACGCGATGGATTACCAGGAAGTTACAGATGTCCGCATCGGCAAGTATATGGAATTGCAGCTTGAATCTACTGAAAAGCTTGAAGAGCGCGTCAAAGAGATGTGTGAGAAATTGCTTGCCAATACCGTTATTGAAGACTACCGCTTTGAAGTGGAGGAGGTTGTCCCATCATGAAGTTTGCGGTCATCGTGTTTCCAGGCTCTAATTGCGATGCAGACATGTATCATGCCATTAAAGACGGACTTGGCGAGGAAGTCGAATATGTCTTCCATACGGAAACGTCTTTAGACGGTTTTGATGCCGTGCTTCTTCCAGGTGGCTTTTCCCATGGCGATTACTTGCGTTCTGGAGCCATTGCCCGCTTTGCGCCAATTATGCCAGCAGTCATCCAAGCGGCTGAGGCAGGCAAGCCTGTACTCGGCGTTTGCAACGGATTCCAAGTACTGCTTGAAGCCGGTTTGCTTCCTGGGGCAATGAAGCGCAATATCGATTTGAAATTTGTATGTCGCACAGTCGAATTAGTTGTCGAAAACAACAAAACGATGTTTTCTTCTGGCTATGAACAAGGGCAAACGATTCGCATTCCTGTCGCTCATGGCGAAGGCAACTATGAATGTGATGACGAAACGCTAGCAAACCTTCGTGCAAACAAGCAAATTGTCTTTCGTTACAATGAGCATGTCAATGGCTCCAAAGGCGACATTGCTGGCATTACCAATGAACGGGGCAACGTGCTTGGCATGATGCCGCACCCAGAACGGGCAACAGAAACATTGCTCGGAAACGATCAAGGATTGGCTGTTTTTACATCGATCTTACGCAACTGGAGGGAATCTCATGTCACAGCTTCTTGAGCCAAGCGCTGAAACGATTAAAGCCGAGCGGCTATATCGAGAAATGGGCTTGACGGATGATGAATTTGCACTGGCTGAAAAAATCGTCGGCAGGCCATTGAATTTCACAGAAACAGGCTTGTTTTCCGTCATGTGGTCTGAGCATTGCAGCTATAAAAATTCAAAAGTACTGTTGAAAAAGTTTCCGACTGACGGCGAGAACGTGCTCCAAGGCCCAGGTGAAGGGGCAGGCATTATCGACATTAAAGACGAACAGGCGGTTGTGTTTAAAATTGAAAGCCATAACCACCCGTCTGCGATTGAGCCGTACCAAGGCGCTGCTACTGGTGTCGGCGGCATTTTGCGCGATGTTTTTTCGATGGGTGCCCGTCCTGTCGCATTGTTAAACTCGCTCCGCTTTGGCGAACTCGAATCAAAAAAAGTGAAGTACTTGTTTGAAGAAGTTGTGGCCGGGATTGCTGGGTACGGCAATTGTGTCGGCGTACCGACGGTCGGCGGAGAAGTGCAATTTGATCCGTGCTACGAAGCGAACCCCCTTGTCAACGCAATGTGTGTCGGTTTGATCGACCATAAAGATATTCAAAAAGGCCAAGCAAAAGGTGTCGGCAATACCGTTATGTATGTCGGCGCAAGCACAGGCCGCGATGGCATTCATGGTGCTACTTTTGCCTCGGAAGAATTAAGCGAAGACTCCGATGCCAAACGTCCGGCTGTCCAAGTGGGCGACCCGTTTATGGAAAAACTTTTGCTGGAAGCATGCCTAGAAGTGGTTCAGTCGGATGCGCTTATTGGCATTCAAGATATGGGCGCCGCTGGCCTTGTTTCTTCTTCAGCCGAAATGGCGAGCAAAGCAGGGTCAGGGATCGAAATGAACTTGGACCTAGTGCCACAGCGTGAAGCAGGGATGACGCCGTATGAAATGATGTTGTCAGAATCACAAGAGCGGATGTTGCTCGTTGTCGAAAAAGGGCGAGAACACGAAATCAAAGCGATTTTTGAACGGTGGAACCTCCATGCTGTGGAAGTCGGTGTTGTCACAGATGATCGCCGGCTCCGTTTAACCCATAAAGGCGAAGTTGTCGCTGATGTGCCGGTCGATGCGCTGGCAGAAGATGCGCCTGTTTACCATAAACCATCAAAAGTGCCTGCCTATTTTGACGTTTTTCAACAGCAGGCTCCTTATATTCCTGAGATAACAGACGCGAATGAAACGCTGCTGAAGCTTTTGGCTCAGCCGACGATTGCTAGCAAAGAATGGGTGTATGAGCAATATGATTATATGGTGCAAACGAATACCGTTGTCGAGCCTGGCTCAGACGCTGCGGTGATCCGCATCCGCGGCACGAATAAAGCATTAGCAATGACGACCGACTGCAATTCTCGCTATTTGTATGTAGATCCAGAAATGGGTGGAAAAATTGCGATTGCGGAAGCAGCGCGGAATCTTGTTTGTTCAGGAGCGAAGCCACTTGGCGTAACAGACTGCTTGAATTACGGCAATCCGGAAAAGCCAGAAATTTTCTGGCAGCTAGAAAAATCGACCGATGGCTTAAGCGAAGCATGCCGGGAGCTAGGGACGCCTGTCATTGGCGGCAACGTCTCCCTTTATAATGAACGGTCTGGCGGTGCTGTTTATCCAACTCCTGTCATCGGCATGGTTGGCTTGGTTGAAGACGTTGCTCATATTACGACGCAGTCGTTTAAAGATGCAGGCGACCTGATTTATGTAATCGGTGAAACCAAAGCAGAGTTTGGCGGCAGCGAGCTGCAAAAAATGCTAGCTGGCGAACTGTCAGGGAAAGCGCCGGAAATTGATTTGGCTGTAGAGAAAGCGCGCCAACAGCAATTGTTGAGCGCAATCGAACAAGGCCTCGTCCAGTCTGCCCATGATGTTGCCGAAGGCGGACTTGCTGTTTCCTTAGCGGAAAAAATGATGGAATGCCCGTTTGGCGCTGAAATCAGTCTATCCCTAAGCGCAGCTGAGCTGTTTGCTGAAAGCCAATCACGTTTTATTGTCACCGTGAAACCTAGCGATCAACAACGATTTGAAGATACGGTCCGTGATGCGGTTGCAGTCGGGGCTGTTACGGAAAGCAGAAAATTAACGATTCGTAGCGAAAATGGAAATGCTGTCATCGACCTTTGCCAAGATGAATTAGTGAAAGCCTGGAAAGGGGCTATTCCATGTTTACTGAAATCAAAGGCTTGAACGAAGAATGTGGCGTATTTGCCGTTTGGGGCCATAAAGAAGCTGCGCAAATTACGTATTATGGGTTGCACAGCCTCCAGCACCGCGGCCAGGAAGGCGCAGGCATTGTCGTGTCCGACGGAAACAAGCTCTCTGCCCATAAAGGGCTCGGCCTAGTCAATGATGTGTTTAATCAAGATGTCTTGCGCAACCTTCAAGGGAAGGGCGCGATTGGCCATGTCCGTTATGCGACGGCAGGCGGAGGCGGCTATGCCAATGTCCAGCCGTTGTATTTCAATTCGCAAAAAGGCGGTCTTGCGATTGCCCACAATGGCAATCTTGTCAATGCCAATCACTTAAAACACCAGCTTGAAGCACAAGGGTCGATCTTCCAGTCTACATCGGATACGGAAGTGCTCGCCCATCTTATTAAACGCAGCGGCTACTATACGTTAGAAGAACAATTGAAAAATGGGCTGTCTTCCTTAAAAGGCGCCTATGCATTTGCTGTCATGAACGAGCGCCAATTGATGGTCGCCCTTGATCCAAATGGGTTGCGTCCCCTTTCCATCGGACGTTTAGGCGATGCGTATGTCGTTGCTTCAGAGACATGTGCGTTCGACATCATTGGCGCCACCTATGAGCGTGAAGTAATGCCAGGCGAACTGCTCATTATTGACGATACAGGCTTGCGCAGCGAACGCTTCGTTTCTCCAGGGAACCGGGCGATTTGCAGTATGGAATACGTTTATTTTGCGCGGCCAGATTCAAATGTGGATACAATCAATATTCATACAGCGAGAAAAAATTTAGGAAAACAGCTTGCGATTGAAGCGCCAGTGGAAGCGGATGTGGTGACAGGCGTGCCTGACTCCAGCATTTCCGCAGCAATTGGCTATGCCGAGCAGTCCGGCATTCCTTATGAATTGGGCATGATTAAAAATCGCTATGTCGGGCGTACCTTTATTCAACCTTCACAAGAACTACGGGAACAAGGAGTAAAGATGAAGCTTTCCCCTGTGCGTGGCGTTGTCGAAGGCAAACGAGTTGTTATGATTGACGATTCGATTGTACGGGGAACGACGAGCCGCCGCATTGTCCATATGCTTCGTGATGCAGGGGCAGCTGAAGTCCATGTCCGCATTTCATCGCCACCGATTAAACATCCGTGCTTTTACGGAATTGATACGTCAACGACGGAAGAATTAATTGCTTCCAACCACTCAATTGAAGAAATGCGGAAAATCATGGGTGCTGATTCACTTGCTTTTTTGTCGACTGAAGGCTTAAAAGCAGGGATTGGCCGTTCTGAAGCCATGCATAATTGCGGGCAATGCCTTGCCTGCTTTACAGGCGAATACCCAACGGAGATTTATGCCGACACCGTGCATCCGCACGCGAAAGTATAGCAAAGAATCGGAGGAGAGCATTCGTGTCAAACGCATATAAACAAGCAGGGGTCGATATTGAAGCTGGTTACGAAGCAGTAAACCGAATGAAACGGCATGTGGAACGAACAGCAAGAAAAGGCGTACTTGGCGGTCTAGGTGGATTTGGCGGCAATTTTGACCTTTCATCGTTAGGGTTAAAGGAGCCTGTCCTTGTATCAGGGACAGACGGCGTTGGCACGAAGCTAATGATTGCGTTTATGGCAAACAAGCATGACACAATCGGCCAAGATGCAGTCGCCATGTGTGTCAACGACATTGTCGTACAGGGAGCTGAACCGCTCTATTTTTTGGATTATCTAGCTTGTGGAAAAGCAGTGCCAGAAAAAATTGAAGCGATTGTCAAGGGTGTCGCCGATGGTTGTGAAATTGCAGGCTGTGCCCTTATTGGCGGGGAGACGGCGGAGATGCCTGGCATGTACGGGGAAGATGAGTATGATTTGGCCGGTTTTTCAGTCGGGGCAGTTGAGAAAAAAGACTTGCTGACAGGCGAACATATTCAAGCAGGCGATGTCCTGATTGGGCTCCCATCAAGCGGCCTTCATAGCAATGGCTTTTCCCTTGTCCGCAAAGTATTGTTGCAAGATGCAGGCCTGACGTTGCAAACGGAATGTGCCACACTTGGCAAGACGCTTGGAGAAGAGCTTTTGACGCCGACAAAAATTTACGTAAAACCGTTGCTTGCCTGCCTCAAACAAGGGTTGCTTGCTGGTGCAGCCCATATTACAGGAGGCGGCTTTTACGAAAACATTCCCCGCATGCTGCCAAAAGGCGTAGGCATTCATATTGACTACGGTTCATGGCCGATACCGCCGATTTTTTCATTGATCCAAGAGCAAGGCGGCCTATCTGAACAGGATTTGTTTCATACGTTTAACATGGGCATTGGCATGGTGCTCGCTGTACCTGAGGACAAACACCAACAAGCGCTCGCCACTCTTGAAGCTAATGGGGAAGACGCCTATATTATTGGGCGCGTAACGCCAACAGAAGGAACGGTGATTGGGGGCATTGGTGCATGAAGGTCGCGGTCTTTGCTTCTGGGACGGGAACGAATGCCGAAGCGCTCATCAAAGCAGCAAAAACAGGCGAACTTGGCGGAGAAGTCGCGCTTGTCGTCAGCGATAAGCAACATGCTCCAGTACTCGAAAAAGCGCGGAATTTGGGGGTGAAGGCGGAGCATCTTTCGCCACAATCTTTTTCCGATAAAGCCGCTTATGAACAAGCAATCTTGACGCTTCTTACAAAAGAAGGCATCGATTTTATTGTGTTAGCAGGTTATATGCGGTTGATTGGACCGACGTTGCTTGAAGCCTATGAGGGAAAGATGATCAATATCCATCCATCGCTTTTGCCTGCGTTCCCTGGTTTGGACGCAATAGGCCAAGCATTGGAGGCAAAGGCAGACACTACAGGTGTAACCATTCACTATGTCGATGCAGGCATGGATACAGGTCCGGTAATTGCCCAACAGCAAGTAGCAATTGCCAAAGGAGAAACGCGGGAGACGTTAACTGCAAAAATCCAAGCCGTCGAGCACACGCTCTATCCGGCGGTTGTAAAACAAGTTTTAAACGAGCATGTTGAGGGGGAACAGCAATGACGAAGCGAGCACTTGTTAGTGTATCAAATAAAACAGGCTTAATCCCGTTTGTAAAAGGGCTGGCAGAAGCAGGGGTGGAGATCCTATCCACTGGCGGCGGCACCAAACGGGCATTAGAAGAAGCGGGCATCGCTGTTGTCAACGTTTCAGATGTAACGGGCTTTCCAGAAATTTTAGATGGCCGTGTCAAAACACTCCATCCGAACATTCACGGCGGCCTATTAGCGATGCGCACTAACGATGAACATATCAAACAAATAGAAAAACTTGGCATTGAGCCAATTGATTATGTTGTCGTCAATTTGTATCCATTTGCAGAAACGATCGCCAACCCAGAGGCATCATTTGCTGACGCGATCGAAAACATCGATATCGGTGGTCCAAGCATGCTCCGCTCCGCTGCTAAAAACCACGCAGATGTGACAGTGGTGGTAGATCCAGCCGATTATGATGCTGTGCTTGCTTCCCTTAATGCAAGCAAAGAAGAGCAACTTGCACTGCGCCAAAAACTAGCTGCAAAAGTATTCCGCCATACAGCGGCCTATGATGCGATGATCGGCAGCTACCTAACCGATGCCGTTGGCGAGGAAAATCCCGAAAGCTTGACGGTTACGTATACACATAAACAAACGCTCCGTTACGGGGAAAATCCACACCAAAAAGCTGCTTTTTATGAAAGCAGGACAAGTTCGCCGTCATCCATTGCCCAAGCAAAACAACTTCATGGCAAGGAATTGTCTTACAACAATATCAATGATGCCAATGCAGCGCTTGAAATCGTAAAAGAATTTAGCGAACCTGCGGCGGTAGCTGTCAAACATATGAACCCATGCGGTGTTGGCACTGGCGCCACTGTTGGCGAAGCCTATACGCGCGCTTATGAAGCAGACCCGAAATCGATTTTTGGCGGCATTGTAGCCCTAAACCGAGAAGTGGACCGTGAAACAGCTGAAAAAATGGCGGCGATCTTTTTGGAAGTCATTCTCGCCCCTTCATTTAGCGAAGAAGCAAAAGCGATTTTGCAGCAGAAAAAAAACATCCGTCTGCTAGAAGTCGCTGTCACCAAAGGCGAGCTGGAGAAAAAGCTTGCCTCCGTCCATGGCGGCTTGCTCATTCAGGAAGAAGACCATTTAGGCTTTGACGACGGGGACATCCGCATTCCAACGAAACGGGAACCGACAGAAGAAGAATGGACTGCGTTGAAACTCGGCTGGAAAGTTGTCAAGCATGTGAAGTCAAACGCAATTGTGCTTACGAACGGCGAAATGACAGTCGGCATTGGCGCTGGCCAAATGAACCGCGTCGGTGCCGCGGCGATTGCAATTGAACAAGCGGGTGAACGAGCGCAAGGCGCTGCCCTCGCATCAGATGCGTTCTTTCCGTATGGAGATACAGTCGAAGCAGCCGCAAAAGCGGGCATTACCGCAATTATTCAGCCAGGCGGCTCCGTTCGTGACAATGAATCGATTGAAAAAGCAGACGAATACGGAATCGCCATGGTCTTTACAGGCGTACGCCACTTCAAACATTAAGGAGGTACCTATGAATGTGCTTATTATTGGCGGCGGCGGGCGCGAACATGCGATTGCATGGAAAGCGAAACAAAGCAGCCTAGTCGACAACGTCTATGTAGCCCCAGGAAATCCAGGAATGGAAGATGTCGCTACATGCATAGGGCTTGCCGAATCAGACCATGACGCACTCGTGCAATTTGCGATCCAAAGCGATATTGGCTTAACGATTGTTGGGCCTGAAGCGCCGCTGTTGGCAGGGATTGTTGACCGTTTTGAAGAGGAAGGGCTGCCTGTGTTCGGCCCGCGCCAAAGTGCGGCGCTCCTTGAAGGGTCGAAGTCGTTTGCGAAAGAGATCATGACAAAATACGGCATTCCAACTGGCAAAGCCAAAGCGTTTTCCGATTACGAGGAAGCAGTAGCGTACGTAATGCAAGAAGGCGCGCCGATTGTCGTAAAAGCTGACGGCCTTGCTGCCGGCAAAGGCGTCACCGTCGCTTTGACAGAGGAAGAGGCAATCGCTGCCCTCCGCCATGTGCTAGTCGAAAGCGCGTTTGGCGAAGCAGGCGCACAAGTCGTCGTCGAAGAATACCTCGAGGGCGAGGAACTATCGCTTATGGCGTTTGTGAGCGGCAATACCGTTGTGCCAATGGTCGGAGCCCAAGACCATAAACGCGCCTATGATGGCGATCAAGGCCCGAATACAGGCGGAATGGGAGCCTATTCGCCTGTTCCCCAATTCAAACAAGCGGACGTGGAACGCGCTGTAGCGGAAGTGTTACAACCAACGGCTGACGCCATGGTCAAAGAAGACCGGCCATTTACAGGCATTTTATACGCTGGCTTGATGATGACCGCCCAAGGGCCAAAAGTAATCGAATTTAACGCCCGCTTCGGCGATCCAGAAACACAAGTCGTCTTGCCACGGCTAAAATCTGATTTAATTGACGTGATGGTGAAACTGCTAAACGGAGACCAGGTAGAACTTGAATGGAAACAAGAAGCGGTTGTCGGCGTCGTCCTTGCGAGTGTCGGTTACCCTGGCGCCTATGAAAAAGGCGTGTCCATTGCTGGCATTGAAGCAGCTTCCACGAAGGGGCTTGTGTTCCATGCAGGCACAACAAAGCAAGGGGACGTTTGGCAAACCAATGGCGGGCGCGTCTTGTTGACTGCTGCCACTGGAAATACGATTGCCGATGCCCAATTGGCTGCTTATCAAGCAGTGAAAGAAATTAAAAGTGACGGCTTGTATTACCGAAAAGACATTGCGGTAAAAGCGATGGAAGCCGCGAAGTAACCACAGTATCGTTGTTAGACGAGAAGTGTAGTCGATCGACTCGGACATGCGTTCATGAACAGCGGTTCTCTTGCTTTGAAACATAGACTTGTGCAAACGCCAACGTACCGAGCGTTTGCCTACAATCTGACCAATGGCGCTAGGGGATGAGTGCCATTGGTCTTTTTTGGATTTATCCTGTCAATCGAGCAAACAATGTGCTGATTTGCTAGAGCAAGAGCCCTATTTTCGCTATAATGGATCCATATCGTTTTTAAAGAATGTAAAGGCGAAGGGGCCAGCAAACCGATTGATCATGAGATGCTGTAGTTCTTGTCTAGCTTCACAACGGCGTATGGGCTATTAGCCGATCGTCGATGTTAGTAATATAAGGGAGGAATCCGGGGAGTGGGCACTTATACCAAAGCAAACATGCTAGATTTGCTTGAAAAACTAGTAAATATCGATAGCGGTTCCTACGACAAAGAGGGAATCGACCGAGTAGGCTCTTTTCTTTATGACCAATACAAAGCATTAGGGTTTTCAGCCATTGTCCATGAACAAAGCACCTATGGGAACCACATGACGATCACCCATCAAGAAGCACGTGATCCAAACATTCTGCTGCTTTGCCACTTAGATACGGTTTTTCCAAAAGGCACAGCAGCCAAACGCCCTTTTTCAATCAAAGGAAACCGTGCCTATGGGCCTGGGGTAGTCGATATGAAAGCTAGCCATGTTACATTGCTTTCGGCTGTTTCTGCGCTAGCGGCAAACCATGATTCCACCTTACAGAACATCGCCATTTTGCTGACGAGCGATGAGGAAATTGGCGCGCCTTCTGGAAGAAAGATCATTGAAGCCGAAGCAAAAGGCAAAAAAGCAGTCCTCGTCATGGAGCCAGCACGAAAAGACGGCTCCCTTGTAACAGCAAGGCGAGGCGGCGGCACTTATGTCATGAAAGTGAACGGAAAAGCTGCCCATGCAGGCATTGAACCAGAAAATGGGCGAAGCGCGATTGAGGAGCTTGCGCATAAAATCGTCGCCCTCCACGGGTTATCCGATCAAAAAGCGGGCACAAATGTCAATGTCGGCCTAATAAAAGGCGGGACATCCGTCAACACAATCGCCGACTATGCCGAAGCAAGCATAGACATCCGCATTTCTAAGCTTGAACAAGCAGCTGTTTTGGAGAAAAAAATACAGAGCATATGCAAGACTCCTACCGTAGAGGGAACAGCCGTTGAATTAATAAGCGGGATTACAAGACCGCCAATGGAACGGAACGAGCAGACGGTCGATCTGTTTAACTTGATCCAAAAGGAAGCACAAGCTCTAGATCTCACGTTAACGGAAACAGCGACAGGAGGCGGATCAGATGCCTCGTTTACATCAGCATTAGGGATTCCAACCATTGACGGAATGGGCCCTGTTGGCGGCAATCCTCATAGCGAAGAGGAGTATGTAGAAATCGACTCCCTTCAGGAGCGATCATTGCTTTTGGAACGGACGCTTGTTCGATTGTCCAAATGAATAGGAGTTTCGGACAGTTCCTGAGGTTATAGTTCAATTTTTCCTATGAGTGAGAAATTTGCTTTCAAATGCTGATAAGCACCAAAAAAGACTGGGTCTCTGTTGGATAAACAGCGTCCAGTCTTCTTCCATTTCAAGTTTATTCACCGATAATATGTTCATAAACGGAATCAATCGTTTGCATATTGGCTTGGTAGCCGTTATAAAGCCAGCTACTTTTACCTGAAACTTCAAACACGTTGCCTTGTTCAACTGCTGGAATGCCGGACCAGATCGCTTCTGATTTCAATGACTTGATTGTATCTGGGTCGCCGTCTACAAGGAAAAGATAGTCTGCGTCAAGTTCAGCCAATGCCTCAAGTGAAATCGGATTCCAGTGGGCGCCAGCATCTTCAGGCAGATTAGCGATTGCATTGGCCGGTTCTAGCTCCAAGTCTTCAAAGAGCACGGCGCCACTAGCTACATCAGGCGCAACGACATAATAATCGCCGCCAATAACCCAGACAGCAGCAACTTTGCTGTCGCCTATTTTATCATTTAATGCCTCTTTTACTTCAGCAACACGGTCGTCGTAAGTAGCAAGCGCCTCGGCTGCCTTATCTTCTAAACCGAGCACTTCACCGATTTCTGTTAACGCCGCCCGCCAATCATCGGCCGTTTCCTGGTCTAATACATAAGTAGGCGCAATTGAATTGTATTGTTCATAATCGCCGCTTTGCAAGCTAGTCTCCCCTGGCGCAAAAATCAAATCCGGTTCAGCATCCATGACTGCTTCGAGGGGGAGCACTGAATCAATTGGATCAATTCCTTCAAGGTATTCTTCTAAATACACTTGAGTGGATTCACGGCTGGCAACCGACCATTGGACGACTGGGGTCACTCCAAGTGTAACAAGAGGGTCCTCTAAGTAAGAGCCGATGATGCGCTCAGGCTTGTTAGGAATCGTGACTTCATTGCCTACTCCGTCAGTCACCGTCTTTGGTTCGGAAGCAGAACCAGCATCGGAATTGTTGTCGTTTTCGCTTTGGCAGGCGCCAAGCAATAATGCGGTAGCCATACAGGCTGTAACGAGATTGCGGGATTTCATTTTAATAGACGTCCTCTCTTGTTCGATCTATAAAGTATCATATTGAGAATCGTTATCAATGTCAAGCTTAAATAGAGATCTTTAAGCAAAAATGCAACAGCTACGTTATAATAACGGTAAGGATAGAGAAGGATGGGGTAGGATGAGTGTTAAAATCAGCAAACTAGAAAGTATAGATCGCTATATTGGTCAGTTGGCTGAACTGATGGTAGACACTGTAGACGGCGGAGCTTCGATTGGCTTTATCGCCCCTATGGAAAAACAAGAGGCAGAAGCGTATTGGCAATCGCTTCAACTCTCAGAGCATACCCATGTGTGGGTGGCCTTAGCAAATGATAGCGTAATGGGAACGATTCAACTTCACCTCGTCGACAAAGCGAATGGCCGCCACCGTGCCGAGATAGCCAAGCTCATGGTCGCTAACAAAGCGAGGCGGCAAGGAATAGGCCGGAAATTGCTAGCCGTTGCCGAAAAAACAGCAATGGAACATAACCGGACGTTGCTCATCCTAGATACGGAAGAAGGAGCGCCCTCGAATGTATTGTACAAAACAAGTGGCTATACGTTTGCAGGGACGATTCCCCAATTTGCCCAAAATCCTTATGGGGGCTTACGAGGGACGAATTTGTACTACAAGCATTTACCAAATGGCGATTAACTAGGAGGTGTGCGCCGTGGCGTATTGGGTGCGCGTTGCCTTTATTTTTGCAGGAATTGTCATTTGGCCGCTCAGTGACAAGACGCAACTTGTTGAACCGCTGTTTTGGCTTACAAGTGGATTGATATTAGGCGGCCTGCTTTCAGAACCGCTATGGCGGCGCCCCATGTGGCTATATAGTTTGCTGACAGCCATAGCGTGCGTATACATATTGTTAGCTGGAATGGACGCAGCTTGGCTCGTGCCAATATTGCTGGCTGTTTATCCATTTGCACGAACAAGTAGTGGACAATGGCAGGCAGGCGCCTTGCCAAGCGCTTTAGTGGCTGCGTCGATTTTATGTAGCCCAACGGGTATAGCGGCTACGTTTGTCTGGCTACTGACTACGGTTATTTTGTTTTATATGATGTGGCAATTTGCCTTATGGCACAGGCAAAACCACCAGCAACAAGAAAAAATAGATGAACTCCAATACGAGCAGAAACAACTGCGTCGCCGTTTTCTTGAACATGAAGATGCCGCGAAGCAGCGGGAACGTACACGGATTGCCAGAGACGTTCATGACTCCGTCGGCCATCAGCTTACAGCGCTAATGATGCAGCTGCAAGTCGCAGAGATGAAGGTCCAAGATCCGGTAATCGCAGAGGCAAAACAAACCGCCCGGACAGCGCTCGCAGAAATGCGCAGTGCAGTTAGAGCACTGGAAAGTGAAGAAGAGCGGGGCGTAGCGATGATTATTCGCCTCATTCGCAAGTTAGAGGCAGAGGGCCATGTTCGCGTCACGTTTACAACAGAAGCCGGAGCTCTGTCTGTGCCGCTCTCAGAGGAACAGAACGTGGCGTTGTACCGATTTGTCCAAGAAGGATTGACGAATGCCATGCGTCATTCTTATGCCAAAGAGATTGATGTCCACTTAGCAGTTGTCGGCAAACGGACGTATGTAGCGACATTAAAAAATGAAGCAAAGCCAGAAGCGGTTCGTGAAGGATTTGGGCTGACGCAGTTGCGCAATCGATTTGAACAGTTGCATGGCTGGTTTCGGGCAAGCAATGAAGACGGGATGTTTATAGTAGAAGGTGCTTTTCCGATAGAAAGGACGACGGCAATTGAAAACGATTCTTTTAGCTGAAGACCAACAAATTGTCCGCCAAGGTTTGAAAATGATGATCGAGCATCGTCAACGTTATCAAGTGATTGAAGCTGAGAATGGGCAAGAGGCTGTTGATTTAGCTGGCCGCCATGTCATTGACCTTGTGCTAATGGATGTGCGTATGCCTGTGATGACAGGCATTGAAGCGACAAAGCGGCTGATTGAACGGGATCCAAATGTGAAAATCGTTATGTTAACGACGTTTATTGATGAACGTTATGCGATTGAGGCACTTAAAGCTGGAGCAAAGGGCTATATATTAAAAGATGCCGATATGGAAAGTTTGTTTGCTACGATTGAAAAGGCACTTTTAGGCGAACTCGTCTTAGATGGCCAAGTGGCGGCAAAGGTCATGCCAAAGCTTCTGCAGCACTCAGCTCCGCAGGAGAAAGAACAGATTCCACCTTTAGCTGAGCGGGAAAAAGAGATCATTCGCCTAGTGGGGCAGGGCCGCAACAATGCGGAAATCGCTGCTGAACTTTATTTAAGTGTAGGGACAGTTAAAAATTACATAAGCCAATTGTTTATCAAACTAGGGGTGCGTGACCGGACACAGCTAGCCATTTTTGCAGTCAAACATGATATTTAACAAGCCGTGCAAAAAGCCGAAATGGGCATAAGCACGGCTTGTTGCCCCTTGTCTCCAAAAAGATGACTTAAGTCATGCTAGGGGATAAGCACTTTATGACCGCAGTGAATCGATATAACGAAGCAGCACGCGTATGATAATAGTGACAAGGGAGGGAAAAGAATGCTGGAACTAGAAGGGGTTTCAAAGAGCTTTGCTGCAGTAGAAGCAGTAAAAAATGTCCATCTCCATGTACGGCAAGGGGAAGCGGTTGGCCTCCTTGGTCCAAACGGAGCGGGCAAATCGACGTTAATTGACATGTTGACGACACTAACAAAGCCGACAGCAGGGGAGATCCGGTTTGAAGGCAAGCCAGTCGCAAACCAGTTGAAGCCATTTCGTAACCGAATTGGTGTGGTGCCTCAGGAAATCGCCCTGTTTCAAGAATTATCGGCGGAAGAGAATTTATTGTTTTTCGGGAAGCTCTATAAACTTGAAAAAGCTGCTTTAAAACAGCGGGTAGCCGAATTACTGGATTTGATGGAATTGACAAACCGAAAAAAAGAACCTGTGCGGACGTTCTCAGGGGGAATGAAACGACGTTTAAATTTAGCCGTGGCCCTCATCCACAAGCCTGAGTATTTAATATTAGATGAACCAACGGTAGGCATTGATCCACATTCGCGCCGGCATTTGCTGGATTTTATTAAAGATCTCCAGGAACATAAAGGGCTGACTATTTTATATACAAGCCATTACATGGAAGAAGTCGAGTTTTTGTGCAACCGCATTTATATTGTCGACCGTGGCTCTGTCATTGCAGAAGGCACACAAAGCGAAATCAAGCGGATTATTAGCCCTCAATCGACTTATGAGCTAACAGTTGCCGTAAAAACGGCGGAATTAAAAGAACAGCTAGCCAGCCATGAATACGTGCAGGCATTAAAGGAGACAGACGAAGGCTACCGCATCGTTTCAGCAAAAAACAATTTGTTTCCAATGCTTTTGCATATGGTTGAAGACAGCGGGACTACTGTAAAAGGCATCCATATCAAGCAGCCGACGCTAGAAGATGTATTTTTGCACTTAACTGGCCGGTCGTTGCGGGATTAGGGGGCATATATGTTTTATATAGGAAAAGACGCAAAACAGCTTTTAATGGACAAAGGCGCGCTGGTCACGATGTTGTTCATGCCTCTCGTGCTTATTCTCATTCTTGGTTTTGCCCTAGGAGACGCGTTTACAGGCATGCCAGAAAAAATCGACGTCGCTATCGTTTCAGATGAGACACTTGCGGACGCGGTACAGCGTTTTTCTGACGAGCTGGATGATTGGCCTGCCCAAGAAAAAACAGCCGTTTTAGGCTTAGCTGAACAGCTGTCTGTTCCAGAATTATTGATTGAAACCGTTGAGAGCACAGAAGACTTGGACAGCATTACGTTTCATTATGAAAATGAGCTCAGTGAAGCAAGGGACAAGGATTATGCTGGCGTTCTGCATATTGGCGAAGGCTCCCGGGCGCAAATATGGGAACAGCAATTTCTCGGGGGCGGAGAATCGACTGGTGCGTTCACTTTTTATGCCAATACAGACGAGCCGCAGCAAGCAGCCATTGTCGAGGCGATTATGAAACAGTTTATCGACCAATTTTATGCACAGACAGCTTTAGCAAACGCCGGTCTTGAATCAAGTATGTTAGAAGGAATTGGAGACGTTATTTACCAAGGCAGTCAGCCTATATCGGCATTTGAATATTACATGTTTGCGATGGGCGTCATGTTTGTGTTCTACACAGCCGGATTTATGGCTTCTCATGCGTATATGGAAAAGAAAACATCGGTTTACGCTAGGCTCATTCTCGCCAATGTCTCACAAGTAGGATATTTAGTTGGCAAAGGCGTGACGACCGTTTTCCTTGTACTCATTCAATTGATGTTAATCTTTGCCGTCAACTTGGCTTTATTTCGAATCGAAATTGGCAATTGGCCTGCGGTATTGCTCATTTCGCTCATGCTTGGCATCGCTGTCGCCAGCGTCGCGTTGCTCATCACCGCGATTCAGTTTCGCTTTCGCTCTGAAAAAGTCGCAAACCAATTTATGTTTTTTATCATCACCATTTTTGCGTCTGTCGGCGGCAGCTTTTTTCCAGTCAGCGACTTGTCGCCTTTATTGGCGCAGCTAAGCCAATGGACGCCAAATGGCCGTGCGCTAACTGCCTTTTTACAAGCAGCTCAAGGGGCGGCTCTTGAAGAGATACGTCCAGCTATTCTTATGCTTTCTGGATTTTCATGTCTATGTTTTGCAATCGCTTGGCTGTTTTTTCCGCGGCAAGGAGGTGCGGAATCGTGAAAGCTGTCCTTTACCAATTGATTCGAGATGTCATCCGCAACCCAGTTGAATTGGTATTTATGCTTGGGCTCACGATCATCTTTGCGCTTATTGCAGGGGGCACGAGCGGAAGCAACGCGCAAGTCGTGCATGTGTTTTCAACGGAATTAAGCAAACCAGAATTAAAGGACTTAGCAACGGATTGGGGAGAAAACAACTGGAATGTGCGTATCGTTTCCG
Organism: Shouchella clausii; assembly: GCF_002250115.1. Lineage (GTDB taxonomy): Bacteria > Bacillota > Bacilli > Bacillales > Bacillaceae_D > Shouchella > Shouchella clausii. Next base: position 179,425 of record NZ_CP019985.1, on the reverse strand, counting down.
AAGAAGAGGCAATGCAGCTTCTGAGCAAGCAGCAGGCAGACGGCGTGATTGAGGCAGGGGAACTCGACTATACGCTTCATGCCGCCTATAAAGGCTCGACGTTTGTTCCACTTACGCAAGCGGAACTTAACCATTATTATGCAAACAAACGCTTAGCCAAGGCAGGCGTAACGGATATAGTCGACGAAGGAAGCTTTGCTATTAAAACGGAGCCGATGCAAGAAGGAACGAATTTTGACCGTTCGTTGCAAGCGCTATTCGGTTTTGCACTCTACTTTGCTATTTTTACAATGAGCTTTTCGATCATGAGTTTGCTCAGGCAAAAAGAAGAGGGGATTTGGAACCGGCTCATTTTAGCGCCAGCTTCCAAAACAGCTTTATATGCTGGCAATCTTTTATTTTCATTTTTGCTTGCTTACGTGCAAATCTTCCTTTCACTCGTCCTGTTTAACGTTGTTTTCGGTTACGACTATTATGGCGGCTTCTGGAAATTGTCGCTTGTTCTTATCCCATACGTGTTTGCGATTATGGCGATTGGCTTACTGCTTAGCGGCATTGTCCGTTCAAGCCAGCAGCTAAATGCCGTCATTCCCCTTGTCGCAACCGTATTTGCTATGATTGGTGGCGCCTTCTGGCCACTAGAAATTGTCCAATCAGAAACGATGCATGCCCTCTCATATTTGAGCCCAATTAGGCATGCGCTAGATATGATGAAAGGAGCCACATACCAAGGCGCAAGCCTAGCCGAATTTTTATTGCCGACATCCGTGCTGTTGTTTATCGGATTAACCGTAACAGGAATTGGCATTCGGCTTATGGAAAGAAAAGCACTCTAAGCAAAAATACGTTTAAAAACGGCTGAATCCTGTTGCAAAGAGGAAGAGGCCGTTTTTTTATATCTTTGACAGAGCGGTTCTTTAAGTGAAAAGCAACACCAAAAATAGAAAGAAATAACTTAAAACCAAATTCAAATAGCGCCAGTTCCGATCCTTTTCCTTAAAAAACAAGAACACAAAATATAAAAACAAAATCGCCACAAAGAAGGTTGAGGCTAAAGGCGTTGAAAGAGTAAGCGATAACAAGCAAAAGGTTACAATTAACAACCTAAACAAGTAATCTACTATTTTCACTGTTATACAGAACCTCCTGAACGATGTATCGTTAAAAAAGTGCGAGTTTTTTAAGTCTAACAAATTTGTGGAAAAATGAACAGAAGCTTTGTCCTAAAACGATGAGATTATTCTTAGTTCAGAGCGGAATATAGAAATGCAGTCCTAGTTTGGGCGCGTTGTTATTTTAATTCAATCGCAGCGCCCCCATTTATGGCTGATAAAAACGCTTTTTCTATAAAATTGATAGACGATTTCAAACAGTTGTTTTAAAATGAAATGGAATGAATAGCCATTTTTTTAAGATGGAAGGATGAAACCACCAGGGGGGAGGATGGCCGATGGCCGATCAGACCGAAATAGCCAAGCTCCACCATGAAATTAGCCAGATGCGGGCGCAACTTTTCCAGACAGAAGCGCAATTGGAGCGGTTGCGGGCGGCCAAACAAGCGCTCGCTTCCGAACAAGCTTCTCTTCATCATCATAAAAAATGGGGAAGCGAACCAGAGCTAGAACATGATGCGTGGCGCGGCCAAACCGAATCGGCGCACGATGATATTCGCCGCCATATGCAACTGGCTTACACGAACGTACAAGACGAAACAGAACAACTGATGCGCGCAATTGAAATGGAAACGAGTCGTCACCAAACAATGGTGTCTTCTTGTCAAGTCGCGATCGAAACAAAGCAACAATCGCTCCAAACATTAAAAGCGACGAAATAAGGAGGGAACAAGATGCCGGAAATCAAAATCGACGAAGACGACGTGCTCAGCGCTTTAAGCGAAACAGGCGAACAGGCCAGCTTTTCCGTTTCGGCCGACGAGCCTGGGATTCATACGTCTTCGATGGCGTTTCTCCATTCATTGCTGGAAGTAGAAAGCGGGTATGCTGAACAATTAAATCGCTACTTAGACGTGGTGAAAAACGTACAAGCAGAAACAAAAGAACTGGTTCAAACGTACGGAGTCGTGGACGAGATGCTGGCAAGCCGCCGATAATAGAGAAAGGAATAGACGGATGAACACACTTGACGTACAAGAAGTACTCGATGCACTTGACGAAATTGTGGAACGAAAGCTTCACGATCAAGCACAGCTCGAACGCTTGCAGGCCAGCATCCAGAAGATCATTCACCTTGATTCCCTGCAAGGCGAAGGCGGCGAAGCAATCAAAGACCATTTTGCGACGCTCCATCTCCCTGTATTGGCAGCGTTCCAGCTTTTCATCGGCCAATACATCGAACAATTGAAGCAAATCCGCTCGAATTTGCTCAACTTTGAAAGCAGCTCCGCCCTGATCCGGGAAGAATTTCTCGCCGATGTCAAAAACGGCCTGGACCGAGTCGAGCGCTATGCGATCGCAGACGCGACAGCGATTGAATCGATTCGCGCTTCCATCGCCGACCTGTTGCCACTGCCACCGTTCTCGATGGAACCGGTCTTGCGCTACGCCCAACAAGGCAAAGACCATGTCCGTATAACGGCGGAAAGGCTTGGCAACTTGGACGAAGCCAACGACACGGTGCTCGCAAGCGCAAAAAGCACCTTGCAAGAACTGACGACTGTCGTCAGCCAAGTAGCCAACTGGACCAGTGGCGGCGTGATCGCCTCCCCAGAAACGCAGGCGGAGATCGATGCCAATATGGAAGAGCTGTATCAAAATGTCGTGACACAAGCGCTCCAAATGGCCCCACTAGACCGAAGCCATATCGAAGGCCGTGAGGGGGATCTGTACCAAGACGTGTTGCCGCTAGAATTTCTGTATACAGGCGCCTACGCCCCGCTATACGGTAGCCTGAAAGCAGCTAACTGGTATTACTTGAACCATTTCCCTGTCAGTGCCATCCTAAGCAATGAACAGGCGCTACAAGCGTGCCGAGCGCCAGCGATGGGAGAAACCCATGCCGTTACCCCGGCGTATTTCCCGTTGTTTGCGCGCCTATCGCGCCTGCCTGCAAACGCGACGGTCTCGCCCGCGATCCTGACAAGGCAACTGAAACAGCTGGTGCCAATCCAATACCAATGGTACCAAGCCCAGCTCCGTACCCAAGCGATTCAAACGGCCGTTTCGGAAGTGGCTGCCACAGGGCGGTCTGTTTTAACCGAGGAAGAAGTCGCAGCCATGCAAGCGTACCTTGAAAACAACCCTCCCGGCGACGGTCCCCTCATAACCGAGGTCGACGAGGAAGTATACAAAGACGGGCGTTATCCCGGGCCGACGAAGGATGCCCGTGTTGGCGCCGACGGGATCGCGTATAAGAACAACATCAGGACTTTTCTAGATCCGGTAGCCGACTTTTTCTTCGGTGACTTCCTCACGCTCGCCGACCCAGAAGCTTCGTTCGGGGAGAAAGCCCTGGCAACGACGTTTATCTTAGTGAAGCCAGCGAAAGTGGGAGGAGTCATCTACGACTTGTCGAAAGCGAGGAAGGTGAAGACTGGGGGGAAGGGGAATGGTGCGCCTTCTATTGGCAAGAAATCAGTACCTAGCGGACCGTATAGAGAAGTTAATGGATTTTCAGTTAAAGTAAAGCCAGGTGCACAAGAGAAGCATATTCCTCATACTCCAAATTACAAACAAGAACTTGCAAATGGAAAACACAAAAGTATCTTCTATGGCGATAATAAAAAAGCACAAGAATTGCTTGATAAGTTTGCTGGAAAAGGTCATCTACTACCAAACGGTAATAAAGAAAGAGTAGACTTTGGTGAACCAATCGGGAAATACTATGATCGTAATACTGGTAAATATCATACGACTACTAAAGGATTAATACATTATGGAAAAGACGGTGCTCATATAGTACCATCAAGACCATAAAAAACAAAAGAAACGAGGGTGCGTATGGGGTATGACTCTTTAATCGGAACTTTAATAAATTTTGAAGATAGTGATATAATACTAGAATGGGAAAATGGATTAAGAATTATTGGCGAACTAGATACAGTTTTCGAAACAGACAATGGATTAGATGAGGATGATATAGATTATACAGAATATGATGCTGCTGTATTTATAGTAAGTAAAATCTTATCTCATCCTAGTAGTAACAAAGGTAGTGTATATAACTGGTTAATACAAGAGAAAGGTTCATTGGTTGAAATTTCTCTCTATGATGATCCCCCAAGTGCAGTATTTTTACCAGACGGAAAGAAGGTTTGGGAAAGAGAACGATCCAAATAATAATTACTATTTCAATTTTGACCTTGATTGGCTAAATGCTTTTCAAGGTTTTTTATTTAAATCATGTAGACACTCGGACGGTCAGGTGTACTAAAATCACGTCATAGTCTTTACCCCAGCAGAACAACCTTTCATTTAGACGACTTCATCACGCTGGCTGACCCAGAAGCTTCGTTCGGGGAGAAGGCCCTGGTAACAACGTTTATTTTAGTGAAGCCAGCGAAAGTGGGAGAAGTAGTATATGACTTGTCGAAAGCGAGGAAGGTGAAGACTGGGGGGAAGGGGACGGGTAATGTTATATCATCGCAAGGTAGAGTAACTGTTAATGCGATAAAATCCAACCCTAACGTATTTAAGGGTAAATCAACGGATAAGATAGCCCAAATGTTAAGAGATAATGGATATGATATAGTAATAGAAAAATCAAAAAGGTCATCTTCAGGAGCTGAAATTATTAAGATAAATAATCTCGGTAGTGGTCGAAATATTACTCAAGTTCAAGTACAAGTATCACCGGGTGGAGGAAGACATGGGAATAACCCGTATGTAAAAATAAGTACGAGTGACCAAGGTATTATTAAGGTTGTTGATGGAAGTCCAAATAATTATTTAACTGATGGAGCAGAGAAAGCAACGATTATCTTCACAGGGGGGAAATAAATTGGTTGATCTAAATGCACCTATTATTCCTTGGAAAGGTATGGGGAATATAGAACTATATAGTCATTTAAAAGACTTTTATGAGTATATTAATAAATCAAGACCTAAAATTTTGAAGTATACGAATCTGTTAAGATTAAAGAAGATAACCCTAACAAGGGGACAAAAAAAGGGGATATAGGCACTATAATTATGGTTTATGACACACCTAATAAAGCCTATGAAGTTGAGTTTGTGGATGAAGAGGGCAGAGTCAAGTACCAAGGAGTTTATCTCTCAAGTCAGATAGATAAACTAAAATAGTTTTATAATGAAACCTTGATTGGTTCAATACCTTTTAAGGTTTCTTTTTTTAGGGGCTACCTAGTAAGTGGCAGAAGAGTAAGGGAAATAAGTTGAAGATGATAGGAGGAAGAGTATTGGAACATTGGGAAAGGTGGGTACCAACAACTGGAATACCCTCAAGGTTATACAATGACACTTTTATTGATAATAAAGAAGGGATCGTATTAGAATTCAGCGATGAAAAAGATAAAAAGAAAATGGTAGTTAAATTTGAAAAAGGTGTATTATCCTATAGAAATACAGATGAAGGCTCTTTGCTTAGAAAATTAAATTACTTAGATCAACAATATGGTACAGATTTTTATAGCGAATGGACTTTATTTAAAGTCATAAACTCTGAGTATATAAATTGGTTTTTTGATGAAAGCTCAGGTATTTATGAACCAAGTCAGTTAAAACATTATGTGTTTTTAACACCAAATGACGTAATTGAGATACTAACAACATCCGCTCCAAGCGTCGTAATAAAGTAACAAATATGACAGCCCCCTATAGTTTATTTAAATGGGAGCTAATTATGCAGGGGAATGGTAGGCGTATAAAAGCACACTATAGCCTTTACCCCAGGTAGGCAATTGAGAGCTTGTATCTAGTAAGCCATGTGGAGACGGGTACTACCAGTAATAAAGCATGCAGTATATAAGCCTTAGAAGGAGACATGTTTATGTTAAAAGTTACAGAATACAAAGAATGTCAGTCTGCAAATATTGAATATGATGGTTATACACCGATTAATGTAGAATTCGGTACTTGGGATATATCAAAGGAACCAACAATATATTGGAGAACTGGGGATTTTAAGAAATCTTTAATTGAAATAGGGTTAGGGAAACATACGGGGAATATTCTCTCCATTACACTAACTTTAAGTGAGAATGTAGACAATACTGAATTGAACTTTGATTTTAGGAATATAACTTTGATTAAAGGAATGCCTGTTTTTCAGGTTGAAAAATATAATAATAAGACATACATTGATGAAAATGGAAAACTAAGTGTCTATATAGGACCTGATAGTATATTAATATCATTCTCGGAAAATGCTATTGTGTCAATTGTACAAAATGATAATATTGGATTTGCTCTAGACAATAACAAAACGGTTTGTGGAATTTTAGTAAGTGGTATGTTGGAATATGAAAGGAATTTACTAAAGGATGCATTAGGAATAATGTAAGGGACTCCAAAAACCATAAGTAGACGTAGAACAATTTCGTCCGATTCCTCGTTCAAACATGCTTACTATTTTAGCTCTTCAGGTTGGTATAGGTCTTATAGAAGATAAGGCCACTATAGAGTGCCTAGAAGTTTCATAACCTCACAGCACTAACTTCTACTATAACTATTTTCCATATACAACGTGCTTATAAAGAATATTTTAGCGTTTTCAACAATCAAGCCATCCATTTTCCCAACCACCTACCGATACTCTCTTCAAACCATTTTTTAACAAAAAGCATATTGGGAAAATGGCCAAGCCTGTTGTCTTATTCGTTCAAAAGTACTAGGATAGCACTAGTATGGAACTTTATTTCGGGAGAAGGGATAAACATTGCTTGAAGTAAAAGAAAAAGCTGGCACACTTATGCGCCAAAAAGGGTGGTCAGATCCTTTATTAAACGAAGCACGCATGAAAGAACTAGCAAGTAGTGATGAGTACTCGTTTGAAGAAGTCCTCCTTATTGCAAAACATTTAATGCCTGACGAGTTCATTCCCCTTATGAATGTATATGCGGCATCAGCAAAGAAGCTGCAGCATGTCCGGGATGCGTTTGAGTATGCGGCAAGCTATTACCAATTAGATATGTTGGAGAGATTGATACATACCCATAAAGAGGATGAATTATTAAGAGAGTGGATTCTAGTATACGAACTGATAAATAATTTTTTGCAAGGGAAAGAGAATGAAGAGCAAATGTTTGAGTCGGCTAGATCTTTGTTTGCTTACACGAATAATCCGTTGGTTCGTATTCGTTTAGAATTTATTGAGTTTAATAACTTATACAAAATGGGTATTATAAACAGTAGCAAGTTACTAGAAAGCCGCTCCAAGACCTTATTTGCTCAGCTTCAGCCTAGTTTTATGAAAACCGTTCTAGCTAGTCGCCTTTCTTTATTGTTAGGTAGCATCAATCTTTATCGAGAAGGTGACATTGAGTCTGCAGAAAGAAACTTTTTAGCTGTTCTCGTCAATGAAACAACACCAGATATTTTTATGTGTTCAGCAAACCACGGTTTAGCTTTGGTTATGGTTAATAAACAGAACAAGCTCTGTGCTGAATATGGGCAACAAGCAGTGATGTTTGCAAAAAGAGCTAAAGCTGCTAAATACAATGAAATGTTGGTTAGTGAGTACGTCCCTTTTATGCGCAATGCAATGGGAGAAGTATTTGACATAACGAATGTTAAACCCGAAGAACAAGCCCATCAATACTTAGTAAGGGGCGATATACAGCGGGCATTAACAGTAATAAAAAATTTAGAAGATAAGGGAGAAATGACACCTTTTCTAATTTATTATAAAGGTCTAGCCCAAAAAAGCGTGCCGCTGCTTTTAGATGCAATGGAAGGTTTCACTAAAAACGATTTTTATATGGTTGAATTGGTAAAGAAGAAGATCAATCAATTAGTTTGAGAGATGGGGGATACAAATGAAAAGAATTAACTGTAAATTAGCAAAAACGGGTGCATTCATTTTAAGAAATCCCTACTGTTTTCTTCTGATCCTTTTTGGAATAGGGGCTATGGGTGGAGGAGGTTTAGTTATTATACCCTCTCCTTGAATATAACTATGCAAGTTTCTATGTAATCCTTTTTTGCAATTAAATCAATTAAATTTTTGAGTTAAGACCTAAACCCGCCTTTGCTTAGTATGGAACAAGTGTGAAGGCGGGCTTTCGATTAGTTCTTCTCCAAATGCTCAAAAATCTCGCCGCTCTCTAAAAAGTCGATAAAGCGGTCGAGCCAGTCGTAATATGCTTTGGCATGGGCGATTTTTTTTAAGTCGGAAGCGATGACTTCTGCTTGTTCGGGGGCTTCTTTCTGTAATGCAAGCAAGCGTTTTTCCATTTGCACGCTTGCTTTTTTGTTGTTTTCAATTCCTTGGCGCCATTTTTTCGAAAAAATCGCGATAAAAGAAGCGTACCAATCTTCTTCTCCAATATAAAGGTCTTTGCGGACGCCTTTCTTCCACACTTTCCGCGCCATATTGGCATCAACAAGCTGTCTAATGCCAGTGCTCATGCTTGTTTTGCTCATCCCTAGGCGCCGGCTCATTTCATCAAGCGTTAAAGTATCGTTTTCAAATAATAGCGTACCATAAAGACGACCGACTGATTCGTTAATGCCATATAGATGAAAATTGGTCGAAAGCTCATGGATAAACTGTTCTCTGATTTCCTGAAGTTGCTCGTCAACGCCGTTGCTATGCTCGTTTGCCTTCTCCATGTCATTCCTCCAGTGGCCTGCTTATAGAGAGTGTAACAAAGTTCAAAAACAGGTGATAGCATGACAAAGTACAGCATCTGCCAGCATCAGCGAGCAAATAGAAGGAAACCGACCATTGCTTTCGTACAGTTTAAACTGTATGAAAAATATCGACTAAAAGAATGATATATCATGTTTGATTAAAAAATTGTAAATAAGGTATAGTTACAAGGTCTAAAGCAGCACGACTGAAGTGAAGAGGTGGAAAACTTGTCAAAAATTAGGGTTGAGGGCTTGACAAAAGTATTTGGGAAAAAACCGAAACGGGCTCTGGACATGTTGGCACAAGGAAAATCCAAAGCGGACATATTAAAAGAAACTGGCCACACGGTTGGTGTTAACCAAGCAAGTTTTGAAGTCGAAGACGGTGAAATTTTTGTTATTATGGGGCTTTCCGGCAGCGGTAAGTCAACAATTGTGCGGCTGCTGAACCGTTTGATTGAACCGACATCAGGAAGTGTTTGGATTGACGGTGAGGACCTCGCTAAGATGGATGGGAAAAGCCTTCGGGAAGTTAGGCGCAAAAAGATGAGCATGGTCTTTCAGAAGTTTGGCTTGTTTCCAACAAGGACGTTGATTGAAAACGTGGAGTATGGCCTTGAAGTGCAAGGCATTGAGAAGCAGGTGCGCCGTGAAAAAGCGATATCGTCGCTTGAACTTGTTGGTTTAAAAGGATACGAAAATAGTTATCCTTCGCAACTTTCTGGCGGAATGCAGCAACGTGTAGGGCTTGCACGTGCCCTTGCCAATGATCCGGATGTCCTGTTAATGGACGAAGCGTTTTCTGCGCTTGATCCGCTCATTCGGAAAGATATGCAAGACGAATTATTAGATTTGCAAGAAACGATGAACAAAACGATCATTTTTATTACCCATGACTTGGATGAGGCGCTCCGTATCGGTGATCGCATCATGATTATGAAAGACGGTTCGGTCGTGCAAATTGGCACGCCTGAAGAAATTCTCACACAACCGGAAAATGATTATGTTGAGCGGTTTGTGGAGGATGTGGACCGCTCAAAAGTATTTACAGCGGAAAATGTCATGATCCGTCCAGAAACGATTAATTTGGAAAAAGACGGACCGCGTGTTGCCTTGCAACGGATGCGCGATGCGAAAATTTCTAGCATTTATGTAACGAAACGGAATAGGGAGCTAGTTGGAATCGTCCATGCGAGCGATGTTTCGGAGTTAATCAAACAAAATATTAATAGCATTGACAGCATTATTGTGACAGATGTGCCGAAAGTCGAATTGGACACGCCAATTAATGAATTGATGGAGCAGCTTGCGAGCAGTTCCGTGCCTCTTGTTGTCATTAAAGGCAACAAGCTACAAGGCATTATTGTAAGAAGCGCCGTTCTTGGGGCGTTATCGGGAAGTGAGGTTGATTTTAATGGATTTTCTACCCCGTCTGGAACTAGGTAGTTGGGTTGAAGCGTTTGTAGAATGGCTGCAGCATGCTGCTTGGTTGTTTAATGGCATTGATTTTACGATTGAAAAGGTCATGGACGGGATTTACTGGGTCATCGCCTTGCCGCCAAGTTGGCTGTTTGTTCTTATTATCGGCGCGCTTACGTATTGGACGAACCGCAAATGGGGCTTGACCGTTTTTGTGATCCTCGGCCTGTTGTTAATTGACAGCCTTGGTTTTTGGAACGGCATGCTTGATACGTTGGCACTCGTCTTAACAGCTTGCTTGATCTCAGTCGTCATCGGTGTTCCAGTTGGCATTTTAATGGCGAAAAACGACCGGACAGAAGCCATTATTAAACCAGTACTTGATTTTATGCAGACGATGCCAGCATTTGTTTATTTGATCCCGGCTGTTGCTTTCTTTGGCATCGGCATGGTTCCTGGCGTTGTCGCTTCTGTCATATTTGCCATGCCGCCGACTGTCCGCATGACGAACCTAGGTATTCGCCAAGTTTCAACAGAATTAATTGAAGCAGCAGACGCATTCGGTTCAACAGGCACGCAAAAACTATTTAAAGTGCAACTGCCAATGGCTCGGGGAACGATCATGGCTGGGATTAACCAAAGCACAATGCTTGCCCTTTCTATGGTTGTGATCGCGGCAATGATCGGGGCAACTGGAATAGGCCAGGTTGTTTATAGCGCAGTTGGACAAAATAATATTGGCAATGGCTTTGAAGCTGGTATTGCGATCGTTATATTGGCGATTATTCTCGACCGTTTAACGCAAAGTTTTAACAAAAAACAAAGCGAATAAGTAGCAAAAGAGCGGCAACCGCTCTTTTCACTATAGATTTAAATTCAGGGGGTAATGAAATGAATATTAAACACGTTACGATGACAGCAACAGGATTGGCCCTTGCCGTAACACTTGCGGCTTGTGGGAATGGTGATGACAACGGCAACGGTTCAGACTCTAATCCAGTTGGCTCTACGGATGAAGGCATGATTTCTAAAGAAGATATTCATAATGATCTATCGGTCATTACAGGAATTGACCCAGGCGCAGGCGTTTCCCAAGCAGCGGAGCGGGCGATTGAAGATTATGACTTGACGAACTTGACTTTGCAAACGTCCAGCTCTTCTTCCATGGCACAAGCGTTGGATACGGCCATCCAAAAACATGAGCCAATCGTTGTAACCGCATGGAATCCACATTGGAAGTTTGCTGCCTATGACTTAAAATACTTGGATGATCCAGAAGGTTCATTCGGCGGTACAGAAGAGATTCATACGATTGCACGCCAAGGTTTGGAAAGCGAGAAGCCTGAAGGCTATCAAGTCGTTGATAATTTCTTCTGGAGCGAGGATGACATGAACGAAGTCATGCTGGCTGTGCATGAAGGCGCTGATCCAGCGGATGCTGCTCAAGAGTGGGTTGATAACAACCAAGAAAAAGTCGATGAATGGATTGACGGCGTTGAGACAGTCGATGGAGAATCATTCTCCCTTGTACTCGTAAACTGGGATTCAGAAGTAGCTTCTTCCAATGTGCTTGCCCTTGCCCTTGAGCAAGTTGGCTATGATGTCGAACTGAGTGTCGTTGAAAACGGGCCAATGTGGAAATCGCTTGAATCTGGCGACCAAGATGCAAGTGTTGCTGCATGGTTGCCAATTACACACGGCAGCTTCTTTGATGAAAGCAAAGTCGACGATTTAGGCGTCAACCTTGACGGCGAGCCACGCATCGGCCTCGCAGTGCCAAGTTATATGGATATTGATTCCATTGAAGATTTGAAAGCTGAATAACAAACGTGGAACAGGGGGCATTGCCCTCTGTTTTTTCAATGTGAGCATAACAACCAAAAAATTGTGGCAAAAGAACAGATAACATGTTAATATAGCACCTAACAAATGAAAGGAGGCAACATACAATGGCTACTGTTTTTATGAATGATGGGATAAATAAACTTCATACGATAAAAACAGTGACCGGAAGTAGCGTGCCTTCTAAATAAGAAAGTAGCGATGTGGAGTGCTATTCATTTTCATATAGGATTAAGATGAATGGGCTCTATAAACAAGCTACTTTTGTTATATCGAGCGATGTAATGAGACACCGGTTTCTAAATCGGTGTCTTTTTCTATGCATGAAAGTAGGTGAAGCATGAAACAAGCGGTGCCCGTACATGAAAAAGCCTCCTAATATTGAAATTTTATCTATTAGGAGGCGCGCACAAAATGAAAGTTGTCAATCATGCGACGAAATACGAACGATTAAAACATTTTTTGAATGCTTTAAATGAACCGACGTACCGGTATAAACAGATTACAGAAGCGATTTTTAAACACCGTATTGGTGAGTTTGAAAAAATGACCACATTGCCAAAAGCACTGAGGGAAGCGCTCTTAAACGAATTTGGACCTTCTATTCTTACAGTGGAGCCAGTGCTAGAAACAACGTCTCAACAAGTCACTAAAGTGTTGCTAAAAGTAGCGGGAAACAACCAAGTGGAAGCAGTAAGAATGCATTATGAAGCAGGGTGGGAGTCGTTTTGCATTTCTTCTCAATGTGGCTGTGGGTTAGGGTGTACGTTTTGTTCGACAGGGGCCATTGGGTTAAAACAAAACTTATCAGCAGACGAGATTACAGACCAGTTGCTCTATTTTTATCTAAAGGGGCATTCCTTAGATAGTGTCTCTTTTATGGGCATGGGCGAAGCGCTAGCCAATGTAAGGATATTTGATGCTTTGTATGTGCTTGTCGATCGGCAACTATTTGCATTAAGCCCTAGAAGAATAACGGTCTCTACTGTTGGCATCATACCAAACATCCAAAGAATGACTAGCAGTTTTCCTCAGGTGAACCTAACGTTTTCGCTGCACTCTCCTTTCCATGATCAGCGCAGCAAGTTGATGCCGATTAACAACAAGTACCCGTTAGACCAGGTAATGAATGTATTGGATCAGCATATTCACGAGACAGGGAGAAAAGTTTATATTGCTTACGTCATGCTTCGGGGAGTCAATGATTCGGAGAAGCATGCGAAAGCACTTGTTAAACGGATTCTAAACAATCGCTATCCCCATCTCTATCATGTCAATTTGATTCGCTACAATCCGACTGTTGGTACGCCTGAAGACTATGGCCAAACCATAGAAGAGAAACTGCAAACTTTTTACCGTGTCGTAAAATCAGCTCGAATCCCTGTAACGATTCGGAGTCAATTTGGAAGAGAAATTGATGCCGCCTGCGGCCAATTATATGGTCAGTATCAGGCGAAAAAAAGGTGAATTCCTTCAAGCATGAGGGAGCCGCTCCTCGTCCTGGCCCTTGGTTGGCTTGTTCTACCAAGGGCTTTTTGCTCTGTGTAACGAAGCCTGCTAATTGCTTGTCTTAAAGTTCCTTTTCAATAAAGAAATTGACATAAAAGGAGAATGGCGGATATATAGTGGTAGAAGTGTGTTTGAATGTTAAGTAGACAAAGGATCACAAATAGCCGATAGCAAAAAAGATGTGAAGAAATGTCACATTTAACAATCAAATGCTGTTCTTAATATGGTAAAATAAAACTAAGATTGACGAGATGAAATGAGTGATAACGATGAGCACGGAGCGGATTCACCGCTGGACGAAAACAAGGCTGCGGGAACATCTAAGTGTTGTAAAAGGGGAGCGCCCGCCAACAATAGTCTTAAAAAATGCTACGTATTTAAACCATGCCAGAAGAAGATGGCTGAAAGCAAATATTTGGATTGCGGATGACCAAATTGTTTATGTTGGCAAAAGCTTGCCAGAGCAGATAGGCGATGCGGAAGTGGTTGATTGTACAGGCGAATACATTGTTCCTGGTTATATTGAGCACCATGCCCATCCATTTCAACTGTATAATCCATACAGTTTGGCAAAATATGCTTCTGAGCGTGGGACAACGACACTTATCAATGACAACTTGGTTTATTTTTTGAACTTGGAAAAAAAGAAAGCGCTTTCCTTGATCGAGAAACTGGAAGAATTGCCGACAACGATGTACTGGTGGGCGCGCTACGATTCACAAACAGAGTTAATCAAAGATGAAATGTTTTCCAATTCAAAAATGAAGGCTTGGCTTGAACACCATTTGGTGGTGCAAGGAGGGGAACTGACGTCATGGCCGAAAGTGCTGCAAGGCGATGACACGACATTGCATTGGATGCAGGAAACAACAAGGCTGCGGAAGCCAATCGAAGGCCACTTGCCAGGAGCTTCTGAAAAGACGCTGTCGCAAATGGCGCTTCTTGGCGTGACGTGCGACCACGAAGCGATTACGGGCGAAGAAGTTGTGCGCCGTTTGGACCTCGGGTACACCGTTTCGCTGCGCTATTCCTCGATCCGCCCTGATTTGCCTCGCTTGTTCAAGGAAATGAAGGAGCTAGGCGTCGATTATTTTGGGCGTTGCTTGATGACGACTGATGGTTCACCGCCGTCGTTCTATAAAGATGGTGTAATGAACCAATGTATTAAAATTGCCCTGGAAGCCGGCCTTGATCCTGTTGATGCATACGGCATGGCTACCTATTATGTCGCCCGTTATTATAATATCGACCATAAACTCGGCATGATCGCTCCAGGCCGCATTGCCCATTTGAACTTTCTCGAAAGTATGGACGATCCAATGCCTAAAAGCGTTTTGGCTAAAGGGCAGTGGGTGTTAAGAGATGGCACTCCACAAGGAAAAGAAACAGCGCCATTTGAGTGGGGCGACTATGGGATTGGTCCGATTCACATTGACTGGAGTCTAGGTGAAGATGAGCTCCATTTTTCGATGCCAATGGGGATTGAAATGACAAACGCGGTTATTTTAAAGCCTTATCAAACGACTCTGGAAACGGCGGCAACGGAGTTAGCGACAGACCATGATGAATCGTTTTTTGCGATGGTCGACAAGCAGGGCAAATGGCTTGTGACGACAACATTAAAAGGGTTTGCCACGGCGGTTATGGGCATGGCCAGTTCTTACTCTTATACAGGCGATATCATTTTGATCGGCAAATCGATCTCAGCCATGATCCAGGCGTTTAATGAGTTGAAAGCACAAGGGGGCGGGCTCATTCTTGTTGAGAATGAGGAAGTGATCAGCCGTGTCCGCTTGCCTCTTCTTGGCATGATGTCCGCTGCGCCGATGGAAGAAATTATGGCAGAAGAACAGTCGTTTGTTAGCCTCCTGCGGGAACGGGGCTACAAATTTGAAGATCCAATGTATAGTTTGCAGTTTTTTTCAGCTACGCATTTGCCTTATATTCGGGTAACGCAACGGGGGATCTACGATGTTCGGAAGAAAGGAATACTATTTCCGGCGATAATGCGTTAAAATAGAATTACTTTGGTGCTTTAAAACTTTAAAAAAGACACGCATCGTAGAGATTGCACAATACTCGAAAGGTGTGACATTGCTTGCAGATCAACAAATTACGGGGCAAAGAACTAGATCAGCTCTTTAAATCGATTTTGTCTCTCAAAAATTTAGAAGAAGCGTATGAGTTTTTTGACGATCTTTGCACCATTAATGAAATCCAGTCACTTGCGCAAAGGCTAGAAGTTGCTCGGATGTTGCGTGATGGTTATACGTACCACAAAATTGAGACAGAGACTGGGGCTAGCACAGCGACCATTTCCCGAGTTAAACGCTGTCTAAATTACGGCAACGATAGCTACCGGATGGCGCTTGACCGGATTGAAGCCCAGGAAGAGCCGCAAGATTGACGCCATCTCCTATGAGCGAGGCAAAATGTTTGTCTACAGGCTAAGAACGATTCTTTTTAGGATCGTTCTTTTTCTTGTTTTTTGATAGCACAAATAGGGGAGATCGGCTACAATAGACGTTAAAAACAAAAGGAGAACGAGAATGGACCGCCATCACGCTACCTACAAAAAACGGCTTGCCGCAGCAAGCAAACAGGAGCCGGCTGATATTTTGGTCATTAACGGCAAACTGATTGATGTTTATACGTTAACCATCTATGAAGCTTCTATCGCAATCACAGATGGCCATATTGTTGGCATTGGCGATTATAAAGAAGGCAAAACAGTGATTGATGCCCAAGGCAAATATGTATGCCCTCCGCTTATTGATGGCCACGTCCATATTGAATCGGCGATGGTTCGCCCTGAAGATTTTGCTAGTGTCCTTGTTCCAAAAGGCGTGCTTACGGCGATTGCCGATCCTCATGAACTTGCCAATGTTGCTGGTGTAGAAGCGGTGACATACATGGTTGAAGCAGCTAAAGACTTGCCTCTTGATATCAAAATGGCCGTTCCTTCAAGTGTGCCTGCCGCATCCTTTGAGGAAAATGGCGCCTCCCTTTCTGCCGAAGATGCGCGCTTGCTTTTTGCGAACGAAGGCGTATACGGGCTAGGAGAAGTAATGGACTACCCGGCAGTTTTAAATGGCGATGACGACATGCTTGAAAAAATCGCAATGGCGAGAGCGAAGGGGCGCCCCATTGATGGCCATGCAGCAGGGCTAAATAGCGAGGCATTAAATGCATATCGGACAGCTGGCATTCACAATGACCACGAAGCTGTAACTGCTGAGGAAGCAAAAGCACGAGTCCAGCGTGGATTTTATGTGCTGATGCGTGAAGGGACGGCTGCACGTGATATCGAGGCGCTCTTGCCAGCCGTTACAGCAGCTAATGCGCGGCGGTTTGCCTTTGCGACAGATGATAAGCATCTAGATGACTTGCTGAAAGAAGGCAGTGTTGACTTTAATGTCCGCAAGGCGATTGAACTCGGCATGGAGCCACTCCAAGCGATCCAAATCGGCACCTTAAATGCAGCTGAATGCTTTCAACTTGATGATAAAGGGGCCATTGCTCCTGGAAAAGAAGCGTCGTTTCTGTTCGTGTCAGACCTTTCCACGTTTCAAGTCGATGCCGTGTATGCAAAGGGCATGCTCGTAGCCGAAAAAGGCGAACTAACGAGCCCGATCCGCGCTCCTTACCCCGTGCCAGAGCGATTATTGAACAGTGTCCATATTTCTCCATTTGCACGAGAGGACTTAACGCTGAAATTGAAAAACCCACAATCGACCCCTGTTATTGAAACGACGCTCGGCTCGATTGTGACGAAAAAAGCGATGGCGTCCGTTCCAGCGGAAAATGGTATTTTTCAACCTGGCGGCGAATGGCTAAAGCTTGCAGTCGTGGAACGCCATCAGGCGACGGGACATATCGGACTTGCCATTGTAAAGGGCTTTCCTTTTTCAGAGGGGGCGATTGCCGCGACTGTAGCCCATGATTCCCATAACCTCATCGCTGTAGGGGGAGATGATGAAAGTTTGTACCATGCCATTCACCATGTTGCTGGCTTAGGGGGTGGAATGGCCGTCGTAAAGGAAAACAACGTGCTTGCGGCAATGCCTCTCAAACTGGGCGGCTTGATGTCAACGGCTTCAGCGGAAACAGTCAAACAACAGCTCAATGAGCTCCAGCAATCACTCGTCCATCTCGGCTATAAAGAGCAAATCGATCCGTTTTTAACATTGGCTTTCCTTGCACTCCCAGTCATCCCTGCACTTAAACTGACGTCAAAAGGGCTGTTTGATGTCAACGCGTTTGCCTTTGTAGAACAATAAAAACACGAAGTATGGGAGCATTTGTCTGAAGGACTGGCCAGTATGCCAGTCCTTCAGGTTGTCGACAAAGTCGATAACCGCACTCAGACTGAAAGAAAACGCTTGTCAGACGAGGAGTGTAGGCGATGGAAGATGTGAATAGAACGGGTGTTCATGAACATATGACTGAGACAAACGACGAAGTATGCGAGCGTTTGTCTGCAGTCTGAAGGACTGGCCAGAACGCCAGTCCTTCCTGTTGTTACTGGGGGCGTAATTCGAGTTTGTCGCTGTTGTTCTTATACGTTGCCGGATGAATCGATGTCGTATGATAATGGCCCTCTGTCCAAGCTTCCATTTGCGAGCGGTATGTCTCGCTTGT
Source organism: Shouchella clausii (assembly GCF_002250115.1). GTDB lineage: Bacteria > Bacillota > Bacilli > Bacillales > Bacillaceae_D > Shouchella > Shouchella clausii. The sequence continues at coordinate 161,246 of NZ_CP019985.1, read as the reverse complement.
GACGTGGCCAGACTGTCCAGGAGCGACGATGTGGTACGTATGGTCAATGTCGCTTAAATCAAATACGCCACGCCAACCGGCGCCGTGGTTGACAAGGCCCGTTTCGCGGTTGTAGCCTGCCGCCATCGTCGTAATATGGCTGCCGTCTGCTGGAAGAGGATCCCGATCAAATAAGTAATTCAACGGTGTGATCGCTGCCATTGGATGGCTAAATTCAACTTGGTGAAAGTCACCCCAGCGCCACTTTGCTGGCTTGTTCCCTTGTATACGAGCGGCTTTGTCTATTGCCGCTTGGTAACTTTGAAGGACGACTGTTTCAAAACCGCCAGCGTTTTCTACCCATGGACCTGGTTCACCAGTTGCTGCACGTCTTAGCAATTCATCGACAACACCAGCCCGGCCGTAAAAAAGCTCGTTGATTTCAGCAGGAATTTTATCGGCAAACAACAGATTCTCGATTTCTTCCATCCAAAAATGGAACAATAGCGGTCCAGCTTCTTCGCGCTCGTCAAATTGGTTCCAGTCCGCCAGAACATTTAACCCCTCCTCGTCAATAGCGCGCAGTCCCTCAGCTGGTAACGCTTCTGTCAGAAGAGGAAGCAAGTTGGTTGCTTGCAAATTGGCGACGTCCATTTGCAATGCTTGCATGTCGGTTACGGTATGGTTGTCTTTTGCTGCGAGCACCTCCATAATTCGCTGTTGCCGGTAAGGTTGGGCCCATGTGTGGGAAATGTGGTAAGGATAGTCATCTCCAGCAATTTTGTTATTAGCGGTGGCAATGATTCCTGATTCAGGATTGACGATTGTTGGCAACTCATCCCAAGGAATATACCCTTCCCATTCATAAGCCGGGTCCCAGCCAGGCGCTGGCAATAATGCATCATCGGCGTTTGCGCGGATTGGAATTAGGCCATTGGCTCGGTACGCGATTGTGCCATCCGTGCTAGCGAACACAAAGTTTTGTGCGGGCGCATGAAAATGGGTTAATGCTTCTTTAAACTGGTCCCAATTATCGGCGCGGTTGAAATCTAGTACAGCTTTTAGTTCCGTCGTCGGATCGTGTCCAGTCCAGCGCAAAGATAACGCATACTCGGATTCGTTTTCTACATGTGCATATTCCGATAGGATCGGGCCATGTTTCGTTAAAACCACATCATGGTAAAAAGGCTCTGCGTCAGCAATTTTAATCTCTTCTGCGATGACTTCGGCTTTATACCACTCCCCGTCATAGAGAAATTCATTTCGGTTTTCAGGGTGGCGCTGTTCAAAATAGAGCTGTTGTACGTCAGGGCCGACATTGGTGACACCCCAGGCAATTGTTTCATTTGAGCCAAGAATAATGCCAGGGACGCCAGCGAAAATGACGCCTGTAACGTTCACAGTCGGCGATGTCAAATGGGTTTCATACCAAATGCTAGGTGCCCCCAATCCTAAGTGAGGGTCATCAGCCAACAGCGGCATGCCAGACGCTGTCCGTTCCCCTGAAAGCACCCAATTGTTGCTGCCGTTAAAAGGGTGTGGCAGTTTAGAGCCAATGTTGGCAAACGCCGCTTCGACATCCATGTCAATCGTTTGTGCCAAGTCAAGAACAGCAGGCCCTTCTGCTGGATAGCTAGGAAGCAAATCGAGTGCTTCCTCTTCACTCACATGTTGGCTTAGCCAGTAATGGAACGCTTGGCTTTGCCAATTGCCGCCTAAGTCGTATGCCATATATTTCCCTATCGTTAACGAGTCAATCGGGTCCCATTGTTCAGGCTCATAGCCGGCCAAACGGAATTCAAGTGGAAGTGTGCCAGTTGCCTGAGCGTGTTCGATAAAAGCATTAACGCCATCAGCGTAAGCTTCTAAATACTGATACGTTTCAGCGTCATAGGCAGATGCCGATGCCTCAGCGGCCCGGCGCAAGCCGAATGTCCGAAAGAAAACATCTGAGTCAACAAAGGTTTCTCCCATTACTTCAGCAAGCTGTCCCGACGCCTGCCTTCTGCTTAAATCCATTTGGAACAGGCGATCTTGGGCGGTAATGTAGCCTTGGCTAAAATATAAATCATCGTCCGATTGGGCTTCAATATGAGGAACGCCTTGCGCATCCCGATAGACGTTGACAGGAGCATTTAATCCATTGACGACGAGTTCTCCTGTCGTTTGCGGCAGCGGTTTTTTGATTTGCATGTACGCCCATAATAGAGTTGCAAGCAAAATGACCAAAATCGCTGCTCCAGAAATAAATAGGATTTGCCGTTTTTTTGGCGCTTGGCCAGCTGATGGTGTTGACTCCATCAAATTCCCCCCCTCTCTTTTGAATGCGCTTTCATTTTGTATTTTATTCGAAGGTTAGTTTGATTAATCCTGCAAAGGACGGTACTAGTTGCATTTTCAGTCCATTCCGTCATACTACAAGAGAGAAAGGATAGGAGGGCTATATGTGATCATAATTGAGAATGACAAATTAACGGTTGAAATTGCAAATAAAGGTGCGGAAATTCGGAGCATTTGGCATAAAGAACAAAGCAGGGAAGTAATGTGGAGCGGAGACCCAACGTACTGGGGGCGGATCGCGCCTATATTGTTTCCAATTGTTGGCCGTTTAAAAGAGGGCGCGTATACATACAACGGGAAGTCTTATCAACTGAGCCAACATGGATTTTTACGCGACCAAATGTTTGTTACTGACGATTTGCAAAGCGACAAAGCCGTATTCCGGTTTGAGTCATCTGGTCAGTTTGCCGATGTGTACCCTTTTGAATTTACGGTTTATCTATCGTACCAGTTAAACGGACATACGCTCACCGTAGGCTGGGAAGTCGTCAATGACAATGAGGAGGAGATGTATTTTTCAATCGGTGGGCATCCTGCTTTTAAGATTCCCTTTCGCTCAGAAGAAACATTCACAGAGTATGAGCTTTCCTTTAAAGCGGCAGAAGGCAAGCAAATCGAACGTTATGCGCTTTCTAATGGTTTGGTCCAAAAACCGGAAATTGTGCCAGAGCTGAAAAATATCGGGCTTACTGACTCGCTCTTTCAACATGACGCACTCGTCTACAGCCATCTTGACGAAGTCGCTCTTTATCCAAAACAACGCCCTGAAGAAAAAGTTGTTGTCTCTTTTCCTCGTTTTCCTTATGTGGGAATTTGGTCAGCATACAATCCGGAAGAAAAAACGAGCGCACCTTTTGTTTGTATTGAGCCATGGTTTGGGGTTGCCGATACGGTTGATACAACAGGGCGATTAGCGGAGAAAAAGGGCATCCAACAAATTGGTGCCAATGAATCGTTTAAAGCATCCTATCAGATCAAGATTTATTGAGCAATCGCGCAAACAGAGGCGCGATTGCTTCACTGTTAGCTTGATTGCATAAACAAAAAGCGGAAAAACGTGACGGCGGCTAGAACGGCAACGCCAATCAAGTAAATAATGGAGAGCCTTCGTTCGCTTTTGCTCGTTGTTTTTAATGCTTGCAAGATGAGCAGAGCAGCAAGGAAAATATTTAAGAGAGACACAATAAAAAAAGGAAAAATGCTTTCATATAACTTCGTTGATGCAATTCCGGTAATGTTGACAACCGCCACTAAAATAAAGAGCCACATATAGACCATCATAAGGAATGACGGCCGTTCTTTTCGTTTGTTTGCTGACATCATTTGCCTCCTAAATCGAATTATGTATGGATCAACAAAGAGCCGAAGGAAAAACAAGCCTGTTTAGCGAAAAGAAACGTATGATCCAACAGGCTATTGTAAGTGTAGCATATGAGGCAAAAACATTTCGAAAAAGACGCCAGCTTTAGTGAAAGTCTCCTGCTGATAAGGATTACAGAATCTTTACGATTGCTTAATGCTGGCTACATGCATAGCCCTTATGCTGAAAGCAGCAAGATAAAAAGGAGGCGTCGAGGTTGGAGGAGGATATTCAATACGAAGTTGGCGAGAATATGGTTGTAGGCGCAGGCTGGGCTCTTGCTCTTAGCATTCCTTTATGGGGCGGGCTAATTGCCCTTTGCAAGGTGTTGTTTATATAAATAGCGGCTTTTCGTTAAATGGCTGTTTCGTCCAATACGAAAACCCAGAAGAACGGAAGCTGAATCATTCGACTTTTTCTTGGCTGCATGCCGTTTTAATGGATAAAAAGTTTTCTAAAACCAGCAAAATGCTGGTTTTTTTGTTTACCCGCTTGATCGTCCATGGTATGATAATGATTATCAATACCATCAAAAACGACGGATCGAACGTTAAAGGGAAAAAACGTAAAATGAGCACACATGCTAAGGAAGCACAACAAGATTTAGAAAAAGCGAAGGCACGTTCTAAGCCGTTAGCGGCAGTAAGCGTCCTCGTTATTGGATTGGGGTTTCTTGTGTTTGCGCTTGTTCTCTCCATTTCTTATGGGGCAGCGCAAATAGATTTTAAAACCGTTTGGCAGGCGGTTTTCTCTTTTGAACCCGGATTGACCGAACATCAAATTATCCAAGAGATCCGCCTTCCCCGGGCTTTAGGGGCGGCGCTAGTCGGCAGTTTTCTTGCTGTCTCAGGCGCTATCATGCAAGGGATGACGCGCAATGCCCTCGCAGAACCGTCGATTATGGGCGTCATGGATGGGGCGGCGTTAGCGATTGCGATTATGTTTGCTTTTGCTGCGCATGTCTCTGGCTTTCATTTAATGGTTGCCTCTTTTATCGGCGCAGGCGCTGGTGCTGCGTTTGTGTTCGCAATCGGGTCACTGGCACGAGGGGGCTTGACTCCGGCCAAGTTAGCGCTAGCTGGCGTGACGGTCGGCGCATTTCTAAGCGCAATTTCCTCAGGCATTGCTATTCATTTTGACGTCGCTCAAGATATAAGCTTTTGGTTTGCTGGTGGTTTATCTGGTATGAACTGGACCAACATTAAATTGATTGTGCCAGTCGCCATGATCGGTTTGCTCCTTGCCCTTGCTTTATCAAAGTCGGTGACGGTGCTTAGCCTCGGCGAAGATGTAGCGCGAGGGCTTGGCCAGCGGATTTTTCTTGTTAAGACGCTCGGTGTTGTAGCTGTCTTGTTATTGACAGGCGCCGGTGTGGCAGTCGCAGGATCGATTGGATTTGTCGGCTTAGTGATCCCCCATATTACTAGAGGCTTAGTTGGCGTCGACTACCGTTATATTATTCCATGCTCTGCTGTATTAGGAGCATTGCTTTTAGTGCTGGCGGACTTAGCCGCTAGGTTGGTAAATGCCCCCTATGAAACGCCAGTCGGTGCAATGACCGCGTTAATCGGCGTACCGTTTTTCCTTTACCTTGCAAGGCGTGAAGGGAGGGGGCTTTCGTGAAGCAAGCATTGAAAAAACGCCCAATCGCGGTGCTGGCGATTCTGCTTTTGGCCATTGTCGTCGTGTTTTTAGTCAGCTTACAGACAGGCGCGATTCGGATCAGTCCCGATGCGGTTGCGAAAACGCTGTTTGGCTACGGCTCTGCCCGAGATGAGCTCGTCCTGTTTCAGTTTCGTTTGCCGCGAATGGTAATAGCCCTTTTGGTTGGCGCAGGTCTTGCTGTTTCTGGCGCGATTTTACAAAGCATTTCCCAAAATGAACTGGCTGATCCAGGTATTTTGGGGATCAATACAGGTGCAGGCCTCGCTGTTGTCTTATTTATCTTTTTTGTACAAGGTTCTTTAACGGGCCTTGGCAGTGCAAACCTTTTGGTGATGCCGTTATTTGCGCTAAGCGGTGCGCTGCTTGCTGCTTTCCTCATTTATATACTGGCTTGGAAAAAAGGCATTACGCCAGTGCGGTTAGTGTTGGTGGGGATTGGTTTAAATGCAGCATTTAGCGCCTTGCTGATCGTGATTCAATTGCGGATGGAACCGAATGATTTTATGCAGGCAACGATTTGGTTAACAGGGAACATTTGGGGAACGACGTGGCCCCACGTATGGGCAGTCTTGCCATGGATCATCCTTTTGATTCCGATTACGCTTTTTAAAGCGAGAACGCTAAATGTTTTACAAATCGGCACTCAGTCGGCGGTGTCATTAGGCGTCCCGATAGAGAAAGAACGGCGAACGCTTCTTGTCTTAGCTGTTAGCCTTGCTGCTGTGTCCGTAGCTGTTGGCGGTGGCATTTCCTTTTTAGGTTTAGTCGCTCCCCATATTGCACGTCGCCTCGTCGGGCCGAAACACCAAGTGCTTATCCCGGCTGCGGCCTTAATGGGGGCATTGATTTTGCTTACTGCGGATATGATTGGACGCAACATCCTGGCTCCTTCGGAAATCCCAGTCGGCATTGTGATTGCCATTCTTGGAGCGCCATACTTTTTATATTTGTTGATGAAAACCCGATAAACAAGGAGGAAGTCCAATGCCACGTTTAGTGACTGAAAAGCTTTCGATTGCTTATGAAAAAAGAGAGATTGTCAATGACTTGCATTTGCAAATTCCAGATGGAAAAATTACGACGATTGTCGGGCCGAACGGCTGTGGCAAATCGACGATTTTAAAAACGATTTCCCGTATTCTCCAAGCTTCCAGAGGAGCCGTTTATTTAGACGGGAAATCGATTCATAAACAGTCAACAAAAGAAATCGCCAAAAAGATGGCGGTATTGCCACAGTCTCCTGAAGCGCCAAGCGGGCTAACCGTTTCTGAGCTGGTTGCATATGGGCGTTATCCTCATCAGCGCGGGTTTGGCCAATTGAAGGACCATGACCGCTCCATGATCGACTGGGCGTTAGAACAAACCAATATGAGCGAATACGCGGACCGGCCAATCGAGGCCCTTTCTGGCGGCCAGCGCCAGCGTGTATGGATTGCAATGGCCCTTGCACAAGAAACGGATATTCTTTTGCTTGATGAGCCAACGACTTATTTGGACTTGGCCCATCAACTCGAAGTGCTGCAAGTATTGGAACGACTAAACAAAGAACAACAGCGTACGATCGTGATGGTCATCCATGATTTAAACCATGCAGCACGCTTTGCCGATTACATGGTATCGATCCGCGCCGGGAAAATTATGAAAGAAGGCGCGCCAGCAGATGTAATGTGCCAAGACGTGCTCCGCGATGTTTTCCACATTGATGCCAACATCGTCATGGACCCACGGACAGGCAAACCTGTTTGTTTGACGTATGATCTGTTAAAAGACCAACACCAGCAGCAGGACGAAAGACAACCAGCACTGGCATAGTGCTGGTTCCCTGGTGTTGGCCACAACAACAGGCAGACTGATAGAAAACGCTTGTCAGACGAGGAGTGCAGCCGAGGGAAGATGCGAATAGAACGTGGGTTCATGAGCAACGGTTTTCTTGCGCATGAAACGACCGTTTCAAAGCAGATGAGTGAGGCAAACGACGAAGTATGCGAGCGTTTGTCTACAGTCTGAGACAACCAGCACTCGCATAGTGCTGGTTGTCTTTATAAATAATGGCGACCAAACCGCTCGTTGAAGCGGGTGAACAGGGATTGCGCGGGCAAAACGATACATAACAGAAAGAAGCAATATTTTTAGCGAATTTTCGTTGACATTGATAATGATTTTCGTTATCATTTAGATAACGTGCTACGATACACGTCTGGTCGATATAGACCCCCTACATTTAACCTGCGCCTCACGGGCGGAGGTCTTTTTTTGTGTAATCATCTAGGCGGCAACTTTCAGCGAAATCCCTTATTTTTTCAACAGATGGATACGGGACAACGAGTAGGAACTTTGCTATAATGACAGACAGAACGAACGTACGTATACTCGGTATGTGGCATGCCGGTTTGTATGTTTTGCATTTTTTAGAGGATAAGTGTTTGTTGATTATCAATAAAGGAGGGGCGCGCCTGCGGTTAAGGCGCTTAACATGAAAAATTATGATGAATGGGCGCATGTTTTTAAACTTGATCCAAACAAGGAAATAACCGATGAAGCGCTTGAAGCCGTTTGCGAGTCAGGCACTGATGCGGTTATTGTTGGCGGAACGGACAATGTCACATTGGATAACACGTTGTCTCTTTTTGCTCGCATTCGCCGGTTTCCAGTGACATGTGCGCTTGAAGTATCGGACCTTGAAGCGATTACGCCAGGGTTCGATTATTATTTGATTCCATCCGTCATGAACAGCCAACATGTTAGCTGGGTCATTGGCCACCATCACCAGGCTGTCAAAGAATATGGCGAACTCATTAATTGGCAAGAACTGCTGTTGGAAGGCTACTGTGTTTTAAATGGAGAAGCACGAGTGGCCAAACATGCGAATGCCCAGACTGACTTGGATATAGAAGATGTCGTTGCTTACGCACGGCTGGCAGAGCATATGTACCGCTATCCTTTTTTCTATTTGGAATACAGCGGCAAAAAAGGTCCGATTGATGTCGTCAAACGGGCAAGCGCAGTATTGGAAAAGACAAAGCTCATCTATGGAGGCGGGATAAAAAATGCAGCAGATGCCTCTGAGATAGCAGCATATGCTGATGTTGTCGTTGTCGGCAATGGGCTTTATGAAAATCTTAAAGAAGCGCTTAAGACGGTGGAGGCCGTCAAGGAACATAAATGCAGGTAGGCGGTGAATGACATGCAAGATACAATAATTGAACGGATGCTATCTGAATTAAACCCTGAGCAACAAAAAGCTGTGACCCATTCAGACGGGCCTTTGCTGTTGATGGCGGGTGCGGGAAGCGGCAAAACCCGTGTGCTGACTTACCGGATCAGTTATTTGCTCCGGCGCCATTCGACGCCGCCTTGGGCTGTTCTCGCCCTCACATTCACGAACAAAGCAGCGCGAGAGATGAAAGACAGGGTGGCGCAGTTGGTTGGACCAATTGCTGAAGATATTTGGATTTCCACTTTCCATTCGATGTGCGTGCGGATGTTGCGCCGTGATATTGACCGGATTGGCTACAGCCGCAATTTTACGATTTTGGATTCATCTGACCAGCTTTCAGTCATAAAGCAAATTTTGAAAAGCCAAAACGTTGACCCTAAGAAATTTGACCCAAAAGCGATATTAGGGATGATTTCTGCTGCTAAAAACGAATTGCAAACGGCAAGCAAATTTGCGCAAACAGCTTCAGGCGTATTTGAGCAAGTAGCGGCCGACGTGTATAGTGAATATGAAAAACGATTGAAACAAAACAACGCACTTGACTTTGATGATTTAATTATGAAGACGATCCAATTGTTTAACGAAGTGCCGGAAGTGCTCGATTTTTACCAACGCAAATTCCAGTACATTCATGTTGATGAATATCAAGATACGAACAAAGCACAGTATCGCCTTGTGAAACTCCTTGGTGACCGTCTGCAAAACATTTGCGTTGTCGGCGATTCCGACCAATCGATTTACCGTTGGCGCGGCGCCGATATTCAAAATATCCTCTCCTTTGAAAAAGACTACCCGGATGCGACTGTCATTTTGCTTGAACAAAACTACCGTTCGACAAAAACGATTCTGAAAGCGGCCAACAGTGTTATTGCTAACAATGGCAACCGCAAGCCAAAAAACCTTTGGACTGAAAATGACGAAGGAGCGAAAATCAGCGTATACGAGGCGGCTACAGAACAAGCTGAAGCACAGTTTGTCGTCGAAAAAATAAAAGAAGCAGCAGCAGAACCAGGATTTTCTTACAAAGATGTAGCGATTCTGTACAGAACCAATGCCCAATCGCGTATTATTGAGGAATATTTTGTGAAATCTAATCTCGACTACAATATCGTCGGCGGTACTAAGTTCTATGACCGCAAAGAGATTAAAGATGTCCTTGCTTACTTGCGCTTAGTTGCCAACCCTGATGACGACATTAGCTTACAGCGTGTTGTCAATGTGCCTAAGCGTGGCATTGGCGCGACGACGGTAGACAAGATCGCTGCTTATGCTGATGCCCAGGGGCTCTCGATGTTCAAAGCTCTTGGTGAATTGGAGCAAATCGGCGTTACAGCCAGAGCGCGGACGAAACTTGTGGAATTTCGCGACCAAGTGAATAACTGGGTGCAAATGCAAGATTATCTTTCCGTGACAGAGCTAGTGGAAGAATTGCTTGATAAAACCGGTTATCGCGAGATGCTTAAAAACGAGCAGACGATTGAAGCACAATCTCGCCTTGAGAACATCGACGAATTTATTACGGTCACCCAAGAGTTTGAGAAGCGGAGCGAGGAAAAAGATCTCGTGTCTTTTTTGACTGACTTAGCCCTTGTTGCCGATATTGACCAACTCGATAAGGACGAGGAAGCGACGAGAAAAGAGGCTATTACGCTGATGACGCTTCATTCAGCAAAAGGACTTGAATTCCCATATGTCTTTTTGATTGGAATGGAGGAAGGGGTGTTCCCACATAGCCGTTCCTTGTTTGAGGAAGAAGAAATGGAAGAGGAGCGGCGCCTCGCCTATGTTGGCATTACCCGTGCCGAAAAACGGCTCTATTTGACGAGTGCCAAAATGAGGACGCTCTATGGACGAACGAATACCAACCCGACTTCCCGCTTTATTGCTGAAATCCCGGCTGAATTGATTGAAGAAGACAGTCAAATGCCAGCTTGGGGAACAGGGGGTTCTAGGCAGCCAGCCGCCGCAAGTGCAGCTGCTCGCGTGCGCTCAAGCGTCTTTGCAGGCAAGAGTGGATCACCGCGAGTAACAGCAACAGGCGGGGAAAGTTTTGACTGGTCAGTCGGCGACAAAGCGGTCCATAAAAAATGGGGAACAGGAACAGTCGTCAGCATTAAAGGAGAAGGAGATTCCATCGAGCTGGACATCGCCTTTACTCCACCTACGGGTGTAAAGCGGCTATTTGCCAAATTTGCGCCTATCACGAAAGCTTAGAGAGGAAGACAGACTAATGGACAAGCACCAAGCAGAAAAACGGCTTAAAGAGCTGCGCCTCCTATTGGAGGACTATGGCTACCATTATTATGTGCTCGACAAGCCTAAAGTCCCCGACTCGGAGTATGACCGCCTCATGAATGAATTGCTTCAACTTGAGGCCGATTATCCAGATTTGGTTACGGAAGACTCACCAAGCGTACGCATTGGCGGGCCGCCGGCTCCGTCCTTTAACAAAGTGGCCCATCGAGTGCCGATGATGAGCTTGTCCAATGCCTTCAATGAGGAAGATTTGCGCGCGTTTGACCGCCGCGTCCGCCAAGCGGTAGGCGAACACGTCTCCTACGTGTGCGAATTAAAATTTGATGGCCTTGCTGTATCGCTCACGTATGAAAACGGAAAGCTCGTCCGCGGTGCGACCCGTGGGGACGGAACGATTGGCGAGGATATAACAAACAATTTGAAAACCGTTCCCGCCATCCCTTTGCGGTTAAAACAGCCTTATTCGATCGAAGTCCGCGGCGAAGCATATATGCCAAAAGCATCATTTGAACGTTTAAACGAAGCAAAAGAACAGGCCGGGGAAGAAAAATTCGCCAACCCTCGTAATGCGGCAGCTGGCTCCTTACGCCAGCTCGACCCTAAAATTGCCGCCAAACGGAATTTGTCGTTATTTGCTTACTCAATTGGCGAAGTCGAAGGCAAAAACGTGCAAACGCATTTTGACAGCTTGATGTTTTTGAAAGAACTCGGCTTTAAAGTAAACGAAGAAGCAGCGGAGTGCCAAACGATTGAAGACGTCATTGCCTATACAGAAAAATGGAGCGAACGGCGCCATGAGCTTCCTTATGAAATTGATGGAGTCGTCGTGAAAGTCAATTCCTTGGCCGACCATGAAAAACTAGGCTTTACAGCAAAGAGTCCCCGGTGGGCAACGGCATTTAAGTTTCCTGCTGAAGAAGTGCTGACGGTTTTACGCGATATTGAACTAAATGTCGGCCGCACAGGCGTGGTAACGCCGACTGCCCTATTAGATCCAGTACTTGTCGCAGGAACAACCGTAAGGCGGGCTTCCTTGCATAACGAAGATTTGATCCGCGAGAAGGACGTCAAGCTTGGCGATACGGTCATAGTCAAAAAAGCAGGTGACATCATTCCAGAAGTCGTTGGCGTTTTGACGGATAAACGAACAGGCGAGGAAGTCGACTTTCATATGCCGACAGAGTGTCCAGAGTGCCACAGCGTTTTGGAACGTTTGGAAGGGGAAGTGGCGTTGCGCTGTTTAAACCCGAAGTGCCCAGCGCAAATTCGTGAAGGGCTCATCCACTTTGTATCACGGAATGCGATGAACATCGACGGCCTTGGCGAAAAAGTAATCAGCCAATTGTTTTTGCATCAATTGATTGCTGATGTGGCTGATTTATATTTGTTAAAACGTGACGAATTGCTCCAGCTGGAACGGATGGGAGAAAAATCTGTCGACAATTTGTTGGCGGCGATTGAAGCATCAAAAGAAAATTCACTTGAACGGCTGTTGTTTGGGCTCGGCATCCGTTTTGTCGGTGCGAAGGCAGCGAAGACGCTAGCATATGAGTTTGAAACAATGGAACGGCTCCAAGAGGCAACGTTTGAACAATTGCTTGCCGTAAATGAGATTGGCGAGAAAATGGCGGACTCGATTGTCTCCTATTTTCAAAAGCCAGAGGTGTCAACGTTGTTAGAAAAACTAGCCAATGCAGGTGTAAACATGACATACACAGGACCGAAAAAAGCAGCGATGGACGAAGAAGACGGGGTATTCGCCGGCAAAACGGTTGTGCTGACCGGAAAACTGTCCCAGTGGACGCGGAAAGAAGCACAGGAAAAAATTGAAGCGCTCGGCGGCACAGTGACGAACAGTGTCAGCAAAAAGACCGATTTGGTTGTCGCTGGGGAAGATGCAGGTTCTAAACGGAAAAAAGCGGAGAGTATTGGAATTGAGATTTGGACAGAGGAACAGTTTACACAAGCGGTTGAACAAAGCGAACAGTAACAAGGGGGATTGAAAGATGAAGCGTGTGGGGATACTTGGTTTGGCAAGCGCTGTTCTCCTCTCCGGCTGCAATTTCTTTGGCGGCGAAGAGGATGATGAAGCCAATACGCCTGATGTTTCGGAAGCGGATGAATCGTTAACCGTTGTCCCGTCGGTACCGTCAGAGGAGAACTATTATGCAAGCGTCCTGCAAGATGGGGCATATGTGCATGGACAAACGCGTGGCTATGGCCTTGATTTAGGTTATAGCCGCAAAGACTTGGATTGGCTTGAGCTGGGACTGGAGGACATTGCCAAAGAACGGTTCGATCCAAACGATTACTTTTTTCAGGAGGGCACCCATCTTTCTCGCGATACGGTAAAGTCATGGTTGCTTCGCTACGATGAAGAAGAAAATCCGAATGGGCTAAATCCACCTTTGGGCGGAGGGGATGACCCGATGGAACAAGAGAAAAACAGCCCTTGGGTGCTAGCGAACGTACTCGAGCAAAACTACATGAATGTAAATGATGAAGGCGACTATTCAACAGGCGGTGTGGCCCTCGGTTTATCGCTATATAGCGAATACGAATTTACCCATGACGGAAAGTCAGATTCTGTACCGATCAGCGCTGCTGTCCAAGAGGAAAAAGGAATGGAGTTTGCTGAAACGATTGTCAATCGGATGCGTGAAGGCGTCGACTCGGAGGAAGACTTGAGCGACGTGCCGATTGTCGTGGCGCTATTTAGCCAACAGCCTAAGGATGCTGTCAATGCGGGCCATTTTTTTAAAGTAGGCACATTTGAACCAGGAGAAAACCCTCACTGGGTAGATATTAACCAAGAGCATGTCCATTTCCCTTCACCTGCAGCCAATGAAGACCATCGTGACGATGCGGACCGCTTTGCCCAATTCCGTACCGATGTGCAAGCCTTCTTCGCAAATAATGTCGGCGTCGTTGGCAGAGCACGTTATGAAGACAATCAAATGGTAAAGCTCAATGTTGACGTTAATATCCAATATAAAGGCAAGACGGAAGTTGTCGCCTTAACACAATACATTGCCGGCCAAGTCGAAGAATACTATGAAAACATACCAGTAGATGTAAACATTTCAGCGCTTTCCGGTTCACTCGAGAGCATTGTCTCGTATCATCCAGACCGGGAGCCGTTTATTCACATTATCAACTAAAATGCTAAAAATGTTCGTTTTTTATACGATGATTTTATGCTATAGTATGTTTGCTGGCAAAAAAGGAATGACGTTGCCGTTATTCCGAGCCACATGAAGAAAAACGCTTTCAGCAGAAGCTGGAAGTCATTATAGGAGGATATTCTCACGTGAAAAAATGGATCAAGGCATTATCGGTTGGTCTCGCATCGGTTGTTGTGCTAGGTGCTTGTGGACAAGGCGATGGTTCGGAAAACAATGCGGGTTCAGAAGGTGGAGGAGAAAGTTCGGATTTTACTGCGAAAATGGTAACAGACGTTAGTGGCATTGACGATAAATCGTTCAACCAATTTTCTTGGGAAGGCTTGAAAGCGTTTGGCGAAGCCAACGGGTTGGAAGAAGGCAAAAACTATGACTACGTACAGTCAAGCACGGCCCAAGACTTTGAACCGAATTTGCGCGCTCTTACACGGGAAAACACGGACATTAGCTGGGCGATCGGCTTTCTAATGGCGGATGCTGTCAAAACAGTGGCGCAGCAAAACGAAGATGCACAATTAGCGATCATTGACTCAGTCGTAACAGATGACAATGGCGATCCATTAAGCAACGTAGCAAATATTACATTTAAAGAGCATGAAGGCTCCTTCTTAGTGGGCGTTGCGGCAGGCTTGCAAACGGAAACGAATAAAGTCGGCTTTATCGGCGGCGTTGAAAGCGAGTTAATTAAGAAGTTTGAAAACGGCTTTAAAGCAGGCGTTCATGCGGTGAACCCTGATGCAGAAGTGATTGTCCAATATGCGGAGGTATTTACTGACCCGCAAAAAGGACAGCAGCTTGCCAACACGATGTATACGACAGGCGCAGATGTCATTTACCATTCAGCGGGGAACACAGGGAACGGCCTGTTTACAGAAGCGATTAACCGTGTCAAAAATGGCGAACAAGTATGGGCGATCGGCGTTGATAAAGACCAATATGAAGAAGGCGTCTATGAGGGCGACCAATCCGTTACACTTACGTCGATGATCAAACGTGTTGATACGGCGGTCCAAGATGTGACACAGCAAACGATGGACGGCAACTTCCCTGGTGGCGAAATCCTTGAATACGGAATTGAAGATGATGGAATTGATTACGCGACGACTGGCGATAACTTAAGCCCTGAAATCATCGAAAGCATGGACGATTACATGCAGCAAATTCTTGACGGTGAGCTGGAAGTGCCAAAAACCGATGACGAGTTTAATGAATTTGCCGGATAAACGAAATCAAGATGGGCTAGTGTGAAAAACTAGCCTTTCTTTTTAGTTCATTAAAGGAGCGTTTGATCCTATGGAATATGTCATTGAGATGAACGGCATCCGCAAAGAATTCCCAGGCATTGTAGCGAATGATAACGTCAATCTTCGCTTGAAAAAAGGGGAAATCCATGCCCTTTTAGGGGAAAATGGCGCTGGAAAGTCGACACTAATGAACATTTTGTTTGGCCTTTATCAGCCAGAGCAAGGAGAAATCAAAGTCCGGGGCGAAAAAGTAGCGATCACAAGCCCAAATGTTGCTGGCAAACTTGGAATTGGCATGGTCCATCAGCACTTTATGCTCGTTGATTCGTTTACGGTTACGGAAAATATCATTCTCGGCATGGAACCGACAAAAGGCGGCCGCATCAATAAGAAAAAAGCGAGCAAGGAAATTGCAGCCCTGTCTGCCCAGTATGGCCTTGCCGTCGATCCTGATGCATTGGTCAAAGATATTTCAGTCGGCATGCAGCAACGGATTGAAATTTTAAAAACGCTGTATCGTGGCGCGGACATCCTCATTTTTGACGAACCGACGGCCGTGCTGACGCCCCAAGAAATCAAAGAATTGATGGACATTATGAAAAAGCTGACTGAAGAAGGCAAATCCATCATTTTAATTACACATAAGCTAAAAGAAATCAAACAAATTTGCGACGTTTGTACCGTCATTCGACGCGGCCGCGGGATTGGCACCGTCGAAGTGGCAAGCGCGACAACAGCCGAGCTAGCAGAAATGATGGTTGGCCGTGAAGTCAATTTCCATGTACAAAAAACGCCGGCTGTGCCAAAAGATACTGTACTTGAAGTAAAAAATCTTTATGTCAAAGACGGCCGTGGCGTGGAAATGGTCCAACAGCTTGATTTAACAATTCGCGCCGGCGAGATTGTCGGTCTTGCTGGCATTGAAGGGAACGGCCAATCGGAGTTAATCGCAGCGATTGCCGGTTTGCTCCCGGTAGAAAAAGGAGAAATTCGGTTAAACGGACAAAACGTTGCTGATCTCAGCCCCCGCAAAGTAACGGAAGCGGGCGTCGGTCATATTCCTGAAGACCGCCATAAACTTGGCCTTGTCCTTGACTTCAGCGTTCAAGAAAACATGGTGCTGCAGACGTATTACCAAGCGCCATACTCGCGAAATGGTCTGCTGAACGCGGAAGCCATCAAGGCAAAATCAAAAGAATTAGTCGCAGACTACGATGTACGGACGCCTTCTGTTGAAACGGCGGCAAGAGCCTTGTCTGGGGGCAACCAACAAAAAGCGATTATTGCCCGTGAAGTAGACCGTTCTCCAGACCTGTTGATTGCGGCACAGCCAACAAGAGGTCTGGATGTCGGTGCGATTGAAACGATCCATGAACGTCTTGTGAAAGAACGTGACAAAGGCAGAGCAGTATTGCTCATGTCCCTTGAACTTGATGAAATTCTTAGCGTGAGCGACCGGATTGCCGTGATCCACAAAGGCCAGATTGTCGATATCGTGGAAGCCGACCAAACAAATGAAAAGGAGCTCGGCCTGTTAATGGCTGGAGGCAGCCGTGAAAAAGGAGTGGAAGCAAGTGAACTTGAATAAATTGCTGGCCGGAAAAGCTATGCATGTCGCCATTCCCCTTCTTGCCATCCTGCTCGGGCTGCTTGTCGGCGCCATCGTGATGGTCATCACGGGCCATAATCCGATTGAAGCGTATGGGGCATTGGTAGCAGGTATTTTTGGCAGCAGCTATTATTTTGGCGAAATGATTCGGACGATGACACCGCTTATATTAGGGGGACTCGCTGTTGCATTTGCTTACCGGACAGGGCTGTTTAACATTGGCGTGGAAGGGCAACTGATTGTCGGTTGGCTTGCCTCTGTTTACGTTGGAGCCGCTTTTGAAGCGCCGATGGCCATCCACCTCCCACTTTCTATTGCCGCTGCGGCGGTAGCCGGGGCGCTGTGGGCACTTGTTCCCGGCATCTTAAAAGCAAAGCTTCATGTCCATGAAGTCATTGTCAGCATTATGATGAACTATATTGCATTGTATACCGCCAATGCGATCATTCGCACTTACTTGCTTATACCTGGCGAGCGGACAGAAAGCATTTATCCTTCTGCCTCATTGGCTTCGCCATTCTTTCAGTCTCTTACGGAATATTCACGGCTGCACTATGGCTTTTTAATCGCAGTGGCCGCGTGTTTGTTTATGTGGTTCTTTTTATGGAAAACGACAGCGGGCTATGAGCTTCGCGCAGTTGGTTTAAATGCAAATGCTTCCACTTATGCAGGAATGAATGTTAGCCGCAATATTATTCTTTCGATGGCTATTTCTGGCGCATTTGCCGGACTGGCAGGAGCGGCAGAAGGCTTAGGAACTTTTGGATACATGAGCATTCTTTCAGGCTTTACAGGCGTTGGTTTTGAAGGCATTGCCGTTGCACTACTAGGTACCAATACAGCGCTTGGCGTGTTCTTGTCTGCCTTTTTATTCGGAGGCTTGAAAACAGGCGCATTGACAATGAACCAGCAAACCAATGTGCCGACAGAACTGATTAGCATCGTCATTGCACTGATTATTTTCTTTGTCGCTTCAAGCTATGTTGTTCGCCTGATGCTTCTGAAGCGGAAAAAGGGGGATAAGTAACGATGGATGTGCTCGCGCTAATTGTTTCAACGACGATTTATTCTGCTGCCCCTTTAATGCTTGCTGCTCTAGGCGGCTTGTTTAGTGAACGTTCAGGCGTCGTCAACATTGGCCTAGAAGGGTTGATGGTGATAGGGGCATTTTCTGTCATCGTCACAACGCTCACTCTCGAAGCGGCAGGGGTAGGTGCTCTATCTGTTTGGATCGGGTTGCTTGTCGCTGCTGTGGTCGGCGCGCTGTTTTCATTGTTTCATGCAGTCGCCTCGATCCATTTCCAAGCAGACCAAGTCGTAAGTGGCGTTGCCTTGAACTTTCTTGCAGTTGGCCTTTCGGTCTATATTATCAATTTGCTTTACGGCAGCGGGCAAACCGCTTATATCGAAAACCGGTTTTACCGTTTTAACATTCCAGGTTTAAGTGACATTCCTGTCATCGGACCGTTGTTTTTTTCAAATGTGTATGCAACATCCTTTCTTGCGTTTGGACTTGCCTTTCTCGTTTATTATGTCATTTATTATCGGCCGTTTGGCTTGCGTCTCCGCTCTGTCGGCGAACATCCACAGGCCGCGGACACAATGGGCATACGAGTAATCAAGATGCGCTATATCGGCGTCATGTTGTCGGGCGTGTTTGCCGGCCTTGGCGGCGCTGTTTTTGCAGCGACGTTTAGCGGTAATTTTTCAGCAACTACGATCACAGGCCAAGGATTTATGGCACTGGCGGCGTTAATCTTTGGCAAATGGCACCCTCTTGGCGTAATTGGCGCAACGTTGTTCTTTGGACTGGCCCAAGCACTTGGTGTAGTCGGCCAACAGCTGCCGTTTCTTTCTGATGTGCCGCCTGTATTTTTGCTAATTGCCCCTTACGTGCTGACGATTTTAGCCCTTGCCGGTTTTGTTGGCCGGGCAGAAGGTCCAAAAGCGTTAGGCAAGCCTTATATAAAAGGATCGCGCTAAAAGAATGCACGATCACTCTCGCTGTTAAAAAGCGTTTGTAGATATGTTTACAGACTGAACAAGGCAAGCCCGTGGTTTGCCTTGTTTTTTGTCCAACTTTTTTGGGGGAGATATGTTTTTGGCAAATGGCAAAAACGCGGAATTAAGCCTTTCTTTTTTACGCTTTCCTCGGTTATAATGATAAAAAATGGGAGGTGTAATCACAAAATGACGACAAATGACCGTGATTTTGACCAGTTGTTTTCCCTAGTCACAGAGATGAGAAAAGTGATGATTGACATGAAAAATGACATGGAAACCCGTTTTGACCAAGTGGAGAGTCGCTTTTCGGAAATGGACAAACGCTTTGATAACATGAAAAACGATATGGACAAACGTTTTGATGAAATGAAAGAAGAGCATGTCGTAATGAATCGCCGCATTGGCAACTTAGAGACTGCTCAATTGGAAACAAATGCCCGCCTTTCTAAAGTCGAAGACAGCCAAATGAAAACAGCTGCAGCATTAACTGCTATTGCTGACGCTATTAAAGAGCGGACAAAGTAAGCGGCTTTACTCCTTTATGCCTCTTGAACGTTTTCCTCTTATCCTTTCACAAGTATTTTTCCTTTTCTTCCTTTCCATTCTTCTTTTCACGCCACCTAATCGTGACCTGCTGGACCCCCTCTTTTTCTCATTTATATGTATAATAGAATAAAGGAGCGTGAACGGGCATGAACCGTTTTCGAAACATTGTGCTTGCCGCTATATCGACAAGTGTGGCAGTCACACTTGTTAGTTGCGGCCAAGACACAGCGAATATACAGGGAGCAGACTCACCGTCTAATTCCAATCAACAGACTCATCTTGATGATGAAGCAACTTGGGCAAAAGGGCATGGCGAATTGCCGTCTAAAATCGGCGATGGTTTAACCGATACGCTTGCTGTAGATGCTACTTTTACCGATTTATTTGACATTAAAGAGGAGGTTTGGCAGCAAACGGAATATGATTTGCCAACTGGCGTTTGGTTTTCACAAGAAGAAAATCGCCCAATAAGAGGATATGGCCTTACTTCAGGAACCCAACAAGCCGGCAGCAAACTTGAAATTATCTTTTTTGGCCATACAATGGACGGAGAACCGGTAGAGCGTGATGTCCGCGTTCAGTTGACGGAACGGGATGGAATTGCGAAAAGCGCCTTAATTGATGAAGACATCATTTATGTAGACAAGGTAAAGTCGAGCGGAACCGAAATCTATGAGAACACGCTGCCTGAAAAAGAGAATGCAGCCTATTTATTGAGCGTTGAAATGTTAAATGCTGGTGGCGAAGTAGAAGATACCAAACTGTCTTATATCTATGTCCCGATTCCTGAAGCGAATGCGACACTGGCATTTACCGAAAGCGTTTATTCAGCTAGTGATTCATCGGCAACACTTGTTTTGCATAACGAAGGCCCTGTCCCATTATCTTTAGGTGTCGATTATACGATTGAAAAACAAGTTGGCCAAGAGTGGCGAACGGTGCCGCTAGAAATGGCTTTTATTGAAATTGGCGTCGAATTGCCAATCGGTGGCGAGCACCGTGACGACATTGAAATTGGGGGACTTAGCCCAGGTAAGTACAGAGCGGTAAAAGAAGTATGGGCACACGGGATCGATTCTAGTTTCACGCTTGCGGCGGAGTTTGAGATAAAATAAAGCATGGCAAGACATGAGATTCAGGGGTGAAACAATGAAACCGTTTTTTGAATACAATTGGCAAGTTCGTCGTGAGTGGTATGAGTGGTGTGAACAACTTAGCGAAAAAGAGCTGCTTGCTGAGCGGACAGGAGGGGTGGGCAGCATTTTAAGAACGTTGCTCCATATTGTCGATGTGGAATGGAGTTGGATTCGCGACTTGCAAGGAAAGCCCAACCCAGAGGAAGACTTTGATTCCTTTAAAAGTTTGGCGAAAGTGCGCGCGCTTGACCAAGCATACCATGTGGAAGTAAAGGCGTTTGTAGACCGCTGGGATGAGAAAATGGAAGAGAACCGTTATGTTGAAAAGGGAGGAAATGGCAAGGTGTGCGATGACACATGGGGCATCGTCATGCGCCATATCATTGCCCACGAAATCCATCATATTGGCCAATTGTCTGTTTGGGCGAGAGAGATTGGCAAGGAACCAGTTTCAGCGAATGTCATTGGCCGGAAGTTGGCCGCAAGTCAAGCTGAGTGAGTCGTAATAAGGGCATAGGTGTGAAAGTGGATACTTATGTTCACTTATGCCCATCTAAGCGAAGCCTGTTTCATACATACCTATCCGTCATACCGCCTAAGTTGCTTGCCTTGCAGCAATTTGGTATCATTAATCATATTGTCAACAAGTCCGTTTTGGAGGTGTCAAAATGTCAAGAATTTCGAAAGAACAAGTGAAACATGTAGCCCATTTGGCCCGGCTTGCCATTACGGAAGAAGAGGCTGAAACATTCCGCAACCAACTTGAAGACATCATTACTGCTGCAGAACAACTGAATGAAGTCGATACAGAAGGCGTCGTGCCTACGACACATGTGTTGCAAATGCATAATGTCCTACGTGAAGATAAACCGGAAAAAGGCCTTGATGTGAAAGAAGTGCTGAAAAATGCACCAGACCATGAAGATGGCCAAATCCGGGTTCCGTCGGTATTTTAAGATTGAAGCATAGACAGGAGGACAAGCATGTCATTATTTGATCATTCGTTAACAAAACTGCATGAGTTGCTTGCTGCAAAAGAAATCAACGTCTCTGACCTTGTCGATACTTCTTACAAGCGTATTGCTGACGTTGATTCAAAAGTAAAGGCGTTTTTAACGCTTGACGAAGAACGGGCGCGTGGTCTCGCTAAGAAGCTTGACGAAGTAGACGCAAGCGAAAAAGGCGTGTTGTTTGGCATGCCGATTGGCATTAAAGACAATATTGTCACGAAAGGCTTGCGGACAACGTGCTCAAGCAAAATCTTAGAAAACTTCGATCCCATTTATGACGCGACGGTTGTGACGAAACTCCGTGGAGCAGAAACAGTCACGATTGGGAAAATCAACATGGACGAGTTTGCGATGGGCTCTTCGAATGAAAACTCGGCATTCCAAGTGACGACAAACCCGTGGAATACCGATTATGTGCCAGGCGGTTCAAGTGGCGGCTCCGCTGCAGCAGTAGCCGCAGGGGAAGTCCCATTTGCTTTAGGATCTGATACAGGCGGCTCGATTCGCCAACCGGCTGCTTATTGCGGCGTTGTCGGCTTAAAACCTACATATGGGCGCGTGTCCCGTTATGGCCTTGTTGCTTTTGCCTCTTCCCTTGACCAAATTGGGCCGATTACACGCACGGTCGAGGACAACGCGTATTTGCTTGAGGCGATTGCCGGCCACTGCCCGTCTGATTCGACATCCGCTGACTTGCCGGTTCCGCCATACAGAGAGTCGCTTACAGGCGAAATAAAAGGGCTTCGCATTGCCGTACCGTCGGAGTACATTGGCGATGGCGTATCGGAAGAAATGCGCAAAGCCGTGTTCGATGCCCTTAACGTATTGGAAAAAGAAGGCGCTGTTTGGGAAGAAGTTTCCCTGCCATACTCGAAATACGCTCTTGCAGCTTATTATGTCATTGCGTCTTCAGAAGCGTCTGCTAACTTAGCCCGTTTTGATGGCGTTCGTTATGGCTACCGCACTGACAATGCCGACAACTTACTCGATATGTACAAGAATACACGGGCTGAAGGCTTCGGTGATGAAGTGAAACGGCGGATCATGCTCGGGACGTTTGCCCTTAGCTCAGGTTATTATGACGCCTACTATAAAAAAGCCCAGCAAGTCCGCACACTGATTAAAAAAGACTTTGATGATGTCTTTGCCAATTATGACGTGATCATTGGGCCAACTGCGCCAACCCCAGCGTTTAAAATTGGCGCCAAAACCGATGACCCATTAACGATGTACGCCAATGACATTTTAACGATACCAGTCAATCTTGCCGGTGTGCCAGCGCTTTCGCTCCCGTGCGGTTTCAAAGACGGCTTGCCGCTCGGCTTGCAAATCATCGGCAAACACTTTGACGAGGCAACGATTTACCGTGTTGCCGATGTCTATGAAAAAGCAACGAACTTCTCTAAAGAGAAACCTTCATTGTAAAGGGGGGACTTGGACATGAATTTTGAAACGATTATTGGACTTGAAGTGCACGTGGAACTGAAGACAGACTCAAAAATCTTTTCGTCTAGCCCCAACCATTTTGGTGCTGAACCGAATACAAACACGAGTGTCATTGATCTTGGCTATCCTGGCGTATTGCCGGTATTAAACAAGCGTGCGGTTGATTTTGCGATGAAAGCAGCGATGGCCCTCAATTGCCAAATTGCGACTGATACAAAATTTGACCGCAAAAATTACTTTTATCCAGACAATCCAAAGGCATATCAAATTTCGCAATTTGACAAGCCGATCGGCGAACATGGCTGGATCGAAATTGAAGTCGGCGGCAAGAAGAAGCGCATTGGTATTACGCGCCTTCATTTAGAAGAAGATGCCGGCAAGCTGACGCATGGCACAGACGGGCATTCTCTTGTCGATTATAACCGCCAAGGCACGCCGCTAGTGGAAATTGTCTCTGAGCCGGATATCCGTACGCCTGAAGAGGCCTATGCGTATTTAGAAAAACTAAAAGCGATTATTCAATATACAGGCGTATCCGACTGTAAAATGGAAGAAGGCTCTTTACGATGCGATGCCAATATTTCATTGCGCCCAATCGGCCAAGAAGCATTCGGCACAAAAACAGAGTTGAAAAACTTAAACTCGTTTAATTTTGTCCGCAAAGGGCTAGAGTACGAAGAAAAACGCCAAGAACAAGTGCTTCTTTCAGGCGGCGTGATCGAACAAGAAACGCGCCGTTATGATGAAGCTGGCAATAAAACAATTTTAATGCGTGTTAAAGAAGGCTCGGACGACTATCGCTATTTCCCTGAACCAGATCTTGTCAATCTGTACATAGATGACAATTGGAAAGAGCGTGTCCGGTCGGAAATTCCTGAACTTCCAGATGCCCGCAAAGACCGCTATGTAAACGAACTCGGCTTGCCTGCTTATGATGCCCATGTGCTTACGCTCACAAAAGAAATGTCCGATTTCTTTGAGGAGACGATTCGCGAAGGCGCTGACGCCAAACTGGCTTCCAACTGGCTGATGGGTGAAGTGCTCGCCTACTTGAACGCCGAGCAGAAAGAGCTGCAAGATTCAGCCCTTACGCCAGCAGGGCTTGCCGGCATGATTAAGCTGATTACAACTGGAACGATTTCTTCAAAAATCGCTAAAAAAGTGTTTAAAGAGTTGATCGAAAATGGCGGCGACCCTGAACAAATTGTTAAAGACAAAGGGCTCGTGCAAATTTCCGATGAAGGCGAACTACGCAAAATCGTTGCTGAAGTGCTTGATGCCAATGCACAATCGATTGAAGACTACAAAAATGGAAAAGACCGCGCGCTTGGCTTCCTTGTCGGCCAAATGATGAAAGCGACAAAAGGAAAAGCCAATCCGCAATTGGTTAACAAACTCTTGCTTGAAGAAATGGACAAGCGCTAAGGAACATGCAAGAGAACAGCTGAACACAAGCCGTTCTCTTGCTTTTTTATGAACTCAGCGTTTACTAGCGCGAGAAACGGGAAAAGATAGAAAGTGTTGCTTGCCGTTATTTTTCACAAAATTGAGTAGGTCTTACGCCCATTCTCGCTATTGTTTTTAGTACAATAGAAGAATGACATGATTGCAAAAAAGTAAAGTAGGGATCGTTATGAAACGGGCACGATTAATTTATAATCCAAGTTCTGGCCGTGAGCAACTAAGAAAGAACTTAGCCTACATATTAGAACGCCTGGAGAAGGCGGGTTATGAAACGTCAGCACACGCGACGACAGCAGAGGAAGGCTGCGCGACACGGGCTGCCCGCCAAGCAGGAGAACGGGGCTTTGATCTCGTCATTGCTGCTGGAGGAGATGGGACGATTTTTGAAGTCGTTAACGGACTAGCGGGACTGGAGAAACGCCCAATGCTCGGCATTATCCCAGCAGGGACGACCAATGATTTCGCCCGGGCGCTTGGCATTTCTCGAGATATTGAAAAAGCATGCGACGTTTTGTGTGAAGGCCACTTTGAGCCGATTGACATTGGCCGCATGAACCAGAAGTATTTTACCAATATCGCTGCCGCAGGAACGTTAACCGAGTTGACATATGAAGTTCCGGCAAAGCTAAAGACAATCGTTGGCCAGCTCGCTTATTACATTAAAGGGCTGGAAAAATTGCCACAAGTCAAGCCGACTTTTGTCAAGGTCGAATATGATGGCAAACAGTTTGAAGACGAAATCATGATGTTTTTGATCGCCAATACAAACTCCGTCGGTGGTTTTGAAAAATTATGCCCAGCCGCTTCCATTCAAGATGGGTTGTTTGATTTTATCATTGTCAAAAAGACATCGTTTCCTGAGTTTGTCCATTTGGCATCGCTTGCACTCCGGGGCGAGCATATTAACCACCCGAAATTAATGTACGTGAAAGCGAACCGCATTAAAGTATCGGTCATGGGAGACGATGAAATGAAGCTGAACCTCGACGGCGAAAGAGGCGGCGTCTTGCCGGCCGAATTTGAAAATTTGTATCACCATTTCCAGATGCTTATGCCGAAAGACCGCAAACGAAACTAGTGAAAACGCAGCTTCTTTCTTTTAGAAGCTGTGTTTTTGTTTGTTTTCTTAAGGAGGCTCCCTCGCAAAAAAACAAGTTACCTGGATTTTTAGAGAATTGTTCCCTGTTTTTTCATTGAAAATGATTATCAATATCATTTATTATAAATGTGAGGAATGGGAAGGGAGAGAGACTTTCATGCGCGTATTGATTGTATTTGCCAGCATGTCTGGAAATACGGAAGATATGGCTGAACTGATCAAAGCAGAATTAGCTACAAACGGTGTTGAAATTGATATGGAGGAAATGGACGGCTATAACGCTTCGGAACTATTGAATTACGACGGAGTATTGATCGGTAGTTATACATGGGGAGACGGCGACTTGCCCTATGAAGCTGAAGATTTTGCCGAAGAGTTAGCTGAACTAGACTTAACAGGCGTCATTGCCGCTGTTTTCGGTTCAGGGGACCGCGTTTACCCTGCTTTTTGTGAAGCGGTCCATACATTTGAATCGATTTTGAAAAATGGCGGCGCAACCGTCACGGCCAAAGGGCTTGAAATCGAATTTGACCCGAATACAGACGAAGAACGAGCAGCATGTCGTTCATTTGCAAACACATTTATCACCGCACTTAAGCAACGCCAAACGGTTTAGCGCTTTGTCCCTAGCAAACTTCATGGTACAATGAGGCGAGGAAAAGGAATGTTTGCAAAGGACGTATTTTAATGATGAAAAAACAAGCACCACCTGTACAAAAAAACGAAACGCTCACCGTTACAATAGAAGATTTGACCCATGAAGGAGCAGGCGTAGCGAAAGTAAACGGCTACGCCCTCTTTATCCCTCAGGCACTTCCTGGCGAAACAGTCGACATTAAAGTGGTGAAAACAAAAGCGGGCTATGGCTATGGACGGTTGCTCCAAGTCCAAACAAAAAGCGAGCATCGCGTTGAGCCGCCTTGCCCGATTTTCTATAAATGTGGAGGCTGCCAAATCCAACATATGGATTACAGCGCCCAACTAGCTTATAAGCAAAAACAAGTAAAAGATGTCATGGACCGAGTCGCCAAACTTCCCAACGTACCTGTCCGCCCTGTCATTGGCATGGACGATCCATGGCGCTACCGCAATAAATCGCAAGTGCCAGTCGCTTTCCAACAAGGCGATCTCGTTGCCGGTTTTTATGCGAAACGGAGCCACTCCATCGTAGATATGGATCAATGCATCATCCAACATAAAGAAAATGACATTGTTGTGCAGACAGTCAAACAGCTTGCCAAAGAGCTGCGCATCCCCGCCTACCAGGAACAAAGCCATCAAGGCGTATTGCGCCATATTGTCGCCCGTTACGGAAAAACGACTGGGCAAGTCATGGTTGTACTCGTCACAAAAGAAAAGAAGCTGCCTCACAAAGAAGCGTTCATTTCCGGCATTCGAAAGCATGTGCCAGGCGTCGTATCCATCGTCCAAAACATCAACAACAAACGGACAAATGTCATATTCGGCCAGCAAACAGAAGTGCTCTGGGGCGAGCACTATTTGTATGATGAAATAAACGGTATTCAATTTGCAATCTCAGCCCGCTCTTTTTACCAAGTCAACCCTGAACAAACGAACCGCCTCTACAGCAAAGCGCTCGAATACGCTGACTTAACAGGAAACGAAACCGTTATCGATGCGTACTGCGGCATTGGCACGATTTCGCTGTTTTTAGCCAAAAAAGCGCGTCATGTCTACGGAGTCGAAATTGTCCCCGAAGCAATTAAAGACGCCAAGCGCAACGCCAAACTCAACCAGATCACCAATGCCACATTCGCCGTCGGCGAATCGGAAGAAGTCATTCCTCGCTGGCATGACCAAGGCATCGACGCCGACGTCATTGTCGTCGACCCACCGCGAAAAGGCTGCGACGAAGCATTGCTGCGGACAATGATTGAAATGAAGCCAAAACGCATTGTGTATGTATCCTGCAACCCAGGGACATTGGCCCGTGATTTGCGCATTCTCGAAGATGGCGGCTTTAAGACAGAAGAAGTGACGCCAGTTGATATGTTTCCGCAGACCACACACGTAGAAGCTGTAGCGAGCTTAGTAATAAATTCGTAACAAGAAATCAGGAGAAAAATGGAGGGAGAAATGAATGAAAAGAATCGTTATTAGCTTCTTCATCATTTTTGTGTTGGCTGCATGTTCGCAAGAAGAAAATATCGATGCTACTGAGGATGCAACACCTAGCACAAGCGACGTAGAAATACCGAGTACGATTTTCACTTCTGAAAAAAACAATGACTTCATTGACGAAGAAGAAATCAAACAAAGCATAAAACTGTATTTAGACAGCAGCGAAGATTTATATCATGCAAGCGATCCATTCGAGGAGATGATCGATGCAGCTGAACAATTAACTAAACGTGATTTGGATGCATTTAACGAAATTAACAAGCTCATAAAAGAAAACGATGAGAATTTCTCTAATTATATTTTAAATAATACGTTGCCTGAAGGGTATCAAGAAGAGGCTGAAAGAATTAGTCAGTACATGACAGCGTCCAATCAATACCTTTATGAATTAAATGATGCACTGAATAATCTGATTGACGACATTAGTGAAGGAAATTTTTTGGAAATGGACTTTGAATCACTACTCGATCAAAGTGGTGTAGTGAATGGAAAAGAACAGAAAAAAATAGAAGAATTTCTTGATGAGAAAAACATTGATACAAAGGCTTTTGGACGAGAAGAATAAGAAATGAGGATCACCCATTGGGCCGTATTTTAAATCGGGGCCGCTTCAGCCTGTCGACAAAGACTCCGTTTTGCTGAGGTAGTCGGCAGGCTTTTTTGGACAATTAAAGAGGAAAAGAAAAGCGTATGTACACGGGGATGTCCTAACAGATGATCATTGGGATAGTGATTTTATCCCATTCTGAAAAGAACCAGCGGAAAAGGGTTTGTATTTCAAGAAATTCGAACGAAAATAAAGCGAACGCCGATGCCACTAGACAAAACGCCTTTGAGATTCAGTTCTCAGAGGCGTTTTATTAATGCCTGAAGAAAGTGTTACCAAGTGGTAATTTGTTTTTTGCCTACTTACAACGAATACCTTGTTCAATTAAAGCATCTGCCCGCCAGATACTTCGAGGCGAGTCCCATTCACCCAGCCGAACTCCTCTGTGCACAAGGAAGCGATAACCCCACCGATATCGTCGGCTTCTCCAACCCTGCCTAGTGCGATATTAGAGGCGACATGTTCATTCATCTGCGGATTGTCCCTTACCGCTCCTCCGCCAAAATCGGTCGCGATCGCACCGGGGGCGACCACGTTGACCCGAATGCCTCGCTTTCCCCATTCTTTAGCCATCTTTCGTGCAGAACTGCGGACAGCCGGGAAACAAATGCGTCCAATGAGGATACGTTGCCGGTATCTAACTGGATCGCTGCCGCTTTTCGTCCACTGTTTTCTATTTCTTGAACAACTTTGTCCGCCTCGTCCTTGCAAGTATGATACGTGATAATCACGTCAATCCCTTTACGGGAAAGAGCGATAGCGGCATTTCGGCCAAGCCCTCGGCTGCCTCCCGTTACGAGTGCAACCTTATGCGTTGAAATCATAGTCCCATTCTCCTTCTGATTATTATGAGACCACTTGAACTCTTGTTAGCAGTGGTCTATAGTGAGTGTAGTACTTCGAGTTAACTCTAAGTCAAGGGGTGAAATAAAAAAATTGACTTACTCCATTAACGAGGTCGCGAGCAAGTTTGGCTGTCCGCTCACACCCTACGTTTCTATGATAAAGAAGGTCTAATGCCTTTTATCGGAAGGGATAAATCCGGCAACCGGGTATTTACTGACACGGATCTCAACTGGGTAGCTATGGTATGCTGTTTAAAGGATACGGGAATGAAGATCAAAGACATCAAGCAGTACGCCGATTGGTGTGCGGAGGGCTTGCAGACGATTGAAGAACGAAAAACAATGCTCGCCGACCATCGTCAACAAGTCGTAAAGCAGATGGAAGCACTGAAGAAAAATCTGGCGCTTATTGATTCGAAAATCGCCGTTTACGAAAACCCGGAGCAGGCCGAAAAAAGGTACGGCTTGCTCGAAAAAAAGAATGAGCAACACTATTGAATTTGAAAGGCGTCCATGCCTCTCCCGCAAAACTGCTCGGCACGAGCAGGGCGAGCCAGTCGAAAACGGAAGTAGAAGGCAAGCTTCATCAAAAGAAAAGAGGGAGCACGAGTCTACGACTCTATGCCCCTAACGCCTTTCTTTTATCTTTTACTGGAGTCATGGTGCTGAAGTATATGGCTGCCACACTAATAAGAACGATGGCTATTCCTGCGATGATGAAGGATGCATCGAATAATAAAATAAACCCTAATCCAACGACAGAAGTAATTGTCGATAAGATCGTCCATGTTGAAAATGTTTCTTTCATGCTTAACCCAAAGTATTCTTTGATCATCCAAAATCCGGCATCATTCACATGGGAGCAAATCGAGCTGCCTGCTCCAGTTGCAAGAGTGACCAAGGCTAAATTGACATCGTATTGGGCTAGCATTGGCACAACTAATCCCGCTGTAGATATAGCCGCAACGGTGGCTGAACCTAAAGATATACGCAAGATTGCCGCAACGAGCCAAGCAAATAAAAGAGGGGACATGGACGTGTCTTTAAATAGTTCGGCTACATAATCTCCGACACCGCCATCAATGAGTACTTGCTTAAAGGCGCCTCCGCCTCCAATAATTAATAGCATCATCCCAATCGCTGCAATTGATGATGAACATGAATCCATCACTTGTTTGATTGGGATCTTTCTTGCTATCCCCATTGTATAAAATGCAAGCAATAAAGATAGTAACATGGCAGACGAAGGGTTTCCGACAAGGCGAATGATCTCTATGATCGTATTATCCTCAAATCCTACTGAGTTCTGGACGAGATCGACGATTGTAGAAATAGCCATTAATAAAACAGGGAACATCGCAGTTAAGACACTAATACCAAATCCAGGCGTTTGTTCGAGTGTGAATGTTTTTTGTTCTCCTAACGAGTCTATATTCCCTGTTTTGTTGAATGCATCCGGTGCAATTTTTTTAGCAACCTTAGTAAAGAGAGGGCCAGCTATAATGACAGTTGGTATGGCAATCATAATCCCGTAGAGTAAAACGACGCCAAGATCTGCCCCATATTCGCCAGCTATTACGGTCGGTCCTGGGTGCGGCGGTAAGAAACTATGCGTTGCTAATAAAGCGGCGGCCATAGGAATGCCTAAGTATAAAATAGAAATTTTTAGTTCTTTTGCAATCGAAAACACAATTGGAATTAATAATACTAAGCCAACCTCAAAAAATAGGGCAATGCCTACAATGAACGAAGCAACGACAACGGCCCACTGAATTCTCTTTTCTCCAAACTTGTTAATTAACGTCATGGCGATACGCTGGGCACCCCCTGCGTCCGCAATTAACCTGCCAAGCATAGCACCGAGCCCAAATATTAACGCGATATGGCCAAGTGTACCTCCTAATCCGCCTTCAATGGAGGACACTACATTTTCTAAAGGCATGCCTAGTGCCAACGCTACGATAAAAGCGACAATAATTAAGGAAACAAATGTATTTAACTTGAATCCAGTAATCAAAATGAGTAACAAGACAATTCCAACTGCTACGATAAATAATGGCATCCTAAACCTCCAAAAATGAATAAGTATTCGTGTGCTTTCAACATACTTGGATTGTCTACTATCCGAAAGCGCCGTTCATTGAAGAACGCCCTATACGGAAAACGCTTTCAATAAATCCCCCATTTATGAAGCACAATGGGGGAAATTTTACGCACGTTTTAACCTGTGTGCCATTTAGACGTTTATTTGTTCTTCCTCTAACGCTTTTACCCCAGCTTTTAGAACTTCAATGATTCGATCTGTATCGTAAATATTTCCTCGCCAAGTTCCTCCACTTACGGATTGGAGCGCAGCCCATAAACGCGTGTCGTCTGGCAGATCTGGATTCGGTTGAAGGTCTGGATGGAGGGAGCGTTCTTTCAGTACTTGACTTGCATCGGCCAAAGAAAGCCGCTCATTTTCCGTTCCAATGAAATTGACAGAACCTACTAACTCATTGCGGTCAACGATGATTTCAATCACATCTCCATCGCGTAATTTTCCAATTGGTCCGCCTGCCAATGCCTCAGGTCCGATATGTCCAATGCATGCGCCAGTAGAAACACCTGAAAAACGGGCATCTGTAATCAAGGAAACATGTTTTCCATAAGACAAATGTTTTAATGCCGATGTTAGTTGATAGGTTTCTTCCATCCCCGTTCCGGAAGGGCCGCCGCCCATCACAACCATGATGTCCCCTGCTTCAATGCTTCCATGTTTAATTGCCTTTATAGCAGACTTTTCTGAAGTAAAGACTTTCGCTTTCCCGGTATGTCTATAAATTCCGTCTTCTCCTACCACGGAAGGATCAATAGAAGTCGATTTAATGACAGATCCTTCAGGCGCAATATTTCCTTTCGGGAATGTAACCGTAGAAGTTAGGCCTCTTTCTTTTGCTTTGATTGGGTCCATGATAATATCGTCTGGATCAATCCCGTCTGTTTCGAGCAACTGTTTTTTCATTAGAGCGCGTCTTTCGGATTTTTCCCACCAATCAAGGTTTGCACCAAGAGTTTCTCCAGTCACAGTTTGTACATCTTCATGCAGTACGCCTAATTTTCTTAAATGCAGCATAACCTCAGGAACACCACCTGCGAGAAATACCTTAACAGTCGTGTGGCCAACAGGCCCATTTGGCAGGACATCAACGAGGCGAGGGATTTTTTTATTGATTCTTGTCCAGTCCTCGACAGTAGGTATCTTGCAATTAGCGGCGTGGGCAATGGCTGGGATATGAAGGAGTAAATTGGTTGAACCGCCAAAAGCCGCGTGAACAACCATCGCATTTTCAATCGCTTTATCCGTCATAATGTCTTTAGTTGATAGCCCTTTTTTCTCCATCTCTAATGCTGCACGGGCTGATTGTCTAGCCATCTCCATCCAGATCGGCTGGCCAGATGGCGCCAGTGCCGAGTGAGGCAACGCGATACCCATCGCTTCGGCAACGACTTGAGAGGTGCCAGCTGTTCCAAGGAATTGGCATCCTCCTCCCGGTGTCGCACAAGCACGGCACCCGAGATCGGCAGCTTCTTGTAAGGTGATTTCGTTATTGGCGTATCGTGCTCCAATCGTTTGAATTTTGCCTGCGTCTTCACCGTTTGTAGGCGGAAGCGTGACACCTCCTGGAACAATAATAGTTGGCAAGTCATGCATGGACGCTAAAGCGACCATCATTGCCGGAAGGCCTTTATCGCATGTCGCAACGCCAATAACGGCACGGCGCGTTGGCAACGAGCGAATTAGCCTTCGATATACAATCGCTGCGTCGTTTCGAAACGGCAGGGAATCAAACATGCCAGTCGTTCCTTGGGAACGGCCATCACATGGGTCACTAACGAATCCGGCAAAAGGGACGCCTCCTTGTCTGCGAATTTCTTCCGCCGCTTCCTTCATGAGCAGGCCTATTTCCCAGTGGCCAGTATGATAGCCTAAGGCAATCGGAGCGCCATTTTCATGCCTGATTCCACCTTGAGTGCCTAGGATTAAAATTTGTTTTCCAAGGAGACGGGAAGGCGCCCATCCCATACCAACGTTTTGAGATAGTCCAAAAAGGTCGCCACTTGGTGAATGTAACAACATCTCGGATGTAAGGGGGAGTGAGCCATCCGCTCCTTTTGCATGAGTCTGAATGTTGTAAAGAGAGACATCCTCATCGCCAAATATTAAATGCAAGGACATATGTTTTCCTCCATGATTGAGATTATTCCTTTCAACGAAATGAAAGCAATCATTTTTATCAAGCCAACTACCCTTATAAAACGTCTTATCATTGCTTCGAGAACCACCTATAAAGCTGAATTTTAATAAAGCGCTTTCAACTTAATCGGAAATTCACCCCCTTAAAGTTTTGCTCAACTAGGTGTTTTTGCTCATTCATCCTTCGTTAATGGCTCCATTCATCTTTATACAGCTAAAAACGTCGTTACTTTGGTTTTGTATAAGAAACCTAGTTTGTTGTATAAAACTAATTTGATGATATCATACAATTTATGAGTTGGAAATAGATTTTTTTCAATTAAAAAAAACGTGAACGTTAGATGGATGGCTATCTCAACGGTGCGGCCTATCTTATGAAACCGACTTGAATGGACAATTGCCTCTAAATAAAAATACGATATTGACTACTTGAAATGATCATGTTAGGTTTTAATAAGAAAACCGAGTTTATTATATTAAACAAAATAGAAGGGTTTGTCGCTATGGAGAAAAAATATTGGGTTCCCGCGATTGGGAGGGCAGATAACATTTTAAATCTTATTGCCTATCGGCCCAATCAATATCGGTTAATTGATCTCTCCAATGAATTAAATATTAATAAAAGCTCACTTTATTCATTACTAAACACACTCGAAACGCTCGGCTGGGTGAAGAAAGGGAAGGATGATACGTATTCCCTTGGAATGAGATTTGGTGTATTTAGTGCTTTGTACTCGAGTCAATTTGATTTAATTGGCACGTTTTCGGAGGAGGCTGCGAATACTGTCAATAATTTAGATGAAACGGTTCAGCTTTCGATTTTGGATGGTGTCGATATTTTATATTTGGCAAAGAAAGAGGGGAGTTCCCCAGTAAGGGTCGCCACTGATCCAGGAATGAAATTTCCTGCTCATGCAACCGCGATGGGAAAAGTTCTCCTTTCCAAATATACGTTTAACGAAATGAAGGACCTGTATGAGGGAAGAAGCCTTGAGGCTAAAACGCCATACACCATCAAAACAGTAGAGGAGCTATGGGCACAAATCGCCCTACTAAATGAACAGGGCTATATCAAGGAATATCAAGAAGCTGTAGAAAATTTTTTCTGTATTGCTGCCCCAGTAAAGAATCAAGAGGATGAAGTCATTGCCGCTGTTAGTGTAACGATGCTAACAACAAGTTGGGAAAAGAAACAAAAAGAAGCAGAACGGGAGATTGTAGACTTGGCCAAGAGAATTTCTCTTCATGCAGGATTTTTAAAACCTGTGGGACCTGGGCCTCAATAGAACGAATTTGTGAGAATCCAAGAATAATGGTTTTAGTTCAAGACCATTTTCTTGGATTGAAAGAAGACGGCTTTCATATGCATTCCGGTTAGTGACTAAAAAAATGAATGCGTTATCATGCTGTGAGCAGGTTCGAATTTGAAAATCGGCTAAACAATCTATCCAAAAAGGAGACTAACTCTATATGAAATTCATTCGATTTAAAGATCAAGAACATATTGTCCATTCTGCGATTGGACAGACATTTTCTGAAATGTATGTCGTCCCTTTCAATAACTATGTGAATTTTTATTATTATCTTAAAGAAAATGCGAAAACAGCAGAAATGTATATTAAAGAGAACAGCCTGGCTCCGGTATCAATTGAAGAAACGGCCTTGGAGATCCCAATAGAGGCAGATGAGGTATGGGCTTCAGGAGTAACATACATGAAAAGCAGAGAGGCCCGAAATTACGAAGCAACGAATGGAAAGCTCGATGTATTAACGTTTTACGATAAAGTGTACGACGCTGAGCGCCCTGAGATCTTTTTAAAATCGACTGCACGGCGCACCCAAGGTCCAAATAAAGAGTTATTGATCCGAAGTGATTCAAACTGGCAAATTCCTGAACCTGAACTAGGCTTAGTTATTGGCGAAGGGGAAGAGATCATTGGTTATACATTAGGAAATGATATGAGTTGCAGAGATATTGAGGGGGAAAATCCTTTATATTTGCCACAGGCGAAAGTGTGGAAAAAATCTTGTTCCATTGGCCCAGCCATTCTTATGCCAACTGGCATTGAAAATCCATATGAGCTTTCGATTATGTGTACGATTAGCAGGGAGCACGAGGTTGTTTTCCAGGGGTCAGCAAGTGTGAGTCAATTAAAAAGAAAACTAGAGGAATTAGTAGAGTTTCTAATACGCGACAATGACATCGTACCTGGAACGGTCTTATTGACGGGCACGTGTATTGTTCCCGATAACGATTTCACATTAGCGGTAGGGGATGTGATTGAGATTAGCTCTACACCCATCGGCACATTAAAGAATTATGTCGGTTCCTTTCAAAAATAAAGAAGTCTGAGGTGATTACGTTGTTGCAAGGCATCATTCCTCCACTTGTTACGTTTTTTGATGAAAATGGCTCAGTAGATAAAGAAACGAATTTCCGACTAATTGATATTCTGATTGAAAAAGAGGTAGATGGACTTCTCTTATTAGGGAGCAGCGGTGAGTTCACTTCAATGACGCACCAACAAAAGAGCGATTATATTGATCATGTCATCCCCTATATCAACAAGCGGGTTAAGTGTATGGTAAATGTCGGAAGCAATGTTGTTGAAGAGGCGGTAGATTTAGCGATAAAAGCTGAAAAAGCAGGAGCGGATGCAGTTTTAATTGTTAATCCCTTTTATTGGCCATTAAGTGAAGCACAACTGATCGATTATTTCAGCGAAATTATTCAATCCATTAAAATGGATGCCTATCTCTATAATGTGCCGATGCTTTCATCACAAGAGATCCCAGTAAACATTATTCCTGAGTTACTAGAAAGACATGACAATTTAAAAGGAATAAAAGAAACGGTTAGTGACATAGGCAGATACAGAAAATTAATTGAAAACGTTAGACCTAAAAACACTGAATTTGTAATTTTAACAGGTTTTGATGATCATTTATTACCTGGTATGATGATCGGCACCAACGGAAGTATTAATAGTACAGCTGTCGTATTTCCGGAAATCTCCGTCAAGCTAAAGAAAGCGATGGAACAGCAACATTTCGAAGCAGTGAATCATTACCAAAACCTAATAGCCGAAGCTATGCAACTATATGATATAAATCACTCATTCTTTTCAACGATTAAAGAGGCGGTGTCCTATAGATGGTTTAACGGTGAACGTGTCTATCATAAGAAACCTTTTCATTTAATTAACGCCAATACAAGGTCAGAAGTAGAAAGAATCGTCGATAACATCAATCGTAAATGGAAAGAAGACTGATTGATTGCAATTCGAGTAAGTTAAATGAAATCAGACAGGGGTGCGTATAAGTGGCGAAATTTACACAAACAGTAGAAGTATTTCAAAATTATATCAACGGCGAATGGAGAGACAGTACGAGCGGACAAGTAATGGATAGTGTGAATCCAGCAAACAAAAATGAAACGGTTGGCCAACTCCAATCTTCTACAACTGAAGAAGTCGATGAGGCGATTCAATCGGCGACTGAAGCGAAAGTCGGCTGGCGTAAAACCGGGCAATACCAACGGGGCCAACTATTAGCTAGTGTCGCAAATGAATTAGAAAAAAATGTTGATGACATTGCTGAAACGTTAACAAAAGAAATGGGAAAAACGTTGCCCGAAGCAATTGGTGAAACTCAACGTGGGATAGCGATCTTACGGTATTATGCAGCGGAAGGGATGAGAAAAGAGGGGGAAGTGATTCCAGCTTCCGATAAAGAGGCGCTAATGTTTACAAAACGGACGCCTTTGGGCGTAGTTGGCATTATTACCCCTTGGAACTTTCCTGTGGCAATCCCTATTTGGAAAATCGCTCCGGCATTGGTTTATGGAAATACAGTTGTCTTTAAGCCAGCTTCTGAAAGTGCGGTCACAGCCGCTAAAGTGGTTAAGTGTTTTGAACATGCAGGCCTTCCTAAAGGGGTATTGAACTTTATAACCGGAAAAGGCTCCATTGTTGGCGAAGCGCTTATAAATAGCAAGAAACTAAACGGGATTACGTTCACTGGATCGGAGTCCACCGGTAAACGAGTGGCAAAAGCAGCAAGTGCTAATGGCATAAAATACCAACTAGAAATGGGCGGGAAAAATCCGGTCATTGTTCTAGACGACGCAGATGTCCAAAGCGCTGTGCAAGGCATTTTAAGCGGTGCCTTTAAATCAACAGGGCAAAAATGTACAGCAACGAGTCGTGTCATTGTACAAGAAGGGATTTACGAAGAACTGAAAGCCGCCCTTTTAGCGGAAACGAAAAAGATTACGATTGGCGATGGAATGAATTCAAGCATTTGGATGGGGCCGTGCGCCAGTGAAAGCCAATTAAATACCGTTTTAGAGTACATTCAAATCGGCCAAGAAGAAGGCGCTACACTTCTATCCGGTGGGCGACGGTTAACTGAAAATGAATACGCTAATGGCTTCTACGTTGAACCAGCGATATTTGAACATGTGACGTCCACAATGCGTATTGCCCAGGAAGAAATATTTGGACCAGTCATTGCTCTCATTAAAGCAAAAACTGTTGAAGAAGCAATTGATATAGCAAATGACACCGAATTCGGGCTAAGCGCATCCTTATACACATCCAATATTCGCTCAGCCCTTTCTTTCATTGATGAGATCGAAGCTGGATTAGTCCGTGTTAACGCAGAAAGTGCCGGTGTCGAATTACAGGCGCCATTTGGCGGGATGAAAGCTTCAAGTACGGGAACACGTGAACAAGGGGAAGCTGCCAAAGAATTTTATACGGCGATTAAAACCGTTTTGATTAGAAGTTGAGTGAACCCTTGTCTAAATAGGCAGCCGAAATAATCAACATGTTAACGGCTTGAGCACTGAATTCCAGAGCTTAAGCCGTTTTTTTAAAAGGAGTTCGATAAATCGAGGTTTGCCCAAACGAACAACATGAACAGTCATTAAAAAATCGCAACATGTTTACACACGTTGCGATTTTTGACATTACTTCTATTTAAATCGTTTCTCTAATTTAGTGTGACGCAAAATCTGTTTAATCAGTGCAGTCGCAGCAAAAAGGATCATGAAGATTAATATGATAGAAGCTCCTGGTGGTGTACCTAATTCATACGAAGCGACTAAACCACTCAACATGCCAATTAAGGCAATCACGATTCCAATGAAAATAACACCATTAAAGCTTTTGCTTAACCGCATCGAAATCGCAGCAGGTAAGACGATAATGGCTGAAACGAGTAAAGCGCCGACTATTGGCATAATGATTGCAATCGTTACCCCTGTTAACACGTTAAACAATATAGACATCGTTTTGATAGGCAAACCTGCGGTGAAGGCAATTTCCTCGTCGAATGTCAAAATATACATAGGTTTGCGGAAAACGAAATAGAGGAGACTAATCAAAATCGTTAGGATGAACAACATCCATACTTGCTGCTTACTAATGGTGACAATGGAGCCAAATAAAAATTGGTTCATACTTAAAGTAGCCCCACCATCATTTAACCCCATCAGAAATAGGGCTAGAGCCATGCCGACTGACATTAAAATCGCAATCGAAATTTCCGAATACGTGCGATACACCACTCGCAAATATTCAAGCATGATAGCAATTACCGCAACGACTAAAAGATTGGTCCACGTTGGATTGACGCCAATTAGCAAACCTAGTGCTACACCCGCTAAGGATACATGTGATAGAGTATCCGCCATTAGAGACTGTCTACGTAATATTAAAAACAAGCCTAACAATGGTGCAATGAATGAGATTAGGAGTGAGGCTTGGAAAGCTCTTTGCATGAATCCATGGAAAAACATCTCCATGGAGAGTCCTCCTTCCTGACTAGCTCAATATGTTTATCAGCATAATGACGGATTTCTTCATGATCATGGGTAACCATTAAAATCGCTTTCCCATGTTCACGGCAATTGTGCTTCAACAATTTATAGAATTCTTCTCTAGAATTCACATCCATTCCAGTCGTTGGTTCATCTAACACAAACAAATCAGGGTCTGTTGCAAATACACGTGCAATCGAAATCCGCTGTTTTTGCCCGCCAGATAATTCTCCTATTTTTTTATTGCGCATATCCCACATTCCCACTGATTCTAGTGAGCGCCGCACATGCTCTTTGTCTTCTTGATCTAATCTTTTAAACCATTTTCCCCTTTGATAGCGGCCGGATAGCACAAGTTCAAGAACAGTACTTGGAAATCCAGCGTTAAAGGAGGCGACCTGCTGTGAAACATATCCGATCATGAGTTTCTCGCCAAAACGATTTTTTGGTGAAATGCGGACGCTCCCTTTTGATGGTTTCAGCAAACCTAAAATATTACGCAACAAAGTCGTCTTTGCGGCACCATTTTCTCCGGTAAGCATCACGAAATTTTCTGCATCTACTTCAAATGAAATATTTTCTAACACCGGTTCATTTTCATACTGAAAGGCGAGATTTTTTACTTCAATATAATGCATAATGAAACGACCTTTCTATTATAGATCGTATTCTTTCTACTTATCGTTTAAGAATACGATCTATACGTTTCGTTGTTTCCTATCTACAATCGTTTAATCATGCCCGTTATTGGATGCTTAACTGTAAAGCTTCCAAGTTTTGCCGCATGGCATCGACGTATCCTAGATCCTCGGCTTGTAGCTCTTCAGATAGTACTTCTAAGTCATACAAAACGGCCGTCTCTGTCCCTGTTTCAGTAGCGACTGTTTCGGCAATGGCTGAATTGGCCCCTTGTTGATAATAAATAACGGGCACATTATGTTCTTCCACGAGTTTTCCAATTTCAGCAATGCGCGATGGACTTGGTTCTACTTCTGTAGATAAACCGCCAATCGCAACTTGTTCTAACTGATAACGTTGCGCAAGGTATCCAAATGCTTGGTGTTGTACGACAAAAACGCGGCTTTCTGCGTCTTCAAGAGCAGCTTGAAAGTCCTCATGTAATGCTTGAAGCTCTTTATTGAAGGCTTCTGCATTTTCCTCATAAATCGCTTGTCCGTCTGGATCTGCCTCAATCAGGGCATCGCGGATGATATTAACTTGCTCTTGTGCCAATACAGGGTCTAGCCAAATATGCGGATCGTGTGATTCGTGATCATCAATGATGACCGATACTGGCTCTGATTCTGCGTACGTATGATGATCGTCATCAAAAAGGACTGCCCGTACTTCGAAGCTTTCTCCAGTCGTTTTATACTCAAAGTGGTCGGTTCCTTGACCAGATACAGCTTCCCATTCATCATTTTCACTCATACGTGTATACCAGTGCCAATGATCGTAATCTACCTCTTCTTCAAGCTGAGCAACGAGTGTAACCACATCTCCTGTATGATAGTGATCCGCCAATCCAACAATTTCAATCGCGCTATCACTTCCATGTTCATGGTGTTGACCATGTTCCTCATCATGCTCATGTTCCTCTTCCTGACCATGGCCATGATCATGATCATCAATGACAATTTCTACTGGGTCTGACTCGGCGTATTCATTGTGGTTCTCATCAAAAAGGACTGCACGGACCTCAAAGCTTTCTCCTAATGCCTCATAGTTGAATTCAGGTCCTCCTTGATTCGGAACAGTTACCCATTCATCATCTGCATTTTCTCTTGTATACCAGTGCCAATGATCATAGTCTACCTCTGCATCTAATTCCGCC
The DNA here is from genome assembly GCF_002250115.1 of Shouchella clausii. Classification (GTDB taxonomy): domain Bacteria; phylum Bacillota; class Bacilli; order Bacillales; family Bacillaceae_D; genus Shouchella; species Shouchella clausii. The sequence goes on along the minus strand of NZ_CP019985.1, from coordinate 120,200 downwards.
GTTAATTCAATCATGTTGCCAGTATGATAATGATCCGCAACACCTTGAATGTTGATCGTTACAGCAGCTTCTTGCTTTTCCTCGTCTCCATGTTGATCGTGGTTATGAGCATGACCTGATCCACTAGTATCAACTAAATCAACACCATCTGCCGTGCGAGCTATGACGAGATCATCGTTCTCGACTGTGTTTAATAGACTTGAAACCCAATGTTCCATTTCTTCACTACTATACACAAATACTTCTGCCTCATTAACAGCCGCTACATCTTGGGCACTTGGTTCATAATGATGGGCATCTTCTCCTGCAGAAACCATTAGTGATACGTCTGCACGATCCCCTGCAACTTGTTGAGCAAATTCATACATTGGATAAAACGATGTTACAACGGATAACTTCTCACTAGCAGTGTTTTCGTCTTCATTTTGGTTACAGCCCATAAGAGTCGTACACAGAATGGAACTAAACAAAATGGTAACGAACCGATTGCCATTCATTTATATATTCTCCTCACATTACTTAGTCCTAAAGTAGTTAAGTAAGATGTAAACCCGCTTAGTAAAAAGCAACATCTTACTTAACCTTTGCTTCTCATGTTTAAAGATAAAGATTAATGTGCTAACATATCGCGTACGATACCATCTTCGTCTAATTCGGAAGGATAGTACGTTGGCCAATGCGTCACTTCTTCTAACAGTTCCTCACGGTCATCTCCCCAATATAAGTGAAAATGATGGGAATCCACTGGGAAAATATTGTGATCACTAAATTGAATGTATTGAGGCATTCCATCTGATCCATCAACTAATTTAAAGATAAATCGGACGCCTCTATTGCCTGCTTCATAGGTAAGAATCTCGTAACCATCTGATTCGTACTCTCCTGCATACTCGTTGTCATTTTCAAAGAAAGTGACGATATTGTCTTCAATGATAATACGGTCAACATCTGTTTCATATCCGACCGTATAATATTGTTTGTACTCATCTGCTGTCTTATCTCCATCTTCTGCCTTATGTTCAAACACTTCGTCTAGATCTCCAGATAGAAGATAAGGATAAACCGATTGCCAATCACCTTCCCAATCAGACAATTCGCGATCTTCAACTTGACTATCTTCAAAATAGCCTTGATAGATTTGGCGGCTTTCTTCATCATGTCCATGATGATCATCAATGACGACTACAACAGACGCAGATTGAACGTTAGCCTCATGATCATGATCGAACAAAACTGCTTTAATTTCTAAACCGTCGATTGTTGCTTCACCTGTAAATGTGTCCGTTTCCTGTCCTGAAACGACTTCCCATTCCTCATCGGCGCTTTCTCTGCTATACCAGTGCCAATGATCATATTCTGTTTCTTCATCCAATACTGCAGTTAGCTCAATTGCATCGCCAGTATGGTAGTGATCAGCAACCCCTTCGATTTTTATACTTTCTGGAGCCTCAAAATCGTTCGTACCATTATGGGAGTGATCCTCAGCTGCATGATCCTCATCTGTATGTACTTCTGATTCTCCTTCTTCTATTCCATTCACTTGTTCCTCATCATTTGTTCCTTGACATGCTGTTAAATAAGTACTGAGTACCATTAAACTTGATAAGCCAATAAGTAGTCTTTTCATTTTTTCTTTCCTCTCCTTTAAGGCGAATGTTTAAATCGAAATGATTACGTTTTGTTACAAGCTAACACTAATTCCGCTATTCCGTCAAGAATTTTATTTCATTCGCGAATAATAATCGATATCCATAAAGGGGGATATCCGAGCTGTTGGCTGATTGAATCTTTCGCTTTGCTTTTGTCAAAAAAGTGGATTTGTGGGGAGTAATGTTGGGAATTATAGTTGCTTTAAGTCGCTGTTAAGAGAGGAGAAAACTTTAATAGATTGACCATTGTTTTTCGTTTACGTGGAAAACCGACGTATGAGGGAGGGCAAATCTTTGCTATTTACATTCCTGCATGAATATCATATAATCCTTTCAAAACGTAATTGTTACGATTTGTGTTTGCCGCTGTACATGTTACGATCAAAGTCGAAAATGTAGACGATGGAGGAAAAAGAGGATTGCCAAAACAACAAACAGTTCCCGTAACGATTTTAACTGGCTTTTTAGGTGCAGGTAAAACGACATTGCTTAATCACTTACTCAAAGGGATAGCTGAGCAAAATGTCGTTGTCATCATTAATGAATTTGGCGATACATCGATTGATAGCCACTTGGTCGTGCCAACTAAGGAAGAAATTATAGAAGTGAATAGTGGTTGTATTTGTTGCAAGGTACGGGCTGATTTAATCAATCTATTGAGGAATTTGAATGAACGAGAAGAACCGATTGACCGTATTATTATTGAAACAACAGGTATGGCTAATCCGGCACCCGTTATTCAAACGTTTTTAATGGATAAGCAAACCGCACATTCATTTGAAATCGATAGTGTGATTACGATGGTTGATGCCAAGCATATTTGGCAACATTTAGCGGAAGAAGAACCTGGGCAACAAATCGCTTTTGCTGACGTTCTCTTGATAAATAAGATCGATTTGATTACGGACGATGAAAAAAATAAACTGGGACAACAGTTGACTCATATGAACCCACATGCGAAGCAAATTTATACGACATTTGCACATGTAGATATTCGAGATGTCGTTGGGAAAAAATCGTTTGATTTAAAAAATGTATTAAAAATAGATCCGACTTTATTAACGGAAACGCATCACCACCATCATAATGAACAAGTGACTTCCTTTGTGTTTCAGGAAGATCATCCCCTCGATTTAGAAAAAGTGAACAACTGGTTCGCCTATTTAGTCCAATTTAAAGGAGAAACGTTGTATCGTTATAAAGGTGTCCTTTATATAAAGCAACTGGAGAAAAGAGTTGTTTTTCAAGGCGTACATATGCTGTTTGCTGGGACAGAGGGAGCGCCATGGGCGAAAGAGGAAAAGCGGCAAAGTGAGATCGTCTTTATTGGCAAGCATCTCGACGATCAGGAACTAGCGAAAGGCTTTCACTATTGTCGTGCTTAATTTTTTAGCGATTTAAATCGTAGTGATTGTGGTTTATGGTCACAATGCAGAGCATTCCGTGATTCCAATCGTTTACGATAGGTACGACAACCTATAGCACAATCTAAACGATTTTTTAATAGGAGCATTCCTGTAATGAAGGTTTATGAGGTTTGAAACAAAAAGAGCCCCCTTGGTATGATACGAGGTGTCCAAAGCTGATCAGCGAAAAGGACCCTTAATTGATACCCAAGGAGGACTCGCAATGAATTATACACAAAACCAGAAAATCAAGCAAATCACACCATCCACCTTAATCATTGGCATTGATATCGCCAAAGACAAACATGTAGCCCGCGCTCAGGATGACCGGGGCATCGAGTTTGGGAAACGTCTGATCTTTGAAAACCACATTCATGGCTTTGAACAGCTAATTGTCTGGGCCGAACGATATGCACAAGAGAATGGAAAGAAGACCATCCTTTTCGGGGCAGAACCAACCGGTCACTATTGGAAAAACCTCGCTTATTACCTTGTTGCGAAGCATTACCAGTTCGTTGTCGTCAATCCCATGCACGTGAAAAAAAGCAAAGAGCTTGATGACAATTCACCAACGAAAAATGATACAAAGGACGCTAAAGTGATTGCACAGCTGATTAAAGACGGGCGATACTCCGTACCCAATCTCGTAGAAGGCATTTATGCGGAACTAAGAGAAGGCGCCAAAATAAGAGATCAGCTCGTCGAACAGCTTATGACCACAGAAGGCAGAATCCAAAATCTGATTCAGCGCTACTTCCCGGAATTCTTCGGTGTATTCGGAGACTGGGAAGGAAAAGCCGCCCTTTGTACGCTAAAGTTCTTTCCTTTTCCTTCTGACATTTCTCAGATGACTCCTGAAGAAGTGCTTCAGAAATGGAAGCCCTATGTCCAACGGGGAGTGGGAATCCAACGGGCGACAAAGCTGGTAGAAGCCGCAAAGAAAAGCATTGGTCTTTCCGTCGGCATTCGCTTTGCCAGGCAGGAAATGGGCTGCCTTCTCGACCAATACGAGCTGTTCAAGACCCAACTGGAAGAACTAGATCAGGACCTTGAAGAGGTGGGAAAGACCATTCCAGGAGCTAAAAAAATGATGGCTATTAAAGGGCTGGGAGTCGCTACCGTGACAACCATCCTGGCTGAGACAGGCGATCTGACCAAATACAGCCATCCCCAGCAGTTGATTAATTTAGCAGGGCTGTCTTTACGAGAAAATCGTTCAGGGAAATGGAAAGGACAAACCAAGATAACGAAGCGAGGCCGCAGTAAGCTCAGAAGAGCTTTATACCTTGCCATTCGCCCGCTCGTTGCCCATAATTCCACCTTTAAAGCCCTGCATTCCTATTACACAAAACGCCCTGATAAGCCGTTAAAAAAACAACAGTCATTGATTGCTTTGTGTGGGAAGTTACTGAAAGTTATTTTTGTCATTGGACAGCGTCAGTGTCCATTTGATGGTTCTAAGCTTTTGTGTGGCATCCCTCAGAACCAAGCATGACAGGCTGTATAAACGCTGACTTAACAAAATCATTTGAAGACAAACACCAACAGTGCAGAGCCGGAGCATATTTACCCCATTCGGGCATGGACCCAGTATAGGAGCATATCCGGCCTCCACACCACGGATACGCAGGACGAAGGAATGTATGGACTTTCTAGGGATCCAGAGAGACATGGGAGGGTGAGCGACCGTGAGCTGTGTGGAGAGTTCGACGAAGCACGGTCATACTCTAATTTCCAAACACATCCAGTTTGGGCGTTAGGATGGTCCACGCCCTGTAAAAAATTAAAATTTGTGCTAACTATATCCAAGGCATGTTATCTAGTGGGGGGGCAGCTGGTTAGCTTGTATATGAAATTCTAAGAATACGTGAGTATTCGAAAGAAAATTAAACTTTATTGAGGGAGGGAAGAGTGTCAATGTTAGAGAGTGTGCAGCCTTCCCCCGCCCAACCGACAGATGTATTGTTAGTAGGTTGTGAATCTGTTGGCAAATCAGGGTTGTTCCGCCAGTTGACGGGTGAGAAACGAGCATTAGCAAGTAACATAAAAGGCTCGACCGTAGCTGCTTTAAGGGCAACCTGTAAAATCAACAGCGATGTACGATTAACAGATTTGCCAGGACTTCAATTTGACATGGACAGCCACAGTACACAGCTTACGTTAGATCATTTAGAAGGAGAGGAAACAATTCTCTTAGTTGTAAGGGCAACGAACTTGAAGGAGGAGTTAATACAGCTACAGCAAAAATTGGAATTGAAAGGGAAAAGAATAGCGATTGCGGCAACACACCGAGACAAGTACTTGCCCTCAAAAGCCGAACAAAAAAGAGTGCAAGAACTGTTACAAGTTCCAGTTGTCTGGATGAATGCCCGAAAGATGGAGCAAGGAGAACAAGAGCAAGTAATGACATGTATCGAGAATGCCCGTGTTTGGGGAGTGACGACAAGCATTATTCATTTTTTGCCTGCTTCACCTAATCCTGTTAACCGTTTATTGCCGATATTCGGTTTGCCGATCATAGGCCCAATGCTCGCATGCCTATTTATTTTGGCCATGTTTGCTTTGCCGGTATTTTCTGCCTATATGCTTGTCAGTTGGCTCGAGCCATTGACAGAACACTATTTGCTTGCACCAATGATTTCCTTGTTGGTTGAGCAGGTACCGCCCTTTTTAGCAAATGTCTTAATAGGCAATTATGGATTAATCACTTTAGGCTGGTACTCATTTCTCTGGGCTTTTCCTGTTGTCATCATGATCAGTATCACGACTACGATTACAGAAGAGATTGGGATACAGGAGCATTTAACCAATGCGTTAGATCCATGGCTGCGTAAAATCGGTTTAACTGGAAGGGATTTACTTCCTGTCATAACGGGATTTGGCTGCAATGTGGTAGCCGTTATGCAAAGCAGGAGTTGTAGTAGCTGTACGCGGGCGTCATGCATGTCGATGATTTCATTTGCCTCAGCATGCAGTTATCAAATAGGGGCGACGTTGTCGATTTTTAATGCCGCACATGTCCCGTTTTTATTTATTCCGTATTTGATTTTATTACTTATTGTAGGAGCCATTCACACGAGAATTTGGCACAAAAGCACCACGAATGAGCTAACACCTATTGCTCCGCTTCCTTATTTGCAGGGGATGAACTGGAAAGGGTTTTGGTGGAAGGTATCCAGTGTCGTGAAACAGTTTTTGCTCCAAGCTATGCCGATTTTTTTGGCGATCTGTCTTGTGGCATCTATATTTGAAACAATAGGGATGTTATCGATTTTTAGCTGGCTTGCTCTGCCTTTGTTAACTCTATTTTCCTTGCCTGTAGAAGCAGCGCCTGGCTTGATCTTTTCTTTTATTAGAAAGGATGGCTTGCTTGTGTTGAATGAGGGGCAAGGGAGCTTATTAATGGAGATGTCAATCGGCCAGGTGTTTATTCTTGTATATTTGGCTTCCACTTTATCTGCTTGTCTTGTGACGTTATGGACAATCAGCAAAGAGACAAGTTGGAAAACGGCCTTTTCGATTGGATGGAAACAAATGCTGACAAGCGTTGTTAGTGCAGCTATTGTTGCGGTGGGGCTATCTATCTTTTATTGAATAAAAGGAAGCATGATCAGAGCATTTATAATGGGCGGTGAGAATCGTGATTTTATCAGGACAAACGATCAAGCAATTCATACAGGAAGAACGGATTTTGATTACCCCCTTTTCAGACTTAAGCGTCCAACCAGCATCGATCGACCTACGCTTGGGAGAGCATTTTTTAGTAGTAGATGACATGTCTACCCCTTTATTATCAGTTGACAAGCCGGCGAGCTATCATGAAACGCAAGTGCCAGAAGGCGGAGTGATATCGATTCCGCCTAAAACCTTTATGCTTGGAACAACGATAGAGCAAATTCGCTTACCTGACAATTTAACCGCTTTTGTCGAAGGGAGAAGCTCGATCGGAAGACTAGGTGTGTTTATTCAAAATGCTGGCTGGATTGATCCAGGCTTCTCTGGCCAAATCACATTGGAATTGTTTAATGCAAATCGTGTTCCTGTTCAATTGCAGGTCGGCATCCGTGTTTGCCAGTTAGTGATTGCACATGTCGACCAAGCTACAGAAGGGTATCGAGGAAAATATTTATATCAACAAGGGGCTACCCCTAGCAAAGTATATCTGGATCAAGATAGGGAGGGGGATAAGGAATGAAAACAAGGCCTGCCCTAAACAGCCAGCTCACTCCTCATCAGCTTTCATATACAAAGGTCTGACCACAGCTATAAGAAAGAATGCCCCGAGAGCGGAGCCGAGCACATAAAACCCATTCATGCTGTCAAAAAAGGTCTGGATGATTGCCGATCCAAGTGCAGCCCCTAGCGCCGCTAAGAAACCAAGAAGAATGTTTTTCATAAAACCTCCAACATAAGAAAGCGTAGGCTTCATCCGTTTTCAGAACGGAAGGAGTAAATGTTGTCAAGAAACGATAAAAACAGCTTGTTAAACGCTTCGGGGTTATCTTGGTGGGCGCAATGGCTTGCGTCGTCAATCCAATAGAACTCACCATTCGGCTCTCGCTTCGCCCAGCGTGGTGCCGTTTTTTTTATGTTGCCTGTATGGTCGTCGACGCCGCAGACAAGTAGAAATGGTTTTGGGATATGGTATGTTTCTTCTTCGTGCAAGCAGTCTTGCATGCCTTGAAAGATTTTTGGGAAATCCTTCGGGCCTACCGTATGAAAGCACTCGCGTAAGTAGGCCTGTACATCGGGTTTAATCGAGCTAGCCCGTGCGCTTTGGTTGACTAACATCTTCCACGGATACAATGACAAGAGCAGCGGTGTCATGTTGATTAGTCCTTTTTCTATGAACGTCAGTTTTTGCGTATTCCACGTACAGTCAATCAAAACCAAGCTTTCGACTTTGTCAGGATGGTGGAACACCAACTCTTGAGCCGTATTTCCGCCCATGGATTGGCCGATAAATGTGGCTTTCTCGATGTGTTCTTTTGTCATAATCGCTAACATATCATCGATTAATAGCTTGATCGTAAAATTAGTCCCAATTGGCCGCGACAGCCCATGTCCTCGTGCATCCCATAAAAGGAGTCCATACGTTTCATCGACTACGTTAAGCTGTTCAGCAAACATGCGATGATCTGCACCGGCGCCATGCATGAAAATCAACCAAGGGCCGCGATGGTCGGCAGTTACCCAATAATGAATCGGGCAGCCATCCTTTTCAAGGACTCGTTGTTCTAATTTCATTGTTTCCCCTTCCTTTGCGCGGATTCCTTTCGTTTGTTTCAGTATATTAAATGGAGAACGTTCCGCTCGTCAGAAAAAGGATGACGAACATGATAAGAAAAGCGCTGAAAATAGCGCGAGGGAAAATAGCTACTCAAATAACTAGCTTTTCAATCGGCCCCCAAAAACGTTGTCTCCAACTCGACTTCCTTTACCTGTTTGCCATCATAATCGACTTGGTAAGCTTTCGCTTGCGGTCTTGAGCTGACAATTTTCCACACGTCTTTTTCCTTATAATGAAGGGCGACTCCGTCATCGGCGGCTATTCCAGGTTTGATGTTGCCAGCCGCTACGAATTGCTGGTAGCTCGGCCTTCTGTCTGCTTCGCCGTCATAATGGGGACAGTTGCTTCCCGTTAAAAACCCTAGTCCATTGGTTAATGGTTCGAGCCCCTTTCCGTAAGAGTCTGTCACGCCTTCTTCAAACCAACAAATGGAACCGGCGCTAATGCCTGCTAGTACGATTCCTTGTTCCCACGCTTTTTTCATTATCGCATCTAAGCCCCATTCCCTCCATAGAACGAGCAAATTTTTCGTGTTTCCGCCGCCTACATAAATGATGTCTTTTTCGAGCAAATAGCTTTCTAAATCTCGAGTAGGCGGTCTAAATAAAGACAAATCCGAAGGCTGGCAATGTTCGTTGCGGAAGAAGTGGTGAAATTTAGCGATATAATGTTCGGCATCACCGCTAGCAGTCGGGATAAAGCAAATGGCTGGCTTAGGTTTGGCGGATTGCTTCAGTATGTAGCGGTCCAATAAAGGGTTGTCAGGTTCCATCGAGAACCCTCCCCCTCCGAGGGCAATGATTTGTCTCATTCGATTCATCCTTTCTCTAATAACAAACGAATTGCTCTTATTCCGCTTTCACGAGCTTGTTTGTTAATGTCCCTAATCGGTCAATATGAACGGAAACGGTGTCTCCAGGTTGCAAATAACGCCGCTCTGCTTCAGGTAGGCCAAGAATGACTCCTTCAGGCGTGCCAGTAAGGACAATATCCCCTGGTTTTAATGTAAAGTGGCGGGATACATAACTGATAATCTCGGCACATGTGAAGATCATATCGGCTGTATTTGATTGCTGTTTGATTTCGCCGTTGACTCTTGTCTCAAGCGCTAAGTTTTGCGGATCAGCAATGTCTTCTTTTGTGACAAGAAACGGACCGATTGGGCAAAACCCATCGCATGTTTTCCCTAAAAGCCATTGCGCTGTTTTCATTTGCAGATCACGGGCGGACAAGTCGTTAGCCGTGCAGTAGCCTAACACATAATCAAGCGCCTCGTCCTCAGTCACTTGTTTCGCCGTTTTGCCAATGACAACAGCGAGCTCCACTTCGTAATCCAATGCTTGCGTCACAGGGGGAACGACAATGTTGCTGCCATGCCCAGTAAGGGTGTTCTTAAATTTGCTAAAGAGAATCGGCGTTTCTGGATAAGGGGAACCTGTTTCATCTGCATGGCGCCTATAGTTAAGGCCGATGCAAATGATTTTCTCTGGGTTCGGAATGGCAGGGCCAAACGTACAGGACTCGATTGTATACATGTAAGGCCCTGTTTGTTCTAAAGTTTCCATGTAAGCTTCTAAAGCTGGCAGCGATTCCGGCTGATTGATCAATTCGTCCATTGTTGCTGGGACTTCCTCAGCAGGGCGAGCTTGCAAAGCCTCATAAATGTTTGCAATTTGCCCATTTCGTTTGACGCCTAAGTGGTTGTGCTCCAACGTGCATAGTTTCAAGGGAACCGCTCCTTTTTTGGTTTGTTAATGTAATCTTATTCGCTGAAAACAACCTTTCGACAAAAGGATGCAAAACCCGTTCCTTGCAGCAGGGCATAACACCAGGTACTTCTTCAAATAGGAAAGGTCAACTCCACTCTATAAAAAGAAACGTTGCTTGCTGCGGGAATGGTCTTTCATTTGCCTGAAAAGCACAACGGAGTCATTGACTCCGCTTTAATCGCTATTCGAAAGCTTGTTCTTACGTTGTTTTCTATTTTAACATAAAAGTCAGAAATTAATCATGGCGTTTTTAGTAAGAAAGTATTCGCATTGGTGCTTTTTTCGATGTATAGGTCGGTATGCGGCTCGCGTTGTTCTAGTGGCAGCGCGGAAAGCCTGATATTTATGGCCAACGACTCCAACAGTTTGAAGAAAATCAGTTGGAACAAGGGAGGATTTTATCGATTTTTATATAATAGATTATTATTAAAATAGAGGGGGTACCTTGATGGAAAGAAGGCATGAGGTTTTATTTGAGCAGTTGAATACATATCGTGGCGAGCTGTTGAATATGGTGGAGGACGTAACCGAAGAAGAGGCGGAAATCGTACCAAGAGGGTTCAATAATAACATTAGGTGGAATTTGGGCCATGTGATCCTCGATCAGTACTTGTGGATACGCGTGCTTACAAAAGAGGATATGCCTATCTCCCTGGCATTTAACCAATGGTTCGGTTATGGAACCGATCCGTCTCATTTTACAGACGAAACGCCGTCCCTTGCCGAATTGATTTCATTGCTTCGGGAACAGCCTCGCTTGATTGAGCAGAATTACCGGGACCGGCTGGAAGAGGAATTTCCGCCAACAGATATGGGGATGCATACGATTGAGCAAGTGCTTGTCAGAACGATTTTCCATGAAGGGCTCCATATGGGTGCTATCGTAGCGATAAAAAGACAGATCAAGGAGCAGTAGTAGGTACACCGTGTGCAGACCACTTGTCAACAATAAGGAAGAAAGGCTTTGCTTTCAGATATGAGTGCAATGCTTTTTTGTTTTGCTGGCCTGTACAGGCAAACGGACGAAAGCGATTTTGGCATTTGGCGGATTGGCCCTACTTTTTAAATAGAGGGCGCAAGCAGCAAGTTCAACCTCCGCTGGCGTTGGCTGACGAAAAGGGAAGGCGGCCGTTATCATTGGTATGTGTAATGATGCCATGTATAATGGAAAAATAAACAACAAACACTGACTATAATCAATGGCACATACGAAAAGGGGATACCATGACTGAACAAGCGAAATGGAATTTTGACAACAGTTACGCCCGTCTTCCACAGCCGTTTTTCGCCCGTCTTAAGCCAAACCCAGTGCGGTCGCCAAAGCTTGTCCTCTTTAATGAACCGTTGGCGACTGCTCTAGGATTGAATGGGGAAGCGTTGCAGCAGCCTGAAGGAGTTGCCGTTCTTGCAGGCAATGCCATTCCCGAAGGAGGGGAGGCGCTCGCGCAAGCGTATGCTGGCCACCAATTCGGCCACTTTACAATGTTAGGGGACGGCCGCGCATTACTGATTGGCGAGCAAATCACACCTGATGGCAAACGCTTTGACATCCAGTTAAAAGGATCAGGGCGGACGCCTTTCTCCCGTGGCGGCGACGGCCGTGCGGCGCTTGGCCCGATGTTAAGGGAATATTTGATTAGCGAAGCGATGCACGCACTTGGCATTCCGACAACTAGAAGTCTCGCTGTTGTGACTACAGGAGAAGAAATATGGCGAGAAACGGAACTGCCTGGCGCTGTGCTGACTCGTGTCGCTGAAAGCCATCTTCGTGTCGGCACGTTTCAATATGCAGCTGGGCGTGGCGAAATAAGCGATGTGAAAACATTGGCTGACTATGCGATTAAGCGCCACTATCCAGAAATAGCGGGAAGCGAGAATCCTTATTTATCCTTGTTGGAACAAGTCATTTCCCGCCAAGCCAAACTGATTTCCCAATGGCAGCTCGTTGGCTTTGTCCACGGCGTCATGAACACCGACAATATGACGATAAGCGGGGAAACGATCGATTACGGGCCATGTGCTTTTATGGATAACTACGACCCGGCGACTGTATTTAGTTCGATTGATACGCAAGGGCGTTATGCATACGGCAACCAGCCGCAAATCGCCAACTGGAATTTGGCAAGGTTTGCTGAAACACTCGTGCCTTTGCTTGCCGAAGATGAAACAAAAGGGGTGGAAATCGCCCAATCAGCGATTGAAGACTTTAAAGGCCAATACGTAAGCAATTGGCTGGCAGGCATGCGCAAAAAGCTAGGCTTATTCAATGCTGAAGACGGCGACAAGGACTTTGTAGAGAAGTTGCTTCGCCTTATGCATGAGCATGAAGCGGATTACACCAATACATTCCGGTTGTTAACACTAGGCCAGCCAGAAAAAACGGCGATGAATGAAGCTGCTGAATTTGCCGATTGGCTGGAACAATGGCAACAGCGGCAAAGCAGGCAAGCGCAAACGAAGGACGAGGCGATGAAGCTGATGCGAACCAACAATCCTGCCGTTATCCCACGTAACCACCGCGTCGAAGAAGCGCTTGCGGCAGCAGTCGATGAAGAAGATGACAGCTTGGTGAAACAATTGATTGCTGTATTAAAAGAGCCTTATGCGTACAGTGAAGAGCAAGAACGATATGCCGAGGTGCCAGATCGTTGCCAACATGGCTATGTGACCTATTGTGGGACATAAGTGTAATGGTGCATTCGGGAGCAGGCGCTGCCTGTTTTCCTAAGGAAGAGCATAACCAAGTGTTATTGCTCTTTTTTTTGTCTTGACAGTGAATCCACGCTGAGCCATACTTACTTTATTAAGTGACTTTATAAAGTTAATTTATAAAGATAGAGATGGAGGTGCCTATGGGAAAAGCGCATACGCAGTTGCTCAAAGAAATCAATTTGGACAATGTGCGCCGTGCCATGCGCCAAGCAGGAAGCGCGACGAAACCGCAACTGGCGGAAGCGACTGGGTTAAGTGTTGTGACAATTGCTTCGCTTGTAAAAGAGCTTATACAAATAGGGGAAATTTACGAAGGAAAGGCAGCTCATTCAACGGGAGGCCGGCGGCCAGTCACGTATCATTACAACTACAACGTTTGCATGGCGTTGTTGGTAATCCTTCATGTGCATAAGGAAGAAGTGCTCGTATCGGTGATTAACTTAAACGGCGATGCTTTGAAAAAACAAACACATTCAGTCGCCAATTTTGATGTGGACGAGATTTGTGCCATTGTCGATGAATATGGGGCGGCCTATCCGGCGATTAAAATGATTGGAATGGGGATTCCTGGCCAGCAAGTTGATGGAGAAATGAAAGTTAGCAGCCATGAAAACCTAATTGGCGCGAGGTTAACGGAAACGATCCAGCAGCGATGCGCTTTGCCAGTATGGTGGGAAAATGACATTAATGCTGCCTTGAGCGGCTATTGTACAAAATATCCGCCAAATGAAGGGGAGTCTGTCATTGGCCTCTTTTTTCCAGCACATCGCCCCCCTGGTTTAGGCATTTATATAGACGGCAAATTGTTTAAAGGCAAAAACGGGATGGCAGGAGAAATTAAATTTTTGCCTGTTGACGTTGATTGGTACCAGCCGCTTGAAAGCAGGCGTTTTACTGAAGTCGTTTGCTACACGCTGCAACTGCTTAATGCGGTGCTTGCCCCTGACAAAATCATTATTTACCAACATCGCTGTACCAACGAACAATTGCTAGCTGCTTGGCAAGCACACGAGCACGATCATCCGATGCCAGTCTCGCCGAAAGTGATTGTATCTGACGGTTTTGGTGCTGATTTTTTGCGGGGCTTAAAGGCGATGGTGTTAAGAGGACTAGAAGAGAAAGCGTATGAATGAGAGACGAAATCGGAGGAAACGATGAGAAAACTCGTATGGATGGCTTGTTTGGCGTATTTGCTTGCTGGATTTGGCCATATTATTATCGGTTCTGTCCTAGAGCCAATGATGGATGCGTATCAGCTTGATTACCGTGATGGCGGCCAGCTGATTATGAACCAATTTCTTGGATTTTTAGTAGGGGTGTTGTTTGCGCCTCTTGTTATAAAGGTACTTGGCCGCAGGCTCGTTTTGCTGTTGGCGTTAGCGTTGTTTGCAGCCTCGCAATTGTCGCTGTTCTTGATGCTGCCTTGGAATGTATTGCTTGCGGTCATCCCCCTTGGAGGTGCAGGGTTAGGGCTTACAGAGACCGTGCTTGCCGGTTTAATTATTGGCAAGTTGAAGGAAAAAAAGGCTTCGATTATGGTGCTGACAGAAGTGTTTTTCGGGGTAGGCGCGCTTGCTGTGCCCGTCCTTTCCGCTCTATTGATTGCAAATGGAAATTGGAATATGGTGTTTTTAGTCGTCGGTGCAGCTGTGATGGTTAGTTTCTGTTTATGGCTGTTTCTCCGTTTTGATGACTATGAGCCGCTGCTAACAAAAGAAGCCGTTGCCGGTGCTGATGGGGATGAGAGGCCATTAAAGGCTCGTTATCCAAAAACGTCGCTGCCATTGGTTTTATTTGGCTCAATCTTTTTCTTTTGTTATGTTGGCGTCGAAATGACGTTCCCGAATTATTTGCCTTCGATTTTAGCAATGACATCTGACCTTTCCCCGTCTGTGCTTGCCCTTAGCATTACCGTCTTTTGGGGGGCGATGACGATTGGCCGGATGATCATGGTCTTTGTCGTCGGCAAAATAAACGTCGCGACCTTGTTTTTGCTTGCTGTTTTTGGCCAGTTAGCGACGCTCGGACTGTTTGCAATTTCTCCCCATTACATCATCAGTTTTATCGTCATCTTTTTCGCAGGGTTGCTAATGGGAGGCATCTTTTCGTTAGGATTGCTTGTCGTCAATGAAGGGCTACCAGGGCTTGAAGACCGGACAACGAGCTTGTTAATTGCGATGGGTGGACTAGGCGGAGCGTTGTTGCCTCGTCTAACAGGAAGCTTGCTTGATCATTATTCCGTGCAAATAACATTGCTCGTGATTTTCGCATTTGCGCTCGTGATGACAGCGTTGATGTTTCTCATCTTCCATTTTCGCAAACGGTTGTTTAGAGAAGTGGGAAAAGGCGGCAGTGAACGAATAAGTGAAGTTGGGTGACGAGGACGACAGAGAAAAATTTGTGGTGATGGCAACTTGTGGATCAGCAATATAAGAGAGGGAAATCAGTTTGAACGGGGCAGCGATCGCTGCCCCGTTCTTATGTGTGTGCCCGGCATGCGCATGGGCTATAGGGTTGAAGTCCCGAACAGTGAAGGTCACTGTAACTGTTAGCCGACGACAAGGGTGTCTGGGGCGACTCAGAATCTGAAGGAAGTCCGAGGCAAACCTCCGCTCCGAGGAACACGAATCTCATCAGGCGCTTATTCTTGGATGAGGCTGCACGACAAGTCGAAGTCCTAGTGACCAAAGGGGATAGGCGTAAATGAGGCGGAGACATGGAGGGGAAGGACATGCGCTTACCCGGGGAGATCTAGTGATCGTGCGGAACACGTTCCGTAACCACTTGTGTGAACAGGTGCTGAGACATTAGAAGTCAGCAGAAGTCATAGTACATGTCTGATCTAGACAGACATGGAAGGACGGAATCAGGAAAGGAATAAGAGGACTTGGCGAACGTTGTACGTGTTGAAGCAGAAACATCTACGGAACCTACTCTCCCGCAAGAAGCGGTGAATCCCGCAGGGGGCTGGAGAGAGGGCGGAGCGTACAGCCACACAAGAAGACCCCTCTTATACGAAGGAGTAGAAATACATGTTGGATCAGATTCTATCAAGAGACAATCTCCTCCAAGCGCTCAAGCGCGTGGAGTCCAATAAAGGAAGTCCTGGTGTCGATGGGATGACGACAAAATCCGTCCGATCTTATCTCATGGAAAACTGGGACTCCTTGAGAAGGGCAATCATGGAAGGAACCCACTCTCCTCAGCCAGTAAGACGGGTCGAAATCCCGAAACCGTCTGGAGGCGTAAGGGCATTAGGCATTCCAACGGTGATTGACCGTCTGATCCAACAAGCCATCGCTCAAGTGTTGTCAAAGAAGATGGACCCAAGCTTTTCCGAAAATAGCTACGGGTTTCGTCCAGGAAAACGGGGACATGACGCGGTCAAAAAGGCGAAGACGTATATCCAAGAAGGGTACGGATGGGTCGTGGACATTGACCTCTCGAAGTTCTTCGATCGCGTCCATCATGACCGCTTAATGAGACGTCTGAGCCAGATCATTCAAGATCGACAAGTGTTGCGTCTGATTAGACGCTACCTTCAAGCAGGGATTATGGAAAACGGACTGGTTCAGCCGAGTACAGAAGGA
Source organism: Shouchella clausii (assembly GCF_002250115.1). Taxonomy (GTDB): domain Bacteria; phylum Bacillota; class Bacilli; order Bacillales; family Bacillaceae_D; genus Shouchella; species Shouchella clausii. The sequence continues at coordinate 103,784 of NZ_CP019985.1, read as the reverse complement.
ACGCCGCAAGGCGGACCGCTCAGTCCGCTTCTTTCCAACATTGTGTTAGATGAGTGGGATCAGGAACTAGAGAAACGAGGCTACCGATTCGTTCGTTACGCGGATGACTGCCAGATTTACGTCAAGTCACGACGGGCGGCAAAACAAACGCTAACAAAGATGACGACGTTCCTAGAGGATCGTCTCCGTCTTCAAGTGAATCGGGAAAAGAGCGCATGGGGGCGCCCGTGGGAGCGGAGCTTCCTGGGGTTCACCTTCACGCGCAACCGACAAGACCCAAAGATACGAATCGCACCCGCAAGCCTTAAACGATGTAAAGATCGCATTCGCGAACTCACCTCACGTCGCCACTCGATTGAGATGGAAGAACGAATTCGCAGACTGAATCAGTTTCTTATAGGATGGATAGGCTACTTTCAGTTAGTCGAAACGCCATCTTTCCTACAGAAATTAGACGCATGGGTGAAGAGACGCCTCCGAATGATCCGCTGGAAAGAATGGAAGAAACCGAAAACGAGACAGCGGAAGCTCGTCTCACTTGGCGCCAGGATAGGAAAAGCGTGGGAATGGGCCAATACGCGAAAAGCCTATTGGCGAATCGCGAAAAGTCCGATCTTACACAAAACCCTCGACTCTGCTTATTGGAAGAGTCAAGGGCTCAAGAGCTTAATGGAACGTTATGATACACTTCGTCAAACTTAACTGAAACCGCCGTATACGGAACCGTACGTGCGGTGGTGTGAGAGGTCGGGGGTTAGTCGCCCCCTCCTACTCTATTAATTAGACAATGTGAGGCTTACTTCTTCGCCCACTACCAAGACGCCAAGCTCATGTGTTGTCCACGTCCCGCCATCTATGGAGAGAATGGTGTCGACGTTGCGCAGTAGCCAAGTACATGTTCCTGTTACGCCGCTTGCGCTCAATGCGAGTGTGTTGCCTGTTTTTGAGGCGCGGGCAGAAGCGGCAGCAGTCCCGTTTTCATCGTGGATCGTACACGTTGCTTCATCGCTAATCTCGAATAAATGAAAGGCTACATTTTCGGTATAATTATAGTCCGCTGTTTGCTCTTCTGCTCCAAAAGGGAGAATCGTGTTTTCGCGGACGAGCAGTGGCAATGTTTCGTAACTGTGGTGTTCGCTATGCCATTTTCCGCCGTCGATGAACGCGTTTGTCAGGAGGTTGGTCCATTTGCCTGCTGGCGCGTAATAGCGGACGTTTCCTGTGTCATTAAAAATCGGCGCGACGAGCAGGCCGTCGCCAAGCATGTATTGGCGGTCAAGTGTGTGGCATGTTTCGTCATCTCGGTATTCGAGCAGCATCGGCCGCAGCATTGGCACGCCATCTTTGCTTGCTTCAACGGCTTTGGCAAATAAATAAGGCATTAATCGGTTTTTTAATTTCGTAAACAGCCGTGTGACATCTACCGCTTCCTCGTCATACAGCCATGGCACTTTGTAATCGCCGCTTCCATGGTAGCGGCTATGGGAGGACAGCAAGCCAAATTGCGTCCAACGCTTGTACAGATCAGGCGTTGAGCCTGTTTCAAATCCGCCAATGTCGTGGCTCCAATAGCCAAAGCCGGCTAACCCAAGTGAAAGGCCGCCACGGAGCGTCTCAGCCATGGAAGCGTATGTGGAAAAGCTATCGCCGCCCCAATGGACTGGAAATTGCTGACCGCCAACCGTTGCCGAGCGGGCAAACAGGACGGCTTTGTTTTTTCCTAGGCGCTTTTCAAGCAATGTGTAAACGGTTTCGTTATACAGTTGCGTGTAATAGTTATGCATTTTCAGAGGGTCAGCTCCATTTGCATAAACGACGTCCGTCGGTATTCGTTCGCCAAAATCGGTTTTAAAGCTATCAACGCCCATGTCAATTAACGTTTCCAGCATGTCTGTATACCACGTTTTTGCCTCTTCATTTGTAAAGTCAACTACGCCAAGGCCAGGCTGCCATTTGTCCCACTGCCACACGCTGCCGTCAGGGCGCTTTAGCAAGTAACCTTTCTGTTTGGCTTCGGCAAATAGCAGTGATTTCTGGCCGATATAGGGGTTGATCCATACACAAATGTTTAGCCCTTTTTCTTTTAAACGGGAAAGCATGCCTTTTGGGTCTGGAAATGTCCGTTCATCCCACTGGAAGTTGCACCATTCGAACTCTTTCATCCATAAACAGTCAAAGTGGAAAACATCAAAGGGCAAGTCCCGTTCTTGCATGCCGTCGACAAACGAATGGACCGTTTCTTCGTCATAGTTTGTTAAAAACGACGTGCTTAGCCACAGGCCAAATGACCACTTTGGCAGCAGTGGCGGCTTGCCGGTGAGCGTTGTGTAGGTGCGGAGCACATCTTTAAGCGTGTCACCAGAAATAATGAAATACTCAAGCTGTTCGCCGGGAACGCTAAATTGCGCTTTTGATACTTTCTCTGAAGCGATTTCAAAAGATACCCGTTCTGGATGGTTGACAAAAACGCCGTAGCCTTTATTGCTCACGTAAAACGGAATGTTTTTGTAAGCTTGCTCGCTGCCAGTGCCGCCATCTTCGTTCCAAATGTCAACAGACTGGCCGTTTTTGACAAACGGCGTAAACCGTTCACCGAGCCCGTATACGTATTCACCGACGTCAAGCGACAGTTGTTCGCGCATAAAAGGGATCCCGTTGTCATCGATAATGTGGCTTAAGCATTGCCTTTCGCTCGTCGTAACGGCTTCGCCTTTTCGGGAAAAAGCGAAGCGCCAGTCGTTTTTATTGACTGTTAGCAGAAGGTCGCCGCTTTGGAAAAAAAAGGACTGTTCGTCTTCTTTGCAGGCAATGTCTGCTTTTTCCGTATAAAGAGGGAAATCGGGACCCTTGTCAATGCCGCCTCCGTGGTGGACGCTATGGACACGAATCACATCATTCATAGGGGCCGATACAGTGACGGTCATCATGCCGCCGTCAAGTGTCATCCCTGGATGGGCGATTTTTTGGAATGGGCCATACAGTGTTGCCTCTGAATCTGTTTTGCGAATGTCATATACTTCTTGCGGAGATCGAATTTCAAAGCCTGCTCGGTTCATCCAGCAGCCATTGCTGAATTTCATCGTCTCACCTCATTTATATGATAGCGTTTTCGAAATCGGGATTATCGTACATGAGATTGCCGTCATGCGCAATGAGGCGGCTTAAGGGCAAAAAGCAGCAAAACGACGAGAGGGCCGGGGAAAAGTCTTGATGGCATGGCGTTTTTCCGGCAATCGTATTGTGTTGTTACCTATAATTTTAACATGAAATTTGCACTGATTTTTTCTCTATATGCCGTCCTTGCCTTTGTCCTACACTGAATGTAGAAGTAGGAACAACAACGATAGCCAAACGGGGCGCATCCGTCACCGTTGGCACTTTGGACTTACGGTCTACTCGCATCTTTGTCTGACAAGTGTATTCATCAGTCTGACTGTTGTCGAAGAATCGACAATCATAGCGGATTCGGCTTTTTAGGCATACGTTATAATGAGGGCACAATTGAAAGCGCTTGCTTAAAGGAGATGACAACATGAGGAAGGCTTTTCATCAATATGTTTCGACGAAACTGAATCAAATCAAAATACGGGATAAGCTTATTTTGATGTTCCTGTCTGGCGTGGTCATTCCAATTGCCGTTGTTGGCTTGTTTTTAACCAATGAATTAAAAGCCAATGCGATAAAGGATGCCCAGGAGCAGGCAGACATGAATGTCGAACGTGTCAAACAGCGAATCAATGAAGTGCTAAAAGGGCCAATTATGGTTGCGAACCATTTGCAATTTGATGAACGGTTGAGCGAATTGGTCAACACTGACTACGATCACTCGTTTTCTGTCTTTCAAGCATACCGCTCTTACCCTGATTTTGCCTACCATAAAGGAAACCACCCAGAAATTGAAACGATCCGCCTTTATGTGGATAACCCAACGTTGTTGAATAACTGGACGTTTATACCAGTTGAAGGGTCGCAAATGGCTAGTTGGTACAACATCGCAAAAGCGGATGTAGGCTTTTACCAATGGTTTTATTTGCAAGATGAGACGCAAGGTGGCGGCTACTATTTAAGTTTAATGAAACGGATTAATTTTATTGAATACGGCACATTCGGATTGCTCGTTATTACAATTGCCCCTGACCTGTTGGAAACGATTATGCAACAGGAAACGCACCAGACGGTCGTTGTCGATGAACAGAATTCCATTATTTCGTCGTCTGAACCGTCATTCATTGGCGAAAACCTGGACGAGCTTGTCGTAGTGACAGACCGGGGAAAAGGAAAGCATGGATTTTACGAAGGCCAAGCAAATGGGGAGCCGATTCACATAATGGAAACAAGTTTGTTTCCCGAGCTTAGCCAAAACCAACTGCGGATTGTCTCCATCATCCATACCGAGGATATCGTTGGCGCGGCGAAAAAACTTAGTTATTTTGGCATTCTTGTTACCGGGCTCGGCATTGCGTTCTCGTTATTTTTGATCGTGTGGTTTTCATGGGGCTATGTGAATAGGCTCTCGCGTTTAAGTGCGACGATGAAAGAAGTGGCACAAGGCAATTTAACAACGAAAGTTGCACTCGATGGAACAGATGAAATTGGCCAAATTTCTTTGCAGCTAAACAAAATGATTGATGACTTAAACAAATCGATTGCCCAAGTGCTCGAAGCCAATGAACAGAAAACAGCCCTTGAACGGAAGCAAAATGAAATGAAATTTAAAATGATGGCGAGCCAAATGAATCCCCATTTTTTGTTTAATACGCTGGAGGCGATCCGTATGCGCGCCCATATGAGCAATGAAACGGACATTGCGAAAGCGGTCAAACGCCTAGGGCAGCTGCTGCGAAAAAGTTTAGAAGTCGGCAGCAGCATGATTCCATTAAAGGAGGAACTGGAAATGGTGCGGAGCTATTTAGAAATACAGTCGTTTCGTTATGGCGAGCGGTTAACGTATGACATGGACGATGCTGTCACAATCGATAACGTTGCTGTGATTCCGCTCACAATCCAACCGCTCGTCGAAAACGCCGTCTCCCATGGGCTTGAAGCCAAAGAGGCAGATGGCTATGTGAACATTTGCATCAAACAGGCAGAAGATGGGACATGGATTGAAGTGAGCGATAACGGGATCGGAATGGGGCCACAACGGCAGCAAGAAGTTCGTATGATGATCGAAGACCCTTTTGAAAAGCCGGAAAACCGGATTGGTTTGCGCAATGTCCATCAGCGCTTAAAACAAACGTACGGCACTGACGGCCTCCTGATCAGCAGCAGCCAAGGCGAAGGGACAACGGTGCGTTTTTTGATTCCGAAGGAGGAAGGAAGCCATGTATAAAGTGTTGATTGCCGATGATGAATGGATGATTCGGGAAGGGGTAAAAAATCTAATTCCCTGGAAACACTATGGCTTTGAAGTGGCTAGCTTAGCATGCAATGGCAAAGATGCCCTTGAAAAATACAAACACCATAAACCTGACTTGGTCATCGCAGATATACGAATGCCACAAATGGACGGGCTGTCTTTGCTGAAGCAAATTCGCACTGAAAACGAAGCTGTCCCTTTCTTATTGCTTAGTGGTCATGCCGACTTTCACTACGCCCAAGAGGCGATTGGCCACGGCGTAGATGGGTATTTGCTCAAGCCTTTAGAGGAAGACGAGCTTATTGAGCATGTGCAAATCGTCTTTCACAAATTGGAACAAAGAAAGCAAGCGCATGTCTTGCGCCAGCAAAGTGTACGGATCGAGCAAGAACGGCTTCTGCTCAACCTGTTGGAAGGAAAGGCGCTGCCGCAAAGTGTAGACATCTCTCGCCTCGGTCTTGCTGCCTCACGGTACCAAATATTTTTGGTACACGCTGGGGAGAGAGACGCATTAGAGCACTTAGCCGAACAGATTCCCCACACCGCCGTGCCTTTTGCCAAAGGCGGGGACGCTGGCTTATTGATTTGCCATCTTCAAGAGGGGCTAACGAAAAGCGAGTTGCAGCAGTGGGCGTCTCACTTGCTCGCGCCTATGCGCCATGGGGCATTAGGGAAGTGCGTCCACAAAATGTCTGCGATTCAAGCTTCCTATACTGCTGCCAAAAAGCTCCTTTCACTGGCCTTTTATGCGGATAAAGGCAGTGTGATTTCAGAGCTGCCGACCGTGCTTCAAGACGAGCAACTAGCGAAAAAGCCGCTTTCGTTTTATGAAGAGCGCATCTACTTGGCACTCCATATTGGCGAGAAAGAGCCGGCCAAACAGGCAGTCTCCGATTTTTTAGCGGATGTCGCAGCCCGGCGTATGAAGGAGGCTTCTTTAAAAGCAAAAGCAAGTGAATTGGCGCTGAACGTCATCCAACGCTTAATCGCTAGCCATGTGTTGGCAAAAGAATGGGCGCAAAAAGGCTATCGTTTCACCGCACAGCTCCAAGAAGCGGAAGACTTTTTACAGTTGCGGCATGTGCTTCTCTGTTTGTGCGACGAGCTTGCTGCGAATACAAACGTGCGCAGCAACGACGCCGCTGTTAAAAAAATGATCGACATGATCGATAGCCGCTATGACGAGAATTTACGGCTTGAGACGATATCTGCCGTTTTAAACTACAACAGCGCCTATTTAGGCAAACGGTTTAAACAAGAAACAGGCGATTATTTTAACACGTATTTGGATAAAGTCCGGATTCACAAAAGCAAACAGCTGCTCCGCGCTGGCTGCAAAGTATATGAAGCGGCAGAAAAAGTAGGCTATCCCAATGTCGATTATTTTCACCGCAAGTTTAAAAAATACACGGGAATGTCGCCGTCGGCATTCAGAAAGAAAGGCTAGACACTCCAATTTTGACCTGATTTCTAGTCGGATTTAGTTGGTATTTCCAAAATCGAAATCCAGCTAAGATGAAAGACAGAGAGGCGGGGGTGAAATGAAGCTCACAAAAAAGAAAGCGCATTCAGTCGCTGCTGTGCCTTTAGGGCAAAAACGCTCCTTTTGGCAAACTGTATTGCAGCAACGGTATCTTTATGCGATGTCATTGCCGTTTGTCGCCTGGGTGTTTGTATTTAATTATTTGCCGTTGTTTGGCTGGACGATGGCCTTTCAAGATTATCGCCCAGGGCTGGCCTTTTTTGAACAGGATTGGGTAGGGCTCAAGCATTTCATTGAGTTGTTCCAAGATGAACGCTTTTACTTAGTGTTGCGGAACACATTAGTCATGAGCATTTTAGGGTTGCTTGTCGGTTTTACATTTCCAATTTTATTTGCCGTGCTGTTAAACGAGGCGCGGGCCAAATTGTTTAAAAAGACTGTACAAACCGTTTCGTATTTGCCCCATTTTGTCTCGTGGGTCGTTGTTGCTGGGATTGTCACAAAAATGCTTTCTGTTGATGGAGGCATTGTCAATGAAATTCTCGTGGCGACAGGGGCTGCTGATAAGCCGATCCAATTTATGACGAAAGGCGAATGGTTTTGGATTATTGTCACACTTGCTGATTTGTGGAAGGAAATGGGCTGGAACTCGATCATCTTTTTGGCGGCAATGGCCGGAGTCGATCCTCAGCTTTATGAGGCGGCAAAAGTCGATGGCGCCAGCAGGTGGCGACAAATTTGGCATATTACATTGCCAGGCATCCGCCCTACGATTTTAGTCGTACTCATTCTGTCGATTGGCAGCTTAATGACCATCGGTTTTGAAAAGCAATTTTTGCTTGGAAACCCGACAGTTGTTAACTATTCTGAAGTACTTGATTTGTATGCGTTAAATTATGGCATTAACCTTAGTCGTTTTTCTTATGGGACGGCGATCGGCATTTTCAACTCGCTTGTAGCGATTATTCTACTTTTTATTGCAAACGGCATATTCAAACGCTATGCCAATCAAAGTGTCATGTAAGGGGGGAGGGAAGTGAATCATAGCAAGCCGATGCGTTTTTTAACAAGCGATGGGTTATTTAATGTCATCAATTACTGTTTTTTAACGATCGTGTTTTTAGCAACGCTTTACCCTTTTTTAAACGTGCTGGCGATTTCTTTAAATGATTCAACCGACACAGTCCGAGGCGGCATTTACATTTGGCCCCGGGAATGGACGCTTGAGAATTACCGAACGATCTTCCAATACGACCATTTGGTGACAGGGTTCATCAATTCGGTGTTGCGGACGATCATTGGCACTGTGCTTGGCGTTTTCTCTTCGGCCATGGTTGCGTTTACACTGAGCCGCGCCGATTTTCAAGGGCGAAAGTTTGTGTCGACGACGCTAGTGTTGACGCTTTATTTTACAGGAGGATTAATTCCCGGCTACATGTTAATGAGAGAGTTGAACTTAATTAACACGTTTTGGGTCTATGTTCTCCCTGGAATGGTGAATGCGTTTCACATTATCATCGTCCGCTCGTTTATGGACGGGCTGCCGTACTCCCTACAGGAATCGGCGAAGATGGATGGCGCCAATGATTTTACGATTTTTTGGCGCATTATCATGCCATTATGTACGCCCGTGCTTGCGACAATTGCCTTGTTTGTCGCAGTTGGCCAGTGGAATGCTTGGTTTGATACGTATTTGTACAATGGCAGCAATCCAGACTTGACAACATTGCAGTATGAACTGATGAAAATCTTGCAAAATACGACGATGGGCGGTTCTGGCGATGCCAACGCTTACCGCAGCATAAGCGGCGAACAAGCCGCACAAACGGTCTCGCCTGAGTCGATTAAAATGGCGATTTCCATGGTGACGGTCGTGCCGATTTTATTGGTTTACCCATTTTTACAGCGCTTTTTCGTCCAAGGCATGACGCTCGGTGCTGTAAAAAGCTAAATGATAAAAAGGGGGAAGAAGACATGGAGAAAAGAAGCGTGGTAAGGGCATCAACCATCGCTGGAGCGGTTATGGTGGCACTGGGAATGGCAGGGTGCACGAGCGATGATGCTAGCAATGAGTCAGACGATAGCCCGGTTACTTTTACGTTGTTTAGCGCCGATCCTCACTCCCAGTGGGACAACATGGAAAGCCCTGTAAGCCAAAAAGTGATGGAAGAAACAGGCGTTACGTTGCAGCCTGAATTTGATGTCAATGGAGGCGAGCAAAAAATTGCCTTAATGGCGGCGAGTGGCGATTACCCAGATTTCATTTTGCCAAAAGGCTCTGCGAGCACACTTGTCAACGCTGGCGCCTTTATTGACTTGACAGACTTGATCGAAGAGCACGGGCCGAATTTAAAGAAAGCGTATGGCGACTATTTTAACCGCCTGAAATGGAGCGAAGAAGACGAGAGCATTTACATTTTGCCGACTGCGCCAATCGACCATACGTATTGGGAACCTGGCAACGGCTTTATGCTCCAGCATGAAGTCGTAAAAGAACTCGGTTATCCAGACATTCGTACTGTCAAAGACTTTGAAGACGCGATCCGTGCTTATATGGAAGAAAACCCGACCATTGATGGCCAGCCGACGCTCGGTTTGTCGTTATTGGCTGATGATTGGCGGATTATGATATCGACCACAAATCCGGCTTTCTATGCAACTGGAGCTCCAGATGACGGTGAGTTCTATATTGACCCGGACACCTATGAAGCGACGATGCATTACCGCCGCGCGGAAGAAAAGGAATATTTCCGCTGGCTGAACCATATGAATGACAGCGGTTTACTAGACCCAGAAAGCTTCGTGCAAAAATACGACCAATATTTAGAGAAAATCTCATCAGGGCGTGTGCTCGGGCTCATTGATGCCGATTGGCAAGTCGACGATGCGGAAAGGGCATTGCGAGAAGCAGGCAAACATGAACGGATGTACGGCATGTATCCTGTAACGTTAACGGAAGAATACAAGCACCCTAATTTCCAAGATACAGGGTATCTTGGCGGCTGGGGCATCGGCATTTCCGTCGATAATGAAGACCCAGTCAAAGCGATTCAATTTCTTGATTATCTCGCTTCAGAAGAAGGGCAAATCCTGCAAAACTGGGGATTGGAAGGAGAACACTATGAAATCGTCGATGGCAAACGCGTCATCCCTCCAGAAGAAATGGAGGAACGGAATAACAATGCCAACTACGTGAAGGAAACGGGCGTTGGCGTTTTAAAGGGCTTCGCTCCAGCTTACGGCGATGGTGTGGAAGACTCGACAGGGCAAACATTCACAATCGCCAATACAGAGCAAATCATCGATTCCTATACAGAAGTGGAAAAAGAAGTTTTAAGCAACTATGGCGTTGAAATGTGGAAAGACTTATACCCACAAGAAGACGAATTTCCAGTTAAGCCATGGGGAGCTGCTTACAATATTCCAGTTGATTCTTCCTCCGATTTGAATGTGATCATGCAGCGTTGCCTGGATATTGTCAAACGCAAAGTCCCTGAAGCGATTTTAGCAACTCCAGAGGAATTTGATCAAGTTTGGGATGAGTTTATGGCCGAGCTTGAAGGAGCTGGCGTCGAAGAAGCCGAAAAAGAATACACGGAACTTGTGCGCACACGCGTTGAATTGTGGAATGACTGACAATCACACTGGCTGACCACAACACATCAGCTGAGACGACGTCGTTTGGCTACAGTCTGAGAACCTGCGGCAAGCAGGTTCTTTTTTTAATCGATATACAGAAGGAGGAAGAACAGATGCAACTGACCGAACAGCAACCAGCGCGGACGTGGACCGAAGCCTATCCGATTGGAAATGGGCGGCTAGGGGCGATGGTTTATGGCGGTGTTGAACACGAAAAAATCGCTTTAAACATGGACAGCCTTTGGTCAGGGCCGCCTGCTAACAGGAGCCAAGCGCCTGTGAAAGGAACGGTAGCGAACATGCGCGCAGCCATTGGCGCTAGAGACTTTCAGGCGGCAAGTCGATATGCAAAAGACATGCAAGGCCCATACACGCAATCGTATTTGCCACTCGGCGATTTGCATATCTCGTTTCCTTTGCGCTCGCATTCAAGCACTGGCTATGAACGGACGCTTCAGTTAGAAACGGCAACGGTGACGGTGGAAGACGGGTTATACAAAAGAAGCGTTTTTGCTAGTAAGCCTGACGAGGCGATCATTTTGCACTTAGAGGCCGTTGCTGAGCTGCCGCTCTCTTTTTCGGCGTGGCTCACATCGCCATTGCGTACGGTTGAATGGCCCGATCAGGACCATGTCGGACTCGCAGGCTGGTGCCCAGAACATGTGGACCCCAACTATGCCTCATCTTCAGAGCCGGTTCGGTACACAAGCTATGAAACATCGTCGGCGATCCGGTTTGCTAGTGCGATACAATTGCTCGAAACAGACGGAAACGCAGCGGTTAAAAACAACAAACTCGTTGTCGAGGATGCCCGTTATGCAACGGTGCTCGTTCATATGGAAACTAGTTTTGCATCAGCACAGGCAGCCCAAGGCAAAGAGCCAATTACGCTCATTCGCAAACGCCTCAGCGACACGGTTACGAGCACGTATGAGGCGTTGCAGAGCCAGCATTTACAAGATTATCAATCCCTTTTTCAACGGATGACGTTTACCCTTAACGGAACGGAACGAGAGAAGCTTTCCACAAGCGAACGCCTCGCCAAGTACGGCGCCAACGATGGTAAGCTCGTTGAGCTGCTCTTTCAAATGGGCCGTTATCTCCTCATCGCCAGCTCAAGGGAGGGGACAGAGGCAGCCAATCTCCAAGGAATATGGAATGAACACATTCAACCGCCTTGGAGCAGCAATTATACGTTAAACATTAATGCACAAATGAACTATTGGCCGGCAGAAACCGCCGCTTTGCCAGAATGCCATCAGCCTTTTTTAACGTTTATCGAGGAGCTGGCCGAGCAAGGAAAAGCCGTTGCTAAAAATTACTACCAATGTAGGGGCTGGACAGCGCACCATAATAGTGACATTTGGCGGCAAGCAGAGCCAGTCGGCGGTTTTGGCGACGGCGATCCTGTCTGGGCGTTTTGGCCAATGGCCGCTCCTTGGCTCACGCGCCATTTGTGGGAGCATTATTTGTTTTCAGCCGATCGTGCCTATTTAACGGAGCGCGCCTATCCAGTCATGAAAGGCGCCGTATTATTTTGCCTCGATTGGCTCGTCCAAGATGAAAGCGGTGCTGTCTATACGAGCCCGTCGACTTCGCCAGAGCATCGCTTTTTGTATAAAGGCCAGCCTTATCCAGTCTCCGAAGGCGCTGTGATGGATCTTGCCTTACTGGAAGATGTCTTTCATATGTTTTTAGCGGCAAACGAGCTAGTAGGCGGGGATCAGCAGTTGGCAACTGAGGTGAAAGACGCTTTAAACCAGTTGAAAAAGCCGCCGTTAAGCGCTGAAGGAGCGTTGCAAGAGTGGACGCACGGTTTTCCAGGAGAAGACATTCACCATCGCCATCTGTCTCATTTGTATGGCGTCTACCCAGGCAGCCAGTGGAGCAGCAACCACCAACAAAAACGCTACCAAGCAGCGAAACAATCGTTAAGGGAACGGGGCGACGGAGGGACTGGCTGGAGTTTGGCGTGGAAGCTCTGTTTATGGGCACGATTTCTTGACGGGGAACGGACAGACGCGCTCATTTCCCGTTTTATGCAACTAGTGCGCCAAGGCGATGAACAGCATGAAAGCGGCGGCGTCTACCCGAATTTGTTTTCCGCCCACCCACCTTTCCAAATTGATGGCAATTTTGGCTTTGTGGCCGGAGTGATTGAAACGCTTGTCCAGTCCCATGAAGGGTTTATCCGGTTGTTGCCGGCTCTTCCCCGTCGTTGGAAACAGGGCGCTATCACAGGAGTCAGATGCCGAGGCGGTTTTACGATTGACCTCGAATGGCAAAACAGCAGCGTTCTTGCTTGTACCGTCTATGCCAGTTGTGAGAATGCATGCATCGTCGTCTTCCCGAATGGGATGAGTACGACTGAAAATGGAGAACGAATGTCGATTGATGCAGGCAAGCTTTATGCGTTTAAGGCGGAAAAAGGCAAATGCTATACCTTTCAAAACAATGGTTCATGTTAGCAGAAAACGGTAATAATCAATAGAGAGGCACGCTAAGCGCTTGCACGAGTTTGCCGAATGAGAAGGAGGGCGCGGTTGTGAAAAAAATCGTTTTAGTGGGCGGAGCAGGAACGATTGGCGCTATTCTTGCCGAAGGGCTAAAGCATAAGTATGAAATCGTCGTCATGGACGTGCAAAAGCCAGACGACAATGTGGCTTTTATTGAAGGGGATGCCGTTGATTTTCACGGTCTTTTGGAAAAGCTTCCTGATGACACGGATACGATTGTCAATTTGTTGCGGATCGAGTCAGCAAAGGGCATTGACAGCAAAGCGCATTTTGACGACATGACGGCGTTGTTTTTCAATGCCAGTTATTATCTGTTATTGGCAGCGCAAACAAAAGGCGTTCGCCGGGTCGTGTTTGCGAGCAGCAACCACGTGACGGATGGGTACGAAAAAGACGGCTACTCTTTATTGCCACGGGAAATTACCGTTGACGATTATCCGAAAACGAACAGTCTTTATGGCGTGCTGAAATTTGCCTCTGAACAGCTAGGTTATTTGTTTGCCAAAGAAGGCAAGCTCTCTGTCATCAACTTGCGGATTGCCTCCGTCCCACCAGCCGAAAAACGAAAACAGCCGAATGATCGGCTTGAGCGGACGTTGCTTGCCGATGAAGACTTAGTGGCGCTCGTTCAAGCGTCGATTGAAACAGACAAAAACTACGGGACGTATTATGGCGTTTCTGACAATCGCCATAAACCGTGGAGCACATTAAACGCCTATCAGGAGCTAGGGTTTGGCGGAAAAGCGAGCAAAGGGAAATAGAGAAGGAACTAGGGTTGTCCAAAAAGGCCGCGTGTCTATTTGGGCAGCTTTTTTTAAAAGGAATAGCATGACAGACGACGAATGATAAGATAGTAGGAAACAGATAGATAGAATGAAGGGGTTATGAATATGGAAGATATTTTACAAAAAGTAGATGATAGCAATTATTTTTGGCAAGACGATAACGTTAGATTGCGTGCGATGCAACCTGAAGATTGGCAAGGAGACTATCTTAGTAAGTTTGATACGCCTGCTCGTCGTTTTTTGGCATGTGCGATTGAGTTGCCTCCTACTATTTCAGGTTCGAAAACGTTTGCGGAGGAACATGCAAATTTTGCTTCAACAAATGGTAGAATCATGTTTACGATCGAAAATGAAGAAGGCAAGAATATAGGCGGTATTAATTTAAACAGTATCGACGAGAGAAATGGCACATTTAGTATTGGGATCATCATTGATAAACAGTACCGGGGAAAGGGATACGGTACAAGCGCCATGAACATTCTTTTAAAGTATGCTTTTCTTGAACGAAGACTTCACAAATTCAATGATTGTGTTCTTGAAGGAAATGAAGGTTCTATTAAAATGATGGAAAAGCTTGGCTGCGTTCAAGAGGGGGTCCGTCGACAAGTTGTATACATAAACGGACAATATCTAGATTTAATACTATTTGGATTAACAAAAGCTGAATTTGTGGAAGCGCGGAAAGAAGAATATACGTTTGGCTAAGAAGCGATTCTTCAATCGGAAGGTCGCTTTTTTGGTGGAAACATTTTTCTTCAACTGTCGGGAGAGTGTAAGGGGATAGATACGTAAAGGACTTCCAACATTGTGGAAGTCCTAGACTGTAGACAAACGCTTGCATCCTTCGATGTTCCCCCGTTCAGGTGCTCTGAAACGATCGTTTCATACGCGGTTGCTTATGAGCCGACGTTCTATTTGCATCTTTACTAGGTTCCTCGTTTCGGCTGACAGGCGCCTTTTTTGTCGACAAACCTAAAAATCAATGTTTACCGTTTATGAACGACTCATTAACGAAGCTTTTGCGGCCAATTCCCAGCCCAAGCATAGCCATAACGTCGTTCTTGTTCAACGTTCATAATGTCATGGTGGATGACGCCGTCACGCCCTGAAAAAATCGGGCGGTTGGTGCCGATTTGATAAAAACGATACCATGTCTCTGCCCCAGGCTCATGGAAAAAATGGGGCTCGACGCGGCGTTCGTAGCGTGTATCAGCGACACGTGCTTCATCCATCCACGCCCGTGCCGCAGCGACCGCTTCCCGGACAGCAGCTGATTGGTTTGGCTGTTCTTCCAACCATTGGACAATGCCTACCGATTCATCTGTTGCAATCGAAGGATGCTCATAAGCACGTCCTTGCTGCGGTTGCAGCGTCACAGGGTCATGTTGTTGGCCCCAGGCGGTTTTTTTGCCGTTTGCGACGATTTGGGCTCGTAAAATATAATCCAATCCGCCCTCAATTGAAGCGGCCATTTCCCGACGCTGTGAATCGTTGAATAAGTCGCCTCCAAATGGCGCTTTTCCTTGGCGGGCGTCTTCAAGCAAGCGGAGGACGTTGACCATCGCATGGTCGTTAAAAGTGACATAATTGGAGTACCAGACGGAACTGGACGGGTCGCTGCCCCGTTGTGGATACACTTGGCGAAAGCCGCCGCTCGGATATTGGAGTTTATAAAGGAAATCAATGCCGTTGTGGACGCTTGCTTTAAAGCGTTCGTCTTTTGTCAGTTGGTACGCTTCGGCAACAACGCGAATTTCATCGACGGTGGCATCATTGTCAATCGTTCCAAGTTCTTGTCCATTTGAAGTCCAAACCGATTTTGCTTCCCTGCCGTTCCAGTCTCGCGTATACATTTGCGGCATGTCTTTCGACCAGCCGCCATGGTCCATTTGCCAAGTCAACAGATGGTTGGCTTGTTTAATGATCGTTTCGTTGGAAACCGTTGCTTCTTCTGCGGCGGCAGTCGTGGACGCCAGCATAACGAAAAAGCCAGCACATAATCCGGAAATAGCAAGTTTAGACATTCGTTTAAGCGCTTTCAAAAATGACCATCCTCCTTTAGATAAGTTGCCTTTAGCATAACAAAGAAAAATTGACTAATTTTGTTTATTTGCCACCTAAAGGTTGCCTA
This sequence comes from Shouchella clausii, assembly GCF_002250115.1. Classification (GTDB taxonomy): domain Bacteria; phylum Bacillota; class Bacilli; order Bacillales; family Bacillaceae_D; genus Shouchella; species Shouchella clausii. Next base: position 87,871 of record NZ_CP019985.1, on the reverse strand, counting down.
TTTTTGTGCAAATAGGAATGACGGTATTGAATCGGCGACACCGCCATTATACGTTTAAAGACGCGATGAAAATGTTCGAGGCTGGCAAAGCCGACTCTCTGGCAGACGACTTTAACAGGCAAACTCGACTCTCCCAACAGTTTGCAAGCCTCTGCAATGCGGACTTTTTGAATGTACTCGCTTAAACGAGTGCCTGTAACATGTTTGAATAGCCGACTTACGTATGAAGGGCTTAAGTGGACATGAGAGGCAAGCCGATTAAGGTCCAACCGCTCCTGATAATGCCGTTCAATGTGCTGAATTAGCTGTGATGCCACGCGTGTTTGTTCGGAAAGGGCTGGCAACGGCTGTTGCTCCATGTGCAGCGTAAAATCAAGCGCCCGCTTGCTTTCAATTAACAGCTGTGACAGCAGCGATTGCTGATAAAGAAGGCTTTCCTTCGTAGCAGGACTGTTGTACTCTTTAAGAAGCTGCATAAAAAGCTGATTAAACCCATCTGCCCGCTTTTGCGGAATTTGCAAAACGGTAAAAGCAGGGGACAGCAGCGGTTTAGCCAGTTTTTTTAAATCGTTTGAGAGAATCGCTGGTTGGAAATTAACGACATAACGGGCATGTTCAGGTACAGGAGCGGCTTTCATTCTATGGATGAAGTGGGGTGAAATAATTAATAGTGTGTGCTTCTTTAACAAGATCGAGCCGTTTTTGGACATGAACAGACGCTCGCCTTCTTCCAGCCAATGAAACTCAAAATCGTTATGGAGATGGTAATGGTTCATATCAAACGGCGGTTTTATCTTGCAGTTGTAATGTACATAAATAGAGCGGCTTCGGACGGAAATGGCCAATCGGTCCATAATCAAACTCCTTTCTTTAAGGGAGACCTGCTCGGTATCTTTCACTTTACCAGAAATTTAAGCGCTTTCATATATGCGAAAAAGGGGTGTTTTGATTGCAGCGTAGCATGTGGATGAAATTGCTGCTATATGGTGGCCTGCTAAGCACCATACCGGTTATTGTCGTTGGCGTGTTTGCTTATATCCAGTCAACGAACCAGGCCGAACAAAGGGTTGAAAATGAAAAATTGCAATTGATGAGGCAAGTCCAGGCAAATATTGAAACGGTGCTGACAACCGTCCACCATTCTTTAAATAATACGATTGAGTCGCCGACGATGGAAGCGGCCATTCGCACGCCTTTGGATGGCGAGGATTTTCTCGTTTATCGAGATTTGCGGACGGAGCTTAGCAAACTGCAATCATTTGATACAAAAGTAGAGGAAACGATTGTGTTAAACAAAGACCAGAATTGGCTTGCCACCAATCAGGGCATTCGGCGCCTGGACAGCCACGTAGACTATGAACGCTATATGACTTTTTTTGATTTGCCGTATGATACGACGTGGAAATTGATAGCCAATGATTCTTTTACAGAGCCGATCATACGGCGGAATTGTCCGTATAGTCTCAGTCTTATAAAAAAATTGCCAGCGCGTGCTAGTGAGAAATTTGGGCTTGTCTTTGCCAATATTCCGATGTGCACGATCCAAGAAATGATCGGCGGAGATGAAGTGGACGATGAGTTGATGATTTTAGATGAACATAACCGTATCATTGTCCACTCTGATGAGGAGGCAGTCGGAAAAACATTAGCTGAATTAGGCTTTTCAGAACCAGTGTGGACAACGGAGGCAGCTGGCCAGTTTACGGTTGACCGAGATCAAGAGCCATTTGCTATTACCTATTCATCTTCTACATTTGCTGGTTGGAAATATGTCTCGGTTACACCAATGGACGAATTAATGGCTGAAACAAAAAGCATTGGCTGGTTTACGTTTTACGTTGTGCTTGCGATCATTTTGCTGTCAGCACTCGTTGTATGGCTGTTCTCACGCAAATTGTATTTGCCTGTGCAAAAGCTTGTTGCCGCAGTTACGCAAAAGGAGAACGGCATGCCAACTGGAAAAAGACGGACGGAGTTCCAAGTCATTGAAGATACGCTGCAAGAGCTTTTCTCATCAAAGTCGATGCTGGAACAAGAACTAAGCATCCATGCGAAACAGTCGATGACGCTATTTTTAATGCGTTTGTACCAAGGCCATTTCTCGGAAGCAGAAAGGCAAGAACGGCTCAAACTTTATGGGCTCGACAGCCGAATGGCAAAGTGGAATTCCTATAGTTTGCTCGTTGTCCATTACGAGCATCCTCAAAAAGAAGAAGACCAACAGGAAATGGATTTGCTTACGTTTGCGATGCTCAATGTCGCTGAAGACACCATTCCCGAAGAATACCGTCTTCCCGCTGTGTGGGTCGACCAGTTGCTTGTCCTGTTTATTGGCTTAGAAACAGATAGCCAAGAACAAGGGAAGTCAGTCATTTACCAATGGAGCGAACGGCTTAAATCATTTATGCATCATTACTTAGAGACCGATGTCAGCATTGGCATTAGCGCCCCATTTACAGACATGGCCCAGACGAGCACCGCCTTTAAAGAAGCAAAAGAAGCACTCACCCATCGGCTTAAATTTGTCGATAACGTCATTATTAATTATGAAAGCATCCAAGCGAAAGAAAAGTCGAGTATGTTCCAGTACCCTGAACACTTGGAAGAAGAATTGTTGCTAGCGCTCCGTCTTGCCGATGAAAAACAAGCTTATGACTTGTTTAACCACTTGCTGGCAGAGGTTAGCGAAGGAGCCCATCATCTCGGTGAAGTCCGCGTTTCCTTTATGCGGTTGCTCAACCGAATGCTGCAACTATACCAAGAAAGCGGATTGCGCCACGATCAAGGCGTGCTCTTGCCAGAAGGCACCCTTTATCAAGAGTGCTTAAAGGTCCGTAGCCAAGAACAAATGAAAAACTGGTTTGTCAGTCGCCTGATTGACCCATTGTTATCAGCCTTCAAACAAGTGAGCGAATCTCAGTTCCAACACTTGTCAGAAAAAATGATCGACTATATCCACCAGCATTACCACCAAGCGGTAACGCTTGAACAATGCGCAGCTGACTTGCATTACAATGCCAATTACTTGAGCAGCGTCTTTAAGGAAGGCACGGCAATGACGTTTAGTGAATATTTGGCCCAATATCGCTTGAAAAAAGCAAAGGAATGGTTGGCGAAGACATCAGAACCAGTCAAAACGATTGCCGAAAAGCTTGGTTACAACAACTCGCAAAACTTTATCCGCTCGTTCAAAAAAATGACTGGAATGACGCCAGGCCAATACAGGCAACAAAAACAATTAAAATGACGGTATAAACGCAAAAAACAGGCCCATAACGGCAGTAATCATTTTGTTAGGTGAGGCGCAAATCGCCGATTGCTGCTGGGATTATGGGCAAATGATTATTCAAAAAAATGCGGCGCCTCGCTAATATGGGAAGCAGAGAAAAAAGGCTGCAGCCAAAAAACAAGCAGGTGGGAAGCGGAGAAAAAATGAACAAAAAGGTGGGGGTTTACAAATGGCAAGTTGGAAACAAATGTGTGCAGCATTTAGCGTTGGCGTTAGTTTAGTAGCAATCGCAGGATGCGGTGCCGAAAATGAAAGCGCTTCCTCTGAAGGAGAAAAGCCTTCTGCTGAAGAAGGCCCGTTTAAATTTACAATTATGGCTAATTTGCATACAGCAGAAGTGCCAGAAAAAGAAGTCCAACATTTATTGGAAGAGGCGACAAACACAGAGCTCGACATTCAATGGGTGCCAGACAGCAATTATGAAGAACGGTTAAATACCGCGTTTGCGACAGGGACGTTGCCCCAAGCTGTTTATATGAAAAACCAAACAACCTATGACCAGTTTAAAGATGCGATCCGCGATGGACAATTTTGGGAAATTGGCCCTTATTTAGATGAATACGAGAACTTGAAAAAACTAAAGCCGGAAGTCGTGGAAAATACAATGGTTGATGGAAAAGTATATGCGCTCTACCAAGGCCGTCCGTTAGCGCGTTCAGGCATCATCTATCGCAAAGACTGGGCTGACAACCTTGGGCTAGAGGCGCCAACAACGATTGAAGAGTTCGCAGAAATGGCGCGCGCTTTTACAGAAGACGACCCTGATGGAAACGGCCGCGACGACACGATTGGCTTAACAGACCGGAACGACCTCGTTTATGGGGCCTTTAAAACAGTCGCGTCGTGGCATGGGACGCCAAATGGATGGGGCGAAAAAGACGGCGAGCTTTTGCCAGAATTTATGTTTGATGAGTATATCGATACGTTAGACTTTTTTAAAGAACTTCATGAAAACGGATACATGAACAAAGACTTTCCAGTTACAAGCAAGCCAGACCAACAAGCGCTCTTAAAAAATGGAACAGCGGGCATCTATGTAGGCTCGATGGGCGACGTATTGACGCTGTATTCAGAAGCGTCGCAAATCAATCCTGATTTAGAATTTGATGTCCATAACTATGTCGAAGGGCCAGATGGCGAATACAACATTTGGGCGATTCCTGGTTACGGCAATTTGGTGATATTCCCGAAATCAGCCGTACAAACGGAAGAAGAGTTAAAAAGCATTCTATCTTTCTATGACCAGCTCATGGAGCCGGAGAACGCAAACTTAATTTACTGGGGCATCGAAGACGAGCACTACACTATTGAAGACGGCAAAGCCGTTGCGATTGAAGATACGCAACGGACGGAGCGCGAAGTCAAACCGTACCAATCGATTGAAATCGGCGAAGCTGAAACAAATGGCCGCTACTTAGGGCAAAGCCATTATCCAGTCAAATTAAAGGCCGATGAACTCGAAATTGATAACGAGTCTTATTTGGTTCACGACCCGACAACGACGCTTCATTCGCCAACGGCGCAAACACATGGCGAACGTTTGCAGCAAATTATTAACGATGCAACGTACCAGTATATCCTTGGACAAACCGACCTCGCTGGCTTTGAGCAAGCAGTTGAAACGTGGAGAAGCCAAGGCGGCGATGACATGATCAGCGAGTACAACGAGTCATACAACCAGCAATAAGCAGCAATCATCCAGACTGAAAGGGCTGGCAAGCTTCCGCCCGATTAATCCGGCGGAGGCTTGCCTCCCTTTATATTCAATGAAAGAGGTGTGCCATGGACAGCCCGATAATGGCAAATAAAAAATGGACCCGGACAAAAGCAGAAAGGCGCCAGGAACTATGGCGCAAAATCAAAAAGAACAAATGGATTTACTTAATGATTGCACCGGGTCTTCTCTATTTTTTTGTCTATAAATATATTCCCATGTATGGATTAATCATTGCGTTTCAAGATTATAAACCGTATCTCGGCATCACTGGAAGCGAGTGGGTCGGATTGGACCATTTCCGCCGGCTGTTTGCCGATCCCGACTTTTGGATGATCTTTAAAAATACGCTCGTTCTCTTTGCGTTGCAAGTGTGTATTTCGTTTCCAGTGCCAATTATACTGGCGCTCATGCTCAATGAATTGCGGAGCCGCGCGTACCAACGCAGCATTCAGACGATGATTTACATTCCCCATTTTATGTCGTGGGTCGTCATCGTTTCAATCAGCTATGTCATGCTGACGCTTGATGGCGGGATTGTGAACAACATTTTGCGAGCGCTCCAGTTTGACCAAATCAATTTCTTGCTCAACCCTGAATGGTTTCGGCCAATGTACATTTTGCAAATTATTTGGCGCGAGGCTGGCTGGGGCACAATCATTTTCTTAGCAGCAATTGCCGCAGTCGATCCCCAGTTATACGAGGCGGCAAAAATGGATGGCGCCAACCGTTTCCGGCAAATGTGGCATATTACGCTGCCAGCGATCCGCAGTGTCATCATCGTCTTGCTTATTTTGAAAATCGGCGATGTGCTTGAATTAGGATTTGAACATGTCTATTTGCTATTAAATGCGTCCAACCGCGAAGTGGCGGAAATTTTCGACACTTATGTTTATACAGCCGGATTGAGGCAAGGCCAATTTAGCTACAGTACCGCCGTTGGCTTTTTTAAAGGGGTTGTTGGCTTAATTCTTGTCGTGATGGCCAACTGGCTGGCGAAGAGATACGGAGAAGAAGGAATTTACTAGGAAAGGGGGCGTTTGTTTTATGGTTGGCGATAAATCGTTATCAAGCCGCATTTTTAATGCGACCAATATCATTATTCTAGGCATCATTGCCTTGCTTTGCATTTTGCCGTTTATCCATGTCATCGGCAGCTCGTTTGCGACAGGCGCTGAAATTGCCCAACGCAGCTTTTTGCTGTTCCCGACACAATTTAGTTTAGACGCCTATCGCTATATTTTTTCAACAGACACGCTTCTGCGCTCCATGGGCGTTTCCATCGGCGTCACGTTAGGCGGTACGTTGTGGAGCATGCTGTTGTCCGTTTTAACCGCCTATGGCTTGTCGCGGAGAGATTTAGTCGGCCGGCGTTTTCTCATGTTTTTCATCGTCTTTACGATGCTGTTCAACGGCGGCATGATTCCGACATTTCTCGTTGTCCAGCAAACAGGGCTGATTGATTCATTGCTTGCTCTGATCGTGCCTGTGACGATTAACGCGTTTAACATGATTATTTTGCGGAGCTTTTTTATGAATTTGCCGAGCGGGCTAGAGGAATCGGCAAAAATTGATGGGTGTAGCGATTTCGGCGTGCTGTTTCGCATTGTCATCCCGTGCTCGTTGCCGGCCATCGCAACAATTTCCTTGTTTTATGCTGTCACCTACTGGAACACCTATATGCACGCGATTCTTTATATAAATGATCCTGATAAGTGGCCTGTGCAAGTGTTATTGCGGCAAATTGTCGTCTTAGCAACTGGGTTGAACTACGATGGCTCTGAATATACAAGCGTTCCGCCACCGGAAATTAGCGTCAAAATGGCGGTGATCGTTGTCGCAACGATCCCTGTTTTGCTCGTTTACCCATTCTTGCAAAAATATTTTGCCAAGGGCGCCTTAATTGGCTCAATGAAAGGGTAAGCCAATGGCAGAAATCGATGATTTTTTGCAAGGGCTCTACCGGCAAGAGGTTGGCACTATCACTTGTAAAGACGAGCGATTGGCAGCATTGCGCGAAGCGATGGGCGATTTTCCGAAAGCGACGATGCTTGAGGCGACATGCCTTTATAAGCGGCAACACCCTTCGTTTACGGAGAGCGCTTACGTGCTTCCAACAACGGCAGAACTAAAACTGCCGTTCCGTTTATTCGAGCCTGTTGGCGGCAACAAGGAGGCGGTTGTACTCGCATTGCATGGCCATGGCGCAGGCGCAGAAGAAGCATTGCAGGAAGATTCGAGCCATAACGCCTTTGCCTTAAAGCTTGTTGAGCAAGGGGCCGTCGTTGTGTTGCCTGAGCTTGCCGGCTTTGGCGCCCGTAAACGGAAGCAAGACCAATCAGAGCAGAACAGTTGTTTTTCCCTTGCCTCCCACTTGCTTCTTTACGGCAAAACACTTGCTGGTCTGCGCGTGTTTGAATGCGCCCGTTTGCTTGATTGGATAGGCGAAACGCGCCGTGGCAACGTTGGCTGTATCGGTTTTTCAGGCGGGGCCTTAATTGGGTTGTTGTTGGCAGCCACAGATGAGCGGATCAAAGCAACTGTACTAAGCGGTTTCGCGAGTCTGATGCGCGACAGCATTTTAGCTTCACGCCATTGCCTAGACAACTACATTCCTGGCTTGCTTGCGATTGGCGAAACGCCGCAATTGCTTGAACTGGTTAAGCCTAGGGCGCTGTTTATTGAAAGCGGCAGCGACGATCATCTTTTCCCGTCTGAATCGGTAAAGCACGCATTGCATGAAAGCAAATGGGGAGAAGCGCATTTTTTTGCCGGAGGCCATCAAGTGAACGGAACAAAAGCAATCCCATGGCTTTTGAACGAATTGGGAAAGGAGCAACAACAACGTGGAACCGTTTAACAATCCGATCATTCCAGGGTTTTATCCTGACCCGTCGATTTGCAGGGTAAACGAAGACTATTATTTAGTCACGTCTACATTTGAATATTTCCCTGGCGTGCCGATTTTTCATTCAAAAGATCTTGTCAATTGGAAGCAGATTGGCCATGTGTTAGATCGTCCAGAGCAGCTCAATCTTGATGGCACCCCGAATTCACGGGGCATTTATGCGCCGACAATCCGTTACGATAACGGCTTGTTTTATATGATTACCACGTTTGTGGAAAGCCAACACGGCGCAAGACGCAATTTCTTTGTAACCGCAACAGACCCGGCTGGGCCTTGGTCAGACCCAATCTGGATAAAGGGGGCGCCTGGGATTGACCCATCGTTGTTTTTTGATGATGATGGCCGCGTCTATTACACAGGCAATCGTGTTTCCCCTACAGGGCAAACGCACGCCAAGCATATGGAAATTTGGCTCCAGGAAATCGATCCCATTACAGGCCGCCTGCTTGGCGAACCGACTGGGATTTGGGATGGTGCGCTAAAAATAGCCCATGCCCAGGAAGCACCCCATCTTTATAAAAAAGGCGATTACTATTACTTGTTTATTGCCGAAGGGGGAACTGGATTCACCCATGCGGTGACAGTTGCGCGAAGCCGGGAGATTGCCGGCCCTTATGAGGCGAATCGGCGCAACCCCGTGCTGACGCACCGCCATCTCGGCCAGGACTACCCGATTACGAATGTAGGCCACGCCGATATCGTCCAAACACAAGACGATGAATGGTGGCTCGTCTGTTTAGGCTCCCGTCCATATGGAGGCATGTACCGCAATATGGGGCGTGAGACGTTTTTAGCGCCTATGCGCTGGGAGGACGATTGGCCTGTTGTTTGTCCTGAAACAGGGAAAATCGAAGTCGAGATGCCAGGCCCGTCTTTGCCCCGGCAAAAGGTGGATGCCGTGCCGGTACGGGATGATTTTAACGCTCATAAGCTAGGCTTTCAATGGAATATGATCCGCACGCCGCGGACGCCGTTTTATTCCCTTGAAGCGAGGAAAGGGTATTTACAGTTAAACGTGCGCCCGGAAACGCTTTCTGATAAAGCAAATCCGAGTTTTATCGGGCGCCGTCAGCAACATCGATCGTTTACTGTCCGCGCCTTAATGGAATTTGATCCCCAGCAAAGCGGCGAGGCTGCTGGACTTGCTTTATTTTACAGCCAGAAAAACCATTACCGCTTTGAACTTATACATAGTGGGCAGTTGTTTATACGGCTCGTAAAAATGGAAGATGGCGTGGAAACGTTGGTAGGTAAAAGCACGGGGCCGATTCCGGCAACGGCGATTGAATGGCAAGTTGCCGCCGATTTGCAAGAACTGTCGTTTTCATACCGTGTGCCAGGTGGCAAGTGGCGCATGGTCGCTAATAAGCAAGATGGCAGGCTATTGAGCACAGATCGAGCAGGGGGCTTTGTCGGCACCTATATTGGCATGTTTGGGACAAGCAACGGACAAAACAGCACAACGACAGCCGCATTTGATTGGTTTGAATACAAGGGGGAATCGACATGACATCATTCGCGAAAGTACGGAGCCAACAGCCGTTAGAGTGGGGAAAAAAGGCGTGTGAGGCGATTATGAGCAAGTACGAGCCGGTTGAAATGCCGCCAGCCAACCGCTGGCACTACCATCAAGGCGTGTTTTTATGCGGCGTGCACCGGATTTGGGAAATGGATCACAACGAAGCCTACTTTCAGTACGTGAAAGACTACGTCGATGCCTTAATTGATGAAGACGGCAACTTCCTGTTTCGCCGTGATGAGTTAGACGCGATTCAAGCTGGACTTTTGCTTTTGCCGCTGTTTAGGCGTACAGGTGAGTATCGCTACCAAGAAGCGGCCCGCAAACTCAGAGGCTTGCTCCATACGTTAAACCGCAATCGCTTTGGCGGCTTTTGGCATAAGGATAAATACCCGAACCAAATGTGGCTCGACGGCCTTTATATGGCTGGCCCATTTGCAGTCCAATACGGGCAACAATTTAATGAGCCTGAATTGATTGATCTTGTCCTGAGGCAAGAAGAGCTGATGCGCAACCATACGAAAGACGAAGCGACAGGCCTGTATGTCCATGCTTGGGACGCAAGCAAACAAGTAGCTGTCTGCGACAAAGAAACAGGCAAGACAGAGGAAGTTTGGGGCCGTGCTCTTGGCTGGTATGCAATGGCGCTTGCCGACTTAATTGACTTGCTTGGCGAGAATCATATGAAACGCCCTGTGTTAGAAAGCGCGTTCCAGTCTTTAATGGCCCGCCTCCTCACTTACCAAGACGAACAAACAGGGCTCTGGTATCAAGTCGTCGACAAAGGCAACCAGCCTGATAACTGGCTAGAAAGCTCCTGCACGAGCCTGTTTGTCTATGCTTTGGCAAAAGGCTACCGCCTAGGGTTGCTTGGCGAAGACGCGTTCTTCCATGCTGAAAAAGGGCTTTCAGGCTTGTTGGACTATGCGGTTGACATAGAAGAGGACGGCGCGCTCGTTTTAAAAATGATTTGCATCGGTACGTCAATCGGCCGTTACGACGATTACATTAGCCGGCCGACGAGCGCCAATGACTTGCATGGCGTCGGCGCCTTTGCACTCGCTTGTACGGAAATCGAGAAAGGACGCAAGCACCGATGAACCGGCGGTTTGTTTGCTTTGCTGTCATCGTTTTGATCGCGTTAGCAGGATGCGGCAAACAAGGAGACGATGACCGCCTCCATGTGATGGCCTTCTCTGACGAGCTCTATCAACAGCAAGACCAGTTGCTTAAACTCGTCAATGAAGACGAAGCAAGGCTGACGGTGTTTCCAACCGTATTAGAACGGCTTGTCGTTGAGTTGGCAGGCCACGAAGCTGACATTTTGCTTGTGGATGGCAGCCTAACAGAGGCAATCGATCCAGAAGGGCTCGTTTCATTAGAAGGAATGGACGGCGTTCCTGTCCAATTAAAGGGAGAAGAGACGACAGTCGCAGTGTCTATTGACAGCGTGCTTGCCACAAGCTTCGCCCTCGACCATGAAGCCGTCCTTGTCCTGCCTGTTTATAGCGATAAGCAAGCAGAGGCAAAAAAGCAAGTCGAAAAATGGCAGGAGGGAGAACAACGTGGAGTTAACGGGAATTTGGGGTAGCTTTTACCGTGTATCTGTATTTATTTCCAAACTGGCTTATGGAAACGCTCTCTGGCTCGGTTTTACGGTGCTCGGGCTTGGCTTGTTCGGCGCAGCTCCAGCGACGGTCGCTTTGTTTGCCGTCACCCGGGGATGGGTGAACGGCAAATGGGAAGAGGTGCCTGTGTTCAAAACGTTTTGGCAAACGTACAAACAGGAATTTTGGCGCGCCAACGGCGCAGCGCTTGCTTTGTTTCTTGTCGGTTTTCTCCTGTACTGGAATTTTACGCTGTTTGCTGGCCCTGGGCTCGCGATGATGGTCGTTCGCGGCTTATTGCTGATTGTGTCGGTGCTGTACGGCAGCATGCTGCTGCTCTATTTCCCTACGTATGTCGGTTTTGATTTAAAAGGCTTGAACCGTGTCCGCGCTGCATTGCTCATTAGTTGCGGCCATCCTTTGCATTTGATTTTGTTAGGCGCCTCCTTGTACGGCCTGCAATTTTTGTTTATGTCGATGCCAGGTTTGATTTTGTTTTTTGGCGCAGCAAGTGTCGTTTATGTGATTTCTTGGGTAGCCGAGCGGATTTTCCGCTCGATGAAACGGTTACAGCTTTCTCAGCAAAAGGCTTCATTAGAAAAGGAGCCAGAAGGAGTGTCAAATGGAAAGAGTCGTGATTTGCGGCCTGAGCAACAGGGCGCTTAAGATGTTTGTAGAACCGCTTATTGCTCGTTTTCACCAAGACAATGAGATTGTTGCTTTGCTTGATATTGACCCGAAACGGTATGAGGTTTGTTTGCAAACGTATCCTACACTTGCCAATGCCACGTTTTACCGGCCCGACCAATTTGAACAAATGGTCAAAGAAACGAACGCGACGATGGCCGTTGTCGCAAGCCGCGACGATACACATGTGGATTACATTTTACGCGGCTTGGCGTTAGGGCTCAACGTGATTAGCGAGAAGCCGATGGTGACAACAAGCGAAGATGCGAGGCGTGTCCTCGAAGCGGAAAAGGCGAGCAAAGGAAAGGTCACTGTCGCGTTTAACTATCGTTACAACCCGTACCACATCAAAATTAAGGAATTAATCCAATCAGGGCGAATTGGCCGTATAACGTCGATTGACTTAAATTGGTATATCGATACGTACCACGGATCGAGTTACTTTAAACGCTGGAACCGAAACCGTGCTTTTTCTGGCGGTTTGTCTGTCCATAAGTCGACGCACCACTTTGACCTCGTTAATTGGTGGATTAGCCAGCGCCCCCAAGAAGTGTTTGCCTTTGGCGACCTGCACTATTACGGGGCAAACAGCGAATTAAACCCACGGCGGGAAAATGGCCGCCATTGCGGGACGTGCAGCGATCAGCAAAATTGTTCGTATTACAGGCGCTGGTTTGGCCGCAGCCAATCGAAGCAAATAAAAGACGACCATTTAATGGCAGGGCAGGACCTTGGCGCGTACACAGGCTATCGTCCCGACGCCTGTGTGTTTGACGAAGAAATTGAAATTGAAGATACGTATGTCGCTAATGTCCGCTACGATGGCGGTGCATTGCTCAGTTATTCGATCAACTTCTCGCTTCCGTATGAAGGCTACCGCCTGGCGATCAATGGCACAAACGGGCGAATTGAGACGCAGGAATACCATGCGCCGTCGCGGACGCCATTCCCTGTGCCAGAACAAACGATTGACTTGTTTCCGCTATTCGGAGCGAAAGAAACGATTCACGTCGTCCAAAAAGAGGGCGGCCATGGCGGCGGCGACCCGGTGATCCAAGAAGACTTGTTTTTAGGCGAAGATCCTACGCGGCCATTCGACGTCCTCGCCGGGGCCGAAGCAGGCGCGCTCTCGGTCGCTGTCGGGGAAGCGGTGTGGAAGTCGGCCAAAAGGGGCGCTCCGATTCGAATTGACAACTTACTCGCCAATAAAGAGGAGGTATAGGCTGTGGACGGCTTAAAGATCCACCCAAAAGACGATGTCCTCATCGTGTTAAAAGAGGCAGCGAAAGGCGACGTCATTCGCGCAGGCCACCAGCAGCTCGTACTAGCAGAGCCAGTCGAACGTGGCCACAAAGTGGCACTCCGCGACATTCGCGCAGGCGAACCGGTGTTAAAATACGGCTTTCCGATTGGCATTGCCAAACAGGCGATTGCCACAGGGGAGTGGGTCCATACACACAACTTAAAGACGGGGCTAGACGGCAAGCTGGCGTATCAATACAAACAAAGCCAAAACGCGGCGACGGCAGACGCAGACAAAGGGGCACCCGCTTTTACGTTTAAAGGGTACGTCCGCAAAAACGGCGATGTCGGCATACGCAATGAAATTTGGATTTTAAATACGGTCGGCTGCATTAATAAGACGGCTGAGCTGATTGCCCGCCTCGCTCAACAAGAGCATTTTGCCAATATTGATGGCGTCTACCATTATCCACACCCTTTCGGCTGTTCCCAGCTTGGCGACGATTTAAAAAGCACGCAAGCAATCCTGAGCAGCTTAGTCCACCATCCGAATGCAGCAGGTGTGCTTGTGCTTGGCCTTGGCTGCGAAAACAACTACATTGACGTGTTTAAAGAGGCCGTTGGCCCTTATGACAGCGAACGCGTCAAGTTTCTCGCCGTGCAAGAAGTAGAAGACGAACTGGAGGAAGCGCTTCAGCTTGTTTCTGAAATTGCCGCTGTCGCGAAAAACGATGTGCGGACAGAAGTGCCCGCGTCAACATTAAAAGTTGGCTTAAAATGTGGAGGCTCTGACGGCTTTTCAGGGATTACAGCCAATCCACTTGTCGGCGCATTTTCCGATCGGCTCATTGCCCAAGGCGGGTCAACGGTGCTGACAGAAGTGCCTGAAATGTTCGGCGCAGAAACGATTTTGATGGAACGGGCCGCAGATGAAACGGTTTTTAATGGCATTGTCGATATGGTCAATGGCTTCAAAGACTATTTTATCCGCCATGGCCAGCCTGTTTATGAAAACCCTTCCCCAGGCAACAAAAAAGGCGGCATTACCACGTTGGAAGAAAAGTCACTCGGGTGTGTGCAAAAAGGCGGTTTTGCGCCAGTAGCCGATGTCGTTCCTTACGGCGGCAGAATCAAGAAGCCAGGGCTGACACTCGTGGAAGGACCAGGGAATGACCTTGTATCCGTCACTGCCCTTGCTGCTTCAGGGGCCCATATCGTCTTGTTTACAACAGGACGGGGCACACCGTTTGGCGGCCCTGTTCCAACTGTCAAGCTGTCGACGAATACGCCTTTGTATGAACGGAAGAAAAACTGGATTGACTTTAATGCAGGCACACTTCTTGACGGAAAAGAGCTTGGCGAACTAGCAGACGAACTATTTGCCTATGTGCTGCAAATCGCCTCAGGGGAAAAGGCGACTCACAATGAACGGAATGGGTTTAAAGAAATCGCCCTGTTCAAAGATGGCGTCATTTTATAAAAGGAGTGACAGCATGGATCGAACGGAAACAAAGCAATTGACAAAAAAGCTCGTAGGTCAAGAGGCGCCGGCCGGCAAGGAAACAATCGTTCAAATCGGGGAAGGCAACTTCATGCGCGGTTTCATCGATTGGATGATCCACCAACTTCACCAACAAGGACTGTATGACGGCCGCGTCGCAGCGATACAGCCGACGCCACACGGCAAAATCGTCCCTGTCCTTCAAGCACAGGATGGCCTGTACACCGTAATTTTACGAGGCAAACTCGACGGCAATGTCATCGATGAGGCGGAAGTGGTCCAATCGATTGCCCGTGGCATTAACCCTTACAATGACTGGGAAGATGTAAAAAAGTTAGCGCGCTCCCCTGACGTAAAATGGCTGTTTTCCAATACGACAGAAGCAGGCCTTGTCTATCAACAGGAACGATTTGAAGGGGACAAAGCGCCGCTGTCGTTTCCAGGCAAGGTGACTGCCTTTTTATACGAGCGCTTTTTAGCATTCGCTGGCGCTCATGAGGCAGGGCTCACACTCGTGCCTTGTGAGTTAATCGAAGACAATGGCGCTGTGTTAAAAGAGATTGTGCAAACAATTGCGAGAGACTGGAATTTGCCGATTGAATTTCTGCAATGGCTAGAGGAAGCAAATGTCTTTTGCAACACGCTCGTCGATCGAATTGTAACAGGCTTTCCACATGGCGAGGAAGAAACGTGGGCAAACAGGCTCGGCTACGAAGACCGGCTGTTGACAGTCGCTGAACCGTACCATTTGTTCGTGATCGAACCAGAGCGCCCGCTAGAGGAGCGTTTGCCGTTCGAGCAAGCAGGGCTTAACGTTAAATGGGAACCTGTGGCGTTGCATCGGGAGCTAAAAGTAAGGCTCTTAAACGGGTTGCACACGCTGATGTTCGCAATCAGTTTTCTAGCAGGAGAAGACACGGTCAAAGGCGCTCTTCACTCTCCGCGTTTGCGGCGCTTTATTGAACGAGGGCTCGAACAAGAACTGATCCCTGTTGTCAATGCGCCAGAGGAAGATAAGCAAGCGTACGCAGCGAGCGTGATTGAACGGTTTGAAAACCCATTTTTGGCACACAAGCTGACCGATATTGGCTTAAACGCGATCTACAAATTTAAGACACGGCTGCTGCCAACATTAGAGGCCCACGAACAGCAAGACAACGAGCCGAGCCAGTTGTTAGCGAGCCTCGCAGCGTTGCTTGTCTATATGAAGCCACACGAAAGAGATGGCGCGTTTCTAAAAGGAAACTGGCAAGGCAGAACCTATCAAATCCGCGAAAACGAAACAGCGCTCGCCTTATTGGAAACAACATGGGGCCAGTATGACGCAGGAGAAGCGACAGTAGCAGAAACGATTTCCACGTTGCTGCAAGCAGATGAGCTTTGGGGCCGGGATTTAAGCCGCTATCGCGAGAAGGTTGCTAATTACGTACATGGCTTATTGAATGGCGATCTGTTTAATGGGATAGAAGGATAATAAAGAAGGCGCGTATGCCTTCTTTTTTGTGTTTTTTTCCATCAACTATGCAAAAAGAACACAAATGTGCAAATCAAACTTGAATTTTATTCCATTTGGCAAATCGAATTGCATAATGAAATGAAAGCGGTTATATTCAACCTATCAAACACATATGAGCGTAACTTGCACATATGTGCAAAAGAAAGAAGGTGAACAAACAGGCATGAAATGGCAAGAGGAACGCCAACTAGTCATTGTCGCAAAGCTGTACTATGAGGAAGCGCTTACGCAAAATGAAATTGCTAAACGGCTAGGCCTTTACCGGACAACGGTGACAAGAATGCTGCAAAAAGCGAGGGAAGCCGGAATTGTACAAATTAAAATTGCCAGTACACAGCGCCTTCGCGTTGATTTGGAAGCAAAGTTGGCCCGCATGTTCGGCATTCGCGAGGCGGTGATTGTCCCGGTAGACCGTCAGGCGAGCAGAGAAGAGCGCCTAAAAACATTAGGGGAATCAGGAGCGAATTTGCTCGACAGCCTCCTCGTTGATGGCGATGTCGTCGGCCTTGCATGGGGAGACACCCTTGGAACGATGGCTGAAACGATCGGTTCTTTTCGAAAACGTGACACCGTTTTCGTGCCAATCGTAGGCGGTCCTGGCAAGATGCACGTCAAGCATCATATTAATACGATTGTCTATAATTTCGCCCGTGCCTTTAAAGGCAAAGCACAGTATATCGATGCTGCGGCTATTGTGACGTCAGCCGACGCGCAAAAAGACATTCGCGAATCAGCTTACTTGCAAGACGTTTTAAAGCTTTGGGAGGAAATGACCGTCGCTGTCATTGGCATTGGTGCCCACGTCCGTTCATCCAATTTGGTTTGGAGCGGCTTTATTGGCGAAGCTGAACAGCAGCTGCTTGCGAAAAAACAAGCGATTGGCGATATTCTTTCCCGTTTTTACACAATTGATGGCAAAGAAGTGCAAACGCCTATAAGGGAACGGACGATTGCGGTTGAGCTAGATCGTTTAAAGGAAAACCGGGCTACAGTGGCGATCGCCGAGTCGAAAGAAAAAGTACCTTCGATCATAGGCGGCTTGCAGGGAGGCTACATTTCCCACTTGATCACAGATGAAGAAACAGCGATCGAATTAATAAAGTGGAAGGAGAATCCGTAATGGCGATTTTGTTAGCCATTGTCTGTCTAGGAGTCGGTTTCCTTTTGCAAAGTGTACTCGGCTTTTGGCAAATCAAGCATTTTAACTACCGCTATCGGCAATTTCGGCAAGAAGGCCAAGTGGCGATTGGCCGCTCGAAAGGAATCATTCGTACTGGCGTGATCTTGCTGTTGTTAGTAGACCGTAAAGCGAATATCATTCGTGCGGAACGGATGCAAGGAATGACGATTTTTGCCAGGTTTAAAGAGTTGCCGTCATTAAAAGGGCAGCCATTGTTTTACATCGACCAAGGGGTAGAAAGGCGTTTGGACCCCTTTACGAGAAAAGCGCTGGCGGACGCGAAACATGTCTATCGCGTCGTTAAGGCCGGCGGGGAAGTGAAACCGCCGAAAGCCCCGCTAAGCCAGCTTTTGGCGATATTTACAAGAAAACGTGAGGTGAGTAGCTAATGGATTGGCTCGTAAAAATGGCCGAAGGCTTTATCGGTTTATTTGCAGAAGGGGCATCCACATTTGTTGGATTAGTCGGTGATATCGTCCCTCTATTAATTATGCTGCTTGTGGCGATGAATGCGGTCGTCCAATTTGTCGGGCAAGAACGAATTGAAAAGCTGGCGATGAAGTCTGCTAAAAACATCTTCACACGGTATTTGGTCCTGCCGGTCATTGGCACGTTTTTCTTCCTAAATCCGATGACGTTGTCATTAGGGCGATTTTTGCCAGAACGATACAAGCCAGGGTATTATGCGTCGGCCAGTTATTCCTGCCACTCGATGAACGGGTTGTTTCCCCATGTCAACCCTGCTGAACTATTTGTCTTTCTTGGCGTTGCTGCGGGGATTACGCAATTAGGCCACTCCACCGCCGAGCTAGCGCTACGGTATTTTCTCGTCGGTGTCGTCATGAATATGTTCCGGGGGCTTGTGACCGATTGGATGGTCGCGTATGTTGAAAAGCAGCAGAAAGTCAAGTTAAAAACGTCTATGAGCGAATCGTTAGGAGGTGTACACAATGGCTGATTTCAAGACCGTTCGAGTCGTAAAAGGGACAGGCGGATTTGGAGGGCCACTTGAAATTACGCCAACACCTGAAAAAAATAAGATTGTCAACATTACCGGCGGGCCCGTTTCCGATGTGGCGGCCAAGCTGTCGGAATTAAGCGGTGCTGAGCTTGTCAATGGGTTTACGACTTCTGTTCCAGAAGAACAAATCGCAGCAGTCGTGATTGATTGTGGCGGGACGCTCCGGGCTGGATTGTATCCGAAAAAACGAATTCCGACCATCAATATTATGCCGACTGGCCAAAGCGGGCCTATGGCTAAGTTCATCGTCGCTGACATTTATGTATCAGGCGTAAAACCAAGCCATTTGACGCTCGTCGACAACGGAGAGCGTCAAGGAGCGATGCAAGAACATAGCACAGCAACAGAAGAAAGCGCCGCTACAAAACAAGCAACCTATGACACAAGCAAAAAAATAACCGAGCAAAACGACAACTTAATGGCGAAGATTGGCAAAATGATGGGCGGCATCGTCAATGTGTTTTACCAAGCTGGCCGTGAAGCAATTGATACGGTCTTAAAGACAATCTTGCCGTTTATGGCGTTTGTCTCGCTCTTAATTGGCTTAATTTTAGCGTCTGGTGTAGGCGACATTATCGCCAATGTCTTAAAGCCACTTGGCGGTACCGTTTGGGGACTGTTAATCCTATCAGCGATTGTGTCTTTTCCGCTATTGTCTCCTTTTCTCGGCCCAGGAGCGGTCATTGCCCAAGTGATTGGCACGCTAATCGGCGTTGAAATTGGCAGAGGCAACATTCCGCCTCAGTTTGCGCTGCCTGCTCTATTTGCGATTAATGCCCAAGCGGCTGCTGATTTTGTTCCTGTAGGGCTTGGCTTAGCCGAGGCAGAACCTGAAACGGTCGAAGTCGGGGTTCCCGCCGTTTTATACGGGAGGTTCTTAACCGGCCCGCCAACTGTCTTTGTTGCTTGGCTAGCCAGTTTCGGCATGTACGATGGATAACAGATAGCGGGAGAACGCTAAAACGTGCTTAACAAGCAATCACTACTTTTGCAAAAGGGAAAGTAAAGCGAAAAGGTGGAAATTTACGATGATTTACAAAACAACTGTAACAAAGTTAGGCACTCATGCTAGCGATTTTTTGGCAGAGAATATATTGATTTTGTTTAAAAACAATGCGCCAGAAGAGTTAGCGGAGTATTGTGTCCTTCATCAGGAAAACCAAGTAATAGACAACATCCAACCAGGCGATACGGCAATTTTAGCAGGACAAGCGTTTGTGGTTACAGCCGTTGGCAGTGCGGTTGAAAAAAATTTACGCGCCCTCGGGCATATAACGATAAAAGCCGATGGGGCGAAGGAAGCGGAATTGCCAGGGACTTTGTCACTCGAAGCAAAGCCGCTGCCACTACTAAAAGAAGGAGACACCATTACAATTTCTAGATAAATAAAGGAGTGGAGATATCATGGCAGAAACAAAAAAAACAGCTGTTGTCGCCGGGGGCGGCCAAAATTTAGGAGAACATATTAGCTGGCGATTAGCAGAAGAAGGCTATCATGTCGTTGTCGCTGATCTGCAAGGGAGCAGGGCGGAAGCCGTCGCCGAAAAGATTGCTAATCAAACGGGAAGCAAAACACTTGGAATTGGCTTTGACGCTACGGTAGAAGACGAGGTTGCTTATGTCATGGAGACGGCCGCCAACACGTTCGGATCTCTTGATTTGCTCGTCTACAACGCAGGCGTGGCCCGCAGCGCCAAAATTGATCATTTCCCGACAAAAGATTGGCAAATGGCACTAGACGTCAATTTGACAGGCTATTTTTACTGCGCCAGAGAAGCAAGCAAGATTATGATTAAACAAAACAGCGGCAACATCATTCAAATTAATTCAAAGTCGGGAAAAGTCGGAAGCAAACACAATGTTGCCTATTCCGCTTCCAAATTCGGCGGTGTTGGACTCACACAAAGCTTGGCGTTGGATTTAGCAGAGCACAACATCCGTGTCAATGCGATTATGCCAGGGAATCTCCTGTCGTCGCCGATGTTCCAAAGTCTAATCCCCTCCTATGCGAAAAAACTTGGCATCAAAGAAAGCGAAGTCGAACAAGTCTATATCGATAAGGTGCCTTTAAAACGGGGCTGCACGTATGAAGATGTCGCTAATGCTGTTGTTTTCTATAGTTCAGACAAAGCCGCCTACATGACTGGACAATCGATCAACGTTACCGGCGGGCAAGTGATGTTTTAAGTTAACTAGAATCCCCCTCTTTGCTTTGGCATGTGGCCAAACAAGGAGGGGGATGTTGTTTTAAAGACAGATTAAAATCACTACAACCACCTATTTACTCAAATACAGCAGATTTTTATTCACTAGTAGTTCCATTTTTCTTCCAAAGATCATTTCCTGTGCGGTTAAAGGGGACGCCATACTTCGGCAGTCCCTGGCCTTTCACCTTGGGTCCACCATCTTGCTTCATAGGCACGGCCTTCGTAGGTGACGCGATCACCACCGAGATAAACAGTACCTGCATTCCACTCTGGATAGGCCGGCGCAGGGTCAGGGGGGCTTGGTTCGCCAGGCGAAGTGCCATCGTTAGGACCAAAATGTACGTCAATCACATTGTAAAACGCATTGGCTGTATCTGCTACATCCCAGACACCTAAAATCACATGGTATCCTGTACGCTCAGGAATCGTTACTTCATGAGTAACCTTCTCACCTGGTCTCGCCCCATTGTCATGCCTCTCATAAAAGGGAATAAGTTCAAATTGATCACGAGTTAATGGCTGATTAGGGTTCCAGTCTGGTTTTGTGATGTAATAATGCCACTTAGCTGTCGAATGCATGGCCGTTAGGTGCCAAGTAAATGTATGTGCCCCACTTGTAAGCGGCACTTTTGACCAACGAGTTGAGCTTTGCTCATCCAGTTTTGGGAACAATCCACCTGCTGAGGCAATTTGGCCATCTGGCACGCTCTGTCCTGGAAATCCTTTTGGCGCTTCCAAGCTTTGTGGTTCCCAAACAATCGCTCCACAATCCTGATTGATCCCTTGCTGACAAAGGAGCCCACGGGAGCTAGGACTTTCAATGTACCCATGAGCGGAAGCAACTTGGACTCCTGCAAAAGCAAGCAACCCAAACACGACTGTTTGTAACAAGACGGCGCGACAACATTTCATCCATTTTTCTTTAACCATACAGTCCTCCTTAAAACATTTAGGTTGTTACAACTTTCATGAATATGTATATAACATTGATACAAATTTTATAACGAATTTTTTCCAGTGATCATGATCTATTTTAATATCAGAACATGGAAGCATCGCCAGTCTATACTTGAGAAGTCAATCGGAATAGACTTGTCTATTGATTAAAAACGTTCATATGTAGAATCCTCTTCCTTTTCACTCCATGTTTTATCTAGTACTTGACGGTCGTTGCCATTCAAGTGGTGTGAAATGGAAAGGTTTCGACGTTGACATTCCTTGAGTAAAAGATGAATAAAGTCTGGATCAAGGTTAAGCTTGATTGCATTTTTACACGCCTCAATTAAAATGTTGTCCGACAATGTTTTCATGAAATCCCCCATTTTTTTAAGAGTATAGCCTCTCATTTATCAATCAAGCTGGCAGAGACGTAGAAACGCAGAAAAGACGCTAAGTCTATGCCGAGCTTAATCCTGATTCTCCGTTTAAACAAAAATGATGCTGAGCAGCGGTTATGGTGCTAGTAGTGATGATGCCTATACATCGGTCTCGGTCACTCATAACAAAAATCTTGCATATGTGCTGAAAGTCTTGCGAATTGGTTTGGTGAATGAAAAAATCGGCAATTACATAACATCGACCCATTCATTTTTCTATCGAATGTCCCGAATACAGCGTTTTTCCATTCGTGTATTGATTGGCGGGCGACTTCATTATCAGCTTATTCTTGTTCTTTCACTTAAAATCCTATTAGTCCTATGACAAAATTTCTGCACAAGCGAAGAGCACTTGGGAAAAAATAGATAACATAGAGGATAAAAATCCTACTCTCTTCAAGCCGTTAAAGCGGTTAATTACCAAACCAAAAACCACTGATATGTAGCCTAAAATCATTTCAGTTGTAGTAGATTTATAGTTTATATGACCAGACGAAGAAAGATGAATAATGACAGAAAAATAGGTACATAAAAATAGTTAATAGTACCCGTTAATTGGTACAAATATCTAAAAAAACCATACGATCGTAATTAAAAGGGGCTATGGTTGTTTGATTGTTCAGAACTCTTGACTTGTTTCTGTAAGCGAATTAAATTAAAAATAGATTGATATATTTATAGAAGACACCCTTTTTTACCCATTTTATCTAAATAAAACAATTGCTTTATTATTTTCATTATTATTAGTTGCAATTAGGATAAAAAAATTGGAGGGCCATATATGCGAAAACTGGGTTCCTTGTTTCTTCTGGCAGGCCTTATTTTTCTAGGGTGGTTCGCTTTCGAGCTATATAGCCAATACAAAGCTGAACAACAGTCATTGACGGAAGCACAGGCGCGGATTGGCGAAAAAGCGTCGTCAGAAGGTTTTTCCGCTAAACAAGGCGAGGCGTTTGCGACATTGGAGATTCCAAAGCTTGAAAGAACGCTTCCCATCGTTGAAGGGGCTGATCCTGATTCATTGGATGCTGGCGTTGGCCACTTGCCTGAGACCGCTTTACCTGGGCAGGATGAACAAATTGTTTTGTCGGGACATCGCGATACTGTTTTCCGCAATTTCGATCAATTAGAAATAGGAGACGCACTCATTGTTGAAATGCCTTATGGAACGTTTACCTATGAAATCGCTTATACCGAAATCGTGCCAGAAGACGATACGTCGGTGATCCGCAAAATGGGAGAAGAAGTCCTAGTGGTCAGCACCTGCTACCCATTCCACTTTATTGGCAACGCTCCAGAACGGTTTGTCATTTATGCATATCCACTGGAGGAAGAAGCCTGATAAAAAACAGTTTCCAGCAAACACATCCTTTTAAGGGGGTGATGGCCATGGTGACCAAATAAATTTTCAGAAAAAGAAGGTGTTAGAAGACTAAAAAAAGAAGGTGCGAATACGTTGCAATCGAAAAAACTATTGACCAGGAGAAGACTTCTGGAATTAAGAAAACTCGTCATTGTTACGATGGTTTTCTTGCTTTCGCTTAGCAACTTCCTTCCTTACTCGGCGCAATATGCGCAAGCGAATGAAACGCCTTCCCTTTCTGATCTTGAACTCACACAAGATGTCGATGGGGAAGAGCGCAAGGAAGTTGAAAAAGGCGCCACCTTTACGTTCAATGTCGATGCGTTGATTCCAGAAGGCGGATCGAATGAGGGAACGTTAACGATTCTTAATCAAGTCAATAAACAACTAGCGATTGAGAATGTGGAAGTCGTTGTGAATGAAGAAGAAAGCGATTTGGAAGCTGTTGTAGAAGAACAAGATGTCAGTCTTGAGCTTACACCAGAACAACTGGATACAGTTGCTGGCCAACATGTCACTCTGAAGATTGCTGCTGCTTTTCAAGATGAAGTAGAAGCAGGCACAGAAATCGAACATGTGGCAGAAGCATTCATCAACGGCGAATTAGCCGAGAAAGCAGAACCAGTAACAGTGGCGCTTTTAGCTGACACTGAAGCTACTTCGGAAGAAGAGGAAGCTCCAGCTGAAGAAGAAGCCCAGCAAGAAGAGGAAGCCTCAACTGAAGAGGAAAATGCTAACGAAGAATCTTCAGAAGAAAATAAAATTTCGGAAGAAGTGGAAATTTTAGAAGAAGAGCGAAAGACAGATGAAGAGGCTGAGGGCGAAGAGAGCATTGTGAGCGCGGCAGATGCGGAAACGAATAATGTAGTAGACATCAATCATGTCGATTCCTACGGAATTTCTAATACTACAAATGGGAATTATCCGCAAATTCGCCAATTTGATGGAAACAATTTTAATGCGGATCCAAAGGCGATTGTATACATTACAGGACTTCCTAATGGGGTAAGTATGTCAAATGGCTTAGCCATTCATCCGACTGAAGATGCGTTTTATGCGTTTGGTAGATCTTCCGGTAGTGGCAATCAATTTGGATTGTATCGTATAACAGCAGATGGTGCTGCTCAATTTGTCGGAAATCTAAACGGCGTTGCTTCTAATGCTGCTATTTCCCAAGACGGTGAGCGGTACTACCATACCTATGTATCAAATGGCCAACTTTTTCTTGGAACATACAATTTGGTTACAGGAGAAAAAGAAGCAATTCCAATTAGTGGGTATCCAAGCAACGACGTTGGAGGAGATTTGATCTTTGATGGGAATGGTTATATATGGTTTTCGAACAACACTGCTGGCTCCATTATTCAAATGGACCCCAAAACGGGAGAGATATTACGTCGAGTTCCAATCACGAGCGCTGATGGAAGATCTTTGCAAGGAGGAGTAAGGGGTCTTAGTTTTTTACCTAATGGGCAGATTTTATTATCAAGTGGTCCAGGTGGTGAAGGCAGCCAAAGGGCCGACTATTTTACATTAGACCCAGAAACATTGCAAACCACTTTTCTTGGGTCAGCCACTGTATCAGGTGAAGGTAGATTCTACCCATCGTATGACTTGGCATCGCGCGTCTACCCAGTTTTCGATCCCCTTCCACCTGAGTTAGAAGCTGAGAAATCAGTGCAAGTGTTGGAAAAAGGGGAAGGAAACACCGATGAAGAGCATGCAGAAGTAGGAGATACACTACGCTATACGATTCAAGCTCGTAATACTGTATCCGATAGCTTAGTGCAAAGCATGGTCATCTCCGATACGATTCCAGAAGGCTTGGAATATGTGCTAGGCACATTGAAAGTTGATGGAGAAGCGGTTACCGATGATGAAGATGACGACGAAGGCCATTATGTGGATGGTGGCGTAGTTGGTTCCTTCGGTAATGTAACAGACACAGACTGGCATACAGTAGAATTTGATGTCATCGTATTGCCAGGCCAAGCAGGCAAAGACATTGAAAATACTGCTTTAGCTGATGGTAACAATATCGACGATCCGAAGGAACCGAGCGAGCTCGTTGAAGTTTATCCACGTGAAGGTCCTGTGGTCGAAGCCGAAAAAACGGTCTCTCCAGAGGGAGAAGTGTTTGCAGGCAATATCCTCACATATGACGTGACGATTAAAAATGTCGGAGAGCATATTGCGGC
Source organism: Shouchella clausii (assembly GCF_002250115.1). Taxonomy (GTDB): domain Bacteria; phylum Bacillota; class Bacilli; order Bacillales; family Bacillaceae_D; genus Shouchella; species Shouchella clausii. The sequence goes on along the minus strand of NZ_CP019985.1, from coordinate 62,543 downwards.
CGATGCCGTTTTTGAAGATGCGATCCCAGAAGGAACGGAATACGTTCCTGGTTCTTTGAAAATTGTCGCTGGGCCAAACACAGGCGATTTAACGGACGAGGAAGATGACGATGCTGGCCATTTTGCTGGCGACAAAGTCATGATTGAGCTCGGCAATTTGGAAACGACAACTGAATTACCAGACGGTGTTACCGTGCAATTCCAGGTGAAAACATTGGAAAGCCACGTAGGTGAAACGGTTGTGAACCAAGCCGACATCCAATATCGCAACTTGCAAACGGATGAAGAGCAGTCGGCACAATCGAATGAAGTCACAAACGAGATTGTGGAAACACCGGACATTGATGCTTGTGCACAGCCAGTTGCCTTGACCAACGGTAGTTTTGAACAAGGGCCTACCGAAGGTTCCTATAGGGCTCCGTATTTCTTCTTAGAAGATGAAGTGCCGGGTTGGCAGACAACGGATGATAGCCAAGGCGTCAAAATTATTGAAATTTGGAATTATGAACGGCAGTACCCACAAGGAGTAATAAACTTCCCTGCTCCACCTGATGGTGTCCGCTATGCCGAATTAAATGCGTTTGACCATGGGTTGCTGTATCAAGATGTAGAGACGACTCCTGGACAAACGATCAAATGGCGCTTGTCGCATATGGGACGCCACGGTGTTGATACGATGCAACTTCGCATCGGCCAAGCAACCGACGACCCTTATGATACGGAAATCATCGAACAAATGTCGGATGGAAACACTGCGTGGGGGACGTACACTGGAACGTATACCGTTCCAGCCGGACAACCCGTAACTCGTTTCGGGTTTGAAGCCGTTTCTACTGCAAGCGGCAGCTTAGGAGCAGGTAACTTCCTAGATGATATTTTCCTTGGAACGGAGCCATGTGTAGAAGCTGAAAAAACAGTTTCTCCTGAAGGAGAAGTGTCTGTTGGCGATGAGCTTACCTATGAAGTTACAGTGAAAAACACGGGTGGGGACATTGCGGCTAACGCTGTCTTTGAAGATGCGATTCCAGAAGGAACCGAATATGTACCAGGTTCAATCAAAATCCTTACTGGACCAAATGCAGGCGATTTAACCGATGCAGACGGTGACGACGCTGGCCATTTTGATGGTGATAAGGTCTTCATCCAACTTGGCGACCTGCCGAATACAACCGATTTGCCAGGAGGCATTACTGTCCAATTCAAAGTCAAGACGCTCGCAAGTCATGCCAATGACGTTGTTGTCAACCAAGCGAACGTTAAATACAAAGACTTACTCGCAGATGAGGAAAAAACAACCGATACCAATGAAGTGGAAACACCGGTTGTGTATCAAAAACCAGTAATCGAATCAGAGAAAAATGCAACACTGCTTGAAAAAGCAGATCGCAACACCGATGCTGACAACCCAGAAGTCGGCGATACGCTTCTGTACACGATTCAAGCCCGTAATACACTTGAAGGAAGCATTGTTGAAAACTTTGTCATTTTCGACGTGATTCCAGAAGGACTAGAGTATGTACCAGGAACGCTGAAAGTGAACGGAGAAGCGGTTACCGATGAAGAAGATGACGACGAAGGCCATTACGTTGGTGGCGAAGCGTTTGGTTCCTTCGGTGACGTAACGAACACCGAGTGGCAAACGCTTGAATTCCAAGTCATCGTTGGCGAAGGTCAAGCTGGCAAGGACATCGAAAACGTCGCGGTCGTTGATGGCGATAATCTCGATGAGCCAGATGAGCCACGTGAAGAAGTTAAAATCTACCCACGTGAGCCAAAGCTAGAGTCAAGAAAATCTGCACAAAATGCGGATGAAAACAAAGAGCGCTATGAAGTCGGCGATACAGTTGTATACACGATTGAATCCCGCAACACGGTCTCTGATAGCTTGCTTGAAAACCTCACCATCACAGACGTCCTTCCAGAAGGGCTAACGTTTGTGGAAGGCAGTTTGGAAGTCAGCCATGGTGGCACAGGAAGCTATGAAGACGGAACTGTAACAGCAGAGTTCGGCGAAGTCGCAGACACCGAATGGCGCACAGTTACATTTGAAGCAACAATCGATTCTGGCTATGTGGGCGAGACGATCGAAAACGTCGCCGTCGTCGAAGTGCCAAATATTGACGAGCCAGACGAGCCAGAAACAGAAATTGATGTCGATCCAAAAGAGCCAGTGTTAGAGTCTGGGAAAGCTGCAAGCCTAATTGAAAAGGCAGAAGGCAATACCGATGAGGACAACCCAGAAGTGGGCGACACACTTCGGTATACGATTCAAACACGCAACACGATCGAAGATAGCTTGATCGAAAATCTTACCATCTCGGACGTGATTCCAGAAGGCTTGGAATACGTACCGGGCACGCTGAAAGTCAATGGCGAAGCGGTCACTGATGAGGAAGATGACGATCAAGGTCACTATGTCGATGGCACAGTGGTAGGCCAGTTCGGCAATGTCGAAGATACAGAATGGCATACCCTTGAATTTGATGTGGTCGTATTGCCAGGTCAAGCAGGGGAAGACATTGAGAATACAGCCGTTGTCGATGGCGACAACTTGGACGAGCCAGATCGTCCGCAAGAAGAAGTCAAAATCTACCCACGTGAGCCAAAGCTTGAGTCAAGAAAATCAGCAACAAATGCAGATGAAAGCAAAGACGGCTATGAAGTCGGCGACACGGTTGTGTACACGATTGAAGCACGTAACACAGTATCTGATAGCTTGTTTGAAAACCTCACCATCACGGACCAACTTCCAGAAGGGCTAACGTTTGTCGAAGGCAGCTTGGAAGTCAGCCATGGTGGCACAGGCAGCTTTGAAAACGGCACGGTAACGGCTGAGTTCGGCGAAGTCACAGACACCGAATGGCGGACGGTTACGTTTGAAGCAACGATCGACTCTGGTTATGTAGGCGAGACGATCGAAAACGTCGCACTCGTTGAAGTACCAAATATTGACGAGCCAGATGAGCCAGGAACGGAAATTGATGTTGATCCGAAAGAGCCAAAGCTTGAATCAGAAAAATCGGCAGCACTGCTTGAAAAAGCAGACGGCAATACCGATGAGGACAACCCAGAAGTGGGCGACACACTTCGGTATACGATTCAAACACGCAATACAATCGAAGATAGCTTGATCGAAAACCTCACCATCTCTGACGTCATTCCAGAAGGACTGGAGTATGTGCCAGGAACGCTGAAAGTGAATGGAGAAGCCGTAACAGATGAGGAAGATGACGATCAAGGTCACTATGTCGATGGCACAGTGGTAGGCCACTTCGGCAATGTCGAAGATACAGAATGGCACACACTCGTATTTGACGTGGTTGTGTTGCCAGGTCAAGCAGGGAAAGATATTGAGAATACAGCCGTTGTCGATGGCGACAATATCGAAGACCCAGATGAGCCACGTGAAGATGTCGAAATCTATCCACGTGAGCCAAAGCTAGAATCAAGAAAATCAGCCACAAACGCAGATGAAAGCAAAGACGGCTATGAAGTCGGCGATACGGTTGTGTATACGATCGAAGCGCGCAATACTGTTGAAGATAGCTTGCTCGAAAACCTCACCATCACGGACGTTCTTCCAGAAGGGCTAACGTTTGTGGAAGGCAGCTTGGAAGTCAGCCATAGCGGTACAGGCAGCTATGAAGACGGCAAGGTAACGGCTGAATTCGGTGAAGTCAAAGACACCGACTGGCGTACGGTTACGTTTGAAGCAACGATCAACCCTGGTTATGTAGGCGAGACGATCGAAAACGTCGCACTCGTTGAAGTACCAAATATCGACGAGCCAGACGAGCCAGGAACCGATATTGATGTCGATCCGAAAGAGCCTAAGCTTGAGTCAAGAAAATCGGCTCAAAACGCAGATGAAAGCAAAGACGGCTATGAAGTCGGCGACACGGTCGTGTATACGATCGAAGCGCGCAATACCGTTGAAGATAGCTTGCTCGAAAACCTCACCATTACGGACGTTCTTCCAGAAGGTCTGACGTTTGTCGAAGGCAGCTTGGAAGTAAGTCACGGTGGTACAGGAAGCTATGAAGACGGAACTGTTACAGCAGAGTTCGGCGAAGTCAAAGACACCGAATGGCGCACAGTTACATTTGAAGCAACAATCGATTCTGGCTATGTGGGCGAGACGATCGAAAACGTCGCACTCGTTGAAGTACCGAACATCGACGAGCCAGACGAGCCAGGAACCGACATTGATGTCGATCCAAAAGAGCCAAAAACAGAATCGAGAAAATCAGCAACAAATGCTGATGAAAGCGAAGACGGCTATGAAGTTGGCGACACGGTTGTGTATACGATCCAATCACGCAACACGGTCGAAGACAGCTTGCTTGAAAACTTAAAAATCAGCGACGTCCTTCCAGAAGGGTTGACGTTTGTTGAAGGAAGTTTGGAAGTCAGTCATGGCGGCACAGGCAGCTATGAAGACGGCAAGGTCACGGCTGAATTTGGTGAAGTGAAAGACACTGACTGGCGTACGGTTACGTTTGAAGCAACCATTAACGCTGGCTATTCAGGTGAGACGCTTAAAAACGTCGCCCTCGTTGAAGTACCAAACATCGACGATCCAGACGAGCCAAGCACAGATGTCGATGTCGATCCGAAAAAGCCAAAAACGGAATCAGAAAAATCGGCAGCACTGCTTGAAAAAGCAGACGGCAATACCGATGAGGACAACCCAGAAGTCGGCGACACACTTCGGTATACGATTCAAACACGCAATACAATCGAAGACAGCTTGATCGCAAATCTCACTATCTCTGACGTCCTTCCAGAAGGACTGGAATATGTTCCAGGAACACTGAAAGTGAACGGAGAAGCCGTAACGGATGAGGAAGACGACGATCAAGGCCACTATGTCGACGGCAAAGTAGTGGGCCACTTCGGCAATGTTGAAGACACAGAATGGCATACACTCGTATTTGACGTGGTTGTGTTGCCAGGTCAAGCAGGGAAAGATATTGAGAATACAGCCGTTGTCGATGGCGACAATATCGACGACCCAGATGAGCCACGTGAAGATGTCGAAATCTACCCACGTGAGCCAAAGCTTGAGTCAAGAAAATCAGCAACAAACGCGGACGAAAGCAAAGACCGCTATGAAGTTGGCGACACGGTTGTGTACACGATTGAAGCGCGCAACACGGTTGAAGACAGCTTGCTCGAAAACCTCACCATTACGGACGTTCTTCCAGAAGGGGTAACGTTTGTGGAAGGCAGCTTGGAAGTCAGCCATAGCGGTACAGGAAACTTTGAAGACGGAACGGTAACGGCTGAGTTCGGCGAAGTCAAAGACACCGAATGGCGCACAGTTACGTTTGAAGCAACAATTGATGCTGGCTATGTAGGCGAGACGATCAAAAACGTCGCAGTCGTTGAAGTGCCAAATATCGACGAGCCAGATGAGCCAAGCACAGATGTTGATGTCGATCCGAAACAACCGAAGCTCGAGTCGAAAAAATCAGCGAAAAACGCGGACGAAAGCAAAGACGGCTATGAAGTCGGCGACACGGTTGTGTACACGATTGAAGCGCGCAACACGGTCGAAGATAGCTTAGTCGAAGACTTGCGCATCACTGACCAGCTTCCAGAAGGCTTAGCATTTGTTGAAGGCAGCCTGAAAGTAAGCGAAGGTGGCGAAGGTTCCTATGAAGACGGCACCGTTACAGCCGAATTCGGCAATGTCGAAGACACCGAATGGCGCACGGTCACGTTTGAAGCAACAATCGAACCAGGTTTTGCGAACAAAACAGTCAAGAACGTTGCAACCGTAGGCGGCGGTAACATCGACGATCCAGACAAGCCAGAACACGAAGTAGACGTTGATCCGAAAGAGCCGAAGCTTGAATCGAAAAAGTCAGCGAAAAATGCAGATGAGAGCAAAGACGGTTACGAAGTCGGCGACACGGTCGTATATACGATCGAAGCGCGCAACACGGTTGAAGACAGTGCCGTAGAAGACTTAACGATCATCGACCAACTTCCAGAAGGCTTAGCATTCGTTGAAGGCAGCCTACAAGTAAGTGAAGGCGGTACAGCCACTTTCGAAGACGGTACAGTTACAGCTGAATTTGGCACTATTACTGACACGGAATGGCGTACGGTCACATTTGAAGCAACCATTGAGTCTGGAACATCGATTAAAAACGTTGCAACTGTAAATGGCGGCAACATTGACGATCCAGACAAACCTGAAGCAGAAATCGAAATTACCGAACCACCAGCACCACCAACACCTGGCGATGGAGACAAAGAAGATCCAGTCGATCCGACTCCTGGCGATAAGCCAGAAGAACCAAAACCAGGTAATGGCGGCACGAACAAACCTCAAGAGCCGACACCAGGAGACAAGTCGCCGTCAGACGGAAGCAAGTTGCCGAAAACAGCGACAAGCACGTACAACTTGCTTCTCATTGGTGCAAGCCTGCTTGTCCTCGGAGCCATTCTCTGGTTCTTTAGAAGGAAAAAGGCAGCATAAGCAACACGAAAAGGTGAAGGGCGGATGCCCTTCACCTTTCTCTATGTGTGCCCGGCATGCGCATGGGCTATAGGGTTGAAGTCCCGAACAGTGAAGGTCACTGTAACTGTTAGCCGACGACAAGGGTGTCTGGGGCGACTCAGAATCTGAAGGAAGTCCGAGGCAAACCTCCGCTCCGAGGAACACGAATCTCATCAGGCGCTTATTCTTGGATGAGGCTGCACGACAAGTCGAAGTCCTAGTGACCAAAGGGAATAGGCGTAAATGAGGCGGAGACATGGAGGGGAAGGACATGCGCTTACCCGGGGAGATCTAGTGATCGTGCGGAACACGTTCTGTAACCACTTATGTGAACAGGTGCTGAGACACGAGAAGTCAGCAGAAGTCATAGTACATGTCTGATCTAGACAGACATGGAAGGACGGAATCAGGAAAGGAATAAGAGGACTTGGCGAACGTTGTACGTGTTGAAGCAGAAACATCTACGGAACCTACTCTCCCGCAAGAAGCGGTGAATCCCGCAGGGGGCTGGAGAGAGGGCGGAGCGTACAGCCACACAAGAAGACCCCTCTTATACGAAGGAGTAGAAATACATGTTGGATCAGATTCTATCAAGAGACAATCTCCTCCAAGCGCTCAAGCGCGTGGAGTCCAATAAAGGAAGTCCTGGTGTCGATGGGATGACGACAAAATCCGTCCGATCCTATCTCATGGAAAACTGGGACCCCTTGAGAAGGGCAATCATGGAAGGAACCTACTCTCCTCAGCCAGTAAGACGGGTCGAAATCCCGAAACCGTCTGGAGGCGTAAGGGCATTAGGCATTCCGACGGTGATCGACCGTCTGATCCAACAAGCCATCGCTCAAGTGTTGTCAAAGAAGATGGACCCAAGCTTTTCCGAAAATAGCTACGGGTTTCGTCCAGGAAAACGGGGACATGACGCGGTCAAAAAGGTGAAGACGTATATCCAAGAAGGGTACGGATGGGTCGTGGACATTGACCTCTCGAAGTTCTTCGATCGCGTCCATCATGACCGCTTAATGAGACGTCTGAGCCAGATCATTCAAGATCGACAAGTGTTGCGTCTGATTAGACGCTACCTTCAAGCAGGGATTATGGAAAACGGACTGGTTCAGCCGAGTACAGAAGGAACGCCGCAAGGCGGACCGCTCAGTCCGCTTCTTTCCAACATTGTGTTAGATGAGTGGGATCAGGAACTAGAGAAACGAGGCTACCGATTCGTTCGTTACGCGGATGACTGCCAGATTTACGTCAAGTCACGACGAGCGGCAAAACAAACGCTAACAAAGATGACGACGTTCCTAGAGAATCGTCTCCGACTTCAAGTGAATCGGGAAAAGAGCGCATGGGGGCGCCCGTGGGAGCGGAGCTTCCTGGGGTTCACCTTCACGCGCAATCGAAAAGACCCGAAGATCCGGATCACAAAAGAAAGTCTCAAGCGATGTAAAGATCGCATTCGCGAACTCACCTCACGTCGCCACTCGATTGAGATGGAAGAACGAATTCGCAGACTGAATCAGTTTCTTATAGGATGGATAGGCTACTTTCAGTTAGTCGAAACGCCATCTTTCCTACAGAAATTAGACGCATGGGTAAAGAGACGCCTCCGAATGATCCGCTGGAAAGAATGGAAGAAACCGAAAACGAGACAGCGGAAGCTCGTCTCACTTGGCGCCAGGATAGGAAAAGCGTGGGAATGGGCCAATACGCGAAAAGCCTATTGGCGAATCGCGAAAAGTCCGATTTTACACAAAACCCTCGACTCTGCATATTGGAAGAGTCAAGGGCTCAAGAGCTTAATGGAACGTTATGATACACTTCGTCAAACTTAACTGAAACCGCCGTATACGGAACCGTACGTGCGGTGGTGTGAGAGGTCGGGGGTTAGTCGCCCCCTCCTACTCTATTTAAAAACAGGCGTACTCTCCGTAACAACATATACATTTGTAAATCATTTCACCAAATTTCTTTGGCTAGGCGAACAGCTCGCTTTTCCAACAAGTTGAGTAGGGCAGGTGCCCGTGGTAAACTTTTGCAAGAGGGGGTTTTACCAGTGAAGCAAATCCTGCTCGTTGAAGACGATCCAGAAATTAGCGATTTAGTAAAAGAGCATTTAGAGAATGAAGGATACCGGGTACTGACAGCAGCCGATGGAGAAGAGGCGGTCCGATTGTTTGCAAATGGCGGCATGGATTTAGTATTGCTCGATTTAATGTTGCCGAAAATGAACGGAATCACGCTTTTAAAGCAAATCCGTGTACATAGTTCTGTGCCGATATTGATCCTTTCCGCGAAAGGAAGCGATTTAGATAAAGCGCTTGGGCTAGGGTTTGGGGCAGACGATTACATCGCCAAACCGTTTTCGCTCATTGAATTGACAGCTCGGGTACAGGCAGCGATCAGGCGTGCTACCGACTACACAGTAGCGGACGCTAAGGAAGAACGAGTCCTTCAGCGCGGAGGCATCCGCTTGGATGTAGATGCGTTTATGGCTTATAAAAACGGGCAAGCGGTGAAGCTGACGGCAAAAGAGTTTCAGTTGCTGCACGTATTTATGGAAAACCCAAAGCGCGTGTTTACAAAGGAACAGCTTTATCAACAAATTTGGAATGAACCGTATCTTGGTGAAGAGAACGTCATCAATGTCCATATTAGGCGTTTGCGGGAAAAAATTGAAACCAATCCGTCCAAACCTGAGATTATCGAAACGGTTTGGGGAATCGGTTATAAACTAGGAGCACCACAATGAGTGTGGCAACGGTCGTCTTCGCCCTAGCGTTTGTGTTTATGATAGGCTGGCATTTTTATCGGCAAAGAAAATCGAAAGAAAGTTTGCTTGCTATCGAAGAAAAGCTTAAAGCGCTCGTTGACCAGGAAACAAGCGGCAAATTGCTTGTGGCGACAGATGAAAAGGAACTCCAACTTGTACTTGCGCAAATCAACCGCTTGCTCGCTTTGAATCAACAACAAGTGGCTCATTACCATAAAGCCAAACTGGAACAACGTAAAATGTTGGCCAATATTTCACATGATTTAAAAACACCATTGACGGTGATGATTGCTTACATTGAAAAGCTGGAACTAGACCGAGAAATGCCTGAACAAGAACGAATGCGAATCATTGGCCGCCTTCATGAGAAAACAGAACAGGTGATTTCGCAAATGAATAAGTTCTTTGCTTTAGCAAAGCTGGAAGCAGGCGATGAGCTGTTGCCATTAAGCCGAATTGATTTGAATGAAGTTTGCCGCCAAAGCGTGCTTGACCATTATGAGTGGTTGGCTTCAACAGGAATGGACGTACAAATCGACATACCCGAGAAGCCGATTTACATTCAAGGCAATGAAGAAGGGCTCGAACGGGTGTTGAGCAATTTGATCGCCAATGCGATTCTTTATGGGCATGAAGGCAATGTCTTTGGCCTGTCGGTAACGGAAGAAGAGGGACAAGCAGTCGTTGACGTTTGGGATAAAGGGAAAGGCATTCCCGAAACAGAACAAGAGCGGATATTTGAGCGCATGTATACGTTGGATGACGCTCGAAATCCAGCATTCCACGGCAGCGGGCTTGGACTAAGCATTACGAAGCGCCTTGTCGTCGCCATGAAAGGGACAATAACAGCGATCAGTACCCCTTATCAAAAAACGATCTTTCGCTGCACATTCAAAAAAATCAGGTAAGACCACTCTCTAAAATAGCCGGTTAAGAAATTTGTAAGAAAGGATAAAGAAAAAAGACAAATCCATGCTCTATACTAATAAACGAATCAAGTGATAAGAAGGAGGAACATAGTGGAGGAAATTGTACGTTTACACGATGTGACAAAATTCATAGCCGGGGACGAGGTGGTCTCAAATGTTACGATGAGTGTGCGGAAAGGGGAGATTTATGGGCTACTCGGCCCTAATGGTTCAGGGAAAACCGTGATTATGAAAATGCTGACCAATCTAGTAAAACCGAGTTACGGGACAATTGACATGTTTGGGGAGCCAATAAAGGCTTCGTCTTATCAGTATTTAAGACGTGTTGGCAGCATGATCGAATACCCCACTTTTTATGAAAAGAAAACAGCACAACAAAACTTGCAATTAGTGTCTGAGTACATGGGCTATTACGATCCAAACGCCATAAACGAAGTGCTGGAATGGGTCGAATTGGAGCAAGTCCAACACAAACCTGTCCATACGTTTTCACTCGGGATGAAACAGCGGCTCGGCATTGCCCGTGCGATGTTAGTCAAACCGGAGCTATTGATTTTAGATGAGCCGATGAATGGGCTGGACCCCTCAGGCATTAAAACAGTGAGAGAGATGTTTCAAATGATGAACCAAGAATATGGAACGACATTGATTGTTTCCAGCCATTTGCTTAGCGAAGTCGAGCTATTTGCTGACCGTATCGGCGTTATCAAAAACGGAAAATGGCTTCAGGAAATCTCTATGAAAGCGCTCAAAGAGAAAAATACAGAATATATCGAAATTTTAACTGCTAATCAAAAGCAAGCATGCTTTGTGTTGGAAGACGTGCTGCAGTTAAGCAATTTCAAAGCACTCCACAACAACACGATTCGCGTCTATGAGGCCGGTCATAGGCAAAACGAAATCACACAGGCGATGCTCGACCATCATGTCGAAATTGAAGCGATTAGCAAAAAATACAAATCGTTAGAAGAATATTTCCATCAAGTGCTTGACCAAGAAAAAGCACAGGAAGAAGAGTGAAAGCCATGTATCATTTACTAAAACTAGAATTAAGGAAAGCAAGCTTAGGGTGGTATTGGAAAGGAGCGATTGTCGCCAATTTTCTAATTGTGCTCACCGTTTATGCACTTATGTTTATGGGCAAGTTCGAGGTCGAAGACATTCCTTTTCATACGCTCGAAGAAGGTTTTTTTATTAGTGGCTTGTTTGTCCGCGCCGTGTTTATTGTGTTTGCGGCTGTACTCCTTGCAAAGCTGGTGATTAAGGAATATAAAAACAAGACGATCAATATTTTATTTGCATTGCCTGTGCAACGGAAAAAACTGCTTTCGGCAAAACTGGCGCTTGTGTTTTTGCTTACGTTCGTGACGATTTTAGGCTCTGACCTTGTTGTCAGCGCTGCATTGTGGCTCGGAAATTCAGTTCTGCAAGTCGTTGACCAGACCGTCACTTTTGCGATGCTGATTGAAAAGGCGGGCAGTTCGGGCATGTATGCAGTGGCTGCCGCAGGCACAAGCTTGATCCCGTTGTATTTTGGCATGCGCCAAAAATCAGTGCCAGCAACGATTGTATCGTCGATCATCATTGTCGCCCTGATTAGCTCTTACAACCCAGGCTTTTCAATTGCTACTATTATTTATATTCCATTCACATTGGCAGTTATAGGACTTTGCATTGCTGCTATGGTCGTTCATTCTGTTGAAAAAACAGATGTGCTGTGATCGGCCTTGGCGAAAAGAGGATATTGGAAACTTCCTACCTTAAGCGAGAGGCCCTTGATAGAATTGTTCAGATAATAAGTCACTTATAATGGGGAGTTGGTTAAAAAATGTCTATGGTTTTCTAGGGCAAAGGGGAACATAAATAGGGACAACTTTTTGAGAAAAGACAGTAAACCAAGTCATTTAACTACATGACTTGGTTTTTTACTGCCTATGTTGCTTTTTGAAAAATTGTTACTTTCTAATCAAACATTTAAGCTATAACAAGGTACGAAAAGCTCTAAAGAAAAATTTTATAGTAATAAAGATTTATATGACTGTTGTCATATAAAATCTATTTTAAAAGCGCTAAAAAGATATTTACAATCTGACCATGATCAGATAAGATGACTTAGTGACATACAGAAAAACAAAAGGAGCTTAGAACAATGACTCATTCACATATAAAAATATGGTCACCATCATTTATTTTTATTTTAGTTTCAAATGGTTTGCTTTTTATGGTTTTCGAGATGCTGCTTCCTACGCTGCCTCTCTTTATTACAGAAATGGGAGGAGCAGCTAGTCAAGTTGGAGTAGTAACAGGAATATTTATGTTATCCGCCATTCTAATTCGTCCATTTGCAGGCATTCTGGCAAGTAAAATCGACAAAAAATTTCTCTTAATCTTTGGCATCTTAATAAATGCATTGGCAACTGGAGCCTATTATCTTTCTACTGATATTACTACTTTATTGATTATTCGGCTTTTTCATGGAGCTGGTTTTGGATTGGCTACAACTTATTTTGCTACCCTAGCAGCTGAAATCATTCCTAAACAGCGACGTGGAGAAGGGATTGGATACTTTGGTTTAGGGGAAACCGTCGCCATTTCTGTCGGTCCAATGATAGGTATCATGGCTATAGAACTGTATGATTTTCAACGTTTGTTCTTAGGTGGTATGTCAGTATTGCTATTAGCTCTTATGATGGGGATATTTGTTAAGAGAGCGCCAGATGGAAAGGCATTAGACAAGAAAGCTAATGTGAAAACGAAAATTCTAGAAAAGAAAGTTTTATTTCCCGCCTTTCTCATTTTGTTAGTTGGATTTGCGGCAGGAGGGATCATGTCATTCTTCTCTTTATACGCCTTGGAAAAAGATTTTTCTCACGTCGGGTTATTTTTCTTTGTTATAGCGTTGGCAAGCTTTGCAGTACGTTTGATTTCTGGTAGGCTGTTTGATCTACATGGTCCATCTGTTGTATTAATTCCAGGTGCTATCTTTGCTATCATTGGATTGGGTCTATTATATAGTGCAAATGCGAATAGTACTTTTTTTATTGCGGCCATATTTTATGGTTTTGGTTTTGGTTCGTTGCTTCCTGCCATTCAAACTTGGTGTATCAATCTGGTAGATAAAGCTGAACATGAGGACGCAATGGCTTCTTTCTTTAACTTTTTCGATGTTGGTATTGGCGGAGGTTCATTAATCCTCGGATTAATAGCAGAGGCAGCATCTTATCAAGCTGTTTATATTGTGGCAACATTGATTTACGTTGTATTTTTAATTGTGTATGTGGTTTACTTGGTTGTAAAACAGCGTTTAAAGGGGTTGAATATAAGGAATGTCGAAACAAAAAATCAAACAGGTAGCAATTAATCAGTTTTATAGGAATGGATATGAAGGTGTTAAAATGTCACAAATCGCTGAGGAAGCGGGGATTAGAAAGCAATCCTTGTCCTATCACTATCCTTCAAAAAAAGAATTATTTATGGAACTTTACAAGGAAGTGATTGACGCAGAAATTGTTTTTACACAATCTTTTTTTGATAGGTTTTCGAGCCTTCCTCCTAAAGAAGTATTGTATTCCTTTCTGAAAGAGGTCAGTCTAAGGGCTTACGATAAACCTAACACAGGGTTTTTGCAGGCATTATCATTTGCGGAACCACTAGAAATACAATCTTATGTATCGGCGCATTATATACCTTATCTCAATACCCTAAAAACAGAAATAAAAAAAGTTTTTGATAAAGAAACATTTAATTACACTTCAGACGAGTGTACGGTTGCCTTTATTGTCCTATTTGATGGGCTAATTGTAGATTTACTGTATAATACAAAACAGTCTTTTGACTACTCTTTAGATATTTCTTATAAAATTTTTTGGAATAACATTCAAGGCTAAACACAAAAATAAAAAAGCTAAAAAAAAGTAGCCGCTTTCTCTGGGTGAAAAGAGAGAAAGCGTGCTTTTGCGTTATCGAACATCGCGGCCAACACAAAGCTTGCTCATGTTTTACTGTTCCGCCCGATACGTTTTTCCCAGTTGTTCGCCTAAGCCAAAATAATGGCGGAAATTATAGATAAGCGGACTCCATTTACTTGGGTCAATATGATTTTCGCCAATCATAATTTCTTTATGAGCATGTACGTGTACTGCTTGTGTTTCGACAATCGCAAAATCGGGCGAATGCTCTGGAATGCGAATGTGTTTCACTGTTGCTTCAATTTGAAGCGGGCATTCTAAAATCCGTGTCGGTTTTACTGCTTCAGACGGAGCGGGCGTTAAGCCACTACTGCCATACTTGTCTTTTTCATACGTAAATCCAAGCTGTTTCTTGCCAGCTGGAACGGGCTGTTTCCCAGTTAGCGGAGCCAATCGTTCAACATTTTCCCATAAGAAAGGGCTTGGTATATTTAAAACACATTCAGGATGGCGTTCTATATTCTCAATCGCTTTTCCCCCAAGTCCAAGGCCTAGTATGAGACAGTCTCCTAATGCCCATGAAGACGAGATCGGACTAATATTGACGGATTCGTCCTCATTCAGTGTTGTTACTAAAACGACAGGCGTTCCGTAGTATAAAATGCTTGGTTTAATCGTTTCTGTATGAATGCCTTGAGCTGCTTGTTCCATTCATTTGTTCCTCCTCTGTTGTCCTTCCTAGTCGATTGTAGAATAGAAATACTTCCACTATAATCGAAATATCGATTACAAGAGGGAGTGTTAAAATGAATGCCAATCCAAATGTCGCCATCGTCGCTTCACTTGTAAGCGAACCTTCCCGTGCGGCGATATTAACCGCCTTATTAGATGGTCGGTTCCATCCCGCAAGTGAGTTGGCCTATATGGCAGGCATCAAGCCACAAACAGCTAGCTTCCATTTAGCCAAAATGGTCGATGCCAACGTTCTTGGCGTCGAAAAACAGGGGAGACACCGTTATTATGGAATTCAAGATCCAGAAATTGCAAAAATCATGGAGTCGCTTTTATCGATTGCGCCGCCACAAAAAATCAAGTCATTCAATCAAGCCTCTCAAGACAAAGCAATCCGCTCGGCAAGAACGTGCTATGACCACCTCGCCGGCGCTTTAGGGGTGAAAGTAACAGAGTCTTTGCTCAACATGAATGTCATTCGTGAAGACAAGGACGGCTTTGTCGTTACTGAATCAGGAGAGGCATTCTTTCAAGCTTTTCAAATCAACCTGGAAAATGTCAGGAAAAAACGCCGTTCCTTTTCACACAAATGTTTAGACTGGAGTGAAAGGCGCCACCACCTTGCTGGAGCGTTGGGGAATGCATTGCTAGAAAGGTTTATTGAATTAAACTGGGTGCAACGTTTGCCGAAAACACGAGCAATCAAAATTACAGACGCAGGAAAACAAGGCTTAAAAGAAACGTTTTCGCTCGATATTTAAAGGCAGTCGGTAGCATGTAGCGGTGCACACCAGCGCCGTTTTCAACGACCAAATCGGACAGGAGAAAAAACCAAGTCAGTGATCACATGACTTGGTTTTTCTCTCACAAGCTACTTACAGCCGTTTCAGGCTGTAATCACTTGAAAGCATTATTCACTAGATTCGATTTTTCGATACAATTTGAGCGTATCGGCGATTTGGGCGCGATCTGGATGGCTAATATTTTTCAAGGGAGCGCCCATGACGATACTGATATATTCGCTGTCTTCGACCAAACCAAGTGTGGCCCAGCATTGTCCTGCTTCGTAGGTGGTGCCTGATTTTCCACCTAGAATGTCAAACCGATCTTGCTCTTCTTTATGGAGGAATGTCAGAACAGTGGATTGTAGTAAAAGGCCATCAGGATGTTCGGCTGTTGGTGTGGTTTGAAATGTCTTTGCTGTAAAAATAGTCTTGAAATCGTTGTTGTTTAAGGCATAGTCTAAAAGCTTAGCCATATCAGAAGCGGTCGTATATTGCTTTTCATTGTGAAGACCTTCTGGATTTGTGAAGTGTGTGCCATTCAATCCAAGTTCAGCAGCCTTGTCATTCATCATCTGCACAAAATTTTCCACATTTCCTCCCACATGAACCGCTAACGAGTTTGCTGCTTCCCCACCTGATGTTAACATCGTTCCATATAAAAGATCACGGTACGTTACTTCTTCCCTGCCAAAAAAACCGGCCATGGACGCGTTGTTGGCAAACATTTCGTGATACGTCTCTACATCGACAGGGGCAACGGCAGATAAATCATCCATCTGCTCAAGTGCGACAATCGTTGTCATGATCTTTGTAAGCGAGGCAGGATATACTTTAGCTTCGGCATTTTGTTCATAAACGACACGCCCCGTTTCTCGATCCATTACATAAATGTATGGACTGGCGTATTCGTCCGTACGAAAAAAAGAAAAGGGCTCTTTCCTATCTGCTACTTTAAATAATGCCAAGAGTATGATTATCATGATTATGGAAATCTTTACGAACGTTGAAGCCTTTCCCATACAATCTCTACCTTTCACCTAAGCCGTTTTTCGTGTTTCCGCTTAAAGCATAGGCGAAAGTATTTAAAAAATACGTAGGGTAAACATTAAATTTTTCTTAAACCGAACGGTCCTCTTTAGGCAAACGTACTTCAAAAGTAGTCTGTATGACGTTGCTTTCAGCTGTAATCGATCCATGATGCTGTTCGACGATATTCTTGGCAATAAACAAACCAAGGCCTGTCCGATTTTCTTTATGGGTTCGTGCCTCATCGCCAATATAGAACATATCAAAGAGATGAGGAAGCTCCTCTGCAGGAATGCTGCTGCCGTAATTGACTACTTGCACAACGACCTCGCCGCTTTCATCCATAAAACCATTTACATCGATATACTGCCCATCGTTTCCATAACGGATCGCATTCGTCAGCAAATTTTCAAATACACGTGCTAGCAAATCACCATCCCCGCTCATGAATAAATCGGGGGCACACTTCATCCGGGCAGTCAGGTGGTTCTTTTCAAGTAAAGGATATAGTTCTTCTTTTAATTGATGAAGGAGGCCAGTTAAATCGATTGTCTTTTTTTCAACTGTAAGCATGCCATAATTCATTTTCGTCATCTCAAATAATTCATCAATCAGTCTTTCCAAACGGGTAGATTTCGTAAAGGCAATCGTTAAATAATGTTTAACTTGTTCTTTCGTTAACTGCTCGTCTTTTAGGAGCAAATCCAAGTAACCGAGAACAGAGGTAAGGGGCGTCCGCAAATCATGGGCTAAATTTACAACTAATTGATCTCTGCTACTTTCGGAAAAGTCTCCCCGTTGAATCGCCTCTTGCAATGTTTTACTGGCCAAATTTATGTCTTTTGCAATATCTTTAAATTCATCATTTGACTGGATATTGACGGTGTGGCTAAAGTCGCCGCGGGCAAGGTGGCGAATGCCATTTGAAATTTCATTGAAATAGATCGAATAGGGTTTTGTCAGGAGAAAGAAAAACAGGAAAGAAAGGAAAATGAACAAAACAAAAAAGACGTTAAAGTCCCCGAATCCACCTATCCAGTTACGAATGTGCGTAACCGGATCGCCGTATTCAACCCCGGTGTGATAATGGAACTGCAACCCTTTAAAGAGTACGTATGTGATCATTGCTGATAAAAACATGCTTAATCCAAATAAGGCCACCATTTTCGCACGAAAACTACGCATCATTTTAGCCATTGAATGCATACCCAACTCCCCAAACAGTCTTAATCCATTTATCTTTCCGTTTATCTTCTTCAAGCTTTTTCCGCAGTGTCCGTATATGAACCATAACGGTGTTGGCCCCTTCAAAATAGGCTTCTCCCCACACCTGCTTGAAAATATTTTCAACACTAAACACTTTCTTTGGGTGACTTGCTAATAAATATAAAATATCAAACTCTTTCGGAGTAAGCTCAATGTTTTCTCCGTATAGAGTGACTGTACGTTGCTCAAGAGAAATAACTAACCCGCGATAGTCTAACCGTGTTTTAGGATCAACCGCTGTACGAGGCTGATTTAACTTCATGAAACGGCGGAGTTGGGCATTCACGCGGGCAACCAATTCAATCGGCGTGAAAGGTTTCGTTATATAATCATCTGCCCCGATAACCAGTCCATGTACTTTGTCAAAATCGGATGTTTTCGCACTCAAAAAAATGATCGGCATATTATGCGTTTCCCGAATACGCCGGGTTACCTCATAGCCATCCATTTTCGGCATCATGATATCCAATATGAGTAAATCGATAGGTTGTGTTTCGACAATGTGAATCGCTTCTTGTCCATCTCCTGCTTTTACTACACAGTATCCTTCTTTTTCTAAGTGAATAGCAAGCAGGTCGGCAATTTCCTCCTCATCATCCGCAATTAAGATCGATATCGTTTTCATTTTTTTACTCCTGTATAAAATTTTTTCCATTTGTGAAACTACATTCTTCATTCGGATTCATTATAACAAACAGAGCTGCAAATGACATGTACAGTCGTTGCCTCGATTCCCCATACGTTTAAAAAGCTAGTATTACGTAAATCCGCCATTCAAAAAAGTAGGTATGGAAGATGATTTGACATAGAATTTTTGACTTTTAATAAAAATAAATTGACTAATTGTAAAAAAGTCATTACCATTTTGATATCCAATCATCTTGTAGAAAAAGAGGGGGATTTGATGGAGAAGCTATATGGCAATACGCCGTGTTTTCTAAATGCAAAAAATATCGCCAAATCAAAGTCAACAGAAGGGATCGATGCCGTTGTTTACGGAATTCCTTGGGAAGGGGCGGTCACATGGGGCGATTATACAGGCTGTGAACTTGGCCCGAAAGTAATGAGGCTTTGCTCGGCTCGTTATAGCGGCTATCTGCCTGAATTGGACCATATTGATGTATTTGAGCATATTCGCCTCGGTGACGCTGGCGATGTGGATGTCGTTCCAGCGGATGTCGATGAAACGATGAGACGGATTGAGCGGTTTGCCGCTGAGTTTTGGAAAAAAGGCACGTTTCTCATTGGCTTAGGGGGGGACCATGGCGTCACCTATCCGATTGTTAAAGCGCTTGCTAACGAGGGGAAAAAAGTAGGCATTATCCACTTGGATGCCCATTATGATAACCTTCCCCACCACGAAGGCGATCCGTTTGCCCGGTGCAGCTCATTTAAACGCTTGTATGAATTAGAAGGGGTGCGCAATGAAAGCATCGTCCATGCTGGCATTCATGGCCCGCGCAACAAACCAGAAAGCGGCAGAAATGCAAAAGAGGCTGGAGCTGTCACGATCACCATTAATGACATACGTGAACAGCGTGACTTAAAAGGATATGCAGCCCATATGTACAAGCTAGCGAGTCAAGATGTCGATGAAGTGTATTTAAGCATTTGTAGCGACGTGCTCGACTACGCGTTCAATCCTGGCGGCCCTGTAGACGGAAATGGCCTCAGTTCTTATGAGTTGTTGACATTTGTCCATGAAATTTGCAAACAAGGAGTCGTTGGAATGGATTTTGTCGAAGTGTACCCACAACAAGATCCAAGCCAATTTTCCGCCCACTTGGCTTCTACCGTCGTCCTCTATGCCCTTGCAGGACACATATGGAACGAGAAAAACATGGTATCATCCTAAATAGTGGGGTGAGAAGCCCACGTTAAAAAGAAAAGGTGGGTGGAAAGTGGACAATAAAATCATTCTAAGGAAGTTTATTCCGATTGCCGATATGATCGTCGCCACGTTTGGGAAAAACTGTGAAGCGGTTATCCATGATTTGACGAACGTTCAATCTTCTTTGTTTTATATCAAAGGCACAGTGACAGGAAGAAAACATGGCGCTCCGACAACTGAAGTGGTGTTAAGAGAACTAAGAAAGTATGGCGATGAGGTGCCAGATAAACTAGGT
Organism: Shouchella clausii; assembly: GCF_002250115.1. Taxonomy (GTDB): domain Bacteria; phylum Bacillota; class Bacilli; order Bacillales; family Bacillaceae_D; genus Shouchella; species Shouchella clausii. The sequence continues at coordinate 42,490 of NZ_CP019985.1, read as the reverse complement.
TTTACGAGCCGAACGAAAGATTTTAGAACGTTAAGGTCGTCAATTTCGTTTATTCGCAACGAAACGGGCAAAGTCATCGGCTTTTTTGGAATTAACTATGACATCACCGCCTTTTCCAACGTTTGTGAGGTTCTTAGTGAGTTTTCAGCGGCTCAATATTTAGGGCAGCCGAGCCCTGTGACCGATGAATCCTACGCGGAAAACATTGAAGAAATTTTTGAGACGCTTATAAAAAATACACTGATGGAAATTGGCGTGCCAATTGAAGAAATGGGCAAACGGGAAAAGATGTATTTCGTCCAGCGGCTTGACGAAAAGGGCTCTTTTCTCATCCAAGGTTCCGTGGAACGGATTGCGGACATTTTAGGCGTCTCCAAGCAAACGATTTATAACTATTTAGAACAATCGAGGGCGGAAGGGTAAACGCCAGAAAAGAGGGAACGAATGGAGAAACAACAAGAACCGGCCAGCATGAAAACATCAATGTTAAAAAACAAATTGAAAGCAATAGGCCCAGGGGCGATTGTCACAGCTTCCTTTATTGGTCCTGGCACCGTTACAACTGCGACAAGGGCAGGAGCTTCCTTTGGCTTCGCCCTTCTTTGGGCAGTCATTTTTTCGATTATTGCCACAATCATCTTACAAGAAATGAGTGCCCGCCTCGGCATTATTACCCAAAAAGGGCTAGGCGCAGCGATCCGTGAGCATTTTACACATCCGCTGCTCAAATATGCGTCGATGTTCCTTGTCTTAGTCGCGATTTTAGTTGGGTCATCTGCCTATATGGCCGGCGATTTGCTTGGTACGTCTATGGGCATCTCGACGCTTACGGGGATATCGCCAAACGTGCTTGCGCCTCTTTTCGGAATCGTCATCTTAGCGTTAGGCTTGAGCGGTAGCTATAAGCTTGTCGAAAAACTAATGATTGTCCTTGTTGTGATTATGAGCATCACCTTTGTAACGACGATGGTTGTCGCCAAACCTCCTTTAGGCGCATTGTTCCAAGGAGCATTTATACCAACGGTTCCTGACCAATCGATTATTATGATTATTGCCTTAATTGGGACAACGGTTGTGCCGTATAATTTATTCCTTCATTCGGAAAACGTGATTGAGCGTTGGAACAAGCCCGCCCATTTAGCAGACTCCCGCTGGGATATTGTCATTTCGATTAGCGTAGGCGGCTTGATTACTGCGGCTATTCTCATTACGTCTGCTACAATGATGCAAGGCATGGAAGTGAAAAATGTGTCAGACTTGTCTGTCCAATTAGAACCGCTTTTAGGCAGTTGGGCGCTCGTGTTTACGAGCATTGGTTTATTCGCCGCTGGTTTTACTTCAGCGCTTGCCTCTCCACTTGGTGCGGCGATTACCGCTAGCAGCATTTTAAAATGGTCAGGGGGAATGCGTGACACACGCTTTAAAATCGTCTTTGCTGCGGTCATCTTATTCGGAGTTGTGTCATCGAGCCTCGGGTTCGAGCCACTCGACGTCCTCCTGTTTGCCCAAGCATTAAATGGGATATTGCTTCCTTTTGTTTCCATTATGTTGCTGATCATTATGAACAACAAAAACCGCCTCGGCAACTATGTGAATTCATTAAAAATGAATATCGTTGGCGGCATTGTCGTTGTCCTCTGTACAGGGCTAGGCATCTATAGCTTCGTCGATGCCGTCCGCGCTTTTTTCGGCTAGAGGTAAGGGCGGATGATGCGGTAATGCTCTTTTGGATGAATGCTGGCGCCGGTAATGACAACAGCGGTAGGCCCTTTAGGGCGAATGCTATTATTTAACAGTGCGGCTGCTCCTATGGCAGCTGCTCCTTCCACGATTAAATGGTGATGCTCATATAAATAAGCCATCGCCTTGGCCATGTCTTCTTCTGGAACTTGTACACGGGTGTCGACATAACGTTGGACCGCCTTAAACGTCCAGCGGTTGCCCAGACCGATTCCGCCAAGAAGGCTGTCGGCCACAGTCGGCTGTTCGGCTACTTCTACTGGATGGCCCGCTGCCAAACTGGCTTCCATAGCGGCTCCATTGACGATGCTTGCCCCGGCGACTTGAATCGTCGGATCGGTATGTTTCATTACTAGCCCAATTCCGCTAAGCAACCCTCCTCCTGATAATCCAGCGATCACCGTTTCAAGTTCAGGCAAATCGTCTAGCAGCTCTAAAGCGAGTGTGCCTTGGCCAGCGATAATCCTGTCGTCGTCAAATGGTGGGACGAGCGTCTGCCCTGTTTGCTGACAGTGGCGGATACAGGCTGCGCCTGCTTCATCTTGGCTGCGCCCTGTCACGGTTATTGTTGCCCCGCTCGCTTGAAGCGCGGCTAGTTTGGCAGGCGGTACCGATTCGGATACAAAAATTGTCGCCTGTGTTTGAGCCTGTTTGGCGGCGTAGGCGACCGCAAGGCCATGGTTTCCCGTGGAAAAAGCGGCAACGCCTTTTTGTCTTGACTCTTCTGACATAGACAAGAGCACGTTCATCGCCCCGCGGAGCTTAAATGAGCCGCTCGGCTGTAATGTTTCTAATTTCAACCAAACAGGCGTTCGGCAATGACCCGATAAGGGAGTGCTATAAACGAGGGGCGTTTTTGGCAGATAAGGAAAAAGCCGTTTGCGTGCTTGCCATACCGCTTTGACAGGAATCGTGTCCATCGAAATGCCTCCATTCATGCCTAGCAAATGCTCTTCCTTGCCAATTTGACAACAGGCAGGTGAATTCCTGTTTCAGTTGGCGAATAAATTTTAAGAAGTAGGCAGGAAAAAAAGATAGCTATGCCAAAAAGGTCTGAGGGAGTGATGTTTATGGAGCACTATCAGGAAGAAGCGATCCGCAACCATGTAACACTATGCGAGGATGCGCTTATTGAAATAGAAGAGGCGTTTAAACAGCTACATTCCCGCACTGTCTCACAGCCTCCTGTCATTCGTGTCGATATACCGGAACATCAGGGAGAAGCAGATATTAAAACAGCGTATATCCCTGGTTTATCTACGTTCGCGATTAAAGTTTCTTGTGGTTTTTTTAACAACCCGTCGATCGGGCTGCCTAGCTTAGGAGGACTGATGCTTGCGATGGACGCTAAGACAGGTGTGCCAAAAGCATTGCTAGCCGATAACGGCTATTTAACAGATGTACGCACGGCGTTAGCAGGCGCAATCGCTGCCGATCGTTTAGCAAAAAAAACGACTTCAACAGTCGCCGTATTTGGTACTGGCATGCAGGCCCGCTTGCAAGTAAAAGCGCTTAAGCTTGTCCGTGATTTTGCGGAAGTCGTTGTTTTCGGACGGTCTGAAGAAAAAGCGCTTCTTTATAAAAAAGAGATCGAGGAAGAATTAAACGTTCCTGTTCACGTAGCTAATAGTGGAAAAGAGGCTGTTGAACAAGCAGATCTAATTGTGACGACAACACCAGCCGAACACTATATACTGAAAGCCGATTGGCTGTTACCAGGTGTCCACGTAAATGCGATTGGCTCAGATGCAGAGCATAAGCAAGAAATCGAGCCAGCAGCATTTTTTAAAGCAGACAAAGTTGTATGCGACCTTTATTCACAAAGCTCGACGATCGGCGAACTCCATCATGTACAAGGTTTTTTAGCTGAACATGCGATTGAGTTAGGGGCGATTTTAACTGGAGAAAAGGAAGGCAGGACGTCTGAACGGGAACGGACCATTTGTGATTTGACGGGCACAGGGGTGCAAGATACAGCTATCGCCAATTATGCATTGGCAAAAATGAAACGGAGCGAATAAAAGAAGTCGAGCCTGTCGCTGTCTGAATTTGTTTTAATGCTAGAGGGACGGTTGTTTGGACTGCGACAGGATAAAAGAAAGAAAGAATAAATCATTATTTTTAGGAGTGAACAAGTTCTGGGAGACGGATGCCTCTGCGCAACACTTCTTCTTGCAACAGCGCGATAAAATCATCTTCTAGACGATGTTCAACCGCTTTTACGTAAGAATCGATCAATAATGAATCGTCTATGTCGTGTAGCGTCATGTCATTACCTCGCAATACATAAATTTTGGATGTAAAACTTCGAAGTGATGTAAAAAGCAACCTTTATTATAATAATCCAGAAGATCAGACGATTTCAAGCATTATATTGGTGAAAAATATTGTAAAAGTAAACAGTTGATCGCTTACAATAAAAATGCCAAGCACGAGGCTCGGCATGTACTCGCTTTAATGCGTAGAGTTGCCAGGCATTTGCGAGTTGATCGAAGCTTGGGCATAGCTGTTTTGCAGCTGTTGCATATCTTGCTGAACAAGCTGCGGAACTTGGTAATAGCCCTTTTTATTTTGGTAAAGCGAAATTTCGTAAGCCATTTCAATGCAGTTGGGCAAAGAATCGGCAAGCACACGGCGGACGACTGGGTTTGTCGCTTCCATTGCCGCGCTTGTTTTGATAGGAGCAACTGATTTTACTGCATTTAACATCGAAAGGGCAATGGTTTCATCGTTGATTTCAGCCGTGGATTCCATCGGTTTTTTCGGTTGGCCGCCTGGCTTCATGCCATACGTAAAATCATTGCCTTGTTTCATTTTGTAGCTTTTTGTCGGCACTGCAGGATCTTGACCTGTTTGGAAGCATTCTAAAGTGGTGTTGTACTCCTGTTTCATAAATGCTTTTTGCCTATCCAAAATGTCACGAAGTTCAGGGTCTTGCACATGTTGGCTTAACATCGTGTACGTATTCATTGTGTTAATTGATCCTGCTAGAACTTCGTGTACATCAAACATTTCATGGCCGCCATGGTTCATTTGTGGCGTCACAGGGCCTGTTTCGATGTTTTGGTGCATATTTTGTTGCTGTTGGAAATCCATTTTTTGTCCTCCTAATTGAAATGTCATTACGATTTTTAGTATGAACTCATTTTTTTGATCTATGCAGTGAAATATGGAAATCCATTCTCGCCAAAGTAAGCTCTTTTAGCTCAAGAGCTACTCTGTTCTTTGTGCGGTTTTTTTACAAGCCATGCAATAAGCACAATGATTGCAGCGAAACCTATGCTTAAGTAAAAGCCTGGCCGTCCCGTTTTTTCCGCCAAGATGCCACTGATGGCCAACAACATCAACAAGATGCCAATAATGTTTCCACTTATGGAAAAAACCGTTTGTTTCAGCAAGCGCATATTGGACAAAACGATGCAAATCCAATTAAACAAAATAAGAATTCCTGCGGCTGTTGTAATATACTCGAACAGTTTCCCGGGCAATAATAGCGCAGCAATGACTGCACAGATTAAGCCAACAACAGCGAGGCCAAGGGAAGGCAAAGGAAGGTCCTTGTATTTGATTTTCTTTTCGAACCATTAAGGTGCGTTCCCGTCATGGGCTAAGGTTGTTAGCAGCGTCGTCACCCCAAATAGCGCCGCTGTCATTGTCGAAAAGCCAGCAACAATAATGGCTGCATTAAACACGTGGGGAAAGAAAGCAAGATGATAGTCAGACAACGCAGTCACAAATGGGCTTTCTTTGTCTGTAAATTGGTCAAACGAGACCATGCTGACGGCGAGTCCTAATGAAACGGTATAAATGATCGCTAAAAGCAACAACAGCGCCGTACCTGATTTAGGGGCATCTTGTTTTTGTTTTAATTGCATCGCCATCAACCCAATGACTTCAATCCCGGCAAATGCATAAAAAGCATAGATAAGCGATCCCCAAAAACCTTTTATCCCCCGTGGGAACAACTCATTGTACGAAGACGGAACAGATGGATCTGGCCCTGTCCCATCTAGCCATTGAAAAACAGTGAGAAACCCAAGCACGATAAACAACAGAATGGCCGCCGTTTTCACGACAGCGAGGACATTTTCAACCGAATCAAATCCTTTTGTACCGAGCAAAACAACGCCAATGCCGAGAAGCGAATAGATCGAGGCGAACACCCAAAGGGGCACATTGTCAAACCAGAAACGAGATAAAATCGATAAAGCCGTTAATTGGCTGCCGATAATTAAAATGTTGGACATCCAATAGTTCCAGCCAGTGGCAAAGCCAACACGGTTCCCGAATGCTTGTTCTGCATAATAACAGAACGATCCTTCTTGCGGATCGTCCGCCGTCAATTTGGCAAGGGCAATAAAGACGACGTACGTGCCAAGAGCTGCAAGCAGAAAGGCAATCACGATCGAAGGGCCAGTGAGGCCAATGCCAATGCTCGAACCTAAAAAATAGCCAGTACCAATTGTGCAGCCAACGCCTAAAAGTGAAAGTTGCCACCAGTTTAAACTTGTATTTTTTTCTTTTTTCTTACTCAAGGCCAACCTTCCTCCTTTGTCTCCTCGTTAGCGTCTGCCTTTGATTTCATTTCTATACCATGCGAAATTTAAAGTCGTACAACCCGTTGTTCCTGAATATAGTAGAACTGGGACAAGGGGGGATTAAAATTGGTATTTCTAAGTTACATCATGTTAGGCATTTCATTAGCAGCTCCAATTGGCCCAGTCAATGCGGCTCAAGTAGAAAAAGGCATTAAAGGCGGTTGGCCTTGGGGCAATGGCAGCGGACGCACTGTACATGTGTGCTGTGTTTTTAGGGGTTTCCCGTTTTTTAGAGTATGAGGTCGTGACCGTTTTCTTATGGCTGTTTGGTTGTTTTGTCCTTGTATACACAGGTTTTGAGAGCATTATGAAGGTGAAAAAAGAAGCACAAACAGGCCTCGGCGTAAGGACAAACGAGTCGCCGAGACAATCATTCCAAATTGGATTTTTGATCTCGATTTCCAATCCGCTGACGATTTTATTTTGGCTCGGCATTTATGGCTCGGTACTAGCAAAAACGATTTCTGAATATGAAATGGCCACTGTTTGGCTGTACAGTGTGGCGATCTTTATAGGCATAGCGGCATGGGATTTTACGATGGCTGTTCTGTCAAGCACCGCCCGCGCTTTTATGAATGAAAAGGCGCTCATTGCCATTTCCGCTTTTTCTGGCGTCTGCCTAATCGGCTTTGGCGTTTACTTTGGCTACCATGGCATTGCATTGCTTTTCGGATAGCAGGAATGATCCATATGTTCGCGACATGCTGTCATTTCTCATTGCCAGGGACACATACCATCAAAACATGTGGTATGCAGCCATTAAAGAATTAGAAGAATGTGAAGAAGATATTGTCGTTCCGACCACTTTTCCCCGCTCTCTCGAAAAAGGCGAAGTCTCTTATACGCTGTTCAACTTTTCAGAAGGAGAAGCAAGCAGAAAAGGCCGCTGGGCATACGGACCAAGCTTTGATGGTAGGGGGAATTTTCACTATTCGCCTCAACCTTATGCCTGGGGGGCAAAAGCCTCATTTGCCGCCAGCACCACTGGCTTACCACAATACCGTCCCTGGAAAATGCAATGGCCAACAACAAGCCTCGAATCAGGCGAACCAAAAGCCCCAGCAACAGCGAGAAACGGACCTCGAGTAGCACCTCGAGGTTTTTTGTATGTGCAGGAGGATCGGGGGGCGTCGATAGTTCCCCGTTTAGAAACGCCTTACTATATTGGTTTCACTTAATTGATGTACGAGTCTGTTTTTTCTAGACGATTTCGAACAGTTGTTTTAAAATAAAATGGAATGAATAGCCATTTTTTTTAGACGGAAGAACGAAACCATCATGGGGGAGGATGGCCGATGGCCGATCAAACAGAAATAGCCAAGCTCCACTATGAAATTAGCCAAATGCGGGCGCAACTTTTCCAGACAGAAGCGCAATTGGAGCGATTGCGGGCGGCAAAACAAGCGCTTGTTTCCGAACAAGCGACTCTTCACGACCATAATAAATGAGGGAGCGAACCAGAGCTAGACCATGATGCGTGGCGCGGCCAAGCCGAATCGACACACGATGACATTCGCCACCATATGCGACAGGCTTACACGAACGTACAAGACGAAACGGAACAACTGATGCGCGTGATTGAAATGGAAACGAGTCGTCTCCAAACAATGGTGTCTTCTTGTCAAGTCGTCATCGACACAAAGCAACAATCGCTCCAAACATTAAAAGCGACGAAATAAGAAAGAAGGAGAACAGAGATGCCGGAAATCAAAATTGATGAAGACGAAGTGCTCAGCGCTTTAAGCGAAACGGGGGAACAGGCCAGCTATTCTGTGTCGGATCACGAGCCTGCGATCCATACGTCGTCGATGGCCTTTCTCCATTCATTGCTGGAAGTAGAAAGCGGGTATGCTGAACAATTAAATCGCTACTTAGACGTCGTGAAAAACGTACAAGCAGAAACGAAAGAACTCGTTCAAACGTACGGAGTCGTGGACGAGATGCTGGCAAGCCGCCGATAACACAGAAAGGAATAGACAGATGAACACACTTGACGTACAAGAAGTACTCGATGCACTTGACGAAATTGTGGAACGAAAGCTTCACGATCAAGCACAGCTCGAACGCTTGCAGGCCAGCATCCAGAAGATCATTCACCTTGATTCCCTGCAAGGCGAAGGGGGCGAAGCAATCAAAGACCATTTTGCGACGCTCCATCTCCCTGTATTGGCAGCGTTCCAGCTTTTCATCGGCCAATACATCGAACAATTGAAGCAAATCCGCTCGAATTTGCTCAACTTTGAAAGCAGCTCCGCCCTGATCCGGGAAGAATTTCTCGCCGATGTCAAAAACGGCCTGGACCGAGTCGAGCGCTATGCGATCGCAGATGCGACAGCGATTGAGTCGATTCGCGCTTCCATCGCCGACCTATTGCCACTGCCCCCGTTCTCGATGGAACCAGTCCTTCGCTACGCCCAACAAGGCAAAGACCATGTCCGTATAACGGCGGAAAGGCTTGGCAACCTGGACGAAGCCAACGACACGGTGCTCGCAAGCGCAAAAAGCACTTTGCAAGAACTGACGACTGTCGTCAGCCAAGTAGCCAACTGGACCAGTGGCGGCGTGATCGCCTCCCCAGAAACGCAGGCGGAGATCGATGCCAATATGGAAGAGCTGTACCAAAATGTCGTGACACAAGCGATCCAAATGGCACCATTAGACCTAAGCCATGTCGAAGGCCGCGAAGGGGAGCTGTACCAAGACGTATTGCCGCTCGAATTTCTGTATACAGGCGCCTACGCCCCTCTATACGGTAGCCTGAAAGCAGCTAACTGGTATTACTTGAACCATTTCCCTGTCAGTGCCATCCTAAGCAATGAACAGGCGCTGCAAGCGTGCCGAGCACCATCGATGGGAGAAACCCATGCCGTTACCCCATCGTACTTCCCGTTATTTGCGCGCCTATCGAGCCTGCCCGCTAACGGGACGGTCTCACCGGCGATCCTGACACGGCAACTCCAACAGCTGGTGCCGATCCAATACCAATGGTACCAAGCCCAGCTCCGTACCCAAGCGATTCAAACGGACACGTCGCAAGTGGTCGCTACAAAAGAGCATGATTTTACTGATGAAGAAGTCGCAGCGATTCAAGCGTACCTGGAAAACAAACCTCCGGGCGACGGTCCCCTCATAGCCGAGGTTGACGAGGAAGTATACAACAATGGACGTTATCCTGGGCCGACGATGGATGCCCGTGTCGGCGCCGATGGGATCGCGTATAAAAACAACATCAGGACCTTCCTTGATCCAGTAGTCGACTTTTTCTTCGGTGACTTCCTCACGCTCGCCGACCCAGAAGCATCTCTCGGGGAGAAAGCCTTGGCAACGACGTTTATCTTAGTGAAGCCAGCGAAAGTGGCCGAACTAGGATATGACTTGTCGAAGGTGAGGAAGGTGGAGACGGGTAATAGAACTAGCCAGGTTAACAAAGTTAATATACCGGAAAATAGTATTAAACATTCAAATGTAGGTGACTTTACAACAAATCCTAGAACAGGAGCTATTTCAAGAATGAAGGGTGGAGGACATGGACAAAGTAATATTGAATTTTTAGAAAAAAATAATGTAGATTATAATATAACTCAAGTATATGAGAACGGTGTTAGAGTGGGGAATGTACCTGGACATAAGGTGAAAGCAAAAAGAACAGGTTCTAATCAGTCATGGTTTCCAGAAAACTGGACGGAGTCTGATATTACAGCAGCAGGTGCTAAGGTTGCTGAATCACCTAAATTTGCCAATGCTGAAAATGGAGTGGCTATTTTTGGAGAGTATAAAGGAGTTAGGGTTGGTGTTATAAAAACTAATGGAGAGATAGGGACTATTTTTCCAGATGCTACTAAACAACCATAGATGTAGAGTGGAGGATAGAAATGGATAATATGAAGATTGAAAATAAAATGGAAGTTATATTAGATAAAAGAAAAAAAATAAATTTAAATGATGACTATGGGATACAAAAAAGTTGGAATGAAATAATAGCAGTTCTCACAGAAAATGAGGAAAATACTATAAGGTATTTAGAAAATTGTAGTAAAGAAGATTTATACTGGATAAGTGAAGTTTTTGAGGATATAGCAGAAATTATACAAAGTAAAGAACTAATTAATTGTTTAAGAAGATTAGATAAAAAATTTCCAGAATTAGAGATGACAAATGATATTGATATAGCAGAAAGTTATACAGAAAATTCATAGGGAAAAAGGAATATTTGTGGCCTTATATAAAGTGAGGTGGAGTAATTTGAATGCACAAAAAATACTAAATGAAATTGAAGAGCTGCATTATTGGGATGCTAGAGTTTTGCAAATGGAAGCAAATTTTTTTGGAGATGAGATTAGAATTGTATTTGAAGACACAGAGTTTAATGTAATCCTACTTTTTACTGGATGTTCAAAATTCTCATTTGCAACAAGTGTTGATGATAGGTTGAAACCCTTAAAAGAGTTAACAAAAACTCAAATTCCGTATTTTATTCAGGATGTTGAGATTACAGATGTGCAGATTGATGGAAAAGACATATTAAAATGTAACATTTTAATGCCCCCTTTGAATGTAGAAGTTGTTTGTAATACTATACTAATTGATAAAGAATAATAAAAGAAACTTTGATTGATACGAGTGAACCGTCCCCCGGAAAATGAACACTTTAAAAAAGTCCGTTTTTCGGGTTTTTTGTGTTCTTTTACAACGAACCCGTTATAATCATATCAAATAAGAAGAACAGTGAATGTAAAAATAAGTATCTAATGTTTATTGCTCTTAGCAGAAACAGTTAGAATTTAAACCATTTCCCTGTCAGTGCCATCCTAAGCAATGAACAGGCGCTGCAAGCGTGCCGAGCGCCAGCGATGGGAGAACCCCATGCCGTTACCCCGTCGTACTTCCGTTATTGGCGCGCCTATCGAGCATGCCCGCTAACGCGACGGTCTCGCCGGCGATCCTGACACGGCAACTGAAACAGCTGGTGCCGATCCAATACCAATGGTACCAAGCCCAGCTCCGTACCCAAGCGATTCAAACGGATACGTCGCAAGTGGTCACCACAGGGGAGCATGATTTTACCGAGGAAGAAGTCGCAGCGATTCAAGCGTACCTGGAAAACAAACCTCCGGGCGACGGTCCCCTGATAGCCGAGGTCGACGAGGAAGTATACAACAATGGGCGTTATCCCGGGCCGACGATGGATGCCCGTGTCGGCGCCAACGGGATCGCGTATAAGAACAACATCAGGACCTTCCTTGATCCAGTAGCTGACTTTTTCTTCGGTGACTTCCTCACGTTGGCTGATCCAGAAGCTTCGCTCGGGGAGAAGGCCTTGGCAACGACGTTTATCTTGGTGAAGCCAGCGAAAGTGGCTGAACTAGGATACGACTTGTCGAAGGCGAGGAAGGTGGGAACTGGGGGGAAGGGTACTAGTGCGCCTTCTATTGGCAAGAAATCAGTACCTAGCGGACCGTATAGAGAAGTTAATGGATTTCCCGTTAAAGTAAAGCCAGGTGCACAAGAAAAGCATATTCCTCATACTCCAAATTACAAACAAGAACTTGCAAATGGAAAACACAAAAGTATCTTCTATGGCGATAATAAAAAAGCACAAGAATTGCTTGATAAGTTTGCCGGGAAAGGAACCACTGTGACCAAAAATAAAGAGAGAGTGGACTTTGGTGAACCGATAGGTAAATACTATGACACGGTGACTGGAAAATACGTTGATACTAATAGGGGAATGATACACTATGGAAAAGATGGTGCTCATATAGTACCAGCAAAACCATCAGAGTAGAATAAATAAGAAAGAGGATATCTATGGAAGCAGATTCTTTATTTAAAACATTAGTAGAGTATGAAGGTGTAGAAATCATATTAGAATGGAACAGTGGATTAAAAATTGTAGGCAAAACAGACACATTTTTTGAGACAGACAATGGATTAGATGATGATGATCCCGATTACACAGAGTATTATGCAGTCGCATTTCAAGTAAATCATATTTTATCCCATCCTACTACTAATGAAGGCAGTGTATATAGTTGGTTGGAACAAGAAAAAAGTACCTTGGTTGAAATTTCTCTCTATGATGATCCCCCAAGTGCAGTATTTTCACCTGAAGGAAAGAAGGTATGGGAAAGAGAACGTTCCAAATGATAGTTGCTATTTCAATTTTTACCTTGATTGGCTAAAAGCTTTTCAAGGTTTTTTATTTAAATCATGTCGGCACTCGGACGGTCAGCCCAGCAGTCAACTTTTTATTCGACGACTTCCTAAACGTTAGCCGATCCAAAAGTTCGTTAGGGGAAAAGGCCTTGGCAACGACGTTTATTTTAGTGAAGCCAGCGAAAGCAGGAGAACTAATCCAGGACTTGTCGAAAGCGAGGAAGGTGAAGACTGGGGGGAAGGGGAATTCTAAATGGAAATCAGCAGAATTATTAGATGAACTTGAAAGTAGTGGTATTAAATATAATCCTGATGAAGTAATGGTTATTACAAAAACAGCAGACGGTAAATTGGTTTGGCTTGAAAAAGGCAATTCAAATGCAGGTTTTGAACATGTAATGCGTCATGCAGATGAATTTGCAGTAAAGGGAATTAAATCAAATGAAATTCCAGATTTGCTGATGGAGGCGTTAACTAAAGGAAAAGTGGTTGGGACTCAAGGCCGAAGAAACAGTAGACCAATTTATGAAGTGGTTTTTAACGGACAGAAACAAAGAGTTGCAATAACGGTTGGAAATAATGGATTTATTGTAGGAGCAAATCCAAAATCATTACCATAATAAAAAGGGGGAAAATCATGAGCGTTATTAAGATATTTCTTGAGTATCAATGCTATCCAATGTGGATATATAATGAACGAGGTGAATTAGTTGACAATGATTTAGTTGGAGAACTTGACGGTGAAGACGAAATTGATAATATGCTTTTAGAGATACAGAATATTTATGATAACCTATTCGAAGACAATACTATCAACTTTGAGTACAAAGGATTTTCAAATGAAAATGAAAAGACCTTATTTCTTAAGAAGGTAGAAAACACTGTAGAGTTAATTAAAGAAAAGCTAGGGGACAAGTATTTAGTTGAGAATAAGGTAGAAATTTAACTAGATTAAATAATAACCACGGAGTTTGTAAAAAAGTGTGTAAGTTAAAAACTTATTCAATGTATTTTAAAGCCCTCTCTTTTAAATTTTCGTGAGAAGAAGTGGGTTCATAACCATTGCCCAGTTTTGGATATGGCCACCTTCCCATTTTGTTTCTTTATGCGTAAATGTATCACTGTTAACAGAGCATTCTAGGGGAATGTTCCTTTTTCTTATTCATTTTCCTAAAGCTGGAATGCCTTCTTTTTATTGCGTTAGTGGTAACATGATTTTACGAATGGTGTTTGACATAGTCATGTTTCACGTCTAATACTCAATCGCTTCTGTATAGACCCTCCAGTGCCGAATGAGGTTTCGTTCAAATTCAGCAAACGCGGCAAATAGATGAAACATCCGTTGCCCCGTTGAATTGGCTTTATTCATCGTAATGTTCTCTTGTAGAGAGTGAAAACTAATCCCTTTTTCATTTAAGTCGTTTCCTACGTTAATTAATCCCTGCATGTTCCTTTCCAGGCGATCCAACCGCCAAACAACAAGCGTATCACCTTCACGGACAAATTCTAAAGTTTCCTTTAACCCTTCTCTTTTCTTTTTACTCCACTTACTTTATCTACAAATATCTTCTCACATCCAAAAGAATGTAAACTGTCATGTTGTAAATCTAAATTTTGTAGACCTGTCGAAACCCGTGCATAACCAACTTCATATATTCCTTAGGAAGGATATTGTTCTATGCAATGGTTTTAATCTTTTATAGTGATATTAATATTTCAAATACTACTTGACGTGTGAATCAATTCACGGTATTGTGTGTATATATTCACACTTCACATTAAGGAGTATTCTATGCCAAAAAATACTTTCTTTCGTTTAGATGAAGCAAGGCGCGAGGAAATAGCTAATAGCGCTATGCATCTTTTTGTTGATAATCTTTACGAGGATATAACGATGAAGATGGTTTTGGATCGTTTGTCCATGCACCCCGGAACATTTTATCGGTATTTTGAAGACAAAGATGACCTATATTGTTTCTTAATACGTAATGTGACCGAGAAAAGAGCTGCGTATTTTAATAACAGTAATGAAGATTCCCTTTTCCAGTTTTTCCTTACAGGCTTATTTGGCAACGTGAATGGCATGGTGACGGAGCCGCTGAATGAGTTGGAAATCAAACTCACTAAAACACTTTTATACATTCCTGAGAACATTTTGCTTAAAATTTATCTCAATGTACTAAAGGGCGAATCATTCCCCTTAATCAAAAACATTTTACGCCGAATGAGGGTTGATGGATATCTCCGGCCTGATATTGACGACGACCTGATTTCTTTTATGTTTGAGTCCATGCAGTTTAATCTAGTTATGTTTTTTAGGGAATTCGATATTAAGGACTCTAAGCTACAACATAAGATTAGCAAGTACTTTACTGACTTTATGAGTCATGGGCTGCTAGAAGATCATAAATATACGGAAATTGTTAGCGATCTCAAAAAAGCCAAGGAGTAGATAGGATTCACTGAAGATAGGATGTAATCGTCTCACAGTAATGTATGTATTTCACAATCGTCACTTTTATTCATTAAGGGGGAACAAGAAAATGAAAACTTTTGACGCATTTCCAGAACCAATCGGCAGCTATACTGTCGGTCGAACCCAGATCGATTTTGAGTACACGGCATCAGATCACTCAAAAAGAGAACTGACGGCGTTTGTGTACTATCCGTCCGACAGTAGCGAAGGGAAGGCTACATCGACGTACATGTTTCCCGAAGTCTACGACATGCTTGATGAGCAGCCACTTCTCACTGCGTTGAAGGATGCTTACTCTATCGATATCAAGACCCAGTGTTACGAC
Source organism: Shouchella clausii (assembly GCF_002250115.1). Taxonomy (GTDB): domain Bacteria; phylum Bacillota; class Bacilli; order Bacillales; family Bacillaceae_D; genus Shouchella; species Shouchella clausii. The sequence goes on along the minus strand of NZ_CP019985.1, from coordinate 27,195 downwards.
GACCTTGCTCTCTCGGGGAAGGAAAAGCGCTATCCGGTGTTATTCTATGTTTGCGGCGGGGGCGGTTCTCCAGAATGGGGTACTGTGATCAGTACAGACTTGGCAAGCTTGGGATATGTTGTGGTAAGCATCGGCCATCAGAATAGCACGATGTATAAGCGTAAAGACGGGCGCCTGTTTAATGTATCAAAGGATTTTTCGGATGTCATTATGGCGTTTTCTGAAGATCCGGAGATGGTGGCGTTGGCTAGTAAGATGGAGATGCGGCCTGACGATGAAACGGCCATTGAGATGTGCCAAAACGTGCTTACACTGCCGATCCTTGCCAAGTTAACAGAGTATAGCGAATTACAGGCAGAAGATGTAAGGTATGTAGCCGATTATCTTTACAAACTAGACTCTGGAGAGCTGAATTCCATCTTTAAGGGCAGATTGTTGCTTGAGGTTGGCATGGGTATAGTCGGACATTCTTATGGAGGGCCTACGACGGCGATTGTTTGCCGGGACGACGACCGGTTCGCTTGCGGGATTGGCTTGGATAGCGGTGCGTTCGGCCTTCTCGACAGCGACCTAAACAAACCCTTCTTGCTGTTGTTTAGTGAACCTAACTATAACATGAATGCGATCATTGGCGCTAACAATAGCAAGGAAACCTATTATTTCTCTGTTGATCGTGCTGGCCATCTAGATTACTGCGACCTCGTATTTACTAGTGTTAATGAGGAACTCAGAGGCGAACGGGATGCTATGGAAATGCGAAATCTTGTTACAGACTATACGAAGAACTTTTTTGATCATTACATCCTGCAGAAGGCTGCAAGTGTGGAGAGTCTGGCATATGATGGCGTGGACTTGATCAAGAAGACCAGCAATAAGTGACATAACCTAGAGGTTGCTGATAAACGCATGTCAAAGAGTTAGCCGCACAGACACAAAGCCGATAACCCTATTTCGCGGTTACCGGCTCTCTCCTATTTCAGGAATTGTTTTCTATTTGAGATGATAAGTGGTGTTTTCACAAAAAAACCGCAACGTCTAGCTCATACACGGCTCCCTTTTTGCGCCACCATCAATCTAAAAAGCGCGTTTTTATTTCAGGGGAGGGGATCATGCATTGCTCTCGTTTGCCGAAGAAGCGGTAACGGTTTCGCGCAAACCAGCGGTAAGCGGGGTCGCGAATGAAGGGAGGGACAAGAATAAGTACATAGAGAATTTTCCATAGTCCGGTTAGTTTTTTGCAAATTCGTAGGACTGCGGTTGATTCGGTTACATACTGCTCTCCTTCAATCAACACGATTGAACGTAGGTTTTTGTCGGAAATGCCTAGTGTGGAGAAATAAGATTCCGCTACCGGCGACTGCAAAGAGGCAAACAAAAAATAACCGTTCTTGTCATGGTTGACAATAAACTGGACTGAATGGTTGCATACATTGCACACGCCATCAAATAGAATAACGGCATGTTTCTTCGGATCGTAAAAAGTAGGACCCATTTAGACCACGCCTTTTTTATGTGTTGGTTTTAGTTTCTTACGTTTGCAAAATCGGTCTTTAAACGCATTAAATGAGGTCATGCCGCGTTTTTTAATCGCGCAGCTACTTGTCCATCTCGGTGCACGCCCGTAATGGCTGCCTTGTCAAAAACGCATTTTTTAAATAGGCGGTGTTTGCTGCGGTGAACGTCTGTACGTCCATTTTACCACAAAATAGCAAAAAGGCGATCGTTCCTTGCCTCAAGCAGGAAAGTAGATTTTTGTGACTATACTCGGTACGCTGACAAGTAGGGGAGGGATTGCTTTGCATTATCATTTACATAGACAAACAGAGATGGAGCCGCGCGTGAATATGCTCTTTTCGATGGTGGAGGAGAATTACGAGCGACTTCGGGGGCTTTTGGAAAAGGTGTCGGAAGAAGAGCTTTTCTATAAAGGGCCTGGCCAAGCATACAATAGCATTGGCCAGCTGTTGAAGCATTTGGCTTTTGTTGATTTGCAGTGGAATTACCGAATCAAGGAAGAACCTCTTCCTGTCGAGCTAGAAAAAGCATATGGGCCAGAACTTGATGCAACAGGGAAGCTGCCTGCCGTTGAGAGCGGCTCGACCATCGTCGATGTGCTCGATGCTTACGACGTCGTGTTCCAATCTTTTAAAGAGACGTGTAAAACGCTTAAGGATGAAGAGCTGGATAAGATCATTCCATACAACGATCATACAGCGACAATCGGTTGGGGCATTTGGCATATGGCTGACCATAGTCGTTACCATCAAGCCCATATTGTATTGATGCGAAAATGGTTTCGGCAGCGTCAGTGATTGAAGCGGCTCACACAGTAATGCCCCTTTTTGTTAGCGCATTTAAAGGGGTTTGGCTAATTGTATGTGCCCCCTAAGGCGAACAGTTGGTTTGCTTTAGGGGGCTTTTTGTCTATTTACTGATGTCCTATCAAGTCGTCATCGCTTTGACTGCTTGCGCCAACAAATCGATTCCTTTCTCCAACTCTGGAAGTGAAGCGTAAGCAAACGAAAGCCGCAAATGGTGGTGGTTGTTTCGATCATATAAGTAGCCTGGATGAATAAGGACTCCTTTTTGTAATAGTTTTAAAAAGAGTGCTTTCGTCACCAGCGGTTGATGGAAGCGGAGCCAGATGTAAAACCCTCCCTTAGGCTTTTGCCAAACGGCTATGTTGTGAAAATGTTTGGCAAGCAATGCTTCCATGAAAGTGGCCCGTTGCTGTAGGTTTTCCCGTAGTTGCCGCATGTGGGCTTCATGATGAGGCGAAGCGAGCCAAGTGGCAGCGAGTAGCTGGGAAAAGCCGCTGGCCCCATAATCAAACTGCATTTTTATGTCCGCTAGCCTATCGACGACTGGTTCTGGGGCAACCACCCAACCGATTCTTAATCCAGGGCTGACCGTTTTTGAAAGGCTGCCAAGATATAAGACATTTCCTGCTGTGTCAAACGATTTCATCGCCGGGGGGATGGTGGAAAAAGCGAGCTCATTATACACATCGTCTTCCACAATCGGGATTTGCAAATTTGTCCAATGTTGGTAGAGGTCATGTCTATCTGCCTCCGTCAATATCGTCCCTGACGGATTGTTTAGCGTCGGGATCGTATAAAACAATCCGTGCTTCTGTGACTTGCTGTACGTCATGTTTTCGGCGCCAGAATGAAGGCGAGAAAGGCGCATGCCCGCTGATTGGAACAAATGCAACGACTCGATGTAAGAGGGCGCCTCGTAGTAAATCGTGGAATGCTGTGGCAACAATCCTAGTGAGATGAGCTGGAGTGCTTGGAGCGCGCCGGAGACGATAAGAATGCAGTCTGGGGATGTCTGGATGCCTCTTTTTTGCAAATGGGCGGCTACTGCATGTCTAAGCGCTTTGTGCCCTTTAGGCTCTGAATACCCGATTGTCCGCGGCTCAAGCGAAATCGATTGCCACACTTCTTCCAATTGTTTTGTCGGAAGGAGGCTAGGCGATAATTCCCCTGTGCCCAGGCGGATGATCTCTTTTGTTTCATATTCATTAATAAGCTGGATCGTCTGCAAGTTAGGCTGGTGAATGCCTGCTCGTATCCGTTCTTTCCAGTGATATTGACGGGGGAAGAGTGTTTGCCAGCTATTGTGGGCTACATACGTGCCTGACCCTGTTTTGCTTTCGAGCCATCCTTCTGCTTTTAACTCATCGAGGACATCGATGATCGTTGAGCGGTTGACCCCTAATTGCTCGGCTAATTTTCGTTGAGGAGGAAGCTTTGTTCCTGGTGGCCATTCGCCTTGGTAAATGCGGTCAAGCATCCGTGTATAAATTTGTTCAAAAAGGGTTGTTTGGCTGTGTCGGTCTAGTTGAATTTCCATGGTGTAATCCCTTCAAAATTGGTTGGGTCTTTTCCCAGCCAATTGGTGGTGTTGTTTTTATTAAACCACAGCTAAGGTAAGAGAGGAAGAGCAAAATCAATAAAAGGATGAAGGCAATGGGAATCGCTTTTTTACATGGCATGATTTTATCAATTGGGCTCATATTGCCCCTCGGTCCACAAAATTTGTTCATTTTTAATCAAGGAGCGACACATAAAAAGCTGTTAAACGCAATGCCAGCTGTCATAACGGCATCATTATGCGATACGGCTCTCATTTTGCTTGCTGTCATGGGTGTGTCGGCAGCGGTGCTTGCTATTCCTGGACTGCAAGTGTTCTTGCTCGTTTGCGGGTTTATCTTTTTGCTATGGATCGGACAATCGATTTGGCGGGCAAAACCGGAACATGCCAGTGCCGTAGACGAAACGTTGTCAATGAAAAAGCAAGTGTTATTTGCTCTGTCCGTGTCAGTTTTAAATCCTCACGCGGTATTGGATACAATTGGCGTAATAGGCACGAGTTCGCTTCGCTATGAAAGTTTAAGTGAAAAAGCGATATTTGCGCTAGCATGCATTGCTGTTTCTTGGCTCGCTTTCTTTTTGCTTGCAGCTGGTGGGAAAACGGTGCGGGCGATCGATAAGAGAGGTACATGGCTTGTGCGCGTCAACAAAGTCTCGGCCATTTGCATTTGGGCGATGGCGCTGCTTATTGGCGCCCAACTCGTGCAAATCATTTTTTAAGGAAGAACGCTATGTTAGGAGGCTAGCAGCTTTATAGTGGCTAGCCTTCCAGCGAGCAATCGACTTGCGAGAAAATAAAATGAGTTACAGTTGACGCGTACGGGCTTGCAGAATCAATAAATGCTTCGGCGTCGGCAAAGCTTGCAAATTGCAGTTTGAGCAAATAACAAGCTTTGCCTGCGACGCGGTAACAAAATTCTACGTTCGGCAACGTTTGGATATAATGTTTGAACGCATCGTAGCGTCCATGTTTAATCGATGCTTCGACAATGCATTGGATCGGCAAGCCTAATTTCTCATAATCGACTTCAATCGTATATTTTTTGATCAATCCAAACGATTCCATTCGTTTTACCCGTTCTGCCACCGATGGTGAAGACAAATTGACGCGCCGCCCGAGTTCTGCCATCGACAAGCGGCTGTTTTGCTTTAAAAGCTTTAATAGACTTCTGTCGGTATCGTCCATTTTCATTTTAATGTATTTCCTTTTTATGATTTCGATTTATAAAGTGAAAACAATAAATTCATTACGTTTCCTATGTTTATCAGAATGATCACTTTATATAATGGAATTGTACAAAGGAGGCAGACAAATGGCAAGAATTGAGAAATCACCTATCGGCCAAACGCCATTCCAACAGTTGCTTGGCCATAATCCAAATATTTTAGAAGCATGGGGAAATTTGGCCACCCAACTAGAGCGGGAAGGAAGTCTTAGCGTGGAGCTAAAAGAGCAAGTTAGAAGAACACTTGCCCAAGGAAACGGCTGTGCTTATTGCAAGGCGAAAGGAGAGCCAGATCAGCACCACGTTGACGAGAAGACGGTGTTGGCGACTGGTTTTGCCGACGTTTTCCTTAAGAACAGAGATGCGATTGATGATAAGCTGTTCCAACTGTTGAGAGAGCAGTTTTCTACAAAAGAAATAAGTGAGCTTTGTGCGTTTATTGCCTTTACTACCGCCCAGCAATATTATGGCGCGATGATGGGGTTGGAGGCAGAGTCGCCAAATAGCTAGGAAAGCACATCGGAAGAAAGTGGGCCGAAGGCAGTCCAGGCGTGATGCCATGACCGGGAATGCCTCGGTTCCTAAAAAGCACGGTTACGCTACCGGAGGAAAAGGTTATTCGTGCCCCCATCGGTAGCGACCATATCCTCTAAGAAAGACTATTCCATTTTCATCCCTTCGTTCCAGTTCTCGGCTGTGATCGGAATCGCTACATGAACGGAACCCCCTCCTGAAGCGGCATTCTCAATCGAGAGGCTGCCATTATGAAGCTTGGCAACATTGGAAGCGAAAGTAAGGCCAATGCCGTAATGGTTGTTTGGATGTCTGCTTTTCTCTTCCATAAAAAAGAGCTCTGTCGCCCGCTTTAATGCTTCAGCAGAAAACCCTTTGCCGGTGTCCGTCACAGTAAAGTGGAAAGTCGTTGGCGTGCAGGCTGCCTCAATGAAAATAGATCCTTGTTCAGGTGTGTAATCAATCGCATTGGTGACAATGTTTAGCAAAGCACGATGGAGAAGATGTTTGTCGACTTCAGCTGCCGTTAACTCGTTTTTTTGGCAGACGATTTTAACGTTTTTGCTTCCTTTATAGGCTGAAGCGTCCGCCAACAACACTTCAATGAATGGCGCTAAGTCGGTTTTACGTAATGTCAGCGGCAAAGATCCGTCTGTATGGGACAAGTGGATCAATTGGGAAATGTATTGCTCGATTTTATGGACCGCGTTTAAAATATAGTGCGTATACGCCGACTGTTCTTCTTGTTGTCCGCTCAAGCTTAATAATTCTGCATTCCCTTTAATGACCGTTACCGGGATTTTAAGGTCATGGGCGAGGGCACCAATTTGTTCGCCTTTGGCTTTTTCCATATGCCACTGCGTGTTCAATGAATGCTGGAGGGACTGTTTCATTTCCAGCAGGGAGTCAATGATCTCATCAAATTCCTTGATTTTGGAAAACTCAGGAATAAAATCGAGATTTTGCTCTTGAATCTGTTTCGTTATCGAATGGAGTTTTTTAAACTGTTTTTTCATCCTGTTGGCAAAGTGTGTCGTTACAGCAAAAGCGGTCGCAATAAGCAGGATGACGAGCAGGGCGATGCTCGTTAGTTCATAGTTCGGCAAATACTGCCGCAAGAAAGGGGAACGGAATTCCGCTCGCAATGGGTATTCGATGACGCCAATTTCATCGGGCCGTTCAACAACCATATAGCCAGTTTGGCGAATATGGTTTGTATAGGGCTCATTGGCAAGCATGCTTTGTACAGTTTGTAAACTCTTGTCCGATAGCGTTCCTTTTGTTTTGACGTTTAATTCTTTATCAAAAATGGCGTAAGACATCATCTCAGGGATCATGTTTTCTGTCACTTGTTCCACTGTTTCTAATAACGGCCTCAGCTGTTCAGCTTCACGTTCATAGTGATTAGCTGGGTAAACAAAGCCTGCATTTAATGCGATGATATGAAGCAACAAGTAGAGGGCGGCCACCATTGTTAGGCTAACGCCTAATGTCATCATATAAAAAATCAGTTCCCGTCGCAGCGTCTTGTTTCGATTGCCTATTCCCATTTGTATCCGATTCCCCAAACTGTTTTAATCGGGTCGACTTCGTGTTCTTTGCATTTTTTGCGGATGGTGCGGATAAATTCAGTAATCGTGCCATGCAAGGCATTGCCGTCTAACCCGTAAATTTCATCGTAAATTTGGTCCCTTGAAAATGTGCGTCCTTTGTTTTGCGCCAAAAAGGCGCAAATTTTATATTCGTTTTTTGTCAAGTTTAGCTTTTGGTTGTTAATATACACTTCTTTATTGTCAAAGTCGAAGACAAACCCTGAGATCACCCGTTTAGTATGGTGTTTTTCCCGGTTTTCTCGGCGCAAATGGGCGTTTACTCTAGCGCTGAGTTCTCGTATGCTAAACGGTTTTGAAATATAGTCGTCCCCACCGCTTGTAAACCCTTCTACGACTGCGGTTTCCTCTGCCTTCGCTGTTAAAAACAGAATTGGGCAATCAACAATAGGCCGGATTTTTTCGCATAACTCAAACCCATTGATATGGGGCATCATCACATCGAGCAAAATTAGGTCGTAACCAGCAAAATCGTTAAGAGCGACTTTGTCTGCTTGGGCGATCGTATCGACTTTATGTCCATCACGCTGCAAAATATTTTCGATAAGCACAAGAATGTCTTGTTCGTCATCGACTGCAAGAATGTTTGCCATCTGTTAACCATTCCTTATTAAACGTTCTTTTTACTTATGGATGAGAGAAGCGTCAAAAATCTTATTCTGACGCCTTTTTTCCTTCCCAACGATGAAACCACATACTGCTTATAACCGTTACGAATAGTATAACAGATGCGACGATCATGAACCCAATACGCATTTCTTGTTGAAGAAATGATAAGAAAGCGGGTTCCATTTGTTCAAACTCGACGATCCCCGCATACCCGGATAACCGTATCCCCCAAGCCCAAGGGTTGTATTGCCACCAAGCATCGCCTAGCCCTGTGCCCATAAGCGCTGTCATTAGCAAGCCAGCGACGCCAAACAAAGCAGACGCACCGATTCCAAACAAACAACTAACAAAAAAATAGAAAAAATAAAGAACAACGCTTGTGGCAACTAGCCATGCTCCGCCAATTAAAAAAGGCAGAAGTGGTAGTTCGGCATTTGATAAGAGGAAACCTAGCGACAATAAACCGATCGCCAAAAAGATGGAAACGCCGTTTAGCAAAATAAGAAATGTCATTTTGCTAAAATACGGAATGAGTTTCGGTAATGGAGCGCCGACAATATTTTGGAAGTGCCCCGCTCGTTCTTCTTGAGAAACAGTCAGACCGCACACAAGGGCAACGACAAAAGGCAAGGCAATCGCTAATGGCGTCATAAACAACTCATAGATATGAGCGCCCTCGAGTTCCCGGGCGTGGAAATAAAGCAGGCATACCGCTGAATACAGCAGTGGAGCAAGTAAATGGAGCCACATAAAAGCAGTGCGTTTCGTTTTAAGAACGTCGGCATATAAACATCGTAGCAGTTGCACGCCTTTATGCCACCTCCTGTTTCGACTTCTGCACAACAGCAAAAGCGAAAGACTTTTGAGAGATCATAAGCAATGCTGCGAACAACAATAAAGAAAGTATGATAGCGATCGGGATGACTGTCATGCTAAGCAATGGGTCGCCCTCTTCAAGGGGCAAGCCATTTGGGTGGATGCCAATCGTTGGGCTCATTGCTCGGATCGGCCAGCTCCACGGGCATGCCCACCAGTAAGCTTTCGAGGCGGCGATAATGCCTAATACTAGGCAGCCAAAAAGGTTAATGATCAAGGAAAACGCAAAGCCGAATTTTTTGGCAAGCATGAGACAAAACGGAATTTGCCATAATGTTGTCGCCCACAGTAAGAAACAAGCAGCGATAACAGGGAAAGGACCAACTGGAAAAATGGACACAACCGCTTCGATCAGAAACATGACCACAAGAAAAATCAGTTGTGAAGCAAGGGAATAAAGGGCAATAACGCTTGCTTTCGCTAGCCAAACGAGCCGCAAATCGACAGGGGCTGAATAAATGCCGTTGTAGTTGGATGCCTGCTTTTCCCGGACGTGAACCAAAGCACAAAACAAAGCAATCATCATCGGCATAAACATGATCGACCACCAATTGAAGGTGAGATACACAAAGTATTCCATGTTCATAATAAAAGAAAAAGCAACTGTTAAGAGTGGGACGATGCCAATCATTTTTCGCGCAAATGTTCTTTTTAGCTTTAAGTTTTCAGCTTTCATGTATGAGATGAACATTGTTTATTTCCTCCTGTTTGTTTTTACAACTTCCATAAACAGCCTTTCTAAGTCATCTTCGCCTTTGATGCTGTCTTGGTAGCCGAGGCGCCCTTCGCTTATGATGCCAATGTGGTCTGCCATTAATTGGACTTCCGACAAAATGTGGCTTGATAAAATGACGGTCATGCCCTTTTGCGGAAAAGACGTAATCAGCTCCCTTAATTCTTGGATGCCAAGTGGGTCCAATCCGTTCGTCGGCTCGTCAAGGATGAGCAATTTCGGCTGATTCAAAAGAGCAATGGCAATGCCGAGCCTTTGTTTCATTCCCATCGAAAATTGGCCAGCTTTTTTCTTGCCAGTATAAGTTAAATCGACGGTATGGAGGACTTCCTCGATTCGTTGTGTAGGAAGCCCGCGCAATAAGGCATGTACTTTCACATTTTCAAATGCTGTTAAATTGCCATAAAGGGGCGGGGCTTCAATCAGAGAACCAATGTCTTTTAACATAGACCGGTTCCAACTGCGGCCGTCAAATAAAATCTCCCCAGAACTGGGGCGTAAAATGCCCGTTAACATTTTTAGCGTTGTTGATTTTCCTGCACCATTAGGGCCAAGCAACCCATAGATGCTGTTTTTTGGTACGCGTAATGACACGTCTGCTACAGCAGCCTGTTTGCCAAAGCGTTTGCTCAGTTGTTTCGTCTCTAACATCATTGTGCTCACAAAGACCTCTCCTTTTCCATGTCATCGTTAACTGAAATAAGGATAGCGGATAATTATCAATAATTAATCAAGAAATGGGGAAATGTAGGTTCCGTAATGCCGTCATTTGGCGAGTGGAAATTTGGGAAGCGCGAAGTGTTTTTTGAAGTCGGCCATGCCCGTGAGAAGAGTTACTGGGCGTGAAGAAAGGAGAAAGGCGCGTTCATGCCTACTCCTTTAAATTTGTTAAATGGATTCGGTAAAACGCTTTGCGGAATGCAGTCGGCGTCATGCCTTCTGTTTTTTTGAAGAGGCGCATAAAATATTTTTCGTCTTGGATGCCAACGTCAGCAGCGACTTCTTTAATCGTGCGTCTCGTCCGCGATAAGATGTCTTTTGCTTTTGTCATTTTGACAAGTATAATGTATTTTTGCAAAGACATGCCAATATGCTGTTTAAACTGCCTCGTTAAATAGTCTGGGTTGTAATTAAACTGGTCGGAGACACGCTTAACGGTAAGAGGTTGGTTCGCGTATACCCGAATCCATTCCATAATGTGGGATAAATCGCGTTGGAGGCTCGTTTTCGTAAGAGGCGAAGCATAAGAGGCAATCAGTTGTTCTGATAATTCAATTAGCAATGACGTCATAATATAACTGGCGCCTAAATGGGTGCGGCAACCTCCTTGGGCAAGGTCTGTTAGTTGATTAAACAAAATATTCAGCCTTTCGATTGCTGGTGGCTTGAAAAACGTCGGTATAAAAATGAATGAAGCAAGGATATGGCTGTACGGTTCTTGCCGAAAGCGCATAATCTGTTCGTCCATTTGTTTTTTGTCTAGATACGTTGCACGATGATTGTCTAAATTAAAGTGAAACCAATAGTAGGACAAGCCAGGCTTAGACGGTTTGATCCCCCTATGTTTAATGCCTTTTTTTAAAAGCAACGTATGGCCAGGACCGACTTCGTATAAATGGCCTTCTTGCTCAATGAACAAAGAGCCGCGAATGCCGATCAACAATACATAGCTGTCCAGCGTGCGGGTAGGATGGCAAAAGGGCTTCATTGTTTCGACTCGCCCGGCCGATGCGTAACGAACGGGTTCTAGCGCATGAATCATTAAATAGTCGCTTTCCATGGATAAGTCCGCCTCCCCGTATTTTTTTCCATCGTACGAAAGAAGGGCGGAAAAGTCCACCTTTTCTTATTTCCTCGCTACCGACAGCAAAAACAAGGCTTGGTATGATCATTTTTGAAAGGGCTTACAACAAAAGGAGGATGACAATGCTTGAACAACGCAATCGCCATATACGCGTAACCGATGATTTTTGGGGGCGTTATATTGACGTAGTAAAGGAAAAGGTGATTCCTTACCAATGGGCAGCATTGCATGATGATATAGAAGGGGCGGCGCCGAGCCATGCGATTGAAAACTTAAAAATCGCTGCTGGCGAAGCGGAGGGCGAATTTCATGGCTTTGTTTTCCAAGACAGTGATGTGGCTAAATGGATTGAAGCGGCCGCTTATGCACTTGCCGAAAGGCCTGATCCTAAGCTGGAGCAACGCTGTGATGAACTCATTGCGCTCATTAGCCGTGCCCAACAACCGGATGGCTACTTAAATACGCATTATACGATCAAAGCGCCGACAAAAAGGTGGACCAATTTGCGCGACAATCACGAACTTTATGTAGCTGGGCATTTGATCGAGGCGGCAGTTGCTTATTATGAAACGACAGGAAAACAGGCGCTTTTGGATGTGGTGTGCAAGTTTGCCGATTTAATTGACCAAGTGTTTGGTCCTGAACCTGGGAAATTTAGAGGCTATGACGGCCATCAAGAAATCGAGCTTGCGTTATTAAAATTGTATCGCGTTAAAGGAGAACCACGCTATTTGCGGTTGGCGCAATTTTTTATAGAAGAACGGGGAAAGGAGCCCCACTTTTTTGACGAGGAAGCAAAAAAACGAGGCGAGGACGGAACGTTTTGGTACCGCGGTCGATACAAGTATTCACAATCACACCTACCTGTACGGCAGCAACAAGAAGCAACGGGCCACGCCGTTCGCGCCGTTTATATGTACACCGCTATGGCGGATTTAGCGAATGAAACAGATGATGAGCAGTTGGCGAAAGTGTGCCGAACGCTTTGGGACAATGTGACCAACCAGCAAATGTATATTACAGGCGGCATCGGCTCGGCAGAGTTTGGCGAAGCATTTACATTTGCTTATGACTTGCCAAATGATTTGGCTTATACAGAAACATGCGCTTCGATCGGGCTAGTTTTTTGGGCCAAAAAAATGCTGGAACTTGAAGCAGACAGCCGCTATGGCGATGTCATGGAACGGGCGCTCTATAATGGCACCATCAGCGGCATCCAGCTTGATGGGACGAAGTTTTTCTACGTGAATCCCCTTGAAGTGTGGCCACAAGCTGCCAAGCACCGCCACGATTTAAAGCATGTCAAAACAGAGCGCCAACCGTGGTTCGGCTGTGCATGCTGCCCGCCAAATATAGCGAGGCTGCTGGCTTCTATTGGCCAATACATTTATACAACGAAAAATCAAACTGGATTTATCCACCTTTACATCAGAAACGAATCGACGCTCACAATCGGTTCAGGTGAAGTGACACTGAAAATGAAGTCTTCCTTTCCATGGCAGGGAGAGGTGGGACTGGAAGTGAACCCAGACACGAGCAGGCCATTTACGCTTGCCTTCCGTATTCCAAACTGGGCAAGCGATTATCAACTCACTGTCAACGGCCACTTTGTCGATGTGGAAGTCCGCAACGGCTACGCTTACGTGGAGCGGACTTGGCAAAAAGGCGACCATCTTTCGATCGAGTTTCCGCTGGAAACGAAAGTGATCCATGCCCATCCACAGGTAAGAGCCAACGCTGGCAAAATTGCGCTGCAACGGGGACCTATCGTGTTTTGTGCGGAAGAAGCAGACAACGGCAGCAACTTGCAAAGTGTCGCAATCCGCTGCCAGGAAAACATCGACGCGTCCTTTGCTAATGATCGCTTAAATGGCGTGATCGTGCTCAAGGGAAAAGGCGTTCGTACAGTCACAGCCAATGCAAACGAGTCTCTCTATTTGCCTAAAGAGGCGTTGCAAACAGAAGAAGTGACATTGCAGTTCATCCCTTATTATGCCTGGGCAAACCGCGGCGAAGGCGAGATGGCTGTTTGGCTGCGCCATATATAGCTTTTGAAAGGAGGAGGAAAGGCCAATGAAAGGTCTGTTAAAGGACGCCTGTCATGTTGTCACGCTTCTAGCCGCCTTTAGTTGTTCCGGCTGCCTGTTTGCTTCTGTCGGCACCAATGACCCAGTAGAGCTGCGTTTTACCTACTGGGGTGGGCCGCTAGAGCGAGAAGCAGTTGAAACATTAATTGCCACATTTAATAACGAGCATCCAGGGATTCAAGTGAGGGCACAGCTTGTCCCGATTAATAGCTATGTGGAGAAAATGAATGTGATGGCTGCATCGAAAACACTTCCCGACGTAGGCTATTTTCCAGAGGGCAGCTTGTACCCGTGGGTGGAAAACGGCATGCTTCGCGATTTGACGCCATTGTTGACAGGAGACGAAGCAAACGAAAAGCTCGATTATACGCTATATCAGTTTCATGATGGGCCGATTGCTGGGGGCAGCGTCGCGAATGAAGTGATAAACATTTATTACAACAAACAATTGTTTGCAGAAGCGGGAGTAGAACTGCCGCCGACAAAAGCAGAAGAGGCATGGAGCTGGGATGAATTTGTCGAAGTCGCCAAAATGCTTACTGTAGATCGGAACGGACGGAGGGCGAATGAGCCTGGCTTTGATGAGAACCGGATTGAAACATACGGCGTCAGCAATTTTACGGGGTGGATCGACTCTTTCTTATTCAGCAACGGCGGCGGTTTTGTTGATGAAACAGGCAAACAGTTGTTGATCGATCAACCTGAATCAATAGAAGTGCTGCAGCACGTTGCCGACTTAATGTATGTGCATCATGTGATGCCAAAGCCGTCGGATTTATCAACCGTTCCAGCGACAGACACGGCGCTTTTAACAAAGCGTGTCGCTATGGCTGTTGACGGCCAATGGGCGATGCAGGAGCTTGGCCGGGCGAGTGTTAAGGACGGCTTGGACTTTGGCATCGGCGTACTGCCGTATTTTGAACAACCGGCAACGACTAATTATGGGACGCCGATTGTCGCCTTTGAGACAGGGAAGGAAGGCGAGCATAGGCAAGCAGTCGATACGTTTTTAACATACATCATGGATCCAGAAAATGTACTAATGCTTATTCATGAAGGGCTGTGGATGCCAAACGAAACAGCCTGGTACGAGGATCGTGAAAAAATAGAGCGTTGGATCGACACGCCGATTCATCCACCTGAATACGAAGAGGCAGTGGTCGACTGGGCTAAAGACTACGTTGTCCAAAACCCGAATTATTTTTGGGATGATCGGCAAAAAGCAGGCGACATCATTTCACCTGCCTTAGACCAGCTATGGCTAAACAACAAAACAGCAGAGGAAGTCGTACTTGATGACATTATGCCAAGGATGAAACGCCAGTTTGGCGACAAATATGAGTAGGGAGGGGGCAAATGTGGACATTGAACCGCTGAAACCGTCGATGGGGGCTAGGAAAAAAACGACTCGGTTTGCGAGAAAAGAGCATCTTGCTGGCTATCTGTTTACGCTGCCGGCGATTTTAGGCTTGCTCGTTTGGACAATTGGCCCGATTGTTGCCAGCTTGGTTTTGAGCTTTACCGATTACCAAGTGATCGCGGACACAATCAATTGGATTGGGTTCGACAATTATATAACCATTTTCACAGAAGATCTTTATTTTAAGCAAGCACTTGTCGTTACGTTGTATTTTGCGTTTGCCAGCACTGCCGCCACACTCGTCGCTGCCTTGTTGATCGCTCTGCTTATGAACATGAAGATAAAAGGGCAAGGGCTGTGGCGGACGCTCTTTTATTTGCCTGTACTTGTGCCAGCAGTGGCAGCAAACATTTTATGGATGTGGTTGTTTAATCCAGAATTTGGCCTGCTCAATGGCATTCTCCGCTTCTTTGGGCTCCCTGCCTCTATGTGGATCTATGACGAGGCATCGGTTATCCCGTCGCTGATTTTGTTAAGCATATGGGGCTGTGGCGGCGCTGCGCTCATTTTTCTAGCCGGTTTGCAAGAAATCCCGAAAGACCAATTGGAAGCAGTCGAGTTGGATGGCGGAAATGCTTGGCACCAGTTCCGCTTTGTGACAATCCCTACTATTTCGCCAATCATTTTCTTCAATTTGATTATGGGACTAATCGGCGCATTTCAAACGTTTAACCAAGCCTATATTATGACAGAGGGAGGGCCCAATAACGCAAGTTTGTTTTATGTGTATTTAATTTATCGAGAAGCATTTGTCCACAGTAATATGGGGTATGCCAGCGCATTAGCGTGGATTTTGTTCCTTGTTGTCTCGTTGTTCACGGTGTTGATTTTTAGATGGGGCAAAGGCTGGGTTTTCTACGGAGGTGGCAAATAATGCGAAGCCGAGGCTGGAAAATCATCGCTTATTGCCTGTTGCTTTTCGGAGCGGCTCTGTCGTTGCTGCCATTTTTCTGGATGGTACGAAGTGCGCTCATGACCTCTTCTGAAATTTTCCAATTTCCGCCGAAAATGTTGCCGGATCATTGGCTATGGGGAAATTTTATTGAAATTTTTGAAGTGGTTGAATTCGGCTTGTATTTGAAAAATACACTGTTTATCCTGATTCCTGTCCTAATCGGGACAGTGTTGACAAGTTGCATGTGCGGTTTTGGTTTTGCACGCCTTCAATTTCCAGGGAAAAATATCTGGTTTACACTCATTATTGCCACGATGATGCTTCCACCTGCCGTCACATTAATCCCAACCTTTATGCTTTGGACGGAGCTTGGCGCTATTAATACGTATTGGCCTCTTGTGTTTCCAAGCTTTTTTGGCGGTGGTGGCTTCTTCATCTTTTTAATGAGGCAATTTTTTATGAGTATTCCCCGGGAATTAGACGAAGCGGCATTAATCGATGGCGCCAATTATGTGCAAATTTTTGTTTTTGTGCTCCTGCCCCTTGTCAAGCCTGCGCTACTAGTTGTTGCCTTTTTCACTTTCACGAATGTGTGGAATGACTTTTTCGGCCCATTGATTTACTTAAATGACGAATCATTGTTTACACTGGCACTCGGTCTTTTGCAGCTCCAAGGCACGTATACATCGGACTGGAATTTAATTATGGCTGCGGCGACTGTCATGACGTTGCCGGCGATTCTTGTCTTCTTTCTTGGGCAAAAATATTTTGTTGAAGGTGTTACGCTAACTGGCATCAAAGGATAGAAAAGGAAAATGATCAACGAATTAGAGGAGCCTTGGCAACTATGTCGAAGTCCGTAAACGGGCGTTTCACAAAAAAGTCCGCAAAGGGATGAATCACAATGGTTCGACATCATCTTTACTTTCTAAGTGCAGCGGTTTGTCTGGCAGTTGCCGTTGGCTCATTCTTTCTGCTTGAAAATCCGCTCTCATTCGCTGTCATTTTTGGCGGGTTGTGTATACTCAACATCGTTAGAGGCCGTTATCATTACCGAAGCGCGAGAAAACAAAATAACGCTTCGGCAACGAAGACGCTAAAAGGAAAAGAGCGGGCTTAAGCCCGCTCTCGGACTGTAGACAAACGATGTCGTTGTTTGCCTCAGTCTCAGAGTGGACTAGTTAAGCCCACTCTTCCTTTAATAAACTAAACAAATAAAGGTCAATATACCGGCCTTTTGCCTTTTCATACTGTCGCAAAAGCCCTTCATTTTGAAAACCGATTTTCTCTAACAAGCCAATCGAGGCGCTGTTTTCTGGTTCGACTTTTGCTTCAATCCGATTTAATGCAAATGAAGCAAAGCCGACTTCCACCAATTTCATGAGCGCTTCCTTCATATAACCATGGCCCCAATAACGTTCCCCTAATTCATACCCAATTTCGCCTCTGTCATTGTCAGCATCAAGCTGGTTAAAGCCGCAAGTGCCAATCAGATCGCCTGTTTCAGCGAGAAAAATCGAATATCGGTTTCCTTTCTTTTCTTTGCTTAGCTGTGCAAACATCTTAATAATGTCTTCTGCTTGTGTGACATCCGTTAACGGAATGATATTCATAAATTTTGTGACCGCCGGCGTTGACCAAATGGTGAACAGCTCGGGGGCATCTTCGTCTGCCAATTCCCGAAGGTAGAGGCGGTTTGTTTTCAATGAGTTCATTATGCCTAGCAGCTCCTTTAGTTGAAAAATAGTCTTAGAAAAGGCAACTTAGGCTATCTGGCATCGTTCACCTCGCTTTTTGTTCTTTTACAGTATAGCGCAGTCAGAAGGAGCGAGCAAACCCAATAGGAAGTTTGGAAAGTAGAAAAATAGCTGATAAAAAATCGAAAACGATGTTTTATGATCAACTGTTGAACACGGATTTATATATGCATAATCCGCTATGTAAAACGGCTGTAAACAGGTTTTCAACCGATCGTTGTCATTGGTAAACGGCAAGTAGCGTACACGATGATGTTATATTTGCTATCATAGGGAGAGAGGTGAGCAAACATGCATTCTTTTGGAAGCAAACTGAAACAGCTCCGTGAAGAACAAGGATTTTCTCAAGAACAATTGGCGAAAGAATTGAACGTTTCCAGGCAAGCCGTGTGGAAATGGGAGACAGACAAAGGTTTGCCAGACATTCAAAATATTGTCCGTCTAAGTGAATTATTCGACGTTACGACTGATTATTTATTAAAGGAGAGCGAGCTAATAGCGGAACCCACTCCGACTAGGAAGTGGAACAGCGAAGAAGACATTGGCTTTTATTTAGGAATGATTCTGATTTTAGTTGGCGGTTTGGCATTTGAAGGGAGCACTTCATGGATTTTGATATCAATAGGGTTAGTCTTCCTCGTCTTTTTTGACGAACTGCTCATTTCAATAAAGCGTTTCTTTTCTAATCGTGACAATTAAATGAGAATAAATGAGAGTGAGTGCTTCTGAGAGGAATTGCTTCCTTTGATATGGTAAAGTTAAAGCAGCGGACTTTCTTGCCTTGTTGAAGGAGGAATACATATGGGCACAGTGCCTGCCAACCCATTTAAAATTATACAACTAGCTTTTAAGGAAACCGTGCCAAAAGCGCATGCCGAGCTGCAGAAATGGCATCAAGAAGCATTAAAAATCGAGGATGTCGAAATCCGGGAGCAAGCCGCTTGGACGGTCAATGATAAAACGTTTCATTGTGAAGGCGGCAGCATTTTTGCATTGCTGGCAGGAGAAAATAAGGACAACCATATTCAATTTTTAGTTGCCTACCAAACGATTTGTGATTATCTTGATACACTTTGTGACAAAAATGATGCCCATGATCCAAATGATTTCCGTTCCATCCATCAAGCACTTTTAGACTGTTTGACGCCTGACAAACCGTATGGCGATTATTATCAGTATCGTGATCGCTTCGAAGACAACGGGTATTTGCGGAAATTGGTCGATGCTTGCCGGGAAGCGACTGCTTCTTTTCCTGGATTTGCGGACATGCAAACGCATATGCAGGAAGTATCCCAGTTTTACATTGACTTTCAAGTATACAAGCATGTCGAGGAAGAAAAACGTGAGCCGTTATTAAAGGATTTTTATGAACGCAACAAACATTTTGCCCCGACGATGCGTTGGTATGAATTTGCTTGCGGAACAGCCTCTACCCTTGCCTTATACTGTATGGCCGCTTATGCTGCTGCCCCTGTACAGACTGCTCAAGGCCAGCAAATAAAAGAGGCGTATTTTCCTTGGGTACAAGGCGTCCATATTCTGCTCGATTATTTTATTGACCAAGAAGAAGACCGCCAAGAAAACGAAATGAATTTTGTCGCTTATTATCGGGACAGCAAAGAAATGTTCGAGCGTTTTAAATACATTGATGAGAAGGCGACAGAAAAGCTGCAAATGCTTCCCGATAAAAAATTCCATTTGCTGTTGAAAACAGGGCTGTACGCGTTGTATTTATCAGATAAAAAAGTGATGAGCCATCCTCGTTTGAAAGCAGAAGCAAAACAATTAATCAAACTAGGCGGTTTTCCAGCAAGCTTGTTTTATTACAACCGTTGGATTTTTAAACGTAAAATTTCATAACTAGGGCGCAAAAGGGTCGATATAGTCGACAAAATCCCAGACTGATAGAAAACGCTTGTCGGCCAGGGCGCTAAAAGCGCTCTGGTGTTGTTGCCGATGCCAGAAATGATGGCTTTCACCAAACCCTCTTATAAAAAGTCTAGTAATCTTATGGGAGATTAAGTATAATAGGGGAAACAACAAAAGAGGTGACATCATGTTTAAGAAAAACGCTTTATGGTTAGCGGTTGCAGCTTCTGCCATGCTTGTCGTTACTGCGTGCTCAAACGACCCTGAACAAGCAGAAAATACAAGCGATGAGGCGGAAAACAGCGCAAGCGGGGCCGAGCTAACGATTGATTTGTCGTCTGATCCTGTTTCTCTCGACCCCCATGGGGCAAATGATGGGAATTCATTATATGTAATGGGGACTCTTTACAATAAGTTGGTTGAGTTTGATGAAAACAATGAGATTCAACCAAGCTTGGCGACAAGCCTTGAACAAATAGAAGATGATGTCTGGGAAGCAAAGTTGCGTGAAGACGTGACATTCCACGACGGCAGTGAATTTAATGCTGAAGTTGTTAAAGCCAACTTGGACCGTGTTCGCGACCCAGATCTAGGTTCCCCTGTTGCGTTTTTGTTTGATAAAATCACCGATGTCGAAGTCATCGATGAGTACACGGTTCATATCCATACAGACGGCCCATTTTCGCCGCTTCCTTCCCATTTAGCCCATCCAGCTGGTGGAATGATTAGCAAAGAAGCGATTGATGCTGATTATGAAGCAATCGAAAACGGCGAACCTGCTTTTTCATACGTAGATGCACATCCGATCGGCACTGGTTTTTTTGAATTGGACAGCCGTACATCAGGCGAATCGGTCTCTGTAACCCGGAATGAAGATTACTGGGACAAGGACAACCTTGCCAAAGCAAGCGGAATTACTTTTAAAACGGTTCCAGAGGAAGCAACGCGAATTGCTGAGTTGCAAGGCGATGTAGCGGATCTTATTTACCCTGTTAACCCGAGCAGCATTTCGGAAATCGAGTCTGCCGAAAACACGACTGTGAAACAATCTCCAAGCTCGAACTTGACTTATCTAGGCTTTAACACTGAAGTTGAACCGTTTACTGATAAGCGAGTACGCCAAGCCATTAGTATGGCGATTGACAAAGACAGCATTATTAACGGCTTATTGGACGGTGTTGCTGAACCGGCGATTGGGCCACTTGCGCCTACTGTTACAGGTTACAGCCAAAACATCGATACGTTCGAATATGACCAAGAAGAAGCGCGGCAGCTACTGGAAGAAGCAGGCTATGAAGACGGTTTTGATGCGACATTAACTGTAAACAGCAGCACTGCCTCATTAGTTGATTTGGCTACCTACTTGCAAGCCCAACTTGAAGAAATTGGCATAAACGTTTCCATTAATCCGGTTGAGAGTGCTACTTATCTGGAAATGACCGGTGATGGCGAGACGGAAATGTTTATCGGCACGTGGGGAACCGTAACCGTCGATGCCGATTATGGCTTGTATCCGATGTTCCATTCATCCAACTTTGGCGCCCCTGGCAACAGAACGTTCTTTGCCAATGAGCAATTAGACGATTTGCTAGAGCAAGCGCGTAAAGAGACGGATGAACAGAAGCGTTTGGCCCTTTATGAAGAAGCGCAAAATGTGTTGGCCGAAGAAGCGCCAGTCGTCAATTTGTACCACTCTGTGTTATTGGCCGGCATGGGCGATGACATTGAAGGGTTCTGGCAATATCCAGCAAGTATTTTCTATTTACGTGATACGGAAAAAGTCGAGTAATTTAATCGGCAAGTAAATGGTTAAAAAAGCGGCGCGCTGCGATTGACAGTGGCGCTGCTTTTTTTGTGATGAGCGCGATTTCCCTAGTGGGGATGGCTATATCGACTGGGATTTCGACTAACTCGCTTCGCTCAAGTTCCTTTTCGATCAGCTCTTTAGCAACAAAGCCAATTCCCATGCCAAGCTTGGCGCACTCAATTAGCAGTTCAATGCTTCCGACTTCCAACTCTGGAGAAAACGTTTGCCCCTGTTGTTGGAATAAATGCTCAAGAAAAGAGCGAGTACTGCTCCCTGCTGAAAAAGAGACAAGCGGGTAGCGGGTTAGCTCCGCTAATGAATGGGTACCGTCATGAAGCGTTTTGTATGTTGGACTAGTACAAAAAAGGCAAGTCGTCGTTTTAAAAGGGGTTATTTCCATGTCCTTCTCGTTAATAGGCAAGTGCACAATCCCTATGTCGATTTCGCCCTTGCTCTAGTTTTTTCATAATGTCTGGCGTCGAGCCATGCTGGAACTTAATGTCAAGCTTCGGCCAACGTTTCAAAAAAGAGGGAACCCGTGGCAACAGATAATGTTTGCAAATCGAGTCGCTGCTAGCAATGGTAATCGAGCCACTTTCAAGCGCTTTCAATGATTGGAGGTGCCGTTCTCCTGTTTCAATGTGGGCAAATGCTTGCTTGATGTACGAGTAAAGCACTTTGCCTTCATTTGTTAAAAAGACCCCTTTTGAGTGCCTAACAAAGAGCGACACGCCTAGTTGCGTTTCCAATTGTTTAATGGCGTGGCTGACACTAGGCTGTGTAATAAATAGGGAGGAAGCGGCTTTGCTAAAGTTTTGCTCTTTAGCCGTTGTATAAAAAATGCGGTAATGCTCTAAATTTGTCATAAATATCACCTATGTCATCGATTAATAATATTGATTTCATTTATATCACTTCTGTCATTAAAATAAAAGGAAGAACGAATACAAAGGAGATTGGAGCATGGTTCAGTTTGATTCACAAGCACGTAGCCCTTGGACGCCTTTAGCAGGGGTGGAGCGCCTCCGTTTAACGCCGAGCCAAAAGAGAATAAACGCTTCGTTAGAAGTGCCTGGAAGCAAGAGTGCAACAAATCGCGCATTGCTGTTGGCAGCAGCTGCGTCAGGCACTTCTACATTAAGGAATGCGTTAAAAAGCGACGACACGTATTGGTGCATCGATGCGCTTACAAAAACAGGGGTAAAAATTGCGGTAGATGGAAGCGATATGACTGTCTATGGGAGAGGAGGGGTGTTTCATTCTGGCTCCCTTTATATTGGTTCAGCTGGAACAGCAGGACGTTTTTTGCCTGGAATGTTGGCGGCTGCAACGGGAAACTGGCATGTGGAAGCGAGCCAAAGCATGAACAAACGCCCCATTGCTCCCTTGGTAGAAACATTACAGGCATTAGGGGCAGGCATTCAGTATGGCGACCGTAGGGGCCATTATCCCCTTTCCATCTCCGGTGAAGGGTTGAACGGGGGAAAAGTGAACATGAGCGGCCAGCTGTCCAGCCAATTTATAAGCGGCTGTTTATTGGCGGCTCCATTGGCGAAAGAACCTGTCTCGATCACTGTTGAAGGCGGCATTGTCCAACAGGCGTATGTGCGAATCACAATCGACTTGATGGCAGCTTTTGGGGTCGAAGTGAAAGCAGCGCCTGATTTAAGCTTGCTTGAAGTGAACCCTTCTCCTTATGTCGCAAACGACATCGCGATTGAAGCCGATGCCTCAACGGCTTGTTACTTTCTTGCCCTTGCCGCCATCACAGCAGGGAAAATCCGTATACGCCATTTTTCGACGAAAACAAGCCAGCCAGATATTCTGTTTGTCTCCATCCTTAAACGAATGGGATGCAACTTTGAAATCGGACCATCGTTTGTTGAAGTAGAAGGGCCCCTCGTTTAAAAGGCGGGTTTTCCGTTAATATGAATGAATTATCCGATCAAGCCTTAACGCTTGCCGCGATCGCTCCTTTTGCTGACGGTCCAATTGCCATTGAAGGAGTTGGCCACATCCGACACCATGAATGTGATCGCATTCGCGCAATTTGTACAGAGTTAAGCCGCTTAGGTATCCGTGTCGAGGAAAGACATGATGGATTAATGGTTTATCCAGGCCAGCCGACGCCAACCGTTGTAAACACATACGATGACCACCGCATGGCGATGGCGCTCGCTCTGATTGGCGCAAGAGTAGATAAAATCGAACTAGACGATCCTGGCTGCGTTGCCAAAACATGCCCCTCTTATTTTTCCATGCTTGCCCAAACAGGAATAGGGGTAAAAACCGTTTCTTCTTAAGCAGCCAACTCATGGAAAAACCCACCCTCAGACTGATAGAAAACGCTTGTCAGACGAGGAGTGCTGGCGAGGGAAGATGCGAATAGAACGGGGGTTCATGAGCAGCGGTTTTCTTGCGCATGAAACGACAGTTTCAAAGCATATGACCGAGGCAAACGACGAAGTATGCGAGCGTTTGTCTACAGTCTGAAACCCGCCGTATGTTGCGGCGGGTTATTTGTCAAGAAGCTCTTTTTTTATTTAGTGATGTGGCCTCTGGTGGCAGTGGCCGTTTTGACCAGTATGTGGCAAGGATAGGCCCAGAAATGTTGTGCCAAGCAGCGGCGAGTACACTTGGTATGGCAGCCAATGGTGTAAAATGGGCAGTTGCTAAGGCGACGCCTAGACCGGAATTTTGCATGCCAACTTCAATTGAAATCGCACGACGCTGGCTAGCCGGCAAACGGAAAGCGAGAGCTGCTATAAAGCCTAGTGCGAGGCCGGCGGCATTATGGAGCATCACGGCAACAAAGCAATCAAGCCTGCTTGGATCAAGCTGCCAGTGTTGGCGGCAACCACTGCTGATAAGATCGCGAGAATGGCAAGCACAGAGACAAGAGGCATCGCCACAGATGTTTTTGCTGCGATTTTTGGCAAGAAACGGTTAATCAATAACCCGGCGATAACGGGAATGACAATGACTTGAACAATCATCGTAAACATGTCGACGAAATTGACTGGCAGCCATTGTCCAGCTAACAAATAAAGCAAAGCCGGTGTAGCGATTGGCGCCAATAACGTTGACATTGACGTCATTGTAATTGAAAGGGGTAAATCGCCTTTTGCCAAATAAACCATGACGTTGGACGCTGTGCCCCCAGGGACTGAACCAAGCAGCACAAGGCCAGCCGCGAGTTCTGGCGGCAATTGCAGCAAATAAGCAATCGCGAAGCGGTAAAGGGCATGATCGTAAATTGGAACACAAGGCCAAGCAAAACAGGGAGTGGGCGTGTGGCAACAAGCTTAAAGTCAACTGGCTTCAACGTCATTCCCATCCCTAGCATGACGATGCCTAGCAAAATTGGTACATAGCCATTAATCGGGATAAAAACTTCTGGAACAAGAAAAGCAGTGATAGCCGCTACAATAACAAGCAGTGCAAAATATTTTCCGGCAAAAGAACTAAGCGATTCAATCCACTTCATACAACATCCTCCGTCTTTGTGTACAACAATTTATTAGGGTTCATTCGATTTCAGGGTCAAGGGCGCGTTTGATCGATTGCATTACACCAAGCGCTGGTCCGTGTTCTTGTGCTTGGTATTTCAGTTTGCCGATGCCTACGCCATGCTCGCCTGTGCAAGTGCCACCGCGGGCAAGTGCATCATTGACATCGCTTCATTTAAGCGGCTAGCCGCTTCGATCTCATCAGCGTTAGCCGGGTCAATCATTAGCAAAACGTGGTAATTGCCATCGCCAACGGACCAATGATGCCTCCTTCAAAAGGAGAGCAAGTGACCGCATTTCGAGCTGTGCGAATCGCGTCTGCCAATTGTGAAATGGGGACGCATACATCTGTCACCATCAGCTTTCGTCCAGGGGCGCTATGCACGTAAGCATATGCCAAGTTATGCCGCGCTTCCCATAGCTTGTTGCGTGCCGCTGTATCGGTTTCGAAAGCAAAGGCTTCGCAACCGTAGTCGGCCACCATTTCTTTTGTAAATGCCACGTCTTGTTTGAGCCCTGCTTCATTGCCATGAAATTCAAGAAATAGTGTCGGCTTTTGGCTGTAATCAGTATCGCTAAAGGCATTGACTTTAGCAATGGAAGGTTCATCTACTAACTCGACGCGGCAATCGGGAATTCCAGCTTGGTAAAATCGCGACAACAGCGGCTACTGCGTCGTCTAATGTCCGAAAGGCCGCAGCGCCCAGCTACAATATGTTCAGGAATGCCGTGGACACGTAACGTCAATTCTGTAAAGCAGCCAAGAGTGCCTTCTGATCCTACAAACAATCCGTTTAAATGGTAGCCTGATGATGACTTGGCTGCAGATTGCCAGTGCGGATCATCGTCCCGTCAGCTAAAAACGACTTCCAAGTCACGGACTTGATCCCGCATAATGCCGTACCGCACAGAAGTTGTGCCGCTGGCATTGGTGGCAGCCATGCCGCCAAGTGTCGCGTTTGGCCAGGATCGGACTGGAAAAAATAATCCATATTTCTTTAATTCCTGATTGAGCTGAGAACGGGTTACCCCTGGCTGAACCGTTACAAGGAAATCTTTTCTTTTACAGCAATAATGTTATTCATTTCTGAAAAATCGATTGAGATGCCGCCTTCATACGGAATCGCATGGCCTTCTAACTTGTGCCGAGGCCAAATGAATAGATAGGGCGCGGAAAAATGATTTAGCTATCTGTATAATGGCTTGTACATCTTCTGTACATGTGGGATATGCGACCACTTCAGGTTGGCTTGGCGTATGGTAGGATTCGTCCTTGCTATGAAGCGCAAGGGCTGTTTCGTTAATTGTCACTTTTTGAGTCCCTAAATGGGCTTGCAATGCCTTGGCCAACTCAGACATGCATCATCCCCCTTTTCTGTTCGAATGTTGCGACGTTTTGAAAGCCAAAACGATTCGTCTAATAATGGCAGATTATATCACGTTACGGTGGCCCTGTATAGATAAAAAAACCTGCTGTTATCAGCAGGCTACTGAGTGATGCTGCCAGACAAAGAGCAGCTTGAAGCCGTGTCTCCAACCTTTGTTTCTTAAGACTTGGTTTATTGTACTTTCGGCAAAGTAATGAAGACCGTTGTACCAGTTCCTAGCTCACTCTTATACTGAATCGAACCATGGTGGGCATCAACAATCTTATGGCTGATCGTTAGCCCAAGCCCTGTTCCCCGTTCTTTTTGCGAATAAAAAGGTTCGCCGAGTCTTTCAATTCGGTCGCCACTAATGCCGCAGCCATTGTCTTCCACAGCCACGCATATTTGTGTGCGGCTAGGGAATGCTCGTACAACAATCGCGCTCGCCCCTGATTCTGCTGCATTTTTTACGACGTTAATAAACAGTTGTTTTAACTGGTTAGGGTCGCACTCAAGAGATAGCTCTTCTTCAGCTTGAAGGCATAGAGTCGCCCCATTAAGTTGTGCATCTGTATCCATTAACTGAACGACGTCCCCTAAGACTTGGCGAAGGTTGCATCTTTGGAAGACTACTCCTTGGGGCCGTGACAAAACGAGCAATTCGCTCGCAATCGTATTAATGCGCTCTAATTCATCGAGCATAATCCGATGAAGGGGATTATTTTCCTTGCTTTCATCCTGGAAAGTTGGACAAACCCTCTAAGGGATGTAAGTGGGTTGCGGATTTCATGTGCAATCCCAGCTGCTAACTCGCCAACGACAGCCAACTTTTCCGTCGTACGGAGCTTTTCTTCTGTTTCTAATATTTTGTAATATTGGTGGCGTAACCTGTAATGCCAACCAATTCATTATCGATGATGATCGGAACCGATGCACAGTTGACAATGACACGATCACCATAGCGGTGGTTAATACGGACTTGGTTGCATTGGTGTGCTCTCCGTGTCAATTTGACTTGCTCTAATTTCCAGCGCAAGCGCTCATGGTCATCTGGTTGGACGTAAGTGAGGATTGATTTGCCGAGCGCATCCTCTTGTTTATAACCAGTTACTTGCATAAATTTATCATTTAAATCCACAATGTTCCCGTGCAAATCAATTCTGTACACAAGTTCAGGATTATGGTCGAATAAAGCTTTGTAACGCAGCTCGCTTTCTGCAAGTCGTTTCTCTGCT